>NZ_CM143965.1:1780000-4502536 GCF_055361565.1 Methylobacterium sp. TK26 | reverse complement strand
TGAACAGGGGTATACGGATCGTCCCCGGCGGCGTCAACCGCCTTTTTCGAGGTCCGTCGATTTTTCTGCCAGAGGCCGGTGACGGCCGCGTGACGCCCACTCCAGACCCTCAGCGGCCCTTCTTGATGTCGGCCAATGCCCGGCTCAGGCCGTCTGCGATCCGCGCGCGCTCTTCGGGCCCCGCATCGCGGGCGACGGCGACTTCCTGTCGGCGGGACACGAGGGCGAGTCGCTGCAGGCCGTACTCGTCGTCATCGACCGAGACGATCTTGGTCCAGAGGGGGTTGAAGCGCCATTCGCGCCGTTCGCCCCGGTGGCTCACCCGGGCGAGGAGAATCTCGATCTGCGAGATCATCACCTCCTCGAAGGAGGACCCGCGCCGGAAACTGACCTTGAGGGCGAGGTAGATGCCGAGCATGTCGAGGCCGAAGAAGCCGGCGATCGGCCAGAAGCCCATCCGCCATGCCCAGACCGACACGGTGAACGACACCAGGCAGAGCCCGGTCATGACCACGCGGAAGCCGGTTCGGCTCAAGCTCTGGTGCGGCCGGATGGTCGCCGTGAAGACGGGCCGGTCGAAGCTGTCCGGATCGAGCCCGTCCGGATGGACTGAAGGATTGTAGCTCGCCATCCCACAGATATAACGCGCGAATGCCCGTCAGAAAGCCGTCCGCCGCCACCGTTCGTGGACGGCTCGCGCCCCGCCTTCCCACACCCGCCCTCGACGGCCATGCCGTAGCCGCGCCGGAGCCGGTCGATGCGGCGAGTGTGGAGGAGATCTTCCGGCGCCTCCAAGAGGCGAATCCCGAGCCGAAAAGCGATCTGCGCTACACGAACCCCTACACGCTGCTCGTAGCGGTGGTGCTATCCGCCCAAGCCACCGACAAGGGTGTGAACCTCGCGACCGGGCCGCTCTTCGCCGTGGCGGATACGCCGCAGGCGATGCTGGCGCTCGGCGAGGAAACGGTGCGCCATTTCATCCGCACCATCGGCCTGTTCAACACCAAGGCGAAGAACGTCATCGCCCTGTCCCGCATCCTCATCGAGGAGCACGGGGGCGAGGTGCCGGCGAGCCTCGACGCGCTGCAGGTCCTGCCCGGCGTCGGGGCCAAGACGGCGAGCGTCGTGTTGAACGTGGCCTTCGGCGTCCCGCGAATCGCGGTCGACACCCATATCTTCCGCGTTGCCAACCGCATTCCCCTCGCGGTGGCCTCCACCACCGACAAGATCCAGGCGAAGCTGGAAGCGATCGTCCCGGAGCCCTACCTGCTGCACGCCCACCACTGGCTGATCCTGCACGGCCGGTACGTGTGCAAGGCGCGCAAGCCCGATTGCCCCTCCTGCCGGATCCGCGATCTCTGCCGCTATCCGGCCAAGACCGTGTGACAGCCCTGCCGCCGCGCGGCGCGGGGGGCTAACGCGTTGTGCTACCAGTCCGCTTCGGGTAGTTTCGGTGTGGCCGCCGGGCCCTTCCGAGGGGCCTTCGGCAGCACGACCAAACGTACGGTCGCCGCGCCGTGGATCCCGCTTCACTCGTCGCGCTACCCAGGAGCCCCGGCCATGGACTTCCTCAAACCACGGTATACGCCCATGAACCGCCGCCGTCGCATCTACGAGGGCAAGGCGAAGGTCCTCTACGAGGGGCCGGAGCCGGGCACCCTCATCCAGCACTTCAAGGATGACGCGACCGCGTTCAACGCGAAGAAGCACGAAGTCATCGACGGCAAGGGCGTTCTGAACAACCGAATCTCGGAATTCGTCTTTCAGAACCTCAACGACATCGGGGTGCCCACGCACTTCATCCGGCGGCTGAACATGCGCGAGCAGCTGATCCGGGAAGTCGAGATCATCCCCCTCGAAGTGGTCGTCCGCAACGTCGCGGCCGGTTCGCTGGCGACCCGCCTCGGCTTGGAGGAAGGCACGCAGCTGCCGCGCTCGATCATCGAGTTCTATTACAAGAACGACCAGCTCAACGACCCGATGGTGTCGGAGGAGCACATCACCGCGTTCGGCTGGGCGACGCCCCAGGAGATCGACGACATCATGGCGCTGGCGATCCGCGTCAACGACTTCCTGTCCGGCCTCTTCCTCGGCGTCGGCATCCGGCTCGTGGACTTCAAGATGGAGACCGGCCGGCTCTGGGAAGGCGACATGATGCGCATCGTCGTGGCCGACGAGATCTCCCCCGATTCCTGCCGCCTCTGGGACATCAAGTCCTCCGACAAGCTCGACAAGGACCGGTTCCGCAAGGACCTGGGCGGGCTGATCGAGGCCTATACCGAGGTCGCCAAGCGCCTCGGCATCATGGCCGAGAACGAGAAGGTGCAGATGGGCGGCCCGCGCCTCGTGCAGTGAGCGTCAGGCGGGCCGGCGGATCGCGCCGGCCTGCGGGAAGTCGCTGGCGAGCCTCGCGTGGGTCGACAGGTTACGCTCGAAGCCTGCGTTATAATGGGGGTCCTGCACCAGCAGCGGCCCCCATCGCTTTTTGAAGGCCGCGACCTCGCGCTCGTGGCGGGCGCGGGCTTCCTCCGTCCAGCGACGGCTCGCCGCCTCGCCGTGGTGGAGCACCGCCTCGGGGGCCATGACCGTGCGGAAGCCGGCCGCGTTGAGACGCAGGCAGAGGTCGACGTCGTTGAAGTCGACCGCGAAGGTCTCCGCGTCGAAGCCGCCGACCGCTCTGAACTTCTCGACCTCGACCATCAAACAGGCGGCCGTCACCGCCGAGACTCGATGCGCCGCGCGCAGGGTGGAGAGATAGCCCGGCGCGTCGCCGGGGAAGTGGCGGTGGGCGTGCGTGACGAGGCCGCCCGTGCCGAGGACGATTCCACCGTGCTGGATGCGGCCCGCCCCATCGAGGAGCTTGGCACCCACCGCACCGACACCCGGCCGCAGGGCATGGCGGGCCATCGCCACAAGCCAATCCGCGCGGAACGCCTCCACGTCGTTGTTCATGAAAACGAGGAGTTTGCCGCGCGCCTTCGCCGCCGCCGCGTTGTTCATCGCGGCGAAATTGAACGGGCCGGGACAGGGCACGACGACCCCCCTCCCCTCCCCCGCCAGGGTTTCGAGATAGGCGAGGGTCTCCGGCTCGCGGCTGTCGTTGTCGCAAACGAGGATCTCCAGCCTCGGCCACACGGTGCGGCTGCGCAGCGCATCGAGGCAGGGCCGCAGGAGATCGAGCCTGTCACGCGTGGGGACGATGACGCTGACGAGGGGCGTGTCGGCGAGTGGATGCGTCACGCGGACGATCCCATCCGCGTCCGTCATCACGGTCGCGTCCTCGCGGCCGGTGCGGTCGAGGTGCTGTCGCACGGCGGTCAGGCGGTCGGCCGAGGCGTCGTCGCCGGGGCGACGGCAATAGAGCAGGCCCGGCAGGTGGCCGATCGCTTCGGCACCGTACCTATCGGCGATCGCCAGCGCCGCTGCGACCGGGCTGGCCACCGGGGCGAGAGCGCCACGGCGCAGGGCGAGCGGCCCGAGGTAATCGACCGCCATCAGGAGATCCGCGTCGAAGGCCGGCGGGAGGACGGGATGGGCCGGGTCGCCGGCCTGCCTTTGGACCAGACCGTCGCCGTAGATCGCCTGGAGCGTCGGGTTTTCCGCGAAGGCGCGGGTGATCCGTTCAGAGGCGCCTCGCAGGAGCGTCCCGCTGCCGACGAGGGTGAAACTCCCCTCCCCCGGCGGCTCCTCCGTCGCGCGGTTCAACGCGGAGGGCGGCAGGGCGAGGCGATGGTCGATCCCCACGAGCGCCGCGAGGCGTTGGCGGGCGCGCAGGCGCTTGCCGGTGAGGCGGGCGGCGAGGATGTCGAGGGCTGCGCGGGGCTGGCGCAGCAATTCGGCCGCGAGGGCGATGGGCGATGGCTTGGGGCCGTCGCCGAGAAAGGCGCCGCCAGTCGGATCGGGGCGACTCACTCCAGGTCCTCGCCGAAGGTCGTGAGCGACAGGGCCGGGTGATAGAAGGGATCGTGCCGGATCACGTCGAGCCATCGGGTGGTGAACAGGGCCGCCTCGCGCTCGAAGCGCTCGCGCTTGGCGCCCACCGAGGGGCCGCGGCTCACGGATTCGAAGTGGAAGAGTTCCGCCTCCGGCGTCCAGATCGTCTTCCAGCCCTTCGCGCCGAGGCGCAGGCAGAAATCGACGTCGTTGAAGTCGATGGGGAAGGTCTCGGCATCGAAGCCGCTCACCGCGAGATACTTGTCGCGGGAGACGGCGAGGCAAGCCGCCGTCACCGCCGAGACTTCGTGCGTAACGCGCAAGCGGCCGAGATGCCCCGGCGTATCGGCCGGACGCCGCCGCAGGATGTGGCCCGCCCGCCCCGCGAGGCCGACGACGACGCCGGCATGTTGCAGCGTGCCGTCGCCGAACAGCAGCTTGGCCCCGACCGCCCCGACCTCCGGCCGGATCGCCTGACGGACCATCGCGCCGAGCCAGCCCGGCCCCCGCACGCCGATGTCGTTGTTGAGCAGCACGACGACCTGCCCGGATGCGGCCGCCACCCCCGCATTGACCATCGCCGAGAAGTTGAAGGGCTGCGGGAAGCTAACGATCCGCACGCGAGAATCGCGGTTCAGTTCCTCGTAGAAAGCGAGGACGGCGGGATCGGTGGAGCCGTTATCGACCACGATCAGCTCGATGGCGGGATAGTCCGTCGCCTCGAGCACGCCGCGACTGACCGTGGAGATGAGGTCGAGCCGGTCGCGGGACGGGATGACCACGCTGGCGAGGGGCGCGGGATCGGGGAGCGGCCATGCCACTTCGCGGAACGCGCCGGATGGTGAAGCGACGACGGTCGCGAGGGGTCGCGGGCAATGGACGGCGCGCCGGCAGGCTTTGGCCACGATGCGGCCGAGCATGTCCGCCGCCTGCCCGACAGGCCCCAAAGGCTCGTCCGGGAGGCGTTCGATCAGCGCGCGCGAGACGAGGGCAACGCGGCCGACATAGCCCGTACCCATGGCGAGGTCCGGGCTCCAATCGGGTTTCAGGCGCGGCGCACCATCGGCGTCCAGTTCGTCGGCATAGGCGAGATCGGCATTACCGAGGTTCGCCGCCAACAAGGCGAAGGCATCCGGTTCGAGGGCGTCGCCGGCATTCAGGATGCAGAGAGCCGCCGCATCCGACAGCAAGTCCGAAGGGCTCCCCACGGACAGATCGGTGAGGGCGACCGTCTCCGCCGCCAGGGTTTGCGCCCGTACCGTCGCGAGGGTGCACTCCAGAGCCTTAGGCGCGGCGCCATGCGCGAGAACGATGCAGCGGATCGCGAAGTTCGGCACCGGACCCTCGAAGGGCACGTGCCGCGTGGCGGCCCAGGCCGCGAAGTGCTGTCGCCGGGTCACGGCCACGCCGCCGCGCACAATATCCCGATAGCGGCGTGATTGCCCCTTCGCCCGGGCCCACAAAGCGGCCAGGACATTCCCCGGCTTCCGCCATGCGCAGGCCAGGAGGACGCTCGCCTCGCTGCGGCGCTCGACCCGTTCGAGCCTCGCGCTGGGAGCGGCGGCGAGCAGGATCTGCGTCGCGTCGTCCGGGAACAGTCCCATCCACTGCGCGCGGCCCAAGGCCGGGCCGGGGCAGACGATCACCTGCTCCTCGCCCCCGGCGCGGGTGATGCGCAGCACCGGGCGGCGGGGCGGCGCGAGGGGATCGGCCGAAAAGCTCAAGGCGAACCAGCCGCCGGGGCGGCCCGGCAGGATCAGCCGCGACTCGAAGACGGGATCGCCGCTCGGTTCGAGGCGGAAGGCGACCGACCGTGCGCGCGGCTCACTGGGCAGCGTCGCCTCCGCCGGCCGGTGCGGCGGCGGCGGCCGGCTTGCGGCGGGGCTTCGCCTTGGCGGAGGTCGCCTTGGCGGCGCCGAGCCCGACCTCGATCTCGTAATCCCGCGACAGGGCGGCCGGAACGACGAGATCATCCACGACGATCTGCGCGAAGCCCTGCGCCTCCCCCTTGCCGATCTCGGCATTGGTGCGGGCGGTACGGGTCATCACGGTCTTGTCGTCATGCTTGATGGAGAAGCTGACGGGCACCTCGAACCGGCCGGGCGCACCGGCGGGCCCGAGCAGTACGCGCGCCTCGACGCCGACCTTCACCACGACCGAGCCGTCTTCCCGGCGGGAACATTCGCGGGCGAGGCGCCCCAGGCCGATCTGCGTGCGCACGTTGCCGCCGGCCATGATGCGCAGGGCCGCGCCGCCCTCCATCACGTCGACGTTCGGGCAATACGCCGCCTCGGTCTCCTTCGGCTGCGACGGAGGAACCGTCGTACCGCCGTACTTGAAGATGTTCGAGAAGACGTTGCCCTCCTCCTGTGCCGTAGCCGGAGAGACGGCGAAGCCCACCGCGACGAGGAGGCCGAAACGACGGATCCGATGTCCAACCATGAGCGAGAACCCGGCCAGGCGGTTTACTTGAGGCTGTCGAAGCCGGCTGCGAAGCCCTTCATCGAGAGCGGGATGCCGACGCCCTCCTCGGGCGTCTGGAAGACGATGAAGGTCGCCTTCGAGCCGTTCTTGAATTGCTGGATCAGGCCGCCATCCATCACCACCTCGGCGACGCAGCCGGTGGTGAGGCAGCGGACGAAGCCGGCGCGGCCGATATCCGTCTGGTCGATCTTCAGCCCGAGGCCGGAGGGCAGCAGGACGCCGAGGGGCGCCACGACGCGCAGAAGGTAGCCCCTGTTGTCGGCGGTCTTGAGCACGATGACCACCAGGGTCAGGTTCGGCCGGTCCTCGGCGGCGAGATACTGGACGAGGGCGCATTGCTCGGCCTTGGCGCCGGCCGGCGTCTCGCAGCGCAATTGCCAATCGTCGAACGTCTTGCGGACGGTCCCCTGCGCGGCGGCGGGCGCGGCGGCCAGGACCGACATCAGGATGAGGAGCCCGGACAGCGCAGCCGCATGCCGGAATCGATCGAGCCTCACGAGGAACGGCACCATCTGACCCTGTCGGAGAGACCGCGCCCTGACGGCGGCGGCCCGGTAAGCGAGGGTGTTCCGACCATGCGGGCACCCGCGCTGTCAAGCGAGCGACCCATGCATGGATGCAGCACCGGCTACCCGGCGGGCCGCTTATGGCCTAGATTGTGGCGAACGCACCTGCGCCCGCCACAATTCGGAACCCCATCATGCGACTTCCCGCCCTCTCGGCCGCCTTTCTTGTCGCCACCCTCGCCCAAGCCGGCGCCCAGGGACTGCCCGTGGGCGAGACGACCTATGTCGAGCGCTCGCTCAATCATTCCGACGCGCTCACCGTCGAGCATCCCCCGGTGGCGGTGAATCCCTATGGCCGTCGCGGCGGCTCGGCCGCCCTGGCCGGCAATTGCCGGGAGGGTGGCATCATCCGGCGTCACGACCAGTTCGGGAACCCGGTGATCCTGCGCCAGCGCGAGATCTGCGACAGCACCGCGCCGCGCACCCTCGACCCCGGCGAGGTCAACCCGCGCCCCGTCTGGCCGGCGGAGGTCGTCACGGCCCGCCGCGTTTTGCGCGTGAAGGGCTGAGCCCTAACCGAAGCGGTGCAGCTCGGTGCCGTTCCGCTTCAGCCACGCCTCGGCGGCATCGACATGGCCGCAGAGGTGATGCGCCACGGCCCAGAAGCGCGAGGAATGGTTCATCTCGCGCAGATGCGCCATCTCGTGCGCGACGAGGTAGTCGAGCACCATCGGCGGCGCGAGGATCAGCCGCCAGGAAAAGTTCAACTCCCCCCGTGCGGTGCAGGAGCCCCAGCGGCTGCGCGTATCCCGCAGGGTGATCCGCACGGGGCGCTGGCCGAGGGTCGCGGCATGGCGGTCGATGGCGGCTTCGATGTCGGCGCGGGCCGCGCGCATCAGGGCATCGCGGATCCGCCGGGGGAAGTGGGCCTCCTCGCAGGCGAGGGACAGCACCTTCGCGCCCCCCTCCTCCTCCTCCCAGCGCGCGGTGCCGCCACGGATTCCGCGCAGGACGAGCCGGTGCGGCTCGCCCCGGATCGGGATCTCGGCGCCGGGCTCGAAGGAGATTCGCTCCGGCACGCGGGCGAGGCGCGCGGCGATCCAGCCGGCATGGCTCGCGGCAAAGCGCTGGGCGGTGCTCACCGCCATGCGCGGCGGCAGGGTGATGACGGCCTCGCCGGTCGCGGCGGACACGCGCAGGGTGATGCGGCGGGCGGCGTCCCGCCGACGCAGGGCAACGCGCAGCAGCGCGCCCTCGTGGTGGACGTCGAGGTGATCGGGATCGGGGCGTCGCAGGAATGCGAGGGGCATGGACCCCTTTTAGCGGCGCCGGGGCGCCGGCTCCAGATCCTTGGCCATTTGCCTCAGGCGCCGGCCAGGGCGGTCCAGACCGAGGTCTCGGGCAGGACGAGCAAGGCGGCGGCGGCCAGCGCGATGCCGTAGGGTACGCCGGTCTTGCGGTCGTGCAGGTGCAGGGCGAAGGGCAGCCGGGCCAACGGGTTCGGCAAAGGATGCGAGCGCGCGGCGAGCAGGGCCAGCGTCAGCAGGCCGCCGAGGACGGAGGCCGCGAGGAGATAATCGATCAAGCCGTCGAAGCCGAGCCACAGGGCCGTCGCGGCCGCGAGCTTGGCATCCCCGCCCCCGATGATGTTCAGGGCGAAGAGTGTGAAGGTCGCCGTCAGGACGAGGGCGGCGGCGCCGACATGCAGGCCGATCTCGCCGGGGGTCATCAACCCGCTCGCCGCGAGCACGGCGAAGCCGGCGACCAGCGCCAGCGAAATCCGGTTCGGAATGAGCATGGTGAGCAGGTCGCTCGCTGCGGCATAGGCCATCAGGAACGGGAACAGCACCAGCAGGCCGAATTCGGCGATGACGGTTCCGCTCATCATGTACCCCGGTGTCGGTCCGAACGGCTCCGGCACGGTGAGCTTCCGCCCCGTCCCTCTCGGGACGCGACGGTCACTCGCCGTGCCGCGGATCGGAGTAGATCGGTTAACCGATTACTGCAGCTGAGCCGAAATGGAGGCGAACTTGGAGTTGAGCTGCGAGCCGATGACCTTCAGCGTACCGATGATCACGACGGCGATGAGGGCGGCGATCATGCCGTACTCGATGGCGGTGGCGCCGGATTCGTCGCCGGCGAAGCGCTTGACGATGCTCTTCATGATGAAGGTCCCATTTCGATAGAAGCGAATTGACCGACGAAGTGTTACGCCTCGATCGGCGGCTCCCTCACACTGGCCAGCACGCCTTGAGATTGAGTTAAACGGATCTCACAACCATGGGAGCGGGTGACACATTTCAGGGGGTTTCAAGAGAAGTTGATCTAAAAAGCGGGCAAAGCTCGGCAGTATAAGCAGGAAGACCGGTATAGGTTTTAGGGAAGCGTTTACCAGTTTCGTGCTTGCTGTAGGGGCTCGGTCTCGCCGCGCGCCTTGTACGGGCATGTTTCTATGCGTCGCACCCCTTTGCCGGCCGGCTTGTTCGGCGTCGCCCTCACCGTGGTGGGCCTTCTGCCGGGCGTCGTCTCCGCCGCCCAGCCCGAGGCGCTGCCGGTGGTGACGGTGATCGTCGACAACGCGAAGGTGATCCGCCTGCCGGAGAAGACGCAGACGGTCGTGGTCGGCAATCCGTTCATCGCAGAGGTGACGCCGCAGAAGAACGGCGTTCTGATCCTCACTGGCAAGAGCTTCGGGTCCACCAACCTCATCGCCCTGGACAGCGCGGGGGCGCTCATCGCCGAGACGATGATCCGCGTCGAGGCGTCCCGCGAGGCGACCATCACGGTCCAGCGCGGGATGGACCGCGAGTCGCTGTCCTGCACGCCGAACTGCCAGCCCTCGGCCCAGCTCGGCGACGCCGCCAAATATTTCGACCCCACCAGCGGGCAGGCCGACAAGCGGCGTGCCCTGGCGTCCAGCGGTGGCGGCGTCGGCGCGACCTCGCAAGGGACCGGCGCGGGGTCCGGCGGCGGCATGGGCGCGATAACCTCCCCCTAAGACGGAAGACCGAGCGCTTCCGCCGTCTTGCACAGTGTCCCGCGCCCGTGGACAACAGCTGATGCAATCGACGGTCTTCACGTACGCCATCGGCGACATTCACGGGTGTAGCGACCTCCTCGACGCGCTTCTCGAACGCATCGAGGCCCATGCGGATGGTCGCGAGAGGCGGCTCGTCTTCCTCGGCGACTATATCGACCGGGGGCCGGACTCGGCGGCCGTGCTGCGCACGATCAGCCGGTTGCACTGGGCGGAGCCCGATCACGTCACCTGCCTGATGGGCAATCACGAGCGGATGCTGCTCGATTCCCTCACCACCGAGGAATCCGCGCTGCATTGGCTGGCCAATGGCGGCGAGGCCACCCTCGACTCCTTCGGCGCGCGGGAGGTGGCGGATCTGCCCCGCGCCATCCTCGACTGGATCGAGAGCCTGCCGACCCTGCATTCGGATGCCGGGCACTGGTACGTCCATGCCGGGCTGAGGCCGGGCGTTCCGGCCCTGGAGAGCGACCCGCACGACCGCCTCTGGATCCGCGACAGCTTCCTCGACGAGGAGCATGATTTCGGCCGCCACGTCGTCCACGGCCACACGCCGCAGCGGAACGGCCGGCCGGAGCAGCGCCGCTTCCGCACCAATCTCGATACGGCGGCGGTCTATGGCGGCGCGCTGACGGCGGGCGTCTACACGGAGGCCGCAGGGCCGGCCGACACCATCCTCCAGGTCCGGCCCGCCTCCTAGCGCGCCTTCGCCCGCAGCGTGTCGAGCATGGTGGCGTCAGCATAGCCGTCGGGCGGAAGGCCGGCGGCGGCTTGGAAGGCGCGCAGGGCCGCCCGCGTGCGCGGCCCGATCTTGCCATCGACGGTGCCCACCGGATGGCCGTGCTCGGTCAGGAGCGTCTGGAGACCGCGGCGCTCGTCCGCCCCGAGCATCCTGTCGCCGCGCGGCCAGTCTCGCCCGAAGCCCGGCAGGCCGCGCAGGCGGTCCGACAGTTGCGCCACCGTGAGCGCGTAGGAGAAGGACGTGTTGTAGCGCAGGATCACCGCGAAGTTCGGCAGCAGCAGGAAGGCCGGGCCGCGCGCGCCCGTGGGCAGGAACAGCGTCGCCCTGTTCTCGTCCTTCAACCCGTCGCCGCGAACCGGGCGCACGCCCATGTCGCGCCATTCCGCCAGGGTGCGTGCCGTGGTCTCGTCGGCCAGGGCGAGGTTGAAATCCGGCGGGAGGGTCGCCTCGCTGCCCCAGCGCTCGCCGGTCTTCCAGCCTTCGGCCACCAGGAAGTTCGCCGTCGAGGCCAGGGAATCGGGCACAGAGTCCCAGAGGTCGCGGCGTCCGTCGCCGTCGAAATCCACCGCCCGCGAGAGGAACACGCTCGGCATAAACTGCGTGTTGCCGAGCGCGCCCGCCCAGGAGCCGGTCAGCCGCTCCGGCGTCGCATCGCCCGCCGCGAGGATCTTCAAGGCGGCGATCAACTCGGCCTTCCAGTAATCCGGCCGCCCCGGATCGCCGCAGGCGAGCGTCGCGAGGGAGCGGATTGCCGGGCGGACGACAGTCAGGTCATCGAGCACGGCGCCGTAGCTCGATTCCACGCCCCAGAACGCCACCAGCGTGTAGCGGTCCACGCCGTAGCGGGCCTCGATGGCATCGAGGGCGCCCGACCATTGCTGCAGCTTGCGCTGGCCCTCCGCGATCTTCTCCGGCGTGACGGAGGCTTCGACATAGGCCCAGACCGGCTTCGTGAACTCGGCCTGGTTCTGGGTCGCCGCCAGCACCTCGGGATCGGGAATGAGCGTGCCGAGCTGCGCCTGAGCGAGGTCGCGGGGCACGCCGGCCTCCACCGCCGGCTCGACGAGGGCCTCGATGCAGGGTTCGGCATGGGCCGGGCCCAGGAGGAAGAGCGCCGCCAGCAGGGTCGAACGGAACGTCACGGCCTCTCTCATGCCTGTCCTTTACGCCCACGCTTCAGGCCCGTTGCCGAGCGGGCCAATCGGGACACACGTCTGTCCCAGGCCGCAAGCCGCCTCGCGGTTCCGCCCTGCCGCGTCGGGCCGAGGCGCAGGATGCGGACGGGGTGGAAGCCGCAGAAGCCGAGGATCTGCCGCCGCCACCGCCGCCCGACGGGATCGCCGTAGACGAGGCGCAGGTACCAGGGCGGCGTATCCATCGTGACGATGAGGTCGGCCGACCGCCCGACCATCAGCCGATCCCAAAACGGATCGTCGCGATGGTAGCGGAACGCGAAGCCCGGCAACAGCAGCCGGTCGATGAGGCCCTTCACCAGCGCTGGCTCGCCGCCCCACCACAGGGGAAAGGCGATGACGAGGTGATCGCACGCGTCCAGCAGCCCGGCGAGCCGCGTCAGATCGGGCTCCAAAGGCTGCTCCTCGGCATAGCCCCGCCGCAGGTTCGACGAGAAGACGAGGTCGCGCAGGGCGACACGCTCCACGCGGGCGCCATCAAGGGCGACTGCGTAGCGGTCGAGGAGATGCGTCACGAGCCGCCCGGCATCCGGGTGCCCGTCGAGGACCAGAACCTGCATCGGCGCGGGGCCCTTCGTCATGGCGAGGGGCGCATGGTGCGGAACAGGGCGCCACCGTCGCCCGTTGAACCGCAAGCTGCGCCGTTTTGGCGCATGATGCGAGAGGACCCCCGGATGAGCCTTATCGGACGAATCGTCACCAAGCTCCTCGGCAACGAAGACCGGCCGGTTGTCCGCGATGATCGCAACGCGAGCACGGCGTCGCCCATCGGCCGTCTCGTCACGAAGATCCTGCGGAAGTAGGCCCGGCGCCCGCGCCGGGCACCCTAGCGGTTCACCGTCTGCGCGATTTGCGTCTTCACGATGGGCGCGGCGGGCACGGTGTGTTCCCACAGGTTCCCGGTGCGGGCCTTATCGAACCCGTTCTGGTAGAGGCTGCGCATATAGGCGGTACTGAAGCCCTGCGCGGTCGGCGCCTTCGGCCCCGACTCATCGACATAGGTCAGGTTGAAGCCGATGTTGTTGGTGCGGGCCAGGGCATAGGTCGCGGCGAGCGCCGCGCGGGACCGCGCCCGGCTCGCCGTCGTGAAGGACCGGCCGACGATGGCCAGGGTGTTGTTCTGCGTCACCTCGAAATCCGGCTCCAGCCGGCCGTTGATCACCACGAAGATCTGACCCTTGCCCGTGGTGGGCAGCTTGCCGTCGCGCAGCAGCAGGCTCTGCGGCAGGGTGAAGACCGGCGTCACCACCGATCCGTCGACGTGCATTTCCTTGAACTGCGCCGGGCCGGCGCTCACGTCGATGAATTGCGGCGGGAACACCGCCGGGATGCTGGCCGAGGCGGCGAGCACGTCACGGAACAGGTCGAGCCGGTTCGGCGCGTTGCTCGACGCGATGGCGCCCATATTCCAGATCACGGCACGCTGGGAATCGAGGTTCGTCGTCACCACGAGGAGACGGCGGCCCTTCGCATGCTCGGCGGCGATAGCATCGAGCAGGTCGTTCGACACGTAGCGCCCGATCAGGTCGCGCAGACGCCCGTCGCCGAACAGGCCGGAGCCGAACAGCACGCTCGTGATGCTCGGCTGCGAGACCAGGGTCTCGGCCACGCCGCTCGTGTAGAACTCGGTGAGATAGGAATCGTAGGCCGAGCCGAGGAAGGCGAAGGGCGCGATGAGCGCCCCCGTCGACACGCCGGAGACGAGGTTGAACTCGGGCCGGGTGCCCGACGCGGTCCATCCGTTCAGCACGCCCGCGCCATAGGCGCCATCCCCACCGCCGCCCGAAAGGGCGAGGTAGGTGAAGCGGTCCTGCTTCCGCTGCGGAACGCTCGACAGGCGCGCGATCGTGTCGAAGGAGGCATCGGCGAACACGCGCGCATCGGGGATGCCCGGCACGGTCGCGTCGGCGGCCTCCTGTGCGGTGTAGGCCGTACGCGGCACGGAGCCGCATGCCGCCATCTGCGCCGCCAAACCGAGGGCGGCGGCGATGCGCAGCCCGGTCCGAACCTTACCCATCGTCCTTGTCCCGAACGGCCGGCTCGCTTGGTAAGCGCCGCAATAGCCTTATGGGAACGAGCTTGGCCGTTTCACGTTCCCGCCGTAAAGGCCAAGTTTGGCTTATAACACCGATGTTGCAGTGCGGACACGATCCCCCGTGCCCCTGCGTCCCGGCCGAGTCTTGGCGGTGGACAGCCCCGATGGCGCCCGAAAAGCGTGGGGCCGCCGCCCTTGCAACGGCCGCGAACGGCGTCGTAGGGTCTAGGGGACGGCTCGGAGAGACACGGTGTCGCACCGGCCCGGCTTCCGCTGGCCGGCTCGGACGCGTCGCGTGCGCCGCTGGGCGAGGGGTCGGAGGGGGACGATGGAAGCGGGCCTTAGCTGGACGGAAGAGCGCGTCGCGCTGCTTCGCCGCCTGTGGGAGGACGGCCAGAGCGCCAGCAAGATCGCTGCGCAGCTTGGCGGGGTGACGCGCAATGCCGTCATCGGGAAAGTCCACCGTCTCGGGCTCGCCGGTCGGGTGAAGTCCGGCGAGGACGCGCCCATCGTCGCCCTGAAACCCGCCGAGCCTGAGAAGCCGGCCATCGTGGCGGCCGCGCCGGAGCCGGCCGTCGTCGTCTCGCATCGCCCCGCCCCGGAATTTCCGCAGGCCGCGGCGCCCGTTCCCGTGGCCGCGTCGGCCTCGGAGCCGGCCGCCATCGCTGTGTCCAAGCGGGTCACGATCATGGATCTGCGTGAATCCATGTGCCGCTGGCCGCTCGGCGATCCGACCACGCCGGAATTCCGCTTCTGCGGCGCCCGGTCCATCACCGGCCTGCCCTACTGCACCCATCACGCCGAGATCGCCTACCAGCCGGCGACCGAGCGCAAGCGCGACCGCCGCGCGGCCGGCTTCCGCTAGCGCCCTGCCCTCGCCTCAGCGAGGTAGCGGCGCGTCCCCTCGTTGAGCGCGGCCGGTGGCACGAGGCTGTCGAGCCCGCGTGGATCGCTCTCGCCGACCTGCGGATGGCGGGAGCGCGTCTCGGCATTGGCCTTCGCCAGAGCGCTGACGATCCGATAGGCGGCGTCGGGCGGGAAGCCCGGCCGGGCCAGGATGAAACTCCACGACCCAACGGTCGCGATCGGGCTGTCCTGCCCCAGAAAGCTACCGGCCGGCACGGTGAGGCGCCGCAGGGCCGGGTCCTTCGCAACCACTTTCACCATGGCCTCCTCAGAGGGGCCGATGAAGCGCGCGCCGCCGGGCGCCTTGGCCACGGCGACGAAGCCCGGCCAGCCGATTCCCCCACCCCAGAGGGCGGCTACCCGCCCATCCAGCACCATGGCCGGGCCGTCCCCAGCATGGTCGAGGAGGATCGGGCGAATGTCCTGCTCGGGATCGAGGCCGGAGGCGGCGAGCACCGCGCGGCCCATCACCGTCAGCCCGGAATTGTGCGTGCCCAGCGCCACCGGCTTGCCCCGCAAATCGGCGACCGATCGCAACGGGGAATCGGCCCGCAGGACGAACAACCCGGGAGTTGCGTACATGGGCACCAGCACGGTCGGGCCGTCGCCCCGGTCGAGGGCCGGATAGGCATAGGCGCCCTGGACCAGGGCGAGATCGACCTCGCCCCGCGAAAGCAGCCTGAGATTTTCCGCCGAGCCGCCGCTGGGGCGGGTCTCGATCACGAGATCGGGCTCCACCGCGTGAACCGAAGCGGCGAAGGCATCGCCGAAGGCCGGGAAGCCGCCCCCGGGGGTGGCGGTAGCGAGGGTGACGCGCAACACCCCGGCCCGTACCGGAGACACCGCGAACGCTGCCAGGAGAGCGAGGCCGGTTCGGCGGGTGGGGTGGATCATGGCCGGCCTCTCAAGAAGGATTTTCTATCGTTACGGCAGTCACAAAACAGTTTCTTCCACGGAGGGGCTTAATCCCCCGCGATAATAAAATGATTTGGCGGACAAGGCACTTACGGCGATTGCCCGATCCAATTCGAGCGTCTATCGCAGGCGTCGGCGCGGATGCGAAAGCCCCCCACCCCCTTGGCATGGGGCTTTCGCATCCGACATCGGTAGGAACGCAGACAGGAAGCACGCGATGGCCGATTCCCTCAACGCGCCGGCCAAGGTCGGCCACGGTCGCATCTACGGTTCGATCACCGAGACCATCGGCAATACGCCGCTCGTGAAACTGAACCGCCTGCCCAAGGAGCACGGCGTCGATGCCGAGATCCTCCTGAAGCTCGAATTCTTCAACCCGATCGCGAGCGTCAAGGACCGCATCGGCGTCAACATGATCGATGCGCTCGAAGCCTCGGGCAAGCTGCAGCCCGGCGGTACGCTGGTGGAGCCGACCTCCGGCAACACCGGCATCGCGCTGGCCTTCACCGCCGCCGCGCGGGGCTACCGGCTGATCCTCGTGATGCCGGAGACGATGTCGATCGAGCGGCGCAAGATGCTCGCCTTCCTGGGCGCCGAACTCGCCCTCACCCCCGGCGCGCAGGGCATGAAGGGCGCCATCGCCAAGGCCGAGGAACTTCTGCGCGAGATTCCCGGCGCGGTGATGCCGCAGCAATTCTCGAACCCGGCCAACCCGGACATCCACCGCCGCACCACGGCCGAGGAGATCTGGGCCGACACGAACGGCAAGCTCGATGCCTTCGTGGCCGGCGTCGGCACCGGCGGCACGATCACCGGCGTCTCCGAGGTGCTGAAGCCCCGCCTGCCGGGTCTGAAAGTCTTCGCGGTGGAGCCGGTGGATTCGCCGGTCATCTCCGGCGGCCAGCCCGGCCCGCACAAGATCCAGGGCATCGGCGCCGGCTTCATCCCCGAGAACCTACACACCGACGTCCTCGACGGCGTGCTGAAGGTCTCGAACGACACCGCGTTCGAGACGGCCCGCGCCCTCGCGAAGCTGGAAGGCATCCCCGGCGGCATCTCGACCGGCGGCAACGTCGCGGCGGCCCTCGAACTGGCCAAGCGGCCGGAATTCCAGGGCAAGCGCATCGTGACGATCGCCTGCTCCTTCGCCGAGCGCTACATCTCGTCGGCCCTCTTCGACGGGATCGGCTAGTCCGACCCTCTGCGGCCCGGTGCTCCGCGCCGGGCCGCAACGATCACCCGCCGGCCCCGTTGTCCCGCATATCAGGGACACGTGAGAGGCCATCATGGCGGACACCAATCAGCGTCAGTCGCTCAAGGACTTCGACGCCTACGCCGACCGCAACGGTCAGGATCTCGGGCAGGATTCGCCCCTGGATGTCGGCCTTCCGCAGCGGACGCAGGCCGACTTGAAGAGCAATCCGTCGGGTGAGGCCGAAACCGCCCGCATCGCCTCGGGCACGCCCGGCCAGGACGCCACCGACGCCACCGAAGCGGAGACCCCACCTGAGAACCTTCGCCGCCTGCGTGGCGAGGATTCGTCCGCGTCCGAGGCCATCGACCGGGCGACCGCCTCGATCGGCCAGGATGATGGGAAGCGCTGATGCCGCGCGAGACCAGCGATTCCGGCACTGTCACCCGCAAGCCCGACGCCAAGGTCGGCTCGTCCGGCTCGCCGCCGGCCGGCGGCGGCCATCAGACCGCGCAGCAGGCCGAGATCACCGGCATGGGCAGCGGCGGCAAGGACGAATCGGACCGCAGGAAGGACATGAGCGGCGGAGCGGCGGGTGCGTCCCCGCCGGCCATCGGCGGTTCGTCCGGCGGGCATTCCGATCAAACGGCGTCGCGCGGCCCCGAGGCCGGCGAGAAGGTGGCCGGAGGCCATTCCCGTGCGGAGAGGAGAGACGGCGATGAGTGAGCGCGAGACGTCCGAAGATCGTCCGAAAAACACCGCCCCCGACGCGGTGAAGGATCCGAACGAGAAGACGAGCGGCAAGCCGGGGGAAGGCCCGAAGGGGCAGAAGGGCGAGACCGACCCCGGCGGAAGCTGAAAAAACCCCCGGAGCGCTTGGCGCTCCGGGGGTTTTCGTCACTCAGGCTTCCTTGGAGCGCTCGGCGCGCTTGCGGTCGTTCGGATCGAGGACCGTCTTGCGCAGGCGGATGGACTTCGGCGTCACTTCCATCAGCTCGTCGTCCTGGATCCAGGCGAGCGACTTCTCCAGCGTCATGCGGATCGGCGGGGTCAGGCGCACCGCCTCGTCCTTCGACGTGGTGCGGATGTTGGTGAGCTTCTTGCCCTTGAGCACGTTCACCTCGAGATCGTTCTCGCGGTTGTGCTCGCCGACGATCATGCCCTGGTACACCTTGGCGCCGGGCTCGATCATCATCGGGCCGCGATCCTCAAGGTTCCACATCGCGTAGGCCACGGCCTCGCCCTTGTCGTTCGAGATCAGCACGCCGTTGCGGCGGCCGGGGATCTCGCCCTTGAAGGGCTCGTAAGCCTTGAACAGGCGGTTCATGATCGCCGTGCCGCGCGTGTCGGTCATCAGCTCGCCCTGGTAGCCGATGAGGCCACGGGTCGGGGCGTGGAAGACGAGGCGCAGGCGATCACCGCCCGACGGCCGCATCTCGATCATCTCGGCCTTCCGCTCGGACATCTTCTGGACGACGACGCCCGAGTGCTCCTCGTCCACGTCGATGACGACTTCCTCGACGGGCTCCAGAAGCTCGCCGGCCTCGTCCTTCTCGAACACCACGCGCGGACGCGACACGGCGATCTCGAAGCCCTCGCGGCGCATGGTCTCGATCAGGATCGCGAGCTGCAATTCGCCACGGCCGGAGACGTAGAACGAATCCTTGTCGGCCGCTTCCTCGATCTTGAGCGTGACGTTGCCCTCGGCCTCCTTGAACAGGCGGTCGCGGATCATGCGGCTCGTGACCTTGTCACCCTCGGTGCCGGCCAGGGGCGAATCGTTCACGATGAACGACATGGTGACGGTCGGCGGGTCGATCGGCTGGGCCTGGATCGGGTCGCTGATTGACGGATCGCAGAACGTGTCGGCCACGGTGCCCTTCACGAGGCCGGCGATGGAGACGATGTCCCCCGCCTCGCCCACGTCGATGGGGGCGCGCTCCAGACCACGGAAGGCCAGGATCTTCGAGACGCGGCCGGTCTCCACGACCTTGCCCTCGCGGTCGAGGACCTTGATCGACTGGTTCGGCTTCACCGTGCCGGAGGCGATGCGCCCGGTGATGATGCGGCCGAGGAACGGGTTGGCTTCGAGCAGGGTGCCGAGCATCCGGAACGGGCCGGGCTCGGTCTTGGCCGGCGGAACGTGCTTCAGCACGAGGTCGAACAGCGGGGCGAGCCCTTCTTCGGGATCAGCCTCCGGCGACAGGCCCATCCAGCCGTTGCGGCCGGACCCGTAGAGAATCGGGAAGTCGAGCTGCTCGTCGGTGGCGTCGAGGGCGGCGAAGAGGTCGAACACCTCGTTCACAACCTCGTTGATGCGGGCATCCGGCCGGTCGACCTTGTTCACCGCCACGATGGGGCGCAGGCCGATCTTGAGGGCCTTGCCGACCACGAACTTGGTCTGCGGCATCGGCCCCTCGGCGGCGTCGACCAGCACGATCACGCCGTCGACCATCGAGAGGATACGCTCCACCTCGCCGCCGAAATCGGCGTGGCCGGGGGTGTCGACCACGTTGACGCGGGTATCCTTCCAGACGACCGAGGTCGCCTTGGCCAGGATGGTGATGCCCCGTTCCTTCTCCAGGTCGTTCGAATCCATGGCGCGTTCTTCGACGCGCTGGTTTTCGCGGAAGGTGCCGGACTGCTGCAGCAGCTTGTCGACCAGGGTGGTTTTCCCGTGGTCGACGTGGGCGATGATGGCGATGTTGCGCAGGTCCATGGCCGGGTTCACGCTCGGTGGCCCTGGCTGTGACGGAGCACCGGACGACATCATGTCGTCCGCCCCGGGCCATGGGCAGATGTGTGGCGGTTGCGCTGCAATAGAGAGACACACCGCTTACGGCAAGCCCACGCAGCGAAACGGGCGGGTTTTCGCGGGGGAGGCATGCAGTTCGGCACGCGACGACCCGGAGTTGCGCTATAAATAGGGCACGTCGCGGTCAGCGTTCGGGTGTCGCGCAGCCCACCGACGAGAAGGACGTCATGCGCGAGCTCGAGCCGCGGCTGTTCTCCTACATCTGGCGCCATTCGAAGCGGAATCAGATCGCGATCTGCGCCGTCGTGCTGGCGTCGCTGCCATTTTATTTCGCCTCGCTCGATCTGCCCAAGCGCATCGTTAACGACGCCATCACCGGCCGCGCCTTCTCCCATGGCCAGGACACGGCGACGTTCCTTGAGATCAAGGTCGATTGGCCCGCCTTCCTCGGCGGGGGGCGCACGGAACTGTTCGACGGCTTCCAGGTGGACCGCCTGGAACTGCTGTTCGGCCTGTCGCTGATGTTCCTCGGCCTCGTGATCGTGAACGGGGCCTTCAAGTTCTGGATCAACCTGCAGAAGGGCATCCTCGGGGAGCGGATGCTGCGCCGGCTGCGGTTCCAGCTCTTCGCCCTGATGCTGCGCTTCACGCCGGAGGCGCAGAGCGAGGTCAAATCCTCCGAGACGGCCACGATCATCCGCGACGAGGTCGAGCCCATCGGCTCCTTCATCGGCGACGCCATCGTGGTGCCGGCCCAGCTCGGCACGCAGGCCCTGACCGCGCTGGCCTTCATCCTGATGCAGAACGTCTGGCTCGGCCTCGTGGCCGGCGGGATGGTCGGCGTGCAGATGACGGTGATTCCCCGCCTGCGGCGCCAGATCATCGTGCTGAGCCGCAAGCGGCAGATCGCGTCCCGCGCCTTCGCCGGGCGGGTGGCGGAGGTGCTCGACGGCCTGCCTGCCGTGACGCTGAACAACACCGGCCGCTGGGAGCGGGCCGAGATCGGCGGACGGCTTTATTCCCTCTACGACCTGCGCCTGCGGATCTACCGCCGCAAGTTCGCGGTGAAGTACCTGAACAACCTGCTCGCGCAGGTGACGCCGTTCCTGTTCTACGCCATCGGCGGGGTCTTCGCCCTGAAGGGCGAACTCGACATCGGCCAGCTGGTGGCCGTCCTCGCGGCCTATCGCGACCTGCCCCCTCCCCTGAAGGAGCTGATCGATTGGGATCAGCAGCGCCTGGACGTGGAGGTGAAGTACGAGACGGTCGCCGCGCATTTCGGCCCCGACCGCCTCACGCCCTATCAGGACGACGGCGGGCCGAGCCTGACGCTGGGCTCACCGCTCTCGACCGAGGGTCTCGTCCTGCGCGATCCGCGCGGAAGCTCGGCCGTCGATGTCGGCACCGTGGAGATCCCCCTTCCGGCGAAGGTCGCCCTGGTTCCGCCGGGGCCCATCGCCCAGGAATTCGCCCTGGTGCTCGCGGGGCTGCAGGTGGCGCGCGGGGGCACGATGCGGGTCGGCCCCTACGACCTCGCCACCCTGCCGCGCTCGATCTTCTCGTCGCGGGTCGCCTTCGCCGGCATCACGCCCGTGCTGTTCCCCGGCTCAATCAGGGACAACCTGCTCTACGGATTGCGCGTCAAACCCCTGGCCAGCCGCCGGCTCGATTTCACCAAGCAGAGGATCCGCGAGGCGATCCAGACCGGCAATCCCCTCGACAGCATCAGCGACCCCTGGATCGACTACGACGCCCTCGGCGTCGGGGATGCGGACGGGCTGGACGCACGTCTCGTGGACATCCTGACCCGGCTGGGTCTCGGCGACGACCTCTACCGCTACGGGCTCGGCGCCCTGAGTTCGGTGAGCCACGATTCGGAGATTGGGCAGCGCGTCATCGGCGCCCGAGAGCATCTGCGCGAGCATTTCGAGCGGCAGGGATTGGCGGGGCTCGTGATCCCGTTCTCGCGCGGCGCCTACAACGAGCAGGCCACGCTCGGCGAGAACCTGCTGTTCGGCGTCCCGCGCGATCCCGCGCTGACCGAGCCCCTGCGGCTGGCGGCGATGGCGCCCTTCCGCATGGCACTGGGGCGCGCACGCCTGCTTGACGACCTCGACCGGATGGGCGTCGAGATCGCCCGGAACCTCAGCGAGATCTTCAAGGACGTCCCCCCCGGCCATCCGCTGTTCCGGCGCTTCTCGCTCATCACCCCGGAGATGGTGCCGGATTACGAGGCGCGGCTCACCCGCCTCACCGCCACCGGCCGCCTCACCGAGAAGGACAGCGAGGCGTTCCTGGCCCTCACCCTCGCGTATATCGAGCCGCGCATGCGTTTCGGCCTCCTCGACCCGATCCTCAGGGCGCGGATCGTCGGGGCGCGGGGCATCGTGCAGGACGCGATGGACGGGGAGGAGAACTGCGACATCGAAACCTACGACCCCGTCCGCATCAATCCCCGCGCCAGCGTGCTCGACAACGTCCTGTTCGGCCGCATCGACACGGCGCGGATGCATGGCGAGGAGATCATCCAGCGCGAGGTGCTGGCCGTCTGCCGCGAGTTCGACCTCGAGAACGGCATCCGGCGCCGGGGCCTCGAACGGCAGGTGGGCAACCGCGGGATCCTGCTGCCGGAGCGGGTGCGGGTGCGCCTCGGCCTGACGCGCGCCCTGCTGCGCCAGCCGGAAATCCTCGTGGTGGACCGCGCCACCGACCATCTCGAAGGCGGGGCCGGCACGCTGCTGAAGGTCGTGGAGGACATCGTGCCGCGCGCGAGCGTCATCGCCTCCGTCTCTGGCGACGCCGAGACGGCCCTGTTCCCCGGCACCCTGCGCGTGGAGCAGACGGCCGAGCCGCTGCGAAACGCGGCCGAATGACTCGCGGGCGTTTACTCTCGCGCCCGCCTCGGCCATCACCCTCGCCCTGATGGACACGATGCCGATGGAAGCCGCCCCCCCTGGCCGCGAGGCCGCCGAGCGTGCGCCGCGGATGGTGCCACCGCACCGGGAGCCGCCCGCGCGCGACCTGTCGCTGCCGGCGTATCTGCGCTCGATCCGCGACAACGGCCTGATCGGCTTCCCCAAGGCGGCCTTCGAGGAGACCGTCACCCGTCGCGGACTGCTCGGCCGCTCCAGCTTCATCTTCAGCGACCCGGATGCGATCCGCCGTGTCCTCGTGGAGAATCAGGCGAACTACGCCCGCACCGTGGGCACCACGCGCATCCTCCGGCCGATCCTCGGCGACGGGCTCCTCATCAGCGAAGGTTCCGCGTGGCGCCACCAGCGGCGGACGCTCGCCCCCGCCTTCACGCCCCGCGCCATCGACGGGCTGGTGCCGCATATCGACCGGGCGGTGATCGACGGGATCGACGCCCTGCGCCCCAGGGCGGCGGAAGGGCCCCTCGACCTGTTCGGCGCCTTCCACAGCCTCGCCCTCGACATCGCCGGCCGCTCGATGTTCTCCGTGGGGATGGACCGGCAGGGGCCGGCGCTGCGCGCCTTCATCGCGGAATACAGCGAGCGGATCGGCCGTCCGCACGTCCTGGACGTGCTGATGCCGCCCGGCTGGCCCGCTCCGCTCGACTGGCCCCGCGCCCGCTTCCGGCGGCGCTGGATTCCGTTCCTCGATTCGCTGATCGCGGCCCGTGCCGAGGAGGCCGCGAACCACCGGGGCGACCTCCTCGACCTGCTGGTCGCCGCGCGCAGCCCGGAGACGGGGGAACCGTTCACCCTCCGCGAATTGCGCGATCAGGTCGCGACCATGATCCTCGCGGGCCACGAGACCACGGCGGGCACGCTGTTCTGGGCGAGCTACATGCTGGCGCTGTTTCCGGAGGTGCAGGAGCGCGTCGCCGCCGAGGCGCGCGCGGCCGACCTCACCGACCCGACCGGCAGCCATGCGGACGGACGCCTGCCGCTGACCCGCGCGGTGATCGACGAGACGCTGCGGCTCTACCCGGCGGCCTTCGTGGTGGTGCGGCGGGCGCTCGCGGCCGACGAGGCGGCGGGCCACGCGATCCGCAAGGACGACATCGTGATCGTCAGCCCCTGGGTGTTGCACCGGCACCGCAAGCTCTGGGACGATCCCGACGCGTTCGATCCGGGCCGCTTCCTGCCCGGCCGTCCGGCCCCGGCGCGGTTCAGCTACCTGCCCTTCGGCGCGGGGCCGCGCGTCTGCATCGGCGCGCAATTCGCGCTGAGCGAGGCGGTGCTGGCGCTGGCCCGCCTCTGCGCCGCCTTCCGCATCGAGAAGGTCGACGACACGCCGATCCTGCCGGCGGCGGTCGTGACGACGCAGCCCGAAAACCCGGGGGCTTTCAGGCTGCATTCGCGCGATTGAAGCCCCTCCCCCGCGAGGGGAAGGGGCGCGGAGGCTTACGCCGCCTTCTTCGTGCTCTGCTTGGCGACTTCGGCGAGCTTGCTCGCGAGCTTCGCGTCGAGCTTGGCCGAGGCCCCGAGGGGAAGCTCGATGTCGAGGCCGAGCGTCGAGACACCCGCGCCGCGCTCCAGCGTGACCTTCACCTTGTCGGGCTCCACCGCGACATGGTTGGCGATCACCGCCAGGATCTCCTCGCGGAGCTGGATCACGAGGTCCGGGCGACCGGATTCGGCGCGTTCATGGGCGAGGATCAGCTGGAGCCGGTCGCGAGCGACCGCGCTCGACGTGCGCTTCTGGAAGATCCCAAGGATGCTCATGCCGCCCTCCGCATGAAGAGCTTGTCGAGGAAGGACTTGCGCTCGGTGGGGAGCACCATCGGCACGTCCTCGCCCCGGAGCCGCTTGGCCGCGTCGGCGTAGGCGCGGGCCGGGGCGCAGAGGGGGTTGTTCAGCGTCACCGGGCAGCCGACGTTGGAGGCGCGGAGCACTTCCTGGCTTTCCGGGATGATCGCGAGCAGCGGGATCGAGAGGATCTCGAGCACGTCCTCGGTCTTCAGCATGTCGCCCCGGTCGGCGCGGGTCGGGTCGTAGCGGGTGAGGATCAGGTGCTTCTCCATCTCCTCGCCGCGCTCGGCCTTGGCCGTCTTGGAGTCGAGCAGGCCGATGATCCGGTCGGAGTCGCGCACCGAGGAGACCTCGGGGTTCGTGACGACGATGGCGACGTCGGCGTGGTGCATGGCGAGCTGGGCGCCGCGCTCGATGCCGGCCGGCGAGTCGCAGACCACCCAGTCGAACTTCGCGCGAAGCTCGTCCATGACGCGGGCCACGCCCTCGTCGGTCAGGGCATCCTTGTCGCGGGTCTGCGAGGCCGGAAGCAGGTGCAGGCCGTCGAGGCGCTTGTCCTTGATGAGGGCCTGCGGGAGCTTGGCGTCGCCGTTCACGACGTTGATGAGATCGTAGACCACCCGGCGCTCGGCACCCATGACGAGGTCGAGGTTACGCAGGCCGACGTCGAAATCGACGACGCACACGCTCTGGCCACCCTGCGCGAGGGCCGCTCCGAGGGCAGCGGTGGTCGTCGTCTTGCCGACGCCGCCCTTGCCCGATGTGACGACGAGAACCTTTGCCACGCGTCGCTCTCCCTTAATCCAGCTTAGCCAGTTTCATGGTGCCGCCATCGAGCCAGACCTGAGCGGCCATGCCGCGCAGAGCCGATCCCATGTCTTCCGCAGTCCGCACGAGGCGGTCGATCCCCAGCAGCTCGGGCTCGAACTTGCGGCAGTAGATTCGGGCGCGTGGGTTGCGGGCGGCGCCGGCGATGGCGCGCCCCCGCAGGGCGCCGTAAACGTGGATGGAACCGCCGGCGAGAACCTCGGCCCCGGAGGAGACGTGGCCCATCACGGTCACGTCCCCGGTCGGGTTGACGATGCTCTGGCCGGAGCGGATCGACCCCTCGACGGTGATCGAGGTGACGATCTGCGGCTCGGGCTCGGCGGGCACGGCCGGGACCTCGATGGAGGCGCCGGGGCGCCCCTGCAGGAGGATCGGCGGCAGGCCCTCGCCCGCTTGGTCCGACCCCTCGATGCCGAGGACGCGGATGTCGCGACCGCGCAGCTCGTCGAGCAGGCCCTGGAGATCGTCCAGGGACGGCTTCAGCTCCGCGAGGTCGAGGATCAGGGCCCGGCCCTTCAACAGGGTCGGCGACCGCTTCAGCGCGAGGTCGAGACCGGCGAGCCAGTCTCCGACCGGGGGCTCCGGCGTCAGCGCCAGGGCCTTGAAGACCCGGCCGCGGAAGCTCAGCGGCCGGAGGGTCACCCGCGGCTCTGCAGCGGCGGGCTCTTGAATGATCGGCTCTGGTGAAGCTGCGCTCATGGCCGCCTGTTAACAGTCCTTACCGGACCATTGACGGCGGGTATGGTTACCGAAGGGTTAAGTTTGTGATCCTCCCGGCAAATTTTGCCGGGATCCTTGGATCGTCCTCCGCCAGCGGCCGATGCCATTTCCTGTTGCATGAACGCGACAGGTATTTCCTGCGGCATCCCGTGCCGGAAACGGGCTCGCCTCTTGCTTCAAGACCGGCGGCGCCTGGCGATCTCGGCAGGAGACGGCCGGTCAGGCCGTCGCTCGGACACTCCGTCAACGTCGATTGGACCCCGAAGCGCCGCCGATCGCACACGATCTAGTAGGAGACACGATGGCTTACCTGGCACCTTCAGAATTCGCCGTGAAAATGGTCGATGCCGGCGAGGCGAAAGTATTCATGTCGACGCGCGACACCCTCATCCGCGCGTATATGGCCGGCGCGATCCTGGCGCTGGCCGCCGTCTTCGCCGTGACGATCACCCAGCAGACCGGCCAGCCGATCGTCGGCGCCGCCCTGTTCCCGGTCGGATTCTGCATGCTCTACCTGCTGGGCTTCGACCTTCTGACCGGCGTGTTCGTGCTGGCGCCGCTGGCCCTCCTCGACAAGCGCCCCGGCGTCACCGTCGGCGGCGTGCTGCGCAACTGGGGCCTCGTCTTCGTCGGCAACTTCCTCGGCGCGCTCACCGTGGCCTTCATGATGGCCTGCGTCTTCACCTACGGCTTCACCAGCCCGCCCGATAAGACCGCCGAGTTCATCTCGAACATCGGTGAGAAGCGCACCCTCGGCTACGCCGCCCACGGCTTCGGCGGCTGGATGACGCTGTTCCTGCGCGGAATGCTCTGCAACTGGATGGTCTCGACCGGCGTCGTCGGCGCGATGATCTCGACCCACGTGAGCGGCAAGGTGATCGCCATGTGGATGCCGATCATGCTGTTCTTCTTCATGACCTTCGAGCACTCGGTCGTGAACATGTTCCTGTTCCCGTCGGGCCTGATGCTCGGCGCGAAGTTCTCCATCATGGACTACTTCCTCTGGAACGAGATCCCGACCGTGCTCGGCAACCTCGTGGGCGGCCTCGCCTTCACCGGCCTGACCCTCTACTCGACCCATGTGCGCACGGCGCCGAAGCGCCCGCTCCCGGCCTCCGCCGAGGGCGTCCGCCGCCTCGCCGCGTAAGGGTTGTCAGCAGTACGGCGCCCCGGACCACCTCCGGGGCGCCGCCTCACGGTCGGGCGATGACGCGGACATTGACGGTCACGATCGGCCAGCACAGCGAGCGCGGCCGCAAGGACGAGAACCAGGACTTCCACGGCGCCCTCGTGCCGGAAGGCCCCGCCCTCAGGCTCAAGGGCATCGCGGCGCTCGTCGCGGACGGGATCAGCAGCAGCGCCCTCGGCGCGATGGCGAGCGAGACCGGCGTCAAGAGCTTCCTCTCCGACTATTACGCCACCCCCGATTCCTGGACCGTGCGCAACGCCGCCAAGCGCGTGCTGACGGCCACCAATTCCTGGCTCCATGCCGAGACCCGCCGGGCTGCGGCCCCCGGCGATTCCGACCGGGGCTGCGTGACGACGCTCACCGCCCTCGTCCTGCGCTCGCGCACCGCCCACGTCTTCCATTGCGGCGACAGCCGCCTCTGCCGCCTCGCCGGCCGCTCCCTCGAACAGATCACCGAGGACCACCGGGTCGTCATCTCCTCGCAGGAGAGCTACCTCGGCCGGGCGCTCGGGGCCGACGCCCATGTCGAGATCGACTGCACCACGGTGCCGGTGCAGGCCGGCGACGTCTTCATCCTCACGACCGATGGCGTGCACGAGCACCTGTCACCGCGCGACATCGCCGAGGCCGTGAACGCGGCCGGAGACGACCTGCAGGGCGCCGCCCGGCGGATCGTGGATGCTGCCTATGAATCAGGCAGCGGCGACAATCTGACGGCACTGATCGTCCGGGTGGACTCCCTGCCCGACGGCGAGCCCGGCGAGGTGATGGGCGAGGTCGGCGACCTGCCCCCCGCCCCCCTCCTCGACCCGCCGACGCGGTTCGAGGGCTACGACATCCTGCGGCGGCTCCATGCGGGAGGCCGGGGCCACGTCTACCTCGCCACCGACCGCGAGACCGGGGCGCGCGTCGCCCTGAAGGTGCCCGGCCTCGAACTGCGCGGCGATCGCGACTACCTGCGCCACTTCATGATGGAGGAGTGGATCGCCCGGCGGATCGACAGCCCGCACGTCCTCAAGGCGCATGAGAGCCGCACCCCGCGCGGCCACCTCTACACGGTGATGCGCTACGTCGAGGGCCGCACCCTCGCCCAATGGATGGCCGACCGGAGCGAGCCCGATCTGGAGAGCGTGCGCGGGATCGTGGAGCAGATCGCGCGGGGCCTTCAGGCCTTCCACCGCCGGGAGATGGTCCATGGCGACCTCCGGCCGGAGAACGTGCTGATCGATGGCGCCGGCACGGTGCAGATCATCGATTTCGGCGCGACCCGCGTCGCCGGCCTCGTGGAGGAAGGCGGGCGCACGGACGAGGCCCTGCCGCAGGGCGCCATTCAGTACACCGCGCCGGAATGCTTCCTCGGCTACCCGCCCTCGCCGGGCTCGGACATCTTCGCGCTGGGCATCCTCGCCTACCAGATGCTCACCGGCCGGCTGCCCTATGGCGGCGAGGCCGCCCGCGCCCGCACGGCCGGGAAGCAGAAGCGCCTGCGTTACGTCTCCGCGCGCCACGCCCGGCCCCTCCTGCCGGCCTGGGTCGATGGCGCCCTGCGCCGGGCGACGCATCCCGACCCGCAGCGCCGCTACGAGGTGCTGTCCGAATTCGTCCACGACCTGCGCCACCCGAACCCGGCCTTCACCGAGACGCGGGGCGTCCCGCTGATCGAGCGCGATCCGCTGCTGTTCTGGCGGGGCTTGTCGCTGGTCCTGGGCGTGACGGTGATCGTGCTGCTGGCGCTGCTGGCTCGCTAGTGCCGGAACCAGCGATCCCGTCCGGCGGGGTTAACCGTGCTGGACGGGAATTGCCTGAAACAGCAGATATCGTCTCGAAATCGTGACCTGAAGGCTGTTCGATACCTTTGCGATCAGCTTGATCGAACATCGCCGCCACGGGATCAACCGAATTCCCGAACCGGTTTCAGGAAGCACGACATGAGCAAGCGCCCCCTCCTCGCCGCGATCACTCTGGCTTTCGTGTGCGGGGGATTGAGCGCGCCTGCCCGGGCCGGTGAACGCAAGCTTTTCGAGAACGTTCGCGGTTGGGAGATCGAGCGGAATCTTGGCCAGACAGGCCACAACACCTGCCAGATGTCGTATTCCTACCGCGACAAGGACGACAACAACGCGGAGAACGCCATCGTTCTTTCGCTGGATGAGGGAAAGGTGAACCTCGTCCTCGGCTACGCGAACTGGACCTGGGACAAGGATGAGGCCGTGAAGGCGTCCTTCTCCATCGACAAGCAGGTGATCTTCGCCAAGCAGGGCTGGACCGGAGAGGCCAACCTCCTGTGGTCGCAATTGCCGGACAGCGTCCTTCCGAAGCTGGCGAAGGGGAAGCAGATCGTCCTCAAGTTCGATGACGGCGCGGCCGATTTCAGCATCCCCGGCTTCGCCGACGCCTATGACGGGCTGAAGCGCTGCAACACGGCGGCCTCGTCCGCGCCGCAGGCCTCGGCCGCGCCGGCCGAGAAGCCGAACCAGATCCGGCTCCAGGCCTATTTCATGGGCCTCATCCTGCAGAAGACCGCGGCGAGCTGCGCCGTGAGCACCACCGCCCCGCAGCGGGCGGCGGTCGATGCCAAGGTGGCCACCCTGCGCACCGAATTTGCGGCGATTGACGGGGCGGTTCAGGACGAGATCAAGAAGCCGGGCGGGACGCCGGATTGCCCGAAGGACACGGGCGATGCCGCCACCTTCGACACGGAGTTGAGGTCCTACGTGGATCTCGGGCCGGAGGAGTATGTCGCCGCGGCCGACAAGCGCTCCGCCGAGCGTGAGGCCACCAAGAAGGCAGCGGCCGAAGCCCAGGCAAAAGCCGACCTCGAGGCGAAGATGCGCGCCGACATCGAGACCAAGATGCGCGCCGAGGTGGAAGCGAAGAGCAAGGCCGAAGCCGACACCAAGGCGCGCGCCGAGATGGAAGCCCGCATCCGCGCGGAGGTCGAGGCCAAGCTGGAGGCGGAAGCCGAGGCCAAGGCGGCGCCGAAGGTCGAGGCCGGAGCCGAATCCAAGCCCTGATCGGCCCAGCCGCCTACCGGGTCTGATCGAACAGCGACAGCCTCAGCGAATCCTCGACCAGCCGCACCTCCACCGGCTGGTTGCGGAAGGCGGGGTCGAGATCGTCGGCGGCCTTGTACAGGCCGTCGATGGCCACGAGTTCCGGCTCGAACCGGCGGCACCAGATCCGCGCGGTGGGGTTGCCCGATGCGCCCGCCACCGCCCGCCCGCGCAGGGCGCCGTAGACGTGGATCGAGCCCCCGGCGATCACCTCCGAGCCGGAGGCGACCGCGCCGAGCACGGTGACGTCGCCGTCGAGATGCAGGATCGTCTGGCCGGAGCGGACGGGGCTGTCGAGGATGAGCGACCGGGCCGGCATCACGCGGGCGGAGGGCTCCGGCGCGGGGGCGTCGGGCGTCGCCACCTCCCCCGAGGGGCGGCCGCCCGAGAGCGAGGGCGGCAGGCCGGGGCCGAGCATGCCGGGCGGCGCGCCCTCGATGCCGTGGATGGGGATGTTGCGCGCGGTGAGGTCCGCCACGAGCCCGTCGAGATCTTCCCGCGTCAGCGACAGGCCGGTGAGATCGAGAATGGTCGGGCGCCCGGCGAAGAAGGCCGGGGCCCGCCGACAGAGGGCGTCGAGGTCGGCGAACCAGTCCGAGACCGGCGGCACGGGCGCCAGCACGGTCGCCATGAACGAGCGGCCGCGAAAGCGGATCGGCGGACGGGCCTCGTTGGAATTGGTCATCGTCACCGGCGGATCGGGTGGTTTCGCAGGCAAACGCCCTCGCCCATCCATGCGGCGGCGCAGCCGCCTCCGCAATCCCAGTGCATCACGGAGATGGCGCGCAAGGCGAACACCTCGTGTACAAGTCGGATCTCACGAGGATCGCGCGGACGGACATCTTGGATTCCTCAGCGGGACGGACCCTGCCAGACACTGCCCGAACGATCGTCGTCGATCCGCTGACCCGCGAGAACCAGCGCCGGGCGGCCGATCCGCGCGCCTCGGCCTGGGTCTCGGCCAATGCCGGCGCGGGCAAGACCAAGGTGCTGACCGACCGGGTGGTGCGGCTGCTCCTCGACGGATCGCCCCCCGGCCGCATCCTCTGCCTCACCTTCACCAAGGCCGCCGCCGCCAACATGGCGATCCGCGTGTTCCAGCGCCTCGGCCGCTGGGTGACGCTCGACGACGCCGCCCTCTCGGACGAACTCATCGAACTGACCGGCGAACGGCCCACGGCCGACCGCCTGCGCATGGCACGCCGCCTCTTCGCCCGCGCCGTGGAGACGCCGGGCGGCCTCAAGATCGAGACCCTGCATGCGCTCTGCGAGCGCCTGCTGCACATGTTCCCCTTCGAGGCGAACGTGCCGGCCCGCTTCGTGGTGCTGGACGAGACGCAGGCTCAGGAGATGTTCGCCCTGGAGACGGCGAACGTGCTCGCCGACGCGACCCAGGCCGGCGAAAGCCCATTGGGCGCGGCGCTGGCCCGCGTGACCGCCGAGGCGACGGGGGAGGCCCTGCACGATGCGGTGCGCGCGGCGGTGCGCGCCCATGCCCTGATGGCGAGCCGGAATGGCCTCGACGGCGCCTTCAGTCGCCTGCGCGGCGAACTGGGCCTCGCCGCCGGGGAGAGTGCCGAGCGGATCGAGGCCGCGATCCTCGATGACGGGCTCGACGACCTCACCGCCATCGCCACCGCCTTGCAGACCGGCAAGGCCAGCGATGGCACCCTGGCCGAAACGGTCATGGAGGCCCACGCGTCGCTGAGCCGCCCCGATCGGAGCGAGGCGGTCGAGCACTACAAGGCGATCTTCTTCACGCAGAAGGACGAGCCGAAGGCCGACAAGAGCCTCGGCACCAAATCCGTCCCCGAGCCGGTGAAGCTCGCCCTGATCGAGGAGCGGGACCGCCTCGTCCCCCTGTTCGACCGGCTGCGCGCCGCCCGTGCCCATGCGCGGACGGAGGCGCTGTTCACCCTCGCCGCCGAGATCCACCGCCGGGTGGAGGGGCAGAAGGCCCGCCTCGGCGCCCTCGATTTCGACGACCTGATCCGCCGCGCCCTCGATCTGCTGTCGCGGGTCGGGGCGGGCTGGGTGCTCTACAAGCTCGACAAGGGCATCGACCACGTCCTCGTGGACGAGGCGCAGGACACGAACCCCGAGCAATGGGCGATCCTGCGCACCCTCACCCAGGAATTCGCCGCCGGGGCCGGCGCGCGGGAGGGCCACCGCACCCGCTTCGCGGTGGGCGACCCGAAGCAGTCGATCTACGGCTTTCAGGGCGCCGACCCGCGCGAATTCGCGGTGACGCGCAAGGCCTGGATCACCGAATCGCGGGCGGCGAACATCGTCTTCGAGGACGTGCCCCTCACCCTCTCGTTCCGCTCCACGACGATGGTGCTGAAGGCGGTCGATGCGGTCTTCGCCATCGACGCGCACAATGACGGCCTGTCCGAGGAGGACATCCGCAAGCCCGTCCACGCGAGCGCCCGCCCCCAGGCGGCGGGCTCCGTGGAGATGTGGGACATCGCCGAGCCGGAGGCCACCGACGAGGTGAGCGCCTGGACCGCCCCGGTTGATACGCCCGATCCCGGCGCCCCGGCGCTGCGGGTCGCGCGGCGGGTGGCCTCTGCCGTGCAGGCCTGGACCCGCGACGGCGACGCCACCGGCCGGATCTGGCGGCCGGGCGACATCCTGATCCTCGTGCGCAAGCGCGGCCCCGCCTTCGAGGAGGTGATCCGCGCCCTGAAGGGCCTCGGCGTCCCGGTCGCCGGCCAGGACCGGCTGGAGGTCTCGGCCCATATCGCGGTGATGGATCTCGTCGCCATCGGCCGCGCCGGGCTGCTGCCCGCCGACGACCTGACCCTCGCGACCGCCCTCAAGACGCCCCTCGTGGGGCTGACCGACGAGGACCTCGTGCACCTCGCCTCCGGCCGGGACGAAGCCGAGACGCTGCAGGACGCCCTCACCCGCCACGCCGAGGCGGGCGACGCCGCCGCGATCACGGCGCGGGACGCCCTGAACACCTGGATCGGCCTTGCCGGCGCGCTGGGGCCGTTCGGCTTCTACGCGCGGCTGCTCGGCCCGATGGAGGGACGGGCGAAGCTCGTGGCGCGGCTCGGCGGCGAGGCGGGCGACGCCATCGACGTGTTCCTTGCGGCGGCGGCGCAATCCGAGGGCAGCGACGAGGCGCCGTCGCTCGGCGGCTTCCTGGCGCGCTATGTCGGCGCCGAGGCCGGGCACACGGTGAAGCGCGATCTGGAATCGGGCCGAGACGAGGTGCGCGTGATGACCGTGCACGGCTCGAAGGGGCTGGAAGCGCCGGTCGTCGTCATCCTCGACGGCTGCGAGGCCTTCGCCGGAAAGGACCCGCCGCTGCTGCCGATGCTCGGGCGCGACGCGGTGCTGCCGCCGGTCTGGGCCGGCAAGTCGCAGGATTGCGCGGTGACGGAGCAGGTCCGCGCGGCCCTTTCCGCGCGGTCGCGGCAGGAGCACAACCGCCTCCTCTACGTCGCCATGACCCGCGCCGCCGACCGGCTGATCGTCGCCCCCTTCCGGGGCAAGATCCGCGAGACGGACGCCGCATGGTGCCGGATGATCCGCGCCGGGATGGAAGCCGCCCTCGGCGAGGGCGAGACCGTCGAACTGTCCTACGGCCCGGCGATGCTCTGGCGCGAGGGCGCCACGGGCAAGGGCGAGGTGCCCGCGTCCCGCACCCGCGAGGACCGGCCCGAGGCTCCCGCGTGGCTGCGCCGCCGCGTCGAGACGGAAGCCGTGGCGGAGGCGCCGCTGCATCCCTCCGGCATGCTCGATGCCGCAGACGGCGCGCGCCTGCCCCCGCCGCGCCTCGCCGACGCCAACGCTCGCCGCCGGGGCCTTCTCGTCCACGCCCTGTTGCAGCACCTGCCGCGCGTGGAGCCGGGTACGCGGCGCAAGGCCGGGTTCGCCTATCTGCAATCCCGCGCGCCCGGCCTCGGCGAACCAGCCCTGCGGGGCATCCTCGGGGCGGTGATGCGTCTGATCGAGGATCCCGCCCTCGCGCCGCTCTTCACGGACGACGCTCGCGCGGAGGTGAGCCTGTCCGGCCGCGTCAGCGTCGGCGGGGTGGAGCGCCCGGTGACGGGCCGCCTCGACCGCCTCGCCGTCACCGCCGACACGGTGACGCTCGCCGACTTCAAGACCGGCCGTCCCCCCGCCGAGGATGCCCCCCTCCCCGAGATGGAGGCGAGCCAGATCGCCCTCTACGCCCGGCTGCTTGCGCGGATCTATCCGGGCAAGCGGATCCTGCCGATGCTGGTCTGGACCTCCGGCCCGGTCATCCGCGAACTGGACGACGCCACCGTCGAGGCCGCCCTGGCGCGGGTGGGGATCGCGGGCTGAGAAAACCGTGGACGCAATCGGTTCGGGCATGATTGGCGTGCCCCGCCGTCATGCGTCCCGCGCCGCGCTCCTTGACCACCCGGACGCCCGTCGCCAATTCTGCCTCGACCGTTCGGGCAAGAGTCCGTCCGTGGCCGCCCGGCATCCCCAGCCGGCGGCGTTGCGAAAGGTAGTACGATGGCGACGGTGAAGGTTACCGACGCGAGCTTCGAGCAGGACGTTCTCAAGTCCGCCGAGCCGGTCGTCGTGGATTTCTGGGCCGAATGGTGCGGCCCCTGTCGGCAGATCGGCCCGGCGCTCGAAGAGATCGCGGCCGATCTCCAGGGCAAGGTGAAGATCGCCAAGGTCAACGTCGATGAGAACCCGGGGATCGCCTCTCAGTACGGCATCCGCTCGATCCCGACGCTGCTCCTGTTCAAGAACGGTGAGCGGGTCGACCAGAAGGTCGGCGCGTCCCCGAAGGGCGACCTGTCCCGCTGGATCTCGGCTCAGACCGCCTCGGCCTGATCCGCACGAGGCGTCGGGCCCCTCGGCCCGGCGCCCTCACGGCCCATAGCCGGCGAGGAAGATCCGCACCGCCTCATCGACGCGGTGGTTGAGTTCGCCCTCGCTCTCGATGCCCCCGGCCGAGAACAGCAGCCGCGTGAACAAGCCGGCCTGACACAGGTGCAGGAAGTGCTTGGCGGCGAGCGTCGTGTCCGCCTCCCGCAGGCGCCCCGCCGCGACCTGCGCGTCGAGATAGGCCGCGAGCCGCCCGACCCCGAGCGCCGGCCCCGCCTCGAAGAAGGCCCGCCCGAGATGCGGGAACTTCTCGCAGGCGCCGATCACCATCCGCACCAGCGAGACGTGCTCGGGCTTGCTCATCTCTCTGAGATAGATCCGCCCGAGGCGCGTGAGCACGCCGCGCATGTCGGGATCCTCGACATTCAGCGCGAACAAGGCCTCCGCGAGGTCGCGCTTCTGCGCGATGGTCAGCGCCTCGAACAGCGCGTCCTTGCTGTCGAAATAGACGTAGAGCGTCCCCTTCGACACGCCGGCGGCCTTAGCGATCTCGCCCATGCTCGCCCCGTCGAAGCCCGACGCCGTGAACACCCGGCGCGCGCCCTCCAGGATCTGCCGTCGCTTCTCCGTTTCGACCCCGTCGCGCTCGACGGCACCCGTGCCCGCCACCTTCCCTGCCCCCAAGCTCATTGACCGAACGGTTCGGTCAAAATATGCTGAGGGAATTCGGGATCGGCGTCAACGCCCGTCCCGCGCATTGACCGAACGGTTCGGTCAAACTGGAGTGTATTCGGATGTCCCTCCGTGAGGATGCCGGGCGGCCGACCGAGGTCGCGGACGACGAGAACCTCACCGCGGCGTCTCCGCCGCATGCCGATTCCCGTTCGGTCGCCACATTGCCCGCGCAGGCCCTGGCCCCGGCCGAGCCGGTGAAGCGCAGGCGCCCGCTCCGCAAGCTCCTGCTCCTCGGCCTGCTGGCGGCGGCCGTCGGCGGGGGCGGCTACGAGGGGTGGCAATGGTGGAGCGTCGGGCGGTTCTTCATCTCGACCGACGACGCCTATGTGCAGGCCGACATCTCGGTGCTGGCCGCCAAGGTCTCGGGCTATCTCGAAGCCGCGCCCGTGGTGAACGGCCAGACCGTCGCGCGGGGCGATGTCATCGCCAAGCTCGATGATGGCGATTACCGCCTCGCCCTGCGATCGGCGCGGGACAAGCTCGCCACCCAGCAGAGCACCATCGAGCGGATCGGCCGGCAGGCGGATGCCGCCGAGGCGCAGGTCGGGCAGGCCTCCGCGCAGGTGGAGGCGAGCCGCGCCGACGCCGTGCGCGCCGATGCCGATTACCGCCGCGCCATGCAGATGCAGGCCGATTACGTCGCCAAGTCGCGCATCGATCAGACCAAGGCGGATCGCGACCGCACCGAGGCGGCGGTGAAGGGCGCCGAGGCCGCCCTGCTCGCCGCCCGCGCCAACGTCGATGTCCTGCGGGCGCAGCAGAAGGAGGCCCGGAACCTCTCGGCCGAGCTGAGCACCGCCGTGGACCGCGCCCAGCGCGACCTCGACTTCACGGTGATCCGCGCCCCCTTCGACGGCGTGGTCGGGAACAAGGCGGTGGAGGCGGGCGCCTACGTCGCGCCGGGCACCCGCGTGGCCGCCCTCGTGCCGCTGCAGAGCGTGCGCATCGACGCGAACTTCAAGGAGACGCAGGTCGAGCGGATGCGCCCCGGCCAGGCGGTGATCGTGACCGTCGACGCCTATCCCGACCGGCCGATCCGGGGCGTGGTGGAATCCTTCTCGCCGGCCTCCGGCTCGGTGTTCAGCCTGCTGCCGCCGGACAACGCCACGGGCAACTTCACCAAGATCGTGCAGCGCCTGCCGGTGCGGGTGAAGGTGCCTCTCGACGTCGCCCGCGAAGGCATCCTGCGGCCGGGCCTCTCGGCGGTGGTGAAGGTGGACACCCGCGAGGCGGGCGGGCGCGCGAACGCCCAGGTCGCCGAGGCGCATTAGAGCCCGACGCCATGGCCGCCTCCGCCGCCCTGTCACCCGCCGCCATGCCGGTGCCGGCCGATCCGCCGATCGACCGGCGGCGGATGATCGCCTTCCTGTGCATGGTGTTCGGGATGTTCATGGCGATCCTGGACATCCAGATCGTCTCGGCCTCCCTCAACGAGATCCAGGCCGGGCTCTCGGCCTCCGGCGACGAAATCCCCTGGGTCCAGACCAGCTATCTCATCGCGGAGGTCATCTCGATTCCGCTCTCGGGCACCCTCTCGCGGGTGCTCTCGACCCGGTGGATGTTCGCCATCTCGGCGGGCGGCTTCACCCTCATGAGCCTGATGTGCGCCTCCTCCTCGACCATCGGCGAGATGATCGTCTGGCGGGCGCTCCAGGGCTTCATCGGCGGCGGGATGATCCCGACCGTCTTCGCCTCGGCCTTCACGATCTTCCCGCCCTCGAAGCGGACCATCGTCTCGCCGATGATCGGCCTCGTGGCGACCCTGGCGCCGACCATCGGCCCCACGGTCGGCGGCTATCTCACCGACCTCATGTCCTGGCACTGGCTGTTCCTCGTGAACGTCGTGCCCGGCATCCTCGTCACGGTCTCGACCGCGATCCTCGTGGATTTCGACAAGCCGAACCTCTCGCTCCTCGACGATTTCGACTGGTTCGGCCTCGCCGCGATGGCCGCCTTCCTCGGCTGCATGGAATACGTGCTGGAGGAAGGCCCGAACCATGACTGGCTGCAGGACGAGGCGGTCTTCGCCTGCGCGATCATCTGCGTCGCGAGCGGCTTGTTGTTCTTCTGGCGGGCCTTTACCGCCCGCCAGCCCATCGTGGACCTGCGCGCGTTCTCCGACCGCAACTTCGCCAGCGGCTGCGTGGCGAGCTTCGTCATGGGGATCGGCCTCTACGGACTGACCTACCTCTACCCGGTCTATCTCGCCCGGGTGCGCGGCTACTCGGCGCTGATGATCGGCGAGACGATGTTCGTCTCCGGCCTCTGCATGTTCGCCACCGCGCCCATTGCAGGGCGATTCTCCGGCAAGGTCGATCCCCGCGTGCTGATGGCGATCGGCTTCGCCGGCTTCGCGGCGGGCACCTGGATCGTCACCGGCCTGACCAAGGATTGGGACTTCTGGGAACTGCTGTGGCCGCAGGTGCTGCGCGGCTGCTCGCTGATGCTGTGCATGATCCCGATCAACAACATCGCGCTCGGCACCCTCCCCCCGGCGCGGATGAAGAACGCCGCCGGGCTCTACAACCTCACCCGCAACCTCGGCGGCGCGGTGGGGCTCGCGCTCATCAACACCCTGCTCAACGACCGCTGGGACCTGCATCTCACCCGCCTGCACGAGCGCTTCACATGGTCCCACGCCCCGGCCCTGGAGCGCCTCGACGCCCTGCAGCGGGGCTTTTCGGATTACGGCAGCGCCGCCTCGTCCATGGCGCTGAAGGCCATGACCAACACGGTGCGTATCCAAGGGCTGGTGATGGCCTTCGAGGACGTGTTCCTCGTCCTCACCGTGCTGTTCCTCGCCATGGCCTGCGCGGTGCCGCTGATCCGCAAGCCAAGGGCCGGCGCGGGCGGGGGCGGCGGCCATTGAGGGGTGGATTGCGGGGGGCGCCGCGGATGCGGCAGGATTGAATAGCCTCCGCCAGTACCGATCTGCTAATGACGGATCACGGGACCGACGGAAGACGGCCCCGCGCCGACGGCCGGGACGGGACGCATGGATTTTCTCAACGCTATGGGCGGCACCGCCGGAAGCTTCTTCGGCGCCGTCATCCCGTTTCTATTCGTGCTCACGGTCGTCGTATTCGTGCACGAAATGGGCCATTTCCTCGTCGGCCGCTGGTGCGGCGTGGGCGTCCACGCCTTCTCCATCGGCTTCGGTCCGGAGCTGTTCGGCTTCAACGACCGTCGCGGCACCCGCTGGAAGCTCTGCGCCATCCCCCTCGGCGGCTATGTGAAGTTCCATGGCGACGCCAACGGCGCCAGCGTGCCCGCCCCCGAACTGATCGCGCAGATGACCCCGCAGGAGCGGGCGATCAGCTTCCCGACCCAGCCGGTCGCCAAGCGCGCGGCCATCGTCGCCGCCGGGCCGGTGGCGAACTTCATCCTCGCCATCGCGCTCTTCGCCGGGGCGATCTGGCTCGGCGGGCGCTACGAATTGCCGGCCCGCGTCTCGTCCGTGGAGGCGAGCAGCGTCGCCGACCAAGCCGGCTTCAAGCCGGGCGACCTCATCACCGCCATCGACGGCGAGCCGGTCGGCGACTTCAACGCCATGTACCGGACGGTGACGGGCTCGGCCGGCACCCCCCTCGTCTTCACCGTCGAGCGGGACGGCCGCAATCTCACCATCAACGCGACGCCGGCCACCATCGAGGAGCGCACGCCCTTCGGCCGTCACCGGATCGGTCGGCTCGGCATCCGCTCGCCGAACGGCAGCGAGGCGAAGCTCGTCCAGTACAACATCGCCGACTCCCTGAAGCTCGGGGTGAGCGAAACCTACTTCGTGGTGGAGCGGACGTTCTCCTATCTCGGCAAGCTGATCACCGGCCGCGAATCCGCCGATCAGCTCTCCGGCCCCATCGGCATCGCCCGCGTCTCGGGCGAGGTCGCCAAGACCGGCGGCGTCGGCGGGCTGGTCGGGCTCATCGCCCTGCTCTCCGTCTCGATCGGGCTGCTGAACCTCTTCCCCGTGCCGCTGCTCGATGGCGGGCACCTGCTGTTCTACGCCTTCGAGGTGGTGCGCGGCCGCCCGCTCAGCGAGCGCGCGCAGGAGGTCGGCTTCCGCATCGGCCTCGCCCTGGTGCTGATGCTGATGCTGTTCGCCGCCTGGAACGACATCCTCAACCTCGGCGCCTCCCTGCGGAACACCTGATCCGCCCCTGCGGGGGCGGTGGATAGGGTGCAAAAATAAACCCGCCCGCCCCCGCCCCGGCGCCCAGCGAGCGCCACAATCTTGGCCGTAGCCTCTACCCGGGCGAGTTTCCGGGAGGGTTCACAACCGGTGAACGCATCGGACGAGGCCACCGGAAAGCGCTACCGCTACAGGCGTTTACGCCTCGTTCAGCATGATTGTCGCTTTCGTTGCACGGTGACCGCCGCGTTAAGTGGCGCGAAGGCCACGACCCCGCAAAATCCCCTCCTGAACGGTACGGCCACGTTTGCTTGGCGGGGGAATCCCTTTAAGAGCTTTGCTTGGACCGAAGCCACGCTTGGACCACGGGAATGGGACGATCGACCAACGGTCGCCCGCGCAGGCAAGGCCTGCGACCAGATCAGAAACGGGCGATTGCATGATGTCGTTGACGGGCAAGCATCGGCGTAAGTCGATGCGGAAGACCATCGTCCTGATCTCCGCCGGGGCGGGTATGGTCCTGGGCGGAGCCGCCCAGGCTCAGCAGATTGTCGTGCAGGGCAACCAGCGCGTCGATTCCGACACCATTCGGTCCTACGTCACCGGCACCGCTTCGGGCTCCGCAGAGGAGGCCCGGCGCAACCTGCTCGCCAGCGGCATGTTCTCGGACGTGAAGGTGTCCCAGGGTGGCGGACGCACGGTCGTGACCGTGCGCGAGAACAACCTGATCAACCGGGTGGTCTTCGAGGGCAACAAGAAGGTCGAGAAGGCGACGCTGGAAAGCGTGGTCGAGTCGAAGTCGCGCGGCCCCTACAGCGAGGCCACGATCAACGCCGACCTCGCCCGCATCCGCGACGTCTACAAGCGCTTCGGCCGCGGTCTCGCCAAGGCCACCTACCGCACGGTCACGCTGCCCAACGGCCGCGTCGACGTGATCTACGACATCGACGAAGGCGATAAGACCGGCATCCTGTCGATCAACTTCGTGGGCAACGAGGCCTATTCCGAGCGGACGCTGCGCGGGCTGATGAGCTCGTCGGAGATGAACTTCCTGTCGTTCATCAAGACCTCGGACGTCTACGATCCGGACCGGATCAGCCAGGACCTCGAGCAGGTGCGCCGCTACTACCTGAAGAACGGCTATGCCGACTTCCAGGTGGTGAACGCCGATGCGCGCTACGTCGAGGGTGAGCAATCCGGCTACGTCATCACCATTACCCTGAACGAGGGCCAGCAATACGCGGTCGGCGCCGTGGCGGTGGATTCGCGCCTGCCCGGCCTCGACACCGAGGCCCTGCGCAGCGACATCGCGACCAATGTCGGCGACACCTACAACGCCGATGACGTCGAGCGGACGCTCAACACCCTGACCCGTGACGTGAACCGGGCGGGCTATCCCTTCGCCCAGGTCCGTCCGACCGGCCAGCGCGACCCGGCGACCCAGAAGGTCTCCCTCGGCTTCGTGGTCGAGGACGGCCCGCACGTCTACGTCGAGCGCATCAACGTCCGCGGCAACACCCGCACCCGCGATTACGTCATCCGCCGCGAGCTCGATTTCGCCGAGGGCGACGCCTACAACCGCGTGCTCACCGACCGCGCCGAGCGCCGCCTGAACGGCCTGGGCTTCTTCAAGAAGGTCCGGTTCTCGAACGAGCCCGGTTCCTCCCCCGACCGCGTCGTCGTGAACATCGATGTCGAGGATCAGCCCACGGGTTCGTTCTCGGTGGCGGGCGGCTACTCCACCCAGGACGGCATCATCGGCGAAGTCTCGGTCTCCGAGTCGAACTTCCTCGGCCGTGGCCAGTACGTGCGCCTCGCCGGTACCGGCGGCCAATACTCGCGCGGTGTCGATTTCTCGTTCACCGAGCCGTACTTCCTCGGCTACCGCCTCGCGGCCGGCTTCGACGCCTTCTACAAGTACTCGGACCTGACCCGGTACTCGCGCTACGAGACGACCGTCTACGGCGGCCAGCTCCGCATCGGCCTGCCGATCACCGAGGAATTCGGCGTCACCCTTCGCTACTCGCTGTACAACACCGAGCTGAAGGTCCCGAACAGCCTCAAGAAGCCGTACAACGACTGCTCGATCCCGATCCCGGGCTACACGCAGACCTACGCGGGCGGCACGATCCTGAACGGGCGCGACGTCGGCGGTCAGTCGATCTACCCGAACTGCGCGTATGACGGTGAAGCCTCGATCGCCATCAAGGGTTCGCAGGGCAACACCCTCACCTCGCTGGCCGGTCTGACCCTCGCCTACTCGACGCTCGACGTCATCGGCGCACCGCGCAACGGCATCTACGCCGAGTTGAAGCCGGACGTGGCGGGCCTGGGCGGCGACTCGAAGTTCTTCCGCGTGACGGCCGACGCCCGTTACTACAAGGAACTCTACGAGGACGTCGTCGGCTTCGTCCGCTTCCAGGGCGGTCACGTCGAGGCGCTGGACGGCAAGCCGCTGCGCGTCACCGACCAGTTCTTCCTCGGCCCGTCGCTGGTGCGCGGCTTCGCGCCGAACGGCATCGGCCCCCGCGACGTCGGCATCGCCGACGCCCGCTCCAACGCCATCGGTGGCTCGACCTATGTCGGCGGTACCGTGGAAATCCAGTTCCCGCTCTACGGCGTGCCGCGCGATCTGGGCCTGAAGGGCGCCGTGTTCGCCGATGCCGGTACGCTGTTCGGCTATCACGGCCAGCGCACCTTCGACGTGAACGGCGACCAATTCATCAACGGCTTCGCCGCCGGTCGATGCAACTTCAACGCCTTCACCCTCGGCGTCGAGCCGGAATGCGTGAACGTCCGCGACAAGGCCGTCATCCGGTCCTCGATCGGCGCGTCCATCCTCTGGAACTCGCCGCTGGGCCCGATCCGGTTCGACTACGCCTACGCCCTGAGCAAGGACGAGGGTGAGAAGGTCATCATCCCGGGCACCGGCAAGATCGGCCATATCGGCCGCGACCAGACCCAGGCGTTCCGCTTCTCCGGCGGCTCGCGCTTCTAAAACCCTGCTTCGATGCTCCGGCCGGGGATGCCCCGGCCGGAGTTTCTCGTTTATAGAGCGCCTTGACGCTCCCCTTTGCCGACCGTCCCCCGCGTGGGGACGTTTCGATTCCGGGAGCTCCCTCGCCGGACGCGCCGAGCCCGACGACGGGCGTCATCGGCGCGGTTTGGTTCGAGATGTCCGACACAGAGTTCTTCACGCCCTCGGCCGCGCTCGCCTACGCCGACATCGCCGCCGCGGCCGGCACCGCCCTCCCCGAGGGTGTGGACCCCGCCCGCACAATCGCCGGGGCCGCGCCGCTGGAGAGCGCCGGACCCGCCGACCTCGCCTACATGGACAATGCCCGCTACGGCGAGGCCCTGGCGCAGACCCGCGCCGGCATCTGCCTCGTGGGGCCGCGCTTCGCCGCCCGCGTTCCGGCGGAGACGGTCGCCATCGTCTGCCGCGATCCCTACCGGGTCTACGCCGCACTGCTCGGGCGCCTGCATCCCGACGCCCTGCGGCCGGGGCCGCAATTCGGCGGCCGGGGCCTCGCCTCCGGCGCCCATGTCCATCCGGAGGCGCGGCTGGAGGAAGGCGTGACGGTCGATCCCGGCGCCGTGGTCGGGCCGGGTGCCGAGATCGGGTCGGGCACGGTGATCGGCCCGAACGCCGTGATCGGGCCGGGGGTGCGGATCGGCCGGGATTGCGCCATCGGCGCCGGCACGACGCTGAGCCATGCCCTCGTCGGCAACCGGGTCATCGTCCATCCGGGCGCCCGGATCGGGCAGGACGGGTTCGGCTTCGCCATGGGCGCGACGCACCTGAAGGTGCCGCAGGTCGGCCGGGTGATCGTGCAGGACGATGTCGAGATCGGCGCCAACACCACCATCGACCGGGGCGCCTCCCGCGATACGGTGATCGGCGAGGGCACGAAGATCGATAACCTCGTGCAGATCGCCCACAACGTCGTGATCGGGCGTCATTGCGTCATCGTCTCGGGCGTGGGCATCTCCGGCTCCACGACCCTGGAGGATTACGTGGTGCTCGGCGGGCAGGTCGGCGTGGTCGGGCACCTGCGCATCGGGCGCGGCTCGCAGATCGCCGGCTCCTCGAACGTCAACCGCGACGTGCCGCCCGGCTCGCGCTGGGGCGGCACGCCGGCCAAGCCCGTCCGGGCCTGGTTCCGGGAGCTGACGACCCTCGCCCGCCTCGCGGAACGGTCGGGCCAGGATGCCGCCGAGGGCGAGAAGTCCTGAGGGGCGCGTGCCCTAAAACGCCGCTCCGCCCTTGCACATCCACGCATTTCTGCAAAAGAGAGGCCGCCGCCGGCACGGCGCCGGCAGACATCGAGGGCGGCACAACACGATGAGCGAGGCGGATCAGGTTCTCGGGACGGCCGACATCCACAAGTTGTTGGAATTACTGCCGCACCGCTACCCGTTCCTGATGGTCGACCGCATCGTGGAGATCGACCGGGACGAATCCTGCGTCGGCATCAAGAACGTGACGGCCAACGAGCCGCAGTTCCAGGGCCATTTCCCCAATCTACCGGTCTTCCCCGGCGTGCTCATCATCGAGGGCATGGCGCAGACGGCCGGCGCGATCTGCTGCCGCCACATCATGACGGACGAGCTTCGCACGAAGCAGGTATTCTTCATGACGATCGACAAGTGCAAGTTCCGCAAGCCGGTCATCCCAGGCGACCAGATCCGCTTCGAGATGCGCAAGATCAATCACCGCCGCACCATGTGGTGGTTCCGGGGCGAGGCGAAGGTGGACGGCGTGCTGGTGGCCGAGGCCGAGATCGGCGCCATGCTGGTGACGGAGTGAACCGATGAGCGCACCCGCGATCCACCCGAGCGCCGTGGTCGAATCCGGTGCCGAGATCGGCGACGGGGTGCGGATCGGCCCGTTCTGCCATGTCGGGCCGGATGTGGTGCTCGGCGAGGGCTGCGAGTTGGTGAGCCACGTCGTGGTGGCCGGGCGCACCCGCGTCGGCGCGCGCACGCGGATCTTCCCCTTCGCCTCCATCGGCCATCCGCCGCAGGACCTGAAGTATCGCGGCGAGCCCTCGACCCTGACGATCGGCGAGGAATGCCTGATCCGCGAGGGCGTCACCATGAACCCCGGCACGGCGGGAGGCGGGTTGCAGACCGTGATCGGCGACCGCTGCGCGTTCCTCGCCAATTCCCATGTCGGGCACGACTGCCATGTCGGCTCGAACGTGGTCTTCTCGAACAACGTGATGCTCGCCGGCCATTGCTGGGTCGGCGATTACGCGATCCTCGGCGGCGGCGCGGCGGTGATCCAGTTCGCCCGCGTCGGCGCCCACGCCTTCGTCGGCGGCCTGTCCGGGCTGGAGAACGATTGCATCCCCTACGGCATGGTGCTCGGCAACCGGGCCTACCTCTCGGGGCTGAACATCGTCGGCCTGCAACGGCGGGGCTTCGCCCGCGAGGACATCCACACCCTGCGCCGGGCCTACCGGCTGCTCTTCGCGCAGGAGGGCACGCTGATGGAGCGGGTGGAGGACGTGGCCGCGACCTTCGAATCCCACACGGCGGTGCGCGAGATCATCGAATTCATCCGCGCGGGCGGCAAGCGCTCCATCTGCACGCCCCGCGAGGCCCCCATCCCGGTGGGCGGCGCCTGACACCCTCGCCATGGAGCAGGCCGCTTCGCCCGGCGGGGGAAACCTCGTCCTGATCGCCGGCGCCGGCCGCCTGCCGGAACTCGTCGCCGATTCCCTGGTCCGGGCGGGCAAGCCGTTCCGCATGATCGCCCTGCGCGGCTTCACCGGCCGCCCCCTGCGCGGGCGGGCGGATGCGGTGGTGGACCTCCTCGACCTCGCCGCGACGCTCGCCCACCTCAAGAGCTGGGGACCGGCGGTGGTGGTGCCGGCGGGCAGCGTCGCCCGGCCGAGCGCGGCGGCGATCTTCAATGCCGGCGCGGCGTGGCGCAACCGCGAGGCCCTGCGCGAGATCGCGGGCGGCGGCGATGATCGCCTGCTGCGCGCCGCCGTGTCGCTGGTGGAGGAGAACGGGCACCGGGTGCTTGGCGTCCACGAGGCCGCACCCGATCTGCTTTGCCCGGAAGGCCCCCTCGGCCTCGTGAAGGCCGATGCCGAGGCCATGGCCTCGATCCGTACCGGGCAGGCCGTGCTCTCTGCGCTGGCGCCATTCGATGTCGGGCAGGCGGTGGCGGTGGCCGGGGACAGAATCCTCGCCGTCGAGGGGCCGGAGGGCACGGACAAGATGCTCGCCCGCGCCCGTGCCCTGGGGCGGAAGCCCTTCGGCCGGGGGCGCCCCAATGCCGGCACGGTGCTGGTGAAGGCGCCCAAGCAGGGTCAGGACCTGCGCATCGATCTGCCGGCCGTCGGCCCCCGCACAATCCGCAACGCCCATGCGGCCGGCTGCGCCGGGCTCGCCCTGAAGGCCGGCGGGACCCTCATCATCGACCGGGCCGCGACGGCGGCCGAGGCCGACAGGCTCGGCCTGTTCGTGATCGGCTTCGGAGGCGACGCATGAGCGGCCCCCGGATCTGGCTGGTGGCGGGCGAAGATTCCGGCGACCAGCTCGGCGCGAAGCTGATGCGGGCCCTGCGCGAGGCGGCGCCGGGCGTCACCTTCGGCGGCGTCGGCGGCGAGGCCATGGCCGAGGCGGGCTTCGTCTCGCTGTTCCCCCTCGATGACGTGGCGGTGATGGGCTACCTGCCGGTGCTCGCCCGCGCGCGGACGCTGCTGCGGCGCATCCGCGAGACGGCCGACGACATCGTCGCGGCCCGGCCGGACGTACTCGTCATCATCGACAGCCCCGGCTTCACCCATGCGGTCGCCAAGCGCGTGCGCAAGGCGGTGCCCGCCATCCCCATCGTGGATTACGTCTCGCCGAGCGTCTGGGCGTGGCGCCCGTGGCGGGCGAAGGGCATGCGCCCCTTCATCGACCATGTGCTTGCGCTGCTGCCGTTCGAGCCGGAGGCGCATCGGCGCCTGGGCGGCCCGGCCTGCACCTATGTCGGCCATCCGCTCATCGAACGGCTCGGCGAGTTGCAGCCCGATGCGGCGGCGCAGGCACGGCGCGAGCGGGCCCCCTACCCTCTCGTGGTGCTGCCGGGCTCCCGCCGCTCCGAGATCGAGCGGCTGATGCCGGTCTTCGGGCCGACCCTGGCGCGGGTCGCGCGGGAGGTCGCGGTGGAGGCGGTGCTTCCGGCGGTCTCGCGCCATCGGGCGCGGATCGAGGAACTGGCGAAGGCCTGGGACGTGCCGGTGCGGATCGTCTCGGGCGAGTCCGAGAAGTACGCGGCGTTCCGTTCCGGCCGGGCGGCGCTCGCGGCCTCGGGCACCGTGACCCTCGAACTGGCGCTGGCCGGCGTGCCGAGCGTCGTGGCCTACAAGGTCTCGCGGGCGGAGGAGTTCATCGCCCGGCGGCTGATCCAGGTGCCGAGCATCGTCCTGCCAAACCTGATCCTGAACCGGAACGCCATGCCGGAATTCGTGCAGGCCGATTGCTCGCCGGAAAACCTCTCGGCGTCGCTGCTGCCGCTGCTGCGCGGCGGGCCGGAACGCGAGGCGCAGGTCGCCGCCCTGGACCGGATGGACGACCTCACCATCCTGCCGGACGGCGACACCCCGAGCCGGGCGGCCGCGCGGGTGGTGCTCGCGATGCTGCGCGCTCCGGCGGTGGCCAGGGGGACACAGGCCGGCGATGGCGGCGCGGCGTGAGGCGCCGACAGCTTGACCGCAGAGTGGGGCGCGGTTCAATGCGTTCACGGGTGCCCGAGCGGGTCGGGATGGCCCGGTTGAGAGAGGGATGGCGGATCGTGCGGCGGTTTCCGCTCCTCGTCCTGGCGGCCCCGGTGCTGGCGGCGGCGCTCGCCGGCTGCTCCGCGACGAGCTTCTCCTACATCTCGAAGACCTATGTCGGCCTGCCGTCGCAGGTCGTGACCATCGGCTGCAAGGAGCCCTACGAGATCTATGACAACCGGCAGCAGCGCCGGATGCTCATCGTCTCGAACGCCCTGCGCGAAGTCGCCGGTTGCAACCTGAACGACCTGCGCATCGATCCCGATCCGGCCGCGTCCCGCACCGGCCGGTTCCGCACGGCGGCCCGCACCTATCTGGACGAGACCGTCCGGGAGGATTGCACGATCACGGGCGAGACGGATTTCGACGCGCTGAAGATCGAGTTCGCCTATTCCTGTGCGGCGCCCATCGAGAAGCGCGGCACCAAGGTTCCGCGTCTGCCGGGCCGTCGCCCCGGTCTCCAGGCGCAGTAAGCGTTCAGAGTTCCGGGCGCGGGAAGGTGCGCTCGGCCGCATCGCCCGCCGCCGCGAGCAGGGCGCGGGCGAAGGCTCTGGCCTCGGCCCGATCGAGGATCACCGCCGCCGTCACCGGCTGGCCCGCGAAATCCGGCAGGGTCAGTTCGAGGCGCACACCCTCGCTGACGGCGCTGGCTTGAAGGCTCCAGCCTGCTTCTCGTCCCGGCTGCTCGGCCATGATACTCCCCTCGTGAGAAATGACGCACCCCGCCCTCGCGCGGAACCGGTGCCGGCACGGCCTGTTCCCGCCCCATGCCGACGCGCCAAGCCTCTACGGCCTCCTCACTGCCCCGCCTGTCGGGTTTCCTCAAGGTCGCCGGACCCGGCCTCGTGGTGATGCTGGCCGATACGGATGTCGGCAGCCTCATCACTGCGGCGCAGAGCGGCGCGAAATGGGGATACTCGCTGCTCCTGCTGCAGCTTCTGCTGATCCCAATCCTCTACATCGTCCAAGAACTGACCGTCCGCCTCGGGACGGCGACGGGGCGCGGCCACGGCGAGTTGATCCGCGACCAGTACGGGCCGGTGCTGGCCTGGATCTCCTATGCCGGCCTCGTCGTGGCGGGAGTAGGCGCCATCGTCACCGAGTTCTCCGGCATCGCCGGGATCGGGGACCTGTTCGGGGTGCCGCGCCTCGTCAGCCTCGGACTTCCGGCCGCCCTCCTGCTGCTCCTCGTCTTCACCGGGAGCTACCGGCGGGTCGAACGGGTCGCGCTGGTGGTGGGGCTGTTCGAACTGGTCTTCATCGGGCTCGCCATCGCGGCGAAGCCGGATCCCGACGCGATCCTCAAGTCGTTCGCGCACATACCCCTCGGCAACGGCGATTTCCGCGTGTTGATCGCCGCCAACATCGGCGCGGTCATCATGCCGTGGATGATCTTCTACCAGCAATCGGCCATCGTGGACAAAGGCTTGGGCTGGGATCACATGCGCCGCGCGCGGCTCGATACGTTCATCGGCGCGGTGATCTCGCAATGCGTGATGGGCGCGATCCTTATCACGGCGGCGGCCACGATCGGCCAATCCGGCCAGGGCAGCAAGCAGGGGCTGGAGACGGTGGGCGACCTCGCCAAGGCGTTCACGCCGGCCCTGGGCCCGCTGCTCGGGCAGGCGGTGTTCGGGATCGGGATCATCGCCGCCGCCTTCATCGCCCTGAACGTGGTCGCGCTGGCGCTGGCCTGGGGCTTCGGCGACGTGATGCGGCAGCCGCATTCCCTGGAGAAATCCCCCCGCGAGGCGCCGGCCTTCTACGCCATCTTCACGGTCGCGGTGGTCGCGGGCGCCATCGCCGTGCAACTCGTCTCGAATCTCGTGGCGTTGAACGTCGCCGTCGAGGTGATGAACGCCCTGCTGCTGCCCCTGGCGCTCGGCCTGCTCATCCTCCTCGCGACGCGGGCGCTGCCCGAGGACAAACGCGTGAAGGGGGCCTACAAATGGGTCGTCTACGCGGTTTCGGGCGTGACGGTCGCCTTCGCGATGGTGGGTGTCCTCGACGGAATCGGTTTGATCTGACGAGTCCCGGTTGACGGCGTGGGAGGGATGATGTCTCCCCGGCGCGACAAGGAGGCGTTCATGTCAGAGATTTGGTTCCGCGCCGGTGAGGCCACCGTGCTGGCCGCCGAGGGTCAGTACACCGACGCCATGCCCGAAGTGTTGATCGGTTCGGTGCGCGGCCCGGTGGGCCAAGCCTTCGCCTCGATGATGGGGCAGGCCCAGGGCCACACCCGCATGTACGTGGTGCGCGATCTCAACCAGCTCGTGCGGCCGGTGACGATGATGACCAGCAAGGTCACGATCCAGAGCGCCGATTACGTCGAGCTTTTGGGCGGCGTCGTCCAGGCGGCGACGGGCGATGCCATCGTGGATTGCATCATCGAGGGCATCCTCCCGAAGGAGGGCCTCGACGACCTCTGCATGATTATCATGATCTGGCTCGATATCCGCTGCGCGGACGACGACAACCTCGACCGCAAGGACCTCTACCGGACCAATTACGAGGCGACCAAGATCGCCATCGCCCGCGCCCTGAAGGGCGAGCCGACGGTGGACGAGCTGATCGCCAACCGGAAGACGGTGAAGCACTACGCGCTGGAAGACCTGATCGAGTACTAAGCCTCGACAAGCGGCCTAAACCTCATCCTGAGGCGCGAGCCTCGAAGGAGGGTTCCAGGGATCGTCGCGTCCTCTGGAAATCTCCTTCGAGGCCGCTTCGCGGCCCCTCAGGACGAGGATTGCGGCCGGGATGATTGTCCCAGAGCGATCACCACCCGTTGATCCGCGGCCATTCCGCGTAGCGCCGTCCTTCGCCGTCGAGGACGTGGTAGCAATCGTATTGCGCGGCGGTGGCGCAGGCGTGGTTCGGCAGGATCCGCACCAGCGTGCCCACCGGCAGGTCGGGGCGCTCGGCCCCTGAGCCCTTCCGCAGGGCGAGCACCCCGTGCTCCTGGTTCGCCTGGGCGACGATCAGGTCCTCGAAGGGACGCCCCGCCCGGTCGCAGACGATCCCGTAGCCCTGGTCCACGGCTTGCGCGGCCGTGCCCCGGTCGCGGGACATCGCCATCCAGCCGGCATCGGTGATGATCCAGCCCTTGTCCGGCCGATGGCCGATGACGCTGGCGAGCACCGAGACGGCGATGTCGTCCACGGCGCAGGAGCCGATCCCGGCCTGGACCAGATCCCCGAACATGTAGACGCCGGCCCGCACCTCGGTGACGCCGTCGAGATGGCGGGCGTGCCGCGCGGTCGGGGTCGAGCCGACGCTCACCACCGGGCAGGTCAGCCCCGCCGCCCGCAGGGTCTCGGCCGCCTGGACCGCCGCCCGGCGCTCACCCTCGGCGGCCTCCGCCAGCGCCTCGGGATCCGAGAGGCCGTAGCTCTCGCCCGCATGGAGCAGCACGCCGCGTAGTTCCGCGCCCTCGGCGAGCGTCGCGCCGATGCCGCGCAGGAGGTCGGAATCGCCGGGCTTCACGCCGGAGCGGTGGCCATCGGGATCGACCTCGATGAAGACGGGCAGCCTGTCCCCGGTGGCCCGGCTCCATCGCGCGACCGCCTCGGCCTGCGCGAGCGAATCGAGAACCACCGCGAGGTCCACGCCCCAGCGGCTGCGGATCGCGCCGACGCGGTCGAGCTTGTGGAGGGCGATGCCGACCGCGTAGGTCAGGTCGCGCACGCCGCGCTCGGCGAAATACTCGGCCTCCTTCAGCGTCGAGACCGTGGCGGGGCCGTCCGGACCCGTCATCGCCATGCGGGCGACGTCGATGGACTTCGCGGTCTTGAGATGCGGGCGGAAGGTCACGCCGTGCCGCTCCACCTGCGCGCGCATGCCGGCGAGGTTGGCGGAAAGCTTGCCCTCGTCGAGGAGAAGGCAGGGCGTCTGCAGGCCATCGAGCCCGTCCTGTGATCCTGTCATCGCGTCACCACTCCAAAACCCCGGCCGCCCCTTTAGGCCTTCCGGTCAGCCGGCAAAACCAGGGCGGGCGTATCAGCGGCCGTGGATTGTTTGTGGCGCCCCACCGAATCCGGTGGACGGCGTGAGTCAGCTTCGTTCATAGAGCCTTAAACAACGCGGGGAGGGCCGCTCTTGGGACGGGACGTGATCCTGGCAACTCAAGGGTTGACCATGGAATTCAAGGGATTTCGTGCGGTCAACAATGTTGCGCTGCAAGTCGAACGCGGCACGATCCACGCGTTGATCGGCCCCAACGGGGCCGGCAAAACGACCTGTTTCAATCTTCTCACCAAATTCCTGCAGCCCACCGCAGGCTCGATCCGCTATAAGGATCGCGACATCACCGGCCTGAAGCCCGCCGACGTGGCGCGTCTTGGGCTCGTCCGGTCATTCCAGATCTCGGCGGTGTTCCCGCACTTCACGGTGATGGAGAACGTCCGCATCGCCCTCCAGCGGCGGCGGCACGGCGATTCGTTCGACTTCTGGCGCGGGGAGACAATCCTGCGCGCCTTCGACGCCGAGGCTCTGGAACTCGTCGAGGCGGTCGGCCTCTCCGAGTTCGCCAGGACGCTGGCGGTGGAGCTCTCCTACGGCCGCAAGCGCGCTCTGGAAATCGCCACGACCCTGGCGCTCGACCCCGAGATGCTGCTCCTCGACGAGCCTATGGCCGGCATGGGCCACGAGGACGTGGACCGCACCGCGCAGCTGATCCGCCGGGTCGGCAAGGACCGCACGATCCTGATGGTGGAGCACAACCTGTCGGTGGTGGCCTCCCTGTCGGACCGGATCACCGTCCTGGCGCGCGGGCAGGTGCTGGCCGAGGGCGATTACGCCACCGTCTCGAAGGATCCCCGCGTGATCGAGGCTTACATCGGGGCGGGACATGCGTGAGGCGGCCATGAAGGCATCCCCCGCCGCCGCCGCGGCCTCGCTCCTCACCGTGCGCGGCCTCGAAGGCTGGTACGGCGAGAGCCACGTGCTCCACGGCATCGACATCGACGTGAAGGCCGGCGAGGTCATCACGCTGCTCGGCCGCAACGGCGCCGGCAAGACCACGACGCTGCGGGCCATCATCGGTATCCTCGGGCGCCGCACGGGCTCCGTCGTCTATGATGGGGTCGAGACCATCGGCATGGCCTCGCGCAAGATCGCCAAGCTCGGCCTCGGCTACGTGCCCGAGGAGCGCGGCATCTTCTCGAGCCTCACGGTGCACGAGAACCTGATGCTGCCGCCCCGGGTAAAGCCCGGCGGCATGACGGTGGCCGAGATCCACACCCTGTTCCCGAACCTCAAGGAGCGGGCGGGCAGCCAGGGCACCAAGTTGTCGGGCGGCGAACAGCAGATGCTCGCCATCGGCCGCATCCTGCGCACGGGGGCGAAGCTGATCCTGCTCGATGAACCCACCGAAGGACTGGCTCCGGTGATCGTCCAGCAGATCGGCCGCACGATCCAGAAGCTGAAGGCGGACGGCTATACCATCGTCCTCGTGGAGCAGAACTTCCGCTTCGCACAGACGCTGGCCGACCGTCACTTCGTGATCGAGCAAGGCCGCGTCGTCGATCAGATCGCCAACGCCGATCTTGACGCGAATATCGACAAACTCCACGCCTATCTCGGCGTGTAAGCATCACTGATCCTGCCTCTACTGTTGACCGGCCGATCCGGCCCCAAGGAGTGACACCGATGAACGGACGCTTTCCGCTCGCCGCGCTCGCGGGCGCCTTCCTCGCGGGCGTCGCCATGGTCGCGCCGGCCTCGGCGCAGACCGCCGTGAAGATCGGCATCCTGGGCGACCGCTCGGGCGCCTATTCGGACATCAGCGGCGAGGGCTCGGTGGTCGCCGCCAAGCTCGCCCTGGAGGATTTCAAGCCCGAGGAGAAGGGCCTGAAGGTCGAGATCGTCTCCGCCGACCACCAGAACAAGCCGGATGTCGGCGCGGCCATCGCCCGGCAATGGTACGACCGCGACAAGGTCGACATGATCACCGACGGCGTCACCTCCTCCGTCGCCCTGGCGATCAGCCAGGTGACGAAGGAGAAGAACAAGGTCTTCATCGACACGGGCGCCGGCACCGCGGACCTCACCGGCCCGCAATGCAGCCCGAACACCATCCATTGGGTCTACGACACGGTGGCGCTGGCCAACGGCACCGGCGGCGCGATGGTGAAGCGCGGCGGGACGACGTGGTACTTCCTCACCGCCGATTACGTCTTCGGCCAGACGCTCCAGCGCGACACGACGAACGTCATCAACAAGAACGGCGGCAAGGTCGTCGGCTCTGTGAAGACCCCGTTCCCGACCGCCGACTTCTCGTCCTTCCTGCTTCAGGCGCAAAGCTCCGGCGCCAAGGTGATCGGGCTCGCCAACGCGGGCGCCGACACGATCAACGCGATCAAGCAGGCCGGCGAGTTCGGCATCACCGAGGGCGGGCAGGCCCTCGCCGGCCTCCTCGTCTTCTCGTCGGACGTGCATTCCCTTGGTACCAAGGTCGCGCAGGGCCTCGTGCTCACCGAGCCCTTCTATTGGGACCTCAACGACCAGACCCGCGCCTTCTCCGACCGCTTCTCTAAGCAGATGAAGAGCTCGAAGCCGACCTCGAACCATGCCGGCGTGTATTCGGACGTGCTCCACTACCTGAAGGCGGTGGCCGAGATGAAGTCGACCGCAGACGGCGCCGCCACGGTCGCCAAGATGAAGGCGACGCCGACCGACGACCCGCTGTTCGGCAAGGGCGTGGTGCGGGCCGACGGCCGCAAGATCCACGACATGTATCTGTTCGAGGTCAAGAAGCCCGCCGAGTCGAAGGGCGAGTGGGACCTCTACAAGAAGCTCGAGACGATCCCCGGCGATCAGGTCTTCCGCCCGCTGGGCGAGGGCAACTGCCCGCTGGTGAAGGGCTGAGCGTGTAGGCGTCTGGGAGTTTCGGCCATGATGACGATTTTCGGCGTGCCGACCCAGGCGCTGTTCGGCCAGTTGCTGCTCGGGCTGATCAACGGATCGTTCTACGCGATCCTGTCGCTCGGGCTGGCGATCATCTTCGGTCTGCTGAACATCATCAACTTCGCCCACGGCGCGCTCTACATGATGGGCGCGTTCGTGGCGTGGATGCTGCTCACCTATTTCGGCCTCGGCTATTGGTGGGCGCTGGGTCTGGCGCCCCTCGTGGTCGGCGTGTTCGGCGTGATCCTCGAACGGGTGCTGATCGCGCGGCTCTACAAGCTCGATCACCTCTACGGTCTGCTCCTGACCTTCGGGCTCGCGCTGATCATCCAGGGCCTGTTCCGCAACCAGTACGGCGTGTCGGGCCTGCCCTACGCGATCCCGGCCGAACTCTCGGGCGGCCAGCGCCTGCCCTTCATGTTCCTGCCGAACTACCGGGCCTGGGTGGTGGTGGCCTCGCTCACCGTCTGCATCGCCACCTGGCTCGTCATCGAGAAGACCAAGCTCGGCGCCTACCTGCGCGCGGCCACCGAGAACCCGACCCTCGTCCAGGCCTTCGGCGTGAACGTCCCGCTGTTCCTGACGCTCACCTACGGGTTCGGCGTGGCGCTCGCGGGCTTCGCCGGAGTGCTCGCCGCGCCGATCTATTCGGTGAACCCGAACATGGGCGCGGACATCATCATCGTGGTCTTCGCGGTGGTGGTGATCGGCGGCATGGGCTCGATCATCGGCTCGGTGATCACCGGCTTCGCGCTCGGCCTCGTCGAGGGCCTGACCAAGGTGTTCTACCCGGAGGCCTCCTCCACCGTGATCTTCGTCATCATGGTGGTGGTGCTGCTCGTGAAACCCGCCGGCCTGTTCGGGCGCACGGCCTGACCGCGAATCGAGGCTCGACACACATGGCCGACACCGCCGCCCTCGACGCCGCCCCGATCGCCGCCGCCCTGCCGGCGAGCCGGGACGACAAGGCGCTTCAGCGCAAGATCTTCATCGGCCTCGCCCTTCTGCTCGTGGCGGCGCCGATGGTGCTCTACCCGGTCTACCTGATGAAGGTTCTGTGCTTCGCGCTGTTCGCGTTGGCCTTCAACCTGCTGCTCGGCTACGGCGGCCTGCTCTCCTTCGGACACGCCGCCTATTTCGGCATGGCGAGCTACCTCTCGGCCTACAGCGCCAAGATGTGGGGGCTGACCCCGGAACTGGCGATCCTGCTCGGCACGGCCACCGCCGCCCTGCTCGGGCTCGTCTTCGGTTCGCTGGCGATCCGGCGGCAGGGCATCTACTTCTCGATGATCACCCTGGCGCTGGCGCAGATGGCGTTCTTCTTCGCCCTGCAGGCGAAGTTCACCGGCGGCGAGGACGGCATCCAGGCGGTGCCGCGCGGGTCCCTGTTCGGGGTGATCCCCCTCGATGATGACCGGGCGATGTACGCCCTCGTCGCCGTGGTGTTCTTCTTCGGGATGCTTGCGATCTACCGCATCATCCACTCGCCTTTCGGGCAGGTGCTGAAGGCGATCCGCGACAACGAGAACCGGGCCGTCTCCCTCGGCTACCGGGTGAACCAGTACAAGCTCGCGGTCTTCGTCCTCTCGGCGACGCTCGCCGGCCTCGCGGGCGCCACCAAGGCCATCGTGTTCCAGCTCGCCTCGCTCACCGATGTCCACTGGTCGATGTCGGGCGAGGTGGTGCTGATGACGCTGGTGGGCGGCATGGGCACGGTGTTCGGCCCCATCGTCGGCGCGCTGGTGATCGTCACCATGGAGACCTACCTCGCGCAGTTCGGCGCCTGGGTGACGGTGATCCAGGGCTGCGTCTTCGTGCTCTGCGTGCTGCTGTTCCGCGAGGGCGTGGTGGGGCTCATCGCGCGCCGGTTGCGCAAGCCGCTGTAGGATTCCCGTGCAGATCGCCGATCACGCCTTCCTCGTCACAGGCGCGGCCTCCGGCCTCGGGCGGGGCGTCGCCGAACACCTCGCGGCCCAGGGCGCGAAGCTCGTTCTGGCCGATCTCGAGCCGCGCGGCGGCGAGGTCGCGCAGGCGCTGGGCGCCACCTTCGTCCGCACGGACGTGGCCGACGAGGCACAGGGGCGCGCCGCCGTCGAGGCGGCCGTCGCCACGCATGGCGGCCTGCACGGGCTCGTCAATTGCGCGGGCATCGTCTCGGGCGGGCGGGTCGTCGGCCGCGACGGGCCGCACGACCTCGACGCCTTCGCCCGCACCGTGCGGGTCAACCTCATCGGCACGTTCAACATGATCCGCCTCGCCGCCCAGGCGATGGCGGCGGGCACGCCCAACGGTGAGGGCGAGCGCGGGGTGATCGTCTCGACCGCCTCCATCGCCGCCTTCGACGGGCAGATTGGCCAGGCGGCCTATGCCGCCTCGAAGGGCGGCGTGGCGAGCCTCACCCTGCCGCTGGCGCGGGAATTGGCGCAGCACGGAATCCGCGTCGTCGCCATCGCCCCCGGGGTGTTCGAGACGCCGATGATGGCGGGTCTGCCCGAGCCGGTGCGCGAGGCGCTCGGCCAATCGGTGCCCTTCCCGCCCCGCCTCGGCAAGCCGTCCGAATTCGCCGCCCTGGTCGGCCATGCGATCGCCAACACGATGCTCAACGGCGAGGTCATCCGCCTCGACGGCGCCCTGCGCATGGCGCCGCGCTGAGCGTTTTGCTCAGGCGCTGTGTAGGGCGCCCAACGTCGAAGCAAATGGCTTGCGTCGCCAAAACGTGCCGAGCCCAAGCTTGTGTTGCATCCAAGCATCGGAAATCAATGAGACGTCTCGGCAAATCAGAATTTCCGGGCTCAGCTCCAAGAGTTAAGCGTCCCGGAAACGGCCACGCTACCTTTCGTTAACCAATCGATCCTCATCATCCACTCATCAGCTGATGGGTGAAGCAATGTCCCAGGCCCGCACTCGCAGTTTCGACGACCCGACCCTCGATTGCCCGGTGCCACCCGAAACGGTGGGCCGTCTGGCGCGGGCGACACCGGGCGACCTGCCCGATCTCGTGGAAGGCATTCCGGAATCGACGCGGGCGCGGCTCGCGGTCTGGCTCTACGGGCGCAGCCACACGCACGAGATCGGCGTGCGCATCGCCGCCACCTGCGACGGGTCGAGCCTGCGCCGGGCGGGCGGCCTGATCGGCAACGCCCTCTACGACCTCTCCCGCCGGCCCTACACGGCGCCGACCCACGGCACCCGCGCCCACGGCGCGGCCCGGATCAGCCTTGGCGGGTCGAGCCGCTTCGCCTGACCGCAACGCGGCCCCTGTCGCCCGGCGCGGCCAGGGGGTATTCTGACGGGAAATGTCCGCTCCCGCCGCACCGATCCGCCGCCTCGACCCCGTCCTCGTGGACCGCATCGCGGCGGGCGAGGTGGTCGAGCGCCCGGCCTCGGCCGTCAAGGAACTGGTCGAGAACGCCATCGATGCGGGTGCCCGCGCCATCGAGGTCACGATCGAGAGCGGCGGGCGCCGCCTGATCCGGGTCGTCGATGACGGGCGGGGCATGTCGCCCGACGACCTCGCCCTCGCGGTCGAGCGGCACGCCACCTCGAAACTGCCGGACGGCGACCTCGGCGCCATCGCCACCCTGGGCTTCCGCGGCGAGGCCCTGCCCTCCATCGGCGCGGTCTCGCGCCTGTCGATCACCACCCGCGCCGAGGGGGCCGAGGCCGGGGCGAGCCTCGTGGTCGATGCCGGCCGCAAGGGCGAGGTCGTCCCGGCGGCGGGCGCACGGGGCACCCGCATCGAGGTCACGGACCTCTTCGCCGCGACCCCGGCCCGCCTGAAGTTCCTGAAATCCGACCGGGCCGAGAACGCGGCCGTGGGCGAGATCGTCCGCCGCCTCGCCGCCGCCCAGCCCGGCATCCGCTTCACCCTGCGCACGGAATCGGGCCAGCCCCTGGTCCTCCCCGCCGAGACGGGGGACGAGGCGTCCCTCCGGCGTCTGGCGGCGGTGCTGGGGCCGGACTTCCCGGCGAACGCCCTGCCGGTCGGCCTGGAGCGCGAGGGCTTCGCCGTCACCGGCCATGTCAGCCTGCCGACATTCCACCGGGGCGTGGGGAGCCACATCCACCTCGTGGTGAACGGGCGGCCGGTGCGCGACCGGCTGCTGCTTGGCGCGGTGCGCGGCGCCTATGCCGACACCCTGGCCTCCGACCGGCACCCGGTGCTCGGCCTCGTCATCGCCTGCGCCACCGACCTCGTGGACGTGAACGTCCACCCGGCCAAGACGGAGGTGCGCTTCCGCGAGCCCGGTCTCGTGCGGGCGCTGATCGTGAGCGCGATCCACGATGCCCTGCGCCGGGGCGGCGCGCGCTCCGCCACCACCGGGGGACAGCGGACCCTGGAAGCCCTGCGCCCCACCCTGCCGCGCATGACCGCGCATTCGGGCTATGCCGCCCCGAGCCTGTTCCACACGGCGACCGCGCCGCTGCCGCGCGGCCTGCCCTCCTTCGCCGCGCCCTCCGGCTACAGCACCCCCGCCTACCGGCCGACGCCCGGCCTCGCGGAATCGGTCCAGGCCCTTCTGGAGCCCTTGCCCGCGCTGCCGCCGCAGGCGGAGGCCGCACCGGAGAGCGAGCCCGCCGGGGAAGACCATCCCCTCGGCGCGGCGCGGGCGCAGATCCACGGCACCTACATCCTCGCCCAGACCCGCGACGGGCTCGTGATCGTGGACCAGCACGCGGCGCACGAACGCCTCGTGTACGAGCGGCTGAAGGCGCAGCGGGCGGAGGGCGGCATCGCCCGGCAGGGGCTGCTGATCCCCGACGTGGTGGAGATGGAGCCGGAGGCGGCGGAACGGCTCTGCGCCTGCGCGGCGGATCTGGAACGGCTGGGCCTCAGCCTCGAACCGTTCGGGCCGGGGGCGGTGCTGATCCGGGAGGTGCCGGCGCTGCTCGTCGGCGCGAGCATCCGCGACCTCGTGACGGACATCCTCGACGCCCTCGACGCCAGCGGCCTCGAAGAGGGCGGCGACCCCGCCACGGAGACGGGCCCGCTCGGGCGGCGCCTCGACGCGGTGCTCTCGCGGATGAGCTGCCACGGCTCGGTGCGGGCCGGGCGGCGCCTCAAGCCGGAGGAGATGAACGCCCTGCTGCGCGAGATGGAGGCGACGCCCAATTCCGGCCAGTGCAACCACGGCCGCCCGACCTCGGTGGAGCTGAAGCTCGCCGACATCGAGCGGCTGTTCGGGCGGCGGTGAGCCGGCCTACTTCTCGTACTTGATGTAGGCGAAGCGCGGATCTGTGGGGGTGCCTTCGAGCCCCTGGCCTTCCAGGCCCGGCTGCCAGGAGACGACCTCCTCGATCTTCTTGGCCAGGGCGAAATCCTTGTCGGTGATGCCCTTGGCGGCGTGGTTCATGAGCCGCACCTCGACCCAGGCATAGGAGGCGGTGATGTCGGGGTGGTGCCACGCGGCCTCGGCGAGGTGGCCGACCGTGTTGATCACCATCAGCGTGCTCTTCCACCCGGCCGTCTTGTAGGTGCGGCGGATCCACCCGTCCTCCAGGCGCCAGGACGGAAGCTCGGTCTTCAGCCGCGCCTCCACCGCCGCGTCGTCCATCGCGCCTTCACGCCGCTCGGTCATCGTGTTCGCTCCCTAATCGTTGGCGCACAACGTGCCTGCCCCTTCGGCGCGGTGCAAGGTCGCCCGCGCGCAGGTGGACGCGGCGGGCGGGCCGCCCTATGACCTTTTGGCAATGGCGTCCGCCCGTGGCGGCGCCCAAGGCTGCATGGCCGCGAAAGCCATCGGACCGGATAGACCGGAGGAGGAACGGCCCATGCTTTCACGGCGCGCCATGCTCGCCGCCGGCCTGCTCGGCGGCCTCGCGGCCCGCGCCGGGCAAGCGGGCGACCTCCCCTCGATCAAGCTCGGAAGCCTGCCCTTCGGCACCTCCACCTGGGAGGCGGCGGTCATCAAGGCGCGGGGCCTCGACACCGCCAACGGCTTCACCCTGGAACCGACGAAGCTCGCCGGCAACGATGCCGCGCGGATCAGCTTCGTCGGCGGTCAGGTCGATACGATCATCGGCGATTTGCTCTGGGCGGCCCGGCTCAGCAACGAAGGCCAGGCCCTGCGCTTCATCCCCTATTCCACCTCCGAAGGCGCCGTGATGGTGCCGAAGGACAGCCCGATCCAGAGCCTGAAGGACCTCGTCGGCAAGAAGTTGGGCGTGGCGGGCGGGCCCCTCGACAAGAACTGGCTGCTGCTGAAGGCCCAGGCCCGCGACGCGGCCGGGATCGACCTGGAGAAGCAGTGCGAGATCGCCTACGGCGCGCCTCCGCTGATCACCCTCAAGCTCGAACAGGGCGCCCTCGACGCGGCGCTGACCTACTGGACCTATTGCGCGCGCCTCGAACCCAAGGGGTTCCGCCGGCTGATCCGCGCCGAGGACATCATGCGCGCGCTGGGAGCGGGCGGGGACGTCTCGCTGATCGGCTACCTGTTCCACGCCGCCACCGTGGCCGAGAAGCCGGCGGCGGTGGGCGGCTTTTACCGCGCCTCGCGGGCGGCGAAGGACATGCTGGCGACCGACCCCTCGACCTGGGACATCGTGCGCCCGCTCATGGACGCGAAGGACGACGCGACCTTCGAGACCCTGAAGCGCGAGTTCCTGACCGGGACCCCACGCCGACCGATCTCGGCCGAGCGCACGGACGCCGCCAAGCTCTATGCGGTGCTGTCGCGGCTGGGCGGCGAACGCCTCGTCGGCGCGGGCAACGGCCTGCCGCAGGACTTCTACTACGACGGCTCCCGCGATGGTTGACGCCAGCGTGGTTCCGCCGGCGTGCTGACCCGCATCGTTTCCCTGGCGATCCTCGTCGCCGCGTGGCAGGCCGCCGCGTGGGAGGCCCATTCGCGCCTGCTGCCCGCGCCCCTCGCGGTGCTGGACTTCATCGTCGCGGAGGCCCAGCGCGGCGACCTCGCGCACAACATCGGCATCACCCTGCTGCGGGTGGCCATCGCCTTCGCCATCGCCATGGCGCTCGGCATCGCCCTCGGCGTGGCCCTGGGGCGCTCGCGCAAGGCCGACCTCGCCCTCGACACGCCGCTCCTCGTACTGCTCAACACGCCCGCCCTCGTCATCACCGTGCTCGCCTATGTCTGGGTCGGGCTCACGGAGACGGCGGCGATCCTCGCCGTGGTGCTGAACAAGCTGCCGAACGTCGCCGTCATCGTCCGCGAGGGCGCGCGCAACCTCGATCCCGGCCTGGAGGAGATGGCCCGCGCCTATCGCTTCGACCGCTGGACGTGGATGCGGGACGTGCTCATCCCGCAATTGCAGCCCTACATCGTCACGGCGGCTCGGTCTGGCCTGTCGCTCGCCTGGAAGATCGTCCTCGTGGTGGAATTGCTGGGGCGGCCGGACGGGGTCGGCTTCGCAATCAACTTCTACTTCATCCAGAGCACCGACGTGGCCGCCATCATCGGCTACAGCCTCGTCTTCATGACGGTGATGATCGGGATCGACGTGCTTCTCCTCCAGCGGCTCGAAGCCCATGTCCGACGCTGGCGCTGAGACCGCGCCGGTCCTGCGGGTCGCGGTCGCGGGGAAGACCTACCGGCCGAAGGGCGCCGAGCCCGTCGAGGCCGTGCGCGACCTCGCCTTCACCATCCGCGAAGGCGAGATCGTCTGTCTCATCGGTCCCTCGGGCGCGGGCAAGACGACGACGCTGCGCATCCTGCTGGGCCTCGACACGGATTTCACCGGGGAGGTCGCGGGCGCGGAACAGGCCGGCATCGTGTTCCAAGAACCGCGCCTGCTGCCGTGGCGCAGCGTCGAGCACAATGTCCGCCTCGGCCTCAGGAAGGCGGAACGGGGCCGCGACCTCGATGCCCTGTTCGAGCGGCTGGGCCTGACGCCCTGGCGGACCCGCTTCCCCGGCGCGCTCTCCCTCGGGATGCAGCGGCGGGTGGCCCTGGCGCGGGCGCTCGCGGGGGGGCCGCGCGTGCTGGTGCTGGACGAGCCCTTCGTCTCGCTCGACGACAACGCAGCGTCCGAATTGCGGGCGCTGGTGGTCGACACGGTCGATGCGGCCGGGATGAGCGTTCTGATGGTGACGCACAACGTCGCCGAGGCCATCGCCATCGCCGACAGGCTGCTGCTCGTCTCCCGCCGCCCCGCGACGCTCGTCGCCGACATCGCCCTCGACCGTCCCCGTCCGCAGCGGGACCGGGCCTGGGCCGACGCGACGCGCACGAGCCTGTCCGCGCGCCACCCCGAGGTGATCGCGGACTGAGCGTCAGTTCGCTTTGGCGTCCACGTCCAGCCGTTCGAGCACGGCGGCGGGCGACGGGGCGGTGCCGAGTTCCACGAAGCCGATGCCGGTGGGCTCCTTCGCCTTGGCGCGGATCGTCAGCTTGCCGGGGTTCATCACGAACTGGCCCATGGCCGCGCCGATGTTCTTCGCCGCCGGGCCGTTGCCGAGGATCACCGGCACGCCGAGCACGCTCGCGGTGACGTATTCCTTGCGCAGCTCATCGGGCTTGAGGCTCAGCTCCTTCGCCTGCGCGGCGAGGAAACGCTCGAACAGGCCGCTGTTCTCCACGGTCAGGTCGAGGGTGCGGGCGTTGCCCGAGAACAGCAGCATCGTCTGCGCCGGCACGCTGCCGGAGAACAGTTCGGGGCCGATGCCGCCGAACAGGGCCGCGAGCTTCACCGTGCCGATATCCTTGCCGGAGAGCGTCACGTCGCGCAGGGCGACGGTGCGCGCGGCATCGTCCCAGGCGGCGTCGGCCGACATGTCGAAGCTCAGATCGCCGTAGCCGAAGGCCGGCAGGGCGCCCACCAGCGGAAGGCCGGCGGCCAGGGAGGCCGGCACGTCGAGGCCGGTGAGCGTCAGCCGCGTCGAGGCCGGAGCCCCCTCCACGACGGGCCCCGGCCCGAAGACGCCCCGCCGCAGGACGACGCGGTTCACCTTCGCCGGAATGGGCACCAGGGGATCGCCCGCCTTCGCATCCGGCGCGCGGGCCTCGGCCATCCGCGCGCGGGTGGGCTTGGCGCTCTGCGCCAGCTTCTCGCGCGGCGTGTCAAGGGCGCCGCGCTTCTGCACCGGCGGCTCCGGCGGCAGATCGACGGTGAGGTCGGTGAGGGTGAGCGTGCCGAGACCGGTGGCGAGGCGGCGGGCCTCGTCGGGGCCGGGGGTGGTGTCGGGCTTCTCGGCGAGGCGGCGCAATTCCGCGATGACCGGCCCGAGGCTCGTGCCGGTGAGGGTCAGCCGCCCGAGCCGCGTCCGGGTGGCGCCGCTGGCATGGGAGAACCCCTCGATGCCGACGCCCGCATCGGGGCCGGCGGATGAGTAGAAGAGGCGCTCGATTTCCGCGAGCAGGGGCTCGGCGGTGGAATCGCTGATGCTCACGCCCTTGATGTCGATGCTGCCGACCGTCTGCGCGCCGAGGATGTCGGCAGCGGCCGAGGCCGAGCGGCTTTGCGTCGCCGGATCGTTCAGCCCGCCCGCGAGGGCGTCGAGGGCGCCGTTCCAGCCCCCCGGCACCTGCCGGGCGCCGAGGTCGCGGCCTTCGAGCCGCGTGACCTTCACGGTCGTGCCCTTCTCGTCCGAGATGGCGATGTCGGAGAGTTGCAGGCTGCCGTAGACCCGCAGCACCGGCCCCTTGCCGTCCCCCGCCTCGGTGGCGAGGCGCCCGAAGGAGGTGAGGTCGACATCGGTGGCGCGGAAGGCGCCGTAGGTGCCGGCCGCCCCCGGCGACGCCTTGGTGCCCTTGGACGACAGCGTGACGCCCGAGGCGGTGAGTTCGCCGATCCTGCCCGCGCGGACATCCTTCGCGACCACGTCGCGATAGGTCGCGCTCTGGCGCAGGTCGCCGGGGCCGGCATGTTCCGAATCGACCACCGGGGCGGTCAGGCTCGCCGCGTCGAGGCGGGCGAGGCGCGTCGCCCACGGCTCCGGCCCGTCGGGCTTCAGGATCGCCGCGAGGTCGTCCCTCGACAGGCGCGTGCCGCTCGCGGTCAGCTTCGGCACCTTCACGACCGTGGCGCCGATGGGCAGCATCACGTCGGTGAGCGTCACGTCCTGGACGGCGGCGGCGCCTTCCTGCGCAACCCCCGGCTGCGGGACGACGAGGCCGACCGCCAGCGCGGCAGCGCAGGCCGCGAGAGCCGACCGAAGACGGCGGGCCGCCGGAAAGGTCATGGACAGGTCCGATTTACCGAAGCACGGGCGCGCCTTATCGGGTGGCGCGTTTTACGACGCGACACAATCCCGCGATGGTGGCGTGAGCGTGGCGGACGGGACCTGTCACCCGCCCGCAACGCTGCAAGCCTCGATTAAAGCGAGAACGAAGTACCGCACCCGCAGGACGCGGTGGCCAGCGGGTTCTCGATCTTGAAGGATTGGCCGATCAGATCGTTCACGAAGTCGATCGTCGAGCCGGCCATGTACTGCACCGAGACCGGATCCACGACCACCGTCGCGCCGTCGCGCTCGATGGCGATGTCCTGGTCCTGCCGGTCGCGGGCGATGTCGAAGGAATAGGAGAAACCGGAACAGCCGCCGCCGTTCACGCTGATGCGAAGCAGCGATCCGGGCGGCTCGCCACCCATGATCTCGTTGATGCGCTTGGCGGCGCGGGGCGTCAGGATAATCTCGGACATCGGTTCAGCCACAGGCATTTCCGCGGCGGCGCGGGACGGCGATTGCCCTGCGCCCTCGGACCACCAAGATATGAGCCTCGGGTCCGTGCTGCAATGCGGGCGCGTGAGGAGCGAGCGTGCAGGATACGAGACGGCCCAACGGCGAGCGGTGGCGCGCGCCCTATGCGACGGACCCGGCTGCGACACGGGGCCGGCTCATCCCCGAGCCGGGCTCGCCCACGCGCAGCGATTTCCAGCGCGACCGCGACCGGATCATCCATTCCACCGCCTTCCGGCGGCTGAAGCACAAGACGCAGGTCTTCGTGCATCACGAGGGCGACCATTACCGGACGCGGCTGACCCATTCCCTCGAAGTGTCGCAGATCGCCCGCGCCCTGGCCCGGGCGCTGGGGCTCGATGAGGATCTGGCGGAGGCCCTCGCCCTGTCGCACGACCTCGGCCACACCTGCTTCGGCCATACCGGCGAGGATGCGCTGGACGCCTGCATGGCGCCGTTCGGCGGCTTCGACCACAACGCCCAGACCCTGCGGATCGTCACCCGGCTGGAGCGACGCTATGCCGGCTTCGACGGGCTGAACCTCACCTGGGAGACCCTGGAAGGGCTGGTGAAGCACAACGGCCCGCTCCTCACCGCCGAGGGCCTGCCGACCCCGCGCTATGCCGAGCGCGGCATCCCGGCGGCGATCCTCGAATACGACGCGGTGAATCCCCTCGACATCGCGCTCCATGCCGGGCCGGAGGCGCAGGCCGCCGCGCTCGCCGACGACATCGCCTATGCCGCGCACGACCTCGATGACGGGTTGCGCGCCGGCCTGTTCGACCTTTCCGACCTCGACGCCGTGCCGTTCCTCGGGGGGCTGCTCGATGAGATCGCCACCCTGCATCCCGGCCTGGAATCGGCGCGGGTGGTCCACGAACTCGCGCGGCGGGTCATCACCCGTTTCGTGGAGGACGTGATCCGCGAGGGCGGGCGGCGGATCGCGGCGCTGAACCCCAAGACCGTCGCCGACATCCACGCCGCCGGGGCGCCGGTCGTCGCGTTCTCTCCCGCCATCGAGGCGGCGGATGCGGAGGTGATGCGCTTCCTCTGGAAGCGGATGTACCGCGACCCCGGCGTGATGGCGGTGCGCGAGCAGGCGGCTTCCATTGTCTCGGACCTGTTCACCGCCTTCAAGGCCGACCCGTCGCGCATGCCGCCGGAATGGAGCGCCGACCTCGCGCAGGCCTCCGAGCCGCGAATCGCGCGCCGCATCTCGGACTACATCGCGGGCATGACCGACACCTACGCCGTGCTCGCGCACCGCACGCTGTTCGAGGCCACGCCGGAGTTGCAGCGCTCCCCGCCGAGCCGGGGCCTGCCGCTGGCGGAACCCTGAGCGAGACAAGCGCCGACCCCGCCCCGCTTCACGGCAGGGCGGGGATGGTGTAGCGCGATCCGTTCCCCGAAAGCCGTTTGCACCGACCCATGCCGTCTGCCACGCCGAGCCGCATCGACACCGCCTTCGCCAAGGCCCGCTCAGAGGGCCGCGCGGTGCTCGTCACCTACATCATGGGTGGCGATCCCGACCCGGAGACCTCGCTGGAGGTCCTGCGCGCGCTGCCCGGCGCGGGGGCGGACATCCTCGAATTCGGCATGCCCTTCACCGATCCCATGGCCGACGGGCCGGCGATCCAGGCGGCGGGCCTGCGCGCCCTGAAGGCCGGGCAGGACGTGGCGAAGACGCTGGGTCTCGTCCGCCGCTTCCGCGCCGAGAACGACACCACGCCGATCGTGCTGATGGGCTACTACAACCCGATCCACACCTACGGGGTGGACCGGTTCCTGGCCGACGCGGTCGAGACCGGGATCGACGGGCTGATCGTGGTCGATTGCCCGCCGGAGGAGGATTCCGAACTCTGCCTGCCGGCGCTGGCGAAGGGCATCGCCTTCATCCGGCTGGCCACCCCCACCACCGACGAGCGCCGCTTGCCGGCCGTGCTCGCGAACACGGCGGGATTCGTCTACTATGTGTCGATCACCGGCATCACCGGCACGGCGACCCCCGATTTCGGGCGTGTCGCCGAGGCGGTGGGGCGGATCCGCAAGCACACGGATCTGCCGGTGGTGGTCGGCTTCGGCGTGAAGACCGGCGCCCACGCGGCCGCCATTGCGAAGGGTGCGGACGGGGTCGTCGTCGGTTCGGCGCTGGTCGATGCGCTCCATCGCTCCCTCGACGGCGAGGGCCGCGCCGGGCCCGGCACGGTCGAGGCCGTCACGTCCCTGGTGCGCGAACTGGCCGAGGGCGTCCGCTCTGCCGGCCGCAGCGCCTGAACCCTCTTTCCGCATCGAACGACACGGGCGTCTCAGCATGGTCGAACCGATGAACTGGATCTCGGAGGTCGTGCGCCCCCGGATCAAGACGCTGTTCAAGCGCGAGACCCCGGAGAACCTCTGGGTCAAGTGCCCCGACACCGGCCAAATGGTCTTCCACAAGGAGGTGGAGGCCAACCACTGGGTCATTCCGGGCTCCGAGCATCACCTCAAGATGAGCGCCACGGCGCGTCTCAAGATGATGTTCGACGGGGGAACGTGGATCGACGTCGCCCTCCCCGAGGTGCCGACCGACCCGCTCAAGTTCCGCGACGAGAAGCGTTACGTCGACCGGCTCAAGGATGCCCGCAGCAAGACCGGCCTGCAGGACGCGTTCAAGATCGGCTTCGGCCGGGTCGGCAGCATCCCGATGACGCTGGCCGTTCAGGAATTCGGCTTCATGGCCGGTTCGCTGGGCATGGCGGCGGGCGAGGCCTTCGTGCGCGGCGCCGAAAAGGCCGTCGAGAAGAAGACCCCCTACGTCCTGTTCTCCGCCTCCGGCGGCGCGCGGATGCAGGAGGGCATCCTCTCGCTCATGCAGATGCCCCGCACCACCGTGGCGGTGCGCCGCCTGCGCGACGCGCGTCTGCCCTACATCGTGGTGCTCACGAACCCGACCACGGGCGGCGTCACCGCCTCCTACGCGATGCTGGGGGATGTCCACCTCGCCGAGCCGGGGGCGCTGATCTGCTTCGCCGGCCCGCGCGTGATCGAGCAGACGATCCGCGAGAAGCTGCCGGACGGCTTCCAGCGCGCGGAATACCTGCGCGAGCACGGCATGGTGGATCAGGTGGTGCACCGGCACCAGTTGAAGGACACGATCACCCGCCTCTGCGGCCTGCTGATGAACCTGCCCGCCCCCGCGCAGGCCGAGCCGGCCGCGGAACCCGCCTCTGAAATGGCCTGAGGGCCGATGGATTCCTCCGACGCCCTTCTGGCGCGCTTCCTGGCGCTGCACCCTCGCACCATCGATCTGTCCCTCGGGCGGATCGAGCGGTTGCTCGCGCGGCTGAACCACCCGGAGCGGCGTCTGCCGCCGGTGATCCATGTCGCCGGCACCAACGGCAAGGGTTCGACCATCGCCTTCATGCGGGCGATCCTGGAGGCCGGGGGGCTCGCGGCCCACGTCTACACCTCGCCGCATCTGGTGCGGTTCCACGAGCGGATCCGCCTCGGCGCCATCGGCGGCGGGCGGTTCGTGGACGAGGAGACTCTGGCCGACGCCTTCTCCCGCTGCGAGGCCGCCAACGCGGGCGAGCCGATCACCGTCTTCGAGATCACCACCGCCGCCGCGCTGCTGCTCTTCTCCGAGCATCCGGCCGACGTGCTGCTGCTGGAAGTCGGCCTCGGCGGCCGGGTGGACGCCACAAACGTCATCGACCAGCCCGCCTGCGCGGTGGTGACGCCCATCGGCCGCGACCACGCGGAATATCTCGGAGACACGGTGGAATCGGTCGCCACCGAGAAGGCCGGCATCTTCAAGCGCGGCTGCCCGGCGGTGATCGCGGCCCAGGATTACGCCGAGGCCGATACGGTGCTCTGCCGGCAGGCCGAGCGCGTCGGGGCCGATCCGATCATCATCGGCAACCAGGATTTCTCCGTCCACGAGGAGCGCGGGCGGCTCGTCTACCAGGACGAGACCGACCTGTTCGACCTGCCGAAGCCGAAGCTCGCCGGCCGGCACCAGCTCGTGAACGCCAGCACCGCCATCGCGGCCCTCCGCGCGGCCGGGTTCGGCGACATCGGCACCATTGCCCTGGAGCGCGGCCTGACGGGCGTCGAATGGCCGGGCCGGCTGCAGCGCCTCGGCAAGGGCCGCCTCGCCGCCCTCGTCCCCAGCAGCGCGGAACTCTGGCTCGATGGCGGGCACAACATGGATGGCGGGCGCATCCTCGCCGCCGCCATGGGCGACCTCGGCGAGCGCAGCGACGCGCCCCTCGTGCTGATCGTCGGCCTGCTCGGGACCAAGGACGCCGACGGCTTCCTGCGCCATTTCGTCGGGCTCGCCCGCGCGCTGATCGCGGTGCCGATCTCCGGTCAGGTCGCCGCCCGTCCGCCGGAGGAGGTCGCGGAGATCGCCGAGCGCGCCGGCCTGTCGTCGCGGATCGCCCCGAGCGTCGAGGCGGCCCTGTCGGCGGTGGGCGACATCGCCTTCGAGCGGGCGCCGCGCATCCTCATCTGCGGCTCGCTCTACCTCGCGGGGCAGGTGCTGGCGGCGAACGGCACGCCGCCGACCTGAGCCGGCCTCAGCCGGCGGCGCGCATCTCCGGCAGCGCCTCGGCGCTCCAGGCGCGCACATGCGCGTCGATGGCCAGAGCCTCTTCGACATCCGCCGGGGCGTGCGGGTAGACCGGCGCGAAATGCGTGCAGGCCCGCTCCACCAGTTCGGCGATGCCGTAGAAGCCGATGCGGCCGGCGATGAAGGCGGCCACCGCCACCTCGTTCGCGGCGTTCATCACGGTCGGAGCCGCGCCCCCGTCGGCCATGGCGGCGCGGGCGATCCGCAGGCAGGGGAAGCGCTCCTCGTCCGCCGCCTCGAAGGTCAGGGCGCCGAGCTTCACGAGGTCGAGGGGTCGCCCGCGCTCGATGCTGAGCCGATCGCCGAGGCCGAGGCAATGCGAGATCGGCACGCGCATGTCCGGCAGGGCCAGTTCCGCCGTCACCGCCCCGTCGATCCAGTAGACCATCCCGTGGATAACCGATTGCGGATGCACCACCACATCGAGCCGTTCCGGCTCGATGCCGAAGAGGTGGTGCGCCTCGATCAGTTCCAGCCCCTTGTTCATCAGGGAGGCGGAATCGATATTGATCTTCATGCCCATCGACCAAGTCGGGTGGGCGGCGGCCTCGGCGGGCGTCGCGGCGGCGATGCGCTCCCGCGTCCAGGTGCGGAACGGGCCACCGGACGCGGTGATCATCAGAGTGCGCACGTCGTCGAGGGGCCGCCCGTGCAGGGCCTGCGCAAGGGCGTCGTGCTCGGAATCCATCGGCCAGATGGTGGCGCCGTAGCGCTTGGCGTCGCGCATGAAGGCGTCGCCCGCGCAGACCAAGCTCTCCTTGTTGGCGAGCGCCACCGTGCGCCCGAGGCGCAGGGCGGCGTGCGTCGGCTTGAGCCCGGCGGCTCCGCTCACCGCCGCGACGACGATGTCGGCGTCGCGCGCGACGGCGTCGAGCACGGCCCCCTCCCCCGCGCCGTTGGCGATGCCGCTGCCGGACAACGCCTCGGCCAGGGCCGGGCCGGCGGCCGGGTCGGCGAGCGCCGCGAAGCTCGCGTTCAGCTCGCGGGCGACCTTGGCCAGCGCCGCCGCGTCGCGCCCGCCCACCACCGCCCCGGTGCGGAAACGGTCGGCGTGCTGCGTGAGCAGGTCGGCGGTGGAACGGCCGATGGAGCCAGTGGCCCCGAGGACGGTGACGGTCTGCGTCACGGGTGGAACTCCTGAGATATTAGCCGATCAGGCCATACCCGCGCAGGGCGAGATAGAGTCCCGCGAGCACGGCCACGGCGAAAAACCCGTCGAGCCGGTCCATCACCCCGCCATGGCCGGGAATGATGCGGCTCGAATCCTTCACGCCGTGGCGGCGCTTCAGCCACGATTCGTAGAGATCGCCCGCCTGGGACAGGACGGAGGCCAGCGCACTCACGCCCGCCACCACCGGCAGGGAGGCGCCGCGCGGCAGGGTCATCCCCATCAGGTCCGCGCCGACGGCGACCAGCGTCCCGGCGGCGACGGCCCCGAGGAGGCCGCCCAAAGCCCCGGACCACGTCTTGTTGGGCGATACCCGCCGCATCAGCTTCGGCCCGCCGAGGCGGCGCCCGACGAAATAGGCGGTGATGTCGGTGGCCCAGACCACCGCGAACATCCAGATCGGCCCGATCAGCGCCAAGGTGGCGTCATCCCGCAGGGCGGTCGGCACCGAGGCGATCACGCCCGCGCAGACGAGGCCGATCAGCGCCCTCGCCCGCCCCGCGCCGGTCCGCGCCACGGTGGCGCAGGCCGCCGCCCCGAGGACGAGGATCGCGGCGCAGGCGACAGCAGGGGCGTCCTGCTGGAGGGCCAGCACCATGGCGGCGAGGGTCGCGGCGCCCAGCGCGATCAGCACCTCGCGCGGCTCCACGCGGCTCATGACGATCCATTCGCCGTATCCGGCGATGCCAGCGACAAGCCACACGGCCGCGAAGGCCCATCCGCCCTGGATCAGTGCCGCGATGACGGCAGCCCCGAGAACGATCCCGGAGGCGACGCGCAGCCACAATTCCCGGCGCGAGCGGCGCGCGGGAGCGACTGGCGCGGCCGAGGCCGCCTCGGCCGAAACCTCGGTCACGCCGGCCTCAGACCTGCATGATTTCCTTTTCCTTAGACGACAGCACGCCGTCGATCTCGGCGATGTGGGCGTCCGTGACCTTCTGGACGTCGCCGGCCTGACGCTTCTCGTCGTCCTCGGAAATGGCGCTGTCCTTCAGGAGCTTCTTGAGGTGGTCGAGCCCGTCGCGGCGGACGTGGCGCACGGCGACGCGGGCCTCCTCCGCGTATTTGTGCGCGACCTTCACCATCTCCTTGCGGCGCTGCTCGTTCATCTCGGGGATGCGCAGGCGGATCGTCTGGCCTTCCGTCTGCGGGTTGAGGCCGAGGTCGGATTCGCGGATCGCCTTCTCGACGGCGGTGACCATGCTGCGGTCCCAGACCGAGATGGAGAGGAGGCGCGGCTCCGGCACGCTCACCGTCGCCACCTGGGACATCGGCATCATCGATCCGTAGGCATCGATCTGGATCGGATCGACCAGACCCGGCGTGGCCCGGCCGGTGCGGAGGGAGCCGAGATCCTTCGAGAGGGACGAGACGGCGCCCTGCATACGGCGCTTGATGTCGTTGAGATCGAATTCCGGAGTGGCCATGGCGTCAGGTCCCTACGGGCATGGTGGAAAGGAGGCGCAGCGCAGGGCGCGCGATCGCGGCCTCAATGGACGAATTTTTTCTCGCCCGCAAACGCCGGGTTGCAGCATCCCCAGGGTTAGGGGACCACATGGGTCGAAGGGGCATCGCCCGACAGGATCGCGGCGATGGAACTCGGCGCGTGGACCGAGCCGACCACGATCGACAACCGGCTCTCGCGGGCGAGCGCGAAGGCCGCGGTGTCCATCACCTTAAGGTCGCGGGCGATGGCCTCGTCATGGGTGATGCGGTCGTAGCGGACGGCGTTGGGGTCCTTCTTCGGATCGGCCGAATAGACCCCGTCCACCTGCGTCGCCTTGAGCACGGCGTCGCAGCGCAGTTCGGCGGCGCGCAGCACGGCGGCGGTGTCGGTGGTGAAATACGGGTTGCCGGTGCCGCCCGCGAGGACCACCACCTGCCCCTTGTCGAGGTGGTGCAGGGCCGGCTGGCGGGCATAGGTCTCGCAGATCGTCGGCATCGACACGGCCGACATCGTCCGCGCCTGCACGCCCGCCGCGTTGAGCGCCGTCTCGATGGCGAGGGAATTCATCACCGTCGCCATCATCCCGAGCGAATCGCCGGTCGCCCGGTCGATCCATCCGGCAGCGGAAATGCGCGCGCCACGGATCATGTTGCCGCCGCCGACGACGATGGCGATCTCCAGCCCCTTCTCGATGGACCGGGAGATGTCCTCGGCCAGCGCGGCCAGGGTCGGGGGATGCAGCCAATAGCCGTCGGGGGCCGCCAGGGCTTCGCCGGAGAGCTTCACGAGCACACGACGAAAGGGCGTCGATGCGGGCATCTGGAGTCCTCGTGACAGCCCGAACCGCCGGGCGGCAGCTTCTACGTCAGACCCCGCCCGCGCGTCGAGGGCGGCACAGACGAAATCACCGGACTGCCTGGGCAGCCCGGTGATGAAGTGGTGGACCCGTCGAGGGGAAGCCGGCGCCAGGGCGCCGGGCGATCTCAGTGGTTGGAGACGAAATCCAACACGCCCGCGGCCGTCATGAAAAGGCCGGAAGCGAAGACACCGATCATGAGGTAGCTGAAGCTCTTTGCCATGGGCCCAAGATAGGGGCCCGGCCGTCGTCACGCTGTGCGTCGCGGCACGCGCCAACGCGGATTATTGCACCGCACAAGAACGACGCGCGCGAGTGCGCAGAACAAAGCCCGCCGGGGCGACCCGGCGGGCTTCGCTTTAGATCCGCGAGGGATCCGTTCGGATCAGGCGCGACCGGCCTGCTGGGCGACCTCGGTCGCGAAGTCCGGGCCCTCTTCCTTCTCGATGCCCTCGCCCAGCGCGTAGCGGACGAAGCCCTTCAGGGTGACGGGGCCGCCGACCTTGCCGGCCGCTTCCTTGAGCACCTGGGAGACGGTCTTCGAGCCATCGTGCACGAAGGGCTGCTCGAGGAGGGTGACTTCCTTGTAGTAGGACTTCAGGCCGCTCTCGATGATCTTCTGCATGACGTGATCCGGCTTGCCGGCGTTCTTCTCACGCAGGATGTTCGACTCGCGCTCCACGGTCCCGGCATCGACGCCGGAGGCGTCGAGGGCCACCGGGTTCGTCGCCGCGACGTGCATGGCGATCTGGCGGCCCAGCGTCGAGAGGGCGTCCACGTCCCCCTCGGACTCGAGGGCCACGAGCACGCCGATCTTGCCGAGGCCCTCGGAGATCTGGCTGTGGACGTAGCTGGCAATCACGCCCTTGGTCACGTCGAGCTTGGCGACGCGGCGCAGGTTCATGTTCTCGCCGATCGTGGCGATCAGGCTCTGCAGGTGGGCCGAGACGGTCTCGGACGAACCGGGGAAGGTCGCGTTCTGCAGGCCCTCGAGGGTGCCGTCGGTGTTGAGGGCGATCTTGGCGGCCTCGCGGGCGAAGGCCTGGAAGCCGTCGTTGCGGGCCACGAAGTCGGTCTCGGAGTTCACCTCGACGATGGCGGCGTGGTGCCCCGCGGACTCGACGGCCACCAGACCCTCGGCGGCGACGCGGCCGGCCTTCTTGGCGGCCTTGGCGAGACCCTTCTTGCGCAGCCAGTCGACGGCGGCCTCGATGTCACCCTGCGTCTCGGCGAGGGCGCCCTTGCAATCCATCATGCCGGCGCCGGTCTTCTCGCGAAGCTCCTTCACCATCGCGGCAGTGATGTTGGCCATGGCCGGTTCCTTTCGTGCGGTTGAGGGCGGTTCGATGACAGAGGCCCGGCGCTCGGGGCGAGCGGCCGGGCCCGGTAGGCTGGGGTGTGCGACCGGCCGATGACGGCCGGTCCACGCTCCGGTCGGATCAGGCCGCGGCGGCGGCCTCGACGAAGCCGCGGGCCTGCGAGACCCACGAATCACGGTCGATGCGGCCGTTGAGCTTCAGGTCGGCATCGACCTTGGCGACTTCCTCGGCGGTCATCGCGGCGATCTGCCAGTAATGGTAGATGCCGGCATCGTTGAGCTTCTGGACGATCTGCGGACCGGCGCCGTTCAGCTTGGTCAGGTCGTCGGGGGCGCCGCGCGGGGCGGCGAGAAGCTCGAAATGCTCGGTCGACTCGGCGAGCATCGCCACGTCGGCCGGATCGAGGGAGTCGGTCGCCACGGAAGCCGGGGCGGAATCGTCGTTGGCCGGCAGCTCCTCGGCCATCGGCTCCTCGGAGGCGCCGAGGTCGACACCCGACGAACCCTGGGCGCGCGAGATGCCGTCGATGGCGGCGCGGGCGATCAGGTCGCAGTACAGCGCGATGGCGCGGCCCGCGTCATCGTTCGCCGGCACGACGTAGGTGATGCCGTCCGGGTTGCAGTTGGTGTCGACCACGGCGGCGACCGGGATGCCGAGGCGGTTCGCCTCCTTGATCGCCAGCTGCTCCTTGTTGGTGTCGATCACGAACAGCAGGTCCGGCACGCCGCCCATGTCCTTGATGCCGCCGAGCGCCTTCTCGAGCTTGTCCTGCTCACGGGACAGCATCAGGCGCTCCTTCTTGGTCAGGCCCGGGCCGCCGGTCTCCAGGGTCTCGGAGACCTTGCGGAGGCGGGAGATCGAGCCCGAAATCGTCTTCCAGTTGGTCAGCGTGCCGCCGAGCCAGCGGGAGTTGACGTAGTACTGGGCCGAACGGCGGGCGGCCTCGGCGATCGTGTCGGCGGCCTGGCGCTTCGTGCCGACGAACAGCACGCGGCCGCCACGGGCCACGGTGTCGCTTACGGCCTGGAGGGCCTGATGCATCGCCGGGACGGTCTGGGCGAGGTCGATGATGTGGATGTTGTTGCGGGTGCCGAAGATGTAGGGCTGCATCTTCGGGTTCCAGCGGTGCGACTGGTGCCCGAAGTGAGCGCCGGCTTCGAGCAGCTGACGCATGGAAAAGTCGACGGCCATCGTAAATCTCTCTCCGGTTAAATCCGCCGCGGAGGGTTGCGACCGGCCTCAAGCCAGCCACCGGAAACGCCCCATTGAATCATGGGGCCGGCTCCGCGTGTGGGATGGGTCGGGCGGTTAGCAGAACCACCCGGCGGTGGCAAGTCTCACGGGGGTTACGCCGCCGCGAACAACGCGGCGATCTCCGCCTCGCCGAGGATGCGGAACTCCCCGGCCGGCAGGTCGCCGGGCAGGTCGAGGCCGCCCACCTTGTCCCGGTGCAGGGCCTCGACGTGGTTGCCGAGCGCCGCGAACATCCGGCGCACCTGATGGTAGCGGCCCTCCGTCAGCGTGACGGCGCAATGGGTCGCGTCCTGCGTCTCCATCGCCACCGGCAGGAGGGGCCTGTCCTCTCCGTCGAGCATCAGCGTGCCGGCGGCGAGCGCCGCCTCCTCGTCGCCCCGGAGCGGCCGGGCGAGCGTGACCCGATAGCGCTTGGCGACGTTGGCCTTCGGCGAGATGATCCGGTGCAGCAGCGCGCCGTCGTCGGTGAGCAGCAGCAGGCCGGACGTGTCCTTGTCCAGGCGCCCCACCGTCGAGAGGGGCGGGTCGCGATGGCGCCAGCGCTCCGGCAGCAGCCCGTAGACCAGCGGCCCCGCCTCCTTGTGCGAGCAGGTGACGCCCACCGGCTTGTGCAGCAGCAGGCACAGGCCGGGCAGCGGATCGAGGGCTTCGTCCTCCACCGTGAGACGGGCCGGCAGGTCCGGCGTCAGGGCGATGCGGGCGCCGGCATCGGACAGGGCCTCGCCGTCGAGGCGGATCTCGCCCATCCGCGCGAGGGTCTGGATCTCCCGGCGGGAGCCGTAGCCGAGATTGGCCAGCAGCTTGTCGAGGCGGACGGCCTTGCTCACCGCCTGGCCTCGAACACCTTGTAGCCGCCCTCCTGCGCCACCGTCTCGACGCTGCGGAACCGCTCGCGCAGGGTCGCCTCGTAGGGCAGATGCGCGTTGGCCACGAGCCACAGCGTCCCGCCCGACCTGAGGGAATCAGCCGCGCGCTGGATGAAGATCTTGCCGAGCGCCTGATCCTCGGCGCCGCCATCGTGGAAGGGCGGGTTGCTCACGGCGAAGTCGAGGCCGGTGGGCAGGCCCGACGCCGCCCGCAGGTCCCCCCAGACGATCCTGGCGCGCGGATCGGAGACGTTGCGCTTGGCCATCTCGATGGCCCGCCGGTCGAGGTCGATCAGGATGATCTCGGTGACGGCGGAGGAGCCCAGCACCGCCCGGCCGAGCAGGCCGAGGCCGCAGCCGAGATCGACGCCGCGCCCCTTGAGCGCCGGCAGGCGGTGCATCAGCAGGGCCGTGCCCGGATCGAGCCTGTCCCAGGAGAAGATGCCCGGCTGCGTGCACAGGGCGAGATTGTCGATGTGGCGCGGCCCGCCCTCGTCGATGGCGACCCCGAGCCCCGCCGGCTCGGGTGGCCGGGCGACGGTGCAGATGCGGTGGTGCCGCTTCGGCATGTCCGACGGCACACAGCCGAAGCCGGCCAGCTCCTTGGCGAGGCGCGCGCCGCCGCGATCCTTCGGCGCCAGCGCCGTCAGCCGCGCGCCGGGCGCGAGGGCGCGCAGGGCGTGGGCGAGGACATAGCGGCGCTCGATCGTGCCGGCCGGCGCGTACACGGTCGCGCCTTCCAGGCTCGCATCCGGGACGTCTTCGAGACGCGACGAACCGACGATGACGGGCGAGACCTGCAGGGCCGTGTCGGGGGTCTCGGCGAGGTCGACGGGAGGCAAGCCGTAGACGGCGTGGGACATGATGCGAGGGCTATCGAGAAAACGGTCGGGGAAACATCACCCCCGCACGCAGTCCGTGAGCGCGTTCGCCAGACAGGGAATCGGGGGATGGCTCCCTGATACACCGGGCGCCCCCCGCTGCCCAGCACCGGGGGCGGATCAGCCGCGGGGGAATTCCAGGCCCATCTCGCGGTAGCGGGCGGGATCGTCGGCCCAGTTCTCGCGCACCTTGACGTGCAGGAACAGGTGGACCGTCGCCTCCGCCGCCTCCGCGATCTCGAGGCGTGCCGCCTGCCCGATGGAGCGGATGGTCTGGCCGTTCTTGCCCAGCACGATCGACCGCTGGCTCTCGCGCTCCACGAAGATCGTCTGCTCGATCCGCACCGACCCGTCGGTCTTCACCTGCCACTGGTCGGTCTCGACCGTGGAGCGATACGGCAATTCCTCGTGCAGCCGGTCGTAGATTTTCTCGCGGGTGATCTCGGCGGCGAGCATCCGCAGGGGCGCGTCGGAGACCTGATCCTCCGGGTAGAGCCACGGGCCGGCGGGCATCCGCGCGGCGAGCGCCTTGCGCAGGTCGCCGATGCCGTCGCCCTTCAGGGCCGAGATCATGAAGGTCTCGGCGAAGGGCGCCGCCTCGTTCAGCTGCGCGGCGAGGGCCAGGAGCCGCTCGCGCGGGATCAGGTCGATCTTGTTGAGGATCAGCAGCTTTTCCCGCTTCACGTCCTTGAGGCGCGAGAGGATCGCCTGCACCTCCTCGTCCACGCCCTTGCGGGCATCGACCAGCAGGCACACCGCGTCGGCATCGGCGGCGCCGCTCCAGGCGGAATGCACCATCGCCCGGTCGAGCCGGCGCTTGGGGGCGAAGATGCCGGGCGTGTCCACGAGGACGATCTGCGCCGCGCCCTCCATCACGATGCCGCGCACCAGGGCGCGGGTGGTCTGCACCTTTCGCGACACGATGGAGACCTTCGTGCCGACGAGGCTGTTGAGCAGCGTCGACTTGCCGGCATTCGGAATGCCGATCAGCGCGACGAAGCCCGCCTTCGAATCGGCCGGCGTGCCGGGCAAGGGCGTGGGCGTGAGCCCGGCGTGGTCGGGGGAATCCTGGTCGGTCATGTCGTCTCCGCGGGGGCTTCACCCACCGCATGGATGCCTTCGCGGGCGAGCAGCGCCCCGGCGGCGGCCTGCTCGGCCACGCGCTTCGAGGTGCCCTCGCCGTAGCCGGGTTCCAGCCCCTCGACCTGCACCGCCATGCGGAAATGCGGAGCGTGGTCGGGGCCGGTGCGTTCCACGACGGCATAGGTGGGAATCGGCAGGCTTCGGCTCATGGCCCATTCCTGCAGGGTCGATTTCGCGTCGCGCCCGCGCGGCGCGGTGCCGGGCTCGGCCGGGCGGAAATGCGCCTCAACGATGCCGCGGGCCGCATCGAAGCCGGCGTCGAGATAGACCGCGCCGAGGATCGCCTCGCACACGTCGGCCAGGATGGTCTGGTTGCGGCGCCCGCCCCCCATCACCTCGCCCTGGCCGAGGATCAGGTGCGCGCCGACGCCCCAGGTGCCGGCCACGGCCGCGCAGGTCTCCCGCCGCACGAGGCCAGCGAGCTGGCGCGAGAGGTCGCCCTCGTCGGCATCCGGCAGGGCCGCGTAGAGGCCCTCGGCCACCGCGAGCCCGAGCACCCGGTCGCCGAGGAATTCGAGCCGCTGGTAGCTGCCGTTGCGGCCGGCGGCCTTGCTCGTATGGGTCAGCGCGCGGGTCAGGAGTTCCCTGTCCGCGAAAACATGGCCGATCTTCTGCTCGAGTTCGGCGAGCGGCGGTCGCGGCTTGTGCGCTCGCTTGGCCCGCGCCGAGACGCGCGGAAGGGGTGTCGCGTCCGCGCTCAATGGATCGTCGAGAACAGGCGCGTCCAGCGCACGTGGGCGGGCCAGTTCCAGATCTGCCAGGCCGGCGTACCCTCGTCGATGGAGAAGAAGATCATCTCGGCGCGCCCGACGAAGTTGGCGAACGGCACGTAGCCGACATTGGCGAGGTCCCGCGAATCGGTGGAGTTGTCGCGGTTGTCGCCCATCATGAAGTAGTGGCCGGCGGGGACGGTGTACAGTTCCGTGCGGTCCCAGAAGCCGTTGTCCCCATCCCGCTCGATCACCCGGTGGGCCACGCCGCCGGGCAGGGTCTCCATGTACTGGGGCACCTTGGTCGGCTGGCCGTAGGCGTCGGCGGTCTCATAGTCGGCGACGCGCTCGCGCTTCACCGCCTGGCCGTTGATGTTGAGGACGCCGTCGATCATCTGGATCTTGTCGCCCGGCAGGCCGATCACGCGCTTGATGTAGTCGGTGGAATTGTCCTTCGGCAGCTTGAACACGGCGATGTCGCCGCGCTTCGGCTCGGCCGCCCAGACCCGACCCTTGGCCTCGATCGGAATGTATTCCGAGAGGGGCAGCGAGAACTTCGAGTAGCCGTAGGAGTATTTCGACACGAACAGGTAGTCGCCGATCAGCAGCGTCGGCACCAGCGAGCCCGAGGGGATGTTGAACGGCTGGAACAGCAGGGTGCGGACCACGAGCGCGATGAGCAGCGCCTGGATGCCGACCTTCAGGGTCTCGCGGATGCTCGCCCAGGTGCCGGTATCCGCCGGCTTGGCGAGCGACTTGCCCTCGTGATTCACGCGCACGTTCCTACTGATCGACCGGGTCCGCCGTCCGGCGCCCGGGAGGTGACGCCGAGGGCGGCTTTTGCGCAATCCATTCGCTAGGATTGCGCCGCCATCGTGTCCGCTGGGTGCGGCGATCTAAACCATGCGAAGCCCCCCGGCAACGCGCGGAGGTCCCATCCTAATCCCGCAGGGCCTCGATGACCACGAAGGCCTGGGCCAGGGGCGGGTCGTCGGTGAGGCTCACGTGGATCCGCGCCGTGTGCCCCTCCGGCAGCATCGCCGCCAGCCGCTCGGCCGCGGCGCCAGTAAGGCGCAGGGTCGGCTGGCCGGAGGGGAGGTTCACCACCTCCATGTCCCGCCAGAACACGCCCTCGCTCAGGCCGGTGCCCAGCGCCTTGGCGCAGGCCTCCTTGGCGGCGAAGCGCCGGGCATAGCCCTCCGCGCGGGCCTTGCGGCGGTCGCAGCGGGCGCGCTCGCCCTCCGTATAGACCCGGTGCGTGAAGCGCTCCCCGTGCCGGGCCAGGGTCTTCTCGATCCGGCGGATGTCGCAGAGGTCGGAGCCGATGCCGAGAATCATCCGCGCGCCCTGTCCATCGCCGCGCGCATGTCGCGGATCGCCTGGGGGAGGCCGACGAAGATCGCGTCGGCGATGAGCGCGTGGCCGATGTTGAGTTCGCGGATCTCCGGCACCGCCGCCACCGGCCCGACGCTCTCCGTCGTGAGCCCGTGCCCGGCATGGATCTCCAGCCCGAGGCCGGCGCCGTGCGAGGCCGCAAGGCGGATGCGCGCGAGTTCCCGCTCGACCTCCGCCCGGTCGCCCGCCACGGCGGCCTCGCAATAGCTACCGGTGTGCAGTTCCACGACCGGCGCCCCGAGGACGTGGGCGGCCTCCATCACCGCCGGCTCCGGCTCCACGAAGAGCGAGACGCGGATGCCCGCCTCGGCCAGCGCGCGAATGCGGGGGGCGAGGTGCGCGCGCCCGCCGACGATATCGAGCCCGCCCTCGGTGGTGCGCTCCTCGCGCTTCTCCGGCACGAGGCAGGCGGCATGCGGCCGGGTGGCGATCGCGAGGGCGACCATTTCGTCGGTCGCCGCCATCTCGAAGTTCAGCGGCACGGTGAGGGCGGATCGCAGCGCGGCGATGTCGGCGTCGCGGATATGGCGGCGATCCTCGCGCAGGTGGGCGGTGATGCCGTCGGCACCGGCCTCCACGGCGAGGCGCGCCGCGCGCACCGGATCGGGATAGGTGCCCCCCCGCGCGTTGCGGACGGTGGCCACGTGATCGATGTTGACGCCGAGGCGGAGCGGATGGGCGGGCATGATCGTCTTCGGTCGTTGCGCTGGGGCCTTACCTGTCGGCTTGCGGGCCTCTTCGCAAGGCCGCGCGACAGGCTCTCGGACTTGCGCCATGCGCCCAAAGGGGCTATGCGCGCCCCTCGCGTTCGCTCCGGCCGGGGGCTGAACGGACGGTGCCGCTCGCGGCATAGAGGCTCGCCTCGTCGTCCCGTGTCTCCGCCTTCGATCAACCGCTCGGGCCTTACATCGGCTCGAAGGGCTTGGCGCCGAGCAAACGTGAAAGTGAACCGGCCCGGACATGCCGCGCAAGCGGTCGGGCCTCCTTTGACCATGAAAGGCCCGGAATGCCTCTCTACGAGCACGTGCTCCTGGCGCGCCAGGATGTGACGTCCCAGCAAGTCGAAACGATGATCGACACCTACAAGGGCGTCATCGAGCAAAACGGCGGGCGTCTCGAGAAGATCGAGATGTGGGGCGTGAAGTCCCTCGCCTACCGCATCAAGAAGAACCGGAAGGCGCATTTCGCGCTCCTCAACATCGACGCGCCGCCTGCGGCGATCGCCGAGATGGAGCGCCAGATGCAGATCTCCGAAGACATCCTGCGTTTCATGACGGTGCGGGTCGAGGAACTCGATTCCGAGCCGTCCGCGATGATGCAGAAGCGCGACCGCGACGACCGCAAGGATCGTGAGCGCGGCCGGCGTCGTGACGACGACGGCTTCGGCGGCGGCGGTGGCAGCAGCTTCGGCGGGGAGAACTGATCATGGCTTTCGGTGCTGGTGGTGGCGGCGGTGGCCGTCGTCCGTTCTTCCGTCGTCGGAAGACCTGCCCGTTCTCCGGCGCCAACGCGCCGAAGATCGATTACAAGGACGTGAAGCTCCTCTCCCGCTACGTGTCGGAGCGCGGCAAGATCGTCCCGTCCCGCATCACGGCAGTGTCGGCCAAGAAGCAGCGTGAACTCGCCCAGGCGATCAAGCGCTCCCGCTTCCTCGGCCTGCTCCCCTACGTGATCAAGTAGGCGACACGAGAACCGCCGGCCCGGCAGACCCGGGCCGGCTCCTTCAGAGCGGCGACCCCGCTCGATCGTTGGGGCAGCGTTCTTCCAGCCCCTAACCCCTCCCTCGTGGGCGGGGGGACAGCGGAACCCATGACCCACAACCTCGTCCTCGGCATCGGCGCGGGCCTCGTCTCCGCACTCCTCTTCGGCGTCCTGCTGAAGGGAACCGGCCTTGCCGTCACCCTCTACCTGCTCGCCCCGCTGCCGATCCTGATCGTCGGCCTGGGCTGGAGCCACCGGGCCGCCCTCACCGCCGCCGCCACGGGCAGCCTCGTGCTGATGGCGGTGATCCAGCCCTTCATGGGCCTCGCCTTCGCCGCCTACATCGCCCTGCCCGCATGGTGGCTCGCCTACCTCGCGCTCCTCGGCCGCGAGACGCCGGAGGGCCTCGAATGGTACCCGACCGGCCGCCTCCTCGGCTGGATCGCGGCGACCGCCGCCCTCGCCTTCATTTCCATCGCCGTCCTGTCCTCGCCGAACTTCGCGGCCTACGAGGCGCAGCTCCAGAAGCTCTCGCACGCCCTGGTCGAGACGCGCACCGGGACGCCCCGCCCGGCCCCGCAGGCGGACAAGGCCCCCGAGACGGCGCAGGATGACGCGGCCAAGGACGAGCCGAGCAAGACCGACGTCACCCGCGACGAGCTGGCCGACGCCTTCGCGACCATCGTCCCGGCGCTCGCCGCGCACGGTCTGGCGATGCTCCTCACCTTCTATCTCTGGGCCGCCGCGCGGATCGTGCGCATCTCCGGCCGGCTGATGCGGCCCTGGCCCGATCTGCCCTCCACGAAGATGCCGCGCTCGTGCCTCGGCGCCCTGGCGGTGGCCGGGCTCCTGAGCTTCGCGCCGGGCTATGCCGGCGTGCTCGGCGTCGCCCTGGTCGGCGCCTTCACCGCCGTGTTCGCCCTGCAGGGCCTCGCCGCCTTCCACGACCGCTCGCGCGGACGCCCGGGGCGCGGGCTGATGCTCTTCGCGATGTACATGGTCCTGTTCGTGACCCAGGGCATCGCCCTGATCGCGCTCACCCTTTTCGGCCTCGCCGATACCGCCCTCGACCGCCGCCGGCCGAAAGGCCCCGTGGCGCCGTGACCCCGGGGCCGTCCGGCCCCACCCTACCCCCCGAAGGAGACAGACAATGGAAGTGATCCTGCTCGAACGCGTCGCCAAGCTCGGCCAGATGGGCGAGACCGTGAACGTCCGCCCCGGCTTCGCCCGCAACTTCCTGCTCGCCCGCGGCAAGGCCCTGCGCGCCACCGAGTCCAACAAGAAGCACTTCGAGGCCCAGCGCGCCCAGCTCGAGGCCCGCAACCTCGACCGCAAGAAGGACGCCGAGACCGTCGCCGAGAAGCTGAACGGCCAGAGCTTCACGCTCATCCGCCAGTCCGGCGAGACCGGCGTGCTCTACGGCTCCGTCTCGACCCGCGACCTCGCCGAGATCGTGACGAAGGACGGCTACTCCGTCGAGCGCGGCCAGATCGTCCTCAACCAGCCGATCAAGACGCTGGGCCTGTTCACCGTGCCGGTGACGCTGCACCCCGAGGTCGAGGTCCAGATCACCGTCAACATCGCCCGGAGCCCGGAAGAGGCCGAGCGTCAGGCCCGCGGCGAGGCGGTCATCGAGCGCGATGCGTTCAACCTCGACGACCTGGGCCTCGAAGTCGGCGCGGCCCTGGCCGATGCCGGCGAGGGTGCGGACGACCGGGGCTGAGGCCCTGCTCAGCGGTGATTGCGGGGAGAACCGCCGTCACCGCTTGACACGTTCCGTATTTGTTCCAGCATGGATGCCCGCCCGCTTTCGAGTCGGCGGGCATTCGCGCATCCGGGGTGAGACCCTGGGGCGCGGTGATCGGCTAAGCTTCGGTCAACCACTCGAGGCGATGGTCGGGATGTGAGATGCGCCGCTCGGGCGCCAGACGGGAGACGTTCCGCCGATGGCATTGCCCAACGCGATCACGGCCAAGCTCGAAGCGGTGAAGGCGGAATACCGCGTCGCCCCGCACAACATCGACGCGGAACAGGCGCTGCTCGGCGCCATCCTCGTGAACAACGACGCCTATTACCGCGTGTCGGACTTCCTCCTCTCCGAGCACTTCATGGAGGATGCCCACCAGCAGATCTTCACCGTGGCGGCCTCGCTGATCAAATCCGGCAAGCTGGCGACGCCGATCACCATGAAGACCTATCTAGGCGATGCCGATTTCGGCGGCCAGACGGTGATCCAGTACCTCGCCCGCCTCGCCGCCGACGCCACGACGGTGATCAACGCGGCCGAGTACGGCCGCACCATCTACGACCTCGCCATCCGCCGCCGGCTGATCGCCATCGGCGAGGAACTGGTGAACGGCGCCTACGAGGCGCCGGTGGAGCAGGCTCCGCGCGACCAGATCGAGGAGACGGAGCGGCGGCTCTACGAACTGGCCGAGGCCGGCAAGTACGATGGCGGCTTCCAGAAATTCTCGGACGCGCTCACCGCCGCCGTGGACATGGCCGCCAAGGCCTACCAGCGCGAGGGCAAGCTCTCCGGCATCGCCACCGGCCTCAGCGACCTCGATGCGAAGATGGGCGGGCTGCAATCGTCCGACTTGATCATCCTCGCCGGGCGCCCGGCCATGGGCAAGACCTCGCTCGTCACCAACATCGCCTTCAACGTCGCCAAGGCCTACCGGGGCGAGAAGCATCAGGACGGCACGATCCGCACGGTGAACGGCGGCATCGTCGGGTTCTTCTCCCTCGAAATGTCGGCGGAGCAATTGGCGACGCGTATCATCGCCGAGCAATCGGGCGTGCCGTCCTACAAGATCCGGCGCGGCGACATCCGGCCGGAGGACTTCTACAAGATCACCGATGCCGCGCGGGACATGCAGACGATCCCGTTCTACATCGACCAGACCGGCGGCATCTCCATCGCCCAGTTGTCGGCCCGCGCCCGGCGCCTGAAGCGCCAGAAGGGCCTCGATGTTCTGATCATCGATTACCTGCAATTGCTCTCCGGCTCGGGCAAGCGCAGCGACAACCGCGTACAGGAGATGACAGAGATCACCACCGGCCTGAAGGCGCTGGCCAAGGAACTGGCGGTGCCGGTGATCGCCCTGTCGCAGCTCTCCCGTCAGGTGGAAAACCGCGACGACAAGCGCCCGCAGCTATCGGATCTGCGTGAATCGGGCTCGATCGAGCAGGACGCCGACGTGGTGATGTTCGTGTTCCGCGAGGAATACTATGTCGGCAACAAGAAGCCGCGCGAGGGCACGGAGGAGTTCTTCGCCTGGGAGGCCGAGATGCAGCGCGTCCACGGCAAGGCCGAGGTGATCATCGGCAAGCAGCGCCACGGCCCGACCGGCACCGTGGAACTGCAGTTCGACGCGAACATCACCCGCTTCTCGAACCTCGCGCAGGACGACCGCCTGCCCGACCGGATGTAAGTGCCGGCCTCATCCGTCCTTTCGAGCGGAGGGGCCATGACCGAACCGACTGACCGTTTGAACCGCCGCCAAGCCCTCGCCCTCGCGGCGGGGGGCGCAGCCCTGCCCCTCGTTCCGCCCTCCCCTGCGAGGGCGGGCGGCAACCCGCCGCCGCGAACGACGTTGCCCGGACGACCGCACGAGGCGGCGCAAGGAGCGACGATGAGCGAGCCGACCCCTCCGACGATGGCCTACTGGCACGTCTACACCGACGCGGACGGGATCAGCCGGCAGACAAAGTGCGAGCTGACGCAGTTCAAGTTCGAGGGCGTCGATCCGCAGACCGCGCCGCAATGGAACGACAAGCAGGAGAAGACGCAAGCCGGCGTCACCTTCACCGTCCTGCCGGTCGGCTGGGTCGGCGAGTGGCACGAGAACCCCCGCCCGCAATGGATCGCCATCCTCTCCGGCCGCTGGTTCGTGGAGACCATGGATGGCACCCGCGTCGAGATGGGGCCGGGCGAACTGATGATGGGCGAGGACCAGAACACCAAGGAGCGCGACGGCAAGAAGGGCCATCTCTCCGGCACGGTGGGCGACGAGCCCTGCGCGATGATCGTGACCGGGCTTGAGGTCACGCCGACGATCAACCAGCCCGGCCGCTTCAAGTAAGAACCGCGCCATGGATGGGTACGAACTGACCCAGCCGCGCTTCAAGCGCTGCGTGCTGCCGAACGCGGAACTGGAAAAGCTCGCCGAAGGCTTCCGCTGGACCGAGGGTCCGGTCTGGTTCGGGGACAGGGACGAGTTCCTGTTCTCCGACCTGCCGAACAACCGGGTGATGCGCTGGAGCGAGGGCGGCGGCCTCAGCGTCTTCCGCCGGGACAGCGACTTCGAGAACGGCCACACCCGCGATTGCGAGGGGCGGCTCCTCTCCTGCGCCCACCGGGGCCGGCGCATCCACCGCACCGAACTCGACGGAAGCATCACCTCGCTGGTCGAGCGCTACGAGGGCAAGCGCCTCAACTCGCCGAACGACATCGTCGTGAAGTCGGACGGGACGGTCTGGTTCAGCGACCCGCATTACGGGATCCAGACCGATTACGAGGGCGGCAAGCAGGAGGCGGAGCTTCCGGCCAACGTCTACCGCTTCGATCCCCGCGACGGTTCGCTCAGGGTGGTGGCCGACGATTTCCAGGGGCCGAACGGCCTATGCTTCTCGCCCGACGAGACGCGCCTCTACATCGTAGAGACCGGCCTTCAATTCGCGGCCGAACCGGTGCAGCACATCCGCGTCTTCGACGTCGGCGAGGACGGGCGGCTCTCCGGCGGGCGGGTGTTCTGCACCATCGACCCCGGCAACGCGGACGGCATTCGCTGCGACGAGGACGGCAATCTCTGGTCGAGCGCCGGCGATGGGGTGCATTGCCTCGATCCCGGCGGCGAGTTGCTGGGCAAGATCCTCGTGCCCTCCACCGTGGCGAACTTCACCTTCGGCGGGCGCAACCGCAGCCGCCTATTCCTGTGCGCGTCGCACACGGTCTACGCCATCTATACGAACGTGCGCGGGGCAAGCCGGCCGTGACCGGCATCCGCGCGATCCTGCGCTTCGACCGCACCGTCGCCGACCTCGACCGGACGGAGCGCTTCTACCGCGACCACCTCGGCTTCGCATCCGAAGCCCCGCCGGAGCCGGTGCCGCTGGCGGAAGCCGAGGCGCTGGGCCTGTCGGGCCGGCGGCTGCGGATGCGCCTCGGGGAACAGCACGTCGCCTTCGTGCAGGCCGATCCGCCGGGAGCCCCCTACCCTGCCGGGGCGGATGCGACCGATCCGGTCTTCCAGCACCTCGCCATCGTCGTGCGCGACATGGCGGCTGCCACGCGCGGGCTCGTGGCCGAGCCGATCAGCCAGGGCGGGCCGCAGGTGCTGCCACCCTCCACCGGGGGCGTCGTCGCCTACAAGTTCCGCGACCCGGACGGGCACCCCCTCGAACTCATCCACTTCCCCGGCGGCAAGCCCGCCGCGCGCTGGGCCGACGCCCCCGGCCTGTTCCTCGGGCTCGACCATTCGGCCATCACCGTCAGCGATCGCGAAGCCGCCATCGCCTGCCTCGAAGGGCTCGGCCTCACGGTCTCCGAGCGGGGGCTGAACCAGGGGCCGGAGCAAGCGCGGCTCGACGGCCTGCCCGATCCGGTCGTGGACGTGATCGCCCTGGCGCCCCCTGCGCCCGCCCCGCATGTGGAGCTTCTGCATTACCGCGCCCCGGTGCGGAGCCGGCCGGCGCAACCCTACGGGCCGTCCGACCGGGCGAGCACGCGGTTCGTCGTCTCAGCCGACGACCCGGCCGCCCTCGCGGGATCGTTACGCGGCGCGCGGCTCTCCTCGGACGGCAGCGCCTGCTACGGCACGGGGCCGGACGGACACGGGTTCCTGATCCTGCGCCGGGGTTGACGGCGCGGGCCTGCGGCGCCACTCCCGCCGCGGAGATCCCGCCCATGCCGCTCCTCGCCCTGCCATTTCCGGCAATCAATCCCGTCGCCATCGCGATCGGGCCGATCACCATCAAGTGGTACGCCCTCGCCTACATCGCCGGCCTGATCGGCGGGTGGTACTACGCGCGCCGCCTCGTGATGGCCGACCGGCTGTGGGGCGTGGTCAAGCGCCCCGTTCCGACCGACATCGACGATCTCGTCGTGTGGGTGGCGCTCGGCGTCGTCCTCGGCGGACGCATCGGCTACGTGCTGTTCTACAACCTGCCGATGTACATGGCCGACCCGTGGGAGATCCTGGCCATCCGCAACGGCGGGATGTCCTTCCACGGCGGCTTCCTCGGCGCGATCCTCGCCTTCCTGCTGTTTGCGCGCTCGCGGGGGCTCAACGGCTACACGCTCCTCGATATCGGCGCGGTGGTCGTGCCCATCGGCCTGTTCTTCGGCCGCATCGCCAACTTCGTGAACGGCGAGTTGTGGGGCCGGATCGCCCCCGACTTCCCCTACGCGATCGTCTTCCCGACCGGCGGGCCGGTGCCGCGCCACCCGAGCCAGCTCTACGAAGCGGCGACGGAGGGCCTGTTGCTCTTCATCGTGATGGCGATCTGCGTGCGGCGCTTCGGCTTCCGCAAGCCGGGCCTTCTCGGCGGCATCTTCGTGCTCGGCTACGCCGTGGCGCGGACGGCCTGCGAGTTCTTCCGCGAGCCCGACGCGCAACTGGGCTTCCTGTTCGGCAACGGCCTCGGCCCGATGGGCGGCGGCGTGACGATGGGGATGCTCCTCTGCATCCCGATGATGCTGGTGGGGCTGACCTATATCGTCCTCGCCGCCACGGGCCGCACCCGGCCGAAGCGGACGGCCGCCGCAACGGACGAGGAGGCGCCGGCCGCGCGCGCCGAGGCGTGACACCGCTGGGGCGCGAGATCGCGGCCATCGTCCGCGAGACGGGGCCGATCGGCATCGACCGCTACATGGCCCTGTGCCTCGGTCACCTAATTCACGGCTATTACCGCACGCGCGATCCCCTCGGGGCGCGGGGCGACTTCACCACCGCCCCCGAGATCACGCAGATGTTCGGCGAACTGGTCGGCGCCTGGGCGGCCTATGTGCACCGGGCCATGGGCGGGCCGGACCCGCTCCTGATCGCCGAACTCGGCCCCGGGCGGGGCACGCTGATGGCCGACGCCCTGCGGGCTCTGGGCGCCGCCGCGCCGGGGGTGCGCATCGCCCCCCACCTCGTGGAGACGAGCCCCGTTCTGCGGCAGGCGCAGGAGAGCCGGCTCGCGGGGGCCGGCGCCACATGGCACGCCTCCCCCGACACGCTGCCGGACGGACCGGCGATCCTCATCGCCAACGAGTTCTTCGATTGCCTGCCGGTGCGCCAGTTCGTCCGCGCGCCCGATGGCTGGCATGAGCGACTGGTCGGGCTCGGATCCGAGGGCGGTCTCGCCTTCGGACTCGCGCCGGAACCGACGCCGGGCATCGCCGCCCAGGCGCCGACCGGTGCCGTGGTCTCGGTACCGGGACCGGGCCTCGATCTCGTGCGCGCCCTCGCCAGACGGGTCTGCGCGCAGGGCGGCGTGCTCCTCGCCTTCGATTACGGGCATGTCCGCCCCGGGTTCGGCGACACGTTGCAGGCCCTGTCGGGGCATGCCTTCGCCGATCCCCTCGCCGCGCCGGGCGAGGCCGACCTGACCTGCCACGTCGATTTCGCGGCCCTGGCACTCGCTGCCCGAGAGGCGGGCGCAACGGTCCATGGGCCGACCGATCAGGGCGCGTTCCTGGCCGCGCTCGGCCTGCGAGAGCGCGCCGCGAAACTCCGGCTGCGGGCGGATGACGCCCAGGCCGAGGCCATCGATGCCGCCGTCGCACGGCTGACGGATGACAGGCCCGAGGGAATGGGGCGGTTGTTCAAGGTGATGGCGGTGGCGGCACCGGGCCTCGGGCCGCTGCCCGGCCTCTCGCCGGGGTGAGGCGCCCCCCGCGCGTGTCGCGGGAGGCGCGTTTGCCGGGGGTTCAGCTCTCGAAGGAGCCGAAACCGGAGGTGGTGTCCTTCGGGGCCTTCTGCCCCTCGGCGTCCGAGACCTCGGCCTTGGGTTCCGGAAGCTCGTAACAGGGAACCGGAGCCCGCTGTGCGCCTGCGATCTTGTGCGGCGCGGTCTGCTCCTGACGCTCGTTTTCGTCCGTCTGTTGCATGGCGGTCCTCCATGGAAGTGCCGCCGGCCGTAGCCAGCCATGCCCATATAATGCGGCACTGCAACATCGGTATCACATCGCCACGCGCATCGCCTTGGGCTATCCGGGCGTCAGAGTTGACGTGAGGGCGGGGCTATGAGCGCAGGCCAGTTCATCGAGGCACCGGAATTGTCCTCGCATCCGGTCATCCGCCACGCCTTCTTCACCCGCGTCGGGGGGGTGTCGGAAGGAATCTACGCCTCGCTGAATGGCGGGCTCGGCTCCGGCGACCGGCCGGAGGCCGTGGCCGAGAACCGCGGGCGGATGTGCGCCGCCCTCGGCCTGCCCTCCGATCGGATCGTGAGCCTGTATCAGGTCCATTCGGCCGACGTGGTGACGGTCGAGGCGCCCTTCCCCGCCGACGCGCGTCCGAAGGCCGACGCGATGGTGACGCGGGTGCCCGGCCTCGCGCTGGGCATCGCCACGGCCGATTGCGGCCCGATCCTGTTCGCCGACCCGGAGAACCGCGTGATCGGCGCCGCTCATGCCGGGTGGAAAGGCGCGCTGACCGGGGTGATCGGCGCCACGGTCGCGGCCATGGAAAAACTCGGGGCGGAACGCTCCTCCATCGTCGCCGTGCTCGGCCCGACGATCAGCCAATCCAATTACGAGGTCGGCCCGGATTTCATCGCCCGGTTCAAGGCCGAGGCGCCCGGCATGGATGGGTTCCTCGGTCGGGGCACGAAGCCCGGCCACGCGCAGTTCGACCTCCCCGGATTCATCCTGACGCGCCTCAGCGAGGCGGGGATCGGCGAGGCCGCCGCCCTCAACCGCTGCACCTACGCGGAGCCCGACCGCTTCTACAGCTTCCGCCGGACCACCCACCGCAGCGAGCCCGATTACGGCCGCCTCATCTCGGCCATCGCCCTCACCCACTGACGGGGTGGAAAGGGGGGTGCGACAATCTGTCAAACGGGAAGCCGCAAAAAAAGCGTGGCAGCAAGCGAACCTTGACCATTCGGGTGCGTTTAGAGCGTCAAGGTAACGAGGATAAAGGCGGGCCGCCGCAAGGGGCTGCATCAGCAGCTGGTGGCATCGTCGTGCAAAAGCGACCTCGGAACCGCTGGATCAACCAGTTCGGGCCGGCGCAGCCGGGCCACCTATGAGGACCGTCACCATGAAATTCTTTCTCCGCGCCACCTCCGCTCTCGCCGGCCTCGCCGGCCTGACCGCCGCCGCTTCGGCCGCCGACCTGCCGCGCCGCGCCGCCCCGCCGCCGATCTTCACCCCGGTGCCGGTCTTCACCTGGACGGGCTTCTACGCCGGTTTCAACGCCGGTTACGGCTTCGACGCCTCCTCCAGCCGCGCCCCGACCGTCGTCGGCGTCTCCCCCGGTAACGCCATCTTCGCGACCGGCAACACCCTCCAGAGCGGCGTCCTCGCCTTCTCGAACTCCAACAACAACGAAGGCTTCGTCGGCGGCGGCCAGATCGGCTACAACTACCAGTTCACCCCGGGTTCGGGCGTGGTCGTCGGTATCGAAGCCGACGCCCAGTACGCCGACTTCGGCCGCCAGCGGAACCGCTTCTCCGCCATCGGCGCCAACGGCTCCGCCATCATCCCGGGCACCCTGGTGTTCAACCCGAACGGCCTCTCGGGCCTCGACTACTTCGGCACCGTGCGCGGCCGCCTCGGCTACGCCTTCGACCGCACCCTCGTCTACGCCACCGGCGGCTTCGCCTACGGCTCCGGCGGCGGCCGTCAGTTCGGCACCGGCGTCAACTCCGATGACTTCCAGACCGGCTACGCCGTCGGCGGCGGTGTCGAGTACGCTCTCCCGACCGACTCGTTCCTGAACTTCTTCCGCTCCTCGGCCGTCACCCTGAAGGTCGAAGGCCTCTACGTGAACCTCGAGCAGAACCGCCGCACCGCCGGCTCGTTCGCCCAGAACATCGGCGGCGCCCTCGTCTCCACCACCACCCCCGGCGTCACCCTCGTTTCCGGCCCGGCCAACACCCGCCGCGACACCGAGTTCGCCGTCGTCCGCGCCGGCGTGAACTACAAGTTCGGCTCGTACTAAGACCTCAACCGCCGCGGCTTCGGCCGCGGCTTCGGGAGCCCGGCCATTCGGCCGGGCTTTTTTCGTTTCGGGACCTGCCTTCGGCGGCATGACAATTTTGCAAGGCGCCCCTGACAAAGCGTCACCGCGATCCCATGTCCTGCCCAAGCCGCGCGGTGCGCCGCCGGTCGTGTGTCCGATCCGAGGAGGTTCCGATGAACAGCGAGGAACGCGATATCATTTCCGGCATCTTCCAGCGTCTGCAGCAGGCCCAGAGCCAGCCGCGCGACGCCGATGCCGAACGCTTCATCGCCGAGAAGCTTCGCACGCAGCCCTACGCGCCCTACGCGATGGCGCAGCTGATCTACGTGCAGGAAGAGGCGATCAAGAGCCTCAACCAGCAGTTGGAAGAGGCCAAGCACCAGTCGGCCTCGTCGCAATCCTCGGGTGGCGGCGGCTTCCTGTCGAGCATCTTCGGCGGCGGCAGCTCGTCCCGTCCGCAGGAGCCCCAGCAGGGCTACGCGCAGCAGCAGCGCCCCTCCGGCCAGCCGTGGGGCGGCCAGCAGCCGGGTTACGCGCCGCAGCCGGGCGGCTCCCCGCAGCAAGGCTATCCCCAGCAGGGTGGCTATCCGCAGCAGGGCGGCCCGTGGGCGGGCGGTCAGCAGGCCCCGGCTCGTGGCGGCGGCTTCCTCGCCACCGCGCTGCCGATGGCGGCCGGCGCGGCGGGCGGCATGCTCCTCGGCAGCGCCCTCTCCAACGCCTTCGCGGGCGGGCACTCGGCCCTCGGCAGCGCCGCGTCGGCGGGTCTCGGCGGCGGCGGTGAGACCGTGGTGAACAACTATTACGGCGACGGCGCGGGCGGCGGCACCGACGATCTCGGCTCGGCGCTTGGCGGCGGCAACGACAGCGCCGGCTTCCAGGATGCCGGCTGGAGCGACCAGGGCGGCGATTTCGGCGGCGACCTGGGCGGCGGCGACGACAGCGACTGGACCTGATCCAACCACCACGACCTGATCCGACGAGGGCCCGGCTGCCTCCAGCCGGGCCCTTTTCGTTGGCTCAGAGCACCTCGACGCGGGTGCCGACGGGCACGCGCTCGTAGAGGTCGATCACGTCCTCGTTCATCATGCGAATGCAGCCGGAGGACACGTTGCGGCCGATCGTGTTCGGCTCGTTCGTCCCGTGGATGCGGTAGAGCGACGAGCCGAGATAGAGCGCCCGCGCCCCGAGGGGGTTGGCCGGGCCGCCGGCCATGTGGCGCGGCAGGTCGGGCCGGCGGGCCAGCATCTCGGCGGGGGGGATCCAATCCGGCCACTCGGCCTTGCGGCTCACCGTCTTGAGGCCGCTCCACGAGAAGCCCGGCCGCCCGACGCCGATCCCATAGCGGATCGCCTTGTGGCCCGGCTGGACGAGGAACAGGTGCTTCGAGGTGGTGTCGACCACGATGGTGCCGGGCCGCTGCGCCCCGTCGAAGGGGACCTCCTGCCGGAGATATTGCGGGTCCATCTCCTGGCTCACCCGGTACTCCGGGGCCGGCGCGGCGGATTGCATCGGCAGCGGCGGCGCGGCCTGCGCGGACGGGGCCGCGTAGGGCATGAACGAGGGCTCGCCGTAGGGCGGCACCCGGTCTCCGGTGATGATCGCCGCCTGCCGCTGCACCGCCGCGTTCGGGCGCGGCCAGTTGCCCCGGACGGGGCTGTCGGCCCGGCCGGTCACGAGATACTCGATCAGCCCGCCGCCGTAGCCGCCGGTCGGCGCGGCCTCGGCATAGCGCGCCTGCTGGGCCGAAGCCGGCCCGCAGAGCCATGTCGCCAGCAGAACACCGGCGACCGAAACGACCCTTCCACTCTTCATCGCAGCCACTCCGCGGCGGACCCCTCGTCCAATGGCGCGGATCATCGGCTCCCGATCGGCGCAATGCCGTTGAAGTTCATGGTGAACGACTCACCAATCGGCCCCCGTCCACGGGTGGAAGATTTCAACGTGAATCAACCGTCAATTGCGTGCCCGTGCCGCGAATTTCCTCAAAGGCGCGAAGTGCCGCACAGACGCCGCGGACATCGGCGCAACAAGTTCGCCGCGCGGTGACAGTCCGCTAATGGTTTTCGGACAATCCTAGGCCAATCGAGCAAGCGCAGGCCGTCAGCCGACCGATGAAGACCAAACGCTACCGTATCGAGCAGAGCCTGGGCCTTGAGACCCCGGCGCCGATCGAACTGCCGCAGCCTGAACGCTCGGAGGAGATCCTATCGGCGATCAAAGATCTCCGCCGGATCATGCAATTGAGCGCCAGCGAGACGGTGGAAGCCTGTCGCAAGGAGCTCAACGACGCACTGGCGATGCGCGGCGAACTCGACTCGATGAAGGACGCCATCGTCCGCACCAAGGCCGACCTCGCCGCCCTCCACCGCTCGGAATCGAACGGCAAGGGCATGCGCCGGGCCGCCGACGAACTCGACGCGGTGGTGGAATCCACCGAGCGCGCCACGACGACGCTCCTCAGCGTGGTCGAGGACGTGGAAAGCCACGCGGCGGTGCTGCGCTCCCTGAACCTCACGGCCGATGCCCGCCCACATGTGGACGCGATCCTCGACCGCGTCGTGAATGCCTACGAGGCCTGCAACTTCCAGGACCTTACCGGGCAGCGCATCAGCAAGATCGTCCAGGTGATGAAGTTCATCGAGGAGCACCTCGACCGCGTCATCGCCGCCTGGTCCGCCCTCGACAGCTTCCGCGACATCGTGGCCACGACCACGCCGCAGGCCGAGGACGAGGAGCGCGGGCTGCTCAACGGGCCGAAGCTGCCCGACGATCCGGGCCACGTCGATCAGTCGGATATCGACGCGCTGTTCGATTGAACCGCAACTCCGCGATGCACAGGCGCGGGAAAGCGCCTACATTCGCGGGATGAGCCGCAGAGCCCTCAACGACCTGCCCCCCGACACCTTCGACGACGGCCGCGCGGCCGCGTTCGAGGATGCCGACGAGCCGGATACCTCGCTGACGGCCGAGCCCTCTGCCGAGATCGACTTCGATTTCGAGCCGGGAGCGGTGCAGGCCGGCACGGAGGTGATCCGCCGGTTCTGGAACACGCTGCCCGTGTCCCCCGGCGTCTACCGGATGTTCGACCACAAGGGCGATGTCCTCTACGTCGGCAAGGCCAAGAACCTGAAGGCGCGGGTGGGCTCCTATGCCCGGGGCCAGGCGCATTCGAACCGCATCGCGCGGATGATCTCGCAGACGGCGGCGATGGAGTTCGTCACCACCGCCACCGAGACCGAGGCGCTGCTCCTCGAAGCCAACCTGATCAAGCAGTTGAAGCCGCGCTTCAACGTGCTGATGCGGGACGACAAGTCCTTCCCCTACATCCTCGTCACCGAGGATGGTCCCGCCCCGCAGATCGTCAAGCATCGCGGCGCGCGGCGGCGGAAGGGCAATTATTACGGCCCCTTCGCCAGCGTCTGGGCGGTGAACCGCACGGTGAACGCCCTGCAACGGGCGTTCCTGCTGCGCACCTGCACCGACAGCTACTACGAGAACCGCACCCGGCCCTGCCTGCTCTACCAGATCAAGCGCTGCTCCGGCCCCTGCACGGGGGAGATCGGCACGGAGGATTACGCCGCGATGGCGGATTCCGCCCGCGCCTTCCTCGCGGGCAAGTCGAACGCCGTGAAGGACCGGATGCGCACCGAGATGCAGTCCGCCTCCGAAGCGATGGAGTTCGAGCGCGCCGCCCGCTTCCGGGACCGCATCGCCGCCCTCTCCGCCATCCAGGGCGTGCAAGGGGTGAACACGCAGGGCGTGGAGGAGGCCGACGTGTTCGCCCTGGACGAGCAGGCCGGGCAGTTCTGCATCGAGGTGTTCTTCTTCCGGAACTTCCAGAACTGGGGCAACCGCGCCTACTTCCCGAAGGCCGACCGCTCCATGACGGCCGACGAGGTGCTGGGCTCGTTCATGGGCCAATTCTACGACGACAAGCCCGCGCCCCGCGTCGTGCTCACGAGCCACGCCATCGAGGATGCGGAACTGGTGGGCGCCGCCCTGTCGAGCCGGGTCGAGTACCGCGTGGAGATCCACCGGCCCCTGCGCGGCGAGCGCAAGAATCTTGTGGACTACGCCCAGCGCAACGCCAAGGAGGCGCTGGCCCGCCGCCTCGCGGACACGGCCTCGCAGGGCAAGCTGCTGACGGCCCTCGGGCAGGCGCTCGGCCTCGACAAGGCGCCGCGGCGCGTCGAGGTCTACGACAACTCGCACATCATGGGCACGAACGCGGTCGGCGGGATGATCGTCGCCGGGCCGACAGGGTTCATGAAGCAGTATTACCGCACCTTCAACATCAAGTCCGAGGAGCTGACCCCCGGCGACGATTTCGGGATGATGCGCGAAGTCCTCCAGCGCCGGTTCAAGCGCCTCGTGAAGGACGCGCCGCGCAACGCGCCGGAGGCGGCCGTGGCTGCCGCCGAGGGCGGCGCGCCTGAGCCGGTGCCGGAGGCCGACGCGATGGATGCCGATGCCTTCCCCGCCTGGCCCGACCTCGTGCTGATCGACGGCGGCAAGGGCCAGTTGGAGGCCGCCCGTGCGGCCATCGCCGCCATCGGCGTCGAGGACGTGCCTCTCGTCGGCATCGCCAAGGGGCGAGACCGGGATGCCGGCCGCGAGACCTTTTTCGTGCCCGGCAAGCCGGCCTTCAAGCTGCCGCCCCGCGACCCGACCCTGTATTTCATCCAGCGCCTGCGCGACGAGGCGCACCGTTTCGCCATCGGCACCCACCGGGCCAAACGCAAACGTGAGATGACGAAGAACCCCCTCGATGAAATCGCCGGGGTCGGCCCCTCTCGAAAGCGCGCGCTGCTCCACCATTTCGGGACGGTGAAGGCGATCGAGCGCGCGGCCTACGAGGATCTGGCCAAGGCGCCCGGCGTCAACGCGGCGACGGCCCGTGCCGTCTACGACTTCTTCCATGCCGGCGCATGAGCCGGAGCACGAGAATGGGGCCGAGCCGTTGACGGGATTGCCGCGCTCTGATTTCACGCCCCCAATGAACGCGGTCTTGCCTCGGCGACGCTCACCGGCCTGGAACCTGGCGAACTGCCTCACCTATGGGCGGCTCGTCGCCGTGCCGGTGATGGTCGCGCTGCTGTTCTACCCCGAATCGATCACCGCCCGCTCCGTGGCGTTCGTGGTCTTCGTGGTCGCCGCCGTGACCGATTACCTCGACGGCTACGTGGCGCGGACCTACCAGCAGAGTTCGGCCCTCGGCCGGATGCTCGACCCCATCGCCGACAAGCTCCTCGTGGCCGCCTGCCTGCTGATGCTGGCGGCCGACCACACGATCACGGGCTCCTCGGTCTGGGCGGCCATCGTCATCCTGTGCCGCGAGGTGCTGGTCTCGGGCCTGCGCGAATATCTCGCCGAGCTGAAGGTCGGCGTGCCGGTGAGCCGGATCGCCAAGTGGAAGACCACGGTGCAGTTGATTGCGCTCGGCTTCCTCGTCGCCGGCCCGGCCGGGGAGATCATCCTGCCCGGAACCACGGCCATCGGCCTCGCCCTCCTGTGGCTCGCCGCCGCCCTCACCATCTGGACCGGGTGGGATTACATGAGGGCCGGCATCCGCCACGTCATCAACGATCCGCGCTAGGGCCGCATGAAGCTCGTTTATTTCGCCTGGGTGCGCGAGCGCGTCGGCAAGGCCGAGGAAACCCTCACCCCCCCGCCGGAGGTCGTCACCGTGGCCGACCTCGCCCGCTGGCTCGCCGGGCGGGGCGAGGAATACGCCTACGCCTTCGAGAATCCGGGGATCGTGCGCGCGGCCATCGACCGGGTGCACGCCAAGCCCGACACCCCCATCGCCGGAGCCGGCGAGATCGCCTTCTTCCCCCCGATGACCGGCGGCTAAGGGCAGGCCCGCCGCTACGAGAGAGAAATCGCGGATGTCGAACGACGCGCGGATCGTCGAGACGCTGGCGGGCGTCACCACGGCCACCATCACCACGATTCTTCTGAAGAAGGGTCTGCGCAACGTGTGGCTGCGCGGCCCCCGGCCCCTGCGGCCGGACCAGCCGCGCCTCGTCGGCCGGGCCTTCACCCTGCGCTTCGTGCCCGCGCGGGAGGACCTCGCAACGCCGGAATCGTGGTCGTCCCCCACCTCCACCCGCGCCGCCATCGAGGCGATGCCGGAGGGCTGCATCGCCGTCGTGGATGCCATGGGCGTGACCGATGCGGGCATCTTCGGCGACATCCTCTGCGCGCGCATGGCGAAGAAGGGCGTGGCCGCCCTCGTGACGGACGGCGTGGTACGCGACCTCGCAGGCGTGCTCGGCACCGGCCTCCCGGTCTGGTGCCAGGGCGGCGCCGCGCCGCCCTCCGTGGCGGGCCTCACCTTCGTGGCGTGGCAGCAGCCCATCGCCTGCGGCGGCGTCGCGGTGTTCCCCGACGACATCATCGTCGCCGATGCGGACGGCGCCGTACTGATTCCCGCCGCCCTGATCGAGACGGTGCTCGAACTCGCCCCCGAACAGGAGCGGTTCGAGGGCTGGATCATGGACGAGGTCAACCAAGGCGCGGCCCTGCCAGGCCTCTACCCGCCGAACGCCGAGAACAAGGCGCGCTACGAGGCTTCGAAAAAATAGCGCTACGCAATCTCGGCGAGGAGTTCGCCGAGCCCGGCCTTCTCCCGCTCCGGCGTGAACAGCGGCGCCCGCACCGCGCAGGCGGCCTCGAGGGCGGTGAGGAAAGCCGGCTCGGTCTCGGCCCGCCCGAGCAGGTCGGCCAGGGCGGCGGTGTCGCTCGTCGGGTAGTAGCCTGGATACTCCTCGCCGAGCAGGCCCACCGACCCGTCGATCCGCGAGGCGAGGACCGGCAGGCCCGAAACAAGGGCCTCCGAGATCACGTTCGCCCCTCCCTCCATGATCGAGGACAGGACCATCAGCCGGGCGCGGGCCATCATCCGTCGCACACGCGCGGCCGGTAGGTCGCCAAGCCAGACGTAGCGGGGGTTGTCCCGCTGCTCGGCTGCGGCAGCCTCGGCCCAGGCGGGATCGTGCGCCGCGCCGAGATGGACGATCCGCACCCGTGAATCGGGCGGCAGGCGTCTCGCGGCCAGGGCCGCGCGGAACGGGTCCTTCTCCGTCCGCAGATGCCCGACGACCAGCACCTCAAACACGTCCGCGAGCGGGGCCTCCCGCGCGGCCCGCCCCCGCGCCGATTGGTGGATCACCCGCAGCTTCGAACGGTACCGCTCCGGCAGGGCGTCGGCGACCTTGTCGTGCAGGCCGACGAGGCGGTCCGCGAGGTCGAGGGAGCGCAGCGTCGGCCCCGGATCGGACGCGAGGAAATGGTACAGGTCGGTCCCGGTCAGCACGACCACGATCGGCCTGTCGGGATGTTCGGCGCGGACGCGGGCGACGATCTTGGCGCTGCGCCACGCGTGGAGGGCGATGAGCAGGTCGCCCTCCGTGCCCGGCGCGGGGTTGATCGCGGGCTCGTGACCGAGTTCCCTGAGGAAGCCGGCCCACCGCGTCGCCGTGGCACGGTTTCCCGTGCGACGGGTCGCGGCATGGGGTGTCGCAATGGCGATGCGCATGTCAGGCCACCGAGACCACGCCGGAAACAGGGAAGCGGAGATGGCCGTGCAGGACACCGACCTCATGGCGCCGTTGCGCGATGCCCGCGCGCGGACGCTCGCCCTGCTCGATGGCCTCGACGGCGAGGCCCTGATGGGTCCGCGCCTTTCCATCGTGAACCCGTTGCTGTGGGAGATCGGCCATCTCGCGTGGTTCCATGAGCACTTCGTCCTGCGCGGGCTCGACGGGCGCCCGCCCCTGCGGGCCGATGCCGATTCCCTCTATGATTCGGCTGCCGTGCCCCATGCAACGCGCTGGGACCTGCCGCTGCCGACGCTCGACGGCACCCTCGCCTACATGGAGCAGGTGCAGGATGCCCTCGCCGCCCGGCTCACCGGACGGGAGCCGACGCCGGACGAGGCCTATCTCTACCGCCTGACCGGCCTGCACGAGGACATGCACGCCGAGGCCTTCACCTATACACGCCAGACGCTCGGCCAGCCCCGTCCCCGCTTCGCGCCCCCCTCCCCCGACGAGGCCGGGCCCCTGCCGGGCGATGTCGCGGTCGGCGGCGGAATCCTGCGCCTCGGCGCCGAGCGTGACGCGGCGCGCTTCGTCTTCGACAACGAAAAATGGGCGCATCCGGTGGAGGTCGCCCCGTTCCGCATCGCTCAGGCGCCCGTCACCAACGCCGAGTTCGCGGCTTTCGTGGAGGATGGCGGCTATGGCGAGCCGCGCCACTGGGATGCCGACGGACGGGCGTGGCTTGCCGAATCGGGGGCGACGCATCCGGTCTACTGGCGCCGTGGCGCGGCGGGCTGGGAGGTCCGCGTCTTCGAGACCCACGAGCCGCTGAAGCCCCACCGCCCGGTGATCCATGTGAATTGGCACGAGGCGCGGGCGTGGTGCCGCTGGGCGGGGCGGCGGCTGCCGAGCGAGGCGGAATGGGAGGCGGCGGCGCTCGCGGAACGCGCGTCCGACGGAAGCCTCGGCGGGACGAAGCGCACCTATCCCTGGGGCGAGGCGGCGCCCGACGCCGGCCGCGCCAACCTCGACGGCGCGTGGCTCGGCACGGTGGATGTCGCCGCCTGTCCCGACGGCGACAGCCCGTGGGGCTGCCGGCAGATGATGGGCAACGTGTGGGAATGGACGGAGAGCGCGTTCCTCCCCTTCCCCGGTTTCGCGCCGGATGCCTACCGCGAGTATTCCGAGCCGTCCTTCGGCACGCGGAAGGTGCTGCGGGGCGGGGCCTGGGCGACCCGCGCCCGCATGGTGACGGGGATGTACCGCAACTTCTTCGGCCCGGACCGGCGGGATGTCTTCGCCGGGTTCCGGACCGTGGCGCTCTGAGCGGCTTACCGCAGCAGCTGCAGGATGCCCTGCTGGGCAGTGTTCGCCAGCGAGAGAGCCGAGATGCCCAGCGACTGACGGGTCGAGAGGGCCTGCGAGTTCGCCGCCTCCTCGTTGAGGTCGGCGTTCGTCAGGTTCGACGAGCCCGTGTCGAGGACGTTGATCAGGTTCTTCGTGAAGTCCTGACGGTTCTGCACCACCGAGAGGTTGGAGCCGAAAGTCGAGGAATCCGAGCGAAGCTGGTTCGACGCCTTGGTCAGGCTGGTCAAGGTCGAATTGATGTCGCTGTTGAGCAGGAAGCTGCCCTGGCCGTAGACGCTGCTGCCCGACGACGTGGTGGTGATCGCGCCGAGGCCCAGGCCGTTCGAGGTCTCGTCCATGGACTGGACGATCAGGCTCGAATTGCCCTTCGGATTGAAGTTGATCGTCAGGTTGTTGTTCGTGCCCTTGCCGGCGATCAGATTGACGCCGTTGTAGCTGGCGTCGGTGGCGAGCTGATCGATCTGCGTAAGCAGGCTGTTGTACTGCGTGGCCAGAGCCGCGCGGGACGTGACGCCGTTCACCACGAGATCGGCGCTCTGCGCGACGGCGGTGGTGGACCCGTAGGTCGTCGGCGTACCGGTGCCGGCCGCGAAGCCGAGCTTGGTCTGGTCGCCCGTGGTGGCGAACTCGATATCCGAGCTGGCGTTCATCACGATCTTGGTGCCGGTCGTGTCCTTCGAGAAGCTGCCCGCGCCGACGACGCCGTTGAGGGCGGTGATGGTCTGGTCGATCGTCGCGTTGGTCGGCAGCGTCGCGGCGGTCGAGGAGCCGTTCACGAACAGGTTGATCGCCGTGGCCTGGGTCGTGTTCGGCACCGCGTAGGCGGTGGAGGCGGTGCCCGTCGTGGTGATCTGCGTGGCGAGCGCTTGGTTCGCCACCGACTTCGCCTGATCCACGAGCTTCTGGATCGAGGTGATGCCCTGGTTCGCCGCCTGGATCGTCTGGATGCCGTTCGAGATACCGTCGAGCAGGCTCGACAGGTCGCCGGAGCGCTGGTCGAGGGATTGCGAGGTGAAGAACGTCACCGGGTTGTCGAGGGCCGAGGAGACCTTCTTGCCCGTGGAGAGGCGGTTCTGGGTGGTGGCCTGGAGGGCGGCCGTGTCCTGCAGCGAGAGAAGGTTCTGGCGTGTCGCCGCGGTGAGCGTGATTTGGGACGACATGGAAATGACCCCGATGGGTGGAAGCGCGAGTTATCCACTCGTTATCCCTATCCAATCACGGTCATGCTTTCGGGATCGTTAAAACTACTTTCGCGAGATCAACCCTGCTCGTATCTGTCGGAGACATCCCTCACGTACGAAAACGGCCGGCGCAATGCGCCGGCCGTCTTGTCGTCGTCTCCGGTTCCGTCGCTGGGATCAGCGGAGGAGCTGGAGGATACCCTGCTGGGCGGTGTTCGCCAGCGAGAGGGCCGAGATGCCCAGCGACTGGCGGGTCGAGAGGGCCTGGGAGTTGGCCGCCTCGGCGTTGAGGTCGGCGTTCGTCAGGTTCGCGGAGCCCGTGTCGAGGACGTTGATCAGGTTCTTCGTGAAGTCCTGACGGTTCTGCACGACCGACAGGGCCGAGCCGAAGGTCGAGGAGTCCGACCGCAGCGTGTTGGAGGCCGAGGTCAGCTTCGTCAGGGTCGTGTTGATGTCGGTGTTGAGCAGGAAGTTACCGCGGCCGGCGGTGCCGCCGGACGAGCTGGTGATCGCGCTCAGGCCGAGGCCGCTCGAGGTCTCGTCGGTCGCCGTGACCTGGAGGTTCGAGTTGCCCTTGGCGTTGAAGTTGATCGTCAGGTTGTTGTTCGTGCCCTTGCCGCCGATCAGGTTCGTGCCGTTGTAGCTCGCGTCGCCGGCGAGCTGGTCGATCTGGGTCAGCAGGCTGTTGTACTGCGTCGCCAGGGCCGAGCGGGCGGAAACGCCGGAGACCGAGAGGTCGGCGCTCTGCGCGACGGCGGTGGTGGCACCGTAGGTCGTGGCCGTACCGGAACCCGCGGCGAAGCCGAGGGCGGTCTGGTCGCCGGCGGTGTTGAATTCGACATCCGAGCTGGCGTTCATCACGAGCTTGGTGCCGGTGGTGTCCTTCGTGAAGCTGCCGGAACCCACGGCGGTGTTGAGCGCCGTGATCGCCTGATCGATCGTGGCGTTGGCCGGGATCGTGGCGGAGGTCGAGGAGCCGTTCACGAACAGGTTGACCGTCGTGGCGGTGGTCGCCGTGGTGTAGGCGTTCGAAGCCGTGCCGGTGGTGGTGATCTGGGTCGAGAGGGCCTGGTTGGCGACCGACTTGGCCTGATCGACCAGCTTCTGGATGGAGGTGATGCCCTGGTTGGCGGCCTGGATCGCCTGCACGCCGTTGGAGATGCCGTCGAGCAGGTTCGACAGATCGCCCGACCGCTGGTCGAGGGACTGCGACGTGAAGAAGGTGACCGGGTTGTCGAGAGCCGAGGAGACCTTCTTGCCGGTGGCGAGCCGGTTCTGGGTGGTGGCCGTCAGCGACGCCGTATCCTGCAGCGAGAGCAGGTTCTGGCGGGTGGCAGCGGTGAGCGTGACGCCGGACATGATGACGTATCCATTCTGGTTGAGGCACCTCCGTTTTGGAGGCGAGTGAACATTTGGCCACGCCGGCTTTCGACTGTCTTAAAATAATAGACTGTTTTGTTTCTGCGCGGCGCTTCAGTGAAACTCGGTTAATGACTAAACAACACCGCGGCGTCAGGGCGCCGGCTCACGGTTAGCGGAACGTTAACGCGGCTCTCCTACGACAGGGGGCCTGCGAGGGAGGCCGCACCATGCCGCTGAAAATCGAGCTGAAGCCGGACGAGCGGCTGATCATCGGGAATGCGGCGATCCGCAACGGGCCGCGCCGGTCGAGCTTCGTGATCGAGACCAACACGAAGTTCCTGCGCGAGAGCGACATCATCACGGAGTCGGAGGCCGACACCCCGTGCAAGCGGCTCTATTTCGCGCTGACGCTGATGTATCTCGCGGATGATCCGACGCTCGCGGAGAACAGCTTCGTGGAGCAGTCGAACGCCCTGATGGAGGCGGCTCCGAGCACGCGGCCCTACATCGCCGCGATCTACGAGCAGGTGCAGGGCGGCGACCTGTATCGCGCCCTGAAGCGGGGCAAGGATCTCCTCGCCTACGAGGAGCAGCTGCGCAGCCTGCTGGCGGACAAGGACGCGCCGGCCGACGCGTCCTGAGGGCGCCTCAGCGCCCGGCGAGGCCGGCGGCGAGGTTCAGGTTGATCGTGATGATCGGCGTCAGCTTCTCCGCCGCCGGATCGGCCATGGTCTCGATCATCTGACGGAACACGAACACGGCCAGGTTCGCCACGCCCTGCTTCACGTCCTCGGGGAGCTGGTTGGCCGGGTCCGTCGCGGAGGTCGCGAGGATCGTCCAGACCTTCTGGTTGAAGTTCAGCGCCGCAACCAACTCGCCCGACTGGTTCGCCCAATCGTCGCGGACCATCTGCAAACGCTGCGACGCCTTGGTCAGCACGGCCGACTCCGCTTCTCGTGCCGTGAGGACGCTGCGCGAGGTCTTGGCGTAGGCGTTGGCAGCGTAGCTCATCGCGATCCTCGGTTTGCGCGGTTTGGGGTTCGTGGGTCGGTCGAACGAACCGCCTTCTCGCGCATCACCAGTTAAGACCCGGTGAGTTTGCTGGAGGACATCTGAAATCGGTTAGCAGGGTATGGCGATGGTCTGAAAAACTGGCGAATGCCGCTATCGCAGTACTGAAAGACGATATTACCAATCACAAATATATTTTAGTCCGCGAAACTGCATCTGTACGTTGCATCTTGCGCTGAAGGCTCGGATCGACTGCAGTCATGTGTCCAAGACACTTCACAAACTGGCAAGAATCACGGCCCATGATAAGTCATGGGTTGAATCGGCGAGTTCGGTCCCGTCTGCCATCTTGCAGCCGACATATGGCGCGAGAAGGCTCTCAGGCCGCAGATCGAGATCCGGCGGGTCGTAGCGCGTATGTTGAACTTTACCCTCGGTGCCGTCGCAGGCGCCCTGATCACCGCAATCCTGACCATCACGGCGGCGCGTCAGCCCGAATTCCAGGCGAGGCTCGGTCTCGTCTCAGCTCAGCTGCCGATCACTCCGGCGGCGGCCTCCGGGCGTCCGCCCGAGCCGCAATGCCGTCCGGATCCGGTGTCGACCGCCTCGGTGCAGAAGGTCCAGGAAATCCTGTTCAACCGGCAGCGGTTCTGGTCCGTCACTCCGTGAGGCGACGAGGCCCCCGGCATGCCGGGGGCCGTGCTGGCTCAGAGGGCCACGAGGAGCAGCACGAGGGCCGAGGCGGCCACCATGGAACTGACGAAGCCGCAGAGGGCGGCGACGAAGGACGGGCCGTTCGCAACGGCGATGTCGGTGCGGCTCGTGGCGTTGGACATGGTCGAACAAGCTCCCCGGCGGCGCTCAAGCCGACCGTTGCGTCTGATTGTTTGAGAATGAACGGTCCCGCTGTGCGCGGGCACACAAATTCAGCGAATGCGGCGTATCATCAATCGCAGCGGTTAATCTTCTTTGCGATGCGGAGCTGCCGGAGTTCTCCCCGCAAATCGATGGCCACCACGCCCTCGCCGCACTCGTCGAAGGCGTCACGGGCGTCGTTGTAGCGGTCGCCGATCTCATCGAGGGTGTCGCAGACCCGGTCGTGGTCCCCGAGCCGCATGTCCTGGCGGACCTGGAAGCGCAGGGCCGCCGCCTCATCGACCTTCTTCCGGGCCTCGATGCAGGCGGGAACCGCCAACGCCGAGGTGGCAACGACCGAACCGGCGATCACGCCAAAGACGCAGGCCGAGAGACTGGATCTCAGGTTTCGCATGGCATCGACTGTTGCTAATCGTTAACAGGTGACTAATTGACGAATGCTTAGGCAGATCTAAAACCGCCCTCGTCTTCTGTCCGCTTCAACTGCGACGCTGGCGAAAGGGTTCCTCACGTCGCCGGCCGAGCTTTGCGGCGACGGGAGGCGAGGATGGCCGGGAGATCGACCGGCGCGAAGCCCATCGGATCGACCCCGACATCGTATTGCTTCGGCATCGGCGTCAGCTTGCCGTGGCTGTGGCCGTGCAGGTTCAGCGCCCCGCGCCCGATGCCGTTCCACGTCCTGAAGGCGTAGTGGCACAGAACCAGGGCGCGACCCTCCACTGCGATTTCCGCATAGGCTCGCACTGAGGCCCATCCCGGCGCACCCAGCGTCCCCGGCCCGTCGATGTTGCCGGTGATGAGATGTTTCTCGCCATTGAGCCGCGCGAGGATCTCCGCGATCCGTTCGGGCGGCGGGCCGAGGGCGAAGTCGCCGAGGTGCCAGACGACGTCCCCCGGCGCGACCGCCGCGTTCCAGGCCGCGATCAGCCCCTCGTCATGCGCGTCGAGGTCCGGGAAGGGCCGGTGGTCGAAGCGCAGCGCCCGGGGATCGCCGAAATGTGTATCGGCGGTGAAATGGACCCTCACGCCGGACTCCTCCATGGCCGCGGCGCGGACGGTATCCCTGCCGCGCCGCCCGCACTACCTTGCCGCCACGTCCAAGCCCCCGGCGGGGGCAACCGATCCGCGATGGAGCCCCTGCGATGACCGACAGCCCGCGCCTCACGAGCCTCGCCCACGGGGGCGGCTGCGGCTGCAAGCTCGATCCGGAAGTGCTGCGCACGCTGCTGGCCGACCAGCCGGCCGCCGCGCAGTTCAAGCAATTGCTGGTCGGCAACGAGACCGCCGACGACGCCGCCGTCTGGGAGCAGGAAGACGGCACCTGCATCATCGCCACCACGGACTTCTTCACGCCGATGGTGGACGACCCCGCCGATTTCGGCCGGATCGCCGCGACGAACGCGATCTCGGACGTCTACGCCATGGGCGGGCGGCCGATCTTCGCCCTGGCGATCCTCGGGATGCCGGTGGGCAAGATCGCGCCGGAAGTGGTCGCGAAGATCCTGCGTGGGGGCGCGGAGAAGTGCGGCGAGGCCGGCATTCCCGTGGCGGGCGGCCATTCGATCGACACGCCCGAGCCGATCTACGGGCTCGCCGTCATCGGCACCTGCCGCCGCGAGGCGGTGCGGCGCAACGCCGACGCGAAGGCCGGGGACGTGCTGATCCTCACCAAGCCCGTGGGGGTCGGCGTCTATTCCGCCGCCATAAAGCGCGAGGCCCTGAGCGCGGACGGCTATCGCGACTTCGTCGCCACCACGACCCTGCTGAACAAGGTCGGCACCGACCTCGCCGCCGACCCGGCGGTCCATGCCCTGACCGACGTGACCGGGTTCGGCATCCTCGGCCACGGGCTCGAACTCGCGCGCGGCGCGGGCATCACCCTCGTCCTCGACGCGGACAGGCTGCCCCTGCTGCCCCTCGCGGAGGGGCTGGCGCGGGACGGCTTCGTCACCGGGGCCTCGCACCGGAACTGGACGGCATTCGGCGGCCATGTCGATTTGCCGGCGGATCTGCCGGATTGGCGCCGCCACCTCCTCACCGATCCGCAGACCTCGGGCGGCCTTCTCGTCTCCTGCGAGGCCGACAGCGCCTCCGCGATCCTCGACCGCATCCGTGCCGCCGGCTATCCGGCCGCGTCGATCATCGGACGCATGGAGGACGGGGCGCCGCGCATCCGCGTCACGGCGTAGCGCCTTATGGACAGAATATCTTCACGCCTGGCCGATATATAGACCGCGAAACCCACGCTTTACTATGATCGTATTGGCGGCTGCCGTCACGATCCGGTGCGGCGAGGATCGACACAGGCATCGCACCGGTTAACCCCCTGCAGTGCCGTTGCGAGCGAGTGGCAAACCGGACGTGTCGGGTTCGAGCACAGTTCCGCCTGCGGCATGCGGCATCACGGGTTGGCCCTTCGCGGCCGCCCCGGAATGCCCTGTCCGCCCGGCGCGTCTGCCGGACGGACGGCCGTGGCCGATGATCCGCGTGCTGATCCCGGAGGATGCCTCGCCCGAGACCCTGGCCTCGATCGAGCGTCAGGATTACCCCGAGCACCGCACCGCGATCTCCAACACATCGGCGGCACAGGATGCCACCCTCGTCCTGCGTGATGGCGACATGCTCGCGCCGGGGGCGCTGACGGCACTCGCCCTCGAACTCGCTCTGAGCGGGGCCTCGGCGGTGGCGGGCCTGCGCGTGCTGTATAGCGACATGGTGCTCGGCCTCGATGTGCCCGGTCTCGACGGCCGGCTCGACGAGGCGGACGGCATCCTGTTCACGGCCGGTGCGGGGGGCGACTGGGCGTCCCTGCCGCGCGAGGCCAAGCGGCGGATCGGCCGTCCCGTCCTCCTGCGGCGCGGGCCGGCGCCCCGGCCCGGCGCGGCGCTCTCCATCGTCTCGGTCACGGGCACGGGCACGGTCGGCGGCGCGGGCGTCGCCCATCGCCGCCTGTCCGAGGCGCTGGCCCTCGCGCATCATCGGGTGACGCACGAGATCCTGACCACCCGGGCGGCCGCCGCCGAATGGACCGACAGCTTCCCCGAGGCCGAGGCACGCATCGCGGCGGCGCGGCCCGATTTCGTGCTGGTCGGCAACGTCCACGGCGCCACCCGCAGCCTCGACGTGGTGGGGCGGCTCGCGGGGGCCTACCCGACCGCCCTGGTCCTGCACGACCTCTTCGCCATCACCGGGCGCTGCTGCCATCCGCGCGACTGCACCCGCGCCGAGACCGGCTGCGACGCCACCTGCCCCACCCCGGACGAGTACCCGCCCCTCGCGCCAAGGCGGATCGCGGGGATGCATGCCCGCAAGCGCGCCGTGCTGGCCGCGCCGGAGGGCCCCCTGCTGCTGGCCAATTCCGCCTGGACGCGGGCGCGCAGCGAAGCCCTCGCCCCCGCCCCGGCGGCGACGCGGCCCGTCAGCCTCGCCTTCCCCACGGGCATCTTCCGCCCCGGCGACAAGGCCGCGCTGCGGCGGCGCCTCGGCCTGCCCGAGGGCGACGTGCTCATCCTCGTCTCGTCGGTGATCGTGGACGGGCCGGACAAGGGCTTCGCCGACCTGCGCGACGCCCTGCGCGCGGTGGCCCGGCCCGGCGTCGGCGTGGTCGCCATCGGCCGCCTGGACGATCCCTCGAAGTTCGGCCTCGACACCCTGTTCGCGCCGGGCCTCGTCGCCAGCGAGGACGAGCTGGCGGCGTGGTACGGCGCCTGCGATCTCCACGTCACCGCCAGCCGTCACGAGACGCTGGGCCAGACGCCGATCGAAGCCGGCCTGTGCGGCGTGCCGACCCTGGCCTACCGCACCTCCGGCCTGACCACTTCGGTGATCGACGGGGTGTCCGGCCGCCTCGTGGAGCCCCGGTCCGGCGCCCTGGCGCAGGCACTCGCCGACCTCGTGGCGGACGCGGCCGGGCGACAGGCGCTGGGCGCCTTCGCGCGGATCGCCCTGGAGAACCGCTACAGCCCGGCCGCCGCCGCTCTGTCCCTCGACGCCGTGCTGCGCGAGCGCGGCCTCATCGCGGACGGGCCGGCGCGCACCGCCTTCGCCCCGGCGATGCTCGGGCACTTCCCCTTCGCGGCCGAGCGTCTGCGCGGCGCCGAGGGCACCGTGCAAGCCCCCTCCTCGCCCCTCGTCAGGCGGTTGCGGCGGACGAAACAGGCGGTGCTCGGACGGCGCATGCCGCTCATCGTGCGGCGCTGCCTCTATCTCGCCAGCACGTTGCGCGGGAGGGCGGTGTGATGCACGGCTCCCTCAAGCGCCGGCAGCGGATCTACATCGACCGGACGCACCTGCGCGGGCGCGTCACCGGCATCGAGCGCGTCACGATGGACCTGTTCTCGTCGGAGGCCCTGGCCCCGCACGAGGTGCGGTCGGTGACGAGCCGGTCCGTCCCGGAGATGATCCTGCGGCAGTGGGTCGACCTGCCGCTGCTGGCGCTCCGCGATCCCGAGGCTTTGTTCCTCTTCCCCGGCTTCCCGCCCGCGCCCCTCTGCGCGCCGGCCGCCGCGCGCTGCCTGCTCTACATCCACGACACCTTCCTCGTGAGCCGCCCCGAGGACCTGAGCCTGCGCAGCCGGGCCTATCTCAGCCCAGCCTTCGCCCTGGCGATGCGCTGGGGCCGCAACCTGTTCGTGAACAGCCGCACGACGGGCGAGGACCTGCGCCGCTACTGTTCCCCCGAGGCGAGCGTGTTCCTGCTCCGCCCCCCGGTGCGCGACGTGTTCAAGCTCGCCGAGCGCGTCGGGCCGGGGCCGCGCCGCCCCAGCGACCCGCTGCGGCTGCTCGCCATCGGCACGGTCGAGCCGCGCAAGAACTACCCGGCCGCCCTCGCCGTCGTGGAAGCCCTGAACAGCATCGGCGTCCCGGCGGAACTGCACATCGTCGGCCGCACCGGCTGGGGGAAGCACACCTTCCTCGACGCCCCGCCTCCGTACCTGCATTGGCACGGCTACCTGCCGGATTCCGACCTGCTCGTGCTGGCGGATTCCTGCCACGCCCTGCTCTCCACCTCGAACGCGGAAGGGCTCGGCCTGCCGCTGCTCGAAGTGCAGCACGGCGGCATCCCGGTCATCGCCCCGGATGCGCCGGTATTCCGCGAGGTGCTGGGCGCATCCGGCCTGCTGATCCGCCCCGACGACGCCGAGCGCAGCGCGCGCGCCATCGCGGCTTGGGTCGCCTCGGACGAGTTCCACCAGGGCGCCCAGGCGGCGCGGGACAATGTCGGACGCTGGAACGACCTCGCCGCGCAGGATGCGGCCCGGTTGCTGGCGCGGCTCGACGGCGACCCGCGCGCCTATGCGGCCCCCGGTTCCACGATCCCCTGACCGCCCCCTGCCAGCGACGAACGGGCGCTTTGGCAGAAGAAGCGGCACAGGTAACATTGGCCTTTGACGTATACGGCGCGGTATGCCGCTTGCGACATCGGTCTTGAGTAAGTCCTCGTAGTGGTTCAACTGTCTTGAAATGGGACACCGTGTTCCTGATCAAGACACACGGGCCGCGGGACGGACAGTCAAGGAGCGAGGCGTATGTTCGACTTCTCGACACGCATCAGCGGCGAGCCGGTGCGTATGGTGCTGCCGGAGATGGAGCCGCGTACGGACGCGCGCACCATCGCCCGGCGGCTGTGGCGCGGCTCGCCCTTCATCGTGCTCGGTGGCCTCATCATGGTCGCCGCCGCCGTCATCGTCCTCGGGCTGCTGCCGCCGAGCTACACCTCGAACATCCAGGTGCTGGTCGATCCGACCGACCTGCGCGTGGTCGAGAACGATCTGAACGCCCGCGCGCCCCAGGCGGATAGCGGCGTCTCCATCGCCGAAAGCCAAGTGCGCGTCATCCAGTCGGACAACGTGCTGCGCCGGGTGGTCGAGAAGCTGCATCTCGACCGGGACGACGAGTTCGTCCGCCCCGAGGCCACCAACCCGTTCCTGTATTGGCTGCGCAACGTCATGGGCACCCTGCCGCCGGACGTGAGCCGCGATCCGGTGAACATCGCCCTCGACACGCTGCAGCGGAACATCATCGTCCGCCGGCCGGAGCGCACCTTCGTCATCGACGTGTCGGTGCAATCCCGCGATCCGGCCAAGGCCGCCAAGATCGCCAACGCCATCGGCGACGCCTACTTCGCCGAGGAAGCCGCCGCCCGCATGGATTCGGCCAAGCGCGCCTCCGATGCCCTGGCCGGGCGCCTCGCCAACCTGAAGCGCGACGTCGAGGACGCCGAGCGGCAAGTCGTGAAGTACCGGGAGGAGCATAAGCTCGTCGCGTCGAGCGGCCGTCTTCTCACCGACCAGCAGCTCGGCGACCTGAACCAGCAGCTCGTCAGCTCCGCGATAAAGACCGCCGAGTCGAAGTCGCGCCTGGAGCAGGCCCGGAAGATGCGCTCGTCGGATCCGAGCACCGCCCTGCCGGAGATGCTGCAATCCCTCGAAATGCAGGCCCTGCGGCAGCAATACGCCACGCTCTCGCGCAACACCGCCGAACTCGCCACCCGCCTCGGCGAGCGGCACCCGGCCATGGCCGAGCAATACGCCCAGCAGCGCGACCTGCAGCGCCTGATCCAGCGGGAGAAGGAGCGCATCATCGACACGCTCCAGAAGGATTACGACCGCGCCGCCGCCAGCGAGGCCGCCGTCCGCTCCAACCTCGACCGGGTGAAGACCGAGACCACCGTCAGCGACCGGGCCTATGTCGGCCTGCGCGAGCTGGAGCGGACGCTGGATGCCCGCAAGGGCGTGTACGAGGCCTATCTCCGCCGCGCCCGCGAGGCGAGCGAGCAGGAGCGGCTGAACACCACCAACGTGCGCATCATCTCCGTGGCGACGCCGGCCCTTCAGCGGACCTTCCCGCCCTCGCCGAAGATCGTGCTGCCGGTGGCGCTGCTCCTCGGCCTCGCCCTCGGCGCGGGCATCGCCCTGCTCCTCGGCGCCGATGCCGACCGCCGCCGCTCCCTGCGTCAGGCGGGGCAGCCGACCGGCCGCAGCCTGCGCGCTGCAGACGCCTGATCGCGAACGGCCGGGGCGTTCCGCGCCCCGGCCCTCACCCGTGCGGTGCGAACAGGTCCGGCCTGCGGATCTGCAGGGCGAAAAGCAGCACCAGGGTCTTCATGTCGCTGAGCGCCCCGCGCCCGACCATCGCCGCGAGCTCCGCCAGCGGGATCTCGTGGACCGTCACCGCCTCGCTCTCGTCCATCAGGCCGCCGCCGACGCCGATCCGGTCGGCCGCCGAATAGGCCCCCAGGAACAGGTCCATCCGTTCCGTCGAGATGCCGGGGGCCGACCACGCGCTCGCCACGAGATCGAGGGCGCCGAGCCTGATGCCGGTTTCCTCGCTGACCTCCCGCCGCGCCCCCTCCTCCGGGGCTTCGTCCTCCAAGAGGCCGGCGGGCGCTTCGAGGATGCTCTCGGGGCCGCCGGCATAGAGGAGCGGCGCCCGCAGCTGCGAGACGAGCATCGCCACCTTGCGTTCGGGGTCGTAGGGGAAGACGGCCGTCGCCCGGCCGTGATCCTCCACCTCGCGACTGATTCGCGTGCCGTCGGGCTGGATGACTTCCGCTACGAGGTAGCGTGCCCATCCGTCATGGACGACGCGCACGCCGCCGATCTGTGCTGGCATTCTGTCGGTCCGCTCCAGGTCCTTCTCGGACCTAGCGGATCGGTCAAGAATGCGGCGGCATCGCGAAGGCGGTGATGGTGAAGCGCAGATCGCTCCCGTCGCGGTCGGCGCCATCGAGCCGCGCGCCCTCTTCCCGGACGAGGTTGGGGATGTCGATGGCCGCCATCGGGTCGGTGCAGAGCACGACCAGCGTGGCGCCGGCCGGCAGGGCGCGCAACGCCTTGCGCGTTCGCAACACCGGCAGCGGGCATTTCAGCCCCGCCAGATCGAGGATCGTCGTGGCGGACCCGCTCAAACGCAAACTCCCCGCTCCGGAGCGAACCGGAGCGGGGAGTCCTACTCAACCGGACGAGTGCTTACCAGCCGTAGCCGTAGTAGCCGCCGCCGTAGCCGCCATACCCACCGTAGCCGTAGGCTGGGGCGTAGCCGTAACCGTAGGTCGCGGCCGGGGCGTAGCCGTAGCCATAGGCCGGGGCGTATCCGTAATCGTAGCCATAGCCGTAGCGCGGGGCGGCGCTGGCGGCGATGGCGCCACCGATCAGGCCGAGGGCGGCACCGGCCGCCAGGGCGCCGGCAGCGCGGCCGCCGTAGCCACGGCGATGACCGTAGCCATAGCCGTACCCGTAGCCGCGGTAGCGGACGTGATCGACGCTGGTGTTCTCACCGGCGACCTTCACGGCGGTCTGGGCCGGAAGCGGGGCCGCCTGGGCGGCGGTGAGCGAGCCGGCGACGAGGGCCACCGAGGTGACGGCGCCGACGGCGAAGGTAGCGATGCGGGACATGGCCGGATCCTTCAGAGTGATGTGTCCGGACGCAGAACAGCTTTGCCCGCAAAGACGTTCCACTTGAAATGCCGCGGGCCGGCGCGTCACCGATGATCAGGATTAAAATACGCACTCCGAGAAGGAGGGATCGACTGACGATTCCCAGCGAGACTCGTACGCATCGAGGAGATCTTGTGCGCGGGTGCGTCCGGCGGCCACGATCATCTCCAAAGGCTGGAGATAGCCTGTCTCGTCGTGGCCGTCGGCATCACGGCGGGCGCGGGCCTTGAGGCCGGCGCGGGCGATGGCGAGGGCCTCGGCGGCGACCTCGCCGAGGGTCTGCTTGGCGACCGGCGTCGCGAGGCCGAGGCGGGGCGCCGTGGCGCGGGCGGCTTCCCGCTGCGAGGCGGTCCAGCCCTTCACGAGGTCGAGGGCGGCGTCGAGGGCGCCCTCGTCGTAGAGCAGGCCGGTCCAGAACGCCGCCTGCGCGGCGATCATGCCCGCATCGCCCACGTCGGCACCGCGCATTTCGAGGAAGCGCTTCAGGCGTACCTCGGGGAAGGCGGTGGAGGCGTGGTTCGCCCAGTCGGACACCGTGGCGCGCTCGCCCGGCAATTGGGCCAGTCGGCCGTCCATCAGGTCGCGGAACGAGGCGCCCGACACGTCGTGGTAGATGTCGCCGCGCTTCACGAAATACATCGGCATGTCGAGGAGCCAGTCGGCATAGGCCTCGTAGCCGAAGCCCGACTCGAAGGCGAAGGGCAGCATCCCGGTGCGGTCGCCATCGGTGTCGCGCCAGATCTCCGAGCGGCGGGTGAGGAAGCCGTTCGGCCGCCCGTCGGTGAAGGGCGAGTTGGCGAAGAGGGCCGTCGCCACCGGCTGGAGCGCCAGGGAGGCGCGCATCTTGCGCGCCATATCGGCCTCGGAGCTGAAATCGAGGTTCACCTGCACGGTGGCCGTGCGCAGCATCATGTCGAGGCCGAGGCTGCCGACCTTCGGCATGTAGCCGGCCATGATCTTGTATCGGCTCTTGGGCATGACGGGCGTCTCGTCCCGCCGCCATTTCGGGCTCATGCCCAGGGTGAGGAAGCCGATGCCCATGGGCTCGGCCACGCGCTTCACCGCATCGAGATGCGTGGCGAGTTCGGCCGCCGTGGCGTGGACATCCGGTAGGGCCGCGCCCGACAGTTCGAACTGTCCGCCCGGCTCGATCGAGATCGCGCCGCCCTCGTTCGCCGCCAGCCCGATGACCGCGCCCCGGTCGGTGATCGGCTCCCAGCCGGTGTCGCGGCCGAGCCCTGCCAGCAGCGCGCCGATCCCCGTGTCCCCGTCATAGGGCACGGGGCGCCGGTCGGCCCTGTAGAAGGGGATCTTCTCGTGCTCGGTGCCGATGGCGAACCGCTCGCGCGGTTTCTCACCGGCAGCGAACCAGTCGATCAGTTCGGCACGCGTCGTCAGCGGCGTCGTGTCATCGGAGTCGCGCGCCATGCGCTGCCCACCCAGGAATTGTGATCCGTTCGGATGGCGGCGCGCCGGTCTCCCGGTCGTCCCGCCCGGTTAAAACCCCGTCCCGAGAACGGGACTTTGGACGGGCTACCGCCGCCCGCATGGAGGTCCACGCGGCCGGCGTCCTGACACGCACATAGTCGAGAGCGGACGGGGGGACAACGCGACCAAACCTGCGCGCCAAGCGTGGCTGTGGGCGAGAACGGGCCGATCCTTGCGCGTCCGGCGCGGCGTGTGCGCCGGCACACGCGCTTTCGGGGATTAGCGGCCATCCCCCAGAACCGCCTGGACGAGGGCCAGGACCGCCACCGCCGCCGTGTCCGCCCGCAGGATGCGCGGGCCGAGGGACAGGGCCACCGTGTTCGGCCGGGCACGGATCGCCGCGCGCTCCTCCTCCGAGAAGCCGCCCTCGGGCCCGACCAGCACCGCGAGCGGCGGCGGGTTCGCCGGGTCGGCGGCCTCCGACAGGGCGCGCACCGGATCGGAGATGGGTGCGTCCTCATCGCAGAAGACGAGGAGACGGGCCTCGTCCAGCCCGGCCAGGGCCTCGTCGAGGCGGAGCGGCGGCGCGAGTTCGGGGATCGCCAGGATGCCGCATTGCTCGGCGGCCTCGATGGCGTTGGCCTGGAGCCGGTCCATGTTGATGCGGTCGCCCTGGGTGAAGCGGGTGATGACGGGGCGGATCTGACCCGCGCCCATCTCCACGGCCTTCTGGGCGAGGTAGTCGAGCCGCGCGCTCTTCAGCGGCGCGAAGAGATAATGGAGGTCCGAGGGCGGGTGCTGCGGGCGCGTCTGCGCCACGCAATGGAGTTGCCCGTCCTTGCGGCCCGTCGCGACGAGGCGCGTGTGCCATTCGCCGTCGCGCCCGTTGAAGACGAGGACCGGATCGTCCTCACCCCGCCGCAGCACGTTGATGAGGTAGTTCGCCTGCGCCCGTTCGAGCGGCAGCACGGTGCCGGCCGCGAGCGGCGTCTCCACGAAGAGGCGGGGGGCTTTGAAGTCGTAGGCCGGCATGGCCGGGTCGTCGCGCGAGCGCGCGCGGGTGTCAACGGACGCGGCGGCGGCCGGTGTTGCAGCCCTGCGACAGCCGGCGGATTTCGCCCTCTTCCCCAGGGCCTCACACGAGATGCACCCTACCGCTCGATTGACGCCACATTCCTATGGCGAAGCCGGTGGTAACGATCTCGTAACGCGTGGAGCGTGACGAGGCAGCGTGTCGAGGGGAGTCTCGGAATGAACTACAGGAGCTTCGTGCTGGGAGCGGCGTCGCTGGCGGCCGGTCTCCTGGTGTCCGGCCAGGTGAATGCCCAGAGCATGGCGACCACGATGCCGTCGTCGCCGATGCCGACGACGCCGATGTCGACTCAGCCGGCGGCCCCCGCGCCGACCGTCGCCAACGATTGCAACGGCATCCAGAAGACCCTGGCCGAGCGCAAGGCGCTGGTCAGCCGGGCTAACGCGGCCTCGACCTCGAAGAAGAAGATGACCCCCGGCGAGGCGTGCAGCCTGTTCGGCCGGCTCGTGACCAACGGGTCCGAGGGCATGAAGTGGATCGCCGCCAACAAGGAATGGTGCTCGATCCCCGATTCGTTCGCGGAAGGCTTCAAGTTGGACCACACCAAGGTCTCCGGCATCCGCACGCAGATCTGCGGCGTCGCGGCCCAGGCGGCTAAGATGGAAGCGCAGGCCCGCGCCCAGGCGCAGGCCGGCGGCGGTGGCGGCGGGCTCCTCGGCGGGCCGGGCCTGAGCGGCTCGTTCAAGCTGCCGCAGGGCGCGCTCTGAGCACGCTGCCTCCCGCGAACGGGGCCGCCTTCAAAGACGGGCGCCCCGCCGATGCGGTCGCGGGTCATTGGGTCGATCGCCACGCTCCCCTGTCGTGGCGCCCCTACCTGCGCCTCGCCCGGATCGACCGGCCCATCGGCTGGTGGCTCTTGCTGCTCCCATGCTGGTGGTCGGCCGCGCTGGCGGCCATCGCCGCCGACCGCACCTTCCCCGATCCGGTCGATTGCCTGCTCTTCCTGATCGGCGCAATCGCCATGCGCGGGGCCGGCTCGACCTACAACGATATCGCCGACCGCGACCTCGACGCGAAGGTCGAGCGGACGCGGCTGCGCCCCCTCCCCTCGGGGCAGGTGCGGGTGCGCCATGCGGCCCTGTTCCTGCTGGCGCAGGCCCTCGTGGGATTCGCGGTGCTGGTGCAGTTCAACGGCACGGCGATCCTCGTCGGACTGTGCTCGCTGCTGCCGGTGGCGATCTACCCGTTCATGAAGCGGGTCATGTCCCTGCCCCAGCTCGTGCTCGGCTTCGCCTTCGGCTGGGGCGCGCTGATGGGTTGGGTCGCCGTGTTCGCGCGGCTCGATGCGGCGCCGCTCCTACTCTATGCCGCCTCCGTCGCGTGGATCGTCGGCTACGACACGATCTACGCGGTGCAGGACATCGAGGATGACGAGATGGCCGGCATCCGCTCCTCGGCACGGCTGTTCGGCCGGCGTCTCAAGGGCGCGGTGGGGCTGTGCTACGGGCTGGCTGCGGTGCTGGTGGGGCTCGCCGCGTGGCGGGCCGGCGCGGGGCCGGTGGGCTTCCTGGGCGTCGCCGCCTTCGCCGGGCATCTGGCGTGGCAGGTCTTGCGGCTTCAGGAGCGGGACGGGGCCGGCGCTCTGCGGCTGTTCCGGTCGAACCGGGATGCGGGGCTGATCCTCTTCGCGGGCCTCACGGCGGATGCGCTGATCCGGGGCCTGTCCTAAGGCCCGTCGCCCGTTACGAGCGGGCGATGATCTCGGCCTCGCCGCGGAAGATCTGCGGCCGGGCCGGCAGGCGGCCGGTCTTGCGGCGGACGAGGAAGCGCGGGCGGCGGGCGCCGAGCCCGGCATGGCGGCGGCGGATGCGGGTCTTGCCGAGCATCAGACGCCCGACCTGCTGCGACACCGGCACGAGCGCGCCGTCCTCGCGGACGATCATCCGCACGAGGCCCGCCCGGGTGGCGAGGTCACGCCAGGTGGCCACGACGTCCTCTTCCATGAAGGGGCCGACGCGCTGCAGCGTCCGGCCCTCGGCATCCACGAGGATGAGGTGGAAGCAATCCTCGCCGCTGATGTCGGCATCGTCCTCGGCATAGGCGAGCGCCACGCCGAAGGCAGGCCGGGCGCCCGGACGGCACCCAATCAGCGGGAGGGGCGACGCCGCGAAGGCGGGCATCGCCTGGATCGGGTCGTGGCTGTGGTCACGCATATCCATCGTCCGAGCCTCAGCGCCTTCCGGCGATTCTCGCAAGTGGCGGCCCGGTCAGGCCGTCCGTTATGCGCAGCAAATTCGCATCGCCCTCCCTTGTTACGCCTTAAGAGCTGCAGTTAAGCGATTCTGGACGAGGACTTCACTGACGGAATGCTCAATGCTTCCTTGAATGCTCAATGTTTTCTTGCGACGACTCTTCAACATCGATTCATCATGTGCCGGCATCGCCCGCGACACGGCCGCGCTTGTGGCATGGGGGCATGAGGCTTAAGTTGGCCGGACGCATCTTCCCCCGTACTCGGAACCCGGCGCCCGTCGCCGTCCGCGCGACCCTTTCCGCGCTGTCGCCGGCACGTCCGAAGCAGGACCAGAATGTCGAAGCCCTTCACCGACGCGAGCGTGGCGGACTTGATGCCCGAACTGCGCACGGTGATGCGCGAGGCCGCCTCCATCGCGAAGCCGTTCTTCCGGAAGGGTCAGCAGACGACGGCGCGGGTCTGGTCGAAGGCCGGCGGCTCGCCGGTCACGGAGGCCGACGTTGCCGTTGATACCTTCCTGAAGATCCGCCTCAGCGAGATGGTGCCCCAGGCGGCATGGCTGTCGGAGGAGACGGCGGACGACCACGCGCGGATCGGGCGGGACCTCGTATGGATCGTGGACCCGATCGACGGCACCCGCGCCTTCCTCTCCGGGCATCCCGATTGGTCGATCGCCGTGGCTCTGCTCCATGCAGGCGAGCCGGTGATCGGCTTCGTGCACGCGCCGGCGCTCGGCGTCGCCTACGAGGCGGTGCGCGGCCAGGGTGCCTATCGCGATGAGCAGAAGATCGTGGTGGATCCGCGCGAGGGCCTGCAGGCCGCCCGCATCACCGGGCCGAAGCCGATGCTCGACCGGCTGACGCGGGGCGCGGGGCCGCAGCCCGATTTCGTGCGAATCGACCGTATCCCGTCCCTGGCGCTCCGCCTCGTGCGGGTGGCCGAAGGCTCGGTCGATGTGGGGATGATCTCGTCGGACGCGCGGGATTGGGATCTCGCGGCGGCCGATCTGGTGTTGCGGGAAGCGGGCGGCACCGTGTGCAGCCTGCGGGGCGAGGGCGCGGTCTACAACCGCGCCGATCCCGTCCATGGCGAGTTGGTCGCCCTGTCCACCGCCTTGCGCGATCCGGTGATCGCGGCCTGGGGCGCCTGAAGCGCCCCGACCGTCAGGCGGCGATCGTCTCCCGCAGCGAGAGCGCGTTCGGCGCGAGGCCGAGGCGGTCGGCGAGATGCCAGTGCAGCTCGCGCGAGGAGTGGTAGTTGTAGGAGCGGTCGATCAGGTGGCTCATGTCCCGGCCGGTCTTGCCGGCATCGGCGAGGCGGCCGACCTTGAAGGTGGGCGCATCGGTGACGGGGGAGCGGACGCTGCGGCGCCGCGTGAACTCGAACTGCATTCTCGTATCTGCTTTTCTTATCTGGACCGGCGCGTCCCTGCGCATCCGGCGTCGTTTCTCATTATGGGTCATGCGCTGTCCCGGACGCCTCTGCGCCCGGGACGGCTGTCGATGGGGCCGTTCAGGGTGCCCCGTCAGTCTGGCTTTGGATCAGGCGGCCTGAAGGTTGCTGGCGGCGTCCTTGCCGCTGCGCTTGTCCTGCAGGATCTCGTAGGAAATCCGTTGGCCCTCGACCAGGTTGCGCATTCCGGCGCGCTCGACCGCGGAAATGTGGACGAAGATGTCCTTGCCGCCGTCATCGGGCTGGATGAATCCATAGCCCTTGGTCTCGTTGAACCACTTTACAGTGCCGGTATTCACGTAGTGTACCTCGTTCGTCCATAGATCATGCGCGCGGCATCATGGCCGCAAATCGCACGACGGTATGTCTGGTGTTTTCCAGAGCGGCGGGGCGCGAGACACAGAACCTTTCGCGTGAGCGTCGGTCTCGGCAGGTGTGCCCCCCACGGACTTAGATAGGCCGACCCTGCGGCGGCAACAAGGCATCACCGGGGTCGCAACCGAGGCACGTAAGCGCCGCACCCCGCCGGCCCCTGTGATTTCCCCGCCCGGCGGTGCATATAGAACATAGGGAACAGCCGCTTACGGCTGGCACATCGGCCCGCCTCCGCACCGACGCCGTCGGCCGCAGCGGGCCCATCGAAACGGCTTCCGGGCGGTATATGGCAGGCATCTCGGTCTCGCTGGACGGCGCGAACATCCAGCTCTCGTTCCAGAAGGACGATCAGGCGACGGCAGTGGTGATGGATGCGCGGGCGGCCCGCGCGCTGATGCGCGCCGTCGGCCAGTTGCTCACGGCCATCGACGAATCCGACGAGGGCGACGACCCGGAATCCGCCGACACGCTGGGCGAGGACATCGCCATGCTCGACGTGACCTCGGCGGCCATCGAAGTCGGCACCGACGAAGAGGGACAGGCCGTCGTCGCCTTCCAGGCGGGCGCCCTCCCCCCGTTCCAGCTACGCCTGACGGACGAAGAGGCCCGTCACGTGGCGACGAGCCTCTCCGAAATCCTGGCTGCGCCGAGGGACATCCGCGCCTCGCATGGCGGGCACTGACGTCCCGAATCGGATCACATCCGCGTACCGGGGTCGCTCGGGGTGCCGGGGAACACGTCCGGCTCGGAGCCGGGCCCGCCGGGCTCACCGATTCCGGGATCGTTGACCGGGTAGGGCGTGCGCGGGCCGGTCGGCCCGACATCCGGCTCTTGATCGGGCGGAGGCGGGGGCAGCGGCAGATCGCCGGGGATCGGATCGGGGATGCCTGGATTGGCCATGAACGGTGTCTCCTGAAGCGTCCGGGTTCATAGGGCCAACGGGTCCGGCACGGGCTTGTTCCGGGCGGAAACCCGGCTCGCCGATGGGGCGAACTGCCTCAATCGGTCAGGGAACACGCCAGCGGTGAGGCGGTTGGGCGGGCAACTCCACGATCGGGAGAGCCCCCATGACCGACATCAAGCAAGCCAAGATCCTCATCATCGCCACGGACGGTTTCGAGGAGACCGAACTCACCGTGCCGCAGGCCAAGCTCTCCGAGGCCGGTGCCCACGTCACCATCGCCGCGCCGAAGTCGCGCCAGAGCGAAGGCACCATCCGCAGCTGGGACAAGACCGACTGGGGCAAGGACGTGAAGGTCGATGCCGACATCGAGAGCCTCGATGCCTCCGGCTTCGACGCCCTCGTCCTGCCGGGCGGCCAGATCAACCCCGACAAGCTCCGCCTGGAGCCGAAGGCCCTGGAGATCATCAAGGGCTTCCTGACGAGCGGAAAGGTCGTCGCCGCGATCTGCCACGGCCCGTGGCTGCTGATCGAGGCCGGGGCGGTGAAGGGCCGCGACATGACCTCGTTCCCGTCGATCAAGACCGACGTGATCAACGCGGGCGGCAATTGGCACGACAAGGAGGTCGTGACCGATCAGGGCATCATCACCAGCCGCAACCCCGACGACCTCGACGCCTTCTGCAAGAAGATCATCGAGGAGATCGGCGAGGGCAACCACGGCCAGCGTCAGCTCGCCGCCTGAGGCACCTCATGCGCCACGGGTGATTTCCAGCACCGTGGCGGAACGGAAGGGGCGGCCGTACTCGTCGCTCCCTTCTACGGTGATCCGGTGCGCTCCCGGCGGCAGGTCCGCTGGGAGACGCGCCGTCCAGACATGGCTCGACGGGATCGCCTGGACCCACGATTTCTTGGCCTCGGGATAGCGCGCGAAGAGTTCGGTGACGAACGGGTCCGGCCGGCGGGTGCGGACCATCGGTTCGGCCGGGCCGTTGCCCACCCGCCACGTCACCGACGTCTTCGGGCCGCCGTCGAAGACGTTGACCACCACGATGCTGTCGGCGAGCGCGTCCTGCGGGATCGGCGGGCGCAGGGCCTCCATCGGCCGTAGCGCCCGCACGACTTCCGGGGCGCCGCTCCGGATCTGGCTCTCGAAGGCGATGCGCATCGTGCCGTCCGGCTCGCCCTGCGCCGGGACGTAGCGAGTCGTGTAGGCGGTCCCCCGCACGGAGAGGACGTGGAAGCCGTTCGGCGTCCCGTCGCGGCTGTCGGCCGAGGGGATGCCGGTGCGGGTGTCCGGCCCGCTCCACCACGAACCCGAGACGGCCGTGAGAACGTGGTGGTGCAGCCCCTCCGCGAGGTAATGGTGCTCCGTCGTATGGGTGTGGCCGCAGATGGCCAGCACCTTGCGCCCGCGCAGGATGTCGAGCAGCGCCGCGCGGTCGGCGGTGTTGTTGTGCGGCCCGCTCGGCGTCGCATCCGTGTGCAGCGGGATATGGGTCGCGAGGACGATCAGCGTGTCGGCCGGCACCTCCGCGAGGAGGTTGCGCAGGAGGGCGAGGTTCCGCTCGCCGATCCGCCCCTCATAGGTGTTGGCGCCGACCGGGACCGGCGGCCCGAGCCAGACCACGTTGTCGAGCAGCACGAACAGCGCCCGCCCGTGCTGGAAGGCGAAGGACGGGGCGCCGAAGACGCGCTTCCACGTCTCACGGCTGTAGCGGGCGTCGGGCGCCTGCATGTTGAGATCGTGATTGCCGGGGAGATTGTACCAGGGGATGCCGATGCGCCCGACGATGGCGTTCGACCGCCCGTAGAGGGAAAGGTCGTCGAACAGCACGTCGCCCGTGGTGAGGCCGAAGGCCGCCGGGATGCCCATCGCCCGCGCGACCGCCGTATCGCGGACGTGGTCCAGTTCGCGCCGCGTCTCCGGCTGCGGATCGGTGAAGAGCAGGACGTCGAAATCCTCCGGCTCGTCCTGCTTCGCTAGGGTGAAGTCGATGGAGGTCGGCAGCGGGCCGGTCGGGGCGACGCCCCGGTAGCGCAGGCCGATCTCGTGCGGCGTGCCCTCCGGCTGGTGGACGTAGCTGTGGCGGACGACGTTGTCGGCATCGCGCGGCAGGGCGTAGCCCGGCGGCTTGACGACGAAGACCGCGCCGTCGCCCGGCATCGGCAGCCGGTAGCGCCCCTGGGCGTCGGTGCGCACCACCTCCTGCCCGTTGGAGACGAGGACGTTCGGCAGCGGCGCACGGGCGGCGCCATCGAGGCCGAACACGATGCCGGTGGCTTCCTTCGCCTCGGCTTCGGCGCGTCCGGCGGCGAGCGTCAGGGCGGCGGCGCCGGCGAGGGTCTCGCGACGGGTCAGAGGCGGCATGGGCGGCTCCATTCAGGCCCGGCCGATGCAGCAGATTTCGGCGACCGGCGCATGACAGCGGCGCCCCATACGAGAAAGGCCCGCGCCTGGGGAGACGCGGGCCTTCGGATCGCGGTGAGTGCCGAACTCAGTTGGCGTCTTCGTCGCCCGGCTCGAAGGTCTGCGGCATGGTCGACTCGGCGCTCGCCACCGGGGTCGGGGCGCTGATCGTCGAGGGCACGTTCACGCCGTCACGCTTGTAGATGTCGTCGCGGAACTGCACGACGCCGTCCGGGGTCGCCCAGGCGGTGATGTAGGTCCAGTAGACCGGCACCGGCTGCGTGAGGGTGGCGTCGACGCGCTTGCCGCTCTCAATGGCCTGCTCGACCTGCTCGCGGCCCCAGCCGGGCGTGTCCTTCAGGAGCCACGTGATGTACTCGCGCACGTTCTGCACGCGGACACAGCCCGAGGAGATGAAGCGGAAGTCGTCGCCGAACACGCCCTTGGTGTTCGTGTCGTGCATGAACACGCCGTAGGGGTTCGGGATGTTGATGCGGACGATGCCCATCGAGTTGAAGTCGGCGCCCGAATCCTGCCGGTAGGTGTAGCGGGTGCCCTCGTCGGAGTTCCAGTTCACCGCCTTCGGCGAGACTTCCTGGCCGTTCGACAGGATGCGGATCCGGTTATCCGTGAGGTAGTTCGGATCCTTCTGCATCTTCGGGATCAGGTCCTTCTTCACGATGGAAGCCGGGACCGTCCAGGTCGGGTTGAAATTGATCTGCGTCGCCTTGGTGTTCATGATCGGCGACTGCCGGTCGATTTTGCCGACGCCGGCCGCGTGCAGGGTGACGATGCGGCCGTCCTCGACGGTCTGCACCAAAGCCGCCGGGATGTTTGTGATGACGAAGCGGCGGCCGAGGTCGCCCGAATAGGAGCGCAGGCGCAGCACGTTGGTCTCGAGCTGGCGCAGGCGGATCTCGGCGGGCACGTTCATGGCCTGCTCGGTGGCCGCGCTCATCGCGCCGGTCTGGCTCAGGCCGTGGCGGGCCTGGAAGCGCTTCACGCCGGCCGCGACGTAGGAATCGTACACGCCCGTGTTGGCCGAGGCCGGGTCGAGGTCGCCGGTCACGATCAGGCGCTGGCGCACGGCCGCCACGGCCGGGCCCTTCGAGCCGATGCGCAGGCGCTCGGCGCCCGTCACCGGACGCCAGCCGCCGCGCGAGACGATCTCGCGGTACTTCTCGGCCATCTGCTCGGTGGCGGCGACGGTCTGCGGCGAGAGGATCGGCACCGTCTCGCGCTGGACCTGCATGGCGGCCGGCGCCGCGTAATCCTGCGCCCACTCAGCCTGCGCGTAGCCGGCCTGATCGCGGGCCGGAGCCGCCATCGCCACGCCGACGAGGGCCGTGCTCAGCGCAAGGCCGAGCACGGCCGTGGAGCGGAGGGAGGTGTACCGGTGATGTGCCTGTCTGCGCATGTGTCGCTGGCTCTGGTCCGGATGTCGTTTGGCCCGGGCGGCCTTCGGAGTGGTGGGCCGCACCGTGTCGTGATGGCGTTTAACACTCCCTATCGAAGGGGCCGGAATGTGGCGTCGCCGTGCGCCGCCGCACCTGAGGCGCGGCTTGATCGCCCCTGCGGCCTGCGCGCCACAGTCGATGACGCCCATTCTCACCTGCGGAGGTGGTCCACAGGGATGGCGGCCCGGATCGGCGATCGCTCAAATTTGCGGGCGGAGTCAGCGATCGGCGCTTCTGGCGGTTTAAGGTTAACGGGAGGTAACTTCGCCACGCCTCGTCCGAGGCGCTAGGATTGCCCCGCCACCGCAGAATCCGCTGGGCGATGGTCCGGCCTGGGACAGACGGGGCCGCTCTGCGGCACAGGAGGCAGGATGAACGGGTACGACGTCACGTTTCGGGACAACCGGGAGTGGGTGGAGTTCGGAGCCAGCTACGTTCACTCGGACGCGTTCAAGGCCCTGTTCCGCGACGGGATGGCCCTCGTGGAGGAGACGGCGGGCTATCTCGACGGCGACGGGCGGGACGAATCGCGCCTCGTCTCGCGGGACGCGACCCTGAGCTACGCCGCCGAGAGCATGCGCCTGACGACGCTGCTCATGCAGATCGCCTCCTGGCTGCTGGTGCAGCGCGCCGTGGCCGAGGGCGAGATGACCCCCGCCCAGGCGACGGAGGAGAAGCACCGGGTGAAGCTCGGCGCCACGGAGCCGCCGAAGGCCGAGGCCTTCGCGCTCCTGCCGATGCGCCTGCAGCAGCTGATCCTGCGCACGCGGCGGCTGCACTCGCGCATCCTTCACCTCGACGGGCTGATCACCGAGGACCGGCCGACGCCGCGCCCGGTGGCGAGCCCGGTCGCGGCCCAGCAGGGGCTGCTCCACGCAGTGTTCGGCCGGCGGGAGAACTGACGACCTAGTGCAGCGACGCACTCACTCCGTTCATGCGTCTCTGCCCTAGCTTCTTGTTTGTGCATCAATTTTTCCAGACACGGCTGACGCCTTCGTCTGGATCGATGCACTAGGCCATCCCGTCGATGGCGATGGGCAGGTGCTGCGGCCCGCGCAGGGCCGCACCTGACCGGTAGGGCGGCGGGTCTTCCACGAGGCGCGGGTTCTTGAGCCGCCGGGTCAGGGCGGTCAGCGCCGATTCGGCCTCGAACCGCGCGAGGGGCGCGCCGACGCAATAGTGCAGCGACCCGCCGAAGCCGAGATGGCGGCTTCCGACCCGGTCGGGGTTGAACGTGTCGGGATCGGGGAAGACCGAGGCGTCACGGTTGCCGGCGGCCAGCAGCAGCACGAGGTCCGCGCCCTGAGGGATCGTGACCCCGGCGATGTCGATGGGGCTGAGCGTCGTGCGGGTCCGGAACTGCACCGGGGGCTCGTAGCGCAGCAACTCCTCGATGACGCGGGGCGCCCGCGCCGGGTCGGCCTTTAGCTTCTCGAACTCGTCCGGGTGGCGCAGCAGCGTCAGGAGGCCGTTGGTGATGAGGTTCACCGTGGTCTCGTGCCCGGCCACCAGCATCAGCACCGAGGTGGCGATCAGGTCGTAATCGCCCATCTTCACGCCCTCCGGCGTCGCCTCGTTGGCGAGCCCGGAGAGCATGTCGTCCTTCGGGTGGCGGCGCTTGTCCTTGATGAGGCCCGCCATGTAATCGGCGATGGCGTCGAAGGTCCGGCTGTTCTCCGCGCGGTTCTCGTCGTCGGCGAGGCTGTCGGGCTCCAGGGCCGTGGCGAGTTGCGTCGCCCAGGAGTGGAACTGCGCCTCGTCCTCGCGGGGCACGCCGAACAATTCGCAGATCACCGTCACCGGCAGGGGATAGGCGAGGTCGTCCACCGCGTCGAAGCGGTGCGCGTCGCGCTTGGCGTCCAGCAACTCCTCGACCAGCCGGTCGGAGCGGGCGCGCATCCCCTGCACCCGCTCCCGGGTGAACTGGTGCATCACCGCCGCGCGCAGGGCATCGTGGTCCGGCGGATCGCGGAAGATGAAGGGCCGGTGCTGGTTGGTGATCCGGTCCTTGATCGGCTTGATCAGGTAGTCCTTCACCGGGTTGCCGGTCTTCGGCCGGTCGGCCGGCGGCAGGGTCTCGGAACTCACCCTCGGGTCGCCGAGCAGGCTCGCGATGGCGCCGTGGGTGGAGGCCACCCAGGTGCCGTCCGGCGAGCCGTCGTCCTGATGCGAGACCGGGTTCTGCCGCAGACGGGCATAGATCGGGTACGGATTCGCCCGGTTGGCGAAATCCTTGACTTGGTTGAGGAGTGTGGCGTCGGCCATGGTGTCGGCTCCGTTGCCGGTCTGTCAGGCGAAGCCCGGATCCTGGATCTCGAGGTCGCGCAGGGGACGGTCGGTGGCCGTCTCGGTCGGGGGGAAGGGCGCGGCGGTCGCGACCTTTTCGGCGTAGATCGGCAGCCAGCGGGCGCTGTCGACGGCGACCGCCGCGATGCACCGCCCGGCCCGCCCGTAGACGGCGACGAAGCGGCGCTCGGCCGGATCGCCCTGCACGATGGCGACCGCGTCGGCGCCGTCCGTGAGGCCGGCCGACTTCACCACCATGTTGCCCTGCGTGGACCAGAAGTTCGGCACTGCCGCGTAGGGCGCAGCCGGTTCGAGCCCCGCGAGCAGCCGCCCGGCATACTCGGCCTGCGCGACTGCGTGGCCCCAATGCTCCAGCGCCACCCGCCGCCCGCCATAGAGCGGGTGGGGAAAGCGCGCGACATCCCCCGCCGCCGTGATGGCGTGGTCGGGGCGGCTCTGGTCGTCGAGGACGAAGCCGTGCTCGTCGCAATCGAGTCCGCCCGGATCGGCCGACAGGCCGGAGCCGTCGAGCCATTCGATGTTGCGCACGGCCCCGAGGGCGACCACCACCACGTCGGCCTTGAGATGCTTGCCGTCGGTGAGCCGCACGCCGGTCACGCGGCCGTCCTTGTGTTCGAGATGCTCGACCTCGCTGCCGAAGCGCATCTCGACGCCCGCCTTGCGATGCACCTCGCCGATCATCCCGCCGACGGTGGTGCCGAGCACCCGCGAGAGCGTGGTGGCGGCGGGATCGACGAGGCTGACCTTGAGGTCGAGTTCGCGGCAGACGGCGGCGACCTCGCAGCCGATGAAGCCCGCGCCGATCACGACGACGCGCTTCGGCCGCGCGGCCAGGACCGCCCGGAGCGCGGCGGAATCGTCGCGGGTGCGGATGGTGAAGACGTTGGCGAGCCGCGCCTCGTCCTCGTGGACCCAGGGCCGCGCCCGCGTGCCGGTGGCGATGAGCAGGCGGTCGTAGGGAAGGCTGTCGCCGTCCGTGAGGTGGACGATCCGCGCCTCCCGGTCGAGGGCGCGCGCGCCGACGCCGAGGCGCCACGTCACGTCGTCCGTCAGGTCCGAGGGCAAGCGGCTCGCATCCGCCGGCAGGTGCCCGAGCAGGACATGCTTGGACAGGGGCGGCCGGTCGTAGGGGCGGTGCGGCTCGTCGCCGACGAGGGTGAGGGCACCGCGATAGCCGGCCGCGCGCAGGGCCTCGGCGCCGCGCAGGCCCGCGAGCCCAGCCCCGACCACGACGATACGCTCCGGCGAAGGAAGGTCGGCCATGTCAGGATTGGCTGTCTTCGACGCGGATGGCCTGGACCGGGCAGGCCAAGCGGGCGCGCTCGATGTCGAGGCGATCGGCCGCCGAGGGCGCCGGATCGTAGAACAGTGCCTCCCGCCCATCGATGCGGAAATGTCGCGGTGCCGCGTAGCAGCACTGCGCGTAAGCTTGGCAGAGGTTGAGATCGACGCTGACCCGCAGGGGGGCCGCATCACGGGTCATGTCGGATGGCATCGGCTCGCAAACCGCTCCGGCGGGGCTGAGTTCCGTCGAAGGTCTTCGCGCCGCATCGAAAAACCGAACATCCGGTTTGGGCGTTCGCGTTTGCGCCGAAACAGCTCAATAATCCTGCGAGATCGGAATTAACTCACTTTCGTGTTCGATAGCGATTTGAGTTGTAGAAGTTTGCCGCTCATTGCGGCGCGCCATATCTCGAATCGTGCGGTTGCTGTATAGTCCTTGGCAATCCTGCACCGCCTTCGCGGCAGCATCTTTCGGGAGGTCCCCATGCCGCACGGCGTGCGCAGCAGCCTCATCGCCGCCCTTCTCTGCACCGGTTTCGCGGCCCATGCGGCCGGCGGCTCGACATGGACCGATCCGCCTGCCCGCCAGCCGGAGGCGGCCAAACCCGGCCCCGAGGCCGCCAAGCCGGAGACGCCGGCCGCCGTCTCGGCGCCCGTGCGGAAGGAGGCGCGGGTGAAGCGCCGGACGGCCGAGGCGCCCCGCCGGGTCGCCGTGCGGCCCCGTCGCGTCCGGGTCGCGCGCGAGGCGCCGCCCCCGCCGCGCATGGTCCACGCGCGAGCCCCCCGGATCGTGGCGATGGAGCCGCGGCGCCGCTACGTCTACCGCACCTACAGCGAGGCGGGCTTCCTGCCCTCCTACGACGACCAGCGCCTCGACCGGCTGAGCTCGGCGGTGGGGTCGGGCTACCTCGTGATGCGCAGGCGCGCCGTGGAATACCCGGACGGGCGGGTGATCCGCTATTACCGTCCGGTCGAGGATGACGGGATGGAGTGAGGCGCGCGCCTCACTGCGACGTCCGAAGCTTCACCGCCGCAGGGCCGGTGAAGCGGTCTCCGAGCAGGGCGCCGTCCGGCACCTCCCGCGCGAAGCGGGTCGTGACGCGGGAGGGTCCGTCCACCGGCAGGGCCGGGGCGACGGCCTGGGGCTTCGCGGTGGCCACGCGCACCGGCACGTTGCGGCTCGCCGGAGCGGCCACCGGCCCCATCGCGACCGCCTCGAACAGCGAACGTAGCTGCGCCTTCGAATCCGCATTCGGCCCCACGAGGGTCGCGTGCGGCATCGGTGCGGGCGCGGCGGGGATGGCCGCGCGGAGCGGCAACGCCATTCCGCCGTCGAGGGCGGCGAGCTGCACCGGGCGCGGCGGCGGAAGCGGCATGGTGATCGCGGCGGCGGCGATGATGGTCGCCTCGCTCGGGCGACGCGGCGGCAGCGGCGCCACGACGGAGGGCAGATCGGGTTCGGCGGCCGGGGCGGCGGCGCGCTCGGCGGTCAGCATCGATTTCGCGTCGGCCTGCGGCGCGGCGGCGGGCGCCGCATAGGCCAGGGCCGCCTTCGCCCCGCTCGTGTCCTCGGCATCGGCGCTGGCGACGGCGACGATTGGCGGCGCCTTGCCCCGGCGCGCGGCGACGGCGGGCGCGGGCGGCGCGACCGGCTCCGGCTTCGAGCCGCCGAACAGGCCGGCGAGGAAGCTCATCAAGCTCGGCCCGTCCTCCTCCTCGCCACCGGCCAACTGGGTGGTGATGCCGGCGACCGTGCCGCCGCGCGCCAGGATCTCGGCCTTCGCCTCCTCGTAGCGGGCCATCGGGTGGCCGTCGGCGGGCAGGTGGACGGTCTTCCCGTCCGGGAACAGGCGGGCCAACTGGTCGTGCGTCATGCGCGGCCAGGAGCGCACCGAGCCGACATCCATGTGGATGAACGGCGTGTTGGCGCGGGGATACCAGCCCACGCCCCCGCGCGACATCATGAAGCCGACCTCGCGGATCCGGTCGATCGTCACGTCGGGCAGGTAGAAGTCCATCGCCTTGCCGAGCATGTGCTGGCTGTACTCGGCCACCGACTTCGAGCGCCGCCGGAGCATGGCGTTGGTGCCGGGGGAGCGATAGGCCGAGACGATGTTGATCGGCTGGCCGGAGCCGACCTGCCGGTAGGCCTCCCACACCGTATCGAACAGGCGTGGGTCCATCTTGGTGGGCTCGTTGACCCGCCAGTCGCGCAGCAGCCAGTTCAACTGGTCGAGGGCGGCGCGGTCGTAGCGGCCGTCACGCTTGAAGGTGACGGTCAGGCTCTCTTGCGTGTGCGTGTGGTAGATCGAGAGGGTGCGGGTGTCGCCGTTGGCGACCGCGTTCTCCGTCTCCACCGTGCCCACGACCATCGCCGCCAGGACGCCCGATGCGGCGACGACCCACCGGCGGATCGATCGGGTGGAGACGCGACTGGTCGGCACGGCACTCTCCTCCCGGAGCCCGCCCGAGGCGGGACGATCCGTGGCCGTGCCTGGAGTGACTCCGCGCGGCCAACACGGCCGAACGGCTAAGCCTGGACCATGGCAAAATCGTGCCCGGCCGTGCGGGTGCGCACGCCTCGCTGGGGAGAAAGGCCCGCGCCTACCAGAACGAGCGCGAGACCGGCGCGGGCGCGGGGGTCCAGAGCCCCGGCTCGCCGTATTCCGGTCGCCCGCCGCGACCGGCCCGGGGCGAATCGAAGGCGTCCATCTCCGGCTGCGCGTAGCGGCGCGGATGCGGGCGGGCATGGGTCGCGTGTCGCGTCGGCGCCGCCTGACGGGCGCTGCCCTCCGCGACCTTGCGGGCCGGCTCCTTCGCCAGCTTCGCCATGGCCGGGCCGCCGCCGCCCGGCAGGCCGAGGGCGGCGCGCATCGGCGCGTCGTAGCCGTAGAGGTCGGGCGCCCGGCGCAGGGAGCCGAGGTCGTCCACCCAGGTGGTGAAGTAGGCGAGATGGACCGGCAGCTTCTGCGGCAGGCGGATCGTCCGCTCGCCCTTACCGATCAGCTTCTTCAGGCGCTCCTCGGTCCAGTCCGGCAGCACCGTGTCGGCGAAGCGGAACGGGTCGTCCACCCGCACGCAGCCATGGCTGAACGCCCGCGTCGAGGCCGAGAACAGCGAGCGGTTCGGGGTGTCGTGCAGGTACACCGCGTGCTGGTTGGGGAACATGAACTTGATGAAGCCGAGGGCATTCTTCTCACCCGGCGGCTGGCGCAGGGAGATGTGGCCGCCCCGGCGGACGATCTCGTATCCGCCCCAGGTCTTGCCGCCGTAGCTCGCGAGCTTGGGCGCCATCGTCTTCAGGATGGACGGCGGCACGTACCAGGACGGGTTGACGACGGCGTACTCCATCATCCCCGAGAAGGTCGGCGTGGGCGATTCCGCCTTGCCGACGATCACGCGGGTCTCGTCGCGGAGCTTGCTGTCCCGGAAGATGCGCAGGCGGTATTCCGGCACGTTCACCAGCACGTAATCCGGCCCGAGGGTCGGGGGCAGCCAACGCCAGCGCTCCATGTTCACGAGCAATTCGGCCTCGTCGCCGGACTTCGTCGGACGGCCGAGATTGGCGAGCGCCAGCAGCGTGCGCTTGTTCAGCACGCCATCCCCCGGCAGACCGCGCTCCCGCTGGAACCGCGTCACGGCGTCCGCCACGGACGCATCGTAGAGGTCGCCCTCGCCCGGCCGGCTCTCCAGGCCGAAATGATTCCGCAGGGCGGGCACGCGCGGATCGCGCATCCCCGTCTTGAGGGTCGGGCCCGACGGCAGGGTCAGCGGCTTCGCCTCCGGCACCTTCGGGCCGCGCAGGCCCGCGAGCTGAGCCTTTAGGGCGCGATAGCCCTCGGTGGCGGGGTTGTAGGCGGCAAGCGTGTCGCCGGCCTGTGTCCCCGCCTCGGCGAGCTTGGTCAGCACCGCGTCGGCGGTGGGCAGGTCGAGGGTCGGGGTGATGAGCCGCGAGATCGAGGACGGGTTGATCCGCCCGCCCCGCGCATCCCGCGCATAGAGCACCGCCGCCGCCGAGAGGCGCAGGTCGGCATCGGCGACAGCCTTGTCGTCGGGCTTGTCGGCGAGATTTGGCACGGGATAGGCGCGTGGATCGAGCCCATCCTCGTCGGCCGCGCCGAGGCGCGCGGCGATGGCCTTGGCGGCCGGCGTCCAGGCCCCGTCCGCGATCCAGACGGGCTTGTCGGCGCGGGCATCGTAGAAGGTCTTGATCGCCGCGCGCTCCTTCGCACCCAGCCGGGTGAGGAGCGGCGCGGACTCGTTCAGCCGCGCGAAGACGGCTGCCGGAAGCGGCTCGGTCGGCTCGGCGGGGGCGGTGGCCGTGGGGGCCGGCGCGGGGGCGCTGTCCGGTGCGGGCTCCGGCGGCTTGTAATCGGAGACGGGGTTGGCGTCCTTGCCCTCGTCGCCCTTGGGTTCGGGGGTGGCGGCAATGGAGGGCTTGGCCGCCGCATCGACGGAGGTGGGGCTCGGCTCGGGCGAGGCGGCACGGACCGGTCCGCCGGCCATCAGACCGGCGAGAAGGGCAGCCAGCGCGGCCTGGTTGGAGCGCGAGACGCGCATCGGATTCTCCACCGGCGGCCGAACTGCCGCAACCCAACGGGTAGCTGTATCCCCTTAAGCCAAGCTTTAAGCAACGCCGCTTGCGCGGGAAGCGCCCAACCGGAGGTTGTCAGGGGCCGGTCGCGAACCGGTATCCGATGGTTTCTGCTCCCGGAATGCGGCGAAGATCGGGGTCGCGATGCCGGCAACTGCAGTGAATGCTGTCGCCGGCTCGGGTATACTATTCCTGCGGCGGCGTGCGATGGCGCACGCCGGCCCCGCCTCAGACCGGGCGGGCGAGCCCGGCCGCGTCTAGGGCCTTCCCCTGACGCACGGTGAGGGCGTCCGTGGAGAAGTGCTCGATCTCCGCCTCGAACAACTGGTGGTAATTCAGCTCGGAGCGCAGGTGCAGGAACACCGCGCCGAGGCCGACCGCAGCCCGGTCCATGAAGACGAATTCCTGCGGCACCGTCACCGGCCCGCGCTCCTTCAGGGCCTGATGCACCTCGAAGGCCTGCCGCCGTCCGTATTCGCCGGGCTTCACCCCGTCGGCGACGGTGCGGACCCGGTCCTCCAGCAGCGGCCCGTAGATGAACCGCGCCCAGATGTTGAGGATCTCGATCTTCTCCCGGTCGAGATCGCGGAAACCCCAGACCTCGTAGGCGTGGACGACCCGCGACTCGTCGTTCTCCAGCAGGCCGCGATAGAGATCGACCACGCCGCCGACGAAGCGCGGGTGGAAGATGCGGACGCAGCCGTAATCGAGCAGGTTGATGCCCGCCGGCTCGCCGCCGTCGCGGAAGATCGTGTAATTGCCGAGGTGCGGATCACCATGGATCACCGCCGCGCGGCTGAACGGGTGCCACCACGCCTTGAACATCGCCTGGGCAATGCGGTTGCGGATCTCCACCGACCCTTCGGTGAAGCCGAGGATCTTCTCACCGTCGAGCCAGCCGAGACTCAGGAGGCGACCGGTGGAGAGTTCCGGGAACACCTCCGGCACGCGCACGGCGTCGATGTCGCGCAGCACGGCGCCGTAGAGCTTCGCGTGCTTGGCCTCGCGCTCGTAATCCAGTTCCTCGCGCACCCGTTCGCCGATCTCCTTGGCGATCTCGCGGGTGTCGAGCCAGGAATTCATCCGGCGGTGCAGGGCGAAGGCGACTTCGAGCTGCTTGAGGTCGGCTTCCACGGCCGATTGCATGTCCGGGTACTGAAGCTTGCAGGCGAGTTGCTGGCCGTCCTTGGTGGTGGCGCGGTGGACCTGCCCCAGCGAGGCGGCGGCGGCGGGCTTCAGGTCGAAGCTGCCGAAGCGGTTCGACCAGTCGGGCCCGAGTTCGGCCTGCATCCGGCGCTTCACGAAGGCCGCGCCCATGGGTGGCGCGTCGGCCTGGAGCTTCTGCAACTCGGACGCGTATTCCGGCGGAAGCAGATCCGGCACGGTGGCGAGAAGCTGCGCCACCTTCATGATCGGCCCCTTCAGGCCGCCCAGGGCCTCCGCGAGGGCGGCGGCGTTGGTGGTGCCTTCCTTCCCGAACAGGCGCGACATGGCCATGCGCGCGGCAACGCCGCCAACATTGGCGCCGACGCTGGCATAGCGCCCGGCGCGGGCGGTGAAGCGGTTGGCTTCGCGGTCTCTGTAGGGGCTCGGCATCGGCTCGACATCTCGACTGCGTTTGACAACGAGATAAGCCTCGCTCCCACCCACAGGAAGGCACCGGGACGCCGTAACGCGGGCGCTAGTCTTTCGGCCAGTTGTCCCGGATCCAGCGCGTGAGGCCGGCTTCGTCGATCTCGCCTGAAGCGAGGCCGCGAATCATCACCACGGCTTGCGCTTCGTCGGCCTCGAACTCGAGTTTGTTGAGTCCGAGGAACGTGACGAGGGCGAGCAGAGAAGCGCGCTTATTCCCGTCCACGAAGGGATGATTCTTGGCGATGTCGAACGCGTAGGCCGCTGCCAACTCGGCGAGATCGGGCTCACCATAGGCCGCCCGGTTGACCGGACGGCCGAGGGCGGATTCGAGTGCTCCTTCATCTCGCAGGCCGGTCGGCCCGCCGAACAGACGAAGCTGCCGGGCGTGGATGGCTTGAACAAGTTCACTTGTCAGCCAGACGATTCCACTCATCGTCGTCGTTCGCGAGTTGGCCTACTTGGCGAGTTCGGAGAGGGCGTTGCGGTACGTCTTCATCGCCTTCTCGGCGATCTCCATGCCTTTCTCGAAAGTTGGGTCATAGGGCGACAGCCGCACCGAACCATCCGCGTTCTCGGTCACGTGCAGCCAATCCCCCTGCGACAGGTTCAGCCGGCTCACGAATTCCTTCGGCAGGATCAGGCCCGTCGAGTTGCCGATCTTCTTCACCTCGATCTTCATGGCATCCTCCACGATCCACGTTCAACTAACGTATAACGCCCCTGTGGACATTCTGTCACCAACGAAAACGGGCGGCCCCGAAGGACCGCCCGCCTGACTATCGAAACTGAGTCGCGGGGCGCCTTAGCGGCGCGCGCCGAGGTTGCCGAAGCGCGAGGTGAAGCGCGAGACGCGGCCACCGCGGTCGAGCATCTTCTGCTCGCCGCCGGTCCAGGCCGGGTGCGTCAGCGGGTCGATGTCGAGGTTGAGCGTGTCGCCCTCGGCGCCCCAGGTGGAGCGGGTCTGGTAGACTGTGCCGTCCGTCATCGCCACCTTGATGAAGTGGTAATCCGGGTGCTCCGTCGGCGCCGACGAGCGCTTCACCTTCTCGACGCTCTTCCCCGGAGCAATCGCCGGGGCCTTGTTCACCGGTGCCTTCGCCATGACTCGTGATCCCTATTGTTCTCGCAGCCGGCGGGAGGCACGAAGGGCGCCGCCCGACCCGGTTGCCACTTTAAAACGGGTCTACGCTGTTGCGTCGAACGGGGCGTTCATGGCAACCGCGCGTCGGAAGCCGACCGGGTGACGGCCCGCGGCCATTGAACACACGCAATCGGATAAGGGGCGGCGTATACCCCAGCCGTCCCGCCGGAACAAGCGTCGGGGGAGTGAACGATGAGGCGTGATGGCCCGCAAAGGTAGAGCCGCCGCAGGCACCGCCGGTCCCGCGCGGCCGAAGGCACCGATCAAGGCGCTGCGCCCGCTCATTCCCTTCGCCCTGCGCTACCGGGCCCGCATCGCGCTCGGCATCGTGGCGCTGGTCTGCGCCTCGGGCTCGACCCTCGTCGTGCCCATCGCCATGCGGCGGGTGATCGATCACGGCTTCACCGAGGACGGCAGCGGCGTCATCGACGCCTATTTCCTCGCCCTGCTCGGCGTGGTGCTGTGCTTCGCCCTGTCGAGCGCGGCGCGGGTCTACACCGTCGTCAGCCTCGGCGAGCGCGTGGTGGCGGACCTTCGCTCGGCGGTCTTCGCCCGGCTGACGATCCTCGACCCCGCCTTCTTCGACAAGGCGCAATCCGGCGAGATCGTCTCCCGGCTCACCGCCGACGCCACGCAGATCAAGGCGGCCTTCGGCGTCTCGATCTCGATCCTGCTGCGCAACCTGTTCCTGTTCGTCGGCGCCATCACGATGATGGTGATCACCAGCCCGAGCCTGTCCGTGCTGGTGCTCGCGGCGATCCCGGTGATCGTGTTCCCGCTCATCTTCTCCGGGCGCGGGGTGCGGCGGCGCTCGCGGGCGGCGCAGGACCGCCTCGCGGAGGCCTCGGCCTACGCGGCCGAAGCGGTCGGCGCGGTGCGGACCATGCAGGCCTTCGGCCGCTCGGCCGAGACGGCGGCGCGCTTCCGCGCCGCATCGGAAGAGGCCTACGGCGCCGCGCAGGCCTCGATCCGGGCGCGGGCCATCCTGACCGGCGTCGCGATCTTCCTCATCTCGGCCTCCGTGGTCGGGGTGATGTGGTACGGCGCGCAGGGCGTGCTGGCCCACACGATCACCGGCGGCCAGCTCTCGCAATTCGTGCTCTACGCGGTGTTCGGCGCCGGGGCACTGGGCCAGCTCTCCGAGGTCTACGGCGACCTCGCCATGTCGGCCGGCGCCGCCGAGCGGCTCACCGAGATCCTCTCCGCCGAGCCGGCGGTGAAGGCCCCCGTACCCGCCCTGCCCCTGCCGGAGCCGGCGCGCGGCGGGGTGGAGTTCGACGCGGTGCGCTTCTCCTATCCGACGCGGCCGGACCATCTCGCCCTCGACAGGCTGAGCTTCACGGCGGCGCCCGGCGAGCGGATCGCCCTGGTTGGCCCCTCGGGGGCGGGCAAGTCGACGGTGCTGCAACTGCTCCTGCGCTTCTACGATCCGCAGGGCGGGCAAGTCCGCGTCGATGGGATCGACATCGCGACGGTCGATCCGGAGGCCCTGCGCGCCCGCATCGCCCTGGTGCCGCAGGACCCGGTGGTGTTCTCGGGCACCGTCGCGGAGAACATCCGCTACGGCCGCGCCGCCGCGACGGACGCGGAGGTGCGCCGGGCGGCGGACCTCGCCAACGCCCACGCCTTCGTCGAGGCCCTGCCGCAGGGCTACGACACCCAGGTGGGCGAGCGCGGCGTGACCCTCTCCGGCGGGCAGCGGCAGCGCATCGCCATCGCCCGCGCGATCCTGAAGGACGCGCCGATCCTGCTCCTCGACGAGGCGACCTCGGCGCTCGACGCCGAGTCCGAGCGCGCGGTGCAGGCGGCGCTGGGCACGTTGATGCGCGGGCGCACGACCATCGTGATCGCCCACCGCCTCGCGACGATCCGCGCGGCCGACCGCATCCTCGTCATCGATGACGGGCGGATCGTGGAATCGGGGACGCACGAGAGCCTGCTCGCCTACGGCGCGCTCTACGCGCAGCTGGCGAGCCTGCAATTCACCGATGCCCTCGACGAGACGGCGCGGGGTCGGGAATCGGGCCGGAACCGCACGGTGCCGAGCGAGACGGCGCAGTAGCGCGCCGCCTACCGCTCGGTCAGCTTCAGTTCGATCCGGCGGTTGCGGGCATAGGCTTCGTCCGTCGTCCCCTGGTCGAGGGGCTGGAACTCGCCGAAGGCCCCTGCCAGCAGGTTCTGCGGCGGGATGCCCTTGCTGGCGAGGTACTGCACCACCGCGATGGCGCGGGCCGCCGACAGCGCCCAGTTCGACGGGAATTGCGAGGTCGCGATGGGCCGGGCATCCGTGTGCCCATCGACGCGCAGGACCCAGGGCAGGTCCGCCGGGATCTGCTTGGCGAGGTCGGCGATGGCGGCGGCGATCCGGTCGAGTTCCGGCGCGGCCTCGGGCTTCAGCGTCGCCGAGCCGCCGGGGAACAGCACCTCCGATTGCAGGACGAAGCGGTCGCCCACCACGCGGATGTCGGCTCGGCTACCCAGGATCTGCCGCAGGCGGCCGAAGAAGTCGGAGCGGTAGCGGGCGAGTTCCTGAACCTTCTGCGCCAGCGCCACGTTCAGGCGGCTGCCGAGTTCGGCGATGCGCGCCTGGCTCTCCCGGTCGCGGTTCTCGGAGGCGGCAAGGGCATCCTCCAGCGCCGCGAGTTGGCGGCGCATCGCGGCGATCTGCTCGTTGAGGAGATCGACCTGCGTCAGGGCCCGCTTGGTGGCGCCGCGCTCGGCTTCCAGTTGCTTGTCGAGAGTGCCGGCCGCGCCCTGGCTGACCGTGGCAGCCTCGGCCTGGGTCTTGGCCTGATCGCGCTCGGCCTGCACGGCGGCGAGCGTCGAGCGCAGGTCGCGCATCTCCGCCTCGTCGCCCTGCTTCTTCGAGCGTTCGAGGGCCAAGAGGTCGGTGAGGTCCGCAAGCTGGCGGTTCAGGCGGGCGAGCGTCGCGTCGCGCCCTGTCAGTTCCTGCGAGAGGAAGAACTGCCCGACCACGAAGACGGTCAGCAGGAAGACCACCGACAGCAGCAGCGTCGCCAGGGCGTCGACATAGCCCGGCCAGACGTTGAGGCTGCGCCGGCTACGGGCGGCGGTGGACGCCATCAGACGCGCTCCCGGCCGAGCCGGTCGAGCACCTGCTTCAGTTCACGCTCGCGGCTCGCCTGGGCCTCCACCCAGTCGCGGATCATCTGCTGCTCGGCCCGCATGTGCTGGACGAGGCCCTGGATGCCCTCGGCGAGGTTCGTCATGGCGAGCGTCGTCGCGCGGTTGCCGCCGCTGTCGGCGATGATGGCCGAGAGGTGATCCACCGCCTCCTTCAACTCCCGCGTCGAGGGGCCGGCCTGGGCGGGTGCCGGGGCGGCGGCGGTGAGGGTCGGCTCGGTGGCGACGCCGACGGCCATCAGCCAATCCTGCAATTCGTTGTGGAAACGTGCATGGGCCTGCCCCGCCTGCAACTCCAGGAACCCGGTGATCAGGGACGAGGCGAGGCCGAACAGCGAGGCGGAGAAGGCGAGGCCGATGCCGGAGAGCGGCACGGCGAGTCCGGATTTCAGTTCATCGAACATCACGCCGGCATCGCCGCCGCCGCGCATGCCCTTGATGACGCCGCCCACCGCCGAGAGCGTGTCGATGAGGCCCCAGAAGGTGCCGAGGAGGCCGAGCAGGATGAGGATGCCGGCGATGTAGCGCAGCATCTCGCGCCCCTCGTCGAGGCGGGCTGCGATGGTGTCGAGCACCATCCCCGTGCCGGGCACGGGATTGCCGCCGGTGCGGGCGGCGATGGCGCGGGAGAGCGGCTTGAGCAGGAGCGCGGGCTTGCGCGCGGTCTCCCCCGCCGCCGCCGCGTTGACGAAGGCGACCTCACGCGAGAGCCGCATCACCTGCCCGAAGGCGATGATCACCGCGATGAGCAGCACGCCGAGGATCAGGCCGTTCAGCCCGGGATTGGCGAGAAAGGCCGGCGTGATCTGCTTGAACAGAATGAAGGCGAGAAATCCGACGAGGGCGAGGAAGATCACCATCCGCGCCAGGTAGATTCCGGGCTTAGAGAGCGGCCTGTACTGGGTTTCGCGGGTATCGCGCGCAGCCATCGGTCGATCTTGCTCAGGGAGTAAAAGTGCCGGTCGCGGATTGCCGGGTTCGTGGGCACTCTGGCGACATGCCGATGCCCAATCAAGTCGCGCTCTTTGCCCCGGTGCCCGCATTCAACCCGTAGCCCCGGAAGCGTTCGACCGTCTCGGTGATCTCCGCGTCCGACAGAACCTGCGGCGCCCCGACCTGAAGGGCCACCGCGTATTGCTGGCACAGGGTCTCGAGTTCCTGCGCCAGCCACAGGGCGCGGCGGAGATCGGAGCCGGCGGCGATCATGCCGTGGTTGGCCAGCAGGCAGCAGGAGCGGCCCTCCAGCGCCTCCAGGGCGAGCCGCGACAGGGCCTCGGTGCCGTAGGGAGCGTAGGGGGCGCAGCGCACGTCCGGCCCGCCGAAGGCCGCGATCATGTAATGCACCGCCGGAATCGCCTTCCCGCACAGGGCGAAGGCGGTGGAATAGATCGGGTGCGCATGCACCACGGCGCCGACCTCCGGCCGCGCGGCGAGGATGTCGCGGTGGAAGCGCCATTCCGAGGACGGCTTCATGCCCTCCGGGTAGCTCCCGTCGAGCCCCATCGGCACGATGCCCTCCGGGGTGAGGTCGGCGGTCGGCACGCCGGAGGGGGTGATGAGCAGCCCCCCGCCGAAGCGGCACGAGACGTTGCCCGACGTGCCCCGGTTGAGCCCCATCGCGTCGAGGTCCCGCGCGGCCGCGACCACGCCCTCCCGTGCCTGCCGCTCCTGCGCGTCCATTCCGATCCTCCGGTGCATGGCGGCTCGCCCGGGAAGTGCTGCCGCCCTGCCACTGCCTGTGAAACTTTGTGCTTTCGCCTATTCCCCAAGGCGCCTTTGGTCTAGGCCGGTCTTGGTCTCATGGAACACGAGACCTGACCGTAGGACGGCCGGACGAGGCATGGCGAATTCTGAACCGCTGAGCGTGAAGCCGATCGTCGTCAGTTCGAGCCTTCGGACCCTCGCCTACGAGGCGCTGAAGGCGGCGATCACCAAGATGGACATCTACGGGCGGTCGGACGAGATCCGCCTGGACGAGCGCAAGCTCTCGCAAGATCTCGGCGTGAGCCGCACCCCCGTGCGGGAGGCCCTGACCGTGCTGGAACAGGAGGGCTTCGTGCGCTCCGAGGCGCGGCGCGGCGTCTTCGTCATCCGCAAGAGCAAGCGCGAGATCGTGGGGATGATCCAGGCCTGGGCGGCCCTGGAGAGCATGGCCGCGCGCCTCGCCTGCGCGCGGGCCAGCGACGCACAGTTGCAGGAGCTGCGGGACGGCTTCCCGGAATTCTACTCCGGCAAGCCGGCCGAACACATCGACGAATACTCGGACGCGAACATCCGCTTCCACCAGACCATCATCCGCCTCGGCCATTGCGAGGCGATCACCGAACTGACCGGCAACCTGCTGATGCATGTGCGGGCGATCCGCAACGCCGCGCTGCGCCAGGGCGAGCGGGCCGAAAGCTCCATCCGCGAGCATCAGGCGATCATCGCCGCCCTGCAGGCGCGGGACACGGAACGGGCCGAGCGGCTGGTGCGCGACCACGGCCTCGGCCTCGCCCACCACGTGGACCTGTACGGCCACTATCTCGGCTAGGCCGAACGCCTCACCGGCAGTTAAGCGACCCCAGCCCGCAGCATAAATCGGCAACCCTCACACGCGAAAGCTGTGCAGCTTCTCCGTGTGGCGGTAACGCGCGACCTCCTCGCAAATAAGCGGCCGCCGTAGGATAACTCCTCGGCCGGTGGGGGGAGCAGGCTATGAACACAACGTCACGTTCATCGAAACGACATACTTCCCCTCCGCGCGAAAGAGGAAGATGGTTAACGCCTCGATAAGGCGATCGTGCTAATGCCAAAGAACCGGCGGCCACCTTCAGACTCACGAGGTTCGCGTGTCTCCGTCTCCGGACAGACCGCTTCCTCTAGCGAGTGATGCGTTCGTCCTGCTGGTCTCCGACCGGCCCACCGAGCGAGCCGCGCTGGCCCGTGCCATCGCGTTCGTGACCGCCTGCCGCGCGCATGCCCCCGGGGAATCCCCCGCGCGGGGTCGCCCGGTCCTGGCGGTGCTCGACCTCGCCCCCGTCGCCCTGGCGGACTGGACCCGCCGGCTCGACGTCTTCAACCCCGCCGTGCCCCGCATCATCCTCGCCCGCGGCGAGGGCGTGAAGCGGGACGCCAACACCGTCGTCCTGCCGGCAGGCGCCTCGCGCGAGGTGATCCTCACTAAGACCTTCGCGCTGATCGAGGCGGCCAGCCGGGCGGCGGCGGCGCGGGCCCGCCGCCTGACCGAGCGGGCGCAGGCGGCCAGGAGCATCGTCACCGACCTGTTCGACAGCGCCGCCCTGGGCGGGACGCTGGCGCCGGCGGATGTCGACAGGGGCACCGAGACGGTGCTCGCCGCCGTCTCGGACGCCGGCATCTCGGCCTGGCTCGCGGAGTTGTGGCGCCACGATGCCGGCGTCTACGAGCATACGTTGAGCGTCGCGGGGCTCTGCGCGGCCTTCGGCGGGCGGATCGGCCTGTCGCGCACCGACCTCGCCCGGCTGGCGCGGGCAAGCCTGCTGCATGACCTCGGCAAGGCCCGCATCCCGAAGGAGATCCTGGACAAGCCGGGCCGTCTCGACGTCAACGAGTTGCGGCTTATGCGCCGCCACCCGGAGATCGGCGCCTCGCTGCTCATCGCGCAGGGCGGCTTCGATGACGAGGTGATCGACGTCGTCCGCCACCATCACGAGCGGATCGACGGCACCGGCTATCCCGACCGGTTGAAGGGCAAGCAGATCAGCGATCTCGTGCGCATCGTCGCGATCTGCGACGTGTTCTCCGCCCTCACCGAGCGGCGCGCCTACCGCCAGCCCGCGAGACCCGCCGAAGCGCTGGCCATCATGGTCGAGATGCAGGGCCATCTCGATCAGGCCCTGCTCTCGGCCTTCGCACCGTCGATGCTGGCCTGCGAGCCCTACATCACCTGAGCCGCCGTGGCCCCCGCGCCACGGCCGGGCGGCGCGCGCCATCGCCGCCGCGGTTTGCCGTGCTTTCGCCGCAAGGGACCGGGAGGGACGCGCATCGCATCCGCTCAGCAGCCGATCCCGTGACGCCGACCCGCCTCCTGACCCTCGCCCTCACCCTGTTGCCCCTCGCCGGCTGCGGACGTCTCTCCCTCACGGAGGAGCCGGCCGCGCGCTATCCCACCCAGACGACCCTCCTCGACGAGGTCGCCGCCGCCGCCGCGATCTCGGCCTACCGCGTTCAGCACGGCCTGAGCCCGGTGGTGGTCGATTCCGGCCTCGTGAAGGCCGCCGCCTTCCAGGCCGGCAACAATGCCCGGCACGGGCAGCTCAGCCACGATGTCGGCGGCAGCTTCACTTCCCGCATGGGCGCGGCGGGCCTCGCGCGCGCCTACGCCGCCGAGAACCTGAGCGCCGGCTCGGAGACGTTCGAGCAGGTCTTCGCCCGCTGGAAGAACTCGCCGGAGCACAACAAGAACATGCTGATCCCGCAGATCCGCCGGATCGGCATCGCCCGCGTGGACGCGCCGGACACCCGCTACAAGCGGTTCTGGGCGCTGGTGATGGCGGGCGGCTAGCCCACTCACTCCGTCCGGTTCGGCTCTACGACGTTGCCGGTGCCGTTGTCCCGGTTGTCGAGGCTGCTGCCGAACGGGTAGCCGGAATCGGCCCCGCAATGGATGTCCCAGCCGTTGCGGGAATTCACGACGATCGGCGCGGCGAAGAAGCCCGCGCCGCGAAAGGTGTTGCCGGTGACGACGTTCTCGGACGGCGTCTGGTGGCGCACCGTGCCGCCCTCCCCGCAATTGCGGTAGAGGCGCACCCCGCCCTCCCCGTGCAGGGCGAAGCGGTTACCGGTGATCCGGTTGCGGGCCGAGCCATCGACCGCGACGATCTCGCGGCCGGTGCGGATGTCGAAATCGTTGTCCGCGATCACGTTGTCCGCGCTCTCGGCATCGAGATAGACCGCCGTCGCGGATGACGTGCCGGCGATCGTGGAGCCGCGCAGGGTGAAGCCCGTCACCCCCGGCCCGAGATAGACCGGGATTCGCCCGAAGGCGGTGATCGCGCTGTCGAGAATGCTCACCCGGCTCGGCGCGGCCGCCTGAGCGCGCTCGGTATGGCCGAGGCTGTGCGAGGAATCTCGCACCCGCTCGCCCTGCCCGTTCATCCCCATGCCCCAGATGCGGACATGACCGAGGATGGCGCAGCCCCGGAGGGTGACGCCCTCCGGCCGGTCCCAGCGGGTGGAGCCCGGCGCGGGCGGACGTGAGCGGATCTCCACCGCGAAGTCGAGGAGGCCGGCCCCCGCCTCCCCCGGCCCGATGGCGCCGCCGTCGCAGGCGACGGTGACGCCCGAGGCCGCCGATCCTTCGAGGAGCAGGCGCTTCGTCACGCGCTCCCCCGGCCCGAGGCGCACGGAGCAGGTGAGGTTCGCCACGTCGTCCCCCGGCCGGCGGGGGGCGAGGATGCGGGCGCGGGTCGCTGCGTCGCAATCCGGCGCCGGGCGCACGATGGCGGGGGGCGGGCTGGCGTCCACGGGAGGGGTCAATCCGCCGGGGCGAGATCGACGATGCGGACCTGCGCCCGCTCGGCGCCGCGCCATTGGTCCCGCGAGAGCGTGCCCGCGACGTGGACCTCGCGGCCGATGCTGTCGAGGATCGCCCGGCCGAGGGGCCGCTCGGCGGCGCGGAAGCAGATGGCACCCACCGCCTGCCCATCGCGGCTGCGCAGCCGCGCGCGGACATGGCCCGTCCCGACGATGCCGGCATCCACGATCCGGTGCCGCGCCAGGGCGAAGAGCGGCTCCGGCGCGCCCTGCCCGAACGGGCCCGCCCGCTGGAGCAGCCGCACCGTCTCGGCTGTGGCGCCCCCGGCGCTGAGGGTGCCGTCGATGAGCAGGGCGTCCGCCGCGCGGGCCTTCTCCACCGCCGCCCCGAGATGGGTCGAGAGATGCCGGCCGAAGGCGGTAATCGCGTCGCCGTCGAGGGTGACGCCCGCCGCCATGGCGTGGCCGCCGCCCTTACGCGCCGTGCCGGCCTCGACGCAGGCCCGCACCGCATGCCCCAGATCGACCCCCGGCACCGAGCGCCCGGACCCGGTGGCGCTACCATCCGGCCGGATCGCGAAGGCAAAGGCCGGACGGCCGAAGCGCTCCTTCAGCCGCGCGGCCACGAGGCCGACGATGCCGGGGTGCCATTCGCTCTTGCCGATGACGAGGACCGGCAGGGCCGGATCATCCGTGAGCGCCCGGTCCATCTCGGCCTCGGCCTCGGCGACGGCCTGCGCCTCGATGGCCTGCCGCTCGCGGTTCAGGCGGTCGAGATCGGCGGCGATCCGCGCCGCCTCGGCCGCGTCGCGGGTGGAGAGCAGCCGCGCGCCGAGCCCGGCATCGCCGATCCGGCCGCCCGCGTTGATGCGCGGCCCCAGCACAAAGCCGAGATGCCACGCCTCGGGCGGTTCCGAGAGCGACGAGGCATCGAGGAGCGCGGCGAGGCCGGTGCGTCCGCGATGGCGCATCACCGACAGGCCCTGCACCACGAAGGCGCGGTTCAGGTCGCGCAGGGGCACCACGTCGGCCACGGTGGCCAGGGCCACGAGGTCGAGGCAATCGGTGAGGCGCGGCTCCGGCCGCTCGGATGTGAAATAGCCCTCGATCCGCAGCAGGCGGTTCAGGGCCACGAGGGTGAGGAACACCACCCCCGCCGCGCAGAGATGGCCGAGGCCGGACAGGTCGTCCTGCCGGTTCGGGTTCACCACCGCATGGACCTGCGGCAGGATCTCCGAGGCGGCGTGGTGGTCGAGGACGATCACGCCGAGGCCATTGCGCGCCGCCTGTTCCAGGGGACCGTGGCCGCTCGTGCCGCAATCGACGCAGACGAGGACCCGCGCGCCCTCGGCCGCGAGCGCCGCGATGGCGCCCTCGTTCGGACCGTAGCCCTCGGCGATCCGGTCGGGGATATAAACGGGCACCGTGAGCCCGAGGCCGCGCAGGTATTCCGCGAGCATCGCCGCGCTCGCCGCGCCGTCCACGTCGTAATCGCCGAACACCGCCACCCGCTCGCCCTCGCGCACGGCGCGGGCGAGGCGGCGCACCGCCGGCTGCATGTCGAGGAGCGTGTCGGGGTCCGGCATAAGGTCGCGCAGGCGCGGTGCCAGGAAGGCGTCGGCCGCGTCGGGGCGCACGCCGCGCCCGGCCAGCACGCGGGCCAGGAGCTCCGGCAGGGCGTGGGCCTGTACCATCCGCGCGATGGCGAGATCGCTGTCGAGCCCCGCGCAGCGGGTCGCCCAGCGCCGCCCCGTGACGGAGCAGTCGACGCCGAGGAGGGAGGCGGGTTCGATCAGGGCTGAGGCGGCAGACACGGGCGCATCCTACACCGCCGGCCGGGGCAATGCTGTGGCACCCTCACACGAAAAAGGGGCGGGCTCATCGCCCGCCCACCGGTTCCGTCCCATTCGGGCGATCAGAACGCCTTGAGGATCTGGTCGACTACCTTCTTGGCGTCGCCGAACAGCATCATCGTGTTGTCGCGGAAGAACACCTCGTTCTCCACGCCCGCGTAGCCCGAGCCCATGCCGCGCTTGATGAACAGCACGGTCTTGGCCTTCTCCACGTCGAGGATCGGCATGCCGTAGATCGGCGAGGCCTTGTCCGTCTTGGCGGCCGGGTTGGTGACGTCGTTGGCGCCGATCACGAAGGCGACGTCCGCCTGCGGGAACTCGCCGTTGATGTCCTCCAGCTCGAACACCTCGTCGTAGGGCACGTTCGCCTCGGCGAGCAGCACGTTCATGTGGCCCGGCATGCGGCCCGCCACCGGGTGGATGGCGTATTTCACGTCGACGCCTTCCTTCTTCAGCATGTCGGCCATCTCGCGCAGGCTGTGCTGCGCCTGGGCGACCGCCATGCCGTAGCCGGGGACGATGATGACGCGCTCGGCGTTCTTCATGATGTAGGCCGCGTCGTCCGACGAGCCCTGCTTCACGGGGCGCGTCTCGACCTGCCCGCCCCCGGCCGCGGCGGCGGAATCACCGCCGAACCCGCCGAGGATGACCGAGATGAACGAGCGGTTCATCGCGTGGCACATGATGTACGACAGGATCGCGCCCGAGGAGCCGACCAGCGCGCCCGTGATGATGAGCGCGAGGTTGCCCAGGGTGAAGCCGATGCCGGCCGCCGCCCAACCCGAGTAGGAGTTGAGCATCGACACGACGACGGGCATGTCGGCGCCGCCGATCGGGATGATGATCAGGCCGCCGAGCACCAGCGAGGCGAGGATGATCAGCCAGAAGATGGCCTTCGATTCGGTGCCGATGAACAGGGCGATCAGCAGCACGAGGCCGGCGGCGAGCAGCGCGTTGATGAGGTGGCGCTGCGGCAGCATGATCGGCTTGCCGGACATGCGGCCGTCGAGCTTCGCGAAGGCGATGACCGAGCCGGTGAAGGTGATGGCGCCGATGGCGACGCCCAGGCCCATCTCGAAGAGCGACTGCTTGTGGAAGTGGCCGTTCTCGATGATGCCGAAGGCCTGCGGGGCGTAGAGGGCGCCCGCCGCCACGAACACCGCCGCGAGGCCGACGAGCGAGTGGAAGGCCGCGACCAGCTGCGGCATGGCGGTCATCGGCACGCGCTTGGCGATCACCGCACCCGCGCCGCCGCCGAGGCCAAGGCCGAGCAGCACGAGGATCCAGGCGCCGAAGCCGGCCGGCGGATGGCCGACCAGGGTGGTCAGGATGGCGAGCGCCATGCCGACCATGCCGTACATGTTGCCCTGGCGGGAGGTGGTCGGGTGCGAGAGCCCCCGCAGCGCCATGATGAACAAGACGCCGGCGACGATGTAGAGGAGTGAGGAGACGTTCTCGGACACCGGCTCAGCCCTTCTTCTTGTACATGCCGAGCATGCGCTGCGTGACGAGGAAGCCCCCGAAGATGTTCACGCTGGCGAGCACGATACCGATGAAGCCGAAGAAGCGGGCGACGCCCGTACCCTTCTCGATGAGCGGCACGCCCACGGCGAGGAGCGCGCCGACGATGATCACCGAGGAGATCGCGTTGGTGACGGACATGAGCGGCGTGTGGAGCGCCGGGGTCACCGACCACACGACGTAGTAGCCGACGAAGATCGCCAGCACGAAGATCGCGAGCCGGAAGACGGTGGGATCGACCGCGCCGCCGGTGGCGGCGGCCACGCCGTGGCCCATGCCGTCGGCGATGACCTGCGCCTGATCGGCGGCGTTACGGGCGACGGCGGCGGCGGCACGGGCCGCATCGGCCAGGACGCGGGCCTGATCGGCCGCTTGGTCGGGAGGAACGACGACAACGTTTGCCATGACAGGAATCCCCTCGACGGATCAGGCGGCGCCGGCAGCCGGGGACTTGCCCGGCTCCGATTTGGCCAGGCCGACCGCGCCGGCCTCGGAGGCGGCGCCGTCGGTCTTCGGCTGGAAGGAGGCGTGGACGACGGACCCGTCGCGGGTGAGGTTGGTGGCCTTCACCAGTTCATCGTCCCACTTGATCGCCAGAGCCTTGGACTCCTTGTCGACCAGGGTCTCGATGAAGGCGTAGAGGTTGCGGGCGTAGAGGCTCGACGCCGTGGCGGCGAGGCGCCCCGGCACGTTGAGGTGGCCGACGATCTTCACGCCCTTGTCGGTGACGACGATCTCGCCCGGCTTCGCGCCGACGACGTTGCCGCCGCGCTCCACCGCGAGGTCCACCAGCACCGAGCCCGGCTTCATCGAGGCGACCATCTCCTCGGAGACGAGCTTCGGCGCCGGGCGGCCCGGGATGAGGGCCGTGGTGATGACGATGTCCTGCTTGGCGATGTGGCCCTTCACCAGATCGGCCTGCTTCTTCTGGTACTCGGCCGACATCTCCTTGGCGTAGCCGCCGGAGGTCTCGGCCTGCTTGAACTCCTCGTCCTCGACGGCGACGAACTTCGCGCCGAGCGATTCGACCTGCTCCTTGGTGGCGGGGCGCACGTCGGTGGCGGTCACGACCGCGCCCATGCGGCGGGCGGTGGCGATGGCCTGGAGGCCGGCGACGCCCACGCCCATCACGAAGACGCGGGCCGCCGGCACGGTGCCGGCCGCCGTCATCATCATCGGCATGGCGCGGCCGTATTCGGAGGCGCCGTCCACCACGGAGCGGTAGCCGGCGAGGTTCGCCTGGGAGGACAGCACGTCCATCACCTGCGCGCGGGTGATGCGGGGCATCAGCTCCATCGCGAAGGCATCGACCCCCGCGTCGGCGATGTCCTTCAGGGCCGCCTCGTTGCCGTAGGGGTCCATGATGGCGATCACGGTCGCGCCGCGCCGGAGGTGCGGAAGCTCCTCCTTGGCCGGGCGGCGGACCTTCAGCACGAGGTCGGCGTCGCGGGCGGCCTCCTCGGCGCTCGACGCGACGGTGGCGCCGGCGGCCTCGAACTCGCTGTCCGGGATGCCCGCGCGGGTCCCGGCCCCGGATTCGACCACCACGTCGGCGCCGAGCGCCTTGAATTTCTTCACCGTCTCCGGCACCGCCGCGACCCGCGGTTCCGCGGAGTCCCTTTCGGACAGCACAGCGATGCGCATGCGTCGACCCTCAGACAAAAGCGTGTGACCCCCCGCATGCGCCAAGCTCGGCGACATTTCGAGGGATCATGTCAGGTTGCGATAGGAATTTCGAAGCGGTTGTAACCCGACGGCATTCCTGCCGCCGAGCGGATCCGCTGAACCGACCGGGACCCCGGTCCGGCCCGGCCGCGCGATGCGGCCTCAGGCGAACGCGAGATACAAAGCAAGAAGTACGCCGACCACGAGCGGAGCCCGCCAGCCGATGGCCGGGGCGAGCGCGCCGACGGCGCCGGCCGCACCCGAGGCGACCACACCGAAGATGGCCATCAGCCACGCCTCGCGGATGCCGCCCACGGCGAGGGCGAGGACCCAGCAGATGACGACGCCGGTTCCGATTTCCACGAAGCGGACGAAGCCGCGATAGGTCTGCTCGTGAGTGGACCCATCCATCGCCGGGCTGTAGGCGTGCCCCGACACGGTTTGACTCTCGGCCATCTGATGCGGATCCCTTGGGCGCAACTGTTTTTTCGTTGGTAGCGTATCTAGCCGACGGGCTCAATCGTCGCAATCGCCCGATGCCCCCTCCGCAGGGGAGTTCGACAGGCCATTTCCCGTACCAAAGTCGAGTTGCGCCGGGTGGTCCGGTCGATTCGCCGGTCAGGCCGCGTCGTCGGCCTTCTCCTCGCCTTCGAGGCCGAGATCCTTCAGCTTGCGGTAGAGGGTCGAGCGGCCGATTCCGAGCCGCCGGGACACCTCGGACATCCGCCCCCGGTAGAATTGCAGGGCGAAGCGGATGATGTCCGTCTCCAGGGTCTCCATCGTCTTGATCTCGCCGGTCTCCTCCGTGACCAGCGACAGGGCGTGCGGATCGCGCACCTCCACCCGGACGATCTCGCGCACCGGCTCCGGCACGTAGGATTGCATCACCGGCTGGTTCGGCGCCGGGGGAATGCGCACGTCGAATCCCTCGACCTGCGCTGCGATCTGCGGGAACTCGGCCAGGGTGAGTTCGTCGCCATCGGCCAGCACCACGGCGCGGAACAGGGCGTTCTCCAGCTGGCGGACGTTGCCGGGCCAGGGATAGCGGGTGAGCAGCGCCATCGCCTCCTGGCTGATGCCCCGGACGCGCTTGCCTTCTTCGGCGGCAAACCGCGCACAGAATGAGCGCGCTAACTCGGCGACGTCCTCGCGGCGTGCCCGCAGAGGCGGCAGCGTCATCGGGAAGACGTTCAGCCGGTAGAACAGGTCCTCGCGGAACTTGCCCTGCTTCACGAGGTCGAGGAGCGAGCGGTTGGTCGCCGAGATCAGGCGGATGTCCACACGCACCGCGCGCTTGCCGCCCACCGGATCGACCTCGCCCTCCTGAAGGGCGCGCAGGAGCTTCACCTGCGCGTCGAGGGGCAATTCGCCGATCTCGTCGAGGAACAGCGTCCCGCCCGAGGCTTCCACGAACTTGCCGGCGTGCTTCTCGGTGGCCCCCGTGAAGGCGCCCTTCTCGTGCCCGAACAGGGTCGATTCCACGAGGTTCTCGGGGATCGCGCCGCAATTGACCGTGACGAAGGGCTTGCCCTTGCGGTCGCCGGAGCCCTGGATCGCGCGGGCCAGCACCTCCTTGCCGACACCCGATTCGCCCTCGATCAGGACGGGGATGGTGGATTTGGCGGCCCGCTCGGCGAGGCGGATCACCCGCTCCATGTCCGGGCTGCGGGAGGTGAGGTCCTTGAAGCTCAGCGCCCCGGAGGCCCGTCGGCGCATCCGGCGCACCTCCTCTTCGAGGTGATCGACGCGCAGGGCATTCTTGATCGAGACCTGAAGGCGCTCCGCGCCGGCCGGCTTCACCACGAAATCCACCGCGCCCGCCCGCATGGCGTTCACGACGGCGTCGATGGAGCCGTTCGAGGTCTGCACGATGACCGGCGTGTCGAGGCCGCTGCGGCGCATCTCGGCCAGGACGCCGAGCCCGTCGAGCCCCGGCATCACCATGTCGAGGAGCACCACGTCGGCGCCCTCGGCCCGCAGCATGGCGAGTCCGTCGATGCCCGTCTCTGCCACCCGCGCCTCGAAGCCGAACCGGCGGACGGCGGCCTCGGTCAGGCGGCGCTGCACGGGATCGTCGTCGACGATGAGGACGGCGGTCGACATGGCGGCACCCTTGAGGCCGCACCCTGCGGCTCGGCGCCGGGAGTCCGGCGCGCGTCCGATTCGGCGGCTGTTTCGTTTCGAGCCGTACCCTCGCCCAGATCCGTAAAGTCGCGCTTAACGACGTTTTGTCTTCCCGGCGGATCGTGCTCTGGGGCAAGAGATGGACGCTTGCGTTGAACTGCAGCGGGCTTCGCTCGATATCCCCCCTGAGCGCACGCTGCCCCAACGCGCCCGAGGACTGAAGACCCGATGAGAGTGAGCCCCGCCGCCCCGCTGCCCGCCGTGATGGCAGAAGGAGCCGATGCCGCCCGCGCCGCCGCGAAGGCGGCCGATCTCGGCCAGATTCTCGGCCCGCTGCCGGAATGGGACCTGACCGACCTGTATGGCGGGCTGGACGATCCGAACTTCTCGACGGACCTCACCCGCGCCGAGGAGGAATGCCGCCAGTTCAACGAATCGTATGCGGGCAAGATCACCGGCCTCGCCACGGGGCCGGACGCGTCCGCGCGCCTCGCGGAAGCCGTCGCCGCCTACGAGCGGATCGAGGACCTGCTCGGCAAGCTGATGTCCTATGCCGGGCTCGTCTATTCCGGCGACACGACGGACGAGACCCGCGCCAAGTTCTACGGCGACACCCGCGAGCGGCTGACCAACGCCTCCGGCGACCTGCTGTTCTTCGGCCTCGAACTGAACCGCGTGGACGACGCGACCCTCGACGCCGCCAAGGCGCGGGAGCCGCTCTCGCGCTACGCCCCGTGGATCGACGACCTCCGCCGGGAGAAGCCGTTCCAGCTCGAGGACCGGATCGAGAAGCTGTTCCTCGAGAAGTCGGTGACGGCGAACGCCGCCTGGGACCGGCTGTTCGATGAGACCATCGCCAGCCTGCGCTTCACCGTGCAGGGCGAGCGGCTGTCCCTGGAGCCGACCCTCAACAAGCTGCAGGACCCGGACGGGACCGTGCGCAAGGAGGCGGCGGGGGCGATCAGCGAGGTGTTGCGCACGAACCTGCGCGTGTTCACGCTCATCACCAACACGCTGGCCAAGGACAAGGAGATCTCCGACCGCTGGCGCGGCTTCCGGGACGTGGCCGATGCCCGCCACCTCTCGAACCGCGTCGAGCCGGAGGTCGTGGCGGCGCTGGTCGATGCCGTGCAGGCGGCCTATCCGCGCCTGTCGCACCGCTACTACAAGCTGAAGGCCAAGTGGTTCGGGCAGGAGACCCTGCCCTATTGGGACCGCAACGCGCCCCTGCCGAAGGTCGATCAGCGCACGATCCCCTGGACCGAGGCGCGCGATACGGTGCTGACCGCCTACGAGGCGTTCTCGCCGGACATGGCCGGCATCGCCAAGCGCTTCTTCGACCGCAACTGGATCGACGCGCCGACCCGGCCGGGCAAGGCGCCGGGGGCCTTCGCGCACCCGACCGTGCCCTCCGTGCACCCCTACGTGCTGGTGAACTACCAGGGCAAGCCGCGGGACGTGATGACGCTCGCCCACGAACTCGGGCACGGGGTGCATCAGGTGCTGGCGGGCCCGAACGGCGCGCTCATGGCGCCGACCCCGCTGACGCTGGCCGAGACCGCCAGCGTGTTCGGCGAGATGCTGACCTTCCGCAAGCTCCTCGCCGCGACCCAGAACACGACCCAGCGCCGGGCGATGCTCGCCGCGAAGGTCGAGGACATGATCAACACAGTGGTGCGCCAGATCGCGTTCTACTTGTTCGAGCGGAAGGTCCACCTCGCCCGCGCGAAGGGCGAATTGACCACCGAGCAGATCAACGCCCTGTGGCTGTCGGTGCAGGCGGAATCCCTCGGCCCGGCGATCACCCTGGATGCGGGGTACGAGCCCTTCTGGGCCTACATCCCGCACTTCATCCACTCGCCGTTCTACGTCTACGCCTATGCGTTCGGCGATTGCCTCGTGAACTCGCTCTACGGCGTCTATCAGAAGTCCGGCGACGGTTTCGCGGAGCGCTACATGGCGCTGCTCTCAGCGGGCGGCGCAAAGCCCTATGGCGAGTTGCTGGCACCGTTCGGGCTCGACGCGCGCGATCCCGGCTTCTGGCAGGTCGGCCTCGGGATGATCGAGGGCATGATCGCCGAATTGGAAGCGATGGAAGGCCAGGATTGAGGAACGGGGGGCGGTTCGCCGCCCCCTCCGCTCCGGGGGTTTAGCGCAGAGGCTTCGCGAGGTTCACGGCCAAGGCCGAGACCAGCGTGAGGGTGTAGCCGTCGGATCGCGCGTCGGCGATGCGCTCGGCCTCGCCGCCGCTGTTGGCCGCGACGGACATCATCAGCATCAAGCCGGTGCCGATCGCGCCGAGGCCGGCGGTGAGGGCCAGATAGGCGCGCAGGGCGGCGCGTGGGACGATGGTCTCGTCGGCACAGGGGCCGAGGGCCAGCGGAGTCGGGCTGCTGTCGCTCATGGGAGTTAGCTTCACCCGCGACGCCATCGACCGGACGATCCGGCCATGCTCATGCGGACGCTATGGGTCGCTAGCATGCAACGTGCCGTAACGGCAAAGGTTCAAGCGTGACAATTACCGGTTGCATGATTTTTTGCACCGCTATGCTTGTCGAAAGCTTGGCGGCGCCCCCCGCCCTGCGACGGGGGGCGCCAGGAGGGCGTTAGCCCTCGCCCACATGGGCCTTGCCCAGGGCCGCCTGGGCGGCGGCGAGGCGGGCGATCGGCACGCGGTAGGGCGAGCACGACACGTAATCGAGCCCGACCTCCTGGCAGAAGGCGATGGAGGCGGGATCGCCGCCGTGTTCGCCGCAGATGCCGAGCTTGATGTTCCCCCGGGTCGCGCGGCCGCGCTCGCAGCCGATCCGCACCAGTTCGCCCACGCCTTCCTGGTCGATGGTGATGAACGGGTCGGCCGGCAGGATGCCCTTCTGGGTGTAGGGCCCGAGGAAGGTCGCCGCGTCGTCGCGGGAGATGCCGAGCGCCGTCTGGGTCAGATCGTTCGTGCCGAAGGAGAAGAACTCCGCCGTCTCGGCAATCTGGCCCGCCATCAGGGCGGCGCGGGGCAGTTCGATCATCGTGCCGACCTGATAGTCGAGCTTGGCCGACTTCTCCTGCTCGACGGCCTTCGCCGTGGCGTCGATCCGGCCCTTCACGAGGTCGAACTCGGCGCGGGTGAAGACCAGCGGCACCATCACCTCGGACGTCACCGGGCTCCCCGTCTCCTCGGCGGCCTGGATGGCGGCCTCGAAGATGGCGCGAGCCTGCATCTCGGCGATCTCCGGGAAGGCGATGGCGAGGCGGCAGCCGCGGAAGCCGAGCATCGGGTTGTGCTCGGAGAGTTCGCGCATCCGCTGGCGGATCTTGTCCTCCGAAACGCCCGTCGCCTTCACGACCTCCTGCACCTCCTGATCGGTGTGCGGCAGGAACTCGTGCAGCGGCGGATCGAGCAGGCGGATCGTCACCGGCAGGCCGGACATGATCTTGAACAGCTCGATGAAGTCCTGCCGCTGGTAGGGCAGGATCTTCGCCAGCGCCGCCTTCCGGCCCTCGGCGTCGTCGGCCAGGATCATCTCGCGCACGGCGATGATCCGGTCACCCTCGAAGAACATGTGCTCGGTGCGGCAGAGGCCGATGCCCTCGGCGCCGAAGTTGCGCGCGGTGCGGGCATCGGTGGGCGTGTCGGCGTTGGTGCGCACCTTCATGGTGCGGATGCCGTCGGCCCATTCCATGAGCGTGGCGAAGTCGCCGGAGAGTTCCGGCTCCAGCATCGCCACCTCGCCGAGGATCACCTGTCCGGTCGAGCCGTCGATGGTGATCTTGTCGCCCGCCTTCAGCATCTTGCCGCCGACGGTCATCGTCTGCGCCTTGTAGTCGATGCGGATCGTGCCGACGCCGGAGACGCAGGGCTTGCCCATGCCGCGCGCCACCACGGCCGCGTGGCTGGTCATGCCGCCGCGCGTGGTGAGGATGCCCTCGGCGGCGTGCATGCCGTGGATGTCCTCCGGGGAGGTCTCGACGCGCACGAGGATGCACTTCTTCTCGGCCTTGCGATGCGCCTCGGCATCCTCCGAGTTGAACACGATCTGGCCCGTGGCGGCGCCCGGCGAGGCCGGCAGGCCGTTGGCGATCACCTTGCGCTCGGCCTTCGGGTCGATGGTCGGGTGCAGCAACTGGTCGAGGGCGGAGGGCTCCACGCGGCCGATGGCCTCGTTGCGGGAGATCAGCCCCTCGGCCGCCAGATCCACGGCGATGCGCAGAGCCGCCTTGGCGGTGCGCTTGCCGTTGCGGGTCTGGAGCATCCAGAGCTTCCCCTTCTCGATGGTGAACTCCATGTCCTGCATGTCACGGTAATGGCCTTCCAGGATCCCGTAGATCCGGGTCAGCTCCGCGAAGCTCTCGGGCATGGCCTTCTCCATCGAAGGCTTGTCGCTGCCGGCCTCTTCCCTGGCCTTCTCGGTGATGTTCTGCGGGGTGCGGATGCCCGCCACCACGTCCTCGCCCTGGGCGTTGATCAGGAACTCGCCGTAGAGCGCCCGCTCGCCGGTGGAGGGGTTCCGCGTGAAGGCCACGCCGGTCGCCGACGTGTCGCCCATGTTGCCGAACACCATCGCCTGCACGTTGACGGCGGTGCCCCAGCTCTCCGGGATGCTGTTCAGCTCGCGGTACTTTTTCGCGCGCGGAATCATCCAGGAATTGAACACGGCGCCGATGGCGCCCCAGAGCTGGTCGTCGGCGCCCTGCGGGAAGTCCGCGCCGTGCTGCTCACGGACGATCTTCTTGTAGGTCTGGATCAGGGTCTTCCAGTCCTCGGCGCCGAGTTCGGTGTCGAGGTCGAAGCCCTTCGTTTCCTTGTACTGCTCCAGCGCCTCCTCGAAGGCGTGGTGCTCCACGTCGAGCACGACGTTCGAGTACATGGTGATGAAGCGGCGGTAGGAATCGTAGGCGAAGCGCTCGTCGTCGGCCTCCTTGGCGAGCGCCGTCACGGTCTCGTCGTTGAGGCCGAGGTTCAGCACCGTGTCCATCATGCCGGGCATGGAGGCGCGGGCGCCGGAGCGAACCGAGACGAGGAGCGGGGCCTTCGCATCGCCGAAGGCGCGGCCGGTGAGCTTGCCGACCTGCGCCAGGGCGGCGGTCACTTGGTCCCTCAGCTCCGGCGGGTAGCTCTTCCCGTGGTCGTAGTAATACGTACAGACCTCGGTGGTGATGGTGAAGCCCGGAGGCACCGGGAGGCCGAGATTCGACATCTCGGCCAGATTCGCGCCCTTGCCGCCGAGCAGATCGCGCATCTGCGATTTACCCTCGGCCTTGCCATCACCGAAAGCGTAGACCCACTTCGCGTCGCCAGCCATCTCGATACCGCTCGTCGCTCGCCGTTGGGCCGTGAATGCCCTTCACGGCGGGGTGAACCATTCGGCACCGCAACGCAAGATGAACGGGCAATGCGAAACGGCAGCCTCGTGTGACGAAATCCCGCCCGTGACGCCCACCCGCCGAAAGGGAGGGGATGGACGCGCGGACGGGCCCCGCCGGAACCGGTTCAGGAGAGGCCGCGGAAGAGGCCGAGGCCGATCACGCCGACCGCGATCAGGTAGATCGCGACGATGTAATTCAGCAGTCGCGGCATCACGAGGATCAGGATGCCCGCCAGGATGGCGATGATCGGCTGCAGGTGCGAGATCGTGATCGTCATGGTCCGTCCTCCGGCCAAGCTCGGCCGTAAGGGTGAGACGTCCGGGCGGCCCCGAGGGTTCCTCCGAAAGCGGCTTCGGCCGCCCCCCTCAAACGGGGAGCGGCCGGGCGCGCGCTACAGCGGTGGGGGCTTGGGCGTCGGGGTGTTCGTGCCGGGGATCGGATCCTTGGCCTCGCCGACGGGCAGGTCGACCTGCGTCGTGGGCTTGGCGAGTTCCGGGTAGGGCGAGATCACGTTCGCCCCGTTCAGCGGCTTGTTCGCGCCGTTGTGGCAGGTGGCGCAGCTGATCTTGGCGACGTCGTTGGTCGGCCCCAGGCGGGCCGCCGGGAACGTCGTGGTCAGCGGGTGCATGTAGTCCTGGTTCAGGTCGCGGACCATCTGCACGCCGTACCACGCATGGACCCGGTTCGGGGTACTGGTGTCCCACTGCGCCACCGAGCGGGTGTTGTGGCAGAAGGTGCAGTTCACCCCCAGCGCCTGGGACATGGTGATCATGATCGCGAAGGTGCGCTCCGCGTCCTGGATCGGCTTGCTCTTCGATTCGGGGAGAGCCGTCGTGGCGTTCACCCGCACGAAGGATTCCGGCACGTCCTTCTTGCCGTAATACTCATCGAAGACGGCATAGGGCAGCGAGGTCAGGCCGACATTCGCCGAGGCGAGGTTCTGGCCGTTGTTGCGCGGGATGAACTTGGCACCGGCCGAGGGCGGGGGCGTGTCGAACCAGATGTTGGCCGGCACGGGATTGCCCCGGTGGCAGGTGTAGCAGGTCACGCCGGCCTCGTGGACGTGCTTCTCCTTCCAGGTCGAGTTGATGTGCTGGGTCATCTGGAGCATGCGGCGGGCGACGCGCTTCTGGTACAGCTCGTCGGAGGCCATGTTCTCGGTGCTGTGGCAGTAGGTGCAGCCCTGCTGCGGCGCGACCCATTCAGTGATCGACACCATCACGCGATTGAACTGCTCGGCCGAGAGATCGCCCAGCACCTGCACGTTCTCATAGACGGCCGACGCCTTGTCGCCCGAGGCGTCGGCGGGGTCGGCCGGGGCCGGCGCCCGGTTGGCGTCGGCCAGTTCCTCGTTACCCGCACGGGTGCGGATGAGGTCCATGCCGGTGCCGCGGAAGCCGGTCTGCTTGTTGGCCATCGGGGGGTGGGTCCAGCCCGCCCCGCCGAACATCGCGATGGTGAGGAAGAGGGCCAGGGCGGCCCCCGCCACGGAGAGAACGGTCTTCATGGCGCCCTCCTCACGGCTTCACGACGGGGTTGAGATGGGCCGGATCGACGATCGGCCCGTAGACCTGCGGGTAGGACGGCGCGACGCCGTGCTTGACCGCCCAGAGGTACCAGTTGTCCACCACCGTGCCGGTGAGGAGGATGCCGATGCCGCCGGTCAGCGTCGTCAGCACCGCGAACCACCACGCCCAGCGGTGGATCGATTCCATCGTGGCGTTGAAGCCCATGGTCCAGCGCCAGAACAGGGCGGCGCGCTCGGTGGCCGTGCCGCGATCCACGATCTGGTCGATCTCGCGATCCGCCCCGTAGCGGGAGCAGGCGAGGATGGTTCCGCCATGCATCGCGAAGAGCAGCACCGACCCGTAGAGGAAGGTGATCGAGAGCATGTGGAACGGGTTGTAGAAGAGGTTGCCGTAGCGGAGCGAGAACGCCGCCGTCCAATCGAGGTGCGGGAAGATGCCGAAGGGCACCGCCTCGGACCACGAGCCCATCATGATCGGCCGGATGAAGCCGAGGACGAGGTAGAGCCAGATGGCGCTGGCGAAGGCCCACGGCACATGCGTGCCGAGGCCCAGCGCCTTGGCGCGGCGGTAGAGGTGGACCCACCACAGCAGGATCGAGGCGGTGAGGAAGAAACCGGCGATCAGCCACCAGCCGCCCTCAGCCAGCGGCGGCAGGATGCGCAGGCCGTATTTCGGCAGCGGCGGTTCCAGGGCGAGCCAGGGGAGCTGGCGCACGAACTGCACCGGATCCCAATTCACCGAGGCCCACATGTTGAGGCCGATGATCTCGAAGGCGATCAGCCCGCAGACCATCGACAGGGCCGCGATGTAGCCGATGTAGATCGGCCCGACCTGGCTGTTGCCGATGAGGCCGAACAGATAGCTGTTGAACGGCTTGCCGACGCGGCCATCGACCGCGACCGGGATGCCCATCTCCGGCTCCAGGGGCCGGACCTGAACCTGGGTGAAGAAATTCTGATAATAGGCCATCGTCCGATCCCCCGGAGGCCGGTCGGTCGCCCCGACCCGGCTCGCAGCGTCCGCGACACACCCCGCGCGGACTGCGGGATATTCGTCAGCGCCACACGGGCAGGTTGAGCCACCAGCCCCACCATTCGGGCCAGCCCTGGGTCCAGAACGGACCGCTGATCACGATGCAGACCGCGCTCCAGAAGCCGGCCGCCAGGGCGAGGTACCAGCCGAGACGGTGCACGCCGAGGGTGCCGATCGAGTAGCCGATCGTGTCGCGGAAGAAGGTGTCCTCGTGCTCGGGGGTCTTCACCACCTCGCCCTTCGGCGGATTGGTGGAGGACAGGATCAGGCCGCCGTGCATGGCGAGCGCCAGCGTCGTGGTGAAGAAGAACGTCACCGCGAGCATGTGCGCCGGGTTATAGTGGAAGTGGAGATACTGGTATCCGGTGTTCGACACCCAATCGAGGTGCGAGAGGATGCCGTAGGGGAAGCCGTAGCCCCAGGCGCCCATCAGGAACGGGCGGACCACCACCAGGGTGAAATAGGCGAAGATCGCCATGCCGAAGGCGATCGGCACATGGTAGCCGATGCCGAGCTTGCGGCAGATCTCGACCTCGCGCAGCGCCCAGGACACGAACGAGCCCAGCGCGCACATGGTGATGATCTGCCAGAGCCCGCCCTGCTTCAGGGGCGCGAGCTTCAGGCCGTAGCTGATGTCCGGCGGGGCGATGTTGATCTGCCAGATGTTCCAGGTCGGCCCGAGGGCCGCGCCGTAGATCACCAGGGCGGTGCCCAGCACGGTGAAGAAGATCCCCGTCACGCCGAAGAACCCGACGAAGTAGGGACCGATCCAGAAGTCGAAGAGGTCGCCGCCGAGCAAGGTGCCGCCGCGGACCCGGTATTTGCGCTCGTAGCTCAGCATCGCCATGGCGAAGACCTCCCGTTCGTCGTTCGGAGGGGCGGGCGGCGTGGTCCGCCCCTCCGCTCAATGGTGTCAGGCCGGCATTTCCGGCAGCGCGAGCGTGATGGCGTTCGCGGCCTTGTTCGCCTTCGGACCTTCCAGCCAGTTGAACCGGTCGGTCGAGAGCAGGATGAAGTGGATCAGCAGCGCCAGGATGAAGAGGAAGGTGAACAGAGCCACCAGCGTGCGCCGCGGATCGAAGAGCAACCAAACCTTGTGCATCCGATCCTCCTCAGCCGATCATCGAAACGAGGGCGCGGGCCGTGTCGGTCACGCCTTCGAGGGAGGCGTAACCCTGCGGTCCGGGAAGCCACGGGCGCCACAGCCAAACGAGGATGTGGGCGACCACGGCGATCGCCGTGAAGATGAGGAAGCTCGTCAGGAAGATCGCGTGGAACTCCTTGGCCTCCGGTTCCGTCAGCCCGGACAGGCTGCTCGGTCTCTCAGTCGTGATGGGTCCACCAGCCATGGTTTAAGACCTCCGTGTGTTGGCCGCGCCTCTCACGAAGCGCGACGGGTGCTGCCGCGTGTGGCGCGGCCTCACTTCCCCCGCGTGACCGGACGGAAGCGTCTCGTGTTGGGGCTCAAGCGCGAACGCTCATCCCATGAAGGCGAAGGGAATGGCCTGCACGGCCATCGCCCGGGCTTCGCCGAAAACGGAACGGTGCGGCGCCGGCAGGCCCGCGTGGGCGGGCTTGCGGGCGGGCGATATCCGGCCGAGGGCGGCGGCGGCGAGGAAGAAGGGGTAGGTCGCGGCCAGGATCAGCCGGAACTGGAGTTCCTCCTGATGCAGGCGCGCGGTCGGGGCCATCGTACGCATCCTCAGGTCTCCTCTTGTGGAAGGCGGCTCATGCGGGGATCCCCGCGCTGAGTGCGGTGCGCGCGCCGGTCACGTGACCGGCGGCAACGGTGTCGGCGCCGGCCGTGCGGGCGGCGCGCTCGGCCGCGTCGCGCAGGCGCTTGGCGGCGGAGATCCGGGCGAGGACGGGCTGCGCCTCGACGGCGCGGTCGAGGGCGGACAGCGCCTCGGCGTCCCAGGGCAATTCGCGGTGGGTGCGGGCCGGGGTCGGCTCGACCTTGTCCATGTCGCGGGCGAGCGGCAGGATGTGGAAGAGCGTGTCGAACAGGGCGTTGCAGACCTCCTGCACGAGGTAGGTCGCGCCGGCGTAGCCCATGAACGGCGTGCCGGTGTGCCGCCGGATGATCGCGCCGGGGAACGAGGCGGGCACGTAGGTCGCCCGGCCGCCGGCCTCCGCGAGGTACATCCGCTCATTGAACGAGCCGAACAGCACCAGCGGCGGGTTCTTGGCGATGGCGTCCCGCACCTTGGCGTTGTCGGGCTTGAGCCCGGCGGAACGGCCGAAGGCGAAGTGGCAGGGCAGGCCCATCTCCTCTTCGAGGAAGTGGCGGACGCCCCGCGCATAGGTCTCGGTGGCGACGATGCCGAAGCTCGCCGTGCCGAAGAAGTCCTGCGTCACCGACCGCCACAGGTCCCAGACCGGCTTGATCGTGGTGTGGCGCTCCCGCTCGATGAACGGCTCGGGATCGACGCCCAGGATCTCGCCCAGCGCCCGCAGGAACTTGGTGGTCGAGAGCACACCGATGGGCGCCTGCAGATACGGACGCTCAAGCGCCTCGCAGAGGCCCCGGCCGAACTCCCGGTAGAGGCAGATATTGGCATCCGCGTTGACGAGCTTGCCCACATCCGCGAGGTGCGAGCCCAGCGGGAAGGTGAGGTTCACCTCGGCGCCGATGCCTTCAACCAGCCGCCGGATCTCGGCGAGGTCGCTCGGCATGTTGAACGTGCCGTAGGCCGGGCCGATGAGGTTGACGCGGGGCTTCTCGCCCTCCTTGCGGGCGGGGCGGGCCGGAATGCCCTTCTTGGCGAATTTCCGCGCCCCGTATTCCTGCCAGAGCCAGGTGATCGCCCGGTCGGCGGCCTGCCATTGGTCCTCGTCGATGGTGCGCGGCAGGAAGCGCTGAAGGCCGGTGCCCTCGGGGGTCACGCCGCCGCCGATCATCTCGGCGATGGAGCCGGTGACGACGACGCTGGGCAGACCCGGATCGAGGGTGGAATGGGCGCGCTTCATCGCGCCCTCGGTGCCGTGGCGGCCGAGCTCTTCCTCGGCCAGACCGGTCACGACGATGGGAAGCTCGTGCGGCGGCAGGGCGTCGGTGTAGTGCAGCACCGAGGTGACGGGCAGGTTCTCGCAACCCACCGGGCCGTCGATGACGACCTGCAGGCCCTTGATCGCCGTGAAGACGTAGACCGCGCCCCAGTATCCGCCGGCCCTGTCGTGATCGAGGATCAGCATTATGCCATCTCCCCAATCGGCTTCTTCGGGCCTTCGGCCTTCGGAGATTGCTTCTTCTGCGGCACGTCCTGCCAGACGCCGGCCGCGTGGCCGGTGCCGACGCCCTCGAAGAAGTCGCGCATCGCATCGAAGCGCGGCTTGTTGCGGAGCGCCGCGTTGACCACCGTCGCCAGCGAGCCGGCGCCGGCCGCGCCCATGAGCGGGCGGGCGGAGATGAGGTTCGTGAAGTAGAGGGCCGGGGTCGCGGCCTCCTTGGCCTTCTGGACCACGGGCGTCGTGCCGATGGCGAGGTCCGGCCGGAAATGGTGGAAGGCGTAGAGATCGTCTTCGAGGGAAGCCCGGTAGCGGACCTCGCAGCCATGGGCCTGAAGCCAATCCCGGTCCGCCTCGGACCACGGGGTGCGCGGGCAGGCGGTGCCGACATAGGGCACCTCGGCGCCGCTCTCGATGAGCAGGCGAGCCACCAGAAGCTCCGAACCCTCGTAGCCGGAGAGCGTGATCCGGCCCTTGATCGGCGAGGCCGAAAGGGCGCCGCGGATACCGGCGAGGATGCCGGCCTTGGCCGCGTCGATGGTCTGAGGCGAGACGTTGCAGGCGGCGCCGATGCGCTCCAGCCAAGCGGCCGTGCCCTCGACGCCCACCGGAGCCGAGCCGACGATGGGCCGCCCGGCCGCCTCGAACTCGCGGATGCTCGCCGTGTAGAACGGGTGGATCGCGGCCACGACCGAACAGTCGAGGGCGCCGTACAATTCGCGCCATTCCCGCGTCGGGACGACGGGCCCGGCGGCGAGGCCGAGGGGCGCCAGCAGTCCGCCGATCACCATCGGATCAGCGGGGAACATCTCGCCGAGCAGCGCCACGGTCGGGCGCTCGGAGCGGCCGCCCTTCGGCGCCTGGACCGGACCCTGTTCGGCCTCGGCGCGGGCGACCTTCAGCATGGCGCCGGCCAGGACGTCCTTCGCCTCGGCATGGGTCGGCACGCCGAAGCCCGGCACGTCGATGCCGATGACGCGGACGCCGTCGATCTCCTTCGGCAGGAGCCGCAGCGGGACGCCCGACGCCGTGGGAACGCAGAGGTTGATGACGACGACGGCGTCGTAATCCTCAGGCTTCGCGGTGGCGTGGACCGCGTCGCGGATGTCCTCGAACAGCTTGCCGGTGACGAGCGTCTCGGAGTTGAACGGCACGTAGCCGACGCTCCGGCGGGCACCGTAGAAATGCGAGGTGAAGGTCAGGCCGTAGACGCAGCAGGCCGAGCCGGAGAGGATCGTCGCCGTGCGGCGCATCCGCAGGCCGACGCGCAGGGAGCCGAAGGCGGGGCACATGCTCTGCGGCTGGTCGTGCGGACCCTGCGGATAATCCTCGCGCAACTGCGCCAGGGTCTCGGACATCCCGGCCGCCTCCGCGGCCTCCCGCATCGCGTCCTTGCCGGCGTGGCAGCCGAGCCCGTCGCCCTTGGTGGCGGCGAGGTCGATGGCGGGGACCGCCTTGCGGGCCCGCAGTTCGGCGATGTCGAGGGAGACGGCCATGCGCGTCAGACCTCGTCGTACACGACTTCGAGGGACGGCTTGATCACCTCGGCGACCCCGCACATGTCCTCTTGCGTCGCGGGGACGAGAACCACGTCGCGGCCCGTCGTCTCGCTGGAGAACAGGCCGAGGAGCCCGTCCTGGGTCAGCGGCGTCGGGCGGTGCGGGGCGGCGCCGGCCACGTTGGCGGCGAGTTCGGAGAACAGGTCGCCCCAGCGCCCGTCGGGCTTGCCGATGATCTCGTAATTCGCGCTCTTCTTGCGGATGTCGTCGTCGGCCGGGATCGAGGCGAGCACCGGGATGCCGGCGGCTTCCGCGAAGGCCTGCGCCTCGCCCGTGCCGTCATCCTTGTTGATGACGAGCCCGCCGACGCCGACGTTGCCGCCCATCTTGCGGAAGTACTCGACCGCCGAGCAGACGTTGTTGGCGACGTAGAGCGATTGCAGGTCGTTCGAGCCGACGACGATGACCTTCTGGCACATGTCGCGGGCGATCGGCAGGCCGAAGCCGCCGCAGACCACGTCGCCGAGGAAGTCGAGCAGGACGAAATCGAATCCCCACTCGTGGAAGCCGAGCTTTTCCAGCAACTCGAAGCCGTGGATGATCCCGCGCCCGCCGCAGCCGCGCCCGACCTCCGGCCCGCCGAGTTCCATGGCGTAGACGCCGTCGCGCTTGAAGCAGACATCGCCGATGGCGACCTGCTCGCCCGCGAGCTTCTTCTTCGTGGAGGTCTCGATGATGGTCGGGCAGGCCTTGCCGCCGAACAGCAGGGAGGTGGTGTCGCTCTTCGGGTCGCAGCCGATGAGCAGCACCTTCTTGCCCTGCTGGGCCATCATGTAGCTGAGGTTGGCCAGCGTGAACGACTTGCCGATGCCGCCCTTGCCGTAGATCGCGATGATCTGCGTCTCCTTCTTCGCCGGGGCGGTGGAGACGGGATCGGGCTCGATGGCGGCTTCCGCGCGAAGCAGGGCGGCACCCGCGAGGGCGGTCTTGTCGATCTGGACGTTCATGCGGCGTCCCTCCAATCCAGGACCATCTTGAGGCAGGCCGGGTCGGCGAAGGCCGTCCGGTAAGCCTCCTCGGCCCGCGCGGCGGGCACGCGGTGGGTGATCAGACCGTCGAGGGACAGCCGCCCCGCCTCGATGAGGCGCGTGACGGCGGCGAGGTCGCCCGGCCGGAACTCGGCGGAGATGCGCAGGCGCGCCTCCCGCATGAAGGCGGGCGGGAAGGCGAAGGAGAGCGGCGCCTCGTAGAAGCCCGCGAGGACGATCTCGCCGCCGGGGGCGAGGCGCGCGATCAGCCCGTCGAGGCCGGCGGAATCGCCGCTCACGTCGAGGATGCGCCCGTAGTCGCGGCGGGCATCGTCCTCGGGGGCCAGGATGGCATAGCCCTCCGCGCCGTCGCGGCGGGCGGGGTTCGTCTCCCACACGGTCGGCTCGGCGCCCATCGCCACGGCGACGCGGGCCAGGAGCCGGCCGAGCACGCCGTGCCCGACGATCAGGGGACGCTCGCCCTCCGCGATGCCGCCGGAAGCGCGGTGGGCGGTGGCGGCCAGCGCCAGCAGGCAGGCGCGCTCGCCCAGCGCCCCATCGACGGGAAGCAGCTTGTCGGCGGGGGCGACGAGGCGGGAGGCCGCGCCGCCGAACAGGCCGCGCACCGGGCCGAAGCAGCGGGCGCCGGGGACGAACACCCATTGCCCCACGCGGACGGGAGCGTCGGCGGCGGCCTCGGCGACTTGGCCCACGGTCTCGTAGCCCGGCACCAGCGGATACCCCATGCCCGGAAAGGCCGGCATCCGGCCGGACCAGAGCAGGCGCTCGGTGCCGGTGCTGATGCCGCTCCAGGCGACGTCCACCACCGCGTCGCCCACACCCGCGCCGGTGAGGGTCAGCCGCCGCAGCGCCAGCCTTTCCGGTTGTTCGAGGATGACGGCGAGAGCGTCCATGACTGGAATTTCCGCCCGACTCAAAGGCGACACCGCGGGGGCGGGTCTCCTGAGTGTCATTCTAGATAGACACTTTTGCGCGTCAACCTGTCTTAACAGTCATCTGCCGGTTTTGTGTGCGACAAGCACACGGGCCAGCAGGGGACGACGGGTTTTGCGCTCTTTCGCCGCCGCGAACCCGGCCTCGCGGGCCAGCCGTGACAGTTCGTCCGCCGTCCGGGGGCGACCGGAGCCCATCGCCAGCAGGTAGAAGCCGAAATAGGCGTCCCCCACCGGCTCCGCGCCGGGCGTTCCCGCCATCGGTTCGGCGATGATGAGTCGCCCGCCGGGGGCCAGCGCCGCATGGGCCGCGCCCAGCAGCGCCCGGACCGGTGCGTCGTCGTGGTCGTGGAGGACGCGCACGAGGGAGATCGCGTCGGCGCCCTGCGGCAGGCCGGCGTGGAAATCGCCGCCCAGGCACGCGATCCGGTCGCCGAGCCCGGCCCGCCCGAGGCGCGCCCCGGCCCGTTCCGCCACGGCGGGCAGGTCGAACAGGGTGAGCCGGCGCCCCGGCAGATGCGGCGCGGCGGCTTCGAGGAAGGCCCCCTCCCCGCCGCCGACATCCATCCAGTGGCGGATGCCCCGCAGGTCGCAGGCCTCGATAATGTCCTGCGCGATCATCGCCTGGGACGTGCCCATCAGCGCGCCGTAGGGAGCAGCCTCGCCCGGCGCGACGGCACCACCCTCGGCATAGGGCCAGTAGGAGGAGAGCCGCGTGCGCTCCGTGCGGCCCTGCAGCAGGGCGACCGGATCGGCGAGGTCGGCGTAGAGCAGGGCGTGGTGCTCGACCATCGCCGCGATGCCGGGATTGCCGGTGACGGCGGCGCCGAGATCGGCCAGGGCGAAGCGCCCGTCCGGCAGGGCGCGAATCAGGTCGAGGGAGCGGGCGGCGAGGAGCAGCGTCCGCGCCTTCTCCGGCGGCAGGCCGAGGCGCGCGGCGAGGGCCTCGCCCGTCATCGGCCCCTCCGCCAGGATCGCGAACAGATCGAGGCGGATGCAAGCCGTCAGCACCTGCGCGTAGACGAATCCGGCGCAGAGATCGAACAGGGTCCGCGTGTTGGCCCGCGCGATGCGCCGCGTCAGCGGGAAGCCCGCCGCCCAGCGCTGGAAGCGCGGGCTCGCCACGAGGCGGTTCCGCAGCGCCAGCCAGCGCTCGGAGAGCGGGCGCGGGCGCGCCGCCGGGGAATCCGACAGGGCCGCGCCCCGGCTCAGGCCGACACCGCACGCAGGCTCGCCGGCAGGAACAGCCGGGCCTGCGCCTCGATTTCCGCCGTCAGCCCCTTCGCGCCGGGGCAATCCGGCACCGCCGCGATGGCCTCGCGGGTGAGGCGCTTCAGCCTGTCGAGGGCGCCGCCCGTGCCGAGCAGCGCCGCCGCGTTGGGCCGCCCGAGGGTCGCGTCGCGCCCGGCGGGCTTGCCGATCTCCTCCTGGCGGCAGGCGACGTCGCGCAGATCGTCGGCCACCTGATAGGCCTCGCCAAGCGCCTCGCCGAGGCGCCGCCACGGCTCCGGCTCGGCCCCCGCCGCCGCCGCGCCGGCCACCGTCGCCGCGGCGAAGAGCGCGCCGGTCTTGGCCTGCTGGTAGGCGCTGAGGTCCACATGAGCCTCGGATTCCCAGGCCTGCCCCGCCGCGATGCCGGAGGGCGAGCCCGCCGCCCGGCCGAGCAGCCCGACGAGCCGGGCGAGCCGGCGCGGATGCCGCCAGGCCCCCCGCGCCAGGGTCTCGAAGGCGAGCACGATCAGCGCGTCTCCGGTGAGGACGGCGATGGGCGTGCCGAAGGCGATGTGCACCGTGTCCTTCTGGCGGCGCGTCGGTGCGTCGTCGAAGCAGGGCAGGTCGTCGTGGACGAGGGAGGCGCAATGCAGAAGCTCGATCGCCGCCGCCGCCGAATCGGCGCCCAGGGGATCGTCGTCGCCGCAGGCCCGCGCCACCGAGAGGCAGAGCCGGGGCCGGATGCGGTGCCCGCCGGGGAAGACGGCGTAGCGCATCGCTTCCGCCAGAAGGGGTGGCGCGCCGGGCGCCTCCGAGTAGGCGACAGCCCTGTCGAGGGCCGATTCGATCCGAGCGCCGGGCTCCATGCCGCCCTCCCTGTCATGGCGGGTTGCCATCGCCATGTGTCACTTATAATTGACACTCACGGACCATAAGATCAATCCCGACCTGGGAGGCTCCGCAACCGTGTCGGCCACGCGCGTCGTTGTGATCGGAGCCGGGATCGGCGGGCTCGCCGCCGCCCTCAGGCTCGCCCGTGCCGGCCTGTCGGTCACGGTGGTGGAGCGCGCCGAGGCGCCGGGCGGCAAGATGCGCGCGGTACCCGTGGACGGCACGCGCATCGAGGCGGGGCCGACCGTCTTCACCATGCGCTGGGTGTTCGAGGAGCTTCTGGCCGAGTGCGGCGCGCGCCTCGCCGAGCGCGTGACCCTGCGGGACGCGAGCCTGCTCGCCCGCCACGCCTGGAGCCGAGACGAACGCCTCGACCTCTTCGCCGACATCGACGCCTCGGCGGCGGCGATCCACGCCTTCGCCGGGGCGGGCGAAGCCGAGGGCTACCGGCGCTTCTGCGCCCGCGCGGCGGAGGTCTACCGCACCCTGGAGGGGCCCTTCATCCGCTCCGGCCAAACGGGGCCGACGGGGCTCGCCAAGCGGGTCGGCATTTCCGGGATCGGCGACCTCTGGCGCATCCAGCCCTTCGCGACGCTCTCGTCGGCGCTGAAGGAGTATTTCCGCGATCCGCGCCTTCTCCAGCTCTTCGGGCGCTACGCCACCTATTGCGGCGCCTCGCCCTTCACCGCCCCGGCGACGCTGATGCTGGTGGCGCATGTGGAGCAGGCCGGCGTCTGGACCGTGCAGGGGGGCCTGAGTGCGCTGGCCGCCTCGATCGCCGGGCTTGCCGTCGAGAACGGGGCGGAGTTCCGCTACGGCACCCATGTCCAGGAGATCGAGGTCGCCGGGGGCAAGGTCACGGGCGTGCGGCTCGCGGGCGGCGGGCGCATCCCGGCGGATGTCGTGGTCTGCAACGGCGACGTGGCGGCCTTGGGCGCGGGGCTGCTGGGCCGGGCGGCGGCGCCGGCCGGCGACCGGATCGCGCGGGCCGAGCGCTCGCTCTCGGCGGTGACGTTCTGCGTGCGGGCCGAGACGGCGGGCTTTCCGCTGGCGCACCACACGGTGTTCTTCTCCCGCGATTACCGCGCCGAGTTCGACACGATCCTGCGCGATCGCCGCCTGCCCACGGACCCCACGGTCTACGTCTGCGCCCAGGACCGCAGCGCCGAGGGCGCCTTTCCCGGCGGGCCGGAGCGCCTGCTGATGCTCGTCAACGCCCCGGCCGACGGCACGGAGCGCCCCCTGCCTGCCACGGAGATCGCCCGATGCGAGACCAACCTGAAGGCGCGGCTGCACGCCTGCGGCCTGTCCCTGACGCGCGAATCGGCTCAAGCGGTGACGACGCCGGAGGCCTTCGCGGGCCTGTTCCCGGGGAGTCAGGGCGCTCTGTACGGGCGGGCGTCGCAGGGCTGGGCGGCGACCTTCAAGCGCCCGGGAGCGCGGACCAAGGTGGCGGGGCTCTACCTCGCGGGGGGCTCGGTCCATCCGGGGCCGGGCGTGCCGATGGCGGCGCAATCGGGGAGGCTCGCGGCGGCAGCGATCCTCGCCGACCTCGGTTCGACGGGCAGGTCGGGCGCAACGGCTATGTCTGGTGGTACGTCGATGCGGTGAGCGACGACGGCACCCAGGGCCTCACCATCATCGCCTTCATCGGCAGCGTGTTCTCGCCATATTACGGCTGGAGCCGCGAGAAGAACCCCTTCGACCATTGCGCGATGAACGTCGTGCTCTACGGCCGCCCGAGCCGCTTCGCCATGACGGAGCGGAAGCAGGGCACCCTAACGCGCGGGGCGGACCACATCGCCATCGGCCCGAGCGCGATGGAGTGGGACGGCACCGAACTCACCGTGCGGATCGATGAGCGCGGGGCGCCGCTGCCCCGGCGTATCCGGGGCACGGTGCGCCTGCGGCCCTCCGGCATCACGGCGGGGCCGTTCCACCTCGATCCGGCCGGGCGGCACCGCTGGTGGCCGATGGCCCCGGCCTCGCGAGTGGAGGTCTCGTTGAGCGAGCCCAGCATGTCCTGGCAGGGGAGCGGCTATTTCGACACCAATGACGGCGACGAGCCCTTAGGCAACGCCTTCACCCGCTGGACATGGTGCCGGGCCGAACTGCCGGACGGGGCGGCGATCCTCTACGACGTGGCCCACCGGGACGGCGGCGGTCGCAACCTCTCGCTGGGCTTCGCCTTCGACGGAACGAGGCGGGACATCCGCCCGCCGCTCTCGGCCAAGCTGCCGCCCACCGGGTTCTGGCGGATGCCCCGCGAGACCCGCAGCGACGACGGCAAGGCGCGGGTCATCACCACCTTCGAGGACACGCCGTTCTATTCGCGCTCGCTGCTGGCCTCGACCCTGGCGGGCGAGCCGGTGCGGGCGGTCCACGAGAGCCTGTCCCTCGACCGGTTCCGCAACCCGCTGGTGCAGCTGATGCTGCCCTTCAGGATCCCGCGACCGCTCGGCGGGTGAGGGCGAAGCCCCCCTGCGGCAGCAGGGCCGTCAGGCCGACGCGCCACGCGATGCAGGCGAAGGTCGCCAGCGCCAGGGCGAGGCCGAAGGAGAAGCCGGTCTCGCCGGCCGCGAACCGCACGAGGGCGGTGAGCGGGCTGAGCGCGATCAGCAGCCGCTCATGGGCGACGAGCCCGCCCTGCTTCACGGCGGCGAGCCCGAGGAAGAGGGTCGCGGGCAGCAGGGGCACGAGGTCGTAGACCGGCACGTAGGGCGAGAGCAGCGGCGTGACGCAGAGGCAGGCGGCGGCCCGCAACTCGGGCGAGGCCCCGGAGCGCCAGACCCGCAGCACGAAGGCCAGCGCCGTGAGCGCCACCGCGATCTGGAACGCCCAGGACACGGCCACCGAGCCGCCGAGGAGGCGCACCGCCCCGAAGGCGCTGGCGTTGAGATCAAGCCCCGACGCGGCCTCCTGCAGGATGATCCGGTTGGTGCTCGACAGCGAGTGCAGGAAGCCGATCCACGGTTCGAAGCCGAACAGGGCCACCGAGGCGAGGCTGGCGGCGAGCACCGTCGCGGCGCAGCTGACGAGCGCGGTCCACCGCCCGGTGGCGAGCAGCAGCAGCGGCGCCACCAGCGCGAAATGCGGCTTGAAGGCGAGGAGCCCGAAGCACAGGCCGGCAAGGCGCGGGCGCCTGTCGAGGAGGACGAGGCCCAGCGTCATCAGTCCGGCGGTGAACAGCCCGTTCTGGCCATAGGACAGGTTGCAGAATACCAGGGGGTGGGCGAACGCGATGAGGGCGATGTCCATGCGCCCCGCCGCGCGCCGCAGCACGAACAGGAAGAACGCGGCCGAGAGGGCGCACCACGCGAGGTAGCCGGCCTGCGGGTCCATCCACGCCATCGCCGCCGACGGGATCAGGAAGATCGGCGGGTAGTGCCACGCGAAGCGGCAATCCGGCCCGAACGCCTCCCGCAGGTTCGCGAGGTGGCGGGCGAGGTCGTAAGGCTCGGCGGCCCGGCCCTCCAGGGCGGCGCGGCCGGCGACCCAGATCTGCGAGAAGTCGTTGCCCAGGATCTCGCCGTACCAGTTCCGGCGGGGCTCCGGGCCGGTGCCGAACAGCACGACGATGATCACGCAGGTGATCGGCAGCAGGAACACCGCCGCCAGCCGCCCGAAGGCCAGGAAGCGCGCATCGTTGAAGACGATGTCCGCGAGGTCCGCGCGCAGGCCGGCGAGGAACGTCCGGCCGGTCTGCGGAGCGGTGGCGTGCATGGTCTGTCCCGGCATCGGGCCATCGGAAAAGGCCCGGCCGAGCCTAGGAGAGAACGGTTCCGAGCCCGTTAACGATGGGATTCGAAGGACCGTCACACTTGTGCAGCACGGATGTGGCTGCGATGGTCCGACGCATCGCGGGATGGGGCGCGTGTCGCCGGGCTGGGGAATGGGGTCAACGTCCGCCTTGCGCGTCCTGATCTACAGCCACGACACGTTCGGCCTCGGCCATCTGCGGCGCTCCCGGGCGATCGCCCACGCCCTCGTCGCCGCCTGCCCCAATGCGCAAGCGGTGATCGTGTCGGGATCGCCGGTGGTGGACCGCTTCGCCTTCGCGCGGGGCGTGCGCACGGTGCGCCTGCCCCCGGTGACGAAACTCTCCGACGGCAGCTATGCCAGCGCCGGCCCCGCGACCCTCGCCCGCACGGTGGAGGACCGCTCGGCGGCCCTGATGCGCACGGCCGAAGCCTTCCGCCCCCATGTGGTGATCGTGGACAAGGAGCCCGCCGGCTTCCACGGGGAGATGCTGCCCGTGCTCGAACGGGAGGCGGCGCGCGGCACCAAGCTGGTGCTCGGCCTGCGCGATGTCCTCGACGAGGCCGACCGCCTCGCCCCCGAATGGGAGCGCAAGGGCGCCGTCGAGGCGATGGACCGCTTCTATGACGAGATCTGGGTCTACGGGCTCGGGCGCATCCATGAGCCCCTGGCGGGGCTCGCCCTGGCGCCCGACCTCGCGCGGCGGATCGGGAACCGGCTCGTCTACACGGGCTACCTGCGCCGCGAGCTGCCCGAGGCGCGGGCCGACCGCCGGGAGCCGGCGGTGGCGGCGGGACCGTTCCTCCTCGTCACGCCGGGCGGCGGGGGCGACGGCGCGGGGCTGATCGACTGGGTGATCGCGGCCTACGAGGCCGATCCCGGCATCCCCCTCCCCTGCCTCGTGGCCTTCGGGCCGTTCCTCGACGCGGCGATCCGGGGGGGATTCGACCGGCGCATCGCGGCGCTCGGCGGCCGGGTCTCGGCCATCACCTTCGACAGCGAGATCGAGGTGCTGATGCGCAAGGCGGCGGGCATCGTCGCCATGGGCGGCTACAATACCTTCTGCGAGATCCTGTCCTTCGACCGCCCGGCCGTGCTGGTGCCGCGCACCGAGCCCCGGCGGGAACAGGCGATCCGGGCGCTGGCCGCCGAACGGCTCGGCCTCGTGCGGGTGCTGATGGAGGAGGACGGGCGCGATCCGCTGCGCATGGCGGCGGCGTTGCGCGCGGTGCCCGGCCAGCCCGAACCCTCGCGGGTGGTGGTGCCGGGCCTCCTCGACGGGCTCGACGCGGTGGTGCGCCGCCTGCACCACCTCGTGCCGGAGGATGCCGAGACGCCGTGCCGGGCGATGTCATGAGCGGCCCGCGCATCGCGATCGTGCTGAAGGGCTATCCGCGCCTCTCCGAGACCTTCATCGCGCAGGAGATCCTGGCCCTCGAGAAGCAGGGCCTCGCCCTCGACATCTGGTCCCTGCGCAAGCCCACCGACCGGTTCCGCCACCCGATGCACGCGGCGATCCGCGCGCCCGTCGCCTACCTGCCCGAATACCTGCGCGACGATCCCGCCCGGGTGCTGCGCGGGCTTCTCTGGGGATGCCGGCAACGGGCGTTCCCGGCGCTCGTGAGAACCTTTCTGCGCGACCTGCGGCGGGACCCCACCGCCTCGCGGCTGCGGCGGCTCGGGCAGGCGTTGGTGCTGGCCCGCGAGGCCGGGCCGGCGGTGGCCCATCTCCACGTCCACTTCCTGCACACGCCCGGCAGCGTCGCCCGCTACGCCGCCCTGCTGACGGGCCGGTGCTGGAGCTTTTCCGCCCACGCCAAGGACATCTGGACCACGCCCGAATGGGAGCTGTCCGAGAAGCTCGCCGATGCCGCGTGGGGCGTGACCTGCACCCGCGACGGGCTCGCACGCCTCGACGCCCTCGGGCCGGGCCGCACGCGGCTCGCCTATCACGGGCTCAACCTCGCCCGCTTTCCCGCGCCGCCCCCGCCCCGCCCCGCCCGCGACGGGCGCGACCCGGAGGCGCCGCTGCGGCTGCTCTGCGTCGGGCGCCTCGTGGCGAAGAAGGGGCATGACGACCTGTTCGCGGCGCTCGCCGCCCTCCCCGCCGACCTGCACTGGCGGCTCGACCTGATCGGCGGCGGCGAGTTGCGCGGCGCCCTGGAACGGCTCGCCCTGGAGCGCGGATTGCAGGGGCGCGTCGCCTTCCGGGGCGCCCTGCCACAGCCGGCGATCATCGACGCGATGCGCGAGGCGGACCTGTTCGTGCTGCCGACCAAGCCGGCCGCCGGGGGCGACCGCGACGGGCTGCCGAACGTCCTCATGGAGGCCGCGAGCCAGGACCTGCCGATCCTGGCCACGGCCTTCGCCGGCACGCCGGAATTCCTGACCGATGGAATCCACGGCATCCTCGTCCCGCCGGGCGAGCCCGACGCCCTGGCGGAGGCGATGCGCACCCTCTTCGCCGATCCCGAGGGGCGGCGACGCCTCGGACGCGCGGCGCGGGCGCGCCTCGTGCAGGACTTCTCCGAAGAGGCGGGCATCGCCCTCATCGCCGACGCCCTGGCCCGTTCGGCCGGGATGGCGTCGCCCGTCCGCGAGGAGGCCGCGTGAGGATCCTTATCGCGGTCACGCATCTTCTCGGGGCGGGGCATCTCACCCGCGCCGCCGCCCTCGCCCGCGCCTTCGCCGCCGCCGGGCACGAGACCGTTCTGGTCTCCGGCGGAAGCTCGGCGCCGCTGGTGCGCCTCGACGGCGTGCGCCTCGTGCAGATGCCGCCCCTGCGGATCGAGGGGTTCGACTTCGCCCGCCTCATCGGCCCCGATGGCGAACCGGCCGGAGAAACCCTCCTCGCCGAGCGGCGCGAAATCCTCCTCGCGACGCTCCGCGAGAGCGCGCCGGATGCCCTCGTCACCGAACTCTTCCCCTTCGGCCGGCGGGGGCTCGCGCCCGAATACCTCGCCCTGGTGGAGGCGGCCCGCGCCCTCGACCCCGCGCCGCTGATCCTGTCTTCGGTGCGCGACATCCTCGTGCCGCCCGACCGCCCGGCCAAGGTCGCGCAGGCCCATGCCCGCGTGGCTGCCCTCTACGACGCGGTGCTCGTCCACGGCGACGAAACCCTGGCGCCCCTCGACGCCTCCTGGCCGGTTGATGACGCGGTGCGGCCGAAGCTCCGCTACACCGGCTACGTGGACGAGGGCGCCGCGATCCCGCCGCCGGGCGAGCGCGCGGGCATCCTCGTCGCCGCCGGATCGAGCGCGGCCGGGCTCGGCCTGTTCCGCGCGGCCGTCGGCGCAGCGCGGATGCGGCCCGATCTCGGCTGGCGGCTCCTCGTCGGGCACGGCATCCCGGACGCGACCCTTGCCGCCCTGTCGGAGGGCCTGCCCGCCGGCACGGTGATGCGGGCGCGGGCCGATTACCGGGCGCTGCTCGCGGGCGCCCGCGTCTCGGTGAGCCAGTGCGGCTACAACACCGCCGTGGACCTGCTCGTGACGGACACGCCCGCCGTGCTCGTGCCCTTCGAGGCGGGCCGCGAGACCGAGCAGCGCCTGCGTGCCGAACGCCTCGCCGCGATGGGCCGCGCGCGGATCGTCCCGGAGGAGGCGCTCTCGCCCGACACGCTGCTGGCGGCCGTGCTCGCCGCGCCGCCCCTCCCCGAGGGCCCGCGCCCCGCCCTCGACGGGGCGGCCCGCACCGTCGCCCTGGTGGAACGGCTTCGCCGCGAGCGCGCCTTCGCCCGCCTGCGCGACGCCCTCGACCGGGCGGACGAGGTGCGCCTCTGGTGGCGGGACGACGACGCGGTGGCCGCGACCCCCGCCCTGGACCGCCTGCTGGCCCTCGCGGGCTCCCGCCCGGTCCTGATCGCGGCGATCCCGGCGCGGATCGAACCGTCGCTCGCCCGGCATCTCGCCGGGGTTCGCACCCTCCGTGTCGGCGTGCACGGCCTCGCCCACGACAACCACGCCCCGCCCGATGCGAAGCCCGCGGAGTTCGGCCCGCACCGGCCGCTGGCCACCCTCCGCGAGGAGGCGGCCCGCGCGCTGGCCCTCGCGCGGGCCAGGGTGCCGCGCGAGACCCTGCTGCCGGTCTTCGTGCCGCCCTGGAACCGGATCGCCCCCGATCTCGTGGCCGACCTGCCCGCCCTCGGTTATGCCGGCCTCTCGGCGGCGAAGGGTCCGGGAGGCGCCGCCCTCGACGTGATCGACTGGCGCGGCACCCGCTCGCTGCGCGACCCCGCCGCCCTGCTCGCGACCCTCACCGCCCATGCGGAGAGCGGGAGCGGGGCGCCGCTCGGGCTGCTCACCCATCACCTCGCCCATGACGAGGCGGTGTGGGCGTTCCTCGCCGAACTGCTGACCTTCCTCGATCACCCGGCCGTGCGCTGGTGTGATCCTTGCGACCTGTTCCCGTCGCCTGTGGACGCCGGAGTCCCGGCGCCTATGTCCCCGGCGGACGAATGGCCGAGGGCCGGGTGAGCGCGCTCCTGTCGATCCGCGACCTCGCTGTCGCCTTCCGTACCGAGACCGGCCGGTTCGAGGCCCTTCATGGGCTGTCGCTCGATATCCGGCGGGGCAAAACCCTCGCGCTGGTGGGCGAATCCGGCTCCGGCAAGTCGGTGACGGCGCAGGCGATCCTGCGCATCCTCCCGCGATCCGCCGAGATCAGCCGGGGGCAGATGCTGTTCGAAGGGCCCGACGGGACGGTCGACCTCGCCCGCCTGCCGGAGGACGGCCCGGCCATCCGCGACATCCGGGGCCGGCGGATCGCGATGATCTTCCAGGAGCCGATGACCTGCCTGTCGCCGCTTCACACGATCGGCGATCAGATCGGCGAGGCGTTGCGCGTCCATACCGGCGCCGACCGGCGGGAATCGGATGCGCGCACGGAGGAGGCCCTGGCGAAGGTCGGCTTCCCCGATCCGAAGCGGGCGCTGAGGACCTACCCGTTCGAACTCTCCGGCGGCCTGCGCCAGCGGGCGATGATCGCCATGGCGCTCATCATGCGCCCGGCGCTCCTCGTGGCGGACGAGCCGACCACCGCGCTCGACGTCACCACCCAGGCCCAGATCCTCGCCCTGCTCGGCAAGTTGCAGGACGAGACCGGCATGGCGATCCTGCTCATCACCCACGATCTCGGGGTGGTGGCCAACATCGCCCACGACGTGGCGGTGCTCTACCGGGGCCGCTTGGTGGAAGCCGGCCCCAAGGACGAGGTGATGCGCCGGCCGGGCCATGCCTATCTCAAGGCGCTGATCGAGGCGGTGCCGCGCTTCGACATGGCGCCGGGCGAGCGCCTGACGCCGATCCGCCCCGCCCGCGCGACGATCCCGCCGACGCGGGAGGCGCCCCCCCTCGCCGGCCCGATCCTGCAGGTGGAGAAGGTCAGCAAGACCTTCACCCTCCGCGCCGGGCGGCTCTTCGCCAGCCCGCGCACGGTGCGGGCGGTGTCCGACGTGTCCCTTACCCTTCAAGGTGGACGCACCCTCGGGCTCGTGGGCGAATCGGGCTCGGGCAAGACCACCGTCTCCAAGATGGTCATGCGGGCCATGCCGCCCGATGGCGGGCGCATCCTGTTCGATGCCGGTGACGGCCCGAAGGACGTGAACGCGCTGAAGGGCGATGCCCTGTTCGCCTATCGCCGCAACGTCCAGTTCGTGTTCCAGGACCCCTACGCCTCCCTCGATCCGCGCATGACCGTGCGGCAGATCCTGTCGGAGCCGATGGAGATCCACGGCGTGCCGCAGCCGAAGCGGAGCGAGCGCTGCCGCGAGCTGATGGCGATGGTCGGCCTGGAGGATTCCGCCCTCGGCCGCTATCCGCACGCCTTCTCCGGCGGCCAGCGCCAACGCATCGGGATCGCCCGCGCGCTGAGCCTCGAACCGCGCCTCCTCGTGCTGGACGAGCCCGTCTCGGCCCTCGACGTGTCGGTGCAGGCGCAGATCCTGAACCTGCTCAAGGATCTGCAGCAGGCGCTGGGCCTGTCCTACCTGATCGTGTCCCACAACCTCGCGGTGGTGGACTACATGGCCGACACGATCAGCGTCATGTGTCGCGGGCGCATCGTGGAGGAGGCCGACAGGGCCACCCTGTTCCGCGATCCGGTCCACCCCTACACGAAGGCGCTGCTCGCCGCCGTGCCGGACCCGAGCCTCGACCATCCCCTCGATTTCACGAAGGTGACGGGCGAGGCGTCGGACCCCGCGCGCTGGCCGAAGGGTTTCGCCCTCGCGCCTCAGGAATCCGGGATCATGATGCAAGTCGAGCCGGGGCATTGGGCCCGCTACCGATCCGAAGCCGAGCGGAACGCCGCCTGATGCAGCCGCGCCCGCCCATCGTCCTCGAACGCCTGCGCCGGAAGGTGCTCGGGCCGCTCTTCGACCGCCTCGGCTACGATCTCGTGCCCGCCGCGCCGGATTGGACCCATCGCCCCACCTCCCCGCGCGAGGTCGGGCGCCTGCTCGATGCCGCCGCCGAGATCCTGCACACCGATCTGCGCGCCTCCGGCCTGACACCGGAGGAGGATGTCCGCGCCCTGGTGGAGCGGTTCTGGCACCTCATCCCCGAGGCGCCCGTGCGCCAGCGAAGGGGCGGCAGCGGCTTCAACGGCGCGCTGCAACTCTACGTGGCGATGCGGGTGCTGCGGCCGGATTTCGTGATCGAATCCGGCGTGTTCCGGGGCCTGACCACCTGGGTCATCCGGCAGGCCCGCCCGGAGGCGCGGATCTTCTGCCACGACCCGGACCTGTCGGGCCTGCAATACCGCGACGCCGGGGCGCGTTACAGCCGCGAGGATTGGTCCCGCGCCGACTGGTCGATGCTCGATCCGGCGCGGACGGTGGCCTTCTTCGACGACCACGTCTCCCAGGCCCGCCGGGTGGTGGAGGCGCATGTGCGCGGCCTGACCCGCCTGCTGTTCGACGACGACGTGGCGGCGCACCGCATCCACGCCCATGGCGGCCCGGCGCATCCGACCATCGCGATGATCACCGCCCTGGATGCGAGCCCCGAGCCGATCCGCTGGACCCGCAACGGCCGCCCCTTCGAGCAGCCGGCCGGGGACGCGGAGGCGCGGCAGGCCGGCGACCTGATCCGCCGCGCCCACGCCTTCGACGACATGCACCGCGCCACCGGCTACTCGCCGGCCCGGCTGACCTACGTGGAATTGCACGGGGGCGGGCCGTGAGGGGAAGAAAGCCACTCGTCTCCCATCCTGTCCCTCACCCTGAGGTGCCCGCCTCGGCAAGCCTCGAAGGAGCCCTCCAGAAGTCTCCGCGATCCCTGGAGGCCTCCTTCGAGGCGGCTTCGCCGCACCTTAGGATGATGGGATGGGTGGGATCGGCGGCTGTCTCACGCCGTGCCGTGATGGCGGCCCTTGCCGGCGCCGCGTTTCTCCCCCGCCGCGCCCTCGCCGAGGACGCCCCCGCGCCGCCCGCCACGCCCCTCGTCGCGGACCTCGCCGCCCGGGGCAGGCGCCTCGGCAAGCAGGGCGGGACGATCCGCACCCTGATCGCGAAGGCGCGGGATGTCCGCTACCTCTCTGTCTACGGCTACACCCGCCTCGTCGGCTACGATGCCGGCCTGACGCTCCAGCCCGACGTGCTGGAGCGGATCGACGTAGAGGGCGGCCGCTTCACCTTCACCCTGCGGGACGGGCACCGCTGGTCGGACGGGCAGCCCTTCACCAGCGAGGACTTCCGCTATTACTGGGAGGACGTGGCCAACCAGAAGGAACTGAGCCCCGAGGGGCCGCCGGCCTTCTTCCTGGTCGACGGCACGCCGCCGCAGGTCGAGTTCCCGGATGCACGGACCATCCGCTACACGTGGCCCCGGCCGAACCCGATGTTCCTGCCGGCGCTCGCCGCCCCCCGCGACCCGCTGATCTACCGGCCGGCGCATTACCTGAAGCCGTATCACCCGCGCTACGTCGGCAAGGAGGCCGCCGAGGCCAAGGCGAAGGGGCTGAAGCTGCGGAGCTGGGCCGCCCTGCACAACCGGCTCGACGACAATTACGAGCTGATGAACCCGGATTGCCCGACGCTGCAGGCGTGGGTGCCGCGCACCCGCTCCCCGGCGACGCGCTTCGCCTTCGAGCGCAACCGCTCCTATCACCGGGTCGACGCCGCCGGGACGCAACTGCCCTACGTGGACCGCATCGTGATGGACGTGGCCTCCTCCGGCCTGCTCGTCGCCAAGACCAACGCGGGCGAGGCGGACCTGATGTTCCGGGGCCTCATGATGCCGGACATCCCGAGCCTCAAGGAGGGCGAGAAGGCCCACCATTACCGCACCAACCTCTGGCCGGTGGCCCGGGGCTCGGAGATCGCCCTCTACCCGAACCTGACGACGGTCGATCCGGTCTGGCGCGCCCTGAACCGGGACATCCGCTACCGGCACGCGCTCTCGCTGGCGACCGACCGGCGCACGCTCAACAACACCCTGCTCTTCGGCCTCGGCACCGAGGGCAACGACACGATCATCCCCGATTCGCCTCTCTACGCGCCGGAGATGCGAAGCCTCAACGCGGGCTACGATCCGGCGCAGGCGAACCGGCTCCTGGACGAGGCCGGGCTCGACCGGCGCGACGGCTCGGGCATCCGCCTCCTGTCGGACGGGCGCCCGCTGGAGATCGTGGTGGAGAGCGACGGCGAGGCCGGCGAGATCCTCGACGCCCTCACCCTCATCGCGGAGTTCTGGCGGGAGGTCGGCATCCGCCTCGTCACCAAGCCGCAGGAGCGCACCAACCTGCGCCGCCGCTCCATCGGCGGGCTGACGGTGATGGTGGCGGCGCAGGGCCTCGACCTCGCGGTGCCCACCGCGATCATGCCGCCGACCGAACTGAGCCCCGCCCAGCCCGACCATTATGCCTGGCCGCGCTGGTCGATGAACGTCGAAAGCCGGGGCCGGAGCGGCGAAGCCTGCGACGTGCCGGAGGTGCAGCGCCTGATCGACCTCGACCGGGAATGGCGCCACACCGACGACGCGGCCCGGCAGGGGGCGATCTGGCGCGAGATGCTGATGAACCACGCGCGCAACACCTGGGTGATCGGCACGGTGGCGGGGGCGTTGCAGCCGGTCGTCACCGCCGACCGGCTCGTGAACCTGCCGGCCAAGGCGCTCTATTCCTGGGAGCCCACGGCGATGATCGGCGTGCAGCGGGTGGACGAAGTGTTCTGGGACGAGGCCATGGACAAGCGGGCCGAGGGGCGATGATCGGCCTGATCCTCCGGCGTCTCCTCACCATGGCGGTGACGCTGCTCATCATCTCCGCCCTGGTCTTCTTCGTCATCAAGCTCCCGCCGGGGGATTACCTGACGAACCGCATCATGGAATTGCGCGCCACCGGCGAGGCGGGCTCCGTGGCCAAGGCGGAACTGCTGATCCGCCAATACGGCCTCGACCGGCCGGTCTGGGAACAATACCTGATCTGGGTCGGGCTGATGCCGGGGCCCGCCGGCTTCTCCGGCCTGCTGCAGGGCGACTGGGGCTGGTCGTTCGAATACGACAAGCCGGTGGCCGACGTGGTCGGCGATGCCCTGTGGCTGACGCTGCTCGTGAACATCACGGCCGTGATCTTCGTCCACCTCGTGGCGATCCCGGCGGCGATCTACTCGGCCACGCACCGGTACACCTGGGGCGATTCCGTCGTGACCGTGCTCGGCTATGTCGGCCTCGCCGTGCCGGGCTTCCTGCTGGCGCTGATCCTGCTGTTCTACGCGAACCGCTGGTTCGGGCTTTCCATCGGCGGCCTCTACGACGCCTCCCTCACCAACCGGCCCTGGGACGGGGAGAAGATCCGCTCGCTCGCCGCCCACCTCATCGTGCCGACCCTGGTGATCGGCCTCGGCGGCACGGCGGCGATGATCCGCCGGATGCGGGCGAACCTGCTCGACGAACTCGCCAAGCCCTACACAGTGACGGCCCGCGCCAAGGGCATGGCGCCGACGCGAGCGCTGCTGAAATATCCGTTCCGCATGTCCCTGAACCCGTTCGTGGCGGATATCGGCAACCTGCTGCCGCATCTCGTCTCGGGCTCGGTGCTGGTCTCGCTGGTTCTCAGCCTGCCGACCGTCGGGCCCTTGCTGCTGGAGAGCCTGCGCAACCAGGACCAGTTCATGGCGGGATTCATCCTGATGTTCGTGGCCGCCCTGACCCTCGTCGGGATGCTGATCTCGGACCTCGCCCTGGTCTGGCTCGACCCGCGCATCCGCATGGGCCTGCGATGACCGGCACCCTGGACCGCCCGCATTTCGTCGATCCGGCGCCCTTCGCCCCCGACGACCGGGCCGAGTCGCCCGCCGGCTCGGCCTCCGCGTGGCGGCTCATCGCGCGCAAGTTCCTCCGCCACCGGCTGGCGGTGTTCTTCGCGCTGGTCCTGCTCGTCCTCTACGCCCTCATCCCCTTCGTGGAGATGATCGCCCCCTACGGGCAGGCGCGACGGGACAGCGACTTCCTCTACGCGCCGCCGCAGGGGGTACATCTGATCCATGAGGGCCGGTTCGTCGGCCCCTTCGTCTACCCGTACCGCGCGCAGCTCGACCTCGACACGTTCCGCCGGAACTACGTGACCGACACGGGCAACCCGCAGCCCCTGCGCCTCCTCTGCCGGGGCGACGGCTACGATTGGCTCGGCCTCGTCCACACCGATCTGCACCTCGTCTGCGCGCCGGAGGGCGGAACCCTGTTCCTGCTCGGCACCGACCGGCTCGGACGGGACCTGTTCTCGCGGGTCGTCTACGGCACCCGCGTCTCGCTCACGATCGGCCTCGTGGGCGTGGCGATCTCCTTCGTGCTCGGCCTCCTCTTCGGGGGCATCGCCGGCTATTTCGGCGGCCTCGCCGACGCCGCCGTGCAGCGGCTGATCGAGATCGTCCGCTCAATCCCCGAACTGCCGCTGTGGCTCGCCCTCTCGGCGGCGCTCCCCGCGAACTGGAGCCCGCTCCTCATCTTCTTCGGCATCACGGTGATCCTCGGCCTACTCGACTGGCCGGGCCTCGCCCGCGCGGTGCGCGGCAAGCTGCTGGCGCTGCGCGAGGAGGATTTCGTGCAGGCGGCCGAACTGATGGGCGCCTCGCCCGCGCGGCTCATCGGACGCCACCTGATCCCGAACTTCATGAGCCACCTCATCGCCTCGGCGACCCTGTCGATCCCGACGATGATCCTGGGCGAGACGGCCCTGTCGTTCCTCGGCCTCGGCCTGCGCCCGCCCGTGACGAGCTGGGGCGTGCTCCTCAACGAGGCGCAGAATCTCGCGGCGGTGCAGCTCTACCCGTGGCTGCTCCTACCGGTGGTGCCGGTCCTGGTGACGGTGCTGGCCTTCAACTTCGTGGGCGACGGCCTGCGCGACGCCGCCGACCCGTACAACTGACCCCTCACCCGGCGAGCGGCAGGGGGGCGATGCGGGCCGGCGCAGCGACGGTCTTGCGCTCCAGCAAGCCCGGCGGCGGGACCGGCGCCTCGATGGTGCAGACGACGCCCCCCGGCTCGTAGGAGAGGTTCACCTCGCCCGCCAGTTCCCGGGCGAGGCTGCGCTCGATGAGCCGCGAGCCGAAACCGGTGCGGGTGGGCTTCTTCACGGGTGGGCCACCGCTCTCGCGCCAGCGCAGGAGAAGCGTGATCTCCTCCCCGCGCCGCACGGCCCATTCGATGTCGATGGTGCCGGCATCGTTCGAGAGCGCGCCGTACTTCACGGCGTTGGTGCCGAGTTCGTGCAGGGCCATGGCGATGGACAGGGCGAGCCGCGGCGGCAGGCGCAGGGGCGGCCCCTGGACATGGAAGCGCGACGAGCCGGTGCCGCCGCCGTCGAGGGGGCGGATCGCGTCGGCCACCACCGCCGACAATTCCGCGCCGTCCCAGCTTTCCTTGGTGAGCACGTCGTGGACGCGGGCCAGCGCCAGGAGACGCGCCTCGAAGGCGGCGCGGGCGGTCTCGGCCTCCGGCCCGTCGAGGCCGCGCAGGGATTGCGTCGCGATGGATTGCACCGTCGCCAGGGTGTTCTTCACCCGGTGGTTCAACTCGTGGATCAGCAGGAGCAGATGCTCCTCCGCGAGCTTGGCGTCGGTGATGTCGACGTTGCAGCCGGTATAGCCGAGGAAGCGCTGGCCGTCGTCGAGACGCGGCACGCCCTCGCAGCGCAGCCAGCGCACGGCGCCGGTGCGGTCGATGATGCGGGTCTCCATGCGGAACGGCCCGCGCGCGGCGAAGGCGTCCTGGAAGGCTGCCCGGAACACGTCGAGGTCGTCGGGGTGGATGATCCGCTCCCAGCCCGCATCGGCCAATGCCTCGGCGGGCATCCCGAACAGGTGGTCGAAATGCAGGTTGGCGAAGCTGACCTCGCCGGTCTCGTCGGTCATCCAGATCAGGGCCGGGGCGGAATCCGCCATGTGCCGGAAGCGCGCCTCGCTCTCCTTCAGGGCCGAGAGGCCGCGCCGCGTATCCTCGAGGGCGCGGTCGCGCTCCTCCTCACGGGTGCGGATCCGCAGGGAGGCGTCCGAGAGGACGGTGGCGAGGCGCTGGATCTCGTGGACCGGCGAGGCCACGCGGGGGATCGCCTCACCCCGCGCGAGCGCCGGCCCGGAGGCCGCGAGGTGGCGCAGCGGGCGCGTCACCCGCGACCATAGGCTCACCGCCAGGACCGAGGAGGTCGCCAGCACGAGGAGGCCGAACCCGGCGAAGGCCCAGACCCAGCGCCGCACTCGCGCATCCACGATGGTCTGCGGGATGCTCGTGCCGACGGTCCAGCCGGTGAGGCGCGAGCGCGCCTCGATCACCACGACCGGGCGCCGCTGCCGGTCCTGCCCCTCCCAGACGCCGGACGTGCCGGTCTGGGTTTGCCGCAGGGTCGAGAGGCGCGGTTTGCCCACCACCGAGGTCGGATCGGGCAGGCGCGCCAGCACGGTGCCGCTGCGATCCGAGATGCCGGTCGTCCAGCCCTGCACCACCTCCCGCGCCAGGATACCCTGCAGCCGCGACAGGGGGACGGTGAAGCTGAGGATGTAGGCGACCTCGCCGTCCACGGTGACGGGAACGCCGACCGCGTAGCTCGCATCGTCCGCGCTCACCGCCGGCACGTAGCCGCTGACCAGGGCGCGGACCTGCCCCTTGGCGAGCTCCGCGTCGATCGGCAGGGGCGCCACCGGCAGGGGCGCGCCGCGCGGCACGCCGGTGTTCACCACCTCCTGGCCGTTGGGCCGGCGCAGGAGCACGTCGAGGTCGAGGGAGCCGCGCACGAGGCGTGCCTGCGAGTCGAAGGCCGAGAAGTCGCCGTCCTTCAGGCGCGGCGAGGTGGCCAGCGTCTGCAGCACGGAGACGAGGCCCGCCACGTCCCTGTCGAGGGAGAGGCTGATGCCGCGCACGTTCTCGCGGGCATCCTGCTCGAACCGCGCCCGCTCGGCGGAGGCGTAGCGCATCAGCAGGATCGCGGTGAACAGCAGGCCGGGGCCGATCAGCGCGACGACGAGGGCCACGAGATAGACCTGGGTCGAGAACCCGTTGCGGCCGAAGCGATAGAGACGGCGGGACAGCCATGTGCCGCGCCGCTGGGGCGGGCTCTGCGGCGGGGCGCGTTCCCGATCGAGGCGCGGGCTCACGGGCTGCGTGCTCCCGGCCTCCGGCGCCTTATGCGCCCCTCCGCATTCGGAACCATCATCACCGGTCGATATGGCCGAGATCGCGGGCCGGGTCGAGCCGGTCGCGCACGCGCTGCTTGAGGGCCTTCACATCCGGGAAGCCGCCGTCCTGCACACGTTCCCACAGGAGATCGCCATCGACCTCGATGCGGAACACGCCGCCCTTGCCGGGCCGGAGGGCGACCTCGGAAAGGTCGTCCTTGAAGGTGGAGAGGAGTTCCTGCGCCATCCAGGCCGAGCGGAGGAGCCAGTTGCACTGGACGCAATAGGTGATGGCCACGCGCGGCCGACGCGTCGCAACCTCGGCAGTGCCCTCCCCCGGCACCGGACCCGTTCCACCCTGATCCATGGTTCCACAGCGCACCCGACGGCGACGAAAGTCAACCACGGCCGTCAATCGGCGGATCCCGGCTTGACGGGGCGGGGGCGAGGGCCCTAGAAGCCGCTCATCCGGTCGCGGGCGGCCCAGAGCCCCCGCCTCCGCGCGGCGTCCGTGTTGCACGGGCTGCGGAACGGACGGTTAGCACAGCGGTAGTGCGTTCCCTTCACACGGGAAAGGTCGCAGGTTCGATCCCTGCACCGTCCACCACTTTCCTCCCCCATAAGACCCGTTTCAGATCTGTTTGCCGCGCCGTAGGCCCGTGCTAGAGCCGGCTCGACAGCAAACACTCAAGGTCGACCCGGGTGCACCGGGCGCCGGGCATGCAGGGGCGGACGACGATCATGAAGGACATCCTCGACAAACTCGCCGAGCGCCGGGACCAGGCGCGGCTCGGCGGCGGCGAGAAGCGTGTCGAGGCGCAGCACAACCGCGGCAAGCTCACGGCGCGCGAGCGCATTGAACTCCTGCTCGACCACGGGTCGTTCGAAGAGTTCGACATGTTCGTGCAGCACCGCTCCACCGATTTCGGCATGGAGAAGCAGAAGGTCCCCGGCGACGGCGTCGTCACCGGCTGGGGCACCATCAACGGCCGCACGGTCTTCCTGTTCTCGAAGGACTTCACGGTGTTCGGCGGCTCCCTCTCGGAGACGCACGCCGCCAAGATCGTGAAGGTGCAGGACATGGCGCTGAAGATGCGCGCCCCGATCATCGGCATCTTCGATGCCGGCGGCGCCCGCATCCAGGAGGGCGTGGCGGCGCTGGGCGGCTACGGCGAGGTGTTCCGCCGCAACGTCATGGCCTCGGGCGTGATCCCGCAGATCTCGGTCATCATGGGCCCCTGCGCGGGCGGCGACGTCTACTCGCCGGCCATGACCGACTTCATCTTCATGGTCCGCGACACGAGCTACATGTTCGTGACCGGCCCGGACGTGGTGAAGACCGTGACCAACGAGGTCGTCACCGCCGAGGAGCTCGGCGGCGCCAAGGTCCACACCACCAAGTCGTCCATCGCGGATGGCGCGTTCGAGAACGACGTCGAGGCGATCCTTCAGATCCGCCGCCTGCTCGACTACCTCCCCGCCAACAACACCGACGGCGTGCCGGAGATCGAGTCCTTCGACGACGTGAACCGTCTCGACATGTCCCTCGACACGCTGATCCCCGACAACCCGAACAAGCCCTACGACATGGGCGAGCTGATCCGCCGGGTGGTGGACGAGGGCGACTTCTTCGAGATCCAGGCGGCCTACGCCCGGAACATCATCACCGGCTTCGGCCGCGTCGAGGGCCGCACGGTCGGCTTCGTGGCGAACCAGCCCCTGGTGCTGGCCGGCGTGCTCGATTCGGACGCCTCGCGGAAGGCCGCGCGCTTCGTGCGCTACTGCAACGCCTTCTCGATCCCGATCGTGACCTTCGTGGACGTGCCGGGCTTCCTGCCGGGCACCGCCCAGGAATATGGCGGCCTCATCAAGCACGGCGCCAAGCTGCTCTTCGCCTACAACCAGGCGACGGTGCCGCTCGTCACCATCATCACCCGCAAGGCCTTCGGCGGCGCCTACGACGTCATGGCCTCGAAGCATGTCGGCGCCGACGTGAACTACGCGTGGCCGACGGCGCAGATCGCGGTGATGGGCGCCAAGGGCGCGGTGGAGATCATCTTCCGCAACGAGATCGGCGACCCGGACAAGATCGCCGAGCGCACCAAGGAATACGAGGACCGTTTCCTCTCGCCGTTCGTGGCCGCCGAGCGCGGCTACATCGACGAGGTGATCATGCCCCATTCCACCCGCCGCCGGATCGCCCGCGCGCTGGGCATGCTCCGCACCAAGAAGATGGAGCAGCCGTGGAAGAAGCACGACAACATCCCGCTCTGAGGGCGGTGCTCTTCGGCCTGCTCCTCTGGCTCGCCGCATGCGAGGGTACAGCCTTGGCTCAGGACGTCGCCCCGGAACTGGTCCGCGCCATCGCCCCGACGGGGACGCTGCGGGCCGCGATCAACTACGGCAACATCGTCCTGGCCCAGAAGGGGCCGGACGGTGAGCCGGCCGGCGTCTCGGCCGACCTCGCCCGGGAAATGGCGCGGCGGCTGAAGGTGCCGGTCGCCTTCACGACCTACGACACGGCCGGCAAGGTCGTGGACGCGGCCGGCGGCCCGGACGCCTGGGACATGGCCTTCCTGGCCATCGATCCGCAGCGGGCGCGGACCATCGCCTACACGCCGCCCTACGTGACCATCGAGGGGGCCTACATGGTCCCAGCCGCTTCGCCGATCACCGCGAACGAGCAGGTCGACCGCGCCGGGGTGAAGATCGCGGTCGGCCGGAACACCGCCTACGACCTCTACCTGAGCCGCCATCTCAAGGCGGCCGAGCGCGTCTTCGCGCCGACATCGGCCGAGGCCCTGGAAGTCTTCCGGCGCGACCGGGTGGACGTCGTCGCCTCGGTTCGCCAGCCGCTCGAAGCCTATGCGCGGGCCAACGCGGACGTGCGTATCCTGCCGGGCCGGTTCATGGTGATCGAGCAGGCCGTCGCCCTGCCGGCGGGACGGCCGGAGGCCCAGGCCTATCTCAGCCGCTTCGTCGAGGAGATGAAGGCGTCGGGGTTCGTCGCGGAGGCTCTCGCGCGGAGCGGGCAGCACGACGCCGCCGTCGCCCCCAAGGCCGCGCTTCCCTGACGGAGGGACGCGACCCGGAATCCTAGCTCTTGTCGCTGTGCTCGATCACCGCGCACAGCGTGAGCGGCCCCTTGTCGGGCGAGACCATCGACGAGCAGGTGACGAGCGCCCCGCCGAGATCGATGTTGCTGTGGCGCATCCGGCTCGCGGTCTCCTTGGCCTTGTGCGCGGCCTCGGTGATCGTCTTCGCATCGATGCCGGTGACGGCGTGGCCCGCCTTGCCGAAGGTGTCGTAATACGCCTCCGGCGGGTTCGCCCCCCGGTATTGCGCCCCCACCGACGAGAGCGCCGGAGCCCCGCAGGCGAGCGACATCGTCATGTCGGGGTTGACCGTGAAGGTCGCGTAATCGGACCGCTGCTGGTCGGTCTTGGCCCCGGTCTCGGCCGTCACCTTGGCGACCAGGGTTTCGCATTCGTCCGCCCGGGCGGATCCGGCCGCAAACAGGAGGATCGGGAGAAGGAAAAGCGCGCGCATCCCGCTAATCTAGCGCGCGCGGCTCGAAAGGGGATCGCCGGGGGCGCCTTAAGCGGTGCCCGGCTCCGGCGCGGATTGTCCCAGTTCGAGCAGTACGATCTCCGGTGGTACGCCGATGCGCACCGGAATGCGGCTCACGCCGAACCCGCCCGAGACGATGATGTGGCGCCCGTCTACGATGCGATGGCCGTAGGCCAGATCGTGCCCGTTCACCCGGCGGATGGCCGGCGAGCGGCCGAACAGGCGGATCTGCCCGCCATGGGTGTGCCCCGACAGGGTGAGCGCCACCCGCGACGGCACCCGGGGGAAGATGTTCGGCTCATGGGCCATCAGCAGAACCGGCGCGTCGTCCGTGACCTTGGCGAGGGTGCCGGGCAGGTCGGCGAGGGTCATGTGAAAATGGCCCTCGAACGGCTCCTGGTCGCCGAGGCCGGCGAGCCAGAACGGCTTGCCGTCCTTGGTGAGGCGCAGCACGTCGTTCTCCAGCACGGGGATGCCCCGCGCTTCCAAAAGCTTGCGGATGCGCGGCGTGCCGCCGAGCGCCGATTGCGTGGCCGGATCGTCCCACCAATCGTGGTTGCCGAGGATCGAGTAGGTGCCGAGGGGCGCGCGCAGGCCCTCCACGAGCTTGGCGAAATCCGACAGGGGCAGCGTCTGCCACGCCACCTTCCCGGCCGGGTAATCGCCCAGCATCAGGATGAGGTCGGGGCGCAGGGCGTTGGTGGCGTCCACGATCTCCGCCACCCGGTCGAACGGCATGAACGGCTCGCAGACGTGGAAATCCGCCAGCACCGCGATGCGCAGGGCCGGGCCGTCCTTCCAGCGAGGCAGGTTCGGCGCGTAGCGCGTCACCACGAGGCGGTGGAGGGGCTCGACCCCGAACCCGTAGACGCCCGTCGCCCCCATGATGCCGGCGGTCGCACCGAGACCGGTGAGAACCTGACGCCGACTCGGCAGGATCAACATGATTCCTGTTCGTCCTGTCCCATGGCACAGATGGCCCCGCCGGAGCGTATACGCGACCTTCGGTTGACGACGGCTGAACCGGATCGCTCAAGGTGATGGAAGCGTGGCATGGCCTTCTGTAAGGTCTCGCCGCCGCCCTGTCCGTGAGAAGCGACACATCCCACCATGCTGAACCGCCCCCTGCGCATCGGCACCCGCGGCTCCCCGATGGCCCTGGCCCAGACGGGCATGGTCCGCGACCGCATCGTCGCCGCCAATCCCGGCCTGGAGACCGAACTCGTCGTCGTCACCACCGTGGCCGACAAGATCCTCGACCGGCCGCTCTCCGAGATCGGCGGCAAGGGCCTGTTCACCAAGGAGCTGGAGCAGGCGCTCTACGCGAACGAGGTGGATGTCGCCGTCCATTCGATGAAGGACGTGGAGACGTGGCTGCCCGAGGGCCTCGCCATCGCCTGCATCCTCGAACGCGACGACCCGCGCGACGCCTTCCTCTCCCCCCATGCCGAGACGCTGATGGACCTGCCCGAGGGCGCGCGGGTCGGCACCTCGTCGCTGCGCCGGGCGGCCCAGGTGCTGATGCACCGGCCGGACCTGAAGGTCGTGCCCCTGCGCGGCAACGCCAACACGCGGATGCGCAAGCTCGAATCGGGCGAGTGCGACGCGACCCTGCTGGCGCTGGCCGGGCTTCAGCGCCTCAGCCTCGAAGCCATGGCCCGCAGCATCCTGCCGGTGGAGACCATGCTGCCGGCCGTGGCGCAGGGGGCGCTGGGCATCGAGTGCCGGGCGGACGATTCCGAGATCCGCGCGCTGCTCGCCCCCATCGCCTGCGAGACCACGACCACCGCCGTCGCGGCGGAGCGGGCGCTGCTCGCGGAGCTCGACGGGTCCTGCCGCACGCCCATCGCCGCCCTGGCGCGGATCGACGGGGGCCGGCTGCGCCTCGACGGGCTGCTGTTCCTGCCGGACGGGAGCCGCCATTGGGCCGCCTCCGGCGAGGGACCGGTGGAAGAGGCCGAGCGCATCGGCCGCGAGGCCGGCGCCGCGCTGAAGGCGCAGGCCGGCGACACCTACACGAAGCACCTTCAGTAGAAGGTCAGCGCGCGATCTCCGACTGCGCGGCGCGGGCGAAGGCCTCGCGCTCGCGCAGGCGCTCGATCAGGTCGAGGACGTGGAGGACACGGCCCCGCAGGTCCCACCAGGACGGCAGACCGCGCGGGAGGCGCGGCACCGGATGCGCGGCCACCGCCGCCACGAGGAACGCCGTCTGCGCCAGGGGCGGCAGGGCGAGGCCCGGCCCCACCGGGCGCGGCAGCGCGGCGCCGAGGGCGTGGCCGAGCTTGGCGACGCCGCCGATCCGCGCCCGGCGGGTCACGCTGTCATGGCCGTTGCGGCGCACCGCGAACCCGATCTGCGCGTAGATCCGCGAGGCCGCGCGAATCGCCGGGCGGCAGCGCGGCGGCAGGGCGGCGATGCCGGCCTCGGCGCGGGCATAGAGCCCGTCGGCCTCGGCGAGCAGGCGCTCCACCACCTCCGCGAGGGCCGGCGACGGGCGCGGGTCGGCGAGGAAGCGGTCCACGTCGAGGCCGGCTTCCGCCATCCAGTCGAGGGGCAGGTAGAGGCGGCCCATCCGGGCATCCTCGCCGACATCGCGGGCGATGTTGGTGAGCTGCATCGCCGCGCCGAGGTCGCAGGCGCGGGCCAGGGCGTCGGCGTCGCGCACGCCCATGATGAGCGCCATCATCGCCCCCACCGAGCCCGCGACGCGGGCGGCATAGGCGTGCAACTCGCCGAGGTCGGCGTAGAAGCGGCCTTCCGCGTCCCATTCCAGCCCCTCGACCAGGGCGAGGGGCAGCGCCTCGGGGATCGCGTGGGCATCGATCGCGCCGGCGAAGGCGCGGTCGGCCGGATGATCCGCCGGCTGGCCGGCATAGGCGAGGCGAATGCGCTCGCGCAGGCGGGCGACGGCGCGGTGCCGCCCATACGCCTCCCCGGCCTCGTCCACGAGGTCGTCGGCCAAGCGGCAGAAGGCATAGAGGGCGTGCGCCGGCTCCCGCACCGCCTGCGGCAGCAGCAGGCCGGCGGCGTGGAAGCTCTTCGAGCCGGCGCGGATCGCCGTCGAGCAGGCGGCGCGGTCGCCGAGGTGGATCGGTTCAGGCCGTGACACGGGCATCCGGCACCACGCGGTCGAGGATACGGGCGGAGGAGAGCACGCCGGGCAGACCGGCCCCCGGATGGGTGCCGGCGCCGACGAGGTAGAGGTTTTGCACCGCCGAGCGGTTGTGCGGCCGGAACCACGCGGATTGCGTCAGCACCGGTTCTAGGCCGAAGCCGGAGCCGCGATAGCTCAGGAAGTCGTCCTGGAAGTCCTGCGGCGTCGTGAAGAAGCTTGTGACGAGTTCGGCCTTGAGCCCCGGCAGGACGCTCTCTTCCAGCATCGCCTCGATCCGGCGGCGATAGGTCTCCCCCAGCGCCGCCCAATCCTGCCCGCCCGCGAGGTTCGGCACGGGGGCCAGCACGTAGAAGCAATCCTGGCCCGGTGGGGCGAGGCCGTCGTCGGTGGCGGTCGGCCGGTGGAGGTAGAGGCTCGCATCCTCCGCGAGCACCTTCCGGTCGAAGATGTCGGCCAGCAATTCGCGGTAGCGCGGCCCGAGCAGGATCGTGTGGTGGGCCACGTCCGGGTAGCGGCGGCGTGTGCCGAAATACCAGACGAACAGCCCCATGGAGGAGCGCGCCCGCTTCATGCGGCCGGGGCTCCAGCGCAGGGCCTTGGGCAGAAGCTTGCCCTGGGTGATCGCCGAATCGGCATTGGAGACGACGATGTCGGCGGGGATCGTTTCGCCGCCCGCGAGGCGCACGCCCCGCGCCGCGCCACCCTCCACGACGATCTCGGCCACGTCGGCGCCGAGGCGCACCCGGCCGCCCTGCCCCCGGATCAGCCGCACCAGCCCGTCCACGAGCTTGCCGGTGCCGCCCATGACGAAATGTACGCCCCAGCGCCGTTCGAGGTCGGCGATGAGGCAATAGACCCCGCTCGCCTTGAACGGGTTTCCGCCGATGAGCAGGGGGTGGAAGCTGAACACCGTGCGCAGCCGGTCGTCGCGGATAAAGCGCGAGACGACCGCATGCACGCTGCGGTGGCCGGAGAGGCGCAGGAGGTCCGGCGCGATCTTCAGCATCGCCCGCACCGAGCCGAAGGGGACGTGCCCCAGTTGCTCGAAGCCCAGCGCGCACACCTTTCGGGCATGGGCCATGAAGCGCTCGTAGCCCGCCACGTCGTCGGGGGAGAACCGGGCGACCTCGGCGCGCATCCGCTCAGGGTCGCCGCTGTAATCGAAGGTGGCGCCGTCGCTGAAGCGGATCCGGTAGAACGGGTCCATCGGCACCAGGGTCACGTCGTCGGCCATGCGCTTGCCCGCGAGCTGCCACAGCTCCTCGAACAGGAACGGCGCGGTGACGATGGTCGGCCCGGCATCGAAGGTGAAGCCGTCGCGGCGGTGGACGCGGGCCCGTCCGCCGGGCTGTTCCAGCCGTTCCAGCACCGTCACCCGGTAGCCCCGCGCGCCGAGCCGCACGGCGGCGGCCAGCCCGCCGAAGCCCGAGCCGATCACCACGGCGTGCGGCCGCGGATCGCTCGTGTCCCTCGACTCCGGTCTGGCCGCGAGTGTCAACATGACTTGACAGTGCCCGCCGATTTCACGCCGCGCAAGGGGCAAAATCTCCGGTGCGGCAGCGACGCCCCATGCTTTCCAACACTCGGCCGGGCTGGCACGCTCCTGGCAGCGTGGCCGGTGGAGGTGAGCATGAGCACAGACTTCCTCAGGCGGGCGATCCTACAGGGGGCCGGACGCGGCGAGGCCGACCTCGTCCTCAAGAACGGGCGCTTCCTCGATCTCGTGACCGGCGACCTCGTCGCCTCGGACATCGCCCTGTGCGGCAACCGGATCGTGGGCACCTACGGGCAGTATCGCGGCGCGCGGGAGATCGACATCGCCGGCCGAGTGGTGGTGCCGGGCTTCATCGACACGCATTTCCACGTCGAATCGTCACTGATGACGCCGCTCGCCTTCGAGGCGTGCGTGCTGCCGCGCGGCGTCACCACCGGCATTTGCGATCCGCACGAGGCGGCGAACGTGCTCGGCACGCCGGCCTTCGCGTGGTTCCTCGACTCCGCCGAGGCGATGGCGATGGACCTGCGGGTGCAATTGTCCTCCTGCGTGCCGGCGGCGGCGCATCTCGAAACCTCGGGCGCCTGCATCGAGGCCGCCGACCTGATGCCCTTCGCCCGCCACCCGAAGGTGCTCGGCCTCGCGGAGTTCATGAACTTCCCCGGCGTGCTGGCCGGGGACGAGGGCGCACTCGCCAAGCTCGCCGCCTTCCAGGGCCGCCACATCGACGGGCACGCGCCGCTCCTGCGGGGGGAGGCCCTCAACGGCTACATCGCCGCCGGCATCCGCACGGAGCACGAGGCGACCACGCCCGAAGAGGCGATGGAGAAGCTCTCCAAGGGCATGACCGTGCTGATCCGCGAGGGCTCGGTCTCGAAGGACCTGCACGCCCTGGCGCCGATCCTCGATGACCGCACGGCGCCGTTCCTGGCCTTCTGCACCGACGACCGGAACCCCCTCGACATCGCCGAGGAGGGGCATCTCGACTACGTGGTGCGCACGGCGATCCGCCTCGGCTGCCCGCCGCTCGCGGTCTACCGGGCGGTCTCGTGGTCGGCGGCGCGGGCCTTCGGCCTGCGCGACCGGGGCCTCGTCGCCCCCGGCCAGCGCGCCGACCTCGTGATCCTCGACGATCTCAACGATTGCGCGGTCTCGGGCGTCGTCAGCGCCGGACGCGTGGTGGACGATGCGCTCTTCGCGGGCCGCTCGGCGGTGGCGCCCATCGGACGGGCCAGCATCCGCAACCGGCGGGTGACGGAAGCCGACTTCGCCGCGCCGGGCTCCGGCCCCTCGACGCCGGTCATCGGCGTGGTGCCGGGCAAGATCATCACCCTCCGGCACGACCTCACCCTGCCCTATTCCGGCGGCGAGCGGCGGATCGACCTCGCGCAGGACGCGGTGAAGGTCGCGGTGGTCGAGCGGCACGGGCGCAGCCGGCCGGGGGAACGGGGCATCGGCGTCGCCTTCGTGAAGGGGTTCGGGCTGAAGCGCGGGGCCATCGCCTCGTCGGTCGGGCACGATTGCCACAACATCACCGTCGTGGGCGCCGACGAGGCCGACATGGCGGTGGCCGTGAACCGCCTCGCGGAAATCGAGGGCGGCTTCGTCGTGGCCGAGGGCGGGCGCGTGCTCGCCGAGATCGCCCTGCCGCTCGCCGGCCTGATGAGCCTCCACGCCCATCCCGCCATCGCCGCCTCCCTCCGCCGCCTGCGCGAGGCCGCCAAGGGGCTCGGTGTGGTGCTGCCGGAGCCGTTCCTGCAGGTCGCCTTCCTGCCCCTGCCGGTGATCCCGCACCTCAAGATCACCGATCGCGGCCTCGTGGATGTGGACCGCTTCGCCCTCATCGATGCGTGAGCCATGCATGACGGGGCTGCGCGATTTTCGATTGCGCGCAATCTATATTCTAGCTATCTCCGAATCGTCCGCCATCTAAGGCGCATCGCCAGTCCGAAGGGGAGACCAGTATGTCCGTTGACGTGAAGTACCGCACCACCGCCACCGCCACCGGGGGCCGCGACGGCGCCGCGAAGACCGAGGATGGCTCGCTCTCCGTCAAGCTCGCGACCCCGAAGGAGCTGGGCGGCGCGGGCGGCGAGGGCAACAACCCCGAGCAGCTCTTCGCGGCCGGCTATTCCGCCTGCTTCCTCGGCGCGATGAAGTTCGTGGCGCCGCAGCTTTCGCTGAAGGTGCCGGCCGACACGACCGTGACGGCCAATGTCGGCATCGGCCCGCGCTCCGAGGGCGGCTTCGGCATCACCACCGACCTCAAGGTCAGCCTGCCGGGCCTCGACAAGGCCGACGCCGAGCGTCTGGTGCAGGAGGCGCACAAGGTGTGCCCCTACTCCAACGCCACGCGCGGTAATGTCGATGTCGGCCTGACCGTCGCGTAACGAGACCACGGTCTCCCTATTCCACTCCACACCCTCATCCTGAGGGGGGAGACTGGGATCGGCGACAACGAGTTCGGAAGCCCCTCCTTCCTGCCGGAAGCGAGGGGCTTTCCGTTTGGCGCCTCAGCGCCGCGCCAGGGCGACCATGCCGCTGCCCTGCCGCTCGATCCGCCCGTCGAGTTCCAATTCCAGCAGGATGGTCTGCACCATCCGCACCTCGCAGGCGGCGGCGCGGGCGAGTTCGTCCGTCGCCACCGGGCCGGGCCCGAGGAGGGCAAGGATGCGGGTGCGCTCGTCGCCGGGCTCCGGCTCCGGTTCGGGTATCCATTCGACCAGAGGCGCGGCGGGGCCGCCCTCGAGATCCAGTTCCTCCCAGAAATCCGGCTGATCCGCGAAAGCCGGGCACTTGCGCGCGGGCGCCGCCTCCGGCACCGGCCCGCGCGCGATGATCGGCCCGATCACCTCCAGGATGTGCTCCGCCTCCGTCACCAGGGTCGCCCCCTGGCGGATCAGGTCGTTGGTGCCCTCCGCGCGGGGGTCGAGGGGCGAGCCCGGCACGGCGAAGATCTCCCGGTTCTGCTCCAGGGCGAAGCGCGCGGTGATGAGCGAGCCCGACCGCCGCGCCGCCTCCACCACGACGCTGCCGTAGCCGAGGCCGGAGACGATGCGGTTGCGGCGGGGAAAGTCCTGCGCCCGCGGCTGCCAGCCCATCGGCATCTCGGCGAGCACGGCGCCTCCGGCCTCCAGGATCGCCTCCGCGAGGGCGGCGTGGTTGGCGGGGTAGATCCTGTCGTGCCCGCCCGCCATCACCGCGACGGTCCCGGTGGCGAGGCTCGCCCGGTGGGCGCGGGCATCGATGCCGCGCGCGAGGCCCGAGGCGATGACGAGCCCGGCCTCGCCGAGGGCGCGGGCGAGGCGGTCGGTGAAGGCGCCTCCGGCCGCCGAGGCGTTGCGCGAGCCGACGATGGCCACGGCGGGCCGCGCGAGGATCGCGGGATCGCCGCGCAGGGCGATGAGCGGCGGGGCGGCGTCGGTGGTCCGCAGCAAGGCGGGATAGGCCGCATCGCCCGAGGCCAAGAAGACCCCGCCGAGGCGGGCGAGCGCCGCCACCTCGTCCTCGGCCTGCATCCGGCTCGGGGGCGTCACGGGGCGCCCCCGGCGCTGCGTCAGGTCCGGCAGGGCTTCGAGGGCCGCCGCCGCGCCGCCGAAGCGGTTGATGAGCTGGCGGAAGTTGCGGGGGCCGATGCCCTCGGTGCGGATCAGGCGAAGCCAGTCGAGGCGCTGCGCGTCGGAAAGGTCCATCGCGCGCTCACCCCTTCTGGCCGATCCGCCCCTCGGTGCCTGCCGCAAGGCGCTGGATGTTGGGCGTGTGCTTCCACCACAGCAGGCCGCCGAGCACGACGAAGAGCAGCGCCACCGCCGGCTGGCCGAGGGCCCAGAGCACCAGCGGCGTCACCGCCGAGGCCGCGAGCGCGGAGAGCGACGAATACTTGAAGACGAAGGCGAGCCCGAGCCACACCAGCGCGAAGGCGAGCAGGGCCGCCGGGCTGAAGGCGATGAGCAGGCCGATCAGCGTCGCGACGCCCTTGCCGCCCTTGAACCCGAGCCAGACCGGGAAGAGATGCCCGAGGAAGGCGCCGAGCCCGGCGGCCAGGGCCGGCCCCTCGCCGAGTTGCGCGGCGATGAGCACGGCGGCGGTACCCTTCAGGGCGTCCCCCAGCAGGGTCGCGAAGGCCAGCCCCTTGCGCCCGGTGCGCAACACGTTGGTCGCGCCGATATTCCCCGAGCCGATGGCGCGCACGTCGCCGAGGCCGGCGATGCGGGTGAACAGGAGCCCGAAGGGAATCGCGCCGAGGGCGTAGCCGATGCCGAGCCCGGCGAGGGTCGGCAGGGTGGCGAGGTCCGAGGGGATCATGCCGCCGCCGCCAGATCGTCGACCGCGTGGACGATCCGCCCGCCGACCATCGTCAGCACCGCCCCGCCCTGCAGACGGGCTTCATCGAAGGGCGAGTTCTTCGAGCGCGACTTCAGCCGCCGCTTGTCCACGACGTAGGGCAGGTCTGGGTCGATCAGCACGAGGTCGGCCGGCGCCCCCTTCGCGAGGCGCCCGGCCGCTTGGCCGAGGAGCCTGGCGGGGTTGGCCGTCAGCGCCGCGAGCAGGCGCGGCAGGGGGACGTCGCCGGTATGGACGAGGCGCATCGCGGCGCCGAGCAGCGTCTCGATGCCGAGCGCCCCGTCCGCCGCCTCGGCGAAGGGCAGGCGCTTGGTGTCCGCATCCTGCGGGTTGTGGTCGGAGACGACCACGTCGATCACCCCCTCGGCCAGGGCCGCCACCACGGCCTGCCGATCCGCCTCGTCGCGCAGGGGCGGCGAGAGGCGGCAGAAGGTGCGGTAATGGCCGATGTCGTTCTCGTTGAGGACGAGGTTGTTCACCGAGACGCCGCAGGTGACGGGCAACCCGTCCTCCTTCGCCCGGCGGACGATCTCCACCGAATCGGCGCAGGAGATCATCGCCGCATGGTAGCGGGCGCCCGTGAGGCGCACGAGGCGGATGTCGCGCTCCAGCATCACCGTCTCGGCCTCGCGGGGCACGCCCATCAGGCCGAGGCGGGAGGCGAGTTCGCCCTCGTTCATGACGCCCTCGGCGGCGAGGCTCGACTCCTCGACATGCTGCATGAGGAGCGCGCCGAAATCCCGGGCATAGGTCAGCGCCCTGCGCATCACCTGCGCATCGGCCACGGCCCGCAGGCCGTCGGTGAAAGCCACCGCGCCGGCTTCCTGCAACAGGCCGAACTCGGTCATCTCCCGGCCGCCGAGGCCCTTGGTGATGGCCGCCGCCGGCAGGACGTTCACGCAGGCCGTGTCCCGCGCCCGGCGCAGGACGAAATCCACGATCGCCGGCTCGTCCATGATCGGGTTGGTGTCCGGCATGCAGACCAGCGTCGTCACGCCCCCGGCGGCGGCGGCGGCGCTGGCCGAGGCCAGGGTCTCGCGATGCTCGGCGCCGGGCTCGCCCACGAAGGCGCGCAGGTCGATGAGGCCGGGGGCCAGCACGCGGCCCGCGCAATCGATCCGCCGCGCGCCCGCGGGTGAACCGGGGGCGGCGCCCTGCACGATGTCGGCGATCCGCCCGTCGCAGACGAGAATCGCGCCGGGCGTGTCCGTGCCCGTCGCGGGGTCGAGCAGGGTCGCGTTGGCGAGGAGGATGTCGGTCACGGGCGCGGCTCCGCGGAGGCGTCGAGGCGCATGGCGAGGCCGGCGGCGGCCATGTGCGCCTTGGCCTCGCCGATGGTGGCTTGGCCGAAATGGAAGATCGAGGCGGCGAGCACGGCGCTGGCCCCGCCCTGCGCGACGCCGGCCACGAGGTCGTCCAGCCCGCCGACGCCGCCGGAGGCGATCACCGGCACGCCCACCGCGTCGGAGATCGCCCGCGTGAGCGCGAGGTCGTAGCCGGAGCGGGTGCCGTCGCGGTCCATGGAGGTGACGAGGAGTTCGCCCGCGCCCTTCTGCGCCACGAGGCGGGCGAAGGCGATGGCGTCGATGCCGGTCGGGTCGCGCCCGCCATGGGTGAAGATCTCCCAGCGCGCCTCCTCGCCGGGGGCGGAGACGCGCTTGGCGTCGATGGCCACGACGATGCATTGCGCGCCGAACTTCTCAGCCGCGCGGGCGACGAGGTCCGGGTCCTTCACGGCGGCGGTGTTGATCGCGACCTTGTCGGCGCCGGCCAGCAGCAGCGCCCGCACGTCCTCGACGGCCCGCACCCCGCCGCCCACGGTGAGCGGCATGAAGCAGGCTTCCGCCGTGCGGCTCACCACGTCGAGGAGGGTGCCCCGCGCCTCGCGGCTCGCGGTGATGTCGAGGAAGCAGAGTTCGTCGGCGCCGGCCGCGTCGTAGGCCTTGGCGGCCTCGACCGGATCCCCCGCATCGCGCAGGCCCTCGAAGCGCACGCCCTTCACGACGCGCCCGTCCTTCACGTCGAGGCAGGGGATGATGCGGGTCTTGAGCACAGTTCGGTCCGATCGTCGGTCAGGCGTCCGGATCGATCGCGAACGGCCGGTTCATGATCTCGTCCAGGGAATAGGGGCAGGTTTCGGGGAATTGCTTCAGGAGCAACCCGGTCTCTTTCGACGCCTCGATGCGCCCGAGGTCATAGGCGCGCTCGACCGCATCCGCGAGTCGACCCTTCAGGCCGGGACTGTCCCTCAATTCGTAGACGATCCGTCTGCGGTGCTCGGCGATGGACAGCGCCCAACTGCGGGTACCCCGATCCGGCTGATGATCGAACTTCAGCATGTGAAGCAGCACGATTCGCAGCGCACTCACCAGACTGGCGAACTGGCTCTTGCCCAAGCTCTCGATCTCCTCGGCCAAATTCTCCAGATCGAGGCCGTCGAGGTCGCCGGCCCGCAGGCGCGCGCCCTGCTCCTGGGTCCAGGTGTAAAAATCGTCCGAATACGCCGTCGTCGGTGAGTCGGGTCGGGTCAAAGCCTTCGCGACACCCATCGCGCCCTCCCGGGATGATCCCATCGCCGTGATCCTATCACGGCGCGGCGTGGCGCGCCGCCGCGATCGCGGAGAGCGCCGCGATGGGATCGATGCGGCCGTCGTAGAGCGCCCGGCCGGTGATCGCCCCGGCGATCAGGGCGCAATCCGGCTCCAGCAGCCGGTGCACGTCGGCGATGGAGGCGAGGCCGCCGGAGGCGATCACCGGAACGGCGACGGCCTCGGCCAGGGCCAGGGTCATCTCGACGTTGAGCCCCTTCAGGATGCCGTCGCGGGCGATGTCCGTGTAGACGATGGCCGCGACGCCGGCATCCTCGAAGCGGCGCCCGAGTTCCTCGGCTGTCATGCTGGAGGTCTGCGCCCAGCCCTCGACGGCCACGCGGCCGTCCTTGGCGTCGATGCCGACCGCCACCTTGCCGGGATGGAGCCGCGCCGCCTCGCGGACGAATTCGGGATCGCGCACCGCCGCCGTGCCGATGATGACCCGCGCCACGCCCTTGGCGAGCCAGCCCTCGAGGGTCTTCATGTCCCGGATGCCGCCGCCGAGCTGCACCGGCACGTCCACCGTGGCGAGGATCGAATCGACCGCCTCGGCATTGCGCGGCGCGCCCGCGAAGGCGCCGTCGAGATCGACCACGTGCAGCCATGAGAAGCCCTGCCCGGCGAAGATCGCCGCCTGGGCGGCGGGGTCGTCGCCGAAGACGGTCGCCCGGTCCATGTCCCCCTGGACGAGGCGGACGCAGCGGCCACCCTTCAGGTCGATCGCGGGATACAGGATCACCGGGCTGTCTTTCCGTTTGGTCCCTCGGCGCCGCTCACGGGCGCCAGCGGAGGAAGTTGGCGATGAGGGCGAGGCCGAGATGCTGGCTCTTCTCGGGGTGGAACTGCGTGCCGGCGACGTTGTCGCGCGCCACGGCGGCCGTGACCGGGCCGCCGTAATCGGCGAGCATCACGGTATCATCCGGCCGCTCCGGCGTCAGGGCGAAGCTGTGCACGAAATAGGCGTGCAGCCCGCTCTCCCCCGTGGGAATGCCCTCGAACAGGGCGTGCGGACGGGCCGCGCGCAGGGTGTTCCAGCCCATATGCGGCACCTTCAGCGCCGGATCGGCCGGGCGGATCGGCCCGACATCGCCGGGGATCCAGCCGAGGCCGGGCGTCTCGGCGTATTCGAGGCCGCGACTCGCCAGCAATTGCATCCCGACGCAGATGCCGAGGAAGGGCTTGCCCTTGTCCTTCACCGCCCCGGTCATGGCCTCGACCATGCCGGGCACGGCATCGAGCCCCGCCCGGCAATCGGCATAGGCGCCGACGCCCGGCAGGACGATCCGATCCGCCGCCGCCACGACCTCCGGGTCGGCGGTGAGCACGATGCGTGTGTCGTCGAGCCCGGCCTCGCGGGCGGCGCGCTCGAAGGCCTTCAGGGCCGAGTGCAGATTGCCCGAGCCGTAATCGATGATGGCGACGGTTCGTCCGGTCATGCCCGATCCCACGCCGTCACCGTCCGCCTTCGCGGGCGGGGAACAGGCCGATCACCGGCTCGGCGCGCCGCACGGGACCACCCGGAAAGGGCGGGCGCGGCGGCGGCGGCAGGCTCGCGGGATCGAGCCACCGGGCGAGGAGCCGCGCCTCGGCCTCGGCGGAATCACGGGCGACGACGGCGTCGCGCAGGGCGAAGCCCCGGCGGGCCAGGGTCCAGCGGCGCAGGCTCGACGCCTCGAACCCGATCAGGACGCTGGCGAGGAGGGCGATGCCCGTCCCCGCCGCGCGGGTGAGGCCCAGCGCGTAGCCGGCGAAGGCCACGGCCGCGAGGCCGGCGAGCACGATCAGCGCCGCCACCCAGAGCCGGTGGAACAGGAACCACAGCACGGTGTAGGCGAAAGCCGGCCAGGAGAACCCGTCGGGCACGATCACGGCCCGGTCCAGGGTGTCGGTCTCGCCGGGGCGAGCGTCCGGCGGCAGGTGGAGGGTGTAGCTGCGCATCCGCATCGGGGGTGTCCTACAGCGTGCCCTTGGTCGAGGGCACCCGGCCTTCCTCGCGGGGGTCGACCGCCACCGCCGCCCGCAAGGCGCGGGCCAGCCCCTTGAACAGGCTTTCCGCGATGTGGTGCGCGTTCTCGCCGTACAGCGTTTCGACGTGCAGGGTCAGCCCGGCATTCATTGCGAAGGCCTGGAACCACTCGCGGACGAGTTCGGTGTCGAAGGTGCCGATCTTCTCCACGCGGAACTGCGTGCGGAACACGAGGAAGGGCCGGCCGGAGATGTCGACGCAGACGCGGCTCAGGGTCTCGTCCATCGGCAGGTGGATGTCGGCGTAGCGGGTCACGCCGCGCTTGTCGCCGAGCGCCTTGGCGAAGGCCTGCCCCAGGGCGATGCCGCAATCCTCGGCGGAATGGTGCTGATCGACGTGCAGGTCGCCCACGACCTTGATGTCGAGGTCGAACAGGGCGTGCCGCGCGAGCAGCTCGAGCATGTGGTCGAGGAAGCCGATGCCGGTGGCGATCGTCGCCTTGCCGGTGCCGTCGAGGGCGACGCTCACCGAGACGTCGGTCTCGGCGGTTGTCCGGCTGATGCTCGCGCTGCGCATTGTGTCCGCGTGTTGGTGAAGGCGGCGATGGCGCCGCCGGCTGCTTCTAGGCTAGCTGTCGCGAAAGGGAAATCGCGCGCCGGCCTCAGCCGTTCAGCACCCGTCCCGCGACCGCGTCGAGCTTGGCGAGCAGCGCCGGATCGCGGACGGCCGGGGCCGTCATGATCGCGCCGTCGAGGGCCCGGTGCGACCCGACCGGACACTCCTCCCGCTTGGCCGGGAAGTCGCGGGCGAGGCGCGAGACGAGGCGGGCCGCCTTGTCGGCGTTCGCCCGCGCCACGGCGACCACCGCCGCCACGTCGACGGCATCGTGGCCGGGGTGCCAGCAATCGTAATCGGTCACCATCGCGATGGTCGCGTAGGTGATCTCGGCCTCCCGCGCGAGCTTGGCCTCGGGCATGTTGGTCATGCCGATCACGTCGAAGCCCTGCGCCTTGTAGGCGCGGGATTCGGCGAGCGACGAGAATTGCGGCCCCTCCATGCACACGTAGGTGCCGCCCCGGTGGATCGCGATCTCCTCCGCCTTGGCCGCCTGCGCGATGCACTTCTGCAGGTTCGGGCCGACCGGATGGGCCAGCGACACATGGGCGACGCAGCCGTCGCCGAAGAAGGATGAGGCGCGGCCGTGGGTGCGGTCCACGAACTGGTCCACGAGGACGAAGGTGCCGGGGTGCAGCTCGTCGCGGAACGAGCCGCAGGCCGAGAGCGACACGATGTCGGTGACGCCCGCCCGCTTCATCGTGTCGATGTTCGCGCGGTAATTGATGCCGGAGGGCGAGAACCGGTGCCCCCGCCCGTGCCGGGCGAGGAACACCACCTTGGTCGCGCCGATCCGCCCGATCCGCAGGGCGTCCGAGGGCTCGCCCCAGGGCGATGCGATGCGTTCCTCGCGCACGTCCTCCAGGCCGGGCAGGTCGTAGACCCCCGATCCGCCGATCACCCCGAGTACCGCTGCGGTCATGCCCGATGCCCTGTCCCGTCGTCTGAGGGCCGGTAGCACGCCCCTGCCGCCCAAAAAAGACGGGCCTCCCCGAAGGGAGGCCCGCATCGTCCGTGCAAGGTGGCCGGCTTACCAGGCCTTGTGCAGTTCCGGCTGGAGGCCGTGGACCTCGCCGCCGACATCCGCCCAGACCTTCTTCTTCACGTAGTAAAGCAGGCCGGCCAGGATGATGAGGAACAGCATCACCCGGAAGCCGAGGGCCTTGCGGTCCATCATGTGCGGCTCGGCGGCCCACATCAGGAAGGCCGAGACGTCCTTGCCGTACTGCTCCACCGTCTCCGGCACCACCGGCTGGCCCTGGTCGTTCTTCGCGTATGTGACCTGACCGTCCGAGATGGGCGGCGGCATCGCGATGATGTGGCCCGGGTAATAGAGGTTGTAGTGGCCGCCATCCGGGACCTGGAAGTCCTTCGGGGCCTCCTTGTAGCCGTTGAGGAGGCCGTGGATGTAATCCGGGCCCTGCTCCGTGTAGCCGACGAAGGGTAGCCAGTCGTAGAGGAAGGTCAGGTTGCCGCGCGAGAAGGTCCGCGCCTTGGCGATCACCGAGAAGTCCGGCGGCGCCTTGCCGCCGTTGGCGGCGGCGGCGGCCTGATCGTTCGGGAAGGGCGCCGGGAAGGTGTCCGCCGGGCGGCCGGGCCGCTCGAACATCTCACCCGAATCGTTCGGCCCGTCCTTCACCTGATAGGTGGCGGCCAGCGCCTTCACCTGCGAGGCCGAGAAGTGCGGGCCGCCTTCCTGCGCGAGGTTGCGGAAGGAGACGAGCTTCATCGAGTGACAGGCGGAGCAGACTTCCTTGTAGACCTGGAAGCCGCGCTGCAGCTGCGCCTCGTCGAAGCGGCCGAACATGCCGGCGAAGCTCCAGCTCACCCGCGGCGGCACCGGGCCGCCATGGGCATCCTCGGCCCGCGCGGGCGCGCCGAGGAGAAGGGCCGCCATCGCGGCGGCGAGGGTCGTGGAGAGGACGCGGGTCATGGCCATCGAGTCGTCGTCCTTCAGCCCTTGACCTGCGGCGCCGCCGCGGCGCCCGCCGGCATGCCCGCCCCCGAGATCTGCCGGCCCGGACCGGTCACGCTCTCGACGATCGAACCGGGCAGGGGCTTGGGCGTCTCGAACAGGCCGCAGAGCGGCATCACCAGCAGGAAATGCGCGAAGTAATAGGCGGTGCAGATCTGCGAGGCGATCACGTAGCCGCCTTCCGGGGGCTGCGAGCCGAGCCAGCCGAGGACGAAGCACACGCCCAGGAACACCCACATGAACTGCCGGTAGATCGGCCGGTAGTTGCACGAGCGGATGCGCGACGTGTCGAGCCAGGGCGCGAAGGCCAGGATGATCACCGCCGAGAACATCAGGATGACGCCGCCGAGCTTGTCCGGCACCGCGCGCAGGATCGCGTAGAACGGCAGGAAGTACCATTCCGGCACGATGTGCGCGGGCGTCACCGCCGGGTTCGCCTGGATGTAGTTGTCCGCATGGCCGAGGTAGTTCGGCATGAAGAACAGGAACCACGCGAACAGGATCATGAACACCACGGTGGCGAACACGTCCTTCACCGTCGCGTAGGGGGTGAAGGGCACCGCGTCCTTGCCCGACTTGATCGGGATGCCGGCCGGGTTGTTCTGCCCCGTCACGTGCAGCGCCCAGACGTGCAGGACGACGACGCCCGCGATCATCCAGGGCAGCAGGTAGTGGAGGGAGAAGAAGCGGTTCACGGTCGGGTTGCCGACGGAGTAGCCGCCCCAGAGCAGGCTCTGGATCGTGTCGCCGACCACCGGGATCGCCGCCAGGATGTTGGTGATGACGGTAGCGCCCCAGAAGCTCATCTGGCCCCACGGCAGGGTGTAGCCGAGGAAGGCCGTGGCCATCATCAGGAGGTAGATGATGACGCCGAGGATGTAGAGCACCTCACGCGGGGCCTTGTACGACCCGTAATAGAGCGCCCGGAACATGTGGACGTAGACCGCCACGAAGAACATCGACGCGCCGTTGGCGTGCGCGTAGCGCAGCAGCCAGCCGTAGTTCACGTCGCGCATGATCTTCTCGACGGAGTTGAACGCTCCGGTCGCGGACGGCTCGTAATGCATCGCCAGCCACACGCCGGTGATGATCTGGATGCCGAGGAAGGCGGCGAGGATGGCGCCGAAGGTCCAGAAGTAGTTCAGGTTCCGGGGCACCGGATACGCGATGAACGACGAGTGGACGAGGCCGACGATCGGCAGCCGCGATTCAAACCATTTGGCGACGCGGCTCTTCGGGACGTAGGTGCTGGCGGTACCGCTCATGTCTGCCTCTGTCCTCAGGCCTCGCCCTTCCCGCCCATTTCGCCGATGCGGATCTTGGTGTCCGTCTGGAAGGCGTAGGGCGGAATGGGAAGATTGATCGGCGCGGGCCCGCGGCGGACGCGGCCCACGGCGTCGAACTGGGAGCCGTGGCACGGGCAGGCCCAGCCCTCGAAGTTACCCTGGTGGCCGATCGGCACGCAGCCCAGGTGCGTGCAGTTGCCGTAGACCACCAGCCATTGGTCGTGGCCGTTCTTCACCCGCGAATCGAAGGCGGCGGGCTCGATCATGGCCGAGAGCGGCACGCCCTTCATGTCCGTGACCTCCTTCGAGGTCAGCTTGCGCACGAAGATCAGCTTGCCGCGCCAGAAGACGTTGACGATCTGCCCGTCCTGGATCGGCGTCAGGTCCACCTCGATGGGGGCACCGGCCGCGATCACGTCGGCATCGGGCGCCATGGAGGAGACGAAGGGCCACGCGACGGCGGCGGCGCCGACGGCGAGGCCCGCCCCCGTCGCGAGGAACAGGAAATCACGACGGCTGCCGTCGTGGGACGCATCGGCGGGAGCGGCGGTTGTGTTCGCCAAGGGCTCAGCACTCCGAGGTCGTGTGTCACGGGTCGAATCCGCCGGAAGGCGGCCGCCGCGACCACAGCATTATGGTTCTAAACTGTGCAATGCGACCGGCCGTCGCCTCAAGTCAAGCGCCCCGGACCAATGGCCAAGCCAAACCCGCGAGGAAGTGCGGAAAGTGTGACAGGCTCCGCGCGACCGGGCTAGCGCACGAAGTCGAACGTCCGGAAAAATCACGAAACACAGAACTGCCCCAGACGTTAGCCGCGCGTTAATCAGATCACGGCATGATAATTCAAAAATTTCGCGCAAGTTGTTCTTGGGGTTTTGTCGTGTCGCTTCTGAAGAACGGACTGAAGTCCATCGGCGCAAAGCTGACGATTGCGATGCTGGGCCTGTCTCTCGGCTCTGCGGCGGTGGTCGGCGTGGTCAGCTACCGCGCCCAGGTCTCGGCGAGCGACAGCGCCATCGGGGCGAGTCTCCTACGGCGCTACAACGCCGTCTCGGAGGCCATGGCCGAGCAGAGCCAGCGGGCGCTCACCGCCGCCTTCGCCATCGCCAACGACCGGGGCGTGGCCGATGCCTTCGCCCGGGGCGACCGCGCCGACGCCCTGGCCCGACTCGCGCCGCTCTATCCCGAGATGAAGAAGCTCGATCTCGGCCTCGTGACTCTGCACGGGGCGGACGGGAAGGCCTTCGCCCGCGCACACATGCCGGACAAGTTCGGCGAGGACGTGCTCAACCGCCGCGCCATGGTGCGGGACGTGATCCAGGCGCGCGGCACGCAGACCGGCATCGAGCCCGGCCGCGACAGCATCAGCATCTTCGCCGTCGTCCCGATGACGGTCGAGGGCCGGTTCGTGGGCGTCGCCGACGTGGGAGCGGTCCTCGGCCCGGACTTCCTCGCCGCCCTGAAGCGCCGGGTCGGGGTCGACATCGCGATGCATCTCGTGGGCGAAAGCGGCGTGCAGACGCTGGGCGCCACCTTCGCGCAGAAGTCGCTGCTGCCGCAGGACGCGCAGCGCGAGGCGATGGGCGGGCCGATCGCGCCGCGCATGGGCGAGATCGCCGGGCGCCCCGTCGCGGTGCTGGCCGCGCCGCTGCGCAACTATTCCGGCAAGGCCATCGGCACGCTGGAAGTCGCCTTCGACGTCACCGATCTCCTCGCCGCCCGCGACCGCGCGGTCTACACCCTCGGCGCGGTCCTGCTGGCCGTCGCCGCCGCCGCGATGGCCGCCGCCTATGCCCTGTCCCGCCATATCGGCACCCCGGTGGCGCAGCTGAACAACGCCATGGGCGAGATCGCCGCCGGCCGTCTCGACCGCGAGGTGCCCTCGCTGGAACGGGGCGACGCCATCGGCGACATGGCCCGCTCGGTCGCCTATTTCCGCGATGGGCTGGTCAGCCAGCGCGCCATGACGGCCGAGAAGGAGGCCGACACTCTGGAGAAGATGCGCCAGGCCGAGCGGATGAGCACGCTCATCCACGGCTTCGAGGGCAGCGTCGGCTCCATCGTCGGCATCGTCTCCTCCGCCGCCACCGAGTTGCAGGCGACCGCCCAGCACCTGTCGCAGACCGCCGACGACACCTCGGCGCGGGCCGAAGCCGTCGCGGCCTCGGCGCATCAGGCGGGCTCGAACGTCACCTCCGTCGCGGGCGCGGCCGAGGAACTCGGCGCGTCGGTGCAGGAGATCGCCCGGCAGGTCGATCACTCCCTCGCGCAGTCGACCGCCGCCGTTCAGGAGACGCAGGCCTCCGCCGCCACGGTGAGCGAGTTGAAGGAGATGGTGGGCCGCATCGACGAGATCGTCGCGCTCATCGCCGGCATCGCCTCGCAGACGAATTTGCTCGCCCTCAACGCCACCATCGAGGCGGCGCGGGCCGGCGAGGCGGGGCGCGGCTTCGCCGTCGTCGCCTCCGAGGTGAAGGCGCTCGCCGCGCAGACGAGCCGCGCCACCGAGGAGATCTCGGCGCAGATCGCCGGCATCCAGGCCACCACCGCGAAGGCGGTCACGGGGATCGGCGGCATCGTGGGGACGATCCACGACATCAACCGCGCGGCCTCGGCCATCGCCACGGCGGTGGACCAGCAGGGCGCGGCGACCCGCGAGATCGTCTCGGCGGTGGCGCAGGCCTCGCAGGGCACCTCCGAGGTCGGCAGCAGCATCGCCGTCGTCTCGAACGCCGTCTCCGGCACCGGCGCGGCGGCGGGGCAGGTCTTCGCCGCCTCCGAGGAACTGGCCCGTCAGGCCGAGGCCCTGCGCGCCGAGGTGGAAGGCTTCCTCCACGGCGTGCGGGCGGCCTGAGCCCCTACTCGGCGGCGTCCTCAAAGGGCGCCGTCCGGTCGGGCAGGAACCCGCCCGATTGCCGAACCCAGAGCCCGGCATAGACCCCGCCCCGCGCCACGAGCTGGGCGTGCGTCCCCTCCTCCACGATCCGGCCCGCCTCGATCACCACGAGGCGGTCCATCGCCGCAATGGTCGAGAGCCGGTGGGCGATGGCGAGCACGGTCTTGCCGGCCATCAGCGTGTCGAGGGAATCCTGGATCGCCGCCTCGACCTGGCTGTCCAGCGCCGAGGTCGCCTCGTCGAGGATGAGGATCGGCGCGTCCTTCAGGATCACGCGGGAAATGGCGATGCGCTGGCGCTGCCCGCCCGAGAGCTTCACCCCCCGCTCGCCCACATGGGCCTCGTAGCCCCGCCGGCCCTTGTGATCCACGAGGTCGGCGATGAACCCGTCCGCATGGGCGAGCCGGGCGGCTTGGTCCACCTCCGCGTCGGTCGCGCTCGGGCGCCCGTAGGCGATGTTGTCCCGGATGGAGCGGTGCAGCAGGGACGTGTCCTGGCTCACCATCGCCACCGCCTCGCGCAGGGACGATTGCGTGACCCCCGCGATGTCCTGCCCGTCGATGAGGATGCGCCCGCTCTCCACGTCGTAGAGGCGCAGCAGCAGCGTCGCGAGGGTCGACTTGCCCGCGCCGCTCACCCCCACCAGCCCGACGCGCTCGCCGGCCCGGATCGTCAGGGAGAAATCCTCGATGATCGAGGCGTCGCCGCGCCCGTAATGGAAGCCGACCTGCTCGTAGCGGATCTCGCCGCCCGTCACCGCGAGTTCCCGCGCGCCGGGGGCATCGACGAGACCGTGCGGACGGCTGATCGTCTGCATGCTCTCCTGGATGACGCCGACATTCTCGAACACGCCGCGCACGGTCTGCATCACCCAGCCCGACATGGCGATGAGGCGCAGCACCAGGGCGAGCCCGGCCGAGGCCTCGCCGGTCGTCATGCCGCCCTGCCGCCACAGGGCGAGGCAGGCCCAGCCGGTCGCGATCAACAGGGCACTGTTGAGGATTCCGAGCAGGGTCGTCGTCGCCGTCACGAGGCGGAACTGGTGCAGGTAGGCGTCGGTATGGGTCTGCACCGCGTCGCGCACCGCCGCGCGCTCCTCCCGGTCACGGGCGAAGAGCTTCACGGTGAGGATGTTGGTGTAGCTGTCCACCACGCGGCCAATCAGCACCGAGCGGGTGTCGGCGGTGGCGTGCGAGCGCGCCCGCGCCCGGGGCACGAACCACCGCGTGAGCGCCGCATAGGCGAGGATCCAGAGCACCACCGGCAGGGCGAGCCAGGGGGAGATCGAGCCGAACAGCCCCACCGCCGTCACGGCATAGATCGCGACGTAGAGCAGCGTGTCGATGAACACGACCGCAAGTTCGCGCACCGCCGGGCCGACCTGCACCACGCGGTTGGCGAGCCGCCCGGCGAAGTCGGCCTGGAAATACGAGAGCGAGTGGCCGAGCGTATAGAGATGCGCCCGCCACCGGATCTGGTTGGTGGATTGCGGCACCACGAGCTGGTTCGACAGGGCCTCGTGCGCCCAGATCGAGACCGGCCGCACCAGCGCCACGAGGGCGAGGGAGATGGCGATGCCAGTCGCGTGGTCGGTCAGCACCGTCGCCCGGTCGGCCGAGCCGAGCATGTCGATGAACCAGCGCATGACAAGGTAGAGGGAGGCCTCCACCGTGCCCGCGATCACCGCGATGGCGAAGAGCGCGGCCAGCGCCCCCCGGATCGGGCGCAGATAGAACCACGCGAAGCCCGTGACGGACTTCGGGGGCATCCGCGTCTCATCGAAGGGCGCGAAGGGTTCGATCCGGCGTTCGAGCCAATCGAGGAACATGCTGTACGACGGGTGCTCCGGCAGGACTCGTCATGTAAGGGCCGGGAGCCGCAGGCCAAGCGACCGCGACTCCACGACCGGTCCGCTACCGGTTGAGGGCGAGGGACGCGCCGGACTTGGTGAGGGCGCCGTCGAGCCCCGCGCCGCCCTGGCGCAGGCGCGCCGCGACGCTGCCGCCCGGCTGGTAGAGGTAGACCTCGCCGTCGCGGTAATCCCAGGCCGAGACCCGGCCGAGCTCCTTGTTCGAGCAGCCGGAGGTCGAGGCCTTGTAGAGGTCGAGGGAGGGCGTGCTCGACAGCGTCACACGGCAGCTGGCCCCCGTGGCGTCACGGGCGTCCCACCCGCCCACGACCGCGGCGCGGCCGGTGGTCGTGACCGGCGGCGGCGGCGGGGGCGGCGTCACCGGCTCCGCGACGACGGAAGGCGCGCTCGGGTTCAGGCCGGCGACGGGACCGGGGGGCGGAGGCGGCGGCGGGGCATCGGGGCTCGCCGAGGCGCCCGGCGGGGGCGCGAGGGGGGCGGCGGTGACGGTGCCGGAGGGGATCGCGGCCACGGGCGCCTCGAAATCGGCGCGGGGTCCGGGGGCGCGGGTCTTCGGTCCCTCGAAACGGTCCGACGCGCAGGCGCCGAGGCCGGCGCTGAGGCAAAGCACGGCGATCATCGAGGGGCTCGGGCGCGGCATCGTTCCCACTTGGCTCGGGCTGGTGGCTCGGACGGGCGCGGGATGCGCCCCGTGCCTGCCTCGGCGGGAAATGCGCTCGCCACAAGGCGAGGTGCGGTCCGTTCGGGCGTCGGAGGGCGAATTACGGGCTTTTCGCCCCGGTGTTGCCCCGGCGCCGCAGGGGCGCCGGGGGGTCGGCGCGGTGGCTCAGACCTCGCGCTCGACCATCATCTTCTTGATCTCGGCGATGGCCTTCGCCGGGTTCAGGCTCTTCGGGCAGGTGTTGGCGCAGTTCATGATCGTGTGGCAGCGGTACAGCCGGAACGGATCGTGCAGGTTGTCGAGGCGCGCGCCCGTGTTCTCGTCGCGGGAATCAATCAGCCAGCGATAGGCCTGGAGCAGGGCCGCCGGGCCCAAGAACTTCTCGCCGTTCCACCAGTAACTCGGGCACGAGGTCGAGCAGCAGGCGCAGAGGATGCACTCGTAGAGGCCGTCGAGGCGGGCGCGGTCCTCCGGCGTCTGGCGCCACTCCTTCTCGGGAGAGGGCGTGTCGGTCTGGAGCCAGGGCTCGATGGCCGCGTGCTGCGCGTAGAAGTTGGTAAGATCCGGCACCAGATCCTTCAGCACCGGCATGTGCGGCAGCGGATAGATGCGGATCGCGCCGTCCTTGTCCTTGCGGGTCAGGATCGGGAGGGCGTTGTCGGGGCTCTTGCACTCGTCGATGCCCATCGTGCAGGCCAGCGCGTTCTGGCCCTCGATGTTCATGGCGCAGGAGCCGCAGATGCCCTCGCGGCAGGAGCGGCGGAAGACCAGGGTCGAGTCGACCTTGTTCTTGATCCACAGCAGGGCGTCGAGCACCATCGGCCCGCAATCCTCGCGGTCGACCAGATAGGTGTCGACGCGGGGGGTCTGCCCGTCATCCGGGTTCCAGCGGTAGATCCGGAAGGTCTGCAGGTTCTTCGCACCGGCCGGCGCCGGCCAGGACTTGCCCTGCGTGATCTGCGAGTTCTTGGGCAGGTTGAACTGGGCCATGGGAGACTATCGATTCCGCGAGGGCAGGTCGACGCGGCGGATCGCGGGGCGATCCGCCGCCAGATGGTTCAGCCGAGGTGAAGCCTCAGTACACGCGCGCCTTCGGCTCGATGTACTGGATCTCGTTCGACATCGTGTAGGTGTGCACCGGACGATAATCGATCGTGACCCCGCCCGTGTCGCCGATCCAGGCCAGGGTGTGCTTCATCCAGTCCTTGTCGTCGCGATCCGGGAAGTCCTCGCGGGCGTGGGCGCCACGCGATTCCTTGCGGTTGGCGGCGGATTCCATCGTCACCACCGCTTGGCCGATCAGGTTGTCGAACTCCAGAGTCTCCAGGAGGTCGGTGTTCCAGACCAGCGAGCGGTCGGTGATCTTCACGTCCGAGGCGGCGTCGTGGACCTTGTGGATCAGGCCGCGGCCTTCTTCCAGCACCTCGCCCGTGCGGAAGACGGCACAGTTGTTCTGCATGGTCTTCTGCATCTCGGCGCGGAGCTCCGCCGTGGCCGTGCTGCCGTTGGCGTAGCGGAAGCGGTCGAGGCGCTCCAGCGCCTTGTCGGTGGCGCCCTTCGGCAGTTCCTGCGCGCGGCCGTTCGGCTCGACGATCTCGGCGCAGCGCTTGCCCGCCGCGCGGCCGAACACCACGAGGTCGATGAGCGAGTTGGAGCCGAGGCGGTTCGCCCCGTGGACCGAGACGCAGGCCGCCTCGCCGATCGCCATCAGGCCCGGCACCACGGTGTCGGGGTTGCCGTCCTTCAGGGTCAGCACCTCGCCGTGATAGTTCGTGGGGATGCCGCCCATGTTGTAATGGACGGTCGGGATGACCGGGATCGGCTCCTTGGTCACGTCGACGCCCGCGAAGATCTTCGCGCTCTCCGAGATGCCCGGCAGGCGCTCGTGGAGGATCTTCGGATCGAGGTGGTCGAGGTGCAGGTAGATGTGGTCCTTGTTCTTGCCGACGCCGCGGCCGTCGCGGATCTCCATGGTCATGGAGCGCGAGACGACGTCGCGGGAGGCGAGGTCCTTCGCCGACGGCGCGTAGCGCTCCATGAAGCGCTCGCCCTCGGAATTCGTCAGGTAGCCGCCCTCGCCGCGCGAGCCCTCGGTGATGAGGCAGCCGGCGCCGTAGATGCCGGTCGGGTGGAACTGCACGAACTCCATGTCCTGCAGGGGCAGGCCGGCGCGCAGGACCATGGCGTTGCCGTCACCGGTGCAGGTGTGGGCGGACGTCGCCGAGAAGTAGGCCCGGCCGTAGCCGCCGGTCGCCAGGATGGTCTGCTGGGCGCGGAAGCGGTGGATCTCGCCGGTCGCCTGATCGAGGGCGATGACTCCCCGGCAGCGGCCTTCCTCGTCCATGATGAGGTCGAGGGCGAAGTACTCGATGAAGAAGTCGGTCTGGTTCTTCACCGCCTGCCCGTAGAGGGTGTGCAGCATGGCGTGGCCCGTGCGGTCGGCCGCCGCGCAGGTGCGCTGGGCGGTGCCCTTGCCGTAATCGGTGGTCATGCCGCCGAACGGGCGCTGGTAGATCTTGCCCTCTTCCGTGCGGGAGAAGGGCACGCCCCAATGCTCCAGCTCGTACACCGCCGCCGGGGCGTTGCGCACGAGGTACTCGATGGCGTCCTGGTCGCCGAGCCAGTCCGACCCCTTCACGGTGTCGTACATGTGCCAGCGCCAATCGTCCGGCCCCATGTTGCCCAGCGAGGCCGAGATGCCGCCCTGCGCCGCCACGGTGTGGGAGCGGGTGGGAAACACCTTCGTGATGCAGGCCGTGCGCAGGCCCGCTTCCGAGCAGCCGACCGTGGCGCGAAGGCCCGCGCCGCCGGCACCGACGATCACCACGTCGAACGCGTGATCATGGATGGTGTAGGCGGGCTTGCCGCCGTTCGTTCCGTTCACGGCCATGGTCGGCTCCGAAGGTTGCGGGATCAGACGGGCGGCTGGCCGAAGCCGACGCGCAGGATCGCGTAGAGGCAGGCCACGGCCACGACGACCGCGTAGAAGTTGTTGGCGAAGATGGCCGCGATCTTGGTCGCGGGGGCGTGGACGTAATCCTCGATGACCACCTGCATGCCGAGACGCATGTGGATCGTCACCGACAGCACCGCCAGGATCAGGACCAGCGACACGAAGGGGCTGCCCACGAGGCGGATCGCCTCAGGGTAGGGCCGGCCGGCCATGCGGGCGATGATGACCACGAAGGCCAGCATCAGCACCACGTTGGCGACGGCGGTGAGCCGCTGCAGCCACCAATGGCCGGCGCCGTGATGCGAGACGCCGAGGCCGCGCACCCGCGCGCGGGGCGTGCGAATCGAGACGGCGGGGTTCTGGCGGATATTTTCCTTGGCCATGTCGTCCCCTCCTCAGCGGGCCAGCAGGCCGACCACCCAGACCACGACGGTCAGGGCCGTCGAGCCGATCAGGGTGAGGCGGGCGAGGCTGAGGCGCTGCGTCTTGTCGAAGCCGATGCCGGCGTCCCACACGAAGTGGCGGATGCCGCCGAGCATGTGGTGCAGCAGGATCCAGGTGTAGACGAACAGGATCAGCTTGCCGAAGATCGACCCGAAGAAGCCCGCGACCCACCCATAGGCCGCCGGGCCGGAGGCCAGGGCCACGAGCCAGATGGCGACCAGCGCGGTGCCGCCGTAGAGCGCGGTGCCGGTGATGCGGTGGAACACCGACATCGCCATGGTCCACGTCCAGCGGTAGATCTGGAGGTGCGGCGAGAGCGGTTGAGCCACTGTCGGGCGGGCTGTTGGGGCCATCGGCGGGGGAACCTCGCGGTTTCGAACTGGACCGTCTCTAAGGTGGAAGCGGTAGTGTCTGGGCGGGAAAGCCGCAAGGCGGCATGGTGCGCCGCAATGCACCCAACCTACTGACACATCGACTGATCTGTCATTTCAGCCATCCGATGAGCCGCCACCATCCGTAATCGAGGGGTGCGGCCACGAGGAGCGAGACGAGGCCGAAGGGCACGGTGAGGCGGGCCGCCCGCGCCAGGGGCACCCGTCCGAGTTCGCTGGCGAAGACGATGGGCGGCGCCTGATACGGGAAGAACAGGGTCGAGTAGCCGATCACCTGGATCGAGACGACAGCGAGCGCCGGCAGACCGCTCGCCTGGGCCATCTCCGGCGCGAGCGCCGTGTAGAGCGCGGGCGCCCCGTTGGCGGTGACGAGCAGGGTGATCGCCGTGCTGATTCCCGTGAGCACCGCGAAGTTCTGCGCCGTGGCGCCGGGCTCAAGCGGCGCCACCGCGAGGAGCGCGTGGCCCAGCCTCTCCCCGAGGCCGGTGACGTTCACCAGGGCGACGAGGCCGAGCAGGGCGGCGATGTAGAAGCAGGTCCGCAGGCTCACCTGCCCGAACGAATCCGCCGACATCACTCCGATTCCCGGCAGGAGGCACAGCACCGCCGCCATCAACCCGACCCAGGCGGGGGGCAGGCCGTGGAGGCTGTCCGTCATCCAGAGGGCGAGGGTGCCGACGAGGATCGCCGCGAGCCGGCGCTCCGCCCCCGACAGCGGCGGCAGGGCGGGCATGTCCCGCGTCGCCGCCGAGATCCGGTCGGGGAACAGGCGGACGACGAGCCCCACCAGCATCACGCCCTTCACGAAGGCCAGCACGGGGGCATGCAGCAGGAAATACGACAGGTAGGAGAAGTGCACGCCGAGCAGCCGCTCGGCCGAGCCCGCCATCACGAGGTTCGGCACGTTCGCGGGCAGGATCGCCGCCGAGAGGACCGGGGTCGCCACGCCCACCGCGAGCACGGCGCCGTCCCGCCCCGGCCGCCCGGCCGCGAGGCCGAAGGCGTCGCAAAGCGCCAGGGTTACGGGGATCATCAGGGCGATGCGGCCAAGATTCGAGGGCATCACCAGGGCGAGCAGGAAGCTCAGCCCCACGAGCCCGGCGATGAACAGCGTGTAAGAGCCCGACAGGCGCTGGGCGAGCACCCGCGCCATCCGCGCGCCGAGGCCGGTGCGGGTCATGCCCTGCCCGACGATCATCCCCGACAGGACGAGCCAGAACGCCTGCGAGGCGAAGCCGGAGAAGATCGTCTCGGCCGGGGCGAGCTTGAACAGCATCGCCAGCCCGAAGAAGGCCAGGGCGGTGACGATCTCCGGCAGCAGCGCCGTGGCCCACAGGCCCATGCACAGGACGAGCAAGAGGGCCGTCGCGACGATCGTCCCCTCCCCGCTCACCCCGTCCTCCCGGCTCGTTCAGGCCGGGTACTGTGTCCAGGCTGGAACCGTTCGCAATGCGGATGTCGTGGACAGAGCCTTCGCGAACGGCGAAGGCTCCATCACCGGAAGGGCGGTTCGTCGAAGCTCCTGAGCTTGCGCGAATGCAGCCCCGCCCGGTCGGCGCGCAGCCCATCGAGGGCAGCGAGGCCCACCTTCAGGTGCTCGGAGACCGCCCGGTCGTAGAAGGCGTTCGCGGCACCGGGGAGCTTGATCTCCCCGTGCAGCGGCTTGTCCGACACGCAGAGCAGCGCCCCATAGGGCACCCGCAGGCGGTAGCCCTGCGCCGCCACCGTGCCGCTCTCCATGTCGACGGCGATGGCGCGCGACTGATTGATGCGCTTGCGCTCCTGGGTGAAGCGCAACTCCCAGTTCCGGTCGTCGTAGGTGACGACGGTGCCGGTGCGCAGGCGCCGCTTCAGGGCGTCGTCGTGCTCCCCCGTCACCTGGGCAGCCGCCGATTGCAGGGCGAGTTGCACCTCGGCCAAAGCCGGCACGGGCACGTCCGGCGGCACGAGTTCGTCGAGGATGCGGTCCCGCCGGAAATAGGCGTGGGCCAGCACGTAATCGCCGATGGTCTGCGATTGGCGCAGGCCGCCGCAATGGCCGACCATCAGCCAGCAATCCGGCCGCAGCACCGCGAGGTGGTCGGTGATCGTCTTCGCGTTGGAGGGGCCGACGCCGATATTCACCAGGGTCGTGCCCTGCATCGACCCATCGGGCGCGCGGGCGACGAGGTGATAGGCCGGCATCTGGTGGCGGTGCCAGGGCGAGGCGGCGAGCAGGGCCGCCGGATCGGCGCCCTCGGCCTCGCCGCGATTCACCACGATGCCGCCGGGCAGGACCAGCCGCTCGAACCCCTCGTGGCCGGAGGCCAGCCGTTCGAGCCCGTGCCGCACGAACTGATCGACGTAGCGGTGATAGTTGGTGAGCAGGATCCAGGGCTGGACCTCGCGCCAGTCGCAGCCCGTGTAGTGGACGAGGCGGCGCAGCGAGTAATCGACCCGCACCCCGTCGAACAGGGCGAGCGGCCTCGGCTCGCCCTCGACCATGTCGAAGGTGCCGTCCGCGATCTCGTCGCCCACCACGGAGAGGAGCGGCACGGGGAAGTAGGTGGCAAGTTCGGTCGCCTCGACCTGCCGCATGCTGGGGTCGAGCCCCGCTTCGAGCACGTAGGGGTACGGGATCTCCTGCGCGCTCACCCCCACTTCGAGGGAGACGCCGTAATCCGCTACCAGCGGTTCGAGCTGGCGCAGCAGGTAATCGCGGAAGAAGGCCGGGTGGGTGATCGTGGTGGAATAGGTGCCCCCCGCCTGGAGCTTGGCCGTCGCCCGCCGCAGGCGCGGCAGCGGCCCGTCCGGCTGGTAGGTGACGCGCAGTTCGGGATAGCGGAAGGCCAGCCGCTCCGAGGCGTCCGGCGGGGCGCCGCCGCCGAGATAGCGTTCCAGCGCCTCCCGCAGGGCGGATGTCGCGCCCTCGTACAGGGTGACCAGTTGGGCCACCGCCGAGGCGGCGTCCGGGACGGCCTGCATCGGCCGCAATTCGCGTTCGATCATGTGTCCTCCGGCCTTCGGCCTTACACCGCGAGGGCGGCTCGCGCGAGACGGCCCTTGCGCCGCGCTGTCCCTTGCCCGACACCGCGCGCGGTAAGGGGACGGGCGATGGATGATGACGCTTTCGGGGTGCGCCCCGGCGAGGTGATGGCCGACCTGCCGGCTTCCTTCGATGCCGGCGTGCACTTCATCGGCCGCCTGCGCACGCCGTGGACGGAACGCGCCGACTGCCCGAAGAACGGGCTGCAGACGCAGGAAATCTGCACCGTCGAGGTGGATCCGGCCTACGCGGCGGGGTTGAGCCACGTCACCGGCTGCACGCACCTCATCCTGCTCTACTGGATGGACCGGGCGACGCGGGGCCTGCTCGTGCAGCAGCCGCGCCACGCGGACGGGCCGCGCGGCACGTTCTCGCTCCGCTCCCCCGCACGGCCGAACCCGATCGCCCTGTCGGTGGTGGAGTTGCTCGGCCGCGAGGGCGACACCTTGCGCGTGCGCGGCCTCGATTGCCTGGACGGCACGGCGCTCCTCGACATCAAACCCTATTATGCCTCCACCGACGCCCGGCCCGGGGCGCAGGTGGACCGTGCGGGCTCGGAACGATGAAGCGCTTCCTCGCACCGACCATCGCCGCGCTGCTGATCTTCGCGGCGGGCGCCATCGCCGGCTGGTCCTCGCGAAAAGCCCCTGCCGACGCGCGGGCCTATGCGGGGATGCGCCTCGTCGCCGTGCAGGTCGCCCTGGACGAGGCGCCGGCCACGTACGATTTCCTCGCGGGCGATTCGCAGACGGAGCTGCAACCCGGCGACCAGCGGCCCTGCGGCCGCGCTCTGGTCAATGGCGGGGTGAGCGGCGCGACCTCCTCGGCCTATGCGGATTACCTGGCGGGCCTGCGATTCCCGGTGCGCCCGGCAGCGGCCTCGCTGACCATCGGCACCAACGACCTCCTCCTGAAGAACCGCCCGCGCGGGGTCGATGCGGCCTCCCGCTTCGAGGCTTCGGCCGAGCGGATCGTGCGCGGGCTGCAGGGGGTGACGGATCGGGTGGTCGTCACCGCCCTCCCCCCGGTGGGGCGCGAGATCGCGGCCTTCGTGGAAGCGGGGGCGGTGGGCGATTATTCCGATAGGCTGAAGGCCCTGTGCGGCCGGCTGGGCTGCACCTTCACCGATCCGTTCGCGGACCTTCGCGACGGCGGGACCGGCTACGCCAAGCCCGACGCCCTGCGCGACGGGCTGCATCTGGCGAAGTTCAGGCCGGCGATCCAAGCTTTGGCGCCGGCTTTGTGCGGCGACTACAAACCGCGCTGATCCGCCCCCCACCTCATCCTGAGGTGCCCGCGTCAGCGGGCCTCGAAGGAGGGCGTGGGGGTGCTCACTCCCACTCGATGGTGCCGGGGGGCTTCGAGGTGATGTCGTAGGTCACGCGGTTGATGCCCTTCACCTCGTTGATGATCCGCGTCGCCACGCGGCCGAGGAAGGCCATGTCGAAGGGGTAGAAATCGGCCGTCATGCCGTCCACCGACGTCACCGCGCGGAGCGCACAGACGTGGTCGTAGGTGCGGCCGTCGCCCATCACGCCCACCGTCTTCACCGGCAGGATCACCGCGAAGGCCTGCCAGATCGTGTCGTAGAGGCCCGCTTGGCGGATCTCGTCGAGGTAGATCGCATCGGCCTTGCGCAGGGCGTCGAGCTTCTCCCCCGTGATCGTGCCGGGGCAGCGGATCGCGAGGCCGGGACCGGGGAACGGGTGGCGGCCGACGAAGGCCTCCGGCAGGCCGAGCTCCTTGCCCAGCACCCGGACCTCGTCCTTGAACAGCTCGCGCAGGGGCTCCACGAGCTTCATGTCCATGCGCTCGGGCAGGCCGCCGACATTGTGGTGGCTCTTGATCGTCACCGAGGGGCCGCCCGTGAAGGACACGCTCTCGATCACGTCCGGGTAGAGCGTGCCCTGCGCCAGGAACTTCGCCCCGCCGATCTTCTTCGATTCCGCCTCGAACACGTCGATGAACAGGCGGCCGATGGTCTTGCGCTTGACCTCCGGGTCCGAGACGCCCTCCAGCGCCGAAAGGAACATGCCGCTCGCCTCAACGTGGACGAGGGGGATGTTGTAATGGTCGCGGAACAACGCCACGACCTGCTCGGCCTCGCCGAGGCGCAGCAGCCCGTGATCCACGAACACGCAGGTGAGCTGGTCGCCGATCGCCTCGTGGATCAGCACCGCCGCCACGGCCGAATCGACGCCGCCCGACAGGCCGCAGATCACCTTCTCGGAGCCGACCTGCTCGCGGATCTTGGCGATGGCCTCCTCGCGGTAGGCGCCCATCGTCCAGTCACCGGAGCAGCCGGCGATGTCGCGCACGAAGTTGCGGATCAGCAGGGCGCCGTGGGGCGTGTGCGCCACCTCCGGGTGGAACTGCACCGCGTAGTAGTTCCGCGCCTCGTCCGCGACCGCCGCGAAGGGGGCGTTCTTCGAGATCGCCACCGTGGTGAAGCCGTCCGGCAGCTTCGTCACCCGGTCGCCGTGGCTCATCCAGACGGGGTATTTCTCGCCCTTGTGCCACACGCCGTTGAACAGCGGGCAATCGGCCAGGATCTCGACCTCGGCCCGGCCGAACTCCGCGTGGTGGCCGCCCTCGACGGCGCCGCCGAGCTGAGCCGCCATCGTCTGCTGGCCGTAGCAGATGCCGAAGACCGGCACGCCCGAATCGAACACGAGTTGCGGCGCGCGGGGGCTGGCCTCGACCGTCACCGATTCGGGACCGCCGGAAAGGATCACGCCCTTCGGCTTCTGCTCGCGGAAGGCGGCCTCGGCCTTGGTGAAGGGCACGATCTCGCAATAGACGCCCTCCTCCCGCACCCGCCGGGCGATGAGCTGCGTCACCTGAGAGCCGAAATCGACGATCAGGATCTTGTCGTGGTCGGTATTCATCGGCCGCTTTGTGAACGAGGCGCGGCGGGCACGCAACGCGCGTGCCCGTTCGGTCTGGGGAAGACGCTCAGTCGAAGTTGCGGATCTTGGCCGAACCGCCGAGGCTGATCGCCGGCTTCGGCGCGCCCTTGGCCGCCCCCGCGAGGCTCACCTTCTTCTGGCCCGGCAGGGGCTTGTGCTTGGTGAGCGCCGCCGCCGCATCGACGGAGGGCTTGGCCGGCTTGAGATGGGCCTGCCCGTGGATCACGGCGCCGATCTCGCCGGCCACCCGCATCAGATCCTCGCGATCGCAGGCGCGGGCCACCTTCAGGCCGAGCTGGTGCATGTGGCTCTTGCCGTAGAGGTAGGTGGCGAGCTGCGCCCGCTTCAGGGCCGGGATCTGCTCCAGGATCATGGGCAGGTCGTACTCGTCGGCGCGGTAGACGGCGCCCAGGACCTCGAGGCTCACGGGGCAGTCGATCTCGGGCTCGGCGCCGCTGGTCGGGTGCGCTTGCGTCATGGTCGCCTCTCGGGGATCGCTGGGTCGAAGGTCGGCTCGGATGCCTCACGGGGGGCATCCGTATCAAGCCCCCTCGGGGCAGGAATTTCGAGGGCGGCCGCGCTCGCCACCACCCGCGACACCGGCGGCACCCACGGCCCGAGGCAGCCGGTGCAGACCGATTCGATGATCCGCCGCGCCCGCTGGTTGCTGCGCTCCCAGGCGGCCTCGCGGGCGGCGCGCTCGGCCTCCGCCCCTCCCCCGGCGCCGATCGCGGCGGGGTCCGGCTGCGGACGGATGCGCAGGAACAGCACCTCCTGCGCCCCGGCCTGCGAGGGGAGCGCGAGGCAAGCCAGAACGGCCGCGCGGCCAAGCGCATTCCTCATGCCTGCCATGCCCCGCCCTCCGCGCACCGAGCCGCATCGGTGGGTCGGTAGGGTAAACGCGCGGTTAACCGAACCCGCTAACCTTTGGTTAACCCGCCGGGGCGACGCTGAGCTTTACCGTTCGGAGGTGTCGCTATGACGTTCCTGAACATTGCACTGCCCGGCCTCGCCTCCCTGATCCTCCTCCATCACGCCCTGCGGCGCGGGATGCGGCCGAAGGCCGTCAGGATCCGAGCCCGGCGCCGGTAGCGCCGTCTCACGCGGCCTTCTCCTCGCGGATCCGGTAGACGCCGACATAGAGCGCCGGCAGGAACAGCAGCGTCAGGAAGGTCGCGGCCAGGATGCCGCCGATCATCGCGAAGGCCATCGGCCCCCAGAACACCTCGCGGGCGATAGGGATCAGGCCGAGGCTCGCCGCCGCCGCCGTGAGCAGGATCGGCCGCATCCGGTGGTGCGTCGCCTCGTAAACGGCGTCCCAGGGGGTCTTCCCCTCGGCGCGGAACTCCTCGATCTGGCTGACGAGGATTACCGCGTTGCGGATGATGATGCCCACCAGCGCCAGGATGCCGAGGATGGCGACGAAGCCCATCGGCTTGTCGAACAGAAGCAGCGCGGGCACCACGCCGATCAGCCCCAGCGGCGCCACGGTGAAGACGAGGAACATCCGCCCGAAGCTCTGCAGCTGGATCATCAGCAGCGTCGCCATGGTCAGCAGCATCACCGGCACGACCTGCGCGATGGGCCCCTGCCCCTTGGCCGATTCCTCCACGGCGCCGCCCGTCGCCAGGGTGTAGCTCTCGGGCAGGGCCTCGGTGAAGGCGTCGATGCCGGGCTTCAGGTTGGCGACGATGGTGGCGGGCTGCGTCGCGTCGCGGATCGTCGCCCGCACCGTCACGGTCGGCATCCGGTCGCGGCGCCAGACGATGGGCTGCTCCAGGTCGTAGCCGATGGTGGCGAAGGCCAGCAGCGGCACGACCGCGCCGTTAGACAGCCCGACCTGCAGGCTCTGCAGCGTGTCGAGGGAGGTGCGCTCGGCGGCGCGCGCCCGGCCGATCACGTCCACGAGGTAGATCGAATCGCGCACCTGCGTGATGCTCTGCCCACCCGCGATCCCGTTGAGGAGGCCGGCGATGTCCTGGCTGGTCACGCCGAGCTGGCGGGCCTTGTCCTGCAGGATCTGCACGCGGAGCACCTTGCCGGGCTCGTTCCAGTCGAAGGTCGGCACGTTGAGGCGCGAATCCTGCGCGACCACGTTGGCGAGGTCGAGGGCGCGGCGGCGCACCTCCTGCACGTCGGGGCCGCTCAGCCGGTACTGCACCGGCCGCCCGACCGGGGGGCCGAGGCTCAGGGGCTGGACGAGGACGTCGGTGCCTACGAAGTCCCGCCGGCCGCGCGCCTGCAGCCGCGCCAACACCTGGTCGCGGACCTCCAGCGACTTGGTGACGATGACCATCTGCCCGAAGAACGCGTTGTTCAATTGCTGGTCGAGGGGCAGGTAGAAGCGCACCGCGCCCTGCCCGACATAGGACGACCAGCTCACGATCTCCGGGTCGTCCTTCAGCCCCGCCTCGAACCGGTCCATCTGGGCCTTGGTCTCGGCGATGGTGGCGTTCTGCGGCAGGGTGAGATCCACGAGGATCTCCGGCCTGTCGGAGGACGGGAAGAACTGCTGCTGCACATGGCCCATGCCGACGACGGCCACCGCCATCAGGCCGATGCACAGGCCCACCGTCGTCCAGCGCCAGCGCATGGCGAGGCGCAGGCTCGCCAGGAAGATCCGCGTGAACAGCCCGCGCTTCTCGGCATGGTGCTTCACCGCCTTCGGCAGCAGGGCGACGCCGATGAGCGGCGCGAACAGCACCGCCACGACCCAGGAGACGAGCAGCGAGGCCGCGATCACCACGAACAGCGAGTAGGTGTATTCGCCCGCCCCCGAGCCGTTGAAGCCGATGGGCAGGAAGCCCGCCACCGTCACCAGGGTGCCGGTGAGCATCGGGAAGGCGGTGGAGGTGTAGGCGTAGGTCGCGGCCTTCTTCAGGTTCTCCCCGAGTTCGAGCCGCGCGACCATCATCTCCACGGTGATCATCGCATCATCGACGAGGAGGCCGAGCGCGATGATGAGGGCGCCCAGCGAGATGCGCTGGAGCGTCACGTCCATCACCTGCATGACGACGAAGACGATCGCCAGCACGAGGGGGATCGAGACCGACACGACGAGGCCGGCGCGGATGCCGAGGCTCACGAAGCTCACCCCGAGGACGATCACCACCGCCTCGATCAGCGCCTGGGTGAAGCCGCCGACGGCCTCCTCCACGATGCGCGGCTGATCGGACACCAGATGCACCTCGACGCCGAGCGGCAATTCGCCCTCGATGCGGTGCATCTTCTCCTTCAGGGCCTCGCCGAAATGCAGCAGGTTGGCGCCGGGGCGCATGGCGATGGCGAGGCCGAGCGCCGCCTTGCCGTTCACGCGGAACAGCGGCGAGGGCGGGTCGGCGTAGCCCCGGCTGATCTCGGCGATGTCGGCGAGGCGGTAGAAATGGTCGTTCACCCGCAGGTTCACGTCCTGCAGGGAGGTTTCGTTGGCGAAGGAGCCGCTGACCCGGAGCGAGATCCGCTCGGGCCCGGCCTGCACCACGCCGGAGGCCGAGACCGCGTTCTGCGCCTGCAACGCCTTGGTGATCGCCTGGAGGTCGATGCCGTAGCCCGCGAGCTTGCGCGGGGAGAAGTCGAGGGAGATCACCTCGTCCTGCGCGCCGAGGATCTGCGTCTTGCCGATATCCGGCACCTTCAGGATCTCGGTGCGGACCTTCTCGACGTAATCGCGCAGCTGCCGGTAGCTCAGCCCGTCAGAGGAGAAGGCGTAGACGTTGCCGTAGACGTCGCCGAACTCGTCGTTGAAGAACGGCCCCTGCACGCCCGAGGGGAACTGGTTCGCGATGTCGCCGAGGCGCTTGCGCGTCTGGTAGAAGGCCGGCTGCACCTGCGACGGCTTGGTGGTGTCGCGGAACTGCACGAACACCGTGGTCTGGCCCGGCGTGGTGTAGCTGCGGACGTAATCGAGCCCGTTGAGCTGCTGAAGCTCCTTCTCGATCCGGTCCGTCACCTGATCGAGGGTGTCGGTGATGGTGGCGCCGGGCCACATCGCCTGCACGATCATCGTCTTGATGGTGAAGGGCGGGTCCTCCTCGCGCCCGAGGCGGCCATAGGCCATCACCCCGGCGAGCAGGCAGACGCCCATCAGGAACCAGACGAACGATCGGTGCCGGAGCGCCCAATCGGAGAGATTGAAATCCTTCACGATCTGATCCGGTCCCGCTCGGTCACTCGGCGGCGGTGGCGAGGCGCACGGCCTGCCCGTCGCGGATGGAATGGATTCCCGCCACCACGACGCGCTCGCCGGGTGTCAGCCCGTCCGTCACGGCGATCTCGTCCGGGTTCTCGGGCGCCGGCCCGAGGGTCACGTCGCGGCGGGCGACGGAGGCCCCGTCCGCCGCCACGACCCAGAGCGAGCGCCGCTCGCCCTCGGCTAGCAGCGCGGTCGCCGGCAGCACGAAGCTGCGGGGCTTGGCGCGGCTGAGGGAGACGGTGATCGTCGCGCCCAGGCGGAAGGCGGGGTTCGGGTCTTCCAGGGTCATGCGGATGCGCCGGGTGCGGGCACCCGTCTCGGCGAAGGGCGCGGTCTCGCGGACGCGGCCCCGCGCCGTCATCTCCGGGGCGCTCTGCAGGGAGACGGTGAACACCCCGTCCGCCGGCATGGCGCTGACGAGCCCCTCGGGGATGTCGACCACCGCGTCGCGGGCCTCCGGCCGGGCGACGGTGACGACGCCCTGGCCGGCGCTGAGCACCTGCCCGATCTCCGCGAGGCGCTGCGTCACCACCCCGTCGAACTCGGCCTTCAATTCGGTGTAGCCCATCTGGTCGCGGGCCTTCTGCAGGCTCGCCTCCGCCTGCGAGAGACGGGCCTGCGTGGTGTCGCGCCGGGCCACCGCCTGATCGAGGGAGGCTTGGCTCACCGCGTTGCCGGCCAGCAGGCGCCGGGTCCGCGCCTCGGCGGCGGTGGCGTTCTCCGCCTGTCCGCGCGCATCGGCGAGGTCCGCCTCGGCGCGGGTGAGATCGAAGCGCGAGACCACCGGGTCGAGGGCGGCGAGGCGCTGGCCCCGCTTCACCAGATCGCCCACCGTCACGTCGCGGGCGACCATGCGGCCAGGGATCTGGAAGCCGAGTTGCGACTGGTAGCGCGGCTCCACCGTGCCCGGGAACGGGCCGAAGGTGAGGCTGTCGCTCGGCCGCGCCACCTGCGTCAGCACGGGGCGGATCGGCGCCGGCTCGTGCGCCTCCTCGGTCGGCTTGCACGCGCCGAGCATGAGGGTGCCGAGGGCCAGGATAGCGGCGGGGAAGCGGTTCATCGGCGTTCGCCCGTCACGGCCGCGCCCTGGAGCGGCGTCTCGCCGAGGGGAATGGCGGCGACCGTCTGGCCCGGCCGCAGGAACTGGATGCCCGCCACCACGACCTGCTCTCCCTGCTCGATGCCGGATTTCAGGGTGATGACGTTCGGCCCGTAGCGGTCGATGACGACCTTGCGCACGGAGACGGCCCGCTTCACCGGATCGTAGACCCAGACCGCCGGCTGGTTCTCGTAGCGGTAGAGGGCCGACCACGGCAGCACGATCACGTCGTTCGGCATGAACGTCCCGCGCCCGACCACCACCGCGCCGAGGCTCATGCCCGGCGGGGTCGATTCGAGCCCGATCTTCACCCGCACCGTGCCGCTCGACGCATCGACGGTGGGCGAGATCTCGCGCACCGTGCCCCTGGTCTTCACCGACGGATCGGCCTGGAGCGAGACCTCCACGACCTTGTTGCCGGGCGGCCGGGCGGTCAGCGCCTCGTAGACGTTGAACACCGCGTCGCGCAGCCCGTCCTGGGCGAGGACGAGGACCGTCTGGCCCGACTGGACCACCTGCCCGACCTCGAAATCCCGCCGGGTGACGATGCCCTCCACGCCCGCGCGCAACTCCGTGTAGTTCAATTGCTCCTGCGCGGTGCCGAGGGCGGCCTTGCCCGATTCGACGGCGGCCTGGGCCGTGCGCAGATCCTGCTCCGCGTTGTCGTAGGTCGAGCGGGTGGTGTAGCCGCCGCCGAGGAGCTGCTTCTGGCGCTCGAAGGTGAGCTTCGCCTGCGTGAGCTGTGCCTCCGCCGAGGACAGGGCCGCGCGGGAATTGTCGAGGTTGGCGCGCTGCGTCAGCGGCTCCAGTTCGGCGATCACCTGATCCGCCGCGACGTGATCGCCGACCTCCACGAGGCGCTTGGCGACCTTGCCGTTCGTGCGGAACGAGACGTTGACCTGCGCCTGGGGCTGGATGTCGCCGCTGAACACGACATCCTCGACCATGGAGGTCTTGCGTGCCTCCGCGACACGCACCAACAGAAGCCCATCCCCGTCCGGCGGCGGCGAGGCGGCCGCGAGGAACGGCGCCGCGAGGAAGACGGCGAGGGAGAGGCGGATCTTGCAGCGTGGATGCATGATGCGGGCGGCAGCGCAACGATCGCCGGGCGGCGGGGGAACCTTGGCTCCCTATAATCTCTTTGCTACATACCGTCCAGTCGGTAACTAAGGACCGTCATGCAGCACAAGCGTCAGCGGCTCGCCGAGCGACCTGAGATCATTCTCGACGGGGCCGACGCCCTGCTGCTGCGCAACGGCGCACGCGGCCTCACCATCGACGCGGTGGCCGCCGAAGTGGGGCTGAGCAAGGGCGGGGTGCTGCACCATTACGGCTCGAAGGACGCGCTGGTGGCCGCCCTGGTGGCGCGCAACCTCGACTCCCTGCGCACGGGCATCGCCGCCTGCGAGGTGACGGAGACGGGTGAGCCTCGGAGCCTCGCGCGGGCCATGGTGGCGCATTTCCGGCGCAACCTCTGCGACGACGACGGGATCTCCCGGTCGCTGCTCGTGGCCTCCATCGAGAACCCGGCGGCGCTGGCCGACTACAGCGGCTTCGTCACGGAACGGCTCGGGCGCCTCGCGGAGTCCGAGGGTGGGTTCGGCGCGGGATCGGTGGCGTTCTTCGCCATCCTCGGCATCGCCATGGGCCGCGCCCTCGGCTTCCACGACTTCCCGCCGGAGCAATACGACGCCGTCTTCGCGGCCCTCGACCGCATCGCGACCCTGGACGATCCCGCCGCGAATGCGTGACCTCGAACGGCGTCCGACCCTCGACCTCATCCTGAGGTGCCCGCGTGAGCGGGCCTCGCAGGAGCTCTCCAGGGATCGCGCGGCGGGCTGGAGCCCTCCTTCGAGGCGGCTGCGCCGCACCTCAGGATGAGGAAGGCGAATGGGAGGGATGTCGGTTGAGCGCTGCCCCCTCTGGCCTTCCCCCGCCGTTCCGCGCAAAGGCTTGTCGCGCGACACCCAGCCCGGAGCGCATGATGGATCACGCCGCCCTCGCCCCCTATGCCCGGCACGTGCTGGAGGAGGCGACCCTCCCCGAACTGCCGAACCATTATCGGGGCAAGGTCCGGGACAATTACGACCTGCCGGACGGCCGCCGCATCCTGATCACCTCCGACCGGATCAGCGCCTTCGACATCGCGCTGGCCGCGATCCCCTTCAAGGGCCAAGTGCTGACGCAGACCGCCCGCTTCTGGTTCGAGCGCACGGGCGACATCTGCCCGAATCACGTCCTCGCCTATCCCGACCCCAACGTCGTGGTGGGCCGGCGCCTCGCCATCCTGCCCGTCGAGATCGTGGTGCGCGGCTACCTCGCCGGCACGACCTCGACCTCGATCCTCACCCGCTACAAGGCCGGCGAGCGCGACATGTACGGCCACCGCCTGCCGGACGGCCTGAACCCGAACCAGAAGCTCGACCGGCCGATCATCACCCCCACCACCAAGGCCGACCACGGCGGCCACGACGAGCCCCTGACCGAGGCCGAAATCCTCGAGCGCGGCCTCCTCACGCCCGAGCAATGGCGCGTCGTCAGCGAGGCGGCCCTCGGCCTGTTCGCGCGCGGCCAGGAGATCGCCGCCGCGCGCGGCCTGATCCTCGCCGACACCAAGTACGAGTTCGGCCTCGACGGGGACGGGCGGATCGTCCTCGCCGACGAGATCCACACGCCCGACAGCAGCCGCTACTGGTTCGCGCAGAGCTACGAGGCGCGCTTCGCCGCCGACGCGAGCCCGGAGAGCTTCGACAAGGACTTCATGCGCAACTGGGTCGTCGCCCGCTGCGACCCCTACAAGGACCCGATCCCCGCGATCCCCGCCGAGGTGATCCTGGAGACGGCCGCCGTCTATATCCGCGCCTTCGAGACCATCACCGGCCAGGGCTTCACCCTGCCCGACCCGTCCGAAGAACCGCTGGAGCGCATCCGCCGGAACATCGCCGCCTATCTCGCGGGGGACACGGCGCCGAATTCTTGAGGGGCCCCCTCGCCCGAGCGGAACCGTAAGCCGGCTGCACCATTGTGCCGCCAGGCTGACCGCTGCTGTGGGGAGCCGCTTCTCTCCGACCCGGTGGCGCCCCCGGCCATGTCCTCCGATTCCGCCGCCGCGAACCACCGCCTGTTCGCCCTCACGGCCGCCGCCGCCTGGGTGGTGCTCTTCGCCCTCTACCTGTTGTTCGCCGGCTCGTTCAGCCTCGACGAGGCGGCGACCGGCGCCGCCGCCGCGACCCTCGCCTGCCTCTGGTGGGCCTTCGGCGGGCGGCGCGGCGGGATGCGCTTCGCCGGATGGACGCGCCACCTCGCCCCCATCGCCAAGGCGACCCTCGCCCTGCCCGCCGCGACGGCGCGGGTGGCGGGGCAACTCGTCCACCACATCCGCTACGGCCGCCCGCCGGGCCGGACCCTCTACGAGCGGGATGCGGAGAGCGCCTGGGCCGTGGCCGACACCCCGGCCGAGCGGGCGCTCGGGCTGATCGCGAAATCCCTCGCGCCGGACAGCTTCGTGCTGCGCGAGAAGGGCGGCGATGCCGGCATCGTGGAGCACAGGCTCTCCGGTGGGGGGGACGCGCGATGAGCCTCTGGACCTGGGCGATCCTCGCCCTGCTGCCGCCCCTCGTCCTGAGCGTGGCGCTGACGTGGCGCGGGAGGCCGGGCCAGCGGCTCGCCGCTTACCAGCTCGCCACCACAATCGGCCTGCTGGTGCTGACGCTCCTGACCTTCGCCACGGATCAGGCCTCGGTGATCGACCTCGCCCTCACCACCGTGTTGCTGGCCCTGCCCGGCACGCTGCTCCTCTCTGTCTTCCTGGAGCGCTGGGTATGACGGCGCTCATCGCGATCCTCCTCGCCTGCGCCGTGGCCGCGACATGGCTGTCGGCCCTCGCGATCCTGCGGATGCCCCGCGCCCTCGACCGGCTGCACGCGGTGTCCTTCCTCAACATCGTGGCGGGAATCGCCATCACCGCCGCCGGCTTCGCCTTGGACGGCGTGTCCGTGCGCTCCCTCAAGATCCTGCTGATGACCGTGCTGCTCGTGGGCTTCGGCGCCGTCATCACCCATGCCGCCGGGCGGGCGATGCTGCTGCGGGAGGGCCGCTCGGCATGAGCCTGCTCCTCCCCCTCCTGTTCCTCCTCACCGCCGCCTCCGGCACCGCCGTGGTGCTGGTCCGCGATCCGGCCCGGCAGATCTTCGCCATCGCCGGCAACGGCATCGTCCTTGCAATCCTGTTCACCGCGCTGCAGGCGCCGGACGTCGCCCTGTCGGAGATCGCGGTGGGCGCGGCGGCCGTGCCGCTGCTGTTCCTCGTCGCCCTCATGGCGGTGCGGGCGGGCAAGGTCGAACAGGGCTCCGACGAGAGCCGCGAGCCATGACCCCGCGCCTCCGCCTCACCCTGCTCGGCGCGGCCCTGGCGGCCCTCCTGCCCGGCACCGCCGCCGTGATCGGCCGGCTGCCCGAATTCGGCGCGACCATCGCCGCCTATGGCGAGCGCATCAACGCCATCGTGCCGCAGGAGCGGCACGTGGCGAACATGGTCAGCGCCATCAATTTCGACGTGCGCGGCCTCGACACCCTGGGCGAGGAGTTCATGCTGCTCGCCGCCATCACCGGCACCGTGGTGCTGCTGCGCGGCCGGCGCGGCGAAGACATGACCGACCGCGCCATGCGCCTGCCGGGCCGGGCGATCCTGCCGCGCTCCGAGGCCGTGGTGCTGACCTGCCGCCTCGCCGGCCCGCTGCTGATGCTGTTCGGCCTCTACATCGTCGTCCACGCGACGGTGACGCCCGGCGGCGGCTTCCAGGGCGGGGTGATCCTCGCGTCGGGCACGCTCCTCGCCTATCTCGGCGAGGGCTATTCCGGCTGGCGCGACGTGGTCCGCAGCCACTGGCTCGACGCGATGGAAGGTGGCGGCGCCCTGCTCTTCGCCCTGTGCGGCCTCGCCCCGATGCTGGTCGGCGCGGCCTTCATGCAGAACGTGCTGCCCTTCGGCACCTTCCGCGATCTCTATTCCGGCGGCCTGATGCTGATCGAGAATCTCGGCGTCGCGCTCGCCGTCTGCGGCGGCTTCACCCAGCTCTTCCTCGAATTCCTCGAGGAGACCCGCGAAGCCGACGGACCGGACGAGCCGGGGGAGGACACCGCGTGACCTGGCTCCCCTACGCCGTCGCCGCATGGCTGTTCGCGGCGGGGCTCTACGGCCTCGCCTCCAGCCGCAATTTGATCCACCTCGTCGGCTGCCTCTCGGTCTGCCAATCGGCGACCTACGTGCTGCTCCTCGGCCTCGGCTATCGCTGGGGCAGCATCGCGCCGATCTTCTACGATCACCCGCCCGGCACGCCCGCCGTCGATCCGGTGATGCAGGCCCTCGTCCTCACCGACATCGTCGTCGGCGCCACGCTCACCGCCCTGCTCCTCGTGCTCACGGTGCAGATCTTCAAGCGCAGCGGCACCCTCGATCCGGAACACCTGAAACCCATGCGCCGCAAGGGCGACACCCGGTGATCGCGTCTCTCGTCCCCTTGCCGGTCGCGGTTCCGATGGTGGTCTGCGCGTCGCTGCTCGCGACCGCCCACCTGCTGCCGAAGCGCATGCCGGACATCCTCGCCATCCTCACCGCCCTCGCGGTGAGCGTCCTCTGCGCGATCCTCGCCGCCCATGCGGGCGACGGCACCATCGATTACTGGTTCGGCGGCTGGGAGCCCCGCGAGGGCGTGGCGCTCGGCATCGGCTTCTCGGTGGATGCCGCGAGCGGCTGGATCGCCGCCTTCATCGGCCTGCTCTACGCGCTGGCCTTCGTCTTCGCCTGGGGCTTCTTCGGCCGCACCCACGGCCATTTCCACATCCTGATGCTGCTCTTCCTGGCGGCGATGGTCGGGTTCTGCTTCACCCGCGACCTGTTCAATCTGTTCGTGTGGTTCGAGGTGATGAGCGTCGCGGCCTTCGCGCTCACCGCCTACCACCTGGAGGAATCGGCGCTCGCCGGCGCCCTCAACTTCACGATCGTCAACAGCCTCGCCGGCTTTCTGATGCTCGGCGGCATCGGTCTGCTCTATGCCCGCGCGGAAACCCTCGACTTCGCCGGCATCGCCGCCGCCGTGGCCCATGCCGGCGCCGATCCGGTCGTGGCCGGCGGGTTCTGCCTCGTCGCGGCGGCGCTGATGATCAAGGCCGCCGCCGTGCCGTTCCAGTTCTGGCTCGCGGACGCGCACGCGGTGGCGCCGAGCCCGGTCTCGGTGATCTTCTCGGGCGCGATGGTCGCCCTCGGCGTGTTCGGCCTCGCCAAGCTCACCACTTTCGTCTTCGCCGGCTCGGACCAGATTCAATGGGCCGTGCCGCGCCTGATGATCGGCCTCGGCGCGGCGAGCGCGGTGCTCGGCGGCTGGATGGCGCTGCTACAACGCCACCTGAAGCGGCTGCTCGCCTTCTCCACCATTTCGCATGCCGGCATCATGCTCACCGGCATCGGCGCCCTCTCGGCCACCGGGACCGGCGGCCTGCTCGTCTACGTCGTCGGCCACGGGATGGTGAAGGGCGCGCTCTTCATGATCGCCGGCATCCTCCTCGCCACCCGGGCGAGTGTGGACGAGATCAACCTGCGCGGCCTCGGCAAGGGCATCGGCCCCGCCGGCGCGGCGATGGCCATCGCCGCCCTCCTCCTCGCCGGCCTGCCGCTGGGGCTGCTCGACCAGGGCTCGCGCCTGCTCCACGGCGCCCTGGAGGACACGCATCCCCTCGCCCTCACCGCGAACCTCGTCGGCGCGGCGCTGACCGGCGCCGCCGTGCTGCGCGCCGCCGGGCGGATCTTCCTCGGCCTTGGCGAAGATCCCGGCGACGAGGCCCACGCTCCGAGCGAGGAGGAGCGCGAGAAGGCCGACCGGCCCCTCTGGCTGATGCTCGCCCCCGCCTGCGTGCTCCTCGCCCTCGACGTCCTCGTGCCGGCCGATTGGGTCCGCGCCATCGCGCCGGGGGCGGTGAGCGCCTTCAGCCGCCAGACGATGACTGGCCCCCTCCACACGGGCGCGGCGACCGGCGCCTGGGTCTCCGTCGCCGCCGCGATGACCCTGGCCGCCTATACCCTGTTCCGCCACCGCCTGCCGGCCATCGTGGTGCGCTCGCTCCAGCGGACCCAATCCGCCCCGGCCCGGCTCCTCGAAGCCCTGCACAGCGGGCTCATCGGCGATTACGTCGCGTGGCTCGCCGTGGGCCTCGCCCTCATCGCGGGGACGCTGGCGCTGCCCTGATCCGCCGAGCTACGCCCGCACCCCCGCGACCAGTTCGAACAGAAGGTCGTCGTAATGGACGACGAGATGCGGGTCGTCCGCGAGGTAGCGCGAGATCCGCGAGCGCTGCACCTTCCGGTAATCTTGCCACGACCGGTCATGCGCGGTCAGCACCTCGACCAGCCGATCGGCGCCCTCCGCGAGATCGTGGCCCCGGTAGTAATAGCCGAGATCCTTCACGATGTCGGCGTTGTGGACCAGCGGATAACCCTGCCAGCAGCATTCGAGATAGATGTAATTGAGCGGCAAGCCCCATTGATGGGACACCACCACGTCGGTGTATTCCGCCAGGAACGTCGGCGTGGTCACGCGGCCGACGAAACACGCCTTCTGGGCATGGATCAGGTCGCAATATTGCATCAGCGCCGCAAACTCGGTGTTGTCGTGGACGAAGCGATCAGAATTGGCGACGTAAAGAAAATTGATAAGATCCGGGCGCCGGCGGAAAGCCTGTTCGACGATGAAAATGGGATAGAGACAAAACTTCATTACATCGATATTGGGTTCGACAATCGAAACCCGCTTCGTTCCAAGCTTGGGCCGATACTCACCATTATTTGGCAGGTCCTTCGTTGCAGCCTGGATCGCCATTGGATCCCAGACGAAAGGCACCTCGCGAACCGGACAGCGGCGAAGGGTCTCGAAGAAACCTCGGTTAAGTTCCCAAACCTGCGGAATCGCCCAGATGCAATCATATTCACGATTGACAAAGATTGTTTCGTACAATCTTCTCTTGAAGATCATTGCCTCGATGTTTTGGATATATTCAGGTCCGCAGCAATAGCTGACGATCTTCGTGCCCTGTTTCTTCAAAGCGGCCGTCTGGTTCCAATCGATCTGGCCGCCGAGTTCAATGATCACATCCAGACCCTGCCAGCCCTCCGCATAGGACATGGTCGGGAAGCGCTGGCGATCCCAGGGTAGTTGATCGCCGAGCGTGACCGGCGTCGTGTTGAGCAATCTGACGGTGTGGCGGTGCTTCGAGCTCAGGAAGAGCTTGGCGAGATACAAAGCATTCTGCTTGATCCCGTTTAGCCAAAGGCTTTCGCCCTCCTCGCGAAGTCCGAGTGTGATCCCGATCGTGAGGGAGCGTCTGTCCATCGCCCAAACACTCAAAGAACCGGCGCCGGAACGCCACAGGATTGAGGCGCCGCCGCCGGGGCATCCGGCTCGAATAATCCAGCGATGGCGTCGCTATATAGCCGTACATTGGCGTCCGATGTCGGATCCAGCTTCGTGAGAAACTTGCGACCGTCCGTTATATATGACTGGAGGCTGAGATCATGCTGGTAAAAGGCCTGAAGTAGAGCCTTGCCAGCATCTTCGGGATCGAAGTTTGCGTAGCGGTAGCCGCAGTCATCAACGAGATCGGAATTGTGTATGAGCGGAAATCCGCCGTATAGCGCTTCGTAATACAGGTAATTCTGCGCGTTCTCCCAATGATGAGAGACGACCGCATCCGCAAAAGGCCCCATCACATCGACAATGGGGTACCTTCCTTCGAAGCTTGCCTTGCCGTGCGACACAATATCAAGGGAGCGCGCGAACTTCACGAAGGTATCGTTCTCACGCAGCTTGTTGCTATTAAATACGCGCACCGTCTCCCAAGGGGCTGGATCCATCCGGTATGCCACTTCGCAGGCGAGTAGCGGGATGTGCGAGGTTTTCACCGAACAAAGGTTGGGCTCCAGAACGGCTAGGCGCCACCGTTTACGCCCCGGCCTGTAACGGAAGTCGTATGTTCCGCCCCGTCCGGCGGCCGCCTTCTCCAGCAGGGTCGGCGACCACAGGTGCTGCATGATCCGCACGGGCGCGCGGTATCCGGTCGCGTAATATTGCGCGCAGGTGCGCTCGAAGGCCGGAAGGGTCCAGACTTCATGATAGGGCACCTGGGTCATCAACAGGCCAGGCGGCAGCTTGAAGGACATGCGCTCGGCATCGATGATGTAATCGTTGGCGACTCGCATCGCGACGATGCGCCCTCCCCGATCGACGAATGCCTTGGCCCACGCGGCATCGAGCTGGGCGCTCAACTCGATAACGACGTCAAGGTTATCCATCGCATCCGCCATTGTGATGGCGGGCGCCTCCGCGCTTGTCAGGAACGCCGCCGACGTCTCAGGGTTGCCGGGACCGGCCACGACGACGCAGCACCATTCGACCAGGGGCGATTTCCGCAGCGTCTGCAAGAGAAAGAAGCAATTCTGGAAGATTCCGTTTTCCCAGATGGTCTGTTTCTCGTCGCGCAGGAACAGCGTCACACCGATGCGCAGTCGCGATGTGCTGGCCCGCTTTCCGCGCAGGGCCAATCCAGGCGACTTCGTCATGCCGACCTCCGCTTGTGGCCTGCGCTCACCAAGCTCAACAGTCGCCTTGCATAATTGTTGATATTCACGCGTGACGTCGGGGACAGGCTGGCGATCATCGCACCCGCCCGTTTGGCATAGTCTTCGAGATTTTCGTCATGTCCCTCGACGGCATCAAGGAAGAGCTTCGCACCACCGACAATGTCGGAATGGTCGTAATAATAACCAACGTCCTTGAACATCGCGGAATTATGAATGAGAGGATATAGCCCATATAAAGCATCGAGGTAGACGTAATTCTGCGGGCAATGCAGCTGATGGCTCACCACCATGTTGCAGCCCCGGCCCATGACGTGAGAAAAGTAATCCCGTCCTATGATCTGCACCTTGCCATCTTGGTAGGTCCGCATGCTCTGCATAAAACAGACATACGTCGGATGCTCGATCTTTCCGTCTCCGTTCAGATAGGTAACATAGTCGATGACGCCCGGCGCTTGCCTCGCCGCAACATCGCAGATCATCTGCGGGATCAACCCCATTTTGATGGGTGAGATGTTCGGCTCGAAAATCGCCGGGCGGGCGGTGCCAGTCTTGAGCCCCCCTCGGCGATAGCCGTAGAGTGGCTCGTCGTTCGGACCTCGCTGCACAGTCTGCTCAAGGAAGCGCGGCGACCAAAGATAGGGGACCTCGTTGACCGGGCAGCGGTGGATGGTGCGCAGCATCGGCGCGAAAATCATGTCCTTCGCGAGCAGCCAGATTTCCTCGCACCGCGCGGCCTCTATGAAGAACCCCTCGCGATTGAACACAGTTGGTTCGATCAACGCGACATAGGGCTGGCCGCATTGGTGGATGACGAACTTCCCGCCCTGGAACCTGAAGCGCCGGATCCACTCGACATCGATAGCGCCCCCCATCTCGATGGCGACATCGACCACATCAGAAGCCTCGGCCTGCGTGATAATCGGAAAGCGCAAGGCTTCGTCATCCGACCCTTGCGGATGGGTCGGCCGGTCTCCGCAATTAATCAAGTAGACCGCTTCGACGAACGGAATTTGACTTAGCAACGTGACGAATTGATAGATGTTCTGGGTAAGTCCATTGTTCCAGACATGCTGCTTGTCACCCGTCATAATCGAGACGCCGACGCGCATCGGATTTCTTTCGAATTCAGGCGTCTCGTACCGACAGTACAGTCTGCCGAAGACATAGGAAGATAACGAAACAAAACGGAGCGGACGCCCTATGGGCTCCACCCCGTTCCGGTATGTTACCGGCTCACAAGATAAGCGAGTGTATTCCGTACCTCCTGGAGAGCGAACTCAACGCGGACCTCTCCAATGCCGATTCCGACCCAGGACGCGATCGCGGATGGCGCGGACGCGAGTTCCTGCACAAAGGGATCGTCCATTTGCAACGAGGCGGTACAGAGGGCCGGCTCGCAGCTGTCATAGACGAGGCGACGCGCGGCGGCCTTGCCGATTTGAACACTTGCGCCAGTTTTCAGCTCAATGCCGGTTGGCGTTTGTAGAACAAAAGTCGCCGATCCGCCGGTCTTGACGACGCTCACGATCAGGATCGGCCGACGATCTTCGTTACTCTTCAGAACGCCCATTTTGGCTACGCAGGTCCGGGGCGAGTTGTCGGCCGGCTGCGGCAGGCAGGTCACGGTCCAGCCCTGGAAATTTTGAGTCTCCCCGGTAGGGGCAGAAGCTTGCGGCGACGCGGTAGCCGGCTTCTCTGTACCGGCAGCGGCGACCTGAGGGGTCAAAGCTTCCGCGCGATCTTGAATTTTTGGCTTAGCTTTCTCCACTCGTTGAGGAGGCCGAAGCTGCGGCACCGTCACTTTTGGTGTGTGATAGACCGGTTTCGCATCCGGGCTCTGTGCATTAGCGTCATCGTTGAAAAACGGAAGGCCACACAAAGCCAATATTGCGCCAACGAAAGCTGCCGACGTTTTCATAAGATCCACCTTTGCGCCATTCGTTTGAGCATTTGGCCTTACTGACAGAACTCAGTAGCCATATATCATACGATAACTTGCACCCTTTGCCGGATCATTTATTTCGCCGGCTTTTGGATCAACACGTATGCATTTATGAATCTTACCGGCAGCATCGCCACAATCGATTATTTCAAACCCTAAGTTAGCATAGTTTTTGTTGAAAAGTGATGACAAACTCGATGCGCTTAATAGCAGAACATTACACGTTAAAAACAGTAGAATCAGAAACAGCACATTCTGTTTTAAGTTGTTGAGCATTTTGTTCTCCTTCTTGAAGTTATTGACGACGCTGCAGGATTGCGATCCACTTAAACCCTTAATGATTGCTGATGATACAGAGATGTACTCTATGTAGGATCACACTTTGTGATTCGCTCATCGGCAACGCCGCAAAACATCCGCTGTCAAATACTCCACGCAACGAAGATTTGGTTCTTCCGTCAAACGCGACTGCTTGACGCGAGATCTACTCCTATCGAAGAGGCTTCGCTCACCACTCTGCCGTACTTTTACTTAGAGTTTCAGCAAATCCCAGTCCGACTATTGTCATACTTTTTGCCTCCGTATGAGCCGGAAGCTTGTTTTTCTTATTCCTTCGAACAATATCTTCTTTGAATGGCAATATTTGAACGTTCCCGCTCGCGTTCAAGATAAATACTAATTTTGGATCCAGCGGGAATATGTACTTACAGGTACCATCACAAAGCATCGGATTGACAATTTGCGAAAACTCTACCTTGACTGCTTTTCCACTGACGGAGCCAAGATGCGTTGCGGTGACAGAAATTGCCTTTTTCGACGAGTTCTCTTCAGGAATGGAGATCATCATGGCAGGAATCCCGGTATCAGTTGTGGCGATTATAACTGATCCGATCTTTCTCCCGTCTTCAGTAACGGTTGAAAGCAAATTGCATATCCGGCGTTTGATTTTGATGATCTGCTGACATTTTGCGTACCACTCACCAAAACCGAAGTTTCGATCCTCGATCTCTCCATCTTTGAAGATGCTCGCGTCAATGGCCGGTGTCGCCACCTGCACTTCTGCCCGCACCCCATTATTGAAGGAAATTATCGAGATGAGCGCAAGAAGTGCCGTTCCAAGATGTCGCCACATGCGGCTTGTTAGCATGCGCGGACGCTCATGTATAGTAGTAATCTCAATGATGTTCCGGTGAATTACAGTATTACAGATTGCAAGTTGGAATATTATCAATCGTTGCGTGTATTGGCTGGTTTCGAAGACGGATGCGAGGCGAGCCGGCCGGAAATTCCCATTCCCGGCCGGGCAACGCTTTACCAGCTGTAGGTCACGCCGCCCGCGACGCCGAGCTTGTTGACACTGGGTGTGTAAGACACGGACGCTGTCCCGCGCCACACTCCGTCCTCAGACGTGAAACCGTAACCGATCGCCATGGCGCTTTGATTGTCGTAGAAGCCGCCGCCGATCCCCAGGCTCTGCGATCCAGGGCGATCGGAGAAGCGCATCTGGCTCATTGCAAAGGCACTAGCAACACCGCCGGATGCAATCACGCGATTCCTCGTGATCTGCGTCTGCAGGTGAGCCGTAACTTGGCTCATGTTGTTTTGCAGCGCTGACAAGCCAGTGTCGAGAGCGCTGATCGCGCCACCGACATTGGTGTAGTTCGACCCTTGCACGCGGTAAGACGGTGCGGAAATTTCGCCCGTGGCCGTATTAAAGGTCGAATTACCACCGAGGGCCGTGGCGAGACTGTTACCCAGCGAGAACATCTGTCCGCCGTTGATAGCGTCGGTTGAGGCCGACGCAACTTTGCCTGCCGCAACATTGTGGAGGATCACTGGGGCCGTCCCAGACCCCGGCTGAAGGTACAAATCGTTCGGCGATGCGGATGCTGCTTGAGCGGCTTGTGGTGACGTACCGTACCGGAGCGGCCCGATTTGCCCATTCGCGACACTAGTCGACAGTGCCGAAACCGAGCTATTCGTATTCGTCAGTCCGGTCGATATTGTTGCAATCGCGCTTTCAGTATTACCAAATCCCGTCGAGAGGGACGCGATGGAACTGCTGGCGGTCGTGAGACCGTTCGAAAGCGTTGCGACCACACTGCCGGTCGAACTCAACCCGGTCGACAGGGAAACAACGGAACTATTTGTGACAATCAGCCCTGTCGATAGCGCCGCAACCGAACTCGATGTTGTGCTCAGCCCAGTCGAGAGGGACGCGATCGAACCGCCCTGGCCGGGCTGACCATTCGATAGTTGGGAAACGCTCGTGGAGAGCGTCGCGACTGAAGCCGTGGTTTGGAGGAAGCCTGTCGACAGCGACGCAATCTGTATCAGAGTCGTCGACGCCACGGCATAAAGCTGGCTGCCATTCACGGCGTCCGTCGAGTTTGCTGCGATCAAGCCAGCAGCGACGTTCTTGATCTGCCTCTCCCCGCCTACGGATCCGACTGAGAAAACACCGATAGGTGCGGACCCGGCGAAGCCTCCGTAGGTTGTAGTCCCTAGGATTAAACCTCCGACACCGACAGCAGGCGCTGTTGTGGAACTATCACCAATAGCTACGCTTCGCGCAGTCGATGCCACCGCACCCGCACCGATCGCGATACTCGCGTTCGCCGCGCCGCTCACCATGGCTTGATCGCCGATCGCGATAGAGCCAGTGGTCAGCGCGTTGTTGCGATTACCAAGCGCGATGCTACCTCGGCCCACGGCAACGTTTGTGTTGCCAATCGCGAGTGCGCCAGCAGCGTCACCACCGTTTGCCGTTCCATCATCGGAAACGATGTTGTCGCGACCCAACGCGACGGCGCCTTGGCCATAGGCGTAGTTCGGATCGCCGACCGCGATCGCGCCTGCGCCCCTCGCAACGTTACGCGAGCCAATGGACACAGCCGAGCCACCCGGCTTGCCAGTTGCCAGCGCTCCGACGCCTATGGCGACGTCATCGCCGTTTGCAGCGACAGCCTCCCCACCAATCGCAACGCTGTTAGCCCCCTTCGCCTGCGCCGCTCCTACGTTGTTACTACCGATCGCAATCGCGCCCGACGAAAGAGCATTGGCATTAATGCCGATGGCCACGCTTGTACTGCCTGCAGCGTTCGCTCCCTTTCCGACAGCGAGAGTTGAATTTGTGGCGCTGCTCGGATTGTAGTTGTTCAGCAGGAGATTTACCTCACTACTTACGCTGAACAATTGACTCCCGTTCACCGCATCTGTCGACGTGGCACTGACCGTGCCGGCTGCAACATTTGTAATCTTCTGCGGAGTTCCGGTGCCATGGCTCGCGTTGTAAGCGCCCGCAACCGAGTCCCACTGCAATGCGTCCGCTCGCAATCCGTCGACTCCCGTAGAGAGTGACGCAATCGAACTATTCGCTACGCTCAGACCGGTCGATAATGAGAGAGCTCCCCCGCTACCTACTGTGAAGATAGCTGTCGACAGCGAGGCCACGGAGCTGTTGGTCGCGTTCAGCTGATCTCCATTCACGGCGTCCGTCGAGCCTGGATTGAGTCGGCCCGCAGCGAGATTCGTGATTCTCTGCGCGATCCCGCCGCGGCTCGCATCGTATGCGCCGAGGCTAGAATTCCATTGTAAGGCATCACGCTGCAGTATCGACACGGAGGCGGATACGGTGCTGACACCTGTCGAAAGATAGCCAACCTCGCTGCTTGTGCCCGACAATCCCGTGGAAAGAGACAGGATGCCGGTCGACAGCACCGCCACTTGAGTCGTCGTTCCGGATAGGCCGCTCGACAGCACACTGACGGTACTGTTTGTGCTCGAAAGGCCAGTTGACAGGGACATGACGCCGGTTGACAGGGAACCGACCTGGCTCGTCGTGCCCGACAAACCCGTCGACAGCGACGCCACCGAGCTGTTCGTCCGGCTCAGACCTGTCGAAAGAGACGTGACTGAACTGTTGGTCGTGCTCAGGCCGGTCGAGAGAGAACCCACCTGGCTCGTCGTCCCGGACAGGCCCGTCGACAGAGAGGTCACACCGGTCGACAGCGAGCCCACCTGGCTCGTGGTCGTCGAGGCCACCGAGTACAGCTGGCTGCCGTTCACCGCGTCCGTCGAGCTCGCGCTGACCTGGCCCGCCGCCACATTCTGGATCTGGTGCTCCTGGCCAGGCGAGCCCACCGACACCACGCCCGCCGGCGCCGCGCCCGCGAACCCGAGATAGTTCGACAGGCCGATCGTCGCTGACGGGACGCCTACCGCCGCAGACGTGGTCGCTCCGGCGCCCAGCGCCATGCTGTTGGACACCGTCGCGGACGCGTTCAGCCCGATGGCAACGGAGTTCGTTGCGCTGACGGCCGCTTGGACGCCGAGGGCCACGGAATTGATCGCCGCGGCGTTGGCGCGGCGACCCACGCTGGTGCTAGACGGACCCAGCGCCTGGGCGCCGTCGCCGAGCGCGACCGCGTAGTTACCGCTCGCATTCGACCCGCTGCCCACGGCGGTCGCATGGTAGCCGCTCGCACTGGCGCCCGGCCCGAATGCCGAGCTGGCATCCCCCGACGCGGACGCGCTTCCACCCAGGGCCGCCGAAGCGAAACCTGCCGCGTTCGCCTCGCTGCCCAGTGCAATGGCATAAGTCCCGGAAGCACGGGAATTCAGGCCGAGTGCGATGGTGGAGCCCCCGGAGGCATTAGCGTGCCGCCCCAGAGCGACGCTGTATACGTCGAGCGCCTGCGCTCCATCGCCGAGCGCCAGGGAGTAATCGCTTGGGGCATTCGCGTCGACGCCCAAGGAAATCGCGTGGAAGCCTCCCGCTGCCGCCAATTGGCCTACGGCCGTGGATCCGGTGCCGGTCGCGCTGGCGCTGCCACCGAAGGCGACCGCGCTGCCGCCCGATGCATTCGCGTTCAGCCCGACCGCCGAGGAGCCCAGGTCCGCGACCGCCCCCGGGCCGATCGCCACCGCGTTAAAGCCGTAGGCGTTGGCGAGACGCCCCACGCCGATGCTGTACTGACCCAACGCTTGGGTACCGTCGCCGAGTGCAACGGAGTAGTTGCTGGCGGCATTCGTCCCCGTGCCAAGGGAGATCGAGTGGAAGCCGCTCGCCCCCGCCCCGCTGCCGAGGGCCGTGGCCCCCGTGCCGGACGCGATGGCGCTGACACCGAAGGCGGCCGCGCTGTAGCCCGATGCATTCGCATTCTGCCCGAACGCCGAGGCGTTCCCGCCCGCGACCGCCCCAAGACCGATCGCCGGGGCTGGGCTGGTCATCACCGCCACGGCGGGCGCCACGGCGGAAGCCACGGAATACAGCTGGCTGCCGTTCACCGCATCCGTCGACGTGGCCGTCACTTGGCCCGCCGCCACGTTCTGGATCTGGCGCTCCTGGCCAGGCTTGCCCACCGACACCACGCTGTAGGGCGACGCGCCCGCGAACCCGCCGAAGGTCACACCGCCGATCGCCACCGACGAGACGCCTACCCCCGCAGATGTCGTCGCTCCGACGCCCAGCGCCACGCTGTTGTACACCGATGCGTTGGCGGCCCAGCCGAGCGCGCTCGCATAATCGGTGGCGCTGGAACTCTGACCGATCGCCACCGCGCCGAAGCCGGAGGCGTTGGCGAGACGCCCCACGCCGATGCTGAACTGACCCAACGCTTGGGTACCGTCGCCGAGTGCGACGGAGTAGTTGCTGGCGGCATTCGTCCCCGTGCCAAGTGAGATCGAGTGGAAGCCGCTCGCCCCCGCCCCGCTGCCGAGGGCCGTGGACCCCGTGCCGGACGCGATGGCGCTGACACCGAAGGCAGCCGCGCCGTAGCCCGATGCATTCGCGTTCCGCCCGAAAGCCGAGGCGTTCGAGCCCGCGACCGCCCCAAGACCGATCGCCGGCGATGCGCTGCCGACGATCGCCACCACCGGCGCCACCGCCGTCGACAGCGAACTCACCGTGCTGTTGGTCCCGGACAGACCCGTCGAGAGAGAGGTCACACCGGTCGACAGCGAGCCCACCTGGCTCGTGGTCGTCGAGGCCACCGAGTACAGCTGGCTGCCGTTCACCGCGTCCGTCGAGCTCGCGCTGAGTTGGCCCGCCGCCACGTTCTGGATCTGGCGCACCTCGCCAGGAAAGCCCACCGACACCACGCCCACCGGCGACGTGCCCGCGAACCCGAGATAGTTCGACATGCCGATCGTCGCCGACGAGACGCCTACCGCCGCAGACGTTTTCGCTCCGACGCCCAGCGCCACGCTGTTGAACACCGTCGCGGACGCGGCAAACCCGATGGCAATGCCGTTCGCTGAGCTGGCGGCCGCTTCGTAGCCGAGGGCCACGGCATTGGTCCCCGAGGCGTTGGCGCGGCTACCCACGCTGGTGGTAGCCAGAACCCACCGCCTGGGCGCTGCCGCCGAGCGCGACCGCGTAGTCGCTCGCATTCGACCCGCTGCCCGCGGCGATCGCTTGGAGGCCGCTCGCTACGGCCCCGGAGCCCAGGGCCGTGGCATTCGAGCCGCTCGCACTGGCGCGCGAACCGACCGCCGAGCTGGAATCCCCCGATGCGGACGTGTTTCCACCCAGGGCCGTGGCATTCGGGCCGCTCGCACTGGCGCGCGAACCGACCGCCGAGCTGGATTCCCCCGATGCGGACGTGTTTCCACCCAGGGCCACGGCATTCGTGGCGCTCGCACTGGCGCTCGAACCGAGCGCCACGCTGTAGCCCCCCGATGCGCTGGCGAGCCAGCCGAGCGCGCTCGCATAACCGGTGGCGCGGGAACTCTGACCGATCGCCACCGCGCCGACGCCGTAGGCGTTGGCGAGACGCCCCACGCCGATGCCGAACTCAACCAACGCTTGGGCACCGTCGCCGAGTGCGACGGAGTAGTCGGTGGCGGCATTCGCGGCCGTGCCAAGGGCGATCGAGTGGTAGCCGCTTGCCGTTGCCCGCCTGCCGAGGGCCGTGGACCATGTGCCGGACGCGACCGCCCCAAGACCGATTGCCGGGTTTGGGCTGGTCACCACCGCCACGACGGACGCCGTGGCGGAAGCCACGGAGTACAGCTGGCTGCCGTTGATCGCATCCGTCGACGTCGCGCTGACCTGGCCCGCCGCCACGTTCTGGATCTGGCGCTCCGCCCCCGGCGCCCCCACCGACACCACGCCCACCGGCGACGTGCCCGCGAAGCCGGTATAAGCCTGAACGCCGATCGTCACCGACGACACGCCGGTCGCCGCAGACGTTATCGCCCCGTCACCCAGCGCCACGTCGTGGTCGTTCGAGGCAATCGAGTCGGCACCCAAGGCGACGGACCCGAGCCCAGATGTGGCTGCACGCACGCCGAACGCCGAGCTATTCTGTCCCGATGCGTTTGATCGAGCACCCACGGCCGTCGCTGTCGCGGCAGAGGCGATCGCCGAGGGGCCGATGGCGATCGAGCGGGTCTGTCCGGCCACAGTGTCGGTGCCTAGGGCGATCGAACTCAGTCCACTCGCGTTGGCATTGTAGCCGAATGCTTCGGAATACCCGCCGGAGGCAACGGAAGTGATACCGATGGCGATCGAGCGGAAGCCCGTAGCCGAGGCCAGGTTGCCGACAGCCGTGGCGCCTTGGCCGGATGCGATCGTATTGAGACCCAAGGCCGTGGCGCTCAAGCCCGAGGCATTTGCGTTCTGGCCGAACGCCGACGAATTTTCAGCGGCATTGGCCCCGAGACCAAACGTCGGCGCGGTACTGTTGAAGCTCGCCACCACGGGCGCCACGGTCGAGGCCACCGAGTACAGTTGGCTGCCGTTCACCGCGTCCGTCGACGTCGCGCTGACCTGCCCCGCCGCCACGTTCTGGATCTGGCGCTCCTGGCCAGGCTTGCCCACCGACACCACGCTGAAGGGCGACGCGCCCGCGAACCCGCCGAGGGTCACACCGCCGATCGCCACCGACGAGACGCCGACCCCCGCAGACGTGGTCGCTCCGTTGCCGAGCGCCACGCTGTTGCCCACCGATGCGTTGGCGGCCCAGCCGAGCGCGCTCGCATAATCGGTGGCGCGGGACATCGGACCGATCGCCACCGCGCCGGCGCCAGAGGCGTTGGCACTAGTCCCCACACCGATGCTGAGATCACCCAACGCTTGGACACGCTCGCCGAGTGCCACGGAGTAGTTGCCGGCGGCATTCGCCCTGAAGCCCAAGGCAGTCGCCTGGAAGCCGTTCGCCACCGCCAATTGGCCCACGGCCACGGATCCTTGGCCGCTCGCGATGGCACCGGCACCTATGGCGCTCGCACCGTTGTTCGACGCGGACGCCCCGTCGCCGATGGCGAGGGCCGACGAAGCGGTCGCATTCGAGGCCTCGCCGATCGCGACCGCGCTGCTGCCCGTCGCCTTGGTGTTCACGCCCAGGGCCACCGACCACTGGCCGGCCGCGTTCGCGCTTTGTCCGTAGGCTGAGGCGTCGAGACCCGCCGCGGTCGCGCCCGTTCCGGTAACGGTCGAGGCGGCGTCGGCCGGAACCAGCGTTGCGAAGGTCGCGGCCACCGCCCCGGCCCCCAGGGCGCCGAGGCTCGTGCGCTTGCCGAAGGCCACGAAGAGGGACGACATGCGCAGCACCGCCATGATGCGCCTGCGCATCCCGCCGGTGAGTTCCCCGTGGATGCCGACCGCATAGCCCACATGCGCGACCCGATGGGTCCGGCGATCTGTGCGACGAGTGTTCATCATGCCCCTCAAACGTGCTCGCGCCGTATGCCGTCGCGGAAGTTACTTTTATCAATATCAAGTATTAGCCGTTTTATACCCGGCTTTGTCGCATCAATACGAAGCGCGATGAATTCCAGCACCCAGTAAATTCTCTTAAAACACCACTAGGACGCGCTGTTGACAGCACGTCGGCCGTTCATCGCTCTGCACGACATTCGTCGCGCTCGAAGGCCCAGCGGAGCCACCAGCCGGCGCAGCCCGCAACGGGCACCAGCACCGCTACGGCCACCGCAAAGGCGATTTCCCCTTTCGTCAGCAGGCCGACGAAGAAGCCGGAGATGGCAGCAGCCAGCAGCGCGATCGTGACCGCGCCCCGGTCTTCTTCTGGTTGGTCCAGGCTCTTATCCTCGAACCGACCCTGAGCCTTGTTTCTGCGCATCTGCTCACCTCCACTCGGACCACGCGAGCCCAGCCTCGAGCGTCGTCATCCTCACAGGCCGCACACCATCTCGAACCAATGCCGGCACGACGATCCTGCTCGAAAATCGCCTAACAAGTTGCTTGTATTCGCAAGTTGTGCCCGCCATAATCACAACCGGTAGTAATAGTATTTGGCTATTACTAGGCCCGATCGTGATGTCTCAGCCGGGGCGCCGATGTCAATGATTAACAGGAAGTGGCCAAATTTATCGAATGCGCGCAGTCGTTAAAAGCGCGATTGAGGGGCCGGGATATTTCTTTATGTAATAAAATTTTATGTTTCACAGATAAGTAAATGCGCTTTTTCAATGCTTATTACGAATTACCATCCTCGAATTAGAAAAATACCGCGGCAACAACTCTGTAATGCATGATTTTGGATCGTTATCGTTTAATATCAAGTCTGAAACCGAGATGTAGCGCCTTGAAAGCTGCCGCCTTCAACACCCGAACCATCCAAACAAAAATATTGGAAATTCCCAATCGGCCGATCATGTAAAGTGGATTGATTTAGCAAACCAATCCCGCGGGGCTCGTGTAACATGACCCACGGCGGCTTGCAGAAAGCCTATATTACGCATCGGTTTTTCCTGGAGGGACGCAGGCGCAGCGACGTGTCTCCAGTCGCATCGAGCGTCGATCACACCAGCATCGGCCCAGCTGCCCCACTGCGCGAGGTCCAGGTGACACCCGTAGCGCTGCTGCGCCTATCTAGGGTTCAAGCTCGCTTTGCACCAAGAATTCAGTCCGCGCCCTTACCTCCGGCCTCGGTCAAGAAGGATCTTCAAACTCTTGGCGGGAGCTGGCCTATGATATTGAGACGGCGCGCGAGCGATGTTGGGTAGGTATTGAAATATCTGAACCTGCTAAAGCGGCAAGACACGCGAATAGGCACATTTATAGCATCGACACTTGCTATGCCATCACATCGCTGATTCTGCGGCTAGCGGGGCGGGATAGACGGCGACTCCAGCCTTTAGGTTTTATCCCGCCGAGATTTCGCGGATCGATGCACCTTCTTTCGTGCTCGTTGCTCTCACGCAACAGTTTGGAGGAGGCTACCATTGCGCTTCGAGACAGCGAGGCGACGAGCCGAAGCAACCACCAGCCTCGATATCTGCGGTTGCGGATCAATCATCGCGACCATCCTGAGATCTCGCACCGTCGTCAGCTCGCTCTGGGGGCGTTGGCTGCCTGCCCCACTGTGTCCGCCATCCTGGCCCGGCGGGTGCCCATGGGCTGGGGCTTGCCCACCGTCGTGTCCTCGGCGGTCTGGTGTTCCATCTCGGCGTTCACCTGCGCGCCGAGCAGCACGATGGTGGTCGAAATCCAGATCCAGGTCATGAACCCGATGGCAGCACCGAGTGACCCGTAGGTCTGGTTGTACTTGCCGAAGTTGCCGACGTACCACGAGAACAACAGGGAGCCACCGAGCCACAGGAACGCCGCGAGGGCGGAGCCGGGGGTGGCCCAGCGCCAGCGGGGGGCGTCGCGGCTGGGACCGTAGCGGTAGAGCAGCGCGAGGCCGAGGAGCACCACGAGGAACATGACCGGCCAGCGCAGTTGCGCGAGCCACCACGCGCCCTCGCCGAGGCCGAGGAAGCTCAGGGCGATGGGCAGGGCCACGACGCCGGCGAGCGCCAGCACGAGGAACACCAGCGCCCCGGCAGTGAAGCCGAGGGAGACGAGGTTGAGGGTGAAGAAGCCGCGCGATTCACGCTCGTTGTAGACGAGGTTCAGCGCGTCGAAGACGTGCTTCATGCCGCCGTTGGCGCTCCAGATCGACAGGGCGACGCCCAGGAACAAGCTGAAGCCCAGGGTGGTGTTGCCCTTCTCGTTGAGGCGCGTCACCTGCTCGCCGACGATGTCGAGGGCGCCCTGGGGCAGGATGCCCTGCAGGCTGCCGAGCTGCTCGGAGATGGTCGCCGTGTCGGCCACGAGGCCGTAGAGCGAGACCAGGGCGGCGATGGCCGGGAAAATCGCCAGCAGGGCGAAGAACGTCACGCCGGCGGAGACGAGCATGATGCGGTTCTCGCCGACATCGCGCCACGTGCGCACGAGGATGTCCTTCCAGCCGGCGGCGGGGATCTCGGTGGGGGTGGCGGCCTTGCGGCCTCGGTCGGCCTGGGTGCGGGCGACGTGTTCGGCCTCGGGGCCGGAATGGGAGGGCGAGGGCTCGCGGGCGTCGCCCTCCCGCTGCCGCGGCGCGCGGCTTCTCGGCAGGGCGACGAGGCCGACGAGGGCGGTGGCGAGGCCGAGCGTCCAGATCAGGGACGCCGCTCCCGTGGTTCCGTCCTGACGTGGGGAAGGTGAATTCGACATCTGCGCACCCGTTCCATTCGGGAATGCGCCCGAATTCCTTCGTCTAACCTCCGTTCGACCCGGCGCGTTTCAGGGGTCGGCCGGTTTGTCTTTCGGGGGGCGCGAGGCGGGCCTGCCCGTCCCTGGCCCAGGCCGCCGCCGCGCCCTCGCCCCGGAGATAGTGGGCGAAGACCTCGATGGGTTCGGGCCTGCCGACGAGGTAGCCCTGCACCTCGTCGCACTCCTCCTCGGTGAGGAAGCGCATCTGGTCGGAGGTTTCCACCCCCTCGGCCACCACGCCCATGCCGAGGCTGCGCCCGAGGCCGAGCACCGCGCGGACGATGACCGCCGCCTGGGGGCTCCCCTCGACATGGCCGACGAAGGAGCGGTCGATCTTGATCTTGTCGAAGGGGAAGGCCTGCAGCGTCGCGAGGGAGGAATAGCCGGTGCCGAAATCGTCCATGGCGATGGAGATGCCGAAGCTCTTGAGCCGGCGCAGGATGCTGAGCGCCCGGGCCATGTCGTTGATGATGACCGATTCGGTGATCTCCAGTTCGAGCCGCGCGGGCGGCAGGCGCGCCTCGGCCAGGATGGCGAGGACCCGCTCGGCGAGGTCCGGCTGTTGGAACTGGAGGGGCGAGAGGTTCACGGCGATCTTGAGGGGTCGGTCCCAGCTCGCCGCCTCGCGGCAGGCCGCCCGCAGCACCCATTCGCCGAGGGCCATGATGAGCCCGCTCTCCTCGGCCAGGGGCACGAAGACGCTCGGCGGCACGAGCCCGCGCGTGGGGTGGCGCCAGCGCACCAGCGCCTCGAACCCCACGAGGTCCCGCCCGCCCGTGGTCATCTGTGGCTGGTAGTGGAGCGTGAGTTCGTTCGCCTCGATGGCCTCGCGGAGGTCGCATTCGAGGTCGCGGCGTTCGGCCACCGCCTCGTCCATGGCGGATTCGAACACGCGGTGGGTGTTCCGCCCCTCCAGCTTCGCCCGGTAGAGGGCGAGGTCGGCGCGCTTGAACACCTCCTCGCCGCTCTGGCCGTGCTCTGGCACCAAAGCGATGCCGATGCTGAGGCCGACCTCCATCCGCTGCTCGCCGAAGGGGATCGGCGCGTTCACGGAAAGGATGAGGCGCCGCGCCAGATCCTCGATGGCGGCGAGGTCGCCTCCCTCGGCCACCAGCACGGCGAACTCGTCGCCGCCCAGGCGGGCCACCACATCCTCCGCGTGCATCTCCACCCGGATGCGGTGGGCGACGGCGCGCAGCACCGTATCCCCCGCGAGGTGGCCGAGGCGGTCGTTGACGGCCTTGAACCGGTCGAGGTCGAGGCACAGCACCGCCGCCGAGCCCCCGCGCTGCCGGAGTTCGCCGAGGCGTTCGTCGAGGCGATCGTAGAACAGGGCGCGGTTGGGCAGGTCGGTGAGGCCGTCGTGGCGGGCCATGTGGGCGATCTGGCCCTCGGCGGCCTTGCGGGCGCTGATGTCGATCTGCGTGCCGACGAAGCGCAGGGGGCGGCCGTCCTCGGCGCGGGCGACCACCCGGCCCCGGGTGAGGAGCCACGCCCAGGCGCCGTCGCTGCGGCGCATCCGGTGCTCGCACTCGTAGAGCGCCGTGCGGCCTTCGAGGTGGTCTTCCAGGGTGCGCTCGGTGAGGGGCGCATCCTCGGGGTGGACGAGCATCCGCCATGTGCGGGCATGGGCTTCGAGATCGCCCGGCTGGTAGCCCAACACCTGCCACCACCGCTCCGAGCACCATGCGGCGCCGGTCGCGAGGTCGGAATCCCACAGGCCATCGCTGCCGGCGTCGAGGGCCAGCGCGAGCCGCGCCTCGCTCTGCGTCACCCGGATCTCGGCGGCCTTGCGGGCGGTGATGTCGGTGAAGGTGAGCACGGCGCCGCCCCCGGCGAGGGGCACGAGCCGCACCTCCACGACGCTGCCCTGCGGGCCCTCATGCTCGAAGGCATAGGTCTCCCCCATCGCGATCCCGTCGAGGGACCAGTGGCGCAGCCGTTCGGGCGCATGGGCGAAGCGGCCGGCGGCGATCAGGTAGGAGCACACCGCCTCGAACGCGGCCTGGGCGCGCATCAGCGTGGGCGGCAGGCCGAGCAGGGCGCCGGCGCGCTCGTTGCACACCCGTACCGTGCCGGCGGAATCGACCATCATCAGGCCCTGGTCCATCGTCTCCAGGACCGTATCGAGCAGTTCGGACTTCTCCCGCAGGAGTTGCTTGCCCTCGCGCAGGCTGCGGTTCGTGCGGTGCAGGTGCTCGACGAACAGCGCCAGGGCCGACAGGGCGAGGATGGTCAGCATGCCCGCCGCGATACCGAGCGCCAGCGCGCCGCGCGGGAAGGTGTTCACCTCCGGCACGAAGGTCGGATCGGGCACGATCTCCACGGCCGCCATGGCGATGAAGTGCAGGCAGGCGATGGCCCCCGTGAGGAGCGTGGCCGACACGACGTCGGCCCCACGCCCGGCCGAGCGCCGGGCGGCGGTGAGGGCCAGCGCGGCGAGGCCGGTGCCCACCGCCAGGGCGACGCCGACCATGGGGATGTTCCAGGAGAAAAAGCCCGGCAGGCGCACGCCGGCCATGCCGGTGAAGTGCATGGCCGCGATGCCGAGACCGAGCACCGCCCCGGCGAAGGCTGCGCCCGCCGCGCCGGGCAGGTGCCGGGCGAGGACCAGGGCGGTGCAGGACGAGGCCACGCCGACGCCGAGGGACAGGAGGGTCAGGGACAGATCGTAGCCGATGCCGAAGCCGGGATCGTAGCCGAGCATCGCGATGAAATGCGTGCACCAGATGCCGATGCCGGCCGCGAGACCCGCGCCGAGGATCCAGGCGGCATGGCTCGCCTGCGCGCCGCCCCGTGCCTGACGCAGGAGGTAGAGCGTCGCGAGGCAGGAAAACCAGCAGACCAGGGCGGCGAGCGGTACCGCCCAGGCCGTGTGTTCGTAGGTCAGGCAGAAGAACGCGCGGTACATGGGTCCATCGAGCCCCCGACAGACGGGCACGATGGACTCACACAACTTTAAGATGAGTTAGTTTGCAACCTGCTGGCGATATCCTAGCGGCCAAGTGATGGGCCGCCGGCCGAGCCGCCGGTGCCGGGCGGGCCGCTCGTGTTGGTGCCGCCGATGTTCACGCCGGGTGTCGTGCCGGGGATCGGCGAGTTGCTGGGGTTGGCCTCGTTCCCGCGGGTGACCGGGCTCGGGCCGAGATCGCGCTCGCCGCGCGTGACGCCACCGACGCTGGCGGGCGGTGTGACGCCCGTGTTGCCCGCGCCTCCGGTGACGGTCTGGGCCATGGCAGGCGTTGCGAGGGCGAGCGACAGGGCGAGGAGGGTGAGCCGCATGAGATCCAATCCGTTCGGGGGGAAGCCGGCGGCAACGGATCGGGCGGGCGAAGGTTCATCCCCGCTGCGGCGTCACCGCCGGGAACCAGCCGCGCGACGGCGGCTTTCCGAGGCTGAACGCCTTCAGGGACCCTGCATGATCCGCCAGACGCTCGCCGCCGCCTTCCTCGTGTCCTTCGGCCTCGGCGGGCCGGGCCATGCCGAAGGGGGCCCCCAGTTCGACGGCTCGGCGCTGAAGACGATGCTGCAGAGCGACAGCCTCGTCTTCAACGGCGTCACCCGCTCGCAGGACGGGCGGGTGTTCTCGCCGTTCCAGCGGCAGAGCAAGGACAAGGGCATCGAACTCGGCGAGTGGAAGGACGGCAAGGTCGTCGCCTACCCGAACGAGGCCTGGAACGCCTGGAAGCAGGGCGACGACCCGGCCAAGGCCTTCGTCGCGGTGAACGCGATCCGCATGGGGCCGGACGGCGACCTATGGGTGCTCGACAAGGGCGCGCCGGGGCTCGGCGAAGCCCCGCTGGCCAACGGGCCGAAGCTCGTGCAGATCGACATCGCCAAGAACGAGATCCGCAAGGTGTATCCGCTCGGGGCGGCCACCAACGACAAAAGCTTCATCGACGATTTCCGCTTCAACGGCGGCAAGGTCTACCTCACCGATGCCGGGCAGCCGGGGCTGATCGTGCTCGATCTCGCCTCCGGCAAGCTGCGGCGGGTGCTCGACGGACATTGGTCGACCATCGCGCAGCGTCCGCTCACCGGCCAGGGCCGCGTGCTGCGCGACGACAAGGGTAAGCTCCTGGCGATCCACGCGGATCAGCTCGAAGTCTCGCCGGATGGCAAGATCTTCTACTACCAGCCCTGCACCGGGCCGCTCTACAGCATCGAGACCCAATGGCTCGATGACGAGAACGCCAGCGACGCGGAGCGCGCCCGCCACGTGAAGCTGTTCGCACCGACCGTGGCGACGGGCGGGACGGCCATCGCCGCCGACGGCACCATCTATTCCAGCGACACGGACGCCCTGCGCATCCTGAAGATCGCCCCGGACGGCACGACGAGCACCCTTGTGCAGGACCCCCGCCTCGTCTGGGTCGATGCCATGTGGATCGACGATGAGGGCGGGCTCTGGATTCCCGCCGCGCAGATGAACCGCACGCCGGCCATGAACGGCGGCGAATCCTCGACCGTGAAGTTCCCCACCACGATCTACCGCCTCGACATCGGCGCGAAGCCCGTCCGAAATTGAGGTGCGCAGACGCGCGGCGGTGGATGTCTCCTCCGCCGCCGCTGCATCGCACGGCGGATCGGCTAAAGTCGGGGCATTGCCGCCCCGTCCCGCGTGATGTCCCCGCTGTCCGAAACGCCCGCTCCCATCCGTGACGATCCGGCCGAAGGGCTGGCGAAGGTGCACCGTCTGGCGACGGAGCTTGCGGCCCGGATGCGCTATGCGCAGATCGTGGAGCGTCCTCTGCCATCGGAACAGGTCGAGGCGCTCGTCCAGGCCGCCCGGCTGCTGCAGGAGAAGGGCGAGCCCTGGCCACAACTTGTGGGCGAAGTTTTGAAGCAGGTCGCCGACGATCTGGCGGCGGAGGACGAGCCGAAGGAGCCGGAAGCCGAGGGCGGCCGCATCGTCGCCGGGCTGAACCGTTTCCTCGGCGCATTCCGGCGCGAGGCGAAGGCGCCACGGGAAGCCTGAGCGGGTGGCGACGCGCCGCACGCAGCCTTTGCGGCGGTGTCGCGTTGGCCCCGCACGACTAGCCAGGGCTCCACGATGCTTCGCTCCGAAACCCCACCCCCGCCGGGAAACCTCGAATCCCACGAGCCGCCGGAGAACGACCGCCCGAACGCCGCCCAGTTGAAGGGCGACATCAACAGCGGCCGTACCGGGGACAAGATCGAGCATGTCGATGTCGGGGCCGCGATGCTGGGCACCTGCGAGGAAGCGGGCGGCGCCCCGCCGACGTCGCAGGAGGTGAAGCTCGCGCGCAAGAACGAGGCGGCATCCGAGCGCGTCCGCGACGCCGCCGACCCGCACGGCAAGCGCAGTTGGACCCTTCCGCTTTACGGCGGGGTTCTCGCGGCTATCTGCGTCGTGCTGGTCGTCGGGCTGATGCTGATCCGTTGATCGCCACCCGGCCGACAAGGAGTTCTCGTTTCATGGTCATGATCATCATCTGCTTCCTGGCGCCGTGGCTCGCCATGTTCCTGCGCGGGAAGATCTTCCAGGGCATCGTCTGCATCATCCTCCACCTGACGCTGATCGGCTGGATTCCCGCGACCATCTGGGCGCTCGTGGTCACGCGGAAGGAGACGGCCTGACAGGCTCGCCGAGGCTGAGAGCCCGAGGCCGTGATGGAGGCTGGAGCGTGGTGTGACATTCGATGGAATGCCGCACCGCGCTCATTTCATTGCAGAACTGCTTTGCTTCATGGCCGAAACGACGCAAAAACAACCTATTCATCCGTCACGGCCATTCACTATACTTTCATAAGGCGGGGTCGATGCGAAGCCTCCACTTTAGGCAGTATACATGAGGCGATAGGCGCGGAGCCGGCCTGTAATGAGCTCGCCGCGCCGAGCTTGGCCATACGATTTCCACAATCGATAATCTTACTGATGAGCATCAAGCCATTCGCTGAGCGCTGATCTGTAATACACCGCTACGACACCATTCCCCCTTGCACTCTACGCCGTTTAGGCTCATCGCGAAGTCGAGGGTGCAATCACGGAAACATACGAATGTCTCAAGAAACCGAAGGGCACGGCTTCGACTTCATGGTCGCGACCGGCGACATCGTCGCCGCCTATGTGTCGCACAATCATGTTGCCGCAGCCGACCTGCCCCACCTGATCGCCACCGTGCACCAGTCCCTCGGTGCCCTCGGCTCGAACGCTCCTGCCGTTCAGGAGGAGACGGTCGAGAAGCCGTCCGCCGCCCAGGTCCGCAAGTCGATCCAGCCGGACGCGATCATCAGCTTCCTCGACGGCCGCCGCTACAAGACGCTGAAGCGCCACCTCGCGGCGCATGGCTTCTCCCCGGCGACCTACCGCGAGCGGTTCGGCCTCGTGGCGGATTACCCGATGGTGGCTCCGTCCTACAGCGAGAAGCGGTCGAACCTGGCGAAGTCCCTCGGCCTCGGCCGCCCGACCGACTCCGCCGTGCCCGGCCGGAAGGCGGCCTGATCCGACCCGCACCGGCCGCACGGGTGACGCCCGGCGGCCGGCGCCTCGCGATAGCCGGGACAGCGGGGAACCATTCAGCCACCTTGGCTATATCTGTAGCTCCGTGACGCGCTGAAGAGACCCAATCCCGTGCATCGACGCAACGTCCTCCTCGGCGGATCCGGTACGGCTCTGGCTGGCCTCCTGGATTGGGGTCTGCTGCCGGGCGCCGCGCTGGCGGAGACGAACGATAAGCAACCCGCCCCGGCGCCCGCACCGGGCCCGTTCGAGGGATCGACCGTCCGCCGCCTCGCGCAGGCGCTGTCGAAGCAGCCGTTCAAGGCGCCCTCCACCGACCTGCCGGGGGCGATCAAGTCCCTCAGCTACGATCAGTATCGCGGCATCCGCTTCCGCAAGGAGCGCGCCCTGTGGCGCGACCAGAAGCTGCCCTTCGAGGTGCAGTTCTTTCCGCGCGGCTTCCTCTTCCGCCCGGCCGTCGACATCTTCGAGGTGGCCGACGGCAAGGCGACCGCCGTGCCCTACAGCGCCGACCTGTTCAGCTATGACGACCCGACATTCCGGGTGACGGAGCCGCTGGGCTTCGCGGGCTTCCGCATCCACGTGCCGGGCCAGGGCGGCGGCGATAGCGACGAACTCTGCGCGTTTCTCGGCGCGAGCTACTTCCGCGCCATCACCCAGGGGCAGCAATACGGCCTCTCCGCGCGCGGTCTCGCCATCGGCACCGGGAACGCGAAGGGCGAGGAATTCGCCCGTTTCCGCTCGTTCTGGCTGGAGAAGCCGAAGGCCGATTCCCCGGCCCTGGTGATCCATGCCCTTCTCGACAGCGAGAGCGTGACCGGCGCCTACCGCTTCACCGTGCGGCCGGGCACGGCGACCGTGTTCGACGTCGAGAGCGTGCTCTACCCCCGCGTCGACATCGTCGAATCCGGCATCGCGCCGCTCACCAGCATGTACCAATTGTCGCCGAAGGATTCCCGCCGGTTCGACGAGTGGCGCCCGGCCGTCTACGATTCCGAGGCGCTGCTGATGTGGACCGGCCAGGGCGAGCAGATCTGGCGTCCGCTGTGCAATCCCGTGGACCTGCAATTCAGCGTGTTCGGGCAGGCCAATCCGCGCGGCTTCGGGCTGATGCAGCGGGACCGCATCTTCGCGGATTACCAGGACCTCGAAGCCCGCTACGACAAGCGGCCGAGCCTCTGGATCGAACCCATCGGCGATTGGGGCGAAGGCGCCATCGACCTCGTGGAGATCCCGACGCCCAACGAGACCAACGACAACATCGTCGCGTTCTGGCGCCCGAAGGACAAGCTCTCCGCCCACGGCGAATACACCTACACCTACCGGATGCACTGGGGCTGGGACACGCCCTGGCCGACCCGATTGGCGCGCGTCACCCGGACCATGATCGGCGCGGGGCCGGAGGACAACAGCCGCATCTTCGTCATCGACGTGGTGGGCGAGGCGGTGAAGGGGAAGGGCGCCGACGTGCCGTTCCGCGCGGAGGTCGGCACGAGCGTCGGCAAAGTCACCGACGTGTCGGCCATCCCCAACCCCGAGACGGGCGGATGGCGGGTGAGCTTCCATCTGCGCCACGGCGGCGCCAAGCTCGCGGAACTGCGCTGCGTCCTGCTCGGTGACGCCGGGCCGGTCTCCGAGACCTGGCTCTACCGCTGGACCGCCTGATGCCGATTCTGGACGCCGTGTCCGACGCGGCGACGGTTCCCGCCCTTCCGGCCCCCGCCCCGCTGGACATGCCGGTCCAGTCGCTGCGCGCCGAGCCGCGCCGCGAGACCGGGCTGATCGCGCCCGCGCGGGGCGTCGGCCTGCGGCGGCTCCTCGTCATCGGCGGCGCCGTGGTGATGACCGCCATCGGCGGGCGGCAGATGTACCTCGTCCTCAACGGGGCGGGGCAGAGTTTCCTCGGTTGGGCGGTACTCATCCTCTTCGTCGTCCTGTTCGCGTGGATCGCCCTCGCCTTCACGAGCGCCCTCGGCGGCCTGATCGACATGCTGGCCGGGCGCCGCAGGATTGCCGATGAGAGCCTGCCGGAACTCGGCACGCGCACGGCCTTGCTGATGCCCTGCTACAACGAAAACCCGGCGCGGATCGCGGCGGGCCTGCAGGCGATTTACGAATCCCTCCAGGCGACCGGCCGGCTCGACCGCTTCGACTTCTTCATCCTGAGCGACACGACCGACCCGGACGTGTGGATCGCGGAGGAGGCCTCCTACCTCGCCCTGCGCGAGCGGACGGGGGGCCACGCGAGGATCTTCTACCGGCGCCGGGCCAAGAACACCGAGCGCAAGGCCGGCAACATCGCCGATTGGGTGCGCCGCTTCGGCGGGGCCTACCCGTTCATGCTTATCCTCGACGCGGACAGCGTGATGGAGGGCGCCAGCGTCGTGCGCCTCGCGGCGCTGATGGAGAAGGAGCCCGGCACTGGCCTGATCCAGACCCTGCCGGTGATCGTGAACGGCACGACGCTGTTCGCGCGGATGCAGCAATTCGCCGGGCGGATCTACGGCCCGCTCATCGCCCACGGCATCGCCCGGTGGCACGGCACCGAGGGCAATTACTGGGGCCACAACGCCATCATCCGCACCCGCGCCTTCGCCGAGCAGGCGGGCCTGCCGGTGCTGCGCGGGCGCACGCCCTTCGGCGGCCACGTGCTCAGCCACGATTTCGTGGAGGCGGCCTTGATCCGCCGGGGCGGCTGGGCCGTGCGCATGGTGCCCGACCTGCCCGGCAGCTTCGAGGAGGGCCCGCCCTCCCTCACCGACGTCGCGGTGCGAGATCGGCGCTGGTGCCAGGGCAACCTGCAGCACGCCGCCGTGCTGCCGACGCGGGGGCTCCACTGGGTCAGCCGGCTGCACCTGATGATGGGCATCGGCAGCTACGTGACCTCGCCCCTGTGGTTGGTCTTCCTGCTGTTCGGCGTGCTCATCTCGCTGCAATCGCGCTTCGTGCGACCCGAATATTTCGGTGAAGGCCCCTCGCTGTTTCCGAACTGGCCGAAGGTCGATCCGGTGCTCGCCGAGCAGCTCTTCACCGCCACGATGGCGGTGCTGCTGGCGCCGAAGCTGATGGCCTACATCGCCCTGCTGTTCGACAGCCGCCTGCGCCGGGCCTGCGGCGGCGGCCTGCGCGCCTTCGGCAGCGTGCTGGTCGAGACTTTGATCGGCGGCCTGATCGCCCCCATCGCGATGCTGATTCAATCCTCGGCGGTGGTCGGCGTGCTGCTCGGGCGGGATTCCGGCTGGAACGCGCAGCGCCGGGACGACGGGAGGGTGCCGGTCGGCGCCGTGATCCGCGGCTACTGGCAGTACACGCTGTTCGGCCTGATCCTGGCGGGCGCCGCCTACGCGGTGTCGACTCCGCTCTTCCTCTGGATGACGCCTGTGCTGGTCGGCCTCGGCCTCGCCGTGCCGCTGGTGCTGCTGACATCGAGCCGCAGCGCCGGCCGCGCCCTGCGCCGCCTCGGCCTGCTGCGGATCCCGGAGGAGATCGCCCCGCCGCCCTCGCTGCAACGGGCGCTCGGCCTCTACCGGCAGTTGAGCCAGGAGATGCAGGACGAAGACGCGATGCAGCGCCTGATCCGCGATCCGGCCCTGCGTCGGCACCACCTCGACGCCCTGCCGCCGCCCCGCAGGCGCGGGGAAGGCCCGCTGGACGCGAACCTCGTGGTGGGCTGCGCCAAGCTCGCCGATGCGGACAGCCTCGACCACGCCTGGGCGAGCCTCTCCCGCGCCGAACGGGCCGCCGTCCTGGGCTCCCGCGAGGGGATGAAGGCCGCGCTCGCCCTCGCCGAACCGGCCTGACGTCAGGTCCGGTTCAGGGCTTCGATGGCCTGCTGAAGGCCGCGCAGGGAGAGCGGCAGCACCATCGGCCGGCCCGTCGCGTCCGTGAAGGTGAGTCGCCCCGGCTCGGCGGCGGCCAGGTAGGCCCTGAGCGCATCGGCCGGGGGCTGGACCTCCGCAACGCAGCCGCCGGGGATGCAGCGCCGCCACGGCAACTCGATCGGCCGCGCGTCCTTCTCCGACAGCGAGAGGGCGGCGCTGCTCGGCAGCACGATGTTGGTCGGCAGCACGACCATGATCCGCAGGGGCTCACCGGACTTCGCGCGGCTGAAGGTGATCTGCGCCACGGGGACCGTGCGGTCCTTGTCCTTCACCTGGATGGTCTGCGCGACCTCGCAGACTTGGCTCTTGTCGTTCCCCCGCTGGCAGCGGAGCACCCAATCGCCGTAGGCGGCGGTGGTGGCGACCGGGTCGGACGCGACCGGAGCCGGCGCGGGACCGGCCGCCGACGCGACGAAGCCGGAGGCGCAGAGCAGGAAGGCGGCGACCAGACCGGTTTGTATCAGTGACATCACAATGTCCGGATGGGGCATCGACCGGACCGGCCGATATTGCAAGTTGTGTTTGGACAATACTTATATTTATAGTTGTATTGGCCGGATATCGTCATCGAATACAAGCTCTCGCTCGCCGGCACAAGAACCGGCGCGGCTATACCGGAGGCGTTTCACCGCGAGCCTGATGGCGGATTCGGCGTTCCCAAGCCGGGGCTGCCGTGCTCAACCTTTGGGCAATGACGACGCCTACGCCTTCCCCCGCCCATTCCCTCGGCACGAATCGGCCCATCGTCGCAAGCGGCCTCGTCGCGCTCGCCATCGCCATGGGCATCGGGCGATTCGCCTTCACCCCGCTCATGCCGCTCATGGTCCGGGATGGAACGCTCGATGTCGCCTCCGGCGCGGAATGGGCGGCGGCGAACTATCTCGGCTATTTCGTCGGGGCACTCACGGCGTCGTGGTTCTCCGGCAATCCCCGCCGGGGCCTGCTGCTCAGCCTGCTCGGCGTCGCGGTGACGACCCTCGCCATGGCCGCCGTCGGGGCAGCCTCGCCCGGCTTCCTCGGCGCGGGGCTGCGGGCGGCGGCGGGGGTGTTCAGCGCCTGGGCCCTGATCTGCGCCAGCGGCTGGTGCCTCGCGGAACTGGCCCGGCGGGGAGCCGCCGCGCTGGGGGCCTGGATCTATACCGGCGTCGGCCTCGGCATCGCCTTCGCGGGCGTGCTGACATGGCTCGGCGGGGTCCAGCCGGCGGAGAGGCTGTGGCTCGAACTTGGGGTGATCGCCGCCCTCGGCGGCCTGCTGGTCCAGGGCCTGTCCCACGGCCAGGGTACGCAGCCGGCGAAGGTCGCGGAGCGTGAGGCGGCGGCCGTCGCCCCCCTGCGCGGGCGGGGGCAGACGGCCCTCGTGATCTGCTACGGCACCTTCGGCTTCGGCTACATCGTCCCCGCGACGTTCCTGCCGGCCATGGCCCGCGCCCTGGCGCCGGACCCGCTGGTGTTCGGGCTGACATGGCCGCTCTTCGGCCTCGCCGCCGCCCTCTCGGTGGCGGCGGTGGCCCGATTCGCCGCGCGGGGCTCGCGGCGACGGATCTGGGCGCTGGCGCAGGCGGTGATGGCGCTCGGCACCGCCCTCCCCCTGGTCGTGCGGACGTTGCCCGCCATCGCCGCCTCGGCGGTGTTCGTGGGCGGCACGTTCATGGTGGCGACCATGGCGGGACTGCAACTCGCCCGGGACGCGCGGCCCGACGACCCGACGCCGCTCCTCGCCCGGATGACGGCCGCCTTCGCCGCCGGCCAGATCGCCGGCCCGCTCATGGTGCGGGCCATCGGCCCCGGGCGCGTCGCCGGGTGGGATGCGTTGAGCTGGACGGGGGCGCTGGCGACGATCCTGCTCGTCCTTACCGCGCTCTGGCTCTGGCGCGCGGAGGACTGATTCAGGCGGCGATCAGCAGCGGCCGACGCATCCCGGCCGCGAGCCGCGAATTGCGATAGCGCTCGTCGGTGGTCACTTCGTGCCCGATCCAGGACGGGAGCGGAACGTCATCGTCCTCGCGGATCAATTCGACCTCGGCCAGGATAAGGCCGGCGAGGCTTCCGGCGAACAGGTCCACCTCCCAGGTGAAGCGGCCGAGCTCGATTCGGTGCCGGACCTTCTCGACCCTGAGCCGGGGCGAAACCGTGCGGAGCATCGCCGCGCCGAGGTCGGCATCGACCTCACGCTCTATCTCCTCGCGGACGGCGCCCTGTCGCTTGCCCTTCCAGGCGACGAAGTAGCGCTCACCCATCCGCCGCACCCGAAGGGTGTTCTCGGCATCCGTGTGCAGGTAGCCCTGGACGATGCGGACCCCGTTCCGGCAGTGCTCCAGCACCGACGGGTTGGCGAGGAATTTCCGCTCGATCTCGATCGACATGCAGTGCCTGGGACGTTCGCGATGCGACGTCGTTACGCACAACCGGTCCGAAGACAAGGGCTCCGGACGGACCGCTTCCGGTTATCCCGCACACGCGGCGGGCGAGGAAACGCATCGCCCCGATGCTAACGAAGGTGAATCTGGGCCTGTTCGTTGCAGAGCAGGCCTGCCCAAAAGTCATGCAGGCGGGCGTGGCGCGGCCCTTCGCTGCGACAGGAGTTGAGGTCGTGCGGGACCAAGGAGCGTTCCGGGAGGTTCACCCTCAACTTGGGTTGGCTTTGCGAGGCGCCTATCACGCGGGAGCGTCGGGCGCCGTCCAAGGCCAACCCGTGCCGGCATCGATGCGGTAGGCATGATTACAGGTATGCACGGCAACACGTTCCCCTGGGTGGGGGGCCCTCGGGTGGGTCGCGACGCCCGTGGCTGACCCGTTCCGGTTCCTGCCCCCGGGTGGTTTGACGGGCGCCGAGATCCGCGCCCACGACTGGTCGGCGACCCCGCTCGGCCCGCCGGAGGCATGGCCGCCGGCGCTGCGGAGCACGCTCGCGCTGATGCTGTCATGCCCCACCGCGATGTTCCTGGCCTGGGGACCGGACCTGCGGTGCTTCTACAACGACGCCTACCGGCCGATGCTCGGCTACCGCCTGAGCGACGCCCTCGGGCGCCCCTTCCGCGAGGTCTGGGCCAGCATCTGGGACGAGATCGAACCGCTCGTGGCGGCGACCCTCGCGGGCGAGAGCCAGACCCTCACGGACGTCATGCTCGACCTGTCGCGGGACGGAGCCTCCGAACAGGGCTGGTGGTCCTTCACCTACTCGCCCGTGCTGGATGAGTCAGGCGGGGTGAACGGCCTGTTCTGCGTCACCGCCGAGACGACGGCGCGGGTGCGCGGCGAAGCCCGCCTGCGGGAGAGCGAGGACCATTTCCGCCATACGGTCGAACTGAACCCGCAGGTGCCCTGGACCTGCGATCCGCAAGGCAACATCACCTCCTACTCGAAGCGCTGGCTCGACCTGACGGGGCAGGCCCCCGGCGAGCCGGACGGCGCGGGCTGGATCAAGGCCCTGCACCCGGACGACGTCCCCTGGACCGTCACCGTGTTCACGCAATGCCTCGCCTCGGGCGAGCCGGTCGATGTCGATTACCGCATCCGCGATGCGCGCACCGGCACGTACCGCTGGATGCGCGCCCGCGCCCAGCCGCGACGCGGGGACGACGGCGCCATCCTCCGCTGGTACGGCGTGGTGGAGGACATCCACGACCGCAAGCTCGCCGAGGACGGCCTGCGCGAGATGAACGCCACGCTGGAGCGGCGGGTCGCGGGGGCGCTGTCCGAGCGCAAGCTCTGGGCGGACGTGTTCGAGACCACCGACGCCCTCGTCGGCGTCCTCGATTCCGGCTACCGCTTCCTCGCCGTGAACGCCGCCTATGCCCGAGAGTTCGAATCCCTCTACGGTGTGCGCCCCAGGGCCGGCGACAACCTGCTCGACCTCCTGGCGGATCATCCCGAACACCGGGACGCCGTGCACGCCGTCTGGTCGCGGGCGCTCTCGGGCGAGGAGTTCACGATCGTCGCGGAGTTCGGCGATCCGGCCCGGACGCGGCACTGCTACGAGTTGAAGTTCACGACCCTGCGGGATGCGCAGGGACGGCCGCTCGGCGCCTTCCAATACGCGCAGGACGTCAGCGAGCGCCTGCGCAGCGAGGAGCAATTGGCCCGCGCCGAGGAGGCGTTGCGCCATGCCCAGCGGATGGAGGCGGTGGGCCAGCTGACCGGCGGCGTGGCCCACGACTTCAACAACCTGCTCACGATCATCCGCTCGTCGGTGGAGTTCCTGCGCCGGCCGAACCTCGCGGAGGAGCGGCGCACCCGCTACCTCGAAGCGGTGTCCGACACGGTGGACCGCGCGGCCCGCCTGACGAGCCAGCTTCTCGCCTTCGCCCGCCGCCAGCCCCTCGCCCCCGAGGTGCTGGAAGTCGGAGAGCGCCTCGGCGGCGTGGCCGACATGCTGAACGCCGTGACGGGCGCGCGCATCCGCATCGTCACCGAGGTCCCAGACGGGCCCTGCCACGTCCGGGCCGACCCGAGCCAGTTCGAGACGGCCCTGGTCAACCTCGCGGTGAACGCCCGCGACGCGATGGATGGTGAAGGGACGCTCACCCTCCGGCTCACCGGCGGGACGGCGCTGCCGTCCATTCGCGGACACGCAGGGGCGCCGGGGCCGTTCGCCGCCATCTCGGTGACGGACGAAGGGCCGGGCATCGCGCCGGATCTGCTGGTGCGGATCTTCGAGCCGTTCTTCACCACCAAGGATGTCGGCAAGGGCACCGGGCTCGGGCTTTCCCAGGTGATCGGCTTCACCAAGCAATCCGGCGGCGACGTGGAGGTCGTGAGCGAGCCCGGCCGGGGGGCGACCTTCACCCTCTACCTGCCGCAGGTCGATGCCCCGCCGCCCCCGAAGGAGAGCGATGCCGGCGCGGATGACGGGCAAGCCGACGGGCGCCCGCTCTGCGTGCTGGTGGTGGAGGACAACCTCGATGTCGGGCGGTTCTGCACGCAGCTTCTGGAGGATCTGGGCCACTCGACCGTCTGGGCGCACAATGCCGAGGCGGCGCTGTCCGAGATGGAGCGGGTGCCGTTCCGGTTCGATGCCGTCTTCTCGGATGTCGTGATGCCGGGGATGGGCGGTGTCGCGTTGGCCCGCCGGCTCCGCACCGAGCACCCGAACCTGCCGGTGATCCTCACCACCGGCTACAGCGACACGCTGGCCCGGGACGATGCCCACGGCTTCGAGCTGGTGCGCAAGCCCTACAGCGCCCAGCAGGTCGCCCGCGCCCTGCGCGGCGTCGTGAACCGGAGGGCCGCCAGCGGCTGAGACCCCGCGCGGGCGATTGCACGAAGCTTGCAGACCATCCGCCGCTTGAGAGACCTCGAAGGGCGCCGCGGGATGGATGAACGGGTCAGGGGTGCGTCCTCCGCGCATTGGCGCACCCAGGAGATGTTCCTGCTGCAGGAGGTGATGAACCTGATCGGCAAGGGCATCCACCTCGATCAGGTCGCGCGCGAGATGCTGCATCTCCTCTCGGAGATCGTCGGCCTCAACCGGGGGCGGATCGTCCTCAAGGACCCGGAGGGGGATGGCTATCGCATCGCCTATTCCTACGGCCTGACGCGGGAGGAGGCCGCCCGGGGGCGCTACGCGGCGGGCGAAGGCATTACCGGCCGCGTCATCAAGGACGGCCATCTCATCATCGTGCAGGACATCGACAAGGACCCGGTCTTCCTCGGCCGGGCGGTCGAGCGCGCCCGGCTCCCGCGGGGCGCGGTCTCGTTCCTCGCGCTGCCGATCCGCGTCGATCACAGGACCGTCGGCGCCATCGCCTGCCACCGCATCCGCCACCGGGAGAGGGCGCTCTCCGACGACCTGACGATCCTGCGGATCATCGCCACCATGGTCAGCCAGTTGCTGACCCTGAACGAGCGGGTGGAGCGGAAGACGCGGGCGCTGGAGGAGCACAACGACATGCTGGCGCGGGAACTGCGCATCAAGCGCGCCCGCTACGGCATCATCGGCACCTCCCCCGCCCTGCTGCGGGCCCTCGGGCAGGTGGAGAAGGTGGCGAACGCGACGGCGAGCGTGCTGCTGCTCGGCGAATCCGGCAGCGGCAAGGAGCTGTTCGCCCGCGCCTTGCACCTCGCGAGCCCGAGGCGGGACCGGCCGTTCATCAAGGTGAACTGCGCCGCCATCCCCGACAGCCTGTTCGAATCCGAATTGTTCGGCCACGAGCGGGGCGCCTTCACGGGCGCGGTGGAGGCGCGGGCCGGCTGGTTCGAGCAGGCGAGCGGCGGCACCATCTTCCTCGATGAGATCGGCGAGATGCCCGCAATCCTCCAGACCAAGCTCCTGCGCACCCTGCAGGAGGGCACGGTGGTGCGCCTGGGCGGCACGCGGGAGATCCGGGTGGACATGCGTCTCGTGGCCGCCACGAACCGCGACCTCGCCGCCGAGGTCGCCCATGGCCGCTTCCGGGAGGACCTGTTCTACCGGCTCAACGTCGTGCCGATCACCCTGCCCCCGCTCGCCGAGCGGCGCAGCGACATCCCCGACCTCGTCCTCCACTTCCTCACGAAGGCGAACCAGGACAACCAGCGCAACGTGAACCTCACCCAGGCGGCCTTCGGCATCCTCGCCCGCCAGCCCTGGCCGGGCAACATCCGGCAACTGGCCAACTTCATCGAGCGGCTGGTCCTCCTCTCCGGGGACGGCGTCCTCGACACCGACGACCTGCGGCCCATGCTCGAAGGGGACAGGATGGCGGGCTTTGCCCCGTCGCGGCCGCTGCCGGGCCCGGCGCCCGAACGGGGAGCACTGATCCGCCCCTACCTCCCCGCGACCTCGCACGACCACGAGCAATTGCGCATCGCCCTCTCCCAGGCCGGGGGCAACAAGACCCGCGCCGCCCAGCGACTCGGCCTGACCGAGCGCCAATTCTCCTACCGCTGGCGCAAGCTCCAGGCGGCCTGCTGAGCGAATCGAACAAAGTCCGACAATGTCGACAAAGTGTCGACGATCGGCGCCGCCGGGCCTGGGCGCGGCAACGTCCTTCTCCACGCAAGCCGTTGCTGGAGAACGATCTTTTAGAATTTTCGACACTCCTTGAGGGTTGGCATCGGGCTTGCCACACCCCTGCCGAGCCGGGCCCGATAGGGCTCGCGCAAGGAGGATCCCTCGCCATGAGCACCAGCGCCGCCCCCAAGACCGTCACGGCCTATCTCCGCCCGATCAACCGCGACGGGCTGATGCAGTTCGCGGAGAAGGGCCGCAACAATCCGGGTTCGCGCGGCACCAACAAGGTGCACACCGTCGTCGACGGCCAGTACCGCTCCTTGAGCTATGTCGGCGACCACGAGCCCGTCGTGGTGGACGAGCCGCTTCACCTGTTCGGCGAGAACACCGCGCCGGCCCCCGGCGAGATCGTGCTCTCGGCCCTGGGCGGCTGCCTCGCGGTGGGCATCACCGCCGTCGCGACCTGGAAGCAGGTGCGCCTCTCGCGCCTCGAACTGCGTCTCGAAGGCGATATCGGCAACCCGGCCGCCTGGGGTGCCGGCGGCGCCGAGAAGGCCCCGGCGGACATGGGCTTCCAAGAGATCCGCGTCGCCGTGACCATCGAGGGCGACGCCTCCCGCGAGGAACTCGACGAGATCGTTCGCCATGCGAACGCCTACTCTCCGGTGGCGAATTCCATGCGCAACCCGATCCCGTTCACGATCGGCCTGGCCGGCTGAGCGCTGCGGCGGGGCCATCGGCGCCCCGCCTCCTTCCCCCTCCAGAGGAGACGGTACGATGGCGAGCGCACCCGCTCTTCGGTTGGTCGAGCCCCCCCTCGGGGCGGCTTCGGCAGTCGGCCCCGACTGGACGGATGAGGCCGTCGTCGCCCGGACGACGGCCATCGCCGAGGGCCCCTTGAGCGCGGCGGCGACGAGCATCGACCACGGCGACTACCCCCTCGACATCATGGGCCAGCTCGGCGCGGCGGGGGCGCTCGGCGTCCATCTCGACCGGCACGGGGGACGCTTCGGGCTCTCGCTTGCCGCGATGCAGGCCGCGAGCCGCGCCTGCGGTGCCACCGGCTTCCTGATGTGGTGCCACGACGTCTGCGGCCTCTACCTCGAACAATCGGGCAACCCGGCCCTGACCGGCGCCGTGCTCGACGATCACCTCACCGGCCGGACCTTCGGCGGCACCGCCCTGTCCAATCCGATGAAGGCGTTTGCCGGGATCGAGCCGATCCTGCTCCGCGCACGCCGCGTCCCCGGCGGCTACCGGGTGAGCGGCATGCTGCCCTGGGTCAGCCATATCGGGCCGGGCCAGTATTGCGGGGCCATCGCGGGCGTGGTCGGCGCGGGCGAGGCGATCAGCCACGAGATCATGTTCCTGCTGGCCTGCGACCGCGCCGAGTTGCGGCCCTGCCCGCAATTCTCCGGCATGGAGGGCACCAGCACCTGGGGCCTGCGCCTGGACGAGTACTTCGTCGGCCAGGACGACCTGATCGCCGACCCGGCCCGGCCCTTCATCGGCCGGATTCGCGCGGCCTTCATCCTGCTCCAATGCGGCATGGGCCTCGGCGTCACCGAAGGCAGCCTCGATTCCATGCATGCGGTCGAGGAGCCCCTCGGCCACGTCAACCAGTTCCTCCACGACCGGCCCGACGCCATCGCCGCCGAACTCGCCGAGTTGCGCGCCCGCGTGATGCGCCTCGCCGAGACGCCCTTCCAGGGCGCGACCGATTACCTGATCGATGTCCTCGACGCCCGCGCGCAGGTGGCCGAACTGGCGCTGCGCGCCTCGCAATCGGCGCTGCTGCACCAGGGGGCGCGGGGCTACCTGATGTCGGCCGCCCCCCAGCGGCGCATCCGCGAGGCGCATTTCGTCGCCATCGTCACCCCGGCGATCAAGCATCTGCGCTGGGAGATGGCGCGGCTCTCGCGGGACATCCTGCCGGCCGGCACCGGAGGCCGGACATGATCGCCCCCGACCCCACGGACGGCCTCGGCCCCTGGAAACAGTTCCTCTGCCGGGCCTGCGGGCTGATCTACGACGAGGGCGAGGGCGACCCGGACGGCGGATTGCCCCCCGGCACGCGCTTCGCCGACATACCCGACGATTGGGCCTGCCCGATCTGCGGCGTGACCAAAGCGGATTTCGAGCCCTACCGACGGCGAACCCCGGTCGCGGCGCCGCCGGTGGCGGTCGCGCCGCAGCGGCGGCCGGGCGTGGTGATCGTCGGTGCCGGCCTCGCCGGCTGGAGCACGGCCGAGGCGATCCGCGCCGAGGACGCCGAGATCCCGATCACCCTCGTGACCGCCTGCGGCGGCGACCTCTACCACAAGCCGGAACTCTCCATCGCCCTCGGGCGCGGCCTCTCGCCCTCCGACCTGCGCCGGGAAACGGGTACGGAAGCCGCTTCCCGCCTCGGGGCGCGGCTAATGAGCGAGACCTTCGCCATCGGCCTCTCGCCGGAGCGGCACAGCCTGCGCACCACGCGCGGCACCCTGCCCTACACCCATCTCGTCCTCGCCCATGGCGCCCGCCCCGCCCTGCCCGCCTGCCTCGACCCCGCCCTGTGCTGGCGGGTGAACGACCTCGCCGCGTGGTCCGGCCTGCATGCCGAACTGGCGCAGGGGCCCCGCAACGTCGCCATCATCGGCGCCGGCTTGGTCGGCTGCGAGCTGGCCGAGGATCTGGCGCGGGCCGGTCACAGGGTGACGCTCATCGGGGCCGAGGCGCGGCCCCTGCCCGAACTCCTGCCGGAACAGGCCGCGCGCCGTCTGCTCGCCGGGCTCGGCGGGCTCGGCGTCCGCTTCCGGGGTGGCACCCTGGTGAACGGCCTCGCCCGCCGGCCGGAGGGCGACATCGCCCTCGCCCTCGCCGATGGGACGAGCCTCGTCGCCGGGACCGTCATCGCCGCGACCGGGCTCGCGACGCCCTCCCGCCTCGTGCGCGGGGCCGGGCTCGCCTTCGACAAGGGCATCGCCGTCGATCCGGCAACCCTGCGCACCAGCGCCCCCGACATCTTCGCGCTCGGCGATTGCATCAGCATCGCCGGCAGCCCCTGCCGCTTCATCGAGCCGGTGGCACGGCAGGCCCAGGTAATCGCGCGGGCGATCCTCGGCCGGGAGAGCCCCGGCTATGCCCACGCCGCCCCCGTCATCCGCCTGAAGACCCGCTCGGCCCCGATCGAGCTTCATGGCGTGCCCGTGAGCGGCGCCCCCTGGCACGTCACCGAGGAGAGCGAGCGCCGGCTCGCGATGGAGCAGCGCCAGGGTGGCGAGGTCGTCGCCTGGCTGGCCGCCTAGCGCCGCTGTTGGCGCAAGTGTTGCTGTGAGTTTCTGAGACCACCCCGCCGGAGATCGCGATGGCCCTGTTCGACAAGCCCTTCGGCACCCCGCGTCGCCTCCGGGGCGGTTGCTCCTGCGGGGGCCATGCGGATCAGGCCGCCCACGAGGCGGCGCTCCCCTCGGGCGATGCCGCCATCACGCAGGCCGTGGAGGCGACGATGATGCGGGCGCTGTTCCCGCACGCCGCCGAACGCCGCGCCTTCCTGCGCAGCGTGGGCCTCGCGACGGCGGCGGCGGCCGTGAACCAGTTCCTGCCCACGGGCTTCATCGCCGAGGCCTTCGCGGAGGCGGGCAAGCCGGAGAAGACGGACCTGAAGGTCGGCTTCATCCCGATCACCTGCGCGACGCCGATCATCATGGCCAAGCCCATGGGCTTCTACGAGAAGCAGGGGCTCAACGTCGATGTGGTGAAGACCGCAGGCTGGGCGGTGGTGCGCGACAAGACCTTGAACAAGGAATACGACGCCGCCCACATGCTGGCGCCGATGCCGCTCGCCCTTACCCTGGGCCTCGGCTCGAACCCCGTGCCCTTCGCGGTCCCGGCCATCGAGAACGTCAACGGGCAGGCAATCTGCCTCGCCAACAAGCACAAGGACAACCGCGACCCGAAGAACTGGAAGGGCTTCAAGCTCGCGATCCCGTTCGATTACTCGAACCACAATTACCTGCTGCGCTACTACCTCGCCGAGCATGGGATCGACCCCGACACCGATGTGCAATTGCGCCTCGTGCCCCCGCCGGAGATGGTCGCCAACCTGCGGGCGGACAACATCGACGGGTTCCTCGCCCCCGACAACTTGGTCCAGCGGGCGGTCTACGACGGCGTGGGCTTCATCCATATCCTGTCGAAGGAGATCTGGGACGGGCATCCCTGCTGCTCCTTCTCGGTGGCGCAGGACACGATCCGCGAGATGCCCAACGCCACGGCCGCGCTGCTGCGCGCCGTCCTTCAGGCCACCGCCTATGCCTCGAAGCCGGAGAACCGGAAGGAGATCGCCGCCGCCATCGCCCCCGCCAACTACCTGAACCAGCCGGTGACGGTGGTGGAGCAGGTCCTCACCGGCACCTACGCGGACGGGCTCGGCAGCGTGAAGAAGGACCCGAAGCGGATCGCCTTCGATCCCTTCCCCTACGAGAGCTTCGCCATCTGGACGCTGACGCAGATGAAGCGCTGGGGCCAGATCAAGGGCGATATCGATTACGCGGCGGTGGCTCGCCAAGTCTACCGCGCCACCGACGCGGCCAAGCTGATGCGCCAGGACGGGATGACGCCCCCGGAGGCGACCACCAAGACCTTCGTGGTCATGGGCAAGACCTTCGATCCCTCGAAGCCGAAGGAATACCTCGAATCCTTCGCCATCAAGCGTGCGAGCTGAGCCATGCAGCGCTCGCTACCGTTGAGGGCCGGGGCGCTCTCGCTGATCCTCCTCGCCCTCGTCCTGTTCGGCTGGCAGATCGCGGTGAGTGGCGTCGGCAAGACCGAAGCCATGGACCCGGAATACGCGGCCCTGATGGGCGAGACCGCCACGACCGGCAAATCGGCCATGCCCGGCCCCCTCGATGTCGGGGCGACGATCTGGAAGCACCTGAAGGATCCGTTCTACGACCGGGGGCCGAACGACAAGGGCATCGGCATCCAGCTGGCCTATTCCATCGGCCGCGTGGCCCTGGGCTATGGCTTGGCGGTGCTGGTGGCGATCCCGGTGGGATTCCTCATCGGCATGTCGCCCCTGATGAGCCGGGCGCTCGATCCGTTCATCCAGATCATGAAGCCGGTCTCGCCCTTGGCGTGGATGCCGCTCGCCCTCTACACGATCAAGGATTCGAGCCTTTCGGCGATCTTCGTGATCTTCATCTGCGCCCTGTGGCCGATGCTGATCAACACGGTGTTCGGCGTGTCCAGCACGCGCAAGGAATGGCTCAACGTCGCCCGCACCCTGGAGGTCGGGCCGGTGCGCCGGGCCTTCACGGTGATCCTGCCGGCGGCGGCCCCGACGATCCTGACGGGGATGCGCATCTCCATCGGCATCGCGTGGCTCGTCATCGTCGCCGCCGAGATGCTCGTGGGCGGCACCGGCATCGGCTACTTCGTCTGGAACGAGTGGAACAACCTGTCGATCACCAATGTGATCACGTCGATCCTGGTGATCGGCCTCGTCGGCATGGTGCTCGACCAGTTGCTGGCCCGCGCGCAAGCCCTCGTCACCTTCCCCGAATGAGGCCCGCATGAGCACGCTTCTGCCCTTCGCGCGGCAGGCCCGCCCCGTGGCCGAGACCCGCCGGACGACCTCGTCCGACAAGTTCATCTCCATCGAGGGGATCGCCCGGCGCTATCCGGCCCCCGGCGGCAAGCAGACCACGATCTTCGAGAACCTGTGGCTGCCGGTGCGGCGGGGCGAATTCGTCTGCATGATCGGCCATTCCGGCTGCGGCAAGACCACGGTGCTGAACATCCTCGCGGGGCTCGAAGCGCCGAGCGAGGGCGTCGTCATTGTGGACGGGCAGGCCATCGCGGGCACGAGCCTCGACCGGGCGGTGATCTTCCAGGGCCATGCGCTGCTGCCCTGGCGCAGCGTCCTCGGCAACGTGGCCTACGCGGTCTCCTCGCGCTGGCGGAAGGCGAAGCGGGCGGAGGTCGAGGCGCGGGCCCGGAAGGCCATCGCCACGGTCGGCCTCGCGGGCTCGGAGCACAAGCGGCCTTCCGAATTGTCGGGGGGCATGAAGCAGCGGGTCGGCATCGCCCGCGCCCTCTCCATCGAACCCAAGATCCTGCTGATGGACGAGCCCTTCTCGGCGCTCGACGCGCTGACCCGCGGCACGTTGCAGGACGAGGTGCGCCGGATCTGCGTCGAGACCGGGCAGACGGTGTTCATGATCACCCACGACGTGGACGAGGCGATCTACCTCGCCGACCGGATCGTGCTGATGACCAACGGCCCCGAGGCGAAGGTGGCCGAGATCGTCGAGAACCCGCTGCCGAAGGACCGGGACCGGACGCACTTGCACCACGCGCCCGGCTATTATGCCCTGCGCAACCACCTGATCGACTTCCTCGTGACCCGCTCCCGCACCCTGCGGGACGCGATGCCCGAGGGCTACGATCCCATGCACCCGCCGGTGGTGCGCCCGTCCCTGAGCGAGGCGGACGCCGCCGCGATCACCGCCGAGAAGCCGGCCCTGCGGGCGTGACCCTTCCGCCGCCGGCCTGCCGCGCGCGCAAACAAAAACCCCGCTAAGTTCTTAGCGGGGTTGCTGAATTGGTAGCGAGGGAGGGATTTGAACCCCCGACACAAGGATTATGATTCCTCTGCTCTAACCAGCTGAGCTACCCCGCCCCAATGCGCTGCCGCCCCGTGGGGGCTGCGTGCGACCGGCGCGGTATAGGAAGAGCCGGCGCTCGGTGTCAACGGGGCGCGTGGCGGTTCCGGTTCAAATCCTGCGCGGGCGCGTCAGGGCGGCGGCGATGGCACCGAGCCCGAGGCCGAACGTGGCGAGGCCGAGCCACAGCACCGTGCCGCCGCCGAGGGATCCGGCCAGCGACAGGGAGCCCGTCCGCCCGGTGGCGGCGTCGATGGCTGCAAGGCCGACGCCGACGAAGCTCTCGCCGACCAGAAGCCCCGAGGCGATCAGCACGCCCCGGCGACGGGATGGCTCGATCGCGCCGGGATCGCGCCGCCGCAGCACCCGCTCGCAGGCGAAGCCGAGGATGCCGCCGAGGCCGATCGTCATCTCTACGGACAGGGGCAGGTACATGCCGATCCCGACCGTCAGCGCCGGGAAGCTGAAGCCGCGCCGCTTCAGCACCACCTCCAGCCCCACCGCCACGAGGCCGAGTAGGCCGCCGAGCAGCAGCATCGGCCAGGGCAGCGTCGCATGGACGATGCCCTGCGTGATCTGCGTGACGAGGGCCGCCTGCGGCACCGCCAGCGCCTCGCGCGGGTCCATGCCCGGCCGGGGCAGCGCGCCGACGAAGCCGTAGGCGTTGTAGAGCAGCGACAGCAGCGGCACGATCACCACCGAGCCCACCGCCACCCCGAGCAGCAGCACCGCCTGCTGGCGCCAGGGCGTCGCGTCCACGAGCTGGCCGGTCTTCAGGTCCTGCAAATTGTCGTTGGCGATGGAGGAGGCTGTCACCACCACCGAGGCGGCGAGCAGCACCGCCGCCATGGCGAAGCGCTGGATGTCGGGCGAGGCGGTGGCACCGACGACGAGGGGCACCGCCAGCGCCCCGACCATCGCCGAGAGGATGCCGATGCCGGAGATCGGGCTGGTCGAGGAGCCGAGCAAGCCGGCGAGGTAGCCGCACACCGCCGCCATCGCGGCCCCGAACAGGAGGCAGAACAGCACGCAGGCCGCCGTCACCCCCGCCGCCTCCGGGCCGGACAGCCCGGCCGCCGTGCTGAACCCCATGAACAGCCACGCGAGCGGCAGGGTGAGGAGCAGCGTGCCGAGGCCCACCCAGCGGATCGGCAGGTCGCGCTCCTGCCGGGGCAGGTCGCGGACGGGGCGACCGGCCGCTTCGGCCGCCGCGACGATGCTCGCGAGGATCGGCCGCGCCAGGGCGGCGACCGTCCAGAACCCGCCGACCGCGATGATCCCCGCCCCGACGAGCCGGACCTGCCCCGACCAGACCGCCTGCGCCGCCTCCCCCGGGCTCACCCCGGCGACGGGCCCGAAGGCGGTGAGGAGCGGCACGAGGAGGCCCCAGGCGATGGCGACGCCGGTGAGCAGCGCAAGGCAGGCGCCGATGCCGACGAGATAGCCGACCCCGATCAGGGCGAGGGAGAACCCGCTGCCGATGCTGAACGCGGCGCCGCCGAGGGAAAAGGCCGTGAGCACGCCGTCCGCCAGCACCCGCAGCCCATTGGTGAGGAACGCGACTAGGCCGGACCCGGCGGCGGCGGCAAGCAGGGTGGAGAGGCCGCCCCGCCCCTCCTCGGTATGCCCGGCGCGGAGCACCTCCGCGGCGGCGATGCCCTCCGGGTAGGGCAGCTTGCTGCCGGTGACGAGCGCCCGCCGCAGGGGAATCGAGAAGGCGACGCCGAGCCAGCCGCCGATGAGGCAGACGAGGCTCGTCTCCCAGAACGGGAACCCCTGCCAGTAGCCGATCAGCACGAGACCGGGCAGGACGAGGATGACGTTGCACAACGTCCCGGCCGCCGAGGCCTGGGTCTGCACGATGTTGTTCTCGAGGATGCCGCCGCCCGCGAGCCGCAGGGCGCCCATCGACAGCAGCGCCGCTGGGATCGAGGACGAGAACGTCATGCCCGTCTTCAGGCCCATGTAGACGTTGGCCGCCATGAAGGCGACGGTGATCACGGCGCCGAGGACGAGGCCCCGCATCGTGATCTCGCGCCCGTGCCGCCCGGCCGTGTCGGCGACCGTGTTCCTCGCGTCCATGAAGCCTCGTGCATCCCGTTGCGCGCAACACACCACGTCCGCGCCGCCGCGACAACGTGATGGCCTTGGGCCCGGCCCTCCCCTATCTGACCCCGTGCGGGACGGGCGATCGCGGAGACGGATCGGGACACAATGAAGCAACTCGACGCCATTATCGCCTGGACGCCGGCCCGTTGGGCCGACCTCCGGCCGGAGACCGCCGGGCAGGTGGTCGTGCTGCCGCTGGCGGAGGCGGAGGCCGCCAAGCGCTTCGCCATGCGGGCCGGGGCGAGTTCGTCGGCGCTGGCCACCCTCACCGAGGAGGGGCGCATCGCCCGCCTGTTCATCGACTTCCAGACCCTCGTGGTCCGCGACGGGATCGACGTCCAGGCCGCCCACCGGGCCTTCCTCGCCATCGACGAGTACCGGTTCCGCATCGCCCCCGACACCGAGGGCGCCGAGTTCGAGGACCCGCCCGAGGAAGACTGACACGGCCCCCCACGCCAGAAGGACGAGCCCGATGCCCATGTCTCGCCGCACCCTCCTCGGCGCCGCCGCCCTCGCGCCGGTCGCGCTCCGCGAGGCCGCCGCGGAGCCCGGCGTGATCCGCCGGCCGATCCCGTCCTCCGGCGAGATGCTGCCGGCGATGGGCATCGGCACGTCGCGCCGCTACGAAGTCGAGCCGGCGCCGGAGCCGGTGAAGCCCCTGCGCGAGGCGGTCGAGACCTTCGTCCGGCTCGGCGGCACGGTGATCGACACGGCGCCGAGCTACGGCACCGCCGAGGACGTGCTCGGCCTGATCCTGTCGGAGGGCGACCTGCGCTCCAAGGTCTTCCTCGCGAGCAAGGTCGACACCAGGGGCCGCGACGAGACGCGGGCCGAGTTCGCCCGCTCCCTCCAGCGCATGCGCACGGACCACCTCGATCTGGTGGCGGTCCACAACCTCATCGACACGAAGGACAACCTCGCCGTCCTGCGCGACCTCAAGGGCGAGAAGAAGATCCGCTACGTCGGCGTCACCGTCTGGCGGGACAACCAGTTCGACGGGCTCGAACCGGTCATGCGCGCCGAGCCGCTGGACTTCGTGCAGGTGAACTACGCCATCGACAACCGCGCCGCCGCCGAGCGCATCCTGCCGCTCGCGGCCGACAAGGGCATCGCGGTGATGATCAACGTGCCCTTCGGGCGGGACCGGCTGTTCAACGCGGTGCGCGGCAAGGACCTCCCGCCCGTGGCGAAGGAGATCGGCTGCCGGAGTTGGCCGCAATTCTTCCTGAAATACGTCCTCGGCCACCGGGCGGTGACATGCCCGATCCCCGGAATGGCCAAGGCGTCCTACGTCGAGGACAACCTCGGCGCCGCCCACGACCCGCTGCCCGATGCCGGACAGCGCAAGCAGATGGAGGCCTTCATCGATGCGCTCTGACATGCTCTCGCGCCGCGCGGCGCTCGCCCTCGGCGCCGCCCTCGCCCTCACCGCGAGCCCTGTGCTCGCGCAGGACTCCGGCGGCAAGATCAAGATCGGCGTGATCGGCGGCGGCAACATCGGCGGCACGATCGGCGGGCTGTGGGTGAAGGACGGGCACGAGGTGATGTTCGCCTCGCGCCACCCCGAGAAGCTGAAGCCCCTCGTGGACGAACTCGGCGCCAAGGCGAAGGCCGGCACGCCGGAGGAGGCGATCCGCTTCGCCGACGCGGTGTTCCTGGCCGTGCCCTACAACGCCTATCCCGAACTCTCGAAGGAGGTCGGCCCGCTCCTGAAAGGCAAGGTCGTGCTCGATGCCGGCAACGCCACGCAGAAGCGGGACGGCGCCCTCTACGACGAGGTGCAGAAGGACGGCCTCGGCATCACCTCCGCGAAGTACTTCCCCGGCGCGAAGCTGGTGCGGGCCTTCAGTTCGGCGAACTACAAGATCTTCGCCAAGGAGGGCGCGAACGGCGGCAAGGACCGCGCAGGCGGCCGCATGGCGATCCCGATCGCCGGAGACGACCCGCAGGCCCTGAAGGTGGCCGAGGGGCTGGTCCGCGACGCCGGGTTCGACCCGGTGGTGATCGGCGGCCTGAAGGACGCCGACAAGGTCGCCATCGGCGCCCCCGGCTTCGGCCACGACGTCACCGCGCCGGAACTGAAAGAGAAGCTCGGGCTCGCCAAGTGAGCGATGGGCAGGCGGCCGCGCCCCAACGCGGCCCCCTTGCACGGCTCATCGACATCCGGCCCGGGGAAGGGCCGGCGCTCGCGTGGTCCTGGGCCTACATCTTCTCGATCCTCGCCGCCTATTACGTCCTGCGGCCGATCCGCGACCAGATGGGCGTGGCGGGGGGCATCGAGAACCTGCCCTGGCTGTTCACCGCCACCCTCGTCGGCATGCTGGCGCTGAACCTGCCCTTCGCCTGGCTGGTGAAGCGCCTGCCCCGCGCGCGGTTCGTGCCGCTCACCTACCGCTTCTTCGCCCTGAACATCCTCGGCTTCGCCGCCGCGCTCTACCTCGCGCCGCCGGATTGGGACGTCGCGATCGGCCGGGTGTTCTTCATCTGGCTGTCGATCTTCAACCTGTTCGTGGTGTCGATCTTCTGGGCGACCATCGTCGATGTCTTCACCAACGAGCAGGGACGGCGCCTGTTCGGCTTCATCGCGGCCGGGGCGACGCTCGGCGCCATCGCCGGCTCGGCGACGACGGCGGGGCTCGCCAGGAACGTCCCGACCTGGGGGCTGATGCTCTGCGCCGTCGTGCTGCTGGAGGCGGCGGTGTTCTCGATGCGCGGCCTCGCCCGGCTGGCGCAACAGCTGCACGAGGTGCCGGGCGGCGGCAACGAGGGGACGACGCGGGACACCGCCATCGGCGGCAGCGTCTGGTCCGGCATCACCCGCACCCTGGCCTCGCCCTACCTCCTCAACATCGCCCTGTTCCTGCTGCTGTTCTCGATCACCTCGACCTTCCTCTATTTCGAGCAGGCGGGCATCGCCAAGCGCAGCTTCCCCGACCGGCAATCGCAGACCGCCTTCTTCGCGAGCGTCGACCTCGCGGTGAACGTGCTCACCCTCGGCGTGCAGCTGTTCCTTACCGGACGGATCGTCGGGCGGCTCGGGGTCGCGGCGACGCTGGCGATCCTGCCGCTGTTCAGCGTCTTCGGCTTCGCCGCGCTGGTCTATGCGCCGACCATCGGCGTGATCGTGGGGTTCCAGGTGCTGCGCCGGGCCGGCAACTTCGCCATCGCCCGGCCGATCCGCGAAGTGCTGTTCACGGTGGTGCCGCGCGAGGACCGCTACAAGGCGAAGAGCTTCATCGACACGGTGGTCTATCGCCTGGGGGATCAGGCGGGGGCGTGGTCCTTCACGGGACTCGGCGCCCTGGGCCTGGGCACGGCCGGCATCTCCGGCGTCGCCGTGCCGCTCTCGATCCTGTGGCTGTTCAACAGCCTGTGGCTCGGCCGCGCGCAGGAAAAGCGGCGGGCGGCGGCGGAGTGAGGGCCACCGCCCGCGTGGGCGTCACACGTCGAGATTCGCCACGCTGAGCGCGTTCTCCTGGATGAACTCGCGGCGCGGCTCCACCACGTCGCCCATCAGCTTCACGAACAGGTCGCCGGCATCGGTGGCGTCCTTCACCTTCACTTGGAGCAGCGAGCGCACGTCGCGGTCCAGCGTCGTTTCCCAGAGCTGCTGGGCGGTCATCTCGCCGAGGCCCTTGTAGCGCTGCAATTGCAGGCCCTTGCGGCCGAAGGCCATCACCGCCTCGAACAGGCCGACCGGGCCGTGGAGCACCGTCTCGTCCGTCTTGCGGATGAGCGTCACCGGCTCGCCGTAGATCTCCCGGAAGGCGTCGGCGCGCTCGGCGAGGCGGCGGGCCTCCTGCGAGGTCACGAGCCCGGCATCGAGCATGGCGACCTGCTTCACCCCGCGCAGCGTCCGGGTCAGGCGGTAGCCGCCCTCGGCCGCCTCCCCCTCCCAGCCGCGCTCGATCTCGTCGGCGATCAGGTCGAGGCGCTTGGCGGTCGTGTCCGCCAGCACCTCCGCCTCACCGGGGCGGTTGTCGATCTCGGGGTCGAAGGCGCCGGCCAGAACCGCCTGCTCCACCACCGAGCGGTCGTAGCGGGTGTGCAACCCCTGGATGACGCCGCGGAAGCCGCGCGCCTCATCGACCAGCGCCCGCAATTGCGGGCCGGTGAACTCGGCCCCCGTGGAGAGGCGCAGGATCGCCCCCTCGACGCCCTGCTCGATCAGGTAATCTTCGAGCGCCCGCTCGTCCTTCAGGTAGATCGCCCGGCGCCCGCGCTCGGCCTTATAGAGCGGCGGCTGCGCGATATAGAGATGCCCCCGGTCGATCAGCTCCGGCATCTGCCGGAAGAAGAACGTGAGCAGCAGGGTGCGGATGTGCGAGCCGTCCACGTCGGCATCGGTCATGATGATGATGCGGTGGTAGCGGAGCTTGTCCGGGTTGAAGCCCTCGCGGTCGGTCGAGGAGCGGCCGATCCCGGCGCCCAGCGCCGTGATGAGCGTGCCGATCTCGGCCGAGGACAGCATCCGGTCGGCCCGGACGCGCTCGACGTTGAGGATCTTGCCGCGCAGCGGAAGGACGGCCTGGAAGGCGCGGTCGCGCCCCTGCTTGGCCGATCCGCCGGCCGAGTCGCCCTCGACGAGCAGGATCTCGCACTTGGACGGATCGCGCTCCTGGCAGTCGGCGAGCTTGCCGGGGAGCGAGGCGATGTCGAGCGCGCCCTTGCGGGTCACGGTCTCGCGGGCCTTGCGGGCCGCCTCGCGGGCGGAGGCCGCGAGCACCACCTTGCTCATCACCACCCGCGCCTGCTGCGGGTTCTCCTCCAGCCAGGTCGAAAGGCCCTCGTTCAGCACGTTCTCGACGGCGGGGCGCACCTCGGACGAGACGAGCTTGTCCTTGGTCTGTGACGAGAATTTCGGGTCGGGCACCTGCACCGAGATGACCGCCGTCAGCCCCTCGCGGCAATCCTCGCCGGTCAGCGACACCTTCTCGCGCTTCGAGACGCCGGAACTGTCGGCATAGCCGGTGATCTGGCGGGTCAGGGCGGCGCGGAAGCCCGCCATGTGGGTGCCGCCGTCGCGCTGCGGGATGTTGTTCGTGAAGGGCAGCACCGTCTCGTTGAACGAGTCGTTCCACCAGAAGGCGCATTCCACGCGGATGCCGTCGCGCTCGGCGCGGACGACCACCGGGTTGGTCATGCCGTCGATCGGCTTCTTCGAGCGGTCGAGGTAGCGCACGAAGGCTTCGATGCCGCCGTCGTAATACAGTTCCTCGCGCTTCTTCTCGGCGTGGCGGGCATCGGTCAGGACGATGCGCACGCCCGAATTGAGGAAGGCCAGCTCGCGCAGGCGCTTCTCCAGCGTCGGATAGTCGAACTCGATCATCGTGAAGGTGCCGGTGGAGGGCAGGAAGGTCACTTCCGTGCCGCGCCGGCCGCCGCCGGGGCCGACCACCTTGAGCGGCGCCACCGCATCGCCATGGCGGAACTCCATCGCGTGCTCGGTGTCGTTCCGCCAGATCCGCAGTTTCAGCCACTGCGAGAGGGCGTTCACCACCGAGACGCCGACGCCGTGCAGGCCGCCCGAGACCTTGTAGGAGTTCTGGTCGAACTTCCCGCCCGCGTGCAGCTGGGTCATGATGACCTCGGCCGCCGAGACGCCCTCTTCCTTGTGGATATCGACGGGAATGCCGCGCCCGTTGTCGGTGACGGTGACGGAGCCGTCGGCGTTCAGGGTCACGGTGACGAGGTCGGCATGGCCGGCGAGCGCCTCGTCGATGGCGTTGTCGACCACCTCGTAGACCATGTGGTGGAGGCCGGAACCGTCATCGGTATCACCGATGTACATTCCGGGGCGCTTGCGGACGGCGTCGAGCCCCTTGAGCACACGGATCGATTCAGCGCCGTACTCGGCAGGCTGGGTCTCGGGTGTATCGGCCATGAACTTCCTCGGGCAGGCGGCGGACATCTCTCGCTGTGCGTGTACGCGGCGGAGGCGCCAGCCTGCTCATGCTTCCTGTTCGCCCAATATAGGGGTTTTGTGCTGCCGATGCACGCACTTATGGCCGGGGATCACCCGGCCATGCACGCGTTCTCGGCAGCCTGTGGACGCCTACGCCGCGTCGGTGATTCCCCCCTCGCTCGCCGCGTCGAGACGGGCCACGGCCTCGGGTGACAGGGCCAGCCGGGCGGCACCCAGCAGCTCGTCCAGTTGCGCCACGGAGGTCGCGCTGGCGATGGGGGCGGTGATGCCCGGCCGGGCGATGATCCAGGCGAGCGCCACCTGGGCCGGGCTCGCGTCGTGGTCGCGCGCGACGGCGTCGAGCTCATCAAGGAGGGCGAAGCCGCGCGGGTTGAGATAGGGCGCGACCCGGTTCTCCCGCGCCCGGCCGGTGGCCGATCCCGCCTCGCGGTACTTGCCGGTGAGGAAGCCCGCCGCGAGAGAGAAGTAGCCGATCACGCCGACCTCCTCCGCACGGCACAGGGGCTCCTGCTCCGCCTCGTAGCCCCGGGCGGCGAGGCTGTATTCCGGCTGCAGGCACTCGTAGCGGGGCAGGCCCTTGCCCCGCGAGACCGCCAGCGCCTGCGACAGGCGACCGGCCTCGTAGTTCGAGGCGCCGATGGCCCGCACCTTCCCGGCGCGGACGAGCCTGTCGTAGGCGGTCAGCGTCTCCTCGAACGGCACCTCGGCATCGTCGAGATGCGATTGGTAGAGGTCGATCCGGTCGGTCTGGAGCCGGCGGAGCGACGCCTCGCAGGCCCGCTCGATATGGGCGGCGGAAAGGCCCTTGCCGGCCTCGCCCATGTCCATGCCGACCTTGGTGGCGAGCACGATCGTCTCCCGCGCAGCCGGCCGGGCCGCGAGCCAGCGGCCGATCACCGCCTCGGACTCGCCGCCCCGATGGCCCGGCGCCCAGCGGGAATAGACATCCGCCGTGTCGATGAAGTCGAAGCCCTGCTCCACGAACCGGTCGAGGATCGCGAAGGAGGTGGCCTCGTCCGCCGTCCAGCCGAAGACGTTGCCGCCGAGGCAGAAGGGGGCGACCGTGAGGTCGGAGCGTCCGATGCGGCGCTTGTCCATGGGGTTCAGCCCTGCAGGAAGGGGTTGGAGACGCGCTCTTCGCCGAGCGTGCCGGTGGGACCGTGGCCGGGGATGAAGGCGATGTCGTCGCCGAGCGGCAGCACCTTCTCCTTGATGGCGCGGATCAATTGCTCATGATTGCCGCCGGGCAAATCGGTGCGGCCGATGGAGCCCTTGAACACCACGTCTCCGACGAGGGCGAAGCGCGCGTCGCGGCTCACGAACACCACGCTGCCGGGGGAATGGCCGGGGCAGTGCAGGATGTCGAAGGTCAACGCGCCGACCTGCACCGTGTCGCCCTGGTCGAGCCAGCGGTCGGGCGTCACCGGCCGGGCGGGGTCGAGGCCGTATTGGGCCGCCGTCGCCGGCAGGGATTCGAGGAGGAACTTGTCGGCGAGGTGCGGCCCCTCGATCGGCACGCCGAGCCTCTCGCGGAGTTCGTCCGCACCGGCGGCGTGGTCGACATGGCCGTGGGTGAGGAGGATCTTCTCCACGCTCACCCCCTGCTCCGCGATGGCCGCCTGGATCCGGTCGAGGTCCCCGCCGGGGTCCACCACGGCGCCGACCTTGGTGGCGTCGTCCCAGATCAGCGTGCAGTTCTGCTGAAAGGGCGTGACCGGGATGATCCCGGCGCGGGGCGTTCCTGGCATGAGGCGGCTCGTTCGTCGTCGTGTGGGAGGGCTCCTTCTAACGCGCCGGAAAGCCGGCCGCACCCGGCGCAGCCGAACTTCCCCGTGCTCCGGCGGTTGTGCACGCGCTCGTTTCCCCGAGCCTGCAGGAAGAGGTCGAGACGTGGGCCGCAAACGAACCGTTCTGGCTCTCACCGGCGCCGTCCTCGTCGTCGGGATCGGAGCCGCCGCCGGGCTCGGCCGGTTCAGCTACGCGCCGATGCCGGATGCCGCCGACCTCGCCAATCCCGGCCGCTCGCCGCTCACCACCGCCTTCGACGTGCTGGGCCGGCGCATCGCCAGGGACGAGGCCGACAGGCTGCGCGGCACGGAGGAAGGCCGGCGCATCCTCTCGCCGGAGAACGGCGCGGTCGCCATCGACGACAAGGTGATCGCGCGGGGGCGCGAGGCCTTCTACCGCGAGACCTTCGGCAACGAGGTGTTCCTCACCGACGTGATGGGGATGCTCGACGGGGCGATCACCCCCTTCGAGGTGGTCCGCGCCGTGGCCGCCCTGAAGGGCGGGGCCACCACGAACCTCCAGGTGCCGCTGGCCCACGACATCACCATCGGCGAAAAGACCTACAGGAAGGGCGAGCGCGTCCCGACCGGCCTCGACGTGCCGAAGGGCGGCGCCTTCATCATCGGCATCAGGAGCTTCTACGACCGGGGCCACCTGCGCATGGGGATCACCTGCGCCCTCTGCCACGCGGCGGTGGACCCGGCGAGCGGCAAGGTGGTGGAGGGCGCGCCCAACACCGACCTCAATGCCGGCCTGCTGATGGCGCTGGCCAGGAACTCGTCCGCCTACTTCATGCATGCGAGCGTGCCGGAGGCGGACGCCAAGGGGTCGGCCCTGCCGGATGCGGAGGCCGTCGAGGCGGCGACCAAGGTGCAGGTGGCGAGTTGGCCGCCGGGCAGCTTCGATTCCTCCGCCGACCGGGTGACAAACCCGACCTCGATCCCGTCGAGCTTCTCGGCCTATGGCGAGCCCTATAGCTGGAGCGGGCGCGAGACGCTGGGGCCGTTCGGCGGCCTGCCCTCGCTCAACAACAACGTCCACGCGGCAAATTCCGACACGACGCAACTCGCCGCCGCCGCGCCCTGGCTCTTCGGGCTCGACCCGGAAACCTATCTCGGCATCCTCCTGCGCGGCGCCCCCAAGGGCCCGCTGCGCTACGACCCCGCCGGTCAACGCCGCCCCTCCGAGGTGCTGCGCGAGGCCGACCCGACGCCGGCCTCCCCCGGCCTCAACAGCTACGCCGTGCTCTCCACCTATCCGGCCACGAACTACATGACCGACAACGGGCTGTTCGCCTCGGTGCCGGGAGAGCCGGCGAACTACGCCAACAACGCCATGTCCGCCTTCCAGAACCTGCTGCGCCCGCCGCAGGCCAAGGCGGACGCGACCACGGCGCGCCAGGGCCGGGCGGTGTTCGAGCGGGCCGGCTGCGGCGCCTGCCATTCCGGCCCGGCGCTGACGAACCACCGGGTGATCCCGGAGGCCGAGATCGGCACGGAGCCGACCCGCGCCCGCGCGGGCGCCAAGATGGAGGCGCGGCTCTCGCCGCCCGCGATGTTCGCCACGGACACGCCCTTCCCGCTGCCGGCGAATCCGACGCTCGTACCCCTCCCCATCGCGCCCGACCGGCTGTCGCAGGTGCTGCTCGCCTGGGGCCAGGGCGGGACGGAGGGCGGATACAAGGTGCCGAACCTCGTCGGCCTCGCCTGGACGGCGCCCTACCTGCACGATTCCGGCGTCAGCGTCGGGCCCGATGCCGGAAAGGATTTCGGCGTGCCGGGCACCCTGGACAAGGGCATCGCCGCCGACCCGGCCAACAGCCTGCGCGCCCTCGTGGACCGGCAGCTGCGCGAAGCGGTCGTGGCCGCGAACGCCGCCTCGGAGAAGGCCCGCACCGCGCGGGTCACGGGGAAGGGCCACGCCTTCTGGGTCGATGAGCAGGCGGGCTTCGCCGCCGCCGACCGAGACGCCCTGGTGGATTACCTTTTGTCGGTCGACCGTCTCACTGAGGACGTACCGACGCCCTGAAACCGCTGAGCTATGCGCTTGGCGCATGCCGGGCGCGACGCCCCGTGCCTTGCTTGCTGCAACGCGTCATCGTACTTGTTGCATCGCAGGAACGCGATGGCGTCGCGGTCCTGTTGCCCTTCTTGGGCGTTTCCTCCCTAGACTTCGGGCCGCTCCTTCGGGGGTGGCCTTTTTTCTGTCCGGGGCGCGGAAACTAGCCGTGGCGGCGCAGGGCCACAAGCCCGTCCCCCCGTGGTCCACCGCGTAGGCCGGCATCATAAAACAGCCGCGTTGTGCACGCCCTGTTCAGGCGGGACTCCCCAACGTCCCCTGAGACCCGCGTCCCGCCGCCCCGGCCTGTATGAACATCATCCTCATCAAGCTGTTCGCGACCGCCCTGACGCTGAGCCAGGTGACGACCCGGCCGGATTCGCTGCGGACGCAGTTCGATCCGGCCAAGGACGGGCCGGAGGTGGTGCGCATCCTGCGCGACGGCTGCACCCACATGCGCAAGGCCTTCGACATCGAGGATATCAACCTCGACGACCTGATCTCCACGGCGATGGAGGACCCGACCAGCGTCGCCGGCCCCACGGCGCCGAAGATCCTGCACGGGCTCGATCTCAACGAGCTGAATACGAGCTACAAACAGTTCTGCAAGGGTGAGGACCCGCCGAACTCGCCGTTCGACGCCAAGGCCGTCATCGAATTCTACGACAACGCGACCAAGGACCTGCCGGCCGCCGAGACCCTGCGGGACAAGGCCCTGCCGGGAATGAGCCGCATCCTCGACGCCTCCGGTAAGCCCTTCGCCGAGACCTTCGAGCCGAACGCCCGGCGCCTCGTCGTGCCGATCACCGCCGTGCCGCCCCTGGTGCAGAAGGCGTTCATCGCCGCCGAGGACAAGCGCTTCGAGAGCCACCACGGGATCGACGAGCGCGGGGTGATCCGCGCCTTCATCGCCAACCTCGCCTCGCCGGGGCGTCCGGCCGGCGGCTCCACCATCACGCAGCAGGTGGTGAAGAACCTCTCGGTCGGCGACGACGTCACCTACGAGCGCAAGATCCGCGAGATGATCGTGGCGGCGCGGCTGGAAAAGCTCCTCACCAAGCCGCAGATCCTTGGCCTCTACCTCAACGGCATCTATCTCGGCCGGGGCGCCTACGGCATCGAGATGGCGGCGCAGAGTTATTTCGGGAAGCCGGTCTCGGACCTCACCCTGCCGGAAGCCGCCCTTCTCGCTGGAATGCCGAAGGGCCCGAACTTCTACAGCCCCGACAAGTATCCCGAGCGCGCCCGAGAGCGCCGCGGCTACGTGCTCGCGCGGCTGAAGGAAGAGAACGTCATCACCGACGCGGAGTTGGCCAAGGCCAACGCCGCCGATCTCGGGCTGAAGCCCGTGGAGATCACCCGGCGTGATTCCGGCTTCTACCTCGTGGACTACCTGTCGCGCGAAGCCCGCACGGTCGCGGGGCTCGACAGCCTGACCTCCGCCTCCTTCACCGTGAAGGCGACGGTGAACGCGCCGCTGCAACGCGCGGTCGAGACCGCGTTGCAGGACGGGCTCGCGACCTACGAGCGCTCCACCGGCCGCCAGACCTTCACCGGCCCGGAACTCAACCTCGCGGACAGCGTCCGCCGGATCGAATCCGCCGCCCCCGCGCCGGAAGCCTTGTCCCAGGCTGCCCCGGCGGTGACGGGTGCCAAGCCCGAGCTTCCGAAGCCTGAGCCGGCGAAAGTTTCCCGCAAGGGCAAGGCCGCCCCGGCCCTCGTCGCCGGCAAGCCGGCCTGGCAGCGGGCGCTGGAGAGCGCCCGGCCCTCGCTCTACGACGTGCATTGGCCCCTCGCCATCATCCTCGAGGGCGGCAAGGGCGCGGTGAAGGTCGGGCTCGAGGACGGGCGTGTAGCGGCCCTCGATCCCGGCATCGCGCGCGGCAAGCTTCAGCCCTACGACGTGGTGCGGGTGAAGCTCACGGAGGGGCGCGGGGCGCCTAGGGCGCAGATCCGCGTGAAGCCGACCGTCCAGGGCGCGGCCCTGGTGCTGGAGAACAAGACCGGCCGCATCCTCGCCATGGCGGGGGGCTTCTCCTACCCGATGAGCCAGCTGAACCGCGTCACCCAATCGGTGCGCCAGCCGGGCTCGACCCTGAAGCCGCTGACCTATCTCGCCGCCCTCAATGCCGGGCTCCAACCGAACACGCTGGTGCTCGACAGCGCCGTGACCCTCCCGCCCATCGGCGGTGTCGGCGATTCGTGGTCGCCGAAGAACTACGAGGGCGGCGGCGCCGGGCCGACCACCCTGCGGCGGGGCCTCGAATTCTCGAAGAACCTCGTCACCGCCCGCCTGCTTCAGGGCGGCATCGCCCCGAAGGCACCCGACAGCCTCAAGCGCGTCTGCGACATCGCCCTCGAGGCGCAGATCTACGCCGAGTGCGAGCCCTATTACCCGTTCGTGCTCGGCGCGCAGCCGGTGCGAATGCTCGACCTCGCCGGCTTCTACGCCGCCGTCGCCAACGAGGGCATGCGGCCGACGCCCTACGCCCTCGAATCCGTCGAGCGCGACGGCAAGCCGGTCTTCACCCATCCGAACCGCGAGCCGGTGCGGATCGGCTCGGCCGACCGGGTGGCGTTCTATCAGCTCAAGACCATGCTCCAGGGCGTGACCCAGCACGGCACCGCCGCCGCCCTCGCCAAGATCTCGAACAGCGTCGCGGGCAAGACCGGCACCTCCGAGAACGAGAACGACGCGTGGTTCGCGGGCTTCTCGAACGAGATCACCGTCGTGGTCTGGGTCGGCTACGACAACGCGGACGGCACCCGCCGCACCCTCGGGCGCGGCCAGACCGGCGGGCATGTCTCCGTGCCGATCGCGGGGGCGATCTTCCAGGCGGCCTGGGCGAACGGCGTGCCGCGCACGCCCCTGCGCGGCCCCTCCCCGGAGACGCAGCCGCTCATCGCCGACATCGCCATCGATCCGCGCAGCGGCACGCCGGGCGCGGGCAGCTTCATCGAGCATTTCCGCACGGGCGGCGGCGGCCAAGTGGCCGACACCCGCTACAAGCTCCTGCCCCGCGAGGCGATCTACGCCATGCGGCCGGATTCCGACGACGGCGACCTCGCCGGGTCCGAAAACGGGGCCGACGTGGCGGGCGACCTCTTCGGCAACATGACCGGCGAGCGCTCCCGCCCCGACCTCCTCGACCCCTTCGGCGATCGGCCGGCGCAGCAGCGCAGCCGCCGGGCCGGCGCCGACTCCTACGGCAACCCCTACGGCACCAGCGGCACGGAGGACCCGTACCGCCCCTGGCCCGGCCAGACCAACCGCTCCCCCTTCGGCGACGACGACGCTCCTCGCCGCCCCCGGCGCCGCGATCCCGACTACCTGTTCGGCGACGACCCCGGCTTCTGACGCCCGATCCCCCGTCCGAGATGACCATGCCGCGCCCGCAGAACCCTGCCGCCCTCGCCCTCGCCCTGAGCCTCGGGGCCGCCTGCCCGCCCGCGCTGGCGCAGACGACGCCCGCCGCCAACACCGCACCCGCCCCGGCCTCCGCCGGCCGCATCCGCGAGGTGCCTTCGGTGGTGGCGGTCGATCCGGCGTCGCTGAAGCCGGGCGAAATCCTGTTCACGGACCATCAGGACAAGGCCGGCGGGGCCGAGAGCGGGCTGATCCCCTATCTCGACTGGCTGAAGGCGCGGCCCGCCGAGGCCCAGGCGCTCTCGCCCTATCCCGGCTACAAGGAGCCCGACTACACGGTGACGCTGAACGGGGTGAGCAAGCCCCGGCACGAGACCCTGAAGGTCTATGTCGCGGAGGGCCGCTTCGTGGTGGCGCGCCCGGCCGAGAGCATCGACCTCAAGGCGCTGGCCAACCTCGGCTTCGTTCAGGCGATGGACCCGGCGATCAAGCACCGCGTGATCGCCCCCGCCGACGTCACGCCGACCAAGGACCCCGCCGCCGCCTTCGCGCAGCGGCCCGACAAGCCGTGGTGCGAGGGCGCCTCCGCCTGCATCGAGTCGCGCTACGACCTCGAAGGCAAGCTGCCCCTCGGCGTGCGGCTCGCCAACAAGCTCGAGGAGGGCTCGGCCAAGAAGATCGCCGAGTTCGTCTCGTTCCAGAGCGAGCTGCGCCTGCGCGATCCGGCCCAGGCCGTGTCGCTCACGGCGCTGACCAAGGTCGAGAGCCCGCCGGCGGGCGATCTCGAACAGACGATCTTCTGGGTCAACCAGATCCTGCGCTTCGGCAAGTTCCTGGCGGTGTTCCAGCCCATGCCGAACGATCCGCAGAAGACCGTCGTCACCGCCTACGTCGCCCTGGCGATCAAGGGCGACGTCCTCGACCGCAAGGCCGAATACGCCCGCGTGCCGGTGCTGAAGAACCTGCTGCCGGCGCAGGTGCTGATGGGCAAGTCGACCTTCAACACCGGCACCTCGATCAGCGCCGGCCTTCCAGTCTACGCCCGCAACCGCATCGCCGCCTTCGCCGATGCGGTGGGCAAGCGCTGAGGCTTACATCCCCCGGTTGGCGATCGTCGGCAGCGTCGGCTGCGTGTAGGCGCGGTTGACGTCGCGCCGGGTCTGCGTGCCGTTCGTGTTGCCGGAGGCGCGGTAATTGTCGAGGCTGAAGCTCTCCGCGAGGCCGCTGCTGCGGCCGCCATCGGTGCTGGAGCAGGCGCAGAGGCCCATGGCCGCGACGGCGGCGAGGGTGATGGGGAGAAGACGCATCGCGGACCTCGATGGAAATGGCGGCCGACCTTAACCGGCGCAGGTCGGCAAGGTCAGGCCCCGGCGCACCGCGTCAAGGCTTCTTCCCATTCGGTGAAGCGGTTTGCGCCATCTGCGAGGCTCTTCGGCCACGGAAAACAAACCACTCCACCGCTTTCGGGCCTACGCGGGGGGCCAATGTGTTGAACGGGGGGGCCTCCCCCCTGGCGAAGAGGCCCGGTTTTGGGCGACAAGGGCTGGCGATGAGCAATGTCCTGCCCTTCCGCCCGCGTCCGGCCGTCGCGACACTCGCCCGCTGCGAAGTCGTCGCCGTCGCCGGAGACCTCCTCACCCTGCTGGAGCAGCTTGAGGACGTGAGCGCCCGCGCCTCCGCCACCGGCCGCCCGCCCATCGAGGTCGAGCGCACGGTGCAGCATCTCCTCGACGCCGTCTCGGCCGTCGAGCGCGCCCTCGATTGCATCGGCGAGGGCGAGCAGGTCGCCCCGGCCTGAGCCGGAACCACCCGATACCCGCCTAGGTTGTAGCGGCGAAGCGGCGCAACCGGAGCGGGGCGGATGCCATCTCGGACTGCAAGGGCGGCGTGCGTCGCCGCATTGACGATCATCACATGCACCACCGCCCATGTGGCGACGGTCCATGCCGCCGAGGGCGGTTTCCTCGAAATGCTGTTCGGCGCGCGGCCCGCGCCACAGCCGGAGCCTCAAGCTGCCGCCCCGTATCCTGGCGCGCAGCCGGTGGCCCGGTCGCGGCATCTCGGCTTCGGCCGGCACAAGCTGAAGACCCGCTACGCCGCTCTGCCGGTGAAGATCCACGTCAGCGACCGCCAGAAGCCGCTGGACATGAGCAACGGCGCCGCCGCCGCCCTGCTGAAGGACGAGACCCTTCGGCCCGGCGACATCGTGGTGTTCAAGACGGGCGCGCAGGTCTTTTCCGGCCGCACCGGCCGTCAGCACGTGATGAGCGATTTCGAGCCGGTGAAGCAGTCGGCGCTGGTCGATCGCAAGACGCGCCAGCTCCTCGCCTCCATGACCCAGCCGGCCGGGGTCCTCCCCGCCGACGAGGCGAGGCGGATGGTCGCGCGGATGCGCAAGGCCACCCCCGCCAAGGCCGAGGTGAAGGCGCAGGTCGCCCGTTCGGAGGAGATGCGCGTCATCAACCCCTGGCGGACGGCGCCCTGATCAGAAGAAGCGCTCCTTGACGACGATCGTGTCGCCGGGGCGCACCGCGTAGGTCATCGGCACGATGCCGGAGACGAGGCCCGACGGCGTGGTGCGGGTGAGCACCGCGTAGTCGCGGGCGGCACGCGGGTTGAAGCCCGCCGCGATGGCCACCGCCGTCTCGACGGTCATGCCGTTGACGTAGGCGTACTGGCCCGAGGTCGTCACCTCGCCGAGGATGTAGAACGGCCGGTAGGCATCCATCTCGACGGTGACGTGCGGCTCGCGCACGAAGCCCGAGGACAGCTTGCCCTCGATGGCCCGCGCCGCCTGACCCGTGGTCTGGCCGCCGACCTGCACGGCGCCGATCAGCGGCATCGCGATCTTGCCCGCGCCGTCCACGGTGTAAATGTTCGACAGGTTGTCCTGCCCGAAGACGATCACCCGCAGGCGGTCCCCCGCCGCGAGGGTATAGCGGGCGCTGATCGAGCCCGTGCCGGTGGCGTCGAGTTCGCTGGTCCGAAAGTCGGGACGCAGGCAGCCCCCGAGCGCGAGGCTGGTGCCGAGTGCGAAGACAAGTGCGCGCCGGTTCATCACCATCGCCGTGTTGTGAATGCCGATGCAACCGCTGGTACGGTGTTAAGGTTAACGAACCCTATCCAGCTCAATCAAAACGTGTCTCGACAGAATTCACAACGCGATTAACGGTCAGGCAACCTTAACGCTTTCAAATGTGGGTTGCGGCTTCAAGGCCGCCCGGACCACTTTTGCGTAAAGAGCTGCCCATGTCCCGGATCAGAATGCGTAAAACCGCCTCCGCATTCCGGGCGGCACGGCGTGAAGACGGCGTGACCGTCGCGCAGGCTCCGAACAACCTGCGCAAGTCTCTCGCCTGGGTTGTCATGCCGACCGCTTTGGCCGCCCTCGGCGCCGGCGTGGCCGTGAACGTCGTCCCGCCCCGCTATACCGCCGAGACCCAGCTCGTCCTCGAAAGCCGCGAACCGGCGACCAACGCCGTCCTCGACGCGCAGGCGGCGGCGAACCGGGTGATGGCGTCCCGCGACATCGCCCGCGAGGCGATCAAGCGCCTGAAGCTCGTGGGCAATCCCGAATTCGACGCCACGGCCAGCGAGATCGGCCCGGTGCGGCAGCTGATGATGCTCCTCGGCATCGGGGCGAACCCGTTCGACCGGCCCGCCGAGGACCGTGTGACCGAGGCCTATTTCGACCACCTGACGGTCTCCCCCGCCGGCAAGCCGCGCACCCTCACCGTCGCGTTCGACGCGAAGGACCCGGCGCTGGCCGCCGAGGCCGCGAACACGGTCGCGCAGCTCTATCTCGCCTCGCTGACGGACGACCGGGCCGACACCGTCCGCTCCGCCTCCACCGCGCTGAACGGCACCGTCACCGCCCTTCGCCGCAAGGTCGCCGAGGCCGAGGCGAAGGCCGAAGCCTTCCGCGCCAAGTACGGGCTCATCGCCAACGCCGACCGAGCGGGGCTGCCCCTCTCGGCGCAGCAGCTCTCCGAGGTGTCGGGCCAGCTGGCCCAGGCCCGGGTGCTGCGCGCCGACATCGGCGGCCGCGTCGCCGCCATCAAGGACCTCCTGAAGGACGGCCGCGCCTACGAGATCACCGACGTCGCCAACAACGAGATGCTCCGGCGCACCATCGAGACCCGGATCACCGTGCGGGCGCAACTCGCCCTGGAATCGCGGACGCTTCTGCCGGCGCATCCGCGCATCAAGGAACTGAAGGCCCAGCTGGAAGACCTCGACGCGCAGATCAAGACGGCCGCCGAGCGCACCGTGCGCACCCTGGAAAACGACGCCAAGGTCGCCGATGCCCGCGTCACCAGCCTTCAGGCCGCTGTCGACGGGCAGCAGAGCACGATGGTGAAGGGCAATGCCGGCGACATCGAGCTTCGCGCCCTGGAACGCGAGGTGAAGATCCAGCGCGAACAGCTCGACACCGCCCTCGGCCGCGTCCGGGAGGCCGAAGGCGCCGCGCCGGCCGAGGCCCGCATCGTCTCGCGGGCGGTGGCGCCGTCCGTGCCCTCCTTCCCGCAGAAGCTGCCGATCGTCGGCTTCGTCACCCTGCTCACCCTGCTGCTCAGCCTCGGCGGCGTCCTCGCCCGCACCCTGCGCGGCAAGCCCGCCACGGTGGCGCTTCCCGAGACTCGCCCGGAAGAGGCCGAGACCGTCACCCCCGTGGCCGCCAACCCGTTCCTGTTCCCCGAGGCGATGCCGGCCAAAGACTGGGCCGAGCCCGTCGCCGCCGAGGCCGAAGCGCAGCCCGAGCCGGTCGCCGAAGCCGAGACGGTCGAGGTCGAGCCCGTGATGGAGGCCGAACCCACCCCGGTGGCGGCGCCGGTCGCGGTCGCGGTCCCGGCGGACGGCTTCGACCTGACGCCCCTCATCGAGCGCCTGTCGCGGCGTCCGGTCATCGCCGACGCCCCCGAGGGCCGGATGGTCGTGCTGATGGAGACCGATCAGGCCGCCATGCCGGCCCTGACGGGCGCCCTGGCGACCGCCTTCGGCCGCGACGGCAGCGTCCTCGTGGTGGACCTCGCCGGGCCGGACGGCGCGTCCGAGCAGGCGGGCTTCACCGACGTGGTCTGCGGCGATGCGGATTTCGTGGAGGCGATCCAGGCGGACGGGCCGGGCGGCGCGCACCATGTCGCCGCCGGCATCGCCCCGGCCGGGCTGCTGTTCGAGGAGCCCGGCGCCCTGGCCTTCACCCTGGAAGCCATGGCCGAGGCCTACGAGTGGGTGATCTGCCGCCTGCGCCCGCAGCCGGAGGCCGCCGAGCTCCTGAGCCTCGTGGCGACGCTCGCCGACAGCGTGGTGATCGCCTCGAACGCCGACCCGGCCGACGAGACCCTGGCCGACCTCTACGCCACCGCCCTCGAGGCCGGCGCGGGACAGGTGCTGATCGCCCAGGACCGGCCCAACGCCGAGCCCCCGGCCGAGCAGCACGAGGACATCGTCTACCCCGAGTTCCACCTCAAGGCGGCGTGAGGGGCCTCAGCCCCTCCGGCGAAGCAGCGAACGGACGCGCGAAGCGGCGGCGAAGAGGCGGGGATCGCCCTTCACCCGCCGCTTCACGCGCGTCAGGGCCGTGCGGACGAGGGCGTAGGCGTGCCCCCGCAGGCTCACCGGCCACACGGTCTCCACCAGCGCGATCGTCTCGTCGCAGATGCTCGCCTTGTAGCGGGCCTCGCCGACGCCGAGGTCGAAGCTCAGGCGCCCCCGCGCGGTCTGCTCGCCCACGAGGTGGTGGAGCAGCAGGTCGCCGGGACTGAACCGGCTCACCTCCGGGTCCGCGTCGAACGAGGTCATCATCCCGCTGTAGCGCGGAGCGTTCACCGCGCCGCCGAACACCGCCAGGATGCGACCCGTGCCGACCACGCGCAGGGCGTGAACCTCCATCGCCGGATCGTCGCCGGACGCGGCCCGTTCGAGGAAGCGGCGGATCGCCTCCGGCGCGTAGGGGTCGAGGATGCCCAGCCCCGCGAGGCGCGCCGCCTTCTGGCGATAGAAGGCCGCGAGGATGGCGCGGGCCTCCCCGCCATCGGCCGCCCGGTGATACGCGATCTCGCCCAGCGCCTCGATCAGCCGCTTCTCCTTGGAGCGCAGCTTTTTGCGGGCGTCGGCGCTGAACACGCGCCGGATCGTGGAATCCGGGTCCGGCCCGAGGACGAGGCCGTAGGCGTCGCTGGCCTCCGGCTCGCCGCCCCGCGCGAGGGGGTTCGGCGCGCCCTCCCAGAGGCGCGGCTGATGCGCGAAGGCGAAGGCGTCGATCCCCGCCTGCGCCCCGGCCGCGACGAGGGCGGCCCGGACCTCTTCGGCCGGCACGGCGGCGGTGTCGCGGGTGAAGAGCGGCAGGTGGTAGTTGGCGTGGGTGTCGCCCACGGAGCGGGCCAGGGTCAGGCCCTGGCGTACCTGCACGACCAGGGGCATGAGCATCCGCACCCGCCCGGCCTGATCGCGCAGGATCGCGACGCGGGCATGCTCCATGTCGCCGGTCTCGGAGAGGTAGGACGAGGACCACGCGAAGCGCTGGTAGGGTGAGGCGAGGCAATCGGGCGCCGCCTCGAAGGCGCGCCACAGGGCTTCGGCCGCGCCGAGCCCGGGCAGGATCTCGGCGCTCAGCACGGGGAAGACGCCCGGCGCGGACCTGACGGCCTCATCCCCGACCCTCCGCTCGCTCTGCCGGTGTACGATCGCCACCATCGTCTCCTCCACCAAGGCCGGACGATCTGAGGCGGAGCCCCTGAAGCGGGGGTTTACCAATGGGCCGGGAGGCACCAACCTGCGGATGTAATCACGCGGTTTGGGTAACGCTTAGTTGCCACTCAGCGGCGGCGGTGGCGGCGGTACTCGCCGGTGCTGAACATGGCGTACTGGCGTCCGTGGCGGCGATAGCGGCGGCCCCGGCGCGGGGCGGCATCGGCCTCCTGCTGCATCTCGGCGGGGGTGGCCTCCGGCAGGGCGGGCGCGGCGGCGGCATCGACCGAGGCGTAGCCCGCCGCGACGTTCTTCGCCGCCGGGCCGAACATCGCCAAGCACTGGTTGTAGGCGAGATCGTTCTTCAGGCGCTCGCACTCGCCGATGCTCCGGGGCGTCCCCTGTGCCAGGGCTGCGAACGGGACGAGGCACAGGATCGACGCAACGAGACGCGTTTGGGACATGCAGCCGGGACTCATGGGACAAGCGCGCGACCGCGACGTGCGAATCGCTCAAGCTCTGTCTCGGCTGCGAGTGCGGCAAAAACGAGGGGCGGTGTGCCCCCGCACAGGCTAATCGGGCCGTTCCATCCACTTGATGAGCGGCATCAGCGGCAGGATCCAGCCGATGCCGAGGATCGAGTAGAGCACGGCCTGGATCGGGGCCGGCGTCTCGGCGATGCGGCTGTCGGCGAGCGCCATGGCGATGGGCGCGTAGAGGCAGACGAAGGCGAGCATCCCCACCGTCCCGACCAGCACGCGGATGCGTCGCGGCATCGCCCCCTCCCCTCCTCGACCTGCGCCAGGGGCTAACCTCCTGATGGAGCGGAGGCAACCGGCGCGTTGCCGCGCGGGGGCGATGCGGCGCCACGCGCGTTGCCCGCGCCCGGCCGATCCCTTAACCCCGGCGGGAACGATGGCGCGGAGGACCGGATGGGCGCGAGAGCGGAACGGGGGACGGGCGGGGCATCCTCCGCCGTGCGCCTGTGGCTGGCGGTGGTGGCGGCCCTGGTGATCGCCATGGTCGCGGTCGGCGGGGCGACGCGGCTCACCGGATCGGGCCTGTCGATCACCGAGTGGCGGCCGGTGACGGGCGTCATCCCGCCCCTGTCGGAGGCCGATTGGGCTGCCGAGTTCGCCAAGTACCGCGACACGCCGCAATACAACATCCTCAACCAGGGCATGGGCCTCTCGGCCTTCAAGGTGCTCTATGGCTGGGAATGGAGCCACCGCCTGCTCGGGCGGCTGCTCGGCCTCGTCTTCTTCCTGCCGCTCCTCGTGTTCTGGTGGAAGGGCCTGATCCGCCGACGCCTCGGCTGGGGGCTGCTGGCCCTCGGGCTGCTCGGCGGCCTGCAGGGCGCCATCGGCTGGATCATGGTCGCCTCCGGCCTCCAGCCGGGCATGACCGCCGTCGCCCCGCTGAAGCTCGCCCTCCATCTCACCACCGCGAGCCTGATCCTCGCGGGCCTCGTCTGGCTCGCGGCGGGGGAGCGGCCCGGCGCCCTGGCTCCGGCGCCCTCGCGCCTGCGCGCCACCGCGCTGATCCTGCCGCCGCTCGTCCTGGCGCAGATCTTCCTCGGCGGCCTCGTCGCGGGCTCCCATGCCGGGCTCGTCTACAACACATGGCCGGACATGGACGGGGTGCTGATTCCCTCCGCCGACCACCTGTTCGCCGTGCGTCCCTGGATCGAGAACTTCGTCGACAACCACATGCTCGTGCAGTTCGACCACCGCCTCGTCGCCTACCTGCTCCTGGCGGTCGCCCTGCTGCACGCGGCCGATGCGGTGATCGCGGCGCGGGGCATGGCCGTCGCCCGGCGGGCCCTCGTCGTCGCCGCCTTCGTCCTCGGCCAGGCCGGGCTCGGCATCGCGACCCTGCTGCTGGCGGTCCCGCTCTGGGCGGCCCTGGCGCATCAGGTGATGGCGATGTTCGTGCTCACCGCCGCGACGATCCACGCCCGCCTCAGCCGGGGCGTGACGGCCGGCGCCGCCGTGAAACCGGCGGCGGAACGCGCCTATCCCGGCCTCGCGGCCCGTGGGGCGTAAGCTTTTTGCCCTGCGACATTCGTACCGCAGGGCACAAAACACTGCTTATCCACGATAAACCCAGGTTGGTCCCTTATTGCGCAGTCTTCGCATGGAACAGTGTAATCACTTCAGGATTACGCTCCTGCGTGTTGTGCAGGAGGCTCCGCGATGTCTCTCGCAGAGGACGGTCGTCCGGTCACTTTGACGTGGAATTACACCCCGCGTGAGATCCTCGCCGATGGGATCGTTCATGGCCTGGGGGTCGCCCTCGGGGTCCTGGGGGCGGGAACGCTGATCCTCACGGCCCTGAGCGCCCACCTCGCCTTCGGGGCGCAAGCCGCCCTCTTCGTCTATGCCTGCGCCCTGGTGCTGATGCTCGGGGTCTCGGCCACCTACAACCTCTACCCGGTCGGCCCCCGGAAGTGGCTGCTGCGCCGGGCGGACCATGCCCTGATCTACCTGATGATCGCGGGCACCTACACGCCCCTCGTCACGCTGGTCGGCTCGGGCCCCGTCGCCTACGGGCTGCTGGCAGTGATCTGGGTGGTGGCGCTCATCGGCATCGCCGTGAAGCTGTTCCTGCCCGGCCGGTTCGACCGGCTCTCCATCGCCCTCTATCTGATCCTGGGATGGAGCGGGCTGTTCGCCTATGAATCGGTGATCGCCGCCCTGCAGCCCACCGCCCTCTGGCTGCTCGCCATCGGCGGCGCGCTCTACTCCATCGGCGTGGTCTTCCACGTCTGGCGGACGCTGCCCTTCCAGAACGCGATCTGGCACGCGTTCGTCCTCATCGCCACGGCCTGCCACTACGGCACGATCTGGTCGAGCCTGCACGGCACCACCCTCGGCTAGGCGCCCCGCGCTAGCGAAGACGGAGGATGCAACCTTCGGCTTTAAGCATTCCGTGAAACAACCGTGCGAGCCTCGGGCGACACGCTCAGTGAACGAGGCTGGAAGACGGCGCGATGAGTGCTTTCGACGTCCGCGACATCATGAAGGCGGCAGGCCCCGCATCGGCCAATGCCGGCACCGGAGTGGGGGCCCAGGACAGGCCCCTGAGGGTCGAACGGCCGAAGGCGGTCTCGCCCCTGGTGCTGTGCGGCACGGTGCGGATCCTGGAGGCCGTCACGCTCCTCGGCTTCGGCGTCCTGCTCTACGCGGTGATGCTGCACGGCCGCATCGCCTCGGTGACGACCTATGCCGCCGCGATCGCCCTCGTCCCCGCCGCGACCGTCGCCATCGCGCAGGCGGCGGGCGCCTACCGGCTCCAGGCGATGCGCGGCTTCGTGCGCATGGCGATCCGCATGGTCGCCGCCTGGACCACGACCTTCCTCGTGCTCGCCGCGTTCCTCGTCTTCGCCAAGTTGGCGGACCAGACCTCGCGGCTGTGGCTCGCCACCTACTATGCCGGGGGCCTCACCCTGCTGCTGGGCGGGCGGCTGGTGCTGTCGCGCTACGTGGAAGCGCATACCCGCGCCGGGCGGTTCGACCGCCGCACCGCCATCGTCGGCGGCGGCGAGGCCGGCGAAACGCTGATCTCCGCCCTCTCGGCCCAGCCGGATTCGGGCATCCGCATCGTCGGCGTGTTCGATGACCGCAACGACGACCGCTCCACGGACACGGTGGCCGGCGTGCCGAAGCTCGGCAACGTGGACGACCTCGTCGCCTATGCCCGCCGCCAGCCCCTCGACCTGATCGTGTTCACGATCCCGATCACCGCCGAGGGGCGCATCCTGCAGATGCTCGCCAAGCTGTGGGTGCTGCCCATCGACATCCGCCTCTCGGCGCATGCGGCGAAGCTGCGCCTGCGGCCCCGGAGCTATTCCTATCTCGGCTCGGTGCCGGTGCTCGACGTGTTCGACAAGCCGATCGCCGATTGGGACGTGGTGATGAAGGCTGCCTTCGACCGCTGCGTCGCCCTCCTCGCCCTCATCGCCCTCTCGCCGATGATGCTCGGCGTGGCGCTCGCCGTGAAGCTCACCTCGCGCGGGCCGATCCTGTTCAAGCAGAAGCGCCACGGCTTCAACAACGAGCTGATCGAGATCTACAAGTTCCGCTCGCTCTACGTCGATCAATGCGACCCGACGGCGAGCAAGATCGTCACCAAGAACGACTCGCGGGTCACGCCGGTCGGCCGCTTCATCCGCAAGACCTCGATGGACGAGCTGCCGCAGCTGTTCAACGTGCTGAAGGGCGACCTGTCCCTGGTCGGCCCGCGCCCGCACGCCGTCGAATCCCGGCAGGCCGACACCCTGTTCGAGCAGGTGGTCGACGGCTACTTCGCCCGCCACCGGGTGAAGCCTGGTATCACCGGCTGGGCGCAGATCAACGGCTGGCGCGGCGGCACCGACACGCCCGAGAAGCTGCAGCGCCGCATCGAGCACGACCTGTACTACATTGAGAACTGGTCGGTGCTGTTCGACCTGCGGATCCTGCTGATCACGCCCTTCGCCCTGCTGAAGACCGAAAACGCCTACTGAGGCGCCGCAGCCGCCAAGCCCGGCTTGCCGAGAACCCTCGGGGCCGGGCTCACCACGCTCACCGCGTTGTCGCGGATCTCGTAGACGGCGAGTGCCCGGTCGCTGGTGCCCTCGGGGCTGAAGCGGAACGTGCCGTCGAGGCCGGCGAAGCCCGAGGCGCTGGTCAGCGTCAACTCCGCGAAGCGCTGCGTCCCGAATTGCCGGGTCAGCGTCGCGGAGAGCATCACCGCATCGTAGGCGAGCGAGGCGACGCGGGGCGGGATCGCGCCGAACCGCGCCTGGTACCGCGCGCTGAAGCCGGAGAAGCCGCCCCGGTCGGGGGCGGCGAAGCGCCCGCCCTGCAGCGCCGGCAGGGCGAACAGGGCGGGCTCGTTCCACGGGGCCGTGCCGACCGGCCTGACCTTCGCGGGCGAGAAGCCGGCCCCCGTGAGGGCGGCGGCGACGGCGGGCAGCCCGTCGGCGGTCTCGGGGATGAACAGGACGTCGGCGGTGGCGCGCGGCCCGGTGATCACCCCGGAGAGCCGCTTCACCGCCTCGCCCGGCGCCCCCGCCGGGTAGCGCTCGATGGCCGCGACCCGCGCCCCCCGGTTCGTCACCGCCTCGCGGAACTGGGCCTCGACGGCGTTGCCGTAGGCGGTCTCGGGGATCAAAGCCGCGAAGGAGCGGCGGCCCGAGGCGACCTCCTCCTCCACGATCCGCGACACTTCCGGCTGCGGCAGGAAGCTCAGCAGGTAGACGCCGCGCGAGGCGACGCCGACATCGGTCGAGAAGGCGATCATCGGCTTGCCCGCCGCCCGCGCCGGCACGGAGGCCGCGCGGACGTTGCCCGCGAAGAGCGGCCCGAGCACGAGGTCGGCCCCCGCCTTCAGGCTGCGCTCCGTGGCGCTCGCCGCCCCGGCGGGCGTGCCGCCGTCATCCTCCACGAGGAGGGTGAGATCGGGCTGCTGGCCCTCGTCGTAGGCCAATTGGGCGGCGTTGCGCAGGGCCGCGCCGACGCCGGCCCCCTGCCCCGTCAGGGGCACCACGAGGGCGACCTTCACGCTGCCGCTGCCGATGCGCTCGCCCGCGAGGGCGGGGCCCGCCGCCGGCTCCAGGGGGGCTTCGGCCACGGGTGCGGGCGGCGGACGCTTGCGCGCCACCCTCTCGGTGCCGACGCAGCCCGACAGCGCCGTGGTGCAGATCAGCACGGCCGGAACGACCACACCTCGCGAGCGCGGTGCCTGCGCCATCGGAGGTTCTCCTCAGAGGAAATCCGGGGGAAGCCTGTCGGTCCTTGTCCGGCTTGTAAATGCCGGTTGCACCTCTTCCCCCGTTCTCCACTTACCCGGCGGCGACGCGGGAGCCCGCCTGTGGCAATCTCGCCATTGATGAACCGTCGAATCGATCCCGCGCGGCCGGCTTCCGCCCGCAGCAGCACCTTCACCGCCTTCGGCCTCGCGAGCGAGGCGGAGCCCCTCCCCCCCGGATTGCACATCGTCGCGACACCCATCGGCAACCTGCGCGACGTCACCATCCGCGCCCTGGCGACGCTGGCCGCCGCCGACGCGGTGCTGGCCGAAGACACCCGCGTGACGCGGACGCTCCTGGCCCATTACGGCATCACCACGCCGCTGGTGGCCTATCACGAGCACTCCACCGACGCGGTGCGCGAGCGGATGGTCGCCCGCCTCAAGGCCGGCGAGGCGCTGGCCCTCGTCTCCGATGCGGGCACGCCCCTCGTGTCGGACCCCGGCTACAAGCTCGTCCAGGCGGCGATCGAGGCCGGCATCGGCATCGTGCCCGTGCCCGGCCCCTCGGCGGTGACGACCGCCCTCGTCGCGGCGGGCCTGCCGACGGACCGCTTCTTCTTCGAGGGCTTCCTGCCGCAGAAGGCCGGCGCCCGGCGCAACCGGCTCGAAGCCCTGGCGCAGGTGCCGGGCACGCTGGTCCTGTTCGAATCCCCCCACCGGCTGATCGAGATGCTGGCCGACGCCGCCGCGACCCTGGGCGCCGACCGCGCCGCCGCCGTCACCCGCGAATTGACGAAGCTCTACGAGACCGTGCGCCGCGACAGCCTCGGCAGCCTCGCCGAGCGCTTCGCCTCCGAGCCGCCGCCCAAGGGCGAGATCGTCGTGGTGATCGGCCCGGCCCTGCCCCAGGCGGCCGGGCCCGAGGACGACGCCGCCCTCGACGCGGCGATCCGCACCGCCCTCGCCCGCCATTCGATCAAGGACGCGGCGAGCCTCGTGGCGGACGAGACCGGCCAGCCGCGCCGGCAGGTCTATGCCCGCGCCTTGGCGATCGCCCGCGAGGGCGAGGCTTGATGCAGGCCGCCCGGAGCGAGGCACGCCGGGCCGCCTACCGGCTCGGGCACCGGGCGGAATGGATCGCCCTGCTGGCGCTGATGCTGCGCGGCTACGTCCCGGTCGCCCGCCGGGTGTCCCTGGCGGGGGGCGAGATCGACCTGATCGTCCGCAGGGGCGGCACGCTGGTCTTCGTGGAGGTGAAGGCGCGGGCGCGGATCGACGCGGCGCGGGAGGCCATCGGCGCGGTGAAGCGGCGGCGCTTCTCGAAGGCGGTGCGGGCCTGGGTGGCCCGGCACCCGTCCGCGGCGGGCCTGACGCTGCGCGCCGATGCGGTCTTCGTCGGGGGGCGGGGCTGGCCGGAGCATTGTCCGGCCGCCTTCACCATCGAGGGGCTGTGAGGCCCGTCAGCCCTCGACCTTGCGCATGGCCCCGATCAGGGTGCGCTTCAGGTCCGCCTGGCTGAACGGCTTCTGCACGACGGGCCGGTCGCGGAAGGGCTCGCGGATGCCAGCGCCGCCATAGCCGGTCGAGAAGACCAGCGGACGGTCCCGCGCCACGATGGCCTCGGCCACCGGATAGATCGGCTCGCCCGCCACGTTCACGTCGAGGATGGCGACGTCGAACGTTTCCCGCGCCGCCATTTCGAGGGCCGTCGACAGCCGCGCCGCAGGTCCGACGACCGTGCAGCCGAAGTCGAGCAGCATGTCCTCGAGCAGCATCGAGATAGCGGCTTCGTCCTCGACCACGAGGACGCGGACACCGTTGAGCAGTTCGTCGTTGAGGTCAGCACTCACGCCGGGCCGTCTTCCATTCGCTGCCCCCGACGGGGTCGTTTCCGCGCGATAACATCGGTCTATTCGTACGCGAACCGCCTATTGGGGATCGCGAGACCTTAACGGTGGGTCGCCCGTTCCCGCTGGCGTGTCAAGCGACAGCTCGCCACGCCGGCCCCCTGCGGCCCAACCCTATGTTAAACTCAGATACATTCTCGATGACATGCGGCCGGAATGCAACCTGAGCCCCCGTCGAGAGGGCCCCGGACGGCGCCGCCGGCCACCGAGCAACCGGTACAGGCGTACTCTGGCCTAGTCGTCGGTGAAAGCAACCTTGGCCCCACGGGCGACGTGCTTGGCGAGGTCGCGGGCGCTCCAGTTCGTCAGCCGGATGCAGCCATGGGACTCGGTCTTGCTGACGCGCTCGGGCTCGGGCGTGCCGTGAATACCGTAGCTCGGGATGGCGAGATCGATCCAGACGAGGCCGACCGGGTTGTTCGGGCCGGGGCGGATCGAGAATTTCTGCTTCGTCTTCACCCCCTTGAACCCGTATTTCGGGTTGTAGGTGTAGACCGGATCGAAGGCGACGCCCTTCACCGTAGTCTCGCCGCTCGGCGCGGGCTTCTCGCTGCTGCCGATGGAGGCGGGGTAATAGGCGAGCAGCGCGCCGTCCGCGCCAAAAGCACGCACGTCGCGGTTCGTCTTGTCGACGCTGATGCGCTCGACCTTCGGATCCTGCGGCAGATCCTTGGCCTTCGGCTTGTCGAGGCCCATCGGCTCGACGCCGGCCACCAGGATCGTCGTGCCCGCCTCGTCGAACTTCTTGTCGGGGTTGAGGGCGCCGAGGAGGTCGCGGCTCATGTGGAACCGCTCGGCCAGCATCTCGCGGGCATTGGTGTAGCCGAGGGCGTCGAGTTCGGCCTGCTGTTCCATCTTGGGCGGGATACGGCGCTCGTAGGGGCCGTCCGCATCCTCCTTGGTGATCGTGTAGGTCTTGAGGGCCGGCGCGGAATCGCCCGATTGCAGGGCCTCCCATACCTCTTTCGTCAGATGATCGGAGGTGGGGAGCTTCCGCGCGGCGGCGAAGGCCGCGAGCGCCCGGTGGTAATTGTCGCCCTCGCGCCCGTCGATGGCGCCCGGGGAGAACCGCGCCCGGTCGAGGAGCACCTGCGCCCGCACGGTGATCGGCTGTGCCGGGGGCTCGCCCTTCTTCGTCTTGTCCTCGCCGGTCTTGCCTTCGCCGGTCTTGCCCTCGCTGGACTTGCCCTCGCCGGTTTTGCCCTCGCCGGTCTTGTCGTCGCCGGTCTTGCCCTCGCTGAAGGTCGCGGCGTTCACCGCCTCCTCCGTCAGCGCCGGGGCGGCGGGCTCCTTGGCCTTCGTCTCCTTCGCGGTGGCGAGGGTCGGCAGGGCCAGCATCGCCAGGACGGCCGGCACACTCAGCCACGGTCGCATCATCGTCGTCGGGCTCCCGGAGCGAACGGCTCCGACCGCCCTAAGCGTCGGAGGCGTGGCAGCGTTCCGGGTCGCTCTGTCGCATCTATTCGCACAGGCGGTGGCCGGCGTTCCGCTCGCGCTCGTCGAGATGGAGATGGTTGGCGTGGGCGGCGTTCGAACCCGGCCCGAGGACCGTGCGGAAGAAGGCGCAGGCCTTCGTGCGCGTCGTCTTCAGGAAGGTTGCCTCGGGGCCGTCGCCGGGCGTGTCCTTCACCAGCAGCGGCCCGCGCCCGGTGAAGGCGTAACCCATCACGTCCACGGCGTCGGCGAAGGCGTGCTCGCTGAGCTTGGCGTCGACGTCGTGGTTCTGGCCCCGGCACACATAGGTGCCGCCGAGGTCGAGGGCGGCGAGCGGCTTGCCGAGGGCGCGCTGCGCCTCGACCTGCACCTCGCTCGCCCAGCGCGCCAGCCCTTCGGCCGAGCGGCAGGTGAGCGTCGCGGCGGGCCGCAGGGCGATGCCGTCGGCGAGTTCCGTGACCTTCAGGGGCAGCGGCGCCGTGCATTGCCCCTCCGCGATGGCCGGAAGCGGCTCGAACCGGGCGCCGAGGCGCGCGAGGCGGGTCCGGCAGGCCTGATCGTCCGGCGGCGCCACCTTCAAGGCCAGCGCCGCCTCGCCGGACAGGTCGGCGGGCCGCTCCGGCGGCACCGGGGGCGGAACCGGCAGGGCGGCGGCGGGGGGCGGGGGCGTCAGCTCCGGCGGACGCGGCGGCGGGACAGGCGCCGGATCGGGAACGGGCGTGGAAGGGGGCGGCGGCGGGGTGAGTTCGGCCGGGCGCTCGGGCGGGGTCGGCGCCGCCGTGGCGGCCGAGACCGCGAGCAACGCGGCGCACAGGCCGATCGTGGTCGTGAGACGCCTGGCCATATCCCCTCGATCGCTTTTCCACCCGAGCCATAACGGCCGAGGCGCCGTTCGGATCGTTCGCCCCGGTTGCCGCAGGCGACGGATCGGCCCAGAACAGGCGCGACGGGCGCAGCGCCCGAAACCGAGGATGCGAATGCCGGACACTCTCGCCGCCGGGCTCGACAGCCTTCCGCAGGACAACCCCTTCGCGCCGGCGCAATGGGGCACGCCCTACGGGTTGCCGCCCTTCGAGCAAATCCGGCCCGAGCATTACCTGCCGGCCTTCGAAGCCGCCCTCGCCGCGCACGAGGCGGAGATCGCCGCGATCGCGAACGATCCCTCCCCGCCGCACTTCGCCAACACCGTCGCCGCGATGGAGCGGGCCGGTCAGGCGCTCGATCGGGTGGCGGGCGTCTTCTACAACCTGACCGGCAGCCACACGAACCCGGACCTCCAGGCCATCGAGCGGCAGGTGGGGCCGAAGCTCTCCCGGCACGGCAGCGCCATCTACCTGAACCCGCGTCTCTGGGCGCGGATCTCGGCCGTCGATGCGGACGCGGAGAACCTCGGGCCGGAGGAGCGCCGGGTGCTGGACCGCTACCGCATCCGCTTCCGCCGGGCCGGCGCCGAACTCGCCCCCGAGGCGAAGGAGCGGATGGCGGCCATCGCGGAGCGCCTGTCCGAACTCGCGACGCAGTTCAGCCAGAACCTGCTGGCGGACGAGAGCGGCTTCACCCTGCCCCTGACGGGGGAGGACGACCTCGCCGGCCTGCCGCCCTTCCTGCGCGCCGCCGCCGCCAGCGCCGCCGAGGAGCGGGGCCTCGACGGCCACGTCATCACTCTGTCGCGCTCGCTGATCGAGCCGTTCCTCGTCTTCTCCACCCGCCGCGACCTGCGCGAGAAGGCCCACGAGGCCTGGATCCACCGGGGCGAATCCGGCGGGCCGACCGACAACCGCGCCCTCATGGCCGAGATCGTGAAGCTCCGCGCCGAGCGGGCGCGGCTGCTCGGCTACGAGAGCTTCGCGCATTTCAAGCTCGCGGACACGATGGCGGCGAGCCCCGACGCGGCGATGGAATTGCTGCGCGACGTGTGGACTCCCGCCCGCACCCGCGCCATCGAGGAGCGGGACCGGCTCCAGGCCATCGTCCAGCAGGAGGGGCACAACTTCCCCCTCCGCGCGCACGATTGGCGCCACTACGCCGAGAAGCTGCGCCGGGCCGAGCACGACCTCGATGAGGGGGAGATCAAGGCCTACCTGACGCTCGACCGCATGATCGCAGCGTCCTTCGACACGGCGACGCGCCTGTTCGGCCTGACCTTCGAGGAACTGCACGATGTGCCGCGCTATCACCCGGATGTCCGGGTCTGGCGGGTGGGCGACGCGGAGGGCCGGGAGGTCGGCCTGTTCCTGGGCGATTACTTCGCCCGCGCCTCGAAGCGCTCCGGCGCCTGGATGAGCGCCTTCCGCTCGCAGGAGAAGCTGACCGGCATCGTCACGCCGATCATCGTCAACGTGATGAACTTCGCCAAGGCGCCGGAGGGCCAGCCGACGCTGCTCTCCTTCGACGACGCCCGCACCCTGTTCCACGAATTCGGCCACGGGCTGCACGGGCTGCTCTCGGACGTGACCTACCCGCTGCTGGCGGGCACCTCCGTCTCCGGCGACTTCGTGGAACTGCCCTCGCAGCTCTACGAGCACTGGCTGGAACAGCCGGAGATCCTGCGCGCCCATGCCCGCCACCACGAGACCGGCGCGCCGATGCCGGAGGACCTGCTGCGCAAGCTGCTCGCCGCGCGGGCCTTCAACCAGGGCTTCGCCACGGTGGAATACACCGCCTCGGCGCTGGTCGACATGACGCTGCACCTCTCGGCCGAGGGCGAGGCGGGGCTCGACGTGCCGGCCTTCGAGGCGGACGCCCTGCGCCGGATCGCGATCCCCGCCGAGATCGGGATGCGCCACCGCTCGCCGCACTTCGCGCACATCTTCGGCGGCGAGAGCTACGCGGCGGGCTATTACAGCTATCTCTGGTCCGAGGTGCTGGACGCGGACGCCTTCGACGCCTTCCGCGAGGCCGGCGACATCTTCGACCCCGAGACGGCCAAGCGCCTGCGCACCTACGTCTACGGGGCGGGCAACCTGCGCGACCCGCGCGAGGCCTACACCGCCTTCCGCGGCCGGATGCCGAGCATCGCGCCGCTCCTTAAGAAGCGGGGTTTGGCGGCCTGAGCCGCCGATCCCAGAGGTAAGGATTTCGTAAAGAAACGTCCTTAACGACTGCTTACAGCACGGGCTGCGAGCGGGAGGGACGGACGATGACTGAATCCAAGCCGACGGCATCGACCGACGAAAAGCCGAAGATTGAAGTGGTCGAAAAGGCCCCGAAGAAGGGCCTCAAGGTCGAGATCATCACCGAGAAGCCGCCGTTCTTCGCCACGCCCCGGCGCTTCGCCCAGACGATGATGCGCGCCGAATCGCGCCTCGTCGCGGTGGCGGGCAGCGCCCTGGCGCTCGGCGCGATGCTCGGCTTCGGTGCGGCCTCGCGCGATCAGGGCTCGACGGCGGCGGTCGCCTCCCTCGCCTCGGCCATCGATGCGGGCCGCACCGACACCGCGAAGCTCGCCGCGACGCTCGCCAAGCTCGACCAGAATGTCGGCGACTTGCGCAGCGCTGCCGAGAGCGCCCGCAAGGAGAGCGCCGGCAAGGGCGGGAGCCTCAACGAGAAGATCGCCCAGCTCGACCGCAGCCTGACGGCGAAGCTCGCGAGTCTCAATGAGAAGTTGGATCAGGCGGAGAAGGAGCACGCGGCCCGGATCGCCGCCCTCACCCCGCGCCCCGTCGCGGCCAAGGCCGAGCCGACGCAGACCGGCAGCCTCGCGGAGCCGCGCGAGATGAAGCCAGTCGAGGCGAAGCCTGTCGAGGCGAAGGCGCAGCCACAACCGGAGCCGGTGAAGGCCGCCGCGCCCGCCAAGCCGCCCGTGCTGGAGCAATACGCCCTGCGCGACGTGTTCGATGGCGCCGCGATCATCGAGAACCGCAGCCGGCGGCTGTTTCAGGTGATGCCCGGCGATACGCTGCCGGGGGCGGGCCGTGTCGAGGCGATCGAGCGCCAGGGCCGGCAATGGGTCGTCGTCACCCGCCAGGGCTTCGTGACGCCCAAGGAATGGTGAGACCGGCCGTTACGATTGGGGGACGGTCACGGGGGTGAGGTCGTCGCCCGACATCGGGAAGCGCGGCTCGATGGCGAAGGGGTCCGCCATCAGCGAGTTCCGCTCCGCGCGCCGACGGCCGAGGCGAAGGGCCCGGGTGCGGGCGCCGCGCGTGGGGTGAAGGATGGCTCCGAGAAGAGCCTGACCCTCGAACTCCCTGTCCAGATTCTTGGCGTCGAAGACGGGCATGACGGGCCTACGGGGAACGTGGCGGCGGGCTTCTCACCATCGAGCCCAGCCGCGCACCCTAACAACGGGGATAGCGTGAACTCGTTCCGCAAAGCTTTCGCTTCGGAACGGTTTTTTCATAATCGATCCGCCGGTCCCGCCCCGCAGTGCGACATCGCACCTGTGTCGCGGCGCACGGCTATTGCGCGCCGCGAAGACAGTGTTCGCGATCAGACGAATTGATTCAAACCGGGAATCGAACCGACGATCGGGCCCATGACATCTTCGCCGGCCTTCTCACGGCCGACCGCGAAGAGCTCCTGACCGAGGGGCTGCATCTGGCCCATGGGCACGCCCGCCGCCATCAGCTTCTGGCCGAGGGCCATGACGCCCCCACCCCCGAGCATGCCGCCGAGCATGCCCATCAGGCCGCCGCCGCCGCTGCTCTCGCCCGCATCGGATTGCGCGACCAGGTCCTCGGAGCCCGGCAGGGCCGCCATGAGCTGCCCGACCTGGGGCTGCGGCCCCTCCTTCTGGAGGAAGGCGAGGATGTGGCCGATGGCGGTCTGCGCCGTCGCGGCATCGAGGCCGGTGCGGGCGCAGACGCGGGCGAGCAGTTCTTCCATGGGGCATGTCTCGATTGGAGGAAGTCCAAACAGTCCATCGACTGGGAGGTCGGGGAAATCAAGCTTGGGCACCGCCTTCGCCCGCACGAAGGGCGCCGCGCGGGGCCGCCGGCGGCGGCAAACGCACGGGCGCCGCCGCGATAGGCAAAACCTTGCGAGGGCGGCGCTATTTCGGGCAGCCTCCTGCGGAACTGCGGCGAGCCGCCGCGCTTTGCCGCTGTGGGACGACCACACCACCAGAGACCATCCGATGCGCTACACGCTGGGCTGCAGCCTGTCTTACAATATCCTCGCGGACACGACGTTCATCTTCAACCTCGAGGTCGCCAAGCTTCGCAGCGTCGAGATCCTGCGAGAGACGCTGACGCTGAAGCCCGACCTCAAGCGCGAGATCTACATCCACCCGGACGCGCAGAACCGCTATCTCGGCGTGAACGTGCCGACCGGGCCGTTCGCCCTCGAATACGAGGCGGAGGTCGATCTCACGGTCCACCGGGCCGATCCGGCGACGATCAACGAGACGCCGGTGGCCAAGCTGCCCATCGACATCCTGCCCTACCTGCTGCCGAGCCGCTTCGTCTCCTCCGACCGGCTGACGCCCTTCGCCCAGGCCGAGTTCGGCGCCCTGCCCCAGGGGCACCAGCGGGTGAACGCGATCTGCAACTGGATCCACGATTACCTCGCCTACCAGCCCGGTTCCAGCGACGAGCAGACCACCGCCGACGAGAGCCTGCTGAAGCGGGCGGGCGTCTGCCGGGACTTCGCCCATCTCGGCACCGCCTTCTGCCGGGCGCTCGGCATCCCGGCCCGGTTCGTCAGCTGCTACGCCCACGGCCTCGTGCCGAGCGACTTCCACGCGGTGTTCGAAGCCTATCTCGACGGCCGCTGGTGGCTGTTCGACGCCACGCGTCAGGCGGACCCGGACGGGCTCGTGCGGATCGGCGTCGGGCGGGACGCGGCCGAGATCGCCTTCTCGACGCCCTTCGGCAACATGCAGCCGGTGAACCAGCAGATTCGCATCCAGCGCACGGACGGCCAGGGCAGCCCGATGCCCCGCACCGTCGACGCCATCTCGACCGAGGTGCCCGCCCCGCACGCCGGGGCGGCGTAGGCTTCCCACCCTCCTCCGTCATCGCGAGCAGAGCGAAGCAATCCAGGGGGGAGCGTCGGCCCGAAGCGTGGCTGTGGCGAGGTCGCAACACCGCAAAAGCATCCCGGTACCGCCCCCGATCCTGCGCGTCGGCGCCGCGATCCCGCCATAGTCCCAGCCCACTCCGGTCCCCGCGGTAAACGGCAGTCTTGCCAAAGATTTACCACGTACAAAAGTCAGCCTCCGGAGAGAGCGGGCGAAGTATCGGCTGATCGCAGTCGCGATGAGCCGCGCCGTGCCGCACCCTCCGGAAGGGCAAGCAGAGCTGCGGTGTTGGTCATGGACGCGCGTTTGAACGACAAGTCGAAGCTTCCGAGCCGTCATGTGACCGAGGGGCCGGATCGCGCGCCCCACCGCTCGTATCTCTACGCCATGGGCCTGACCCGTGAGCAGATTCACCAGCCGCTGGTCGGCGTCGCCTCCTGCTGGAACGAGGCCGCGCCCTGCAACATCTCGTTGATGCGCCAGGCGCAGGCCGTGAAGAAGGGCGTCGCCGCCGCCCACGGCACCCCGCGCGAGTTCTGCACCATCACCGTCACGGACGGCATCGCCATGGGCCATGGCGGCATGCGCGCCTCGCTCCCGTCGCGCGAGGTCATCGCCGATTCCGTCGAGCTGACGATGCGCGGCCATGCCTACGACGCCCTCGTCGGGCTGGCGGGCTGCGACAAGTCCCTGCCCGGCATGATGATGGCCATGGTGCGCCTCAACGTGCCGTCGATCTTCATCTATGGCGGCTCGATCCTGCCCGGCTCGTTCCGGGGCAAGCCCGTCACCGTGCAGGACCTGTTCGAGGCGGTGGGCAAGGTCGCCGTCGGCGACATGAGCCTCGAAGACCTCGACGAGCTGGAGCAGGTCGCCTGCCCCTCGGCCGGCGCCTGCGGCGCGCAGTTCACCGCCAACACGATGGCCACCGTCTCCGAGGCGATCGGCCTCGCCCTGCCCTACTCGGCCGGCGCCCCGGCGCCCTACGAGATTCGCGACAAGTTCTGCGCCACCGCCGGCGAGATGGTGATGGAGCTGCTCGCCAAGCAGATCCGCCCCCGGGATATCGTGACCCGCAAGGCGCTGGAGAACGCCGCCGCCACCGTGGCGGCCTCCGGCGGCTCGACCAACGCCGCGCTGCACCTGCCGGCCATCGCCCATGAATGCGGCATCGAGTTCACCCTGTTCGACGTCGCCGAGATCTTCCGGCGCACGCCCTACATCGCGGACCTGAAGCCCGGCGGGCGCTACGTCGCGAAGGACATGTTCGAGGTCGGCGGCATCCCGCTGCTGATGAAGACCCTGCTCGACCACGGCTTCCTGCACGGCGACTGCCTGACCGTCACCGGCCGGACCATCGCCGAGAACCTGGAGAAGGTCGGCTGGAATCCCGACCAGGACGTGGTGCGTCCGGCCAACCAGCCGATCACCCCGACCGGCGGCGTCGTCGGCCTGAAGGGCAACCTCGCCCCCGAGGGTGCCATCGTGAAGGTCGCCGGCATGCCGCAGGAGGCGCAGGTCTTCACCGGCCCGGCGCGCGTGTTCGACGGCGAGGAAGCCTGCTTCGCCGCCGTGCAGTCCCGCTCCTACAAGGAAGGCGACGTGCTCGTGATCCGCTACGAGGGTCCGCGCGGCGGCCCCGGCATGCGCGAGATGCTTTCCACCACGGCCGCCCTCTACGGCCAGGGCATGGGCTCGAAGGTCGCCCTCATCACCGACGGGCGGTTCTCCGGCGCCACGCGCGGCTTCTGCGTCGGCCATGTCGGGCCGGAGGCGGCGGTCGGCGGGCCGATCGGCCTGCTCAAGGATGGCGACATGATCACCCTCAACGCGATCGAAGGCACGCTGTCGGTGGCGCTGAGCGACGAGGAACTGGCCGAGCGCCGCAAGGCGTGGGCGCCGCGCGGCAACGCGGCGACCTCCGGCTACCTCTGGAAGTATGCGCAGGGAGTCGGCTCCGCTCTGTACGGCGCCGTCACCCATCCGGGTGGGGCGCAGGAGACGGAGAGCTATGCTGACGTCTAGGACGGTCCTCGCCCGGCCCGTGCCGGCAGGGACCTCTCCGCGCCGGCTCCGCGCGCTTCTCCTCGTGGCCGTGTCGGGCGCCCTGCTGATGCAGGCGCCCGCCGCGCGGGCGCTCGATGCCTTCGTGCGCACCCCCGTGCCGGCCGCGGCGGAGAAGAGCTACCGCTCCGCGCGGGACGCCCTGCGGGCGGGCGTGCGGGAATACAATGCGGGCGACAAGGAAGGCGCCGCCCGCGCCCTGGAATACGCCGCCGGCCAGGGTCATGCCCTCGCCCTGTGGAAGCTCGGGCGGATGTACGCCGAGGGCGACGGCGTGCCCCACGACGACCTGAAGGCGTTCGAGTTCTTCTCGCGCATCGCCGATGCCAGCACCGACGATGCCGGGGATTCGCAGAACGCGGCGGTGACGGGCAGCGCCTTCACGGCGCTGGGCTCCTATTTCCTCGACGGGATCAAGGGCACCTATGTGCGCCCGAATCCCGAGCGCGCCTACGACATGTTCAACTACGCGGCCTCCTACTACGGAGACCCGAACGCGCAGTACAACCTCGCCCGGCTCTATCTCGACGGCAACGGCGTCGAGGCCGATCCCCGGCAGGCGGCGCGGTGGTTCAACCTCGCCGCCGAGAAGGGGCACCCCCCGGCTCAGGCGCTGCTCGGCGACATGCTGGTGAACGGCGCGGGCGGCCTGCCGCAGCAGCGGGTGAAGGGCCTCGTCTGGCTCTCGCTGGCCCGCGACGGCGTCCAGTCCCGTAAGGACGACTGGATCGTCGCCCTCTACGACAAGAACTGGGCCGCCGCCTCGCCCGACGACCGGAACGAGGCGCAAACCCAGCTCCAGACCGTCGGGTCGATCAAGCGGCGGAACTGACGCCGGTCAGTTCTTCGCCGCCGCGATGGCCTTCACGAAGGACGGCCGCTCCAGGGTGCGGGTCACGTAGGCCGCGAGCTTCGGCCAGCGGCCGGCATCGACCTCGAAATTCGCCAGCCGCAGGTTGTGGAAGTTCGTCGCCACCGCGATGTCGGCGATGCTGAAGGCGTTGCCGACGAGGTAGTCGCCCTCGATCTGGCTTTCCAGATAGTCGAGGAGGGCCGGAAACTTCTCGTCGATGGTGCTCTGCGCGCGCGCCTCGTCGCAGTCCTGCTTCATCAGCCGGGGCTTCAGGAAGCGCTCTACGAACGGGATGATGAGGACGGGGAAGAGTTCGGTATCGCCGTACTTATCGAACCACACGGCCCGGCCCAGGGCCTTCGCCTCGGTGGGGATCAGCGCCGGCTCGGGGTGCTTGGCCTCGATGTAATGCAGGATCGCGCTCGAATCGGGGAGCAGGAAGCCGTCATCGTCCAGGGCGGGGATCTTGCCGGTGGGGCTCGCCGCCTGGAAGCCCGGATCGTTCGCGTGGAAGGGGACGGGCTTGTGCTCGAACGGCACGCCCTTCTCGTAGAGGGAGACGAGGACTTTCCGGACGTAGGGCGAGATGCTGGTTCCGTAGACGATCATCGTGTCCTCTGGCTGTGTCAGGTGCGGTCCAGCTCGACGGTCACGGGGACGTGGTCCGAAGGCTTGTCGAGGCCGCGCAGGTGCTTCTGCACCGAGGCGGAGATAAGTCGGTCGGCGGCCTGCGGCGAGAGCAGCAGATGGTCGATGCGGATGCCCTGGTTCCGGGGCCAGCAGCCGGCCTGGTAATCCCAGAACGTGTAGAGCCCGTCGCGCGGGTCGCAGGCGCGGATCGCGTCGGTGTAGCCATCGGCGAGCAGGGCGCGGAACGCCGCGCGGGAGGCGGGCAGGAACAGGGCGTCGCTGCGCCACGCCTCCGGGTCGGCCGCGTCCTCCGGCTCGGGGATGACGTTGTAATCGCCCGCCAGCACCACCGGGATCTCGGCCTCCGCCAGCGCCCTCGCATGGAGCCGCAGCCGTTCGAGGAAGGCGAGCTTGTAGGGGTATTTCGGGCTGTCGACGGGGTTGCCGTTCGGCAGGTAGATCGAGGCGACCCGCACCGGCGCCAGATCCTCGCCGCCGATCAGCGCCTCGATGTAGCGGGCCTGCACGTCCTCCTCGTCGCCGGGAAGGCCCCGGCGGATCTCGGACAGCACGAGCGGCGCCCGCACCAGCAGGGCGACGCCGTTATAGGCCTTCTGCCCCAGGGTCTCGACGGCGTAGCCCGCCGCCTCGACCTCGGCGCGGGGGAAGGCCTCGTCCTGGCATTTCAGCTCCTGCAGGCACACCACATCGGGCTTCGCCTCATCGAGGAAGCCGAGCAGGTGCGGCAGCCGCTGCTTGATCGAATTGACGTTCCAGGTGCTGATACGCATCGGCCTCATCCGGCAGGCGGCCCGTCATCGGGCCTTCGCGCCCGGGTGACAAGCCGATTCCGCCATGCGTGGGAACGCTTGCAGATTTCCGCGCCGCGGGCGATGACCCTCGCATCGCGGGAGGCGCGGCACGGGAGCCGACGCCCGCGGGCACGGAAGGTCCCATGTCGCAGTCTCTTCGCATCGGCGTCGCCGGTCTCGGCACCGTCGGCGCGGCCCTCGTCCGCATGATCGGCCGCCGCCGGGAGGCGCTCCTCGCCTCCGGCCTCGACGTCACCGTCACCGCCGTCTCGGCCCGCGACCGCTCGCGGGATCGCGGCATCGACCTCGCGGGCGTCGAGTGGTTCGACGATCCGGTGGCGCTCGCCCGCTCGGCGTCCGTGGATTGCGTCGTCGAATTGATGGGCGGCGCCGAGGGCGCGGCCAAGGCCACCGTCGAGGCGGCGCTGGAGGCCGGCAAGCCGGTCGTCACCGCCAACAAGGCGCTGCTGGCCAAGCACGGCGCGGCGCTGGCCGCCGCCGCCGAGAAGGCCGGCGTGGCGCTCACCTACGAGGCGGCGGTCGCGGGCGGCATCCCGGTGATCAAGGCGCTGCGGGAAGGGCTCGCGGGGAACAAGGTCGAGCGCGTCTACGGAATCCTCAACGGCACCTGCAACTACATCCTCAGCCGGATGGAGCGCGAGGGCCTGACCTTCGAGGCCTGCCTGAAGGACGCGCAGGCGCTGGGCTACGCCGAGGCCGACCCGACCTTCGACGTCGAGGGCTTCGACACCGCGCACAAGCTCGCGATCCTCACGAGCCTCGCATTCGGCACGCAGGTCGATGCGGACGGCGTCTCGGTGGAGGGCATCTCGCGGGTGCAGCCCCTGGACCTGCGCATGGCCGACGAACTCGGCTACCGCATCAAGCTCCTCGGCGTCGCCCAGGCGACCCCGGCGGGGATCGAGCAGCGCGTCCACCCGACCATGGTGCCGAAATCCTCGGCCATCGCGCAGGTGATGGGCGTGACCAACGCCGTGACCATCGACGCCGACGCCGTGGGCGAACTGACCCTGATCGGCCCCGGCGCGGGCGGCGAGGCCACCGCCTCCGCCGTCTTCGGCGACATCGCCGACGTCGCCCGGCGCATCGTGCGCCCGACCTTCGGCATCGACGCCGCGCGCATGGCCCCGCCCTCGCGCGCCGAGATGCAGCGGCACGAGGGCGGCTATTACATCCGCCTGACGGTCCATGACCGGCCGGGCGTCGCGGCGGGCGTCGCCCAGCGCATGGCGCAGCGGGAGATCTCCTTGGAGAGCATCCTGCAGCGCCGCGTCGAGGGGGCGGACAGCGATCCGCACGGCCGCTCCGGCCGCCCGGTGCCGCTGGTGCTGATCACCTACGCCGCCACCGAGGGCGCGATCCGCGAAGCCTTGGACGCCATCGCCCAAGACGGGTTGCTCGCGGAATCGCCGCAGTTGATCCGCATCGAACGCGAGTAGACCCGCTGCGTCGCCCTCATCGAATATTCAGGGACGGGGGCGTTGATAGAGGTTGGGTCGCGGTCCACGCAGCCCCGCCATGATCGGGACCGGGATCCGGCATCAAGACCGGGCCCGGCAAGGGACAGGAAACGATGACCGAGACCGGAACGCCGCGTCCGCAGACCGTGCCGCGCACCCTCGCGCTCGAACTCGCGAGGGTCACGGAGCGCGCCGCCGTGGCCGCCGCGCGCCTGCGCGGCAAGGGCGACGAGAAGGCCGCCGACCAGGCCGCCGTGGACGCGATGCGCGCCGAACTCGCCGGGCTCCCGATCCGCGGCACCGTGGTCATCGGCGAAGGCGAGCGCGACGAGGCGCCGATGCTGTTCATTGGCGAATGCCTCGGCTCCGGCGAGGGGCCGGAGGTGGACATCGCCGTCGATCCCCTCGAAGGCACCACCCTCTGCGCGAAGGACATGCCGGGCGCCATCGCCGTCATGGCCCTGGCCGAGCGCGGTTCGCTGCTGGCCGCACCTGACGTCTACATGCAGAAGATCGCCATCGGCCCCGGCTACCCCGCCGGGATCGTGGACCTCGACGCCAGCCCCTTGGACAACATCCGGGCGCTCGCCCGCGCCAAGGGCTGCCCCACCGACCAGATCACCGCCCTGATCCTCGACCGGCCGCGCCATGCCGGCCTGATCGCGGAGGTGCGGGAGGCCGGCGCTTCGGTGCGGCTGATCACCGACGGCGACGTCGCGGGCATCATCTTCACGGCGAGCCCGGAGGAGACGGGAGTCGACATCTATCTCGGCACAGGCGCCGCCCCCGAGGGCGTGCTCGCCGCCGCCGCCATGCGCTGCATGGGCGGGCAGATGCAGGGGCGCTTGATCCTCGACACCGCCGAGCGCCGCCGCCGGGCGCAGGACATGGGCATCCGCGACGCCAACCGGAAATACGAATTGACCGACCTCGCGGGCGGCGACGTCATCGTGGCCGCGACGGGCGTCACGGACGGTTCGCTTCTGAAGGGCGTGCGCTTCCGCCAGGACAGGATCCAGACGGAGACGCTGGTCTACCGCTCCGAGGCCGGCACGATCCGCCGGATCCTCGGCGAACATCGGCGGGATTTCGGCCGGAGCTGAGGGGTCGGGGCCGCGTGCCCCGACACCCCGTCCGTCGGCGCGCTACGGCAGCGCGCCGGCCTTCTCCTTGGCCTTCATGATGGTCTGGCGGCACTCTTCCGCCTTGCCGGCCTTGTCCTCCTCGCGGGCCTGGGCGACGAGCTTCTTCGCCTCGTCGACGCCCGAGGCGGTCGGCTTCACATCCTTGTCGCCGGGGGTCAGCTTCGGCGCGGAATCGAGGGCCTTCGGGCTGTTGGACGAGGTCGTGCCGCCGGGCGGCGTCGTGCCCGTCACCTCCGCCGCGCCCGCGCTGTTCAGGCGGCGCTCCAGCGTGCTCACCTCGTCGGCGCAGGGTGTGGCCAGGGCCGGGCCCACGGTGGCGGCCGAGACGGCGGCGAGGGCAAGAGCGAGGCGAAGCTTCATGAACGATCTCCCGTGGCGGCGCGGCGGACATCTGCCGGCTCGCCTTCGGGATGGCGACGCGGAACGGACCAACCCGTTCCTGAGACAGGACGCCGCGCCGAAGACGAAGGGCCGTGCATCCGGGGATGCACGGCCCATTTTGTCCCAGGGTGGCGCGATCAGTACTTGCGGATGATCGGCTCCGGCGACATCGGCACCGGATCGGCCCCGAAGGCGTACTTGAAGCCGCCGTAGATCGAGAGCGGCTGCGCCAGCGTCGTGGTGCGCGGGTTGTTGATCGAGAGGCTGGCCGTCACCGGGCCCGTCTCCGCGAAGGTGCCGAACGTGGCGTAGCGGTTGTTGGTGAGGTTCGTGATGAGCCCGAACACCTCGAGGTTCTTCGTCACCTGATACTTCGTCTGGAAGTTCAGCACGTAGTAGGGCGGCAGCTTGCGGTTCAGGTTCGACTCGTCGCCCCGGTAGAAGGACGAGGAGAAGGCCTGCAGGTAGAGGCCGACCTGCCAATCCGGCGTGATGTAATAGTCGAAGCCGGCCTTGATCTGGTGGTTCGGCACCAGCGGCACGGTGTTGCCGCGCGTCACCTGGATCGCGCCGTCCACCGCGAGGGGGTTGTTCGGCGAGGACAGGGTGCCGTTGAACTGGAAGGTCGCGTCGATCAGGGCGTAGTTGGCGTAGACCCGCAGGTAATCGGCCGTGTACTCGGCCCCGACCTCGATGCCCTGCCGCTGGGTGGCGGGCACGTTCACGAAGTAGGCGCGGGCGGCGTTGCCGGGGGTGGCGAGCGACAGGATGTCGTTCGACAGGTCGGTGCGGAAGGCGCCGATCTTGTAGGTGATGATGCCGCCGTCATAGGTGTTCGGCAGCTGGCCGCGGAAGCCGACCTCGTAGGTCTTGCCCGTCACCTGCTTCAGCGGCGGATCGGCCACCAGCGAGTTCGGCAGCAGGCACGGCCGGTCGGGATTCGCGCAGGCGAGTTCGAGCGGCGTCGGGGCGCGGTTCGATTCCGAGTAGCTGCCGTAGAGGTTCAGCGCATCGAAGAACCGGTAGGTCAGGCCCGCCACCGGGTTGATCTTGTTGAAGTAATGCGTCCCCGTGACATCCGGCGAGAACCCGGTGAGATCCTCGCTCTGGATGCGCGCGAAGTTCAGGCGGGCGCCGGCCGTCACCGAGAGGCGGTCGGTCAGGTCCAGGGTGTCCTGGGTGTAGAGGCCGAGATAGAGGTTCGAGCCGTTGACCGAGCTCGGCGCGATGCCGAGCGCCCCGGCGGTGCGGATGAACTGCGTGCCGAGGCCGGGGATGTTGCCGTAATACGGGTTGTTCGGATCGGTGGTGATCGACAGGTTCGGGTTGATGACGCCGAGCGTGCTCGACGACTTGAACGAGTAGTTCGCCGCGTCGATGCTGCCGCCGACGATGAACGAGTTGCCGAAGCCGAAGATCCGGTCGCGGTTGGAGGCCTGGAGCGAGCCGCCATAGCCGGTGGCCTCGGTGTTCGTGACGTCGAGGGTGCCGTAGGGCACGTTCGCCGTGAACGGGACCGCCCGGTTCTGCTGGCCGAGGATCAGGAACTGGTTGCGGAAGGCGAGCTGCGTCTGGTTCGGAGCGCGGCTGAACCCGTCATCCTCGAAGCAGAGGAAGCTTCGGAAGCTGCTCTGCCGGCTGCACTGCTCGAAATTGCCGTCGTTGCCGTCCACGTAGGTCTGGTGGAAGCGGCGGAAATAGGCGTTGCCGGCCAGATCCCAGGTCGGGGAAAGATCGACGCGGCCGGTGAGCTGGATCGTGCCCACCTCGGTGGTCGTGGTCTGCGGATAGGTGAAGATCGCGCGCGGGTCGTTGCGGGTGAAGTCCACCGGGGTCGCGGCGGCGGCGCCGAAGAAGCTCCGCGCGGCGAGGCCGATCAGGTGGAACTCGGCATCCTGCGAGCGGTAGCCGAGATCGCCGTACAGGCGGCCGATCGTGCTCGGGCTCTCGTAGCGCCAGCCGCGATCGTTCAGCCCGTCGCCGGTGAAGTAGAAGCTCCACGGGCCGGAGACCTTGCCGTATTCGAGATAGCCGGCCGTGCGCGCATCCGAGCCGCCCCAGGCGCTGATCTCGGTGCCCTGCCACGTGAAGCCGTTCTTCATCTGGATGTTCACCGCGCCGCCGAGCGCGTTGAGGCCGAAGACCGGGTTGCCGGTGACGACGTCGATCCGCTGGATCGCCTGCGGGGGGATCAGGTCGAAGTTGACGATGTCGCCGAAGGCTTCGTTGATGCGCACGCCGTTCTGGTAGACGGCCAGGCCCTGCGGCACGCCCTGGACCGGCGAGGCGACGAAGCCGCGATAGGTCACGTCCGGCCGGTTCGAATTGCCCTGGCTATCGGACAGGTTCAGGCCGGGGGTGCGCCGCGCCAGGGTCGCGACCACGTTGTCGGTGCCGAGGTCGGCCCGGATGTCCTGGGCCGTCACCGTCTCGACCGTGCTCGGGATCTTGTAGAGCGGCTGCTCGCTGCCGCGCAGGCGGGGCGACGGCACGCCGCCCAAGGGCGCCGCGACCGGGGCCACCCGATTGTAGTTCTGCACGGCGCTGGAATTGCCGCCGCCCGAACCGACCGGCGAGGTCGCCACGACACTGATCTCGCCGAGGGTGACGGATTGTTGCGCGTGCGCCGTGCTCACCGCCATCGATCCCGCGAGGACCGACGCCGACGCCGTCAAGGCTCCCCTAAGCGCCCGCAAAGACATTCCCAAACCCCTCGACACCCAAACCGGCCGCCCGTTTCCCCCGGGCTTCCGTCAGTGATGTCGGGGGGATCGATGAACTGCAATCGCGGCCGGGGGTGCTATCGACGACTTTCGCCCCGGACGCTCCGTTCTCACCCCCGGCGTGGCCGTGTCGCCACATCTTTTGCGCGAAAAAACAACGACTTAGGGGAAATATGGCAAGCTGAACCGGGACAATTCGGCAAGCCTCAGAGGCGTTCCTGGATCCGCTTGCCGAGTTCGCCGAGTCGCTGTTCGAGGAGTTGCGGAACCTCACACACGTAGGTGAGGGACTGGCTCCGCTCCTGGAAGATCCGGCGGTCCCAGGCGAACTTGGTCTCGAGTTCGGTCTGGTCCTTCGGCAATTCGGTCTCGTCGCCCTTGCTCGGGGCATCCTTGATCTGGCTGACCTTGTCGGCCTCGTCGCGGATGCGCTCGGCCATGCGGCGCTGGCCCTGGGCGTACCGGGCGATGCCGTTCATGATCTTGTTGCGCTCGCCGTTCAGCACCTCGAACGCGCCGGCATAGACGCGGGTCAGCGCCTTGTCCTTGGCGTCCTTGTCGGAGCCGAACTTGGCGGCGAACGCGTCGAGCAGCGGATCGACCTGCGACAGGTCGGTGCGGCGGGAGGCGATCTTCTGCGCCAGCACGGCGGCATCGTTGTCGCTGCCCCAGTCGCCGGCCGAGGCGATGTCGGGGCCGGTCCAGAACTGGCCGGGGCTCAGGGTCTCGACCTTGCGCTGGACGCAGGGCCAATCCGGATCGACCTTCGGTTGGGCGAGGGCGGCGCCGGCCGTCACCGAGAGCAGGAAGGCGAGAGCGGTGGTTCTGATCATGAGGCTTCTCCGGCCGGTCCGCCGCGCCGGGCCATGAGGCCCCGGCCCGGATCGTAGGCGATCACGGCCATCGCGAAAAAGGCGAGCGTGGTCCCGACGACGACGGCGCAGGACACGGGCTCGAGCTGTTCGTACAGCGCGAAGCGCACGAGCTGCACGGCGTGGGTGAACGGGTTCAACTCGCAGATCCAATACAGGGTCTCGGACGATTCCCGGATCCGCCAGAGCGGGTAGAGGGCCGACGAGGCGAAGAACATCGGGAAGATCACGAAGTTCATCACGCTGGCGAAATTCTCCAGCTGCCGCACCAGCGAGGACAGGAACAGGCCGATGGCGCCGAGCATCAGGCCGGAGGCGAGGAAGGCCGGCAGCGCCGTCAGGTAGCCGAGCGTCGGGATGTCGGTTTCCCAGAAGTACGCCACCGCGAGGAAGGCATAGGCCTGGACGATCGACACCGAGACGCCCGCGATCAGCTTGGCGAGCAGCAGCATCCAGCGCGGATAGGGCGAGGTCAGCAGCACCTTCATCGACCCGACCTCGCGGTCGTAGACCATCGAGAGGGAGGATTGCATGCCGTTGAACAGCTGGATCATCACGGCGAGGCCGGGCACCACGTAGACCTCGTAGAGCACGTAGGTCTGGTAGGGCGGCTCGATGGAGACGCCGAGCGTGTTGCGGAATCCCGCCGCGAAGATGAACAGCCAGACGAGGGGCCGCACCAACGCCGAGAAGAACCGCTCCTTCTGGTTGAAGAAGCGCAGCAACTCCCGGCGGACGATGCCGCCGAGGCAGATCAGGTAGCCGACCGCATCGAGCCGCCCGAGCTGGCGCGAGGGGGCGGCGTGGGTCTTGGTGTCGCGTTCGACGACGCGAGGCGACGAGGTCATGGGCTTCCCATCTTCACGCCGCCCGCTTCCCGCGCTCGGCCACGAGCCGGCGGAAGGCTTCCTCCAGGCTCTCGGTCCCCTGCGCGATGGTGCCGGCCGTGCCGCGGGCGACGATCCGGCCGAGATGGAGCACCACGGCGTCGTCCTCGGGCCGGATCTCCTCGAAGATGTGGGTCGCCCAGAGGACCGACAGGCCCTCCTCGCGCACCAGCGCCCGGACGATGGCGACGATGTCCGCCCGCGATTCGAGGTCGAGCCCGACCGTCGGCTCGTCGAGGAGCAGCAGGTCCGGCCGGTGGACGAGCGACCGGGCGATCTCGATGCGCCGGGATTGGCCGCCGGAGAGGGTGCGCACCTTGTCCCCGCGCCGGTTGGCGAGGCCGACCCGGTCGAGCAATTCGCCGATCCGCGCCTTGCCCGCCTTGCGGGGGATGCCGTGCAGGCTCGCATGGTAGAGCAGGTTCTGCTCCACGGTGAGGTCGGTATCGAGGGTGCGGGCCTGGAACACCACGCCGAGACGGGCGAGGGCCCGCGACGGCTCCCGGTCGAGCCCGTGGCCGAAGATCGCCACCCGGCCGCTCTGGTTGTTGTAGAGCCGCGTGATCACCGAGAAGAGCGTGGTCTTGCCCGCGCCGTTGGGGCCGAGCAGGGCCGTGAAACGGCCGCGCTCGACGTTCATCGACACGTCGTCCAACGCGGCGCGCGCGCCGAAGCGGTGGCCGACATTCGCAACGAGCAGGGCGGGCGCCTCGCCCGTCATCGGCCAAGCGCCTTGCGGGCATCCGCCACGGCGTCGAGGCATTCGTCGTACTCGCCCTCGCGCTGCTCGCGCTCGGCGTTGCGCAGCGCCTTCTTCAGCTTGGGCAGGGCGGCCTCGGGCGGATCGGTCGCCAGAGCGTCGCGGATCATCGTGATCCCCTCCGCGCAGGACGAGGCGTCGTCCGCCGCGAGGGCGGGCGAGGCGAGGCCGCAGGCCAGGAGGACGAGTGCCGGTCCCCTCATCACTTCACCGTCAGGGTGCCGGTCATGCCCTTCGCTTCGAGCCCCCGCGCCTCCCACTTGTAGGCGCCGGGCTTGATGGCGACGAACTCGATGGCGATCTCGCCGGGCTCATCGAATTCGAGGTGATCGGGCGGGCCGCCGCCATGGATCTCCTTGTGCTCGATGACGATCTGGTTGAGCCAGATGTAGCGGAAGAACTCCGGCGCGTAGAACTTATATTCCTGCCCGCCCTTGGCGACGATCCGCAGGCGGTAGGCCTTGCCGGATTCGAGTTCGATGTCCTTGTTCTCGACCACGAAGTCGTTGCCCTGGTCGTTGCCGAGGACGAGATCGGGCAGGTTCTCGCGCTTGCGCGTGAGGTCGGTGGCCGAGGCCGGCGCGACACTCGCCGTGACCGCGACGGCAAGCGCCACCTTACGAAACAAACCCGTCATCCGCACCTCATCCATCGCAGGCGAGTGAAGTCCCAAGAAATCAGTTCGGCGAGATCGCCACGCCCCACGGCAGCAGGCCGACGGGGATGCTCTTCACCACCTTCTCCGCCTCGACATCGATCACCGAGACGTCGTTCGACGTGCCGTTGGTCGTGAAGAGCTGCTTCTGGTCCGGGGTGAAGGCGAGCTGCCAGACGCGCTGGCCGACCGGCAGGTATTTCTGCACGTCGTAGGTCTTGGCATCGATCACCGCGACGCGGTTGGCCGGGCCGAGCGCCACGAAGGCCTTGCTGCCGTCCTTGGTGATGCGGATGCCGACCGGCTGGATCGCCTCGTCGTTCACGCTCGGGATCTTGAAGGTGATCTTCTTCACCACCCGGCGGGTGGCGACGTCGATGACGCTCACCGTGCCGCCGACCTCAGCCGAGACCCACAGGAACTTGCCGTCCGCCGTGAACTCCGCGAAGCGCGGCCGGGCGTCGACCAGCACGTTGTCGATCACCTGGAAGGTCTTGGTGTCGATGAAGTGGGCCATGTTGGTCGTTTCGGAGGTGTTGACGAGGATCTTCCCGTCCGGCGACAGGCCCATCCCCTCCGGCTCGACGCCCACCGGCACCTCGGCGAGCACCTTGTTCTTCTCGATGTCGATGATCGTGACTTGGCTGTCGTCCTCGTTCGCGACGTAGAGCGGGTTGCCCGAGGAATCGAGGATGAACTGTTCCGGGTCGGGCCCGGAGCGGAGCGAGCGCACGACCTTGCCGTTCGACGTGTCGAGCACGTCGATGCGGTCGTCGTCGCTGGCGCAGACGAAGAGTTCCTTGCCGTCCTTCGAGACGGTGACGCCGCGCGGGCGCCGGCCGACCTTCCACGTCGCCGTCACCGCCATGGTCGACGCGTCGATGACGCTGACCGAATTGCCCTTCTCGTTGGTGACGTAGGCGGTGAAGGCGAAGGCCGGCACGCTCGACGCGAGCCACAGCCCGAGGGCGACGCTCCCCCATCCTGCCAAATGCTGGCGGCCCATCCGCTCTCCTCCCTTGGGCGCCCTCGCGGGGCGCTTCTCTAACCGGATTGTAGTGCCCTCGCCGCCGGATGCGAGACCGGACGGCGACGCAGGCAAATGCCTCACGGGAACTTGCCTCGCTAGAACTTGCAGGTCGTCTCGGGCAGATCGATCCCCAGCGTGTCCAGCGGCGTGCGCTGGTGCAGGAAACCCTGCTCCGGCGCCACCGAGACCATGGATTTCGGCTGCACGACGATGATCGGCTGCCGCATCTGGTGGTCCCAGGGGCGGAAACTCAGTTGCACGCCCTTGTAGGCCGGCAGGCCGAAGGCGGGATCCGTCAGGAACGGCGTGATCGTGGCCGGATCGTTGGCCTTCTTGGCCGTCACCGCGTCGCCCACCGTGCGCACCGCCATCCAGGCTTGATAGTCGAGGGGCCGCATCAGCCGCCCGGCCATCCGCTTGAAGCGGTTCTGCGCCTGGGCGGCGCCCCAGGTTTCCAGAACCGGCGACCACGTGGTCGGGGTGAGGCCCTGCGTGCCGCCCACGGGACGCGGATCGACCGTGCGATAGGGGACGTAATCGCCCCAATCGCCCTCCTCGTCGGCGACCACGGCCATGTCGTAGTCGAGCCCCCTCGTGAACACCATCGCCTCGGCGCGGGTCGGCGTGTCGCCCCGCGCCTTGGCGAGCGGCCCGAAGGTCCAGGGCTTGTCGGCCGTGACCTTCAGGGCGAACTTCCGCGCGGAGTTGCGCATGGCGTCCGCGTAGCCCTTGTCCGCCTCGGTCGGGCCGACGATCAGGAACACCTTCCGCCAGCGCATCACCGTCAGGTACTGCGCCAGGGCATCGGTGAACATCGCCCGCGAGGGCACGATGTGGAACACGTTCGCCCGGCAATCCGCCCCGCGCAGGCGGTCGTCGGAGGCGCCCGCGTTGAACACGACCGTCCCCGTGCCCTTCACCGCGTCGGCGACCTTCAGCACCTGATCGGCCGGCAGAGTGAGCACGATGTAGTGAATGCCCTTGGCCACCAGATCCTTGGCCGCCGCCACCGGGTCCGGCGAAGCCTCCGAGAGCGCCCGCTCCTCCAGCTTGAAGGTCTGCTTGGTGAAGCGGCCGGTCGTGTTGTCGTCGGCGATGCCCATCCGAGCGCCGGCCACGCCCTCGTCCTCGGGAACGGCCTCGGCATCGTAGGAGGCGGGCGCCTCCTGCGGCCGGTAGATCAGGCCGATCTGCGTTTCGAGCGTGGCGGGCGCGGACGGGGTCGTCGGCACGGCGGCCGGCTCCTGCGCCAGGGCCGGGCCGGCGAGCAACAGCGCCGCGAGCGCCATCAGGGAACCGGGAGAAGATGCACGATCTTGCATGCACGCGGCCTGTATCAGCATCTCGGGGGGGCGCTCAACCTGTCCGCGCAGGAAGTTCGCGCGGAAAAACGCCTCACGGCAGCGGGAGTTGGGGCGTGCAGGCCCGTTCGTCCATTGCCAAAACGTCCCAGCGAACGAATTGACGGCCCAGCACGACACGGCCCCCGCAAGGCCGGCGACCGGAGGAAACGCCCGATGCGCTCGACGACTCGCCCCGTGGCCCTCGCTTTTCTGCTCGCCGCTCTCGCGGCGGGGACCGGCCCCGCCGTCGCGGCCACGGAGAAGGCGGCGGTCTTCCCCATCGAGATGAACGACCCCGGCGCCTCCTACGGCGCGCGCCTCCGCCCGGCGGATGCGAAGAAGCTCACCCTCGTCACCGACGAATTGCGCAACGCCCTCAAGGCGCAGGCCGGCGTGGAGCTGGTGGACACCGCCCCCGCCGCCAAGGAGGTCGATCAGAAGGGGCCGCTCTACAAGTGCAACGGCTGCGCGGACGACATCGCCAAGGGCCTCGGCGCCGACCTGACGGTGACGGGCTACGCCCAGCGCGGCGCCAACCAGATCTTCAACCTCAACGTGACGATCGCCGAGGCCGCGACGGGCAAGATCATCCGGGGCGGGCAGGTGACGATCCGCGCCGACGACGACAACACCTGGGCGCATGGCATGCGCTGGCTGGTGAAGAACCGGCTGCTCGCCGAGCCGCTGCCCGCCAAGCCGTGAACTAAGCCGTGAGCCGGAGTTTGCGCGAAACGTGTTCCCCTTGGGCGCACTCTGGGCTAGCCCAGGGGCGTTGTCCCGGATAGCCCGCCATCGTGACACCTGTTTCCTTCCCCCGGCTCCTCGTGAGCGTGCGCGACCCGGCCGAAGCCGAGGCCGCCCTGCTCGCGGGCGCCGACCTGATCGATGCCAAGGACCCGGACCGGGGCGCGCTCGGCGCGCTAGCCCCGGAGATCGTGGCCGAGATCATGGCGCGCCTGCCGCAGCAGGGCGTCGAGACGAGCGCGGTCGCGGATTCCTCCGAGAGCCTCGCGGCCATGGCCCGCAGCGGCGCCCGGTGGGTGAAGCACGGCATCCCGCGCGACCGCTGGCAGGATGCCGGCCACCTCGCCCGCATCGCCGGCTCGGTGCCGGGGCGGGTGATCGCGGTGCTGTTCGCCGAGGACGAGCCGGGCGCCCATTGCGTGCCGGCCCTGGTGCGGGCCGGGTTCGCCGGGGCGATGATCGACACCTCCGGCAAGGCAGGGGTGCGCCTGCCGGACCTCCTTGGGCCGGAGGAGCTGGCCGGGTTCGTCGCCGCCTGCCGCGCGAACGCGCTGCTCTGCGGCCTCGCCGGCTCCCTCAGGATCGCCGACATCCCCGCCCTCTCGGCCGCCGGGCCGGATTACCTCGGCTTCCGGGGCGGCCTGTGCCGGGGCTTCGACCGCACCAACGGCATCGACCCGCTGCGCGTCGCGGAGGCCGTGCGGGCGTTGAAACCGCAAGCGCAGGACGCCGCGTGAGGGCTGTCGTCAAGGTCGGCGGAAGCCTTCTCGCGGACGGGCCGCGCCTGCGCACCGTGCTGGCGGGCCTCGCCATAGGCCCGCGCTGCGTGATCGTGCCCGGCGGCGGCCCCGATGCCGATGCCGTACGCGCCGCTCAGGCCCGCGAGGGCTTCTCCGACGCGGAGGCCCATCGCCGGGCGCTCGGCGCCATGGGCCGCACCGCCGCGCGGTTCCTCGCCATCGAACCCCGCCTCGCGATCGACACCGCGCCCTGGGACGACGCGCGGGACGGGACCGCCCTCGTCTGGGATCCGGCGCTCCTGCGCGCGGGCCATCCCGACATCCCCGAGACCTGGGACGTCACCTCCGACAGCCTCGCCCTGTGGCTCGCCGCGCGGATCGGCGCGCCGTCCTGCACCCTCGTCAAATCCGCCGACGCCCCGGCGGGCTGCGACGCCGACATGCTGTCGCGGCTCGGGCTGGTGGACGCCGCCTTCCCCGCCTTCGCGCGTTGCTTCCGGGGGGCCATCGTCATCGACGGGCCGGGCGGCCCGGTCCCGATCCCCGGCAGGAGGGCCGCATGAGCGACCCCGCGCAGGGCGCGTCCGAGCACATCGTCTTCGTCACCGGCAAGCTTGCCCGGCCGCGCCTCGAAAAGATCGCGGCGAGCCTGCCCGCGCGAATCCGCTGGAGCATCGCCGATGCCGGCGTGAAGGTCGCCGCGCTGATGACCGAGGAGATCATCAAGCGCCGCGTCGCGATCCCGGACGGCGCGACGCGCATCGTCCTGCCCGGCCGCTGCCGGGCGAACCCGGACGCGCTGGCCGAGCATTTCGGCCTGCCCGTCGAGCGGGGGCCGGACGAGATCGTGGACCTGCCGGCTTGGCTCGGCCTCGCCGGCCGCAGCCTCGACCTGTCCCGGCACGACGTGCGGATCTTCTCCGAGATCGTGGACGCCTCGAAGATGTCGCCGGAGCAGATCCTGGCGCGGGGCCTTGACCTCGCCCGGCGCGGCGCGGACGTGATCGACCTCGGCGGCCTGCCGGATACGCCCTTCCCGCATCTCGAAGCCTCGGTACAGGCCCTGAAGGGCGCCGGACTTAAGGTGAGCGTCGATTCCTTCTCCCGCGACGAGCTTTCGCGCGGGGCCAGGGCCGGGGCCGACTATCTGCTCAGCCTCAACGAGGACACGCTGGACCTCGCCTTCGAGACCGACGCGGTGCCGATCCTCGTGCCGACCCGACCCGAGGACCTGCCCTCCCTCGACCGGGCGATCGAGCGGATGCTGAAGGCCGGCAAGCCCTTCATCGCCGACGCGATCCTGGAGCCGATCCATCACGGGCTGGTCGACTCGGTCGCCCGCTACCGCGACACCCGCGCCCGCTGGCCCGACATCGAGATGATGATGGGCACCGGCAACCTCACCGAACTCACCGAGGCGGACAGCCTCGGCGTCACCGCCCTGCTGATGGGGATGTGTTCGGAACTGTCGATCGGCAACGTGCTGATCGTCCACGTCTCGAACCACACCCGCCGCACGGTGGAGGAGCACGACGCCGCCCGCCGGGTGATGTACGCGGCCAAGGCCGACGCCGCCCTGCCGAAGGGCTACGGACGGGAACTTCTGGCACTTCACGACAAGCGCCCCTTCGTGCAAACGCCCGAGGAGATCGCGGCCGCCGCCGCCGAGGTCCGCGACCCGAACTACAGGATCGCCGTGGCCGAGGACGGCATCCACGTCTACAACCGCGACATCCACAGGGTCGGCACCGACGCGATGGCCTTCTTCCCGGATCTCGACGTGAAGAGCGACGGGGCGCACGCGTTCTACCTCGGCGGCGAACTCGCCAAGGCCGAGACGGCGTGGCGGCTCGGCAAGCGTTACGTGCAGGACGAACCCCTCGACTGGGGCGCCTCCGCAGACCGGCCGAGCGAGGACACCACCGCCTTCAAGAAGGCCGGGCACACCAAGCATTCCGGCCCCGACGCGCCGTTCCCCGGCACCCGCGACGTCCGCGCCCCGGAGACGGGTCCGGCGGGCGAAAAGATCGTCTGCGGGCGCCTCGTGCCCTCGGACGAAGGATGAGCCGATGCCGCTGATCCTGGAGACCATTGTCACCACGGTCTCGCCTGCGGGCGCGCTGCATCTCGTGCCGTTCGGGCTGATCCAGGAGGGCGACGACTACGTGCTCGCCCCGTTCCGGCCCTCGCCGACCATCGAGAACCTCGACGCGAGCCCGTATTTCGCCGCGTCGAGCCCCCGGGACATCCGCGTGATCGCGGGCGCCGTCACCGGCCGGCGGGACTGGCCGACCGAGCCCTGCGAGACCATCCCCGGCCGGCGGCTGGCGGACAGTTTCGGCCATGCCGAGTTCGAGGTGGTTGGGGTGGAGGAGGACGCGCAGCGCCCGCGCTACCGGGGGCGCATCCGCCACAGGGCGGCGCATGCGGCCTTCATCGGCTACAACCGGGCACAGGCCGCCGTGCTGGAGGCGGCCGTGCTCTCGACGCGGCTCCACATGCTGGAGCCCGCTAAAATTCTCGGCGAGATGACCTATCTCGCCATCGCCATCGCCAAGACGGCGGGCCCGCGCGAGCGCGAGGCCTGGGGTTGGATCGAGGACAAGGTGGCGGCGGCGCTCGGCCCCGACGCCCGCATCCTCGGCCGGGAGGACCGCTAAAGGCGGCAGGAGAGCAAAACGATGAAGAAAATCACCCTGGCGACGGCGGCGCTCGCCGCCCTCGTAGCCTTCACGGCCCAGGCGCACGGCCCGACCCGGCGCAAGGTGTCCGAGTCGATCGAGATCAACGCCCCCGCCGACAAGGTCTGGGCGGTCGTCGGCGACTGGAAGGACGCGAACTGGCTTGAGAACGTCACCAAGACCGACACCCAGGGCGACGATCCGAGCAAGTCCAAGCGCACGCTCACCCTCAAGAACGGCAACACGATCGGCGAGACCGGCGGCAAGTACAAGCCGGACGACAAGCTGTTCATGTTCTACATCGACAAGGTCGATGTGAAGGACCTGCCGGCCAACGATTATTCCGGCACGATCACCGTCGAGCCGGCGGGCGATTCCAAGTCGAAGGTCGAATGGAAGTCCGCCTTCTACCGTGGCTACATGAACAACGATCCGCCGGCGGACCTGAACGATGAAGCCTCCGAGAAGGGCGTCAGCAACTGGGTGAAGGCGAGCCTCCAGAACCTGAAGAACAAGGTCGAGAAGGGCTCTTGAGCCGCCTCGGGGCCAGCCTCGCGGCACTGCTCCTGACCCTCGCGCCGGCCCAGGCCGGGCCGGCGCGGGAGGCCATCGTGACGGTGCAGCTCGCCAACGCGGTGGAGGTCGTGGATCTGGCCTCGAACACGGTGCTGCGCCGGATCGCCGTCGACGGCGCGCCGGCCGGCATCGCCCTCTCGCCGGACCGGAAGCGGGCCTACGTCACGCGGCCGGAGGGTCACGGCCTCGCCGTGCTCGATCTCGACGCGGGCACCGTGCTCACCGAGATCCCGCTCCCCGGCGGCCCCCTCGGCGTGGCGGCGGACCCGCGCGGCGGGCACGTCTACGTGGCCGATTGGTACGGCGCCCGCATCTTCGTCCTCACCGAGAAGGACGGCGTGCTGGCGCCCGACGGAGAGATCGCGGTCGGGCAATCGCCCTCCGGCATCGCCGTCGCCCCGGACGGCGCCAGGATCTACGTCGCCAACCGCGAGGCGGACACGGTCTCGGTGGTGGACGCGGGCGCGCGGCGGGAGATCGCCGTGATCCCCGTGGGCCACCATCCGTTCGGCATCACCCTCGATGCGCAGAACGGGCGCGCCTACACCGCGAACGTGACGGGCGATGACGTGTCGGTGATCGACGTCGCGGCCGCCAAGGAAATCGGCCGCGTGCCTACGGGGCGGCGCCCCTACGTGGTGGCGCTGCTGAACGGGCGCGGCTTCGTCACCAACCAATACGCGGACAGCGTGACGGCCTTCGACCTCGCGACGCTGAAGCCCCTCGCCGAGATCGACGTCGGCGACCACCCCGAGGGCATCGCCGCCGACCCGGCGACGGGCCGCCTCTACGTGGCCGATTGGGGCGACAACCGCCTCAGCGTCATCGACGCGGCCAGCCTGAAGGCGGTGGCGCAGATCGCCACCGGCAACGGGCCGAGGGCCTTCGGCGACTTCCTGCGCTAGACCGGCCGGCGCTGCGGCGCCCGCCGGTAGGTCGCGCGGGCGGCGACCAGGGCGCCGCCGTATTGCAGGAAGCCGTTCTCGGAGAAGTCCGGGGGGCCGAGATGGGCCTGCAGCAGCAGGCGCGTCACGGCGTTGAGCAGTAGCAGCGTGACGCAGAACGCGGCGGCGGCAAGCAGCGTGGCGACGAATTCCGGCATGGAGCGTCCCCTTCGAAGCGGGTCCGCATGGCCGGCTCACACCGCCATGCCGGCTAAGCTTAGCAAAGCCTGCGCCAAGGGGAAGGGGTGCGTCAACGGCGCCCGGAATCCGCCCCGTTCGCCACCGCCGGAGGCTTGGTGTGCTTCGGGATTTCGACGAAGAGGCGCTTCACCGGCCAGCCGTCGCTCCACCGCTCCATGTCGGCCAGACGCGGGTTGGCCTTGAGCGCCGTCGCGTCCCCGCCGGAGAAGGCGGCGGCGGCGGCGAGGTCGAAGGTCTTCCAGAAGCCGAGGTAGTCGAGGGCGTCGGCGCGGGCGAGGTTGATCTGCGAGACCAGCGTCTGCTGCTCGCCGGTCAGCGCCATCTCGGCGGACCAGCGGAAGGGCGGCGGCTTCGGCGCGTCCTTCGGCTCCGGCGGCATCTTGATCGCCCCCGCATCGTAGGCCGCGTCGATACCGGCCGGGGCGGCGAGGGTCGCCGTCAGGGCCGGGAAGCCGTGATCGTCCGAGAGGGCGCGCACGAACAGCTTGCGCTCGGCCGGCACGGCGCTCGCCTCGCGCAGGAGGCGACGGGAGGCCGCCTCGGCCGCACGGGAATCCTTGTCGCCCACCATGGTGACGATCAGTGTGGTGGGGGCGATCCGCTCCAGATCCTCCAGGGGGATGCCGCGCGACTTCGGCCCGCTGGCGATGCCGCCGGGCACCGCCGCGAAGATCAGCTTCGGGGCCGGAAGCCCCTCCTTCGCCGCGCCGGCGGCGAGGTCCATGGCCAGCGGTGCACCCGCGAGATGCCCGATCATCGCCACGCGCGACAGGTCGGGCTTGGCCTCCTTGTCGTCGGCGACCTCACCGAGGGCCGCCTTCACCAAAGCCGCGGCATTGGCCGGGGCATCGGAGGGCTTGGTACGGTTCACCTCCTGGAAGCGCGGGAACAGAACCAGCCAGCCCTGGCGGGTGAGATGGTCGATCCAAGCGCCGTAGCTCTGCGGGTTCACCGCGCCCCAGCCGTGCAGGAACACCGCCACCGGACGGCCGGCTTCGGGCGCCGGGCTGGAGGCGTAGAAGGCGAAGGTCGGGGCGCTGGGCCGCCCGAGGGCCCGCTTGGCGACGCTCACCTTGCGGTCGCCCACGCTCCCCGGCCCGTCATTCGGCTGGACCGGAGGGCTCGCCGCCTGGGCAGCATTCGCCACGGCGAACAGGCCGGCGGCGAACGTTGCGCGAAGGGCTTTCAAATGCATGGCGGCCTCGGGAGACGGTATTTCCAGGCCGGTTTGAACCGGTGGCTGTCCCCATAACAGATTCGCCGTCTTTGGCGATGGAGCGTGCCCCGATCTCGTCAAGTGATCGCGGCGTGTTCCCGGAGCGTGTTATCCAAGGATCGCAGGAGAGCGGCCAGCGCCTCGGGCAACTCGTTGCGTTCCCGCTCGAAAGTCTCGCGCAGGCGCTCGCCGATCACGGCGGCGACCAGCGCATCGCGGGAGTGTCCCCCCCGGCGAGCGAGCGTATCGGCGTGATTTTCGGCGACGACGTTCATGGTCTGCGATCTGACTAAGGTGGCCTGCGCACGGCGGCACGCGGTGACGGAGAGCCACGAACGCGGGACCGGGGCGAAAGTTTCAGCCTTGCCGTAACGGATCGCGCCGCTACGCCTGCTGCTGCACCTTGCCGGAGCCGATCATCCCCGGGCCGCCCGAGGACGGGGGCTGGCCCGCCGCCTCCTGCACCCAGGCCAAGATGTCCTCGGCCCGCCAGGGCTTGGGAATGAAGGTCGCGGAGACGCGCAGGTCGCTCGGCTGGTCGCCCGCGTCGCCGGAGGTGAGGAGCACGCGCACCTTCGGCCACGTCACGCCGATGATGCGGGCGAGTTCGAACCCGCCGATGGGGCCGGGGGTGCGCACGTCGGAGAAGACGACGCTGACCTCTTCGGCACGATCGTTGAGGATCGCCAGCGCCCGCTCGGCGGTCTCGGCCTCGATCACGGTGAAGCCCGTGTCTTCCAGGAGAGTGGCCGCAAGGAAGCGCTCGTCGGGCTGGTCCTCCACGACGAGGATGACGGGCTTTCGTCCAGGCAGTCGCGCGTCGCTCATCGAGCCGCTAATCCACTAGGTCTGAACGGCGAAAGCGGCGATCGGTTCATCACCAAAGTGTCGTCGCACCCCGCCGGACCCGCGCAGGCACAGATCCTTCCCGTTCCATCGCACAGTTGACAGGAAACGGCCGTGTCATTCCGAACACAGCCGCCGTCGAACGTTGGAACAACTTGGCCATTCAGAAGTGATCGTCCGGCTTGAGCGGGGGAAAACCGCTCAAGCCGGTCTACCCTTGCGCTTCGTCAGACACCGTGAGCCTTGAAGAAGGCCAGAGCGCGGGCCCAGCCATCCTCCGCGGCCTCCTTGCGGTAGCTCGGCCGGTAATCCGCGTGGAAGCCGTGGGGCGCGTCCGGGTAGACGACGAGTTCCACGCTCTTGCCGGCCGCCTTGGCCGCGTCGCGCGCCGCCTCCACGGAGGCGACGGGGATGCCGGTATCGGCCCCGCCATAGAGCGCCAGCAGGGGTGCGTGGATCTCCCCGGCCACGTCCCCGGCGGTGCGCGGCTGGATCGACGTGCGCTCGCCGCCCACCGGGCCGTACCAAGCGACCGCCGCCTTCAGGTCGGTGCGGTGCGCGTCGTAGAGCCACACCGCCCGGCCGCCCCGGCACCAGCCCATCACGCCGAGGCGCTGGCCGTCGCCCTTGGCGGCGGAGGTCGCCCAGGCCACCGTGGCGTCGAGATCGCCGATCCACTGCGCGTCCGGCGTCTTGGAGATCACCTCGGCGATGATCTGCTTCGCGTCGGTCATCTTCGAGAGGTCGCCCTGGCGGGCGTAGAGTTCCGGCGCCACGGCGCAGTAGCCCGCCTTGGCGAGGCGGCGGCAGATGTCCTTGATGTAATCGTGGACGCCGAAGATCTCCTCGACCACGAGGATCACCGGGAACGGCCCGTCCCCCTTCGGCATCGCCCGGTAGGCGGGCATCGGCCCGTCGCCGGCCGGGATCGCGACCTCGCCGGCCTCGATGCCCTCGGCATCGGTGTGGATCACCTGCGCCTCGACCCGCGTCGTCGCGAGGGTCAACCCGCTCATAAGGCCCGTCATCACGAAACCCCGCCGCGACAGCGGCGACGCGACGAGACCGTCGAGACCGGCATTGGCTTCGTCCCGCATATCAACTCTCGGTTGTCCTCGTGAGGAAGGGCTAGCCGGCCGGGGGCGGTGCGGTCAAACCGGGGCGGCGCGGTCCTCGGGCGGCCGCTGGGCTTCGAGGGCCGCCGCCTGCCGGGCGCGCATCCGCGCCTGGAGATGGCTGCGGCGGGCGGCGATGGCCGTGCCGTTGATCTCGCCGCCGAACAGGAACATCGCGGCGAGCCAGTAGAGGAAGACGAGGAACACCATCGCCGTGGCGAGGCCGCCATAGGTCGAGGCGTAGGCGTTGGAGAACCGCTCCAGATAGAAGCCGAAGCCGAGGCCGGCGAGGAACCACAGGAGCAGCGTCACCGCGATCCCCGGCAGGACCGAGACGATGGAGCGCCGCCCCGCCGCGACGAATTTGTGGGCGATGACCAGCACGAAGGCCAGCAGCATCGCCGTGACGGCGATGCGCACGATGGCGACGGTGAGCCCGAGGGGTTCGAGCCCGGGCGCCACGAGGATCAGCCGGCTCCAGATCAGCGGCCCGAGCACCACGAGGAGGGCGAAGGCCAGGATCGCGAAGGCGCCGCAGATCACGTACCCGATGGATTCGAGGCGCGTGAGCCACCACGGCCGGCTCTCGCGCAGGCCGTAGGCGCGGTTCAGCCCGACCCGCAGGCTCTCGACGCCCGACGAGGAGAAGTAGAGCGCGAAAAGGGCGCCGAGGGTCAGCACGCCGCCGCGCTGCGTGGTGAGCACCCGGTGGACCTCGGCGACGATGGGCGAGGCGATCTCGCGCGGCCACGCCTCGAAGATCAGCGTGCCGGCCTCGTCCGCGAGGGAGGCGGTGCCGAACAGGCCGGCGAGGGCGGCGAGCAGGATCAGGAACGGGAACAGCGAGGTCAGGATCGAGAGCGCGATATGGCTCGCGATGGCCCAGCCGTCATGGGCGACGAATCGCTGGGCGGCGAGGCCGGCCAGCCCGAGACCTTTGCGAAGCCTGTCCAAGAGTCCGGTCCGCTCCGTCGCCACGTCCGCGCGCCGTCGATGGCGGCGACGGGTGCCCCGCGTCAACGCCGCCCGCCGCAGCCGCGGCCTTTCGCGCCGGGGTGACGCCTTCCGGCAACGCAACGATGACGAATGATGGTTGCCGGAACGTCGCGGCCATGCTTGGCCTTGCGGGTCCGTCGCGTAGCCTGAACGAAGTTGAGCCCGTCGCGCCCTCCCACCCCCTCGCCGGTCGCGTCCGCCCTGGTGCCGGGCCTGTTCGTGCTGATCTGGTCGACGGGCTTCATCGTCGCCCGCGGATCGGTGCCCCATGCCGACCCGCTGGTCTTCACCGCCCTGCGCTTCAGCAGCGTGGCCCTCATCCTCGGCCTCATCGCCCTGGCTTTGGGGGCGCGGTTCCCGGCGGGCTGGAAGGGCTGGCGCGGCCCCCTCGTCGCCGGCTTCCTCATGCAGGGCGTCTATCTCTCGGCCACCTTCGTCGCGATCAGCCATGGCCTGCCGGCCGGCATCGCCGCCCTGGTCGGGAGCCTCCAGCCCCTCCTCACGGCGTCCCTGGCAGGTCCGCTCCTCGGCGAAAAAGTCAGCCGGCGCCGGGCGGCGGGCATCGCCGTGGGCTTCCTCGGCGCGGCGCTGGTGCTCGTGCCGAAGCTCGGGGCCACCGATGCAGCGGGAATCCCGCCCGGGGCGCTCGCCGTGTCGCTCGGCAGCGTCGTCGCCCTGACGCTCGGCACCCTCTGGCAGAAGCGCACGGGCGGGGGCGGCGACCTGCTCGCCAGCGCCGTGCTGCAATTCCTCGGCGGGACGGCCTGCGCCGTGCCCCTGGCCCTGGCCTTCGGCGGACCCAGGTTCGATGCGGTCGGTCCCCTCTGGTTCAGCCTCGGCTGGGCGATCCTCGTGAACTCCGTCGCCGGGGTGCTGCTGTTCCTGTTCCTCATCCGGCGGGGCGCGGTGGCGGGCGTCGCCGCGCTGTTCTTCCTCGTGCCGCCGGTCTCGGCGGGGCTCGGCTACCTGCTGTTCGGCGAGACCCTGACGCTGGTGCAGATCGCCGGCATGGCCGTGGCGGCGGCGGGCGTCGCCGTGGCGAACAGGGGCTAGGCGCGACGTCGCGGAGCGCAACCGGATCGGGCTCCGCGACTTGATCGGCCGGGCGCAACGGCGCTCGCCAGGAGTGACGCCGCCATGCCCGGAACCGAGATCCGCCTCGCCCTCGACGCGATCCCGATGGGAGGCATGAAGGAAGGCGCGGCCGGGGACGACAAGGTGCTGTTCGTGCGCGACGCCTCCGGCGTGCGGGCGTTCCAGGCCAAGTGCCCGCATCTCGGGGCGCCGCTCGCCAAGGGCGAGATCTGCGGCGGGCGCCTCTATTGCCCCTGGCACAAGGCCGCCTTCGCCCTCGCGGACGGAAGCCTCGAAGAGCCGCCGGCCCTCGATTCCCTGACGCGCTATCCCGTGCGCATCGAGGGCGCGGAGGCGGTCGCGACCCTCACGCCGGAGCCCGCGCCGGCCAAGAAAGCCAGCGCCCCCGTGGCGGACGTGCTCATCGTCGGTTCGGGCGCCGCCGCCGTCGCCTGCGTGAAGACCCTGCGCCGCGAGGGCTATGACGGGCGCATCACCATGGTCGGCCGCGAGGGGCATCCGCCCTACGACCGGACCAAGCTGTCGAAGCAGTTCCTCGCCAAGCCCACCCCGCCGGAGAAGGTGCTGATCGAGCCCGATTTCGCGGAAGGCAACCGGGTCGAGCGCGTGACGGCGGATGTCGCCGAGGTCGATCCCGCCGCCCGCGAGGTCCGGCTGAAGGATGGGCGGACGCTGAAGGCCGAGGCGATCCTCATCGCCACCGGCAGCCGGGCCGCAATGCCGGATTTCCCCGGCAAGGACCTCGACGGCGTGTTCACCCTGCGCAGCCTCGACGACGCCCTCCGCGTGAGCGAGGCGGCGGGCGAGGGCAAGAACGTCGTGGTGGTGGGCGCCGGCTTCATCGGCCTGGAGGCCGCCGCCTTCCTCACCAAGCGCGGCCTCGCCGTGACGGTGCTGGCCCGCGAGGAGGTGCCCTTCGCCAAGCGCTTCGGCGAGGCGGTGGGCGCCGCGCTCAAGCAGTATCACGCCGGCAACGGCGTCACCTTCTCGCAGGGCTCCGTCGCCAGGATCGCCGGCAACGGCCGTGTCGCGGCCGTCGAGACCGAGGACGGACGGCGCTTGCCGGCCGACATCGTCCTCGTGGGCGCGGGCGCGAAGCCGGAAGCGGACCTGATCGCCGGGATCGCGCCGGACGACAGCGGCGGCCTCACCGTCGGGGGCGACTTGAAGGTCGCGGAGGGTGTCTGGATCGCGGGCGACATCGCCGCCTTTCCCGAGAAGGCGAGCGGGCAGACCGCGCGGATCGAGCATTGGCGCCTCGCGCAGCAGCACGGGACGCATGTGGCCCACGCCATCCTCGGCCGGGGCGGTGACTTCGCGGGCACGCCGTTCTTCTGGAGCAACCAGGGCGACAAGCGGCTCGATTACGGCGGCTATGCCAAGGACTTCGACCGGATCGTCCTGCAGGGCGACCCCGCCGCCCTCGATTTCATCGCCTACTACGTGACCGGAGACAGCGTCACCGCGGCATGCAGCATCGGCCGGAACGGCGCCTTCACCGCCTTCCTGCACCTTCTCGGGCTCGGGCGCCTGCCCTCGGCCGCCGAGATCGAGTCGGGCGCGGATCTCCTCGGCCTCGCAAGGGATGCCGCCTAGGCGGGCACTGCGTCAGCACGGCACGGAACGGGGCGGAGGGGTTCCCGCTTTCCCCTGCTTGCGCCTGTCCGGCGCCTTCGGGGATGCGCCATGAACCAGATCATCGTCGTCGCGCTCATCTGCGCGGCCTCCGTGCAGGGGCCGGATTGCTCGCGCGACACCGCCCTCGACGTCATCACCGGCCCGGCGCACACCCTGCAGGAATGCCTGATCCAGGGTCCGGTCCTCGCCGCCAATTCGGGCTTCAAGGGCGAGGACGGCGCGTATGTGAAGACCCGTTGCGAAGTGAAGCGCTGAGCCGTCTTGAACTTTGGTTCAAGCGTCCGGCAATGGAATCTATTTCGGCGTAGGCCCGGAAGCGTTTAGAAGGGTCGCCATAACAGACGCAAAACGCGAGAGAACGCCATGTCCGCTTCCCCCGCCATCCAGTCCGAGCCCTTCGACACCGTCGCGGTGACGAAAGCCGCCGGCCAGGCCGCCAAGCGCCTCAGCGACGAGGCCATCCGTCGTGTCCGCGCCCGCGTCATCGGCGCCGACGGCAAGATCGACACCGCCAAGCTCGAAGCCCAGCAGCACGCCGCCCACGGCCTCGCGTGGCTCGCGACCTATGCCGAGGCCGTGCGCGAACTCGGCGACTACGCCGAGCGACTGACGGAATCCGGCCAGTTCGGCGAGACCGAGGACCTGCTCGTGCGCATCGGCGCGGGCGAGTATCTCGACCAGATGTTCTCGGCCATCCCGATGAGCCAGGGCGAGATGGTGCGCCCGGTCAGCTCCCTCGGCCTGTCGGCCAAGGAGGTCGCGGAGTTCCGCACCGAGGCGGTCGAGAGCCTGATCGCCGAGGGCAACACCGCCGAGAACCGCGCCGCCCTCGTCCTGCGGATGCGCGACGGCAGCGGCAGCGCCACGGTGGGCGTCTCGGGCCTCGACGAGGACATGGAGGCGATCCGCTCCGAGATGCGCCGCTTCGGCAAGGCCGAGGTCGCCGACCACGCCCACGAGTGGCACCTGCAGAACGCCTACATTCCGATGTCGGTGGTCGAGAAGATGGCCGAACTCGGCGTGTTCGGCCTGACGATCCCCGAGGAATACGGCGGCATGGGCATGCCGAAGGCCGCGATGTGCGTGGTCTCGGAGGAACTGTCCCGCGCCTATATCGGCGTCGGCTCGCTGGGCACCCGCTCCGAGATCGCCGCCGAGCTGATCCTGTGCGGCGGCACCGAGGAGCAGAAGCATCGCTTCCTGCCCAAGATCGCCAGCGGCGACATCCTGCCCACCGCCGTCTTCACCGAGCCGAACACCGGCTCCGACCTCGCCTCGCTGCGCACCCGCGCGGTGAAGGAGGGCGATACCTGGAAGATCACCGGCAACAAGACCTGGATCACCCACCCCGTCCGCGCCGACATCATGACCGTGCTGGTGCGCACGAAGCCGGAGGAGAAGGGCCACAGGGGCCTCTCCCTCCTCATCGCCGAGAAGCCGCGCGGCACCGACGAGGATCCCTTCCCCGTCGAGGGCCTGTCCGGCGGCGAGATCGAGGTGCTCGGCTACCGGGGCATGAAGGAATACGAGCTGGCCTTCGAGAACTTCTCCGTCCCGGCGGCGAACCTGCTCGGGGAGGTCGAGGGCAAGGGCTTCACCCAGCTCATGCAGACCTTCGAATCGGCCCGCATCCAGACCGCCGCCCGCGCCATCGGCGTCGCCCAGGCGGCGCTGGATGTCGGCCTGCGCTACGCCGAGGAGCGCGTGCAGTTCGGCAAGGCGCTGGTGAACTTCCCCCGCGTCTCCGACAAGCTCGCGATGATGGCGGTCGAGATCAACATCGCCCGGCAGCTCACCTACTTCTCCGCCCGGCGGAAGGATGAGGAGCGGCGCTGCGATCTCGAAGCCGGCATGGCCAAGCTCCTCGGCGCCCGCGTCGCCTGGGCGGCGGCGGACAACGCCCTCCAGATCCACGGCGGCAACGGCTTCGCCCTGGAATACCCGGTGAGCCGCATCCTCTGCGACGCCCGCATCCTCTCGATCTTCGAGGGCGCGGCCGAGATCCAGGCCCAGGTCATCGCCCGCCGCCTGCTCGACGCGGCGTAAAAGGCTTGTCCGAAGGCCGGGCGGCACCAAGCCGCCCGGTCTTTTTTTATTTCGTGATCTTCACGGAGACCGGATCGCTCGACGGGAAGGTCTCTTCGAGGGCGTCGTCGAGACGCTCGTTCAACTTCTCCTGCTTGTTTTCCGGATTCTGCTTGTCGCCCGGCTTGGCGCTGTCCTGCTGGAAGCCGGCCTGATCGGGCTTTGTCTTGTCGTCGGCCATCGCGGTTTCCTTCGCGTGGGAAATGCACCCAGGCGGGTGCGAGTGCCCATCCAACGCGAAGCGCCGCCGGTGTTTCCGAAAGCGGCGCCGACTTTTCCGGCCCCCTCCCCCCAGCCTCCATGCGATCGCCTCCTCAAGGACGGTTGCGCGGTCGCGTGCCTAAGCCGGCGTTGCGTCGCACAAACCGAACAGCGCTGCAGGGGGGATCACAAAGCTTTTGGCAGCGCTGCCATCAGACTTTATGAGCCGTCACGCTTGCGGCACATCGAGTAATCTGTGTAATCGCGGCGTTTCGCTTCACCTCGGGCGACTATAGGCCCATCGGCTCCTGCCGGTGGATTCAGTCAGGGCGCGATCCGCGAGGGGTGAGGTCTATAGGCCGAAACCTATTGCCGCCCTGCCCCGGCCCGACATCGGGCCGAATGGCAGGATAGGTTCTTCGATGAGCCCGATTGACTTTTATTGCATCGCAACATAAATCGATGTCGTCAACGGCGAACCGAGGGTTCGCGCCCGCTGTCATTCTGGCTGGAGACCCCCATGCAGACCCCGAACCTCGAGATCCCGAACGAGATGCGCGATTTCGCCGAGAAGAGCGTGGATCAGGCCCGCACCGCCGTCGGCACCATGATGGCCAACGCCATCAAGGCCAGCGAGCAGATGCAGACGGCCGGTCACACCTTCCAGTCGACGTTCACCGCCGCCATCGCGAAGGGTTTCGACCACGCCCAGAACAACGCGAACGCCGCGTTCGACTACGCTCAGAAGCTGGTCCGCACCCGCGACATGCGCGAGGCCTTCGAGCTGCAGTCCGAGTTCGTCCGCAGCCAGTTCGCCACGCTTCAGTCGCAGGCGAAGGAGTTCGGCTCGCTGGCCCAGAACGCCGCGCGCTGATCGCCTGAGCTTACACGGCGCGTCCCCGCCCGGGGGCGCGCCCGATGCCGCCCGGCCCTCCTGAGCGCGATGCCGCCGAGGATCTCCCGCGATGTCCAAGCCGCGCCGACCGCGATACCGGAGACAGGGCGTGACGCCCGCCCCGGCTCCGCTCGAACCGCCCGCCGACATTCTTCCCGCACCGGTTGAGGAAGTCGCCGCCGTGCCGGCCGCCGCGATCCCGGCGCCCTCGCCCCGCCTGCTCGACGCGGAATCCTTCGGCACCACGGTGATGAACTACGTCATCGGTGAGGGCGAGGCTTTCGCGGCCCATCTTCGCGCCCTGGCGGGTGCCCGCTCCATGGCCGATGTCGTCCGCCTGCAGATCGGCGAGTTCCAGCGCGCCGCCGACTCGACCCTGACCTGCTGGGGCGTGCTGACGGTCTCCGCGAGCCGGTCCTTCGCCGCGCGCTGACACTCGCATTGCGCGAGCTAGAAACAGTCACCTCAACCTAGAGTGCGCTTCCCCTGTCGCTTCGGGGCAACAACGGTGCCCGGAACGAACCTGTGATGGAAAGCATCGGTTAACCATCGCGCTCCTATTGCCTATCGAGGCGCATGGGAAACGACATGGTCCGATGCTTGGCCGCGCGCATTTGATCCGCTCCGCATTCCTCGGCCTGGCCGCCGTCCTGGCCCTGGCCGTGCCCCTGCGCGCTCAGGACAGCGAGCGTGGGTCGGCCATCGCCATCGGCGCCGACCTGTCGAGCCAGGGCAACCAGAGCAAGCTCACCCTCACCCTGTCGCGGCCGGTCGATGCCCGCGCCTTCGTGATGGAGCGGCCCGACCGCGTGGTGATCGACCTGCCCGAGGTCAACTTCCAATTGGATTCGGATTCCGGCCGTCGGCGCGATGGCGTGGTGCAATCCTTCCGCTATGGCCTGTTCGCGCCGGGCCGCTCGCGCATCGTCATCGACCTCGCCGCCCCCGCCACCGTGGGCCGGATCGACACCGTCACCCGCCCCCGCGACGGGGCGGTTCTCATGACGATCCCGCTGCAAAAGGTGGATCGCGACGCGTTCCGCAAGGCCGCCGCCTCCGCCGACCCCCGGCCCGCCCCGGCGCCCTCGGCGGCCGCGACGACCACCGACCCGCGCCCGCTCATCGTCATCGATGCCGGGCATGGCGGCACCGATCCCGGCGCCATCGCCACGACGGGCGTGTTCGAGAAGGACATCGTGTTCGGCTTCGCGCAGGATCTCGCGGGCAAGCTGAACGCCGCCGGCCGCTACCGGGTGCAGATGACCCGTGATCGCGACGTGTTCGTGCCCCTCAACGAGCGCGTGCGCATCGCCCGCGAGGCCAAGGCCGACCTGTTCATCTCGATCCACGCGGATTCGATCTCGTCGGCGCCGCAGGTGCGCGGGGCGACGATCTACACCGGCTCCGAGAAGGCGACCGACGCCGAATCGGCCAAGCTCGCCGAGCGCGAGAACCGCGCCGACGCCGCCGCCGGCGCGGAAGCCGCCGAGGCCGCGCCGGACATCGCCGACATCCTGCAGGAACTGACGTTGCGCGAGACGCGCGGCTTCTCGTCGGGCTTCGCGCGCAACCTCATGGGCCAGCTCGGCCCCGTGATGGAGATGAGCACCAAGCCCCACCGCGAAGCCCGCTTCGTGGTGCTGCGCTCCCCCGACGTGCCGAGCGTACTGGTGGAACTCGGCTACCTGTCGAGCAAGCGCGATCTGGAGAAGCTGCAGGACCCCGAATGGCGCGCCGGGGTCACGGGGTCGATGGCGAAGGCCGTCGATCAATTCTTTGCAACCCGCACGAGTATCGGTAAGCCGGGCACCGGGACGCGCCGGTCGGCCGCCATCGCCCCAGTTTCACCATAGATACGGTGTGGATACGGGGCGTTCGGATGCCCCGGCACGCGAGGTTGCAAAGCGGCTCCTCGCGGGGCTCCTGAGGGCAGCGTCCGGGAGCCGATTGCGCCGAGAATCGGTGCATCTCCGGGCTGGCGGCGAGCGGAAAACCGGATGCGTCTGATCCTTCGTTTCTTCGGGATTCTGTTCAGTGCCGGCGCGGTGCTGTTCTGCGTCGGTGCCGTGGTGGCCGGCTACTTCTACTGGAAGTACAGCCAGGACCTGCCCGACCACGCCGCGCTCGCCAACTACGAGCCCCCGGTGATGACCCGCGTCCACGCGGCGGACGGCTCGCTGCTGGCCGAATATGCCCGCGAGCGCCGGTTGTACCTGCCGATCCAGGCGATGCCGAAGATCGTCGTGGCGGCTTTCCTCTCGGCCGAGGACAAGAACTTCTACAAGCACGGCGGCATCGACCCCGAGGGCATCGTCCGTGCGATCCTGACCAACGCCAAGAGCGGCAAGAAGCAGGGCGCCTCCACCATCACGCAGCAGGTGGCCAAGAACTTCCTGCTCTCGGCGGAGCAGACCTACGACCGCAAGATCAAGGAGGCCCTCGTCGCCCTGCGCATCGAGGCCGCCTACTCGAAGGACAAGATCCTCGAACTCTACCTGAACGAGATCTTCCTCGGCACCATCGTGCCGGGCCGGAACCTGCACGGCGTCGCCGCCGCCGCGCTCGATTATTTCGGCAAGTCCGTCCACGAATTGACGATCAACGAGGCGGCCTATCTCGCCGCGCTGCCGAAGGGGCCGAACAACTACCACCCCTACCGCAAGACCCAGGCGGCGCTGGACCGGCGCAACGAGATCATCCGCCTGATGCGGGAGAACGGCTACATCACCCGCGAGGAGGAGGAGAACGCCAAGAAGCAGCCGCTCGGCGTGAACCCCCGCGTGGCCTTCCCGAACGGCTCCATCGCCAACTACTTCACCGAGGAGGTCCGCCGCGAGATCTCCGAGCGCTACGGCGAGAAGAAGCTCTACGAGGGCGGCCTCTCCGTGCGCACCACCCTCGATCCGAAGATGCAGGCCTGGGCGCGCAAGGCGCTGGTGGACGGCCTCGTGCGCTATGATCAGGCGCATGGCTGGCACGGCCCGGCGAACCATGTCGATCTGACCGGCCGCGATTGGGGGCAGGCCGCCTCCGAGGTGCCGGCGCTGGGCGACGTCGCCCCCTGGCGTCTCGCCGTGGTGCTGGGCTCCGGCGCGAGCGGCATCCAGGTGGGGCTCCAGCCCCGCCGCGAGGCCTCCGGCCAGATCTCCAAGGATCGCGAGACCGGCGTGATCACCCCCGAGGGGATGCGCTGGGCCGGGCGGCCGAACCTGCGGCCGGGCGACATGGTCTATGTCGAGGCCATGGATGGCGGGCGCAACCAGTACCGCCTGCGCCAGCGGCCGGAGGTCTCCGGCGGCATCGTCGCCATGGACCCGAACACCGGCCGCGTGCACGCGATGGTCGGCGGCTTCTCCTACGACGAATCCGAGTTCAACCGCGCCACCCAGGCGATGCGCCAGCCCGGTTCGTCGTTCAAGCCGATCGTCTATTCGGCGGCTTTGGACAACGGCTACACCCCCTCCTCCATCGTGCTCGACACGCCGATCACCATCGAGGCCGGCCCCGGCCAGGAGGCGTGGACGCCCTCGAACTACGACGGCAAGTCCGGCGGCCCGCACACCCTGCGCTACGGCATCGAGCATTCGAAGAACCTGATGACGGTGCGGCTCGCCAAGGATGTCGGCATGCCGCTCATCGCGGAGTACGCCCGCCGCTTCGGCGTCTACGACGACCTGCTGCCGGTGCTGCCGATGTCGCTCGGCGCGGGCGAGACGACGGTGATGCGCATGGTCACCGCCTATTCGATGCTCGCCAATGGCGGGCGCCGCATCCGCCCGACGCTCATCGACCGGATCCAGGACCGGATCGGCGAGACGATCTACCGGCACGACAACCGCAAATGCGTCGGCTGCGACGCGGAGAAGTGGTCGGGCCAGGACGAGCCGAAACTGGTGGACGATTCCGAGCAGGTGCTCGATCCGCTCACCGCCTACCAGATGGTCTCGATCATGGAGGGCGTCGTCCAGCGGGGCACCGCCACGATCCTGAAGCAGATCGGCAAGCCGCTGGCCGGCAAGACCGGCACCACCAACGACGCGAAGGATGCGTGGTTCGTGGGCTTCTCCCCCGACCTCGCGGTGGGCATCTACATCGGCTACGACAAGCCGCGCTCGCTGGGCGACCGGGCGACCGGCGGCGGCCTCGCGGGCCCCATCGCCCTGGACTTCCTGAAGCAGGCGCTGAAGGACAAGCCGCCGACGCCGTTCCGCGTGCCGCCGGGCATCAAGCTGATCCGCGTCAACCTCGCCTCCGGCACCCGCGCCGGCTCGGGCGAAGGGGCCGGCACGATCCTCGAAGCGTTCAAGCCGGGCACCGCCCCGCCGGACGCCTACGTGGCCCCGGCCAGCAGCGCCCCCGCCGCCGCCGCGCCGAACGCCGACGCGGCCGCCCAGGCGGGTGGGGTGTACTGAGCTTCCCCTCCCCTCTCGCCGCCGACGGCGAGAGGGGACGATGCGACCTCAGAAGAACGCCTGCAATCCCGTCTGCGCCCGTCCGAGGATCAGGGCGTGGACGTCGTGGGTGCCCTCGTAGGTGTTCACCGTTTCGAGGTTCTGGGCGTGCCGCATCACGTGGTACTCGCCCATGATGCCGTTGCCGCCGTGCATGTCACGGGCGACGCGGGCGATGTCGAGCGCCTTGCCGCAATTGTTGCGCTTGATCAGGCTGATCATCTCCGGCGCCATCTTGTGCTCGTCCATCAGGCGCCCGACCCGCAGCGAGGCCTGGAGGCCCAGCGTGATCTCGGTCTGCATGTCGGCGAGCTTCTTCTGGACGAGCTGCGTCTGCGCCAGGGGGCGACCGAACTGCTTGCGCTCCAGCGTGTAGTCCCGCGCCCGGCGCCAGCAATCCTCCGCCGCGCCCATGACGCCCCAGGAGATGCCGTAGCGCGCCCGGTTGAGGCAGCCGAACGGACCCTTCAGGCCGGAGACGTTCGGCAGCAGCGCGTCCTCCCCGACCTCGACGTCCTCCATGACGATCTCGCCCGTGGTGGAGGCGCGCAATGAGAGCTTGCCCTTGATGGTCGGCGCCGAGAGGCCCTTCATCCCCTTTTCGAGGATGAAGCCGCGGATGGCGTCGTCGTGCGCCTCCGACTTCGCCCAGACGACGAACACGTCCGCGAAGGGCGCGTTCGAAATCCACATCTTGGCGCCCGACAGGCGGTAGCCGTCCGCCGTCCGCACCGCCTTGGTCGTCATGCCCGCCGGGTCCGAACCCGCATCCGGCTCGGTGAGGCCGAAGCAGCCGATCCACTCGCCCGAGGCGAGCTTCGGCAGGTACTTCCGGCGCTGCTCCTCCGAGCCGTAGGCATGGATCGGGTACATCACGAGGGAGGATTGCACGCTCATCATCGAGCGGTAGCCGGAATCGACCGATTCCACCGCCCGCGCCACCAGCCCGTAGGCGACGTAGCTCGCGCCCGCGCAGCCGTATTCCTCCGGCAGGGTCACGCCGAGGAGGCCGCGCTCGCCCATCTCGCGGAACAGGCCGGGATCGGTCTTCTCGTTCGCGTAGGCCTCGACAATGCCGGGCAGCAGCCGCTCGCGGGCGAAATCCTGCGCGGCGTCGCGGATGGCGCGCTCGTCCTCGGTCAGCTGCTCGTCGAGCAGGAACGGGTCGTCCCAGACGAAGCGCGCGGAGGGCGGGGCGGAGGGGGAGGCGCTGCCCGGGGGGCGCATCGGGGCGTTCATGGGTTCCTCGCAGGGTCGCGCGGGTCTCGTGGCCCGCTGTCGTGGGCCCAACCTAAACCCCTGCCGCCCGGCGTCCAACGCGACGGGTGACGCGCCGCCCTTCCCGTCAGGCCTTGCCGTCAGGCCTTGCCGAGGACGGTGAGCCAGAACAGTGCCGAGAGCGGCGCCATCAGCGTCGAGACCAGCACCGAGGCCGCGATCATGCCCATCTCGGTCTTGTAGCGCGCGGCCATCAGGTAGGCGTTGATGCCCACCGGCATGGCGGCGAACAGCGTCGCCACCCCCGCATAGGCGGGCGGCATGGAGAAGACGTGGAAGGCGAGCAGCCAGACCGCGAGGGGATGCAGGATGTTCTTGAGCAGCGCGATGACCACCGCGCCCTTCAGATCGAACAGTACCTTGTACCGCTTCAGCCCCGCCCCAAGGGCGACGAGGGCGCAGGTGGAGGCCGTGCCGGCGAAGGACTCGATCAGCGCCTTCGGGATGCCCGAGGGGGTGATGCCCGTCGCCTTCAGCACCATGCCGACGATCAGGGCGACGAAGATCGGGTTCTTCAGCAGCACCAGGACGAGGCCCCGCAGGCGCGCGAGGATCGGCTTGTCAGAATCCGATTCGATGAGGAACGTGGCGCTGCCCATCATTAGGGGCAGGTGGACGGCGAGCAGCATGAACAGGGGAAAGGCCCCCTCCTCGCCATAGGCCTGCAGGATCATCGGCACGCCGACGAACACCGTGTTCGATTGGCTCGCCGCGAAGCCGTGCAGGATCGCGCCCCGCCGCTCCACCCCGGCCCGCCGCTTGGCGATGAGCGTGCCGATGAGCCACGACAGGGCCGCGCCGCCGAAATACGACACCCAGTACGACCACGCGATCTCGCCGCTCATCCCCGGCCGGGTCAGCGTCGCGACGATCAGCGCGGGCACCGCCACCGCGAAGACGTATTCCGAGAGCCCGTCGCTCACCTTGTCGGAGATCAGCCCCGTCAGCGCGGCGCCCCAGCCGATCAGGACGATCCCGAAGATCGGGGCAATGATGGTGAGGGCGTTCACGGATCCGGCAATCTGGCGCGGGCTCGACAGCGAGCTTTGCCGGCGCATAGCACGGCGATGCGCCGGCCAGACCCTCGAAGAACGCAGGGTAGACTTCGCAGTACAACCTACGGGGCCCTTGACCGCTCTTCGGCACCGGCTCCATATTTTCGGAGCGGCCCGAGGCGGCTTTCACCGCCCCGGACCTTCTTGTCGGTGATTACCCGAGCTTAACGCGGAGGATCAGATGCCAGCTGGTCCTCCGCACTCGTCTCACCACCACAAGAACGCTGATCCGTGGCAGGAACCACATCTCGGCGTCTCCGAATGACCGAGCGATGCCGTCGCCCGCAGGCACCCGGCGGCTCACCGGGCACGGGATCTGGACATCCTGGCGTTTCCGCTCGATCACGCTAATTGCTTTGCATATGAATGTAATCCGCTCAAGGGATCGAGGCCTTGAGCGTATAGTTCTTGAGTATTTTCAATTCTACGTTTGTTGTTATTATGGAAATACTCTTGGCGGTTGTTTGCGCCGGCCTTACTTCTTTTCGAGCACCTTCAGCGGGTCCGTCCGCTGGCTGGGGCTCGGCTCCTTTGTGAGGTTCTGCCCGTCCTGGCCCTCGACGCCGGCCGACTTGGCCGTGCCCTTTCCGCCGACGCCGGTGTCGCCGGTATTCTGGCCGGGCACCACGCCCGTCGCGAGTTCGAGGCAGGTGATCATCTCGACATAGGACGGGTAGCCGCCGGCCTTGAACTGCGCCTCGCATTGCCGCTTCGCGGCCGGCGCGTAGGAGCTCCAATGCTTCTCGGCCTGGCTCTTGGCGTCCTTCTCGGAGCGCAGGCAGCCCTCGTAGCTCGCCTTGTCGTTGACGCCGGGATCCGCGACCTGGGACGACCGGCAGGTCTTCTCCACGTCGAGGTCGGGCACCGTGTCGGCCTGGGCGTGGGCGGCGAAGCCCAGGAGCAGGAACGCGGCGGGGAGAAGCGGTCTCATCGGGTGTCTCGCGGGCTAGGGGCGCCGGGCGCCGTGGCGGATGTGCGCGACAACGCGCCAGCCCGCCTTTCGGCACCAGCGGCGATCCATCACCCCGCGTGCGCGGCCCCCAGGGCGGCGTCGAGGTCGCGGTAGAGGTCGTCCGGGGCCTCGATCCCCGTCGAGAGGCGCAGGAGGTCCGGCGGGCACGGGCTGTCCGGCCCCTCCACCGAGGCACGGTGCTCGATCAGGCTCTCGACGCCGCCGAGCGACGTCGCCCGCTTCCACAGCCGCACCCGCGCGGCGGTGGCGATGGCCGCCGCCTCGCCGCCCGCGACCCGCAGCGACAGCATGAAGCCGAACCCGTCGTTCATCTGGCGGGCGGCCACGGCATGGCCGGGATCGCCCGGCAGGCCGGGATAGAGGACATGCGTCACATGGGGATGCCCCTGGAACCGCGCGGCCAGGTTCGCCGCGCCGGCCGATTGCGCCGCCGCCCGCAGGTGGAACGTGCGCAGGGAGCGCATCAGCAGGTAGGCCTCGAACGGACCGAGGATGCCGCCGCTGCCGGCGCGGATGCCGGCGATCCGCTCCCAGAACGCATCCGCCTTCGCCCCCATGAGGGCGCCGGCCACGACGTCGGAATGGCCGTTCAGGATCTTGGTGGCCGAATGCATCACGATGTCGGCGCCGAGGTCGAGGGGGCGCGTGTGGAACGGCGAGGCGGCGGTGGAATCCACCGCGAGCCGCGCGCCGGCTTCGTGGGCGAGGGCCGCGGCGGCGGCGATGTCGGTGACGGTCCAGAGCGGGTTGCCGGGCGTCTCGATCCAGACGAGCTTCGTCGCGCCGGGGCGGATGGCGGCCTTCAGGCCATCGAGATCGTCGGTGCCGACGAAATCCACCGTGATGCCGCGCCGGGGCATCTCGGCGCGCAGCCAGCGCTTCAGGGCCCAGTACATCACGTGGCTCGCGACCACGTGGTCGCCGGGCTCGAGGGCGCCGAACACGGCGGTCGCCGCCGCCATGCCCGAGCCGAACAGCATGGCCCCCGCCTGCGCGCCCTCCAGCATGGCGAGCACCGCTTCCGCCTCGCGGACGGTGGCGTTGTCGGGCCGGGCATAGGAGAAGCCCGAGGAATAGCCGTTGTCCGGGTCGCGGATGAAGGTCGTCGCCACGTGCAGCGGCATCACCACGGCGCGGGTGGTCGGGTCGACATGGCCCATCGCCTGCGCGGCGAGGCTCCGCCGCGAGAAATCCACCGCTTGCGCGTCGTCCGGCATGCCACCCGGCGCCTCTGATGCGTTAGTGCCTGACATCCGATTTGTCCTGCCCGATCCGCGCCCGCGCTGACACGATGGCGGGGCCGCCGCAACCCATGCCAACCGACGAGCCGCCATGACAGCCGCCACCCATGTCCCGGAAGGCCCCGCCCTGCGGCCCTGGCTGCGCCTCGCCTGCGCGGTGGTGCCGGTCGCCGCGACGGCGTTCATCGGCTCGGTCTCGACCCAGGCCGAGATCGGCGGCTGGTATGCCGGGCTCAACAAGCCGTGGTTCAACCCGCCCGACTGGGTGTTCCCCGTCGCCTGGACCGTGCTCTACGCCATGATCGCCGTGTCGCTGTGGAGGCTCCTCGGGGCGCGCCCGCTCACCGGGCCGAGCCGCGAGGGCTGGCGGCTGGCGCTCGCCGCCTTCCTCGTCCAGATGGCCCTGAACGCGGCCTGGACGCCAGTCTTCTTCAGCGCCCACGCCATCGGCCTCGGGCTGATCGTCGTCGCGGCGCTGCTCGTAATGGTGCTGTGGACGATCCGCCTGACGTGGCGGTTCGACCGGGCGGCGGCGTGGCTCCTGGTGCCCTATGCCTGCTGGGTCGCCTTCGCGACGATCCTGAACGCGGCGGTGCTGCGCCTCAATTGAGGGGCGTCGGCTTCACCCGCCGGCTTGCTCGTGCGATTCCTCGCCCGCCGGCTTGCCGTCGTCGCGGGCGCGGTGAAGCAGGAAGATCGCGAAGACCATCACGATGATCAGGCCGGCGAGCACGCCGAGCTCGATCATCGCCGCCTGAAACAGCGCATACTTCTCCGGCGTCATGTCCTTCGCGTGGGTAAGTTCGGAGGATTGCAGGGTGATGACCAGCACCCGCCGGATCGAGGCGATCAGCCCGACGATCAGGAACGGCTCGACGGTGAGCTTGCCCGACCGCATCGAGACCCGCACCGTGTGCAGGATCTCGATGATCATCAGCAGGAACAGCAGCCGGTCCACCACCTCGAGGATCTGGTCCGCCCCGCCGAGCGAGCGCAGGGCGCCCCAGGTCAGGACCACCGCCTCGGTGAGCGCGGCCAGGGCTGTAAGGGCCAAGAGCAGGCCGAGCGCCGCGTAGATCGCGTGCTCGGTGTGCAGGAAGATGAAGCTCGCGGCCCGCGTCAGGCGGCCCTGATCCTGGTTCTCGTCCCGCTCGGGCATGACATTCCCCCGTCTTGAGTGGGTGTAGAGCGCAGCCGTTCGAAGGGAATACCGGGCTCAGTGCAGGAACGGCAGGCTGTGCGGCGCGAGGTAGCCGAAGGCGAGCAGCGCCGCACCCGCGATACCGAGCGCCCCGCCCGCGAAGACCAGGGCGGCGATGCCGGTGATGACCTCGGCGGAGGCGAGCACGATGCCGATCTGGAAGGCGGCCGAGGCCAGTTCGTAATGGTGGTAGCGCAGCAGCGAGAGGTCGCGGCGCTCCTCGGCGAGCTTGGCCCTGGCGGTGAGTTCCTTGCGGCCATCGCCGGTGGCGGGCTCCGAATCGTAGCGGGCGAGGGTCTTCGCCCATTCGGCGCGCTTGGCCTGGATCGCCTCCTGGCTCGTGCCGGGGGGCAGGAGGGCGACCGCCTCGTCGGCGGTGCGGATCACCGTCATGCGGATCGTCCGCGCCTGGAAGAACGCCCAGAGATTCGACGCCTCGACGTTGGAGCCCAGCGCCTCCGTCTGCGACGCCTTGCCGAGGGTTTCGCTGAAGGCCAGGAACAGGGCCAGCACCGAGATCAGCAGCGCCACGCGCTTGTTCGAGCTTCCCCCCGACCCGTGACCACCCGACATGCCCGTACTCCCCCGTTCGTGTCCCGGGCGGGAGACACCTTATCGCGGCGCGAAGCGCAAGGGCCTTCGCGCTACTCCGCCGCGACGCGGGGCGGCCGGTGCCCGTCGTTGGAGGCCGAGGGGTGGTCGTAGGCGGGGGCGTCGAGCGGATCGTCGCGCTCGCCCACGAAGCGGCCGAGCAGCCGGCCGATGAACCGCGAGAGATCGTCCATCAGCACGAAGATCGCCGGCACGAAGACCAGCGACAGGCCCGTCGAGACGATGAGCCCGCCGATCACCGCGATGGCCATGGGCGAGCGGAACTCGCCGCCGATGCCGAGCGCCATGGCGGAGGGAATCATGCCGGCGGCCATGGCGATGGTGGTCATCACGATGGGACGGGCGCGCTTGCGGCCGGCATCGACGATAGCCGTCGTCCGGTCGACGCCCTCGCGGATCTGCTCCACAGCGAAGTCCACGAGCATGATCGCGTTCTTCGTCACCACGCCCATCAGCATCAGGATGCCGATGACCACGGGCATGGAGATCGGCTTCTGCACGATCAGCAGCGCCAGGATCGCGCCGCCGATGGAGAGCGGCAGCGAGAACAGGATGGTGAGCGGCTGAAGGAAGTTGCCGAACAGCAGGATCAGCACGCCGAAGACCATCATCAGCCCGGCGCCCATGGCCAGGGCGAAGCCTTCGAACACCTCGCCCATCACCTCGGCGTCGCCGGTCTGCTTGATGGTGACGCCCGGCGGCAGGTCCTTCGCCGCCGGCAGCTTCAGCACCTGCGAGATCAGTTCGCCGAGCGCGTCCGACCCCTGCATGTCGCCCTCGATGGCGACGCGGATGGCGCGGTCGTAGCGGTCGATGGCGGTGGGGCCCTGGCCGAGGGAGATGTCGGCGACCGTCTCCAGCGGCACGGCCTGCCCGCCCTTCACCGGCACCTTCATGGCGCCGATCTCGGAGAGCTGGCCGCGCAGGGTCTCGGGGAGTTGCACCCGGATCGGGATCTGCCGGTCGGTGGCGTTGAACTTGGCGAGGTTGAGCCCGATGTCGCCGATGGTCCCGACCCGCACCGTCTCGGCGATGGTGTCGGTGGAGACGCCGAGATCGGCCGCCACCGCCGGCTTCGGGCGGATGCGGATCTCGGTGCGGTCCAGCGGCGCCGTCGACATCACGTTGACGAGGTGGGGCACCTGCGCCGCCTCGCGCTGCAGGCGGGCGGCGACATCGGCCACCACCGCCTTGTCCGGGCCGGCGACGATCAGCGCGAGATCGCGCTGGCCGCCCTCGCGCAGGGCCCAGAAGCGGATGTCCGGCTCCTCGCGCAGGATCGCGGCGACCTCGGCATCCACCTGCTTCTGCGTGCGGTGGCGGGTGTTCTTCGGGGTAAGGTTGATGGTGAGGCTCGCGAGCCGCACCTCCTTCTTGCCGGGCAATTGCCGGCCGCCATCCACGAAGACGCTCTTCACCTCCGGCAGCGTGCGGATCCGGTCCACCAGCCTGTCGCTGATGGCGACCGTGTCCGGCAGGCGGGCGCCCGGCGGCAATTCCACCACGAACAGGGTCCGCGCCTGATCCTCGGCCGGCAGGAAGCCCGCCGGCAGCAGGCCGGTCGACATGATGGAGGCGACGAAGCAGGCGAGCCCCAGCACCAGCGTGATGTACTTGTGGCGCACGGACCAGCGCACGAGGCGGGTATAGCCCCGCATCACCGGACCTTCGTGGCTGTGGTCCGGCCCGTGGTCGCGCAGGAAGTAGGCGGCGAGCAGCGGCGTGATGAGGCGGGCCACCAGCAGCGACATGAACACCGCCGCCGCGATGGTGAGGCCGAACTGCTTGAAGTACTGCCCGGCGATGCCGCCCATGAAGGAGACGGGGGCGAAGATCGCCATGATGGTCGCCGTGATGGCGATGACCGCGAGGCCGATCTCGTCGGCGGCTTCCAGCGAGGCGCGGTAGGGCGACTTCCCCATCCGCATGTGCCGGACGATGTTCTCGATCTCCACGATGGCATCGTCCACGAGGATGCCGGTGACGAGGGTGATGGCGAGCAGGCTGACCGCGTTGAGGGAGAAGCCCATCGCGCTCATGACCCAGAAGGTCGGGATCACCGAGAGCGGCAGCGCCACGGCGGCGATCACCGTCGCCCGCCAATCGCGCAGGAACAGGAGCACGACGATCACGGCGAGCGCCGCGCCCTCGATCAGCCCCATCATCGCGGAGTGATAATTGCCGATCGTGTTGGTGACGCTGGTGTCGATCAGGTCGAAGCGCACATCGGGGTTGGCCTCGTGCAGCGCCTCGATCTTCTTGGCGACGCCCATGGAAACATCGGCGTCGCTCGCCCCCGTGGCGCGGGAGATGGCGAAGGCCACCACCGGCTCGCCGTTGAACCGGGCGAAGGTGCGCGGCTCCTCGGCCGTGTCGGAGAGGGTCGCCAGCTCGTCGAGGCGCACCTTGCGGTTGCCGGGCACGACGATGGACGTGGCCGCCAGGGTGTCGAGGCTGGCCGAGGCCGCCAACGCGCGGATGGACTGTTCCTGCCCGCCGACCTCGGCGCGGCCGCCGGCCATGTCGGCGGAGGTGAGGCGCAATTGCCGGTTCACGTCGGCGGCGGTGATGCCGAGCGACAGCAGCCGGTCGGGCTTCAGGGTGACGCGGATCTCGCGGGCGACGCCGCCCAGGCGCTCCACGCCGCCGACGCCCTTCACGCTCTGGAGCCCGCGGGCGACGACGTCGTCCACGAACCACGACAGGTCCTCCGGCGTCATGGCGGGCGCCGAGGCGCCGTAGATCATGATCGGCAGGCCGGCGATCTCGACGCGGGAGATGATCGGCTCATCGATGGTGCGCGGCAGGTTGATGCGGATCTTGGAGATCGCATCCTTCACGTCGTTGACCGCGCGGTCCTGATTGATCTCCAGCCGGAACTCGATGGTCGTGGTGGAGATGCCCTCGGTGATGGTGGAGAGGACGTGCTTCACGCCCTTCACCCCGGCCACCGAATCCTCGACCCACTTCGTCACCTGGGTCTGCAACTCGGAGGGCGCGGCGCCGGCCTGGGTGATCGTCACCGAGACGATCGGGATGTCGATGTTCGGGAAGCGGGTGATCGGCAGCGAGCGGAAGCTCACCAGCCCCAGCACCATCAGCACCAGGAACAGCACGATGGAGGGCAGCGGCTTGCGGATCGCCCAGGCGGAGACGTTGAGGCGCATCGCTCGTCCTCAGCGCGCTTCGGCGACGGAAGGGGGCGGGGCGGCTTCCACCGCCCGCACCCGGTCGCCGTCGCGCAGGAAGCTGCCGGCGCGGGCCACGACCCGCTCGCCCGCCGCCACGCCGTCGCGAATCTCGGTGAAGCCCTGGGCCGAGAGGCCCGGCGTGACCTTGCGCGCCTCGACACGCCCGTCCTTCACGACGAGCAGGCTCGCCCGCCCGTCGGCGGCGTAGATCAGGCTCGACACCGGCACCGCGATGCCCTCGCGGCGGGCGACCTCGATGCTGCCCCGGCCGAAGGCGCCGATGCGCAGGGCCGGGTCGTCGGCGAGGCGGATGCGCACCTTGCCCAGGCGGGTCATGCGGTCCACCTCCGGGTAGACCCGGCGCACCGAGCCGGCGACGGCGCGCCCCGGATCGAGGGTGAGCCGGGCGGGATCGCCCACCTTCAGCCGGGCGAGCCAGGTCTCCGGCACCTCGCCCTCCAATTCGATCTCACCCCGGGCGATCAGGCGGAACAGCGGCTCGCCCACCGCCGTCGCCGTGGCGCCGACGCGGGCGGTGCGGCGGTTGACGATGCCGGCCTCGGGGGCGCGGAGATCGGTGCGGGCCCGGCGCAGGGCGATCTCGGCGCCCGCCGCCTTCGCCGTGGCGAGGTCGGCCTGGGCCGCCTGGAGCCCGCCCTTCGCGGCGGCGACCCGGCCGGTGGCGCCCTGCGCGGCGGAGGCGCGCTGTTCCAGCACCGCCGCCGTGGCGTTGCCGGTCTTGCTCAGGGTCTGGGCGCGTTCGAGGGAGAGCCGCGCCTCGGTCTCGGCCGCCTCGGCCTGGACGATCTGGCTCTGCGCCTGGACGATGGCCGCCTCGGCGCGGGCGATGGAGGCCACGTTGGAGGCTTCCTGCGTCGCGATCATCTCGTTCGACAGGCGGGCGAGGACTTGCCCCTTCGCGACCCGGTCCCCTTCCTCGACCAGCAATTCGGTGATGCGCAGCCCCTCGACCTCGGGGGCGACGAGGATTTCGTCGCGCGGGACCAGCGTGCCGGTGACGACTGCGTTCTCCACGATCTCGCGCCGCTCGGCGTGCACCACGGTCACGGCCGGGGCGATGGCGGCGGGCTCGGGCACGGAGGCGGGCTCGACGGCGCGGGCCGGCGAGGCCAGCAGCACGAGGGCAAGGACGGACGCGGCGTGCGCGGAACGGATCGTCACAGGGAAAGCTCGCTGGCGCCGGTACGGAGACATGGCAGGTTATCCGCCGGGCACCCGGCGTTTTGATGGCGGGTCGTCTTGCCCCGATCATCACGGCCACGCTGCAACCAGCGCTGACAGACCGCGTTGTCGCGCTGAGAGCCTGGCCACTTAAGGGACCGTTCCATGAGCATCTTTCAGATCAGGCAGAAGAACAACGGCGCCGTACTCTGGACGGGCTCGGCCCCGGACGAGCAATCCGCCCTCGACGCCATGGCGCGCGAAGCCGGCTACCGCGATTATTCCGCCCTGCCCGATACCCTCCGCAGCGAAGGCGTGCAGGCCGACAAGCTCGACCTGATCTCGTAAGTCCCCAGACTATCGCAACCCGCCTTCCCCGGCCAATTCGTCGAGGAAGGCGGCGCAGCGCGTGAGCCCCTCGGGGTCGTACAGGCCCGAGATGATCGCCGGATCGAGGGCCAGCGCCTCGCGTAACAGACCGGGCCACGCCTCGGCCGCCGGCCACGCAGGCCGGACCAGCGAGGCCCCGAGCCGGTGCAACGCCTCGGCCTTCTCCGTCTGCTCGCCATAGGCGCGCGGTTCCGGCAGGCACAGGAACCGCTTGCCATAGGCGGCGGCCAGGGCCACGAGCCCGTCGCCCCCTCCCCCGACCAGAACAGCCGCCTTCGCGACGAAGGCCCCGACATCGGCGACCCAGCCGTGCAGGTGCAGGTTCGCGGGCGTCTCCCCCTGCCCCGATACCGGGCCGAGGACGTGCCATGTCCGCTCCGGCACGGCGCGGGCCGCCGCCGCGAGGGCGCCGAAGTCGCCGCCCTCCCCGCCCTTGCCGAACACCACCACGACGTCCTGCCCGTCTCGGGCAAGCGCAGGCCGCGCGCCGCCGAGGAAGCCCGCGTAGAAGGTCTTCGCCCTGACCCAATCCGGCGTGCCCGGCGATTCGAGGGAGGCGGGGAACGGGGCGAGCACCCGGCTCGCGCTGCGGAAGGCCTCGCGATGGGGCCGGTCGGTGCGCTCGCCCGCGAGGCGCACCACCACCGTGGGCACGGAGAGCAGGCGGGCGAACAAGGCCACCTCCACCGAGACGTCCACGACGATCAACGCCGGGTCCGTCCGCTCCACCCAGGCGGCGATGCGGGCCATGCGGCCGCGCAGTCCGGGATGGCGCAGGGGCGCGTAGTGGAACGCCTCCGGCCGCTCGGCCTCGCCGTCCTGGCCGTCGAAGCCCGCGCCGTCGCCGAGGGGGCGGTCGTCGGGGAGGTCGAGCACGTCGAGGCCGGTCGTGTCGGCCCCCGCCAGGGTGCCGATGATCGTGCAGGGCCGCTGCAGATACGTGGCGACGGCACGGGCGCGCTGCAGATGGCCCGCGCCCTGATGGTGGACGTACCAGCCGATGCCGCGGGTCACGCGGCCTTCCTGGCGCGGCCGCGCCGCTCGATCCGCGCGGCGATGTCCGCGAGGTCCTTCAGCGCGATGTCGATGTCGCAGACGGGGGCCGGGGCCGAGCGCGTCCCGATGAGACGGTCGGCGCGCTCCACGAAGGCGATGGCGTTGGGGCAACCGGTCGCGAGCACCGCCGCGAGGTCGCCCGAGCCGAGGCCGAGGGCGGCGCAGGCTGGCTCGCGCTCCTCCTCGGGCAGGTCGTACGCGCGGCGCAGGGCGGCCCGGCGCAGCACCAGCTGCTCCCAGAAGCCGGCCTCGGGAAGGAGATAGGCTTCCCCGGAGACGGCCCGCGCCCGGCGCTCCATCTCCGTGGCCATGCCCCCCGCGACCCGCCCGTCGCGGCGGGCCGAGACGAGGACGTGGACCTCGGGGCAATGGCGCAGCCTCGCGCCGCCGTCGCGCATCAGGCCGACGAGGGCGTTGTCCTCGCCGCAGGGCAGCGGCGGCAGGCCACCCACCGCGCGGTAGAGCGAGACCGGGAAGCCGAGGCTCGCACCCGTATGGTCGCCATGGCGGGGGGCCGGATCGTGCGGCGCCGGATCGAGCAATTCCTCAAGGCGGCGCACGCCGGCCCAGTAGCGCTCCACCCGCGCGTTGAGATCGGTGACGCCCGGCGCGAGGTCCTCGTCGCCGTCGATCACGAGGCGGCCGCCGACGATCTCGGCCTTCTCCAGGGCGCGGAGGTTGGCCGAGACCCAGGTCGCGGGAAGGCGCGCATCGGCGTCCGTGGTCAGGAGGATTCCGTCCTCCGCGCCGAGTTCGGCGAGCCAGTCCGCCCCGGCGTCGAGCGCCATGCGCCGTGCCGTGCCGACATGGGCGTCCGCCCCTTCGAGGGTGGCCTCGACGATGCGCAGGTCCAGCCCCTCGAACCGCCCGGCCCCCTGGCCCTCGCGCAGCACCTCCACCATGCCGTCAGTGCAGTTGTTGGCCAGCACCACCACCCGGATCGGGCCTCCGGCGTCCTGGCCGACGAGGCTGTCGAGCAGGAGGGGCAAGCGCGCGGCCTCGTTCCGGGCCGGGACGCAGACGACGCAGGGACGCACCATGAAAGACCTCTGGGATACCTTTTAACCGCGACCGCCCGCCACCCGGCGCAGGCTCGGCCGGGCCCGCTCCGAGGCGTTGGCGATGACGTCCTCATAGATTTCGAAATAGCGCTCGAACATGGCCTCGGCGTCGTACAGCGCCTCGGCGCGGTCGCGGCAGGCGCGACGGGAGAGGCCCACGGCCCCGCGGATCGCTTCGGCGAGGCTCAGCGCGTCGTCCGGTTCGGCGAGGCGGCCGCAGGTCTCGTCCAGGATGTCGGGCAGGGCGCCCCGGCGGAAGGCGGCGACGGGCGTGCCGCAGGCCAGCGCCTCGGCGACGACGAGGCCGAACGGCTCCTCCCAGCGCGGCGAGACGATCGCCACCCGCGCCCGGCCGAGATGGCGGGCGAGGTCCCGGTGGGCGAGATGGCCGAGATGGGTGAGGTCCGGCCCGAGGCGCGGCGCGATCTCCTGATCCCAGTAGATCGGGTTCATCTTCGGCCCGGCGAAGACCAGCGGCAGACCGGCCGCGCGGGCGGCGTCGATGGCGAGGTGAAGGCCCTTTTCCGGCACGATCCGGCCCGACCAGAAGGCGTAGGGCGGGTCGTCCGGCGTGGCGCCGTAGGCGAAGGTCGAGAGGTCGACGCCGTTGCCCACCACCTGCGCGTGCGGAACGATCTCCGACCATTCCTGTGCCAGGGACGGCGAGACGGCGAGGAAAGCCATGTCCGGGTCCGCCGCGACGACGCCCTGGGTCAGGCTCTCGAAGGGCGGGGTGTGCAGCACCGTGACCCACGGCAGGGCGAGGCGGGCGCTCTCCTGCAGCGGCAGGGCGTGCAGGGCGTTGTTGTGCACGAGATCGAAGCCGCCGGCCGCCACCATGTCCATCATCCGGCGGTAGGCCTCGGCCTCGGCGCGGTCGATCTCCTCCTCGCGCTCCGGGTTGGCGACGGCGCAGCCGGTCGGCTCGCACAGCATCACCGGTTCCAGCGCAGGATCGGAGCCCTTGCTGGCGAAGAGAACGACCTCATGTCCCCGTCGACGCAGCGCGGCGGTCAGGAGATGGGTATGCATCTCCAATCCGCCGGCATGGGGCTGACCGATCGGATACTTGAGATGGGCAAGGACAGCGATCTTCACGCGTGCACCGATACGGTTGTGGACGGATGAGAACGGACCTGCCGGTCGCTGGAGACGAGGGGTAGGCCTGAGGCGGGCTCGGCGGTTATCACGCACATGTTCTTATGGCCACGCTTGCCGCGTTCCGGGACCCGAAGGCCCTTTCGCACGGCAAGCATGCCGGAATGTCCTAGCCGCTCCGTTCTGAACGGAGGATGATCATACCGGTAAAGCTGGTGTTCAGTTCTGGGCGTGCGCTCAGCCGAAGGCCCCGACCTCGTGCTGGATCATCCCCGAGATTTCCCGCACTTGTCCGAACATCCGCCGGATCGGCTGGAACAGCGTGGCGTGCTCCGCCTCGTAAGTACCAGTATCGCGCGGGCCCGCGGGCTCGCCGAAATTGAGGCCGAGCGTCGGGTCGGGCTCGTTCGGGAAGATCCCGTCGAGCATCGCCAGGCACCCGTCGATGTCGAGGCGCAGGAAGCGCTCCAGCATCTGCTCGCGGGAGATGCCCGCCTGCGGCCGGAAGCCGGGGATGTGCACCGCCAGGAACCAGATCCGGTGGATCAGGGCGAGCCGCAGGGCGTGGAGCAGCGTCAGCCGCGCCGACATGCCGTTGAGGTCGGGGGCGGCGGCGCGCAGGGCCAGCCAATCGCGGGTGAGCCGACCGAACAGGCGGCGCAGGTCGGGGGCGAGGTCGAGCCGTTCCAGCGCGCCCGCGATCACCACCAGTTCGTCCCGGCGGAAATCCTTCTGCGTGCGCCGGGCGCGCTCCAGCCATACGGCCGGATCGAGGGTGTCGATATAGGCCCGCAGCACGTCGAGGTCGCCGACCGAGGCCGCGACCTGCACGAGGCGGAAGGCGCGGGAGAAGCGTAGCGAATCCCGCCGCATCTCCCGGAACAGGTCCGGCCCCCGCCCGGCGGCCCGGCCGAGCCCGTGCAGGGAGTTCGCCAGGAAGCCGAGCTGGTGCAGGATTGCGTTGTTGGGGATCGCCCGCATCTGGCGAGGATGGGTGATCCGCGCCGGGCCGCCCGCGTCGGTCTGGCGGGCCACGGGGCGCGAACCGGTGCGGTCGAGGAGGCTCGGGCCGAAGGTGCCAAGCAGCGCCGCGTAGCCCGGCTCGTCCACCAGCGCTTCCATGTCCTGGCGGACGACGGTGAAGAATTCCAGGGCGAAGTCGGGCTCGGAATAGATCGGGTCGTCGGCCGGCGCGCCGCCCGCCTTGGCCTCCGTGAGGGCGTAGCCGGCGAAGGCGTCCTCTTCCGCCACGTCGAGGGCGTAGACGTGCTCGGCGATGCGGGCGAGGGTCGCCTGGGCGAGGTCCTTCGTGCCGAAGAGCAGGTAGCCGTCCGTGCCCTGGAAGCTCGATTCCAGGCGCACCTTCAGCCCCGCCTTGCGGGCGCGGTCGCGGGCATCCTCGGGGGCGAGGTAGGCGAGGCGGTCGCGCAGGGAGGTCGGGTGCGCGCCCCGGCCGATCGATTCGCCGTGGGTGTCGAAGATCGCGAGTTCGACGTCGGCGAGGCCGTTCTGCACCAGCATCTCGGTGATGCGCAGGCGCAGGCGCTCGATCCAGAAGGTCGCCGCCAGCTGCCCGACATAGCGGCCGGAATCGGAATAGCCGAACTGCACGGTGAGCCGGCCGATGCGCTTGAGGTAGGCCCGCCAATGCGGGTTGCGCAGGGCGTCGTCCAGCACCCGGATACCCTGCTCCAGCGCGCTCGCCGTCTCGAACAGCGGCGTGATCTCGAGCTTGTCGGCGATGCCGTAATGCCGGGCGAGCCACAGGGCGGCGAGCAGGGTGTAGCCGGTCTCCGTCTCGGCGATGAGGAAGCGGACGGGGTGGGTGCCGTCCACGTGCTTGAGGATCTGCGCGATCGTCATCATCAGCCGCGCGGCCGAGGCGCGCTCGGCCGCGAGCGCCCCGAAATCCACCGCGACCGGCGTCACGTCGTTGAGGAGCGTGTGGATCGTGGCGAGGTGCGAGCGGCGCTGAGCGGCGTCGGTGGGCTCGCCTTCGAGTTCGATCACCCGGCGGACGGCGTTGTGGATCTGCGAAGCGTTCAGCCGGAAATGCGGCAGGGCGTTCGACAGGCCGTGGGTCTCGACGCCCGCCCGCAGCACGGCGATGGTCCGGCGGTCGGCCTCCTCGCCCGCCCCGGCCAGCGCCGCGTCGAGAGCGGCGATGAGGGGCGCGGCATCGGTCTGCGCCCGCTCGCGCTCGATGATGAGCGCCAGGGCGAAGCGGTGCACCGCTTCCAGCGACGGCTTGTCCCCGAGCCTCGGGGCGACGGCAAGCTGCCGGTTCACGGCGCTCAGCGCCCCTTCCGCTAAGCCCCGCGCCTCGCGGGCGGCGGGGATGTCGGGCAGTTCCCGCATCACCCGGTCGAACTGCATGCGCTTTGAGATCAGCCGGTAGCGCACCGTGTCCCACCAGCCGATATCGGTGCGCCCGTCCGTGTCGCAGCCGACCCAGCTCGCCACGGCGAAGGGGCGCGGGCGGAGCTCGGCCCAGCGATCCGGCCAGCGGGCGCGGGCGGCGTCGATCAGGGCGCCGTTGAAGGCGTCCAGCGCAAGGCGCGCGTTGTTGGCGGCGGCGCAGGCCTGCTCGAATTCGAGATCGAGGGTGACGGGCGAATCGGGCCGGGTCGACAGGGCGGCGGCCCTGCCGATGGGCGCGGCGCGCTCGGCGGCATCGCGCAGGCCCGCCGCCTGGGCGAGGAGTTCGGCCACGGCGCGGGGCATGCCGAAGGTCGGGTGCGCGGTGAACACCACCGCGAAGGCCGTGCGGTGGATGAGGGCGGCGAAATCCTCGAAGGCGCCGGTCCTGTCCGGGACCGCCGCCACCAGGGCCGAGGCCACGGAGGTGTCCGCCTTGCCGTTCAGCCCGACATAGTCGCGCAGGCGCTGCGCCCGCGCCTCCAGGGATTCGGCGCGCAGCCGCTCGAACAGGCCGTCGAGATCGCCCTCCGCGATCTCGCCCCGGTCGAAGGAGCGGGTGATCGCCAGCGTCACGGCCAGGACGGGGTTGCGGAACGGATCCTCGCTCGCCTGCTCCCGCGCCGAGTCGATGAGCCCGAGGAGATGCGCCTCCAGCTCCTCGGGACCACGGCCGATCTGCTGCTGCATGATGTGTCCTCGCTGGGCGTCCGTCCTCGCGGGGCGAGCGACGCAAGGAGCGTTCCGGCTGCGTCTTCGGGTGACGCGCCGCGCGCTTGGCGTTATCACTGGCGCCCTCATGGAGCGACTGCTGATCTTCCTCGCCGTCCTGGTTCTCATTCTGGTGGGGGCGATCGTGGCTGCCCTGGCGGCCCGGGGCCGCCGCCCGCCGCTGCACATGGACAGTGAATTCCACCACGACGACACGGACCTGCTGATCGGCCCGGTGGGCCGGCGCCGGGAGAGTCCGATCGACCGCTCCGCCGAAATCATCGATGTCAGCCCGCAGGCCGAGCCCGCCGACGCGCGCCCCCACGGAGGCGAGCGGTGATGCCCCGGACCCTCGCTGCCTTGGCCCCGGTCTTGGCCCCAGTCCTGGCCCCGGCCTTGGCCCCGATCTTGGCCCTCGCCCTCGCGGTCTCGGCCGTCCCCGCGCGGGCCATGGAGGCCTGCGGCGCGCAGGCGGCGCGCTACGAGAACGGCAAGGGCTTCGCGTTCGTGGTGATCCGCGCGGGCGAGGCGCGGGTCGTGAACCCCCTGCGCCCGCTGACGCCGGAGGTGACGCAGGTGCTCGAAGGGGTAATCGGCGCCAAGCGGGCCACGGCCTACGGGCCGGACTTCACCAGCCTGCGCCGGGGCGGCACGCCGTCCGTGGTGCAGGCGATGCTCGGCGCGCCGATCACCTGGGAGCCGAAGCTGCCGGTGCTGCCCGACACGCTGAACATCGTCTCCGAGGAGGGGACGCCGCTGGCGGAACTGAGCTTCACGCTCTGCATGGCGCCGCCCGCCATCGCGCCCGAGGCGGCGCCGCAGGCGAAGAAGGGGGCGCCCCGCAAGGGCGGCGCGAAGGCGGCCGAGGGCGGGGCGAAGACCGACGGGACGAAGGCGGCGGCCAAGCCCGCGAAGACGCCCCAGGGGTTCAGCATCCCCCAGGGCGCGGTGGCGGAGTGAGCGGGCGGAGGCGCCCGATCACTTCTGCTTGGCGATGACCTTGTCCTTGATCCCGTCATAGACGCCCTGCGGGATGATCTTCTTCTGCACCAGCTCGTCCTTCCCCTTGTAGGGCCGCCCCTTGATGATCGCGGCGGAACGGGCGGTGCCGATGCCCGGTAGCTTGTCGAGCTCCTCGGCGCTGGCGCTGTTCAGGTCGAGAAGGGGCGCCTTGGCGGCGTTCGGGGCGCCGGCCACGGGGGCGCTCGGCGCCATCGGCCTGGTCGGGGCGGTGGGCGTGGCGGGCGAAGGGGCCTGAGCCAGGGCGGGCGCGGCCATCAGGGCCGCGAGCACCGCGAGGGCGCGAAGGGCGGACGACGTCTTGGAGGAAGCCATGGGGTTTCTCCTGGCAGTAACGGCCCGCTCTGCGGCACCGCAGCCACGCTTTGGGCCAACTGATTTGAACCCGCGCTTAACGGAAATCGGTCCACAGCCCATCGTCAAATGACCCTGGCACACGAAATAATGACCGGGTTGGATACTTCCCGTTCCTGAAGAGGCGGCCCCCGTTTCCGGGACTCTTCAAGCGCACGGGTCGGGCGTTCCATGCAACGGGGAAGCGTGAGATGGTTTTCGTCACCGATGCTGCGGGCCTCGTCACGCATCTCGGGCGCCATTGGACCAAGCTCACCGGCCAGACCCTCGCCGAGGCGCGCAACCTCGGCTGGTCGCGGGTCGTCCACCCGGACGACCGCGACATCGTCCGCGATCTCGTGCTGGACGCGATCCGCACCCGGAGCGCCTTCACCGTGCGCTTCCGCCTGCGGGCGGGCACGGGCGAATATGTGTGGATGGTGTCCGGCGCGGTCCCGTCCTTCGGGCCGCCCGGCCGGACCTTCCTCGGCTTCCTCGGCTCGCTGATGCCCCTGGACGAGCCCCCCGACGACATCGTGAGGGCCGCCGGCACCCTGAAGCCGCCCGAACCGCCCTGGCAGGACGGATCGCCCCTCGAACGGGCGGCGGATTACCTGCTCGCCGCCCACAGCCTGATCGCGCGGGCGGGGCGGCTGGAGACGCTGGAGGCGGTCGAGATCGCCCTGCGCCGGCTGGGCGAGGACCTGGCCGAGGAAACCATCAACGACGCCTCCGGGCAGGCGGAGTTTCACTGACGCGTCTTGCGCGCGGAGCGCTCTAGCCAGAACAGGGCGTCGTCGCTATAAGCGCCCCCTCATCCGTATCCTGCGGTGTGCATGGCGACTCCCCTCCGACGGGACTCGCCCGCGCACCGTATTGTCCGCCGGCATATTCGAAGGATCCTTGCCATGGCCGTTCCGAAGCGAAAGACTTCCCCCTCCCGCCGCGGCATGCGCCGCTCGGCCGACGCCCTGAAGGCGCCGACCTATGTCGAGGACAAGGATTCCGGCGAGCTGCGCCGTCCGCACCACATCGACCTGAAGACCGGCATGTATCGCGGCCGTCAGGTGCTGAAGGTGAAGTCGGCCGAGGCCTGAGACGGCGTCTCGACGCTTCAAGGCGGATGTGATTCCGGAAGAATGGGCGCGGCCTCCAAGGCCAGCGCCCTTTTTCGTGCCCGCTCGCCTCAGGCGAGGAGGCGGGCCATCTCGGCGTAGCGATTCGCCGCGTGCTGCGTGCGCACGCTGCGCGAGGGCTGAAGGGTCGGGTCCGCCCCGACGAGAAGCTGCGCGACGAAGCCGGCTTCCGAGCGCCCGTCCCGCAGGGAGGCGGCGGAGCGCGTGCCGCCCGACCGCCCGCCCTCGATGAGCGTCAGGGCCCGCGAGGGCGCAGCCTGCTCCTCGGCCACGGCGGCGACCGGACGGATCGCTTCGATCCGTCCCGTTCTGGCACTTCCGACCGGCCCGATTCGTTCCATCGCAGCACCTCTGCCCGCCCTGATGGCTGCAGAAGCAAGCGTGGGGCCGCCGCTAACGTTTCGTCAACCTTTTCGGTTTACGCCGCCCGCCCCCTATTTCCGGGCGATCTGCTCCAGGCGCGCCTGCATCTCCAGCATCTGGCGCTTGAGATCGTCGAGATCGCTGCCCTGCGCCGGAGCCGGGGGGTTGGCCGGCGGCGCAACCGAGGTGCCGGGAGGGGCGAAGCCCGTGAACATCTTCATGGCATCGCCGAGGAAGTTCATGTTGGTCCGCACCTGCTGCTCGATGGCATGCTGGAAGGCGGAGGGGCCGAAGCTCTGCGAGAACTTCTCGCGCAGGCCGTCCTGGTCGCGGGCGAAGTTCGCCATCGAGAATTCGAGGAAGCTCGGCACCATGGACCGCATGCTGTCGCCGTAGAAGCGGATCAGCTGGCGCAGGAACGCCACCGGCAGCAGGTTCTCGGCGCCCGCCTTGTTCTCTTGCTCGAAGATGATCTGCGTGAGCACCGAGCGGGTGATGTCGTCGCCCGTGCGGGCGTCGTAGACCACAAAATCCTCGCCGTTCTGGACCATCGTCGCGAGGTCCTCCAGCGTCACGTAGGTCGACGTGCCGGTATGGTAGAGCCGCCGGTTGGCGTATTTCTTGATGACGGTCTGAGGCGTCTTCACAGTATCCGCCATCGTAGAACGGCCTTTCTGAACTCGAACAACCTGGGCATACCGGCATGGGCCGCCGGTTCACATCGCAGTCGCGATCTCGCGCCCGCACACAAGCATAAGACCTTCCACGAGCGCAGAAAACAGCAAAGTGCCGCCGTCCCGTGCAGAATATTGCATTTGCATTGCGCCGCGGAGGCCGGTGCGCCGCCGCGAGGCGCCGGACGGGCGTGAACAATCCCACGCCGTGGCCCCCTCCCCCCGTTAGGCTTCTTGACTTCGCTGGTCCCGCGCACTTCATCGCTTGAACGGCATCAGGAAAGGCGCGCGCCCATGAACGCGACGCGCCGGCCGCGAGAGGAGAACGTCATGGCAGGCAGCGAAGAGATCGTCATCGTCGGGGCGGCGCGCACCCCAGTCGGCTCGTTCGGCGGCGCGTTCGGCGCCGTGCCGGCCCACGAGCTCGGCGCGACGGCGATCAAGGCCGCGCTGGAACGGGCGCAGGTTTCCCCCGACGACGTGGACGAGGTGATCTTCGGCCAGGTGCTCACGGCGGGCGCCGGCCAGAACCCGGCCCGTCAGGCGGCGATCAAGGCCGGCATCCCCGAGAAGGCGACCGCCTGGGGCCTCAATCAGGTCTGCGGCTCGGGCCTGCGCACCGTCGCGGTGGGCATGCAGCAGATCCAGAACGGCGACGCCTCGGTGATCGTGGCCGGCGGGCAGGAGTCGATGTCGCTCTCCCCCCACTGCCAGTACCTGCGCGCCGGACAGAAGATGGGCGACATCAAGCTCATCGACACGATGATCAAGGACGGCCTGTGGGACGCCTTCAACGGCTACCACATGGGCACCACCGCCGAGAACGTCGCCCAGGCGTTCCAGCTGACCCGCGAGCAGCAGGACGAGTTCGCGACCCGTTCGCAGAACAAGGCCGAGGCCGCCCGCAAGGAAGGCCGGTTCAAGGAGGAGATCGTCCCCGTCACCGTGCCGGGCCGCAAGGGCGACACCATCGTCGACACGGACGAGTACATCCGCGACGGCGCCACCGTCGAGACCATGGCCAAGCTGAAGCCCGCCTTCTCGAAGGACGGCACCGTCACCGCCGCCAACGCGTCGGGCCTCAATGACGGCGCGGCGGCCATCGTGCTGATGTCGGCCTCCGAGGCGCAGCGGCGCGGCCTCACCCCGCTCGCCAAGATCAAGTCCTGGGCGACGGCGGGCGTCGATCCGAAGATCATGGGCACCGGGCCGATCCCGGCCTCGCGCAAGGCCCTCGACAAGGCGGGCTGGAAGCCCTCCGACCTCGACCTGATCGAGGCGAACGAGGCCTTCGCCGCCCAGGCGCTGGCCGTGAACAAGGACATGGGCTGGGACGACGCGAAGGTGAACGTGAATGGCGGCGCCATCGCCATCGGGCACCCGATCGGTGCCTCGGGCGCCCGCGTCCTCGTGACCCTGCTCCACGAGATGAAGCGCCGCGACGCCAAGAAGGGCCTTGCGACACTCTGCATCGGCGGCGGCATGGGCGTGGCGATGTGCATCGAGCGCTCCTGATCGATTTGTAACGAAGCCCCCTCGACAGCGTTCGAGGGGGCTACAAAAGTTGTCTTGAAGATCGGTGCGAAAAAAATGACGTGCGGACGTCATCCGTACGCAGCACAGATCGTGCGGCTTTAGGAGGAAACACAATGGCTCAAGGACGCGTCGCCCTCGTCACTGGCGGCACCCGCGGCATCGGCGCGGCGATTTCGAAGCGCCTGAAAGACAAGGGCTACAAGGTCGCCGCCAATTACGGCGGCAATGACGAGGCTGCCCAGAAGTTCAAGGACGAGACCGGTATTCCGGTGTTCAAGTTCGATGTCGGCGACATGGCGAACTGCGAGGCCGGCATCAAGGCGATCGAGGCCGAGGTCGGGCCGATCGACGTGCTGGTCAACAACGCCGGCATCACCCGCGACGGCGCCTTCCACAAGATGACCTTCGAGAAGTGGCAGCAGGTCATCCGGACCAACCTCGACTCGATGTTCACCTGCACCCGTCCGCTCATCGACGGCATGCGCAGCCGGGGCTTCGGGCGCATCATCATCATCTCGTCGATCAACGGCCAGAAGGGTCAGGCCGGGCAGACCAACTATTCGGCGGCCAAGGCGGGCGTGGTCGGCTTCGCCAAGGCGCTGGCGCAGGAAAGCGCCTCGAAGGGCATCACGGTGAACGTCGTGGCGCCGGGCTACATCGCCACCGAGATGGTGATGGCGGTGCCGGAGGACATCCGGAACAAGATCATCTCCTCGATCCCGACCGGACGCCTCGGCGAGGCCGACGAGATCGCCCATGCTGTCGAATACCTCGCCAGCGACGAAGCGGGCTTCGTCACGGGCTCGACGCTGACCATCAACGGCGGCCAGCACTTCGTCTGAGGATCCAGAGGGCGGGGGCGACAGGCTCCCGCCTTCCTGTTGTCAGAGCGCGCGAAGCGAAGCGCAACGGCATGTCCCGTGCTTGCATGTGGCATCCCACGGGCTCAGGCTAGCCCGGTCGGGCCAGCCGACGGGTCTCGGCCCCTCCCACCACGCTTCGCACGAGTGTCGACGTTGAGAGACTTCTCCCGCCCCGGCCGTTCTCCCGTCCATGCGGCCAACGCCGCCGTGGCGACGTCCCATCCGCTCTCGACGCTGGCGGCCATCGAGGTGCTGCGCGCGGGCGGGAATGCCGTCGATGCGGGCATCGCGGCGGTGGCGGTGCAATGCGTGGTCGATCCGCTGATGACCGGCATCGGCGGCGATTGCTTCGCCCTCTACGCCCCGGCGGGCGCCTCCGTGCCGGTCTCCATCGACGGGTCGGGCCGCGCCCCGGCCGCCGCGACGCCGGACTGGTACGCCGAGCACAGGACGGGCATCGCCCCGGATTCCCCCCACGCCGTCACCATCCCCGGCGCCGTCGCGGCCTGGGACACGATGGTGCGCGAGCACGGCACCAAGTCCCTCGGCGCGTTGCTGCAGCCGGCCATCGGCTACGCGGAGAACGGCTTCGTCGTGCAGCCGCGCGTCGGCTGGGACTGGGCGCGCTGCGTGCCCCGCGTGGCCGGCGATGCCGACGCCGCCACCGTCTACCTTCGCGAGGGGCAGGCTCCCCTGATCGGCAGCGTGGTGCGCCTGCCGCGCCTTGCCGCCACCCTCCGGCGGATCGCGGAACACGGGCCGAAGGGCTTCTATGAGGGCCCGGTCGCGCAGGACATGGTGGCCAAGCTCACCCGTCTCGGCGGGCTGCACACGCTGGAGGATTTCGCCCGCGCCCGCGCCGACACGGTGACGCCCGTCGCGACCCGCTATCGCGGCTACGACGTCTACGAATGCCCGCCCGCCGGCCAGGGCCTCGCCGCGCTGATGATGTTCAACGTGCTGGCGCCCTACGATGTCGGCGCCCTGTCGGATCTCGACCGGACCCACCTCTTCGCAGAGGCGTGCAAGCAGGCCTACCACCACCGCGACGCGTTGTTCGGCGATTCCGACCTCGCGAAGGTGCCGATCTCGCACCTCCTGTCGGATGCGTGGCACGCGGCGGCGCGGGGCGACATCGATATGGCCCGTGCCCGCGAGCCCGCGCTCTACCCGGAGGCCGCCGAGACCGTCGCCCACAAGGACACGGTCTATCTCTGCGTGGTCGACCGCGACGGCAACGCGCTCTCGCTGATCAACTCGATCTTCCAGGGCTTCGGCTCCGGCATCCTGGCGCCGGAGAGCGGCGTGCTGCTGCACAATCGCGGCCTGTCGTTCCGCACCGATCCCGGCCACCCGAACAGCATCGGCCCCGGCAAGCGGCCGATGCACACGATCATCCCCGGCATGGTGATGAAGGATGGCCGGGCCGTCGCGCCCTTCGGCGTGATGGGCGGGCATTACCAGGCCATGGGCCATGTCGAGTTGCTGAGCGGCATCCTCGACCGGGGGCTCGACGTGCAGGAAGCCCTCGACGCCCCGCGAAGCTTCGCCTATGGCGGCGGCCTCGAACTGGAGAACGCCATCCCCGATGCGGTGATGGCGGGGCTCTCCGAGCGCGGCCATCCGGTGCTGCGGGCGCCGCTGCCGCTCGGCGGCGGGCAGATCATCTGGATCGACCGGCAGGCCGGCACGCTGTCGGCCGGCTCCGATCCGCGCAAGGATGGCAGCGCGCTGGGTTACTGACACGGGATATCGGATGAACGCCTATTCCTCCCTCGAAGCCCGGTTCGCGCGGCTCTCGGCCGTCGAGGGCGCCGCCGGCATCCTCGGCTGGGACGCGCAGACCCTGATGCCGGAGGGTGCCGCCGAGACGCGGGGCGAACAGCTCGCGGCGCTGCGGGGCCTCGCCCACGAGATCCTCACGGCGCCCGAGACCGCCGACACCCTGGCGGAGGCCGAGCGCGCGGGCGGGCTCGACGGCTGGCCCGCCGCCAACCTCACCGAGATGCGCCGCGCCTATATCCACGCGGCGGCGGTGCCCCGCGACCTCGTGGAGGCGGAATCGCGGGCGCGGTCCCGCTCGGAGATGGTCTGGCGGGAGGCCCGCCGGGACGCGGATTTCGCCCGCCTCGCCCCCTATCTCGCGGAGTTGCTGCGGCTGGAGCGGGAGATCGGGCAGGCCAAGGGGGCCGTGCTCGGGCTCGACCCCTACGACGCCTTGCTCGACGGCTACGATCCCGGCATGCGCCGCGCGGTGATCGACCCGCTCTTCGCGGACCTCACCGCGTGGCTGCCGGGCCTGATCGCGCAGGCGCGGGCGCGGCAGGCGGCGGCGGGCGCGCCCCTGCCCCTCGACGGCCCCTTCCCCATCGAGACCCAACGGCAACTCGGCCTGACGCTGATGCGGGCGCTCGGCTTCGATGAGGGGCGCGGGCGGCTCGACATCAGCCTCCACCCGTTCTGCGGCGGTGCCACGGACGACGTGCGCATCACCACCCGCTACGACGAGGGCGACTTCTCCCGCGCGCTGCTGGGCGTGCTGCACGAGACCGGCCACGCCCTCTACGAGCAGGGCCGCCCAGCCGCGTGGCGCCACCAGCCCGTGGGATCGGCGCGGGGCATGAGCCTGCACGAGAGCCAATCTCTGATCGTGGAGATGCAGGCCTGCCGCAGCCGCGAGTTCCTGACCTACCTCGCCCCGCTGCTGCGCGAGGCGTTCGGCCGCTCAGGCCCCGCCTGGGAGCCGGAGAACCTGTTCCGCCTCTACACCCGCGTCGAGCCGGGCTTCATCCGCGTGGACGCCGACGAGGCGACCTACCCGGCCCATATCCTGCTGCGCTACCGGCTGGAGACGGCGATGATCGCGGGCGACCTCGCGGTGGCCGACCTGCCGGGCGCCTTCAACGACGGGATTCGCGAGTTGCTGGGGCTGACCGTGCCGAACGACCGGCTCGGATGCCTTCAGGACATCCACTGGCCGAGCGGGGCCTTCGGCTACTTCCCGACCTACACCCTCGGGGCGCTGACGGCGGCGCAGCTGTTCCGCGCGGCCAAGGACGCGGCGCCGGCCCTGCCGGGCTGCCTCGCGGAGGGCGATTTCGGCCCGCTGCGGGGGTGGCTGCGGACCCATATCCACGAGCGCGGCAGCCTTCTTTCGACCGACGCTCTCCTGAGCGACGCGACCGGCTCACCCCTCGGGACGGCGGCGTTCCGGTCGCATCTGGAGGCGCGCTACCTCGGAGACGCAGAGTAGCATCCATACAGACCCACCTCATCCCGAGGTGCGGCGAAAGCCGCCTCGAAGGAGGGCTCCAGGTATCGTGCGACCTCTGGAGAGCCCCTTCGAGACCCGCTGACACGGGCACCTCAGGATGAGGGAGCGGATGGGATCGAACGGACGAAAATAAACCTCGTGCGAGGGAGATTGGCTCAGTCGCAGCTCTCCTTGTGGACGGTCTTGCGGTCGCCCAGCTCGTTGGTCTTCGTCACGGTCTTCGAGGAGCAGCCGTCGCTGCTCTCGCGGGTCTCGACGGTCTTGCGCTCGGTGGACGGGCGGTCGACCACGACGGTGTCGGGGCGATCGCGCTCGATGACCGTGGTCTGAGCGGCGGCGAAGTGCGGCGTCAGGCCGGCGAGAAGAAGGGCGGCGGCGGGGACGAACAGACGCATGCTGGGCTCCTTGCAATCACAGGTGCCCAGCAACGGTGAACGCCCAAATACGGTTCCGCTTATTTGCCGGCCTGAACATCACGCAAGAATTGAATCAGTAGTCCGGCGCCCTCCTCCGGCGCGCCGGCATTGTCGATGGTGAGATCGGGCTCGACTCTCGCCTGCCGGGCGAGGCGGGCGGCGAGGTCGCCGTCCTGCGCCCGCGCCCGCGCCGCGAGGCGTTGGGCCAGCACCTCCGGCGGGGCGGTGATCTTCACCACCCGCGTGCCGGGGTAGCGGAACCGGGCCTCCGCCACGATCCGGCGGGAGACGTTGCTCACCACCACGCGCCCGCTGCGGGCGAGCCGGCCGCAGCGGGCCGGCAGGGCATAGCCGAGGCCATGCGCCCGCCAGGACAGGGCGAAGCGCCCCTCCGCCTCGGCGCGGGCGAAGGCCTCGTCATCGATGGGCGCGTTGTCCTCGTCGGCCGAGGGCGGACGCGTGACGAGGCGCTGCGGGAAGACGATGCCGGGCTCAGCGACCAGCGCATCCCGCGCCATGCGGATCAGCGTGTCCTTGCCCGCTCCGCTCGGGCCGACGACGAGGATGAAGCCCATCACACCACCCGGAGGCCGGCGCGCCACACCTCGCGCATCACCGGGATGCCGGCGGCGAGGCGCACGCGGGCGAGGTCGGCGCGCAAGCCCGGCCGCAATGCGCCCCGGTCCGTGAGGCCCGTGGCGCGGGCGGGGTTGGCCGTCACCGTGGCGATGGCCTCGGGCAGGCCGATGCCCGGCACCCGCTCGGGGATCATGAACGCGGCCATGGCGAGGCTCGCGGGCACGTAGTCCGAGGAGAGGATGTCGAGGAAGCCGGCCTCGGCGAGGTCCTGCGCCGCGACGTTGCCGGAATGCGAGCCCCCGCGCAGGAGGTTCGGCGCCCCCATCATCACGGTGATGCCGCGCCCGTGGGCGGCCTCGGCCGCCTCGCGGGTGGTGGGGAATTCGGCGAGCGCCACGCCCTCGCCTGAGGCGAGATCGACATCGCCGAGGGTGGTGTCGTCATGGCTCGCGAGCGGTATGCCCTTCGCCTGGGCGAGCGCCACCAGGGCCGGGCGGTTCACGGCGTTGAGTGCCGTGCCCTTCTCGATCTTCCAGGCGGTCGCCTTGCGGATCTCGTCGAGGGAGCGGCCGCCGCGCGCGGCATAGGTCTCGTACTTGCCGATGTCTCGGAACTGCCGCTGGCCGGGCGTGTGGTCCATCAGCGAGATCAGGTCGATCGCGTAGCGGGCGGCGAAGGATTCGACGGTGGCGATCACGTCGTCCGATGGCAATTCGCAGCGCAGATGCGTGCGGTGCTCGGCCCGGAGCAGGTCGTCCTTGCGGGCCGTGTCGATGGCGTCCGCGAGGGCGTCGAGTTCGGAGCCGAGCCCGCTGCCGTCGGGGTCGCTGCCCGCGCGCAGGGAATCGAACACGGTGGTGATGCCCGACGCCGCGATCTGCGAATCGTAGGCGAGGACGGCGCCGAGGGGATGCCAGCGCACCTTCGGCCGGGGGGCGTAATGGCTCTCCAGATGGTCGGTGTGCAGCTCGATCAGGCCGGGGATCAGGTGGTCGCCGCCGAGGTCGAGGCCGCGCTCCGGCGCCCGCCCCTCGCCGATCTCGGCGATGCGCCCGTCCGACACCGCGAGCCAGCCGTGCTGCACCCTGTCGGGCAGCACGAGGGTGGCGTTCTCGATCACGAAATCCTTCATCGAAGTCCCGTCCTTGCCCGTCATGCCGCCCGCGCCGTGCCGAACGCCGTTACGTCGATGATCCGCCCGCCGATGGCCTCGCGCATGGCCGCGTCGTGGACGATCCCGAGGATCGCCGCGCCCGCCGCCCTTCGCTCGGCGATGAGCTCCGCCACCACGGCGCGGTTCTCCGCGTCGAGGGAGGCGGTCGGCTCGTCCAGCAGGAGGATCGGCCGGGGCGCGATCAGCCCACGGGCGATGTTCACCCGCTGCTGCTCGCCGCCGGAGAAGGTCGCGGGCGGCAGGCCCCACAGCCGCTCGGGCAGGTTCAGCCGGGCGAGGAGGTCGCCCGCCCGGTCGCGGGCCTCGCCCTCGGACAGCCCGCCCTCGCGGCCCGCCGCCTCGACCACGTCGCGGGCGCAGACGCGGGGGATCACCCGCAGGAATTGCGAGACGTAGGACATGGTCCGCGCCCGGAGCGCCAGCACGTCGCGGGGGGCGGCACGGGCCACATCCACCACGCGTTCGCCGTCGCGGACGAGGATCGCGCCGGAGTCACAGCGATAGTTGCCGTAGGCCATGCGCAGCAGCGAGGACTTGCCCGCCCCGGACGGGCCCCACAGCACGGCGCATTCGCCGGGCTCGACGGAGAAGGTCGCCCCCGAGACCACCGGCAGCACGGTGCCGCCGCGCAGGTGGAGGGTGAAGCTCTTGGCGACGTCGCGGAAGTCGAGGGCGGTGGTCATGCGGCGAGCACCGAGGAGACGAGGAGTTGCGTGTAGGCGTCGGCCGGGTCGTCCAGCACCTGATCGGTGAGGCCGGTCTCGACCACCTTTCCTGCGCGCATCACGGCGATGCGGTGGGACAGGAGCCGCGCCACGGCGAGGTCGTGGGTGACGATGACGACGGCGAGCCCGAGTTCGCCCGAGAGCCGCCGGATCAGGTCAAGGAGGCGGGCCTGCACCGAGACGTCGAGGCCGGAAGTCGGCTCGTCCATCAGTACGAGGCGGGGCGCAGTGACGAGGTTGCGGGCGATCTGCAACCGCTGGCGCATGCCGCCGGAGAAGCGCGTCGGCGGATCGTCGATCCGGTCGGCGGCGATCTCGACGCGGTCGAGCCAATCCAGCGCTTGGGCGCGGATGTTGCCGTAGTGGCGCTGGCCGAGCCCCATCAGCCGCTCGCCGACATTGCCGCCGGCCGAGACCGCCATGCGCAGGCCCTGCGCCGCGTCCTGCCGGACGAAGCCCCAATCGGTGCGGGCGAGCGCCCGCAGTTCCGCCGGGCCGATCTCCCCGAGCGAGCGCACCCGGCCCTCCCGGTCGCGGTAGCGCACCTCGCCGGAATCGGGGGCCAATTCGCCCGCGAGCATCGAGAGCAGGGTCGATTTGCCCGAGCCGGATTCCCCGACGATCGCCAGCACCTCCCCCTCGGTGACGTCGATGTCGACGCCATCGCAGGCCTTGCGGGGGCCGTAGGTCTTGGTGAGGCCATGGGCCGAGAGCAACGGGGTCATCGCGCGTCCTCCCGGCGGGTCTCGCAGGCATCGGTGTCGGAGCAGATGAACATCCGCCCACCCGCATCGTCGGTGACGACCTCATCGAGGTAATGCCCGCGCGCGCCGCACAGGGCGCAGGGCTCGGTGAAGGTCTGCACCCGGAACGGGTGGTCCTCGAAATCGAGGCTGCGGACCTTCGTGTAGGGCGGCACGGCGTAGATCCGCCGCTCGCGCCCCGCGCCGAAGAGTTGGAGCGCCGGGCAACCGTCCATCTTGGGGTTGTCGAATTTCGGCGTCGGCGACGGGTCCATCACGTAGCGGCCGGCAACCTCCACCGGATAGGCGTAGGTCGTCGCGATGTGGCCGTGGCGGCTGATGTCCTCATAGAGCTTCACATGCATCAGGCCGTATTCGGCCAGAGCGTGCATCTGGCGCGTCTCGGTCTCGCGCGGTTCGAGGAAGCGCAGCGGCTCCGGGATCGGCACCTGATAGACCAGCGTCTGGCCCTCGGTCAGCGGCGTCTCGGGGATGCGGTGGCGGGTCTGGATGACACTCGCCTCGGTCGTGCGGGTGGTGGTGGAGACGCCGGCCGTCTTGGCGAAGAAGCGGCGGATCGAGACGGCGTTCGTCGTGTCGTCGGCTCCCTGGTCGATGACCTTGAGCACGTCCGACCGGCCGAGGATCGCCGCCGTCACCTGCACGCCGCCCGTGCCCCAGCCATAGGGCATCGGCATCTCGCGGGAGGCGAAGGGCACCTGATAGCCCGGCACCGCCACCGCCTTCAGGAGCGCCCGGCGGATCATCCTCTTGGTGCCCTCGTCGAGATAGGCGAAGTTGTAGGCCTCGCTCATTCCGCAGCCTCCCGCCCGGCCTCGAACTCGGCGCGCAGGCGGCGCACCAGTTCGAGTTCCGCCTGGAAATCGACGTAGTGGGGCAGCTTCAGGTGCTCCACGAAGCCCGTCGCCTGCAGGCTGTCGCAATGGGCCAGAACGAATTCCTGGTCCTGCGCCGGGCTCGCCAGCGGCTCGCCCAACTCGCCCGCCCGCAGCGCCCGGTCCACCAGCGCCATGGCCATGGCCTTGCGCTCGCTCTGGCCGAAGACCAGCCCGTAGCCCCGCGTGAATTGCGGCGGCACCGCGCGGGAGCCCTTGAACTGGTTGACCATCTGGCACTCCGTGACCTGCACGGTGCCGAGCGGCACGGGGAAGCCCAGTTCCTCCGGCACGAACTCGACCTCGACCGTGCCGACCCGGATTTCCCCCACGAAGGGGTGGGTGCGCCCGTAACCGCGCTGGGTCGAGTAGCCGAGCGCCAGGATGAAACCCTCGTCCCCCCGCGCCAGGGCCTGCAGCCTCGTCGCGCGGTCGCAGGGGTAATCGACCGGCTCGCGGGTGATGTCGGGAAGCGGCGTGCCGTCGTCCTGCGGCGAGGGCTCGATCAGCCCGTCCCGGCCGAGGAGATCCGTCACGCGGGGCGTCGCGGCGGCGTCCTCGCGCGGCTCGGCCTCGGCCGCCGTCTCGGGGGCGCCGTCCTCGGCAAGGGCGAAATCCACGAGGCGGTGCGTGTAGTCGAAGGTCGGCCCCAGCACCTGCCCGCCGGGCAGGTCCTTGAAGGTCGCGGAGACCCGCCGCCGCAGGGCCATCGCCCCCGTGTCGAGGGGCACCGAGGCGCCGAAGCGCGGCAGCGTCGTGCGGAAGGCGCGCACGAGGAACACCGCCTCCACCACGTCGCCCCGCGCCTGCTTCAGGGCCAGCGCCGCGAGGTCGGGATCGTTGAGCGAGCCTTCGGCCATCACCCGGTCCACCAGCAGGGCCATCTGCTCGCGGATCTGCGCGACGGTCAGCTCCGGCACCGTCGGATCGCCCCGGCGCACCTCCGCGAGGAGCCGGTGGGCGTTGTCGATGGCGGCCTCGCCGCCCTTCACGGCCACATACATCGGCTCAGCCCTCCACGGCGGTCGAGCGCGGCAACCCGGCGACGCGGCCGGGGGCGGTGAGCAGGCAATCGACCCCGAGGGGGAAGCCGGCATGGTTCTCCCGCAGGGCGCCGGGCCAGCCCGGCGGCATCGGCGCCAGCGCCAGATCCGCCGTGCCGCGGATGCCCGGCCCGGTGAGGCGCAGGCCCGCCCCGGCGTCGAGGGAATCCAGCGCGAGGACCAGGGTGGTCGAGCCGTCGGGATAGGCGGGCGAGCCTTGCGCGAAGGCGGCGAGCGGCGGGCAGCGCCCGGCCTCCCGCACAAAGGCGAAGGCGGCCCGCGCCGGATCGTCGGTCAGCGGCGCCCCGGTGTGGAAGCGCAGATACGCGGCGACCTCGGGGGCTGCGGCCAGCACGGGATCGAGCCAGACCGGCGTGTCGCCGTCCGTCAGCGCGAGTGCGATGGCGGCGAGTTCGGACGTCAGGGGCTCCGGCGGGGCGAGATGCGCCGGGACGGCGTGGATCGTCCCAGGCCGGGCCAGGGCGTCGAGCACGGCGCGGAACACGCCCTGCGCGTCGTGGACGGGATCGCGGAAGCCGGCGCGCAGCATCTCAATCCTCCCCACGGGCGAGCGTCAGGAAATCGACCCGCGTCGCGGCGGTACGCCTCGCCTCGGCGGCCCGCTCCTCGGCCTGCCGCCGGGCGACGGGGGCGAGCGCCGCCTCTACCCCCGCGCGGTCGCCCTGCCAGAGGGCGTCGAGGATCGCGGCCTGCCGGGCCCGGCGGCGGTCGCGGCCGAGATGGTAGGCGAAGCCCGTCCGCCCATCGGCCAGCCGCACGGCGGCGCGGGTGACGCTGACCTCCCCGAGGTTGAACGGCCGCCCGTCGCCGCCGATGCGGCCCGTGGCCATCACGAGCCCGATTTCCGGCGCACGCAGATCCTCGGCCTCCGGGGCGCCGAGCCCGACAAGGGCGCGGGCGAGTTCGTCCGCCTTCGCGGCGGCGCAGAGGGCCATGACGCCCCTGCGCGCCTCCGTCCCCGCGTCCCGATCAGCCACAATCATGACGACCTCCGTGCTTGTCTATATGTTTAGACAACTGGCGCCGGGAGCGCAAATGAAGTTTGTATGACGCCGCTGTTCCAAGAGGGCGGGGCCTGCGTGAGTGAACCGGTCGAAGCGCTGAGCCGTGGGGCGGGTCTCGCCGCATGGCGGCAGATCGCGGATGCCCTTGAATCGGAGATCGAGGCGGGCAAGCTGGCGCAGGGCACGCAGCTTCCCACCGAGGCGGTGCTGGCCACGCGCTTCGGCGTGAACCGGCACACCGTCCGCCGGGCGCTGGGGACGCTCGCCGAGCGCGGGCTGATCCGCGCGAGCCAGGGGCGCGGCACCTTCGTGGAAGCCCCGCCCCTCGCCTACCCGATCGGCCGGCGCACCCGCTTCTCCGAGATCGTCACCGGGGCCGGGCGGGAACCCTGGGGCGATCTCGTGGCCCAGGTGGAGGTCGAGGCCGACGCCGAGGGCGCGGCGTTGCTCGGCATCGGCGAGGGCGCCCCGCTGATCGAACTCGTCACCGTCCATAGGGCGGACGGCGTGCCGCTCTCCACCGCGCGGACATGGCTGCCCCTGCCGCGCTTCGCCGGCTTCGCGGACGCCTATGCGACCTCCGGCTCGATCACGCGGGCGCTCGCGGCCTGCGGCGTGCCCGACTACACCCGCCTCTCGACGCGCATCCGCGCCCGCCTCGCCGACCAGGCCGAGGCCGCCCGGCTCGACCTGACGCCGGGGCGCGTGGTCATCGTCGTGTCGAGCGTGAACATCGACGGCGCGGGCGTGCCGGTGCAGGCCAATCGGGCGGTCTTCGCGGCGGACCGGGTGGAAGTGGTGGTGGGCACCTAGGGCAGTGACGCACTCACTCCGTTCATGCGCCTCTGCCCTAGCATCTTGTTTTTGCATCAATTTTTCCCAGACTCGGCTGACGCCTTCGTCTGGATCGATGCACTAGCCCCCCCGTCACCGCGCCGCGCCGCCGATGATCGCCCGGCGCAGGCGCCCGGAAACCCAATCGATCACCGCGACGGTCACGAGGATCATCAGCACCAAAAACGCGACCTGCTGCAGTTCCAGCACGCGGATCAGTTCCGTGAGGTACTGGCCGATGCCGCCCGCCCCGACGATGCCGATGATCGTCGCGGAGCGGGTGTTCGATTCGAAGAAGTACAGCACTTGGCTCGCCAGGACCGGCAGCACGCCGGGGATGAGGCCGAAGCGGATGCGGTGGAGCGCCGAGCCACCCGAGGCGACGACGCCCTCGGCGGGTTTGCGGTCGCAGGTCTCGATGGCTTCCGAGAACAGCTTGCCGAAGGCCCCGACATCCGAGCACGCGATGGCCAGCGCCCCGGCGAAGGGGCCGAGCCCGACGACGTTGATCCAGATGAGCGCCCAGATCAGCACATCGACGGAGCGGATCACGTCGAGCCCCCGTCGCACGGCGAAGCGGGCGAAGGGGTTCGGCACCACGTTCCGCGCCGCCAGGAAGGCCACGGGGAAGGCGAGGATCGCCGCCGTGAGCGTGCCGAGGAAGGCGATGCCGAGGGTTTCCGCGAGTGCGTGGAGGAACACGCCGAAGCGCCCGCCCGCGCTCGGCGGCAGCATCTCCAATGCGAAACCACCGAGACGCCCGAGGCCGCCGAGGATGCGCGCCAGCGAGAATTCGAGCGCCCACATCCCGTAGGCGGCGAGCCCGAGGACGGCGCCGAGCACCGCCAACAGCCGCAGGCGGCCCGCGATGTCCGTGCGGAACTGCTCCGGATGGCGGGCGCGGATCACATCCCGTTCGGCGAGCGCCGTGGCGCGCAGGGAGGACGACGTACGCCCGGTCATCGCCCGCCCTCCGCGCCGATCAGGTGATGCCGCAGCTTCTCGGTGCCGAGATCGATGGCGAAGACGGTGAGAACGATCAGCAGGAGGATCGCGCTGACATCAGAATAGTAAAAGTTGCGGATCGCGATCAGCAATTCCTGCCCGATCCCGCCCGCGCCGACGAAGCCCATGACGCCCGCGCCGCGCACGTTGATTTCGAAGCGCAGCAGCGCGTAGGAGGCGAAGTTCGACAGGACCTGCGGCAGCACGGCGAAGCGCACCGTCTCGACCCAGTTCGCCCCCGTGCCGGTGAGCCCCTCGACGGGCTTCATGTCGATGTTCTCGACCACCTCGGAGAACAGCTTGCCCAGCGCCCCCGTAGTGTGGATCGCCAGCGCCAGCACCCCGACCATCGGGCCGAGGCCGAAGGCGATGACGAAGATCAGCGCGAAGACGATCTCCGGCACGGTGCGGCAGATTTCGAGGTAGCGCTTGGCGGCGAAGCGCAGGGCGGCGCTCCGCACGAGGTTGCCTGCCGCGACGAAACACAGGACGAACCCGCCGACCGCCCCGAGCAGGGTGCCGAGATAGGCCATCAGCAGGGTCTCGCCGAGGAGCTTCAGCCATTTCGGCAGGCCCCAATACCATTCGGCGACATCCTCCCCGAGATGGGCGGGCCGCAACACCGGCAGGATCTGGCCGAGATAGGCCGTGAACTTGTCGATGTTGGCGACCAGCACGAGGGGGCGCACCTCGGCCGCGTAACCGGCGAGGACGACGAGCCCCGCCATCACCGCGAGTCCGATGAGGAAGCGCCGCCGTGCCCCCGCCCGCTCGGCGGCGTAGCGCCCGACGAGGTCGGCGGCCCGCTGGGGCGGAAGGGGGGTCAGGCGGCGCACGGGTTTGTCACGACTTCCGGCGCTGCTCGTCGTTGAATTTCAGCATGTCGATGATCGGCTGGTAATCCTTCAGCGTCACCGGGGTGAGGCCCTTGTCCTTGCCGTCGGACAGGCGGTCGAAGGCGGCCTTGTCCTTGGTCGGCAGCGCCTCGAAGGCGGTGCGGAGCTTCGTCTTCAGCTCGGCCGGCAGGGAATCCAGCATCGCGAAGGGGCCTTCCGGCAGGAACTCCGACTTGAACACCACGCGGAAATCCGACTGCTTCATCGGGCTGCCGTCGGCGTTCTTGAGCACGCCCTTGGCCACCATGCGCGTGACCATGGTGTCATCCTCGGCGTTCCAGAGATTGGCCGCCGCGTCGGCGGTGCCCTGGGTGAGCGCGAGCACGGCGTTCTCGTGGCTGCCGGCGAAGACCGTCTTGCCGAAGAACTTGTCCACCTCGTACCCGGCCTTCTTCAGGAAGAAGCGCGGCGCCTGGTTGCCGGATGTGGAGTTCGGATCGACCAGGGCGAGGTTCTTGCCCTTCAGATCCTCGATCGACTTATAGGGACTGTCGGCCTTCACGTAGATGACCGAGTAATAGCCCGAGGCGCCGGTCTCGTGCATCTGGTTCACGATGGGCTCGATCTTCACGCCGGTCATCACGGCGCGGGCGAAGGAGGCCGGGCCGTAGAAGGCGATCTGAATGTTGCCGGCGCGCTGGCCCTCGATCACCGCCGCGTAATCGTTGGCGACGCGCAGCTTCACCGGTACGCCGATTTCCTTGCTCAGGTACTCGGTGAGCGGCGCGTAGCGGTCGGTCGTGCCCGAGGCGTTCTCGGCCGGGATCACGGCGAGGGTCAGCTCGGGCACCTGCGCCTTCCAGTCGTCCGCCGCCTGGGCCGCACCGCCGAGGAGCCCGAACGCCAGGGCGGCGCCGGTGAGAAACCGTCTCGTGATCATCGTGAATCTCCGTTCGCAGGTCGGCACCCGGCCTGAAGGCCGGGCGCATCACGGGGCGTTTCCTCGTGTCCGGTTCTCAGGCGCCGAGCGCGGCTTCGCGGATCGGGCCCGCCGGGATCGGCATGGGCGGGAAGGGGGTGCTTCCCGCCGCGTCGTCGTCCAGTACCTCGCCGGCCTCCAGGCCGTAGAGGCGGCGCGCCACGTCCTCCGTCAGGTCGAAGCCGCGCCCGTCGAACACCACCCGCCCGGCCACCAGCCCGACGAGGCGGTCGCAATAGGCGCGGGCGAGATCCAGCGAATGGAGGTTGCACACCACGGTGATGCCGTAGCGCTTGTTCACCTCCGCCAGGGCGTCCATCACGAGGCGCGTGTTGCGCGGATCGAGGGAGGCGACGGGCTCGTCCGCCAGGATGATCTCCGGCTCCTGCACCAGGGCGCGGGCGATGGCGACGCGCTGCTGCTGGCCGCCCGAGAGCTGGTCCGCCCGCACGGCGGCGAACTGGCCCATGTCGAACCCGTCGAGGGCGGCGAGCGCCATGGCCCGATCGGCCTCCGACCACAGCCGCAGGAGCGAGCGGTGGCTCGGCACATGGCTCAGCCGGCCCATCAGCACGTTGGTCATCACGTCGAGCCGGCCGACGAGGTTGAATTGCTGGAAGATCATGGCGCAGCGCGCCCGCCAGTCGCGCAGGCGCCGGCCGCTGAGGGCGGTGACGTCCGTGCTGCCGTGCAGGATGCGGCCGGAACTCGGCTCGGCGAGGCGGTTGACGAGGCGCAGCAGCGTCGACTTTCCCGCGCCCGACCGGCCGATCACCCCGACGAAGCTGCCCGGCTCGATCCGCAGGGACACCCCATCCAGGGCACGGCGATCACCATATTGACGCGTCAGGTTGTCGATGACGAGCATTCGGGAACCCGGAAATGGATGGGTTCCGTAGACACAACTTGCACGACACTTAAATGACGATTGCCGGCGAAGTATTACCGGGGCCTTGTTAGCCGCCTTCGAAGTGGATGCGCTTGAGCAGCCGGAACGGCGCCTGTCTGTCCTGGCGCAGGATGCCGAGGGAGCGGAGCGTGAGCGGCCCGGCGCCGCTGTCCCGGAACGCCTCGCTCAGGCGGGCGTGCCAGTCGGCCTGCGCCGCCTCCGGAAGGGCGTCGGTGAGGGTCATGTGGAAGCGGAATTCCTCGAAGACATGGGGGTAGCCCCAGGCGTCGAGGAGCGCGCGGGAACGGGGGCTCAGCCGCTCCGGCCGGCGTTTGGCCCGCTCGGCCTCGGTGAGGAGCGCGCGCAGCGGCTCGAACGCGGCGACGCATTCCGCCGCGAACAGGCCGAGGGCGGGGGGCGGCGCCACCGGCACCAGGGCGAGGAAGCGGCCCAGCGCCGCCACCGCCAGAGGCCCCACCACGACCGGCGGATGCGCGGCCGCGAGCCGTTCGGCCCGCGCCAGCAGGGCGGCCTCGTCCACCCCGGCGGCGAGGCGCATCGGCGCCTTCAGCGTCCCGTGGAAACCGTAGACGCGCGCGCCCGCCGTGACCTCCGCGAGGCCGGGCGGCTGGGGCACGGCCTCGCCCGACACGTTGTCGTAGCCGAGCACCGCCCGGCCGAAGACCTCCAGCGCCGAGCCGGGCTCCGGCAGCGCGTAGATCGCGTAGCGGGGTTCGCTCATCAAGAGGCTCCGGGGCTGAGAAGAAGCCTCTCGCCCATGCGCAGCCGCGCGCCGTCGCGCAAGCCCGGCGCGAGGGTGTAGCCCGGCGGGGCCAGCACCACGATGGTCGAGCCGTGCTCGAACCAGCCCATCTCCGCGCCCTTCGTCAGGTGCGCGGAACAGGGGAGCAGGCGCCCGCCCGTCGCCCGCAGGTCTTGTCCCTCGGCCACGAAGCCGAGCTTCAGCCCGGCCACGAGGATCGCCGCCACCGGCACGAGGGTCATCGCCGCCCCGTCGTCCAGGCGCACGCGAATCACCGCCCGCTCGTTGCGGCAGAACAGGGCCTCGACGCGCTTCAGGGCGATGGGGTTTACGTTCCACGTGTCGCCCCAAAGATGGCGCACCGAATCGACCCGCAGGGCAGCGGGGGCGTGGAAGCGGTGATACATCCCCGCCGTCAGGCGAAGCGTCGCGTAGGTGCAGCCCTCGTGGGCGCGGGCCAGGGCCTCGTCCTGCAGAAGGTCGGCGAGGCGATAGGCGCTGCCCTTCACCTGCAGCACCTGCCCGGCCGAAACGGTGCCGTTCGCCCCGAGGATCGCGTCGGAAGGGCTGACCAGTGCGGCGGGGTCCGGGTCCACGATCCGCGCGCCGGGCCGCAACTCACGCACGAAGGCGTCGTGCAGGCTCTTGAAGCGCGTCTCTTTCGCGTCGGAAAGGTCGACGTCGCAGAACAGCCGCCAGAGGAAGAGGGAGGCATCCCGCACCAGCGGCTGCTCGATGCGGCTGATTCGGCCCATGGCCTGGGTGGCGAGGCGCCGGGGCAGCCGGTTGGTGAGGAGGAAGTTCAGGTCTTCCTGCGCGCCGATCCGGCCCAAAGCGGTGCGAAGCGTCATCATCCCGTGAACCGTTCCCGTTAGCCGCGACCGTGATGGACGCGCTTCTCACTTCCCTGTCGGCCGCCGCGGCGGTCGCCCTCGCCCTGCCGCCCGCCGTGCGGCGCCTTCAGCTCTCCCGGGCGAAACACCCGTCGCTGACCGGCCATGCCCGGATGGCCCGGCGGATCGCGCGGGCAATTCCAGCTTATGCCTACGATTCGCGACAGTTCTTCCGCGCCGACGATCCGGCCGAAGAGGTGGCGCTCGCCCGCGAGGCCGCCTTCGCCCGCCTGTCGGACGAATTCCGCACGCGCTTCGCCAGGAGCCGCGCCGAGACCGAGCGCGTCCGCTCCGGCCTCTCGGATCTGCAATTCACCGGCCTCTACCGGGTGCCGTTCCAGTTCGCGGAGCCCGTCCGCGCGAATCTCGGCGCGGGCGCCTTCATGGCGGCCTCAAACGGCGTGACGATCACCGACCTCGACGGCAACGCGTTCCACGACCTCGCCGGCTCCTACGGCGTGAACCTGTTCGGCGTCGATTTCTACCGGGCCTGCCTGGAGGACGGGGCCGCCCGCGTCGCGGCCCTGGGGCCGGTGCTCGGCTCGCTCCACCCGGTAGTGGCGCACAACGTGGCCCGGCTGAAGGCGATCTCCGGGCTGGACGAGGTGTCGTTCCACATGTCCGGCACCGAGGCGGTGATGCAGGCGGTGCGGCTCGCCCGCTACCACACGGGGAAGCGGCGGATCGTCCGTTTCTGCGGCGCCTATCACGGCTGGTGGGGCGACGTGCAGCCAGGCATCGGCAACCCCGTCGCGGCCAACGACACGCTGACGCTGGCCGAGATGTCCGAGCGGACGCTGCATGTGCTGGCCACCCGCAAGGACGTGGCCTGCGTCCTCGTGAACCCGTTGCAGGCCATGCACCCGAACGCGGGCGCCCCGTCCGATTCGGCCCTGATCGACAGCGCCCGCAAAGCGCATTTCGACCGCGCCGCCTACACGGAGTGGCTCGCCAAGCTGCGCGAGGTCTGCACCAAGCGCGGCATCGTGCTGATCCTCGATGAGGTCTTCCTGGGCTTCCGCCTCGCGAAGGGCGGCGCGCAGGATTATTTCAACGTCCGCGCCGACCTCGTGACCTACGGCAAGACCCTCGGCGGCGGGCTGCCGGTGGGTGTGCTCTGTGGCCGGGCCGACCTGATGCGCCGCTACCGGGAGGACCGGCCGGTCGACATCTGCTTCGCGCGCGGCACCTTCAACGCTCACCCGCAGGTGATGGGCGCCATGGCCGCCTTCCTCGACAGGCTGGAGACGCCGGAGGTCGCGGCGCTGTACGACGGCCTCGACGCCACCTGGGACGGCCGCGCCGCCGCGCTGAACCGGCGGCTGGAGGAGGCGGACCTGCCGGTGCGGGTCGCCAACCTCTCGACGGTCTGGACCGTGCTCTACACCCGGCCCTCCCGCTACAATTGGATGCTGCAATTCTACCTGCGGTCGGCGGGGCTGCACCTATCCTGGGTCGGCACCGGTCGGCTGATCTTCAGCCTCGCCTATGGCGAGTCCGAATTCGCCACCGTGGCCGAGCGGTTCACCGCCGCCTGCGCGGCGATGAAGGCGGATCGCTGGTGGGACGGGCCGGAGACCACCGACAAGGCGATCCGCCGCACGGTGCTGAAGGAGGCGGCGCGGGTGCGGTTCGGATTGGCGCCGAGGGCCTGACACGAAAAGCCCCTCCCCCCGCGAGGGGGAAGGGGCGCGGTCCCGCGAGGGACGGATCAGGCGTGGTGTTCGGCCTGCTCTTCCTTATCGATCATCTCGCCCTGGAGCAGCCGCAGCGGCGCCTTGTGGTAGAGCTTGATGTCGTGGAACGGGTCGGTGAGGATCTTGGTCGCCCAGACCAATCCGGTCTGCACGCTCTGCTGGATGCAGAGCTGGCCGACGCGGAAGAGCAGGCCGCCGAGCGCCAGCCACAGCCAGACCCAGCCGACATTGTGAACCACGCCGGACCAATCCGCCGCCGGGGTGAGCAGGCCGAAGAAGCTCGGGCTGAAGTAGAGCGGCAGGGGCGACAGCACCCAGATCGACAGCAGCACGATCTTGCGCTGCAGGTTATAGCCGACCTTGATCTCTTCCTTGTGCTCGTGGGTCGCGTGGTTGACGTGATCGTAGCCCTTCGGCTCGAAGAACAGATGCCCCGCCTGACGGCTCGTCATCGCCAGCAGCCAGCCGACAAGGGCGGCCTTGGCCGGATCCTTGAACGCCAGCACGTAGGCCACCAGGAAGCAGACGGCGCTGACCGCATGCAGGCTCTGGTTGATGAGGTTGTGGTGATAGTAGCGGTGGTCGTCCCAGCGCTGGATGCGCAGCGCTTCCCTGAAGCTGGCCATGCCTCGACACTCCGTTCTGTGAATTCTGCGGGGAAGGAAGCGGCCGGTCAGGCCGTCTTGCGCATGCGGATGAGGGAGAAGTGGCCGAGCGGCGGCAATTCCCGTCGCTCCACGATCTCGATGCCGGGCGCGGCGGCGGCCCAGGTCGTGTAGCGCGCCCACGGAAACTCCGTGCGCCAGCCGAGACGGCTGGTGATGGGGGCGAGCGCGTGCTCGATGGCCTTGCGCAGGCCGCGCTCGGCGCCGATGCGGCTGGTGATGACGATCTCGCCGCCGGGCCGGAGCACGCGGGCGAACTCATCGAGGGCGGCTTCGGGGTTCGGCACCGCCGTCACCACGTATTGCGCCACCACCACGTCGAAGGATTCGTCGGGCAGTTCGAGGCGTTCGGCATCCATCACCGCCAGGCGCTCGACGTTGCGCAGGCCGAGACGCTTCACCCGCGCCTCCGCCTTCTCCAGCATGGGCGCCGAGATATCGATGCCGAAGACGCTCCGCGATTTGGCATAGGCCGGCAGCGACAGGCCGGTGCCGACGCCCACTTCGAGCACCCGCCCGCCGACGCGCTCCGCCGCGCTGGCGGCGAGGCTGCGGCCCCGGGCGAAGACCGGCCCGAAGACGAGATCATAGACGGGCGCCCAGCGCCCGTAGGCCCGTGCAACGCCGTCACGGTTCAGGGCAGCGCCGAGCGCACCCGGCCGGGAGGAATCCCGGCTGTCCAATCCGATGGCCAAGTGTCGAAACCTTCCCTCAGGCGGTGGCGTCAGGCAGCGAGCCCGCCCGCCTCGATGCGAAGCCGACAGCAGATGTATGGTTGATTTTTGAATTTTCTGTGACACCGTGCACGATGCACGCACTATTGGATCGCGCGTTGCAAGTTTTAACTAGCCGGCTTACCGCTTGAATACGCGGACGATACGCACGTAAGTCGGCAAACAACGCGCTCTGATGCCGCGCCGCGCGCTAGAGCGACAGCACGTCCACCGCGGAACCGAGCCGCGCGGTCGCGATCTCGGCGACGTGGCGGTGGTGGGTGAACAGGATCGGCTGCACCGTGCCGCCGATCTCGGCCAGGGTTTCGAGCCCGTGGCCGGTGCGGGCATCGTCGAAGGTCGAGAACAGATCATCGCCGACGAAGGGCGCGGGCTCGGCCCGGCCGGCGTAATCCTCGAGGTGGGCGAGGCGCAGGGCGAGGTAGAGCTGGTCGCGGGTGCCCTCGCTCATGGCCTCGATGCCGACGAGTTCGCCCCCCGACGCACGCCGCCCCACGAGGCGGGGCGTGTCGTCCTCGTCGTAGCTCTGGGCGAGGCCGTCGAAGCCGCCGCCGGTCAGTCGCCGGAACAGGATCCCGGCCCGTGTGATCATGGGATCCTGTTGTCCTGCGCGGTGCTTGGCGACGGCCGCGCCGAGCATCATCCCGGCCAGCCGCAGCACCGCCCAGGAGCGCGCCGAATCCTGCATCTGCGCCTCGGCGCCCTTGCGCGCGGCGAGCGCCAGTTCGGCGCCCGTGCCGCCTTCGAGCTCGGCGCGGCGGGCAAGCTCGCGCTCGCGATCGGAATAGACGACCCGGCTACGGTCCTCGACGGCCTCGGCCTCGGCGGCCAGCGCTGCCAGACCGGCCTCGATCGCCTCGGGCGGGGTCTCGGCGAGGCCGGCGCGCAGATCCGCCTCCGACAGCCCCTCGCCGGCGGCGGCGAGGTCGCGCCCGCGCAACCGGGCGAGGTCTCCCCGCAGACGCTCGCGGGCGTCGAGCCGGGCATGCAGGGAAGCGAGGTCGTCCAGGGAGGGCGCCCCCTCGTCCGCAAGCCGCTCGGAGGCGAGGGCGACGAGCCGGCCCCGCGCCACCTCGCCTTCGCTCGCGGCCTCGGCGGCGGCGCGCCCGGCGGCGTCCTGCAACCGCGTCAGCTCGGCCCGGCGGACGGCCTCGGCCTGGGCCGCTTCGAGGCGGGTGTGAAGGGTGCGGATGCCGGCGCCCGGCGACATGTCGGCGAGGTCCGGCGCGAGGTCGCCCACCAGGGACGCGGCGGCGGATTGGAACAGGTCCCGGTCGCGGATCAAACCCCTCACCCGGCGGGCGAGGTCCGCGTGCTGCGCCAGGGCCTGGGGCACGTCGCGCCACGCACCGAGGGCGCCCTCGGCCTCCTCCAGGCCGGCGCTCGCGGGCAGCGCCAGGGCCGTCACCGCGCCCGCCCAGGCATCGCGCCAGAAGGCGCGGCGGGCGGCCGTCTCGGCCAGGATCGCCTCCTGCCGCTCGGCCGCCTGTCGGGCGGCGCCGAGCCGGCCGGTCGCCTCCCGCCCGGCCTCCCACTTCGTGGCGAGGGCGCGCAGGTGCCCTTCAAGCCCGTCGAGCAGGGCGGTGAGGTCGAGCCCCGGCAGCACCTCCATCCCGGCGCGGGTGCAGAGGGCCGCCAGGGGCTCCCGTGCCGCCGCAATCTCGGCGGCGTAGCGGTCCCGGCTGATGCGCTCGTCGGCGAGGTCCTGCTCGGCCCCGATCACCGCCTGCGCCTCGGCGAGCCAGCGGGCCATCTCGACGGGCGGACCGGGGCGGATGCCGGCCTCCCGCCATGCGTCCTGCCACGCGGCCTCGCCCTCGGCGACGTCGGCCTCGCTGGCCGTGAGCGCGTCGTCCTCCTCCGCGACCTCGGCGAGGCAGGCCGCGAGGCGGTGCTGGTCGGCGGCGTGGGCCGCGACCCGCGCCGCATCCTCCGCGCGGGCGTCGGCGAGACGGTCGGCGGCCTCCACCGCCCGCTCGAAGGCGGCGACGGTTTCGGGGGCGGCGCCGGTTCCGGCGATGAGGGCATCGCGTAGGGGGGCGAAGGCGCCGGAGCGGGCCTCGCGCAGGGCGGCCAAGCGCTCCTGCGTGGCCACGGGCCCGGCGGCCTCGCGCTCGTCCAGGCGCACGCGGATATCCGCGACCCGGCGGCGGGCGGCGGCGAGGCGGTCGGCGACCCGCCCGCGCTCCCGCGCCGCCTCGTCCAGAAGGGTCTGGAACCGCCCGATGGCCTCCGCCGAGGGGAGCGGGGTCCGCGCCAGGGCGGCGGGGTCGGCGATGGACGGGGAGAGGCGCCCCGCCCGGTCGCGCAGGAAGTCGGCCGCCCGGCGGATGCCGTCCTCGAATTCCCGGTGCCGGGCGATGGTCTCGCGCAGGCGCACGAAGGGGCGCAGCATCTCGCGCAAGGGGGCGGGATCGAGGACGGAGCCGGCCGCCTCGCCCTCGCGGATCAGGCGGTCGCGCTCGGCGCGCGCGGTCTCGGCCTCCCGCACCGCCTGGGCCTCGGCGGCATCGAGCGCCCGGCCCTCGCGCAAAAGGCGCTCGATCCCGGCGCGGGCGGCGTCGGTGGGGAGGGCGTCGGCCAGGGCCTCGCGGCTGCGCAAGCCCAGCCGGGCGCAGAGCCGGTCGAGGGCTTGTTCGGCCCGCTCGGCCTCGCCGCGCAGGCGGGTGAGGTCGGTCCCGTCCTTCTCGAAGCGGTCGATGCCCCGGAACGCCTCAAGAATTTCCTCCGCCCGCATCGCGAGGGGCGCCGCCGGGGGCAGCGCCTCGACCTCGGCGCGCGCCCTGGCGAGGGCGGCGGCGGCGCGGGCGGCCTCGACCTCGGCGGCGCGGCATTCGGCCAGCGCCTCGCCGAGCCGCGCGATCCAGGCTCCGTCCGCCTCGACGGCGAGGGGGTCTTCGGCCAGCCGCGCTTCCAGGGCGTCGATCTCGGCCAGAACCGGGCCCGCCCGCTTGAGCCGCTCCAGCCGCGCCCGCGCGGCGGCGAGGCGGCCGCGTTCGGTGCGGAGCGCGTCGAGGTCCGCGCCCGCCGCATCGATCGCATCGTTGAGCTGGCGCCACTCGGCGGGGGAGAGGCCGGTCTCGCGCTCGGCCTTGCGCGAATCCTGCCATCGGTCGAGGGCTTGGTAGAAGGTGCGGTGGCCCGCCTTGCGCGGGGTGAAGATCGCCTCGGCCTCGCCGTCGAGCCGGGCCTGCAACTCGGTGAGCCCCCGCAGGCCGGAGCCCGCCGCGAACAGGCTCGCGCCGACCTCGCCCTCCACGGCGACCATCTCCTTGCCGCCCTTGCGCAGGGCCTCGGCATCGAGGCCGAAGGCGCGGCAGAAGACCGGGCGCGACAGCCCGCCGAGGAACGGCGCCAGGGCGTCGTCGGGCAGGGCCGCATCCGCCCCATCGACGAGGGTGCGGGCATTGCCCTTGCGGCGGCGGAAGGCGAGGCGCCGCCCGTCGGCCGATGCGATCTCGGCGCCGATGCGCAGCGACGGCATATCGTGCAGGAAGGCGTAATCGGTGCTCTTGCCGAAGCCGAAGAGCAGGTCCGTGACGGCGGCGAGCGCGGTGCTCTTGCCCGCCTCATTGGCGCCGAGCACCACGTGCAGCCGGGCATCCGGCCGGAAGGTCAGGGTGCGGCCGGTGAAGGCGCCGAAGCGCTCCAGGGTGAGGTTGAGGAGGCGCATCAGCAACTCCGCCCGGAGAGGCGCCCGAGGACCAGGGCCTGCGCCTCGGCGCAGAGGGCGTCGAACTCAGCCTCGATGGCGGCCTCGTCCGCGACGCCCGCGGGCATCTTGCGAACGATCTCGGCCAGCGCCGCCTGGGCGCGCTCGCGGAAGTCCGGATCGCGGTCGATGTCGGCCATCAGGGCGCTGGGGTCGATGCCCGCCGCGAGGGCGGGGATCTCGGCGCGGGGCCGGCGCGTCTCGACCTTCAGCCGTTCCAGCCAGATCTCCTCATGCACCCGGTGCGCGGCGGCCTGAACCTCGGCGGCGAGGTCGTCCCGGTCGGCGCAGAGCCGGTCATGGGCGGCGCTCTCGCCGGTCAGGTGGACGCGCACGAGGATCAGGCGCGAGGCGGCGACCGGGGCGAGCGGGCGCAAAGCCGCCTCGACCCGCTCATGGGCCACCGAGGGCTCGGACACGCCGGAGAGATCGACGGTGAGGCGTTCGAACCGCGCCCGGTCGAAGACCAGCCGCTCGACCTCGCGCACCCGCCCGTCCTCCACCGTGACGAGCACGGCGCCGCGCGGGCCGCATTCGCGCACGCTCCGGCCCTGCAGGTTGCCGGGGAAGACGATCCACGGGTTGCGGGAGAGTTCCTGATATTCGTGGATGTGGCCGAGCGCCCAGTATTCGTAGCCGCGCAGCGCCAGATCCTGCACCGAGCAGGGGGCGTAGGTGGCGTGCTCGGCATAGCCCGCGCAGGAGGTGTGCAGCACGCCGAGGTTGAACCAGCCCGGCACGGCGGCCGGATAGCCGAGCGCGATGTTCTCCTCCACCGCCCGGTTCGGGAAGCTGCGCCCGTGCAGGGCGACCTTCCAGTCTTCGAGCTTGTGCGTCGTCGCCCGGTTGGACGGGAAGACGTGGACGGATTGCGGCAGGGTGATCGAGCGGGTGATGACGCTCTCGGCATCGTGGTTGCCGCGCACCATCACGACGGGGATGCCGGCCCGGTCGAGGCGCCCGACCTGCCGGGCGAAGAACAGGCCGATCGAGGCATCCGCCCAATCGCCGTCGTAGATGTCGCCGGCCACCACGACGAAGGCCACCTTCCGCTCGATGGCGGAGGTGACGAGATCCTCGAACGCCCCCCGCCCCGCCGCCGCGAGGCGCCGGGCGAGGTCGGCATCGCGCCCGGCGAGCCCGGTGAGCGGGCTGCCGAGATGGAGGTCGGCGGCGTGGACGAACTGGAAACGCGACATCCGGGTCCTGGGCGACGGCCGGTGTTCTTAGGACGTTCCGGTGCGGCGGCTCAAGGGAGCGGGCCAGGGCGTCCACCGCCGCGTGAATTATTTTACGCCTGCTGTTCCGCCGCTGAAACTTTCCGGCCCCCGGCTTCCGTAGAGGCCAGCGACGCCCCGATGGGCGCTGATCAAGGGAGCCACCATGTCCAAGTCGATCCGTCGCCTCGCCCTCGCGCTGGGCCTCGCCGCCGCCGCCGCGAGCCCGGCCCTCGCCAAGAACCCGATGGTCGGCGGCGCGCCGATGTATGCGAGCAAGACCATCGTCGAGAACGCGGTGAACTCGAAGGACCACACCACCCTGGTCGCGGCCGTGAAGGCGGCGGGCCTTGTGGACACCCTGTCCGGCCCCGGCCCGTTCACCGTCTTCGCGCCGACCAACGCCGCCTTCGCCAAGCTGCCGCCGGGCACCGTCGAGACCCTGGTCCAGCCGCAGAACAAGGCGCAGCTGACCAGCATCCTGACCTACCACGTCGTTCCGGGCGTCTACACCGCCAAGGAGCTGATGGCGGCGGTGCGCCAGGGCGGCGGCCAGGCCGAGCTGAAGACCGTGCAGGGCGAGCCCCTCACCGTGACGACCAAGGGCAAGGCCGTGATGGTCACGGACACCAAGGGCAACGTGGCCAAGGTCACGATCCCGAACGTCATGCAGTCGAACGGCGTGATCCACGTCATCAACGGCGTGATGATGCCCTGATCGGGCCTGCGGGCCCCGGCCTGGCCGGGGTCCGCCCCTTATCCATCGCGCACGAGCTTGCCCGAATAGATCACCGGGCCTGTGGGCGAACCGGTGGGCGAGCCGCCCTTCGGCTCCACCGACACCGCGAGACTCCCGCCCTCGGCGCCCTGGCGCAGGGCCGCCGGCACGGGCAGACGGGCCGAGGCGTCGGTGACGAGGCCGAGCGAGCGCGGCGCCGCCCCGGCTCCCACGTACCAGAGTTCCAGGCTGCGATCCGGCGGCGTTTCCGCCGCGAGGCTGCGGACCTGCACGAGGCCGCTGCCGAGATCGACGCGCACGATCAGCGCCGGAAGGGCGCCGCCCCGATCCACCACCGCGAGATACTGGGCCCCCTCGCCGGCCGGGCGCGGCCCGGCGGCGATCCACAGGGCGAGACCCGCCGCGAGCGCCCCCGCCCCCATCGCCGTCACGCGCCAGCGCCGCGCCGTCCGCTCCAGGCGGATGATCTGCGCCCCGCCCGTGACCGCGGCTTGCGTCCCGCCGATCCGCGCCGCGATGCCCGCCCAGGTGGCGGGGCTCGGTGCCACCGGCGGCGTCGCCATGGCGAGCGGCGCAAGCCGCGCCTCCCAGCCGGCCACGAGGGCGCGCAGGCCCGCGTCCCCGTCGAGGGCGCGGGCGAAGGCGGCGCGCTCCTCCGACGGCAGGGTGCCGAGCACGTATTCGCCGGCCGTGCCGTCCGGATCGTCGGGCCAGGAATGCGGATCGCTCATGCCGCCTCCAGGCAGCCGCGCAGGCTGATGAGGCCCCGGCGCAGCCACGTCTTGACCGTGTTGACGGGGCAGCCGAACCGCGCGGCCAGTTCCTCCCGCGACCAGCCCTCGCAATAGGCGAGGACGAGGCATTCGCGCTGGGGCACCTCCACCGTGCCGAGGCAATGGGCCAGGGCATCGCGACGGGCGAGGTCGCCCTCGCCGTCGCCGAGATCGGGCAGGCGTTCCAGCCAGCCCTCCTCCACCTGCGTCAGGCGCGCGGCCTTCTCCTGCCGCAGGCGGTCGATGGCGCCGTTCCGGGCGATGGCGACCAGCCAGACGAGCGGGGCGCCGGCTCGGGACTCATAGCTGCCTGCCCGCTGCCAGATGCGCACGAACACCTCCTGCAGCGTGTCTTCCGCCGCGCCCCGATCCCGAAGGATACGGAGGACGATCCCCAGAAGTTTCGGGGCGGTGGCATCATAAAGGGCGCGCAGGGCCGCCTGATCGCCCCCGGCGACGGCCTCGATCAGCCGCACCAAATCGCCGTCGCGCTGGGCGCTCCCCAAGGCACTCCCCCCTGCTGCGGACAAGCCGCTTGGGGCGGCACCATAACCGCGCCCCGGTGAGGGCGCTACGGCACCACCGGCCGGGGGACGATCTCGGCCACAGGCACCTGTGCCCCCTCCGGCGGGCCGGGGGGCGCGGGCTGGGGCGGGAAGGCACCCTCCCAGCCGCCGCCGAGCGCCTTCGAGAGCGCGACGAAATCTGTCGAGACGGCGGCGTTGGCCTGGGACAGGTTGGTCTCGGCCTGCAGCACCACCTGCGCGTTCTGCAGTACGGTGGTGAAGATCTCGACGCCCTGCGTGTAGCGGACCCGCGCGAGGTCGAGGCCCCGGCGCGCATCCACCACCTGCCGGGCGAGCCGCGCCCGGCGCCCGGCATCGCCCTGGAGGGACGCCAGCGCGTTGACGACCTCGTGCCAGCCCTGGAGCACCGCCTTCTGGTAGGCGATGGCCGCCTCCTGCTGCTGCGCCTGTCGCAGGACGAGGTTCGAGCGCAGCCGCCCGCCCTCGAACAGGGGGATCGAGAGGGAGGGGCCGATGTTCATGTATTGCAGCGACGAGCCCCGGAAGATCTTGGCCGGGTCGACGGCGTTGACCGTCGGGCTCGCGGTGAGCGTCACGCGCGGGAAGAACTCGGCCTCGGCCTCGCCGATCTCGGCGATGGCCGAATGAAGCTGCGCCTCGGCCTGGCGGATGTCGGGCCGGCGGCGGATCAGCTCGGAGGGAATGCCCACCGGCACCTTCGGCGGCACGGGCGGGACGCCGCGTCCGCCGGTCAGGTCCTGCGCGAGGGCCAGCGGCGGCTCGCCCAGCAGCAGCGAGATCGCGTTGATCTGCTGGATTTCCTGCTGCTGCAATTGCGGGATCTGCGCCTGGATCGCCTCCACCTGCGAGGCCGCGCTGGCCACGTCGAGCCCGGTGACGAGGCCCTTCTGCTGGCGGATGCGCACGACGTCGAGGATCTGCTGATTCACCCGCACGTAGGATTGGTAGATCCGCACGAGGTCCTGCGTGCCGCGCAGCTGGATATAATCGCGGGCGAGTTCGCCCTGCGCCGAGACCAGGGTGCCCCGGCGCCCTTCCGCCGACGCCTCGGCCTGGGCCTGGGCGGATTCCACCGAGCGGCGGACCCGGCCCCACAGGTCGAGTTCCCAGGAGGCGTCGAAGCCGAGGGTGTAGCTCTCGAAGCCGTTGGTGAGGGGCGCGGTCGCGTCGGTGCCCCCGGTCAGGCTGCCGAGGGAGTTCGAGAGCAGGCCGATCGTGCCGTTCTTGCTGTACTGTTGGCGGTAGGCCGAGCCCGTGCCTGAGAGCGTCGGCAGGGCCGCCGCCGCGCTGGTGCCGAGTTGCGCCCGGCTCTGGAGCAGGCGGGCGGTCGCCGTCTGCACGTCGAGGTTCTGGGCGGCGATGCGCGCTTCGAGCCCGTCGAGGACGGGATCGCGGAAGGCGCGCCACCATTCGACGTCGGGCGGGGCGTCGGTCGTGCCGCGCAGGAGCGGCAGCGAGGTATGGACCGGGCGCCCCGGCGCGGGCTCGACATAGGTCGCGGAGGCCGCGGCCGTAGGGACGGGGCGCACGAAATCCGGCCCCACGACGCAGCCGCCGAGGAGGTCCGAAAGGCCGAGCGCCGCCGTGCCGGCGAGGAACAGGTCGAGGAGGCGGATCGCCATGTCAGTGCCCTCCGCCGCCGCCGCCCGAGGCGGTCTTGGCCGAGATGAGGAAACAGAACGGCACCACGAGGAAGGCGATGATGGCCGTGTATTGGAAGACGTTGCCGTAGGCGAGGATCGAGGCCTGCTTCATGTACATCTGGTAGGTGTGGGCCACCGCCTCCTGATGCACCGTATCGGCCGCGCGCCCGAGGGAGCGGAGCGTGTGCTCGCTCTCCTGGATCAGCGTGTTGTAGCCCTGCCGGAGCGGCGTCATGAACGACGACAGGTGCGCCTGATCCGCCTGCCGCCGCTCGGTGACGGCGGCGGTCGAGAGCGAGATCCCCAGCGATCCGAACACGTTGCGGAACATCGAGAACAGGGCCGCCCCGTCGCTGCGGTACTTCTGCGGCAGGGTCAGGTAGGCGATGGTCGAGATCGGCACGAACAGGAACCCGAGCGCGGCGGTCTGCATGGACCGCATGATCACCAAGGTCTTGAAGTCGATGTCGGGGGCGAGCTTGCTCGAATACATGAGCGCCACGCCCATCAGCGAGAAGCCGAACATCACGATGTAGCGGGTCTGCACGACCTTCATCAGCTGCCCGACGATGGGGATCAGGACGATCACCACCATGCCGCCGGGCGAGAGGATCAGGCCCGATTGCAGGGCCGGGTAGCCGAGCACGTTCTGCGCGAATTGCGGGATGATCACGGCGCTGGCGTAGAGGGCGAAGCCCATCGCGCCGATGAGGATGCAGCCGATGGTGAAGTTCTTGTCGCGGAACACGTCGAGGTCGATGATCGGCTTCTTCGCCGTCAGCAGCCAGCAGATGGCGAAGAACACCCCCAGGCCGCCGATGATCGACATGGTGACGATGAAGGGCGAGCCGAGCCAGCCGTCGTCCTCGCCCCGGTCGAACACGATCTGCAGGCAGCCGATGCCGATGACGATGAGCGACAGGCCGATATAGTCGATCCCGCGCTTGCGATTCTTCTTGGCCTGCTCGTGGGGCGGATCCTCCACGAGGATGCCGTTGAGGATCACCGCCAGCACGCCCACCGGCACGTTCACGAAGAAGATCCAGCGCCAGTCGAGGTGCTCGACGAGGTAGCCGCCGAGCGTCGGCCCGAGGACGGGCGCGACGATGGTCGCCACCGCCGTAACGCCGAAGGCCGCCCCGCGCTTGGCCGGCGGGAAGGTGTCGAGGATGATCGCCTGCTGGCTCGGCTGGAGGCCGCCGCCGAAGAAGCCCTGCATCAGCCGGAACAGGATGATCTGCCCGAGGCTCTGACTGAGGCCGCAGAGCAGGGACGAGACCGTGAACATCGCGATGCAGATCAGGAAGTAGCGCTTGCGCCCGATCGTGTCCGACAGCCACCCCGCGATGGTGAGCACGATGCCGTTGGCCACGAGGTAGGCCGTGAGCGTGTAGGTCGCCTCGTCGTTCGAGGCGGCCAGCGACCCGGCGATGTAGGGCAGCGCCACGTTGACGATGGTGGTGTCGAGGATCTCCATGAACGCCGCCATGGTGACGACGACGGCGATCAGCCACGGGTTGTGGCGGGGCCTCCAGGCCTGGTCCGACGCGCCGCTCACTTGAGCATCACCGTCGGCTCCACGCTGATGCCGAGCGGCAGCGGCTCATCGGGCTTGAGCCCGGAATCGATCAGGATCTTCACGGGCACCCGCTGCACGATCTTGATAAAGTTGCCCGTGGCGTTCTCGGCCGGGAATGCGGAGAACTTCGAGCCCGAACCGCGCTGGATCGAGTCGATGTGCCCGTGCAGGTCGAGGTCGGGATAGGCATCGACGGTGATCGTCACCTTCTGGCCGGGGCGCATCCCGTCCAGTTCGGTCTCCTTGAAGTTCGCCGTCACCCAGGCCTCGGTCGTCACCAGCGACATCACCTGCTGGCCGGAGGAGACGTAATTGCCCGCGTTGACGTTGCGGCGCGTCACCCAGCCGTCCTGCGGCGCGCGCACCACCGTCCACTCCACGTTGAGCTTGGCCTGATCGAGGCGCCCCTGCGCCTGCTCGATCTGGCCCTCGATCTGGCTGACCTGCTCCTCGGACTGGCCGATGTTCTGCTTCACCGGCTCGGCCTGGATGAGGCGGGCCTGGGCCTGCTCCACCTGCGCCTTGGCCTGGGCGAGGTTCGCCGCCGTGGTGTCGACCTCCTGCTGGGTCGTGGCGAGCTTGGGCAAACTCTTCTGCCGGTCGTAATTGGCTTGCTGCAGTTGCAGGTTCGCCTTGGCCGCGTCGAGATTGGCCTTCGCCAGTTCGAGGGCCGCCGGGAAGTTCTTCTTGGCGATTTCGACGCCGAGCTTCTGGCTGGCCGCCTGAGCCTTGGTCGTATCGAGCTGGCCCTGCGCCTGCTCTTGGCTGAACACGAATTGTCGGGGATCGATACGGAACAATGGATCGCCCTTGTGCACGAATTGGTTATCCGTGATGTCGAGGCTCACGACCTGTCCCGAGACCTGGGGCGCGATGGTGACGATGTTGCCGTCCGTATAGGCGTCGTCGGTGGAAGCCTTGCCACGGGTGGAGAGCCAGTAATAAACGCCGCCGCCGATCAGGAGCAGGACCACCACCGCCGCGATGCCGATGACCAGCGGTCGCCGGCTCTTGCGGCGCTGCTCGCCCTCCTCCTCGTCCTTCTTGTCGTCGGACGCATCGTCCTTCTTGTCCTTGGACGCCTGCTTGCCGTCCTTGGACTCGTCGTCCTTGGACGTCTCGCCGCCCGAACGGCGGTTGGTCGAGGATTGGTTCTCCTCGGCCGTGTCGTCCGCGTCGTCGTCATCCCGGCGGCCGCCCACGTCGAGATAATCCCGACGCCGGGAGCCCGACCGGCCACGCCCCTGGCGCGGCCCGAACGCCTCGTCGTCGCTGTCACGCATTCTAGGCTGCTCGATCCTGGCGCTGGCCGGCAGGCGTCAATTGCCGCGGCACAAGCGAACCGTTAAGTACGCTTACTAAGGGGAGTCGCGCAGAAGATGTCAATTGGAGGCGATACACCCCCAAGACGCCGCGACGGGCCGGTGCCCCGGGGTCAGAAGCGCCGGAGCGAGATCCTCGCGGTGGCCGAGCGGACCCTGCTCCGCCAGGGTTTCACCGAGACGACGATGCAGCGCGTCGCGGAGGAGGCCGGGGCCTCCAAGGAGACCCTGTACCGCCATTTCAACAGCAAGGACGACCTTCTGATCGAGGTCGTTCTCGCCCGCACGCAGGCGCTGCGGCAGGCGCTGGACGCGAATTTCGAGAGCGGCGCGCCCCTGGCGACGGTGCTGCGCGAGATCGGCCGCAACCTCCTCGAAGCGATGGGAAACGACGAGGTGATCCCCCTCCTGCGCATCGTCGTGACGGAGACGGTGCGCAATCCGGCGCTGGGCTTGGCCCTGTTCACGGCGGGGCCGGAACGGACCACCCGGCGGCTCACGGCCTATCTCGAGGCGGCGAAAGGCCGCGGGGATTTCCACGGATTAGATGCCGAGCTGGCGGCCTCGCTCTACATCGGCGCGGTGCTGGGCAATGCCTCGCTCCTCAACCTGCTGCGCCCGCCCGAGCACCCGATGGAGGCCGCCGAAATCGACAGGCGGGTCGATGAGGCGGTCGCCCTGTTCCTGGACCGCTACGGCGGTCCCGCTCAGGGCGGGGCCGGAAGGTAGCCCTTCGCAGCCAGCCATTCCGACAGGCCGCGTTCCACCGCCTCGCGCCAGGACGGGCGGGGCTCCGGCTGGTCGGCGATCCACGCCTTCAGCGCCGCCGCCACGGGCTCGGGAAGGTCTGCCCCGAGGTCGCGCGCATTCCCGCCCACCTTGAGCAGGGCTTCGGCTGCAATTTGCGTGATACTTGCTGCGATCTTCTCCATCGGGGCGAACCATAACAACAATTCCCCGGCGTTTCATCACCGACGATCCTCCGAAACAGAGGTGAAACGGCTGAAACGCCGCCGACGCGACACAATGCCCCCGCCGAGGGGAGAAAATGCGCCGGCTGACAGGCGCGGCCCGTTGCCCGGCTTGAAACCTCCCTCCGTTCCGGCGACACCCGTGTCTGGACACGATCCAAACAAGCGACGGGGCGGGAGACGATGGGCGGCACTGAGCCCGGCACCGAGGCGGAAGCCTGCGAGCGCGTGCGCGCGGCGTCCGCCCGGTCGGAGCGACTGCGGATCGTCGGCGGCGGCACCAAGGCGGGGTTCGGCCGCCCGCCGCAGGACGAGGCCAGCCTCTCGGCGCGGGGGCTGACCGGCATCACCCTCTACGAACCGGCCGAGATGGTGATCGGCGCCCGCGCGGGCACGCCGCTGGCGGAAGTCGAGGCGCTGCTCGCCACGAAGGGGCAGATGCTGCCCTTCGAGCCGGTGGATTACCGGGGCGTGTTCGGCACGGACGGCGAGCCGACCATCGGCGCCGTGGCGGCGATCAACAATTCCGGCCCCCGGCGCATCAATGCCGGCGCCGCCCGCGACAGCCTGATCGGCGTGCGCTTCGTCAACGGGCGCGGCGAGGCGATCAAGTCGGGCGGGCGGGTGATGAAGAACGTCACCGGCCTCGACCTCGTGAAGCTGATGGCCGGCGCCCACGGGACGCTGGGCTTCCTCACCGAGGTGACGTTCAAGGTGCTGCCCGCCAACGAGCGGGTCTCGACCCTGGTCTACTCCGGCCTCGACGACGCCAAGGCCATCGCACTGCTGGCGGCGGCGCTGGGCTCGCCCTTCGAGCCGACCGGTGCGGCCCATCTCCCCGCCGGGCGCGGGGCGGGGGAGGCGCGCACCCTCATCCGCATCGAGGGCTTCTCGGAGTCCATCACCTACCGGCTCGGGGAGCTGCGCCGCCTGCTGAAGCGGTTCGGCGCCCCAGAGACCCTGGACGGGGAGGCCAGCGCCGCCCTCTGGCGGGGGGTACGCGACGCCGCCCCCCTCGCGGAGCCGCGCGGGGACGCCCTGTGGCGGATCTCGACGGCGCCGTCGAAGGGCCCGGCGCTCACGGCCGCCGTCGCGGCCCGGCGCGAGGCGCGCTGGTTCTACGATTGGGGCGGCGGCCTCGTCTGGCTCTCCACCCCGGCGGAGGGCGATGCCGGCGCGGAGGCGATCCGCGCCGCCGTGCGGGCGCAGGGGGGCCACGCGACCCTGGTCCGCGCCCCCGACGCGGTGCGCGCCGCCGTGCCGGTCTTCGAGCCGCTGCCGGAGCCGCTGATGCGCGTCACCGCCGGCATCAAGGCCGCCCACGACGCGGCGGGAATCTTCAACCCCGGCCGGATGTACGCGGGCGTCTGACGCCGCCCGCTCCGGGGATCAGAACGCTCAGGATCCGACAGTGCAGACCAACTTCTCCCTCGCCCAGCTCGCCGATCCCGCCATGGCGGCGTCCGAGAAGATCCTGCGGACCTGCGTGCATTGCGGCTTCTGCACCGCGACCTGCCCGACCTACCTGCTGCTCGGGGACGAGCTCGATTCCCCGCGCGGGCGCATCTACCTGATCAAGGACATGCTGGAGGGCGGCAAGCCGGCGAGCACCGAGGTGGTCCGCCATGTCGACCGCTGCCTCTCCTGCCTGTCCTGCATGACGACCTGCCCCTCGGGCGTGCATTACATGCACCTCGTCGACCATGCCCGCGCGCATATCGAGAAGACCTATCCCCGCCCGGCGGGAGACCGGTTCCTGCGGGCGCTGCTCGCGCAGGTCCTGCCCTATCCGGGCCGGTTCCGCCTCGCGCTGCGCGCCGCGAAGCTCGGCCAGCCGTTCAAGGGGCTCGTCGCCCGCGTGCCGCAGGTCGGCCGCCGGCTCGCGGCGATGCTCGACCTCGCCCCGGCCTCGATGCCCGGCCGCAACCCCACGAACCGGGCCGGCACCTTCCCGCCGAAGGGTGCCGCCACGAAGCGCGTCGCGCTGCTGCGGGGCTGCGCCCAGAGCGTCCTGCGGCCGGACTTCAACGAGGCGGCGATCCGCCTGCTCAACCGCCATGGCGTCGAGGTGGTGCACGCGCAGGAGGGATGCTGCGGGGCGCTGACCCACCACATGGGCAAGGAGCACTCGTCCCACGCCCTGGCCAAGCAGGCGATCGACGCCTGGGACACCGAGATCGCCAAGGGGCTCGACGCGATCCTCGTCACCGCCTCCGGCTGCGGCACTACGATCAAGGATTACGGCTTCATGTTCCGCGAGGACCCGGCCTACGCCGAGAAGGCGGCGCGGGTCTCCGGCCTCGCCAAGGACGTGACCGAGTTCGTCGCCACCCTGCCCCTGGCCGAGCCGGTGGTGGAGAGCGACCTCGTCGTCGCCTACCACTCGGCCTGCTCGATGCAGCACGGCCAGGGCATCCGCACCGAGCCGAAGGCGCTCCTGAGCCGCGCCGGCTTCACGGTGAAGGAGGTGCCCGAGGGCCATATCTGCTGTGGCTCGGCCGGCACCTACAACATCCTCCAGCCGGAGATCGCGGAGAAGCTGCGGGAGCGCAAGGTCGCCAACATCGAGCGGATCCGCCCCGACGTGATCGCCACCGGCAATATCGGCTGCGCCACGCAGATCGGGAAGGGAACGGCCATCCCGATCGTTCACACCGTGGAACTGCTCGATTGGGCGACCGGCGGTCCGAAGCCCGCCGCGCTCCAGGCCATTCGCCCGCATCTCGCGGCTGCGGAATGACAATTGCGTGACGAGTTCGCGCGGCTGGCCCTTGCCAAACCGCTGCCACGGTTTGTAATGGTAAGGACCCCTTTCCGGTCCCGCCGGTCGCAGGTGCAACCCGCAGACGTGTCCACTCTTTCGTTGGGAAGACGGACGCGACGTCGCAGCGGGTGTGTTGCCTGCTCTCGCGATGGCGGACCACTCAACGGCCGGTCGGGTGTCAGACAGCGCGGCGATGTTCGCCGCACAGGAATTCACGGCCGGACCAGACCGGCCGAGATGCTTTCGTGAGGTCGGGAGAGGATGGAGGGACGCACAGCACCGCTTGCCGCTGCTCGTGCCCCGCGCGCACGCATGTCGCCACGCGCCGTCCCCACCATCCGCCCGGCCAGTTTCAACCCCAGGCGCCAAGGGCGCCCTAAGGCGGTTGACGGCACAATCCCATCCCTCCTCCCCGCGGCCTCGGTGACGAGGCCGGCCCCTGGCCCGACGCGTACACGGTCGGGCGAGGCGCCGCCGGGGCTCCGGGCACGGAACGCGACGTCGGCCGCCATGCCGAGAGTTCGTCATGGCCAACAAGATGCTCATCGACGCGATGCACCCGGAAGAGACCCGGGTCGTCACGGTCCAAGGGTCTAAGGTCGAAGAGTTCGACTTCGAGTCCGCCAGCCGCCGCCAGCTGCGCGGCAACATCTATCTCGCCAAGGTCACGCGGGTGGAGCCGTCGCTCCAGGCCGCCTTCGTGGAGTATGGCGGCAACCGCCACGGCTTCTTGGCCTTCAACGAGATCCACCCGGACTATTACCAGATCCCCCTGGCCGACCGTCAGGCCCTCCTCGAGGAGGAGGCCCGCGAGGCCGAGGAATACCGCGAGCGCGAGGAGCGCCGCCGCCGCTCGCCCCGCCGTTCGCGCGGGCGCCGGGCCGAGGCGCGCTCGCGCCGCGACGAGACGGTGAGCACCGAGGAATCCGCCGAGACCGTCTCGGCCGTCGACGGCGAGGATTTCGCCGCCGGGACCCTGCCCGACGCCCTCTCCGACAACGCCGAGGCCGTGCGCGAGGAACTCGCCACCGAGGGTCAGGCCGTCGAGCCGGCCTCCCACGACGAACACGGCCACGATGAGCCCGCCCCCGGCGAGCCGGTTGCGGCCGCGACCGAACTCGATTCCGAGGTGCCCCCCGAGGCGGTGATCGCCGTCACGGAGGAGCTGACCGCCGTCGAGGAGGCCCCGGCCCCGTTTGAGTCGGATGAGTCCGACGAGGCGGATGCGGAGGATGAGGACGAGTCCGACGACGAGGATGACGACGAGGACGAGTCCGACGACGACGAGGAGGATGAGGGCGACGAGGAGGACGACGGCGAGGAGGATTCCGACGATCCGGACGCCGAGCCGAAGATCGCCCAGGTCGGCGGCAACGGCGACGCGCTCGCCGAGATCCCCGAGCGCCCCCGCGCGCCCCGCCGCCACTACAAGATCCAGGAGGTGATCAAGCGCCGCCAGATCATCCTCGTGCAGGTCGTCAAGGAAGAGCGCGGCACCAAGGGCGCGGCGCTCACCACCTACCTGTCCCTCGCCGGCCGCTACTCCGTGCTGATGCCCAATACCGGGCGCGGCGGCGGCATCTCCCGCAAGATCACCTCGGCGGCCGACCGCAAGCGGCTGAAGGAGGTCGTGGCCGACCTCGACGTGCCGGAGGGGATGGGCGTCATCCTGCGCACGGCCGGCGCCTCGCGCTCGAAGCCGGAGATCGCCCGCGACTTCGAATACCTGATGCGCCTGTGGGAATCGGTGCGGGAGCTGACCCTCACCTCGATCGCCCCGTCGCTGGTCTACGAGGAGGGCTCGCTCATCAAGCGGGCGATCCGCGACCTCTACAATAAGGAATTGGACGAGGTGCTCGTGGCGGGCGACGACGCCTACCGCGAGGCCAAGGACTTCATGCGGATGCTGATGCCCGACCAGGTGAAGGTCGTGAAGCCCTACCGCGACACCACCCCGGTCTTCGCCCGCTACGGCGTCGAAGCGCAGCTCGACGCGATGTTCTCGACCCACGTCTCCCTGAAGTCGGGCGGCTACCTCGTCATCAACCCGACCGAGGCCCTGGTCTCGATCGACGTGAACTCCGGCCGTGCCACCCGCGAGCACGACATCGAGGACACCGCCCTCAAGACGAACCTCGAAGCCGCCGAGGAAGTCGCCCGGCAATTGCGCCTGCGCGACCTCGCGGGCCTGATCGTCATCGACTTCATCGACATGGAGGAGAAGCGGAACAACCGCGCCGTCGAGAAGAAGCTCAACGACTGCCTGAAGAACGACCGCGCCCGCATCCAGGTCGGCCGGATCTCGCCCTTCGGCCTCATGGAGATGAGCCGCCAGCGCATCCGCACCGGCCTGCTCGAATCCTCCTCGATCCCCTGCCCGCATTGCGGCGGCTCGGGCTTCGTGCGCGCCACCGCTTCGGTGGCCCTGCACATCCTGCGCTCCATCGAGGAGGCGCTGCTCAAGTCCGCGAGCCACAACCTCATCCTGCGGACCCGCACGGAGGTGGCGCTCTACATCCTCAACCAGAAGCGCGCGCATCTGCACGAGATCGAGGTCCATTTCGGCGTCACCGTCACCATCGCCGCCGACGAGCGCCTGCCCGCGACCTCGGCCTTCCAGCTGGATCGCGGCGAGCCCGCCCAGCGGGCCGAGGGTCCGGTGACGGGCGTGCGCGCCACCGCCATCTCGCCGTCCATGGAGTTCGAGGACGAGGCCGAGGACGAAGTCGAGGAGACCGAAACCGCCGAGGTGGCCGAGGCCGCCTCCGGCGAGGCCGGCACCGAGGAAGCCCGCGAGGATGGCGAGGGCCGCCGTCGCCGCCGCCGCCGTCGCCGTCGCGGCGGTCGCACCGAGGGTCAGGAAGGCCGCGAGGGCGGCGCCGACGAGGGTGAGGACGAGGGCGAGGACGAGCCCGCCGAGGCCGGCGCCTCCGAGGGCGACGAGGAAGCGGCCGAGGCCGCGCCCGCCGCCGAGGGCGAGGATGCCGCCGCCGGCAACGGCGACAAGGGCCGCCGCCGCCGCCGTGGCCGCCGGGGCGGTCGCGGCCGGGTGGAGCGCAACGGCCAGCGGGACGACGAGGGCGAGGGTGAGACCGAGGCCGGCGAGGCATCGGACGAGGCCATCGCCGCCGCCGAGGAACCCGTTAGCGCCGAAACCCTCGAGGCCGTCGCGGAGCCGGCCCCCGCCCGCTTCGTCGAGCCTGCGGCGGAGCAGCCGGTGAGTGCCGAGGAGGTCGCCCAAGCGACCACCGCCGAGCCGGTTCCGGCCCCCGCCGCCCCCGAAGCCGTCGAGGCGCCTGCGCCCCAGCCGGCCCCGGAAGCGCCCAGCGAGCCGCCGGCCGAGCCCGTCGCCGTCGTCCTGACGCCGCCCTCCGACCCGTCCCGGCCGAAGCGGGCGGGCTGGTGGTCGCGTACCAAGGCGGCTCTCACGGGAGAGTGATCTTTTATTACGGTATTCGCCCCGGCAAGATTTATCTTTCCGGGGCGACACGAAACAATTCGGCGATGAATTGGATAGATCCACCCGTCCATCCAGGCCGAATGAAGCCACCGCAATCATAGGGCGAGTGTGATCACGCCTGCCCTATCTTCTGCGTGAACATTTTCTTCATAGAAATTCGGCATTGTTTCGGGCGCGTTCCCGAAACTTCAGTCGAGCTGCCGGATGTTCGGTCTCCAGAGAAAAGTCCAGCCGGTCGACCAGACCCCCGTCGCGCGTCCCGTCCCCGTGACCGAGACGCCCGTCGTGACCCTCGCCGCCTCCCCCGCGCCGGTGATCGACCGCGAACTGATGGCGCTGCCCGGCCGTCTCTCGGCTGCCGCCTCCGAGGCCGGCACCTCCCTCGGCTGGATGGCCTACGATTCCACCGGCATGGCCGAGCAGGCCCGCCTGATGGCCGCCGCCACCGAGGAACTGGCGGCGACGACCCGCGAGATCGCGGCGCGCTCCGCCGAGGTGGCGAGCAGTTCAGAGGCGGCGAGCGGCGGCATCGCGGCGTGTGCGGGCGACATCCACCGCGCCTCCGACGGCATGCGCCGGATCGAGGGCGGCGCCGACGAGATCGGCCGCCGCCTCGACGGGTTCTCCCAGGCCGCCGCGCGGATCGAGGAGATGGCGGGCGCCATCGCCGCGATCTCCGGCCAGACCAACCTCCTCGCCCTGAACGCCACCATCGAGGCCGCCCGGGCCGGCGCCGCCGGACGCGGCTTCGCCGTGGTCGCCGCCGAGGTGAAGGCCCTCTCCGCCCAGACCGCGCGGGCCACCGACGAGATCCACCAACGCATCAAGAGCCTGCGGGACGAGATGTCCGCCATGCGCGAGGCCGTGAGCCAGAGCCGCGAGGCGGTGAAATCCGGCGCCCAGGCGATGTCGCAGGCCAGCGCCCGCGTCGAGACGGAGAGCGCCAAGGTCGCGACCGTGTCGGCCGAGATGCGCATGGCCTCCAGCCTCCTCGATCAGCAGATCCAGGCCACGAGCGAGATCGCCGACAGCGTCGGCCGGGTCTCCGCGGGCGCCGACAAGGCCCGCAAGGAGATCAGCGACGCCATCGACCGGATCGACCGGATCGAGACCCTGAGCCAGACCCTCCTCGACAAGCAGCAGGGCGACGAGACCGCGCTGCGCCGCGCCCGCCTGCCGGCGGATTGCGCCGCGTGGCGCCGCCGCCTCGCCACGGTGCTGATCGGCATGCGCCCGGCCACCGGCGACCAGGGCGAGATCGCCCCGCATCCGGCCTTCCACGGGCCGGTGGAGCAGGCGCTCACCACGGCGCGCAGCGAGTGCCGCGCCATGATGGGCCATATCCAGGCGTCGCGCTGGGACGAGGCCACCGCCGCGTTCCAGGCGTTCGAAGCCGCCATCGCGGCCGCCCAGGCGGCCGCCTAACCCGCCGTCTAAGCTGCCTTGGCGCCCTCCGGCGGGAGGTAATCCTCCACCGGCTGGGCGGGGCCGCCGCGCAGCAGCGTGTAGAGGAACGGCACAAGCAGCAGCGTGGCCGGCGTCGCGAAGGCGATGCCGCCCATCACGGCGCGGGCGAGCGCGGCGTTCTGCTCGCCGCCCTCCCCTGTCCCGAGGGCCATCGGGATCAATCCCAAGAACATCGCCGAGGCTGTCATCAGCACCGGCCGCAGGCGCGTCTCGCCGGCCGCGATGGCGGCTTCGGCGGCGCTGCACCCCGTCGCCTCCCGGTGCTCCTTGGCGAAGGTGACGAGCAGGATCGAGTTCGCCGAGGCGATGCCCACCGACATGATCGCCCCGAAGATCGAGGGGATCGAGAAGGTCGTGCCGGTGATGAACAGGCCGGTGGTGATGCCGCAGAAGGCGATGGGCAAGGCGGCGATGACCACGAACGGGTCGCCCCAGCTCTGATAGTTCACCGCCATCAGCAGGTAGACGGCGATCAGCGCGATGCCGAGGCCGATGCCGAGGCGCAGGAACGCCGAGCGCATGTTCTCGATCTGCCCGCGCACGGTGATCTTGTCCGGGGCGCTCAGGTTCTTCTGCTCCTCCTGCACGATCGTATCAATCTCCCGGGCGACGGAGCCGAGGTCGCGGTCCTGCACCGAGGCGAAGATGTCGAAGGTCGGCTGGATGTTGACATGGTTGATCACCGTCTGCGTCGGCACGCGCTTCATGTCGGCGACGCTGGAGAGCAGCGTCAGCACCCCCGGCCCCGAGCCCGAGGTGGCGGCGGCGCGCACGAAGAGCGGCGTGTTGCGCAGGTCCGTGAGGGAGGCGTTCCGGTATTCCGGCGTCTGCACCCAGAGTTGGTAGGGGATGCCGGTCTTGGGATCGGGCCAGAAGTTCGGCGTGACCTGATAGCTGCCCGAGAGCGAGATGTTCATGTTCTGCGCCACGGATTGCTCGGTGAGCCCGAGTTCCGAGGCGAGCCGCCGGTCCACGTCCACGTAGAATTGCGGGACGTTGACGATCTGCTGCAGATGCACGTCCACGAGGCCCTTCGTGTCGCGCAGGCGGCGGACTATGTTCTGCGCGACCTCCAGGTCCTTCTCCTTGTTGCGGCCCGACACCTGGATGTCGATCGGCGTGATGACGCCGAAGTTCAGGATCTGGGTGATGATGTCGGCCGGCTGGAAATAGACGATCAGGTCGGGGAAGCGCTGCATCAGCACCTCGCGCAGGCGCTTCTTGTAGCCCGCCACCGAGCCGTGCTCCTCCTTCAGGCTGATGAGCATCTGCCCGTCGTTGTAGGACACGAAGGACCCGTCCGAGAAGGCGAAGTTGTAGTTGATGGACGGTACGCCGATGTTGTCGAGGATCTGTTCGAGCTCGTGCTCGGGGATCACCTCGCGCACCACGTCCTCGACCTGTGCGAAGACCTGCTGCGTCGTCTCGATGCGAAGCCCGGCGCGGGCGCGCAGGTGCATCGTCATCTGGCGGGATTCGATCTCGGGGAAGTAATCCTGCCCCGTGAACAGGAACAGCGTGCCGCCGAGCGCCAGCACGCAGGCGGTGACGACGGCGGTCACGAAGCGGTGGCGCAGGGCGGCGTGGAGCAGCCCGACATAGCCGCGATGGAAGCGGGTGAAGCGTGCCTCGAAGCCCCGGTGGAAGGCGCCCGCGACGCGCATCAGCGGCGCCCCCACGGTGCCGACGAACCGGCCGATCCGCGTCCGGCGGGGGGCCTCGCCCCTCTCGTGCCGGTCCTTGGCGTGCTTCTCCGCGTATTCCGGCGCGACGATCACGTCGATGAGCAGCGGCACCAGGGTCCGCGACAGCAGGTAGGAGGTCAGCATCGCGAACACGACCGCGAGCGCCTGCGGGGTGAACAGGTATTTCGGCGTATCGGTGAGGGCGAAGACGGCGGTGAAGGCCGCGCAGATCGACAGCGTCGAGATCAGCGCCGGCTTGGCGATGCCCGCCGCGCCGTGGACCACGCTCTCCCGGAACTCCTCGCCCTCCTCGAACAGCCGGTAGGTGTTCTCGATGGCCACCGTGGCGTCGTCCACGAGGATGCCGACCGCGAGGGCGAGGCCGCCTAGCGTCATGATGTTGATGGTCTGGCCCAGCGCCGCCAGCACGGCCAGCGAGGTCATCACGCAGAGCGGGATCGAGATCAGCACGACGAGGGTCGAGCGCCACGAGCCCAAGAACAGCAGGATCGCGAGGCCGGTGAGCGCGGCGGCGATGGCCGCCTCGTGCAGCACCCCCTCGATGGCGTTCGACACGAAGACCGACTGGTCGAACAGCAGCTTGATGTTCATGCCCTCGGGGGCGGCGGCCCGGATCGTCGGCATCGCCGCCTTGACGTTGTTCACGACGCTGAGGGTCGAGGCGTTGCCGTTCTTGATGACCTGCATCAGCACGGCCTGGCTGCCGTCGGCGCGGACCACGTTGATCTGCGGCGGGCCGCCGTCGCGGACGAAGGCCACGTCGCGCACCAGCACCGGCTGCCCGGCCACGATCTTGATCGGCGCGGTGTTCAGGGTCTCGATGGAAGGCGGCGTCGCGTTGAGCTGGATCGGGTATTGCTGCTCGCCGATCTTGGCGAGGCCGGAGGGCACGGTCAGGTTCTGCGCCGTCATGGCGTTGGTGACGTCGAGCGGCGTCAGGCCGAGCGCCTGCAGGGCGTTGAGGTCGAGATCGACCATGATCTGGCGCGGCGCCCCGCCGAACGGCGCGGGCAGGGTCGAGCCCGGCACCTGCGCCAGGGTCTGGCGGATGCGGTACTGGGCGTAATCGTAGATCTCGTTCAGGCTCTGCCGCAACGAGGACAGGGCCAGCTGGATCACCGGCACCGACGAGGCCGAGTAGCGCACGATGACCGGCGGCTGGATGCCCGGCGGCATCGCGGCGCGGATGGAGTTCGTGGACGATACGACCTGCGCGATGGCGAGGTCGATGCTCACGCTCGGATCGAAATAGATCCGCTGGACCGCCGTGCCCTGCAGGGTGGTCGATTCCATGCGGCGGATGTTGTTGACGTTGTTGGAGATGCCGAATTCGGCATAGGTCGTGACGCGGGTCTCCATCTCCGGCGTGGACAGGCCGGTATAGGTCCAGACCACCACTACGACGGGGATGTCGACGACGGGTAGCACGTCCTTGGGCGTGACGACGATGGCGCCGATCCCGCCGAGCATCATCAGGACCGCGAGCACGTAGGTCGTGATGCGGAACTTCAGGGCGTAGAGGACGAGGCCCATGCGATCTCCCGGCCCTCTTGTGCTGCCGGAGATCAAGCCGACGGCGAATGCGAGTTATCCTAGTTCCGCCTGCCAAGCACAGCACCGTGATGCCGCAGCACTGTAGCCTACCCGATGGCTCCTCAGAGAGATTCGATTGGCGTGCAGGCCGCCTTGATCGCGGCCCAGGATAACGGATCAAGGAGGGGCTTGCGCTCGACCGGTTTCGGCTCCCTGGCCGCCAGAACACGGATGGACGATGCCCGCTCCCGCGAAAACGGGTGCGTTCGCATGAGAGCCATTGGCGTTTCGCCCTCAGAGTCGATCCGTTCCAAGATGGCGGCGAGCGCAGCCCCGTCTCCGCCGACGCGGGACACGGCCGCAACGGCGTAGCGATCGGCGGCCCATTCGGCATCGCGGCTGTAGGAGGCGGCGATCAGGCCGTTGGCGATGGCAGCGGTGAGCGTCGCGTCCATCGCGGATCCAATCAAATAGGTCAGCAAGATCGCGTTGCCGGCGCCGCGAATAACCTCGCGGGTCGGATCGCGGCTGGCCACATGCCCCAACTCATGGGCGAGGATGGCGGCGAACTCGTCCGGTGTGCGCGCCTCCGTGACAAGGCGCGAGAGCACGACGATCCGGCCACCGGGCAGGGCCAGGGCATTGGCTTGAGCGGAAAGGCGGATGCCGACCCGTGGCGCAGGGGACAGATCCGGTGCAAGCTCGGAGACCAATTGCTCCATGGCGCGCTGAGCGGCGGGCGAATTGCAGGTCGTCCCCTTGCCGACGATGATATCCAATTGCTTCTCAGCGAGGTCGCCAAGGTGCGCCTCGATGGAGACCGGAAGCATCGGCGCGAGCCGGTCCGCCAGATACGGCACGCCCCAGATTGCCACGCCGAGCAGCATCGCCAGTACCAGGCACGACAGGCCAAGAATCCTCAGGGCATCGCTCCTGTCCGCACGTCCCCTCCGAATCCTCGGGTTACGTGTGCGAAGTGCCGCCGCAAAGGCATCGTCCGCGATCTCAATGCGCTCCGCCGTCCCGGCGGGGCCGATCCGCACGACCAGCCCGCCGTCGTCGTCCAAAATCAGATCGCGGAGGCTCCAGTCTCGGGACAGTGCCGAGCCACGCGCAGCGAGAAGGCCATCCGCAAGACAAACGGATACTTGGACGGGTCGTGCGCTGATCCCGTCGAAATACCGACCCTGCGCGTTTAGGGCGCTCAACGCCAGCGCCTCAGAAGCCGAGTTCGAGGGCCGAAGCGGGGTCGAGCGCATCGGCCAAGCCTTCGCCCACTCCCATATCCGAAACCTTGGCGGCAGCGGTGATGATATCGAGCGCTGCGGCATTCGATATCGACAGACTCTCGGCCACCGCTCGCAATTGTCCTGCCCGCAAGACCTGAACATAGAGCACGATCGAGGTCACACCGTACCATAAGTACAATGAAACGATGGTAACCCCTGCGGCGACAAATCTCGTGTTTTGCTCGACGAGATCTTTTGTCAGTAAAGCAGCAAGAATCACGATCGCCGCCGCGGCGGTCGTCGATACGCCGAGCTTCAGAGTTCGAGCCAAGTATCTGAAATAAGGCGTGTAATAATCCCGCACCGTCAAGGTCGAGACAAGGCCGACCTCCCCAAGCCGAACCGCGCTTAAAAATACTCTGATCTCGTGGGCCCGAAAAAATGGGTACAGAAGCGGCACAATCAGAATTGCTACCGAAGCACTAACCCCCAATATGCTCGAAGCAAAACGTTCCACCAAAAAGCATGGGTCCAGCATGGAGATGTTGAAGGCAAGATGAGGACCGATCGGACTTAAAAAAGCCTCTTCAAGAGAAACGACACATGTTTTCGCCGTAAGAACGATACCAATCGACACCCAGATAGGTGAGACAATGACCAGCCAGATCAGAAGCCAAGGCAAGAGCAGCTTTCTGCCATGGGCCGTCGACTGGAAACGGCTTGTTCCGACGAGGGTGTGACGGATGCGATAGCGCTCAAGTGCAGCCCGCATAAAGGGAAAAGCCAGCCCCAGAGTGGCGATGACGAGGACGCACCATCCCAGGGTGATGAGGACATAAACGAGCGCCGACCCATCCTGTCCGAAGCGCATGCCTCGCCATGTGGTGCGACGGACCCGGTACCGACGAGCCCGGTACAGCGCGAATGGGACGAGCACGAACAGAATAGGATAGATGAATAGGCCGATATTGGGCTCAGGCGGCGCGGATAGAAATACGGCCGCGAGAATGAGAATCTGGATCGCAACGAGAATGCCGGCAGCGACCAAAGCTCCCAAGAACAAGTCCTTGCCTCGGCCTGTATAGACAGCGGGGGAACCGTCGACCAGTGTCCGGCTCCAAAAGTATTTCCTGATATTATTAATGTACCAAAATCGGTAAATACCGGCCGTGGCAACGGTCAGTAGAAATCCTTTGACCACCATTTGCCGCAGCCCGACCAAGTCCCGGTCGAACGAAATGCGCGCGATACGTGGCGCATCTGTCGAAACTTTCTGTCCGCCCATGTCGCCCTCGGCAGCCCGCGAACTCGCGGCGACGCCGAGGCATATGCATCCGAGAGGCAAACTCAAGCATTACAGACGCTATTGCACTGGAAATACGCCTGAATACATGCGAAAGTAGTGCTTGATCTTATTCAACCGCTCACAAGATGCACCTCGAAAGGTACTCAGCGCAGCAGCGCCGACTTCTCCACTTCCAGCGCATTCGCGATCTCGTCGAGCGCCGTGTGCTCGACCGCGCTGATGCCGCCGAGATCGGCGACGTCGGCGGCGATCAGGAACACGTCCTGCCGCTGCTCGATGGGCCGGTCGGCGATGGCTGAGGCGGCGCGGAGGTTCTCGATCCGCCCGGCGCGGGTCTTCGCGCGGCTGATGGCCTCGTACAGCTCCTGCTCGACGCGCAGGGTGTCGTAGGACCGTTCGAGGATCGGGTTGGCGCGGATGCCGACGATGGCCGCCTCGACCTCTTCCTCCGCCACGTCGCCGTCCGCGACGATGACGTTGGCTGCCGCCGAGACGGCCGCCTGCAGGAACATCGCATCGCCGGCATAGGACATGATCGTCCGGCCGAAGCGAAGGATGGCGTCCTGGAAAATACTCATGCCCCTCTCCCGTTGCTCCAAGATGGTGGGAGAAGGGGCCCCAGAGTCAAGCTTGTCCTCAGCAACACCGGAAACCGGATGTGTTGCCGACGCCGAACCGCGCGTTCTCCCGGTTGCGGAAGAACTCCGTCTCGGTCATCGGCTCCCGGTCGGGATGGGTGCGGCGGATGTGTTCGGCATAGACGGCGTAGTCGCCCTGCCCCACCATCAGCCGCGCCCCGTCGCAGACGCATTTCGTCAGCGTCCGCAGCTGGTTGCGAAAGCCCTGCGCCGGCATCACCGCCTTACTCCGCCGCCACCATGCGGGGCTCGGTCTCCAGCGCGGTCCAGCGGTCGGCGCGCAGCGCCTTCACGCAGGCCATGATGCCGAAGACCGCGATCGCCACGACGAGCGCGATGAACAGCGAGGCGAGCACCGCGTCGATCCGGTCGTTGAGGATGATCTGGCTCATCTGGTCGGCGTTCTTGGCCGGCGCGAGGAGCTTGCCCTCGGCGGCGGCCGTCGCGTAGCGCTCGGCGTGGGCCAGGAAGCCGATCTTCGGATCGGCCGAGAAGATCTTCTGCCAGCCCGCCGTCAGGGTGCAGATGCACAGCCACACGGTCGGGATGATCGTGACGAAGGCGTATTTCTCGCGCTTCATCTTGAAGATCACCACGGTGCACAGCGTCAGCGCCACCGCCGCCAGCATCTGGTTCGAGATGCCGAAGAGCGGCCACAGGGTGTTGATGCCGCCCAGCGGATCCGTGACGCCCTGGTAGAGGAAGTAGCCCCAGGCGCCCACCGAGATCGCGGTGGCGACGATGCTCGGCCCCCAGGCATCCGTCTTCTTGAAGCCGGGCGCCACGAGCCCCACGAGATCCTGCACCATGAAGCGGCAGGCCCGCGTGCCCGCATCCACCGCCGTGAGGATGAACAACGCCTCGAACAGGATCGCGAAGTGGTACCAGAAGGCCATCATGCCCTTGCCGCCGATGGCCGAGGAGATGATGTGCGCCATGCCCACCGCGAGCGTCGGGGCGCCGCCCGCGCGGGAGATGATCGTGTGCTCGCCGACATCGGCGGCGGTCTGGGTGATGACCTCCGGCGTCGTCGCGAAGCCGAGCTTGGTCACGGCGGCGGCGGCGGTCTCCGGCGTGGTGCCCACCAGGGCCGCCGGGGAGTTCATGGTGAAGTACACGCCCGGGTCGATCACGCAGGCCGAGACCAGCGCCATGATCGCCACGAAGGATTCCATCAGCATCGCGCCGTAGCCGACGAAGCGGCTATCGATCTCGTTGGCGATGAGCTTCGGCGTGGTGCCCGACGAGATCAGCGCGTGGAAGCCCGAGACCGCACCGCAGGCGATGGTGATGAACAGGAACGGGAACAGGCTGCCCGCCCAGACCGGGCCGGTGCCGTCCACGAACTTCGTCATGGCCGGCATCTGCAGGTGCGGGGCCACGAAGGCGATGCCGAGCGCGAGGCCGACGATGGTGCCGATCTTGAGGAAGGTCGAGAGGTAGTCGCGCGGGGCGAGCAGCAGCCACACCGGCAGCACCGAGGCGACGAAGCCGTAGCCGATCAGCATCCAGCAGAGCTGCGTGCCGGTGAAGGTGAAGGCCGGGCCCCAGACCGGGCTCGCCGCCACCTGCCCGCCGCCGACGATGGCGGCCATGAGCAGGACGAAGCCCAGCACCGAGACCTCGCCGATCTTACCGGGGCGGATGTAGCGGGTGTACAGGCCCATGAAGATGGCGATCGGGATCGTGGACATCACCGTGAAGGTGCCCCACGGGCTCTCGGCCAGGGCCTTCACGACGATCAGCGCCAGCACCGCCAGCAGGATGATCATGATGAGGAAGGTGCCGAACAGGGCGATGACGCCCGGCACCGCCCCGAGCTCGGCGCGGATCAGCTCGCCCAGCGAGCGCCCGTCCCGGCGCATCGAGACGAACAGGACCATGAAGTCCTGCACCGCGCCCGCGAGGACGACGCCCGCCAGAATCCACAGCATGCCGGGCAGGTAGCCCATCTGCGCCGCCAGCACCGGGCCGACCAGCGGACCGGCGCCCGCGATGGCCGCGAAATGGTGGCCGAACAGCACGCTCTTGTTGGTGGGGACGTAATCGAGCCCATCGTTGTGGCGCAGCGCCGGGGTCTCGCGCTTGGCGTCGAGGCGCATCACCTTGTCGGCGATGAACTTCGAGTAATAGCGGTAGGCGATCAGGTAGACGCAGACCGCCGCGACCACGATCCAGAGGGCATTCACCGCCTCGCCCCGCTCGACGGCCACGATGGACAGGGCGGCGGCGCCGAGCGCCCCGACGAGGGCCCAGGGCCCGTGCTTCTGAATGGCGGTCATGGCGTGGCCTCCCCGGCCCACGGCTCGGACGACCCTGAGAGGGCCTGTGATCTGGCCTGCGTTCTGCCGGAATTTTTACGCCGTGCAAAGATTTTCGCGAAGCTCCCGCTAGACAAACGGGGCCTCGTTGTTCGCCCGCGCCGGGCTGCTATAGGTCGGGCGCCCGCCACGGACCGGCGGGCAGGAACGCGGGCCGCTCCGAATGGCCCGCTTCGTTCGGGTGGAGACGGATGATGGCCAAGGTCGCTTTCCTGGGACTCGGCGTGATGGGCGGCCCGATGGCCGGGCATCTCGCGAAGAAAGGCCATGACGTCACGGTCTACAACCGGACGGGCGCCAAGGCGGAAGCTTGGGTGAAGGCCCATGGCGGCGCCCAGGCCGCCACCCCGCGCGAGGCCGTGAAGGGCGCTTCGATCGTCTTCGCCTGCGTCGGCAACGACGACGACCTGCGCAGCGTCGTGCTGGGCGAGGACGGGGCGCTCGCCGGCATGGAGCCGGGGGCGGTCTTCGTGGACCACACCACCGCATCGGCCGAGGTCGCTCGCGAACTCGCCGCCGCGGCGCAAGAGAAGGGCTTCGGCTTCATCGACGCCCCCGTCTCCGGCGGACAGGCCGGCGCCGAGAACGGCGTGCTGACGGTGATGTGCGGCGGTGAGCCCGAGACCTATGCGAAGGTCGAGGAGGCCATCAAGAGCTTCGCCCGCGCCTGCCGCCTGATGGGCCCGGTCGGTTCAGGCCAGCTCACGAAGATGGTCAACCAGATCTGCATCGCCGGCCTCGTGCAGGGCCTCTCGGAGGGCGTGCATTTCGCCAAGCGCGCAGGCCTCGATGTCGAGGCCGTCCTCGACGTCATCTCGAAGGGCGCCGCCGGCTCCTGGCAGATGGAGAATCGCGGCAAGACCATGAACGTGGGCAAGTTCGATTTCGGCTTCGCCGTCGACTGGATGCGCAAGGATCTCGGCATCCTGCTGGACGAGGCCCGCCGCAACGGCGCCAAGCTCCCCGTCTCGGCGCTGGTCGATCAGTTCTACGCCGAGGTGCAGGCGATGGGCGGCAACCGCTGGGACACGTCGAGCCTCGTCGCCCGTCTGGAACGCTGACGGACGCGGGCGCGGCGGCGGCTCAGCTGTCGCTGCCGAGCCCGAGGCCGCGGATGATGTCGCCGATCGGGTCGATGCGGTTCGCCTCCGGCTTCTTCACGGGGGCGACCGCTGCCGGCTCGGCCGGCTGGGTCAGCACGGCCTGACGGACCGGGGCCGGGCGCTGCGAGAGCTTGCGGCGGTGGGCACCGGCCTTGCGGCGATGCTCCGGCGCGGCCTCGGCGATGCGCGCCGGGACCGGCGGCTCGACCTGGACCGAGGTCCACGCCACGGGGGCGGGCACCGGTTGCGGGGCTTCCGCCTTGAGGACGGGGGCCGCGACGGAAACCGCAGGGGCGGCCGGCGGGTTGGCCCAGGCTTGGGGGGCCACCGTCGCGACGGGCCGCGACGGATATGTCGTGCGCTCGAAGTTGCCCGGATGCAGGATATGCGCTGCGGCGAGGAGGCCGAAAGCTGCAATCGCTGTCGTGGCGATGGTGGACTTGAAGTGTTCCATGGCGCTTCAACGTGAGGCCAAGCTAATGGTTCCGCTTGGCCCGCGCCTAGACTGCGGGAGGACTGTCTTCCTTCACCGGGACGGCGAAGACTATCCGGCGGGCCGGGCGCGGCGCTGATCCGCGATGGCGCAGCCATGGTCCATGATGTCCTCCGCGCTGGCTTGCCGCCCCCGGTAGGCGAGGAGGATGAGGCCCGGCTCCGGATCGCCGGGCCGTGTCGAGACCGCCGCGAAGGTGGTCCGCGTCAGGTCGCGGCGGCCCGGCAGGGTGGTGATGGCGGCGAAGGGATTGAACGTCTCGACATCGGTGGCGCGCACCCGCATCGCATGGAAGCGGTCATAGGCGAGCGGCACCGGGAACGGCGCCCACGCCTTGCCGACGGCGCGCCCATGGGCGTCGAGGGCATCGAGCACCTTGGGCCGCAGGCAATCGAGGTGGATGTGCAGTTGATCCTGGCTGCGCCCGCGCGCCGAATTGACCGCGAGACCGATATCGGCCTCCGGCACGCGGTTCTTCAGCGAATCCACCACGAAGTGCCGGGCCGAGAGCGCCGCCTTCCAATACGCCACGCCGCGCGGGCCGCGCAGGGGCGCGGATTCGAGCCCCGAGACCGTGTCGGTGGGCATGACCACGATATGCGTCGGCTCGCCCGGCGCCCGCAGCACCGCCGTGCCCGGCCGCTCCCCGTCGCCGAGATCGACGGCGAGGCAGGGAAAGGTCCGGTTGGCGAGCGTCTTGGCGAGGACGCAGGTCTTCAGGGCCATCCAGAGGACGTCGCGGGTCGGGTCCGACCCGGCCGAGGCGGGGAAAGCGAGCACCAGCCCGATCAACCCCGCCGACAGCGCGATCCGCCGCCGGTCAGTGGTCATGCTTGTGGCTGTGATCGTGCTCGTGATGCGCGTGGTCGTGATCGTGGCCATGGGAATGGGAATGCGAATGGCCGTGATCGTGCGCATGGTCGTGGCCCTGATGGTCATGATCATGGCCATGGTCGTGCCCGTGATCATGGCCATGATCATGCCCGTGGTGGTCGTGGCCGTGATCATGGCCGCACGTGCTGTGATCGTGGGCGGCCTTCTCCGGGCTGAAGGCGCGGCTCACCGGGGTGGCGACGCAGCCCTGGCCGCGCACCAGTTCGGCATTGGCCGGCGATGCGGGGATATGGAGCATGTCGGCGCCGATCTCGGCCTCGACATGGTTGCCGCCGAGCTGCCACGCGAGGCGCATCAGCCGGGCCGGGTTCTCCGCGCGCACCTCGAGGAGCGGTTCGGCCGCCGCCTTCACGACGACGAGCCGGCCGTCGTCGAGACGCAGGGCGTCGCCGTCCTCCAGCGAGCCGGCCTTCGGCAGGGCGACCTCGAAGGCGAGGCCCCCCGCCGCCGTCAGGCTGGACGGGAGGGCGGACCGGCCGGCATGGTCGAGTTCGACGGTGTCCGCGACGCGGTCGGCGCGCACGGCCGGGCGGCGGACGATCGTGGTGGCTTTCTGCATGGGGGCCTCGGAATTCGTCTGCGGCACGGGCGAGCCGCCTTCCGCGTGGCATAGGGCCGGAGGATGACGGGACGCAACTGCCCCGTTCATGGATCGGAACCTTGGCCGTAGGGACGGCGTTGGGTTCCTGCTAAGCTCGATTCGCAGCCAAAACGGCAAAAGCCAAAACGGATGCACAGGGGAGTTGTAGAGACATGAAGAAGACCATCGCGGCCGCCCTCGCCGGCCTCGCGGCGCTGTCGCTCGGCGCCTGCAACACGCCCGAGGACCGGGCTCTCGGCGGCGCCGGCCTCGGCGCGCTGGCTGGCGCGGCCATCGGCGGCGCGGCGACCGGCCGGGCCGGCGGCGCCCTCGCGGGTGCGGCCATCGGCGGCGCCGGCGGTGCCATCGTCGGCGCCTCGACCGCGCCGCGCTGCCCCTACGGCACCTATCGCGACGCCTACGGCAACGTCTACTGCCGCTAAGCTACGATCGGCCGGGAGACATCCCGGCCCTTCCACCCCGGGCGCCGCCGGTCTATCGGGTGGCGGCCGGGGCCATCCCGGCGGATGATCTCAAAGCCGCCCGATGAGCCACGACAGCCGGACGCCCACGCCTCGCGCCTCCGGGATCTGGGGCAAGCTCGGCGGTGCCGGCATCGGGCTGGCGGTCGGAGGCCCCCTCGGCGGGCTGATCGGCGGCGTCGCCGGCCATTTTCTCGTCGACCGGGTCGGCGCGCCCTTCGGCCCGACCCCGCGCGACGTGATCTTCACCACCGGACTCGTGGCGCTGGCGGCCAAGATGGCCAAGTCGGACGGCGTCGTCGCGCCCTCGGAGGTCGAGGCCTTCGCCCGCGTGGTGCATGTCGAGCCCTCGGCCCAGGCCGGGGTGACGCGCCTGTTCGACCTCGCCAAGCGCACCACCGACGGCTACGAGGCCTATGCCCACCAGCTCGCGGCGACCTTCGGCGACGAGCCGGCCCTGCTGGAGGACGTGCTCGACGGCCTGTTCCAGATCGCGGGCGCGGATGGGGCGATCCACGCGGCGGAGGAGCAGTATCTGCGCGCCGTCTCGGCGATCTTCGGCTTCGAGGAGGCCGCATTCCGGCGCATCGCCGCGCGGCATGTCCGGCTGAAGGACGACCCCTATGAGGTGCTGGGCCTCGATCGTGCCGCCGACGACGCGGCGGTGAAGGCCCGCCACCGGAGCTTGGTGTCCGAGCACCACCCCGACCGCGCTTTGGCGCGGGGCCTGCCCCCGGAGGCCGTGGCCATCGCCAGCAAGCGCCTCGCGGCGATCAACGCCGCCTACGATCTGGTCGCGGCCGAGCGGGGGTTACGGTAGGGCCGTCGCGGCGCACGAGAGGGCCGCCCTACAGCGTGTAGGGCTCCCGAATTCCCGCGTCGCCCGGTGGAAAATCCTTGGTGTTGCGGGTCACGAGCAGTCGCCCGGTGATCTGTGCCGTCGCCCAGATCACCGCATCGGGGAGCTTGATGCGGTGGCTGCGCCGCAGGTCCACGGCGCGATGGGCGATCGCGTCGTCCAGTGGGATGACCTTGAAGCCTTCGAGGAAATGCCGCGTCGGCTCGATCAGGTCGGCCTTCGCTCCGACCATCACTTCCATCCATGTGATGATGCTGATCGCCCGGTTCTCGAAGCGCCCGATCTCCTCGCGAGCCTGCCGAACCGCGTTCAGATTGTCGATGAGGATGTTGGTGTCGAACAGGGCGCCTACCATTCGCTCCGCGCCTTGTCCTGAAAGGCCAAGCCATCGACAGTGCCCTTGCCCCAGAGTCCGAAGCCGTCCTCGACCTGCTCGCGGCGATGGCGGTCGAGATAATCGTCGATGGCGGCGCGGATCAGCGCGGCGCGCGATTGGCGCTTCCGCTTGGCGAGACTATCCAGCGCCGCCAGCTGCGCGTCATTCATATCGACGAGAGCCCGCATTCTCTCCCTCCGTGATATCGGACATGGATATCACATATCCCGTGCCGCGAAAAAGGGAACGTGGCGTGCGTTCGGCACGAGAGCTTGGAAGCGACCGATGACCCTCACTCCCGACACCCCCCTCGCCCGCAAGGTGGCGCCGTCTCCGAACCAGGGGGACCGGCGGGGCCTGCGGCCGGACATGCTGATCGTGCACTACACCGGCATGGAGAGCGGCGCGGCGGCCCTGGCGCGGCTGCGCGACCCGATGAGCGAGGTCTCGGCCCATTACGTCGTGTTCGAGGATGGCGGCACGGTGCAGCTCGTCGCCGAAGCCGCGCGGGCGTGGCACGCCGGGGCGGGGGCGTGGAAGGGTGTCACCGACATCAACTCCCGCTCCATCGGCATCGAGATCGTTCATCCCGGCCATGTCGGCGGGTTGCCGCCCTATCCCGAGGCGCAGATCGCGGCGGTGATCGCGCTCGGCCTTGACATCGCGGGGCGCTGGGGCATCCCGCAGGCGCGGGTGCTCGCCCATTCGGACATCGCGCCGGAGCGCAAGGAAGACCCCGGCGAGACCTTCCCCTGGCTCCGCCTTGCGGAGGCCGGGCTCGGCCATTGCGTGCCGTCCGCCCCCCTGCGGGACGGGCGCTTCTTCGCGGAGGGCGATGCCGGCCAGCCGGTGGAGGCACTGCAGGCGATGTTCGCCCTCTACGGCTACGACCTGCCGGTGAACGGCACGTTCGATGCCCGGACGAAGGCGGTGGTCACCGCCTTCCAGCGCCATTTCCGGCAGATGCGGGTCGATGGCGTCGCCGACAGCTCCACCATCACCACGCTCCGCGACCTGCTGGCGAGCCTGCCGGCCGCCTGAGGCTCAGGCGCGGTGCGCCCGCGTCTCGCCCTCGGGCACGGTCGCGTCACCGCGGGTGCGCCACAGGCTGTAGGCGACGCCGCCCAGCAGCAGGACCAGGGTGACGACCAGGGACACCCAGGGCTGCACCTTCACGAGCCCGAACGTGTCCGCCGCCACGATCTTCGCGCCGATGAAGATGAGGATGAAGGCCAGCGCCGTCTTCAGGTAGGCGAAGCGGTCCACCATCGCGGCCAGCGCGAAATACAGAGCGCGCAGGCCGAGGATCGCGAAGATGTTCGAGGTGTAGACCACGAAGGTGTCGGTGGTGATCGCGAAGATCGCCGGCACGCTGTCGACGGCGAAGATGACGTCCGCGCCGTTCACCAGCACCAGCGCCAGGGCGAGGGGCGTGAACCACAGGGCCTTCCGCCCGGTCTCCGGGTCGGTCTTGCGCACGGTGAACTTCTGGCCGTGCAGCTCCGAGGTGACGCGGAAGCGGCGCCGGATCCACTGGACGATCTTGCTGTTCCCGAAATCGCCCTGCTCCTCATGGCCGGAGAACAGGATCTTGAGGCCGGCATAGATCAGGAAGGCCGCGAACAGCGACAGGATCCAGTGCACCTGATGCACCAGGGCCGCGCCGAGGCCGATCATCAGCCCGCGCAGGAGCACCGCCGCGAGGATGCCCCAGAGCAGCACCCGGTGCTGCGCCGTGCGCGGCACGCCGAGCCCGGTGAGGATCATCGCGATGACGAAGACGTTGTCCATCGACAGCGACTTCTCGACCACGAGGCCGGTGACGTATTCCTCGGCCGGCGTCCAGCCGAGTTCCCACCAGATGAAGCCGCCGAAGGCGAGGCCCAGGGTCAGGTAGAACGCGGTGAGGCCCAGGCTCTCGCGCACGCCGATCTCGTGATCCTTGTCGCGGTGCAGAAGACCGAGATCGAAGGCGAGAAGGGCCGCGATGAGCACGTGGAAGCCGAGCCACATCCACAGCGGCTTGCCGAGCCATTCGACATACAGAAAATCGACCATAGGCGGGACCTGATGCTCCTTCCGGGAGGAAAGCATCGACTCCGACATCACGGACGCCTCAAGGAGCGTCCGCCAGAGGGGCCCGCAGTCGATGCCCGCGACGTAAGAGGCTGAACGAGGCGAATCAAGGGCGGCACGGGCCGATCCCCAGCGCTTGACAGGCAACCGTGCGACGCGCCTCTCGGCGCCATGGTGCAAGGATGCGACATCGCGGTGATCGGCGGCGGCCCGGCCGGGCTGGCGGCGGCGGAGCTTCTTGCGGCTTCGGGCCGCACGGTCACGCTCTACGACCGGATGCCCTCCCTCGGGCGCAAGCTCCTCATGGCCGGGCGCGGTGGTCTCAACCTCACCCACAGCGAGCCCCTGCCCGCCTTCCTCGCCCGCTACCATCCGGCGCAGAGCCTGACCGGGGCGATCCGGGCCTTCCCGCCCGATGCCCTGCGGCATTGGTGCGCCGAACTCGGGCAGCCGACCTTCGTCGGGTCGAGCGGCCGGGTCTTCCCCGAGAGCTTCAAGGCTTCGCCCCTGCTGCGGGCGTGGCTCGCCCGCCTGGGGGATCACGGCGTCGCGATCCGCCCCCGCCACCGCCTCACCGGGATGGCGGAGGGCGCCCTGACCTTCGAGACGCCGGAAGGCAGCCTCACCGTGCGCCCCAGCGCGACGCTGCTGGCCCTCGGCGGGGCGAGTTGGCCGCGCCTCGGTTCGGACGGCGCCTGGGTGCCACTCCTCGAAGGGCTCGGCGTGCCGGTCGCGCCCCTGCGCCCGGCCAATGCCGGCTTCGCCTGCGCATGGTCCGACACGTTCCGCGAGCGCCATGCGGGCACGCCGCTGAAGCGCATCGCCCTCACCGTCGCGGGTGAGACCGTGCCCGGCGAGGCCATCGTGACGCGGACGGGGCTCGAAGGCGGAGCGGTCTACGCCCTGTCACGCCCCTTGCGCGAGGCGATCCTCGCGGAGGGTTCGGCGCGGCTCGTGGTGGATCTCCGGCCGGACCTCGGCGTCGAGGCGCTGGCGGCGCGGCTCGCGAACGGGCGGAAGGGCGATTCCCTGTCGGCCCGGCTGCGCAAGGCCGCCGGCCTGTCGCCCGTCGCCATCGGCCTGATGCGGGAGGCGGCGGGCGCCGCCCTGCCGGCCGATCCCGGCGCCCTCGCGCGGCTCATCAAGGCGGCACCGCTCACCCTCACCGGCATGATGGGCCTCGACCGGGCGATCTCGACGGCCGGCGGCGTGGATCTCGGCGCCCTCGACGGCAATGCCATGCTGCGGGTGCGGCCCGGCCTGTTCCTGGCGGGCGAAATGCTCGACTGGGAGGCGCCGACAGGCGGCTACCTCCTCCAGGGCGCGATTGCGGGCGGCCGGGCGGCCGCCGGGGGGATGCTGCGCTGGCTGGCGGATCAGGGCTTGGCGCAGAAGCCGACGAGGCCGGTGGCCTCGGACGGGCAGGACGCGCCCTCGCCCTCGTAGGTCACGCTGCCGCCGCCGAGGCAGCGGGCGGCGACCAGCACCTCGCCCTCGTCGCAGGTGGCGGAACAGGTGCCGCCGCATTCGGTCTTGCGCAGCACCCGGAAGGACGACGTCGCCGCCGCGCCGGGCTTGCCGGGCTCGCCGCGTCCGCCGACCGGGCCACGGGGGCCGGCGGGTCCCGCCTCGCCCTTCGCGCCGGGCAGGCCGGGGGTGCCGACCTCGCCCTGCGGCCCGGCCGGTCCCTGATCGCCCTTCGGACCCGCCTCACCCTTCGGACCCATCTCACCCTTGGGCCCCGCCTCGCCCTTCGGGCCGGCTTCGCCCTTGGGGCCGGTCTCGCCCTTCTCTCCGGCGGGTCCGGGCGCACCCTGCGGCCCGGCCGGGCCGGGGGGGCCTTCCGGCGCGCAATTGGCCACGACCACCTCGCGCTCGTCCTCGCCGCTCTTGAGCGTGACGACGCAGGTCGCGGGCTTGTAGGGCAGCTTGAACACGAACCGGCCGCGCTTGTCGGCCTGGATCGAGGTCTCGCCATCCATCTCCACGATGGCGCCGGGCTTGCGCACCGAGCCCGACAGGCGAAGGTCCCCCGCCTCGATCCGCGCATCGTAGACAGCGATGGGCTGGCTCGGCGCCTGCGGACGGCGCGGGGGCGCGGCCCGGCGCGCGGGGGCCGGCGCCCCCTGGCTCATGCCCGGATCCGTCGACGCCGGCTGGGCGACGACGGGGGCGGTGAGGCCCACCAGCAATGGCAGAACGAGGGCTGCGCGCATGCTCGACCCGGATCTCGACCGCCCCGGTCGGGCGGCGGCGGACCTTGGCTTTGCAGCCAAGTATCGTCAATTGAAAAACTCGGTAGTTTCACACCCCTCGGATGCGACCTCCGCAGGGGCCGTCCGTCACTCCACGGTGACGGATTTCGCGAGGTTGCGGGGCTGATCGACGTCTTTCCCCATCACGACGGCGACGTGATAGGCGAGGAGTTGCACAGGCACCGCGTAGACGATGGGCGCCACGATGGGATCGAGGGCCGGCATGGTGAAGGTCGCCATCGTGTCGAGCCCGTGCTCCGCCGCACCTTGCGCGTCGCCGATGAGCACGATCCGCCCGCCCCGCGCCGCGACCTCCTGCATGTTGGAGACCGTCTTTTCGAACACCGCGTCATGCGGGGCGATGACGATGACCGGCACGCTCTCGTCGATGAGGGCGATCGGCCCGTGCTTCAATTCGCCGGCGGCATAGCCCTCAGCGTGGATGTAGCTGATCTCCTTGAGCTTCAGGGCGCCTTCCAGCGCCATCGGGTAGCTCGTGCCGCGCCCGAGATAGAGCACGTCCCGCGCCTTCGCGACCTCGCGGGCGAGGCCCTCGATGTCCGGCTCCTGCGCCAGCGCTTCGGCCATGAGGCCCGGCGCCTTGATGAGCCCGTCGATCAGCCGCCGCTCGGCCGCCGCATCGAGGGTGCCCCGCGCCCGGCCCGCCGCGATGGCGAGGCAGAGGAGCACGGTGAGCTGGCAGGAGAACGCCTTGGTCGAGGCCACGCCGATCTCCGGCCCGGCCAGCGTCGGCATCACCACGGAGGATTCCCGCGCGATGGTCGAGGTCGGCACGTTCACGACGCTCAGCGTGTGCTGGCCCTGGCTCTTGGCGTAGCGAAGGGAGGCCAGGGTGTCGGCGGTCTCGCCCGATTGCGAGATGACCAGCGTCAGCCCGTCGCGCTCCAGGGGCGCCTCGCGGTAGCGGGCCTCGGACGCGACGTCGATTTCCACCGGCAGGCGGGCGATCTGCTCGAACCAGTAGCGGGCCACGAGGCCGGCATAGAAGGCCGTGCCGCAGGCGGTGATGTAGACGCGGCTGAGCTTGGCGAAATCGAAGGGCAGCGCCTCCGGCAGGATCACCCGGCCCTCGGCCATGTCGACGTAATGGGCCAGCGTGCGGCCCACGACCTCCGGCTGCTCGTGGATCTCCTTCGCCATGAAGTGGCGGTACTCGCCCTTGTCGACCCGGAACGCCTGGGTGGCGATGGTCTGGCGGGGGCGCTCCACCACGGCGCCGGAAGCGTCGCGGAACTCGGCGCCCTCGCGGGTGAGGATCGCCCAATCACCCTCATCGAGATAGGCGATGGCGTCGGTGAAGGGGGCGAGCGCCAGGGCGTCGGAGCCGAGATAGGTGGCACCGTGGCCGTAGCCGACCGCGAGCGGCGCACCGTGCCGGGCGCCGATCAGCAGGTTCTCCTGTCCCGCGAAGATGAAGCCGAGGGCGAAGGCCCCGCGCAGGCGCGGCAGGGCGGCGGCTACCGCCTCGACCGGGCCGGCACCCTTGTCCATCAGGCGGCTGACGAGTTGCACGACGACCTCGGTGTCGGTGTCGCTCTCGAAGCGGATGCCCTCCCCTTCGAGCTCCTGCTTCAGCTCGCGGAAATTCTCGATGATGCCGTTATGCACGACGGCGACGCGCGCCGTGGCATGGGGGTGGGCGTTCACCTCGGTGGGGCGGCCGTGGGTCGCCCAGCGGGTGTGGCCGATGCCGATGGTGCCGGTCAGCGGCTGCTCGGCGAGCCTCGCTTCGAGGTTGACGAGCTTGCCCGAGGCGCGGCGGCGCTGGAGGCTGCCGTGTTCCAGGGTGGCGATGCCGGCGGAATCGTAGCCCCGGTATTCGAGGCGGCGCAGCGCCTCGATCACCTGTCCCGCCACTGCGTCGCGCCCGACGATGCCGACGATGCCGCACATGTTCCGTCTTCCATTCGCAGGGCCGCCCGGCCGGGGGCCAGGCCCATATATGCGGTCGAGGTTAGCGCATCGCAGCGGCCAGACCCAGCGGCCGGGGCGCGGACCTATTCCGCGTAGGTGTCGCCGTCCCGCGTGAGCACCCGCTTGATGCTCGCCAGATGCAGCCGGGCGCTCTCGGGGTCGCCCTCGCGCATCTGTGCGGCAGCGGCCCTGGCGATGGCCGGATCGACCGGCAGGAGCCGCCGGCCCGTGGAGAGGGCCTTCACCTGAACCTCGGCGGCGCGCTCCAGGTAATAGAGGTCGTCCCAGGCTTCCGCGATGGTCGGGCCCGTGACCATCACCCCGTGGTTGCGCAGGAACACGATGTCGGCGTCGCCCAGCGTCGCGGCGATGCGGTCGCCCTCGGCCTCGTCCAGGGCGAGGCCGTTATAGGCATCGTCCACCGCCGTGCGGCCGTGGAACTTCAGCGCCGTCTGCCCGGCATAGGCCAGGGGCTCGCCCTCCGTCATGCTCAGCGCCGTGGCGTAGGGCATGTGGGTGTGGAACGCCGCCCGGGCGCGCGGCACGTTCCGGTGCACGCGGGCATGGATGAAGAAGGCCGTCGCCTCCGGCTGGCCGTCGCCCTCGACCACCCGCCCGTGGAAGTCGCAGACGAGGAGGCTGGAGGCCGTCACCTCGCAGAAGGCCAGCCCGTAGGGGTTCACGAGGAACAGGTCGTCCCGCCCCGGCACCATGGCCGAGAAGTGGTTGCAGATGCCCTCTTCCAGACCGTAGCGCGCGGCCATGCGGAAGCAGGCGGCGAGGTCGACGCGCGCCTGCCATAGCGCCTCGCGGTCGATGGCGCCGAGGTCGACCTTGCCGCCCTCCACCACGCGGAATTCATGAGCCATGTCGTATCACCCCCTCGCCTTCCGGGCTTACCGGCCTGTGCGCCGTTCCTTCAGGGCGAGCAATCGCTCGCGCATCCGCACCGCCCAGCCGGGCCGCACCTCCTGCCGGCCGCGCGCCACCGCCAGGGCGCCCTCCGGCACGTCCTGCGTGATGACCGAGCCGGCCGCGACCAGGGCCCCGGCCCCGATCGTGACGGGGGCGACGAGAGCCGAGTTCGAGCCGATGAAGGCCCCCGCGCCGATGCTGGTGCGGTGTTTGAACACGCCGTCGTAATTGCAGGTGATGGTGCCCGCGCCGACATTGGCCTTCGCCCCCACCTCGGCATCGCCGAGATAGGTGAGGTGCGCCGCCTTGGCGCCCGGCCCCATGCGGGTGTTCTTGAGTTCCACGAAGTTGCCGATCTCGGCGCCCTGTTCCAGCACCGCGCCGCCGCGCATCCGCACGAACGGCCCGATTTTCACCCCCGCCTCCAGGCGGACATCCGTCAGATGCGCGAAGGCCCGCACCGTGCAGCCGTCGGCCACCGTCACGCCGGGGCCGAACACCACGTTCGGCTCCACGGTCACGTCGCGGCCGAGCACCGTGTCGTGGCTGAGGAACACCGTCTCCGGCGCCGCCAGGGTCGCGCCGCCCAAGAGCGCCGCCCGCCGCAGGCGGGCCTGCACCACCGCCTCGGCGGCGGCGAGCTGCACCCGGTCGTTGACCCCCTGCGCCTCCGGCTCGTCCACCGGCACGACCGCGACGGTGAGCCCGTCGGCCACCGCCAGGGCCACCGCGTCGGGCAGGTAATATTCGCCGGCCGCGTTGTCGTTGCCGATCCGCTCCAGCAGCCTCAGGGCATGCGCGCCGCCGAGGGCCATGAGGCCGGCATTGCACAGGCGCACCTGCCGCTCGGCGGGGCTCGCATCCTTCTCCTCGCGGATCGCGACGACGCGCTCGCCCTCGGTGAGCACCCGCCCGTAGCCGGTGGGGGTCTCCGTCTCGAAGGCGAGCACGGCGACCGCCGCCCCGGCGGCGAGCGGCGCGCGCAGGCGGGTGAAGGTCTCTGCGGTGACGAGGGGCGTGTCCCCGAAGGCGACGATCACGTCGTCGGCGGCTTCGGCGAGGAGGGCGCGGGCGGCCAGCACCGCGTGCGCGGTGCCCAGCCGCTCGGCCTGGGCGAAGACGCCCGCGCCCGGCGCCTGCCGCTCGATCTCGGCGGCGACGTCGGCCCGGCCGGGCTCGGCCACGACGCCGACCCGCGTCGCGCCGGCTTCACGCACGGCGGCGAGCACATGGCCGAGCATGGTCCGCCCGGCGACCTTGTGGAGCACCTTCGGCAGGTCGGAGCGCATCCGCGTCCCCTTGCCGGCGGCGAGGACGATGGCAGTCAGGCTGCGCGGCGAGGAAGAGGTCGTCATCACGAAGTCCGATCGGGGTCGGCGGGCTGAATGGGCCGAACCGGCCGTTCAGGCAAGCACCCGGACGGCCTGCGCGGAGTGTTCCCGCCGCCGCTCGATGGAGCTGGGGATGCGCAGGGATTCCCGGTACTTGGCGACGGTGCGGCGGGCGATGTCGACGCCCTCGTCCCGCAGCTTCTGCACCAGCGCGTCGTCCGAGAGGACGTTGTCGGCGGTCTCGCCGTCCACGAGTTGCTTGATGCGGTGGCGCACCGCCTCGGAGGAATGGGCCGCCGCCCCCGCCGCGCCGGGGATGGCGGCGGTGAAGAAGTACTTCATCTCCAGCGTGCCCCGGCTGGTGCCGATGGCCTTGTTCGAGGTCACGCGCGAGACCGTCGATTCGTGCATGCCGATGGCCTCGGCCACCGTCTTCAGGTTGAGCGGCCGGAGATGGGCGACGCCGTGGGCGAAGAACCCGTCCTGCTGGCGCACGATCTCGGTGGCCACCTTCAGGATGGTGCGGGCCCGCTGTTCCAGGCTGCGGGTGAGCCAGTTGGCATTCTGCAACGCCTCGGAGAGGAAGGCCTTGTCGCCCTCGGCGCGGGCCGTGCGCGAGACGCGGGCATAGTAGCTCTGGTTCACGAGGACGCGGGGCAGCGCCTCGCTGTTGAGTTCCACGAGCCACGAGCCGTCCGGCGCGGCGCGGACGAACACGTCCGGCACCAGCACCTCCACCGCGCTCGACCCGAAAGCGCGGCCGGGCTTGGGATCGAGGCGGCGGATCTCCGCCAGCATGTCCACGAGGTCTTCGTCGTTCACGCCGCAGAGGCGCCGCAGCCCCGCGAAATCGCGCTTGGCCACGAGGTCGAGGCGCGAGACCAGGGCCTCCATCGCCGGATCGAAGCGGTCGTTCTCGCGCAGCTGGATGGCGAGGCATTCCGCGAGGTCGCGGGCGCCGACGCCGGCCGGGTCGAAGCTCTGCACGAGGGCGAGCACCTTCGTGACCAGGGCGGGCGAGGCGGCCAGCCGCTCGGCCACGGCCTCCACCGTCTCGCGGAGGTAGCCGGCCTCGTCCACGGCATCGATCAGGAAGCCGCCGATCAGGCGCTCGACGGGATCGCGGGTGGCGAGGTCGAGCTGCGCGGCCAAATGCTCGCGCAGGCTCACTTCCGAGGTCAGGGTCGCCTCGAAATCGGGCGCCTCGGCATCGAAGCTGCCGCCGGTGCTGCCGTAGGGCGCGGGCGTCAGGCTCAGCATGTCGCCCGCGTCCGATTCGCGGACCCTTGTCGGCGTCTCGTCCTGGAAGACGTTGTCGAGGCGGGCGTCGATGTCGCCTTCGATCTCGCCCCGGATCGGGTTCATCTCCGGCGCGAGCCACGAATCGGCCTCGCCGCCCTCGAACCCATCTTCGCCCGCCCCCTCGTCGGAGGGAGCCGGTGCCTCGGGCGCGTCCTGACCGGCCGGGTTCTCGGCCTCCGCGCGCTCCAGGAGCGGGTTGCGCTCCAGTTCCGCGTCCACGTAGGCGGCAAGGTCCAGATGCGAGAGCTGCAGGAGCTTGATCGCCTGCAGGAGCTGAGGCGTCATGACTAGGGCTTGGCCCTGTCTCACCTCCAGCCTTTGCAGCAGACTCATACCCAGCCCCGATTGCGCATTGTTCAGATTGTCCGAGCATGACAGCTCGGCACGGTTCTTGCTTGTTCGTTCTGCCCAATCTTTAGACCGAATGCCGCGGCGCGTCAAAGCCGGGCGTTCCGTTGTCCCGTGCAGAGATCGCGGCGAGGGCGTTCACTCTCGCGGCCCACGCTTAAGGAAGCTTTGAGCGGCATGAGGCCGGGACGGCATGCCTGCCGTCAAGTCTCTCAGCTTGTTGCCAAACCGCATCCGGTGTAAGACGCGGCCCATCCCGAGAGAATTCGTTCCGCGAAGGAGCCGTCAGGCATGGCGCGCGTCACCGTCGAAGATTGCATCGAAAAGGTCGAGAACCGCTTCGAGCTGGTCCTCCTGGCGAGCCATCGCGCCCGCCTTCTCGCCGCCGGCGCGCCGCTGACCGTGGACCGCGACCGCGACAAGAACCCGGTCGTCGCCCTGCGCGAGATCGGCGACGGCACCATCACCTCCGAGGATCTGAAGGAGCAGCTGATCCACTCGCTCCAGAAGTACGTCGAGGTGGACGAGCCGGAGGCCGAGGCTGTGCCGCTGCTGTCGAGCTCGCCGGCCGCCGCCGCCCACGCCCCGCAATCGTCGAGCGACGACGCCAGCGTGCAGTTCGACCGCATGAGCGAGGAAGACCTCCTGCGTGGCCTCGAAAACCTCGCCCCGCCGGTCGAGACCGACGAAGAGGCCGAGTGAGGCCGGCAGTCGGGGGCCGATTCGGCCCCCGGCGCGAAGAAAAAAGCGGTTGATGCGCCGATTGCGGCGCCTTGCCTCTGGTGTCGGCCGCCGCATTGCGGGAGACTTTCCCTGAAGCGGCGGCGCGTACAGCGTTCAGGAGGCACCGATTTCCCGGCGGATCATGCGCCAGTACGAACTCGTCGAGCGGGTCAAGCGCTACAATCCCGCCGCCGACGAGGATCTGCTCAACCGCGCCTACGTCTATGCGATGCAGGCCCACGGCACCCAGAAGCGGGCCTCGGGCGATCCCTTCTTCGCCCATCCCCTGGAAGTCGCCGCGATCCTCACGGATCTGCACCTCGACGACGCGACGATCATCGCCGCCGTCCTGCACGACACCGTCGAGGACACCGAGGCCACCCTCGATGAGATCCGCCGCCTGTTCGGCGACGAGATCGGCGCCCTGGTCGATGGGCTGACCAAGCTCAAGCGGCTCGACCTCGTCTCGAAGCAGGCCGCCCAGGGCGAGAACTTCCGCAAGCTGCTGCTGGCCGTCGCGGCGGATGTGCGCGTGCTCCTCGTGAAGCTCGCCGACCGCCTGCACAACATGCGCACCCTGGAGCACATGCGCGACGACAAGCGTCGCCGCATCGCCCAGGAAACGCTCGACATCTACGCGCCGCTCGCCGCCCGCATGGGCATGCAGGAGTTGCGCGAGGAGCTGGAAGACCTCGGCTTCCGCTTCCTCGAACCCGAGATCTACGCCACCATCACCGAGCGGCTGCTGCGGCTCACGGCCAAGTCCGGCCGGATGGTCGAGGACATCGAGAAGGTGCTCTCCGATAAACTTTCGGCGCGGGGCATCGAGGCCGAGGTCACGGGCCGGCAGAAGCGGCCCTATTCGATCTGGGCGAAGATGGAGCGCAAGTCGCTCGCCTTCGAGCAACTGTCGGACATCTTCGGCTTCCGGGTGATCGTGAACGCCCTGGACGATTGCTACGCGGCGCTCGGCGTCGTCCACACCAGCTGGCCGATGGTGCCGGGGCGCTACAAGGACTACATCTCGACCCCGAAGCAGAACGATTACCGCTCGATCCACACCACGGTGATCGGCCCGAAGAGCCAGCGCGTCGAACTGCAGATCCGCACCCAGGCGATGGACGACATCGCCGAATACGGCATCGCCGCCCACGCCCATTACAAGGATGTGAGCGGGCGCGACGCCATCGGCAGCGTCCATCCGAAGCTCGCCACCGAGAGCGGCGCCTACCAATGGCTGCGCCGTACCATCGAGCTGCTCGCGGAAGGCGACAGCCCCGAAGAGTTCCTGGAGCACACCAAGCTCGAACTCTTCCAGGATCAGGTCTTCTGCTTCACCCCGAAGGGCCGCCTGATCGCCCTGCCCCGGGGCGCGACGCCCATCGACTTCGCCTATGCCGTGCACACGGATGTCGGCAACTCGGCGGTGGGCGCGAAGATCAACGGCCGCATGGTGCCGCTGCTGCACGAACTCTCGAACGGCGACGAGGTGGAGATCAGCCGCTCGGACGGCGCCTCTCCCCCGGCCGCCTGGGAATCCCTCGTGGTGACGGGCAAGGCCCGCTCGGCCATTCGCCGGGCGACCCGCGCGGCGGTGCGGCGGCAATATGCCGGCCTCGGCAAGCAGATCCTCGAGCGGGCCTTCGAGCGCGCGGCCAAGAGCTTTTCCGAGGACAAGCTGCGCGGCGCCCTGCCCCGCCTGGCCCGGTCCACCACGGAGGACGTGTTCGCCGCCGTGGGGCGCGGCGAGATGTTCTCCGGCGACGTCGTGCGCGCGGTCTATCCCGACCACCGGGAGGAGCGCCGCCCCTCGGCCGGGCAGCCCGGCGCCACCGGCGCGGGGCGGCTCGTGCGCTCCCCCGACCAGACGATGCGCCTGACCTTCAACGGCAGCGGCGAGGCCTCGCCGGACGCGATCCCGATCCGGGGCCTCGCGGGCGACCTGCCCGTCACCTTCGCCCCCAACGGCGGCGCGGTGCCGGGGGACCGGATCGTCGGCATCCTCACGCCGGGCGTCGGCGTGACGGTCTACCCGATCCAGTCGGCAGCGCTCGCCGCCTTCGACAACGAGCCGGAGCGCTGGCTCGACGTGCGCTGGGATACGGAGGCGTCGAGCGGCGAGCGCTTCCCCGCCCGCCTGAGCCTGCAATCCATCAACGAGCCGGGCGTGTTCGCGCAGATCGCCCAGGTGATCGCGGACCATGACGGCAACATCGACAACATCTCGATGAAGCGCCGCACCCAGGACTTCACCGACATCACCCTCGACCTGTCGGTCTGGGATCTCCAACACCTGAACGCCATCGTGGCGGAGCTGCGCAGCAAACGCCCGGTGAGCAGCGTTCAGCGCGTCAACGGTTAAGTATTACCTGAGGCTGCCGAACCGTTCAGCGGAATAAGCCGTCGCGGGCTTGTCTTGACTTCGGCATGACGCTCCGTAATGCTTTAAACGCCACTATCGCATCACGATGTAGCATTGGTTCATTTTTAACTCAGTTTTGTGAAAGACGATTTTTAATGCACCAATAACGTTCACGCCTTTATGCCGTTCGATCGATTTCATCTATTAAGTACTTGGAAAGACATCTATGCCGTCAGAACAACGGAGTGCCATCTTTATCGATGGCGCCAACCTCTATGCGACGACCAAGGCCCTGGGCTTCGACATCGACTACAAGAAGCTCCTGAAGGATTTTCAGGCGCGCGAGAACCTGATTCGCGCCTTCTACTACACCGCGATGATCGAGGATCAGGAATATTCTTCGATCCGGCCGCTGGTCGATTGGCTCGACTATAATGGCTACCGCGTGGTGACGAAGCCGGTGCGGGAGTTCACGGATTCCGCCGGCCGCCGCCGCTTCAAGGGCAACATGGATATCGAGCTGGCGATCGACGCCCTCGAACTCGCCCCGCGCCTCGACCACATGGTGCTATTCTCGGGCGACGGCGATTTCCGCTCGCTGGTCGAGGCGATGCAGCGCCGGGGCGTGCGCGTCACGGTGATCTCAACGATCCAGACGCAGCCGGCAATGATCTCCGACGAGTTGCGGCGGCAGGCGGACGAGTTCGTGGACCTGTCGACCCTTGCCTCGCGGATCGGCCGCGAGCCCACCGAGCGCGCCCCGCGCCCCGCGGGCGAGACGCCGACCCGCCACCGCGCCGAATCGCGCCCGAACCTCGAAAACCGCTACGGCATCCGCCAGCCGGAGGACGACGCCTAGGCGGGTCTCAGGCCCGGCGGCCCGCCTCGAGCCACGCGACGACCTGCCGGGCGCTCTGGTCCGGCGGGAAGACCGGGTAGAACAGGTGCGTGACGATCCCGTCGTCGATCACCAGGGTGAGGCGCTTCAGCAGCGTCTCGCCGCCGGCTTCGAAGGTCGGCAGCCGGGCCGCCATCGCCAGAGCGCGGTGCGCGTCGGAGAGGAGCGCGAAGGGCAGGTGCAGCCGGCTGGCCGCCTCCGTCTGATACTCCCGCGTCTGCGTCGAGAGCCCGTAGACGTGATCGACGCCCAGTCCCTTCAACTCATCGAAATGGTCGCGGAAGTCGCAGGATTGCGGGGTGCAGCCCCGCGCGCCGGGGATCGCGTCCCAATCGGGGGTGAAGGCCGGCTTGTCCGGCTCGCCGGTGCGCGGATAGGCGTAGGCCACCGTGCGGCCCTTGAGCTTGGCCAGCGAGACCGTGCTCCCGTCCGTGGCGCGCAGGGCCACGTCGGGCAGGCGGGAGCCGCGCAAATGGGCGGCGGCGCCGTCATCCACCGGAACCGGCAGATCGTCCGGCAGGCTCGTCAGACTGGCGCTCATCCCGTGGCTCCCCGTCCTATCCCCTGTCGCGCAGGAGGCGGGCCTGATCCCGCTTCCAGTCGCGCTCCTTCACCGCCTCGCGCTTGTCGTGGGCCTGCTTGCCCTTACCGAGGCCGAGCTCGATCTTCGCCCGGCCGCGCTCGTTGAAGTAGATCTTGAGCGGGACGACCGTGTAGCCCTGCCGCTGGGTGGCGCCGATCAGCTTGTCGATCTGGCGGCGGTGCAGCAGCAGGCGGCGGGGCCGCTTGGTGTCGTGGTTGAAGCGGTTCGCTTCCAGATATTCCGGGATGTAGGCGTTGAAGAGCATCAGGTCGTTGCCGGAGGGGCCGGCATAGGCCTCTCCGATCGTCGCCTTGCCCCCGCGCAGGGATTTCACCTCGGTGCCGGTGAGCGAGATGCCGGCTTCGAGCGTGTCCTCGATGGAATAATGGAAGCGGGCGGCGCGGTTGTCGGCCACCACGCGCCGTCCGGGCTCCGTCTTCGGCGCCATGCGGGTCTGTCGTCCTTTTCTACGGGGTCAGCCTTCGAGGAGGCCGGCGTGGCGCAGGGCGTCGTCCACGATTCTGCGGGTCGCGTCCGAGACCGTCACGAGGGGCAGGCGGATCTCCTCGCCCATGTGGCCGAGCCGCGAGAGCGCGTACTTCACCGGGCCGGGATTGGCCTCCGCGAACAGGCCGCTCTGAAGCGGGAACAGCCGGTCCTGGATCGTCAGCGCCTTGGCGTAATCGCCGGAGAGCGAGGCCTCCTGCAGGTCGGCGCAGAGGCGCGGGGCGACGTTCGCCACCACGGAGATGCAGCCATGGCCGCCCTGAGCGTTGTAGCCGAGCGCGGTCGCATCTTCGCCTGAAAGCTGGACGAAGCTCTCGCCCATGGCCAGTCGCTGCTGACTGACGCGGTCGATCTTCGCGGTCGCGTCCTTCACGCCGACGATGTTCTTCAATTCGAAGAGGCGGGCCATCGTCTCGACGCTCATGTCGATGACGGACCTCGGCGGGATGTTGTAGATGATGATCGGAATTCCGACCGCATCGTTGATCGCCTTGAAGTGGGCGTAGAGTCCGCCTTGCGTCGGCTTGTTGTAATAGGGCGTCACCACGAGCACGGCGTCGGCGCCGGCCTTCTCGGCGTGCTGCGCCCGCTCGATGGCCTCGGCCGTCGAGTTCGAGCCCGCGCCGGCCACCACGGGCACGCGCCCGCCGGCCTCGTCGATGCAGGCCTCGACCACCCGGTCGTGCTCGGCATGGGTCAGGGTCGGGCTCTCGCCGGTCGTGCCGGTGGGCACGAGGCCGTGGCTGCCCTGCTCGATCTGCCAGCGCACGAACTTTCGGAAGGCCTGCTCGTCGAAGGCGCCATCGCGGAAGGGCGTCACCAGCGCGGTCATCGAGCCCCGCAGGCGGGCGGTCGTCTCGGTCATCTCAGGCGTCCCAGGGGAATCGTGCGGTCGTATCGCCGCCATTGTGCCGCGCTGTCGTTGCGCGAGCGCGCAGACATAGGGGTTCGTGCGCGCCTTCGCAAACGGATCCGGGACACGGTTAACGGGCTCTTAATCACTCGTTGCCCAGACTGTGTCCTTCACGCTGACGTTGCGGAGGGGTGAGGTCGTGATCCGAGCCATCGCCTGGAAGCGCCCGCACCTCACGCTCATCGCCCTCGCGGCGAGCGCCGGGGCGGCCCTGGCAAGCGCCAACGCGGCCTCGGCCGGCGCGTCCGGGGCGGAGACGCCCTTGCCCGCCGCCATCCATGCCCCGGATTCCGCCGAGGCCGCCCCCGAGGCGGCGCGCGCCGAGGAGGCCGAGCTCAAGCCCGCCGCCGCCTCGGCCTACGCCTCCGCCGACCCGGACGCGGCGATCACCTTCCCGCTGCCGGATGCGGGCCTCACCCCCGCCGCCCCGGTGCCGGAGGTGCCCGACCTCGCCAAGCCGAAGGCCTCCGGCGACACCGACCTGACCCTGCTGCGCGGGGCGATCGACCTCTACCGCAAGGGCAAGGTCTCCGACGCCGACCGGATGGCCGAGGGCTTCACCGATCCCGCCGCCCGCGCCCTGCTGCAATGGGTGGCGATCCGCGCCGGGGCCGGCATCGGCTTCGAGCGCACGGTGGCCTTCACCCGCGCCAACCCGGATTGGCCGGGCGGCCCGCTCCTGCGCCGCCGGGCGGAGGAGACGCTGCTCAGCGAGCGCAAGGCGCCCGCCACGGTGCGGGCCTTCTTCGCCACCGCCAAGCCGTCGAGCGCGCCGGGCAAGTTCGCCCTGGCGCTGGCCCTGCGGGCGGACGGGCTCGAAGCCGACGCCGCCGACCTCGTGCGCGACCTGTGGCGCACGGAGAGCTTCGGCCGCAGCCTGGAGGCCAAGGTGCAGGACGCCTTCCCCGGCTTGCTCACCCGCCAGGACCATCGCTACCGGATGGAGCGGGCGCTCCTGAAGGAGGATTGGGAGAGCGCGGGCCGCGCGGCGGGCTATGCCGGCGGCGGCTACGCGAGCCTCGTGCGCGCCCGACGGGCCGTGGAGGACAAGAGTTCAGGCGCCGCCTCGGCGCTGGCGGCGGTGCCGCCCTCGCTGCGCAACGATGCCTCGTACATCTTCTCGCGGGCGCAATTCTTCCGCCGGTCCGACAAGACCGTGGAAGCCGCCGCCGTGCTCGCCACCGCGCCGACCAACCCGGACGTGCTGGTCGATGGCGACGAATGGTGGGTCGAGCGCCGGATCGTGGCGCGCAAGCTCCTCGATGGCGGCGACGCCAAGACCGCCTACGCGGTGGTGAGCGGCCATGCCGCGCGCTCGCCCGAGAAGAAGATCGAGGCCGAGTTCCATGCCGGCTGGATCGCCCTGCGCTTCCTCTCCGATCCCGAGAAGGCCGGGCAGCATTTCGCGCAGGTCGCGGCCCTCGCCGAGGGGCCGAACTCCCTGGCGCGGGGGGCCTATTGGCAGGCCCGCGCCGCCGAGGCCCTGGGCCGGGCCGACGAGGCGAAGCGCTTCTACGAGAAGGCGGCGGCGCAGCCCATCGCCTATTACGGGCAGGTGGCCCGCGCCAAGCTCGGGCAGACGAGCCTGCCGCTGCGCGCCGTGCCGGCGCTCGACGGTGCCGAGCGGGAGGCCTTCGACAACCGCCTGTCCGTGCGCGCCCTGCGCCTGCTCGAACAGGCGGGGCTGCAGGACCTCGCGCTGCCCCTCTACATCGATGCGACCCGCGCCCTGACCGATGCGGGCGAGGTGCAGGCGCTGGGCGACGTCGCCACCGAGGCCAAGGACGCCCGCGCCCTGGTGGCGGTGGGCAAGCTCGCCCTGCACCGGGGTCTGCCGCTCGACGCCCACGCCTTCCCGACCATCGGCATCCCGACCTACGAGACCTTCACCGCCGTGCCGCAGGTGGAACGGGCCATGGTCTATGCCATCGCCCGCCAGGAGAGCCAGTTCGACGCGCGGGCGCGCTCCGGCGTCGGGGCGCGGGGGCTGATGCAGATGATGCCGGCCACCGCCATGCGTACGGCCAAGCGCGTCTCCACCGCCTTCGACCCGGACCGCCTGACCAGCGACCCCGCCTTCTGCGCGAAGCTCGGCCAAGCGCATCTCGGCGAGTTGATGGAGGATTGGCGCGGCTCCTACGTCCTCGCCTTCGCCTCGTACAATGCCGGCGGCGGCAACGTGAAGAAGTGGATCGACGCCTACGGCGACCCGCGCAAGGGCGAGGTCGACGTGATCGACTGGGTGGAGCGCATCCCGTTCACCGAGACGCGCAACTACGTCCAGCGGGTGATGGAGAACCTTCAGGTCTACCGCAGCCGCCTCGACAGCCGCAGCGCGCTGCTCATCGAGGGAGACCTGCACCGGGGGGCGAAGTAGCGACCGCTACCGCGTCCGCCCCTCCTTCGTCAGCAAAAACACCCCCTGCGCGCCGAACAGGTTCCAGATCCACCACGGCAGGGCGAAGCGCATGGCCCGCCCCCGCGAATCGAGGGCCGCCGCCGTCTCGATCCTGGCGCCGAGCAGCCGGCACAGGAACACGAAGTCGCGGATCGTGCAGTGGTGGATGTTGGCGGTCTCGTACCACGCATCCGGCATCAGGTCGGTCACGGGCATCCGCCCGCGCAGGGCGAGTTCGGTGCGCACCCGCCAATGCCCGAAATTCGGGAAGGAGATGATGACGTGCCGCCCGATGCGCAGCAGGTGCTCCAGCACCTCGCGCGGCTGGCGCGTCGCCTGGATGGTCTGCGACATCACCACCACGTCGAACGCCCCGTCGGGATAGTTCGCGAGGTCGGTGTCGGCGTCGCCCTGGATCACCGGCAGGCCCCGGGCGAGGCAGGCGTTCACCCCCTCGCGGGACAGTTCGATGCCGCGCCCGTCGATGCCGCTGCGGTCGCGCAGCAGGGCCAGCAGCGCGCCGTCGCCGCAGCCGATGTCGAGGACGCGGGCCCCGGCCGGCACGAGATCGAGCATCAGCAGGTGATCGACGCGGGCGCCGGTATTCTCCCGGGGCAGCGCCTCGGTCGCCTCCCAGGGGCGGGTATGGGGGGCTGCGCCGCTCACAGGCCGCGCGCCCTGGCCGCCGCGTCGATGAAGCCCCGCGCGGCGGCGAACATCGCCGGCTCGTCGAGGAGGAAGGCGTCGTGGCCCTTGTCGGTCTCGACCTCCACGAAGGCGACCGGCGCGGCCGCCGCGTTGAGGGCGTGGACGATGACCCGCGAATCGGCCGTGGGGAACAGCCAGTCCGAGGTGAAGGAGATCACGCAGAAGCGTGTCGTCGTGCCCCGGAAGGCGTTGGCGAGCACGCCGCCATGGTCCGCCGCGAGGTCGAAATAGTCCATCGCGCGGGTCAGGTAGAGGTAGGCGTTGGCATCGAACCGCTCCACGAAGCTCAGGCCCTGGTGGCGCAGGTAGCTCTCGATCTGGAAGTCGGCGTTGAACGAAAAGGTCGGCGCCGAGCCGCCCTGGAAGCGGCGGCCGAACTTCCGGTGGAGCGCGGGCTCCGACAGGTAGGTGATGTGCGCGCCCATCCGCGCCACGCCGAGCCCCTTGGCGGGGCGCGTGCCCTCTTCGAGGTAGCGCCCGTCCGCCCAGGCGGGGTCGGCCATGATCGCCTGCCGCCCGACCTCGTGGAAGGCGATATTCTGCGCGGAATGCCGGGCGCCCGTGGCGATGGGCATCGCGGCGAAGACGCGCTCGGGGTAGAGCGCCGCCCATTGCAGCACCTGCATCCCGCCCATCGAGCCGCCGATGCACAGGAACAGGCTGTCGATGCCGAGATGGTCGAGCAGCATCGCCTGCGCCCGGACCATGTCGCGGATCGTCATCAGCGGAAAGTCGAGCCCGTAGGGGCGGCCGGTCTCGGGATTGGTCGAGGCCGGCCCGGTCGTGCCCATGCAGGAGCCGATGACGTTCGAGCAGACGACGAAGTAGCGGTCGGTGTCCACCGGCTTGCCGGGGCCGACCAGCGTCTCCCACCAGCCGGGCTTGCCGGTGAGCGGGTGGGTGTGCGCGAAATGCTGGTCGCCCGTCAGCGCGTGGCAGATCAGCACCGCGTTCGAGCGGTCGGCGTTGAGGGTGCCCGCCGTCTGGTAGGCGATCTGGAAGGGCGCGAGGCGCACCCCCGCATCCGTCAGGAGCGGCCTGTCGGGTCCGAAGCGCGCCACGGGGCTCTTCGGATCGAGGGATTGCGACGGCTCCGCGACGAGCGCGCCATTCCGTTCGGGGGCGTCGGGCCGGGGGGCCGTATCCAGTCGGGTATCCATGTCCGGGTCTTCGGCGGCACCGCCGGCTACAAAACGCCCTACGGCACGAAGCCGGAGGTAATGGCCCGCCCCGGCAGCGTCAACGCGGTTCGGCCGCCCTCCCCCGCCGGTTCAGCGGATGGCGACGGCGCAGGCGACGAAGACGAGGCCCGCCCCCGCCGCCGTAATGAAACCATTGGAGATCGAACCCGTATCCCCCCGGCGCAGCCGTAACTCAGCCGCCACCGAGACCAGGATTCCGAGCACGAAGAGCGCGCAGGGAAGAAGATCGTCCAGCATTGTCGGCCAACCCCGGTCGTTCCCGCCGCCTTTAGGACGGCCGGGTAAAGGGCATTACGGAATAACAACAGGCCGGATGATGGCCGGTGCCCCGCGACATTTGTTCCGGGTTCGGATCGGACGGAAGTAAAGCGCCGCCGGCCCGGCGCAGGGAGCGGTCGCGCCGGATGCATGGCGAGGAACCGGCCCAGCTTCACCGTCCGGCGAAATGCTGTACAGGGACCGCATCGTCGCATCAGAACCGCCGACCGGCCTCGCCCATGTCCTCCGCCAGCACGCCCGCCCCCTCCCGCCCGGAACCGCGCCCCGGCGTCCTCGCGGTCGACCTCTACGTCCCCGGCAAGAGCGGGCGTCCGGGTCCGGGCAAGGTCCACAAGCTGTCCTCGAATGAGACGCCGCTCGGGGCGAGCCCGGCGGCCATCGCCGCCCTGCACGAGGCGACCGCCAAGCTGGAGACCTACCCCGACGGGCGTGCGACCCATTTGCGCACGGCCATCGCGAGGAAGTTCGGCGTCGATCCCGAGCGGATCGTCTGCGGCGCGGGCTCGGACGAGCTACTGTCGCTGCTGGCCTACGCCTATTGCGGCCCCGGCGCCGAGGGCATCTACTCGGAGCACGGCTTCCTCGTGTACCGGATCGCGATCCTGGCGTCGGGCGGCACCCCCGTCGTCGCGCCGGAGCGCGACCTGACGACGGATGTGGACGCCATCCTCGCCCGCGTGACCGAGCACACGCGGATCGTCTACGTGACGAACCCCAACAACCCGACCGGCACCTACCTGCCGTTCAGCGAGATCCGCCGGCTCCACGCCGCGCTGCCCGCGCATGTGCTCCTCGTCATCGACGGGGCCTACGCCGAATACGTGCGGGCGAACGACTACACGGCCGGGCTCGAACTCGCGCTCGAAGCCGAGAACGTCGTGATGACGCGGACCTTCTCGAAGATCTACGGCCTCGCCGCCGTGCGGATCGGCTGGATGCTCGCCCCCGCCCATGTCGCCGACGCGGTGAACCGCATCCGGGGTCCGTTCAACGTCTCGGGTCCCGCCATCGCGGCGGGCACGGCCGCCATCGCCGACGAGGCGCACATGGCGGCGGCCGCTGCGCACAACGCCGAGTGGCTGCCCCGGCTCATCGACGGGGCGCGGGCGCTCGGCCTCACCGTGACGCCGAGCGTGGCGAACTTCGTGCTGATCCACTTCCCCGACGAGCCGGGCCGCTCGGCGGAGGACGCGGATGCGTTCCTCACCGAGCGCGGGCTCATCACCCGCCGCGTCACGGCCTACGGCCTGCCCAACGCCCTGAGGGTGACGGTGGCGGGCGCCGAGGCCAACACCGCCTTCCTCGCGGCGCTCGGCGAGTTCGTGCGGGGCGCCCGTGCCTGAGACCCCGCCCGCCCCGCCGCCCTTCGACCGGATCGCCATCGTCGGCCTCGGGCTGATCGGCTCCTCCATCGCGCGCGCCGCCCGGCGCTACGGGCTCGCGCGGGAGATCGTCGCCGTCGATGCCGACGCGGCCGTGCGCGAGCGGGTACGCGAACTCGCCATCGCCGACGCCGTGACCGGCGACCCCGCCGAGGGCGCGCGAGGGACCGACCTCGTGGTGCTCTGCGTGCCGGTGGGCACCATGGGCCCCGTCGCCGAGGCGATGGCCCAGCATCTGAAGCCCGGCGCCGTCGTCTCCGACGTCGGCTCCGTGAAGGGCTCGGTGGTGGCCGCGATCCAGCCGCACCTGCCCGAGGGCGTCCATCTGGTGCCCGGCCACCCCATCGCCGGCACGGAATATTCAGGGCCGGATGCCGGCTTCTCGACCCTGTTCGCCGGGCGCTGGTGCATCCTCACCCCGCCGGAGGGCACGCCGGACGAGGCGGCCGCGCGCGTCCGCGCCCTGTGGGAGGGCATGGGGGCGCTGGTCGAGACGATGAGCCCCGAGCACCACGACCTCGTGCTCGCCATCACCAGCCACGTGCCGCATCTGATCGCCTACAACATCGTCGGCACCGCCGCCGACCTGGAGGCGGTGACGCAATCCGAGGTGATCAAGTTCTCGGCCAGCGGCTTTCGCGATTTCACCCGCATCGCCGCCTCCGACCCGACGATGTGGCGCGACATCTTCCTGAACAACCGCGACGCGGTGCTGGAAATGCTCGGCCGCTTCAACGAAGACCTCGCGGCGCTCGCCAAGGCGGTGCGCTGGGGCGACGGTGACGCCCTGCACGCGATGTTCACCCGCACCCGCGCCATCCGCCGCAGCATCGTCGCGCTGGGCCAGGATACGGCGGCCCCGGATTTCGGACGGCCTCGCTCGGCGGAGGGTGGAGCCTGAGACCTCACCCTTGCTCAAACTACGTGACCTACCTAACCTAGGTAGATCATGGGAGCCCAGGATGAAGCGCTATTCCTTTTCCGACATGAACCGGCTTTCGGGCGAGATCCTCGAAACCGCCCTGTCCGAGCCGGTCGCCTTGACCAAGTACGGCAAGGAGCGACTCGTGATCATTCCCGCCGACCGTTATCGCGCCTTGGCCGGCGGCTCGCGGCAAACGGCGTTCACCCTGGAGGACGCACCCGACCAGATCCATGACGAGCTCATGGACGGCCTGGACGCCCTCCTCGGGGACGAGCCTCGGAATGCTTAAGCCGGGCGACCTGATCCGGTACGGTTATCTCTGGGCCCGCGAAGCGGCACGGGGCGAAGAGACGGGCCGGAAGTTTCGCCCTGCCTGCATCGTGGTGCGCACGCCCTCGCAACCGTCGAGCCTCTTCGTCTTTCCGCTGACCTCGCAGCGACCGGGCGAGGACAGGGCCTATCTGGCCGTCACGGAGATCGAATGTCGGCGCGGCGGCCTCGACACTCCGTCGTTCCTGATCCTCGATGAGTATAATCGCTTCCTCGAGTCGGACGCGTTCGACCTCGAAGCGCCGGAGCCGATCGGCGCATTCAGCACCAGCTTCATGCGCAAGATCGCCCTGACCCTGAAGGACGTCGCTCGCGCACGGCGCCTGCGGGCGGTGACGCGGCGCTGAGGCAACCGCTCAATACAGCGGCGGAATCCGCACGTTCGGGATCGGGAAGCCGCTGAACAGCACCTGCCCGTTCACGAGCTTGAGCGGCGGCAGCGGCTTCAGGGGCGGGCCGGACCCGGCGGGGGCTTCCTCCGCGCGGGCGGCGCCGCGACCGAGGCCGAGCAGGCCGCCGACGAGCTGGCCGACCAGCGCCCCCTTCTCCGAGCCGAAACGCTGCCCCACGACGCTGCCGATCAGGGCATCGACGCCGGCCGCGCGGAGGTCGATCTGCCCGGTCGGGCGGTGAGCCTCGTCCAGGGCGACCTGACCACGGGCCTGGATGCGCTGGTCGCCCTTGGCGAGGGCGAGGGCGCCGATCTCCAGTATCCCGCCGGCCTGCCGCCACGTCTCCAGCTCGCGCGGCACCGCCCCCGTGCCGATCACCGTGGCTCGGGTGATCGTGGTGTCGAGGGAGGCGTCCACCGGCGCGGCGCTGCCGGTCAGGGCGTCGAGGTTCGGGATCGCGGCCTGGGCGAGTTGCAGGTTCACCTCGACGGCGCCGTCCGACTCGTAGCGGGCCGGCGAGGGCCGGGCGTGCAGTTCGAGGTGCTTGCCCTGCACAGTGATCGGCTGCGGCTCGGCGCCCGCGACGCTGACCTTCGGCCCGTCCACCACCAGGGAGAGGCGGGTGAAGCCTTCACTCGCCCCATGGAAGCTGCCCTGGAGCGCGCTCCACGACGCGTCGCCCGTGAGGGCGCCCTGCTCGGCATGGAACGGCCCCTGGCTCTCGAACACGATGAGGCGGGGCTGGTAGATCTGCGCCACCACCGTCGTCGGGCCCAGGCGGAAACTGCCGTCGGAGCGGGTGAGCGTCAGCGCGGCGCAGCGCAGTTCGATGCGGAACGGATAGCCGGTGAGGCTGCGGTCCTGGCAGGCCCATGTCCGCCCGGCGGCGGCCTCGCGGGCCATCCAGGCGTCCATCTCGTGCTCGGCCTTGCCGCGGATCCAGAACCACGCGCCGGACCAGGCCGCCACGAGGATGGCCAGGGCGACGTAGGGCAGGAACAACCCCAGCCGCCCACGCCGCCGGGTCCGCGCGATGTCGCTCGCGGGCCCGTTGCGGCCGTCCATCCCCTGCGTCATGCGCGCCGTTCCCCAAGGACCGTATTATCCGGCCCGCGGCCCTATCCCGGCGGAATGCGGCAGCGCAAGGGCCGTCGCGCTGCCGGTCAGACCTGACGGGGCTCGGCCGTCTCGGGGCGGAGATCGTCCACGATGGCGCCGCGCTCGCCCTCGTCCTCGGCGAGACGGTGGATGTGAAGCTCCGTCGCGCCGCTGCGGCGGGCCCGGTCGAGCCAGACCCGGCGCAGGTGCTCGCGCGGGCTCTCGCCCGAACTCGCCACCGAAACCATCTGCGCGATGCCCGACGCGTCGCGGCGCACGGCGATGGTCACCGATTCGGACATCTCGTCGGGGTCGAACTCTACCGCCGGATGGACGCCGACCACGTAGCGGCGGCCGGACCGCCCGCGCCACGCGGACAGCGCGAGCGCCGGGGAGCCGCGCAGGCCCTGGGCCGTTCTCAAGCGTTCCTCACGCACGTCCTGCCTCCGTAAGCGATCGTCCTTCAGGTCGCGGAGCGCGGCCGACCAGGACAGGGCCCGTCTGTTCGTCATTTGTTCTCAATTAGAACGTGTTTTCCACAGACGTCAAGGACGCTGTGGCCATGACCGAAAGATGGGTGCCGGGGGAGTTATCCACAAGGCCGACGGGCCCTGCGGCGGACGTCTCAGCGGCGCGGCGCGGCGGCCGGCGCCTCGTGTGACGAGACCGTGTAGCCCGCCCCGGCGAGGTCCTTGAGGCCGCTTCCCATCAGGGCGTTCGAGGCGGTCTCGATCCGCTCCTCGATCAGGGCCTGGAACTCCGCGCGGGGCAGGCCGGGGGCGATGGGCGGCAGGATGTCGATGATCGCCTTGCCGGGTCGGCGCACGAAGCTGTTGCGCGACCAGAACAGGCCGGTGTTCAGGGCGATCGGCACGCAGGGCACGTTCAGCGCCGTGTAGAGATGGGAGATGCCCTGCTTGTAGGCGGGGGGCGCCCCCGGCGCCCGGCGGGTGCCCTCGGGGAAGACGATGAGTTGCGCCCCGTCCTTGATGGCGGCGGCGGCGGCGGAATTCATCAGGCTCATCGCCCGCGTGCCCTTGGAACGGTCGATGGCCACCATGCCGCCCCGCGCGAAGAACCAGCCCACCAGCGGGATCAGGAGAAGCTCGCGCTTCAGCACATAGGCGAAGCGCGGGAACACCGTGCAGAGGGCCAGGGTCTCCAGCGCCGACTGGTGCTTGGCCGCGATCAGGATCGGCCCCTCGGGGATGTTCTCCAGGCCCCGGATCTCGACCTCGGTGCGCGCGACGACCCGCAGGAACCACAGGGTGATCCGGCCCCAGAGCCGGGCGACCCGCAGCACGCCCGGACGGGTGGCCAGCGCCGGCAGGCCGACGATCGCGACCACCGTCGTCGTGAGGTAGAAACAGAGATTGAAGGCGAGGGAGCGCAGCGCGAGCATCGCCCTCCTTTAGCGCGGCCCCTGCCCGGCTTCCAAGGGTGCGTTTCCGGCGCTGCGCCCGGCGACGAGCCAGTAGACCAGCCCGGCGCAGCCGCCGACGAAGAACAGGATGAGGGTCAGCCGCGCCTCGGCGGCGGCGAGGCCGCCAGCACCGGGCCGGGGCGAGCCGCGCATCAGCCAGGGCAGGGCCGCCGTGAGCAGGCCGCAGCCGCCGCCGTACCAGAGAAGGCCCCGCCGCCCCAGCGCCTCCCCCGTCACGCCGACGAGGGCGGGCGGCACGAAGAGCAGCACGAACAGCGCCTTGGCGAGCCCCGCCATCAGCAGGAGGAAGCCCTCCGGCGGGAGCCCGGCGGCCAGGTCTCCGAAGGCGGCGTCGAAGCCGGCGAGCGCGCCCTGCGTCAGCCACGCATTCGCCCCCGGATCGAGCAGGAGGGCGAGCATCAACGCGACGCTCCCCGCGACGACCGCGAGGAGCAGGGCGAAACCGCCGAGGAGGATGCGGCCGAGGAGCCGCATCAGGAGTGGGCGGGCGTGGCCCCTCCCGTCCCATGGTCGCCGTGGTCGGTCTTCTTGCGGCGGAAGCTGCCGAGCCAGATCGAGAAGTGCCGGATCACCACGTAGAAGACCGGAGTCAGGAACAGGCCGAAGAAGGTCGCGCCGATCATCCCGAAGAACACCGCCGTGCCGAGCGCTTGGCGCATCTCGGCGCCGGGGCCGGTCGCGATCACCAGCGGCAGGGTGCCGAGGATGAAGGCGAAGGCGGTCATCAGGATCGGCCGCAGGCGCAGGCGGCAGGCTTCCACCGCCGCATCGACCGGCCCGCGATGCTCACGCTGCTCGATGTCGTGGGCGAATTCCACGATCAGGATGGCGTTCTTGGCCGCAAGGCCGATGAGCACGATCAGGCCGATCTGGGTGAGGATGTTGTTGTCCTGCCCCCGGAACTGCACGCCGCCGAGCGCGGCGAGCACCCCCGTCGGCACCACGAGCAGGATCGCCAGCGGCAGGGCCCAGGATTCGTATTGCGCCGCCAGCACGAGGAAGACGAGGAGCACGCCCAGCGCGAAGACGTAGCCGGCCGTGCCGCTCGCCGCCTTCTGCTGGTAGGCGATCTCGGTCCAGTCGTAGGCGTAGCCGTCCGGCAGGGCCTTCTTGGCGATCTCCTCCATGGCGGTGAGCGCCTGACCGGTCGAGACGCCGGGCTTGGACACGCCCTGCACCGGCACCGAGTAGTACAGGTTGAACCGCTGCACGATCTGCGGGCCGCTCACGTTGCGCACGCTGGCGAGCGTGCCCATCGGCACCAGGGCCCCGGTCGAGGACCGGACCTTGATCTGCGAGATGTCCTGCTCGGTGGAGCGGAACTGCGAATCGCCCTGCAGACGCACCTGATAGATGCGGCCCAGCGTGTTGAAGTCGTTCACGTAGGTGCCGCCGAGATCCGCCTGCAACGACGAGAAGACGTTGGCCAGCGGCACGTTGAGCATCCGCGCGATGGTGCGGTCGATGTCGAGGTAGAGCTGCGGCGTGTCGTTGCCGAAGGTGGTGAAGACGCGCGTCACGTCCGGGCTCTGGTTGGCCTGGGCGAGCATCTCGCCGGTCGCGGCGAGCAGCTGGTTGATGTCGGAGGATTGGCGGCTCTCGATCTGCATCTTGAAGCCGCCGCCCTGGCCGAGGCCGCGCACCGGCGGCGGCGGGATGACGATGACCCGCGCCTCCTCGATGTTGGCGGTGGCCTTCATCACGTCGCCGGTGATCACGCCCGCGCTGCGCCCGTGCTCGGCCCGCTCCTTCGCCCCCTTGAGGGTGAGGAACATGACCGCCGAGTTGGTGGTGTTGGTGAAGGTCGCGCCGTCGAAGCCGGCGATGATCACAGCGTTGGTGACACCATCGACCTTGCGCGCCTCCGCCGCCGCCCGCAGCACCACGGCGGTGGTGCGGTCGAGGGAGGCGCCCGAGGGCAATTGCACGACGCCGATCAGGTAGCCCTGGTCCTGGTCCGGGATGAAGCCCGTGGGCGTCGTCTGCGCGAGGTGGAGCGTGCCCCAGATCACGCCGGCATAGACCAGCAGCATCACGCCGAGGCCGACCACGCCCCCGGTGAGCGTCCGGATCACCCGCCCGTAGCCGTTCGAGGTGGCGTCGAAGGCGCGGTTGAAGCCGTTCGCCAGCCAGTTCACGAACCGCGTGAGGAAGAACCGCGGCTCGGCCCGTTCATGGTGCGGCTTCAGGAGCAGCTTGCACAGGGCGGGCGAGAGGGTGAGGGAGTTGAACGCCGAGATCAGGGTCGAGGCGGCGATCGTCAGGGCGAACTGCTTGTAGAACTGGCCCGAGATGCCGGGGATGAAGGCGGTGGGAATGAACACCGCCGCCAGCACCAGGGCGATGGCGATGACCGCCCCGCCCACCTCGTCCATGGTCTTGTGGGCCGCGTCTCCCGCCGACAGGCCCTCGGCCATGTTGCGCTCGACGTTCTCCACCACGACGATGGCGTCGTCCACCACGATGCCGATGGCGAGCACCAGCCCGAACAGGGTGAGGTTGTTCAGCGAGAAGCCGAAGGCCGCCATGGCCGCGAAGGTGCCGATGAGCGACACGGGGATGGCGATGACCGGGATGAGCGCCGTGCGCCAGCTCTGGAGGAAGACCAGCACCACGATGACCACGAGGCCCACCGCCTCGTAGAGGGTCTTGTAGACCTCCTGGATCGATTCCTCGATGAACTCGGTCGGGTTGTAGGCGATGCGGTACTCGACGTCCGGCGGGAAGTTCTTCTTGACCTGCTCCATCACCTTCTTGACCGACGCGGCGGCGTCGAGGGCGTTGGTGCCCGGCCGCTGGAAGGCGCCGATGCCCACGGCCGGCGTGTCGTTCAGGAACGAGTTGGTCGTGTAGTCCTTCTGGCCCATCTCGACGCGGGCGATGTCCTTCACCCGCACGAGGCGCCCGTTCTGCGCCTTGATGATGACGTCCGCGAACTCTTCCGGCGTCTTGAAGCGCGCCTGCGATTGCACGACGAGCTGGAAGGCGGCCGTCGACGCGGCCGGCGGCGAGTTGAGCGCGCCCGCCGCGACCTGGACGTTCTGCTCCTGCAGGGCGGTCGTCACGTCGGTGACGGACAGGCCGTAGGCGGCGAGCTTGTTCGGATCGACCCAGATGCGCTCGGCGTACTCGTTGCCGCCGAAGATCGTGATGTCGCCCACGCCGTCGAGGCGCAGCAGCTCGTCGCGGATGTTCAGGTAGATGTAGTTGGCGAGGTAGTTCTGGTCGTAGGTCTTGTTCGGCGAGAGCAGGTGCACGACCAGCATCAGGTCGGGCGAGGCCTTGCGCACGGTGACGCCGAGGTTGCGCACGTCCGGCGGCAGGCGCGGCTGGGCCACCGACAGGCGGTTCTGCACCAGCACGTTCGCGATATCGAGGTTGGTGCCGACCTTGAAGGTCACGGTCAGCAGCATGTTGCCGTCGTTGGTCGACAACGACGTCATGTAGAGCATGTTGTCGACGCCGTTGACCTCCTGCTCGATCGGGGTCGCGATGGTCGCGGCCACGGTCTCGGCGTTGGCGCCCGGATAGGAGGCGCGCACGGTCACGGTCGGCGGGACGATCTCGGGATATTGCGAGACCGGCAGCGTCTCGTAGGCGACGAAGCCCAGGATCAGGAAGACGATCGACGTGACGGACGCGAAGATCGGCCGGTCGACGAAGAAGTGGGCGAAACGCATCGGTCGAACCTCATGGAGAAGCAGCGGCCCCTGCGGGCCCGCGGCGCCTCGTCCCGTTTCAGGTCTTGCTCGGCGGCAGTTCGGTGGTCTCCGGCGCGACCTTCACGCCGGGGCGGACCCGGGTCAGGCCGTTCACCACCACCTGCTCGTCGCCCTTCAGGCCGTCCTGGATCACCCGGTAGCCGTCGACCTTCGGCCCGAGCTTCACATCCCGCTGCTGGATCACGTTGTCCGGCCCCAGGACGTAGACGATCCGCTTGTCCTGGTTGGCCGCCACCGCCTCGTCGGGCAGCAGCACCCCCTGGGCGGGCTTCGTCGCCGGCATCGAGACGATGCCGAACAGGCCGGGCTTGATGAACTTGTCGGCGTTCTCGACCGTCGCGCGCAGCAGCACCGTGCCGGTGGCGGTGTCGACCCGGTTGTCCACGAAGTCCAACGTGCCCTTGCGGGTCGGCTTCGCCTCGCCCGAGAGGGCGATCAGGATCGGCACGCCCTTGCCCCGCTGGGTCTGGCCCATGCCGATGCCGAGCGAGCCCTGATACTTCAGGAACGACTTCTCATCGACGGTGAAGCTGAAATAGATCGGATCGAGGGACACGATGGTCGTCAGCATCGTCTGGTCGGTGATGACGATGTTGCCCTCGGTGACGAGACGCTGGCTGATCCGGCCGTCGATGGGCGACTTCACCTCGGTGAAGTTGTAGTTCAGCTGCGCGTTGTCGAGGGCGGCCTGGGCGCTGTCGACGTCGGCCTGCGCGGTCAGCGACGCCTGCCGGCGCTGGTCCGTGACCTGCTCGGAGATGTTGCCGCTACGCGAGAGCGTCTGGGCGCGCTCGAGATCCGTGACGGAGAAGTTCTGCCGCGCCTTGGCCGAGGAGAGAGCCGCCTGGGCCTGCTCCAAAGCCGCCTTGTAGGGCCGCCTGTCGATGACGAAGAGCACGTCGCCCTTCTTCACCGTCTGGCCGTCCAGGAAGTTGATCTTCTCCAAGTAGCCGGTCACGCGGGCGCGGACCTCGACATACTCAACCGGGTCGAAGCGGCCGGTATACTGGTCCTTCTCCACGATCTCGCGGACGACGGGCTTGGCCACCGTCACCTTGGGCGGGGGGCCGCCCGGAGCCTGGGCGAGGGCGGACGTCGCTGCCGCGGCAAAGCCGACGAAGAGCGAGAGAGTGCGTGCGAGCCGGCTGCGCATCGTTCTTTTGGGGTCCCTTGGCAATGGCGCGCTACTCCCGCGCCGGCCAAAACGCCCGTGCGCAACCACACATCACGGTGTTCGCATCACGGACGTTCAGGAAACTCTAGGCGATATCCTCGCCCGCCGAATACCAATCCTTGAATCCGCCCCGATAGTGCTCGGAGAAGTCGAGTCCCGCCCTCTGCGCCACGGCCATGGCCTGCACGGAGCGGACGCCCGCCGCGCAGGACAGGACGGGCCTGCGCCCATCGTTCCGCACCAGTTCGGCGAGGGCGGCGGGGTCGAAGTCCGAGAGGGGATGGGAGACGCTGCCGGGAATATGGCCCGCCTCGTATTCGTGCGACTCGCGTACGTCGATCACCAGGATCGACCCATCCGCGAGACCCTGCTTGACCGTCTCACGATCGAGGTCGACCACCTTCATCCGACGTCGCTCCGGCGCGTCTCATCCGTGACGCTGACGCTTTTTCATATTCGTCAGGGGCCGGCGACGCAACTCGCGCGGCGTCACAGGGCGGCCAGGGTCGGCCCCACCGCCGCGAAGTGCCCGGACCAGTCGGGCGGCCGGTATCCGTCGAGGCGTGCGGCGAGATCCGCCCGCAGGGGCGAGTCCGCCTCCATCAGACGCTCCACCGAGGCGAGCCAGCCCGGCCCGTCGAGGGGATCGTGGAATTGGGCGAGGCCCTCCGCAATCTCCCGGTGGGCCGGGATGTCGGAGGCGACCACCGGCAGCCCCGAGGCGGCGGCCTCGACCACCGGGATGCCGTAGCCTTCGGTGAAGGAGGGCATCAGCAGGGCCGTGCAGGAGCGCATCAGCGCCGCGAGACCATGGGTCGAGAGGCCGGAGGCCTCGATGACATGAGCCGTCACGCCGGGGCAGCGTTCCAGCATGTCGATGGCGCTCTCGGCCTCCCAGCCCCGCCGCCCGACCACGACGAGCCGGGGCGTCGCCGCCCCGTGCCGCTCCGCCAGCACCCGCCAGAGCTGGAACAGCAGGAGGTGGTTCTTGCGCGATTCGATGGTGCCGCAGGCGAGGAAGGTCGGCCGGGGCGGATGAAGGCGCGGCCCCTCCCGCCCGAAGGCCGGCTCGACACCGAGATGTCCCACCGCGACGGGCGGGCGCGGAAAGCGCCACGCATCGAGGAGGGCGAGCGTGCGACGCCCCGTATCCTCGGAATTGACGAGGATCGCCGCCGCGTGCCGCCCCACGGTGCGCATCCGGACCTCGTGCCGGGCGGCCTCGCCCGCGCGGCCATATTCGGGATGGCTGATCGGGATGACGTCGTGGACGAAGAAGGCCGCCCGCACGTCCCGCCGGTCGTAGAGCCAATCGAACCGGCCGGGCCTGTCGAGCCGCAGATGCGAGGTGTGGAGGTAGAGGCTGTCGCGCGGCAGGGCCGCGATGGACCGGGACCGGGCGAGGATCCGCGCCACGGTGCGGGCCTGGATGAGCCGCCGGTCCCGCGCGGCGGAGCCCGGCTTGCCGGCCGGTTCCCGCGCCTCGCCCGGCACCGGGGCCCCGAGGCGCGCGGCGAGCCGGCGATAGGCGGGATCGTCCTCCGCCGGGCGGTCCTCGATCCAGCCCGCCTCCACCGCCGCCACGATGGACAGTGCCTCCTCGCGCGGGAGCACGCGGGGGCCGAACGCCGTGGAGACCACGCCGACGCCGTCCTCCCGGCGGCCGAGGAACGCGTGCGCGTAGGCGAGATCGACCCGGTCGATCCCGGACGGGCTCGCGTGGCGCAGCCGGGTGACGAGGCGGGTGAGGTCGAAGGCGGTGGGGCGCTGGATCGTCACGATGGGTGCGTAGCCTCGCGTGCCGGGAGAGCGGGCTTCTGCCTACCCGCCCCGGCCGCGCGGGACCAGCGCCGGGGGTGCCCTCCGCGCCACCGGTTGTGGCCGATGCGCCGTCCCATGCATTTCAGGGCTTGCCTTGCCCGGCGCGGAGACGCTAAGAGCGCGAACCCTTCGGGGCGTCGGAGTGTAGCGCAGCCCGGTTAGCGCACTAGTCTGGGGGACTAGGGGTCGTGGGTTCGAATCCCGCCACTCCGACCATTTTGCGACCCGAAACAATCACCTGATGTCAGATCGGTGATTGTTCGGCCCGCAAGACTTGGTCTGCGATCTTGCTTCCCGTGCCTCTCGCAATCGCTCGCACGGGCCATCTGATCTTTCCAGACCTTATCGAACCGCGAAAGCGTTCCCCAGTCGTGGCTTTTTGCCGGCTAATTCGGTCTCGGCACGGCCCTGCGATCCCAACAGTCAAGCTTCAAGCGGAATCGCTGCGTGACTTTATCGACGCGGCAAAAGTGATTGCGCGCCGCGCGGATACCAAGTTATCATGATCGATACATTTCGCCCCACGAGGCGAAATGATCAATTCGGTCGCCAAGATATTTGCTGATGAACATTATCGCAAAGTTTGAGCAGATCCGGGCTATCTTCGCGGCCAGCTCAGAACCGATGCCACTCATCCTCGACCTGATGCGAGTGAAGCGCGCTAACTATCGAGCCGAGTGTCGCGGCATCAGCTTCGAAATTCAGGCCAATACGCATGAGTGGTATACGCTCTATGAGAATGTGATCCGCGAGGATTACTTCTCTGATGGAATATCCCTCAGTGAAGGCGACACCGTCATCGATATCGGTGCCAACTTCGGGTCTTTCGCGGTCCTGGCGTCCAAGAAGGTCGGGCGGACCGGGCGGGTCATCGCGTTCGAGCCCAATCCCGACGTGTGCGAACGTCTCAAGCACAATGTCGCCATCAACGCGCTGTCCAACATCGATGTGCGCAACGAAGCGGTCTGCGGCCACGACGGCGAGATCGTTCTGCTGCTGCAGGAACGCTCGTCGCTCACCACGATGTTCTCGAACATCGACCAGCGCGAGAGCAACGATGTCCGACCGTTCACGGTGAAGGCCGCCGGCATCGTCACCATCCTGCGTTCGCTCGATCGCCCGGTCGCTCTCCTGAAAATCGATTGCGAGGGCGCCGAGTACGATATCTTCACGGCCCTCGACCGCGACACGATGAAGAACGTGCGCCAGATCGCGATGGAGCTTCACACGATCGACGGGCATAGCGACAGGGAGATCGTCGACAAGCTCACCGATTTCGGCTTCATCGTATCGAACAAATACCCGATGCTGTTCGCCAGCAGGCCGAACTAGAACACCACTTCGGTAGAAGGGAATTCGATCCCGCCCCTCCGGCGTCGAACGGCCTGCCAGTAGCCAAGCCGGCGACGCTCGGCCATGACTGGCCATCCGCCGCAGGGGCGGCAGGCGGGATCGGGAAGGGGCATGGCCAGGGAATCGGGGCCGTCGTCGCGGAACAGGTCGGTCATCGACGCCGATGCCGTCAGGGTCAGCGATCTCGTTCCGCGTTTCGGCTTCCAGGCCGAATCCCTCTCGCCCGAGGACAATGCCGGCGTGTGGCGCGAGGCGGTCGGCACGCTCTTCGATGTCGAGGACCTGGCGCTGGGCGAGCCAGGCCCGTTCCGCGCCGACCTCACCAGCTTCGCCCTCGGGTCGGTGCTCCTCGGCACGACGCGGGCGAGCGGCCAGCGCTTCCGGCGGACGGTCGACACCATCGCGCGCAGCAACGTCGATCACATCATCCTGCAGCTCTACGTCCGTGGCGGCTTCGAGGGCGTCGCCGGCCAGCGGGCGATGCGGGTGCAGCCCGGCGACATCTGCCTGTTCGATCTCGCCCAGACCCTCGACACGCGGGCGAGCGCCTTCGAAAACGTGACGATGGTGATCCCCCGCCCCAAGCTGGCGGCCCACCTGCCGAGCCTCGAAGCGCTTCACGGGCTGGTCATCCCGGGGACCGAAGTCGCGGGGGCGCTGATCGGGCGCCACCTCCAAGCCCTGCTGGAGGTCGCCCCCTCCATGATGCAGACCGAGTGCGAGATGGCCGTGGAGGCCTCCATCGGTCTCATCACCGCCTGCCTGCGGGCCGAATTACAGCGCGCCGACCAGGGCGCCGGCACCGCCGGGGAAGGCGACCGGCTCATCCGCATCAAGCAGCATATCGAGGCGCGGCTCGGCGATGCGGAATTGTCGGGCGAGAGCATCCTGCGCCAGCTCGGCCTGTCGCGCTCCGTGCTCTACCGGCTCTTCGCCCCGCACGGGGGCGTCGAGGCCTATATCCGCAGCCGCCGCCTGCACCGGGCCTTCTTTGATCTCACCGCGCCCGGCGCGCGGGCGAAGGATGTGGCCGGGCGCTGGCAGCTGGGCGCGGAAGCGAGCTTCCACCGCGCCTTCAAGGCCGCCTACGGCATCACCCCCAAGATGGCCCGCGCGGTGGCGCAATTGCCCCGCAGCGCCAGCCCCGACGACCCGCAGACGCCGCGCTCGGTGCTGTCGCGCTGGATGCGCGGCATGGCCGCGCCCTACGGTCGCTCCGAGAATTAAGACAGCAATTTTTATGTATTAACCGCAGTTTCGTTGATAATGAACAATGGGATAAGCTGATCGTTGACAGGTATCGGCAGCACACAACCGGTGAAGCCCATGCCTCATTCGATCTTCATCCGCGAACGGAAGGCTGAAACCACGCGGCCTCCCGAACTGATCGCCTACGACATCGACAGCGTGTCGCTGGCGAACCGCCTCGTGCGGCGGCTCGCCAAGTCGTTCCGAGCCAACGGGCACGATCCCGAGACCGGGCGCCGCTGGTTCCGCACCAAGCGCAGCGTGTTCGACATCTACCGCTGGCAGCAATAGCGCTCAGGCCGCGTCGAGTTCGCCTCGGAACAGGGCTTCCATGTCCCGGCGGACGCGGATCGCCTCCTGGCCCTCGTCGTAGCTCACATCGCTCCAGCGCACGGGGCGCCCGGCCGGGACGTCGTTCCGCAGCACCATGTTGTGGGCGAGGCCGATCGGCAGGGCGTCCTGCGCCAGCGCGTCGGCGGCGGGCATCAGCTTGCCGTAGACGGTGAAGCCGCCCTCGCCGTCGAGCCTCTCGCCGGCCTTCAGGGCGCGCTTGGCGGTGGCGGCCACGTCGCCGCGCCATGCGGTGGTGGCCCCCGTCGCTTCGCCCCGGATCGCGATGGAGGCGACCGAGAGGCCGAGCTCCAGCCCGATCAGGTGATAGGGCTTGTAGGTCGCGGCGTAGCGGCCGGTGCTGTCGGTCTTCAGCCCGTATTGCGCGAAGCAATCCGCGACGTAGCGGCTCGGCGCCTCGAACACCGCGTAGACGCCCCAGCGCAGGTCGCGGAACACCGGGCGCCCGTCCCGTTCGAGGGACGAGACGACCTCCACCGTCCCCTTCTCGGCGAGGATGCCGCCGTCGGAGACCGGCCGCAGCAGGGTCGGCAGGTCGTCCACGCCGCAGGCCGGGAAGGCGAGGCCGTCGCGCGGGGGCGTGAGGCCGCAGGCATTGGCCACCGCCGCCATCTCCAGCGCCGACTTGGTGCCGTCGAGGAAGGAGTTGAACATCTGGCGGTTGAAGTCGCCGCCGGCCACCTGCTCGTCGGTGAAGCCGTAATGGCCCCACACCGTGTCGGGGGTGGAGGCGTGGTAGACCGGCAGGTACTTCGTGCCCTTGCCGGCGCAGACGACCTCGAGCCCGATGGTGCGCGCCCAATCGACCAGTTCGGCGATGAGCGCGGGCTGGTCGCCGGAGGCCATGCTGTAGAGGATGCCCGCTTCGGCGGCCTTCCGGGCGAGGTAGGGTCCGGCGAGGACGTCGGCCTCGACGTTGACCATCACCACGTGCTTGCGGTGCTCGCAGGCCTTGAGGACGTGGTGGATGCCCGCCGCCGGGCTGCCGGTGGCGTCGATGACGATGTCGATGAACGGGCTGGCGATCATCCCGTCCGCGTCGTCGGTCACGCAGGTCGTGCCCTCGCGGGACGCCTGTTCGAGGCTCGCGGCCCCGAACCGCTCGTCGGCCCAGCCGACCCGGCGGAGGGAATCCATGGCGCGCGGCGGCGAGAGGTCGGCCACCGCGACGAGGTGGATGCCGGGGGTGCGCGGCGCCTGCGAGAGATACATCGAGCCGAACTTGCCGGCCCCGATCAGCCCCACGCGGACGGGCCGCTTCTCCTGCGCGCGACGCTGCAACTGCGCGAACAACGACATGGCCTCTCCTCCCGGATTTTTGCCGAACGGTGCAGCACGATCCGGGACGGGGAGCAAGAGCGCCGGTCAGCGCAACCAGTAACGGTCGGCCGCCACCGGGGGCGGCAGCGGGTCGCCCAAGGCGTCGAGGACGGTGCGCTCGGCGATGCGCAGCATCGCGTCGAGGGGCAGGTCGTTGGGCGCCGTGCCGAAGGGCTCCTCCAACTCGTCGCCGAGGGCGTCGAGGCCGAAGAACGTGTAGGCGACCAGCGCCACGGCGAAGGGCGTCGCCCAGCCCAGCGAGCCGGACAGCCCCACCGGCAGGAATAGGCAGTAGAGCCACGCTGTCCGGTAGACGAGGAGCGTGTAGGCGAAGGGCACGGGCGTGTGGCGGATGCGCTCGCAGGCGGTCTGGATCGCGCAGAGGTCGGAGACCTTCCGTTCGAGCAGGCCGAACAGCACGTCGGTGATCGCCCCCGCCCGCATCGCCGCCGCGAGGTCGCCGAGGAGCGGCCGGAGGGTGGCGTCCACGGGGCTCGGCCGGTCGCGCAGGGCGGCGGCCTCGTCCTCGCTCAGCCACGCGGCGGCGGCCTGTGACTCATCCCCGTCGCGGAGAGAGGCATGGAGGGCGCTGGTGAAGGCGAGCACCCGCAGGAGGCTCGCCCGGCGCAAGGCGGCGTGATCCTCCCCCGGCAGCAGGGCGGGGACGGTGCGGGCGAGCCCCCGCGTCTCCACGATGAGCGAGCCCCAGACCTTCCGCGCCTCCCACCAGCGGTCGTAGCAGGCGTTGTTGCGGAAGCTGAGGAAGATCGACAGGGCGAGGCCGATCAGCGTGAACGGCCCGACCCCGGCGGTGACGGGGAAGGCCCAGGGCCAGCGCTGCTCGGCCGCGACGACCACCACCGAGAACGCGGTGATCCCGATCACCGTCGGCGCCACCTGCGGCAGGATCGAGCCACGCAGGGCGAACAGGACGGTGATGAGCGTGGGGCGCGGGCGAACGATCATGCCCGCTCTGTGCCACGGGCGCGGGCGCTTGGCAGCCTCTTCCGCAAAGGACACGATTGTGCGGCGCGTTGTTGACAACGCGCCGCAACGGGTGCGACTGCGCCGCCTTCGTTAACGAGGGGTCTCCGCCGCGCCGGGAGGGGCACCCCGGAGAGGGCGGCGCTGGGCGTCGCGGCTGGAATGCGCGCACTCATCTTTCCGGGCCAGGGCAGCCAGGCCGTGGGCATGGCCAAGGATCTGGCGGCGGCATTCCCGCAGGCGCGGGCGGTGCTCGACGAGGTCGACGACGCCCTGAACCAGAAGCTCTCGCACCTGATGGCCGAGGGTCCAGCCGACGAGCTGACCCTCACCGCCAACGCCCAGCCGGCCCTGATGGCCGCGAGCCTCGCGGCGCTGCGGGTGCTGGAGGCCGAGAAGGGCCTGGACCTGACGCGGGACGTATCCTGCGTCGCCGGCCATTCGCTCGGCGAATACGCGGCGCTCGCCGCCGCCGGCTCCCTCTCCATCGCCGACGCCGCGCGCCTGCTGCGCGTCCGGGGCGAGGCGATGCAGGCGGCGATGCCCCCCGGCGCCGGGGCCATGGCGGCGCTGATCGGCACCGATCTTGCCGCCGCCCACGCGCTGGCCGAGGAGGCGGCGCAGGGCGAGGTCTGCGACGTCGCCAACGACAATGGCGGCGGGCAGGTGGTGCTCTCCGGCAGCCGCGCCGCCGTCGAGCGGGCGGTCGCCCTGGCCTCCGGCAAGGGGATCAAGCGCGCGGTGATGCTCAACGTCTCCGCGCCGTTCCATTGCCGCCTGATGGCCCCGGCCGCCATGCGGATGTCGCAGGCCCTGGCGGCGGTGGAGCTGAGCGCCCCCCGCGTGCCCCTCTACGCCAACGTCACCGCCGCGCCGGTCGGCGGGCCGGACGAGATCCGCGCCGCCCTGGTGGAGCAGGTCACGGGCACCGTCCGCTGGCGCGAGAGCATCGCCGCCATGGCCGGATCCGGCGTGGACCGCTTCATCGAACTCGGCGCGGGCAAGGTCCTCGCCGGCCTCGTCAAGCGCATCGCCCCCGGCGCGCAGGCCCTGTCGGTCGGCACCCCGGCCGACGTCGCCGCCTTCGCGCTCTGATCACGAACGGAACCCGACCCATGTTCGATCTGACCGGCCGGAAGGCCCTCGTCACCGGCGCGACCGGCGGCCTCGGCGGCGCCATCGCCCGCGGCCTGCACGCGGCGGGCGCCACGGTCGCCCTGTCGGGCACCCGCGCCGAGGCGCTGGAGGCCCTGGCGGCGGAACTCGGCGACCGCACGGCGATCGTGCCCGCGAACCTCGCCGACACCGCCTCCGTCGAGGCGCTGGTGCCCGCCGCCGAGGCGGCGATCGGTCCGCTCGACATCCTCGTGAACAACGCCGGCATCACCCGCGACAACCTCTTCATGCGGATGAAGGACGAGGAGTGGGATTCGGTGATCGCCGTGAACCTCACCGCCGCCTTCCGCCTGTCGCGGGCGGCCGTGAAGGGCATGATGCGCCGCCGGTACGGCCGGATCATCGGCATCGGCTCGGTGGTCGGTACCACCGGCAACCCCGGCCAGGGCAACTACGCCGCCGCGAAGGCCGGGCTCGTGGGCCTCACCAAGGCGCTGGCGGGCGAGGTCGCCTCGCGCGGGATCACCGTGAACTGCATCGCGCCGGGCTTCATCGCCTCGCCGATGACCGACGCGCTCAACGAGAAGCAGCGCGAGGGCATCCTCACCCGCGTGCCGGCGGGGCGCCTCGGCGAGGGCGCGGAAGTGGCGGCGGCGGCGCTTTACCTCGCTTCTGCGGAGGCGGGCTATGTCACCGGCCAAACATTGCATGTGAATGGCGGCATGGCGATGATCTGACCCGAAACGGGGTCAAGGCACTGAAAAACCACACCTCTGAACGGTTTGTGAACGGCCTCTCGCCAGCGCCGGAACCCTGTGCTACCACCCGCTTTAGCCGTACAGGGGGTTGACGGTTAAGCGGGTTTTCAGTCCAAAGCCCCTGCATCGGGGCTAACCCGGTTCACCTCGAAACACGCGCGATCGGACACCGGCTCTCCAGTGCCCTCAGGCAAGGTGAGCCACGGCACACAAGAAGACGCGACAGAGACCAGCAAGGACGAGGACGCAAGACCGATGAGCGATATCGCTGAGCGCGTGAAGAAGATCGTTGTCGAGCACCTGGGCGTGGAGCCCGAGAAGGTGGTCGAGAGCGCCAACTTCATCGACGACCTCGGTGCCGACAGCCTCGACACCGTCGAGCTGGTCATGGCCTTCGAGGAAGAGTTCAACGTCGAAATCCCGGACGACGCCGCCGAGACCATCCAGACGGTCGGGGACGCGGTGAAGTTCCTGGAGAAGAACTCGGCCGCCTGAGGGGCCGACGCGAGTTTTCACGCGGCGCGGATGAGGCGGTTTCGCCCCCGCGCCGTTGTTCGTTTTTGAAGGACTGACGGGACGGAATCGATGCGGCGGGTTGTGGTCACGGGTCTGGGGATGGTCACGCCGCTGGGCAGCGGGGTGGAGCACACCTGGAGCCGCCTGATCGCGGGGGATAGCGGGGCCGGGACGATCCGCGGCTTCGAATCGGCCGACCTGCCGTGCCGGATCGCCTGCCAGATCCCCTTCGGCGACGGGTCGGACGGCTCGTTCAACCCCGACGCCGCGATGGATCCCAAGGAACAGCGCAAGGTCGATCCGTTCATCGTCTACGCGGTGGCGGCGGCCGACGAGGCGCTGGCCGACGCGAACTGGCACCCGACCGACGAGGAAGACCGCTGCGCCACGGGCGTGCTGATCGGCTCCGGCATCGGCGGCATCGGCGGCATCTACGACGCCTCCGTGACCCTGCACGACAAGGGGCCGCGCCGCATCTCGCCGTTCTTCATCCCCGGCCGCATCATCAACCTCGCCTCGGGCCAGGTCTCGATCAAGCACGGGCTGAAGGGCCCGAACCACGCGGTGGTCACGGCCTGCTCGACCGGCGCGCACGCCATCGGCGACGCGAGCCGCCTGATCGCGCTGGGCGATGCCGACGTGATGGTGGCGGGCGGCGCCGAATCGCCCGTGAACCGCCTGTCCATCGCGGGCTTCTCGGCCTGCCGCGCCCTCTCCACCGGCTTCAACGACGCCCCGGAGAAGGCCTCCCGCCCCTACGACAAGGACCGCGACGGCTTCGTGATGGGCGAAGGCGCGGGCATCGTGGTGCTGGAGGAATACGAGCACGCCAAGGCGCGCGGCGCGAAGATCTACGCCGAGATCGTCGGCTACGGCCTCTCGGGCGATGCCTACCACATCACCTCCCCCTCCCCGGACGGGGACGGCGCCTTCCGCTGCATGACGGCGGCCGTGAAGCGGGCGGGGATCGACCCGGCCGAGATCGATTACATCAACGCCCACGGCACCTCGACGCCCATGGGCGACGAGCTGGAGCTGAAGGCGGTGGAACGCCTCCTCGGCGGCGGCGCGGCCAAGGCGACGATGTCCTCCACCAAGAGCGCGGTGGGCCACCTCCTCGGCGCGGCCGGCGCGGTGGAGGCGATCTTCTCGGTCCTCACGATCCGCGACGGCGTGATCCCGCCGACGCTGAACCTCGACAACCCGAGCGTCGAGACGAAGATCGACCTCGTGCCGCACGAGGCCAAGCGCAAGCGCGTGGACATCGCCCTGTCGAACTCCTTCGGCTTCGGCGGGACGAACGCCTCGCTGGTGATGCGCCGGGTCTGAGGGGGGCGCCGCACGGAGGACGGAAAGGGTTTCCATCCTCCCACACTCCCATCCTCCCCCTCATCCTGAGGTGCCGCGAAGAGGCCTCGAAGGAGGCCTCCAGGAATCGCGCGCTGACTGGCCCCCTCCTTCGAGGCGGCTGCCGCCGCACCTGAGGATGAGGGACAGGGCTGGAAGGGGCAGGTTGCCTTCACATCCGCCGCGCGGGACGCTCGGCCGGTTTCGTCAGCAGCGTCATGAGCTGCATGAGCATCGCCCGGGAGCGGCGGTGGAGGGGATCGGTCGGCCATGCGTCGGGCAGGGCCTCGACGGTGACGCGGAGCAGCGCCAGCCGCTCCCTGGTTTCGGCGAGTTCGGACATCCTCAACTCCCGGCAGGCCCGTGTCCGCGGTACGCCCCCGCTGACGAGCCTCGGACCACCCATAGTCGGGGAGTGGGAAAACCGCCTAAGACGGCTCCTACGACCTTTAGCACCGGAGCGCCTGGACATACGTCGTCGGCTCCCCGACCGCATGGTCAAGGAACATGGCGCCGTAACAGCCGGCGCCAAAACCGCTTAGGAGGGGCTTCCCAACCCCAGGGCGGCGCGTACCGCCCCATCCGCCACTTGGCCGCCGGCCGTGTCGGCGGTCAAGGGGCTGGGGGGCATTTGGTCCCAGGAGAAGGCAGGGGTCTTAGGGCACCCGCCCTTCGGGCGTCAGGCGGTGCACCACCTCGGGCAGGGCCCGCGACAGCTCGCCGAGCAGCGCCGAGCGGTCCATGCCGGTTTCCCGCTCGAGCGTCGCGACGGTGTCGCCGCCGAGCGCATGGGCGAGCTGGTCCGGATCGATGGCATGGTTGGCCCCATGGCCGATCCACGAGCCGATCACGTCGCCGAGCCCGGCATTGCGGAAGCGGTCCACCAGGGGGCCGAGGCCGCCGACTTCCTCCGGGTCGGGGCGGGCCTGACTTCCGCCACCGCCACCACCGCCGCCGAGCATCCCCGACAGGTCGTCGAAGCCGCTGCCGGGGAGCGAGTCATCGACCGGCCCGTCCGCCGAGGGGCCGGTGTTGCGGCGCCCGCCATACTGGTCGAACCCGCCGATATCGCCGGGCTCGTCGCGCGGCATCGGCTGAGGCGGGCGGGTGCCGGTGCGGTCAGCCTCCGGGCCGGGCTCGCCCTGGTGCCCCCGGCCGAAGATGTCGCCGAAGCCGCCGCTGGCGCCCTTGGCGAGGAGCAGCATCAGCAGCGCCTTCACCACGGGCGACATCCCGCCCTGGCGGCCGCCGAAGACCTGCCCAAGGACGCCACCGATCACCGATTCCAGCATGCCCATGGGGGCCTCCCTCCGTGGCGTGTCGCGATCCGAGGCCGGCGCATGAAGGCCGGTCGATGGCGGTTCAACGTCCCGCGCCGGTCGTTCGGTTCCCCAGCGCGCCCAGCGCGCACCCCGCGAGGTAGAGGGGCAGCATCAGGGCCGCCCCTTCGAGCCAGAGGCCGGGCAGACCGGGCAAAGCCTGGGCGGCGGCGAGCAACAGCAGCACCAGGGCGAGCCCGGCGAGGCCCAAGGAGATCGCCCGGTTCTCGGGCCAGCCCGAGAGGAATCCCACGGCGCAGCCGAGCAGGATCGCCCCGGCGAGGCCGGGCCAGAAGGCGGTGAGAAGCAGGGTCATGGCGCGAGCGCCACCGTCGCGGGGCCGGCGCCCCGGTCGGGGCCCGCCGCGACCTGTCCCGGCCGCATCCCCGCCTGCAGCAGGTATTCCATCACGGCCTGCGCCCGCTGCCGGGCGAGGCCGGAATTCTCCTCCTCCGGCGGCTTGGCCTCGGGCGCGGGCTCCGCCGCCTTCTCGGCCTTCGCCTTGCCAACCTTCTTCTCGGCCGGCTTCTTCGGCTCCTCGGTGGGCGGCGGTTTGGCGCCCGGCGGGTCGGCGGGGCCGGAGACCGCCACACGCAGGTCCGGGCAGGTCTTGGCCAGGGCGGCCAGGGCATCGAGGCCGGGATAGAAGGCCGGCGTCAGGGCCGTGCTGCCCACGGCGAAGCGCCAATCCGCCGTGGCAGTCGCGGCGGCGACGCCCTGGCGGCAGGATTCCCCGTCGCGCCGCGTGTCCGCCTCCTTGGCAGAGACGGCCACCTCGCCGGTCCAGCCGGCGGGCAGCAGGGTGGCAACCCGGTTCGGCGCGCGGTCGGCGGCCTCGGGATAGAGGCTCTCGCCCGTGAGGGAGAGGCTCCTGTCGGTGAGGACCGCCTCCCCCGTGGCGAGGGTGGAAAGCATGACGGCCGCCCCGTCGAGGGCGTTCGCGAGACCCGTCGGGGCCCCGTCGGCGAGGCGGGTGCGGTCGATCACCGGCTCGCGGAACACCCGCTGGCGCAGGGCGGCGAGCACCCGGCGGCGGGCCTCCTCGTCGGGCAGGTGGCCGCTCACCGTCAGCGCCTCCGGCGTGCGGCGCAGGCTCACCCGGTAAGGCGAGAGCGGCTTGGCGGCGAGCGTCACCGTGCCGGCGGCGACGCCGGCCGGTCGGCCCTCCTTCTGGAGCGCCTGCGCCTCGGGGATCGCCTGCGGATCGATGGCATCGCCCTTCACCGAGACCGCCCCGCCCGCATACGTGACCTCGCCGGCCTGGATCAGCCCCGCGAGTTGGCCCATGAAGTCGATGAGGCCCCGCGGATCGACCGACCCCGGCAGGCCGCGCGCGGCCTGGAGCCTGTCCTCCACCGGCCCACCCTCGGTGAGGGTGCGGGCCATGGCGAGGGCCATCTGGCGGGCGGCCTCGGAGGGGACGTAGCCGTTGAGTGTCGCCCCCGTTCCGGTGCGGGTGAGCGCGAGGCGGTAATCGGTGATGCGCGGCGGCAGGATTTCGACCTTGCCGAGGCTGAACCCGTCCGGCGGGCGCGAGAGCGCGGCGCGCAGGGCATCGTAGGCGGCGAGGTCCACCGCCTCGCCGGAGAGGCTGAGCACCGTGTCGGTCAGCACCGCCTTCGCGCCGGGGGCGAGGCTCGGCAGGCGCGCGGCCAGGAAGGTGGCGGCGGCGGAGAAGTCCGGGGGCGCGCCCCGCGCCGCGCGGGCGGCATCGCGCAGGGGCGTGCCCGCGCCGATGGCCCCCGTCACCTCCACTTCGAGGGCCTTGCGGCCGATCTCGACGGGGCGGCTGCCTTCGAGGGTCACGCCCGTGCCGCCGGTCCAGGTCGCGGCCCATTGGAAGGGCGCGGCCGTCTCCACGAGGCCGATCTCCGAGACGATCCGGCGGGGGCCGTCGAGGGCGGCGAGGCGGGCGAGGACGATGGCCCGCCCGGCCTCGTCGGGCGCTTCGCCCTGCGCCACCAGATCCCGCCCCCGCGCGGCGATCCGCAGCCATGGCTCGCCGTTGGTGAAGGTGGTGGCCGCGATGCCTTCGCCCTTGGCGACGACCCGCGCGCCGATGCCCGGCGCCGCATAGATGGCGAGGCCGGCCCAGAGCCCGGCCAGCGGCAGCAGGCCGGCGAGCCAGCCGGCGCGGCGCAGGGCTCGGGCGGACGTCTCGGTCTGCGGCACGGATCGGGTCCGATTACGGGGAGGCACCGCCATAGCACAAAGCCATTCCGGCAGTATGAAGGCGGCGCGACGGTCTCAGCCCTCGCGCAGCATTTCCAGTTCGAGCCAGCGGTCCTCGGCGGCGGCGAGGTCCGCCTCGGCCTGGGCGAGCATCGTGCTCGCCTTTTCGAACCGCGCAGGGTCGCGGGCATAGAGGCCGGCATCCGCGAGGATCGTCTTGAGCTGCCCGATCGCCGCTTCGAGCTTGGCGATGCGCTCGGGCAGGGTCTTCAGCTCGTGCTGGTCCTTGAAGCCGAGCTTCGGCTTGCCGGGCGGCGGGGCGGCGCGCTCGCGCGGTTCGGCTTTCTCCGCCCTGCCCTCGGACTTCTTGCCCGCCGCGGCCCGCGCCTCGACGCCCTTGCCGCGCTGGGTCAGCATGTCCGAATAGCCGCCGGCATATTCGACCCAGCGTCCCTCCCCCTCCGAGACGAGGACGCTGCCCACCACCCGGTCCAAGAAGTCGCGGTCGTGGCTCACGAGGAGCAGGGTGCCCTCGTAATCGTCCAGCATCTCCTGCAGCAGGTCGAGGGTTTCGAGATCGAGGTCGTTGGTCGGCTCATCGAGCACGAGGAGGTTCGAGGGCTGCGCCAGGGCCTTGGCGATGAGCAGCCGGTTGCGCTCGCCGCCCGACAGCACCGAGACCGGCGTGCGCGCCTGCTCCGGCGCGAACAGGAAGTCCTTCAGGTAGCCGATGACGTGCCGGCTGCGGCCGTTCACGACGACGCTGTCGCCGCGCCCGCCGGTCAGCACGTCGGTGACGGTCATGCCCGGTTCGAGGCCGGCGCGGCCCTGGTCGAGGATCACCGGCTTGAGGTTCGTGCCGAGCACGATCTCCCCCGAATCGGGGGCGATCTCGCCGGTCAGGAGCTTGATGAGGGTCGACTTGCCCGCGCCGTTGGCTCCGACGATGCCGAGGCGGTCGCCGCGCATCACCCGCAGGCTCAGAGTGTCGACGATCCTGCGCTCGCCGTAGGATTTCGAGACGCCGCGCGCCTCCATCACCAGGGCGCCGGAGGATTCCGCCTCCCCCGCCTGCATGCTCACCGAGCCGACCGGGCGGCGATGCTCCCGCCGGTCCTTGCGGAGCGCATGGAGGTTGCCGAGGCGCCGCACGTTGCGCTTGCGCCGGGCGGTGACGCCGTAGCGCAGCCAATGCTCCTCGTCGGCGATCTTGCGGTCGAGCTTGTGCTGGTTGCGCTCCTCCTCTTCGAGGAAGGCATCGCGCCACGCCTCGAAGCCGGAGAAGCCCTGCTCGATCCGGCGGGTCTCGCCCCGGTCGAGCCAGATCGTCGCCCGCGACAGGGAGGAGAGGAAGCGCCGGTCGTGGCTGATGAGGACGAGGGCGGCGCGGATGCCCTTCAGCTCGGCTTCGAGCCATTCGATGGCCGGCAGGTCGAGATGGTTGGTCGGCTCATCGAGGAGCAGCACGTCGGGCTCGGGCGCGAGCGCGCGGGCGAGCGCCACGCGGCGGCCCTCGCCGCCCGAGAGCTTGGCCGGATCCTCCTCACCCGTCATGCCGAGGCTTTCGAGGAGGTAGCGGGCGCGGTGGATCGGATCGCCCGGCGCGAGGCCGGCTTCCACGAAGTCGAGGGTGTTGGCGAAGCCCGAGAAGTCCGGCTCCTGCGCGAGGTAGCGGATCGTCGTGCCGGGCTGGACGAAGAGCCGGCCCTTGTCCGGCTCCGCCAGCCCGGCGGCGATCTTCATCAGCGTCGACTTGCCGGAGCCGTTGCGGCCGACGAGGCAGGTCCGGTCGCCCGGCGCGATGGTGAGATCGGCGCGGCTGATCAGCGGTGTTCCGCCGAAGGTCAGCGCGGCATCCTGAAGGGTGAGAAGCGGGGGGGCGGCCATGCGGCGCTTATGGCAGCGCCGCGCTGGCTCTTCAAACGCTCAGTCCCGCGTCACGCCGTCGGGTTAGCGGGGCCGGGCGGGCTGATCGGCTGGCTGCCGGGGTCGTTCACCGGAATCTCCGGCGGCTGGATGCCCGGCGCCTCGGCCGGCGTGTTGCCGGGGATCTCCGGCTCGGGGCTGGGCGTCGGCACCTGCGGCGGATCGTAGGGCGTGTCGGGCGCGGGCGTCGGGGCGGGCTGGGGCACCTCCGGAACGGAGCCGGGATTCGCCATCGGGCATTCCTCCTCGAGTTTTCGGCAGTCGAACGGCCCGTGGGCGCGGGATGTTCCGCCTACTTCTTGGTGAGGAGGAGCGTGGCTTCCTTGCTCGCGACCTTCTGGATCTTCTCCGCGAACAGGGCGAGCAGGAACGGCAACTTCACTTCGAGGCGTACGCTCTCGGTCCCGACATCGATCGAGCCGGCGACCTTCTGGGCCACCGCCGAGACGCCGAAATCGAGCCGGTCGCCGGTCCAGCCCAGCTGGTCGATGGTGATGCCGCCTTTCTGGAGCAGGGCGCGGACCTGCTCGGTCCCCTCCACCAGGCGGCGCTTGGCCTCGGCCTGTCCGAGATCGTGCGGGATGTCGACGATGAGGGGCTTCGGCATCGGGGGAACCGTGTTGGGCGCGGGGCTCGCGCAGTCAGGAGCCCCAGACATGGTGTCGCCCCCTGCGCCCGGCAACGAAGGGAGCGCACATGAAAAACGGGACGGCTCGCGCCGCCCCGTTGAGTTGTGTTCCGTCGGGGCCTTCGGCCCAACCCTGAAACGCCCCGGGCGGAGCACCGCCCGGACCACGCCGCCATCCCGGAGGATGACGGCGCGACCTTAGTGTTCCTCAAACCGTCGCTGAGCGGACAACCGGTGCCCGGTGTCCGGCGTCACGCCTCAACGGCCAAGGAAGATCGAAGCCAACCGCTGGAGCAGACCCCGCGGTGCGGGCGGAGGTGCGCTCTGCCCAGGGCCGTCCCCGATCTAAGCGTTCGCGGCGAAGGGGTGCTTGGCCGTGTTGCGCTGCTCGGTGACCACGGAAGCCTTCGGCTCACCGCTGACGGCGCGCTGGATCGAGAGCTTGGTGGCCTCGTAGTTGTACTGCTGGATCTTGGCGTCGTCGGCCGCTTCCCAGTGGATGAACACGCCGACCAGCACGTACAGGTCGTCGGCCTCGTCCGCCGGGATGATGCCTTCGGCGACGCAATCCTGCACCGCCTTCGCCACGCCGTGCTGGGCCGGTCCGAACATCTGCACCGCCTGGCGGGCGTCGTTGATCGTGACCTTGTTGAACATCAGCGTGTTCGGCTTGCACGGCAGGTTCGGCGCGATCACCGCGAGCAGGCTGGTGAAGCCGTGCTTGTTGTTGGTCAGGCCGTTGCAGAAAGCCGTCTCGGCCGGCGAGTTGCGCGGTCCGATGATCAGGTCGATGTGGGCGACCTCGTTGCCATCGCCGACGAGAGCCTCGCCAACCATGACCTTATTGATCTTCGCCATTCGGTGTCTCTCCCTGAATCCGTAAGTGGCTGCGGCGCCGGGCGAAGCCGCTGCCGGGAAGCCATCCTTGTTATCGGCGCCCGGCACGCCCCCGATGGGGTCAGGCCGGGCCGGTTGGGCCGGATAGCGCGGCGGACCCTACAGCGACCCCCGAACTGTAACAAGGCGCGCAACGCCCTGATTTTGAGGAATATCTCTATGCCGGCGAAAGGATCGGCCGAGCAAAGCCCCGTTCAGGCGAGCCCCGCCCCCGCCATGACCAGCGCGTGATAGAACAGCGTGGCCACGGTGAAATCGGCGCTGGTGCCGGGATTGATGCCCCGCTCCTTCAACGCGGTATCGAAGGCCAGGAGATCGGCGACGGGCTTGGCCGCCATATCGACGCGCTCCCGGAGCCGGGCGGCCTGCGCGCGGACCTCCTCCGCCACCGCCGCCCCGTGCTTGCGCAGGATGTGGCTGTCCGGGACGGCGCTCAGATAGGCGAGATGCACCGCGCTGGCGCACCAGGGGGCATCGAGCCCGGCCGCCCGGGCCGCGTCGAGGGCCGGCAGGCCGATGGCGCGGACATCCGCGAAGCCGGTGACGTAGGCGCGGGCGATCCGATCGCGCGGGGCGGCCTCGGCCATGGCGGCGGCGAGCGGCGGCGGCGGGGCCGATTCATCGGTCACGTCGTGGCGGGCCGCCTGCCCCAGCCCGCCCGGCGAGGCGAGGCGGATCGCAGCGAAGACGTCGCTTGCTTCCTCCGGCCCGAGGGAATCGAGCGCCTGCGCCAGGGTGATGCCCCGCTCGGCCGCCTTCGCCAGCGGCGCGCAAAGGAGAAGGATGCCGAGATTGGTGTTCTGCCCCACCGCCGCGTGGGTGGCGGTGACGCCCGCCAGCACCCGCGCGCCGATCCCCGCCCCCGCCCGTGCAAGGCCCTCAGCCGAGACCTCGGCGCTGCGGGCGAAATCGCGCACCTCCATCCGGTGCCCCGCCGCGTAGGCATGGACGTTGCCTACCTTCAGCGCGTCGAGTTCGGCGAGGCAGGCGGTCCGATAGAGATCGGCGATTTGGGCGGGCTGCATCTCACGCCACGACGAGGCGCGGGCGCACCTGCCCCCGCACCGCCGACAGGAAGCCGCGCACCACCGTCGCCGCAATGTCGGTCTCGCAGACGGTCTGGAGGCCAGACCACGCCGGCATGGAATTCACTTCGAGCACGGCATAGCCGCCCTCCCCGTCCTCCACGAGGTCGACGCCGGAATAGGCGACGCCCACCGCCGCCGCTGCCGCCTCCGCGAGTTCGGCCGCCGCCGGGGGCATCGCCCAGGGCAGCGGGCGGCCGCCCCGGTGGACGTTGGTGATCCAGCCGTCGCCCTCGCGGATCATGCCCGCGACGGCGTGCCCGTCGCAGACGAAGACGCGAAAGTCCCGCCACAGCCCGTCCCGCCGGGGGACGTAGCGCTGCAAGTAATAGACCCGCGACACCGCCTCCTCCTCGGGAAGGTCCTCGGGCCGCTCGATCAAGGCCAGCCCCTCGCCCTGCGAGCCGAAGAGCGGCTTCAGCACCAGCGGGTTGCCGGGCCTCGCCTCCCGCGCCGCGACGGCGCAGGCGGCCTCGCGGGTGGAGACCACCCAGGTCTGGGGCGTCGGCAGGCCGGCGCGGGCGATGAGCAGCGAGGTCGCCGCCTTGTCCACCGAGCGCTCGATGGCGCTCGGCGAGTTCCACACCACGCAGCCCGCCGCCACCAGGGCGTGGAGCACCCCGAGGCGCATCGTCGTCGCCTCGAAGGTGCCGCCCGCGATGGTCCGCAGCAGCACCCCGTCCGGCAGGGCGCCGTCGAAGCCCGGCACCCGCAGGGGTTCCCCGGCGCCGGTCTCGATGGTGACGTCGGCGAGCGAGAACAGCACCGGCTCGACACCCTGCGCCCGCAGGGCCGCAAGCAGCCGCGCCTTGTGCCAGTTGCCGTTATCGGCCGCGAGGGCGATCCTCATCGCGGCTCAGGCGAAGGACGCATCGACCAGCGACGGCTCCAGCCGGCCGCCGCGGAAGGTCGAGCCGGTGCGCACCGAGGTGACGATGGCCTCGGCAGGGGAGAACAGGGCGCCGTCGATCTTGTAGAAGTCGCCGTTCACCCGCGAGAAGATCTCCGCGAAGGGCGAGCCATGGTCGGCCGAGCCCGACGAGGGCAGCTGCTCGGCGAGCTGCTTCGCGTCGGCATCGTCGGCATCCACGAAGAGCTGCACCCGGCCGCCATAGATGATGGCGTCGTTGGTGCGGCCCATGGCCTTGATGAAATCCGGGTGCGGGGGCGAGAGCGGCGCGGAGCCGATCCCGTCGAGGATGGCGTGCAGATCGAAGCCGACCGTGTGCGCCTTGTGCAGGGCCACTTCCAGCACGCGGGCCACGACCTGGGTGGAGCCGGCGAGGCTCTGGGTCGGGGCGAAGATGAAGGTCAGGTCCTCGGGGCGGACATTGGCCGCCTCGGCCACCTTGGCCACCACGCTGTCGGGCGGGCCGCCGGCCGATTCGAGGACGAGGGCCGTCTTGGTGGCGGTGTCGCGGTAGCCGAGTTCGCCGTAGAGCTCCTCGACGGCGGCGACGGCGCGGCCAGGGCCGGAGCCGAGGGCGAAGAAGCCCGTGCCGCCGGTCTCGTCCGCGAGGCTCCAGCCGGCATACTGGCTGCCGAGGCAGGCGAGCACCGGATCGGCCGAGTGGACGGTGAGCGTGTAGGGCCACGCGGCGACCGGGCCGGAGGGGACCACGGTGACGGTGCCGAGGCCGCCGAGGCAGATCTCGGCGATGCGCCGCCCGGCCTCGATGGAGCCCCGCGCGGTGGAGCCCGCATCCACCATCCGCGCGCCGCCGGGCGCCTGCGAGACGGCGAGCCGCAGGGCCTGGGCATCGGCGACGAAGCGCTCGACCAGGGGGGCGCTCAGGGCGTTGATGCTCGGGGGGCTCTGGCTGTCGCTCATACTCGGGCTTCCTCGTGTCTCATGTTCTCGTTCAGAACCGTCCGCAGACGGTCCGTCCGTGCGTCGAGGGCGGCGCGGGCCGCCGCGCCATCCGCGCCCGTGGCGAAGACGGTGCAGAGCGGCGTATCCCGCCTCACGGTGCTGCCGGCGGCGGGCCGGTCGCGGATATGGGCGGGCCACGCGACGGCGGGGACCGGCGCATGGTCGGCCAGGGCGTAACAGATCGCCGAGGCCGCCGCATCCTCCGGCGGCGCTGCGATCGAAGGAGACCCGCGCTCCGAAAGGCAGGCCTCCACATGCGCGGCCAGGAGCGGCGTCGCCCGCCGGTCGAGCACGTCGAGGGTCGCGCCGGGGCGCGGGTTGATCTCCATGAGCCACCAGCCGGCGCCGTCGCTCAGGAAATCCGCGCTGGCGAGGCCGACGAGCCCGGTCACCTCCGCGATAAGACGCGCGGCCTCCTCCACCTCCGCGAGGATCGCGGCCGGCAGGGGATGCGCCTCCCCCGCCGCGAGGGCCAGCGCGCCGCCGTAGCGGAACGGCCGCTCCGGAGAGGGGATGGACCATTGGGCCGTCACCGCCAGCACCTCCGCGCCGCCGGGGCCGGCGAGGATGTTCACCGCGTAAGCACGGCCGGGCACGCGGGCCTGATGGTAATGGCCAACCTCCGGCGCCGCCCCGGTCGCGGCGCGGACATGGCCGCCGCCCGATCCGCCGACGGCCTTCACGAGCCAGCGGGCGGGCTCGTCCACCGGCCCCGCCGTGATGGGGGGATGGGGCACCCCGAGCCGGGCGCAGAGCGCGGCGAAGGCGAAGGGGTCCTTCAGGGCCGCGACGGCCTCGGCCCCGGCGCCGATCAGCCGGTGACGCCGGGCGATCTGCGCGATCAGGCCGGGATCGTCCTCGAACCCGCTGCCGAGCACCACGCCGAGCGGCGAGCCCGCTTCCTCAGCGAGGGCGTCGATGGCACCGAGCGCCGCCTCCGGCACCATGCCCCGCCCGAACCGGCCCGGCATGACCCGTGTCGATTCGGCGAGGGCGGCCGTATCCGCGTCCCCGAACAGGTCGGCGACGTAGGGGCGCAGGCCCGCCCGCCGCGCCGCCTGCGCGAGGGCGCGGCCGGACTGGGCCGCGATCACGATGGCCTCGCCCACGGATGAGCGAATCAGCCGGCGATCTCCACCGCGAGGGGGTAGGCGTCGCGGAAATCGAGGCAGAGGGGCGTGTCGGATTCGAGCATCCGTTGGAACAGGCGCTTCTGCGTCTGGTACTTCACGTTGCCGACCGCCAGGGCGCCGATGCCGAAGCCCCGGCCGCCGGGCAGTTCCACATCCACCGCGTTCACGTCGATCCCGGCGATGCCGGCCGGGGGCACGGCGTTCACGTCGGAGGCGACAAGGAGCTTGCCCGCGCAGGACAAATCGTCGGCGGTGAGGATCGGGATGCCGGCGGGGCCGGCGGAGAGGATCACGTCGGCGTCGCGGATCGCCTCGCGACGGTCGGCGGGGGTGGTGCCGTCCACGGCGCCGACCTCGACCCCGAAGCGCCACTTCATGGTGAAGGCGATCTTGGAGACGCGCTCCTCGCCGTCATGGCCGACGAGGACGGTCTTGGCGCCTTCCAGCGCGCCGATCACCGCCGCCACGTAGGCGACGACGCCCGCGCCGCCGAAGATCACGATGCGCTTGCCCTTGAGATCGGTGCCGAACTTCACCCGCAGGGCGCGGGAGACCTGCGCGACCATGGCCGCGCCCGTGGTGAACGAACCCGCCGGATCGGCGAAGACGTGGTTCACGAAGGGCGGCACGAAGGCCTTCTTCGCCCGGTCGACCATGTCGAGGGCGTCCTCGGCGTTCTTACCGCCGATGAAGAGGCCGGTGCGTGTCCCGTCCTGGGGCGAGCGGGAGAAGATCGAGTCCTGGGTGAGCGACACGACATCGGAGAGGCTGACCTCCGTGTACGTCACCAGCGTCTCGAAGCCGGCATCGACGGCCATGTTCACGTCGAACGGGCTCATGTGCCGGAGCGGCGTGAGCATGTGCAGGATCGAGCGGGCCATTCCTTCGACCTCTCCCATTGATCGGCCCCTTCTGAGGCCGATTCATTTAAACAAGTCTTCCGCGACCCCTCCGGTCAAGCGGAACCCGCCCGCGTCAGGCGCGGGTCCCCCCGGCGACCGTTGCACCGGTGTTGCGCCCCCGGGCGATCAGGAAGCGCAAGGACCCGCCGCCGTCGAGGTCGGAAACGAGCGCCCTGGCCTCCTCCTCGGAGCGGGCGAGGATGAAACCGGTCGGCCCCCAGGAGCTCTGCCCGTAGCCGGCGACGCCGCGCTGCGCCGCCTGTTCGAGCACGCGGGCGACGGCCGCGCTGGCGTAGCGCCCGCCCTGGTGCGGGGCGAAATGATCGCCCACCAGATCCTGCATCCGCGTGATGCCGGCGCCGAAGGCGTCCGCGTCGCCGGTCACGCAGGCGGGCAGCACCTGCATCAGCACGATGCGGCAGATCTCGGCGGCCTGCGCCTCGGGGAAGCGCGGGAGATCGCGGAACGCCTCCACCTCCCGCGTGCCGTGAACGCCGGCCATGGAGGTGTCGAGGATCAGGACGAGGCGCCATGCGTCCGGGAAGGGCAGCCGGGCGATGACCGGCGGCGGCGCGGCATTGGCCCCGCGCCCGCCATCGACGATGAGCCCGCCCTCGGTGAAGGCGCGCAGGCCGACGCCGGAGCGGTTGCCGCGATCGAGCGCGTTGGAGAAGTCCTCCGGCGAGAAGGGCCGCCCGGCGAGCCGCGCCAGGGCCGCCGCGACGGCGAGCGCGAGCTGCGTGCCGGAGCCGAACCCGGCATGGGCGGGAATCGCCTGCTCCACCCGGAAGGCGACCCGCGTGCCGACCCCGAGATGGGCGGCGGCGGCTTGCGCATAGCGGCGGACGCGCTCGGCCTCCGGCCCCTCGGCGTGGAGGCTGTCGGCGGGCCGCGCCGTGAGGATCAGGGAGGGGGCGTCGATGGCCAGCCCGACGCTGCCGAACCGGCGGCCGAGGCCGCCATGCAGGTCGAGGAAACCGAAATGCAGCCGCGCGGGCGCTTCGATGCGCACGCTCTCCGCTGCGGAATCGGGGACGTCGGACACGGCGATCCCCTTCCTCCGGGTCAAGCGTCGGAACTGGCGCGCTTCTCACACGGGAAACCCGGCGGGGCAACCGCCAAGGCCCTTGCCGGACGCGCCCGATGAAGGCAAACCTAGGCCCGCGACGGCGTGCCGAGTTTGCCGTCCGTCCGGGCAAGGGTCCGGCGGGCAGGCCATTCCGAGCCGGCGGGACTTTATGGAATGTCCCGCTCCTCCGGTCTTACGGCCGTCGCCCGCCCGACAGAGATTCACGATTCCCGGGGCCTCCACCCCGCGGGTCGCAAGAAAGATCGAGCGAGGGGAGCAATGCCAGCCTGGGTCAAAGGCGCGGCCACCGACATCGACGCCGCCATCGCAGCGGCCGCCGACCTGTTGGGCGCGGCACGGATGCCGGTCATCGCCGGCCTCAACGCCGAAGTCTCCGCCATTCGGGCGGCCTTCGATCTCGCCGGGCGCGTGGGCGCCTCCCTCGACACGGACGGTGCCGCCGGCACCTATGCCGAACTCGGCGCCCTGTCCCGCGTCGGCGCGATGACCTCGACGCCGGCCGAGGCGGTCGGCCGGGCCGATGCCGTGCTCGTGCTCGGTTCGGCGCCGGCGAAGAGCGAACTTCTCGGCCGCATCTCGGCCGGCGCCCCCACGCGGGGCCGGGCGGCGGGCGCCGCCCGCGCCATCCTGGCGCTGGACGGTGCCAACGAGGGCGGCGTGCTGCCGGCCCTGGCGCGGCTGCGCGCCCATTTCCGGGGGCACCTCGCCGACGAATCGCCCACCGCCGTGCTGGCCTCCAAGCTCGCCGCCGCGCAATATGTGGTGGTGCTCTACGATCCCGCCGAGATCGGTGAGATGGGCGTCGAGACCGTTCAGGGGCTCGTGACCGACCTCAACGACAGGACGCGCGCCTTCTCCCTCGCGGTCTCCGGCGGCCACCGGAACCAGGACAGGGCCGTGGTGCCCGTCTCGGCCTGGACGACGGGGCAGGCCCCGCGCGTCGGCCTCGGCCGCAAGGTGCCCGAGCACGATCCCTGGCGCTTCGATGCCGCGAGGCAGGTCGCGGCGGGCGAGGCGGATGCCGCCCTGTGGCTGTCCTCGCTGCCCGCCCCCCGGCCCGACTGGCTGGGGCAAGTGCCCTCCGTCGCGCTGGTCGGCGAGGCGAGCCCCGACGCCGCCGAGGTGGTGATCGCCGTGGGCGTGCCCGGCCGCGACGTCGGTGGGGTGCTGTGGAACGAGACGCGGAGCGCCCTCACCTACTGGCCGGCTCAGGCGGGAGGATCCGCCCCGGCGGATCGGCCCACGGCCGCCGCGGTGCTGGGAATGCTGACCGACCGACTTGCGGCGAGGAGTGGCACCGCATGCTGAGTGTGATCCGGGGCGGGCGCGTCGTCGATCCGACCGCGTCTCGCGATGCCGTCGGCGACGTCTGGATCGAGGACGGCCGGGTGATCGAGGCACCGGGGCGCGAGCCCGACAGGGTGATCGACGCGGCGGGCTGCGTCGTGATGGCCGGCGGCGTCGAGGTGCATTCGCACATCGCGGGCGGCAACGTCATCACCTCGCGGCTGCTGCTGCCCGAGCTCTACGTGAGCGAGGCGGCGCCGGAGGGGCACCCCTTCGCCCATGCCGGCGGCGCGGCCGCCTGGATCGGCTCGACCTATGCGCGGATGGGCTACACCACCGCCGTCGAGCCGGCGATGCCGCCGACCCATGCGCTCGGCACGCAACTCGAACTCGCCGACATCCCGCTCCTCGACCGGGGCGCCCTGACGGTGATGGGCAACGACGACCAGCTGCTGCAATTGCTCCGCGACGGCGAGGGCAAGGCAGCGGTGCGGGACCTCGTGGCCCTCAACGTCGCGACCTCGCGTGGGCTCGGGGTGAAGTGCATCAATGCGGGCGGCGCCTCGGCCTTCAAGGACGGCGCGCTGAAGCTCTCCCTCGATGACGAGATCCCCTGCTACGGGCTCTCGACGCGGCGGATCATGGGCTCCCTCCTCGACGCGGTGGAGGAGATCGGCGTGCCGCATCCGCTGCACGTCCACTGCAACAACCTCGGCCTGCCGGGCGCCGACGATTCGTTCATGGCGACCCTCGACGCGGCGGAGGGGCGGCGCATCCACTTCGCCCACGCGCAGTTCTACGCCTATGGCGAGACCGACGACGGCAACGGCTTCCGCTCGGCCGCCGAGCGCATCGCCCGCGCCATCGGGGACAACCCGCAGGCCACACTCGATATCGGGCAGGTGGTGTTCGGCCAGACCGTGACGGTCTCCCTCGATATCCTGCGCCAGTTCGCCGGCCGCAAGGGCGCCAACCCGAAGAAGTGGGTGCTGAACGCGGGCGACGCGGAGGGCGGCGGCGTGGTGCCGTTCCTCTACCGGCCGAAGGGCCCGACTTCCTCGCTGCAATGGGCGATCGGCCTGGAGATCATGCTTCTGTCGCCCGATCCGGAGCGGACGATCCTCACCACGGACCACCCGAACGGCGGCCCGTTCACCCAATACCCGCGTATCATCCACCTGCTGATGGACAGGTCCGAGCGCGAGCGCGAGATCGCAACGCTGCCGGGTATCGTCGGCGAGCGCAGCGGCCTGCCGGGGATCGAGCGGGAATACACCCTGTCCGAGATCGCGCAGCTCACCCGCTCCGGGCCGGCGAAGCTCCTGGGCCTTGCCGACCGGGGGCACCTGCGCCCCGGGGCGAGGGCGGACGTGGCGGTCTACCGCGACGACCCGAACCGCACGGCGATGTTCACCGCCGCCAAGCTCGTGCTCAAGGACGGCACGCCGATCGTCGAGAACGGCGAGGTCGTGGAATGGCGGGTGGGCCGCACCCTGTCGCTCACCGTCGAATCGGACCGGGCGATGGAGAAGCGCACCGATTCCTACCTCACCGACCGCTTCGGCACCGGGCTCGACAGCTTCACCGTGCCGGACGAGGCGTTCGATGCACCGACCTTCGAGGCCGTGCCATGTCGGGCGTGACCAGCGAGCCGCACCCCATGTCTGACCTCACCCTCAACGGCATCCGCGTCATCGACACCTTCGCCGAGGCGTTCGATGTCGCGGGCACGGCCATCGTCGTCACCAACGACACGCCCAAATGGGCGATGATCGCGGCCACGACCATGACCGGCTTCGCCACCTCGGTGATCGGCTGCGGCGCCGAGGCCGGGATCGACGCCATCCTTTCACCCGACCAGACGCCGGACGGACGGCCGGGCGTGCGCATCCTGCTGTTCGGCTTCGAGCCGAACGGCTTGAAGGAACAGCTGATCAAGCGGGTCGGCCAGTGCATCCTCACCTGCCCCGGCACCGCCTGCTACGCGGGCGTGGACGGGCCGAACAAGATCAAGCTCGGCGGCGCGATCCGCTACTTCGGTGACGGCTTCGCCATCGCCAAGCGCATGCCCGACGAGACCGGCAAGGAGCGCCGCTACTGGCGCATCCCTGTGATGGACGGCGAATTCCTCTGCGAGGATTCCGTCCGCGCCGTCGAGGGCGCGGTGGGTGGCGGCAACCTGCTGTTCCTCGGCCGCACCCATGCCGAGACGCTGAAGGTCGCCGAAATCGCGGTGGAGGCGGCCTCCTCCATCCCCGGCGCGATCCTGCCCTTCCCCGGCGGCATCGTCCGCTCCGGCTCGAAGGTCGGCGGACGGACCAAGGGCATGATGGCCTCCACCAACGACGCCTATTGCCCGACCCTCAAGGGCCGGGCCGGCTCCGCCCTGCCGCCCGAATGCGGCGTGGTGCTGGAGATCGTCATCGACGCCCTCACCTCGCAGGGCGTGTCCGATTCCATGCGGGCGGGGCTCCACGCCGCCACGGAGATCGGCGAGCGGCACGGGCTGATCGCCGTCACGGCGGGCAATTACGGCGGCAATCTCGGCCGCCACCACTACCACCTGCGCGACCTGCTCGCGCCGGCCGCCGGCCAGGAGGGCTGAGCCTTGAGCACCCTCACGCTCCGCGAGGCGCCCCCTGAGCGCCTGGACTTCCTCTCCATCTCGCCCCTCGCCTTGAGCGGCCTGTCGCAGGCCGAGGCCGAGCGGCTGGAAATCGGCACCAGCCGCCGGGGCGTGAAGCTCGGCGACTGCTTCGCCGTCTCCCTCGACGGCTCCGACACCCTGACCATCGAGGGCGGGCACGAGCGCCTCGACCGGGTCGGTGCCTCCCTCTCCGGGGGGACGATCCGCGTCGTCGGCGATGTCGGCCAGCGCCTCGGCGCGGGCATGGCGTCGGGCACGCTCACCGTCACCGGACATGCCGGCCCCTATGCGGCCTCCGGCGCCACCGGCGGCACCATCACCATCGAGGGCGACGCGGGCGACTACGCGGGCGGCGCCGTCTACGCGGCCAAGGCCGGGCTCGACGGGGCGAGCCTGATCGTGCGCGGCCGGGCCGGGGCCCATTGCGGCGACCGGATGCGCCGGGGGCTGATCCTCGTCGGCCAGGCCGGCGCCCATGCCGGCGCGCGGATGATCGCGGGCACCATCGCCGCCCTCGAAGTTGGCGACCTGCCGGGCTACGGCATGCGCCGGGGCACCCTCGTCACCGGCAAGCACGGCACCCTGTCGCCGACCTTCGTGGAGACCGGGAGCCACGACCTCGTGTTCCTGCGCCTCCTCGGCAAGCACCTGCGCGCCGTGAGCGAGGCGCATGCCGCGCTGCTGGACAGGCCCCTGCGGCGCTATTCCGGCGACCTCGCGACCCTGGCCAAGGGCGAGCTCTGGGTCGCGGGCTGAAGGCGCGGGCCTGCGCCCCCTGGGCGCGGGCCTTGGCCCTGTCCACGCGGCGCCGGGCCGGATTATGCTGAGCGCAAGCCGGCCCGAGACGATGGCCGGCATTCGGGAGATCGCCCTTGCTGCTGCTTCTGTCCGCCTGCCTCATCGCCCAGCCCGCCACCTGCCGCGACGAGCAGATCCCGGTGGGCGGCGGGTCCGCCAACGCCTTCGTCTGCCTGCGCAATTCGCAGAGCGTGCTCGCCCAGTGGCAGGACGAGCATCCCGAATGGCACGTCGCGAAGTGGCGCTGCGCGGCCAAGAAGCCGTGAGGGGCCTGCGCCCATGGGCTCGCTGAAGGCCCGGTTCGCCATCCTCTTCGCCGTCAGCGCCATCGTGGTGCTGCTGGCGGCGGCGGCCGTGCTGGCCTCGATCGGGCTCGCGGAGCGGACGGTGGACCGGACGCTCGCCGCCCAGGGGCGACTGGAACTCCTGGCGGAACTCTCCGGCCGGCTCACCCAGTTCGGCCTCGCCGCCGTGGAGACGGTGGGCAACCCGGACGGCCAGCCCGAGGCCATGGCCATCGCCCGCGCCAACGTCGACAAGGCGCTGATCGCCGTGGACGAGGCCATGGCGCGCTCCTTCCCGCCGAGCGAGGACCCGACCGACCGGATGCAATACGCCATGCGCTCGCGGCCGATGTCGCAATTGCGCGGGGCGCGGGCGATCCTCGACCGGCAGGTCTCGCTCATCAGCCGCCAGATGGACCCGGAGAAGCGCCAGGATTCGATCAAGGGCGCCCTCAACGGCTTCGGGGCCATGACCGGCCAGCCGCTCTCCTTCCTGATCGAGGCCGAGCGGCGGAGCATGACGCGGGGCTCCGAGGAGGCGCGCGAATTGTCGAGCCGCCTGCGGATCGCGGCGGTGGTCGCCGTGGCGGCGGCCCTGGCGCTGCTCCTGATCCTCTACCGCACCCTGACCCGGCCGATCCTGGCGCGGATCGTGGAGGTGCGGCTCGCCGCCAGCGCCATCGGGCGGGGCGCCCTCGACACGCGGCTGCCGGTGCAATCCCGCGACGAGCTCGGCCTGCTCATGGCCAACGTCAACCGCATGGCCGCGCGCCTCTCCCGGCGGGAGGTGCATGTCGCGGCCGACCGGGCGGCCCTCGAATCGACCATCGCCGCCCGCACGGCGGATCTGCGCGCCGCCAATGCCCGCCTTGAGGCGGTGGACCGCTCCCGCCGCCGCTTCTTCGCCGATGTCAGCCACGAATTGCGCACGCCGCTCACCGTCATCCTCGGCGAATGCGACATCGCCATGCGGGGCGCCGCCCGCGCCGCCGACCCGATGCCGGCCTTCACCACCATCCGCAAGCGAGCCCAGCGCCTGAAGCGCCGGGTGGAGGATCTGCTCCGCGTCGCCCGCTCCGAATCCGGGGAGATCGAGCTCGACCGCAGGCCCCTCGGCGTCGCCGCCGTCCTGGCCGAGGCGGTGGACACGATGTCCTCCGAGGCCGCCCGCCGCCGGGTCGTCCTCGACCTCCTGCCCGGCGCCGAGGACGTGGAATGCGTGGCCGACCGGGAATGGCTGCGCCAGACCGTGGAGAGCCTGATCGACAACGCCCTGCGCCACGCCACCGGACTCACCCGCGTCGAGGTCGCGCTGGCGCGGGTCGAGGGGAACGCGGCGCGCATCACCGTCACCGACGACGGGCCGGGCTTCGGCGCGCCGGAGGCCGAACTGACCGAGCGGTTCAGGCGCGGGAAGCGCGTGGACGGCGCCCCCGCCCCGGACGAGACCGGCTTCGGCATCGGCCTCGCCCTGGCCCGCTGGGTGGTGGAGCAGCATGGCGGCACGCTGCATCTCGGTGAAGGCGGGGGCGGACGCGGCGCTCGCGTCCGCCTGGACATTCCCGCCGCCGAGCCGGCATGGATGGGCCGAGCGTCCGCGCAAACGGATGCCGGAGGGAAGCTGAGGGAGCCGGCCGCATGACGCGGATCCTGATCGTCGAGGACGACATCGATATCCGGGGCCTTCTCGCCCGTGGCCTGGAAGCCGAGGGGTTCGAGGTCGGCACCGCCGACAGCGTCGGCGACGCCCTGAAGGCCGCCCGCGACCCCGCCCCCGGCGCAGTGCTCCTCGATGTCGGCCTGCCCGACGGATCGGGCCACGACGTCTGCCGTTCCCTCCGCGAGGGCGGCTTCTCCGGCCCGATCTTGTTCCTCTCGGCCCGCGACGAGATCCGCGACCGGGCCGAGGGTCTGGCGCTCGGCGCCGACGACTACATCGTCAAGCCGTTCGAGTTCGACGAACTGGTCGCGCGGCTGCGCACCCACCTGATGCGCCGCCAGCAGGCGGAGGCGCCGCGCTCCCGCCTCGTCGCCGGCCGGCTGCATTTCGACCTCGACACCCGGCAGGTCACCTGCGGCGAGGCCAGCGCCCGGCTCACCCCGCGGGAGGCGGAACTCCTCGCCATGCTCATGGACAGCCTCGGCAAGCCGGTCTCCCGCGCCGAGATCTTCGACCGGCTCTGGGCGAGCCAGGGCGGGCTCTCCCTGAACGTGGTCGATGTCTATATCGGCTATCTCCGCTCCAAGATGGCCGATTTCGTCCGCTACGGCGGCCCGGTCCTCACCACGGTGCGCGGCAAGGGCTTCATGCTCGAATCCCGAGGGCCGGATTTCCGGCAATGAATCCCCCGCTCTTGGACCTTTGGGGGATAGCGGGGGTCCGAGCGGAATTATTTTGTTGGATCAATCCCTTCGGCTCACCTCTCACGAAAAATTTGGGATGATCCGGCAATTTGGTGCTTGAATGCGAAGGGCAAATGGACAATATCAGTCCTGCGCCAGAAACGAGAGCGCCATCAGTGTCTTAGGGTCCTCTTAGGATTGATCTGAGGACGCTCGGTGAACGAATTACTAAGGAGAAACACCATGGCCTGGGCTGCCCCCGTCGTGTCCGAGATCTGCGTCGGCATGGAAGTGACGAGCTACGAGTCGGCCGAGATCGACACGTTCAACTGATTTCAGGCGGGCCGGGAATCGCGGGAGACGCACCATGCGCGTCGTGGTTCTCGGCTCCGCTGCGGGCGGCGGGCTTCCTCAATGGAATTGCCGCTGCCCCATCTGCTCCCTCGCACGCAGCGAACCGGAGCGCGTCCGCCCCCGGACGCAATCGAGCATTGCCGTGTCCGCCGATGGCGATGACTGGCTGCTGATCAATGCTTCCCCCGACATCCGCCAGCAGTTGTTCGACAACAGCACGATGCATCCGCGCGAGGGGCTGCGCCACTCCCCCATCCGCGCCGTGCTCCTCACGAACGGCGACGTGGACCATGTGGCCGGACTGCTGACCCTGCGCGAGGGCCAGCCCTATACGCTCTACGCCACCTCCGGCATCCTCGACTCGGTCAACGCGAACCGGGTGTTCGACGTGATGGCCGAGGGCGTCGTCAGACGCACGAACGTGGCGCTGGAAACCCCCTTCGAGCCCCTGCCCGGCCTCACCGTCACGCTGTTCGCGGTGCCGGGGAAGGTGCCGCTCTGGCTGGAGGGCGCCGAGGTCGAGATCGGCGCGGCGACCGAGACGACGGTCGGCGCGATGATCGAGGCCAACGGCCGCCGTCTCGCCTACATTCCCGGCTGCGCCCTGGTGGACGACGCGGTGCGGGCCCGCCTCGACGGGGTGGACGCCCTGCTCTTCGACGGCACGGTGCTGCACGACGACGACATGATCCGGGCCGGTGTCGGCACCAAGACCGGCTGGCGCATGGGCCATGTGCCGATGCGGGGCGAGAACGGCTCGATCGAGGCCCTGTCGGGCGTTGCCATCGGGCAGAGGGTCTTCGTCCACATCAACAACACCAATCCCGTCCTCGTGGAGGGCTCGGCCGAGCGGGCCGACGTCGAATCGGCGGGTTGGACGGTCGCTCACGACGGGCTGGCCCTACAGCTCTGAGCGTCGCGCACCATTTAAGTGGGCGCGTCTCGTACCTACATTCCCGGTCTGGGGCCGTGCACTCGGTCCGGGCAACGCCAAGAAGTCGGTCACAAGACCATCGGGCACGAGCCGAAGTCGGACGCCGGAAACGCCATGAACGCCATCTTCCCGACCCCGGATGCCACGGAGAGCGAACGCCTCCTCACCGGCGACGAAATGGAAGCCGCCCTGCGCGACATCGGCGCCCGGCGCTACCACAACCTGCACCCGTTCCACCGCCTGCTGCATGACGGCAAGCTCTCGAAGGATCAGGTCCGGGCCTGGGCACTCAACCGCTACTATTATCAGGCGATGATCCCGGTGAAGGATTCCGCCGTCCTCGCCCGGATGCACGATGCCGAGCTTCGGCGGATCTGGCGCCAGCGCATCGTCGACCATGACGGCGACGCCCCCGGCGACGGCGGCATCGAGCGCTGGCTGAAGCTCGCCGAGGGCGTCGGCTTCCAGCGCGACTATGTGCTCTCCACGAACGGCATCCTCTCCGCGACCAAGTTCGCCGTGGAAGCCTATGTGCATTTCGTCTCGGAGCGATCGCTCCTGGAGGCCATCGCCTCGTCGCTGACCGAGATGTTCTCGCCGACCATCATCTCCGAGCGCGTCGCCGGGATGCTGAAGAACTACGATTTCATCACGAAGGAGACGCTGGCCTATTTCGACAAGCGCCTCACCCAGGCGCCGCGCGATGCCGACTTCGCCCTCGATTACGTGAAGAAGCACGCGACGACGCCGGAGCTGCAGCGCCAAGCGATGGCCGCGCTGACCTTCAAGTGCAACGTCCTCTGGGTGCAGCTCGACGCGCTCTACTTCGCCTACGTGGCCCCCGGCATGATCCCGCCGGATGCGTGGCAGCCGGGCGTCGGCCTCGTCGCGGGGGCGGATGCGGCCAAGGCGGAAGCCGGCCCGCGCAGGACCGTGCCGGGCGATACCCCGCGCCTGCCGCGCGGCGTGCGCCTGCGCGATGACGAGACGCGCGGCAAGACCGTGCTGCTCGCCCCCGAGCGCACCTTCGACCTCGATGACAACGCCGTCGCCGTCCTCAAGCTGGTGGACGGGTCGCGCACGGTGTCCCAGATCGCCGACGAGTTGGGTACGATCTACGCCGCCGATCCGCGTGCGATCGAGGCGGATATCTGCGTGATGCTCGACGGCCTCGCCGAGAAGCGGGTGTTGGAGCGATGAACGCACAAGCGCCGATCCGCCCGGAAGCGCCGGCCCCGGTGGGGCTCCTCGCGGAGCTGACCCACCGCTGCCCCCTGCGCTGCCCCTACTGCTCGAACCCGCTGGAACTCGACCGCCGCTCGGGGGAACTCGACACTGCGACGTGGCAGCGGGTGCTGCGGGAGGCGGCGGGCCTCGGCGTGCTGCACGTCCACCTGTCGGGCGGCGAGCCCACCGCCCGCAACGACATCGTCGAGATCACCAAGACCTGCGCCGATCTCGGCCTGTACTCGAACCTCATCACCTCCGGCGTCGGTGGCGCGCTCGACAAGCTCCAGGCGCTCTACGACGTCGGGCTCGACCATGTGCAATTGTCGGTGCAGGGCGTCGATGCCGCCAACGCCGAGAAGATCGGCGGCCTGAAGAACGCCCAGCCGCAGAAGATGACCTTCGCCGCCAAGGTGGTGGAACTCGGCCTGCCGCTGACGCTGAACTCGGTGATCCACCGGGGCAACATCCACGAGGTGGCGGGCTTCATCGACCTCGCGGTGAAGATGGGCGCCAAGCGCCTCGAAGTGGCGCACACGCAGTATTACGGCTGGGCCTACGTGAACCGCGCCGCGCTGATGCCGAACAAGGCCCAGGTGGACGAGTCGATCCGCATCGTCGAGGCGGCCCGCGAGCGCCTGAAGGGCCAGCTCGTCATCGACCTCGTGGTGCCGGATTATTACGCCAAGTACCCGAAGGCCTGTGCCGGCGGCTGGGGCCGCAAGCTCATGAACGTCACGCCCCAGGGCAAGGTGCTGCCCTGCCACGCGGCGGAAACGATCCCCGGCCTCGAATTCTGGCACGTGACGGACCACTCTCTCGGGGAGATCTGGCGCGATTCGCCGGCCTTCACCGCCTATCGCGGCACCGATTGGATGCAGGAGCCCTGCCGCTCCTGCGACCGCCGGGAGAAGGATTGGGGCGGATGCCGCTGCCAGGCGCTCGCGCTGGCGGGCGATGCGGCGGCGACCGATCCGGCCTGCTCCCTCTCCCCGTTGCACGCCAAGGTGCGTGCCCTCGCCGTCGAGGAGGCGGCCGAGACGCCTCCCGACTACGTCTACCGCACGATCGGCAGCAACATCCGCTCGCCGCTGAAAGAAGGTGCCTCTTCGTGAGATTCATCCCCGTCGCGGCTGCCCTCGCCCTCGGCCTGTCCGCCCCGACCCTCGTGTCGGCCACGGAAACGCCCGCGCCGACGCAAGCCAACGCCACGGCCGCGCCCAGCGCCGCCGACCTGCTGTTCGAGCAGCCGCAGATGAAGAACGCGGCGCCGGGCAGCACCCTCACCTACGATTACCTGCGCCGCTCCGGCATCGCGAAGGGCCCCTTCGGCGCGCCGCTGCAGGACACGGTGACGATCAAGGTCGAGCCGGGCAAGCAGCCCGACGGCCGCAACATGGACGTCGCCATGTTCTCCGGCCTGAACCGCCGCCCGGCGGGGCCGTTCGAGGACATGGTGGGCAACCCCATCGTGCCGCTCTTCCTCGAAAACCACGTGATGGCGCTCTCCAAGGTGCTGGAGGCGAACCCGCGCTACCTGAAGCTCGCGATCCGCAAGGGCATGCGCGAGAAGGCGACCGTCACGCCGGTCAAGATCCCGTTCGACGGCAAGCAGGTCGATGCGTATCGCATCGAGATGCAGCCCTTCCTGGGCGATCCGATGGGCGAGCGCATGCGCGGCCTCGAGAACCTCACCTATACGTTCGTCACCTCGCCCTCGGTCCCGGGCGAGATCGTGTCCATGGAAGCCGTGTCCAAGACCAAGGATGGCGGCGAATTGCTGGAGGAGAAGCTCGGCTATGAGCAGAAGGCTGGCTAGTCTCGCGATCCTCACCGCCCTGGGGGCCGGCCTCGCCGCCGCGCCCGGCCGCGCTGCCGAGGAGAACGACTACCCGACCAACGCGCGGGTGGATTACGTGTTCGGCTGCATGGCCGCCAACGGGCAGACCCGCGAGAGCCTGGAGAAGTGCTCCTGCTCGGTGGATCAGCTCGCCGCGATCCTGCCTTACGACAAGTACGTGCAGGCGAGCACGATCCTGTCGATGCGCCAGGGCATCGGCCAGCGGGCCAACGAGTTCAAGTCGACCAAGATCTTCGACGACAAGGTCGCCGACCTGCGCCGCGCCCAGGCCGAGGCCGAGATCCGCTGCTACCGGGGCTGATCGGCCCATAATTCGGGGGCGACGTCCCGTTGCGCGCCGCCCCCGTTTCCCGCACACCGGGTCCGTGACCGAGACACCCCGCTCCCCCGCCCTCCCCGGTTTGCTGCCCGATCTCGGGCGGCGAAGTCTCGTAATGGGCATCCTCAACGTCACGCCGGATTCCTTCTCGGATGGCGGGCTGTTCCGGGGCGAGGCCGAGGCCCGTGCCCAGGCCGAGAGGCTGGCGGCGGAAGGGGCGGCGATCCTCGACATCGGCGGCGAATCCACCCGCCCCGGCCACACCCCCGTGCCGGCCGAGGAGGAGCAGGCCCGCGTCCTGCCGGTGATCCGGGCGCTCGCCGGGCACCTTCGGATCCCGATCTCCATCGACACCTACAAGGCCTCCACCGCCGACCTCGCCCTCGCGGCGGGCGCCGGAATCGTCAACGACGTCTGGGGGCTTCAGCGCGAGCCGGACATCGCCTCGGTGGCCGCCGCCCATGGCGCCCCGGTCATCGTGATGCACAACCGCGAGACCATCGACCCCGGCCTCGACATCGTGGCCGACATGCTCGCCTTCTTCGACCGCTCGCTGGGCATCGCCCGCAAGGCCGGCATCCCGGACGGGGACATCGTGCTCGATCCCGGCGTCGGCTTCGGCAAGACCTGGGAGCAGCATCTCGAAGCCCTGCGGCGCCTGCCGGAGATCCGGGCGCTCGGCTTCCCGCTCCTCGTCGGCGTCTCGCGGAAATCGCTGCTCGGGCGCCTGCACGACCGCGAGACCAAGCCGGCCGACCGGCTCTACGGCTCCCTTGCCGCACATGCGCTCGCGGGCACGCTCGGGGCCGACATCGTGCGCGTCCACGACGTCGCCGCCCATGTGGACGCGATGCGCGTCGTCGATGCGGTGATGCGGCCGGAGTCGCGGGCATGAGCGACCATATCCGCGTCGAGGGCATCGCCGTCTTCGGTCGCCATGGCGTGTTGCCGGAAGAGGAGGTGCTGGGCCAGCGCTTCTATCTCGGCCTCGACGCCGAGCTCGACCTCGCCCCCGCCGGCCGGGCGGACGACGTGGCCCAGACCGTGAGCTACGCGGACCTGACGGCCATCGCCGTCTCCATCGCCACGGAGCGCCGCTTCCAGCTCATCGAGGCCCTGGCCGAGACCATCGCGCAGGACATCCTGGCTGGCTTCCCGGCCATCGCGGCGATCACCGTGCGGGTCGACAAGCCGAGCGCCCCGGTGCCCGCGATCCTGGAGCGGGTCGGCGTCACCATCACCCGCCGCCGGGAGGGCGCGCGGTGAAGGCGTGGCTCGGCATCGGCAGCAATATCGGCGACATGGCCGCGATGCTGGACCGGGCGGTGGACAAGCTCGCCGCCATCCCCGGCATCAGGGTCGTCGCCCGCTCCCCGGATTACCGCACCCCGCCCTGGGGCAAGACGGACCAGCCCTGGTTCCTGAACGGCGCGGTCGCCATCGAGACCGATCTCGTTCCCCATGCCCTGCTCGACGCCTGCCAGGGCATCGAGCGCGACCTCGGCCGCATCCGCGAGGAACGCTGGGGCCCCCGGATCATCGACATCGACGTCCTGGCCTACGAGGGCGCGGCGGTGGAGGACGAGCGCCTCGTCCTGCCCCATCGCTACGTGCGCGAGCGCGCCTTCGTGCTGGTGCCCCTGAACGAGATCGCCCCCGACCTGACGATCGGGGGCGAAAAGGTGAGCGATGCGTTGGCCAAGCTCGACCAAACGGGGATCGCGCGGGCCTAAGCCCGCCCCTACCGCGTGTTGCTGAGCAGCAGGTCCGGCAGCCACATGGCGATTCCGGGCACGAGGCACAGGATCAGGATCGCCACCGCCATCAGGATCACGAAGGGCAGCGTGCCCCAGATGATGTCCGAAAGCGGGATGTCGGGGGCGATGTTCTTGATGACGAAGATGTTGAGGCCCACCGGCGGGTGGATCAGCCCCATCTCCATGGTGATCGTCATCACCACGCCGAACCACACGAGGTCGAACCCGGCGGCCTTGAGCGGCGGAAGGATGATCGGCGCCGTCATCAGGATGATCGAGACCGGCGGCAGGAAGAAGCCGAGCACGATCACGAGGCCGAGGATCGTCAGCAGCAGCAGCCAGGGCGAGAGCTGCATCGCCACGATCGCCGCCGCCGCCGATTGCGAGATGTGGAGGTAGCTCATCACGTAGGCGTAGAGGAGCGACATGCCGATGATCAGCATCAGCATGGTCGATTCCCGCAGCGTCGCCGTGAGGATCGGGTTCACGTCACGCGCCCGCCACACGCCGTAGATCGCCGCGATCAGGGCCAGCGCCAGCAGGCCGCCGAGGCCCGCCGTCTCGGAGGGCGTGGCGTAGCCGCCGTAGAGGGCCACCATCACGCCGGTCAGCAGGATGACGAAGGGCGCCACGCGGGGCAGCGTCGAGAAGCGCTGCGCCATGCTGTACTTGTCTTCGGCGAGGATCGGCGAGGCCGGGCCGCCGTTCTCCAGCACCGCCTTGGCGGTGGCGTATTCGGAGCGGAAGCGGAACATCGCCCAGGTCGCGAACAGGCCGACCAGCAGGAGGCCCGGCCCGATGCCGGCCAGGAACAGCCGCCCGAGGGATTGCTCGGCTGCCACCGCATAGAGGATCATGGTGATCGAGGGCGGCAGCAGGATGCCGAGCGTGCCGCCCGCCGCGATGATGCCCGCCGCGAAGCCCGGCGAGTAGCCGCGCTTCCTCATCTCCGGGATGCCCGCCGAGCCGATGGCCGAGCAGGTCGCGGGGCTCGATCCCGCCATGGCCGCGAACAGGGCGCAGGCGAAGACGTTGGCGATGCCGAGCCCGCCGGGGATGCGGTGCATCCAGGCATGCATGGCCGAGTAGAGATCCTGCCCCGCCCGCGAGCGGCCGATGGCGGCGCCCTTCAGGATGAAGAGCGGGATCGAGAGGAGGGTGATGGAGGCCATCTCCTCGTAGACGTTCTGCGCCACCGTATCGAGGGAGGCGGCGGGCATGAAGGCCAGCATAAAGGCCAGCGCCACCGCGCCCAGCGCGAAGGCGATGGGAATCCCTGAGAGCATCGCCCCCAGGGTGGCACCGGCGTAGAGGAAACCGATCGTCGCGACGCTCATCGTGTGTCCCCTGCCTCAGCCGCGAGCCTGTCCGGCCTTTTGGCCGGTGCGGACGGTCTTCCCCATCGGGTCGGGACCGGCCGGCGTCACGTCCGGGCGTCCCCTCATGTCGCGGTTGATGTCGGCGCCGAGCCCGATCTTCGGCCGGGCCCAGCCGGCGCCGCTCGGGCCCAAGCGGATCGCCTCGGCGATCTGCAGGGCGATCTGCAGGCAGAGCAGGCTCATGCCCACCGCCATCAGGGTGTAGGGAATCCAGAGCGGCGGACCCCAGGTCGATTGCGAGACCTGTCCATCGACCCAGGCCTCGTGGTCGAGGGACCAGCTCTTCCAGGCGAAGAACAGGCAGAAGGCGAGGCTGACGCAATCGACCAGCACCAGCCGCACCCGGTTGACGGAGGGCGGCAGCAGGCCGGTCAGCGCCTCGATGGCGACGTGGCCGCGCTTGGCCTGCACCGCCGCCGCCGAGCCGAAGGTGGCGCCGACGATGAGGAACACCGCCATCTCGTCCTGCCACTCGGTTGGCTCGTGGAAGACGTAGCGGATCACCACGCTGTAGCTGAGCACGAGGCAGGCGCCGAACAGCGCCAGCCCGCCGAACCCCATGATGATGCGGTTGATCGCCTTCGACATCCGGTCGAGCACCCCGAGGGTGCCGGGGATTCGCGGCTCGGGCGGGGCATGCGCCTCGGAGATCGCCGTGGCGGCGTCGAAACCGTGACTCACGAAACCTGCTCCGCCAGCTTGAGGAGTTCCGCGCAGCGCGCGCTCTTGCCCGAGAAGTCCTTCCAGGCCGTGCCCCGGGCGAGTTCTCGCCACTTCTCGATGTTGGCGTCGCTGAGGTCGTGGATCTGCACGCCGCGCGCGCCGTAGATCTTCACGAGTTCCTCGTCGTCGGCCTTGGCGGCGGCGAAGGAGAAGGCCTCCATCTCGCGCCCGACATCGACGAGCGCCTTCTTCTGCTCGGGGGACAGCCCGTCGAAGACGATCTTCGACATGATCAGCGGTTCGAGGACGAACCAGAACGAGCGGCCCCGGCCGGCGGTGAGGTTCTTCGTCATCTCGTCCAGGCGGAACGAGATCAGGCTGGTGGACGAGCTGATCGCCGCCTCCAGGGCGCCGGTCTGCATGCCGATATACATCTCGCTCGACGGCATGGTGGAGACGATGCCCCCCATCGCCTGGAACATCATGTCGATCTCGCGCCCGCCGCCGCGCACCTTCACGCCCTTCACGTCCTCGGGCAGGAGAATCGGCTTCACCTTCGAGGCGACGGAACCCGACTGCCAGACCCAGGTGAGGATGACGACGCCCTTCTCGGCCAGCGTCTTGGAGAATTCCTCGCCGATCCTGGCGTCGCGCCACTTGGCGGCCTGCTCGTAGCTCGCCACGACGGCCGGCATCAGGGCGAGGTTGGTCTCGGGCACCTCGCCGCCCGCGTAGGAGAGCGGCACGAGGCTCATGTCGAGGGCGCCCTTCCGGACGGCGCTGAACTGGGCCAGCGTCTTCATGAGCGACGAGGTCGGGTAGACCTGGACTTGCAGGCCGCCGCCCGTGCGCTTCTCGAGTTCGGCGGCGAAGCGGCGGGCGATGCGGTCGCGGGCGTCGCCCTCCTCCAGGGTGCCGCCGGGAAACTGGTGCGACAGCTTCAGGATCTTCGGCGCTTGCGCGCGCAGCACGGCCGGACAGGCGACGAGGCCGCCCATCGCCAAGGCCGCGCCAAGGACATGGCGTCGTGTGATCACCGGCTTCCCCCCTGTTCGGTCGCGGCGTTCCTGCGCCGTCGGCCGCACCCGCGGCAGACCATCAAACGGCCGCATGGCGGGATTTCATCCCTGTCCGCGCGGCCGGTCGGTGACAGTTCCGGCTAGGCCACCTGCTCCGCGAGCTTCAGGAGCTCGGCGCAGCTTGCGTTCTTCCCGGCATAGTCCTTCCAGGCCGTCGCGCGGGCGATGTCGCGCCACTTGCCGAGCGTCGCCTCGTCGATCTGATCGACCTTCGCGCCCGCCTTGGCGAACAGCTCCTCGACGCGGGTGTCGTCCGCCTTGGCGCCGGCCTGGCCGAAGCTCTCGAGTTCGGCGCCGGTCGCCATGATCGCGTCCTGCTGGTCCTTGGGCAGGCCGTCGAACACGATCTTCGACATCATGATCGGCTCCAGCATGAACCAGTAGGAATGCTGGCGGCCGGAGGTGAGCGCCTTCGACAATTCCTCCAGGCGGAAGGAGATTAAGCTGGTGGAGGAGGTGATGACCGCGTCGCAGGCGCCGGTCTGCATGGCGGCGTAGGATTCGTTCGACGGGATGGAGAGGGTGGCCGCGCCCGCCTCCTTCATCATCATGTCCATCTCGCGGGAGCCGCCGCGCACCTTCATGCCCTTGGCGTCGGCGGGGCCGACCAGCGGGCGTTCGCGGCTCGCGACGCCGCCCGCCTGCCACACCCACGAGACCAGCACGATGCCCTTCGCGGCCAGGATCTCGGTGAGCTTGCGCCCCACGGGGGCGCTCTTCCAGGCGATGGCCTGATCGTAGGAGGTCACGAGGGCCGGCATCAGCCCGATGTTCATCTCGGGCACCTCGCCGCCGGCATAGGGCGCCGGGTAGAGCGACATGTCGAGGGCGCCCTTCCGCATGGCGCCGAACTGGGCGTTCGTCTTCATCAGCGACGAGCCGGGATAGACCTGCACGTCCAGCGCGCCCTTGGTCTTCTCGCCGACCTGCTTGGCGAACATCCGGCACATCCGGTCGCGGAAATCGCCCTCGTCGATCGTCCCGCCGGGGAACTGGTGCGACAGCTTGAGCGTGGTGGCCGCCTTCGCCCCGCTCAACCCGAAGCGCAGGAGCGCCGGGGCGGCAAGGGTCGCGGCGACGAAATGGCGTCGTGTGGGCGTCATGGGCACCTCCCGCGCCGCACAATGGCGGCGAATATTGTGTGCGCTGCGGTATTCATCGATACCATTCTGATATGCAGAAGAAGGCCTCTTGTATATTTTGTCAACGCCCTCGCATAATGGTTGCGCAATTCGGGGCATCAACGAACCCGGACGCCAGGACGGGAGGGGGAGGATGAGCCGCGCTCAGGATCTCCGGCAGACGATCGAGGACGAGATCGTCGAGGGGCGGCTGGCCCTGGGGGCGCGCCTGGACGAGGTGCAGCTCGCGGCCCGGTTCGGCGTGTCGCGCACGCCGATTCGCGAGGCGCTGCTGCAACTGGCGGTGAGCGGCCTCGTGGAGACGAAGCCCCGGCGCGGCACGATCGTCAGCTCACCGGAGCCTCACAACCTCGTGGCGATGTTCGAGACCATGGCCGAGATCGAGGCGGCCTGCGGGCGGCTGGCGGCGCGGCGCCTCGCCGCCTCGGACAGGGAGGCGCTGGAGGCGGCGCTCGCGGCCTGCGCGGCGGCCTCCGACGATTGCGAGGCGTATTACGCCGAGAACTACGTGTTCCACGGCCTCATCTACCGGGCGAGCCGCAACGCCTTCCTGGCGGAGCAGGCCCTGACCCTGCACCGCCGCCTCGCCCCCTACCGCCGGCTGCAACTGCGCGTGCGCCAGAGGCTGCCGCAATCCCTCGCGGAGCACCGGGCCATCGTGGAGGCCATCCTCGTCGGCGACGACGCCCTCGCGGCGGACCGCCTGCGCAGCCACGTCCTCGTGCAGGGCGACCGCTTCGCCGACCTCGTGGCGGGCTTGAGGGCGCCGGACGCGGCCTAGGCCGCACCGAGGTCGACGTAATTCGCCGCGATCACCCGCTTCTTGCCGCGGATATGCTCCCGCAGCAGGCTCCCGAGGGCGGCGCCGTCGCGGACGCGCAGGTGCACGATCATCTGCTCGTGCTCCGACATGGCCTGCTGCCACTGGTCCTGCGTCTGGTGGGCGCGGTAGCGCGAGCGCTGCACCCGGCCCGACAGGCTGAGATAGATGCTTGTCAGCGTCGCGTTGCGCGCCGCCGCCATGATCGCCTCGTGGATCAGGCGGTTATGGGCGAAGTAGCCGGCCTCGTCCCCCGCCTTGAAGGCGCTGACCATCGCGTCGTGATCGACCTGGATCGCATCGATCTCTTCGTCGGTGATGGTGCGGCAGGCGAGGTCGCCGGCCGTCGCCTCCAGGCCCGCGATGACCTCGATCATGTCCTCCAGTTCGGCTTCGGTGATGCTCGCGACGCGGGCACCCCGGTTCGGCAGCAATTCGAGCAGGCCCTCGGTGGCGAGGATCTTGATCGCCTCGCGCAGGGGGGTGCGCGAGATGCCGAACCGCTCTGTCAACTCGCTCTCGTTGATCCGTTCCTTCGGCTCCATCTCGCCGGACTGGATCAACTCGCGCATACGGTCCGCCACCTCGTCATGGAGGTAGCGGCGGCTGATGCCGAAGCCGGATTCGATCTTGTTCATGCGCACACACAGAACCCGCCCGGTCGCGCACGACCGAGCCACTGGAACAATATGTGTAGGTGCACCTGTATTCAGTGTCGAGGCGTCAAAGCTTGGTCGAGCACGCGGATCACATGCTTGGCCTGGATTCCCAGGCCGTCGTGGATCTGGTGACGGCACGACGTGCCGTCCGCGACCACGAGATCCTCGGGCCCCGCCTGCCGCAGGGCCGGGAACAGGGACAGCTCCGCCATGGCGAAGGACACGTCCACCGTGTCCTTGCCGTAGCCGAACGCCCCGGCCATGCCGCAACAGCTCGACTCGATCACCCGGACATCGAGACCAGGCACGGAGCGCAGCAGCGTCTCCACGGGGCCCATCACGCCGAACGACTTCTGGTGGCAATGCCCGTGCAGATGCGCCAATCGGCCGCCCTGATGGACGAAGGGCAGGCTGATCCGCCCCGCCGAAAGGTCGCGCATCAGCAATTCCTCGATCAGCAGGGATTGCTGGGCGAGCGCCTGCGCCTCCTCGCCCGGTAGCAGGGCCAGGAACTCGTCGCGGAAGGTGAGCAGGCAGGATGGTTCCAGCCCGACCACCCGCGCCCCGGCGCGGACATAAGGCAGCAACGCGTCAAGGGTGCGCCGTGCCTCCGCCCGCGCCCGGTCGGTCTGGCCCGAGGCGAGCCAGGTCCGGCCGCAGCACAGGGGCCGGCGGCCCTTGGCCGGAAACACCCGGTGCAGCCGGTAGCCCGCCGCCGCGAGCACCCGCTCGGCGGCTTCCAGGTTCTCCCGCTCGAAGGCGCGGTTGAACGTGTCGCCGAACAGGATCACGTCGCGGAAGTCGCCCGTGATGTCGGAGGGGTGGGCGGGCTCGCCGATCTCCTTCCACGGCCGCCGCCATTGCGGCAGGGTGCGCCGCGCCGAGAAGCCCGTGACCCGCTCCGACACCGCCGCCAGGGCCGGATGCCGGTCCCGCAGGTTGAGGAGCGGCGCGAGCCGCGCGGCCACGCCCGCATAATGCGGCATCAGCCCGATCAGCCGGTCCTTCAGGGGCAGGCCGTGCTTGGCGTGGTAATGGTGCAGGAACTCGACCTTCATCTTGGCCATGTCGACGCCGGTCGGGCATTCGCGCCGGCAGGCCTTGCACGACACGCAGAGGTCCATCGTCCGCTTCATCTCGGGGCTGGTGAAGGCGTCGGTCCCGAGCTGGCCGGAGATGGCCAGCCGCAGGGAGTTCGCCCGGCCGCGCGTGAGGTGCTGCTCCTCCTTCGTCACCCGGTAGGAGGGGCACATCGCCCCGCCCGCGAGCTTCCGGCAGGTGCCGTTGTTGTTGCACATCTCCACGGCGCCGCCGAAGCCGCCCCAGTCCGCCCAGTCGAGGGCCGTCCGGGCGGGCGCCGTCACCGCGTAATCGGGCTTGAAGCGGAACAGGCTGCGGTCGTCCATCCGCAGGGGGCGGACGATCTTGCCGGGGTTGAGGTGGTTCTCCGGGTCGAACCCGTCCTTCACCGTCTCGAAGGCGCGGGCCAGCGTCGCGCCGAACAGCGGCTCCACGAATTCCGAGCGGGAGATGCCGTCGCCGTGCTCGCCGGAATACGAGCCCTTGTAGCGGCGGACCAGTTCCGAGGTCTCCTCGGCGATGGCACGCATCTTCGCGACGTCGCCCCCGAGCTTCATGTCGAGGATCGGGCGCACATGCAGGCAGCCCACCGAGGCGTGGGCGTACCACGTGCCCCGCGTGCCGTGCTTGGTGAACACTTCGGTCACGGCGTCGGTGTAGTCGGCGAGGTGTTCGAGGGGGACGGCGCAATCCTCGATGAAGGACACCGGCTTCGCGTCGCCCTTCATCGACATCATGATGTTGAGGCAGGCTTCCCGCACCTCCCAGACCGGCTTCTGCCGGGCGGGCTCGATCACCTCGACCACCGCGTTCGGGAAGCCGTGGTCGGCCATGCAGGACTCGAGGCGCTTGAGGTCGCGCTTCAGGGCCGCGAGGTCGTCCCCCGCGAATTCGGCCAGCAGCAGGCAGTTCGGCTTGCCGCGGGTGATGTCGGCCAGCGTCGTGCGGAACAGCGGGATGTCGGCGCCGAGCACGAGGACGTTGTTGTCCACGAGTTCCACCGCCACCGGGTCGAGGGCGACGATGTGCCGGGTCGTCTCCATCGCCGCGCGGAACGAGGGGAAATGGCAGACGCCCATCACCCGGTGCGTCGGTAGGCGCGAGAGCTTCAGCGTCACCGCCGTGGTGGCGGCCAGCGTCCCCTCGGACCCGACGAGCAGGTGGGCGAGGTTCGGCCGGTCCATCACCAGCGCATCGAGGTTGTAGCCGCCGACCCGGCGCTGCACCTTCGGGTAGCGCGCCTCGATCTCGTCCCGGTGGTCGTGGGCGAGGCGCAGCATCCGCACCGCGAGGTCTTCCGCCCGCGCCGATCCGGCGACGCCCGAGGCGTCGTTGCCAGTAAGGGAGAAGGCGAAGGGCTCGCCGTCCGGCAGCAGGGCGCGGATCGCCAGCACGTTGTCGCGCATCGTGCCGTAGCGGAGGGAGCGGGCGCCGCAGGAATTGTTGCCGGCCATGCCGCCGATGGTGCAGCGGGTCGCCGTGGAGGGCTCGACGGGGAAGAACCACCCATCCGCCTTCAGCCTTGCGTTCAGCCGTTCCAGCACCACCCCCGGCTCGACGGTGATCGTGCCGGCCTCCGCATCGTAATCGAGCACGCCGTTGAAGTGGCGCGAGCAATCCACGACGAGGCCGGTGCCGATGGGCTGGCCGTTCTGCGAGGTGCCGCCGCCCCGCATGATGACGGGCACGCCGTGCTCGGCGGCGATCTGCAGGGTCGCGGCGATGTCGTCGCCGGAGCGCGGCAGGACCACGCCGGCGGGGGTGATCTGGTAGATCGAGGCGTCGGTGGCGTAGCGCCCCCGGGTGAAGGCGTCGAAGCGCGCCTCGCCCTTGAGCCGTTCCGCGAGCCGCCGGGCCAGCCCGGCATCCTTCCGCGCCGCCGCGCGGGGTGTCTCAGCCGTCCCTGCCGCCACGAATTCCCCCCGTCGAGCCTCGTCCGGGCTCTCTTCTGCGGGCGATTGTATTCAAGATTCAGGCGGACGGAAGTCCGCCTGAGGGGGGATGCCACGCGGCATGGTGCGGCGGTGGGGTGGAAAGAAGAATGGTGTCCCCGGCAGGGGGGCGTGCCGAACACTAATCAACCAACGATAACAGTATCTTGCCAACGCCAAGTCCGCGTAATAAGTAGGAGTGGCTTGTTGGTAGTCAATATGAAATTCGCTTCAAACGAATGGTTCAGGCTTTCGCCCTCGCGATCCCCCTATCGATCTTAGCCTTTAGAACGAACAGAAAATCCCCTAGGGCCAAAGCGAACTCGACTGCCTGTTCGGCTTCCTTCGGAGAGACATGCGGATTTTCCGAGTCTGCATGTCGCGGGCGATTTGATCCTAGGCGAACCGAATGGGCCCACTCACCCATGCCCTCCGTAAGCTTATGGTCTGCAACTGCGGATTCGATGCGCTTGTAGACCGAGCCCTCGGTATAGCTAAGCTCTTTCAGCATAGCATCGACAGCACTTCCTGCCATGACCGCTGAAGCATCGGGAGCGTGAAGAGTATCCACCGCCTGTTGCAGAAATTTTCTTGCTATCGGGGGAATGTCTTCGTGAACAGATCGCGTAGATGGGTAGAGACTGATGATATCGCTTTCGTGAATGCTCCCGTAAGCCTCCGGTCTTGCCCGAGCCAAAACGACTGAACCACACGTTGTGCAGCTATATCCCGCCCAGAGTTCTTGTTTGCCGCCATCAGCTCGTTCGGTGATGGTAGGGGGCCATCGCATAGCGAGCGTCGGATTAGCACGTTTGCAGTGCGGGCATCTCGGCAGAGCGAGATGTTGGCTGAGCTGCATTACATTTCTCCGGGGATCAGGCGACGAAAGCGCTCAATCGAGCTTCAATGCAGCGTGTTGCCGCCCTCCTCAGCCTCAGGAATTAGCTCTGCCGTCAAAGCCTCCGTTAGAGGGAACTCCAGCACAAGCTCCGCTGCGTCATCAGACACAAACAATACCGCACTCATCAGATCGGGATCGCTGTCGGCGCCCTGGAGCAATTGCAGCGCCAGCACTTTGGCGGCCTCCCAGGCTTCATCGGCGTTCGCCAACTCGCGGCCATCGGGGTCCACAATCACTTCATCACCAATGTGAGTGTGAAAGAAGTAGCGCTGCATCCGCCCTCCGCCTTGTCGCCCTGTCCCTGCTTAGTTCCGCCCCGAGGGGTCACGCACGTGAGGCGTCACCCGAGACAGGCGGGAGTTGGATTTCCCCCGTAGCACCCGTCGTCTCGTTCCGCTTGCAAGCATTCGGCCGGGCCCAGTCCTGCGGGCCCGACCTTAAGCAACCTACCGCCCGCTACCTGCGCCGCCAGCGGCACCCGGTGTCGAGCCCGAGCCCGCGTCCTTGGCACCCGTGCTGTTCTGCGTACCCGAACGGCTCATGCTGCCCGTTGACGGCCCGCTCCCGGCAGCACCTGGAGTTGACCCCGAGCCCGCGTCCTTGGCCCCGGTGCTGTTCATGGTGCCCGAGCGGGTCTCCCCGGAACCTGTCGCGGTGGTGCCTTCCGCGGCGTAGGCGGCGGTACCCAGCGCCAGCGTGGCGGCAATGGCGAGCGTGATGGTCTTCATGTCGTAGCCTCCCTGTTTGAAGGCCAACCATCCGTATGGTGCGACGTTCCGACTTCTCCGTGGCGGCTCAGTGTGGGGCCGAAGGATCGCAAGACCGGCCTCATGAAAGGCTTCGGACTCAGGGTCTATCGGTGTGTTTTTAGCGCGGAGGTAGGCCCGGCACTCAGCGTCCACTATCGAGGGGTCAAACCGGGACAGCGCCTCGCGGTACTCCGCGTGCAGTTCCTCTAGCTCAAGACGGTAGACGTGGGCATGGTCCCGGCCCATCCCCCGGCGACCGTGTTGGACCTTCTCCAGAGCAGCCCACTGAGCCCGCTCCGCTGCGGTCTGAAGGTGGCGCCGCGAATCACCATCAAGCCGCTCGGCCTCATCCGCTGCGAGCAAGGTGGCGAGGAAGTCAGAGGTAATCTCCTCCGCCGCAGGCATGGCGCCAAACCGATGCGCTTGGGCCACAGGGGTCTCACCACGTTGCGCCCGTTCGGCCGCCTCGAAGTCAGCGAGACTGTCCCTCAGGGCAGCCGCGCCAGCCTTTTTGGCGACTGCCGGGACCTTCGTCCTAAGGCTCTTGATCCAAGCCGTCTTGCCCGTCCACGGGACCAGCATGAAGGGCCGCAGCGCCACCGGGATCGGCCGTCGGAAGTAGTAGGTGCTGTGGCGGTCGCGGATGAAATACGACATCAGAGCCATAGCGTTTGCATCACCGGATGTAGGACCGGCGGCTGCTAAGGTACTGATATCGTCGGAGTTTCAGGCCAATCAAGGCCTTAGAGGATGATGGTGTCCCCGGCAGGGCTCGAACCTGCGACCCCAGGTTTCATACCACCTCGGCTTTCGCCGCCGCCCGGCCGTCGGCCCAAGGCGTTCGTGGTCTGGACTATCCCTTCACCCTGGGCCTTTCGGCCTGTAGGTGCCGCCCGTCTAGTCTCTACACCTTCCCGCCGGGGCGGGCTTGGCTCGGGATCGGCAGGGCCGTGGTGCCGAGGCACCGGGCCGGAAGCTTTCCCCGACTTTGAGCGGATCCGTCGCGCGGTTTCCCAGCGCGACGCCCAATTTGAACCTCTAGGAAACCTGTGCTCTGTCCAGCTGAGCTACGGAGACAACCGCGCGTCCTTAGCATCTCCGTGGGGCGCGGCCAACACCGTCGGAGGCCGGGAACCATGGGTGTGCGGCGTCACTCGGCGCTTCTCACGCTCCTGGTGTGGCCGTGTTCCGCCCCCGCCGAGCCCGTCGCCCACCCCGATTGCCGGGCGGCCCCGGCCCGGACCGAGACCCTGGCGGGACTCGGCCCCCGGGGCGAATTGCGATTCGCCTCGGGCGGACGGGCCGTGCTCGATTCCCTCCGCTGGCCGGAGGACGACGAATCGGCGTGCGAAAGGCTCTCGGCCAGGGCCGGGCAGCGCATCCTCGTGACGCCGCGCGGCCTGCCGAACCGCTGGGGCCGGGAGCGCGTCGGCGCCGAAGCCCTCGACGACGACGCCGACCTCGCCGGAGACCTCGTGGCGGCGGGCCTCGCCGCCGTCGATCCCGGCGAGGCGGACGCCCTCTGCCGCCCCGCCCTCCGCCTTGTGGAGGAGGCCGCCCGGCGGCGCCGGCTCGGCCTGTGGCGCGAAGCCTCCCCCGATGCGCAGGACGGCCCCGCCCTCCGGCGGTTGGCCGGGCGCTTCGCCGTGATCGAGGGCATCGTCCGCCATGTCGGCGAGCGCGGCACGCGCACCTATCTCGACTTCGTCCCTCGGGGCGGCGACGGCTTGACCGTCACGGTAACGAAACGCACTTGGCGAACGATGGCCGCCCATGGTTTGACTGCCGACTCGCTGCACGGCACACGCGTGCGGGTCCGTGGCGTCATCGAGATCGGGCGCGGCCCCGTCATCGCGGCCGCGACGCCCGATGCGATCGAGGTGCTGCACGGGCAGGACGATTCTGGGATGCGGCGCTGAGCGCGATGGACGTGATGCGGGGGTTGGTCGGTTTCCGGCGGGCGGCCTGTCTCGGCCTCGCCGCCCTGGCTCTGGGCGCCTGCGTGGCGGACCAGACCGGTTCCGTGAGCACGCCCACCGCCGTGCGCGTGCCGGCCGGGGCGCCCAAGGTGACGGGCCGCGAGCGCGCGACCGATGCCGACCACCAGAAGCTCGTCGCCTCCTTCGGCGGCGAGGTGAAGGCCCCCGCCGTCACGCGCCTGCTGACCGAAGTCACCGACCGCCTCGTGAAGGCGAGCGACCGGCCGGACCAGAGCTACGCCGTCACCCTGCTGGATTCGCCCGTCGTCAACGCCTTCGCCCTGCCGAACGGGCGGCTCTACGTCACGCGCGGGCTCGTGGCGCTCGCCAACGACACGTCCGAGGTCGCGGCGGTGCTGGCGCATGAGATCGCTCACGTCACCCTCAACCACGCCACCGCCCGCAGCGAGCTGGAACTGCGCTCCGCCCTGGTGAGCAAGGTGGTGGCGGACGTGCTGAACGACCCCGACACGGGGGCGCAGCTCAAGAGCCAGTCGCGCTTCGCCCTCGCCCGCTTCTCCCGCGAGCAGGAACTGGAGGCCGACGCCGCCGGGGTGAAGACCCTCGCGACGGCGGGCTACGACCCCTTCGCGGCGGCGCGGTTCCTCACGGCGCTCAACCGCACCGTCCAGTTGAAGCAGGGCGGCGGCACGGCGGGCGAGCCCGACATGCTCGCCACCCATCCCGGCACGACCGAGCGCGTGAACCTCGCCATCCGCGCCGCCCGCAAGATCGGCGCGCCGGGCATCGGCACCGACGACCGCAGCCGCTACCTCACCGCCATCGACGGGCTGGCCTACGGCGACAGCCCCCGCGACGGCGTGGTGCGCAGCGGGCGCTTCATCCATTCCGGCCTCGGCATCGCCTTCGCGGTGCCGGAGGGGTTCAGCCTGGAGAACACCCGCTCGGCGGTGCTCGGCACCACGGCGGACGGCAACCGCCGCCTCCTGTTCGACCAGATCGAGACCAAGGAGGGCCAGGGCCTCGACGCGATGCTCAAGGCGACCTGGAACGACAGCCTCGACCCCGCCGGCTCGGAGAGCCGGGAGGTCAACGGCAACCCGGCCGCCTTCGCCCTGTCGCGGGGCAAGGACTGGACGTTCCGCCTCGCCGCGATCTGCCTCGGCGGCGCGACCTACCGGATGATCATGGCGGCCAAGGGCAGCGCCGACCCGGAGGCCGCCTTCCAGCGCTGGGTGTCGAGCCTCGCCGAGGTCCCGCCGGAGGAGGTCGCGGCCCTGCGCCCGACCCATCTGCAGATCGTCCAGGCGGGGGGCGCCAATGCGGAGGAGCTTGCCCGGCGCATGGTCGTGTCCGACCGCGCCCTCGACCGGTTCCTCGTCCTGAACGGCCTGGAGCGCGGGGCGGCCCTCGTGCCAGGCCGCAGCTACAAGATCGTCACCGAATAGGCGTCAGCCCCGGAGAGCGCGCGTGATCCGCTTCTATTACAACCTCTCGCCCAATCCGATGAAGGTCGCCCTCTGCCTGGAGGAGCTGGGCCTCCCCTACGAGCCGGTGCCGGTGGACACCCGCAAGGGCGACCAGTTCGACGCCGCCTACGCGGCGGTCAACCCGAACGCCAAGGTGCCGGCGATCGTGGACGGGGAGACGACGGTGTTCGATTCGAACGCCATCCTCCTCTACCTCGCCGAGAAGACGGGCCAGTTCCTGCCGCCGCAGAACGGCGCGGCGCGGGGCGAGATGCTGTCCTGGCTGATGTTCGTGGCCACCGGCATCGGGCCGTTCTCCGGCCAGTGCGTCCACTTCCGGCATTTCGCGCCGAAGGACGCGGGCGCCTACGCCCTGGACCGCTACGTCTACGAGGCACGCCGCCACTGGGACGTGCTCGACACGCATCTCGAAGGCCGGTCCTTCATGGTGGGCGACGCCTACTCGATCGTCGACATGGCGGCCTGGGGCTGGGCGCGGATGGTGCCGTTCGTGCTCGGCGAGGATGCGTTCGCCGGCCTGCCCAACGTCAAGCGGCTGCTCGACACGATCAACGCCCGCCCGGCGGCCCAGCGCGCCGAGGCGCTGAAGGGCCGCCACGCCTTCAAGGCCGAGATGGACGACGAGGCGCGGGCGAACATGTTCCGCTTCATCAAGCCGGCCGCCTGAGGCCGAGGCCGGCGGGGCGTCCTAGGCCCCGCCGCCGCCCCGCTTGTCCTTGCTGCGCCCCCGCTCTGCGCGCAACTCGCGCTCGGCGATCAGCCAGAACTCGATTTCGAGGCCTTCGGGCCGGTGGTTGCGCTCCCACAATTCGTAGGCGCGCTCCCGGATCTGATCGAAGGTGATCACGTCCCGGCCGGGGGCATCCCCGCCTGCATTCCGTTCTGAGGTCATCGCGCCCTACCGAACCGGTGCCACGCGCCGCGCCATCGGCGCGTCCTCAGGATCCGGGCCGGTGCAGGTAGGCGGTGATGCTGGTGACGCGGGTGCCCACCATCGTCACCGCCTTGCGCAGGCGCTCCTCGCTCCCGCCGAAATGCTGGGCCCAGACGGCCCGGCTGGCGCGGTCGAAGATGTCGATATGGCTCTTGCCCTCGGTTCCCATCGTCATGGCGCCCGATCCCGATCTCTGGAGGTGCCCGGCCGCGCCGGGCTCTTTCCGGGTCAACCGGAGGCCGCAGATTAGGTTTCACGGGCACGCGTGGAACGGGCCCGGCTGTCACTCCCAGCGGAAGGGCGGGGCGCGGAAGGGGAAGTCCACCAGCGGAGGGGTCTCCGCCCGCGATTCGGCGGGAGGCGTGGGTGGCGGCAGGGGCGCCGGCTCCTCGACCTCCTCGCAGACGAGCAACGACCCCTCCGGCAGGGGCGGAGCCTCGACACCGCGCCAGCGTCCGTAGGACCAGGGCCGGTACCACGCCGCGTTCTCCGGCAGGCGGCCGGGCACGAGGTCGATGCCATGGGTGCCGAACGGACCGCAGCGGCAGAAGCGGGCGAAGCCCATCCACGCCCCCGGCCAGACGCCGTAGGTGGCGATGGCTTGGTCCGCGTAGGCGGAACAGCTCGGCCAGTGGCGGCACTGGCGTCCGACCAGGGACGACAGGCTGAGCTGATAGGTGCGCAGCGCCAGCCGCGCGGCCTGCTGCGGCAGGCTCACGCCGCCGCCCTCCGCCTGGCCTCGATCTGGTCGAGGGCATCCACCACCGCGTCGAAGGTCAGGAGCGTCGAGGCGTGCCGCGCCTTGAAGTCCCGCACCGGTTCCAGCACCGCGAAATCGGCGAAGGGACCGTCCGGCGGCGGGGCGCCCTCCTTCAGCATCGCCCGCACGGCCTCGCGCAGGCCTCGCAGGTCCCCCGCCGAGGTGCCGACCACATGCCGGCCCATCAGCGACGAGGAGGCCTGGCCCAGCGCGCAGGCTTTGACATCCTGCGCGAAATCCGTCACCCGGCCGTCCTCGCCGAGGGTCACGTCGACGGTGACGGTCGAGCCGCAGAGCCGGGAATGGGCGGTGGCGCTCGCATCGGGCGCGTCGAGCCGGCCGAGCCTCGGGATGTCGGCGGCGAGTTCCAGGATGCGTCGGTTGTATATATCGTCCAGCATTAAAGCCTCAGTTGAGCAAGCATAAGGGCAGCTAGACCGCCTGCGCAGCCGGCGTCGGATTGCGCGTTTGCTCAGGAGGCACGATATAGGCGATGTGCCGCTGCTTCGCGAGGAGGCGGCCGGTCGACCGAGGTCGCGCCCAAGGCCGAGGTCGGGCTCATCCGCCCAATTCCATCCGGGGCACCGGCCCGTGCGCCAGCTACGGGCGCGGGTCCCACACCAGAGCCCGAGCCCGATCCGCATGTACGCCAAGCCCGACAGCACCACGATGAAGACCCGTGTGGCGCGGGCCGGAGATGCCATGGATGCCGCCCTCAAGTCCCTTTCCTACAGTGTCGATGGTCAGTCCCTGAACGGCATGCGCAACGATAATCGGCCGTTTCGCGACGGCACCGCCGCCGTGACTGAGATCGCGCCGGAGCCGGCCTCCGCGACCCGCGTCCCCGAGGGCCTCGCCCTGGGCCGTCCGAGCCGCGAGGAGGCCGAGGCCGCCGTGCGCACCCTGCTGCGCTGGGCCGGCGACGACCCGACCCGCGAGGGCCTGATCGAGACCCCCGCCCGCGTGGCCAAGGCCTACGAGCAGCTGTTCTCCGGCTACAGCTTGAATGCCGATTCGCTGCTGGAGCGGGTGTTCGAGGAGGTCGAGGGCTATTCCGACATCGTCCTCGTGCGGGACATCCCGTTCCACTCCCATTGCGAGCACCACATGGTGCCGTTCATGGGGCTGGCGCATATCGCCTATTACCCGTCCAAGGGCGTGGTCGGCCTCTCGAAGCTCGCCCGCGTGGTCGATGCCTTCGCCAAGCGCCTGCAGACGCAGGAGACGATGACGGCGCAGATCGCGGACGTGATCGAGAGCATCCTCAAGCCGCGCGGCGTCGCCGTGATGCTGGAGGCCGAGCACCTGTGCATGGCCATGCGCGGCGTGCAGAAGGCCGGCGTCTCGACCCTCACCACCCAGTTCCGCGGCGTGTTCAAGAATGCGCCCGACGAGCAGGTCCGCTTCCTGACCCTCGTCCGCGGCGGAGCCAAATAAGCCCTCACGCTTTTTGACCGCCATGCCCGAAACCGCCCCGTCGCCCGCGTCCCGCATCGTCTTCCCCGAACCCGGCAGCAAGGCCGAGGTCGAGGAGGGCGACCTCTTCATGCCCCGCTTCGACCGGGACGGCCTCGTGACCTGCGTCACGGTCGATGCCGGCGACGGGCGGGTGCTGATGGTCGCGCACATGAACGCCGAGTCCCTGGCGCGGACGGTCGAGACCGGCGAGGCGTGGTACTGGTCGCGCTCCCGCGGCGAGTTGTGGCGCAAGGGGGCCACGAGCGGCCAGACCCAGCGCGTCCTGGAGATGCGCACCGATTGCGATCAGGACGCCGTGCTGATCACCGTCGCGGTCGGCGGCGATGGCGGCTGCTGCCACACGGGCCGCCGCGCCTGCTTCTACCGCACCGTCGCCCTCGACCGGGAGACCGGACAGGTGCGGCTGCGGCTCGCCGGGGAATGACCCACCGGCCCGAGCGGCGCGAGCCTCTTCCTCGCCCTCTCCCCGTTCCGACCCGCAGCGCCGAGGCGCCCCGGCGCCCCGCCGCGTGGGCCAAGTCCGGGGCCAAGCCCGTGGCCAAGCCCGTCTTCCCGCCCGGCGCCGTCGAGCCGGTGCGCGCCGCCGAGACCGGTCCGCGCCTCGGCCTTGCGCTCGGCGGCGGCTCGGCCCGGGGCTGGGCGCATATCGGCGTCATCCGCGCCCTGGAGGAGGCGGGCCTCGCGCCCACCGTCGTCGCCGGCTGCTCCATCGGCGCCGTGGTCGGCGCCTGCTACGCGGCGGGGCGGCTCGACCGGCTCGAATCCTTCGCCCGCTCCCTGACGCGGGGCCGCGTCGTGCGCCTCGTGGACCCGCGCCTGCCGGGCTCCGGCCTCATCGCGGGCAACCGCCTGCGGCGGCGCCTTCTGACGGATCTCGGCGACAGCCGGATCGAGACCCTGCGGATCGCTTTCGGCTGCGTCGCCACGGAGTTCGGCACCGGCGCGGAGGTCGCCCTCACCGAGGGGCCGCTGGTCGAGGCGGTGCGGGCTTCCTACGCGATTCCAGGCCTGTTCCCCCCGGTGGACATCGCCGGGCGGTTCTTCATGGACGGCACCCTCGTCAACCCGGTGCCCGTGGCGCTGGCGCGGGCCCTGGGGGCGGACGTCGTCGTCTGCGTGAACCTCAACGGCGACACGGGCGGGCCGGTGGTCCGCGAGGTGACGGCACCCACGCCGCGCCGGGGCCTGCTACACGCCGTGCGCGGACGCCTGCCGGGCTTTGCCCGCACGCCGCCGGAGGCCGCGCCGCTGCCGGGCATCGCCAGCGTCGTCCTCGACGCCTTCAACATCACGCAGGACCGCATCTCCCGCGCCCGCCTGGAGCGCGACCCGCCGGACGTGGCCATCGGCCCGGACGTGGCGGCCTTCGGCCTGTTCGACTTCCACCGCGCCGCCGACGGCATCGCCCTCGGCTACCACGCGGCCCGCACCGCCCTCCCCCGCATCCGCGCGGCGCTGGACGGGGCCGCCGCGCGGGTGTGAGGGGCCACCGCCCCTCAGACTGCCTTCGGCAGACACGAGCGCCGGATAGAGGTTGCCGCCCACGGGCGCGCTTCAGCAGGCAGAGGCCAGTTTGGCGTGGACGAGGTGCGCGATGCGCACCGGAATGCCACGCCCCGCCGGGACATCGGACTCGAGGTGGTTGGCCGCCACGAGATCGGGCACGAGATCGGTGATGATCTCCACCAGTTCGTCGAACGTCGCTGCCTCGGCGTTCAGACCCGGGATCGCTGACTCGGAAACGTACCAGACGCCGAAGTCGAGGTTCCTGGCGATCTTGACCTCGAAATCCATCCGGGTCGCGGCCGCTGCACTGCCATCGGGATCGTCGAGCCTTGCCATGGCGCGGACGTTCTGACCGTCCCCCGGCCACTGCAAGCAAGGCACGGTTGAAGACACCCAGAAACGACGAAGCCGCCCGAAGGCGGCTTATCGTTAGTCCGGTCGTATGGTTGGGAAAACTGGAGCGGGCGAAGGGATTCGAACCCTCGACCCCAACCTTGGCAAGGTTGTGCTCTACCCCTGAGCTACACCCGCTCACTGTGCTGTTGGCCGCCCCGGAAGTCCGTGCCGGCGGCCCCCGGCGGCGCTCTCTAAACACCATTCCGACGGGCGACGCAAGCCCGTTTTCCACCTCACCATCGCAAAGCTGGAGAAAGGCCCTCCCGGAACTCCCGCAGGCGGGCCAGGGTGCCCCGGCTCGTGCCCTCGGGCAGGGCGTCGGCGGAGAAAAAGCCGCCCTCGGCGATCTCCCGATCCGGCGCCTTCGGGCGCAGCACGGTGAAGGCCGGCGCCTCGTAGAGCGCGACGTGATCCAGGGCGGAGCCCGCGTTGTTGTGGAACAGCCCGAGGAGCCGCAGCGGCCCCTCGGTGCGGAGTTCCCCCTCCTCGCGGAATTCCCGCACCATCGCCTCTTCGGCGGTCTCGCCGCGCTCGACGCCGCCGCCCGGCAGGTGCCAGCCGCTGAGATAGGTGTGGCGCACGAGAAACACGCGCCCCTCCCCGTCCCGCGCGATCCCGCGCACGCCGAGGGTGACGCCCCGCGTGGCGAGGGCGCCGAAGAAGAACAGCCGGCGGAGGGCCGGGCGGTCGAGGATCAGCCGCTTCGTCACACGACGTCCAGGGTGATCGCGCCCAGGCCCTCGACGGCCGCCAGCATGCGCTGCCCGCGCTCCACCGGGCCGACGCCGGAGGGCGTGCCGGTGAAGATCAGGTCGCCGGGCTGAAGGGCGAAGTAGCTCGACAGGTACGCGATCTGCTCGGCAACGGACCAGATCAGATCGCCGAGGTCGCCCTTCTGCTTCACCGTGCCATCGACGGAGAGGGTGATCGCGCCCCTGGTCGGGTGCCCGATCAGGGAGACCGGATGGAGCGCGCCGATGGGCGCGGAGGAATCGGCCGCCTTGCCCGTGTCCCAGGGGCGGGACATCTTCTTAGCCTCGTCCTGCAAGTCGCGGCGGGTCATGTCGAGGCCGACCGCGTAGCCGTAGACGAGATCGAGGGCCGCCTCGACCGGGATGTCGGTGCCGCCCCCAGAGAGCGCGGCCACCATCTCCACCTCGAAATGGTAGTTGCTGGTCTTGGACGGGTAGGGATGCGGGGCCGGCTCCGCGCCGACCACCTGCAGGGCGTCGGACGGCTTCATGAAGAAGAACGGCGGCTCGCGATCCGGGTCGGCGCCCATCTCGCGGGCATGGGCGGCGTAGTTGCGACCGACGCAATAGACCCGCCGTACCGGGAAGAAATCCTGGCTGCCGACGATGGGCAGGGTGGTCCGGGGCGGATTCTGGATGACGGAGAGCATCGGGATCCTCAGGTCTTCGCGTCGCCTGCGGCAGGAAGGCTGCCGGGCGCGAGCCTCGTTGTAAGCCATCCGCCACGGGCCGCCATCCGGCCGGGCTTGCTGAGCGGGCCGTGGAGCGCAAAATTCATGCGATGTCCGAGCCCGCCCCCTCCCCTCTCCTCGACGCCCTGCGCGGTGCCCTCGGCGACCGCCACGTCCTGACCGATCCCGACCTGCTGGCGCCCTATCTCAGCGAGCGGCGCGGCCTCTTCCACGGCACGACGCCCGCCGTGCTCCGGCCGGGCTCGACGGAGGAGGTCGCGGCCTCCGTGCGCCTCTGCGACGGGGCGGGGGTGCCCGTCGTGGCGCTCGGCGGCAATACCGGCCTCACCGGCGGGGGCGTGCCGCAGGGCGGCGTGGTGATCTCCCTGGAACGGCTGACGGCCGTGCGGGCGGTCGATCCCATCGGCGCGACGCTCATCGTGGAGGCCGGCGCGATCCTCGAGACCGTGCAGGCGGCGGCCGACGCGGCGGGGATGCTGTTCCCCCTCACCTACGCCTCGCGCGGCTCGGCGCGGATCGGCGGGGGCATCGCCACCAATGCGGGCGGGCTCAACGTGCTGGCCTACGGCAATGCCCGCGAACTGACCCTCGGCCTCGAAGTCGTGCTGGCGGACGGGCGGATCTGGAACGGGCTGAAGGCCCTGCGCAAGGACAACGCGGGCTACGACCTGAAGCAGCTCTTCATCGGCTCGGAGGGCACCCTCGGCATCGTCACCGCCGTCGCCCTGCGGCTGTTCCCGAAGCCGCGCTCCACGGGGGTCGCCTTCGTGGGCCTCGATTCGGCGCAGGCCGCCCTCGACCTGTTCGTGTTCCTGCGCGACCGGGCCGACCGCGACCTCACCGCCTTCGAATACCTGCCGCCCTTCGCCCTCGACCTCGCCCTGCGGCACGGGAAGGGCACGGTGCGCCCGCTCTCCGGGGATCACGGCGCCTACGCCCTCGTCGAGTTCTCGTCCTGCCGGCCGGGCTCCGAGGCGCGGCAGGACCTCGAATCGGCCCTCGGCGCGGCCTTGGAGGCGGGGATGATCGGCGATGCCGCCATCGCGTGGGGCGGGGTGCAGGCGAACGCCCTGTGGGACCTGCGCGAGGCCGTGCCGGAGGCCCAGACCCGCGAGGGCGGCTCGATCAAGCACGACGTGTCGGTGCCCCTCGCCCGCCTGCCCGAGTTCCTGGAACGGGCCGACGCCGCCTGCATCGCCGCCATGCCGGGCCTGCGCCCCTGCGGCTTCGGCCATTTCGGCGACGGCAACATCCACTTCAACCTGAGCCAGCCGGTGGGCATGGACAAGGCCGCGTTCCTCGACCACTGGACCCGCTTCAACCGGATCGTTCACGACATCGTGCACGAACTCGGCGGCTCCATCGCGGCCGAGCACGGAGTCGGGCTCATCAAGCGCGACGAACTCGCCCGCTACGCCCCGCCCGTCGCCCTGGACCTGATGCGGGACATCAAGGCGGCCCTCGATCCGAAGGGCCTGCTGAACCCCGGCAAGGTCGTGCCGCCGGCGGACGCGACTGCGTAGAACGGGTCGACTTTTGTGCGCCGCGCCATAATTCGGCTCCCCTGACGGCAGAGAACCGGGACGCGGCGGACACACCCGCCGCAATCGAACCTTGGCGTTAACCTGCTGCTAAGGCGTCGATTGGACCTTCTGGTGAGGACGCGGCCACGATCCACGGGAAAAGGCCCGCCCCTTGCTTCTCGCCGTCGGGCGTTTCGCAGTTGCGAGACAAACCGTCGAGCGCCACCGATCCGGAGTCATCCGATGCCCTCTTCACTGGCCCGCGTGCAGACCACCGAAGCTAGCCGCTACCTGCAGCAGCTCTGCCGCCACTGGAGCCACAAGTTCGACGTCGAGGCCACCGCCGACCAGGGCAAGGTGCCCTTCGGCGCGGACCGCGTCTGCACCCTGAACGCCGAGCCCGACGCCCTCGTGATGCGCATCGAGAGCGCCGACCCGGTGAACCTCACCCGCCTGGAGAACGTGGTCTCGGACCATCTCCTGCGCTTTGCCTTCCGCGAAGGGCTCGGCGACATCCGCTGGTCGCGCGCCGTCGCCTGAACCGTCCGGCGCGGGGCTACCGCGTCGCCTCGTCCAGCGCCTCGATGACGAGGTTGCCGTTGGTGTAGACGCAGATCTCCGCCGCGATGCCCATCGCCTTGCGGACGATCGCCTCGGCATCCAGCGCGCTGTCCTCGAGCGCCCGCGCGGCGGCGAGGGCATAATTGCCGCCAGAGCCGATCGCCATCACGCCGCTCTCCGGCTCCAGCACGTCGCCGGAGCCCGACAGCAGCAGGCTGACCTCGCGGTCGGCCACCAGCATCATCGCCTCCAGGCGGCGCAGGTAGCGGTCGGTCCGCCAATCCTTCGTCAGCTCCACGCAGGCGCGGGTGAGCTGGCCGGGATACTGCTCCAGCTTGGCTTCCAGCCGCTCGAACAGGGTGAAGGCGTCGGCCGTCGCCCCGGCGAAGCCGCCGATCACCGCCCCCTTGGCGAGCTTGCGCACCTTGCGGGCATTGCCCTTCACGATCGTCTGGCCGAGGCTCACCTGCCCGTCGCCGCCGATGACGACGCGACCGCCCTTCCGCACCATCAGGATCGTGGTGGCGTGCATGCTGGGCATGCCGCCCCGCTCGTCGTGGCTCACGTCTGCGCTCCTGTCTCGTGATGCGGCGCAGATGGGGAGCTTTTCCCCTCGCGTCCAGCGGTGAGGGCGAAGGCCCATTCCTCGCGGACATGCCCGTCCGCCTCGTCCGCCCCGAAGCGGCGGTGGAGGTCGCGCAGGGCGTCGGCGTCCAGCAGCCGGCCGCACGCCCAGACCGCCATGCCGCGCACCAGCGGCGAGGCGTCCGCGAGGCGCGCGACGGCACTCGGCGCGAGGCCGGGCTCGTCCGAATTGCCCACCGCGATGAGGACGTTGCGCAGGAAGCGGTCGCGCCCCGTGCGCTTCACGGGCGTTCCGGCGAAGAAGGCGCGGAAGCCGGCCTCGTCGAGGGCGGCGAGGACGCGCAGGTCCGGCGCGGCGAGGTCGTCGCGGGCGGACAGGCGCGTCTCGGCGGCCTGCTTGGCGAACTTGTTCCAGGGGCAGACCGCGAGGCAATCGTCGCAGCCGAACACCCGGTTGCCGATGGCGACGCGGAACGCGGCCGGGATCGGCCCCTGGTGCTCGATGGTGAGGTAGGAGATGCAGCGCCGCGCATCGAGGCGGTAGGGCTCGGGCAGGGCGTCGGTGGGGCAGATGTCGAGGCAGGCCCGGCAGGATCCGCACCGGTCGACGCCCGGCACGTCGGGTTCGAATTCGGCGCTGGTGTAGATCGCCCCGAGGAGGAGCCAGTTGCCGGCCTCGCGGGAGATCAGCACCGTGTGCTTGCCCTGCCAGCCGAGCCCCGCCGCCTCGGCGAGCGCCTTCTCCATCACGGGGGCGGTGTCGCAGAAGACCTTCACCCGCGCATCGGCCTTGGCCGACAGGTAGCCGCCCAGCTCCTTCAGCTTGCCCTTCAACACTTCGTGATAATCGCGCCGCTGGGCGTAGGCCGCGATGGCGCCGTGCCCGCGCCGGGCGACGAGCGCCAGGGGATCCTCCTCCGGCCGGTAGCTCATGGCGACCACGAGGATGCTGCGCACCCCCGGCCAGAGGGCGACGGGGCGGGCGCGCTGGTCCGCGCGCTCCTCCATCCAATCCATGGAGCCGTGGGCGCCCTCGGCGAGCCAGTGCGCGAGGCGTTCGGGCAGATGGGGGACGCGGTCGGGCCGGGTGATGCGCAGGCCGCAGAAGCCCAGGTGGCGGGCCCTGTCCTCGACCAGCCGGCGCAACCGTTCGCCGTGGAAGAACCGCTTGTCGCTCAGAAATCGAGATCCGCGTAATGGGCGGCCGGCGGCATGCCGGCGACCCGGTCGGCGAGGATGGCGCGGAAGGAGGGCCGCGACTTCACCCGCGCATACCAGTTGCGGGCCATCTCATCCTCTTCCCACGGCACGTCGCCGAGATAGTCGACGCAGGAGAGATGGGCGGCCGCCGCGAGGTCGGCATAGGACAGGTCGTCGCCCGCGAGCCAGCGCCGCCGGGCGATGAGATAGCCGATGTATTTCAAGTGGTAGCGCACGTTGGTGCGGGCGGCGCGGATGGCGTTCATGTCCGGCGGGCCGCCGCCCTGGCTCGTGGTCATGAAGCGCTTGGCGATCTTCTCGGCCACGAGATAGCCCGTGACCTCGCCCTCGAACTTCACGAGGAACCAGTCGAGCAGGCGGCGCACCTCGACGCGGCCGGTGGGGTCCTCCGGCAGGAGGCGGCGCCCGCTGAGGCCCAGGCCCCTGGTCTCATCGAGATATTCCGCGATGACGCCCGCGCCGGGGACGACCGTGCCCGATTGCTCCAGCAGGACGGGCGTGGTGCCGGCCGGGTTGATCAGCAGGAATTCGTCGCGCCGGTCCCAGCTGCGCTCCTCGATGAGAAGCGGTTCCAGGCCCATCTCGGCCATGACCAGCCGGACGAAGCGGGAATTCGCGCAGAAGGGGAAATGATAGAGGTTCGCCATCGAAGCCGCAGTGAGGCTCCCTCTCGCGCCGTCCGCCCCGGCGGCAGGGCCTCGATCCGAGCGTTATTGCCGGTTTCTTGCCGCCCCCTTAACACGCGCCGCCAAGCACGGTAACCGCCCGTCAACCGCGATCGGTGATGCCACCGGGCGGACAGGGGTGTGGGCGGCGCCTCGTGCGTGCGCCGGAAGGCGCGAGGACAGGCATGGATCCGATCAGCATCGGGAAGGCAATTCTGCTCGGCCTCGTGGAAGGCGCGACGGAGTTCATCCCCGTCTCGTCCACCGGCCATCAGTTGCTCGTCGGGCACTTCATCGGCTTCCACTCGCCGAACAACACCTTCGAGGTGCTGATCCAGCTCGGCGCCATCCTGGCGATCCTGGCGGTGTATTTCCGCCGGCTCCTGAACATCGCCACCGCCGCGCCGCACAACCCGCAGGCGCGCCGCTTCATCCTCGGCATCCTCATCGCCTTCCTCCCGGCGGCGATCATCGGCGGCCTCTTCTCGAAGCTGATCAAGGCCTACCTGTTCAACCCGTGGATCGTCTGCGCGACCCTGGTGGCCGGCGGCCTCGTCCTCCTCGTCATCGACGACACCGACCTGGAGGTGAAGAAGACCGACGTCTACGACTTCACCCTGCCGATGGACTTCAAGATCGGCATCTTCCAGTGCCTCGCGATGATCCCCGGCGTGTCGCGCTCGGGCGCCACCATCGTCGGCGCGATGCTGATGGGCGCGGACAAGCGTTCCGCCACCGAATTCTCGTTCTACCTCGCGATGCCGACCATGGCCGGAGCCTTCGCGAAGGACCTGTTCGACAATTACAAGAACCTGTCGAGCAACGATGTCGGGCTGATCGTGATCGGCTTCGTCGTCTCCTTCATCTCGGCCCTGTTCGTCGTGCGGGTGCTGCTCGATTACGTGTCGCGGCACGGGTTCCGGCTGTTCGCGTGGTGGCGCATCATCGTCGGCGCGCTGGGCCTCGCGGGGCTCATCATCCTGGGCTGAGACGGGAGCGGCCAGGAGGGGAATTGCATCGGAACGGGTTCTCGTGTCACGCAGCGCGGAGACCGCGGCGCCTGAACCGCGGCAACCACGCTGCGACGCGCTCCCCACCGGCCGAATGCCGGTTCGGGGCGCCTTGAGGGGGGCTCGGCCGAACCGATGGAAGACAAACCGCTCGCCGATCTTTTCGAGCCGGCCGACCGCAAGCGGTGGCTCTCCCTGGTCGAGTCCGCGCTGAAGGGCGCGGATTTCGAGAAGAAGCTCGTCTCCAAGACCGCCGACGGGCTGCGCATCGAGCCGCTCTACGGCGCCGCCGAGGCGACCGCGCAGCCGGTGCGGGCGCCGGGCCCCTGGAAGATCGCCCAGCGCGTCGACCATCCCGATCCCGCCGCCGCCGCCCGTCAGGTGATGACGGACCTCGAAGGCGGCGCGGACGCCCTCGTCCTCGCCTTCGCCGGAGCGCCGGGCGCGCGCGGCTACGGCCTGACCGTGACCGACGCCGCCGGGCTCGACGCGGCGCTCGCGGGCGTGATGCTGCCCATCGTGAGCCTGCGCCTCGACGCGGGCGGGCGCGGCCTCGACGCCGCCCGCTGGGTCCGCGACCTCGCCGCCGCGCGGGGCGAGGACCTGTCCTCCTACGATCTCGACCTCGGCATCGACCCCGTGGGCGTGCTGGCCGCCACCGGCAGCCTCGGCGCCGGGTGGAAGGACATCGCCCCCCAACTCGCCGCCGCCGTCTCCGAACTGCACGAGGCCGGCTTCACCGGCCGCGCCTTCCTGGCGGACGGGCGCCCCTATCACGAGGCCGGGGCAGGCGAGGCCGCCGAACTCGGCGCGGTGCTCGCCACCGCGCTTGCCTATCTGCGGGCCCTCGAAGCCGCCGGCCACGACCTCGACACGGCCCGCGACCGGATCGCCGTGCTCCTCGTGGCCGATGCCGACGAGTTCGTGACGCTGGCGAAGTTCCGCGCCATGCGCCGGCTCTGGGCGCGGGTGGAGCAGGCCTGCGGCCTCGATCCCAAGCCCCTGCGCATCCACGCCGAGACGGCGTGGCGCATGATGACCAAGCGCGACCCCTTCACCAACATCCTGCGCACCGGCATGGCCGCCGCCGCCGCCGGGATGGGCGGGGCCGACGCCGTCTGCGTGCTGCCCTACACCCAGGCGCTCGGCCTGCCGGACGCCTTCGCCCGGCGCGTCGGCCGCAACAGCCAGATCGTCCTCCTGGAGGAATCGCATCTCGGCCGAGTCAGCGATCCGGCGGCGGGCGCGGGCGGGTTCGAGGCCCTGACCGACCAGATCGCGGAAGCCGCCTGGGACGCCTTCCGCGCCATCGAGGGCGAGGGCGGCATCGTCGCCTCCCTCAGCGTGGGCAAGATCCAGCGCCGGATCGAGGCCGTGCGCGAGGCCCGCACCAAGGCGATCGCCACGCGGCGGATGCCGCTGACCGGCGCCACCGAGTTCCCGAACCTCGCCGAGAAGCCGGTCGCCGTCCTCGACGTGCCCCCGGTCGCGCCGGGCAAGCCCGCGAATTTCGGGGCCGGCGCGGCGGTGGCCTGCGATCCCCTGCCCTCGCAGCGCCTCGCGGAGCCGTTCGAGACCCTGCGCGACGCTTCCGACGCGGCGCTGGCCAAGGCCGGGCGCCGGCCGAGCGTGTTCCTCGCCAATCTCGGGCCCCTCGCGGCCTTCAACACCCGCGCAACCTTCGCCGCCAACGCCTTCGCGGCGGGCGGCATCGAGGCCCTGTCGAACGAGGGTTTCGCGGACACCGCCTCCCTGGTCGAGGCCTACAAGGCGTCGGGCGCGTCCCTCGTCTGCCTGTGCTCGTCGGATGCGGTCTATGCCGAGAAGGCGGTGGAGGCCGCCGAGGCGCTGGCGGCGGCCGGCGCCGGGACGATCTACCTCGCCGGGCGCCCGGCCGACTTGGAGGCGCCCCTGAAGGCGGCGGGCGTCCATGCCTTCCTGTTCATGGGGTGCGACCTTCTGGCGCTTCTGGACGAGGCGATCCGGCGCGGACTTCGCTCTGCTCCACGCTGAGTGTGACCCGGTCGATCCCATGATCCGTTCGATTCTTCTGGCGACAGCCCTCGTCTGTTCCGTCCCGGCCCTCGCCGCGCCGCCCCGCTACGACGGGACATGGAGCGTCGAGATCATCACCGAATCCGGCGCCTGCGACCGGGCCTACCGCTACCCGGTACGCATCGAGAACGGGCAAGCCCGGTTCATAGGCACCGCCTTCACCGTGAACGGGCAGGTTGCCCGCAACGGGGCGCTTCGGGGCTCGATCTCCTCCGGCCTCTCCACCGCGATGGTCGTCGGCCGGCTCGGTGCCAACGGGTTCGGCCAGGGCACCTGGGTCGCCTCCGGCTCCCTCGAATGCCGGGGCCGCTGGAGCGCCGAGAAGCGCGGCTGAGGCGGCGCGTTTCTTGCGCCCTCCGTCACGGCGGGACCGCGCCCCGGCCCTGTTCCCGACGCAATCCGGGGGGAATCTGACACCCGGTTCGGACACCCGACGAGGCCGCCCCGCATGAAGTTCCCGATCCTCGCCACGCTCGCCGTTCTCACCGCCGTGACGGGCGCGGAGGCCCGCCCGCAGCGGGCCGTGAAGGCGCCCGACCGCGCCGAGGCCGAATCGGTGATGTCGCCCCTGCGGCAGGCCGCGACCGATTGCTTCGCCGAGACGGTGATGTCGAACCCGAAGGCGATCCGCGAGGCCCGCGCCGGCCATTGGTACGAGGCTGCGTCCGTCACCGGCTTCCTGTGCCGGCCCGAGGTCGCGGCGATGATCCAGGCGCATGACCGCCTGTTCGGCGCCAAGACCGGCGAGCGCTATTTCAAGGGCGCCTACGCCAAGCATCTCGACAAGCAGCTCGCCGAGCGGCTTCAGCCGATGCTGGAGCGCAAGGCCGTGGCAAGTGCCGAGCCGCCGGCCGAGAAGGCCGGCGCCGAGGATGCCGCCCCGGCGGAGTAAGCCGGCCCCTCACGCCGTTCCCTCGCTCCTCCCCCGGTAAGACAGCGCCTCCGCGAGGTGCAGCCGCCGCACCTGCCCCTCGCCGTCGAGATCGGCGAGGGTGCGCGCGACCCGCAGCACCCGGTGGAAGCTGCGGGCCGAGAGGCGCATCGTCTCGGCCGCCTGCCGGATGAGCGCCGTACCCTGCGCGTCCGGGCTCGCCACCGCCTCGATCACCTTGGCCGGACAGGTCGCGTTCGTCGTCTCCGGCGGCAGGCCGTGCTCCGCGTAGCGCGCCGTCTGCCGGGCGCGGGCGGCAGCGACGCGGGATGCCGCCTCGGCCGACCCCTCGGCGGGCGCGGGTAGGATCAGATCCGCCGCCGAAACCGCCGGCACCTCGATGCGCAGGTCGATCCGGTCGAGGAGCGGGCCGGAGAGGCGGGCCTGATACTGCGCCATGCAGCGCTCGTTCGGGCCCTTGCGGCAGGCATACCCGGGATCGAGCCCGTGCCCGCACCGGCAGGGATTCATCGCCGCCACAAGCTGGAACCGGGCCGGGTAGGTCACGCGGTGGTTCGCCCGCGCGATCATCACGGTGCCCGTCTCCAGGGGCTGGCGCAGGGAATCGAGCACCTGCGGGCTGAATTCCGGCAACTCGTCGAGGAACAGCACCCCGCCATGGGCGAGGGACACCTCCCCCGGCCGGACGCCGTGGCCGCCCCCGACGAGGGCCGCCATGGAGGCGGAATGGTGCGGCTGGCGGAACGGCCGCCGGTTCGACAGGGCGCCGCCCTTCAGGCCCCCCGCCACCGAGCGCACCATGGCGATGTCGAGCAGTTCGCGGGGGCCCAGCGGCGGCAGGATCGAGGGCAGCCGCGCGGCGAGCATCGACTTGCCCGCCCCCGGTGGCCCGTTGAACAGCAGGTTGTGGCCCCCGGCCGCCGCGATCTCCAGGGCGCGCTTGGCGCCCTCCTGGCCCTTGATGTCGGCGAGGTCGGGCAGGGCCTCGTCCGCCGCCGCCAGGGCCGGCACGGGGCGGGCCATCACCTGGCTGCCCTTGAAGTGGTTGGCGAGCTGGATGAGCGAGCGCGGCGCCAGGACGTCGAGGTCGCCCCCGGCCCAGGCGGCCTCCGGCCCCGTCGCGGCGGGGCAGATCAGGCCGAGGCCGCGCTCGGCGGCGGCGAGCGCCGCCGGCAGCACGCCGCTGACGGGGGAGAGCGTCCCGTCCAGGGCGAGTTCGCCGAGGACGCAATAGCCCGCCAGCGCATCCGCCGGGATCGCCCCGATGGCGGCCATGACGCCGAGCGCGATGGGCAGGTCGTAATGCGAACCCTCCTTCGGCAGGTCGGCCGGGGCGAGGTTCACGGTGATCCGCTTGGCCGGCAGGGCGAGGCCCGAGGCGATGAGCGCCCCGCGCACCCGCTCCCGCGATTCGGCCACCGCCTTGTCCGCGAGCCCGACGACGGAGAAATGCACCGAGCCGGGGAGGATCTGCACCTGGACATCGACGGCGCGCGCCTCGATCCCCTCGAAGGCGACGGTGGCGACGCGCGTGACCATCGTGGCCGGGCTCCGGTGAAAACGACCCGCGACCGGGTGTCGCACCTGTGCGGGAAAACCGGAGCCGGCTCAAGCGGGTCGGCCGTCTGGAACCAGCGTCGGTCCAGGCGGTTCGGCCTCTGTCATAAACCAGAAACGGAGCCCGCCATGCGTCTCGCCCCCAGCCTCGCCGCCCTCGCCTTCGCCCTGACGCTCGCGCCAGCCGCCTATGCCGACACGCCGCTGCCGGCCGACCAGCAGGCCAAGGTCGAGACGATGCTCCGCCAGGAAGGATTCACCAAGTGGGGCGAAATCGAGCTCGATGACGGCATGATCGAGGTGGACGACGCCATCGATTCGGCCGGCAAGAAGGTGGATCTCAAGCTCGATCCGAATACCCTGGCGATCGTGAAGCGCAAGAACGACTGAGCACGGCCGCCCCCATCCCCACCGGATGGGGGCTTTTCGAAGGGGGAGCGCCCCGATCCGGCCACGAGGATAAGCCAGGATCCGCTTTGTGTCGGGCGACGAATTCGTTTACAATGAGTTACGAATTCAGTTCGCTTTCACCGCGTTTCCGGAACCGATCCTTCCGCGGTGATCCTGCACAATGTATCCATTGTAGCCGCTCGCCGAACCCAACGGTGCCCGTGTCGACGCCATCCTCCGCAAGCCCCGTCCGCGACCTCGCCCACCGCTGGTTCAGGCGTGTCGCATTGGCCGCCGGGTTGCTCGTCATCCCCACCGCCGTCCTGGCCTACGCGGACCTGCTCCCGGAATCCCTCGATCTCCTGGGCATCGACATGCACGAGACGCCGGACCTGCCGCATGTGGCGCGGCAACTTGCCATCGGCGCCCCGCTCCGCATCATCGCCTTCGGCTCGTCCTCGACGGAAGGCATCGGCGCGTCGAGCCCGGCCAACGCCTATCCCGCCCGCCTTCAGACCGACCTTCGCACCAAGCTTCACGGCGTCGAGGTCACGGTGATCAACCGGGGCATCGGCGGCGAGCATGTGGACGACATGCTCGCCCGCCTCGACCGCGACGTGATCGGCCCCGAGCCGCAACTGGTCATCTGGCAGACCGGCAGCAACGACCCGCTGCGCGGCGTCTCCCTCGATCATTTCCGCGTGGCGACCCTGGAGGGCCTGCGCCGGATCCGCGACGCCGGGATCGACGTGGTGCTGATGGAGCCGCAATGGTGCCCGAAGCTCGAATCGACGCCGGGCGCCAACCGCTTCCGTGACGCCGTGCGCGACATCGGCGCCGAGCTGGACGTGCCGGTGATCCGCCGGGCCGACCTGATGCATGGCTGGGTCCGCGACGGGAAGGTGACGTCGAAGCAGCTCTTCGCGTCCGACGGCCTGCACATGGCCGACCGGGGCTATGCCCTCCTCGCGGCGGCGGCGGCCGAATCGATCCTGCGCGACGCCGGCCCCGTGCAGGTGACGCAGGCGGTGGCGGAATAGTCGCCGGCCCGGCTTGACGGAGGCCCCTGCCTCCCGGACACCCGGCCCATGAATCTCTTCGTCTTCGGGCTCGGTTTCACCGGCCGCCGCTTCGCCGAGGCGGCGCGAGGCCGCGTCAGTACGATCCGGGGCACCGTCACCGAGGACGAGGCGGCACGGCGCATCGCCGCCGAGACCGGCTTCACCATGCGGGCCTTCGGGCCGAAGGCGGCCGATCCCCACATCGCGGCCGATCTCGCGGACAGCGACGCGCTTCTCGTCTCGGTCCCGCCGGATGCCGAGGGCGATCCAATCCTGCCGCATTACGCTGAGGCCATCGCGGGAAGCCGCATCGGCTGGATCGGCTACCTCTCCACCATCGGCGTCTACGGCGACCAGGGCGGCGCCTGGATCGACGAGACCACCCCGCCCGCCGCCCGCAGCGGGCGCACCCGCTCCCGCCTCGTGGCGGAGGAGGCGTGGCTCGCCCTCGGCGCGCGCACGGGCAAGGCGGTTCAGGTGTTCCGGCTGTCGGGGATCTACGGGCCGGGCCGCAACCCCATCGTGAAGGTGCGCGAGGGGCGCTCCCAGCGGATCGTGAAGAAGGGTCAGGTCTTCAACCGCATCCATGTGGACGACATCGCCACCACGCTGCTCGCCTCCCTCGACCGGCCGCGCAACGGGGCGATCTACAACGTCACCGACGACGAGCCGACGCCGCCGCAGGTGGTGATCGAGCATGCCGCGACGCTGGCGGGCCTGCCGCCGCCGCCCGAGGTGGATTTCGAGACCGCCGACCTCTCGCCCATGGCGCGCAGCTTCTACGGCGAGAACAAGCGGGTGCGGAACCGGCTGATCCGCGAGGAACTCGGGGTCAGCCTCGCCTACCCGACCTATCGCGAGGGGCTCGCCGCCCTGGCGGACGAGTAGGGCCGCCTCAGGCTTCGAGGTGCCGGGGCCGCAGGAGGCGGCGCAGCAGCCCGCCCTGCGGCCCGGCCAGCATGGAGACGAGGTAGAGCGTTCCGGCCGACAGCACGATGGCCGGGCCGGTCGGCAGGTCGAACCGGTAGGACAGGCTGAGGCCGGCGAAACTCGCGAGCACGGCGAGGACCACGGAGGCCGCCATGGTGGCGCCGAGTTCCCGCGCCCAGAACCGCGCGGCGACGGCCGGCAGCAGCATCAGCCCCACGGCGAGCAGGGTGCCGAGCGCCTGGAAGCCGCCGACGAGGTTCACCACCACGAGGCCGAGGAAGGCGAAATGCACCGGCCCGCCCGCCCGGCCGACGCTGCGCAGGTAGAGCGGGTCCACGCATTCCATCACCAGCGGCCGGTAGATCAGCGCCAGCGTCGCAAGCGTCAGGGTGCAGATGCCCCCGAGGAGCAGGAGCGCCGGATCGTCCAGGGCGAGGACCGAGCCGAACAGGAAGTGCATCAGGTCTACCTGCGACCCGCGCAGGGACACGAGCAGCACCCCGCCCGCGAGGGAGATCAGGTAGAACGCGGCGAGGCTCGCATCCTCGCGCAGGACCGTCGTGCGGGTGACGGCGCCCGCCAGCAGGGCCACCGCGAGACCCGCCACGAGACCGCCGATCGTCATCGCCGGCAGGGACAGGCCCGCCACCACGAACCCCGCCGCCGCGCCGGGCAGGATCGCGTGGGCCATGGCGTCGCTCATCAGGCTCATGCGCCGGAGCATGAGGAACACGCCGACCGGCGGCGCCGAGACCGACAGGGCGAGGCACCCCGCGAGCGCCCGGCGCATGAAGCCGAATTCGACGAACGGCGCGAAGGGGTCGATCACGCGGCATCCTCATGGCCGTGGGCTTGGCCGTGGTCTTGGCCGTGGGCTTGGCCATGATCTTGGCCGTGGTCATGCGCATGGGCATGCGCGCGCGCCTCGCGCGGCGGGGCGGCGTGGCGGGTGCCGTCGCAGATGGCCGCATCCTCGTCCCAGGCTTCCGAGAGCGACCGGGCACGGGCAAGGTTGTCCGCCGTCATCACCCGCGCGGTCGGGCCCCAAGCCACCGGTTCGCGGGCGAGCAGCAGCGTCGTGGGGAAATGGGTGCGGATCTGCGCGAAGTCGTGCAGGGCCGCCACCACGGTGCGGCCCTCGCCGTGCCAGCGGCGGACGAGCGCCAGGAGATCGTCGGTGGTCCGCGCGTCGATGCCCGTGAAGGGCTCGTCGAGGAGGATCGTCCGGCAATCCTGCAGGATCAGGCGGGCGAACAGCGCCCGGCGGAACTGGCCGCCCGAGAGGGTGCCGATGGGCCGCGCCTCGAAGCCGGAGAGGCCCACCACCTCCAGCGCGTCGCGCAGGGCGGGGGCCGCGCGGCGCAGGGAGCGCCACGGACCCAGGCGGCGCCACAGGCCCATGGCGGCGAGGTCCATGACGCTCACGGGGAAGCTGCGGTCGATGGCGTCGGCCTGGGGCAGGTAGGCGATGTCGTCCGGCCGCTCGATCCGGCCGTCGAGGACCGGGATCTCGCCGGTCAGGCCCTTCAGCAGGGTCGACTTGCCGGCCCCGTTCGGCCCGGCCAGCGCCAGGAGGTCGCCGGCCCGGATCGTCCCGTCGAGATGGTGGACGGCCGGATGCCTGTCGTAGCCGAGCGTCAGCCCGTGCAGCCGGATCGGCGCGGGCGCGCTCACGCGGCGAGCGCCCAGGCGATGGCCACCCAGACCAGGCCGGCGAGACCCGCCGCGAGGCCGAGGCGCGGGGCGAGCCCGCTGCGGTACAGCGTCGGGCGGAGGGGGGCGGACGGGCGGCGCGGCACGGGAGCAGGCTTCTTGAAGGACGGATCGGGACGGGGCATGCGGTGCGGCGGCCCCTGGTACGGTCCCGGCCGGAAGTGATACACTGTAACAAAGCCGCCGCACAACCGGCGCCGCCCGGCCGCCAACGCCGGTCGCCCTTTCGGGAGCCGCCATCGTGTCAGCCGCCGGACATTCCCACGATCACGCCCACGATCACGCCAACGGCCATGCCTGCAGGGCCGAGCCGGCGGCGATCCTCGCCCGGGCGGAGGAGCTGTGCCGGGAGCGCGCGGTGCAGTTCACCGCCCTGCGGCGGGAGGTGCTGGACGCGGTGGTGGCGAGCGAGAAGCCCCCCGGCGCCTACGACATCGCCGAGCGCCTGAGCCGGCCGGGACGGCGGGTGGCGCCGGTCTCGGTCTACCGCGCCCTCGATTTCCTGATGGAACTCGGCCTCGTCCACCGCATCGCCAGCCGCAACGCCTTCGTGCCCTGCGCCCATGCCCACGGCGCGAGCGAGAACGTGGTGTTCCTGATCTGCCGGACCTGCGGCGGCATCGACGAGACGACCTCGCCGGAGGTGGAGAGCGGCCTCGGCAAGACCCTCAAGCGCGCGGGCTTCACCCCCGCCCACAGCATCCTCGAAGTCGAGGGCGATTGCGGCGCCTGCCGCGACAAGGCGCGCCGGGCCTGAGCCCACCGCCCCAGGAACCGCGCCTCCGCGTACCGGCTTGAACCGGCATCATGGAGGCTCCCTTGCCGAAGCGGTTGCTTGCCCTGTCCGCCGCCCTGCTGGCGGCCTCGCCCGCCCTGGCTCAGGGGCGCCCCTCCACCACCGCGATGAGTTGCGCCCAGGCCTCGCGGCTCGTGGCCGCGCAGGGGGCCATCGTGCTGGGCACGGGGGGCCAGACCTATGACCGGTTCGTCCGCGACCGCTCGTTCTGCGAGCCGACCGAGATCGCCCGCCGGGCCTTTCGGCCGACGCGCGACACCGCCGCCTGCCTGATCGGCTACACCTGCTACGAGCCGAGCCGGGACGACTGGCCGGGCAGCGATTTCTGAGGCGCGTTCTTTTCGAGGGAGACGATGATCCGCTTGTCCCCGGCGCGGCGGGTGAAGCCCGTGGCGTCGAGGTGCTCCAGGAGCGGAATCGAGAATTTGCGCGAGATGCCGAGCGCCGCCCCCGCCTCGCGGGCGAGGAAGCCGGTCTCGGCGTCGGCGGCAGCGGGGAAGGCGTCGAGGAGGCGCGACCGGGCGCTCGCCACCGCCTCCCGGTGGAACAGCACCGCCCGACGCTGCACCCGATCGACCGCGCGGATGATCGTGCCCGAGCCGATCAGATAATTCAGCGCGTCCCGGCGGCGGATGTCGCGCCCGATGGCCTCGGCCTCGTCGGGCGGGCTCAGCCCGGCCTTGCGGAACGATTGCTCCAGCCGGCGCACCGTCTCGGTCTCGTTGCGGGCGGGGTCGAAATCCGCCCGGCGCCACAGAGTGCCGACCTGCGTCACCTCTCCCGCGCCCGCGAGATCGCGCAGCACCGCGCCCGTCACCGATTCCGGCAGGGCGAGGGAGCGGGCCACCTGATCCAGGGCGGCGCCGTGATCCATCGGGCGCTCCCGATGGAACTGCGCCAGCGTTCCCATCGTCCCGGATCGCAGCGCCGCGAAGGCCGGTGCCCCGACGAACCGTTCCGCGATCTCCCGCGCGCCCGCGGCGGTGAGGAGGCGCCGGACGCGCTCCGGGGTGGTACCGGCGAGGCGGGCGAGTTCCGCCAGCGGCGCGCCCAGCGCCCCGGCCTGACCCAGCCGCACGGTCAGCGCCTCGGCCGGGCGGCCGGCGGCGATGGCCGCGAGGTCGGCGGTGACGCGCGGATCGTTGCGGCGGCGGCGGCGGCTCGCCGGATCGAGGATGCGCCCGCCCGCCACGGTGGCGGCGGGGGAATCGAGGCGCAGGACGAAGGGCTCCCGCGCCGGCACCGCCACCTCCTCCGCGAGGTGGAGCTGGCCTTGCGCCGTCTGCCCCGGTTCGAGGCTCTGCCGGTCGAGGAGCCGCAGCCGCGCCTCGACCTCGGTGGTGCCGAACAGCAGGCGGCAGGCGAGGCCGCTCGGCAGGGCAGCCTCCGCGCTCGCGGCAGCGGTGACGGCCACGTCGAGCCAGCGGGTGGGGACCAGCAGGTCGGGCAGGCTGAGCGCCTGGCCCCGCGCGATCTCGTCGAGGCCGACGCCACGCAGCGCCACCGCCGTGCGGCGGCCGGGCTCGGCCGCCTCCACCGGGCGCCCATGGATCTGAAGCCCGCGCACCACGGCGCGGCGCCCGCCGGGGGCGATCTCGATCGTGTCGCCCACCGCCAGCTTGCCCCGGCGCAGGGTGCCCGTGACCACCGTGCCGAAGCCCGCGCGGGTGAAGACCCGGTCCACCGGCAGGTAGGGGAAGCCGTCGTCGGTGCCGCCGTTGGCCTCGGCCAGCAAGCCGAGCAGCGCCGTCGAGAGGGCGGGGATGCCGATGCCGGTGAGGGTCGAGGTGGCGATGACCGGCCCCGTGTCGAGCCCGGCCCGCGCGGCGGCGGCGGCGATCTCGGCGGATCGCGCGCGGATCGTCTCCGGGGTGGCGAGGTCGGCCTTGGTCAGCACCAGCACGCCCCGGCGCACGCCGATCAGCCGGGCGATCTCCAGATGCTCGACGGTCTGGGGCTTGATGCCCTCGTTGGCATCCACCGCCAGCAGCACCGCCCGCATGCCCGTCGCGCCCGAGACCATGGCGCGCACGAACCGCTCGTGCCCCGGCAGGTCCACGAGGTCGATCTCCCCCGCCTCGCCGGCGAGCAGGGCGAAGCCCGGCACGATCGACACGCCCCGGGCCTGTTCCTCCTTCAGCCGGTCCGTCTCCACGCCCGTGAGCGCGCGCACGAGGGCGGTCTTGCCATGATCGACATGGCCGATGACGCCGACGAGGAGGGTCTTCAAGGCAGTCACGGGGAGGGCTCGAGTGACGGGACGACCGCATAACCGCCGCGAAGGAGTCCCGCTCCATCGGACGGAGCGAACGGGCAGGCGCAGTTTGCCGATGGCGATACTAGGTTGTGCAATTGAATTGCAAGCGATTTAGTGTGACAAAATGATTTTTGGCCTGAACACGGGACTTCATGGGAGTGTCGCGAAGCCCGCCGATAACAGCGGATCGCTTCAACGCGTCAAGCGTAGGAGGATGAGCCTTGCGGACGCACTCCGCAGGACGTGGTAGAGCGGTCCCTCGCTGGGCCGGCACGCAATTTCGAGGTGGGTGATACATGAGCGATGCGCAGGAAGGGACGGAGGAACCGCGCGAGGTCGAGCTGAAGCTCGAATGCGACGGCCCCGATCTCACGGCCCTGAGCAGCCATCCCCAGCTGAAGGACGTCGCGGCGACCGAGCCGAAGCTGCTCCGCACCCGCTACTACGACACGCCCGACAGGGCGCTCCGGGACGAGGGCCTCACCCTGCGGATCCGCAGCACGGAGGGCCGCCATATCCAGACGGTGAAGGCAGGCGCGGACCAGATCGGCCTGTTCGACCGGGCGGAATGGGAGAGCGACGTGCCGGGCGACGCGCCGGAGCCCTCCGCCTGGGCCGGCACCGCCGCCGAGCCGGTGCTGGAGAAGGCGGGCGCCGCCCTCGAACCGCTCTTCACCTCCGTCATCATGCGCCGGGTCCATTCGGTGGAGTTCGGCGAATCGCGCATCGCCGTCACCCTCGACGACGGGCGCATCGAGACCGCCTCCGGCGACGCCCTCCTGTGCGAGCTGGAACTCGAACTGGAACGCGGGCGGGTGGCCGACCTCTTCGCCTTCGCCCAGACGCTCACCGAGACCGTGCCGCTGCGCCTCGGCGTGCTCTCGAAGAGCGCGCGGGGCTTCGCCGCCCTCGACCGCGAGGTGCCTGCCCCGGCCAAGGCGGAGGCGATCGCCCTGGACCCCGAGGACGACGCCGGCACGGTGTTCCGCACCGTCGCCCGTGCGTGCCTGCGCCACCTGCGCATCAACGAGACCGCCTTCCTCCAGGGCCCCCGCGACCCGAGCGCCCTGCACCAGATGCGGGTCGCCCTGCGGCGGCTGCGCTCGGCCCTGTCGCTGTTCGCGCCCTTGTTCGAGAATGACCCCAAGGCGGCGGCCCTCGCTGACGAGATCAAGCGCGTGACCGAGCCCTTCGGCCACGCCCGCAACCTCGACGTGTTCATCCACGACACGCTGCCCGTGCTCGCCGAGCACAACCCCGACCATCCCGGCATGGCCGAGATCGGACGGGGCGCGGACGAGGCCCGCGAGCACGCCTATGCCGCCGTGCAGGAGATCCTGACGAGCCCGCAATGGCGCGGCCTCCTCCTCGACATCGCCGGCTGGGTCGAGGCGGGCCCGTGGAGCGAGCAGGATGCGGCGCGGCAGGATGGACGGCACTTCGCCGCCGGCATCCTCGACAAGGCACGCCGCCGCGTGAAGAAGCGCGGGAAGGGCCTGCGCCACCTCGACGCCCACACCCGCCACCGGGCGCGCATCTCGGCCAAGAAGCTGCGCTACGGCGCCGAGTTCTTCGCGGGGCTGTTCCCCAAATCCAAGGCCCAGAAGCGCCAGAAGGCGTTCGGGGACGCGCTCTCCGACCTGCAGGACCATCTCGGCGCGCTCAACGACATCGAGACCGCCCGCACCCTGCCCCTCGACATCGCGAGCGAGGACGGCCCGGCCATGCCGGAGGTGGACGAGAAGCGGGTGAAGGACCTCCTCGACAAGGCGGCGGACGCGCGCACCGACCTGCTCGACGTGAAGCCGTTCTGGCACTGAGCCGGGCGCACGAAAGCACCGGAACGGAGGCGGCTCTGGGGCTCACCGCATACCGTTCCGGCGCTGACGCGACGAGGGCGGACCCAACCCGGGTAGGGTATGAGTGGGTCCGCCCCGTCAGCCGCGCGAGGGGGGAAGCGCGACTGATGGGCATCATGCGCCCGCCATGTTGCCCGTCCGTGTCTGGCTGAGCCGCGTTGCAATTTCTCAGCTGGAATTCTCACGGAGAAACGCAGTCATTCTTCCGGCCATGCAGGCATCGCAGGGCTGACACGGCGCCCGCTTGCCGTCATGCTTCCGCCGCCCCGATCACGAGGACCCGGAATGAGCGAGAGCAGCCCCAGCAGCACCCACAACCTGCGCTCCGATGGCTCGCGCCTGTGGGCGACGATCCATGAGACGGCGCGATTCGGGGGAACGCCCAAGGGCGGCATTAACCGGCTGACCCTCTCCGCCGAGGACGGCGCGGTGCGGGACTGGTTCCGCGAGGCCTGCGAGGCGGCGGGCCTGACGGTGGGCGTCGATGCGCTGGGCACGCAATACGCGGTGCGCCCCGGCAAGGACATGAGCCTGCCGCCCATCGCCTTCGGCTCCCACCTCGATACGCAGCCGACCGGGGGCAAGTTCGACGGGGTGCTCGGCGTTCTCGCCGGCCTGGAGGTGATGCGCACCCTGGCCGATGCGGGAATCGAGACGCGGGCGCCGCTGATGCTCGTGAACTGGACCAACGAGGAGGGCTCGCGCTTCGCCCCGGCGATGATGGCCTCGGCGGCCTATGCGGGCGAGTTCACCACCGACGAGATTCTGGCCAAGACCGACGCCGCCGGCACCACCGTGGCGCAGGCCCTCGACACGATCGGCTATCGCGGCGGCGAGAGCGTGGGCGAGCGCACCATCGGAGCCTTCGTGGAACTGCATATCGAGCAGGGGCCGATCCTGGAGGCCGAGGGCAAGACCATCGGCGTCGTGGAAGGCGGCCAGGGCATCGCGTGGTTCGACGGCACGGTGGAGGGCTTCGAGAGCCATGCCGGCACGACGCCGATGCCCCGCCGCCGGGACGCCCTGCTTGGCCTGTCGGAATTCGCCCTCGCGGCGGAGCGCATCGCCCTGGCCCACGGGCCGAGCGCGGTGGCGACCATCGGCGAGACCACCATCCTCGCGCCCTCGCGCAACGTCGTGCCGGGCCGCGTGGCCTTCACCGTCGACACCCGCGATCCCCGCGCGGAGACCCTCGACGCGGTGGAGAAGGAATTGCGCGAGGCGGCGGCCGAGATCGGCGAGCGGCGTCGCCTGTCGATCGTGCTGGAGCGGATCTGGCGCAAGGAGCCGGTGCCGTTCGATCCCCGCCTCGTCGCGGCGGTGGACGCGGCGGCGGAAGGGCTCGGCCTGTCCCGCCGCCGGATCGTCTCCGGCGCGGGCCACGACGCCTGCAACCTGGCAACCAAGGTGCCGTCCACGATGATCTTCGTGCCGTGCAAGGACGGGGTGAGCCACAACGAATCCGAATCGGCCACGCAAGAGCATTGCGCGGCCGGCGCCGACGTCCTGCTGCAGACGGTGCTGCGGCTGGCCGACGCGCCGTAGGCAGCCGAGGGCGAGCGAGCCTAGGTCTCACGGAGACCGGAACGTGGGTGAGGGTGAGCACACCACGTGGGATGACCGGAAGAGCGATGCCAACCTCGACCTGCGCGGCATCGACTTCGCCGGCCTCGACGCGGTCTTCGACGGCCGCTTCCTCCTGACCCGCGAGGACAGGAGGTTCGACTACGGCGAGGCGCGCTACAACGCCCTCGTCGAAGTCAACGATGTCGTCCTCAACATCACCTTCACGCCCAGGGATGGTAAGCAGAGGATCATCTCGGCGCGCCGTGCGAACCGGAAGGAAAGGCAAGTGTACCATGGCCACCGGCAAGCGACCTGAACCAACGCGGGACCGGACGGATTGGGCGCGCCTGCGCGCGATTCCGGAGGACGAGGTCGAGCGCATCGCGGACGCGGATCGCGACAACCCGGCGACGGTTGCGGACGGCGAATGGGCCGACGCGTTCGTCGGCCTCCCGCCCGCCAAGGTCTCCGTTCACGCCAGCTTCGACGGTGACGTGGTCGCCTTCTTCAAGCGCGGCGGCAAGGGCTACCAGAGCCGCATGAACGCCGTGCTCCGGCAATACATGGAACGCCGGCTGGCCGAGGATCAGAAGCGCTGAGCCCCTTTTCGTTCCACCCGGCTGTGCGGAGCCGAAAAATCCCGTACAGGACGCTCCCATGACCGCACGCGCCTATCGCGACGCCAGGGGCCGGCCGCTCATCGCGGTGACGGGCCTCGGCCTCGTTTCCTCCCTCGGCCGGGGCCAGGCCGACACCTGGGCCGCCCTCACCGAGGGCCGCTCCGGGATCCGCGAGATCGCCCGCTTCCCCACGGAAGGGCTGCGCACGCGGATCGCCGGCACCGTCGACTTCCTCGACACCGATCCGCTTGTGGCCCCGCTCCTGTCGGAGCGCTTCGCCGCCGTGGCGGCCGAGGAGGCGCTGGAGCAGGCGAGCCTCGGCCCGAAGGGCGATTTCCCCGGGCCGCTGTTCATCGCCGTGCCGCCCGTCGAGATGGAATGGCCGCAGCGCCGCGCCATCGCGGAGGCCGCCGGCGGCGCCGAGGCGGTCGATTACGCGGGCCTGCTCCGCGCGGTTGCCACCGGCCGGTTCGATGCGTGGCACGACCTGTTCCTGTTCGGCACCGTGGCCGACCGGATCGCCGAGCGGTTCGGCACCCGCGGCTCGCCGATCTCCCTTTCCACCGCCTGCTCCTCCGGCGCCACCGCGATCCAGCTCGGCGTCGAGGCGATCCGCCGGGGCGAGGCGACAGCCGCCCTGTGCATCGGCACGGACGGCTCGGTGAATCCCGAATCGCTGATCCGCTTCTCGCTGCTCTCGGCCCTCTCGACCCGCAACGACGTGCCCGAGGAGGCCTCCCGCCCCTTCTCCAAGGACCGGGACGGCTTCGTGATGGGCGAGGGCGCCGCCGCCCTGGTGCTGGAGGATGCCGCCGCCGCCGTCGCGCGGGGCGCGACGATCCTCGGCTACGTGCTCGGCTGCGGCGAGAAGGGCGACGGCTTCCACCGCACCCGCTCCAGCCCGGACGGCGCGCCGATCCTCGCCGCGATCCGCGCGAGCCTCGACGATGCCGGCCTCGCGCCGGAGGCCATCGACACGGTGAACGCCCACGGCACCTCGACGCCGGAGAACGACCGGATGGAGGCGATGGGCATCGCCGCCGTGTTCGGCGAGCGCGCCGCGACCCTGCCCGTCACCTCGAACAAGTCGATGATCGGCCACACCCTGACCGCCGCCGGGGCGATCGAGGCGGCGGCCTCGCTGCTCTCGATCCGCCACGGGCGGATCCCGCCGACGATCAACTACCGCAACCCGGACCCGGCGCTGGGCCTCGACATCGTGGGCGAAGCGCGGGACCTGACCGTGCGCACCGTCCTGTCGAACTCCTTCGGCTTCGGCGGCCAGAACACCTGCCTCGTGCTCGCGGCGGAGCCGGCATGAGCGAGGGGCAGGACAACAAGCGCGTCCTCGTCACCGGGGGCGGCAGCGGGCTCGGCGCGGCCATCGTGCGTGCGCTCGCGGGGGCGGGCTACGCCGTCGACTTCACCTATCGCGCCTCGGGCGAGGCGGCCTCGGCCCTGGCTTCCGAGCTGAACGAGGCCCATCCCGGCCTCGGTATCCGCGCCCACGCCCTCGACCTCGCGGACCGCGCGGCCCTCGACGCCTTCTGCGAGACCGCCGAGGAGATCGGCTATCACGGGCTCATTCACAATGCCGGCCAGTCGAGCGACGGCCTCGCCGCCATGCTCGACCAGGACAAGGCCGAGGCGGCGATGCAGGTGAACTTCTTCTCCCTCACCCGCCTCGCGAAGTCCCTCGTCCGGGGCATGACCCGCGCCCGCTCCGGCAGGATCGTCGCCATCGGCTCGGTGGCGGCGCTCCGCGCCAATGCCGGCAACGCGGCCTACGCCGCCACCAAGGGCGCGCTGATCGCCTATTGCCGGACTCTCGCCATCGAGACCGCCAAGCGCGGCGTGACGGTGAACGTGATCGCCCCCGGCTTCATCGACACGGCGATGCTCGCGCCTTACGCCGCCCACCGCGCCGGCATGGAGCGCCAGATCCCCGCCGGCCGCTTCGCGAAGCCGGAGGAGGTCGCGGCGCTGGCGACCTTCCTGATGGGCGCGGGCGCGGGCTACATCACCGGGACCGTGTTGCCCGTCGATGGCGGTCTGACCGCGATGATGGGCGTCCACCGCTCCTGACCCTCCTGCGATCCTGCCGATGCGCCCCTTCGCCGCCCTGCTCCTCGCGTTCCTGACCCTCGGCGTCGGTGTGGCCCATGCCGACCCGGAACCCTACCGCGTCACCGGCCTCGCGCCCGGCGAGCCGCTGAGCATCCGCGCCGAGCCCGATGCCGCCGCCGAGGTGGTGGGCGAGATCCGCCAGCGCGCCCTGGTCTTCGGCTGCACCAACGATACGCCGAGCCGCACCACATGGTGCCGCGTCCGCGTCGGCCGAACGGTGGGCTGGGCACGGCGGCGGTATCTGTCGCCGGATTGAGCCGGGATGCCGTGGTCGCGGCGCCGTGCTAACTGCCTCCGCCGCCATCACGGGGCGAACTGCACGTCGACCCGATCCACACCAGCGAACATGCCCATGCGAGCCCTGCAACTCTTCGGCGACCGCGACCTGCGCCTGACCGAGGTCGAGCCGCCGCCGCCCCCCGGCCCCGGCGAGGTGCGGCTGCGCATCCGCGCGGTGGGGCTCAACTTCATCGACGTGTGGGGTTTTCGCGGCATGGCCTTCGCCAAGCGCAAGATGCCCCTCATCGTCGGCGCCGAGGCGTCGGGCGAGGTCGAATCCGTCGGTGAGGGCGTCACCGGCCTCGCGGTCGGCACCCGCGTCGTGCCCTACGGCGCGCTCACCTGCGGGCAATGCCGCGCCTGCCGGGAAGGCCGCGACAACCTCTGCGAGGACGTCGGCGGCGTGATGGGCTTCCACATCGACGGCTTCGCCCGCGAACTCGTCACCCTGCCGGCCCGCCTCGTGGTGCCGGTGCCGGACGGCGTCGAGGATGCGGAGGCGGCCTGCGCCGGCATCGCCTTCGGCACGGTGCAGCACATGCTGTTCGACAACGCCAAGCTTGAGCCGGGTGAGAGCGTCCTCGTCCATGCCGGCGGGTCGGGGATCGGCACGGCGGCGATCCGCATGGCCAAGGCCATCGGCTGCACCGTCTACACGACGGTGGGCGACGACGAGAAGGGCGCCAAGGCCGCCGACCTCGGGGCCGACCACGTCGTCAACTACCGCACCGAGCGGTTCGAGGGCGAGGTGCGCCGCCTGACGAAGCGCAAGGGCGTGGACGTGGTGTTCGAGCATGTCGGCGCCGACACGTGGAACGGCTCGCTGCTCTGCCTGAAGCGGGGCGGGCGGCTCGTCACCTGCGGCTCCACCTCCGGCCCCACGGCGACGATGAACCTGATGCAGCTGTTCCAGCAGCAATACCGCATCACCGGCTCGTTCGGCTGCACGCTGGCCAACATCGCCCAGTCCCTCGACAAGATGGCGCAGGGCATCCGGCCGGTGGTCGATACGGTCTACCCGATGGCGGACTTCACCGAAGGGCTGGAACGGCTCGAATCCCGCAAGGTGTTCGGCAAGATTCTCGTCGCGCTCTGATAAGTCTAAGCGCATTGTTCGCACCGCAGCGCGAAACATGATCTAAGGGCGCCCCTTCGCTCCGGAAGCCGACTCCTTTGCTGCGCCTCGCCCTCATCCTGAAGCGGTCCTATCCGCGACTTGCCGGCTTCGCCAGCATCCCGCTCATCCGCTTGATCTTCGCCCTGGCCCGCCTGCTCGGGCCGGAGCGGGCGGCCGCCTTCGGGGGCGGGCTGCTGCGGACGGTCGGGCCGCTGCTCCCGGCGCACCGGACGGCGCTCGCCAACATCCGCGCCGCCTTCCCCGGCCTGCCGGAGGCGGAGGTGCGGGCCATCGCCCTCTCGGCCTGGGACAATCTCGGCCGGACGGGGGCGGAATACGCCCATCTCGACACGCTGCTCGACTACGACCCCGCCGCGACGGGGCCGCTGCGCAGCGAGGTCGAGGGCATCGAGCATTTCTTCGCCCTGCGCGACGACGGGCAGCCCGGCCTGATCTTCTCGGCCCACCTCGCCAACTGGGAATTGCCGGCGATCTGCGCGGCGAAGTTCGGCCTGGAGGCGACCGCCGTGTTTCGCCCGCCGAACAACCCGGCCGCCAAGCGGCTGGTGGAGGAGGTCCGCCGCAGCACGATGGGCGGGCTCGCCGCCTCCGGCCCCGGCTCGGCCTTCGCCATGCAGGGCGTGGTGGAGCGGGGCGGTCATCTCGGCCAGCTCGTGGATCAGCACTTCACCCGCGGCGTGGTGGTGAATTTCTTCGGCCGCCCCTGCCTCGTGAACCCGCTGCTCGCCAAGCTCGCCCGCCATTACGAATGCCCTGTCCACGGGGCGCGGGTGGTGCGCTTGCCCGGCGAGCGGTTCCGCCTGGAACTCACCCCGCCCCTCACCCTGCCGCGCGGCGCGGACGGCACCATCGACGTGCCCGGCGCCATGCAGGCGATGACCGACGTGATCGAGGGCTGGGTGCGCGAGAATCCCGGCCAGTGGCTGTGGATGCACCGCCGCTGGCGGCCGGACATGCTGCCCAAGGCGGCCCCGAAGACGGCCCCGTCTCAAGGCCCGTCTCAAGGCAACGTGACTTCCCAGGCCGAGACGACCGCGCTCTGATCCTACGGCATGAGGCACGCCCGCGCCCGCATCCCCCTGTCAGCCTGCCGCGCCGTGGCATGCGCCCTGGCCTGGCTCGGCTGCGTGCCGGCGCGGGCCGAGCCGGTTGCGGCGGTGGTCGAGATGTTCACGGCCCAGGGCTGCGCCGCCTGCCGCACCGCCGACCCGGTGATGCGCGACCTCGCCCGCAGGCCCGGCATCCTCGCCCTGACCCTGCCCGTCACCTACTGGGATTATCTCGGCTGGCACGACACCCTCGGCCTGCGCGCCCTCACCGAGCGCCAGCGCGCCTATGCCCGCGCCCGGGGCGCCCGGCAGGTGGTGACGCCGCAGGCCGTCGTGGACGGGGCGCAGACCACCATCGGCTCGAACCGCCCGGCCCTCGAACGCCTGCTGCAGGAGGCGGCCCGGACGGCGCCGCTCTCCGTGCCGGTGAGCGCGGAGGTGCAGGACAGCCGGATCGTGGTGGAGGTCGGCGCCCGCCCCTCCCCCAAGGAGCCGAAGCCCGATACGCGGGACGAGGTATGGCTGGTGCCGCTGCTGAAGGCGCGGGACACCACGATCGAGACCGGCGAGAATCGCGGCCGGGTCGCGTCCTACGTGAACGTCGTGCGCGGCCTTCAGCGCCTCGGCACCTGGACCGGGCAGCCCGCCCGGTTCGAGGTGCCCCTCTCCGCCGCCGCGATCCCCGAGGCGGATGGCTGGGTGGTGCTGCTGCAGCATTCCCGCGAGGGGCGCCCGGGGCGCATCATCGGCGCGGCGAAGGGGCCGGGACTCTGAGACGACCCCGCCGCTCCGTTGCAATGCAGCACGCACGCGTCTAACAAGGCGGCACTCGCTAGGACCCGGTGCAAGCCCGGGTGGCTCTTCCGGCCGCCGATCCGCCGGACCACGCATTCGAGACCGGCCCCTGCCCTTGCGGAGGTCTCCCTGCGGTTTTTCTCATGACATCTCCCTCCACCACCGCCCCTGCGGCGGGACTCGGCGCGCGCCTGCGTGACGCCCGCGTCGAAATCCTCTCCGGCATCGTCGTCGCCCTCGCGCTCATCCCGGAGGCCATCGGCTTCTCGGTGATCGCGGGCGTCGACCCGAAGGTCGGCCTCTACGCTTCCGTGGTGATCGCCTGCACCATCGCCTTCACCGGCGGACGCCCGGCGATGATCTCGGCCGCCACCGCCGCCACCGCCGTGGTGATGACCGACCTCGTCCGCGACCACGGCGTGCAATACCTCTTCGCCGCGACCATCCTGATGGGCGTCATCCAGATCGCGGCGGGCTTCCTGAAGCTCGGCCGGCTGATGCGCTTCGTCTCGCAATCGGTGATGACCGGCTTCGTCAACGCCCTGGCGATCCTGATCTTCATGGCACAGCTGCCGGAACTGACCGGCGTCAGCTCGGCGACCTACGGGCTCATCGGCCTGGGGCTCGCGATCATCTACGGCCTGCCCCTCCTCACCCGCGCCGTGCCCTCGCCGCTGGTGGCGATCGCGGTGCTCACCGCCCTGACGGCGTGGCTCCATCTCGACGTGCGCACGGTCGCCCATCTCGGCGCCCTGCCCTCGTCCCTGCCGAGCTTCGCCCTGCCGCAGGTGCCGTTCACCCTCGATACCCTGCGCATCCTCCTGCCCTACGCGGCGACGCTGGCGGCGGTGGGCCTGCTGGAAAGCCTGCTCACGGCGCAGATCGTGGACGACATGACCGACACGGGCAGTTCCAAGAACCGGGAATGCCACGGCCAAGGGCTCGCCAACATCGCCTCGGCGCTGTTCGGCGGCATGGGCGGCTGCGCGATGATCGGCCAATCGGTCATCAACGTGTCGTCGGGCGCGCGGCGGCGGTTCTCGACCTTCGTGGCCGGGGCCTTCCTGCTCCTCCTCCTCGTCGCCTTGCAGGACCTGCTGGCGGTGGTGCCGGTGGCGGCGCTGACGGCGGTGATGATCATGGTGTCGCTCAACACCTTCTCCTGGCGCTCGCTGGCCCGACTGCGGACCAACCCCCTGCCCTCCTCCGTGGTGATGCTCGCCACCGTGGCGGTGGTGGTGGCGACCCGCGACCTCGCCATCGGCGTGCTCGTCGGCGTGCTGCTCTCCGGCGTGTTCTTCGCCGGCAAGGTCGCCCGCCTCAGCCGCATCGACTCGGCCCTATCGCCGGACGGCACGATCCGGACCTACACCGTGGCCGGCCAAGTGTTCTTCGCCTCGGCGAGCACCTTCTCGGAGTCCATCGACCTGCTGGAGCCGGTGGAGCGCCTCGTGATCGATGTCGGGGCCGCGCATTTCTGGGACATCTCGGCGGTCGCCGCCCTTGACCGGGTGGTGCTGAAGGCCCGCGAGCGCGGCCGGAACGTCGAGGTGCGCGGCCTCAACGCCGCGAGCGCGACCCTGGTCGAGCGCTTCGGCACCCACGACAAGGCGGGCGCGACGCCGCTCGCGCATCACTGAACGGCCCGCGTGCCACCACGCCCCCTTGCGCCGCGCCGGCCGGGACCCCATTCCCGGCTGACCGGCACAGGGGTCGGGGATCAGGGAAGAGCCAGGCGGTGACGACGTTTTCTCCGCGCGAGATCGTGTCCGAACTCGATCGTTTCATCGTCGGGCAGAACGAGGCCAAACGGGCGGTGGCCATTGCGCTCCGCAACCGGTGGCGGCGCCAGCAACTCACCGGGCCGCTCCGCGAGGAGGTGGCGCCCAAGAACATCCTGATGATCGGCCCGACCGGCTGCGGCAAGACCGAGATCGCGAGGCGCCTCGCCAAGCTCGCCAACGCCCCGTTCCTGAAGGTCGAGGCCACGAAGTTCACCGAGGTGGGCTATGTCGGCCGCGACGTCGAGCAGATCGTGCGCGACCTCGTGGAGGTCTCGATCGGCCTGACCCGCCAGACCAAGCGCGAGGCGGTGAAGGCCAAGGCGGAAGCCGCCGCCGAGAACCGCATCCTCGACGCCCTCGTCGGCCCCACCGCCAGCGCCGCCACCCGCGACAGCTTCCGCAAGAAGCTGCGCAACAGCGAGCTGGACGACAAGGAGGTCGAGATCGAGCTCGCCGCCGGAGCGCCGTCCGGGTTGCCGATGTTCGAGATTCCCGGCGTGCCGGGCGCCTCCATGGGCGCCATCAACATCGGCGACATGCTGGGCAAGGCGCTCTCCGGCCAGCGGGGCAAGCCGCGCCGCGTCACCGTGCGCGATGCCTACGCGCCCCTCCTCGCCGAGGAATCCGACAAGCTCGTGGACGACGAGGCCCTGACCCGCGAGGCGATCCGCGAGGTCGAGGACAACGGCATCGTCTTCCTCGACGAGATCGACAAGATCTGCGCCCGCGAAAGCCGCTCCGGCGCCGACGTCTCCCGCGAGGGCGTGCAGCGGGACCTGCTGCCGCTGATCGAGGGCACCACGGTGGCCACCAAGCACGGGCCGGTGAAGACCGACCACGTGCTGTTCATCGCCAGCGGCGCCTTCCACGTCTCGAAGCCATCCGACCTCCTGCCCGAATTGCAGGGCCGCCTGCCGATCCGGGTGGAACTGCAGCCCCTGACGGTGGAGGATTTCAAGCAGATCCTCACCGCCACCGAGGCGAGCCTCATCAAGCAGACCCTCGCCCTGATGGCGACGGAGGGCGTGACCCTCGACTTCACCGACGATTCCATCGACGCCCTGGCGCGGGTGGCCGTGGAGGTGAACGGCTCGGTCGAGAACATCGGCGCGCGCCGGCTCCAGACGGTGCTGGAGCGGGTGCTGGACGAGATCTCCTTCACCGCCACCGACCGCTCCGGCGAGACGGTGACGATCGACGCGGCCTATGTCCGCGAGAGGGTCGAGAACCTCGCCGCCAACGCGGACCTCAGCCGGTTCATTCTGTAGGGGCGCGGCGGCGCAGGCGCCGCTTCTCCTCGTCGCGGCCATGGGCCTCGGTGGCGAAGAGCATCGTGCCCGCCGCGAGCCCCAGGGCCGCGGCGATGCCGAGCTTCAGCCACTTCGGATCGGCCGCCGTGACCTGGGAGCGCGAGCGCGAATCGAACCGGCCATGGGCGCCGGGATCGGTGTCGACGGGCTCGTAGAGGTTGTCGGGACGGTTCTTGTTCGCCTGCACGCTGGTCATCTCCCCCCGGTAGCCGTGACGGGCGAGGTAGCCGTCGATCCAGCCCGGTATCAGCATCGTGCCGATGATCGCCTTCCAGGCCGATCCGCCGATCCAGAGTTCGCGGGGCGCCTCGTGGGCCGCGCGGTAGACGTGGCGGGCGATGGCCTCCGGCTGGTAGATCGGCGGGACGGGTTCGAGCTTGCGCGGCAGGCGCGAGCGCGCCCAATCGAATTGCGGCGTGTTCACCGCCGGCAATTGCACCATCGTCAGGCGCACCCGGCTGCCGTCGTGCAGCAGTTCCGAGCGCAGGGAATCGACGAAGCCGCGCACCGCCGCCTTGGCCGCGCAATAGGTCGCCTGGAGGGGGATCGAGCGGTAGGCGAGCGCCGAGCCGATATGGACGATGGTGCCCCGGTCCGCCGGCACCATGTGCCGCAGGGCGGCGAGCGTGCCGTGGACCTGGCCCAGATAGGTCACGTCGGTGACGCGCTGGAACTCCTCGGGGCTCGTCTCCTGCACCGGGGCGTAGACCGTCACCATCGCGTTGTTGACCCACACGTCGAGGCCGCCGCAGGTCCGGGCGACGGCGTCGGCCACCTCTTCCATGGCCTGCGCGTCGGCGACGTCGGCGGCGAAGGCGATGGGGTTGCCGCCCAGGCGCCGCACATCGTGGATCGTCGCCGCCAGCCCGACCTCGCCCCGCGCCACAAGGCCGACATTCCAGCCGTGCCGGGCGAATTCGCAGGCGATGGCGCGGCCGACGCCGGCACTGGCGCCAGTCACCACGACGGTACGGCGTTGGGACGAAGGGGTGGGCATCGGGGCTCCGGGAAAATGACTTCCGCGCTCCAACGCCTGCGGGGATCGTTCTTTCCACCGCCTGCGCCGGGAATGTGCGCGTTGCCTCGCCCGAGCCCGAGGGCCTATAAAAACCGCAGTTCCGTCAGCGGCGTCGGGGGGTGGCCCTCCCGCGCCGCGCTACTCGCAAGTCCGAAGGCACATGGCCGGTCATTCCCAGTTCAAGAACATCATGCACCGCAAGGGCCGCGTCGATGCGGTCCGGTCCAAGATCTTCGGCAAGCTCGCCCGAGAGATCACGGTGGCGGCCAAGCTCGGCACGCCCGATCCGGCGATGAACCCGCGCCTGCGCGCCGCCGTGCTCGCCGCCCGCGCGGAGAACATGCCGAAGGACAACATCGAGCGCGCCATCAAGAAGGCGACGGGGGCCGACGGCGAGAACTACGAGGACATCCGCTACGAGGGCTACGGCCCCGGCGGCGCGGCGCTGATCGTCGAGGCGCAGACCGACAACCGCAACCGCACCGCCTCCGACGTGCGCTCGGCCTTCACCAAGTCCGGCGGGAGCCTCGCCGAGACCGGCGCCGTGGCCTTCATGTTCGACCGCGTGGGCGTGATCGCCTACCCCGCGAGCGTCGCCGACGCGGACGCGATGCTGGAGGCCGCCATCGAGGCTGGCGCCGACGACGTGTCCTCCGGCGAGGAGGGCCACGAGATCATCTGCGCGCAGGATTCCTACGGCGAGGTCGCCAAGGCGCTCGAAGCCAAGTTCGGCGATCCGACCCGCACCGGCCTGATCTGGAAGGCGCAGAACACGATCGACGTGGACGACGAGACCGGCGAGAAGCTGATCCGCCTCGTGGAGGTGATCGAGGACCAGGACGACGTGCAGAACGTGTACGTCAACTTCGCCCTGTCCCCGGCGCTGATGGCCAAGCTCGAAGCCTGAGCCTTCCGCGAATTGCGGAGCAAGGCGCGGGATGCCGACGCAAGAGGGCCGGCGCACCATGGCGGCAGCCCTTCACGGAGCCCGCGCCATGCCCCCGACCCTCCTCCCCGATGCCCTGGATGAGCGTTGGGAGGCCGTCCTCGCGCGCGATGCGGGGGCGGACGGGCGCTTCGTCTACGCGGTGCGCACCACGGGCGTGTATTGCCGCCCGAGCTGCGCCGCCCGCATCCCGCGCCGGGAGAACGTGACCTTCCACGCGACGGGCGAGGCGGCCCGCGCGGCGGGCTTCCGCGCCTGCCTGCGCTGCCGGCCCGACGATCCGCCCCCGGCCGAGCGCCGCCGCGAGGCCGTCGCCCGCGCCTGCCAGCTGATCGAGACCGCCGAGACGCCCCCCGCCCTGGCCGACCTCGCCCGGGCGGCGGGGATGAGCGCCTTCCATTTCCACCGGGTGTTCCGCGAGGTGACGGGCGTGACGCCCGCCGCCTTCACCCGCGCCCGCCGGGCCGCCCGCCTGGAAGACGCCCTGGCGCGCGCGCCCACCGTCACCGGGGCGATCTACGATGCCGGTTATGGGGCGCCGAGCCGCTTCTATGCCGAGGCCGGCGAACGCCTCGGCATGGCGCCCTCGCGCTACCGCAAGGGCGGCGCCGGGGCGCGGATCCGCTTCGGGGTCGGCGCGTGCAGCCTGGGGGCGATCCTCGTGGCGGCGACGGAGCGGGGACTCTGCGCAATCCTGCTCGGGGACGATCCCGACGTGTTGGTCCGCGACCTTCAGGACCGCTTCCCCGCCGCCGACCTGATCGGCGGCGATGCGGCGTTCGAGGAGTGGATGGCGCGGGCCATCGGCCTCGTGGAGGCGCCGGGCCGGGCGCACGACCTGCCCCTCGATATCGGCGGCACCGCCTTCCAGCAGCGGGTCTGGGAGGCCCTGCGGGCGATCCCGCCCGGCACCACCGCGACCTATGCCGACATCGCCCGCGCCATCGGCGCACCGGGCGCGTCGCGGGCGGTGGCGCTGGCCTGCGGCGCCAACGCCATCGCCGTGGCGATTCCCTGCCACCGGGTGGTGCGCTCGGACGGCACCCTCTCCGGCTACCGCTGGGGCGTCGCTCGCAAGCGCGACCTGCTCACCCGCGAGGGGGTTCCGTAAACCTTACCGCCTCGGACCACCCGGCCCACCGGGGCCGCCGAAGCCGCCGCCCGGCCCGCCGAACCCACCGGGGGGCGCCCCACCGGGGGGACCGCCGCCAGGGGGACCAGCGCCAAGGGGACCAGCGCCAGGGGGACCGCCGCCGGGCATTCCGCCCGGTCGGCCGAAGCCGTCACCGCGTCCGGGGCCGCCCAGGCCGGGGATGTCCCCCGAGCCGGGGCGGGTGTCGATGGAGGGACCGCGCGGCTCGAAGCCGCCGAAGCGCCCGCCGGTCTCCGGCCCGAACCGGCCCGGCCCGTCCTCCGGCAGGACGCGCCTATCGAGGCGGTCGCGCTCGCGCTCGAAACGGGGCGCCTGCGGTTCCTGCGGCTGCGGCGCGAGGCGCCCGTCGGCGCGCAGGCGCTCCACCGTCAGCCCGCCATCCGGGGCGACGCTCGCCGTCACCACCGCCCGCACGCTGCCCTCGCGCGGCACCGTCGTGTTGGGTCGCCCCGTGACGGCAAGGCCGGAGCCCAGCGCAAGGCCCGGCCCGGCGCGGCCGATATAGGCCTCGATGGAGACGTGGCTGAGGCCCGGCGGGAAGGGCGTGCCGTTGAACGCAGCCATGGTGACGCGCAGCGTGCCCGCCTCGGCCGTTCCGGTGACGAGGGCGCGCTTGCCGGGCACGAGGGCGTCGGCCCCCTGGAGCCGCAGCCCGCCGATGGCGAGCCCGCCCTTCTCCCGGCGAACCGGCCCCGCGACGCGGTCCGGGCCGGTGGGGCGCGGCTCCACGAGGCTCGCGACGATCACCCCGTCCGGCCGGCGCAGGCCGCTCACCGCGACGCGGGTGCCCTGCGCCCACTCGCCCGCGAGCCCCGTCGTCATCACCCGCTGCCCGAGCACCACGAGCCGGCCGGGCGCGGCGAACTCCACCGGGCCGACCACCTCGCTGGTCACGTCGATGCGCTGCGTCGAGAGCCCGGCCTCGCCGGGGCGGGCCACCACATGCACCACCTGCCCGATCTTCAGCGCCTCGGCGGTGGCGGGCGCGTCGTCGATCCGCACGGCCACGTCCTTCGGGTAGGCGATGCGCAGGTCGTTGACGATGATCGAGCCGAAGCGTCGGATCGTGCCGATCACCCCCGTGCCGCCGATGCCCCGGTCGCCGCCGCCCAGCGGCGGCTCGGCGGGCGCCGGCTCCGGCCGGGCGCCGGTTCCGCCGATGCCCTGGTCACGCGGGGCGTCCTGCGGGCGCGCCATCAAGGGCGCCAGCCCGGTCGCGCCGGCGAGCAGTTGCAGAACGAGCCGGCGGTGCGGGGGAAGGGCCACGGCGCGGTCCCTCAGCCCTTGTCCGCGCGCTCTGCGGGACCCGGTGCCCGGCCCTCCGCCTCGCGATAGACGTAGAGGCCGAAATTCCAGCGATGCGTCCCGCCGGCATCGTCGCGGCAGGCGGCATGGGCCTCGCGGTTCGCCTGGGTCAGTGCCTCCATGGCGAGTTCCCGCGCCCGCGCCTCGAGCTTGCCCGCCAGCTCCTCCGACAACCCGTCGTAATGCACCGCGCGCTCCAGGAAGCGCGGGCTGGGCCTCAGGATGTTCTCCGCCGCCGCCGCGAGATGGTCGTGCAGGTTGCGCCCGAAATAATAGAGCTGCGCTTCCGCGTCGCCGTCCGCGCGGGGCAGGTAGGCGGCCTCGGCCAGGACGATCCGGTCCTGCGCATCCGCGAAGGCCAGCCCCCGGTCGAGCCATTCATCGAGCACCGCGCGGGGGCGGACATCCCGCGTCACCCCGGCGACGAGGTTCTCGAAGGACGGCCTGCCCGGCTCGGCGTTGCGCGGCAGGGGCAGCGGCTGGCCCTTGGCATCGGTGAAGGCCGGATCCGCCAGCCAGCGCGCCACGATGCGCCCTGTGCGCGAAACCGTCGCCGGCACCGCGCTCACGGGCGCCCCGGCTCCGCGCAGGCGCCGGACCTCCTTGCGGTGGATGCCGGTGAGCAGCGAGACCCGGCTGTCCGTCTGCTCCTTGCCGGGCAGGACGAAGTCGTACTCCGCGACGTTCACGTAGAGTTCCCGCAACAGATCGGTGAGCGCCGGGAAGGTGATTCCCCGCGCCACGAGGAGGCGGATCAGGGGACGCAGCAGCCGCGCCAGCGGCGCGTGAAGCCCTCCCCCCTCCGGCGGCGTATCGCGGCTGTCGGACATGCCCCGTCCATAGCGTCCCGGTGCCGTGGGAGACAATCCCACGCTGTGCGTCCGCGCACCGGAAGCTGCGCTATTCCGATTGACGTGGGATTTTTGCACACGTAGGTAATCTGCGTGGTCAAATTTCCCACGAACTGAAGAGGAGCGGAGCGATACCGATGACCGACGACCAGCGCATCCTCGTCGCCCCCTCCGTTCCGCCCATGATCCTTCCCCGGCTCGGCGCCCCACGCCGCCAGCGGGACAACCCCCTTCCGCGGCTCGGGCGCCTCGCCTGGCTCCTCGCCGCGTTCTCGCTGCCCGTCCTCGGGCTCACCGTCGCGGATCTGGTCCATCGCGCCGTTGACCCGGAGGCGACGCAGGCCGCCGCCCCGCCCTCCCCCTCAGTCGGGGCTGCGGTTTCATCGGACGCCATCCCCGCCATCCGGCTGGGGATGGCGTCCCCCCACCGTCCGAACCGGGCGCTGCGCGGATGACCCCCCTCACCGCCCCCGGACAGCGGAACACGGAACCCTGCGGCGGCGCCCAGGTCCTCGACCTCGCGCTCTGCCTCATCCTCGCGGTCGCCGTCACCGGCCTGCTGCTCCTCGCCCTCTGAGGACGCCGCCCGCTTCGCCCATCGAGGCTCTTCCATGCGTCATGTGTTCAAGGCCGCGCTCTCCGGAGCGGCGGCGATGTCCTTCGCCGTCGCCGCGCAGGCGGCCGACCTGCCCCGGCAGGCTCCTCCGCCCCCGCCGCCGGCCCTGCCGGTCTTCACCTGGACCGGCTTCTATGCCGGCGTGAACGCCGGCTACGGCTTCTCCACGGGGAGCGGCGGCTTCACCGACCCGACCTACGGCACCGCGACGAGCGGGGGCCGCTCCGGCGGCTTCGCCGGGGGCGGGCAGGTCGGCTACAATTACCAGTTCACGCCGGGCTCCGGCTTCGTGATCGGCGTCGAGACGGACATCCAGGGGGCGGCCTTCGGAAAGGCCGACGCGGCCTATATCGGCGGCACGCCCTATTACAGCATCCGCCCAAGCCTCGATTACTTCGGGACGGTGCGCGGCCGGGTCGGCTACGCCTTCGACCGGGTAATGATCTACGGCACGGGCGGCTTCGCCTATGGCGGCGGCTCCCTGCCCTCGGCGGCCTCGGCCTATCCCTACAGCCTGCCGGGCACGACGCGCACCGGTTACGCGGTCGGCGGCGGCGTGGAATACGCCTTCACGCAGAAGATCTCGGCGAAGGTCGAGGCGCTTTACATGCATCTGGGGCGCGGTTTCAGCGGCGCGGCTTATTACGACGCCTCGGTCCCAGCCTATTACGGAGCCGGCAAGTCCGACGCCGGCTTCGCCCTGGTCCGCGCCGGCCTGAACTACCGGTTCTGACCCTTCCGCTACGCATTTCGCCGGCTTCACGACTGCCGGCGGAATGTCTTTTGACGCAGGATCCATTCACGAAATGTGCGAAACAGTCGGTTAGCCGGCCGCACGTCGTTGCCGCTGATTCGGTCCGGCCTAGCTCGCAGCGGGAGTGGGCGCACCGGAGAACCAGCCGTGCCGAACCTTCGCACCCGATTATCGAGTCTCGCCGTTCTCGCGATCCTGGGAGCGCCCGCCGCCGGGGCGCAGGAACTGATCCAGACCCCACGCGGCCCCGGCCTGCTCATTCACGGCAATTATTGCGGGCCGGGCAATCGCGGCCCCGCCTTCAAGCCGATCGACGCCCTCGACGCCGCGTGCATGCATCACGATGCCTGCTGGCCGGCGGATCCGGCGATGCTGCCGGCCTGTCGCTGCAACGAGCGGCTGCATGTCGAGGCCGGGCGCGTGGCGCGCGACCCCCGCACCCCGGACGAGACACGGCAGACCGCGCGGTTCATCGCCGACCTCGCGGCCGCCATGCCCTGCGAGCCCCTGGGCCACTGACCGGAACGGCCCCGCGATGATCCATCGCGGGGCCGTTCGGGTTCAGGCGGCGTCGGCGGGGTTCGGCGCGGCCTTGGGGCCGCCCTTGGCGACGCCGACGAGCGCCGGGCGCAGCACCCGGTCGCCGATGACGTAGCCGGTCTGCACGACCTGCACGACGGTGCCCGCCGGTACGTCGGGGTTCGGCACCTCGAACATCGCCTGATGGCGGTTCGGGTCGAACTTCTGGCCCTGCGGCTCCACCGGCTTCACCCCGTGGCGCTCCAGGTTCTTCACGAGGTCGCGCTCGGTCAGCTCGATGCCGTCGATCAGGCCCTTGAAGGAGCCCTCGGCGGCGTCGCGCTGGTCGGCGGGCACGCTCTCCAGCGCGCGGTGGACGTTGTCCGCGACGTTGAGCATGTCGCGGGCGAAGTTCGTCACGGCATAGGTCCGCGCATCGGCGACCTCGCGCTCGGTGCGGCGACGGAGATTCTCCATCTCGGCGAGCGTGCGCAGCATCCGATCCTTCAACTCGTCGCGCTCGGCGGTGAGCAGGGCCAGCGCCTCGGCCACGGGATCGACGGAGGCGTCGGCGGGCTTCGGCGCGGCCTCGTCCTCGGGCCGGGCGTGGACGTCCTGAGGCTTTTCGTCGTTCGTCATCGCATCTTCGGGTGAGTGATGGTCCGGGGATAAACCGGGCGTGATATCAGGCCGCGTCCCCGTGAAATCAACCCAAGCCGTTGCGCTTTCGCGGATGTTCGCCCTGCGGGGGCCTCACGTCTCCCGCAGCGGCGGGGTGGTGACGAGGGCTTCCAGCCCCTCCGCCTTCAGCATCGCCACGTCGGCGGCGAAGACCTGCAGCACGGTCTTGCGAATCGCCACCTGCCGGTCGGGCTGGGTGACGCGGGTGCCGGTGAGGTCGGTCACGTAGAACACGTCCACCGCCCGCTCGCCGAAGGTCGCCACATGCGCCGAGGTGATGTTGAGGTTCAGGGCGCCGAGCGCGCTCGTCAGGTCGAAGAGCAGGCCGGGACGGTCGAGACCCGTCACCTCGATCACCGTCTCGCGGCTCGACAGGGCGTTGTCGATGGTCACGTCGGGGGCGACGAGGAAGGTCTTGGCGCGGGCGCTGGTCGGCGGGTGCTTGTCGGCCACGAGTTCCGCGATGCGGATCTCGCCCTTGAGCGCCCGGTCGATCACGTCGGTGATGCGCTTCGTCCGGCGCAACTCGTCCTCGTCCCGGTCGAAGGCGCGGGAGATGACGAAGGTGTCCAGCGCGAACCCGTCCGCCGTGGTGAAGATCTGCGCATCGACGATGTTCGCCCCCGCCGCCGCGCAGGCTCCGGTGACGATGGCGAGCAGCCGCGGATGGTCCGGCGAATAGACCGTGACCTCCGTCACCCCGCGCACCGGATCGAGCCCGACCTCGGTGGCGCTGGTGCGGCCCTCCTCCGTCGTCCGCCGGAGCAGGCGCGCGTTCTTGATCTGCCGGTTGCCGTCGACCTTCAGCCAATAGGCCTGCTTGTGCCGGGCCGCGTAGGTGTCGAACCTGTCCGATTCCCAATCGGGCAATTGCTCGCGCAGGCTCATCTGGATCAGCCGCACCCGGTCGGTGCGGGCGATCTCGGAATGGCCGCCGGAGAGGTACACCTCGGTCTCGTCGTAGAGGGTGCGCAGCAGGGTGCCCTTCCACGCGGTCCAGACGCCCGGCCCCACGGCGGTGATGTCCGCGACGGTGAGGAGGGTGAGGAGCTTCAGCCGCTCCAGGGTCTGCACGATGGAGGCGAAGCGCTCGATCGTCTTGTGGTCGGACAGGTCGCGGCTCTGGGCCGTCATGGACATGAGCAGGTGGTGCTCCACCAGCCACGCCACGGTCTCCGTCTCGGCCGGGCTGAGGCCGAAGCGCGGGCAGAGCTTCTTGGCGATCTGCGCGCCGGCCACCGAATGGTCCTCCGGCCGGCCCTTGGCGATGTCGTGCAGCAGGATCGCGACGTAGAGCGCCAGCCGGTTGTGGATGGAATGGATCAGCCGCGTGACGAGCGGGTAGGTCTCCTCCACCCGCCCGCTCTCGATGGACGAGAGCACGCCGATCGTGCGCAGGAGATGCTCGTCCACCGTGAAGTGGTGGTACATGTTGAACTGCATCATCGCGACGACGCGGCCGAAATCCGGGATGAACCGGCCGAGCACGCCCGCCTCGTTCATCTCCCGCAGGGCCTCCTCGGGGGCGTTGCGCGAGGTCAGGATCTCCAGGAACAGCCGGTTCGCCTCCTCGTCGCCGCGCAGCGACGGCGTGATGAGGCGCAGCGAGCGCGTGGCGAGCCGCTTGGCATCCGGGTGGATCGGCACGTTGTGGCGGTCCGCCAGCCAGAACAGGCGGATGAGGTTCACGGGGTCGCGCTCGAACGCGTCCTCGGCGCGCAGGTTCACCCGGCCGTGGTCGATCCAGAAATCCTCGGCCTCCACGGAGGTCGCGCGGAAGCGGTCGCGGAACTTGCCGATCCAGCGGTCCAGCACGGGGGTGCGCTTGGCGTGGCGCGCCTCCATCTCGGCGCTGACGATGGCGGTGAGGTCGCCCACATCCTTGGCGACGCGGAAATACGCCTTCATGAACCGCTCGACGCCCGACAGGCCGCCCCGCGATTCGTAGCCCAGGCGCTCGGCGATGCGCGGCTGCAGGCCGAAGGACAGGCGCTCCTCGGCGCGCTTGGTCACGAAGTGCATGTGGCAGCGCACCCGCCACAGGAACTCGTCGCAGCGCTCGAACAGCGCGTATTCCTCCTGCGTGAACAGGCCGGCGCCGACGAGTTCGCTCTGATCGCGCACCCGGTAGGTGTATTTCGCGATCCAGAACAGGGTGTTGAGGTCGCGCAGCCCCCCCTTGCCGTCCTTAACGTTGGGCTCCACGAGATAGCGCGACATGCCGGCCTTCGCGACGCGGGTGTCGCGCTCGCGCAGCTTCGCCTCCACGAACTCGGAGGCCGAGCCGACGATGACCTCGGCATCGAATCGCGTGACCAATTCCTCGTAGAGGACGCGCGAGCCGAACAGGTAGCGGGCTTCGAGCAGCGCGGTGCGGATCGTCATGTCCGCGCGGCCCTCGCGCAGGCATTCCTCCACCGAGCGGGTGGCGTGGCCGACCTTCAGCTTCAGGTCCCACAGGACGTAGAGCATCGCCTCCACGACGCTCTCGGACCACGCGGTCTGCTTGTAGGGGAGCAGGAACAGCAGATCGATGTCCGAGCCCGGCGCCATCGTCCCCCGGCCGTAGCCGCCGGTGGCGACCACCGCCAGTTGCTCGCCCGTGGTGGGATTGTCGTTCGGGTAGAGGCGCCAGACCACGGCATCGTGGATGGCGCGCACCACCGCGTCGGTGAGGCGCGACAGGCTCTGGGCGCAGGCCATGCCGTTGCGGTCGGCCAGGAGCTGCGCCTCCGCCGCCCGGTGCCCCTCTTCGAGGACGCGCCGGAGTTCGGGCACGAGGGCCGCGCGCAGCCGTGTCGGCTCGCGGATGTCCCGGTCGAGGCCGGCGATGATGGGTTCGAGCTCTGCGACGGGATCGAGCATGATGTCCGTTAGCATGATATGCCTACGATGCCAGTCGTGCCGGCGTGCCGCAGGCGGCAATGCCCCCGGCGTCCTGCAAGACGGACGTTTCGTTTGACATAAAGAACGGATGGGTTTAGCTCGGCGTCAAAGATAAGCCGAGGAGACGATTCCATGCCGCTCGCCCGCCGCTCCGTCCTGGGAGCCGCCCTCGCCCTGGCCCTGTGCACGACCGGCCCGGCGAAAGCCGCCGAGCCGACGGAAGTGCGGCTCGATTGGGCGACCTACAATCCCCTGAGCCTTCTCCTGAAGGAGCGCGGCTATGTCGAGGAGGCCCTGAAGCCGAAGGGAATCAAGGTCCGCTGGGTGCAGTCCCTCGGCTCGAACAAGGCGCTCGAATTCCTGAATGCCGGGGCCATCGACATCGGCTCGACGGCCGGCGCCGCCGCCCTGGTGGCGCGGATCAACGGCAACCCGATCAAGGCGATCTACGCCTTCTCGCGGCCGGAATGGACCGCCCTCGTCACCCGCAAGGACACCGGCATCACCAAGCCCGCCGACCTGAAGGGCAAGCGGGTCGCCGTCACCCGGGGCACGGACCCGCACATCTTCCTGATCCGCGCCCTGCAGGGTGCCGGGCTGACCGAGAAGGACGCCAAGCTCGTCCTGTTGCAGCACCCGGACGGGCGCACCGCCCTCGACCGGGGCGACGTGGACGCCTGGGCCGGGCTCGACCCAATGATGGCCTCGGCCGAGATCGAGAATGGCGACGTGCTGTTCTTCCGCGACCCCGCCGCCAACACCTGGGGCGTGCTCGACGTGCGCGAGGCCTTCGCCAAGGAGAATCCCGACCTCGTGAAGGCGGTGATCGCTGCCTACGAGCGGGTGCGCGCCGAGGCGCTGAAGGACCCAGCCGCCCTCAAGGCGGCGCTCGTCACCGCGACGAAGCTGCCCGAGCCCGTCGTCGCCCGCCAGCTGGAGCGCACGGACCTGTCCCAGCCGGCCATCGGCCCGACCCAGGCCGACGCGATCCGCGCGGCCGGCGTGGCGCTGCAGCAGGCCGGCGTGATCGCGGCGGACGTGAACGTGGCCTCCGCCGTGGACGGGCTGATCGACACGGCCTTCAACCCGCCAGCGGCGCGCTGAGCGGCGCCTCCTCCCGCCCCCGGGGAGAACCGGCGGCGGCGATCCGGCAATCGTGGATCGTCGCCCGTGCCGTCTCGATGGCGATGGAGACGGCGGAGAGGGTGGAGGGCTCCGGCTCGCGCTCGCGGGCATAGCGCACCACGTCCGCCGCCAGCCCGTCGACCTCGATGGTCAGCGCCTCGATGGCCTCCGGGTCCTTGAGGCGGCGGGCCTCCTGGGTGATCGCGATCAGCCGGTCGATCACGTCGTCGATCCGCTCCCGGCCGAGGCTCGTGAGGCGCTGGCGCACCCAGGCCAGCACCGAGACGAGGCCGCCCGCCAGGGCGCCGAGCAGGTAGAGCGTGTCGCCGTAGCGCTCCACGAAGCCGTGCTGCTCGCGCTCGTAATAGTCGATGGCGCCGGGATGGATCGGGATGCGGGCGCTGGTCGCCGCCACGGTGGTCTCGTAGGCCGGCGCCAGGACGTATTCGGCGGCATCGGTCTGCTGGGCCGCCGCCGTGCGCTTCTCGAACAATTGCTGCGTGAAATCCGCCGCGATCACCCGGCTGAGCGAGCCCCGCGCCATCAGCCGGTAGGAGGCGCCGACCGTCTTCACGTCGTCGGCGGGCAGCTTCGGGCGGCCGGCGAACAGGCCGCCGGGGATCGTCACGGCCTGAAGTTTTGGAAAGCGCTCGATGATGGCGTCGTCGTCCTCCACGGCGACGAACTCGACCTTGCCGTCCTTCGCCACCGAGCGCACCGCGCCGACGAGGGCGATGGCCTTCGGCGCCGAGGGGGCGATGATGCTGAGGAAGGCGTCGATCCGCTTCTCCTTGAAGGCCGCGGCGACGGCGCCCTCGTCCACGGGCACGAGTTGCACCGTGCCGGCGGGCACCGGGCCGGCGGCGGGGGCCGTCTCCAGGGCGAGGCCGTGATAGGAGAGCAGGTTCTTGAGCAGCCAGTAATCGGCGTCCTTCTGCGCACCGATGCCGAGGCGCTTGCCGCCGAGCTTGGCGAAGGACTTGATGCCGGCCTGCTCCGGCGAGGCGACGATCATCGCCTGATCGCGCAGGATGGCGAGGGTAAGGCCGTTGGTCGGCAGGAGCACGTCGGGCCGCACCACGGCGAGGTCGGCCCGCCCGTCCTGCAAGGCGGCGGCGCTCTCGCGTACGTCGTCGAAGGAGAGGATCTTCAGGCGGATGCCCTCGCCGCTCGCGTCGAGGGCGTCGGCATAGGCCTTGATGAGGCCCGGCTCGGTGCCGTCCTTGGGCGCCACCGCGATGGTGAGGGTCGTCGGGCGCAGCAGGTACCACACCGCCGCGCCGCCGAGGCAGAGCAGCAGGGCGCTGGCCGCGAGCAGGACGTCCCGGCGCATCAGGAACTGGGTCAACGCGGCCATGGGGTTCGGTCCTGCGGTCGTGCGCAGGCCAAACGCGGCGGAACCCGTTCTGTGCCCGGCCCTATTCGGCGGCGGGCAGGTGGAGCGCCATGAGCTGGGCCGAGCGGCGGCGCTCGCCCTCGGGCGGCACCCCGATCCGCCGCCTCGCATCGCCCACCGCCTCGTGGACGCCGTCCACCGCCAGGATCAGCGCGCTCACCGTCCGAAGGTCGATGGTGCGCTTGCGGGTATGCGAGACCACGTCGGCGATGAGGTCGTCGATCTCCAGGACGATGGCGTCGAGTTGCTCGACATTCGTGGCGGCGCGGATCTCGCGCAGGATGTCGAGCAGCCGGTCGAGGACGATGTCGATCCGCTCCCGCCGCTTGCGGGCGAGGCGCTGGCCGAGCCACGCGAAGCCGGAGCCGATCGTGCCGCCGAAGAAGGCGACGAGGTAGATGTAATCCTCGTAGCGGTCGAGGAAGGTCTGCTGCTCGCGCTCGAAATAATCGACCGCACCGGGGTGGTTCGGCAGGCGCGCCGAGGTCGCCGCGACGGTGGTGTCGAAATCGGGCGCCTTCATCAGCTTGGCGATGGGCGCGGCGGCGGCGAGCCGCGAGCGCCACTCGAACAGGTGCTGGGTCGCCGAGGCGACGGCGACGCGGCTCACCGTGCCCCGCGCCATCAGCCGGTAGGAGGCGCCGACCGTGCGGATCTCCTCGTCCGGCCGCTTCGGGCGGCCGCCGAACGTGCCGGCGGGGATGGTGACGGCCTGGAGTTCGGGGAAGCGCTGAAGGATCGCGTCGCCATCGGGGATCGAGACGAAGCCGATCTTGCGCTCGGGCGAGCCCGCCTCGACGGCGCGGATCACGCTGCCGGCCATCTTCGAGGCGGGGCTCGCGATGATCGCCACGGCATCCACGCGTTTGTCCGCGATGGCCTGGGTGATCTCGCCGAACTTCAGGGGCACCACGAGGACGTGGCCGGGCGCGGGCTCGGCGGTGTCGTCGCCGGCGGGCGTGTCGGGCAGGAGATCGTAGAAGGAGAGGACGTTGGTGAGGAAGGGGATGTCCGCCCCGTGCCGCACCACGATGCCGAGGCGCTTGCGGGCGAAATCGGGAAACTCGTCGATGTCGCTGTGCTCGGGACGGGCGACCACCAGCGCCTCGTCGTGCAGGATCGCCAGCGTCAGGCCGTTCTCCGGCAGGAACACGTCGGGGCGGACCACGGCGAGGTCGGCCTTGTTGCGCTGGAGGGCGAGGCCGCTGTCGCGCACGTCCTCGTAGCGCACCACCTTCAGCCGCACATCCTCGCGGGCCCGGTCGAGGGCCGCCGCGTAGGCCTCGATCAGCGCGGCTTCCGGCCCGTCCTGCGGGCCGACCGCCACCGTGAGGGTGTTCGGGCGCCACAGGTAGGCGACCCCGCTCGCGAGCGCGATCAAGCCGAGCGCCACCAGGACGAGGAGCCATTCGCGCCGCATCAGGACGGAGGCGGCCGCCCACAGCTTTCGCTGCAGTGCCCCGAGTTTGGAATCAGGAGGTGGGACATCGCCCGGCCTGTCGCGTTGCGCGCGTTCCATGGGTCGTTCATGAAGCGCAAACCTGTCCAGATCGTGAAGAACACGTGAAGCCTCCCTCCGTTGCATCTTCCGGGCCGGAGACACCCAAGCCCCCGCCGCGCCCGGTGAGCGCGGCATGGCTGGAGCGGGCCGCCCTCGACTACCTGCAGCGCTACAGCGCCTCGACCGAGATGCTCCGCCGCACCCTCTCGCGGCGTGTCGAGAAGCGGGCGCGGGCGCGGGGGGAGGAGCCCGCCGCCTTCGCGGAGATGATCGAGGCGACGGTGGCCCGCGCCCTCTCGGCCGGGCTCGTGGACGATGCCCGCTTCGCCGAGGGGCGCCTCGCCGCGCTGCGCCGCCGGGGCACCTCGCGCCGGGGTGCGGGTTTCAAGCTCGCCGCCAAGGGCGTGCCGCGCGAGGTGGTCGCGGCGGTGATGGAGGCCGAGCGCGAGGCCTCGCCGGAGGAGGACAGCGAGGAGAAGGCGGCCTGGGCCTATGCCAAGCGCCGCCGCCTCGGCCCCTTCCGCCAGCCGGACCGGCGGGCCGACTACCGGGAGCGCGACCTCGGCAGCCTCGCCCGGCAGGGCTTCCCCTACGGCCTGGCCCGGCGGATCGTCGAGGCCGACGAGGAACCCGTCTGACGGGGTGCGGCGTTGCGGCTAGGGAGCAGGGGCGCGGTGCCCTTGTATCCGCCCCCGAAACGTTCATCTTCCGTTCCATGGATGACGCCCTCGCTAAGAAGCTCCGCATCCTGGCCGATGCCGCGAAATACGATGCGTCCTGCGCCTCGTCCGGGGCGCCCAAGCGCGCGGCCGGCAAGGACGGGATCGGCTCCACCACGGGGGCCGGGATCTGCCACGCCTACACGCCCGACGGGCGCTGCGTGTCGCTCCTCAAGATCCTGCTGACCAACTGGTGCCTGTTCGATTGCGCCTATTGCGTCAACCGCCGCTCCTCGAACGTCCGGCGGGCGAAGTTCACCGTCGAGGAGGTGGTGAACCTCACCATCAACTTCTACAAGCGCAACTATATCGAGGGGCTGTTCCTGTCCTCGGGCATCATCAAGTCGCCCGACCACACGATGGAGCTCTTGACCCGCGTCGCGAAGTCCCTGCGCCGGGACCACGGCTTCGCGGGCTACATCCACCTCAAGTCGATCCCCGAGGCGAGCCCGTGGCTGATCGAGGAGGCAGGGCTCTATGCCGACCGCCTGTCGATCAACGTCGAGCTGCCGACCGAGGCGAGCCTGGGCCGGCTCGCCCCCGAGAAGGACGGCGCGGCCATTCAGAACGCCATGGCGCAGATCGGCGAGCGGATCGTCGAGGCCAAGGCCGAGCGCCGCCGCTTCTCCCCGGCCGGGCATTCGACGCAGGTGATCGTCGGCGCCGACGACACGACCGACGCCGCCCTCATCGCCAAAAGCGAGAATCTGTACGGCAGCGTCGGGCTCAAGCGCGTCTATTACTCGGCCTTCAGCCCGATCCCGGACGGCTCGCAGATCCTGCCCTTGAAGGCCCCGCCGCTCGCCCGTGAGCACCGGCTCTATCAGGCCGACTGGCTGCTCCGGTATTACGAGTTCTCGGCCGAGGAGGTCGCCTCGGCCTCCGAAGGCGGGATGCTCGCCCTCGACATCGACCCGAAGCTGGCCTGGGCGCTCAAGAACCGCGAGCGCTTCCCCGTCGACGTGAACAAGGCCGACCGGGAGATGCTGCTGCGCGTCCCCGGCCTCGGGGCGCGGGCGGTGGACCGGATCGTGAAGGCGCGCAAGCACACGACCCTGCGCCTCGACGACGTGGCGCGGCTGACCTCCAGCCTCAAGCGGGCGCGGCCCTTCCTCGTCGCCGCCGACCATCGGCCGGTGGCGCTCACCGACCGCGCCGACCTGCGCGCCCGCCTCGTGGAGCCGGCCCAGCAATTGAGCCTGTTCTGATGGCGGGCGCGCCCTCCCTCGCCGCGTCCGGGCGTACCATCCTCCTACGGCCCGGCGCCGACCTCGCCGGCTTTCGCGATGCCGCCCGCCGCCTCGCCGCCGGGAACGTGCCGCCGGAGGCCGTGACCTTCTCCGTCGAGTCCGCGCCGAGCCTGTTCGGCGACGGCGCATCACCGGGTGCGGACACGCCCCTCGTCCTGCCCCGGGCGGTCGCGTCGCTGATCCCGGGCGTGGTCCCCCACCGCGACCCCGAACGCTACGGCCTGCTCTACGCCCTGATCTGGCGCGTCCTCCACGGGGAGCGGCACCTGATGGAGGTGGCGAGCGACCCGCTGGTCCACCGCCTCACCCGGATGGCCAAGGCCATCGGCCGCGACCTGCACAAGATGCACGCCTTCCTGCGCTTCCGCCGGGTCGAGGATCCGGCGGGCGAGCGCTACGTCGCGTGGTTCGAGCCCGACCATCACATCCTGGAAGCCGCCGCGCCATTCTTCGTGCGCCGCTTCGCCGGCATGCGCTGGACGATCCTGACGCCGGAGGGCCGGGCCGTCTGGGACGGGGACACCCTCGCCTATGGGCCGCCGGGCTCGCGCGCCGACGTGCCCGAGGGCGACGGCTTCGAGGCCGGCTGGCAGACCTATTACGAGACGACGTTCAACCCCGCCCGCGTGAACCCGAAGGCGATGCGCGCGGAGATGCCGAAGAAGTACTGGCGCAACATGCCGGAGACGGCCGCCATCCCCGCCCTGCTGCGGGGCGCGGCGGACCGGACCGCGCAGATGATCGAGAGGGAACCCACCTTGCCCGCACGCCGCGAACCCGCCCGAGCCGTCGCCGCGATGACGGACCAGGACCCGAAGAGCCTCGACGAACTCAACGCCATCATCCGCAAGACCGAGCCCCTGGTGCCCGGCGCGACCCAGGCCGTGCTGGGCGAGGGCCCAATCGGCGCCACGGTCGCGTTCGTGGGCGAGCAGCCCGGCGACCAGGAGGACCTGAAGGGCCGCCCCTTCGTCGGGCCGGCGGGGCAACTCCTCGCCCGCGCCATGGCGGAAGCCGGCATCGACCGCGAGGCGAGCTACCTCACCAACGCGGTGAAGCACTTCAAATTCACCCTGCGCGGCAAGCGCCGCATCCACGAGAAGCCTACGGCGGGCGAGGTGAGCCATTACCGCTGGTGGCTCGACCGCGAACTCGACTTCGTGGCGCCGAAGCTCGTCGTGGCGCTCGGCGCGACGGCGGTGCTGGCGCTGACGGGCAAGGCGATCCCGATCACCCGCGCCCGCGGCCCGTTCCGGTTCGACCGGCTGGACAACCGCTTCCAGGGCTACATCACCGTCCACCCCTCCTACCTGCTGCGCCTGCCCGACGAAGCCAAGGAGGAGGCCTATGCCGCCTTCATCACCGACCTGAAGCGTATTGCCACGCTTGGGGCCGAGCTCGCCGCATGAGGCGCGCGTTTTAATCCCTTGAGCTGCGTGCGACGAGGCACGTCGCTCCGGGAAAGACGATCCTATATCTCTCTCATGACAGATGAAGCGGACGAAAATAGCCGATCCGCCCTGCGCAAGGAGAGAGAAATAGAGATGAAGACTCGTATCGCCGCCGCCGTCGCCGCCCTCGTGATCGGTGCCGCCGCCCCCGTGACCTCCGCCATGGCCTACCCCGTCTCCCATGACAGGGGCCCGCTCACCACCGGCTCCATCGGCGTCCACGACACCCCCTTCTACGAGGCCCACCCCGGCTATTGCCGCCCGAGTTCGGCCGCCGAGGGCAACGCCAACCAGCAGACCCGGCCGGTGAAGCAATACGGCCAGACCACCGGCGGCAACCGCTGCTGAGACCCACACCAACGCCCAGGCATGAGGCGGCGGGGCCCGAGTGCCCCGCCGCTTGTTTTTTGGTATGGATCAGAGCTGACACGACTCCGACGGTCTCATACGATGAACCGCGACGACGCCCTCGCTATCCTGCGCGCCCATCGAGAAGAGCTGCACCGTCGTGGCGTGAGCCATGCATCCCTTTTCGGCTCGGTCGCCCGCGACCAAGCAACACCTGACAGCGACCTCGATATCATGATCGATATCGACACATCGGTCGTTCAAGATGTCTACGATTACGCTGGTGTGATCGGCTTCATCAGCGATCTATTCTCAATCAAGGTCGATATCGCGAACCGGGAGATGCTGAAGCCCTACGTGAGGCCGTCGGCCGAACGGGACGCGATCCATGCTTTCTGAGCGGGGGCGAGACGCGCTTCTCGGTATCCTGGACAATGCGGAAGCCGCGCTTGAATTCACGGCCGGCATCGATGCAGATGCGTTCGCCCACGATCGCATGAGGCTTTACGCCGTGACGCGCTGCCTGGAGATCATCTCGGAGGCGAGCCGTCGTGTCGATGACGGGACCCGAACCCGCCATCCCCACATCCCCTGGCGGCAGATCGCGGATGCCGGCAACGTCTACCGGCACGCCTACAAGAACGTCACCGCCGAGATGGTCTGGCGCGTCGCGCGCCATAGAATGTCAGATCTGATCGTCGTGTGTAAGGTTGAGTTGAGCCATCCCGACTGAACGTATCGTTCGTCATTGAACTCGCTCGCCCCTCGGCATCCTCGGACATTCGGCACACAGCGTGACTTCAAAAACGACCGCCTCCACCCCCAAGCCCGTCGGCCCCGGCGATCAGGTGATCCTGGTCGATGGCTCGTCCTTCATCTTCCGGGCCTATTTCCAGTCGATCAACCAGGACCAGAAGTACAATTCCCGTCCCTCGGACGGATTGCCGACCGGGGCGGTGCGGTTGTTCTGCACCAAGATCGCCCAATTCCTGCAGGACGGCGCGGCCGGCACCATGCCGACGCATCTCGGCATCGTCTTCGACAAGTCCGAGGGCTCGTTCCGCAAGGAGATGTTCCCGGACTACAAGGGCCACCGCCCCGACGCGCCGGACGACCTCAAGCGCCAGATGCCGCTGATGCGCGACGCGGTGCGGGCCTTCGGCCTGCACGCCATCGAACTGGAACGCTACGAAGCCGACGACCTCATCGCCACCTACGCCCGGCAGGCCGAGGCGCGGGGCGCGGGCGTCATCATCGTCTCCTCCGACAAGGACCTGATGCAGCTCGTCGGGCCGCTGGTGCGGTTCTACGATTTCGAATCGGGCGCCAAGGGCAAGCCGGGCTACCGGCCCGAGCGCAACCTCGATGTGGACGCCATCATCGCCAAGTGGGAGGGCTTGAGCCCCAACCAGATCGGCGACGCGCTGGCGCTGATCGGCGACACGTCGGACAACGTGCCGGGCGTGCCCGGCATCGGCCTGAAGACCGCCGCCGCCCTCATCAAGGAATTCGGCTCCCTGGAGGCCCTGCTGGAGCGGGCAGGCGAGATCAAGCAGCCGAAGCGCCGGGAGACCCTGCTTGCCAACATCGATCAGGCCCGCCTCTCGCGAAAACTCGTGGCGCTGATGGAGGACGTGCCGGTCCCCGTCGCGCTCGACGATCTCACCGTGCCGGAGCCCGACCCGGAGAAGCTCGTCGGCTTCCTCAAGGCGATGGAGTTCAACACCCTCACCCGGCGCATCGCGCAGATGCTGCATGTAGACCCGGAGAAGGTGAAGCCGGACCCGGCTCTCCTGCCGGGCGCCAAGGGCGCGGCGGGCGAGCCCGTGCCCTTCTTCGGCGACAGCGTGCCCCCGGACCCGGAGAAAGCCGCCGCCGGCTCGGAGCGCCCGCCGGGCGACGCGCCCCCCGAGGGCGGCGAGGTCGATCCCTTCGCCGACCTCAACCTGCCGGATGCGGCGCCCAAGCCCCGTGGCCCCGCCGAGCCGACGCCGGGCGGGCTTGTGGCGGCGCGGGCGGGCGAGTCGGTGAAGCCGTTCGACACCGCCGCCTATGAAACGATCCTCTCCCTCGAACATCTCGACGCCTGGATCGCCGAGGCCGAGGAGGCCGGCGTGGTGGCGGTCGACACCGAGACCGATGCGCTGGATTCCTTCCGCGCCGGGCTCGTCGGCGTGTCGCTCGCGGTGGCGCCGGGCCGGGCCTGCTACATCCCGCTGGCGCATGTGCAGGCGGTCTCCGCCCCCGCCGATGCCGGCGACCTGTTCGGTCAAGGCGCGGCGGCGACCGATCTGGTCGAGCCCCTGCCCGGCCAGATCCCCCTCGACGCGGCGCTGGCGCGGCTGAAGCCGCTCCTCGAAAATCCCGGCGTGCTGAAGGTCGGGCAGAACCTGAAATACGATTGGGTCGTGTTCTCGCGCTACGGCATCGAGGTCGCGCCCTTGGACGACACGATGCTGATCTCCTACGTGCTCGATGCCGGCAAGGGCGGGCACGGCATGGACGAGCTTGCCCGCCGCCATCTCGGCCACCAGCCGATCACCTTCTCGGACGTCGCCGGCACCGGCCGGGCCAAGGTGACGTTCGACCGGGTCGCCCTCGACAAGGCCACCGCCTACGCCGCCGAAGACGCGGACGTCACCCTACGCCTGTGGCGGATGATGAAGCCGCGCCTCGCGGCCGAGCGGCGGGTGGCGGTCTACGAGACCCTGGAACGGCCGCTCCTGCCGATCATCGCCCGGATGGAGATGGCCGGTATCCGCGTCGACCGCGACATGCTGAGCCGGCTCTCGGGCGATTTCTCGCAGATCCTCGTGCGGCTCGAAGAGGAGATCCAGGAGGACGCGGGAGAGAAGTTTTCGGTTGGCTCGCCGAAGCAGATCGGCGACATCCTGTTCGGCAAGATGGGCCTGCCCGGCGCCAAGAAGACACCCTCCGGCCAATGGGCCACGCCCGCGACGCTGCTGGAGGAGCTGGCCCAGGCCGGGCATGAGCTGCCCAAGAAGATCCTCGAATGGCGCCAGCTCTCGAAGCTGAAATCGACCTATACCGACTCGCTCCAGACCCATGCCGACCGGGAGACGCAGCGGGTCCACACCTCGTTCTCGCTGGCCGCGACGACGACGGGCCGGCTTTCGTCCTCCGAGCCCAACCTGCAGAACATCCCCGTGCGCACGGAGGAGGGACGGCGCATCCGCCGGGCCTTCGTGGCGGCGCCGGGCATGAAGCTGATCTCGGCCGACTACTCGCAGATCGAGTTGCGGCTGCTCGCCCACATGGCCGACATCCCCGAATTGCGCAAAGCCTTCGAGGACGGGATCGACATCCACGCGGCGACGGCCTCGGCGATGTTCGGCGTGCCCCTCAAGGAGATGACGCCGGATCTGCGCCGCCGGGCCAAGACGATCAACTTCGGCATCATCTACGGCATCTCGGCCTTCGGGCTGGCCGACCGCCTCGGCATCGGCCGGGAGGAGGCCTCGGCCTTCATCAAGCAGTATTTCGAGCAGTTCCCCGGCATCCGGGACTACATCGACACGACGAAGCGCAGCTGCCGCGACAAGGGCTACGTCACCACGCTGTTCGGGCGGGTGTGCCACTACCCGCAGATCCGCTCCAACAACCCCAACGAGCGGGCGAGTGTGGAGCGTCAGGCGATCAACGCCCCGATCCAGGGCTCGGCCGCCGACATCATCCGCCGGGCGATGACCCGCATGGAGACGGCGCTGAAGGCCAAGCATCTCGGCGTGACGATGCTGCTGCAGGTGCACGACGAACTGGTCTTCGAGGCCCGCGAGGATGAGGTCGACACGGCGATCCCGATCATCGCCTCCGTGATGGAAGAGGCCCCCGCCCCCGCCCTGACGCTCCGGGTGCCGCTGGTGGTGGAGGCCAAGGCGGCGCTGAACTGGCAGGAGGCGCATTGAGGCGCGCGGCTTCGACCCTAAGACACAGCCGATCCTGACAACCAGGAAGAGCCCGACCGGGAGGCAACGATGCGCGCCCTACTCTGCAGCACCCTCGACGGGGCCGACGCCCTTGCCATCGCGGAGAGGCCCACGCCCTCCCCCGCCGCCGGGCAGGCGCTGGTGCGCGTCACGCTGGCCGCGCTCAACTTCTTCGACACGCTGATCGTCGCCGGGAAGTATCAGGTGAAGCCGCCCCTGCCCTTCTCGCCGGGCGGCGAGGGCGTGGGCGTCGTCGAGGCCCTGGGCGAGGGCGTCACCGGGCTCGCGGTCGGCCAGCGCGTCGTGATCCATGCCGGCTACGGATGCTGCGCCGAGCGGATCGCCATCGCCGCGACGAAGCTCACCCCCGTGCCGGACGGGGTGCCGGACGAACAGGCGGCGGGCCTCACCATCACCTATGGCACCACCCTCCATGCGCTCGCCAACCGGGCGAAGCTGCGGGCGGGCGAATGGCTCGCCGTGCTCGGCGCCTCGGGCGGGGTCGGGCTCGCGGCGGTGGAGCTCGGGGCGCTGATGGGGGCGAAGGTCATCGCCTGCGCCTCGTCCGAGGACAAGGTCGCCGCCGCCCGCGCCCATGGCGCCGCCGAGGGGCTGGTCTACTCGCCCGAGACCCTGAAGGACGATTTGCGCCGCATCACCGGCGGGGCCGGGGTCGATGTGGTCTACGACGCGGTGGGCGATGCCTTCGCCGAGCCGGCGCTTCGGGCGCTAGCGTGGCGGGGGCGCTACCTCGTGATCGGCTTCGCGGCGGGCGCGATTCCCCGCCTGCCCCTCAACCTGATCCTGCTCAAGGAACTCGACGTGCAGGGCGTCCACTGGGGCGCCTTCACCGAGCGAGACCCGGAGGGCCACCGGGCCGACCAGAAACAGCTGCTCGCCTGGGTGGCGGAGGGCAAGCTCAGCGCCAAGGTCCACGGGGTCTATCCGCTGGACGAGTACCGCGAGGCGTTCGGGGTGCTCATCCGGCGGGAGGCCGTGGGGAAGGTGCTGCTGCGGGTGTAGGCGGGGCTCAGAGGAGCCCCTGCTCCCGCGCCAGCATCACCAGATCCGCCTGCGGCCGGGCGCCGATATGCTGGATCACCTCCGCCGCGGCCAGGGCGCCGAGGCGGGCGCTGGTCGCGTGGTCGAGGCCACGGGCATGGCCGGCGAGGAAGCCGGCGGCGAACAGGTCGCCCGCGCCGGTCGTGTCGACGACATGCTCCACCGGGCTCGCGGCCACCTCGCGGACATGGCCGCCGTTGACGACGAGGGCGCCCTTCTCCGAGCGGGTGACGAGGCCGAGCATGTGCAGGCCGCGCCCGTTGCGCTCGTCGCGGAGCGCCGCCACGGCGGCTTCCTCGTCGTCGGTCTCGTAGAGGCTCTTCAACTCGCCGAGGTTGGCGAACAGGATGTCGATGCTGCCGTCGCGGATCAGGCCCAGGAACTCGTCGCGGTAGCGGCCGACGCAGAAGGCGTCGGAGAGGGTCAGCGCCACGGCGTTGCCGGCCCGGTGGGCGATCTCGACGGCCTTGCGGAACGCCTCCTTGGCGGCCGGCGGATCCCAGAGGTAGCCTTCGAGATACACGACGCGGGCGGCGGCGACCGTCTCCTTGTGGATGTCGTCCGGCCCCAGGCCCTGGCAGGCGCCGAGATAGGTGCTCATGGTGCGCTCGCCGTCCGGCGTCACCAGCACGAAGCAGCGGGCCGTGGCCGGGCCGTCGGTGGCGGCGGGGACCTCGTAGGAGACGCCCGTGGCCTTCAGATCGTGGCGGAAGAGCTGGCCCAGTTCGTCGTCGCGGACGCGGCCGACGAAGCCGGTCTTCGTGCCGAGCATCGCCGCGCCGACGGCGGTGTTGGCCCCCGAGCCCCCCGACACGATCGTCGCCGGGCCCATCACCTGGAACAGGGCTTCCGCGCGGGGCTCGTCGATCAGCGTCATCGCCCCCCGGGCGATTCCCTCCTTCTCGAGGAAGGACTCGTCGGTGCGTGCGATGACGTCGACGATGGCGTTGCCGAGGACGAGGAGGTCGAGGGAAGCGCTCATGCAAGGATCCGTCTGCCGATGATTGCGGCGGCTGTGGCATTGGCCGTCCGCAGGATCAAGGCTTTACGATGCCCTCACCCCGCGATCTCCTCCAACGCCACGTCCCGCGTGCGCGGCCCGAGGAGGCCGACGAGGCCCCCCGCGATGAGCATGGCGGCGGAGATGAACAGGAAGACGCCGGGCGCGCCCGCCTCGCGCAGCACGAAGGCGATGATGAAGCCCGTGAAGATCGCCGAGAAGCGGCTCCACGAATAGACGAAGCCCACCGCCCGCGCCCGGATGCCGGTGGGGAACAGCTCCGCCTGATAGGCGTGGAAACTGTAGGACATCACGTTCGAGGCGAGCGTCAGCCCGATGCCGAGCGCCACGATGGCGGCCACGTCCCGCACCTGCGCGAAGGCGAGGCCGCAGGCGATGTAGACGAACGCCGCGGCTACGATGACGTGCTTGCGCTCGAACCGGTCGGCGATCAGGAGCCCGATCAGCGGCCCGACCGGCGCGGCCAGCGCGATCAGCGCCGTGTAGGCGAGGCTCGACGTGACCGTGACGCCCTGCGCGATCAGCAGGGTCGGCACCCAGTTGGCGAAGCCGTAGAAGCCGACCGTCTGGAACACGTTGAACCCGGCCATCATCAGCGTGCGCCGGCGATAGGGCGGCACCCACATGTCACGGAAGGCGCCGCGACCTTGCGTCGGCTGCGGCGGGCCGGGGGGCGGCAGGGGGCGGCCGTACTCCGCCTGCACCCGCGCTTCCAGGCGGGCCATCACCGCCTCGGCCTCGGCGAAGCGCCCGCGCTCCACGAGCCAGCGCGGGCTCTCGGGCAGGCCGGAGCGCATCCACCACACCAGTACCGCCGCCGAGGCGCCGATGAGCGCGACCCAGCGCCAGCCATCGAGGCCGAAGGGCGACAGCGGGATCAGCAGGTAGGACAGGAAGGCGACGGCCGGCACGGCACAGAAGCCGATGCCCTGGCAGAGGGCGAAGGCCCGCCCCCGGATCGCCTTCGGCACCAGTTCGGAGAGGTAGCTGCCGATCGTGACCATCTCCAGCCCCAGCCCGATCCCGGCGATGAGCCGCCACAGGTTCAGGCCGAACGCGTCCGTCTGGAAGGCCATCACGACGTTGGCGGCGGTGTAGGACAGGAGCGACCATGTGAAGATCGCCCGCCGCCCGAACCGGTCCGCGAGCCAGCCGCAGGCGACGGTGCCGATGAACAGGCCGGTGAACAGGGCGGCCACGAACCCCGCCACGCCCGTCGCCCCGAACAGGCCCGGCGTCGTCGGCGTGAGGATGCCGGCCTTCACGAGGCCCGGCGCGACGTAGCCGGTGAACAGCAGATCGTAGAGTTCGAAAAAGAAGCCGAGGCCGAGCAGGGCCACGAGGCGCCACACGCTCCGCGTCGCGGGCAGCCGGTCGAGCCGGGCGACGATCAGGCCCGGATCATGGGAAGCCGCGCTGGTCGTCATGGGGAGGGCTCGTTCGTGGGATCGCCGCGCCGCTTGCCCTGGAAAGGGCGGCTGCGCAAGAGTTTACCGTCCTTCGGCCCAGCCGTCGGACGACCTTGAAAGTAGCGTATATGGTACTATCATAAATGGACGTCCGCGAGTACGTCGATGAGCGCGACAGGAGCCCCTTCGCCGAATGGTTCTCACGCCTGGATGCCCAGGCCGCCGCGAAGGTCGCGGTCGCGCTGGTGCGGATGGAGGGGGGCAACTTCGCCCATGCCAAATCCGTCGGCGGCGGCGTCGAGGAGTATCGGATGGACTGGGGGCCGGGCTACCGGCTCTATTTCGGCCGCGACGGGGCCACGCTGATCATTCTGCTCTGTGGCGGCACCAAGCGCCGGCAACAGGACGACATCGCCGAGGCTCAGGCCCTGTGGGCCTCGTACAAACGCCGCCGCAAGGAGGGATGATGGCTCTGACGCGCAGCTTCAAGGAAACGATCAAGGCCAGGGCCGACAGCGACCCCGCCTTCCGGGCCGCGCTGCTCACCGAGGCGGTGGACCTGATGCTCGCGGGCGAAGTCGAGACCGGCAAGGCGGTCCTGCGCGACTGCGTGAACGCCACGATCGGCTTCGAGCGACTGGCGCAGGAGACCGGCTCGTCCTCGAAGAGCCTGATGCGGATGCTCGGCCCCGCCGGCAATCCCACGGCGGGCAATCTGTTCGCGATCCTCCGCAGCGTCCAGAAGGCGGCCGGGGTGAACCTCGCGGTCACGACGACGGGCTGATGCCCCTCACACCCCGAACACCGACCACCCCATGCGCTGGGTCAGCTGTTCCAGCGCGACGCGGCCGAGATGGGAATTGCCGGCGGCGTCGAGCCCGGGGGACCACACCGCGATGGAGGCCTTGCCCGGGGCCACCGCGAGGATGCCGCCGCCCACCCCGCTCTTGCCCGGCAGGCCGACGCGGTAGGCGAACTCGCCCGAGCCGTCGTAGTGCCCGCAGGTCAGCATGATCGCGTTGATGCGGCGCGCCCGCTCCGGCGACACCACGTTGAAGCCGGTCGCCGGGTTCAGGCCGTTATGGGCCAGGAACTGCCCCGCCGTCGCGAGCTGGCGGCAGTTCATCGCGAGGGCGCAATGGTGGAAGTACACGCCCAGCGTGTAGTCGACCGGGTTCTCGATCACCCCGAACGATTTCATGTAATAGGCGAGCGCGCTGTTCCTGAACCCCGTGCGCCGCTCCGAGGCCGCCACCGTCTCGTCGATGAAGACGCTCGGATCCTGCGAGAGGAACTGCATGAAGCGCAGGATCTCGCCCAGGGCCTCGCGCGGCGCGTGGCCGGAGAGGATTACATCCGTCACCGCGATGGCGCCGGCATTGATGAAGGGGTTGCGCGGCACCCCGCGCTCCCGCTCCAACTGCACGATCGAATTGAACGGGTTGCCGGAGGGCTCCCGCCCGACGCGCCGCCACAGGCGGTCGCCGATCATGCCGATGGCCAGCGTGAGGGTGAAGACCTTCGAGATGCTCTGGATCGAGAACAGCGTCTCGCTGTCGCCGCCCGCGCTGACGCGCCCGTCCCGGTCGATCACCGCCATGCCGAAGCGGTTCGGATCCACATGGGCGAGTTCGGGGATGTAATCGGCGACCGTGCCGCGATCCGTGCGCGCAGCCATTTCCTCCGCGATGTCACGGACGACGGTATCGAGATCGGGCATGGCCAGTCGTGGTTTCAAAAGGTCCGGGACCTTTTGGGGGTGCAGGACGGCGCCCTGCGGAACCCCGGCCCTTTAAGCAAGGACCGGGCCCCACGTCACGCGGCCACGAGGGCCGTACCCATCGATTCCTTCTTCATCAGCTCGCGGAAGAAGCCGTCGAGATGCGTGAGCTTCTCGGGCGAGCCGTCCTGCGCGATGCGCCCCCCTTCCAGCACGACGATCCGGTCGAAGTCCTGGAGCGTCGAGAGGCGGTGGGCGATGGCGATGACCGTGCGCCCCTTCATCAGGTTCGCCAGCGCGTGGCGGATCGCCTGCTCGGAATCCGCGTCCAGCGCCGAGGTCGCCTCGTCGAGGAGCAGGATCGGCGAGTTCTTCAGGATGGCGCGGGCGATGGCGATGCGCTGGCGCTGGCCGCCCGACAGCTTCACGCCCCGGTCGCCGACGATGGTGTCGAAGCCTTCCGGCAGGGCCTTGATGAAGTCGGTGCAATGGGCCGCCTCGGCCGCCTGCCAGACCTCCTCGTCGGTGGCCTCCGGCCGGCCGTAGCGGATGTTCTCCCGGAGCGTCCGGTGGAACATCGACACGTCCTGCGGCACCACCGTGATGGCCTCGCGCAGCGATTCCAGGGTGATGCGGCCGATATCCTGGCCGTTGATGCGGATCGCCCCCGATTGCGCGTCGTAGAAGCGTTGGATCAGCGAGAACAGGGTCGACTTGCCCCCGCCCGACTTGCCCACGAGGCCGACCCGCTGGCCGGGCTCGATGGTCAAATCGAAATCGCCGAACACGGTGCGCCCGTCCGGATAATGGAAGGCGACGTGCTCGAACTCGATCCTGGCGCCCTGGCCGGCGAGGGGCTTCGCCTCCGGGTGGTCCACGAGGTCGTGCGGCTGCAGCAGGGTGTGCAGGGCCTCGGCGAGGCGGGCCGTGTGCTGCGTGGCGTCCACCAGCGCGACGGCGAGGTCGCGGGTCGCCGCCAGGATGCGGATGCCCAGCGTGCAGACGAGCACCACCTGCCCGTTCGTCGCCTGCCCGGCCTCCCACAGCCGGATCGACCAGTAGAGCAGGCCGAGGATCGCCAGCACGGTGAGGATGGCGTGAACGATGCGCAGCTTCTCGAGGTAGAGGAGCGACGAGCGACGAGCGCGCATCTCGGTGGCGATGGTGCCCTCGAAGCGGGCGCCCTCGCGCTTGAAGGCCGAGAAGGCGCGCACGAGGGACATGTTGCCCACGAGGTCGACCATCTCGCCGTCCACGCTCGCGGCCTTGGCCGCGAAGTCGTGGTGCAGCGGCTTGCCGGCCGAGGCCATCTTGAACATCAGCACGACGACCGCCGCGAAGATGCCGGCGAGGATCCCCGCCATCGTGAGGCTGACCGAGGCGATGTAGGCGATGGAGCCGAAGGCGGCGACGGTCGGCGGCATCACGTTGAACACGAACATGTTCTCGACCGTGAAGATCGCGTTCGAGGTCGCGGTGATGCGGCTCGCCAGCGTGCCGGGCTGGCGGTCGGAGAAGAAGGTCGGCGAATGGCCGGTCATGTGCCGGAACAGGTCGCGGCGGATATCGCCCGTCACCCCGACGAAGGTGAAGGCGCCCGTCAGCGCGGCCACGCGCCAGAGCGCGTTGTCGATGGCGATGAAGACGATGAGGACGGTCAGCGCGCTCCAGATGCCGGTGTTCTCCGGCCCCGGCCCCTTCGTGAGGGCGTCGACCACGCCCTTCAGGGCGTAGTCGGTCGAGACCGAGAACCCGACCGCACCGAGCACCGAAATCAGGATGACAAGGTGCGGTAGCCAGCGGCGGCGCAGGTACCGTCCGACGAAGGCGAAGGGCCGTTCGGCGTAGCGGTGGAGTTCTTCCATCGTGGCGACCATCCCGTTCTCGCGTGACCGGCCGGCGGCAGCCGTGCGAGCATGCGGTTCTAAAGGCAAGTCCGTCCCGTAGCGCCAACGCAGCAGCGTTGCCATACGTTGCAGTGTGAGTCTCTGGATCGCGCGCTTTTAGCGGCTCAAGCTGAACATAGCTTGATCGTCTCGCATAAGCGAAAGCGATGCCGCGCCCGTCAGGCGGGCCCCGCTATCTCCCGCTCCTTGCCGCCGGACCGGCGGGTCTCGGGCATGATCAGTGCCACCAGCATGAAGGCGGCAAAGCCCAGGAAGGCGAGGCCGAGGAAGGCGCTGTGGCTCCCGAGCCGGTCGGCCATGATGCCCGCCAGGGAGGTCGAGAGGGCGGCGCCGATGCCCATGGCCGTGCCCACCGCCCCGAGGGCAAGGTTGAACCGGCCCGTGCCGCGGGTCAGGTCGGACACGACGAGGGGCACCATCACGCCGAGCACCGAGGCCGAGACGCCGTCGAGCACCTGGATCGCGACCAGGGCGTAGGGATTCGTGGTGGAGGCGAGCAGCAGGCCGCGCAGCGGCAGGGCCGCGAAACCGACGAGCAGGACGGGGTAACGGCCGAACCGCTCCGTGGCCCGCCCGACCGCCGGTGCACAGACGGCGAGCACCGCCTGCGGAACCATGATGCAGGCTGCGACCAGCGCGGTCGCGGTCTCGCTGGCGCGGAGCGTCAGGACGCTGCCGACCAGCGGCATCATCGCCGCGTTGGCGAGGAAGAACAGCAGCATGCAGGCGCCGAAGCTCATGAGGCCCCGGTTGCCGAGGAGCGCCCGCAGCGCCCCGCGCCCACCGGTCGAGGCGGCGGCGGGTTCGGCGGCGGCCTGGACGCGCGTGCTGGCATCGATCTCGTCGGCACGGATCGCCGAGAGCGCCATGACGGCGGGAATGCCGAGGGCGGCCGTGAGGTAGAAGACGGCGCCGTTCGAGAGGTAGTAGCCGCAGGCGCCCATCCCGGCGGCGGCGACGGCGTTGCCCAACGCCTGGAAGCTGGCATTGCGCCCCAGGCGCTCGCCGGCCCGCGCATGGCCGACGAGGCCGATGCTGATCGCGGCGATGGCCGGTGTGAGCACGCAGCTCGCCGCCGAGTGCAGCGCCATGGCGAGGAGCACGACGAGGAAGCTCGGCCAGACGGCGAGCGCGAGGGCGCTGCCCGCCACGGCGAGGGTGGCCACCGCCGCCGCGAAGCGCTTGGAGCGCGCGGCATCCACGAAGGCGCCCCCCGGCACCTGCCCGAGCAGGCCGACGAGGCTCCCCACCGTGAGGGCGAAGCCGATGTCGGATTGGGTCCACTTGGCCTGCGAGAAGTAGACGGCCAGGAACGGCCCGAATCCGGTCTGAAGGTTGGCCACGAAGAAGGCGAAGGCATCGAGGCCCCGCCGGCTCCCCCGGGAGACGACGGCCTCGGCCGGGGCGGGAGCCCCGGACGCCGCAGCCGCTTCCGGTACCGTCGCGAGCCGCTGGCGCGCCTCGGCCACCGATTCCTTGCGCGCGTCCGGGCGGTGGACGTCTCGGGCCGGTGTCGCGGGAACGGGGGGCCGTGCCTTCAATCCGGCCACCGTCATTTATCCGGAGCCTTTTCGGGCGCGGGCGCAGCGGGAGGGGCGGCCGGCGTCGCGACGGGTGCGGCGGCGGGCGCGGCAGCGGGCGCGGCAGGGGGCGCGGCAGGGGGCACGGACGGTGACATCGAAGCGGGGGGCACGGCGGGGGCCGGCGGTCCCGCCGGAGCCACGCCGGCCTGCTCGCCCTCGGGCGGCATGCCGCTCGCCGGGCCGAGCACCACGATGGGCTCGCCCGACTTGTATTCCGGCGAGACGCGGACCTGATTGCGGGTGAGCGCCACCGAGAGACGGCGCTCCTTGCCGTCCGACGCGAAGCGCAGGGCGCGCCAATCGACGGCGATCTTGCGGGTGCCGACGCCGAGGAAGCCGCCGAAATCGATGATCGCCGCGCGGGGATGCCCCTCCTTGTCGATGATCACGTCGATCACCCGGCCGAGTTCGTCGCCCTGCGCGCTGCGGACGCTGCGGCCGAGGAGGCTCTCGTAATCCGAGGTGTCGAGGACCGTGGCGGGCGTGCCCTGCTGCGGCTGCGCCCCGGCGGCGGGCGCCGGAGGGTTCGCAGGCGGCGGCGCAGGCGTGGCGGCGGGGGGCGCGGCCGGCGCGGGCGTCGGGGCGGGTGACATGGGCGGAGGCGGGGGTGAGGCGCCCGGGCCGGAGGCGCCCTCACCGCCGGCGGGCGGCGTCTGGGCGGCAACCCCCGTCGCCCCCAGGGCGAGCACCAGGGCTGCGATCATCCGACTGGTAGTACGCACGCGTCGTCCTCTGCGAAATCCAATGGGCGGCCAGGCCGGAAGCCCTGCCGCCCGAATCCGGAGCGGCATGACGGCGATACCGTCCGACCTGGGCGAAGTTATGGATCAGGTCTGTGGGCTGAGGGCAACAGGGTGCGAGATCCGCGCCACATTCCCCGTCCGGCGTGGCTGCGGGCGGCCCGCCCGCGCCCGGCGCGTCTGTTTTTCGCCGCAACCCCGGCTTAGATCCCACCAAACAGTTCGTGGGCCCTGGCATTGCACGGCCCGCGCGAGGAACCGTCAATGTCCCGCACCCCGTTCCCGGCCCCCGTGCCCGCCCTGCTTCTCGCCGTCTCCCTGGCCGCCGGCGGCCTCGCGGGATGTCAGGCGCTGGGCGGCACGAATGGCGTGATGCCCGACACCGATGTCGGCCTGCCGCCCTCCATGCGCGGCACCATCCCCGGCCGGCAGGCGCGGACGGCGACCCTGGACGACGAAGGCCGCCCGCTGCCGGCCGCCCCGACCCGCAACATCGACATCCCGAAGAGCGCCGGCGCGGCGAGCCGCTCCGCCGATGCGAGCGAGCGGCGGATCCGCCGCGACGAGCTGGAAGGCAGCGACGCCCGCGGCGGCAGCGGCTCGAACGGCATGGCTCCGTCGCTCACCCCCGGCGGCAGCGTCGGCCTCGGCGGCAAGTTCTAAGCGGAGGCGAGGCGGCTGCCGTAATATTCGTCCAGCCGCTTCTTGTAGTTCGGGTCGGCGAAACTGTCCTCGCCCGGCCCGTGGGTCGGCGCACCCGCCAGGGAGCCGGGGTCAATGTCCACCACGTAGCCGCCGAGGTCCGTGCTGTAGCGCAGGGCCCGCCAGGGGAGCGCGTGGTGGTTCTCCCCGAGGCCCAGGAAGCCGCCGAAGGCCAGGACGGCGTAGGCCACCTGCCCCGACACCTTGTCGACCATGAAATTATGGACCGTGCCGAGATGGCGGCCCTCGCTGTCGTAGACGGCGGTTCCCTCGACCTTGTTCGAGGCGATCAGGCGCGGCGTCTCGTCGAGGGCGACGCCCTCGGCGGCCGGATCGAGTTCCAGCGTGCCCGGCTTCCTGACGGCGCGTTCGGTCGGCAGATCGGTGGGCATGGTCCCTCCTCTGGCGCCCCGCGGAAACGCGGCGGGGGTGATGGAGGGGTTACGAGCACCGCCGCAACCGGTTCCGTCGCGGCGTTCGTGTGATTCGCGGGGGGAGCGGGCGGAGCCCGGTCAGATCAGGACGCGGGCTTCCGGCGCCCGGCCGGTGTCGTCCCACCGCGTTCCGGCCGCCAGGGCGACGACCAGCGCCACGGAGAGCACCAGCGCGAGGGAGAAGATCGGTGCGAACATGTCACCGAGTCTTGCAAATCGCGGTTACGATAATGTTTCATATCCCAACCTATGCGATAAGATTCTGCTTCGGCACCCTTGCCGAACGGGCCGAAGGCCGGTCCGCCCTGTGGATTGAAGCGGTTAGCACCTACTTTCCCCTTGGAACGGGCGCGTCACCGCTTAGTTGATGCTGCTATGCTGACGCGGCGACGGGGCGCGGTTCGCCCCGGCGCGGTCCGAGCATCGGAGGATATTGATGGCGACGAAGACGGAGAAGGCTGCGCCGAAGGCGGCCAAGACCACCAAGGCTGCTTCTGAGTCCGCTCCCGCCAAGACCGCCAAGCCAGCTGCGAAGGCGGCGGCCGCGAAGCCGAACGCCCTTCAGCAGCCGCTGAAGCCCTCGGCCGAGCTTGGCGCCATCGTCGGCACCAGCCCGCTTCCGCGCGGCGAGGTGGTGAGCAAGGTGTGGGAATACATCAAGAAGCACAACCTGCAGAACCCCGAGAACAAGCGCGAGATCGTTGCCGACGACAAGCTGAAGAAGGTCTTCGGCAAGGACAAGTGCTCCATGTTCGAGATGAACAAGCACCTCGCGGCGCACCTGAAGTCGTAACGGCGCTTCTTGCCGGACCGGCCCGCGGGCCGGTCGCGGCAGATCCTGGCGTCATGCGAGATATTGCAGGACGCCGCCATCGACCCGCATGGCCGCGCCCGTGGTCGCGCTCGCGGCCGGGCTGCACAGATAGGCGACGAGGTTGGCGACCTCGTCCACCTTGGCGAGACGTCGGATCAGCGATGTCGGCCGGTGCTGCGTCACGAACTGGCGACCGAGTTCCTCGCTATCGCCGGTCGCGCCGTCGCTCATCTGCCTGAGGAAGGTCTCGACGCCCTCGGAGAGGGTCGGGCCGGGCAGAACGCTGTTCACGGTGACGCCGCTGCCGGCCACCGTCTGGGCGAGGCCACGCGCGATCGAGAGCTGCGCCGTCTTCGTCATCCCGTAATGCACCATCTCGGTCGGGACGTTGAGGGCGGATTCGCTCGAGATGAAGATCACCCGGCCCCAGCCGCGCTCGACCATGGCCGGCGTGTAGGCGCGGGACAGGCGCACGCCGCTCATCACGTTCACGTCGAAGAAGCGCTGCCAATCCGCGTCCGGGATCTCGAAGAACGGCTTCGGCTCGAAGATGCCGGTGTTGTTGACGAGGATGTCGATGCCGGGGTTGGCCGTCACCAGGGCTTCGGCGCCCGCAGCGTCGGAGACGTCCCCCACCGCCGCGAAGGCGCGCCCGCCGCTCGCCTCGCCGCGCAGCTTCGCCAGGGCGGCGTCCACCCGCTCGGCCGTGCGCCCGTTGATGCCCACTTCGGCGCCGAGGTCGCAGAGCGCCCGGGCGATGGCGTAGCCGATGCCGCCGGTCGAGCCGGTGACGAGGGCCCTGCGTCCACTGAGATCGAGATCCATGATCGGCTTTCCCTGTGCCATTCACCCCGTGACGCGAAGGTGGGGTCGGCCGGGCCGGAGACCACTCCTACCCGTTCCGCTGCCAGCGCAGGGCACTGGTGCAGGCGCCGACCATGGAAAGCGCCACGGCCGTTGACAGGGAGAGTGTTACCGCCGAGCCCGCGCCGCTGCCATGGGTCAGCCCGAACAGCACCGCCACCAGGGCGGCGCCGAGGGATTGCCCGGTGAGCCGCGCGGTCGATTGCATGCCGCTGGCGCCGCCGCTGCGCTCGCGCGGGGCCGAGGTGACGATGATCCGGTTGTTGGGCGACTGGAACAGGCCGAAGCCGAGGCCGCAGAGGGTGAGCCGCCACACGATGTCGAGGACCGGCGCCCCCGTGGGCAGGGCGGCGACCAGGGCGAGCCCGGCCGCCATCACCGCGAGGCCGGCGCCGCCGAGCAGCCCCGGCGGGTAGCGGTCCGCGAGCCGCCCCGAGATCGGCGCCATCACCGCGACGGCGATGGGCCAGGGGGTCATGAGAAACCCGGTCTGCGTGCTCGACAGGTGGAGCACGTCCTGAAAGTAGAACGGCAGGGCGACGTAGGATGCCATCTGCGCCGCGAAGGCGCAGATCGAGGAGGCCATCGACAGGGCGAAGGCGCGGATCCGCAGCAGGTCGACCGGCAGGAGCGGCGCCGGCAGGCGGATCTGGCGGCGCACGAAGATCACCCCGAACACGAGGGCGGCGGCGATCTCGGCCGCCCCCCGGACGACCCCGCCGGGATCGCCGAGCCCGTCGATGCCGACGATCAGCAGGCCGAAGGTCAGGGCGTTGAGAAGCGCGCTCAACCCGTCGAAGGGCCGGCGGCTCTCCGGGGTCGCGGGCAGGGTGCGGGTCGCGACGGCCAGCGCTAGCAGCCCCACCGGCACGTTCACGAGGAACAGCCACGGCCAGGTCGCCACGGAGAGGATCGCGGCGGCGACGGTCGGCCCCGCCGCCGAGGCCACCGCCACGACCAGCGCGACGTTCGCCACCCCCGCCCCGATGATCTTGTGCGGGTAGATGAAGCGCACGAAGCCGATGTTGACGCTCATGATCGCGGCGGCGCCCAGCCCCTGCACGATCCGCGCGGCGACGAGCAGGCCGAGGCTCGGCGCCAGGGCGCAGGCCAGCGAGGCGGCCACGAACACCGCGAGCCCCGGCAGATAGACGCGCCGGAAGCCGAAGATGTCGCCGAGGGCGGCGAAGGGCAGGAGGCTCGCCGTGACGGCGACCTGATACGAGTTGACCACGAAGATCGCGTCGGCCGGCTTCACCGCGAGGTCCTTGGCCAGGACCGGCAGCGCCACGTTGACGATGGCCCCGTCGAGCACCGCCATGGTCATGGCCAGCGCGATGGCGGCCATGGCGAGCCTCCGCTCGCGCAGCGGCAACCCGTCCTGCGGTTGCGGCGCGGCGGTCTCGGCCATGCTGGGCGCTCCTGCGGCGCCGCAAGGCGTCCGTGTCGGGGAAGGTGCCTGTCGTCTCGCGCAGGCGCGCGGCAGCGTCGAGGGGTCTCGCGTGTCCTACGTCACCCGGCGGCCGCGACGGGTTCAGCCGGCGCGGCGCCCGCACCGGACATAGGTCGAGGTGCCCTTGCTGCTGGTCCAGGTCAGGCGGTCGCCCTCCACGAGGAGGCGGACCTGGGACGACCAGCGGCGGCCGCGGTCGCTGCACTCGGCCCCCATCACCCAGGCGCCGCCGGCACGGTGGCCGTCACGGAAGCTACAGAGGGTCTTGCCCGCCCGCGCCTTCTCCATCGAGATCGTCGCCGGCAGGTAGCCGCGCCGCCGCGAGGGGCTGAGGCAGGCGGCCGGGGTCGGCCCCCAGGTGCCGACGAACTCCGCCACCGGCAATCCGGGGCGCTTCGGGGCGACGGCCTGGATCGCGGCCGGGGCGGGCATGGCGGCGGCGACGGCCGGCACTTCAGCGGGGGCTTGCGCGACCGCCGGCATCGCCTCCGGCGGCAGTTCGGGCAGCACGGTGACGCGCTTGGGCGGCTCGTCGGCCCGGTGGGACGCCTCGGCGGAGACCAGGGGGCGGAAGGGCAAATCCTCCCGCAGATAGGTGGCGCAATAGGCGAACAGCCCGCCCCAGCCCGCGACGAGCAGGGCCGGGATCGCGTAGCGCGCCCCGCCCTTCCTGGCGGGGGCGTCCGGTTCGGGCGGAGGCGGCGGCACGACGAGGGCGCTCATCCCCGGCTCGCCGAGGGCGAGCGGCGTGGGGAAGGTGGCGGCGGTCAGGGGGTTGTCCCGCCACTGGGCCCTGTCGAGCCTCATCTCCATGGCATCACCGCCCGAAGATGCCCTTCAGGAACTGGGCGGTGCGGTTGCGCTTGCGCTTGCGCTCCAGTTCCGAGGCGTCCTTGATCCAGGCGACCTGCACCACCCGGCGCTCGCCCTCGAAGGGCTCGTGACCGTGCCAGGAATTGTCGGCGCGCAGGAAGGCGAACATCGTGCCCATGGTCGGCGGCACCTCGACGGCGAAGGGCTCGAAGTTCTTGCCGTCGTAGAGCACACGCAGGCGGCCGGCGGCCGGGGCGTCCCAGGCGTCGTTCATGTAGACGAGGAGCGTCAGCACCTTCGACGGGCCGTCCGTGTGGATGGCGCCGTACTTGAGCTGGCTGCGCTTCATGATGGTGGTGAGGCGCGGGCAGGAGACGAGATCGATCCCGAACTTCTCGCCGAGGATGCGGGAGAACTCGTCGCTCTCCAGTTCGTCGATCAGCGCCTTGAACCGGCCCTGGAGGGAGACCTCGTCCACGGTGAGGTAGCCGGGCTTGCCGATCTCGGGGAAGTCGCGCCGGATCTCCTCGATCGATTCGCGGTTCAGGACGTTCGTGCCGAGGGTGTACGGATAGGGCTCCCGCGAGAGCGGCGCGGCGCGAATCGCCTGAACGTCGAGGATCGAGAGAGCCGTCATCGCTGGGTGTCCCTGGGTGTCGCGCTGTACGGAACGGGAATCACGCGGTGCGTGTCCTCGCAAGCGGATCACGTTCACAAATTGTTAGGGCCGCCGTGCCCGCGCCGGCTATTTAGGCGGCTGAATGCGGCGGTCAGACGGCGAAAGCGGTGGGGTGGCGCATTCCGGTGACAGTCGCCGGGCACCCGCCCGTGCAGGATAACCAGACCCGCGACCCTTCGCGGGGCGTGCGTAACCCGGATCCGGTGCGACCTGCGATGAGGCCGTTGGTCCTCACCCTGCTTTTGGCCCCCCTCGCCGCGATCGCGACCGGGCTCACAGCCCGCGCCGAGCCCCCGCGCATGCCCCGGGGCTCCGTGACGGCCCGGATGACCTGTGCCGAGGCGATGGCGCTGGTGCAGCACGAGGGCGACATCATGATCGCCGCCGGCGCCGCGCCGGAACGCCTCGTCCGCAACCGCAACCAGTGCGAATTGTCGGACATCGCGGAGCTGCGATTCGTGCCGACGCGGGACAACCCGCAATGCCCGATCGGCTACCGCTGCCGCGAGCCCGGCTTCGAGGAATGGAACTGGTAGGGATCACGAAGCGCACATCCCGTCACGCAACTCCCTTGTGCCCGATTTACAGCGATCTATCCTTTATGCAGCCGCCCGTGTGACAGGGCGGATCGGGAGAGACCGCCCATGCGAACGCTGATCCTCGCCGCGCTGCTGACGGGCGTGGCCATGCCCGCCCTGGCTCAGGGGGCCGCGCCCGCCGAGACCAAGGCCAAGACCGACGACCTTGAGAAGCTCGAGAGCTTCCGCAGCACCTCGACGCAGCCCGCGCCGGAGATCCCGCAGACCGGCCGCAAGGCCGACGCGATCGCCAAGAACCTCGCCAAGGTGAAGCTGCCGGACGGGTTCAAGATCGCCCTCTACGCCATCGTGCCGGATGCCCGTGCCCTGGCGGTGGGGCCGAATGCCGGCGTGCTGTTCGTCGGCACCCGCAAGTCGAAGGTCTACACCGTGACCGACCGGGACAAGGACCGGGTCGCCGACGAGGTCCGCGCCTTCGCGCCGGGTATCGACTTCAAGATTCCCAACGGCGTCTGCTTCTCGCGGGACGGCGTGCTGACGGTGGTGGAGCAGAACCGCGTGCTGGCCTTCCCGGCGGCCGAGTTCTTCTACGAGAACCCGGATGTGGCCGCCGGCGTGCTGGTGAAGCAGGGTGAGCTGATCCCCACCGCCGAGGAAAGCTTCAACCACACGGCCCGCGTCTGCCGCGTCGGGCCGGACGGCAAGACCTACATCGCGCTCGGCCAGCCCTACAACGTGCCGCCCGCCGCCAAGATGGACCTGTACAGGAAGCAGGGCATCGGCGGGATCATCCGCATGGACGCCGACGGCAAGAACCGCGAGGTCTACGCCACCGGCATCCGCAACTCGGTGGGCATAGACTTTGCCACCGACAAGAGCCTCTGGTTCACGGACAACCAAGTCGACGGGATGGGCGACGACAAGCCGCCGGGCGAGTTGAACCACGCCACCAAGGCCGGGCAGAACTTCGGCTTCCCGTGGTTCGGCGGCGGCGCGGTGCGCACGGTCGAGTACAAGGACGAGACCCCGCCCGCCGACGCGGTGCCGCCGATGGCCGAACTGCCGCCCCACGCGGCCGATCTCGGCATGACCTTCTACAACGGGAAGTCGTTCCCCGATTCGTACAAGGGCGGCATCTTCATCGCCGAACACGGCTCGTGGAACCGCACCCAGCCGATCGGCGCGCGGGTGATGTTTGCCAAGCTCGGCGCGGACGGGAAGGTCGAATCGGTGAAGCCCTTCGCGGAGGGCTGGCTGACCGGCGACGGCGAGTATCTCGGCCGCCCCGTGGACGTGGCGGTGATGCTCGACGGCTCGCTGCTCGTCTCCGACGATTCCGCCGGGGCGGTGTATCGGATCTCCTACGAGAAGTAGGTTTTTGGGAGCGGGTCCCTCTCTTGGGAGGGGCCTGTTCCACCCACCATCCATCCCTCCCCCTCATCCTGAGGTGCCGCGAAGCGGCCTCGAAGGAGGGTTCCAGCCAGCGCTGTCATCCCTGGAGCCCTCCTTCGAGGCCCGCCGAGGCGGGCACCTCAGGATGAGGGGGGTGGGCAGGAAAAGGCTGGGAGACGAAACACCATCAGGACAAGTAGCCCGTGACGATGACCCGCCCGATCCTCATCCTCGCCGCCATGCTGGTGCCACTGAGCGCGCAGGCGGGCGATGCCGCCCTCGGCAAGAAGCGCGCGACCGCCTGCCAGACCTGCCACGGCATGGACGGCCTCTCGAAGCTGCCGGAGGCGCCGAACCTCGCCGGCCAGATCGAACCCTATCTGGTGAAGGCGCTCACCGAGTACCGCGAGGGCAAGCGCCAGAACGAGATCATGAACGTCGTCGCGAAGGAATTGTCCGACGCGGATATCGCGAACCTCGCGGCGTATTACGCGGGCATCCAGATCGACGTGCTGCCGCCGGGATAGACGACCTCAATCGTCCATTTTCAGGGCGGCGATGAACGCCTCCTGCGGGATCTCCACCCGGCCGAACTGGCGCATCTTCTTCTTGCCCTCCTTCTGCTTGTCGAGGAGCTTGCGCTTGCGCGAGATGTCGCCGCCGTAGCACTTGGCGGTCACGTCCTTGGAGAGCGCCCGGATCGTCTCGCGGGCGATGATCTTGCCGCCGATCGCCGCCTGGACCGGGATCTGGAACAGGTGGCGGGGGATCAGGTCCTTCAGCTTCTCGCACATGGCCCGGCCGCGGCTCTCGGCGCGGGTGCGGTGGACCAGCATCGAGAGGGCGTCGACCGGCTCGGCGTTGACGAGCAGCGACATCTTCACAAGGTCGCCCTCGCGGTAGTCGGACACATGGTAGTCGAACGAGGCGTAGCCCTTCGAGATCGACTTCAGCCGGTCGTAGAAGTCGAACACCACCTCGTTGAGCGGCAGGTCGTAGATGACCATGGCGCGCTTGCCGACGTAGTTGAGGTCGATCTGGACGCCGCGCCGGTCCTGGCAGAGCTTCAGCACGCCGCCGAGATATTCGTCCGGCGTGAGGATCGTGGCGCGGATCCACGGCTCCTCGATAATCTCGATCTTCATCACGTCCGGCATGTCGGCCGGATTGTGCAGCTCCTTCGTGGTCCCGTCGCGCATCTGCAGGCGGTAGACCACGGACGGCGCCGTCGAGATCAGGTCGAGGTTGAACTCGCGCTCCAGCCGCTCCTGGATGATCTCCAGGTGCAGCAGGCCGAGGAAGCCGCAGCGGAAGCCGAAGCCCAAAGCCGCCGAGCTCTCCATCTCGTAGGAGAACGAGGCGTCGTTCAGCCGGAGCTTGCCCATGGCCGAGCGCAGGTTCTCGAACTCGGCCGCGTCCACCGGGAACAGGCCGCAGAACACCACCGCCTGGACTTCCTTGAAGCCCGGCAGCATGCCGCTCGTCTGGCGCTTGTCCTCGGTGATCGTATCGCCGACGCGGGTGTCGGCGACCTCCTTGATCGAGCCCGTGAAGAACCCGACCTCGCCGGGGCCCAGCGCCTCGATCTCGGACATCTTCGGGCGGAACACGCCGATCCGGTCCACGCCGTAGACCGCGTCGGCGCCCATCATGCGGATGGTCATGCCCTTCTTGAGCACCCCGTCCACGATGCGCACCAGCACCACGACGCCGAGATAGGCGTCGTACCAGCTATCCACGAGGAGCGCCTTGAGGGGCGCGGCCGGGTCGCCCTTCGGCGCCGGCAGCCTGGTGACGATGGCTTCCAGCACCGCCTCGATGTTGAGGCCGGTCTTGGCCGAGATCGGCACCGCCTCGGAGGCGTCGAGGCCGATCACCTCCTCGATCTGCTCCTTCACCCGGTCCGGCTCGGCGGCGGGGAGATCGACCTTGTTGAGGACGGGCACGATCTCGTGATTGGCGTCGAGCGCCTGATAGACGTTGGCCAGCGTCTGCGCCTCGACGCCCTGCGAGGCATCGACCACCAGCAGCGAGCCCTCGCAGGCGGCGAGCGAGCGCGAGACCTCGTAGGCGAAGTCCACGTGGCCGGGCGTGTCCATCAGGTTGAGGATGTAGGTCCGGCCGTCCTTGGCCGAGTATTCCAGGCGCACGGTCTGCGCCTTGATGGTAATGCCGCGCTCCTTCTCGATGTCCATCGAGTCGAGCATCTGCTCGCTCATGTCGCGGAGCGCGACGGTGCCGGTGGCCTGGATCAGGCGGTCGGCCAGGGTCGATTTCCCGTGGTCGATATGGGCGACGATCGAGAAGTTGCGGATGGTGTCGATCGGGGCGGTCATCGATGTTCCGTTCGGGCGCACGGCCAAGGCGGGCGCATGCCGGCAAATCGCGATGGTCGGGCCAGGGGCCGACCGGGCGCCTGCGAGATAGCAGCGCCGGGCCACAGCGTCGAGCGCAAGGGAATCGCGGGACGTCCGAGCACGCAAACGAAACCGCCCGAAGCGGGCGGCTCCGGGCGGTTTGCGTTTCGTTCGGGTCGAGCGTTACCGGCCGCGGTCGCGGATCAGTCGCTCGATCTCGGCCTCGCCGTGGGAGCGTGCCTTAGCCTCGGTCGGGTGCTTCCGGTCCGACCGCTGGTGAAGCTTGCCGTGCTTTCGGATGCTCCACTGGTAGAGCGCGCCGCTCTCGCCGACCGGATGAACCTCGAGGCTGAAGGGAAAGGTGTCGGAGTGCGTATCGTTCATGCTGCCCATATGGGGCGGATCGCCACCTTTTGCCATCCCGGCAACGCATTCCTCTCACGCGCCGGTTGAACCCTCCGCAGGACTGCCCGACCGTGCGCGCGTGGCCATGGCGACGAGACTCTTGCGCAAGCCACCCATGTCCGAGACCGGCTCGGGATAGAGAACCCGCGCCGTCCGGTCGCCGGCCATCAAGTCCATGCCCTCGGGATCGAGCCCGCTGAGCCGCCAGGACGCCTCCGCCTCACCCGCCGCCGCCGCATAGAGGGCGAGGGCATCCGCATGGTCCGCGTTCATGTGGGCGACGGCGCCGCCCTCTCCCGCCACGATGGCCTCCCTGCCCGTCAGGTCGAGGAGGAGTTCGGCGGGCGTCAGCGTCGCAGCCTTGGCGAAGCCGCCGTTGAGGTGGCCCGCCTCCGGCGCCAGGGCGAAAAAGGCGAAGTCCGGGAAGTCCGCATAGAGCTTCGCCTTGGGGTGGCGGGCCAGGAATCGCTCGCGAGCGCGGGGCTCGGCACTCTGCATCGCACGGCCGTTCACCGTCAGGCGGGGATGGGCGAGCGGGTCGCCCTTGCCGCCCTGGCTGAACAGCAGGGAGCAGCGCGGATCGGCCAGGAGGTTGCGGGTGTGGGCCGAAAGGCGCGACAACAGCATCAGCGGCGTGCCGTCCACGTCGGTGGCCATCGTGACGAGGGAGGCGAAGGGCATGCCCTCCGCGTCGATGGTCGCCAGCGCCCCCGAGCGGATGGTGCGCAGGAGCATCCGCGCGAGGCCGATCGCGTCGAAGGGCGCCTCCGCCGCCGGCAGGGGCCGGGCCGGGCCCCGCGGTCCCTCGGATACGCCGCCAGTGTCAGCCATGCACACGCCTCCGTGACCCGAGCGATCTGGAAGATTACGGCCAAGCTATGACCGCCGCTCGCTTTTTCCCAGGGAACATATTAAAGCACCCGTCCCCCTCGGCGCGAGCCGGAACCGCTTCCCGCGGCGGAATGCCCTCGCGCCTACAGCCAGCCCCGATGGGGCCGGGATGCGACGCGGCCGTTTGCGCGGCCGCGCCCGACCCCGTTCAGCCAGGGATCCGCGCATGCCGACCATTGCCCTCGTCGACGACGACCGGAACATCCTGACCTCCGTGTCGATCGCCCTGGAGACCGAAGGCTACCGGATCCAGACCTACACCGACGGGGCCTCGGCCCTGGACGGTCTGCGCCACTCGCCCCCCGACCTCGCGATCTTCGACATCAAGATGCCGCGCATGGACGGGATGGAGCTGCTGCGGCGGCTGCGCCAGAAATCGGACCTGCCGGTCATCTTCCTCACCTCGAAGGACGAGGAGATCGACGAGCTGTTCGGCCTGAAGATGGGCGCGGACGATTTCATCCATAAGCCGTTCTCGCAGCGGCTTCTGGTGGAGCGGGTGAAGGCGGTGCTGCGCCGCTTCGCGAAGGAAGCCCCCGGCGCCCCGCCGCGCGGCGAGGCCGAGGCCGCCGCCCGCTCCCTGGAGCGCGGCGCCCTGATGATGGACCCCGAGCGGCACACCTGCACCTGGAAGGGTGAGCCGGTGACGCTGACCGTGACCGAGTTCCTGATTCTCCAGGCGCTCGCCCACCGGCCCGGCGTCGTGAAGAGCCGCAACGCCCTGATGGACGCGGCCTACGACGATCAGGTCTATGTCGATGACCGCACCATCGACAGCCACATCAAGCGCCTGCGCAAGAAGTTCAAGGCGACCGACCAGAGCTTCGACATGATCGAGACGCTCTACGGCGTCGGCTACCGGTTCAAGGAGGCGTAGGCCGGGCCAGGATGGATCGCTCACCCGTGTCGCCACCGCACGCCTCCCAGGCTCACGACGTTGCCACCGACGATGTCCCCTCCCGACCCTGGACCCGCCACGCCCTGTCCTACCCGCTGCGCCTGCCGCGCGCCCTGTGGGACGGGGTGGGCCAGCGCGCCTCGTCGAGCCTCACGCGGCGCATCGTCGTCCTCAACCTCGTCGGGCTGATCGCGCTCCTCGTCGGCTTCCTCTACCTGAACCAGTTCCGGCAGGGCCTGATCCAGGCCCGCGTCCAGAGCCTCGCCATCCAGGGCGAGATCATCGCGGGCGCCATCGCCGCCTCGGCCTCGGTGGACCCGGACACGATCCGCATCGACCCCGACAAGCTGCTCCAGCAGCAGGCCGGCGAGGGCGACGAGGAGGCGCAGTCGCTCGCCTTCTCCCTGAACCCGGAGCGGGTGGCGCCGCTGCTCGCCCGCCTCGTGACGCCCACCGGCAACCGTGCCCGCGTCTACGATCAGGAAGGCGGGCTGCTCTTCGACACCCGCACCCTGTTCAAGCGCGGCGATGCCGTCCGCTCCGAGCCGGCAGCGGGACGCCCGCACAAGGCGGGGCTGCTCGAATCGGCCTTCGACACGGTCCACGCCAAGCTCACCGGCCTGTTCGGGCGCGCGACGCCGCAGGAGGAGGCCGGCCCCGTCAACGGCCATTCCCTGCGCGAGGTCCAGGCCGCCCTGAACGGCGCGCGCGGCAGCCTCGTGCGCCGCAACGCCCTCAGCGAGACCACGGTCTCGGTGGCGGTGCCGATCCACAAGGCCGGCGCCGTGCGCGGCGCGCTGCTCATCTCCACGCAAGGGGACGCCATCGACCGGGTGATCGCCTCCGAGCGATTCGGCCTGTTCCAGGTGTTCCTGATCGCCGCCGTGGTGATGGTGGTGCTCTCCTTCCTGCTGGCGGGCGCCATCGCCGGGCCGGTGCGGCGCCTTGCGGAGGCCGCCGAGAAGGTGCGCATGGGCATCAAGACCCGCGAAGAGATCCCCGACTTCACCGAGCGCACCGACGAGATCGGCCACCTCTCCGGCGCCCTGCGGGACATGACCCAGGCGCTCTACCGGCGCATCGACGCCATCGAGAACTTCGCCGCCGACGTCAGCCACGAGTTGAAGAACCCGCTGACCTCGCTCCGCAGCGCCGTCGAGACCCTGCCGCTGGCCAAGACCGAGGATTCGCGCGGGCGGCTGATGGCGATCATCCAGCACGACGTGAAGCGCCTCGACCGGCTGATCAGCGACATCGCCGACGCCTCCCGCCTCGATGCCGAGCTCGCCCGCGCCGAGGCGAGGCGGGTCGATCTCAAGAAGCTCCTCTCCACCGTCGTCTCGGTGGCGAACGAGCGGCGGCGGCCGAAGGATTGCCTGATCCAGCTCGACCTCGACCCCAACGACCCCGAGGGCGCCTACGCGATCATCGGCCATGACAGCCGGCTGGGGCAGGTGGTGAACAACCTCCTCGACAATGCCCGCTCGTTCTCGCCCTCGGACGCGAAGGTGCGCGTCGCCCTCCGCCGGGTGCGCAACGAGATCGAGCTTGTCTGCGAGGACGAGGGGCCGGGCATCCCCGAACACGCCCTGGAGCGGATCTTCGAGCGCTTCTACACCGACCGTCCCGAGCAGGGCTTCGGGCAGAATTCCGGCCTCGGCCTCTCGATCTCCCGCCAGATCGTGCAGGCCCATCGCGGCACGATCCGCGCCGAGAACCGGCCCGGCGCCCCCAACGAGGAGGGCGAGCCCACCGTGCGCGGCGCCCGCTTCATCGTCCGCCTGCCGGCCGCGCCCCGGCAATTGTCGCAGCACGCGGCCTGATGCAGAGCCTGCACGCCGCCTGCATCGTGCTGGGCGAGGCGGGCGTGCTGATTCTCGGACCCTCGGGGGCGGGCAAGTCGACGCTCGCCCTCATGCTCGCCGATTCGCCCGGCGGGGCGCTCGTCGCCGACGACCGGGTGCGGGTCCTGTCCAGGGAGGGGCGCCTCGTCGCCTGTCCCCATCCCGCCGAGGCCGGGCGGGTGGAGATCCGGGGCCAGGGGCTGCTGACCGCCGAGGCACTCGGCCTGGCGCGGCGGCCGGAGGCGGTCCTGAGCCTCGCCATCGACCTCGTGGAGACGCAGCCGCGCCTGCCCGAGCCGCCGGAGGAGGCGCGAATCCTGGGGATAGGCCTGCCCCGGCTAATCCTCGACAGGGGCGCCAGAGCGTCGGGGCTCGCGCCGATGCTCGTGCGGGCCGCCCTGCGCGGGAGGGGAGCGTGACTTCGCAGCCGCACACGTCCGGCGTTTTGCTTAATTGCCCCGCAGCCCGTAGCGTCGGCCTGCGTACCATGGCATGATTCCATGATTGCGCGGGCAAAGAGTCGCGATCGCCTTGTGAGATACTGTGCGATGCACAACATGGCGGTCCGCACAGGATGTCGGAACACGTGTCGATGATTGGCATGGTGCTCGTCACCCACGGTTTGCTCGCGACCGAGTTCAAGGCCGCACTCGAGCACGTGGTCGGCCCCCAGGATCAGATCGAAACGATCACGATCGGGCCGGAAGACGATATGGAACTGCGGCGCCGGGACATCATGTCCGCGGTATGCCGCGTGAATACGGGCGAGGGCGTCGTCGTGCTGACCGACATGTTCGGCGGCACCCCCTCGAACCTCGCCCTGTCGTGCATGAACGGCGGCTCGGTGGAGGTGGTGGCGGGGATCAACCTGCCGATGCTCATCAAGCTCGCCAGCGTACGCGACGAGGAAAGCCTCAGCGACGCGGTGCTTCACGCCCAGGAGGCGGGGCGCAAGTACATCAACGTCGCGTCGCGGGTTCTGGCGGGGAAGTGAGCAGGGCCGCCGGCTGAGGGCGGCGGGTGGCGGTGATGCCGGCCGAGGCCGCGATCACCAAGCCGATGGCGAGCCACTGCACCGGCGTCAGCGCCTCACCGAGCAGGACATAGGCGAGCAGGGCGGCGATCGCCGGCTCCACGCTCATCATCACGCCGAAGGTCGTCCGGTCGAGGCGGCGCAGGGCGACCATCTCCAGCGAATACGGCAGGGCGCTCGACAGGAGCGCCACCGCGAGGCCGAGCAGCAGGGTCGCGGGCGCGAACAGGGCCGTGCCCGCTTCCGCGAGGCCCGCCGGGGCCACGACGAGGGCGGCGGCGAGCATGCCCCAGGCGACCGCCTGCCCGCCATCGACGCGCCCCGCCCGCTGCCCGAACAGGATGTAGAGCGCCCAGGCCGCCCCCGCTGCCAGGGCCAGGGCGATGCCGAGGGGATCGAGCCCGCCCACGCCCCCGAGGGGTAGGAGCAGGCCGAGCCCCAGGACGGCGAGGCCGATCCAGGCCAGATCCGCCTTCCGCCGGGAGCCGGCGATGGCCAGGACGAGGGGGCCGGTGAACTCGATGGCCACCGCCGGGCCGATGGGGAGCCGCGTCAGGGCGAGGTAGAACAGCAGGTTCATCACCCCGAGCGCCGCGCCGTAGAGGGCGATCCATCCGGCATCGCGCAGCGTCAGGCTGCGCCGCCACGGGCGCCAGACGGCGAGCAGGACGAGGGCCGAGAAGCCGACGCGCAGGCTCGCCGTCCCCGCCGCGCCGACGGAGGGGAACAGGGATTTCGCGATGGCCGCCCCGCCCTGAAGCGAGACCATCCCCGTCAGCAGGGCCGCGACGGGCAGGAGGAGCGGTGGGCTCGCCCTCACACCGACAGGCTGTAGCCGGAGGCCCCCTCCGCGCCCGCGCGGATCGCTGCGATGCGCTCGGCATAGGCCGCCTCGCCGCCGCCGAACACGGCGTTGCCGGCCACGAACGTGTCGGCGCCGGCCCGGCTCGCGAGCCGCACCGTCTCGGCGTCGATGCCGCCATCGACCTCGATGCGGATGTCGCGGCCCGCGATCATCGCCCGCACCCGGGCGACGGCCTCCATCGAGGATTTCAGGAAGCTCTGCCCGCCGAAGCCGGGATTCACGGTCATCACCAGCACGAGGTCCACGATGTCGAGGAGCGGCTCGACGGCGGAGGCCGGGGTGCCGGGGTTGATCGCGATGCCGGCGCGCTTGCCGAGATCGCGGATGGTCTGGAGCGAGCGGTGGATATGCGGCCCGGCCTCGGCGTGGACGGTGATGCCGTCCGCCCCGGCCTGGGCGAAGGCGGCGAGGTAGGGATCGGCCGGCGCGATCATCAGGTGGACGTCGAAGTACTTCTGCGTGTGCGGCCGCAGGGCCTTCACCACGGGGGCGCCGAAGGTGATGTTGGGCACGAAATGCCCGTCCATCACGTCGAGGTGGATCCAGTCGGCGCCGGCGGCCTCGATGGCGCGCACCTCCTCCGCGAGCCGCGAGAAGTCGGCCGAGAGGATCGAGGGGGCGATGACGGGAGGAAGCATGGGGTCGCGTCTTTCGGGGCTGGTCCGGTATCGGGCGGGGGCGCTCAGGCGAGCCGCCGCCGCCGCTCCACGAGTTGCATGATGATCGGCGTGAGGATGAGCTGCATCGCCAGATCGAGCTTGCCGCCGGGGATCACGATGGAATTCGCCCGGCTCATGAACGAGTCGTGGATCATCGACACGAGATAGGAGAAGTCGATCCCCTTCGGGTTCTTGAAGCGGATCACCACCAGCGATTCGTCGGCGGTGGGAATCCAGCGGGCGATGAACGGGTTCGAGGTGTCGACCGTCGGCACCCGCTGGAAGTTGATGTCCGTCCACGAGAATTGCGGGCAGATGGTCTGCACGTAATCGGGCATGCGCCGCAGGATCACGTCCGTCACCGCCTCGGTGGAATAGCCCCGGAACGAGCGGTCCCGGTGCAGCTTCTGCACCCATTCGAGATTGATCACCGGCACCACGCCGATCTTCAGGTCGGCATAGCGGGCGATGTCGACCTGATCGTTCACGACGCAGCCGTGGAGCCCCTCGTAGAACAGGAGGTCCGAGCCCGGCTGGAACTCCTCCCACTCGGAGAAGGTGCCCTCGGGGATGCCGTAGAGCCGCGCATCGTGGGCGTCGTGGGCGTAGTGGCGGGTGCGCCCGCCGCCCGATTCGGAATAGGCGCGGAACACCTCCTCCAGTTCGGGCAGGAGGTTCGCCTTCGGCGCGAAATGGGAAAGCGTCGCCTCCCGCGCCATCATCTGGCGCATCGTGTCCCGGTCGAAGGCGTGGAAGCCGTCGCCCTCGATGAAGACGGCGTGGACATCCTCCCGGCGGAAGATCTGCTCGAACGTATTGCGGACGGAGGTGGTGCCGGCCCCCGAGGAGCCGGTCACGGAGATGATGGGATGGCGTGCGGACATCGCCTTGGACCGGACGGATCCGCCCTCAGGGCCGCATCAGGCCACGCTGGCCGAAGAGCGGCGAGCGGCCCGCATCCGGCTTGCCGCCGGCATAGTAGGTGCCGACGCAGGCGACTTCCTCGGTCGAGCCGCAGATCAGCGGGGCGCGCTCGTGGATGCCCGTGGCGACGAGGTCGAGGATGCGCTCCTGCCCGTCCGTGGCGGTGCCGCCGGCCTGCTCGATGAGCATGGCCACGGGGGCGACCTCGTAGAGCAGCCGCAGGCGGCCGCGGGCGTAGCCCTTCCGGGAATCGCCGGGATAAAGGAACACGCCGCCACGGGTCAGCACCCGCTGCATGTCGGCCACCATGGAGCCGAGCCAGCGCATGTTGAAGTCCTTGTCGCGCGGGCCTTCCGTCCCGCGCAGGCAATCCTCCACGAAGGCCTTGACCGGCGGATCCCAGAAGCGGGCGTTCGAGGCGTTGATGGCGTATTCCTTGGCCGAGGCCGGGATCTTCATGGCCGCGACGGTGAGGCGGAACTGGCCCACCTCCCGGTCGAGGACGAAGGTCTGCGTGCCCTGGCCGAAGGTGACGATGAGCGTGGTCGCCGGCCCGTAATTCACGAAGCCCGCCGCCAGCTGCGCCGTGCCCGGCGTGCGGAAGCTCGCCTCGACGTCGTCTCCGGGAACCGCCGGGCGGATGCCGAACACGGTGCCCACCACCATGTTGACGCCGATGTTGGACGAGCCGTCCAGCGGATCGATGGCGACGGCGAGCGGCGCGGACGGATTCAGCACCATGACGTCGGCCGCCTCCTCCGACGCGACGGTGGCGACGGGGGCGCCGCGCAGGGCCGCCGTGACGCGCTCGTGGGCGATCACGTCGAGGGCCTTCTGCACGTCGCCGTCGCTGTTCTGGTCGCCGGTGGCGGCGAGGTCGCCGCCGAGCGCCCCGCGCCCGATGACGGCACTGATCTCGATGGAGGCCTCGGCCACGGCCGCGACCACGGCGGCGGTGTCCCGCAGGCCCGCATCGGCCTGCACCACCTGCGCGAGATAGGCGTCGAGGGGTGTCCCGACCGCTAGATCCGCCATCGGCCTGTCCTTCTTTATTACGGCTGTTACGTTCGGGATCGGATCTGTAGCCGTCCAGGGCCGTCCATCATAGACGGCCATGCGGGAGGATCGATAAGAACCCGCGGACGCACTCGTCAAGAAATGTGCACGGCCTTGCGGCCCGGGTCAAAAAAAACGAGAAGCCCGCCATGCGCAACCTGTCTCTGAAACAGCTCCAGGCGGTCGCTGCGGTGGCCAAGCTCGGGACCATGACGCGGGCGGCGCAGGAGCTCAACGTCACCTCGGCCGCGCTCTACGCGCGCATCCGGCAATTGGAGGAGGAGGCCGGGCTCCTCCTGTTCGACCGCACGCCCTCGGGCCTGAAGCCCACGGATGCCGGCCGCGAGATGCTGTGGGCGATCGACAGCATCAACACCATCCTCGAAACCTGCACCGACCGGCTGCGCTCCCTGCGCGGCATCTCCGGCGGGCGCGTCGCCCTCGGCGTGGTGACGACGGCGAAGTACTTCGCGCCGCAAGTCATCGCCGGCTTCTCCAAGCTGCATCCCGGCGTCGAGATCAGCCTGTCGGTGCGCAACCGGGGCCAGACGGTGGAAGCCCTGCGCGGCTACGAGATCGACTTCGCGGTGATGGGCCGCCCGCCGCGCGACTTCCCCATCGAGGCCGCGACCTTCGGCCCGCACCCGCTGGTGCTGGTGGCCGCGCCGGACCATCCCCTCGCCGGCCGCAGGAACCTCGCCCGCACGGACCTCGCGGACCAAGCCTTCTTCATGCGCGAGGAGGGCTCCGGCACGCGCACCGTGTTCGAGGAATTCATGAGCGGCGTGCTGGTGAAGCGCGCCCTCCTCGACATCGACACCGGCTCGAACGAGACGATCAAGCAGGCGGTGATCGCCGGGCTCGGCCTCGCCCTGCTCTCGGCCCATTCCGTGGCCGCCGAGGTGGAGACGGGGCGCCTCGCCGTCCTCGACGTGGCGGGCCTGCCGATCCGGCGCGACTGGTACGCCGTGCGCCGCGCCGACAAGGTGCTCGGCCCCGCCGCCTCGGCGGTGTGGAGCTACCTGATGAGCGACGGGGCGCGCTGGCTCCCCGGCCTCGACCTCGTCAAGCCGCCCGTGGCGGCGCGGGAGACCTAGACGTGGAACCGGGCATCGTCATCGTTGGCGCCGGGCAGGCGGGGTTCCAGGCCTCCGCCTCGCTGCGGGAGGGTGGGTATCACGGGCCCCTGACCCTCGTGGGCGACGAGACCGCCCTGCCCTACCAGCGCCCGCCCCTGTCGAAGGCCTATCTCGCGGGCAAGACCGACGCGGACGGCCTCGCCCTACGGCCCGCCTCGTTCTTCGCGGACCACCGCATCACCTTCCACGCGGCGAGCCCGGCGAGGGCCATCGACCGGGAGGGGCGCCGCCTCGTCCTCGCGGACGGCACCGCGCTTTCCTTCGCCCACCTCGTCCTCGCCACGGGCTCGCGCAACCGGCCCCTGCCGGTGCCGGGCGCCGACCTCGACGGGGTGCGCCAGCTGCGCGGCCTCACCGATGCGGACGCCCTCAAGGTGGCGCTCGAAGGGGGGCCGCGCATCGTCGTGATCGGGGCGGGCTTCATCGGCCTCGAATTCGCGGCGGTGGCCGCCGGGCGGGGGCTCGACGTCACCGTCGTGGAGGCCGCCGACCGGCCGATGGCGCGGGCCGTCTCGCCCCAGACCGCCGCCTTCTTCCGCACGGCACAGGAAGCGTTGGGCGTGCGCTTCGCCTTCGCGGCGGGGGTGACGGCCATCGCCGGAGAGGGGGGCCGCGTCCGCGCCGTCACCCTGGCGGACGGGCGCGAACTGCCGGCGGATCTCGTCCTGATCGGTATCGGCGTCCTGCCGAACGCGGATCTGGCGGCCGAGGCCGGCCTGCCCGCCGCCGACGGGGTGCGGGTGGACGCCTTCCTCGCCACGTCCGATCCGGCGATCTCGGCCATCGGCGATTGCGCCCGCTTCCCCAGCCCCTTCGCCCACGGGCTCAACGGGGACGGGACCGTACGCATCGAATCGGTGCAGAACGCCATCGACCAGGGCCGCTGCCTCGCCGCCCGGCTCACCGGCAAGCCGGCGGCCTATGCCGCGCTGCCGTGGTTCTGGAGCGACCAGGGCGCGCACAAGCTGCAGATCGCCGGGCTCTCGGCGCCGGGGGATGCGGCGGTCATGCGGGGCGAGGGGAATGCGTTCTCGGTGTTCCGCTTCCGGGACGGGCGGCTGAGCGCGGTGGAATCCGTCAACCGGGCGGGCGACCACATGATCGCCCGGCGCCTCTTGAGCGCCGGCACGCCCCTCACCCCCGATCAGGCCGCCGACCCGGCCCTCGACCTCAAGGCGCTGGCGATGGGACGGGGCTGACCACCGGCCGCGACAGCAACGTGGCGGTGGTGAAGCCCAGCGCGACGATGGTCGCCGCGCAGGCGGCGAGCGCCCAGAACTGCCCGAAGACCTGCAACCCCTCGCCGACGATGGCGACGCTGACCGCCTGCCCGCCGAAATACGAGAAGGCGTGGAGCGCCACGGCCGAGCCGCGCGCCTTGGGCGCGACCTCCGTGACCTGCGTCTGGTAGGTGTTGTGGAGCATGTAGAAGCCGAGCCCCATCACCGTCAGGGCGGCGCAATCCGCCTGCCAGGACCCGGCGAGGCCGATGATCGACAGGGCGACGGCGCAGATCACACCGCCGACCATCAGCATCCGCGCCATGCCGAGCAGGCGCACCATCACGCCGACGAGGGCCGCGTAGACCAGCCCGCCGACCGCGAAGCCCGCGAGCGCCAGCCCCGCCTCGCGCGGCCCCCCGGCCTCCCGCGCTTCGAGCAGGGGGGCGAGGTGGGGGAACACCCCGAAGATCGCGATGGCCTCCACGAAGACGGCGCCGAACAGCACCCGCGCCCTCGGATTGGCGAGGATCGTCCGGTAGTTCGTGAGCGCCGCGCCGAATTCCGGGCGGCGGGCGGGGGCACGGTCCCCGGCGGGGAAGCCCAGGGCCAGGGCGGCGCAGGCGAGGCCGGCGACGATGGCCGTCACCCCCGCCACGCCCCGCCAGCCGATGGAGGTCTCGATCAGGCCCGCGACGGTCGAGCCGGAGAGCTGCCCGAGGATCACCGCCACGAGGAACCGCCCGATGGCGACCTGACGGCCCGCCATGGGCACCCGGTCGCCGAGCAGGGCGAGGGACAGGGGGATGCAGCCGCCCGCCGCCGCCCCGGCGAGCATCCGCAGGCCGAAGAGCGAGGACAGGTCCGGCGCGACGACGCAGAGTGCCAGGGCGAGACCCAGCACCGCGAGGCAGCCGGTCATCACCCGCGCCTTGCCCAGCGCATCGCCCACCGGGCCGAGGATGGGCTGGATGAGGGCGTAGGGCAGCGCGAAGGCGGTGGAGAGCAGGGCGACCCGGTGCGGATCGCCGCCGAGGTCGCGGGCGATGACGCCGACCAGCGGCTCGAACGACCGGAGCGCGAAGGTGCTGCCGAATCCGGCGCAGGCGAGGACGACGATGAGCCTCGGGATCGGATCGGCCGAGGCGGAGGGGGCGGACATCGCAGCGGGACCCGGCGAAAGCGCGAGGGCCGCCTTGGCATGCCAGCGCGGGGAGCAAAAGTGTGCTGCGGCACACATCGCCCGGGAGTCAGGACATCTCCGCCCCGCTGTTGCCTCCCTCGCTGTGCAGCACGGGCAGCGCCCGCAGGGCCGCGCTCGCGTGGTCGAGGAAGGCGTTCACCCGTGCCGGGCGGTGGTCGGCACCGGGGGTGACGAGTTGCACCGGCACCGGCGGCGGCTCGTGGCGGGGGAGGAGGCGCACCAGCCGTCCTGCCGCGATGTCCTCGGCGGCCTGATAGGACAGGACGCGGGCGATGCCCCGCCCGGCCCGCGCCGCCGTGAGCGCGGCCTCGACCTCGTTGACGATGAGGCGCGGGGCGAGGCGGACGCGGGTGCGGCCGAACTGCCATTCGAGGGGACCGGAGCGGATTTGGCCGAGAATCGTATCGTGGGCGGCCAGATCGCCCGGCTTCCGCGGGGCACCACGGGCGGCAAGGTAAGCCGGGCTCGCCACGAGGATCCGGCGGACTTGACCCACCCGGCGGGCGACGAGGCGCGATTCGGCGAGCGCCCCGATGCGGAGGGCCACGTCGAGCCGTTCCTCCACGAGATCGACGTTGCGGTCGGCCAGAACAAGCTCGGCCTGCGTCTCGGGGTAGGCGTCGAGGAAGGAGGCGACGACCGGCGCGATGTGCCGCCGCCCGAACAGGACCGGGGCCGTGATGCGCACGAGGCCCCGCACCAGCCCCTCGCCCGCCCCGAGGATCGCCGCCTCGTAGCCTGAGACGAGCCCCCGCGCCTGCTCGGCGAGCGCCAGCCCCGCCGGGGTTGGCGCGAGGCGGCGGGTGGTGCGCGCCACGAGCCGCGCCCCGACCCGCGCCTCCAACGCGGCGAGCGCCCGCGTCGCGGCCGCAGCGGAGCGGTTCAGGCGTCGCGCCGCACCGGCAAGGCTGCCGGCGTCGATGATCGCGACGAAGAGGGAGAGTTCGTCCAGGCGGTCCATGATCGTTGCGGCATCTGAAATTCTGAATGCCGAAGAGACCCGGTTTCGCGCGGCGTGTGCAAGGGCGATCTTACCGGTGGAAGGAGGATCCACCATGTCCGATCCCGATATCACCCTCTACGGCCTGCGCCTCTCGGGTCACTCGCACCGCGCCGAGCTGTTCCTGTCGCTGCTCGGCCTGCCCTACCGCTTCATGCAGGCCCTGCCGCCGACGCCGGAGCTGCGCCGCCTCAACCCGCTTGGGCAGGTGCCGGTGCTCACGGATGGCGAGGTGGTCGTCCCTGACAGCAACGCCATCCTCGTCTATCTGGCGGCCCGTTACGCGCCTGGCAGCGGCTGGATGCCGGCCGATCCCGTCGGGGCCGCCGCCGTGCAGCGCTGGCTGTCGATCGCCTCGGGGGAGGTGCGCACCGGCCCGGCACTCGCCCGGCTGATGATCGTCTTCGGCGCCAAGGCGGATCGCGAGACCGTCCACGCGACGGCCGAGCGTGTCCTGACCTTCATGGACCGGCACCTGACGGACCGGGCCTTCCTCGCGGCCGACCACCCGACGCTCGCCGACATCGCCTGCTATTCCTACGTCGCCCATGCGCCGGAGGGCGGCGTCTCGCTCGCGCCCTATCCGGCGATCCGCGCCTGGATCGGCCGGATCGAGGCCCTGCCGGGCTTCGTCGCCATGCCCGCCTCGCCCATCCCGGAGGAGTGAGCGCCATGGCCACCTTCCACGACGACGAGCGCGCGGCGCAGGCGCTTGCCGGCCACGTCCTCGGCGACATCCCGGCGATCCGGTCCTTCATGCCGGATCAGCACCGGAGCTTCTTCGCCAGCCTGCCCTACCTGTTCGTCGGGACAGTCGATGAGGCGGGCTGGCCCGTCGCCACGATGGCGACCGGCGCGCCGGGCTTCATCCGCTCGCCCGACGCGACGCATCTGCGCATCGCCGACACGCCGGCCCCCGACGACCCCGCCGGCCGCCACCTCGTGGCGGGACGCCCCGTCGGCCTGCTCGGGCTCGACCTGTCGAACCGCCGCCGCAACCGCGCCAACGGCACGGTCGTCGCCCGCGACGGGGACGGCTTCACGGTCCACGTCGCGGAGAGCTTCGGGAACTGCCCGAAATACATCCAGCGCCGGGAGGCGACGCCCCTCCTGCGGCGGACGGGCCGGAGCACGCCGCTCACCGGCCTCGATGCGGCCGCCCGCGCGGTCATCGGGGCCGCCGACACGCTGTTCGTCGCCAGCCGGTCCCGCGAGGAGTTGGGCGGGGGCGTGGACATCTCCCACCGGGGCGGACGGCCGGGCTTCGTCCGCGTGGAGGGCGACGGGCTGAGCGTGCCGGACTTCTCCGGCAACCGCTTCTTCAACACGTTCGGCAACCTCCTCGGCGACCCGCGCGCCTCCCTCCTGATCCCGGATTTCGAGACCGGCGACCTCCTCGTCCTCCAGGGCCGCGCCGAGATCGACTGGAGCGGGAACGAGGCCGCGCGCTTCGGAGGGGCCGAGCGCTCCTGGCGGTTCGACGTCGCGCGGGGCTGGCGCCGGCCCGGCGCCCTGCCCTTCCGCTGGAGCGTGCCGGAGCCGGGCCCCCAGACCGCCGCGACGGGATCGTGGGAGGCGCCGGACGCCCCCGACCGCTGAATAATCAATTCAGCCGCACGGAACCGTCACGGATCGAGGGACCGGATTGGCTCGGCGGACGTTGGAGGAAGTCGGAGCATTGTGCATCGCCGCGCGATGGCGCAGAGCAGGATCGGGGCGATGGGGGATGGGGATGGCGAAGATACTGCTCGTCGAGGATCATGAGGAGATCTGGGACTTCCTGTCCCGGCGCCTCAAGCGGCGGGGCTACGAGGTGATCCTGGCCCATGACGGCGAAGCCGGCGTGCGGCAGGCCCGTGCCGGGCAGCCGGACGTGATTCTCCTCGACATGAACCTGCCCGTCCTCGACGGCTGGTCGGCCGCCCGCGCCCTGAAGGCCGGGGCGGACACCCGCACCATCCCGATCATCGCGCTGACCGCCCACGCCATGTCCGGCGACCGGGACAAGGCGATCCAGGCGGGCTGCGACGACTACCACCCGAAGCCGGTCGATTTCTCGAAGCTGCTCAGCCAGATCAGCACGGCGCTCGGAGAGACGGCGCAGACCGGCTGAGGCCGGCTTCGCAAGTGAAGCACTGAGGTGAGGGAAGGGTGTCAGTGAGCGAGGATCCCGTCACGGCGCAGCGCCTGAGGCAGGGCCTGCCGATCATGGTGGCGCTCGCCTCCTTCCTCCTCGTCGTGGGGGTGATGGCCGCGCTCTATTTCGGGCGCGAGATCCTCGTGCCCGTCACCTTGGCGATCCTCCTGAGTTTCGTGCTGGCGCCCTTCGTGCGGCTGCTGCGCCGGGCGCGGGTGCCGCGCGCGCCCGCCGTGATGCTCGTCGTGGTGATCGTGTTCGGCGCCTTGTTCGGGATCGGGAGCCTCATCGCCAGCGAGGCATCGCAACTCGCCTCCGACCTGCCCCGCTACACCCTGACGATGCGCGACAAGATCCGCGACCTGCGCGGGGCCACCGACGGGTCGAGCTCCCTGTCGCGCCTCGTGGACATGGTGCAGGACCTCGGCGCGGCGATCTCGCCGCCGCCGGCCGCCGAGTACAAGGGCGAGCCCGGCACCCCCACCCATCCGCTGACCGTGGAACTGAGCCCCGCGCGGGCGAGCGTCCTCGACACGCTCCAGACCTTCGCCGGCCCGGTGCTGCATCCGCTGGCCACGACCGGCCTGATCCTGATCTTCACGATCTTCATCCTGATGCAGCGCGAGGATTTGCGGAACCGCGCCATCCGCCTCATCGGCCCCGGAGACCTGCGGCGGACCACGGCGGCCATCGACGACGCCACGAGCCGGCTCTCCAAGTTCTTCCTGGCGCAGCTCGCCCTGAACATCGCCTTCGGCCTCGTGATCGGCCTCGGGCTGGGCTTCATCGGCGTGCCGAGCCCGACCCTGTTCGGCGTGCTCGCGGCGATCCTGCGGTTCGTCCCCTATATCGGCGCGGCGATCAGCGCCCTGCTGCCGGTGATCCTGGCGGCGGCGGTGGACCCCGGCTGGTCGATGGTGATCTCCACCGTGGCGCTGTTCCTGGTGGTCGAGCCCCTGTGCGGCCATGTGATCGAGCCGCTGCTCTACGGCCATTCCACCGGCATCTCGCCCATCGCGGTCATCCTCTCGGCGACGATCTGGACCTTCCTGTGGGGGCCGATCGGCCTCGTCCTGGCGACGCCGCTCACCGTCTGCCTCGTGGTGCTCGGCCGCCATGTCGACCGGCTCTGGTACCTCGACGTGCTGCTCGGCGACCGGCCGGCGCTGGCGCCCTCCGAGATCTTCTACCAGCGGATGCTGGCGAACGACCCCGCCGAGGCCATCGAGCAGGGGCGGCAATTCCTGAAGGAGCGCGCCCTCGTCACCTATTACGATCAGGTGGTGCAGGCGGGGCTGCTGCTGGCGCAGGACGATCTCTCGCGCGGGACGCTGGTGCGCGAGCGGCAGGAGGAGGTCGGCACGGCGATCCGCGCCGTGGTCGCCCGGCTCGGCACCCTCCCCGTCGCCCGGCGGGCACGGCGCAAGACCAGCCGGGGCGCCGACACCGAGACGGCGGCGGCCCTCGACGCGGTCGGCCCCGACCGGCAGGAGGCGGCCATCGTGCTCGGGCGCGAAGACCTCGCCCCCGCGTGGCGCGGCGCCAAGCCGGTGCTCTGCGTGTCGAGCCGGGGCCCGTTCGACGAGGCGGCGACGCTGATGCTGAGCCAGATCCTGGCCCGGCACGGCCTCGCCTCACAGACCCTGTCCATGACCGCGATCCGCGCGGGCGAGCGGCCGGAGGAGCAGGAGGGCATCGCGATGGTGTGCTTCTCCTACCTCGAACCCGTCAGCCTCTCGCAGGTGCGCTTCACCGTGCGGCAGGCCCGCGCCGCCATACCCGGCGTGAAGGTGCTCGTGGGCTTCTGGCGCGAGCGCGACCCGGCGAGCCTCGACCGCCTGCGCCGGGCGACCTCGGCGGACTATCTCGTCACCTCGCTGAGCGACGCCCTCTCGGCCGCTCTGGCGGCGAGCCGGGCGCCGCAGCCCGCCCCGACCCTGGCCAAGCCGGCGCCGCAGGAGCCCGCGCTGGCCCTCGCCTGAGGGCCGGCATCCCCTTTCGCACTTGCGCAGATTTCCGCCCAAGCTAGGGGGAACCGTTGGCGTCGGCAGAGCGATTCCCACCGTCGCCGACGACCGGCGGGATGCGCGAGACCGAACAGATGTCCGAGTCCCAAGGGACACGCGTCCACGACGACGCCCCGGCGGAGGTGTCCGACCCCAAGAGCGAAATCTTCTTCGCCGCCGTCGAGACGACGCGGATGCCGATGATCGTGACCGACCCGCGCCAGCCCGACAACCCGATCATCTTCGCCAACCGCGCCTTCCTGGCGATGACCGGCTACACGCCGGAAGAACTGATCGGCCGCAATTGCCGCTTCCTCCAGGGGCCCGAGACCGACCGGGCGACCATCGCCCAGGTGCGCACGGCCATCGCGGAGCGGCGGGAATTCGCCACCGAGATCCTGAACTACCGCAAGAACGGCTCGACCTTCTGGAACGCCCTGTTCGTCTCGCCCGTGCACAACACGGAAGGGGAACTCGTCTACTATTTCGGCTCGCAGCTCGACGTCTCCCGCCGCCGCGACGCGGAGGAGGCGCTGGGGCAGGCGCAGAAGATGGAAGCGCTCGGCCAGCTGACCGGCGGCATCGCCCATGACTTCAACAACCTGCTGCAGGTGATCGTCGGCTACGTCGACATCCTCGCCGCCGGGCTGGAGAAGCCGGATGCCGACCGGGCGCGGCTCGGGCGCGCCACGGACAACATCCGGCAGGCGGCGGAGCGCGCCACCACCCTCACGCAGCAGCTCCTGGCCTTCGCCCGCAAGCAGCGCCTGGAAGGCCGCTCGGTGAACCTGAACACCCTCGTCGAGGGGATGCGGGACATGATCGACCGCTCGGTCGGCGACGCGGTGCAGGTGGAGTTCGACCTCGCGGACGACCTCTGGAACTGCCGGGTGGACCCGACCCAGGCCGAGGTCGCGCTCCTCAACGTCCTCATCAACGCCCGCGACGCGATGGCGGGCGGCGGCACCGTGCGCATCGCCACCGCCAACCGCACCGTGACGGTGAATGCCGACCACGAGGTCGGCCCCCTGCGCGAGGGGCGCTACACCTCCATCGCCGTCACCGACACCGGCACCGGCATGCCCCCCGCCGTGCTGGCGCGGGTGATGGACCCGTTCTTCACCACCAAGGAGGAGGGCAAGGGCACCGGGCTCGGCCTCTCCATGGTCTACGGCTTCGCCAAGCAATCGGGCGGGGCGGCACAGATCGAATCCGCCGTGGGGTCCGGCACGACGGTGAAGCTGTCCTTCCCGGCGGTCGAGGGCGAGCAGGCCATGCCCGCCAAGGTCGCCCTGCGCACCATCGACCGGCCGGGCACAGAGACGGTCCTCGTGGTGGACGACCGGCAGGACGTGGCCGAACTCGCCCGCACCATCCTGCGCGACTTCGGCTACACGGTGCTGATGGCCGGCAGCGGCAAGGAGGCGCTGGAAATCCTCGATTCCAGCGAGCGCATCGACCTGCTCTTCACCGACATGATCATGCCCGGCGGCATGAACGGCGTGGTGCTCGCCCGCGAGGCCCGCCGCCGCCAGCCGCGCCTGAAGGTGCTGCTCGCCACCGGCTACGCCGAGGCGAGCCTGGAGCGAACCGATGTGGGGGGTTCGGAATTCGACATTCTGAACAAGCCCTATCGCCGCACGGAGCTGATCCGGCGGGTGCGGGCGATCCTCGACGGCCCCACCGGAGTCTCGTGAGGCCGCCGCTTCCATCGGGAGGACGCGCCATGTCCCAGGGCGACAAGTCGAAATACACGGACAAGCAGAAGCGCAAGGCCGAGCACATCGCCGAGTCCTACGAGAGCCGGGGCGTTCCGGAAAAGGAAGCCGAGGCCCGCGCCTGGGCGACCGTCAACAAGGACGACGGCGGCGGCAAGCATCCCGGCGGATCGGGCCGGGCCAAGGCCGGGACCGCGAAGGGGTAGCGCCCCTCAGGGCTCCACCAGCCTCACCAGCGTGTGCAGCACCCGGTTCGCCGGGGTCGGGATGCCCAATCGCTCGCCCTCGCGGACGACGAGGCCGTTGAGATGGTCGATCTCCGTCCGGCGGCCCCGGGCGAGGTCCTGGGCCGTCGAGGAGCGCTGCTCGGCCATGGTGCGCGCGATGGCGCGGACCTGATCCAGCATGTCCTCCGGCAGGCGCACGTCGCTCGCCCTTGCCACCGCGACGCATTCGGCGGTGACGTCGGCCAGCAAAGCCGTCACGCCCTCGCCCGCGAAGAGCCGCCCGTAGGGCTGGCCGCCCAGCGCCGAGAGGGCGTTCCAGGCGCAGTTGATCGTGAGCTTCGCCCAGAGGGCGTCCCGCACCCGCTCGGAGATCGTCGCCGGGATGCCGGCCGCGTTCAGGTGCGCCGCGACCTCCTCGCCGCCCGTCCCGAGGATCAGGTCGCCGCGCCCGTGATGGCGGACATGGCCCGCCCCCTCCATCGCGGTGGCGACGTAGACCGCCACCGGCACGACCGGCCGCCCGAGGATGGAGGCCAGCCGCTCGCCGTTGTCGACGCCGTTCTGCAGGCTGAGGATCACGGCGCCGGGCGTCAGATGCGGCCGCATCGACCGCCCGGCCTCGTCCGTGTCCCCCGACTTCACGCAGACGAGGACGAGATCCGCCCCGGCCACGCCCTCCGGCCCTGTGACGGCGTTGAGCGCGATGGTCTCGCGTCCTTGCGCGGTGTCGAGGACAAGGCCCCGCTCGGCCACGGCCTCCGCGAGGGCCGGCCGGCCGATCAGCGTGACCGGATGCCCGGCCTTGGCCAGCACGGCGCCGTAATAGCAGCCGACCGCCCCCGCCCCCATCACGGCGACGCGCATCGTGCGGGCCTCGCTCATGCCGCCGCCTTCCGGGGTGCCGCGACGGCGCTCGTCCGCACATGGTCGAGGAGCGCCCGCACCGGATGGCGCAGGCGGATGCCGTCCACGAGCTTCGCCTGGGAGCGGCAGGAATAGCCATCCGCCAGGAGATCGCCCGCCGACGCGGCGACGTGGTGCGCCCAGCTTTGCCGGTAGATCGTCTCGGAGGTCGTCCGGTGGCTCGCCTCGTGGCCGTAGGTCCCGGCCATGCCGCAGCAGCCGGAAGCCGGCACGTCGAGGCTCAGGCCGAGATGGGTGAACACCGCCTGCCAGTCCTTCACCGCGCCGGGGGCGTTGGTGCGCTCGGTGCAATGGGGCAGCAGCCGGTAGCGCTGACCGCCCTGGCGCGGGGCGATCTCCCCAAGCCGGCCGGAGAGCCATTCCTGCACCATCTCGACCTTCGGCACCGCCCCGGCGGGCAGCGCGGCGGCGTATTCCGAACGGTAGGTGAGCGTCATCGACGGGTCGATCCCGACGAGGGGCACGCCCTCTGCCGCGAGCGCCCGCAGGGAGGCCGCGCCCTCGGCTGCGACCTGACCGAACCGGGCGAGGAAGCCGTGGACATGGAGCGGCTTGCCGTTCGGCCGGTAGGGGGCCAGCCAGGGCCGGAAGCCGAGTTCCACCAGCAGGGCGCAGAGGTCGGCGACGAGCTCCGCCTCGAAATGCGTGGTGAAGGCGTCCTGTACGATCACCACGGACTTCTTGCGCTCCTCCGCGCCGAGGCCGCGCAGGGCCAGCGGGGTCGCGGTGGCGACGCCGAGCCGGCCGAGCGCCCCCGCGAGATCGAAGGTCGAGAGGGCGGGAATCGCTACCAGCCCGAGCCGCGCCAGCACCGACCGCGCGAGGGGGTTGGCGGCGAGCCGATTGCCGAGCCGCGGCGCCCGCGCGGCCAGAGGCAGGAGCGGTTCGAGGGCCGCGATCAGATGGTCCTTCAGCGGACGCGGGTAGCGCTGGTGGTAGAGCGCGAGGAACTTCGCCCGGAAGCTCGGCACATCGACCTTGATCGGACAGGAGCCCGTGCAGGACTTGCAGGCGAGGCAGCCGTCCATCGCCTCCTTCACCGCATGGGAGAAGTCGTCCCGGTGGCCGGCGGGGCGCAAACTGCGAAGGAGATCGCCGAGCCAGTTCGGGCGCTCGGCCCGGAGCGCGGCGGCGGGGTCCGCCCCGGCGGCCGTGGCAAGCCGCAGCCATTCGCGCATCAGCGAGGCGCGGCCCTTGGGCGAATGGCGCCGCTCGCGGGTCGCCTTCCAGGACGGGCACATGGCCTCGTCGGTGTCGTAGGAGAAGCAGGCGCCGTTGCCGTTGCAATGGAGCGCCGCATCGAACGCGGCCCGGACGGGGGTGGGAATCGTCCGGTCGGCCTCGCCCCGGCGGGGTACGCCGTCGATCCGCGTGAGCGACCGGCCGGCGGCGGAGGCGATCTTGCCGGGGTTCATCCGGTCGCCGGGATCGAAGGCGCGCTTCACCGTCTCCAGCACGGGCATCAGCGGCCCGAAGGTCTCGGGCACGAATTCCGAGCGGAAGCCCTTGCCGTGCTCGCCCCAGAGCAGCCCGCCGTAGCGCTTCGTCAGCGCCACGACCCCCTCCGTCACCTCGCGGATCAGGGGGCCCTGGCGCTCGTCCTTCAGGTCGATGGCCGGGCGGACATGGAGCACGCCGGCATCGACATGTCCGAACATGCCGTAGCGCAGGCCCTTGGCATCGAGGAGGGCGCGGAACTCGGCGATGTAATCGGCCAGCACCTCGGGGGGCACCGCCGTGTCCTCGACGAAGGGGATCGGCCGTGCCTCGCCCTTCGCCGCGCCGAGCAGGCCCACCGCCTTCTTGCGCATGGTCCACAGCCGTTCGATCGCCGCGCCCCGGGCGATGGTGTAGCCGACGCGCTTGCCGTGGCTCTCGCGCTCCGCGTCGAGAACGCTCGTGAGCCGGCTCAATGCCGCCGCGACGGCCCCTTCGTCGTCGCCGACGAACTCCACGAGGTTGATGCCCTCGACCGTGCGGCCCGCCGGATCGTCCGGGAAGAAGGCCCGCACCTCGGCCCAGATCGGGTCCTTGCGGGCGAGGCCGAGCACCGTCGAATCGATGGTCTCGACGGAGGCTGCGCCGAACGGCATCAGCGCCTGCGCGTCCCGGAGCGCCGCGTCGAAATCGACGTAGGACAGGGCGACCAGCGCCGCCGCCTTCGGGATCGGCAGAACGTTCAGCCGCGCCTCGGCGATGAGGGCGAGCGTCCCCTCCGATCCGCAGATCAGGCTCTTCAGGTCGAAACGCCCCTGTCCGTCACGCACATGGGCGAGGTCGTAGCCGGTGAGGCAGCGGTTGAGCTTGGGGAAGCGCTCGGCGATGAGTGCGGCATTCGCGGTGATCGCCGCATCCACCGTCCGGTGGATGTCCCCGACCCGGCCCGGCTGCGCCTTGGCGGCGGCGAGGCCCTCGGCGTCGAGGGGTTCGGCGGTCCAGACGGTGCCGTCGGTGAGCACGCAGGTCAGCGCCAGCACGTGGTCGCGGGTCTTGCCGTAGAGGCAGGAGCCCTGGCCGCAGGCATCCGTCGAGATCATCCCGCCGAGGGTGGCGCGGTTCGAGGTCGAGAGTTCGGGGGCGAAGAACAGGCCGTGCTTGGCCAACTCGCGGTTGAGCTGGTCCTTCACCACGCCGGGCTCGACGCGGACCACCCGGTTCGCGACGTCGATCTCCAGGATGCGGTTCATGTGCCGGGAGGTGTCGACCACGAGGCCATGGCCCAGCGACTGCCCGTTGGTCCCCGTCGCGCCGCCGCGCGGGCGGATGACGATCTCCGTGAAGCGCGGATCGTCGAGGAGGCGCGCGATCCGCACGAGGTCGTCGCGGCTTCGCGGGAAGGCGACGGCGCCGGGCTCGACCTGATAGATCGAGTTGTCCGTGGAGAAGACCGTCCGGTCGGCCGGCGTCAGCGACAGGTCGCCCGCGAAGCCGCGCGCGAGGAGTTCGGCGCAGGCGGCCTCGTAGAGGGGAACCGCGTCGGCGGTGCGGGTGAGAACCGGGATCATGCCGCGCGTTCTACACCCGGCGGCCCGCGAGGGAAGCCGAGGCGGCTGGCACCGCCCTTGCCAGTCCGTCGCAGGAGTCACTCACCGGGACAAGGCATGAACGCGGATGTGGAACGGGTCAGGGATGCCCTGGCCGAATTGATCAAGGCGGCCCTGTTCTCGGACGACGCCAAGAGCCTCGCCTGCCGGGAGGAAGGGGCCGCCCGGCTGAAGGCGCTGGCCGCGAACCCGCCGGACCCGGCCCATGTCCGAATCGACGGCGCCTGGACGCTCGCCATCCAGGCGGCCGAGACGCCGGACCTCGCCGACGAGGAGGGACAGGTGAACCTCACCCTGCCGCGCCAGTGCCCGTTCGCCCTCGGCGACCTGCTGGCGCCGGGCTTCGACATCGACGGCGCGGTGGAGACCATCCGCAAGTCGGCCTCGACCGGCTGACGCGGCGACTTGACCGGAGCCAACCTGCGGCATCTGTTGACGAACACGGATGAGTCGTTGCCGTGCGCCGTCTGCGCCACCACCTTCGGGGGGAAGCGCGGGCCGCACGGCCCGCTCGTCCTTTCTCAAGATACGGCACGGATCTTTGGCACCCCGCACCCGCGCGAAGGCGGACACCGCCCTCCCCCAGACGCTCCCCACGCGCGAGCAGATCCTCGCCTTCGTCGCCGAATCGAAGGAACGCGTCGGCAAGCGCGAGATCGCCAAGGCCTTCGGCGTGAAGGGCGGCGCGGCGAAGATCGAGCTGAAGGCGATCCTCAAGGAGATCGAGGGCGAGGGCGCCCTGGAGCGCGGGCGCGGCGGCCTCGCGGCGGCCGGGCGCCTGCCGCCCGTCGTGCTCGCCGACATCCGCTCCCGCGACCGCCACGGCGATTTCCTGGCGGTGCCCGCCGAATGGACCGGCGAGGGCAAGCCGCCCTCCATCGTGCTCATGCCCGTGCGCGGCGGGCGGGGCGCCAAGCGCCCGGCGCCGGGCATCGGTGATCGCGCCCTGATCCGCGTCGAGCGCGATGCGGAGGGCGGCTATTCCGGCCGGGTCATCAAGGTCATCGGGAAGAACAGGGCCGAGATCATCGGCGTCTACCGGGCCGGCGCCCAGGGCGGACGGATCGTGCCCGTCGACAAGAAGGCCCAGGGCAAGGAGATCCTGATCCCGCCGGGCGAGGAAGGCGAGGCCCGCGACGGCGACCTCGTGAGCGTCGCCCTGGAACGCGAGACCCGCTTCGGCCTGCCCAGGGGCCGGGTGAAGGAGCGGCTGGGCTCGCTGGGCTCCGAGAAGGCGGTGAGCCTCATCGCCCTGCACATCCATGGCATCCCGCATGTCTTCGCCGACGCGACGCTGGCCGAGGCCGACGCGGTGAAGCCCGCCACGCTGAAGGGCCGCGAGGATTGGCGCGACCGCCCGCTGCTGACCATCGACCCGCCCGACGCCAAGGACCACGACGACGCGGTGATGGCCGAGCCCGACGAGGACCCGGCCAATGCCGGCGGCTTCGTCGTGACGGTCGCCATCGCGGATGTGGCCGCCTACATCCGCCCCGGCACCAGCCTCGACCGGGAGGCGCTGGAGCGGGGCAACTCGGTCTATTTCCCCGACCGCGTCGTGCCGATGCTGCCCGAGCGCATCTCGAACGACCTGTGTTCCCTGCGCGAGGGCGAGGACCGCCCGGCGCTGGCCGTCCGCATGGTGATCGCCGCCGACGGGACGAAGCGCAAGCACACGTTCCACCGGGTGATGATGCGCTCGGCGGCGAAGCTCTCCTACGCGCAGGCCCAGGCCGCCATCGACGGCCATGGCGACGAGAAGACCGGCCCGCTCCTCGACAAGGCGCTCAAGCCCCTCTGGACCGCCTACGCGGCCCTGCGGACGGCGCGCGACCGGCGCGGGCCGCTCGCCCTCGACCTGCCCGAGCGCAAGGTGCTCCTCACGCCGGAGGGCGGCGTCGACCGGGTGGTCGTGCCCCAGCGCCTCGACGCCCACCGGCTGATCGAGGAGTTCATGATCCAGGCGAACGTCGCCGCCGCCGAGACCCTGGAGGCGGCCAAGCACCCGCTGATCTACCGGGTGCACGACGAGCCGGCCCTGGAGAAGATGCGCGCGCTCGGCGAGGTGCTGGCCTCGGTGGGCGTCAAGCTGCCGAAGGAGGGGGCGCTGCGGCCCGACCTGTTCAACCGCATCCTGCGCTCGGTGGCCGAGACGGAGCACGCGGTGTTCATCAACGAGGTCGTGCTGCGCTCGCAGGCGCAAGCCGTCTACGCCTCCGAGAACCTCGGCCATTTCGGCCTGAACCTGCGCCGCTACGCGCATTTCACCTCGCCGATCCGGCGCTACGCCGACCTCATCGTCCACCGGGCGCTGATCTCGGCCTGCCGGCTCGGATCGGGCGGGCTCTCGTCAGACGTGTCCGTGGGAGACCTCGCCGCCATCGGCGAGAGCATTTCCGCGACGGAGCGCCGGGCCATGGCCGCCGAGCGCGAGACCATCGACCGGCTCATCGCGGGCCATCTCGCCGACCGGGTCGGCGCGACCTTCGCCGGGCAGATCTCCGGCGTGACCCGCGCGGGCCTGTTCATCAAGCTCGACGAGACCGGGGCGGACGGCTTCGTGCCGATCTCGCAGCTCGGCGCCGACTACTTCCGCCACGAGGAGGGCCGCCACGCCCTCGTCGGCGAGCGCACGGGCGAGACCTTCCGCCTCGGCGACCGGGTGGAGGTCCGCCTCGTGGAGGCCGCGCCCGTGGCCGGCGCGCTTCGCTTCGAATTGCTGAGCGAGGGCAGGAAGAGGGGCGGCGGCGGGACGACGCGGAGCCCCGGACGGCCGTTCAAGGCGGCTTCGCCCGGACGCCCCTCCGGCATCCGCAACACCGGCACGCGCCATCGCGGCTCGCGCCGCTGAGTTCGTTTGGGAATGAAAGAATGCCCACGACGCAGACGCCCGCCCGCACGGGGCTGATCCGCTCCCTGGCGCGCGGCTTCATCGGCCGCTGCCCCTATTGCGGGGAAGGCAAGCTGTTCGGCCGCTTCCTGAAGGTGCGGCCGGATTGCGAGGCGTGCGGCCTCGAACTGCACCACCACCGCGCCGACGACCTGCCGCCCTACGTGGTGATCTTCATCGTCGCCCACATCGTGGGCTACCTGATCCTGGAGACGGAGAGCGCCTACGAGGTGCCCCTGTGGGTGGAGATGGGCGTCTGGCCGGTCTTCACCCTGGTGCTCGCCCTCGGGCTGCTGCAGCCGGTGAAGGGGGCGGTCGTCGGCCTGCAATACGCCCTTGGCATGCACGGCTTCGCCGCGCTACCGCAGGCCCGCCCCGCACCGGGGCGGGAGGAGACACGCCTTGCCCCAGCCGGACCCGGCGGCCCCGCAAGCCGCACCTGAGGCCCCCCGTCCGGCCGCGAGCCTGCGCCCCCGCGACGCCGCGACGATGATCGTCCTGGACCGGCGCGGACGGGGCGGGCCGAAGGTGCTGATGGGCCGGCGCAACGCCCGGCTCGCCTTCATGCCCGGCAAGTTCGTCTTCCCCGGTGGCCGCATCGAACTCGGCGACCGCTCCATGACCGTGGCCGGCGCCCTGCCCGATTACGCGGAGGCCGCCTTGGCCCGCCGCATCTCCCGCCCGCCGCACCATCTCGGCCGCGCCCTGGCGCTCGCGGCGATCCGCGAGACCTACGAGGAGACCGGCCTGATGCTCGGCACCGCCGAGTACGGCCCGCCGGAGGACGTGCCGGAGGGCTGGGAGGCGTTCCAGCGGCACGGGGTGCTGCCGGACCTCGAAGCCCTTCACCTCGTCGCCCGCGCGATCACGCCGCCCAAGCGCGTGCGGAGGTTCGACACCCGCTTCTTCGCGGTGGACCGCACCGGCGTCGCCGCCGAGGAGACCGGCCGGGTGAGCGAGGACAGCGAGTTCACCGAACTCGCCTGGGTGCGCCTCGATGCGGCGCGCAAGCTCGACCTGCCCTATATCACCGGCGCCATCCTCGACGAGTTGGAGGCGCAGATCGCCGTGGACTTCGCGCCCCACCGGCAGATCCCCTTCCATTACGAGCGCTACGGCCGCCGCGAGCGGGAGTTTCTGTGACACAGGTCGAGGGATCCGGCCCCGTCGCGGCGGCCGGAGGGCGCGGCGGCTGGATGCCGACCGAACGGGAGCGCGTCGCGGCCATCGCAGCGGCCATCGCCTGCGTCGCGGTGGTGGGAATCGGCCTCAGCCTGTCGATCCCGCTCCTCTCCCTGGAGATGGAGCGGCGGGGGGCGTCGAGCACGCTGATCGGCCTCAACACGGCGATGGCCGGCATCAGCAGCATTCTGGTCGTACCCTTCGTGCCGCGCGTGGCCTCGCGGATCGGGGTCGTGCCCCTGTTGACCCTGTCGCTCGTCGTCTCGGCGGTGAGCCTCGTCGCCTTCCCGCTCCTGCCCGGCCTGTGGCCGTGGTTCCCCCTGCGCTTCGTGTTCTCGGCGGGGCTCGGGGCGCTGTTCGTCCTGTCGGAATACTGGATCAACGCGGCCGCGCCCCCGGAGCGGCGGGGCCTCGTGCTCGGCATCTACACCACCGTGCTGGCGCTGGGCTTCGCCACCGGCCCGGTGCTGATCGCCCTCGTCGGCACCACGGGGGTCTGGCCCTACCTGACCGGCGCGCTCCTCGTGCTCGCCGGCCTCCTGCCCGTGCTCCTCGCGCGCGGCCTGTCGCCCGCCGTCGAGGGCGGGACCGGGCGCGGGGTGTTCGGCTATGTCCGCTTCGCCCCCGCGGCGCTCTGCGCCGCCCTGCTCTACGGCGCCGTCGAGACCGGCATCTTCGCGATCCTGCCCCTCTACGGGCTGCGCATCGGCTACGACGCACAGGGGGCGGCGGGGCTCTTGAGCCTGATCGCGCTCGGCAACGTGCTGTTCCAGATCCCCTTCGGCTGGCTCGCCGACCGCTTCGACCGGACCCTCGTCCTCCTCGGCACCAGCCTCGGCTGCGCCGTGGGCTCGGCCCTGATCCCGGCGGCCTCCGGGTCCGCGACGGCCCTCGCGGTCCTGCTGTTCCTGTGGGGCGGGCTCGCGGGCACGCTCTACACGGTGGGGCTCGCCGCCCTCGGGGCGCGGGTCTCGGCGGCGGATCTGGCGGGCGCCAACGCGACCTTCGTGGTGCTCTACAATGTCGGCCTGATCCTCGGCCCGCCGGTCATCGGCGGCGGGCTCGACCTGATCCCGCCGGACGGTTTCGCCTATGCCCTGCTCGGCCTGTTCCTGGCCTACGCCCTGCCCCTGGCCGGGACCCTGAGGCGTCGCTCCCCTTGACCTGACCGCCCCGATCGGGCATGCCACCCGCCGTATTCGGCCGGGCCTCCCCGGCCCTTTTGCGTTTCGCTCACGCGGCGGAATGCCACCCGCTCAGGAGCAACCGCCATGGCCAAGGCCGTCACCGTCAAGATCAAGCTCGTCTCCACCGCCGACACGGGCTACTTCTACGTCACCAAGAAGAACTCGCGGACGCAGACCGAGAAGCTGACGATGCGCAAGTACGACCCGGTCGCGCGCAAGCACGTCGACTTCAAGGAAAGCAAGATCAAGTAAGCGCGCCTCACCGCGCCGCACGACGGGCCGTCCCTCTGGGGCGGCCTTTTTGTTTGGCCTCAGGCCTCCGCCTCCTGCGCCATGGACTGGGCGAGTTGCCGCGCCACCGAGACCAACGCCGTCACCATCGGCGTGGACGGCTCCCGCCGGGGCGCGACGAGGCCGATCGTGTGCACGACGTCGGGGGCGGTGATCGGGATCGCCTGCAGCCCCTCGATGGAGCCCAGCGCGTTGACCAGCACCGCCGGCATGATCGACGCCCAGCGCAGCGTGCGCACATGGCTCATCAGCACGATCATCGAGTTCGATTCGAGGGTCGCGGCGGGCTCGCCCCCGGCGGCGCGGATCTGCTGGTCGATGATCCGCCGGTTCTGCATGTTCGGCGTCAGCAGGCAGAGGGGCACGCGGCCGGTCTCGGCCCAAGTCACCGATTCGCGCCCGTCGTAGGGCCCGCCCGCCGCCGTCACGAAGCGGTAGCGCTCCTGATAGAGCGGCACCGAGACGACGCGGCCCAGCGGCTCGTTGTCGAGGTAGGTGAGGCCGGCATCGGCCTCCAGGTTCTCGATCAGGGAGAAGATGTCGGTCGAGGTCGCGGACTCGATCGTCAGCCGCACGTCCGGGTGGCGCTCCCGGTAGGGCGTCGTCAGCCGCGCGACCATCGGCAGGGCGGTGGGGATGGCGGCGATGCGTAGGTGGCCCGTGAGGCCCCGGCGCAGGCCGGTGACCTCCTCGTGCATGGCGCGGGCATCGGCCACGATCCGCCGCGCCCAGGCCAGCACCCGCTCGCCCTCCGGCGTGAAGCCCTGGAAGCGCGAGCCGCGCAGCACCAGTTGCACGCCGAACCGGTTCTCCAATTGCTTCACCCCGGCCGAGAGCGTCTGCTGCGTGACGCCGCAGGCCTCGGCCGCGTGGCCGAAATGCTGCTCGCGGGCCAGCGCGAGCAGGAAGTCGAGCTTGTCGATCACGCCGTCATTCCCGGCCCCCGTCCTCCAGGGAGGTAAGCGCCCGCCCGCCCCGGCACAATGCGGCGGGCGCCGGCCCCCTTACCGGAACAGGATCAGCGCCTTGGAGAGCGTGATGCCGATGCCCCAGAGGATCGGGATGCCGACCACCGCCCAGGCGAGCAGTGCGCCGAGGCTGAACCCGCCCCGGCCGATGCCGAAGGAGCCCGACGGCAGCGGCCGGGCGCCGGGGCCGGCGCCGAGCGCGGCGACCTCCGCATCCGCCATGAACCAACACTGGGCCAGGGGCCGGACGGCGAGGTTGCAGACGAAGCCGGCCACGAGGAAGCCCGCCAGCACGTAGAGGGTGCGCCCGTAGAGGTCGGCGCCCTGCACGCCGGCCGCCGCCTGGACCTCGCGGATCTTCGTCACCACGAAGGGCCCGACGATGCCCGCCGTCGACCACGCGGTGAGCAGCCGCCCGTGGATGGCGCCCACGAACTGCGTGCCGAAGATGTCGGCGAGGTAGGCCGGGATGGTGGCGAAGCCGCCGCCATACATCGAGAGGATGACGCAGAAGATCGCCACGAACAGCGCCTGCGAGCCGGCCGTCGCGGCGGAGGGCGCGGCGGCGTAGAGGACGGCGCCGAGGAGGAAGAACGTGGCGTAGGTGACTTTCCGGCCGATCCGGTCGGAGAGGGAGGCCCAGAAGAACCGGCCGAGGATGTTGAACAGGGACAGGAGCCCGACGAAACCCGCCGCGATGGCCGCGACCTGCGCCTTCTGGCCGCCGTCGAGGGCGGCGAGCGCCGTGCCCGGCTGGCCGATGAGCGCGCCGCCGAAGATCTCCTGCAGCATCGGGGAGGCGAGAGCCAGCACGCCGATACCCGCCGAGACGTTGAGGCAGAGCACCAGCCAGATCATCCAGAACTGGACGGTCTTGTGCGCGTCCCGCAGGTGGACGTGTCCGGCGGCGATCATCGCGTTGGTGGACGCGGCGGGCGGCGTCCAGCCCTCCGGCTTCCAGCCGGCCGGCGGCACGCGGTAGCCGAAGGCGCCCGCCGTCATGAACAGCAGGTAGCCGACGCCCAACACCGCCAGCGTCTGCCAGACGCCGGCCGTGTCGGGGGTGCGGAAGGTCTTGATGAGCAGGTCGGCGAGGGGCGAGCCGATCATCGCGCCGCCGCCGAAGCCCATGATCGCCATGCCGGTGGCCATGCCGCGCCGGTCGGGGAACCATTTGATGAGCGTCGAGACCGGCGAGATGTAGCCGAGGCCGAGGCCGACGCCGCCGATCAGGCCCATGCCGAGCCAGACCAGCCAGAGCTGGTGGATGTAGACGCCGAGCGCGCCGAGCAGGAAGCCGCCGCCCCAGCACAGGGCCGCCACGAGTCCAGCCTTGCGCGGGCCCGCCCGCTCCAGCCACCCGCCGAACAGGGCCGCCGAGAGGCCGAGCACCACGATGCCGATGGAGAAGACGGTGACGAGGTCGCTCACTCGCCAATCGCAGGTGGTGGTGAACAGGGCGGTCATCACGCCCATGTCGGGGCAGGCGGCCGCCGCGGGCTTGCCCACGGAGAGCGCGCGGCTCAGGGGCAGCCAGAACACCGACAGGCCGTAGGCCATGCCGATGCAGAGATGGATGGCCAGGGCGGCGGGGGGAACGAGCCAGCGGTTGAAGCCGGGCTTGGCGACGATGCGCTCTCGCGACAGGACGCCATGCGTCTCACCGGGCGCGACAGCACCCGCAAACCCAGTCGTCATCCGTCGCCTCTCGTAACGGCCTCGTTGAACGGGCCGTCATACGAAATGCGCTTAGCGCAGAGGCCAAGACGAGGCTAGCTTACGAATGACATCCCGGGGTCAATCCCACGGGGAAACGAGATTTCGCCGATCGCGCCGCCAGCGATTGCATGGCGGCGCGTCATTTCAACCGGCGTCGCTGGCGCCCTCACCGAGCTTCTGCGGATCGCGGGTGGCCGCGCGGATCGGGCTCTCGGCCACCGGCTCGTCGATCTGCATCGCCCGGCGGACGAGGATGTCCGCCTTCTCGCCGAAGCTTGGCAGGGCCGCTTCGAGCTTGTGGACCATCTTCGGCGTCCAGAACGCCTCGATGTGCTTGTGGATGCCCGCCACCGCCTCGTCATCCGGGTAGGACCGGAAGAAGGAGGCGATCTGGTTCGCCATGCGCAGGAGCTTGTCTTCCTGGGTTGCCGCCGCCATCGGGCCTACTCCGCCGCTTCCTGAGCGATCCGCGTGAGGGAGAAGTCCTCCTCGTAGAACTTCGCCTGCCAGTCGGAGGGCCGGTTGGTCCGCCGCACCTGCACCGCCGTCACCTTGTATTCGGGGCAGTTGGTCGCCCAATCCGAATAGTCGGTGGTGATGACGTTGGCGCCGGTCTTGGCGTGGTGGAAGGTCGTGTAGACCACCCCCGGCTGCATCCGCTCGGACACGCTGGCCTTCAGGGCGATGTCGCCCGAACGGCTCTCCAGGGAGACGAGATCGCCGTCCACGATGCCGCGCAGTTCGGCGTCGAAGGGGTGGATCTCCAGCACGTCCTCCTCGTGCCAGCGCGAGTTCTCGGTGCGCCGCGTCTGCGCGCCGACATTGTACTGGGACAGGATGCGGCCCGTGGTGAGGATGAGCGGGAACTTGGCCCCCGTCCGCTCCTCGGTCGGCACGAACTCGGTGATCATGAACCGGCCCTTGCCGCGCACGAAGCGGTCGACGTGCATCATCGGGGTGCCGAGCGGCGCCTTCTCGTTGCACGGCCACTGGATCGAGCCGAGCTCATCGAGCTTGGCGTAGGACACGCCGGTGAAGCTCGGGGTGAGGCTCGCGATCTCGTCCATAATCTCAGACGGGTGATCGTAATGCATCTCGTAGCCGAGCGCCTTGGCGAGCAGGATCGTGCCCTCCCAGTCGCCGTAGCCGCCCATCGGCGGCATCACCTTGCGCACGCGGCTGATCCGCCGCTCGGCATTGGTGAAGGTGCCGTCCTTTTCGAGGAACGACGCGCCCGGCAGGAAGACGTGGGCGTATTTCGCCGTCTCGTTCAGGAAGATGTCCTGGATGACGATGCATTCCATCGCCATCAGGCCGGCGGTGACGTGGTGCGTGTCGGGGTCCGACTGCGCGATGTCCTCGCCCTGGATGTACATGCCCTTGAACGCGCCCTCGACGGCCTCGTCCAGCATATTGGTGATGCGCAGGCCCGGCGCGTTGTCGAGCTTGGCGCCCCACAGGGCCTCGAAGCTCTCGCGGGTGGCGTCGTCCGAGACGTGGCGGTAGCCGGTCAGCTCGTGCGGGAACGAGCCCATGTCGCAGGAGCCCTGCACGTTGTTCTGGCCGCGGAGCGGGTTCACGCCCGCGCCGAGCTTGCCGATGTTGCCGGTGGCCATGGCGATGTTGGCCATGCCCATGACCATCGTGGAGCCCTGGCTGTGCTCGGTGACGCCCAGCCCGTAATAGATGCCGGCCGCGCCGCCCTTGGCGTAGAGCCGGGCCGCGCCGCGCACGGCCTGCGGGTCGAGGCCGGTGAACTGCTCCTGGCTCTCCGGCGAATGCCGCTCCTCGGCGACGAAGCGCGCCCAGGATTCGAACTCCGGCAGGTCGCAGCGCTCGCGGACGTAGGCCTCGTCGATCAGGCCCTCGGTGACGATGACATGGGCCATCGAGTTGATGAAGGCGACGTTCGAGCCGGGCTTCAGCGGCAGGTGGAAGTCCGCCTTGATGTGGGGCGACTTCACGAGGTCGATCTTGCGCGGATCGGCGACGATCAGCTTCGCGCCCTGGCGCAGGCGCTTCTTCATCCGCGAGCCGAAGACCGGGTGGCCGTCGGTCGGGTTGGCGCCGATCACGAGGATCACGTCGGAATGCTCGACGGACTTGAAGTCCTGCGTGCCGGCCGAGGTGCCGAGCGTGGACATCAGGCCGTAGCCGGTCGGCGAGTGGCAGACGCGGGCGCAGGTGTCGACGTTGTTGTTGCCGAAGGCGGCGCGGACCAGCTTCTGGACGAGGTAGGCTTCCTCGTTCGTGCAGCGCGACGAGGTGATGCCGCCGACGGAATCCTTGCCGTACTGGGCCTGGATCCGCTTGAACTCGGAGGCCGCCCGGCCGATCGCCTCCTCCCAGGAGACCTCGCGCCACGGATCCGTGATCTTCTCGCGGATCATCGGCTTGGTGATGCGGTCCTTGTGGGTGGCGTAGCCGTAGGCGAAGCGGCCCTTCACGCAAGAATGGCCCTCGTTGGCCTTGCCGCCCTTGTAGGGGACCATGCGCACCACGCGGGTGCCCTGCATCTCCGCCTTGAACGAGCAGCCGACGCCGCAATAGGCGCAGGTCGTCAGCTCCGCATGCTCGGGCTGGCCGAACTCGTGGATCGACTTTTCCTGGAGGGTCGCGGTCGGGCAGGCCTGAACGCAGGCGCCGCAGGACACGCACTCCGATTCCATGAAGTTCGTCGGCCCGGCGGCGACGCGGCTGTCGAAGCCCCGGCCGGCGATGGTCAGGGCGAAGGTGCCCTGCACCTCCTCACAGGCGCGCACGCAGCGGTTGCAGACGATGCACTTCGACGGATCGTAGGTGAAGTACGGGTTTGACTCGTCCTTCGGCAGGTACTTCTCGGCGCTCGGCACGACGTGGTTGTCGCCCTCGTAGCCGTAGCGCACGTCGCGCAGGCCCACGACACCGGCCATGTCCTGCAACTCGCAATCGCCGTTGGCGGCGCAAGTGAGGCAGGTCAGCGGGTGGTCGGAGATGTAGAGCTCCATCACCCCCTTGCGCATCTTGGCGAGCTTGTCGGTCTGCGTGCGCACGACCATGCCGTTCTCGGCCGGCGTGGTGCACGAGGCCGGCGTGCCGCGACGGCCCTCGATCTCCACGAGGCAGAGGCGGCAGGAGCCGAACGGCTCCAGGCTGTCGGTGGCGCAGAGCTTGGGGATCTGCGTGCCGGCGGTCATGGCGGCGGCCATGACGGAGGTGCCGGCCGGAACCGTGACCTCCATGCCGTCGATGGTCAGCGTGACCGTCTGCTCGGCGACCCGGATCGGGGTGCCGTAGTCGATCTCTTTGATGAGGGCCATGGAAGCCTCCTCACTCAGCCGCCGCAGGCAGCAAGCCCGCGCGGCGAAAATCCTCGGGGAAGTGGGTGATGGCGCTCATCACGGGCATCGGCGTCAGGCCGCCCATGGCGCAGAGCGAGCCGTCGGTCATGACCTCGCAGAGGTCCTCGACGAGCTTGAGATTCGCCTCGGGCCGGATGCCGGCGATCACCTTGTCCATCGTCTCGACGCCGCGCGTCGCGCCGATGCGGCAGGGGGTGCACTTGCCGCAGGATTCGGTGGCGCAGAACTCGAAGGCGAAGCGGGCCTGGGAGGCCATGTCGACGGTGTCGTCGAACACGACGATGCCGCCATGGCCGACGAGGCCCTTGTTGGCCGCCATCGCCTCGTAATCGAGGGGCGTGTCGAGGAGGTGATCGGGGAAGTAGGCCCCGAGCGGCCCGCCGACCTGCACGGCCCGCACCGGACGGCCCGAGCGGGTGCCGCCGCCGTATTCCTGGATCACCTCGCGCAGGGTGATGCCGAAGGCCAGCTCGATCAGGCCGCCATGCTTGATGTTGCCCGCGAGCTGGATCGGCAGGGTGCCGAGCGACCGGCCCATGCCGTAATCGGCATAGGCCTTGGCGCCGTTCTCCAGGATCCACGGCACGGCCGTGAAGGTCATGACGTTGTTGACCAGCGTCGGCTTGCCGAGGAAGCCCTTGAGGGCTGGGATCGGGGGCTTGGCCCGCACGATGCCGCGCTTGCCCTCAAGGCTCTCCAGCAGCGAGGTCTCCTCGCCGCAGATGTAGGCGCCGGCCCCGAGGCGGACTTCCAGGTGGAAGGTCTTGCCCGAGCCGAGGATGTTCTCGCCGAGCACCCCCGCCTTCACGCCGTTGGCGATGGCCTTCTTCAGGGTCTCGAAGGCCTGCGGATATTCGGAGCGCAGGTAGATGTAGCCCCGGGTCGCACCGGTGGCGACGGCGGCGATGGTCATGCCCTCGATGAGGTTGAAGGGGTCGCCCTCCATCATCATCCGGTCGGCGAAGGTGCCGGAATCGCCCTCGTCGGCATTGCAGACCACGTATTTCTGGTCCGCCCTGGCCAGCATCACCGTGTTCCACTTGATGCCCGCCGGGAAGCCGGCGCCGCCGCGCCCGCGCAGGCCCGACTCGCGCACCGCCGTCACGATGCCTTCGGCGTCGAGCTTCAGCGCCGCGTCGAGGCCGCGATAGCCGCCATGGGCCCGGTAATCCTCGACGGAGACCGGATCGATGACGCCGCAGCGGTGGAAGGTCAGGCGCTGCTGCTTGGCGAGGAAGGGGATCTCTTCCGGGTTGCCGAGGCGAAGCGAATGCTCGCCGCCGGTCAGGAGGCCGCCATCGAGGAGGGCGTCCACGTCCTTCAGGGTCACGGGCCCGTAGGCGACGCGGCCCTCGGGCGTGGCCACCTCGACCATCGGCTCCAGCCAGAACAGGCCGCGCGAGCCCGTGCGGACGATGGTGACGTCGAGGCCGCGCCGCTCGGCGCCCGCGAACAGCGCGCGGGCGACCTTGTTGGCGCCGAGCCCGAGGGCCACGGCATCGCGGGGAACGTAAAGCGTGACGCTCACTGGCGCACCTCCGTCAGGGCGGCTTCCAGGGCGTCGGCGGTGAGATGCGCGACGGGCTCGCCATCGACCAGGGCGGCCGGGCCGTTGGCGCAGAGGCCGAGGCAATAGACCGGCTCCACCGTGGCGGAGCCGTCGGTGGCCGTGCCGTGCCAATCGCAGCCGAGGCGGCCGAGGATCTCGCGGTGCAGGGAGTCCGAGCCCATCGCCTGGCAGGCCTCGGCCCGGCAGAGCTTCACCTCGTGGCGGCCGGCGGCCGGCGCCTTGCGGAAGTCGTGGTAGAAGCTGACGCAGCCGAACACCTCGGCGTTCGACATGTTCAGGGCATCGGCGATCAGGGGGATCGCGCCGTGATCCACGTAGCCGAAGGTTTCCTGCAGCGCGTGCAGGATCGGCAGCGTGGCGCCTTCGAGATGGCTGTGCTCGGCGATGATGCCCGAGGCCCGCTCGTGGCTCCAGGGCTCGTGACGCGGCATAGGTTTCCTGCCCAGTCTGTTCCTGTTCTAAGTCGAAGTGGAACAGAATTGCAGGTGCGCTTCAATCGCGCTGTCCGGTGGGCCGACAAAGGACGTCTGTTGAACTGTTACCTTGCGGGCGACCGATCGGTCCGTCCGCCCTCAGCGGGCGCCAGTGCTGACGAAACCTTTCGCGAGCGTTTCCAGCGGGCTGCCGGCGTCGCCGGTCACGGCGAAAGGCTGTCGAGCTTGCCGCGAGACATGCAGGAAAATGCCATCGCTCAGAACTCCATGTCGAGTTCTTCGATCTCCTCCGGCTCCTGGGCGGCGGCCTCGGCCCACTCGACCATCAGTGGCCAGTGTAGGATCGTGTCGCGGTAGGCGGCAGCGCCCGGCGGCAGCGTCACGTCGTAGGTGCGGAAGCGGGTGCAGACGGGGGCGAACATCGCGTCCGCGAGGGAGGGCGTCTTGCCGAACAGGTACGGGCCCTCGTAGCGGTCGAGGCAATCGTCGAAGATCGTGACGATGCGCTCGATGTCGGCCTTGGCGCCGTTGAACACCCGGAAGCCGGGGTGGAACGCCTTCAGGTTCATCGGCAGGGCCGAGCGCAGGTTCACGAAGCCCCCATGCATCTCGCCCGCGATGGAGAAGCAATGCGCCCGCTCGGCCCGCCCCTCCGGCAGCAGGCCGGCCTCCGGGAAGGTCTCGTGCAGGTAGGCGGTGATGGCGAGGGTGTCCCACACGACGATGTCGCCGTGGCGCAGCCGGGGCACGAGGAAGGACGGCGAGAGATGCAGCAGCTCCGCCCGGCTGGTCGTGTCCTCGCCGGACAGGAGTTCGGTGGAGAAATCGAGACCCGCCATCCGGCAGATCAGCCAGCCCCGCAAGGACCAGGAGGAATAGTTGCGGCTGGAGATGGTCAGCGTCGCAGCGGTCATCGTCCCCTCCCCACTTCGTATGATCCGCTGTCGGATCCAAGACTCGTGCCGAGTTCCAAGACTCGTGCCGAACGGTCCGGAGGGGCGAATCAAGCCGATGGGGGCGAGCCTACTCCCGTCGCAGCAGCGCGGCGACCTCCGCCTCCTCGGCGGCCGAAAGATGCCGCACGGGGGCGACGGAGCGGCGGCGCGCGAGGCGCCACAGGCCGAACAGGCCGAGCACCACGGCGAGCGCGGGCGTCAGCCACAGGATGAGGGTGTGGAGGGCGAAGACCGGGCGCAGCAGCACGAACTCGCCGTAGCGGGCCACGACGTAGTCCCGCACCGCCTCGTTGCTGTCGCCCTTCGCCAAGCGGTCGCGGACCAGCAGGCGGAGGTCCTTGGCAAGGGGCGCGTCGGAATCGTCGATGGACTGGTTCTGGCAGACGAGGCAGCGCAGCCCCTCGGAGATCTCCCGCGCCCGGTGTTCCAGGGCGGGGTCCTTCATCACCTCGCCCGGCTGCACGGCGAGCGCCGGGAGCGGGGCGAGGAGGAGCGCGGCGGCGAGCGCGCAGCGGGCCGTCACGCTCATTCCGCAGGCACCGCGCTCGCGGGAAGGGCACGGCCCTTCGCCTTGGCGGGGGCGCCGACGCGCATCCGCCGGTCGGTGAGGGAGAGGCCGCCGCCCAAGGCCATCACCACGGCGCCGAGCCAGATCAGCAGCACCAGCGGCTTGTAGTAAAGCCGCAGGCCGATGGCACCGTCCTTCCCGACCTCGCCGAGGCTCGCATAGACCTGGCTGGCGCCGATGGTGAGCAAGCCGGATTCGGTCACGGTCATCTGCCGGCTCGGATAGAAGCGGCGGCCGGTCTCGACCTTGCCGATCTCGTCGCCCTCGCGGTTGCGGATGGTGAGGAAGGCGCCCGCCTCCTCGTAGTTCGGGCCCTTGCGCGGGGCGACGGAATCGAGCGTCGCCACGTAGGGGCCGACCGTGAGCGTGCCCCCCGGGTTGAGGCTCGCCAGCCCCTCGCCCGCCCAGCCCTGGGCGGCGATGCCGATCACCACCACGCCGACGCCCGCATGGGCGAAGGCCGTGCCCCAGGCCGAGCGCGGCAGGCCGATGGCCCGGCGGGCGATCTCCCCGGCCGCGCGGGTGCGCCGCGCGCCGTAGCCGCGGGCGCGGCCGACGATCTCCAGCACGGAGCCGATGATGAGGTAGGCGCCGAGCCCGATGCCGACCGGCGCCATCCAGGGCCCGCCCGAATGGAAGGCCAGCACCGCGAGGCCGGCGGCCAGCGCCAGGGCGAGGGCGAAGAACAGGCGCTGCGTCGCGGCGTGCAGATCCCCGCGCTTCCAGGCCAGGGCCTGCCCGAACGGCACGATCAGCAGCAGCGGGATCGCCAGGGGCACGAAGGTGGAATTGAAGAAGGGCGGGCCGACGGTGATCTTGTCGCCGGTCAGCATCTCCAGGAGCAGCGGGTAGAGCGTGCCCACGAACACCGTCGCGCAGGCCGCGACGAGGAAGAGGTTGTTGAGGACGAGCGACCCCTCGCGGGAGATCGGCGCGAACAGGCCGCCCTGCCGCAGCAGCGGCGCCCGCCATGCGAACAAGGCCAGCGACCCGCCGATGAACAGCACGAGGATGCCGAGGATGAACACGCCGCGCGTCGGATCGGTGGCGAAGGAATGCACCGAGGTCAGCACGCCCGAGCGGACGATGAAGGTGCCCACCAGCGAGAGCGAGAAGGTGAGGATGGCGAGCAGCACCGTCCAGACCTTCAGGGCATCGCGCTTCTCCATCACCACGGTGGAATGGAGGAGCGCCGTGCCCGCGATCCACGGCATCAGGGAGGCGTTCTCCACCGGATCCCAGAACCACCAGCCGCCCCAGCCGAGCTCGTAATAGGCCCAGTAGGAGCCCATCGCGATGCCGAGCGTGAGGAAGCACCACGCCGAGAGGGTCCAGGGCCTCACGGCCCGCGCCCAGACGGCGTCGATGCGGCCCTCGATCAGCGCGGCGGCGGCGAAGGCGAAGGAGATCGAGAACCCGACATAGCCGAGGTAGAGGAGCGGCGGGTGGATGGCGAGGCCGGGATCCTGCAGCAGCGGGTTCAGGTCGCGGCCCTCGAGCGGCGCCGGCACCACGCGGGTGAACGGGTTCGAGGTCGTGATGATGAACAGCAGGAAGACGAAGCTGACGAGCCCCTGCACGCCCAGCGTGTTCGCCCTGAGCCTCGGCGGCACCGAATTGCGCGCGGCCGCGACGCAGGCGCCGAATAGGGTGAGGATGAGCACCCAGAGGAGCATCGAGCCCTCGTGGTTCCCCCACACGCCGGAGATCTTGTAGATCAGCGGCTTCTGCGTGTGCGAGTTCTCGACCACGTTCTGGACCGAGAAGTCCGACGTGACATGCGCCCAGGTGAGGGCCGCGAAGGCGAAGAGCACGCAGGCGAAGGCGCCGAGCGCCGCCTGGAAGGTGGCCTGCCGCAGGGTCGGGTCGCCCGAGCGCGCCGCCCAGATCGGCATCGCCGTCTGGACGAGGGACAGGGCGAGCGCCAGGGCGAGGGCGAAATGTCCGGTCTCGACGATCACGTGAGCCTCACCGTTCGCTGCGCGGCCCGAGCGTGCCGCCGGCCGAGGCCGAGGCGGCGGGCGCCTGGCCCTGCGGCCCGCCCTGCGGCCCCCCCTCCTGCCACCGGCCCTGCTTCTTGAGGGCGTCGGCGACTTCGCGGGGCATGTAGGATTCGTCGTGCTTGGCCAGCACCGTGTCGGCGCGGAAGCGGTTGCCCGGCTCCAGCACGCCCTCGGCCACCACGCCCTGCCCCTCCCGGAACAGGTCCGGCAGGAGGCCCTTGTACTGCACGGCGATGGTGGCGCCGTGGTCCGTGACCGCGAAGTCGATGGTCTGGTCCGGCCCGCGCTTCAGCGAGCCGTCCTGCACGAGGCCGCCGAGCCGCAGGCGCGTGCCGGTGGGGATCGCCTGCGCCTCGATCTCCGAGGGCGACTTGAAGAAGACGATGGAGCCGCTCATCGCGAACAGGATCAGCCCCACGGCCAGCGCGAGCACGCTGCCGCAGGCGGCGATCAGGATCAGGCGGCGCTTCTTGCGCGTCACGACGGATCGTTCCCCCTACTATGGCCAGAGGGTGTCGGACGCGGCGGCCTCCCGGTCAAGGGCGGAAGGCCGCCTGGCCCTCAGGGGCGACCTTTGGCGACAGGGGCGGCGAGGTCGAGGTCATGGGCGAGTCCGTCGATCCGGGCCACCGCCTCGGGGTTGGCGGCGAGGGCCATGCGGGCGCGGTCGAGGGCCTTCACCGCCTGATCGCGCTCGCCCAGGACGCTGTAGGAGCGCACGAGCCGCATCCACTCGTCGGGGCTGCCGCCCTTGGCCGCGAGGCGCCGGTCCAGGGCCTCGACCATGCCGCGCACCGCCGCGTCCCGCTCGGCCGGGGGCATCGCCCGCACCGCCGCCATGGCGGCGTCGGTGTCGGCCTTGGCCGTGGGGGTGGGGGTGGGAACGGCGGAAGGGTTGGCCTGGGCCTGCCCGAGGCCGAGTTCGCCGGCCGCCCCCTCGACATGGGCGAGGCCCTGCGGGTCGGAGGCCAGCGCCGTGCGGGCGCGGGCCAAGGCCGCCATCGCCTGATCGCGCTCGCCGAGCACGGTGCGCGAGCGGATCAGCCGCACCCACTCGTCCGGCGTGCCGGTGCCGGCCTTCAGCCGCGCGTCGAGCCCATCGACCATGCCGCGGATGGCGGCCTGCTGCTCGGCGGGGATCGTGGGCGGACCCTCGGGCGCGGCGGGGGGCGGGGCGGGCTCGCCCTTCAGCCGGGCCAGCGTCGAGCGGACGACGCCGAGCCAGGGGGCGTCGGGGGCGCTCGTGCCTTCGAGGGTGGTGAGCTGGCGGATCGCCTCGCCGGTGTCGCCGCCCTGCTCGGCGGCGCGGGCGACGTAGAAGCGGGCCTTGGCGGCCTTCGGATCCTTGGCGAGCGCCCGCTCGAAGAGGCTCTTGGCCTCGGGGGAGACGGTGCCGTCGCCCGCCGCCGTCAGGGCCTCGCCCCAATCGGCCAGGATCTCGGGCGGGTCGCCCTTCAGCCGGGCGAGTTGCCCGTAGGCGCGGGCCGCCTCGTCGAAGCGGCCGGTGCGCATGTAGACCGGGGCGAGGACCTGCCAGCCGCGCGCGTCGTCGGGATCGCGGGACAGCCGCGCCTCGATCTGGCCGACGGCCTTGGCGAGTTCGTCGGTGCCGCCGCGCGCCGCCGTACGGTCGGCCTCGGTCTGCGCGGGCAGTTCCGGCGAGCCGTAGAGCCCGTAGGCGATGAGGGCGACGAGCGGGATGGTCGAGAGGGCGAAGGCGGAGGCCGCCCGGCGGCGGCGCAGGCGCGGCTCGGCCAGCGTCGGCGCGTCCTCGGCCTTGCCGTCGGCCTCGCGGCTCGCACGCAGCAGGCGGCGGGCGGCCTCGGCACGGGCGGCCTCGGCCTCCTCCGGCGCCATCAGGCCGCGCTCCACGTCGCGGGCGATCTCGGCGAGCTGGTCCTCGTAGAAGGCCGTCTCGGTGGCGACGAGCGCGTCCGGCTCCTCGCCGCGCGGGTCGGCGACGCGTCGCGACAGCGGCCAGAGCAGGCTGAGCACGGCCAGGGCGGTCATGCCCGCCAGGATGAACCAGATCGCCGTCATCAGATCCCGCGTGCGGACCGGATGGGTCCGGTCTTCATATGGAGGCGGCTCCGACCCGACGTCATGCCTCGGACGGGCGGCACGGTGTCACCCAACTCGTGCCCGGTAGCAACCCTTACCTTGGCCGCACGCTCAATGGGCCGCTGCCCCGGCCGGCGCGTCGCCGGGCACTTCGAGCACGGCCCGCAGGCCGCCGAGCGTGGCCTGATCGAGGCTGAAGCGCCCGCGATAGAGGGCGGCGAGGTCGGCCACGATGGAGAGGCCGAGCCCCGAGCCCGGCTTCGATTCGTCGAGGCGCCGCCCGCGCCCGAGCACCGCCTGCCGCGCCTCCGGCGGCAGGCCGGGGCCGTCGTCCTCGATGGCGACGACGAGGAGGGGATAGCCGTCCCGGGCGATCACCTCGGCCCGGATCGCCACCCGGCCGTGCGCCCACTTGGAGGCGTTGTCGACGAGGTTGCCGACCATCTCCTCGAAGTCCTGGCGCTCGCCCCGGAAGCGCACGCCCGGCGGCACGTGGACCTCGTAGGCGATGTCCTTGTCGCGGTAGATCTTGCCGAAGGTACGAACGAGGCCCGCCAGCGCCGGCTCGATCTCCGTGGAGGTGCCCAGCGTGCCCGCCAGCGCCGCCGCCCGCGCCCGGTCGAGGTGGTAGTTCACCTGATCGCGCATCACCGCCGCCTGCTCGCGGATCTTCAGGGCGAGGTCCTCCGGCGCGTCGGACGAGCCGACCTCGTTGACGATGATCGAGAGCGGCGTCTTCAGGGCGTGGGCGAGGTTGCCGACCTGCGTGCGGGCGCGCTCCAGGATCTCGCGGTTGGTCTCGATGAGCAGGTTCACCTCGCCGGTCAGCGGCGCGATGTCGCGGGGATAAGTCCCGGTGATGCGGTCGGCCTCGCCCTGGCGGACGGCGCCGAGCGCCGCGCGCATCTTCTTCAAGGGCGCGAGGCCGAAGCGGATCTGCAGCAGCGTGGTCAAGGCCAGCGACGCCCCGAGGAGCGCGAAGGTCATGTAGAGGGCGTTGCGGAAGCGGTCGACGTCGTTGACGATCTCGTCGGCCGGCCCGGCCACGCGCACGGTGTAGCGGCCCTCCTCGCCGAGATCGACGTCGCGCTCCATGATGCGCAGGAGCCGCCCGTCCTGGCCCTTGCCGTAGCCCTGGCGGATCTGCCCGACGCCGACCTTGCCGTCCGCGTCGGTGGCCGGCGGCAACGCCACGCCGACGAGGGAGCGCGAGGTGCGGATGTCGCGCGGCTTCGCATCGGGCTTGCCGACCTGCCAGTACCAGCCGGACAGGGGCAGATCGAAGCGCGGATCGCCCAGGGAGAAGGTGCGGCTCTCGGGATCGTTGGGGGTGACGAGGTCGGTGGCGAGGTTGTTCGTGAAGACGAGGAGCCGGCTGTCGAAGGCGCGCTCGGTGTTCTCGCGGTAGAGGGTCGTGAGGATCCAGGCGGCGATCAGCAGGATCGCCGAACTCGACAGAAAGGCCGAGACGGCGAGGCGCACGGCGATGGAGCGCCGCCGCAAGGCGAAAAGGTCGAGAACGCGGCGCATGCTAGTCCCGGTGCGGCTGCCCGCAACAAAAAGCCCCGCCGTGGCGGGGCCGACGCGCGAGGGGTGCCGTCACGGCCTATGCCGCAAGATCGCGAACCATCTCATCGGTCAGATCGATTCCATCGGGATCTGTGACCAGGGCCATCTCGTCGCGGCCGTCCCACGCGGTCCACTCGTCCTGCGCGATGCGGTCGATCAGCGTGTCGCGACCGGCCGCATAGAACGCCGCGGCATGGGCGAAGCCCGCATCGAGGGCGGCCGTCATCTCGTCCCGCACGGCGATGGCCGCCGCAGGCGTGGGCGCATTGTTGGCCATGTTTCTGTTGGCCATGTCACAATTCCCTGCACAGGTAGGCCGCGCGGACGCGGCGTAACGCGTACGGATGATAGCCGTATCGCTGGTATTTTGAAGGGTCAACGGGGTTCTTGACGAGCACCCGACGGCACCCGAGGAGCTTGGCGTATTCTTCCGCGCAGGCCAGGATCGGCAGGAGGATGCCCCCGGCGAGGTATGTCGGCGCGAACGACCGCTCGACCCAATTGAGGGTGAGGTGGGTCTTTCCGTCGGACGGCTTTCCGAGGGCCAGCCCCTGCAGGACATCCCCGCCTTCGATCCGCTGCCAGATCGCGAGATCGAAATACGACGGGATCGGCTGGAATCTCCGGTGGAGCGATTCCCAGCTCTCCTTGAAGCCCAGATGCGTCCGCTCCGAATAGTATCGGGGCCATTCGAGCCGGGCATGGTCGGTCGCCGACGAGTCGATCGAGGCGAAGGTCACGCCGGCCCAGGCGCTGCCCCCCGGGCTCGCGCCGATCTTGGCCGTCATACTGCGCGCCACCGCCTCCCTGGAGGCAGTCTTCAACGCGTAGTAGTATGCATGTTTCGAAGTAACCACCGCTCCGCGAGCCACCCTCGAGCGTCGTCACGCGCGATGGTGGCCGTCCGCGAAGAATGACGCAAGCATTCGGGCAAGCCTCTAACCCCTCACACCCGCGCCGCCGGCTGGTTCGGGTCCACGAGGTAGCCGAGGCCGCGCACGGTCTGGATGAGATCCACCGCCAGCTTCTTACGCAGCCGGCCGACGAAGACCTCGATCGTGTTCGAGTCGCGGTCGAAATCCTGGTCGTACAGGTGTTCGGTCAGTTCGGCGCGGGAGACGACCCGGCCGGTATGGTGCATCAGGTAGGACAGCAGCCGGTATTCGTGGCTCGTCAGCTTCACCTGGGCGCCGTCCACGAAGACCTTGCCGGAGCGGGTGTCGAGGGTCACGGGCCCGCAGGTGATCTGGCTGGAGGCGTGGCCGGCGGCCCGGCGCAGCAGGGCGCGGACACGGGCCATCAGCTCCTCCATGTGGAAGGGCTTGGTCACGTAGTCGTCGGCGCCGGCATCGAAGCCGTCGACCTTGTCCGACCAGCGGTCGCGGGCGGTGAGGATGATGACCGGCGTCTTCACCCCGGCCCGGCGCCACTTCTGCAGCACGCTCACGCCGTCCGCCTTGGGCAGGCCCATGTCGAGGATGATGGCGTCGTAGGGCTCGCTCTCGCCGAGATAGCCCCCCTCCTCGCCGTCATACGCCTTGTCGGCGACGTAGCCCGCCTCCTCCAGCGCGGCCACGACCTGCCGGTTGATGTCCTTGTCATCCTCGACGACGAGCAGTCGCACGTCACATCTCCCTTGGGGTCCCCTGGGGCGGGCGGCACCCCGTCAGTATTGACCCGCGACCTTGCCAGTGCGCGCATCCACGATGACGTGCACGAAATGCCCGTCCCGGCGCAAGGCCGTCAGCATGTACACGAGTCCGTCCTCGTGCCGGCAGAGGCTGGCCCGCTGGATCTCGGCTCGCGGGATCACCGTGCGCGCGGCGCGGATGGCGGCGATGGGCTCGATCACCCGGCGCTCGCCCACCTCCTCGCGCATGTCGGCGGGGGAGAGGCAGGTCTCGACGCGGGGGGCCGGCGACAGGGCGGCCTGGGCGGTTTGCGTCGCCGGGGCGTCCTCGGCCATGGAGCCGATCCCGCCCGCGACGAAGGCCGCGACGGTCAGGCAGATGGCAGCAAGGGCGATGGCGTGGCGCATTGGGCCGAGCTTTGTGCTCCAGGCACTGAATGCCCCCTGAATACCGGAGTTCGTCCGGCGGGCGTCAGTTCTCGGCGGGGAAGGGGCAAAGCTTCTCATGGGCGGATCGTCGGCTGCAGACCATGACGGCCGAGCCCGCCCCCGGTTCCATCACCGGTTGGGGACGGAGCCCCGCGCCGAACAGCGCCCCGAGATGCAGGCTCACCGCCAGGGCGAGGGGGGCGGCCACGGCAAGCCAGAGGCGGGTGAGGACGCGGTCGGCCTTGTCCGGCATCAGTGCCCTCCCGTGACGAGGCGCCAGAGCAGCCGCAGCGCCGGCAAACGCTCGGCGATCCAGGCCGCCTGATCCGAGAACCAGTGGGCCACCGCCGCCGCGCCGAGGAAGGCGGCGACGACGGCGTGTTTCAGGCGGCAGAGGAACGCGCGCAGCGCCCGCCGCGCGATGCGCTCGTCCACGATCTCGTCGAGGAGGGCGAGCCGCTGCGCGCTCTGGCGGGCGATCCAGGCCTGCCAGGGGGGCGGGGCGTCGGGGGGATCGGGGGAACGGGCCGTCATCGCACCTCCTCCGGCCACGCGGCCGTCCCCCCGCCCCTTCCCCCCCGCCCCTTCCCTCAGCCCCGGCGGGGCGGATCGGCCTTCAGGAGGCGCAGGGCCGGTTCGAGGACCGTCTCGGCGCTGCCCTGCGCGTCGAGGGGCAGCGCGCGGAAGATCCGCGCCGCCACGCCCTCCGCCCCGCCCGCGCCGCGCACGACGCGGGCCGGCGCGGTGGCGAGGACGTGCCTTGTGCCCTCGGCCACCACCGCCGGGGCCACGCTCACGGCGACGCTGCGGCCGCGCATGGCGCCGGACACGGCGTTCTGGCCGTAATCGACGCCTGCGCGGATCGCTGCCTCGACCCGCTCGCGGGTGAGGATCGAGCTGGCCCAGGGGGCGGTGCGGGCGATGCCGGCCGTCACCGCCGCCGCCGCGACGGGGACGAGGGCCGAGGAGGCGGCGGACAGGGCCGCCGAGAGCCAGTCACCCCAGGGAAGGGCGGCGGCCTCCGGGGAGGCCGCGGCGGCGGGGCCGGCGGCGGAGAGCAGGGCGAGGACGAGCGGGACGCGGGTCATGGGGACCTCCTGGCGGGTGGGGAACGGGGGTGGGGCGGATCGCCCGCAGGGCCCGCCGCGCGTAGGCGAGGCGGCGCGGCAGGGCGGGGATGGCCGGGCGTTCGAACAGGCGGCAGACGGTCTCCGTCGCCCGGTCGAGGGTCGCGCAGCGGCGCAGGGCGTCGAGGGCGGCGGATTCGGGCCCGCGCAACTCGGCGATCAGGTAGCCCTCGTTGGCGGCGTCGGAGGCGGGATCGAGACCGCGCGCCCGGCTCCAGGCCTCCATCGCCACCCGGCGCGGGCCGGTCCATTGCGCGAGGCCCCAGCCGCCGCGCGAGCCCGGCACGAGGGGCGCGATCTCCTGGAGATGGCGGAAGCCGCCGGTCTCGTGGCCCAGATTGCCGAGGAGGCCGGCGGCCTGGACGTCGGTGAGCGCGAGGTCGCGCATCAGCACCGGCCCGAGGCGGGCGCAGCGGGCCGCGAACGGATCGGCCGCCGCGTCGGAGGGGGAAGGCGCCACCATGGCTAGGCCGCGTCGGCGACGAGGCAGATCTGCAGGCCGGCGGTACTCACGTACACGCCCTGGTCCGAGTAGCTGAACATCCGCAGCCGGTCCCCGGCGTTCTGCAGCGACAGCCGGCTGTACGGATAGGTCGAGCGCGTCGCCGGGGTCGGGCCGACGCCGCACCACAGGAACCATGGGCCGTCCGCCTCGGAGGTGTAGACCCCGATCCCGTATTGCGTGCCGGCGCTGCTCTGGTCCTTCACCCGCAGGGACGCCGTGATCTGGTAGATGCCCCGGCGCGGGCAGGTGTACCAGCTCTCCGTCGCGTTCCAGTTGCCGCCGGGATCGCTGTTCACGCTCCGCATCGTGATCCGGGGGAAGCCGCCCTGGACGATCTGCGTCGAGGCCGGCTCCGCCACGTCCACGAAGGTGCGCTCGTTGAAGGTGAGCCCCCGGTCGTTCACCGTCCACTTGTTGTAGCCGTTGCTCTGCAGCGCGACGCTGCCGTAGGGCGTCACCAGGGCGGTGGCCGCGAGCCCGTTGATCCGGTCGCTGCCCTGCGCGGCGATGGTGACGGCGCAGGCCCCCGAGCAGGCGCCGCTCTCGTCCATCACGGTCAGCACCGTGCCCTGCGGGTAGGCCGAGGCCGCCGGCAGGGTGAGGGTGCGCGCCGCCGTCAGCGCGATCACCGCCACCGTGCGGTCGCTGCCCCGGATCGTGTAGGCGGCGTCGGACACCTGCACCCGCGCCGTGGCCGCCGCCGCGCTCGCCGCGACGAAGGCGGTGGTGGCGAGCCGGGTGGTGGCATCGCCCGCATCGGGGGTCGGGGCGGTCGGGCTCGCCTCGAAGGCGACCACGCCCGTCGCGGCCCTGGCGGTGAGCGCCGTGTGGAAGCTCTGGCCGTCCGGCGAGGTCTTGAGCACCAGATCGTCTCCGCCCAGCGTCCCGAACAGGGCGCGGCTGGACCATCCCGTCTGGAAGACGAAGCCGGCATCCTGGGCCGCCGCCTTCTTGTTGACGGTGACGCGCAGGTCGCCGGAGCCCGGCGTGACGTCGTCCCACGACAGGAACGCCGCGTCCGTCTTCACCGCCAGCCGGTTCGTGGCGTCGGCCTGGGCGTTCACCCCCAGGCGGTCGGTGGCGGCGGGGGCGGAGCCCGCCGTGGTCAGGGACGCCCACATGCTCCCGTCGAAGGCGTAGACCAGCTTCTCGTCGGCGACGTAGGCGAGCCAGCCCGCCGCCGGCACGGCGCCGACCCAGACCCCGTCCGTGAAGCGGACCACCTGCCCCGAGAGCCCCGCCCAGGCGCCGGTCGGCGTCGCGGCGGTGACGAGGTAGCGGTCGCCCTCGGCGGGGTTCACGGGGGGCGAGGCGAGGTCCTTGTCCCGGCAGGCGAGCTGCACGAGGCCGTCGAGCAGGGTCAGCGCCTCGTTGTGGGTGACGTGCTTCTGCGCCTGCCCCGCCGCGAGGAGCGGCAGGCCGAGATGGGGCGTGACATCGGACATGGGGGGCTCCTCCGGGATCAGGCGGTGCGGATGGGGACGAGGGCGCGGGTCGCCGGCCCGAGCCCGGCGGCGGCGCCGGCCTGCGCCACCGCCACGTCGAGGGCGCGCTGCGGCCCGCCGAAATCGGCGGTCTCGTCGGCGGCCGGGTAGACCAGGGCGGGGCCGGTCGCCGTGAGCGAGCGGATCGCCGCGCCGTTGGCGTGGAGCGTGACCGCGTAGCGCTCGGCGGCCTCGTCCAGGGGGATGTCGGCCGGCTCCCAGGCGTCGGCCGCGCGCCGCGCCCGGCGGATCCACGAGAGGCTGACGTCGCCGCCGACCCGCCGCGCCCGCAGATGCACCGGCCGCAGGGGCCGCAACGCCGCGAGCCCGGCCGTCGCAGAGAGCGGGGCCATGGCCGGATCGGCCGGATCGAGCCCCTGCGCGCCGATCCGGTAGCGGAAGGCGCGGCCCGCCTCGTCGAGCCGGTCCACGAGGGGGATCGCCGCGCCGTCGTCGAGGCGCACGATCAGGCTCCCCGTCGGCGCGCCCCGGCCCGCCGCCGCCTCGCTGCCGGCAAGGCCGCGCAGCAGGCCCGTCAGCCGGAACGTGTCGGCGCCGGTCGCCTCGGCCCCGGCGGCGGAGAGGATCTCCACCGTCCCGTCCGGCGCCACGACGGCGAAGAGGTTGCCGCCGGCCAGCATCGCGGGCAGCGGCACCGAGGCGAGCGCCCCCGCCCGCCGCAGCATCACCGGCAGGCGCGTGCCCCGGTCGAGGCGACAGAGCGGGCCCGGCGGCAGGGGCGCGAGGAGGCGCCCGAGGCAGGCGGGAAAGTCGACGCTGCCCTGTACGGCGAAGGCGCCCTCGGCTTCCGCGCGCCACACGACCATCGGCCCCGGCCAGGGCTCGGCGGCGACGGCGAGGTATTGCAGGGCGGTCGGGCTGCCCCGGTCCACCGGCAGGTCCAGGGCGACGGGGAACGGCGCCCCCGGCGCGGGGGACGCCGCCGGCAGCGGCGCGGAACGGCCCCGCGCCACGGCGCGGGCGGGGCCGGCGCGAGGCGGCACCCGGCTGCCCGCGATCCGCCGCCCGGCCGGGCTGTCGTCGATGCGCTCGACGCGCACGACCATCCCGTCCCCCGGCAGGGCGAGGAGGTCGCCGGGCTCCACCTCCTGCCGCCGCGGGCTCAGGGTGAGGGTGGCGCTGTCGCGGGCGGCGATTAGCCGGTCGAGCCATTCCTCCGCGAGGGCGTCGCCCACCTCGCGGCGGGTGACGAGGGCGGTGTCGAGCTTGGTCTGCCCGCGCCGCCCGCCCACGGGCCGGGTCGCGGCGGCGCCGGCCCGGCGGTAATCGAGGCTCTCCGCATCGGTGATGGCGAGGGCGACGCTCAGGGGCAGCGCGCTCTCCTCGGCGCGGACACGGCGCAGGAGCGCCGCCTCCTCCGAAGTCCGCACGAGGTCGGATTCCGCCAGGGCGAGGGGCGCGTCGCGACGGGGTCCGCGCAGGCGCAGGGTGCCGCCCGTGGCCGACACGTCGAGGCCGAAGACCTGCGCCAGGGGTTCGAGCGCACCCCGCGCGGTGAGCGGCCGGTCGATGGCGTAGCCGTCGCAGAAGGCCGCCGCCTCCACCGTGACGGGGGCGTCGAAGCCGAACTCGGCGAGGATGCGCGCGATCAGGAGGTCGAGGTCGCAGCCCTCGATCCGGCCGATGATCCAGTGGCCGAGGCCCCATTGCGGCGCGTCCGCCCAGGTGGCCGTCATGTCGGAGAAGACGGGGAAGGGCCGCGCGTCCCAGCACCAGACGAAGACGCTGGCCGGATCGACCATCCGCCCGCCATAGACCGGCGAGACCGGGTTGTCGGCGGCCGTGAAGCCCGGCGCGGCGGGGTCGAACCGCGTGAGCACCGCCTCCAGGCCGCGCAGCTGGATCAGGTCGTCGCGCACCCCGCGCGAGAAGGGCGGGACGGCGTTCTCGGCGGATTTCGGATCGGGGAAGACGTTGGGGCCGTTCGTGCCCTTGTCCACCGCCGGCACGCCCACCTCCGTGAGCCAGATCGGCTTGCCCGCCGGCACCCAGGCGGTGGCGCGGGTCTCGACGCCGCCGTCGCGCTCGACGTGGCGGTTCGACCACCAGCCGACGAGGTCCTTCGGCCGGTAGATCCACGACTTGCCGGAGGCGCCGTCGGTGATCGGGTGGCGGTCCTGCGCGGCGCGGGCCGCCGCGTCCGGGTAGTACCAGTCGAACGCCTCGCCCGAGGCGCCCGAAGCCTTCAGGTAGGCGCGGTCGTGGATGTCGCCCGCCAGCGCGAGGTCGGCATGGCCCGGCCCGTCGCGCCAGTCAGTGAAGGGCGGGTACCAGTCGATGCCGACCGCCGCGATGTTGGCATCCGCGAACAGGGCGTCGAGGGGGAAGCGGATGCTCGCCCCGCCATCGCGGACATGGGCGCCGTACTCGGTCCAGTCGGCGGCGTAGACGAGGGGCACGCCCGCCCCGAGCCGCCGCCGCACCTCGGCGGCGAGGTCGCGCAAGGCGCCAACCGCCGGGTAGCCGGAGGCGCCCCGCACCCGCGTCAGCCCGAGGAGTTCGCTGCCGACGAGGAAGCCCGCGATCCGCGCGCCCGCGCCGATCCACCCGGCGGCGAGGTCGGCGTAATGCAGGACGAGGGCGCGGTAGCCGTTGGCGAAGAAGGCCGCGACATGGGTCTCGGCGGCCTGCGTGCCGTCCGGGCTTCCGGCGACGCCGGGGGCGGGATCGCAGGTGATGCGCCCGCGCCAGGGATAGGGCGGCTGGCGGGCCGCCGGGTCGCGCGGGTCCGGCAGGGCGTTGCCCGGCGGCACGTCCATCATCACGAAGGGGTAGAGCACCACGTCGAGCCCCCGCGCGGAGAGGTCCGCCACGAGGCGCCCGAGCCCGGCATCGGAGGGCGTGCCGCCATAGGCGGGGGTGGTGCCGTCGGGCAGGAGGGAGACGGTGCCCGCCGCCTCGCGCGACAGGCCGGCGACGCTCCATTCATCGCCCGTCGTCGCCTTCAGCGCGGTCTCGACCTTCGGCGCGATGCGGCACCGGCCGGCGCGCAGGTCGTCCCCGAACCACGCCGCCACGACGGCGACCCGGCGCAGGTTGGGGCAGAGGGCCTGGAGCGCGTCGAGAGAGGCGAGCACGTCGCTCGCACGGGCCTGCTGGTGGCGGTTGGCGGCCTGCGTGCGCCCGCAGCCGAGATCCACCGTGACGGCGGCGGGATCGAGGACGAACTCCCCCGCGCCGGGGATGAGATCGACGGCGCGGATCAGCGGGCACAGGCCGTTGACCGGCCGCACCACCTCGAAGGTGAATTGCGGGATGCGGTTGCCGTAATCGGCCAGCGGCAGGGCCTCGAACACCACGTAGGCGAGGCCGCGATAGCCCGGGGCGTCCTGCGCGCCCTCCTTGGCGACGATCAGCGGATCGGGCACCTGATCCGCCGCGCCGGTGTGGACGCGCAGCGTGAGGCGCGTCCGGTCCACCTCGACCCCGTCCGCCCAGATCCGGCGGACATAGGCGATCTCGCCCTCGCACAGCCCCACCGCGAGGTTGGCGTAATAGGCGTAGGCGGTGCGCACGGTGCGCTGGCCGCCCGACCCCTTGGAGGGCGAGGCCGCGCGCTCGACGTGGGTGTTGGCGATTTCCAGGGGCCGCGTCGCCCAGATCAGGCACCCGCCGATCCGCGCCCGGCCGTAGACGCGCGGGATCGGGTCGCCCTCGGTGGAGGTCATGCCCGCCACGTCGGACAGGCGCGGCCCCTCCACGAAGCGGGTCTTGTGGCCCGCGCCGAACAGCGCGCCGCCGAGCGCCGCCCCGGCCGCGCGCCCGAACGCCCCGCCGACGGGCCCCCCGAGGGCGGAGCCGAGGGCATTGCCGATGGTGGAGAGGACCAGGGTCGCCATGAGTGCTTCCACGAAGAGCGAGGGGATCGGCGGACCACGCGCTTGCCGAACCGTATCCAGTCGGATACGGATGCCTCGTGCCGACGATCATGCTGTCAGACGTGTTCCGCAGGTGGCTCCGCGCCCTGCCGGATGCCCGCGCGAAGGCGCGGATCACGGCGCGGATCCGGGCGGCGGGCGAGGGCAATTTCGGGGACGTCAAGCCGGTCGGCGACGGCCTGTACGAGATGCGCATCGCCTATGGACCAGGCTACCGCCTCTACTACGTTCGCCGGGGCGAGGTGACGTACCTGCTGCTGATCGGTGGCGACAAGTCGAGCCAGAGCCGCGACATCCTGAAGGCCAAGGACATGGCCGCCGACCTAGACGGAGCCGTCTGATGCGCTTCAGCCCCTTCGATGCGTCCGAATTCCTCGACAGCGAGGAGGCGATTGCCGAGTACCTTGCCGCCGCCCTCGAGGACCCTGATCCCGGCCTGTTCGTCGCCGCCTTGGGCGACGTCGCCAAGGCACGCGGCATGGCGCAGATCGCCCGCGAGGCGGGGCTCGGCCGGGAGAGCCTGTACAAGGCGCTGACACCCGGCTCGAAGCTCCGCTACGAGACGGTTCGCAAGGTCATGGATGTCCTGGGCGTCAGGCTGACCGTGGCGGGAAGCGGAACGCCCCCGCCAGATGCCGCCGCCACCAGGGGGTGAGGGCGACTTCCGTCACCTCCGCCCGGTCGTGGGCGTGGATCATCGCGCCCGGCCCGGTGGCGATGGCGCAGTGGCGGGCGGGCAGGTGCGCGCGGAAGGCGAACAGCAGCACGTCGCCGGGGGCGGGCCGGTAGGCCGGCAGCGGCTCCTCGACGGGGAGGAGATGGCGGGCGGCGGCCTCGCGGAACGGGTCGGTGCCGATGGGCGCCGATTCCGCCCAGGTGGCAGCGTAGGGCGGCGGGCGCTCCGGCTCGTCGCCGTAGAGCCCCCGCCAGACGCCGCGCAGCAGGCCGAGGCAATCGCACCCGACGCCGCGCAGCGAGGCCTGATGGCGGTAGGGCGTGCCGAGCCACAGGCGCGCCTGCGCCACGGCCTCCTCGCCGATCATCGGAACTGGCTCCCGCCGTCGAGGACCGGCGCGGAGCCGGGCCCCCCGTGCAGCAGGGTGTCGTTGCCCGGCATGTGCGGGAAGCCCTGGAAGTTCACCGCGTTGGCGAAGCGGTCGCGGCAGGTGGCGAAGCGCTTGTCGCAGCCGGCCGTGAGGGTGAACGTGTCCCCCGCCGCCGCCGGGCGCGACGGCGCCTCCCACAATTCCACGAGGTCCCCCGCCTGCAGGCGCAGGTCGGCCGTGAGCCCGGCATTGGCGCCCCCGGTCCAGGCGAGGCGCCCGCCCGTGAACAGCCCGTCCGCGCCATTCCCATCCAGGGCGACGCGCAGGGTGGCCGGCTCCGGCAGGGCGAGGACGCGGCCCGCCCCCCGCCACGCCGCGAGGTCGACCCGGCAGCGGGCATCGCCCAGCACGGCGCCGCAGGTCGCCCGGTAGCTGCGCCCGACCTCGGCATCGAGGCGGGCGGCGACCCCGCGCAGCTCGGCCACGAAGGCCTCGTCCTCGCGGCGGATCTCGCCGATCGTGCCGATGTCGAGGAGGAGGCGCGTCTCCGGGGCGGTCCAGTCCACGAGCCAGGTCTCGACGCTCGCCCCGTCGTAGAGGCCGCCCGCGATGTCCGCCTCGGTGAGCCCGAGGGAGGACAGAGCCCCCGCGACGTCGCCGCCGGAGACGGAAAAGCCCCCCTCGGCGCTGGCCTCGGCCGCCTCCAGCCCGGTGCGGGCGGCGTGGACGAGGCCGGCGACGGTCACGTCGCGGTCATGGTCGGTGAAGCCGAGGGCGACGCCGTCCCGGCGGCGCAGGGACCAGCAGCGGCACAGGGTGGTGACGCCGCCCGCGCAATGGGCGGCGAAGGCGGGGGGCAGGTCCCTCACGGCACGATCTCCACGAGCGGCACTTTCGGGATCTCCCCCGCCGTGAAGGCGGCGAGGTCGATGGTGAGGTCGTCGGTGTCGAAGCGGACGGGCACGTCGAAGGCGAAGCCCGCCGTCACGGCGGCGTTCGCGGCCGGGGGGCGCACCAGGGTCACGAGGCCCGTCGCCGGGTCGCAGGCGAAGGCGGTGCCCGCGAGTTCGGTGCCCGCCACCGCCACCCGCACGCTGCCCGCCACCGGCTTGGCGATGGCCCTGCGGTAGGGCGCGAAGCCGCCGCCATAGGTCTTCACGAGGGGGAAGGTCGTGGCCGCGCCGTCGCCGCGCCCGATCACTTGGTCGAACGGCCCCGGCGCCTGCCCCGGCGGGCCGGAGCGGAAATCCACCCTGTCGCGGTAGCGGAAGCCGTAGAGGCGCCCGCGCCTTTCCTCGAAGAAGGCGATCACCGCGTGGAGCGCGTCGAGGCTGCGGATGCCGAACCCGGCATCGTAGCGGCGGCGGGAATCGGCCCAGCGGCCGTTGCGGTGCTCCCGCCCCGAGGCCAGCGAGACGATCTCCGTCAGCCGCTGGGGGCCGCCGCTGCCGCGCAGGGCGACGTCGAGGGGGAACAGAACCTCGTGGAAGTCGTCGGCCATGGCGCCCTCCCGGTCAGAGGGCGCGCTGGCCACGGGCCACCGCCCGCGCCAGGGTCGCGGCGACCTGCGCCTCGGAGCGGCGGAAGGCGGCGGGGTCCGGCGTCGAAATGGTGACGTTCACCGCAACCGGCCGGGCCGGCGCCCCCGCCGCGACGCCGAGCTTGCCGTCCGCCCCCCGGCGCAGCGGCATGATCGCCTCCGGCCCCGCCTCGCCCATCAGCCCGGCGCCGCCCGCCATGGGGAAGTAGGTCGGCGCCGCCACGACCCCGCCGGCGGCGAAGGGCGTGACCCGCCCGCCCCGGAAGACGGCCCCCCGGGCGAAGGTCGGAGCGGACTCCTCCGACTCCGCCTCCCCGAGGGAATCGAACAGGCTCCGGAAGCCGGCCTGCAGGGGCTTGGCGGCGGCCTTCGCCGCGAGGGTCGCGAGGCGGGCGCCCAGGGTGCCCAGCACCCCGTCGAGGCTGCGGCCGGAGGTGGCGCTGCGGGCGAGCGCGCCGCTGAGGCTGCGGCCGAAATTCTGCGAGAGCCGGTCGAGGTTCGTGAGCTGCGCGGCCCGCGCAGTGTTCTGCCGGTCGGTGTCGGTCTCGTCGCTCATGGGGCGCTCCTGCGGGGCGAGGGATCGGGATGGGCCGCGAGCATCCGTTCGAACTCGGCCCGGCCGAGCCCGTCGGGGGCGCCGGCCCGGCCGAGGGCGGCGGCGAGTTCACGGGGCGTCGCCGCCCAGAAATCGGCCGGGCGCCAGCCGAGCGGCCCGAGGGCGAGGGCGAGGGCGTCGTCCCAGGGAAAGGGCCGTGGGGGGGCGGGGCTCAGGCCCCGCGCTCCTCCCCCCACGGCGGGGGAGGGTTTTCCGGCGGCCCCGCGCCGAAGGCCGCCTCCAGCACGGCGGCGAGGGCCTCGACCAGGGCGTCCATGTCGCCCGCCAGCGGCAGGCGGCGCACGTCCTCGTCGGTGAGGGCGTGGCCGCCGCCGCGCAGGGCGGCGCCGAGGAGCGCGATCAGGTCGGCGGTGCGGGGGCGGCCGGCGGCGAGGCGCTGGCTGAGCCCGGCGAGGTCGCCGGCCCGCAGCGCGTCCTCCAGGTCGGCCAGCGCCCCGAGGGTGAGGCAGAGGGTGTAGCGGTGTCCCCCGAGGGCGAGGGGCACCTCGCCGCGCCTGCGGTTGGCCATGGCGTCGCCCTCCCTCAGGCCGCCGTGAAGGTGAGGGCGCCGGCCGATTCCAGGCTCATGTCGAAGGTGACTTCGCCCGTATGCTCGCCGCGATACTCGAGGCTCGCGATCTGGAACGGCCCCTCCATCGTCCCGAAGGCGGGCACCACGATCTGGAAGGGCGCGACCTGCCCGTCGAAGAACATCTGCCGCAGGCGCAGGTCCGACGCCTGGTCCCGGAACACGCCGGAGCCCGAGACCGAGGCGCGGCGCACGCCCGCTGTAAACCGAACCAAAGTTTCACCTATGATATCGACTAAGATATTGTTATTAAATTGTTTCGTTTCGAAGTCGGACGCAAAGCGAGGCCCATATCGAACCGAATTGCCGTCGTCGGAGCACGACGCTGTGATGGCCTTGCGGCCAAGGTTCGGTTTGGTAGCGGGAACGATGTGGATACGATTTCCTCCTTGTGGGAGGCTGCATCAGCAATCTGCAGGTGGCGGAATCGTGCGTTCGTTCAGTTCGATTCGACGGTTGCGACAAGTGCAAGGGTCGAGCCTGGACGACGTGCCATCCCTATGATGACGATGCTTGAAGCGTTCAAACGGCGATGGTTTCGCACTCGAGGATTCCGCATCAGCGAGCATTGCCGTGACAGGTACCGTTCAGTTCGGCCTGAAACAGGGTGATGATGGTGTTGTTGCAAATGGGCGTGTCATCCGAGCGGCGGGCCGAAGGGTAGCGCTGGCCTGCGGTCCGTCTCGCGCCGCGTGTGGCGGCGTCAGAACAATGGAAGATCGGCGCGTCGGTAGAATTCCAGCCCGACGCGATCTTTCTCGATTGCTGGCGCGATCCCGTTCAGGGCCTGACGGACCGAGTGGTGGCTTCTGTCGTGCGTCCTCGCGAGTTCCGGGATCGACACGTAGGCGGCTTGGAACCCGTCCAGGCTTGACCGTTCAATTAAGCGGACGGGATTTCGGTTCGCAGTGAGGGTTGCGATCCTGGCATCAAGGTACCCCTCCCGTAGGAGCGCTCTTACGACGGCACGGTTCGTTTTCATTCGCATCCGAACCTTGCGCAGGGACAGGTCGTCCGGATTCGCCTCGACCCTGCCCCTGACTTCTTCCAAGTCGACAAGGATCGACGGCATGCCGGTCTCGGCGATATGATGTCCGACCCACTCGAGTTGTCCGTTCAGGATGAGACCAACCAGGAATGCGGCGTCACACCCCGCTCTTTGCGCGGCGAGGATGACGGGCAAGTGTGTTTCGCCGGGCGTTTTGATGGGCACAGCACGGGCCATGAGGCGAGCGAAGAATTCGTCCACCGTCTGGCGCGCGTAGATGCGGCGACGATGGTTGTGCTTTGCACGATACGCGACGAGCGGATGAAGAAAGCCGCGATCGGCGAATTGACCCACTTGGTAGCGGCTGACCTGCAGGAGTGCAGCAACGTTCGGCAACATGAGACTGTCGGTTTCGGCTGCGATCACCTCCCGTGTGGTCGCGACGTCGAAAGTCACGGCGTCGTGGCTCAAGCGGTTTTGATCCGCGCCGATGATCCCGACTTCGATCAGGAACTTGCGCAAGCGCCTCGGGTTGCGTCCGGTGTCCCGAGAAGCGGTCTTGGCGGAATGGATGAATCGGACGTCGACCGGTCGTCCCAGGACATGGTCGCCGGGTCCAAACGGCATCGTCTCGATCACGTGGCGGCGGACGATGTCGCAGACGGGCTCGAACGCCTGATCGTTGTGATGCAACGAGAGGAGGAGATAGAAGGCCCCGTAGATTGATGCCGGGCCTTGACGTCCGTGCGGATTGCGAACGAAGGCGTTGGCGATCTCGGACAGTGTGCTTCGTATGGCGGGTTCACCGCTCTGGGCGATCTCGAACCCCGCATCGCCGGCGCAATGCAGATCGCGGTCGGTCATGCCCTTGAACCGCGTGGTCGATCCAAACAGGATCAGGGTACCGAGCATCTCACAGGTCGGCACGACGACGTGCAGGGACAGGCGGTCGAGCCATGGCGATCCTGTGGGAGCCTGTTCCAGACGGTTGGCGATATAGGTTTCGAGCGCAGACGCATGGCGTGGCTGCGGATGATCGGCGAGCCGCTGGAGTTCGTCTCGGCGTCCTTTCAGATTGAGCGTGAAATCGTGCATGGTCAGCCCGCGCGGGCGGGTGATCTCGACGAGCGCGCATCCGTGGCGGTGGCAGCTTCGCATCGCGGAGATCTGCCACAGGATGCGGCCGTAGGGGGCTGGCGCACCGGTGGTCTGGGCAGCATCCATGTCCTCGCCCGTGCAGATGGGGCAGACATGGATCCGTGATCGACGGACCATCCCGGGAGCGAGGCGCTCGCCTCTTAGAGATACATCGTGCCCGCTGGTGACGAAACTCGCATGGTGCAAAACCTCGTGCGAGAGACCCGTTAGCTCACCGAGCTTGGCCAAGGCTGTGGGATGGCCCGAGGCGCAGGTCCGGAAATGAAAGCCCATATCGAGACAGAACTCGTGGGCCGTGTCGGCGCAGTTGAGGACGGCCAGCCGGGAAACCCAGCTTGGGAGCGATTCATCCGCGAGCAGATCGCAGCGTAGGGCGAGGGCCGGATTCATGGCGCAGCCCTCCTTCTCCCCTTCTGCTCAGCTCGTGCGCGAATTTTCTCTTGCAGGGTGGCCGGTGCGGCCACGCGGATCGATGTCCAGTCGCGGCGGATGAAGGGGTTCTCATCGGGGGGGCATGCGTCGAGACCCTCGAACGCCTCAGCGAAATGGTGGCGCATGAGCCCACCGGCGGTCGGGGTGTTCCCGGAACTGTCGAGGGCGATTTCATCGTCGTGCGGCTCGAGATCGAGGTCATCCGGTTCCAGAGCGCTCTCGATCGCTTCGTGCGTCAGGTCGATGGCCGTGCCCCATTGACAGCCGGACGCGTGGATCAGGCGCGGGGCGAGATCCGTCTCGATGTCGGGGGCGACGGACAACCCTGCGACGCGGGCGAGGATGGTAACCATGGTCGCGACATTGGCATTATCCTCCGGCATCATCAGGGACTTGACAGCGATGAACCGGGCGCGGCGCTTCAACTGATTATCGCTCCGAATGAAGTCTGAGACTTCGGGGAGCCCGCACACGATCACGGAGACGCGCCACACGTCGTTGATCAATAGATCTTTGATCGTGTTTGCAATCTTTTCTTGTTCGCCCAAGTTTGACGTTTGGGTGATATGTTGCATCTCATCGTACACAATAATAAGCTTGTCTCCTCGATCGAGGCGCTGGCGAACGTGCTCCCAGGTCCGGTGTTCGCGGAGTTCGCGCTCGAGGGGGTAGCCGGTCATCGCCAGCGTCTGTCTCCCCAATTGCATGAGGGTGCATGGTGAGGGGACATTGACGTATACGATTGGACTGTCCGGGCTCGGGAGTTTGAAGTTCTTTAGGGCGGGGTGCTTACGCAGGGTTCTCTTCAACCGACGGGACTTTCCTGCGCCGCTTTCCCCAGTAATGACGAGGAGGCGACCTTCGCGGCGGTTGTGGCGGGAATGCGGAGCGGTGGGATCGGCGCGCATGCCCGCATTCTTGAGGAGGCCGCGTAGCGCCTTCATGTAAACGATATCGCCTGCAGAGGTGATGTACTGTCCCCGCACCATCTCCATGATCTGGGCGGTCTGATGCTCCCGTTCCGTCAATAAGCCAGGGAGATAGCCCAAGGGGTCGATCGTATCGTAGGAGGTCGACTGAGACATCGCGGATCCTTTTTGTTGTGATAAAATGGAAAGGGTTCCGCCCGCGCGAAGCGGGCCCAACGTATCAGTCGTCGAGGCCGACGTTAGGACGCTTTGACTTGATCGGGGCGACGTCGTTGCTCGTCGTACCCCCGGCACCCGGTGTGGAATTCCGGGTTCCACCGGTGGGGATCACACCGTCGAGGGGATCGGCGATGGGTTGTGCGGCGAAGTCCTCGTCCGTGGGGATTGAGAAGCCCCTCAGGGCCTTCTCCGCTCGTGCGATGTCCTCCGGTTCGTTGAACCGGCAAAGGAACGTCGCCGCCTCCTTGGCGGCTGACGCTCGGTCGCGCAGAGCCTTGATCGCTCCCAACACGACGGGTTCCGAGAGCTTGGCCTGAGCCGCGAAACGCTTGCGGAGCTCACCACAAAGGGCCTGATGGTCGCTCAGGCTTAGACCGTCGAACCCCGAAGTGGCCGCGCGGACCTCATGCCAGAGGCCGTCGATCTCGACCGAGATCGCCCCGATGTCCTGCGGATCCACACGGATGTCGAGGCGCTCACCCCCACGTTTGAGATAGTGATCGCGCAAGAGGTCCGAGCGGTAGTCGAGGCCCAAGAAGCGCACGCCGTGCCGACCCAGAATGCGGTCGAAGCGCATACCGAATATGGCGCGGCGCTCGTCGCGACCTGGGACTGGAATGACTGAATAAAGATCGGTCAGACGCGTCCAAGCGTTGAAGGGCGTTTCGCCGCCTAATCCTTCATGAGGCGTCTGATGGTAGACATCGACCGCATACCGAACGACGGCGAGGACGAACTCCTCGATCGTGAGGCTCGCGCGCGCCATCGCCGGATAATCGCCACGGACATGTTTGCTTGAGAACGATTGGCCCGAAAAGTAGCTGACGAGCTGTGAGCCCAAGGTTCGGAAGAGGCGCTCGATCGTGCCTCGCAGGTGCGGCATCCCGGCGGGTGGGATGTCATGCGCTCCGCCCAGCGCGAGGACGGCAATATGAAAGATTTCGGCGAGGAAGCTCGCACCCCCGTCGGTGATCACGGTTTCGGGCCGCAGCATCATCAGACGCCACGATGAGACTGCGCCGGCCGCGGTCGCGAGAGGGCCCTTGTCGCTGACCACCATTTCCAGCGTCGCGAGGGCATTGCGCACCGACGCCGTTTGATCGACCCGAAGGCCGAGGATGCATCGTGTGGCCACGTCGATGGCGACGCACAGAAACCAGCGCCTCTTCTTAAGCGCCGCGCGTTGCTCGTCCGTGAGATCCTTCAGCAGGTCGGTTTGAGACAGAACGTGGAACAGATCGATCTTCCACTCGTCCATTTCGACGCGCTGACCGGGGCGTAGTGCCTCGGCCTGACCGACGAGTGGGCGGTGCTTGCGTGTTGCCCTGTCTACGCCGAGACGCCGAGCCTCGACGAGGAACATGTCGAGCGCGGCGATCCGGCGGCTGAGCGTCCGTTCGGAAGGGACTGCGTAGGACTGGAGGCCCTGGGCGCGCCTCTCCTCGTTCAGTTCCGCGAGGGCTGCGCGGAGTTCGCGATGACACTTCGCACGCGACGGCTTCTCCCCGGAGGCGTAGCGTGCAGCGTACTCCTGCAGCAGGCGCTCGACCTCGGGTGCGTAGCGGGGTCGCCGGTTCCCACAGCGGGCTGTCTTTGGCCGGAGAATGAACGGGTTGTTCTTGGCTTCCTCGTACTGCTTCAGCCAAACCCTAAATTGGCGAAGGCTGGGGCCGTGATAGCCCACAGTAGGACTGCCGCAGCGCAGCTTTCTCGGCTTCTTCAGCGTCCCGTCGTCAGATAGAGGCCTTGACCGGGCATCGGCGCGATTGGAGATCGTTTTGTCGATCTCAGCCAGCGCCCTCTCCATTGCCGCGCGACCGCGAAGCGAAGCGCTTTTGCGATAGCGTGTTGGGCCATTCAGGTACTCTGCACGCCGTTCCTCTTCCCATTTCAGAAACGCGGTGATCCACTCCGTCTTCCACGCCACGATGCGCTGATGGCGTGACGGCAGAGCGGCGAGCGATCCGCACCCAGTCTGGAGGCGCGTGCGGGCGCTCACTGCGCTGTAGTGATCGGCCGCGTACTCCAATCGGCCAGACTGGGAGAGGGCGGTGAGGCGCGCGTGGTCGAAGTCCTCGAACAGGCCCGTGCGGGTGTTCTGGAGAACGTAGCCGTATTCGCTCCCCGCGGTGACACGGTAAGGGACGCCGTTGATCGTCACGGCGTCCGTCGTACTCAACCTCTGGCGGGGCCCATGTGAGGGATGTTGGGCGACCATCACGCGGCCTCCCCGTAGTTCACTGCAACCGAGACGAGGCTGCGATAGGTGATGCGCTCGTCCGCGGTGAGCAGGATCGCGCGGCGGGCGATGAGGCGGACGATGGCTCGGAACGCCGACCCGCCGTAGGGCGTCGCCTTGACGAGGTCACCGATCCGGACCTCGCCCCGGATATGAGGGAGCAAGTCCAGAATGGCTTGGTCGGCGGGATTGGGTGGATCTCTGCGCACCGCCTGGATTAAGTGGGCATTGGATTTCATCGCGGGGGAGAGCGATCGCTCGGTGACCAGCATCACCCCGTCGGCGACGTCGGACGAGATCTGGGGTGCGACGTGCTGAAGGAAGCCTGCGACGTCGTGCTTGACCGCGTGGGCCTCGTCCTTAACAGCGACCATGATGCGGCGTCCGTCGACCATCGTGATCCGGAAGTCGAACGTGATCTGCCCCGGCCGGCCCTTGGGATCGAGGAACACCACCGCCTCCGGCTGCTCATCGACGCGCAGCACATCGGATCGCGCGTTCAGCACGAGCGCCACATCTTTCTCGATGTGGCTTTCAATGGTGATGACGCGACGGTCGCGGGGTTCGACGAAGCTGCCGCGTAGCGAGCTTCGCGAGAGAAGCGTGAACCTTCGGGACGCTCCCGACGGATCCGGGTAGGCGAAAGGTTCGAACTCGGTCTTGGATGTGGCGCAAGGCGTTACACCCGTGAGGTCGATCTTGGAGGTCTGGTCGTCGAACATGGGTGTCCTCATTGACGGGATGCGCTCGCGAGGAGCTGCATCGGGCGAAGGGGACGCTCGCCCCAGTTCACGCGTGGGCGTGGCGAGGAGGGCGAACGTAGGATCGCTGTCGTTTGAGGATGCTGTGAGCGGCCAGGGTTTGTTTGGCCTGACACGGCCAAGGCCCTTGCATGACCGGACTCGGCGTGCGAATCTTCGGCACGTGTTGCCTTTAGCGAGGAATCGCTAAAGGCAACACAGCATCCTAGCGGATGGTCGACGCCAGCTTTTGAGGGCTGTAGGCGTCGGCAATCGGTTGATCACCGAGGCGGGCATCCGGCTGGAACCGGATGTCCCGCTAGGTGAACCGAAATCAGACTTGGTTTTTCATTTTCGCTCTCCTTCGCTGCACCGTTTTTTCACGGTCAACCCTCATTCGTTAGGCGCGAGGGGCAGTCCTACGCTAGGGGGCGTCACAGTTGCGTCTCATCTCAGCACGTCCCCGCCGACCAGAATCGCAGGTGATTCAAGCCTTTGGCCCGACTCAACTTATTTTTGTCCACAGGGGTGTTTTGAAGGTTTGGGCCGGTGTTTTTGGACCGAATCTGCTTCCGAGGGTCGGGGTGAAGCATGATGCGCCTCAACATCGGAGCTACCGAAAGCACCGTTTTTCGGGTTGGTGAGTTGAAGGTTCGAATCCGCAATAACTACTGAGAAACTTGAGCAAGCTGACTGTACCAACCTGAGATTTTTGCGGTCGATGCGCAGTGGTGAACCAGAACAGTTGCCAGTAGGAAGATCGCAATCTGCGATACGACGTAGAGTGCGAGATAGGCGTGCCACCGGGCCACCTCGTTGCGCAGCTGATCGGCAGCCTCGCACGCTGCAACCCGTGCGAGCTGAGCAATTGCTGCGGCTTGCACGTCGGTAAGACCACTCGCTTGAAGGCCGGTGATCGACGACGGGGGTGTCCGTCCGCCCGGTGATGCTGAGGTGTCCATCGCATTACGCTTGCCGGTGAGAGAAGCGAGCGAAAGCGTCCAATTCTAGAACGAACGGCTCGAGGACATCCCCGCGGTCGAGGCCATCGAGGAACCGAAGCTCGGGCTCGACCTCGTCAGCCGTAACGTCGCGATACCATGCCCGTGGTCGCCCATCTGCCCCAGTCGACCAACGGTATCCCCGCGCACGAACGCGATCCTTCAACGCGTAGGGCAAGCCCAGGGCATAGACGCGCAGACTTGGCGATCGAGCGGCTTTGAGCAGCTGATAGAGTGGCGTCTGGCCTGACTCTGGCAACGGGTGCTCGAGGATCTCCAAGAGCGCAAAGGCATCGTCGATGGCGCGATGAGCCTCGTAGTAGAACCGATTGTGATAGGCGATGTAGCAAAGTTTTGTCCCCTCGATTCCCTCTTCGAGCCATCGCACTTCGGTTTGCGAGCAAGCCCAAGGTAACGTGACGAAAATCGGGCAGATCAGTTCGAGGAAAGGTCGATCGAAGGCTGCATTGTGGGCGATGACGATGTCGGCGTCGGCGGCGAACGCTGCGATTGCAGCGACGTCGAGGTGCTGTCCCCGAACCATATCGTCCGTGATTCCCGTTAGACGCTTGACGAGAGCCGGGATGGGCGCGCGGGGCTGCTGAAATCCTGTGAACTGACCGAGGACCCCGAGCACGACACCGCCGGTCGTGTAGGCGAACTTTAGCAGGCCGACCTCAATGATCTCGTCGCCGTCAGGTCCAGTATCGAGACCCGTCGTCTCGACGTCGACGATCAGGCCGATCTTCGTTCGCGGTCCGAGCGGCTTTTCGCAGTACTCCCGGTGGGCCAGCTTGCGCAGGACGCGAAACTCGGTCGAACAGCGTAGGGCGATCGCGTGGAGTTCGGCCTCAAAGGTATCCATGTCAGGCTCCAAGTCGGGAATGTGCAAGCTCGGCGACGGCCGGGGCGCACGGCATCGATCCCGCACAGGACGGATGGGGATCGACGATCGTAGAAGGATGGCTTCGACGGCGATCAGCGCGTGTTGCGCGTGCGCGTCGGCATGCGGATCGAGTCCGGCCCGATCGGGAAGATCGCCTGGACCAGCCGATTCACCGAGGCGTTGTCTTGAGGCTCCGATGCGGCCTCGGCGGCATCCTGAATCTGCATCGCGCGGGTCGGCGGCAGGGACTCGAAGCGCTGAATGAGCGGACCGAGGAGTTCGGGTATGGCGCGATGCAGCTCGTCGCGGAGGTGACGCGTCATCCGTTCGACGGTCTCGATCACCGGGACACCGAAATGCGTGTCGACCTCCGGACCCTGCACCGTGAGATGCGGCGGTAGACCAGCTGCCCCGCACCAATCGATGCACGCGCTCGTCACCACATCGATCGTCGCGAAGCCCTGATCGCGCAGGTAGCTTCGGAGCAGAAGACGTACAGCGGCGACGTCGCGCTCGAGCGGCTTGCGAAGCCCTGCGCCCATCGATCCGCCGCCTCGCTTCACGCTATATGCGCCGGCCCACCCAGCTGCCACGTCGATGACGACGATATCCTGGTTGACGGAGCGCACCGCAGGCTGATCATACCGGAGGTGGATCCGTGCGAGGCTCGCAGCGGAGTTCGCTGCGACGAGACCGTCGGCCGCGGCCGTGATGGGGATACAGGGGTTGTGCAGGACCTCGAAGCGACCGCTGGCTTGCAGGGCTTCGACGCATGCCTTTTCGAGTAGGATCCCATGGCGCTTGACCACGGAGGACGAGATGCTGATGAGGCGACTGAGTTCAGCCCCGAGCAGCTCGTCGAGGGGGAACTTCGTACTCACTGCGGCAGCGACTGCGTCGCTTGCAGCTTTTAGTAGCGAGTCGCTAACACTGTGGTCTGACGGATGAGACAGCATCCAAGTACTCCCGGGACACACGAGCGGCCTGACATCAGGCCCGCCTTCAGCTGTGCAAAATGCGCCAAATGGCGGTTTCTGCGCAAACCGGCTCTGAGTCTCAAATGAGGAAAAGATGATTACGCCGGCCCAATGTCGGGCTGCTCGAGCGATCCTCATGCTGTCGCAAAAACAGCTGGCTGACGAATCCCGCGTTAGTCTTCGTACCGTGCAGGGATTCGAGGCTGGTGCGCGACCTTTACAGAGCTTGGCGATGTCCGCGATCGAGCGAGTCTTCGCTGATCAGGGAATCGTTTTAATTTCCGATCCCGATTGGTCTGGTCTCAAAATATCAAAGCTTCATCAACCAGCATGATCCAGTCCGGTCGCCTCTCGCATGCCGTCGATATTGCAGATTTACGTCAGAATTATCCACACCTCTAGTAGTTACGCCCACGCTTTGCCCACGGATTGCAACTATGGGTTGTGTTCCGCTGCATGAAGGTTCAACCTGAGGATGTCGCTATCGAGAAGCGCGGTTGCGCACGACTGCATTCCTATTCATACAGATGACCATGCTCTGGTGGTCCACCTTCGACGATGATCTGCTTGCCCTTCGATGACACTCTAGGGCCTAGTGCAATGACTCAGACGGATGGTTCAGGGGATCGGCTGACGGCGGCGAGGATGTCGGTGGCGGGTTTGGTCCAGACGAAAGGTTCTGGCGCGCCGGTTGTGCTCGGCGATGTAGCGTTTGATCGCCGCCTGCAGGTCGACGACGCCGGTGAAGGAGCCTCGCAGCAGCCGACGACGGGTCAGCGCTGAGAAGAAGCCCTCGACGGCGTTGAGCCACGAGGCCGAAGTCGGGGTGAAGTGGAACGTCCAGCGCAGGTGGCGAGCCAGCCAGGCGCGGACCTTCGGATGTTTGTGGGTAGCGACGTTGTCGAGGATCGCGTGGATCGCCTTGCTGGGCGGGACGGCGGCCTCGACGGCGTCGAGGAACCCGACGAACTCACTGTTCCGGTGGCGCTGCATGCAAAGGCCGAGCACGGTACCCGCCAAGACATCGAGGGCAGCAAACAGTGTCGTCGTGCCGTGACGGGTGTAGTCATGGGTCTGGGCGGCCGGATGGCCGGGGGCGAGTGGCCGGTCGAGGCGGGTCCGCTCCAGCGCCTGGATCTGGCTCTTCTCATCGATGGACAGCACCACCGCATGGGCCGGCGGATCCATGTAGAGGCCGACGACATCCTCGACCTTGGCGGCGAAAGCGGGATCGCGCGAGCGCTTGAACGTGCGCAGACGATGCGGCTGGAGGCGGTGAGCGTCCCAGATCCGCTGCACGGCCCGTAACGAGATCCCGACAGCACGAGCTACGGCGCGACCAGTCCAGTGAGTGACCTCGCCCAGCGGCTCCGAGCAGGTCAGCGCCAGGACCTCGGCTACCGTCTCGGTCGAATGGGGCGGCGTGCCGGGTGGACGTGTCTTGTCGCGCAGCAGACCTTCGACGCCCGCCTCGGAGTAGCGCTGCTGCCAACGCCATACGGCCGGGCGGCTGACGCCCGCCCGCCGGGCGACGTCCTGGACGCTCAGGCGCTCGACTTAGAGCAGAACGATGCGGGCGCGCTGGGTGTGCTTGAGCGGACGGGAGCGGTCGCTGGCGATCGCAGCCAACCGTTCCGCGTCGATCGGCATCGAGGAGCACGCATACCGTCTAAGCCATCGCCCAGACTCGCACGGCTCACCGTACGCGTGAATCCTCCGTCCGCGTCACTGCACTAGCGCATCGGCCGAGCCCGCGCGCGATGGTGTCGCTGACCTCGGCAGCTACGCCGCCCGCGTCGATATCCACCCGTTTGAAAGCCTGACGCTGAGCGATCGGCAATTCCTGACCGGCACTGCTGACAGGGCAAAGCTTGTGACAGTGACTGGTGTGCTGCGCATCGCCAGGGCGGCCACGGAGCGCCTGCCGACGGTCATCGTGATGCACGGCTCGGGGGGCTTAAGCGGCAACATCGAATTTTGGCAGCGGGCGTTCGCCGCACGCGGGATCTCGACGTTCGCTCTCGATGGGTTCACCGGTCGCGGCCTGACGTCGGTCAATACCGATCAGAGCCTGCTGTCGCGCACGAACCTGATCCTCGACATCTACCGGGCGCTGGGCGTTTTGGCGAAACACCCGCGCGTGGATCCGACACGGGTCGCCGTGATGGGCTTCTCGCGCGGCGGACAGGCGTCGCTGTACGCGAGCCTCAAGCGGTTCGATGCGGCCTGGAACCGGTCCGGAATCACCCTGGCCGTGTTCCTGCCGGTGTACCCGGACTGCTCGATCCGCTTCCAGGACGACACCGCAACGGTCGGGCGGCCGATCCGAATGTTCGGTGGCAGCGGCGACGACTACAATCCGGCTGCGTCCTGTGCCGCCTACACCGATCGGCTCAAGGCGGCTGGGGTCGAGGTCAGCTTGACGGTGTTCCCGGGGGCCCAGCATGTCTTCGACAACCCTGCGGGCCCGCCTCAGCCGACGGTCGCCAAGGGCGCGCAGACGGTTCGCGCCCGTTCGCTTCACGAAGCGGCGGACGGGGTAATCGTCGAGGGCTCCAAGGACACACCGTTTACCTATGCCGATCCGTGCGTGCAGCGGGATCCGCATATTGGGTCGGATGAAGCAGCCCGCGTGGCGACCCTCAAGGGCGTCACGGACGCGCTTGGAGCGGCTTTCGAAGGACGCTGAGATCCGTCTGTTCCCAACCCATATGAGCCATTCCAGCGTGCACCGGTGCTTCTCGAAAGCGGACGCCCGTCTTCTGTTCCGTACGGTCTTGCGCGGGCGAGGGATACAAATTTTCTTGGGATAATCGCTGATCCAACAGGCCATTACCACCCTGAACTTGGTGTCCCAAGACGTCCGCATCGACGCCGGAGCGAGCTCCCGTCGGCTTGAACGGTCTATCTCCTCGGGGAACTAAGCACGAGAGCTTGGGTTGGCGCATTGTTTCAGTGATGTTTCTGCTCAAGTAGGAGATAACGGTATGGCAGTTCGGTTCCTGGTTATGGCAGCGGGTCTCACGCTTGCCGCATTCAGCTTCACCGCACCGGCAACGGCCGCCGGCGTCGATCGCGCAGCGGGTTTGAATGATACGCCGACCAGTTGGGCCAGGATGACCCGTCACCGCTCGAAGATGGGTCGCCGGATCTACCGGAATAGGGGAGCGGGAACGGCATCGGCGTCGGCTCCGAACGGCCGTGGGTACGGCATGGGTCCGACCGGCCAGCCGAGCGGCGTCAAGTAAGACGTCTCAATCGGCTTGAGCTGGTCATGAAGGCGGCTTGCGCTGCCGTTTTTCTTATTTCATCGCTGCGTCCATGCATGCTTTAGTGCATGGCCGTTCATCCCGCTACGCGACGAAAGGTAGTTCTTTGTCGATGCGATATGCACGCTGCTCTTCGATCCGTTTTGCCATCGCGAGCGGACTCGGCCTGCTGGTCCTCACGCTGCCGGGTGCGGCACAAGCGCAGTCGGTCGGCAGCAGGATCGATCAGCCGACCCCAGGAACCTTGCCTGCCGGGACGCATAACGCGGGCAGCTCCGCCGCGTCGGCCAATCAGCCGACCGGACGTGTTGCTCCTCCGAGCGCGATCAGTTCGTCCACAGATGTGATGAAGGGAGGATCGATCCAGGGAGGCGGAAGCAGCGGGAACGTCAATCCCATCGAGCATCTGCCCGAGAACATGAAGCGTTGATCGGTCAGTCAGAGTGAGAAATCGATGATCAGCGGATAACGACTATCCGCTGACCATCGCTGCACCGACGACGAGTTCCGGTAAGATGCGGCCATCTGCAAGCATGCTCGATAACGCCGAATGAACATCATCAATCGGGCGCGCCACCAAGTTCTGGCGCTCGTTCGGCGGTCGTTACGGGAGTTCATCGGTCTTCCGCTTATCGTCGTCGCGGCGTTCCTGGGTCTATTCGCGCTGAGCTATCTGCTCGATGACGCGCTCTGGGATCGCCCTGGCCCCACACCGATCCCCTGGCTCTCCCATCTCCTGGGTGACACGGGGGCGATCGCAAGCCTGCTCGGTACCGTTGCGTCCGGTATGATCACGGTGACGTCAATCACCTTTTCGCTCCTGCTGATCGCCGTGCAGCAGACAGCGTCGACGCTCTCGACCCATGTCTATGACCAGTTCATCCAGCGACGCTCGAACAAGCTCAGTTTCGGCTTCTTCGTAGGTCTCAGCGTCTTCGTGCTGTTGACGCTCGGCAGTGCCAACCCCGACCACAAACCGATTATCGGAGCGCTGCTCTCGCTTCTGATGACGGGCGCGGCGCTGTGCATGGTGGTGATCCTGATCTACAGCACCATCGATCAGATGCGTCCGCATTCAGTCATCACCGCGATCCACGACCATACGATCAAGGCCCGTGCCGTGGACGGAAGCATGATCGAGGGCACCCGCCGGACACCCCGTGCGGGCCTGTCGTGGTCGCGGATCGTCCGAACGGACGCTTATGGCGTGGTGTGCGGTATCGACCTCCCGACGATCGAGCGATCCGCCGCGGAGCATGACGCCGATATCGAAATCATCGCCCGCGTCGGCACCAACCTCGCCTTCCGCGACCCACTTTTTTGCATCCACGCCGCCCGATCCCTGTCGGGCGCGGCGCTGTTGGCGCTCGATCGGTCGATCATTACAGCTATCAAGATCGAACCGCGCCGAACGATCGACAGCGATGCCGGCTTCGGGATCGAGCAACTTTACTCGATCGCCTGGACGACCGCCTCGACATCGAAGCAGAACCCACAACCGGCGATCCTGGTGTGCCACTGCCTTCGGGACATCATCGCCCGCTGGAGCAGCGCCGATACGATCCCGGAGCGCCCCTCGTCCCGGATCGTCTACGCCGATCGCGGGGTGGACGATGCGATCTTGGCGATCGCCGCGATCGGCGTTGTGGCGTCCGAGAGCATGCAGAACACGCTGGCCGCCGAAGTCTGGCGGACCCTTGCGACGTTGATCGATGATGTACCGGCCGAACGACTGCCGGCGCTCACCGATACGGTGCGGAGGCTCCTCTCGAGCCTTGGAGACCACGTACTGACCCGCGATCTCGAGGAGGAACTGAACCGTTGCCGGCGAAGCTTGGAGGGCAGGGGCGAGCTGGATGCCGCCGAAGACATTAGGGCGGCGGCTGGCATGCTCGCTAAGAGCATTGGCATGCTCAACTCCCGCGGGACGCGCGTGCCGACCTCTGCTTGAAAGGCCGTTGCGCGTCACTTCTTCCCTGACGAAGGCCGCGACGGCTCCGGAGACAAGCCTTTCGCCTCGTGCGCGCCCGTGCCGTGCACGGCATCGCTGCCGATGATACCTCCGCCCACGGACGACGCCGGTGTGCTCCCGCTCGAGGCTCCGGCCCCGGTATCAGGTGTTTGACGGGTCGTCATGGTCGCCGTCCCAGCTGCGTTCGGTGCGGCTGTCTCTGCGAGCGCAAGGCCCGACCCGGCGGCGACGATCACGGCAGCAATGAAGACCTTGGCAAACATGATGCTCTCCAGCAGGGCTGGCATCAACGCTTGAAGATCAAGCTGGTTTCGATGGCCGTGCTGGGGCCGCAACCCTCTGATCAGCGACGTCTGCTTCTGCGCATGGTCGCTCACGCGGACGGTCGCAGAACCACCCGAGCAGTCCTACCGACTTCGACCCAAGCCGGCCGTAATGACGCCCGCCAAGGCTTTCCCGAAAGCAGTCATACCTTTGCCATCCACGATAGCTGCAGGACGTTCGTTGCCTGATCATGGCTGCATAACGGTATGCTGAGCCACGATATGCCTGTGGCGAATATGAAGACATTCATCTGGCAGCAGATGGGTATTGCGACGCGGCGATAATGATAAGTTTCGACCACCTCAGTCATCGAGACACGGGGCCGCGACTATGTCAGATAAGTTCGTTTCCTACCTCCGAGTGTCCACGGAGATGCAAGGCCGTTCTGGGCTCGGTCTGGAGGCTCAACGGCAGGCAGTGGCCGCCTTCCTTCACAACGGCCATCGAACCGTCCTAGCCGAATTCGTCGAAATCGAGAGCGGCAGCCGCAACGACCGGCCAGAGTTGCAGAGGGCCTTAGCGCTCTGCCGCCTGCAGAACGCAACCCTGGTAATTGCCAAGCTCGATCGCCTGTCACGCGATGCGCACTTCCTGCTCGGTCTACAGAAGACCGGTGCCCGGTTCGTTGCCACCGATATGCCGGAGGCGAACGAAATGGTCGTGGGCATCATGGCGGTCATCGCACAGGCCGAGCGGGAGATGATCTCAAAGCGGACGCGGGAAGCCCTCGCGGCCAAACGCGCCTTCTATGCTGCACTTTCTGACGCCGAACTCGCCGCTCTCAAGGCGGCTGGCAAGGCTACGCAGTTGGGCAACCCTACGCACCTCGGCAAACAGGATCTCGGCCGGGTCTTGGGTCGTGCGCGGCAGCAAGAGATTGCGAACAGCCGGGCCGCAGATCTCGCTCCTATCATCGCCGACATCAGGGCAACTGGTGCCACATCTCTGCGGGCAATGGCGGCGGGCCTGAACGATCGAGGCATCCCGGCCGCGCGAGGCGGGGCCTGGGGTGCCTCTCAGGTTCAAAAGGTCATCGCGAGAATGGCCGCTTAGTGGCCCAATACCGCCGAACCTGAGCCGCCGACGAAGGATTCCTTTACGATTTCCAAAGTCCTCAGGATGGCGTGCGCCATGGCTTCGGCTTCCGCCTCGCCCACGTTTGTGTCTGGCAGTATTGCCACGGTCTCCGCTGCTTCGCCGCGCTCCTGGCCAACGATCAGCTGCAATGTCTCTCCGGCCTCGCGACCTTCAGCGCGGATCAGTGCCACAAAGTGGCCTACGGCTGCGCCGTAAACCTGCAACGGTGTGAAGTCGTCGATGGTCTCGATAGCGTCAGCGACTGCGCGGCCTAGGGGGAGGCGGATTAAGTTCGTCATGAGCGGACTATTGCACAACAGCGAAGGGAGTGCTGCCAAGCCACGATTGTGTTTTTCCAGCGTGTGCAACGTGCCGTGGTAAGGGCTCAGGCTCCCATCGGGCAGCTTCGGCCCAATGTTGGACGTCTGCTAATCCGAGTTGCCGCCCTTATGCGGACAAGCGGCCTTCCACCCCGAGCCGCCATTCTCCTTGCGACCCAACTTAGCCGCCGGGAGCGCTCTCGGCGCTGCTCCAAAGCGGACGTCAGTCAGCCATCCGACAACTTCGGCTCGGGGTGGTCTCCGAACAGCCTGCAACTGAGACGAAAATCGCTGACGCAGAAGCAGCTGCAACCTACAGTGTTAAGCCACCATGGCACGCGACGCCTCGCGCACAAGCCGCGTTGAGGTATCAACCTCCTGAGTCGAGGTGGCGATCAGACTGACGCTGCGGCTGATCTCCGCCACGGCCTGTGTCATGGCCTGCATGTTGCTCGACATCTCCTGAGCGACGGCGGCCTGCTGCTCTACGGCTGTCGAGATAACTGAGGAGATCTCGTTGACCTCCCCGATCGTCTCACCGATGCCCGCGATGGCGGCGGCCGCTTGGTTCGCGGCGGCTTGCGTCTGCGCGATCTGAACGCTGATGCTCTCAGTCGCCTTGGCGGTCTGGGCCGCGAGGGTCTTCACTTCGGAAGCCACAACCGCAAAGCCCTTGCCTGCCTCACCGGCCCGTGCCGCCTCGATCGTCGCGTTCAACGCAAGCAAGTTCGTCTGCCCGGCGATCGAGTTGATCATCTCGACCACCTCGCCAATCCGCTGAGCGGCGGAAGCGAGGCCGGCAACTACGGTCGAGGTGGCGACTGCCTGCTCGACAGCTCGTCCCGTCACCTGCAGAGCGCGGTTCACCTGCCCGCTGATCTCACCGACTGAGGCGGCCAGCTCCTCGGATCCAGCGGCAACACTCTGGGTGTTGCTGGAGGCTTCCTCGGCGGCGCTAGCCGCATCGACAGCCTGCTGCGAGGTCTGAGCAAGGGCAACGGCAATGCCGTCGAGATCTCGATCGACGCCTCTATGCAGCTCGGCTCGCCGCAGCCGCTCAGCGACGGCCTCGGTGATGTCGGTGGCGAATTTCACCACCTTCACGATGCGTCCGGACGCGTCGCGGACTGGATTATAGGTGGCTTGGATCCAGACCTCCCGGCTCCCCTTGCCGATGCGCTTGAATTCGGCCTGCTGGAACTCACCGCGGCGCAGGGCCTCCCAGAAGGTCCGGTAGTCGGCACTCTCGCGTTCGGCCACATCGATGAAGATCGCGTGGCGCTTGCCCTTCACCTCGTCGAGGCTGTAGCCGACCACCGCGAGGAAGTTCTCGTTGGCGGTGATGATCGTGCTATCGAGGTTGAACTCGATGATGCCCTGCGACCGTTCAAGAGCGTTCAGCTTGCCCTCGAAATCCGCGTTGCGCAGCGTCTGTGCGGTAATGTCGGTGGCGCATTTGAACACGCCATAAGGCTTGCCGTTATGTCCGATGAGCGGGCTGTAGCTCGCCTGGATCCAGACCTCCTTGCCGCCCTTGCTGATGCGTTTGTAAGTGGCGACCTGATGTTCGCCGCGGCACAGGGCCTCCCAGAAGGTCCGGTAGGCGGGGCTCTCCCGGTCAGCCGGATCCACAAACATGGAGTGGTGCCGCCCCTGAATCTCTTCGAGGCTGTAGCCGAGGACCGCCAGGAAATTAGGATTGGCAGTGACGACCTTGCCGGCGAGATCGAACTCGATCAATGCGTGTGAAGCGTCGAGCGCCTTTAGTTTAGCTTGCAACTTCTGATTGCCGAACAGCATTGTGTCCAACTTCTTGATAGTCAATATGGTCCTATTGGGTCATAGTATTAATAAAAAATCATTAACAACGATTACGTACCATATTCGGTATAACAATACTAATACAAGTTAGAAAAGTGATCTTCTGTGCTTTATATCTAAGAGATTCTGCATTGGGATGCGCAAAGGTTCACCGGCAATGATCGGAGAGGGTTGTGGGGTGTGTAGAAACAAGGTCCGCTCCATGGCAAAGTCGCTTGGAAGCAGACTGACGGAAATCCACCCTTCTCGGTCGTCTCGTGCGAGCACCAAATGTGTGATTTCTTCCGCTCGGTGTTCAAGCCGCCTCGCGAACCTGCTCCGCTGCCCGATCGATCGCGGCGATGACCTCGCGCGGTGCAAGATGCTGGATCATGTGCCCCATGCCGGGGACGACGATGATCTCGCTGTTCGGCAGTTCGCTGTGCAAGCGCTTGGACTGGCGGTCGATGTCAGCGATCTGATCGTCGCCACCGACGATGATCACCACCGGGAGCGTCAGGTCGCGGTAGTGCTTTTTAAGCTCGACCGTCACCGGCGTCATCAGGGCGGCGTCCTCTGAGGATGAGCGCAACTGTAAGGGCCGCAGCATCATGGCTTTCGGAAATTCGCGGTCGAAGCGGTCCGTAACCGCCGCCGGCGCGAACATCGCCTTGATGAGGGCGGGCTGCATGAGCCGTCCGAGCACCGGTGACACGGTGTGGCGCATCAGGCCGCCGACGCCCGGGATCGCCACGGGCGACGCCAGCAGCACGTCGGCACGCAGCGTCGGGTAATAATACCCGGAGGCCAGGACGAGGCTGCGGACGAGTCGCGGAGCCAGGAGCGCGAGGGCGACAGCGACCAGCGCACCCCACGAGTGTCCGAGCACAATCGCTTGCGTGACACCGAGTTGCTCAAGCGCCTTCTTGAACAGCGTGGCGTGGGCGCGTGGTGTCCAAAGACCACGCGGGCGATCGCTGTAGCCATAGCCGGGCCGGTCGATGATGATGACGCGGTAGCGCTCGGCGAGGTCGTCGACGATGCCGCTGACCAAAAAGTCCTGGATCATCATGCCATTGCCGTGGATCAGGACCAGCGGCTCGCCATGACCCCGTTCGACGTAGTGCAATCGGACACCATCCACGGTGAGAAACTGGCCGATCGGCGGTGTCTCGCGTTCGGCCTCACGTGTCTTCGCGGCGGCGTAGAGAGCCAAGGCGGCGAGCGCGGCCGCGGACCCGATGAGCGTCGGTGCGAGCCAGCGACCGGTTGAGGATTGGCGTGTCATGCGGTGATCCTGATGGATTGCGGGACATGCTCCTCGATCGGTTGGATCGCTCCGGAGTCATGCAATGTGTGGCCCGTGGGAGCGGGGCTCGTCAGGGGGTCCTACGGCAATGCGCCGATCATGCCCTTGGCTTCGGTCATCGTGTCTTCGCAGGCACGTTGATGGCCCTGACGATCCTCGTTCGCGGCTCGTTCGAGCAGGCGTCTCGCATCTGTGACGTGCGCTGACGTCGGGATCATCGCGGCGTCGCTGGGCTCGCTGGTCGGCGCGGCTACGAGCGCCTTCTGCGAATGACTGCTGCGGATCGCGTGTCCGTCCTGAAGACCAGCAACATGGACCGCGCCGGCGCTGTCGGGGCAACGTTCGATCGTGCCGATTTGCTCAGCGCAGGAGCTGGCATGAGCCGGAATCTGCGTGAGGCCGAGCAGAAGAGCCGAAACTCCCAGAAAGAGTTCGAGGCGCATGAAGTTGTCCTTTGCGCTGCGAGGCAGCGGTCCGAAGCGCCAAGCTGAAGCCGCGAACGTCGCGGATTGGGGTGTGACACGACTCGTTCACCTTGGACGAATGAGCGTGCACTTTGCTGCAGTGCAACAGGATAACCTCGGGGCGGTGCGAATGATCCGACCTCTGCGGAGGAATTTCGCGACCGCGGTCAATCGATGGTCGTTCGATGATCGAACCAGGGGCGGCAGATACTGCGTGGGAACCACCCGCCGCTGTCCTTGTTCTGGGACAAAATTCGGAGACCTCCACCAATGGTGATGATCCTGATCTGCATCCTCACACCGTAGCTAGCAATGTTCCTGCGCGGGAAGGTGCTTCAGGGCATTCTATGTATCGTTCTTCACATCACGCTGATCGGCTGGATCCCAACAACGATCTGGGCTCTGATCGGCCGCTTCCAGTGGACACACTCTGACGGAGGCAGTCTCATGCGGTCACGTCATAGAGCGTCGAAGAAGTCATCTTCGCTATTGGCGATGGGCACAGAGCTCGCAATGCTCGGTGTCTAGGCGCAAATGGTCATCGGCCAGCGGATGGCGCTGTTCATGCTCGGCGAGCCGAAGGTAAGCAAGGAAGCGCGGTTGCTGGTGACCGAGAAGGTCCATGCCGCCGGTAAGGCGGCTGTGACGATCGCCATGGGCGGGACGCCGCGCAAGGTCGTGCGCGGCTACCGTCGGAAGGTTCAGGCCAACCATCGGCGGCTCAGCAAGCGCTGACAGCGAGGCGTCGAGCCGATCAGCGGAGCGCCTCGTTGAGCAGCTTAGCGAGGCGAAACCCAGACTTTGCCAATTGCTCGCGCGCCGTCTCCTCGGCCTTCGCCCTGCAGGCCTCGTCGAGCACGGAGGTTGGGGTGCCGTGCTCGTCGGAGACAATCGATTCGGCAGGGCTTAGGCGAAGTCCTGAGCGGCCTCGAACGCTTCACGCGCCCAGTCCCCGGGCTGCCCCTGTTGCCAGGCGGAGCGTCGGTCGGCGAACGAGGCCGCGAGTTTGGACGCGACTGCGGTTTCATCTCGACCGATACGCTCGATCACCGCCGTGTCCCAGTATGCGTGGAGCTTCGAGGTCACGCGGTGGTGACCAAACAGGACGAGGACGTCGTTACCGCCGCGATCGTGATTGTCCGCGCGTGCAGTTGCTGGTGCAGGTCGCTGGTGAAATGCAGCAGGTAATTGGGAGCCAGGATCCGCTCGCCCTCGGACGTCTCAAGGGCTGCGAGTTCGGCGGCGAATTACCGGACTTTATCGAGCGCGCAGTCCTGCGCTCGTCGGTGTACCGGTGGGTAGCTCCGGTCCTGCGCAGGCCTTTAAAGATATCGGGCTTGCTCAGTTCAATATCTAAGGAGTGATATTGCTGAGTGACCGGCGGACAGACTTTTGTTTCACATAAGATAGGTTGCATCAAAATCGGCGACTGCACGCAGTCCATTTGGATCAAGGATTGTCGCCCGTTTGCCCCGAACCTCGATTAGCTTGGCCTCACGCAACTCGCGCAGGGTACGATTGATGTGAACCGCGGTCAGGCCGAGCATGTCGGCTAGATCGACCTGTGTGAGTTCGTGAGGAAACGCTGCCCCATTGGTGAGCGTGATCGCCTGCACTCGCACCCAGATTTCGCAGAACAAGTGCGCGATGGCCTTATAAGCGGATCGTCGTCCGAGGCTGACGATCCATTCGGTCGCGATATCGTTGTTGCGCGCGAGGGTGCGGAGGACGAAGTCAGCCCATTCTGGCCTGATCGCACGGTCATCGAAGAGCGCGGTCCGTGGGATCAAACCGATCACGCAGGGCGTGATCGTGGCGTTCACCGTCGTGCTGCGCCCACTGACGTGGTCGTCGAGATCGCACAGATCGCCGGGCAGGATCAGCGCCGTGATCTGGCGGCTGCCATTTCCGAGGATCCGGTAGCGGATTGCGGTGCCAGAGAACAGGAGGTGCAGACTTGTCGATGTCTCCCAGGAGGCGATGTCACATCGCGCTGGTAGAACGCGCTTGCAAGCGACGTGGGCGCGCAAGCGCGCTGCTGTTCCCGCCTCGGCGATGGCCACAGGGAGCCTCTTCACCACCGCAAGACCTCGTCGACGTCGTCCATCTTTGAGCCGGCGAAGCCGGATAGATTGTACGAGTAAGTGCAAGAACCAAAGTGCCGTACTCAACGGCCAGCAAGTCTTGCCTCAATCCAGATTCTAAATAATCTAGTGAGCAAGTTTGCTTAGGCGATAATCAATCAGGATACTATCTGGATGTTGATCCGATTTTTTGGCATATTTCTAAATAATTTAGCAGTCTCTATCGTCGGTCTTGTCCATTTTTGAGACGGTCTAACCTTTCATATCAGACTAAGTGGCTAATTGTAAATAGGTATCGCCGTCTTTATAATGCAAAAACAGATCGAGCCGGCGGATTGAGATAAATGCTTAGCTCTGACCTAAAATGATGTAATTCTGTTCATTGATAAAATATCAGAATTTTTACGACCGAATACGGCACTTAACGCCATAGAAAGGAGCGTGTTGCTGAATCAGGGCAATTTTGTGGCGTGCCATCGACGTTATAGGGCAGTGGCCTTGGCCTATGCGAAATAGCAAAACGGGCCAATCAAGGAGCGATCCCGACCACGATCTAGTCCGTCAGCCGGTGCGAGCTTCGCAATTGATCGACGATCTTGCGTAGTTGGACTGGCTTCTGCCATAGCTTAGTCCGATCGTCCGAAGCTCGATAGTCTCGACGATGCCGCGCACGTCCATACGACCGCTTCCGGGAGCCGCACGGCCGCGCGTGAACGACTGCGTCGGATCGTTATCAGAGTTGCCGCTCAGGGTCGATTTGCGACCGCCCGCGTCCGAGTGGAATTTGAACGAAGCAGACGCCGCCGCCTGCGCAGGACACTTAGAACGTCTAACAAAACCATCGTTCGATGAAGCCCCAGACGATGAGGGCGGCCGCCAGAGTCGAGAAGGCGAGATGGATGTCGCGTCGTCGCTCGTAGCGGATGGCGAGGCGACGGAACTGGGCGAACCACGCCAACGTGCGCTCGACGACCCACCTGTGCCGTCCCAGCCGCTGGCTGCTCTCGATCCCGCGCCGGGCGATGCGGGGCTGGATGCGCCGGCGGGTCAGCGCCTGACGACAGCGGCGGTGGTCGTAGGCCTTGTCGGCGTGCAGCTTCGAGGGACGCTTGCGCGGCGGTCCCCAGCATGAGCGGATCGGCGGGACGGCATCCACGACCGCCTCCAGCATTCGGCTGTCATGGACGTTCGCGCCCGTCAGCTTCAGAGCGAGGGGGATGCCCTTCGCATCGGTGACGATGTGGCGCTTCGTGCCCAGCTTGCCCCGATCGGTCGGGTTCGGGCCCGTCGCTGGGCCCCCCTTTTGGCGGCGATCGAGGCGTTGTCGAGGGAAGCTCGACTGAAGTCGATGCCGTTCTGGCGGCCGAGCCGGTCGAGAAGCGCGTGCTGCAGACGGTCCCACACTCCGGCCTTCTGCCAATCCCGCAAGCGCCGCCAGCAGGTCATCCCCGAGCCACAGCCCATCTCCCGGGGCAGCAACTCCCACGGCGTGCCTGAGCGCAGCACAAACAGGATCCCCGTCAGTGCCGCGCGGTCGGAGGTTCGAGGTCGACCGCCCTTTGGCTTGGCCCGTTCAGGCGGCAGCAGCGGTGCGATCTCGGCCCACAGGCCATCGGGAAGGAGCGGTCTCGCCATCTCCACTCAACGCGCTAAACCTGGTTTTGTTAGAGGCTCTTAATGTAAGGAGTGGGTGAATTCGACAATGACCCGGACAAGGCGCTTCAGGTGGAAAGGTACGGGCGTCGCATTATTCCGGACTGCCAGAACTTCGATCAACTGTTCGATGAAAATCGAGGACCCGTTATAGGCGAGTGTCCAGTCGCCAAATTGCCGTTCCGCAATATCCGCGTAGACCAAGATATCGATGTCGCGGTGACGCTCGTCGCAACTGATGCTGGTCATTAGTTTGTCTATTGAATCGCCGGGGCCTTCAAGGATCTGGGCAAACCAGTTTAGCGAGGCGACTAACGCCCCCGTCACATCGAGTGATGCGTTTCGCGCACGCGAAACCTCGACAATAGCAGCGATATCGACAGACGATGCCTGTCTTCGGCTTACATAAAGTAGCGAGCAAAACATATGAAATAATACAATCGGCATATGACGAATTCATTTGATTTAGATCAATATCAATATACATAAAAATGACCGCTTTGAGAAATTCCTGAAAATTTCCCGCATGACCAGCATGGGTCGCAGGTGCCGCGCCCGCTTCTGGACGCTAGGCCCAGGTCCTTTTGCCACCCCGCGCGGTCATTCCACCTTCGATCCGTTCCAAGCCTGTACGAAGTCTGCTTCTCATGCGCCGGCAACCAAACTGGTTGATTACCTGGGCTCCAGACCCTTAGCTCGGATGACCGCAGCCGCGGCACTGGCCTTGAGAAATGCAAGGAACGCCTCGGCGCGAGCCTTGTCCGCAGTGGCTGAGATGCCTCCAGTAAGCACCACGAAGGACTGAACCTCCGCAGGGAATGGACCTACCACGTCCACCCCTGAAACTGACATCAACTCGGGCATCAGTTGCACGGCAAGGTCTGCCTCGCCGCGAGCGACGACATCTCCGGTCAAACCGTTCGGGATTGCTTTGCCTTTGGCCTTCACCTCGTCGGTAATTCCGAGCTTCTGAAGAGCGGCAGCGAAGACCGAACCGCTCGCCCCAGACGTGCTGTAGGCCACCGATCCTGCGCTGGTGAGTGCTTGCTTGAGTGCTTCGGCAGAACCAATGTCAGGCCGCGCTGCCCCCTTCTTGACGGCGAGCCCGACACCTGTGTGAGCGAGCGTCGTCGCGGTGCGGTCCACAACCTTGCCCTGCTGGATCAAGGCCATGATCAGAGGTGGGGTCAGGACCACAACATCAAACTGTCTTCCATCATCGATTTGCGCCTTGAGGATTGCGGAGGTGTCGTAGGTGACCACGAGGCGGTCGCCGCTTGTCCGCTCAAGCTGCGGAATAATTTCGTCCAAGGCGGTCTTCAATCCCTGCGAACAGAGGACGGTGATGTCGGCCGCTTGGACATTGGTCGCGATACCCCAGACGGCGGTTGTAAGCAGACAGAGCGTGCGTAGCCTTCTCGTAAATTTGCCCATTATGTCCCTCTCAATCATCGCCCCGAAGGTCCGCATCCATTCCTCGCATCAATAGCGCCCTTGCGAAACGCGGAGACAAGTTAGCTGGTGTTTGGGCGCATGTATCGCCGAGCCACGGTTGTGGCGAAAGCGCTCCCGTTCGCGCTTCAGGCCATCATTTTCGTAGCTAGCACTGCCATTCTGATTGTTAGTTTGCGAGCATGCAAGAATGACCGACACCGGCTATTGCTCACCAAGATGAATCTACGCGCATTAGAGAGGAAATTATTGCGCTTGTGAACGGCAAAATATTTGCGAAATTTGCCCGCCTCACTGAGAGGGCCGGTCATGCAACCGAAATCTCTACGCTTATATCTGCTGACAGTTTTTTCATTCAGTATTCTAAATCAATCGGTGGCGCAGAACTCTAAAGCTAGCGAGGAACTTGGAACGCCGTTTGGGTGGTCGCAGGAAGTTCGGACTGTCCTCACTTTCAAGATCTCTGAACAGGTCGCCCAGAAGTTTCTGCCAGCAGGCTGGACTGCCGCGTCAATCCCCCAAGGTCCCGCTAAAGGTGCAAACCTCACCGTAGTGTTCGCGGAGCGTTTGGCCACACAGGATGCGAATGGGAAGGCCGTAGGTGGTGAGGAGGCCGGGGTTATCCTCTCGATTGCGAGCCGGAAGGATAAGGACACCGCCTTCTCGATCATCGAGGGCTACAGTGACGCTCAAACGGCTCCAGGCTTCTACCTCGTTTATAGACCCACCAAGGTCTCGATTGACCGGCAGGCGCATGTCACAAGCCTATCCAGCATGGTCGAGGAGACGTGGAATGTGGTGGGCGATGGTGGAGAGCAGATCGCCTTCCACATCGCCTACGAACAGACCACACCGATACGGTCACAGCTCGTCAGTCGGAACGTTTCGGCAGTCGATGCCAAAGTCAGACGCACTTACCGGATTGATCAAGGCTCGAACGTTATCCTAAGCGAACCCAATAACGTGAAACGGGGCCAGAATCTTACGTTCAGAGCATCGGGCGGCACGCTCAGCACGCTGTTCGATGGCAAGGAGGAGATGGTCAGCATTGTCTCCGCCCCGTGGTACTCGCGCCAGATGTTTCTACCTGTCGCGTCTGATTAAGCGGCCGGCAGCGCGTAGCTGACCTTCTCGATTTCAGGGTCGTCGCTGCTGTCTGCTACGGGCGCAGTGAATACCGGGACGGCGCGATGCCGAACGGTGCCCCACCGCCGGATCTGCTCTCGGACTGGCGGGACTTCATGCGGTTTGCGCCTCAGTCGTCGCTACGGGGAAGGCGCTCTTCAAGATGCGTTGCAGCATCCGAGCACAACTCGAAGCGTCGCAGCAGGACAGCACGCTTCTCGAGTCTCTGCGTGTCGTCCATCTTACCTTTCGCCTTATCGGCTTGCTGGCGGATCTTCTTGGCGAGCTTCTCAAACGCCTCGTCGATCTTCGCGTTGGCCTTCTCAGCCTCGGCCTTCACCGCGTCCTGGTGGTTTCGGGTGAACCTCTACGAGGACCCGAACCTCTACATCAATGCCAACTACGAGGCGACGAACCTGCTGGTGCCCAAGGGCGTAGACGGCAGGCGACAGCGTGGACCTCGCTTATGCCGGTCAGGGCTACAAGGGCGAGCGCGCGGTGAAAGCAGCCGTCGGTCATAGTATGGCCTTGGAAGTCGTGGAGCACCTGAGATCAAGCGCGGCAATCGTCCTGAGCCTGTCGAAAGACATGCTGCTGCCACGCCGGTGGGTCGTCGAGCGCGCCTTCGCCGAGATGGTCGGTTTCCGCCGACTGGCTCGCGACTACAAGCCCCTGCCCGCCACTCTTGCCGGATTACACCTCGTCGTCTTTAGCGTCCTGCTCGTCCACAGCGCCGCCGACTGCTTTGCAATTCGTAGCAGTTTCCAAGCCTACCAGGCTCTGCACGGAAGAGTTCACCCCAAAGGAACAGCGCTGCGGATTCATTGGGGTCGGCCGTGAGGCCGGGACGATTGAGGATGCGGCGGCGTTTGTTACCCCATTGACGCGGTTCGCACAGGCGAAGTCGGCTGCGAGTTAGACCCTAGTTGGCACGTCGGGCTTCAGACCGAGCTTGCGGGCAACATTCCGCGACAGAGCGCCGACAATATGAGCTTGATTTGGTCTGCATCCGGCAACAACGGAAGCATGTTGCAAAGCGGTGACTGGGGCTTCGGCAAGAACTGCATACACGGTGATTTTGGCCGCTGCGGACGGCACGCCGACAAGGTATGCCTTCCGTGCGCCACGCCGTACCATTCGCCATTATGACCACCCGGCCGACCCTTTCAATGGCGAAGGCGGTGTGGCAGCGTATTTGCAAACGACATAATTGCCTATCATTTAGTCAGTGCGTCCGAGAAGTGTTGATCTCGTCGCGAGTGACGAGTTGAGAACCCGCAAAATCGAAGTCGTCGTGCCGTTCCGCCCACAAACACCGAGGCCGACAGAGGAGGGGTACGACAGACGGGCCGTTTTGGCCGGTTTGTTCGTGCGGGCTGACTATGGGGCTGATAGCGACAGAAGCTTGCCCTAGGCGGCTTCCTCGGCCGGGTCAGCTTAAAGAACCCGGCCTCGACAAGGATCCACAGGCGTTCTTTCGGATTGCGGTGTTGGCGAGTTATCGCCTATCGGACAGAAGACAGGACGAACTGTATGCAGCCGGGATCATTCTATATACCTTGCACAGCAGCAGTTTCGAAGCTGCTCAGCTGAACCCCAGCCATGACGATCCTTGGTGGTCGGGCTGCCGCTTATCCATTACCCGTCGCTTTGAGACAAAGGTGGTCTTAAAACCGCTTAATACGCTTCAAATGCGCCGGATATAATATAGACATATTCGAACAATGGCGCGCTGTACTGTAGATTGCAGCTTGGTCCAGAGGTAAACTACTAGGTATTGCGGACGATCTATTTTTCCTTCGCCCTGGGTGTGTCAGATTTGTGTTGCTGCGCAATTATCCGGCTCCTAATTTTCAGGGGCTTCCTCGGTCAGTTATTTGACCTATGATAGCTCTGGCTGGTGCTCGTAGGCCCCTTGAGTACCAGCTGGCCCTGGCAGTCCATCCTCACCCTCAGACTGCCAGGGCCTTCTTTACCTCGAATTGCTTCGTGTTAATCTCGACGGCGCTGCTGCTTGGCCTCAAAGAGCGACAGCGACCCCGGCAATCGAGTGGGGCTTTTCGCTTGTCGGGGTTCCCTGTGGGCTTAGGCAGCACAAAATATTCGAAAAAATAGATAAGAGGATAGCCTACTCATCAAAATTTTCATGATATCGCCCAGGGACTGTTCCCCCGTGAATGGAACATGGGTTCCCGGCAGCGAACGTTTCCGACTGCAGCTGGGTGCGAACTGAAAAGACCTTAAACTCGGAGGGCCTTTTTTGTTTTTGCGGTCCTTGAGAGGGCGCATCAGGCCCATCGCGAGTCTGCATGCGCTCGCTGCGGGCGTTGCCATTCCGCACAATCTGCTGCTTGAACGCCTCGCTCCCGCGGATTGCCCCCGGTTGCTCTGATAACAGCGTTGATTGGGGCGATTTCAGCGGTTCGGTAGCTCACAACATGTTGGTGCCGCGCGCGCATGGATCCGCCTAAGGTCATGCTTGCCGAGGTGCGCAAGGTTGCCCAGTTGCATCGTAATGTGGCGCTGGCGCGTCTCTTATAGACCTAGCGTTAGGGTGTCGGTACTGTCAGCGCGAATTGGATTGGCCCCTGGTATAAGGCCGCGGTGCCGTCTTGCCTCGGAGGTGCCTCACAAGACTTGCAATTCGGACAAAAGCGTCTCCCCTTGCGATTTTATCAACCCTATTCTTTGCCGTTCGTCTCATTCGAGGGCGCATTTCAAAATAGTCGGTGCACTTGCATAGCTCAGGTAGCACTCTTCGCGGCGTAAGTAGGACCATGAAAGCTGCTTGATTTTAAGGTAAGCGCCACCGCAGCGTTTGTACGCCCCGTTAGGCCGTTGAACCAGCGCAGCATCCCTAAGCACCCGATTCTGGACTGCGGCAGGCGCGGCCTCATCAGACAACGCGACTGTCATGACTGTACAGACAGGCATTAATATATGAATTGCGCGCTTTACGTATTACAACCGGACAAACTTTGACATATCCGGTGTAGGCTGAGAATGACGAGTAGCAATTAAAAGATGGACTCATTTGCTGCGGCTTCAGCTGTCGAGCATTTTACACTCGGCTCTGTCCCAAGCAGTCCGGTCCAACTCATTAGCCGCGTCTCATGCTGCGCGGGATTGCAGTTCGTGCGCGGTGGGCTCGCTTGGTATCGGTGTCGTACCGTGGTGTTTCTCATGCCATGCGAACCCCCGGCGTCGGGCTGAAGGTGAAGGTCACACCGGCTTGCTCGAAAACCTGCCGCATCGTTCTCGTTGTTGCCGCTCGATCGGCGATGTCCAGAGCTCCCGCTTCGATGCGGTATACAGTTTGCGCCGAGATGCCCGCCCGTTTGGCAACGTCGTCGGCCGTCATGCTGGTCATCGCCCGTGCCGCGCGGATCTGGGCGGGCGTGATCCTCGACCTGCCGTCATCGTCGAGTGCGTTTAGGCGGGCAGCCTGGTACCGGATCGGCCCATTCCATCCTGGGATCGGGAGACAGACGCCGATCCACTCGCGCACCGTGCCATCGCGATTGCGGATCGGTACGCCACGTGCGTTGAACCAGCGGTAGATGCCGTCCCAACAGAGGACGCGATAGTCGGTATTGTACGGGCTCGCATTCGCGATTGCATCGGCCCAGGCGGCTTTAGCGCTGAAGCGATCCTCGGGATGCAGGGCGACGAGCCAGCCGGAGCCCTGCATCTGCTGGTGCGTCTGGCCGGTCAGGGCGCACCATTGCGATGTGTTAAGGGCCCTTCCATCGGCTGTCGCGACCCATACAACGGTGGCGATCGTGTCGATCAGCTTGGATAGCCGGTCTTGTTCGATTGCAAGTGGGCCATGCGCGGAATGGCGACGGGTCTCGTCCTCAATTACGCCGTGAATGCGGATCGGGCGGTAGATGTCATCGAGGACGACCTCGGCATGACAGCGGATCGTACACTCGCTGAGGTCCGGCCGCACGATCCGAAACTCGCGTCGCACGGACTGCCCCTGGTTCAATAGGGGTGTCATAGGCCCGAGGTTCCGCCGATCGTCAGGATGCATCAGGTCGTCGAGGAACGCGTAGGATCGGCGGAGCGACGGGTCGAGCCCGAGAATACGATACACCCCTAGAGAGGCTTGGATCTGCCCGTCGCCGATTTTAGCCGTCCACAATCCGATGTCGCCGTTGCCTTTGATCAGGTCCATCAGGTGAGGCAACGACATGCAGCGGCTGTCCATTTTGTGGGAATCGCTTCTATGCCGCGGCATAGAAGCGATCGATAGGCCATCGCAGAGAAGTCCGGGCTGACGCGAGAGGGATGAGGCAGCCTCCTCTCAGTCTTTCCGCTTGCATATTAGCTACATTAGACCGAAAATCGTGGCGATCACAACGATGTGCGGTCTCTGACTCTGGCTATCAGGCAAATAAGTATTTTGGATTGAAATCGTTCATCGCAAGATCGTGCCGGCATTGCTGTCACGTATCGCGCATCTGTGGTTGCTCACTCTTCCCCGCAGACTGAGCCCCGGTCCAACCGAGACCGACGGCTTTCGGTATCGCAGAGCGCCCTGCGGCGTAGCTCAGACGCTCCATTGGATAGGCGTTCGGCAGCTCGTAATGCTTGCGGTAGCCGTATGGATCGAGACCTTGGCCAGTCAAAAGGCGTTGAGCGCCTTGTAGCCGCATCTGTCGAGGAAGCTGATCAGGCCATCGTTCTGCACGGATTGGTGGACCCGTGCTGCGCTCAGCCTTCTGTCGCGCTCAAAGCGACAGAGGCGGGCGCGGGGCTGTCGGCTGGGCTCGTTAGGGCCGCATGGATGCCGCCGATCAGAGCATGCACTTCGTCGACCGGCGCATGGCTATGTAAGACTTAGGCGGCGGCGATTTCGCCCGCATGAACGATTGTCTCGGGCGAACCGCCCTTCAATAGGAAAGTCATCATCCTTTTCAACCGAATGCCTCCGTGGAAAATTCGGATGCCTTTGCACGCAGTACAAGGCCGTATCAAGCACGGATACGTGAAGCTCGTCGCATGATGCGCACGCACAATGCAGAAAAACATTTACATGAGAAATTTGCGTTCAGTATAATCTTATATTCTGAGCATGCCGCAAGGCAAGCAACCATATTTGAATTATTTATTGATGTATCGCTGCCATATTTGGAATGAAATAAAAAGTTTCTTTGTTTGACCTTGCATAAATTATCTTAAAATATGATAGATAATGGCTCATTTGCGGATTTTCTGCTTGAAGTTTGTGAAATTACAACCAAGGTAAATGGCGGCAGAACTGACATCATGGTCACGAGGCAAGTTGCGGTTGAAGCGCAAATCCAGTGCGCCATCGGCGACGCTTCAAGTATGGGGGTTGGGCGGTCTCAAATGTTCGTTCGACTTTGTAAATTAGAAACCCTTTCTTAAAAGCATGGGGATGCTGGCTGAATGCAGGGATAGGCATAACTTAGCGAAAAAACTGAATGACAGGGTAGAGTTGCCCCCGCTACGGTGGGACAATCAAAATAAAATTTAGCTGGGCGACGTCTATGGGGCGGTGCGATGAGATCCACCAAATCCAACAGAATTGCAGCTGTCGCGAACGCTCGAGATGTATTTCATGCGCTTGCCGACTCCCTCCCGGCGTTGATCTTTCTCGCGGACTGCGAGGGAAATAGTCTCTTCACAAATCAGCGCTTTAGAGAATTCACGGGTCAAACATCAAGGTTGCTAGGAGACGGTTGGCTGAATGCACTTCACCCTGATGATCGGGAGGTGACAAGGTCTGCATGGGCTTCCGCGGTAGCGGCGAGTGAACCCTTTGAGATCGAATATCGGATCCAGGCGGCTGATGGCCATTATTGCTGGTTTCTCGCACGTACGGTCCCGGTCCGATCGGACGGGAAGGTCGATCACTGGATCGGCACCTGCACCGACATCGATGATCGCAAACGCGGTGAAGACAATATCGTCGCCGAACACGCGCAGACCCGCTTCGCCCTCAATGACAGTGAGGCGCGATACCGAACTGTCTTCCAGTCGATGTTCAATTTCGTCGGGCTTCTCACCACCGACGGCATCCTAGTCGAGATCAACGACGCTGCCCTAGCGTTTGGGGGATTAACCGCTGGGCAGGTGGTGGGACGCCGCTTTTGGGAAACCCCCTGGTGGGACGTAGGCGAGGCGGCGAAGATCCGCTTGCGTGAGGCTGTCGCTGCCGCCGCAGCGGGCGAATTCGTGCGCTACGAAGCGGAAGTTCAGATCGCTGGCGGCAGCCGAGCGCCAATCGATTTTACTTTGAATCCGGTCTTCAGTACCGATGGCCGCGTCCAGCATATTATTCCAGAGGGACGGGACCTAAGCCAGGCAAAGGCGTCCGAACGGGCGCTCCGGGAGAGCGAGGCTCGCTATCGCTCGATCTTCGACAACGCGGCCGTAGGCATCGCCTGCATCGAACTTCAGTCCGAGCGCTGGCTGACCGTTAACGAGACACTTTGCCGACTCGTCGGCTACAGCCCGGCCGAACTCCTGACTCGCCAGTGGGCGGCGACAACCCATCCGGACGATGTAGAGGTCATCTCCCTGAAGCGCATGGCCTCCGGAGCCCTGCGTTCCTTCGCTGTGGAGAAGCGCTATATTCACAAAGCCGGGTATGCCGTTTGGGCACGGGTGACGGTGTCAGCGGTCGACGTGCCCGGCGATGTACCTAGCATCGGCATCGCCGTCATTGAAGACATCAGCGAGCGTAAGGCCCAGGAGGCGGCAGCTTCGGCGGAAGCCGGGATCAAGGCCTTCCTCCTCGCTTTTTCTGATCGTGTCCGATCCCTCAGCGATGCCCGGATCGTGATGGCGTTGGCAAGCGAGATGCTCGGCGAACATCTCGGCGCGACGCAGGCCGGATATGGTGAGGTGGACGATCTGCATGCCACCTGCATCGTCGAGCAGGAATGGCGGTCGGAGGATGCCCCGAGCCTGCTAGGCCGGTGGCGGATGGAGGAGTTTGGCGTGGGCCTCGTCGGAGCGCTCAAGCGGGGCACACCCGTCTTGATCGACGACGTCTCGCGAGACTACCGCACCCGGGAGCCGCGGACTGTCGCGGCTTTCAATGCCATCGGCGTGCGGGCTCTCTTGGATGTCCCCCTCGTCAAGGACGGCCGCCTCTGCTCGATATTCTTCATCCATAGTCGGACGCCCCGGAACTGGACCAACGTCGAGGCGGCCCTCGCTGCAGAAATCTGCGAGCGCACCTGGGCGGCCGTCGAACGTTTGCGCGCGGAGGCAGCCCTCTCGGAAAGCGAAGCGCGACTTCAGCGGATCGTGCAATCGGGCATCGTCGGCATCGGGTTCGGCGACACCTCAGGGACAGTGCACGAAGTCAACGACGCATTCTTAGATATCATCGGGCGCAGCCGATCCGAGTTCCTCGAGGAGGCGATTGACTGGCGTCGATTGACGGCACCGGAATATGAGGGGCGTGACGCAATCGCAGTCGCGGAGCTTCTCCGGCACGGAGTCTGTCGCCCCTACGAGAAGGAATATCTCATCGGGGATCGCCGCGTGCCGGTGCAAATCGCCATGGCGGCGATCGATCCGACACGGGATCGGTCAGAGCATGTCGCATTAATCGTCGATCTCTCTGCCCTGAAGGCGGCCCAGGCGGCTTTGGCCGAAAGCCATACCAGGCTTGAGCAGCGCGTGGCGGAGCGGACTGCGGAACTGTCGCGCAGCAACGAGCGCCTGCTCGTCGAGATGAAGCGCCGCGCGGCGGCGCAGGCGGCACTGTTGCAGAGCCAGAAGCTGGAGGCGCTCGGACACCTCACATCCAGTGTCGCGCATGACTTCAACAACGTCCTCGCCGCTGTGATAGGCGGGTTCGCTCTCATTGCTAAGCGTGCGACGGATGAGCGGCTGCAACGGATCGCCACTGAAGGCACTAACGCCGCGGAACGCGGTGCCGCTTTGATCAGGCAGTTACTCGCCTTCGCCCGACGGCAAAACGTGGTCGCAGGAAGGGTCGACCTGTACCGGCTATTTGCGGAACTCGACCCCCATTTGCGCCACGTGACAGGCCTCGCTGTCAAACTGGCTATCGACCTGAAGCCCGGTTTGCCCGCAGTCCAGATCGACCCGTCCCAGTTGCACGCAGCGCTCACCAACCTCGCGGTCAACGCACGCGATGCGATGCCGGAGGGCGGCCTCCTCACGATACGTGCGGAAGCGGTTCCCCACGACACAGACGACCGTCCAGCAGAGCTCGGCGGTGCACCAGCGGTAGCAATCAGAGTCTGCGATACCGGGCCCGGCATGGATCCCGCCGTGCTCCAGCGAGTGCTCGAACCGTTCTTCACGACAAAGCCTCCGGGCAAGGGGACCGGTCTCGGCCTCGCCATGGTCCAAAGTCTGATGCTGCAATCCGGCGGGGCCCTCCGCATCACTAGCCGCATCGGGCACGGCACGGAGATCGTCCTCTACATTCCTACTTCGGCCGAGGCAGGCTTCTTCGAGGATGAGCAGGCGGTTGAGGCGGACCAGCGGACCCACCAGGGAGGTCGGGTCCTCTTCGTCGAAGACGACGATCTCGTCCGGGCCGTTGTCTCGGAGCAGTTGGTAGATCTCGGCTACGTCGTCACGGTGGCGAGGGACAGTGCGACGGCCATGGCTGTCCTCGAAGATGGACGACGCCTCGACTTCATTATTACTGACTACCTGCTTAGCAACTACAATGGCGTCAAGCTCGTGGCCGAGATCCGCCGGACGCGCGCTTGGCTGCCGATCCTCTACATCACAGGGCAGGGGTACCCAGAGGGGCTGGAGAACGAACGGGTTCTCGCCAAGCCGTTCACGGCCGAGGCCCTTTCACAGGCCCTGCTCGACATGACCGATCAGGCTTCCTTGATGGCCGAAAATGACGAGGCCCTCGATCGTCTGCAGGAGCGGATCTACTCGGGCTGCCTGCGTTCCTGTCTCCAGGTATGGAGGCACGCACGCCGCGCCAACTCTTTGCCCCGCCGGGATGACGTCGTGTTTGATACTACCGACCAAGAATGGATCGCCGACATCAAGGTCGATCAGACGCGAGTGCCGATAACGTTTAGGTTCGGCGTTCTTGGCGCTGGACTTCGTCGACGTTTCGCCGGCCCACTTACTGAGATGAAGATCGATGTCATCGGCGACGAAAGCGAGGACACGTTGGAGGGGGCCTATCGTCGTTGTGTTCGATCGGCGAAGCCAACTTACGAATTTGTTCGCTACGGTCTTGGCGACGGCCGCACCACCACCTTCGAACGCCTTCTCCTACCCTGCCTTGACGAGAAGGAGACCATCGCCTCGCTCGTGGCGGTCGTAAACTTTTCCGACGACGCGGCTCAGCCAGGGGATCGCCCAACCGACGACAATGGCTTGACCTTCGAGACGGTCGCGTTGGCTCGGGCCGTCGAGCGTTTGCCCCCGACGGAGATCGATAGGTTGCCGTTTGGTGCGATCCGCCTGGATCAGAATGGCCTCATCGTCACGTATAACCGGACACAGCGGGAACAGGGCGGTTCCGGCTCACTGCCGCGGCTTGGGCGAAACTTCTTCACCGAGATCGCGCCCTGCATGGATACCCCCCGCTTCCGTGGACACGTGGAGCATGCGCGCGCATCGGGGGTTCTCGACCTCGCCTTCACCCATATCGGCGACTTCGCGGATCGGGAGCGTGAGCTGACCATCCGGATTCAGTCCGCCGCAGGTGGGGGGACCTGGATCTTCATGCGTCGGGAGAGCTGAGGGCGTTTTTAATCGATGAACAATATCGATCCCGCTGCTCCACCAGGCAGCACTGACTGGTGGCGTGATCCGGCCACGCTCGTTCGACTCGTCGCCGACATCGTGAGCACCGAGACCGGACGCCTGCGGCCAGGCGCATACCTTCCTACTATGCCCTGGGATCCGATTTTATCGCTCGGGTCGGACGGTCTCGCCCTTGATTCTATTGAGAGACTATGTGTGGCCACGGCACTCTCAGGGGTCTTTCCAACCAACGAAGCCGAAGCCAAACCCTCGCTGCTTGCTGGGCTTACCTTGGGTGATTGGGTCAAGGCAGTCGGTAGTCGATTGACCTCCGAGCCACCGACGCTCGGATTCAGGACCTCGGGGAGCACGGGGGAGCCTTGCCTTCATCGCCACTCGCTGTCGGACCTTCACGAAGAGATACAGGCATTGAAGGGGCTGGTCCCAGGCCGCCGCCGGGTGCTCTCCACCGTGCCCGCCCACCACATCTACGGCTTCCTGTTCACCGTGCTCCTGCCGCACGCGCTCGGCGTGCCCGTTGCTGATGTACGGACATCGGCGGGCGTCAGTCTGGCGGAGTTGTTGCAGCCTGGGGACCTCGTCGTTGGATATCCGCTGTTCTGGGACATGTTTACGCGATGCACGCCTACCATTCCGGCGAATGTCTTCGGCGTCACGGCGAGCGCTCCCTGCACCCCGGATTTAGCCGCCCGGACTGAAGCGGCTGGGCTTGAGCGGCTCCTCGATGTCTACGGCGCAACCGAGACCGCCGGCATCGGTTGGCGCGAAGGGGGAAACGAGACGTATCGGCTCTTCCCCTTCTGGCGGCGTGGCGACGTCGAGGGTTCGCTCCTGCGATTGCGGGCTGACGACACCATGCAGGTTCATGAATTGCCCGATCACCTCGTCTGGGCTGATCATACTGCTTTCCGCGTACTTGGCCGACGTGACGATGCAGTCCAGGTCGCAGGCCGGAACGTCTACACGGCCCGCGTCTGCGCCGTATTGCGAGACCATGTCGGCGTGGCTGATGCGGCAGTGCGCCTGATGCGCCCCGATGAAGGGGTACGCCTGAAGGCCTTCATCGTACCCAGGGATCCAACCTACGATACCGCGAGTCTACGTACGGATTTGCAGGAATGGTGCGATACACATTTGGCCGCCGCAGAACGACCACGAGCGTTTGCCTTTGGTCAGTTGCTGCCTCGAAGAGGCCTGGGCAAGCCTGCGGATTGGCCTATAATCGATCAACGGTGACGCCATTAATCGATGTATCGGCCGCCGTGACATAAATAATCTCAAGTCCCCATGATGATGGGGCACGCGGCATGGACTTATCGCCTTCATCGACCCCCATTACATTATCAGAAAAGCGATCAATTTTTCGAGATGAAGCGCCTTTCCGGAGAGAGAATTTCAGAAACTGCGCAAGACAACATTATAAATATAATATATATAAGTTTTAGAACTTCGGACATCGGGCGATGCTGCCATCGCGCCGAAGGAAATCGACGACGATGCCTTTTAGCAGCGCTGATGCGATCGTCGCAGAGAACTGGTTGGCTGCCATTGTCGAGTCCTCGGACGACGCCATCATCTCGAAGACGCTTGACGGCATCATCTCGACCTGGAACGCGGCGGCCGAACGTCTATTCGGCTATACTGGCCTTGAAGCCATGGGCCAACCCATCGCAATGATCGTCCCAGACAACCGCAAAGACGAGATGCCTCGCATTCTTGATCGGATCCGTCACGGCGAGCGTGTCGAAGCCTATGAGACACAACGTCTGCATAAGGACGGTCACATCGTCGATGTCTTGCTGCGAGTCTCGCCAATCCGGGACGCCGACGGCAAAGTTGTCGGAGCTTCAAAGATTGCTCGCGACATTTCCGAGCGCCGGGTGGCCCAACGCCAGCAACGACGCATGAAGGATGAGTTGAACCACCGAGTGAGGAACACCCTCATGACCGTCCAGTCGATTGCCCACCAAACCCTGCGAGCCTCACCCGACCCCGCGGCATTCCAACGCTCCTTCGAAGCACGTCTAATTGCCTTATCGCGCGCCCACGAGTTGTTAGAAGCTGGACAATGGGAGGCAGTTGAACTGTCGGACGTTCTTGCACGCAATCTTTCGCCATTGGCCGACCTCGCCCGCATTCAGATGCGCGGACCTTCGGTTCGGCTCGGCCCCGAGGCGACCGTATCGCTTGGTTTAGCCTTCAACGAACTTACTCTCAACGCGGTGACGGCAGGCGCTCTGTCCAGCGACCAGGGACAACTCTCAGTAACATGGCAAACCACCGATTTTGGCGACGGGCGTGGTCCATGTCTCCTTCTCGATTGGATCGAGCGTCATGATCGCATGTCGGGCGCTCCAATACGGAAGGGCTTCGGACGGCGTTTCCTCGAGGATGCGCTAGGTCGACAGTTGGACGGAAGCGTCGCATTAGCATTTGAACCCCAGGGCTTGCGGTGCCATCTAGACCTACGACTTGCCGCACTTCATGCATCAGCTTCCACAGCATGAACTGCATAAATTATCAATAACATATAACGTTTACGAATTATGTCATTCGGTTGTAATACAATACGACATATATATTAGCGATCATGAAGCGAATGTTGCGGAATCCGTGAGGCGGAAATTCGCTTTGTTATTCCACATGGCAAAAGTCTAAACATTGAACATGCTTGTTGGGATATCGGCGGATCAGTCGCGCAAATCTATCAGCGCCCTTATAGTGGCCTCGATTTTTGACGACGAAAAGTGTCGCTTACGATCAGATCGCTCAAGCCCGGTTTGGCCTCATCAGCCAGACTTGATGGTAGTTAACGTTGCCAAATAATGATCGGCTGGACGGCGAGCATTTCGTGGCGAGTTCGCGTGTACGAGACGCAACCGCTGCGTTAAGGCAATGGCTGGGGCCCGCATTTTAATCTGACGGCGTCACGGAGGGCCTGATGGCATCGATCGACCAGGACGCCGTGCCGGTTTTGACAGGCGTCGCCGGCCTCGACCATATCCTGGACGGTGGCTACGCCTCGCAGCGGTCGCATCTTATTGAGGGGCGACCCGGTTCGGGTAAGACGACGCTGGCGATGCAGTTCCTGCTTGATGGCGTAGAGCGCGGCGAGCGCTGCCTCTACATCACGCTGTCCGAGAGCAAGCGTGAACTTCTCAACGTTGCGCAACGCCACGGCTGGACGCTCGACGGTATTGAGATCTTCGAGCTCGTCCCGCCCGAACTCAGTCTCGATCCGAAGCAGCAGCAAAGCCTCCTCCACTCCTCCGATCTCGAACTCGGTGAGACCGTTCGCTTGGCGATCGCGGAGATCGAGCGGACGAAGCCCGAGCGGGTCGTGTTCGACAGCTTGTCCGAGATCCGGCTGTTGTCGGAGGGATCGCTGCGGTACCGGCGTCAGGTGTATGCCCTGCGCAGCTTCCTGCTCATTCAGAACGCGACGGCGCTGTTCCTTGACGATCTGACCGCGGAGGCGGACGACCTGAACCTGCATAGCTTGAGCCACGCGGTGATCCGGTTGGAACAGCTCGCCCCGCTCTACGGCGGCGAAAGAAGACGCCTGCGTGTGATCAAGATGCGTGGCACGGCATTCCGAGGCGGCTTCCACGACTACGTCATCCGGCGTGGTGGCCTCACGGTGTTCCCTCGTCTGGTTGCTGCCGATCAATCGGCACGTCAGACGACGAGCAGTGCAGCACCGGCAACACTGCACTCGACCGATTGCTCGGCGGTGGTTTCGACCGGGGGACCAGCACCATGCTGATCGGCCCGTCCGGCGTCGGCAAATCGACCGTGGCGTTGACGGGTGTGATCGCCTCGGTGGCACGTGGCGAGAAGGTGCTGATCCTGAGCTTCGACGAGACCACGAACGTTCTGCGCCGCCGCGCCCGTGGTCTCGGGATGCCGTTGGACGACGCAATTGCATTGGGCCAACTACGGGTCGAACAGATCGACCCGGCGGAGGTCTCGCCCGGTGAACTCGCGGATATCGTGCAGAACGCTGTCGAGCACGAGGGGGTCACAACTGTCGTGATCGACAGCTTAACCGGCTATCACAACGCCATGCCGGAGGAGAATTATCTGCTCCTGCAAATGCACGAATTGCTGACCTACCTGAACCAGCAGGGTGTCATCACGATCCTGATCCTCGCCCAGCACGGAGTGATCGGGCCGATGGGATCGACCGTCGATCTGACCTACCTGAGCGACACCGTGATCCTGTTTCGCGCCTTCGAGGCCGAGGGCCGCATGCGTAGGGCTGTGTCGGTCGTGAAGAAGCGGACAAGCGGCCATGAAGACTCAATCCGGGAGTTGCGGATCGAGGCGGGGGGTATTCGCATTGGCGAGCCGCTTCGAGAATTTCGAGGGGTCATGACCGGCGTTCCGACCTTCGAAGGGCAGCCCACCTCGCTCCAGCCCGCCAGCGAACTCAATGCCTGAGACGGACTGGCCGGCGCTGGTCTTCGCCCCGCTTGGCCGCGATGCAGCGGTCGCCACGACCATCCTAGCTGAGGAGAGGATCGGGTCACAGATTTGCCAATCGCTAGGCGATCTTGTGTCCCGCCTCGAGACTGGCGGATGCGCGATCGTAACGGAGGAAGCGCTGTTATCGTCAAACCGGCAGGCGCTCGCCGACTGGATCACCGAGCAGCCGCCGTGGTCGGACTTCCCGTTCATCCTGTTGACGCAGCGGGGTTCTGAAGCTTCAGGCCGCCTTACCGGAATGCTCGGCAACGTGTCCGTTCTGGAACGACCGTTTCATCCTGCAACCCTGGTCACAGCGGTGCGTGCGGCTCTGCGCGCGATACGGCGGCAACATGAGGCGCGCGCCTATCTCGCGGAGCGAGAGCGTACGGCCGAGCGCCAGACGCTTCTGATCCGCGAGTTGCACCATCGGGTGAAGAACACGCTGGCGACGGTGCAGGCGCTGCTCGGGGCTTCGGCCCGGTCAGCGACGAGCGTCGAAGCGTTTTACAATGCGTTCTCGGCGCGCGTGATCTCGCTCGCGAAGACGCACAACCTGCTGACGGAGGATTATTGGCAGCAGGCCCCGCTACGCGACATGCTGACGGCTGAGCTTGGCCCGTATAACGACAGCGAGGGCTCTCGCATCGTATTTGACGGGCCGCGCGTCGATCTCGTCGGTGATCTCGCGGTCCCTACCGGGATGGCCATCCACGAGTTGACGACGAACGCAGCGAAGCACGGGGCGCTGTCCGTGCCCGGCGGCCGCATCCGAATCAGCTGGTCGGTCGAGCAGAAGGGCGACCGATCGGTGCTGTGTCTCGATTGGACCGAGCGGGGTGGTCCCCTCACCGAACCGCCGACGCGAAGGGGTTTCGGCTCGACGTTGCTTCAGCGCGTGCTAAAGGTACAGTGCCAGGCAGAGATATCGTTCGACTATCAGCCGGCAGGTCTCCACTTCAAGATGCAAGCGCCGCTGCCCGATCAGCGGATGGTGCCGACGTACTAATTGTTCATCACATCGAGCGTGTATCGCGTTTGCCAGTGCAGTCATCAGCGTCGGCAGCAGTAAATCGGAAAATACCAGACGCATTGAGCGCTTCGTACCGAAGCTCGTTGGCCGACTGGGTCGTACGGCATTCGCGGGGATCGGAGCCGTATCACCTCCCTATTTGGCACACTATGGCACTGGCAGTCGTCGACCATGGCCTGGTTTCGGCCGGAGCGGAATTTATCCATCTGTGAACTTCCAGCACCCAGAGAAAATCACGGGGAACCAAAGAGAAAAATCGGTGCGGCAATGCGCGCGATCGGGCGATCACGCGAACGGGCGCTCAGCGCCTATGAAGATAAGTGGCGCATAGGCAGGGATCACCCTCGCCCCTTGGCTGCGCTCGACCGGAGAGCACAGCCAATTTGAGATCTTTACCGGCATCGCTCCAATAGACTGCGATCCATTGCGCCGCGAGCAAGCGCAGCGTGCTGCCGCGAAGTAAGATGAGATTGAACCCACTGGTCACACGGAGGATACGCGCATGTCATGGCTCCTACGTCGACCGGAATGCAGCGACGTCGGCGGCAACGGACATCGCAAACGTCTTGCCTGCGGCCATAAGATGCGTCGAAGACAGTTCAATATCGCCTGTGATGGCGGTCGCTGTTCGGCTGTCCGCCGACCAATGGTCGGTCGTTGGAGCGGCAGAAACCAGGAGCGTCCTGGAAAAATAGCATCATTTACTCGAAATTTAGAAGCATCATAAAATCCTTACCAGGGCCATAGAGGTGGTACGGCGTCGGGTCATCGCCAACCCTTGCAAAATAGGAGTTGAGTGACTCGTTGAGGCGGAAAATACGGGGAGCCGAACGTTGCTGCTTCTCCCGCGAGCAAATCATTGCAGACGATCAGCGCAGTTGATACTTACAGGCTAGGTATAGGTGGAAGGCGATTGGAACGCGCAACGATTCTGCGCTGCTCGCTCAACTGGCCAAGCGACCAAGGTCTTCGGAAGCTCGCATGAAGTCAGCAAACTGCGCCGCCTCAAGCGCCTTGGCATAGAGGTAGCCCTGGCCGTGCCGGCAGCCCATCTCAACCAACTGTGCCTCCTGTTCCCTGGTCTCGATGCCTTCCGCGATGATGTCGAGGCCTGTATCGTTCCCGATCTGGATGATTGCACGCACTACGGCGGCGTCGTGCCGGTCGGCCATCAAATCACGAATGAAACCGCGGTCGATCTTGAGGCGCGTCAAGGGAAATCGCTTGAGCGAGCTCAACGAGGCATAGCCCGTACCAAAATCATCGAATGCAATGCCGACTCCTTGGTGATGCAGGTCGCGGAACTGGTCAATGTCCGCTTGGTCGGCGCTCAGCATGATAGTCTCGGTGATTTCCAACTCCAGCATCCCAGGATTCAGATGATGCCGCCGGATGGCATCGGACACGTTCGAGGCCAGCGTCCCTGAACGCACCTGAACCGTGAACAGATTCACGCCCATCCTCCCGACCGGGTAGCCTGCGTCGCGCCAAGCCGCCGCCTGTCGGCAAGCCTCCTCGACGGTCCAGCGCCCGACTTCGAGGGCTAGGGGATGGTCTTCGAGGTGAGGCAGGAAGGTACCCGGCAAAAGCAGGCCGTGCCTGGGATGCTGCCATCGTAAAAGGGCCTCCGCTCCAACGATGCGTCCAGTGCCGAGATCGACCTGCGGTTGATAGTGCAGCACGAACTCGCCCGACCGGGCTGCCTCGTGCAGTTCGGCCCGCAGGGCCAACCGGGACAGTAGCGCGCTGCGCATCGCGGGTTGGAAGGGATGAAAGCAGCGCTTGCCCTCTTGCTTCGATCGAAACATAGCTAAGTCAGCATTGCCTATGAGCTCCTCCGCGGACGCTCCCTGCATCGGACCGATGGCACCACCAATGCTGACGCCGAGGTGGAAGGTATGGCATCCAACACGGAGCGGAGCGTTGAAAGCGTCGAGGAGCGACGTCGCGCTCGCGGCGAGCGTGGCAAGATTGCCATCTTCCGGCAGCATGACCGCGAACTCGTCGCCACCGAACCTCGCTAGGACCACATCCTCCCTGAGCCAAGCCGGCAGTCGAATGGCCAGAGTTTGAAGTACCGCATCACCCGTGCTGTGGCCCCAACTGTCGTTTACTTCTTTGAAGCCGTCGAGGTCAAGCATAAGGATGCCGACAGCCTTTCCGGACACCAACCTTGCATTGAGTGTTTCTTCGAAAAAGGCGCGGTTAGGTAATCCAGTAAGAAGATCATGATGGGCCAATTGGACCAGACGCTCGTCGCGCGCCCGCCATTCTGAAATGTCCCGCAAGATCGCACCGAAGCTGAGGCCGGAATGATCTCGCCACATCGAGAGCGTAAATTCGGCGGGGAACTCCCCGCCGTCTCGGCGGCGCGCCATAACTTCGATCGTTCGACCCGACAGCCGCGAGGGCTCGTTCCGGGCCATCCGCGCCAAACCATTATCGTGGCTAGCGCGAAATCGCTCCGGAACAATAAGATCGATGTTTGCGCCTATTAACTCGGCGTGGCTGTAACCGAAAAGTGCCGCAGCTGCGTTGTTCGCAAAGGTGATGCGACCTTTGTCGTCACTGGTGATGAACGCATAGGTGGCAGCTTGAGCAAGGCCGAACGCACTCGACACCGCCGTTGCAGGGCAATCCGACTCGAGGATATGCTTAGACTGACAACCTAATATGTTACTAGCCATCACAATCTCCGACTATTGAACTTTCATAGGTATCAAAAAACTCTGTCGTATTATCAATTGATTATGTTGGTTAAAATACTATTGTATGTCTTTTCAAAAACCAGCAACGCAAATATAAATATCGTTCTTAGCTATAAATATTATTAGTAAGTTGCAAAAATACTTATTTTCGTACTTCTGACACATGGAAGCATTAAAAAGCTCTGAGGGCAGCGAGATTGGCGAGCTGGGGTCGATAGCGAGATAGCTGCCAAGGATTGAGGCTATGTCAGAACGTGTGATCACATTGAGCAGCGCCGAGGCGGGAGAGCGCGCAAAGCCTCACGCTCGCAGGCTGAAACCGGGAAGAGTGATGACCGCTTCACGTTGTAAATTGCAGCACGATCCCGCCGGAAAACGGGCCATAGACTGCAGTCATAAATGCGTCACGGCCATTCATACTTCGATCGTCTGCAGGACCTGTGCGGCGCTCTGCTACCGCACTCCGCACCCGCGATCATGAACGAGATGCCCTAACGCAGACGTTAGCTAAGCCGGCTACCAATTGTGCGATGCACGACAAGCGAGCTGCGGTCACAACGAAAGTAGCTGCCAACTCTTCGTCAAGGCCTGCTTCCTTAACCACGACCGGAAGCGCCGCCCTCAGTTGCTCTAGCGAACACGCTAGGGAAGCAGTTAAGCAGGCGATCTGCGATCTGCGCGAGCCGAGGTCGACCCCATCGCGAACCGCCGCTTCCAGCTCGTCGTGGAGCCGATGGACGCCGTCCAACGTCATGGCGATGGGGAGGATCAAAAGATCGGCCACAGCCGCCTCACGCGGCTCGGATCTTAGACAGGAACCGGGCGACCTCACCACCGAGGTGCTCCGACTGCCGTGATAGGTCGGAGGCCGCGGTGAGCACCTGTGCAGCCGCTGCGCCAGTTTCCTCCGCAGCGCGGGCAACGCCGGTGACGTTGCTCGTGACCTCGCCGGTGCCTGCCGCCGCCTCCGAGACGTTGCGCACGATTTCCTGTGTGGCTGCGCCCTGCTGCTGCACGGAGATAGCGATGGACGATGCGACCCCATTAATCTCCTGAATACGGCGGCGGATTCCGTCGATAGCCCCGACCGCGCTGCCCGTGGCACCCTGGATGCGCCCGATCTGCGCCGTGATGTTGTCGGTGGCACGTGCGGTCTGGTTAGCCAGTTCCTTAACCTCGGCAGCGACCACAGCGAAACCGCGCCCAGCCTCGCCGGCCCTCGCCGCCTCGATGGTGGCATTGAGGGCGAGCAGGTTAGTTTGGCCCGCGATGGCCGAGATCATGGCCACTACGTCGCCGATCTTCCGGACCGCTTCACTGAGTTCTTGCACGAGCGCCGCCGTTTGGTCGGCCTCCGCCACGGCCTGCCCGGCGAGTTCCTCGGAGCCTGCGACTTGCCGCCCGATCTCGTCGACGGAAGCGCCCAGTTGCTCGGCGGCCGCGGCCACGGTGCCGACGTTGGCTGATGCCTGGTTAGCGGCGGCAGCCACGGCGGTGGATTGCTGAGCGGTCTCGGTCGCGATGCCGGACATGCTGGCGGCGGTGGCCTGCAACTCGGCGGCGGCGGACGCGACCGAGGTCAGGACCGAACCAACTGTCTGCTCGAAGGCATCGGCCATGGCCGCGAGGTCTGCCTTGTGGCGCGCCTCGGCTTCGAGTCGATCCCGGGCAGCGGTCTCCTCCATCAGCCGTACCCGCTCGCGCTGCTCGACCTGCGCAGTAACGTCAATGGCGAACTTCGTAACTTGCACCGGCCGTCCGTCGGCATCGAGGATCGGATTGTAGCTTGCCTCAATCCACACCTCGCGCCCGCCCTTGCCGAGGCGGCGAAACTGCCCAGCCTGATATTCGCCGCGGCGCAGTGCCTCCCAGAACCGCGCATACTCCGCGCTAAGGCGGTACTCAGAATCGACGAACATGCCGTGGTGCTGGCCAACGACCTCGGCGGCGGTGTAGCCGACTGCCTTTAGAAAGTTTTCGTTGGCCTCAAGGACGCGCCCGTCGAGGTCGAAACTAATCACCGCCTGCGACTTGCGGATGGCGTCGACCTGACCCTTGAGTGCCGCGGCCTCGACGGTCTTGGCGGTGATGTCGGTGGCGAATTTCACTACCTTGGCGACCTTGCCGGTCTCGTCCCGGATCGGGTTGTAGGAGCCCTTGATCCAGACCGTCTTGCCGGCCTTCGTGATGCGTTTGAAGTCGGCGACTTCGGCACGTCCTGCGCGCAGCGCATCCCAGAAGGCGGCGTAGTCTCGGCTGTCGCGGTAAAGAGGGTCAACGAACATATAGTGGTGGCGTCCACGGATCTCGTCGAGCGCAAAGCCCATAAGTTCGAGGAAGGCAGTGTTCGCAGCGACGATGGTACCGTCGGGTAGGAACTCGATTACGGCCTGGGACGCCTCGACCGCGGCGAGGCGTCGGGCTTGATCCATGCGTTCAAGGCGCGGGCCAGCCTCGGCCCATTCTAGCGCTAGCCCGCCGTGCTCTGTCCCAGCTAGTATTGAGGTAGCGGTCACGTCGTAGCGGCTGCCGCCGAGAGTGACCACGAATTGGCCGGGCCCAGCCGCCAAGGAACGGCCGTTTTCGTCGCGGCAAAGATCATCGACGCGGCGGCCACAGGCGCTGCCTAGCCAGAGGCTAGGCAGGCGCTCAGCCTCCCGCTGCAGCAGTTCGGCCATAGCGGGATTAACGGCCGTGACGATCCCATTGACGCCCAGGTTCATTACTGGCGTGCGGAGCGCCTCGAGAGTCGATGCCGCTGACTTGATTCTGCGCCCTTTATCCGCAAAGTAAAACATGTCGATGATCTCGAATTACCGGTGATGACTATAGGGCCAATTCTTATTCCGAACGGTGCCGGAAGAAAACATATGTTGCACGACCAAAATTTCGCAATCATGAACACAATTCCATGGATCATAGCCCGAAAAATATCATTACGCGCGAAATCGCCGTCATTGAGAGCGGGGATAGCGGCATGTCGCCTGATCATGATATGAATCATTGCTTGGCCATAGCCAAACACCGCCAATGAGCGGCCGCTAGCCTCGGTGCATTTCCTCTTGATTTCGTGATTCTTTGGCACGAATTGGCGGTCGGGGAGTGAACTGGATCGCTGCGGTTGGATCAGCAACTGCCTACATCGAGCCGGGCAGCCCGTGGGAGAACGGGTACCGCGAGAGCTTCAACGCGAAGCTGCGCGACGAACTCCTCAACGGCGAGGTCTTCTACACGCTCAAGGAAGCCCGCGTCGTGATCGAGCAATGGCGGAGGCACTACAACACCCTAAGACCGCACTCGTCGCTCGGCTACCAGCCGCCTGCGCCAGAGGTCGTCATCTGGCCAACCGAACCGAGCGGGTCAGTGCCGTCCGCCCCTCCTGCCATCGTCACACGACCGACGATGCACTAACTTCACACCCGGTCCACCGAATGGGGGCAGGCCAGGTGGGACAAGATCCTGGACGAATGCGACGAAATTTTTTGGCTGTTCCCCAAGTTCTGCCAGAAGTAGAATTGCCTATTCGGGCAGAAATGGCTTGACTACCGTTTCATGCACTGCATCTGCGTCGCTCGTGTGTTCGCCGACGCCTACCGTACAATGCATAGAGAGGGGTTCGCCAAGGCGTTCGACCGGAGGTGCAGTGGGCACAAGCAGGGCTTTCACGACAACATCTTCGCGCCGGCCATCGAGAAAAAGCGCAACTTCGATACCTCCGATTTCATCCGGGCCCACTAGCACTCCGGCACTCTCGGGATGCCCTGTCCAAACCAAGCTTTTGGCACGATCGCATGGCGGGGGCGATCGGCCGGAGACTTAGGATTAGGTGGCAGGGGCGCTGTCACGATAGCGACTTTGGTCGCGGTGTTCCACCAACCCCTGGTATGAGGTTCACGCGGTCGCCAGCCGCTCGACCGGCTGCTCGTGCTGCTGCGTTGCCGTACTGTCGGGGAGCAGAACTCCAAGTGAACTGATAGCCAAGGGCGCGATACTGCTCGTCGACGACCGCGTTTTTCACGAGCGTAAGAGACGTTCCGTCCGCAGTGATCGCCGTCCTTTCCCGTGCCGTCGCCATCGCCTTGATGCGTTCGGAGAGACGAAGCGCCATCGCGACCATGAACGGCTTGCGCAATGTGCGACCGTTTTGGCCCTGCGGACGCTGGTCCGAGTGAAGGAAGGTCTTGAAGCCGACTTCCATCGCAGTGCGGCAGAGATCCGTCATGTAGCCAGCGATGAGTACGTCAATTTGTAAGCCGAAATATTGAATGCGGCCCTCATTGGACCACACACGGCAGTGGCAGAAGCGCGCGATGGCGTTCGCGACCAACTCGACGTGGTGGTGGCGATCCGTGGCCTCATGCTGCTGACAGCGTTCGGATTTGAGCTCGAGATCGGAGTAGGTCAGCCCGTAGCGGTCCATCAGCTCGCCGACCTTCGCCGCCGCAGCCATCGCCTCGCTCTCACTACAGCCGTTGGCGACTGTTTTTGCCATCAGCGCACGGATGCGCTTCATAGCGATCTCGCGATTGACGTTCTCCATTGTGGACCTCTGTTCAAACCCTGAAGGCCACCCGTTGCCGCTGGCTGTCAGAGGACGGTTGCAGAGCCGCCGCGGACATTCACAGCCGTCGAACAGGTGGACGATGAGGATCGAGCTAGATCAATAGAGGACGGACGCAACAACTATTTCGGCTGCGTTGCGCGACTATGCGAACATCAACTTGATCAGCAGGGTAAGTTTATTTTCTAGATCGAAGTATGGTTCGTATTTGGCGCGAGTATGCGTCCGTAGGCGTATTCTTTGGTTCGGATTACACCCGCCCCGGCGAGCAGTTCCCGCCAGCGGCCGGCGGAATCGGCGTTGGTGACATCCACCGCCTCCGCGTTGAGGCTGAATTGCCGGACCCGCAGGCCCGCCACCGCGACGTAGCCGCCGGCCCCGTCGCTCGCCCGGATCAACAGGTCCTTGCCCGCCTGCGCGCCCATCTCATCCTCCGTGTCAGAGTGCTTCGGTGACGGCCTCGACCGTCAGGGTCGCGCGGGCCTCGCCCGTGCGCTCGTCGCGGCTCGCCTTCAGGGCGCTCACCCGCAGGGTGACGAGGCGGCAGCCCTGGAGCGGCATGTCCGGTCGGACCAGGAGCGCCGCCATCCGCGCGGCGGCGTCCAACGCGGTGCGGACGGAGCCGGGCTTGGCGATCACCGCCACCTCGTGCCGGTGGCGGTGGCGGCCGGCGCCGTCGACGGAATCATCGCGGATCTCGGCCTCGCCGAACAGCGCGTAGACCGGCGCGGCCCCGCGCGGCGGCTCGTCGTAGAGGCGGACGCCGCCGCCGAGCAGCGCCACCAGGGCCGCGTCGGCGGCGAACCGCGTGAGGAGGCCGGCGCGGAAGGCGAGCAGCGGGCTCGGGTCGCTCATTGGCCCGCCTCCGGCACCAGTTCCTCGACCTCGCAGACGCAGTCGCGGCCCCGCTCGTCCGGGTCGGAGACGGCGCGGATCGCGAAGCGGCGCGGGCCCGCGCTGAGGCGCATGGCGGGGGTCAGGTCGGCGCGGGCACGAAGGGTGACGCGGTGGGTGACGAGCCTGTCGGCCCGGCCCCCGCTCGGGCGACCCACGTCGCCCACCACGGCGATGGCGCCCCAGAGGGTGGGGCCCGCCACGTAGCGGCGCAGCACGCCGCCGAACCCGTCCGGCTGCTCCACCGGCTTTTCGAGCACGAAGCGGCGGCGCCGCGCGCCGAGCGACGGGCGGCGGTCAGGGGATGCCATGGCGGGCTCCGGGTTTTCGGGGGGCGTCAGAGGCGCAGGCGGCGCGCGGGCGCGGCGAGGCGGCGCGCGTCGGCGGGGCTGTCGTCGGGCTCGTCGCCCCGGTGCTCGTAGCGGGCGGCGGCGAGGCGCAGGATGGCGAGCCGGAGGTCGTCCGGGAGCGGCGGCCCGTCGCCGCCGTAGCCGGCCGCGACCTCGATCACGAGGGTCGCCGCGCCGAGATCGGGCAGCGGGCCGGTGAAGCACAGGGCCGGCGCCTCGACCGGGTCCGGCCCGAGGCGCACGAGCCCGGCGGGCAGGTCGGCGACGCTCCCGTCCGGGGCCGCGAGCCCCGCCCGCACCAGCCCGACCAGGGGGCTCAGCGGCAGGGGCAGCCAGTTCTCGCGCGGCCAGCCCGGCAGGGCGATGCGGTAGCGGCCGGGCACGAGGACCCGCCGCGCCTCCCGCTCCAGGCTCGCCCGCGCCCCGGCGAGGAGCTGCCCGAGGAGCGCGTCCTCGACGCCGCCGTCGTCGGGGTCGAGGCGCAGGTACAGGCGCAGGTCGGTGACGCTCACCGGCTCGACGGGGGGCGTCGCGGCGCGTATCGGGGTCATCGCGCGGGTCTCCTTCAGGACGTTCGATGCCGTTGCCCAGAGCCGTGCTCGCCCTCTGCCTGACCCTTCCGGCGTGCTGTCTGGCGACTTGGCCGGCGGCGGCGATCGTGGGCGGGGCCGACACCCCGCCGGGGGGCGCCGTGATGGTGCTGAACGCGGTGGGCGGCGTGTGCACGGGCGTCGTGCTCGCGCCCGACGCGGTGCTCACCGCCGGCCATTGCGCCGCCGGGCCGCACGCCCTGCGGGTGCATTACCGGGGCACGGACGGGGCGCCGGTCCTCGTGGAGGTCGCCGCCCGCGCGGTGCATCCGGGCTACGATCCGGGGGCGGTGGCCAAGCGCCGCCGCTCCATCGACCTCGCGCTGGTGCGCACCGCCGAACCCCTGCCGCCGCGCTTCGCCCCCGCGACCCTCGGCGCCGCGCAGGCGCGGGCGGGGGAGAGCCTGACGCTCGCGGGCTACGGCGCGTCGCGGCCCGGCGATCCGCGCTCCACCGGCACCTTCCGCAGCGTGGCGGTGCCCGTGGTGGAGCCCTACGGCCCGAGCGGGATCCTCCTGTGGCTTCAAGGCAGCCAGGGCGCGGGCGCCTGCCAGGGGGATTCCGGCGGCCCGGTGACGGGGGCGGACGGCGCGGTGCTCGCGGTCTCGGCCTGGATCGGCGGGGCCTGCGGCGGGCTCACCCAGGCGGTGCGCCTCGGCCCCCAGCGCGACTGGCTCGACCGCACCCTCGGGGGGTGGGGCATCACGGCCCGCTGGACACCCTAGAATTCCCTTGGATGACCCGGCACAACGGCCAGTATTGCGGAACCGCAGCTTGGCCGCTCGGTTTGTCTGAACTACCGTTGCTTGGGTACGGTCCCCCTGGCGTCGCCTTGGCCCTTCCCCCGGAGTCCCCGATGCCCGCCCGTATGCCCCGCACGACCGGCCCGATCCTCGCCGGCCTCGCGGCCTTCGCCGGCCTGACCTTCGGGGCGGTGCCCCCGGCGCGGGCGGTGATCCAGGGCGAGGTCTCCCGCGATCCGAACGGCACCCGCAGCTTCGTGGTGCGCGTGGAGAGCACGGACGGCGAGATCTGCTCCGGCACGCTGATCGGGCCGGATCTGGTCCTCACCGCCGCCCATTGCGTGATGCGCCCGGCGGGCTACCGCGTGGTGAGCGTGGACCGCGCCTTCCGGCAGCACCGCATCGACGTCATCGCCGCGACGATGCACCCCGATTTCGTCCCCGGCACGACGCCGGAGGACCAGCCGGGCGTCGACCTCGCCCTGCTCAAGCTCGCCCAGCCCCTCGGGGCCGATTACATGCCCCTCGACCCGCGCAGCGCCGGCTCCATCGGCACGGGCGACACGGTCGAGATCGCCGGCTACGGCGTGGTGGCCGAGAACCGGCGCGGCAGCGCGCGGGTGCTGCGGCAGGCCCCGCTCGTGTCCATCGGCTCCCTGCAGGTCGCCAACCGCGTCACCGTGGTGACGGACCGCCGCCGCCTCGCGGAGACGGCGGGCGCGGGCGCCTGCCTCGGCGATTCCGGCGGGCCGATCCTGACCGGCGGGCCCGGCGGCTACCGCATCGCGGGGGTCGTCAGCTGGTCGAGCGGCGCCTTGCAGCAGGGCGCCCGCCGCACCGCCTGCGGCGGCTTCACCGCCGTGACCCCCGTGGCCGAGCATACGGGCTGGATCGCCTCGCGGGCGGCCGAGCTGGCGCAGGTGCAGCCCGGCGAGGCGATCCCCCGCCGCCACCGCTCCGACTGGATGGCCCGTCCCGGCCGGCGCTGAGGCGCACCGGCCGGGACGGGCGCGCGATCAGGCGAACTTCAGGAGCTTGATCGCGTCGAAGTCCTGCACCCCGCCGCCGACGCGCTTCGTGGTGTAGAACAGCACGTAGGGCTTGGCGGAATAGGGGTCGCGCAGCACCCGCAGGCCCGTGCGGTCCACCACGAGATAGCCCCGCCGGAAGTCGCCGAAGGCGACGGAGAGGCTTCCCGCCCCGATGTCGGGCATGGCCTCGGCCTCCGTGACGGGGAAGCCCATCAGCGTTGCCGAGCGGTCGGCGGCCAGCGCCGGCTGCCAGAGGTAGTTGCCGTCCGCGTCCTTGAACTTGCGGATGGCGCTCTGCGTCTTCCGGTTCATCACGAAGCGGGCGTTCTGGCGGTAGGCGGCCCGCAGGGCGTAGACGAGGTCGAACAGCACGTCGGACGGGTTCGCCGCCGCGAAGGCCGCCGAGTTGCCCGTGCCGACGAAGCCGAGCTTGCCCGGCGCCCAGGAGGCGTTCGCCACCGTGTCGGCGGCGAGGAAGCCCTTCGGCCGCCCGACGCCGCTGCCGGTGACGAAGGCGATGCCCTCCTGCTCGGCGAAGGCGGTCTCGACCTCCCCCGCCAGCCATTCCTCGACGTTGACGACGGCATCGTCGAGGAGCGTCTGGGTGGCGGCGGGCATCGCGTAGAGCTCCGCCGCCGGGAAGGCGATCTGCGCGAGGCTCGGCGCGTCGGTGCCGGGGCGGGCCGCCGTCTCCGACACCCAGCCGGTGACGGGGGCGCCGGTCGAGACCGCCCGCTTGTACTGGCCGCCGGAGATCTGCTGCACGCTGGCGATGGCGCGGATCGGCGAGAGGACGGCGAGCCGCTGCAGCACCGTCCGCTCCAGGTTGTCGGGGACGAGGTAGCCGCCATCCGGCCCGGAGCCGGCCGACATCGCCTTGGATTCCAGCCGCTTCAGCCCGCCGCTCTCGCCGGCCCGGACATAGAGGTCGAAGGCCGCCTTGTGCTCCTGCGAGGCGCCGTCGTCGCGGGGGAGCGGGTCGGCGAGCGCCGGGCGGGCGCGTTCCAGGCCCATCCGGTCGAGGCGGGTGCGGGCGGCGTCGATGGCCGCGTCGATGCGGGCGAGCTTCTCCTCGGTGACGACGTCGGCGGACAGCCGCGTCTCGATCTGGCGCAGGCGCGTGTCGTTGGTCTCCTTGAAGGCCGCGAAGGCGGCGGCGACGTCATCGACGGCCGAGCGGACGGGGGCGGGCTCGGCGGCCTTGTTCTCCAGCGGCGGCAGAACGGCCTTGGTTTCGAGGGCGGCATGGAACGTCATCGGCAAACCTCGTGGCGGGGGGTGGAAAGGGGTCGGGCGGGGGCGATGAGCCGGGCGAGGCCGCGAAGGGCCTCGGGGCTGGGGCTCGGGCTCGCCCGCGCCCCCGGCTGCAGGGGAAAGGTCACGACGGAGATCTCCCAGAGGTCGATCCCCTGCAGGCGGCGGGACCCGTCGGCGCCGGGGCGGGCGCTGAGGGTGCGGAAACCGATGGAGAGGCCGTCGAGCGACCCCTCGCGCATCAGCGCCGCGATCTCGCGGGCGCGCTGGACGGCGAGGTTGAGCCGGCCCTCCGCGTAGAGGCCGCGCGCATCCTCGCGGAGCGCGATCCAGCGGCCGATGGGCTCGGCCGGATCGTGCTGGAACAGCATCCGCACGCCCGCCGCGCCGCGCCGGGCCAGGGTGCCGGCGAAGGCGCCGGGCATGACCACGTCGCGGCCGAGATCGGGCACGCCGAACAGGCTGGCATAGCCGGTGATGAGGCCATCCATGGGGGCATTCCTGGTGGGGTGGGGTGGTGGGCTCAGGCCTCGGGCGGGTAGCCCACCGCCTCGCGCTTCTCGGCCTGGGTGAGGAAGTCGGCGGCCTGGACGCGCCGCCACAGGGATTCCCGCTCGGAGGCCAGGGCCTCGATCCGGTCGAGGTCCGGTTCCAGCTCCACCGCGCCGAAGGCCGGTTCGAGCCAGTGGGCGATGGTCTGCGCCGTGCGCCGCGCGAGGGGGATCAGGGTCTGCCGGTAGAGGGCGCGGTTGGCCTCGGCGTAGTTGGCGTGGGTGCTGTCCCCCGGCAGGCCGAGGAGCAGGGGCGGCACCCCGAAGGCCAGGGCGATCTCCCGCGCCGCCGCGTTCTTGGCCTCCACGAAATCCATGTCGCGGGGGGAGAGCGCCAGCGGCTTCCAGTCGAGCCCGCCTTCGAGGAGGAGCGGGCGCCCGGCATTGCCGGCCCCCTGGTAATTCGCCTCCAGCTCGCCCTTCAGCCGGTCGAACTGCGTCTCGGACAGGGAGGCGCCCGCGAAGACGAGGGCGCCGGAGGGCCGGGCGGCGTTGTCGAGGAGCGCCTTGTTCCAGGCCGCCGCCGCGTTGTGGATGTCGAGCGCGGCGGCCGCCGCCGCGATGGGCGGCAGGCCGCCATGGTCGTCGCCGGGGTGGAACAGGCTGAGCGCCAGGATCGGCGGCAGCGCCCCGTCCGCCAGGTCGAAGCGGCGGCTGCGCCCGTCCACCGTGTAGACGTAGGCGCTCGGCCAGCCGTCCGGCCCGGTCACCACCCGCATCCGCTCCGGCCGCAGGGCCTGCAACCCCACCACGCGGCCATCGACGCTCACCGCTTCGAGATAGGCCGAGCCGGCGAGCATCAGGTCGGCATAGACCGTCTCCAGCAGCTGCACGCCGCTCTCGCGCGGGTTCGGCCGGGCGAGGAGCGCCATCAGCCCCCGCCCCTCGCCGGAGACCGCGCCCAGGGGCAGGCTCGCGGCCGATTCCGCCACGAGCCGCACCGCCCGGTAGACCACCGGATTGCGCTGGTAGCCCGCGAGCGCCAGGGAGGCCGGATCGCGCGGGGTCCAGCTCGGCCGGCAATCGGCATAGAGCGCGAAGCCCGGCGGCGACGCCTTGGTGGCGAGGGCCGGGCGCGCGCGTCCGGCCGCCCGGACGAGCCGGTCGAGAAGCTTGGGCATGGTTTGCCTCGTGCGGGAGGAAGGCGTCGCGCGGGGCGACGCAACTTAGGCGCGAAAGAATGCCGCATTGCCCGGCGGGCGTGATGCTTTCGCCACAGCGAGCCACAGCATGATGCTGTATTCGGAATACGGTTCGTTCCAGAGACCACGAACCTACTGACGGCGCGCCCTGCCCGGGGCGCGCCGTTTTTCTGCGAACCTCTTCGCGCCGGGGGACGTTGGACAGCGAGACGTCTTGGAAAGAGGGTTCGCTTACATGCTCGTTCGTACCATCGTCGCGTCCACGACCATCGTGCTCGGCCTGACCGGCGCTGCCCTGGCGCAGACCGCCGCGACCCCGCCCACCGCGCCGCAATCCTCGGCGCCCGTGGTCACGCCGCAATCGGGCTCGACCGGCGCGCCGAACGCCGCCACCATCTCGAACGGCAACCCCGCCGACACCGTCACCACCAATTCCTCGGCCGGCGGCAATGCGGGCCAGCCCTCCCGCGCCGTGCCGCAGGGCGGCGGCAGCAACAAGTAAGGCCGGTTCCCGGCGCCGGGCGGGTCCCGCTACAGGCGCCGGATCCTCGGCTCGGCGCGGGCGCCGAGCATGAGGTCGGTGAGCGCCCAGACGAGGGCGTCGAGCCTGTCCGGTGAGGCCCCGTTCGACAGGCCCTCCGGCCCGAAATCGCACATCTCGTCCTCCAGCGCGGGCAACGCGCCGACATGGTGGACGAGGCCACGGGCGTAGAGCAGCGAGACCGGCTCCGCCCGCAGGTACTTCCCCCGCCGCGCCCGCACCGCCACCACCGGCACGGCGGGGTCGCATTGGGCGATGACGCTTTCCGCCATCTCGCCCCCCTGGTTCACCTCCACCACCAGGGCGTCGGCCTCCAGCCGGTGATAGAGCGCGAGGGCCGCCGTCGCCCACGCCTCGGGCGTGGCCCGGCGCAGGCTCGCATCCGCCAGCACGAAGGCGCGCTCCCCCTGCCGCCCGGCGGCGACGATCCCGCAAGCATCCGAGCGCGCCCCCGAACTGGCGGGCGGGTCCACCGCCACGACGATCCGCGACAGGTCCGGCGCCGCCGCGACCCGGGCCGCCTCGATCCCCTCCCGCGTCCACAGGGCGTCCGGCCGGTCGGCGATGAGTTCGCCGTCGAGTTCCTGCCGCCCGAGGCGGGTGCCGGCGTAGCGCCCGACCACCGCCGAGAGGAAATCGGGGGCGAGGTTCTCGGCGTTGTCATGGGTGCGCGCCCGCGTGACGACCGTGCGCGGGTCGGCGAGCAGCCGCCGGATCAGCGGCACCGGCCGGGGCGTGGTGGTGACGAGGCTGCGCGGCCGCGCCCCGAGGCGCAGGCCGAATTGCAGCATGTCGAAAGCGGCTTCCGCCTCGCGCCACTTGGCGATCTCGTCGCACCAGGCCGCGCCGAATTGCGGGCCGCGCAGGGAATCGGCCTCCTCGGCCGAGAAGGCCTGCGCCACCGCCCCGTTGCCCCAGACCACCCGGCGGCGGCTCGGGAACCAGACGGGCCGCGCCCGGCCCCGCCGGGGCAGGTTGAGCAGGCCCGATTCCCCCTCGATCATCACGTCGCGGACATCGTGCAGGGTCTCGCCGACCAGGGCGATCCGCCCCACCGCCTCCCCCGTGAAGGCGGGATCGCCCCGCGCCAGGGCATCGACCCATTCGGCCCCCGCCCGCGTCTTGCCGCAGCCGCGCCCGCCGATCACCGCCCAGATGGTCCAGTCGCCCTCCGGCGGGAGCTGATCCGCCCGCGCCCGGTGGAGCCAATCCGCGTCGAGCCCGGCCAGCAGATCCGGCGGCAGGCCCGCCAGGAAGTCAGGGAGCCTCCCCGCCCGCGACAAAGCGATCAAAGCGCCGCGCGATCTCCTCGCGGAGGGCGGCCGGGTCGCCGGCGCCGGCGGAAGTGTCGGAGCGGGACGGCTCGTCATGGACCGCGCCCTCCCCTGCCCCATCGGAATCGAGATCGTCCAGCAGCCGCTTCAGGCCGCCGAGGTCGCGCAGCACCTTGGCCGAATCGAGCCCCGGCCGCTCCGGCGCCGAAAGCGCCGCGTCGAGCACCGCGATCTGCCGGCCGATATGCGCCCGCAGCCGCGCCCGCAGGCGGGGCGGGTCCGCCACGTCCCCGTCCGCTTCGCGCCAGGGCGCGGCGCCGAAGGCGGCCAGCAGCATGTCCGCCGCGTCCCGCGCATAGCCCGCCGCCTCCGCGACGTCGCCGGGGTCGATCTCCGGCACCGCGAGGAGCCGCGACATCGCCCCCCGCCGCGACGGGAGCCATTCCTTGAGGGTGCGCGGATGGGGCTTCGGCGGCCGCGCGCCGCAGCGCAGGTTCCACCCGACGACCGTGCGTGCGGGCACGCCCAGCCGCTGCGCGATGGCGCCGACGGTCAGGCTTCTGTCTTGAAGGAGACGCTGCGCCTCGGCGCGCAATGCGGCCGGGTGGCCGGCTTTGTTAGGCATCGGCCGCCCCCACACTTCTTGAGCGTGCGTACCTTCTACCGAACCAGCGTGCCGGTGTCAACGATAAAAGTCATATCCTGGGCCTGTGGTCTTGCGAGGTGGGCCGCGTCGGCATGTCCGCTGTGTGAAGCCGGAACGGCACCCACCCCGACACGTTGACCGGCGCGTTTCCTTCGGCCACCCATCCCGATAGCGCTAAGAGTTAAGCATGGGCGAAATCCCATCATCGGCTGATCGGAGCGGATCCCAGGTGTCGGACGATGCGGGGGCGGCTGCCCTGAGCGACAGCTTCCGCCAGTTCGCGGACGTGGTGCCTCTGATGTTGTGGCGTTCCGACCAGTACGGTCAGGCGGTCCACCACAATGAGTGCTGGCTGGAATTCACCGGGCGGACCCTGGAGGACGAGCTTGGCCGGGGCTGGCGCGAGGGCCTGCACCCGGAGGATTTCGAGCGCCACGCCCGGATCGTCGAGACGGCGCTCGCCGCGCGGGAGCCCTTCACCGTGGAGTTCCGGCTGCGCCGGCACGACGGCGTCTACCGCTGGCTCCTCGACACCGCGCGCCCCCTCGTGGAGGAGGGGCGGTTCCTCGGCTATCTCGGCTCCTGCTTCGACATCACCGACCGGAAGCATGCCGAGGAGCATATCGAGCATGCGCTCGCCGAGAAGGAGGCGCTGCTCGCCGAGGTCTATCACCGGGTGCGCAACAACCTTCAGGTGATGGTGAGCCTGATCGGCCTCTACGGCCGCGCCGCGCCGGATGCCTGCCGGGGCAGCTTCGAGGCCCTGGGCCAGCGGGTGCGGGCCATCGCCCTCGTCCAGCAGCACCTGCACGAGGCGCCGCACATCGCCTCCATCGACCTGCGCGACTACCTGCGCCGCCTCGCCTCCGGCCTCGGGCAGTTGCGCCGGGCCGGGCGGATCGGCGTGCAGGTGAACGGCGGCGGCAACGGCCTCGTGGAGCCGCGCACCGCCAACGCGCTCGGCATGATCGTCGCCGAGATCGTCGCCGAATGCCTCGACGCCACCGCCGAGACCGTGGCCTGCTCCATCGCCATCGGCATCGAGGCGCCGCCGGACGGGCCGATCACCGTCTCCGTCATCTCCAACGTCAGCGATGTCGGGGAGCCGAACCGGCCGACCGTGCCGAAGCTGGGCCCGCGCCTCATCGCCGCCTACGCCGCGCAGGCCGAGATCCTGGTGGGCGGCGAGGCGACCCCCGCCAACCCGCTGACGCTGGAACTGCCCCTGCCCCGCGCCACCGAGGCGCCGTGAGTTCGACCATGCTGCCGCCGATCACGACCATCATCGACAATTTCGAGTTCATCGACGATTGGGAGGAGCGCTACCGCTACCTGATCGAGCTCGGCCGCCAGTTGCCCCCCGCCGACGAGGCCCTGCACGCCGAGGCCAACAAGGTGCAGGGCTGCGCCAGCCAGGTCTGGCTCGACCTCGCCGTGGATGAGGCCGGGGGCGACCGCAGGCTGCGGGTGAAGGGCGACAGCGACGCCCACATCGTGCGGGGCCTCGTCGCCCTGATGGTCGCCCTGTTCGACGGCAAGTCCCCCCGCGAAGCCGCCGACACCGACGCCTTCGCCCTTTACACCAAGCTCGGCCTCGGCGAGCACCTGACGCCGCAGCGTTCCAACGGCGTGCGCGCCATGGCCGACCGCATCCATCGCGACGCGGTGCGCCTCTCGGCCTAGCCGTTCATCCGCCACAGGCGGGAGCGGGCCCGCTCCGACCCGCGCGCCTCGCGCTCCAGGCCGTAATGCTCCGCGAGCCGCGCCAAGGCGATGCGGGCCACCACCTTGGCCGAGCGCGCCGGCCAGCGGCGCTCGGTCTCGATCCGCTCCAGCCCCTTCAGGAAGCCGCAGAGGTCGAGGAGCAGGTCCGACAGGTCGCTCCCCACCGCCGCGAGCGCCGCACGCACCCGCTGGCGCGCCGCCACCGCCGTGTCGGACCCCGAGGCCGGGTCCCGCGCGCCGCCGCCATCCACGCGGGGGGCGGTCCAGTCCGCGCCCATCTTCGGCAGCATCAGCGCCTGGGCGATGTCCCGGCGCAGGCGCTCCCCCGCCTCGTACTCTACGGGATCGATCATCGGGCGCCCGTCGCGGTCCCGGCGGCGGGCCATCCAGGCGAGCGGGCTCTCCCCGGCATCGCGCAGGGGCGGCTCGCCCGCCCCCCGGCCCCGCACCACATCGAGATGCTGCCCCCGGAACGGCTCGATGGCGCCGCCCTGCTCCCGCCGCAGCCGCGCGAGGCCCGGCGCCGTCACCACCACGCGCCCGCCCGCCATCGCCGCCGCGAGGTCGGCCGCGCGCAGATCCTCCGCCGCCCGCCGGGGGAACCGCCCGCCGCCGAGCGACACCCCACCCTCCGCCCGGCGGACGATCAGCGCCTCCCCGTCGAACGGATCGGGCCGCGCCTCGGCGCCGGGATTCGCCAGGGCCGCCAGCAGCCGCGTGGCCTCCCGCGACAGGATCACGCTCGCGGGCGCCGCCCGCCGCGCCTCGCCCCGGCGCAGGGGCCCACGGGCCATGCTCTCGGTGCGCTTGTTCATGGTTTGTTCCCTCATCGCGACGCAGTGAACCGGAGGAAACCCGAGATACCAGAAAATAGTCTTAAGTCAAGAATTCAGGCCGGCCTGCCCACAGGGCGCGTCGGCGGGTGGCGCAGCACCTCGGCGATCGCGTCCTCGTCCTTGCCGCGGACCTCGTAGCCCATGGCCTCGAACCGCTCCACCAGCGCGTCGCTGGTCGCGGCCGAGCGCGCCGCCCAATCCGCGAGGTTGGCGTTGACGGCGTCAAGATCCTCGGCGGGGCTCGCCTCGCCGGTCACGGGGTCACGGGCCATGTCGTTCCTCGCTGAGCCCAACGCTGCAAGCTTGGCTCAGCCATAACGCCGCGGGCGCGCAAGCGTTGCCCTGCCCCGGGCCGGAACCCGGGGCCGAAGCGGAGGATCAGGCGGCCCGCCCGAAGCTCTCGCGCGGCTGGCCGAGGCCGATCGCCTTGGCGAGGTTGGAGCGGGCCTGGGCGTAGTTCGGCGCCACCATCGGGTAATCCGGCGGCAGGCCCCACTTGGCCCGGTACTGCTCGGGGCTGAGGTTGTATTTCGCGCGCAGGTGCCGCTTCAGCGACTTGAAGCTGCGCCCGTCCTCCAGGCAGATGATGTATTCGTCCGTCACCGACTTCTTGACCGGCACCGCCGGCTCCAGCGGGCCGGTGGGCGCCGTCGCCACGACCTTGCCCGTCGCCACCCCGACCAGCGCATGACTGATGCGTTCGAGCAGCGGCACGAGTTCTTCCGCCGCGATGTTCCTGTTGCTGACGTAGGACGTGGCGATCTTGACGGTCATCCGCATCCGGTCGAGCGCGATTTGCTGTCTTTTCATGACCTTAGATCCTTACCTCAAGGGCAGTGAGTGAATAGCCCGTGTCGTTTCCTGTTTAGTTTTTAAATCGCTAACGCGCTGACTGAGTTATCACTAACAATCTTGCTTTATGCCGCCGGAGCCTGACTTCGCGACAACCTCACCATGCGGCATTCAATTCGGATATGATATCGTAAAAGGCATCGCAAGACGCCACTACGGGGAAATTGACGAATCAATTGCTTCCAATATCCCTCATTTGATTTGCAATACCTCTCCTGCAGTAGTGTTTCAGGCAGAACTACGATCCGCAGTTGCTTTTCGACCCCGCGACGGCTCCGCTTGCCTCCGTCCGCCGCACGCGGCACACCCGGCGCCATGAATGCCGAGACGATGAATGCCGAGACGATGAATGCCGAGACGGAGGGCGCGCAGATGCTGAAGGGTAAGGGCGGGGACGCGCCGGTCGCCGAGATCCGCCCGTCGCAGGTCACCGTCCACGGGCGCGTGGTCCCGGACAATTACGCGTGGCTCAAGGCCGCGAACTGGCAGGCGGTGCTGAAGGACCCCGCCGCGCTGCCGGAGGACATCGCCGCGTATCTCCGCGCGGAGAACGCCTATACCGACGCCGCGCTCGCCGGCACCGCCGGCCTGCGCAAGCGCCTCGTCGCCGAGATGCGCGCCCGCATCCGCGAGGACGACAGCGGGGTGCCCGAGCCGGACGGCCCCTTCGCCTATTACACCCGCCACCGGGACGGCGGGCAGCACCCCCTGGTCTGCCGCCGCCCCACCCGGCCGGAGGCGCCGCTGGGCCTGCCGGAGGAGGAGACGATCCTCATCGACGGCGACAAGGAGGGCACCGGGCTGCCCTTCTTCGAGATTGCCTCGGCCGCCCATTCGGACGACCACGCCCGCCTCGCCTGGGGCGCGGACACCAAGGGCTCGGAACTGCACGCGATCCGGGTGCGCGACCTCGCCACGGGGGAGGACGGGACCGACCTGATCGAGGCGACCTCCGGCGAGGCCGTCTGGACGGCGGACGGCGGCGGCTTCTGGTACGTCGCCCTCGACGCCAACCACCGCCCGGCGCGGGTGATGTTCCACCGGCTCGGCCAGGCCCAGGCCGAGGACGAGACGGTCTATGTCGAGCCGGATGCCGGCTACTTCGTCCACATCTCCGAGACGCAATCCGGCCGGTTCCTGGCCATCACCGCGAGCGACCACGAGACCGCCGAGGTGCGCCTCATCGCCCGCGCCGCGCCGGCCTCCCCCCCGCTCCTCGTCCAGGCGCGCACGCCGCTCCTGATCTATTCGGTGGACGACCACGGCGAGAGCCTGTTCATCCGCACCAACGCGGACGGCGCCGAGGACTTCAAGGTCGTCACCGCGCCCCTCGCCGATCCGGGCATCGAGAACTGGCGGGATCTGGTGCCGCACCGGGCGGGGGTGATGATCCGCCACCTGCACGTCCTCTCCGGCCACATGGTGCGGCTGGAGATCGAGAACGCGAAGCCCCGCATCGTGGTGCGCGACCTCCTCGACGGGCAGGAGCACCCGGTGGCCTTCGGGGAGGAGGCCTATTCCCTGGGCCTGCAGCCCGGCAGCGAGTTCGAGACGGCGCGGATCCGCTTCGTCTATTCCTCAATGACGACCCCGGCCGAGACCTTCGACTACGATTGCGCCAGCCGCGAGCGCTACCTGCGCAAGCGCCAGGAGGTGCCGAGCGGGCACGATCCGGCGAACTACGTGACGCGCCGCCTGTTCGCGACCGCCGAGGACGGGCAGGAGGTGCCGATCTCGCTCCTTCACCGGAAGGGGCTGGCGCTCGACGGCACCGCGCCGCTCCTGCTCTACGGCTACGGCTCCTACGGCACGCTGATGCCGGCGGCCTTCCGCACGAACCTGCTCTCCCTGGTGGATCGCGGCTTCGTCTACGCCATCGCCCATGTCCGGGGCGGCACGGAGAAGGGCTGGCGCTGGTACCTCGACGGCAAGCGCGAGAAGAAGCCCAACACCTTCACGGATTTCGTGGCCTGCGCGCGGGCGCTGATCGCCGCCGGCTACACGGCGGAGAAGCGCATCGTCGCCCATGGCGGCTCGGCGGGCGGGATGCTGATGGGGGCGGTCGCCAACATCGCGCCGGAGCTGTTCGGTGGGATCGTCGCGGACGTGCCCTTCGTGGACGTGTTGAACACGATGCTCGATGCGGAACTGCCGCTCACCCCGCCGGAATGGCCCGAATGGGGCAACCCGGCCGAGAGCGTCGCGGCCTTCGAGACGATCCTCGCCTACTCGCCCTACGACAACGTGCAGGCGAAGGCCTATCCGGCGATCCTGGCGCTGGGCGGCCTCACCGACCCGCGCGTGACCTATTGGGAGCCGGCGAAATGGGTCGCCCGCCTGCGCGCGACCATGACGGGCGGGGGGCCGATCCTGCTCAAGATCAACATGGAAGCCGGCCACGGCGGCGCCGCCGGCCGGTTCGACCGCCTGGAGGAGGTCGCCTTGATCTACGCCTTCGCCCTGGCGGCGGCGGGGGTGGAGTAGGAAAGCCGAAGCTCCTCGGCCAGTTCGGGGTGGCGGTCCAGCACGCGCATGAGTTGGATCGTCGGCCCGCTGGGTTCCACGAGGCCGCGCTCGTACTTGTCGAACGCGTTCTCGCCGACCCGCAGCAGGGTGCCGGCCTCCCGCTGGGAGAGCTTGAGCTTGCGCCGGACCCGGCGGATGGTCGCCGGGCTCGGCACCCCGTCGATCCTCTCCTTCAGGGTCCGCAGAGCCGCATCCACGACGGTCATGTCGTCGCCGACATGGACCCCCTCCCCCTCGCCGTCGGGGTAATAGCCCGGCAGGTCGACGGTGAGCGTCTCGCCCTTGTACGTCACCGCGAAGGGACGCACGCCGCGCGCGAGCGTCAGGCCCGTCTCCGGCGCGGTCATCGTCTCGGGCAGGATCGGCCGGGGCATCTCACCGCTCCTTGAACGACATGAGGCGAAACTCAGTCACCACGTCTGCCTGCACCTTCACATAGAGCGTCAGGCCGGCGACGGGTGCGTGATAGACATCCTGCCAGACGCGATGGTCGGCGAAGGTGGTCATCGACTTCACGAACATCGCGCGTTCGAGGCCTGCGATCGTCGCGGCGATGCCGTGCCGGTCGAACCCCAGCGCCGTGGCATCGCGCAGCGCGGAAGTCGTGATCGCCAGCGTCTCCCCCGCGCCAAGCACCTGCTTGACCGCATCGAGATCGTAGGTCGGCCGGCGCTTCTCCATAGCAGGTTACGCTGCCACCATAAAGGTGGCAGATCAATGTGTCGCTACGGTTGCGGCGACACCGGCTCCGGGGCGGCCGGGGCGGGCGCTTCGCTGCGCTCGCGGGCTTGGCGCTCGGCCTCCTCGGCGGCGAGCTTGTCCGCGTAGGCCCTGAGGGCGGCCGCGCGGGTCTTGTCGAGTTCGATCCGGTCGCGGCGGCGCTGCCGCTCGATCTGATCCGCCTCGTTCAGTTCCAGCGATTCCAGCTCGCGCTGCAGGACGAAGGCCGCGAGGCCGGTCGCCAGGGAGCCGGCATCGAGGCTCCGCGCCGGGTCGGCGAGGCTGCCGGTCAGGGCGTACTGCACCGAAGGCGGGCCCGCCGGCCAGCCCGGGGGCACCGCGCCGCCGGCGAGGGTGCCGCGCGCGTCGAGGCGGCCCTCGCGAAGATCCTCGGTGACGCTGCCGGTCCAGCGGGCGGGGCCGAGATCGATGTCGAGGGGGCCGGCCCGCAGCACGCCGCCGACGATCGTGGCGGGGGCCGAGACCGGCGCGGGAGCCTGCGCCCCCGCCTTGCCGAGTTCCTGCGAGACCAGGGCACCGAGCCGTCCCTCGCGCAGCGGATCCTCGGCCTCGGCGGACAGCGCCAGGGCGCGGCCGAGGGCGGCGGGATCGAGCCCCGAGACGGCGAGGTCCTTCAGCGTCAGGCGGCCGCTCCCGGCGAGGTTGGCCGCCAGCGCCGGCAGGGCGTTGGCGCTCGCCGCGAACCGCATCCCGGCGGTCAGGCGCCCGGTGAGCGCGCGGCCCCCGGACAGGGCGGCGAGCGACAGGTCCTCCGCGCTCCCCTCCCCCGTCACGGCGAAGCTGTCGCCCCGGCGCGCCAGGGTCGCGGTGCCGGAGAGCCGCCCGTCCGCCAGCCGCGCCGTCAGGCCGCCGAGGGTGAGGGTGTCGGGCTCCAGGCCGAAGGTGAAGGCCGCGTCCGAGGCGACGAGCCCCCGGCCGAGATCGAGGCGCGCGACACTGAGGTCGAGGCTGCCCTGCGGCCGGGCCGGCAGCGGGCCGGGGCGGCCCCCCTCCTGCGGCATGAGAAGCGCGGCCGCGAGGCGGGGCAGCGACAGCTGGGCGAGGCGCGCGCGGCCGCGCAGGGCGCCGTCGCCGCCATGGATGAGCGTGCCCTCGACGGCGGAGCCCGCGATCGCGCCGGAGACCGCCGCCTGCGGATCGCCCCCGTCCGCGGACAGGGTCGCCGTGAGGTCGGCGGGCCATGCGCCTGGCTCCAGCCGCGCCGCGCCCGCGAGGGCGAGGAACGGGGCGAGGTCGGCCGTGCGCAGGCTGATCCGCCCGCCCTCCGGCGCCGCGCCCTTCGCGGGCAGGAGGATCGGCTGGTCGGTGCCGATGGAGAGCCCCGCCACGGTGCCGGCGAGGGTGAGGGCGAAGCCCGTCCCCTCGGGCTCCTTCGGCAGGCGCAGTTCCGAGACCGCGCCGCGCGGCTCGGCGGTGAAGCGAAGGTCCGCCGGCTGTTGCAGCCCGGGGATGTCGGTGCGGCCGAACCACGATCCCGCGCGGGGCGTGGAGAGCGTGCCGTTGCCGGCCAGGAACCGTCCGTCGCGGCTGCGCACGGCGAGGTCGAGGGTGCCGCCGCCGGCCTTGCCCTTGGCCTGCACCCGCAGGCCGCCGCTCTCCGGCGCGTCCCGGTCGAGGACCACGGCGAGGTCGAGGGGCGCGGTGCGCAGGAAGGCGGGGACGGCCTGCAACTCGTCCGACCACACCCGTTCGAGCAGACCGACCAGGGGCGCGGCGGCGGGGGCCTGGAGCCGGCCGGCGATGCGGCCGGTGCCGTCCGCCGCGAGGGAGCCGGAGAGCTTGGCGCTGGCGCCCGCGAGGTCGGTCACGTCGAGGCTGTCCACCACGAGGCGGCTTCCGTCGGACTGGATCCGCGCGGCGATGGTGCCCGCCCCGGAGCCGACGCTGCCGAAGCGCACGTCCTTCGCCTGGAGGGTCAGGGCGAGGTCCATGTCGCGCAGGGCCGAGAGGGCCGTGCCCGAGGGCGGGAGGGCGGCGATGTCGAGGCCGTTCGCCAGCAGCTGCGCCTCGAACCGGCCCCGCGTGCCGGCCTCCGGGGCGACGTAGCGGGCATTGCCGCTGAGGCGGGCGGTGCCGAACCCGGCGCGCAGGTTGCGCAGGGAGAAATCGGAGGACGAGGCCGCGACATCCGCCGAGAGGTCGAGGGGCCGCCCGTCGAGCAGGCTCAGCCACGGCCCCTCGGCGCCGAGGCGGCGCAGCAGCCGCCCGAGGGCGTCCGACTGCTTGGCGAGGAGCGAGACCGGGCCGGTGAGCCGCAGGGGCGCCCCCTCGATCTCGCCGCTGGCGGTGATCCGCGCCTCGCCGGGGCCGGTCGCGGCGAGGCGGCGGATCAGCAGCCCGCCGCCCCGCTCCGCCGTGCCCGAGACCGCGATGTCGCTCCATTCGGCGGCCCCGAAGGCGGCGCTGTCCACGGCGACGTCGAGATCGAGCATCACCGGCAGGCCCCAGCCGCCGCGCGGGATGCCCCGCGCCAGCAGGCGCCCGCCCTCGGTGGAGGTGAGGAACGCGTCGAGATCGAGCCGGCGCGCCTTGAGGGCGAGGGCCGCCCGCCACTGGTGCAGGTCGAGGCGGCCGGTCCCTTCGAGGCGCAGGGTCTTGCCGCCGGGGTCGATGTCCACGCTCGCCTGATCGAACCGCACCTGCGTGCCGCGCGACTTGAACGTGCCGGCCAGGGTGAAGGGCAGGTAGGCGCCGGCCGCCTGGCTGGGCGGGCCGACGACGAGCCGGGCGGTGCCCTCGGCCCGCACGATGCTGGCATCCGAATCGGTGTCGTCGAGGGCGAGCCCGAACCGCGCATCGACCTCGAACAGGGGCGAGGCGTCGCCGCCGCCGGAGATCTTCACCGGCAGGCGGCCCTCGGGATCGGGCGTGCCGCTGACGGCCCGGAAGGGCACGCCGCCGCTCGTGGCCTCGACGCGCCAGGGGCCGACGAGGGAGGGCGCCTGCACCCGCACGTCGTCGGCGGTGAACTGGTCCGTCCGGCCGGTGGCGCGCACCGCCGTGGTGACGAGGAATTGCTGGATGTGAAGGCTCTCGATGGCGAGATCCTTCGTGCGCAGCCCGTCGAGGAGGCCGCGCGGCAGGTGGACCGATTCGCCCTCGCTCACCGGCAGGCGGATCTCGGCCCGGCCGACCCGCGTCTCGGTGAACCGCGCCTCGCCCTTGAGGAGCGGGGCCAGCGCGATCTCGGATTTCACGAAGCGGGCGTCGAGGGCGGGGCCGTCCCGCCCGCCGACCACGAGCCGGTCGACGCGCAGGCGCGGCGAGGGCAGGAGCCGCACCTCGACCCGGCCCTGGCTCTGCACCGGCACCCCGAGGGATTGCGACAGCGTGCGGTCGATGAAGGCCCGGTGGGCCGTCCAGTCGATGAAGGGCGGAACGGCGAGCGCCGCGATCAGGACGAGGACGATCGCGCCTGCCAGCGCGGTCAGCAGATCACGCACCGTTCCCGTTCCAGACCTCGCCGCGTGCCCCCGTGGGCCGCCCGCCCGCGCCTATAGCATGAAGGGGGCGGGCCCGCGCGAGCCCTCAGCGGCCCGTGGCGCCGCCGGCCCTGGGGATGGGCGTCGGGACGGGCGGCGGGGTCGGCGCGCTGCGCGGCTGGGTCATCGTCGCGCCGCTGTTCGCGGAGGGGCCGGCGCCGATCTCCTGCGAGCGCTGGGTGCTCATCCGCGACATCGAATCGTTGGCGGCGTTCGGGTTGCCCTGCTGCACCTGCGCCAGAGCCGGGGCGGCCGTGAAGGCGAGGGACAGGGAGAGGGCGGCGAGGGCGGTGAACGGACGCATGGGGGACCTTCCGGTGTCGGGTGTCGAGACGTCTGACGGGTCAAGCGGCGGCCGGCGGCGGGGTTCCGGCCTCGACGCCGTTCGCGATTTGGTCCAGTGAGGGACGATGCAGAACCGCCCGAATGCCCTGCCCGCCGCGGACGGCCCCACCGCTTCGATCACCGCCCGCGCCCTCGGCACGCTGCGGCGGGATTCGGACGGCTATCTCGACGGGCTGAACCCCGAGCAGCGCCTCGCCGTCGAGACGACGGAGGGGCCGATCCTCGTGCTCGCGGGCGCGGGCACCGGCAAGACGCGGGTGCTGACCACGCGCATCGCCCACCTGATCACCACCGGCCGCGCCCGGCCCTTCGACATCCTGGCCGTGACCTTCACCAACAAGGCCGCCCGCGAGATGAAGTCGCGGATCGGGTCGCTGATCGGCCCGGCGGGCGAGGGCATGCCCTGGCTCGGCACCTTCCACGCCATCGGCACCAAGATCCTGCGCCGCCACGCGGAGATGGTGGGGCTGAAATCCGACTTCACCATCCTCGGCACCGACGACCAGCTTCGCCTGATGAAGCAGGTGCTGGCCGACCAGAACATCGACGAGAAGCGCTGGCCCGCCCGCGCCCTCGCCCACACGATCGACGGCTGGAAGAACCGCGGCCTCTCGCCTGAGCAGGTGCCGCCGGGCGAGGCGACCTCCTTCGCCTTCGGCAAGGGCGGCGCCCTCTACACCGCCTACCAGGCCCGCCTCGCGACCCTCAACGCGGTCGATTTCGGCGACCTGCTGCTGCTCTGCCTCAAGCTCTGGCGCGAGAACCCGGACGTCCTCGAAAACTACCAGGAGCGGTTCAAGTACATCCTCGTCGACGAGTACCAGGACACCAACGTCGCGCAGTACCTGTGGCTGCGCCTGCTGGCGCAGAAGCGCAAGAACGTCGCCTGCGTCGGCGACGACGACCAGTCGATCTATGGCTGGCGCGGCGCCGAGGTCGACAACATCCTGCGCTTCGAGCACGACTTCCCCGGCGCCACCGTGGTCCGGCTGGAGCGCAACTACCGCTCGACGGGCCACATCCTCGCCGCCGCCTCCGGCCTCATCGCCAAGAACGAGAGCCGGCTCGGCAAGACGCTGCGCACCGAGGACGAGCCCGGCGAGCCGGTGACGGTGACGGGCGCCTGGGATTCCGAGGAGGAGGCGCGGCTGCTCGCCGAGGCCATCGAATCCCTTCAGGTGAAGAAGCACCCGCTCTCGGAGATCGCGGTGCTGGTGCGCATCTCGGCGCAGATGCGCGAGATCGAGGACCGGTTCGTGCAGCTCGGCCTGCCCTACCGGGTGATCGGCGGCCCGCGCTTCTACGAGCGGGCCGAGATCCGCGACGCGCTGGCCTACCTGCGCGTCACCATGAACGGCAGCGACGACCTCGCCTTCGAGCGGATCGTCAACACGCCCAAGCGCGGCCTCGGCGACGCCACCTTGCAGCAACTGCACGGCTATGGCCGCGCCGAGCGGGTGCCGCTGCTCACCGCCGCCCGCCGCCTGTGCGAGACCGACGAGCTGAAGCCCAAGGTCCGCCAGACCCTGCGGGCGTTGACCGAGAGCTTCTCCCGCTGGGCGCGGCTCGTGGAGAGCCAGCCGCACAACGAGGTCGCGCAGACGATCCTGGAGGAATCCGGCTACACCGAGATGTGGCAGAAGGAGCGCTCCGCCGACGCCGCCGGGCGCCTGGAGAACCTGAAGGAATTCGTCCGCTCCATGGAGGAATTCCCCGACATGGCCGCCTTCCTCGAACACGTCTCCCTGGTGATGGAGGCGAGCGAGGCCGAGGGCGCCGACCGGGTCTCGCTGATGACGCTGCACGCCGCCAAGGGGCTGGAATTCGACACGGTGTTCCTCCCCGGCTGGGAGGACGGCCTATTCCCGAACCAGCGCGCCCTGGACGAGAGCGGCCGCGCCGGCCTGGAAGAGGAGCGCCGCCTCGCCCATGTCGGCCTCACCCGCGCCCGCAAGCGCGCGAAGCTGTCCTTCGCGGTCAACCGGCGCATCCACGGCCTGTGGTCCTCGACCATCCCCTCGCGCTTCATCGACGAGTTGCCCGCCGCCTCGGTGGACGTGGTGGAGGCCCCCGCCCATTACTCGGCCGGCGCCTCGCGCTTCGACCGGAACCCGCAACCCTTCGGATCGAGCTACGGCACCCCCGGCTGGCAGCGGGCGCAAGAGCGCACGAATGCCAATACCGGCGGGCGCGGCTTCGGCGCCTCCCCCGGCCGGCGGGGCACCGCCTCGTCGGGCCCCCGGCAGATCGAGGGCGAGTTGATCGCCAAGTCGACGGGCACGCCCTCCGCCTACAGCGTGGGACAGCGGGTCTTCCACATGAAGTTCGGCCCCGGCGAGGTCGCGGCGGTCGACGGCAACAAGCTCACGGTCGATTTCGACAAGGCGGGGCGGAAGATGGTCCTCGACAGCTTCGTCCAGCCCGCCTGAGCGTGGCCGCCGGGACACGGCGAACCGTGTGATTCGCCTTTCTGCCCCCCCGGCCCGAAACCGTCACCCGCGAGTCACACCCGGCGAACAAATCTGCCGCGCAGCCGATTTTGGTGTGTTGGTTGCTTCGCCGGCTCCGTTCCGGGGGAGAAATGGTTTACTCTCCACAGGCAACCTTCGAAGCCCTGGAACTTCGATGTGCGCCAAGAATTGGCCCATCGTTATGCTTGAGAGTAGCAGGAGTACGTAGACTAAGTCGGTTCAGGTACACGTCCAGATAGGCCAGCCCCGTTGGAGTGTTGACCCATGAAGAGACGCCGCGCACGCCTTGAATTGGTTGAAGACCGAACGACCCGCCTCCACCGCACACGGTTCGACGAGGAGCGGCACCTCAGCCCGATCCTCCCCCTCACCGATCGCCAGGCCGAGTATCTCGAAGCCCTCGGCCGCTCCCCCCAGGTCATCGTCCTTGGCCCCGCCGGCACCGGCAAGACCTACATCGCCGGAACCCGCGCCGCCGACCAGCTCCGCCAGCGCCGCATCGCCAAGGTGGTCATCACGCGGCCCAACGTGCCCTCCGGCCGGTCGCTCGGCTTCTTCCCCGGAACCCTCGAAGAGAAGATCGCCCCCTGGGTCGCCCCGCTCACCGAGGCGATGAAGGAGCGGATGGGGGCCGGCGCCTTCGAGATCGCCCTCAAGGCCGGGGACATCGAGATCGTCCCCTTCGAGGTGATGCGCGGACGCACCTTCAAGAACTGCCTCGTGATCCTCGACGAGGCGCAGAACACCACCACCAACGAGATCAAGATGTTCCTGACCCGCATCGGCGACGATTGCCAGGTCATCATCAACGGCGACGTGTCCCAGACCGACCTGCGGGAGACCTCGGGGCTGCGCACGGTGATCCACCTCGTGAAGAGCCGGATGATGCCGATCCCGATCGTGGAGTTCACCCGCGCGGACATCGTCCGCTCCGGCATCTGCGCCGAATGGGTCGCAGCTTTCGAGGAAACGAATCTCTGACCTGACCGTTACACACGGCGGACCGGCACAGGTCCGCCGTGCCTTCGCGGCACGAGACAACTCCCCCGAACCTCCCCCTGCGGGAGGACAAACCGGGTGTCATCCCGGCAAACGGAAGAATTGGAGTCTCCCTCGTGAGGAAACTGACCCTGACCGCCGCCGCCTTCGCGTCCCTGTTCGGCGCGGCGCTGGCGACCCCCGCCCTTGCCGTCCCCGCCTCCCCGACCGCGATCGCCGCCCCCGAGACCATGACCACGGACGTGCGCATGACGCCGATGGAGCGCCGGATGATGCACCGTCGCATGGAGCGCCGCATGATGCACCGGCACATGGAGCGCCGCATGATGCGCCGCCACATGGAGCGCCGGATGATGCGTCGCGGCATGTGAGCCGTTCGGCGCCTTCCGGTCGCGACCGGAGGGCGCCCCCCTCTCCGACGACGCACAGATCCGAGCCGGGCCGGCGTTGCCCCGGCGCCGCAAGATTCTTATGTCGGGGCGCTTGCGGTCCCCGGAATTGCCAGCGCCGCCGGCGCGGCCTCCGGCGACCCCTCCGGGAGACGGACGATGCCCCCCTCCAACCGCCTGTTCGACGACCTCGCCCGCCTGATGACCGACGCCGCCGGGGCCGCCCAGGGCGTGCGCCGCGAGGCCGAGACGGTCGTCCGCGCCCAGGCCGAACGGCTGATCCGCGACCTCGACGTGGCCTCCCGCGAGGAGCTGGACGTGCTGCGCGACCTCGTCACCACGCTCCGCACCCAGAACGACGCCCTGACCGCCCGCGTCGCCGCCCTGGAAGCCAAGGCGGGCCCCGCCGCCGGGGTCGCGGGCCTGAGCGAAGGGGCTTGATTTCGGCGGAAATGGTTTTGCACAGGAAGCCGCCCCGGCGATTCCGTTTCCTGTTCACCGATCCCGCAATCGGCTTTGTGTCGCGAGTCGCGCCCGGTTTATATTGGGCCATGGACTGATTCGGGGCAGGCGGAAGGATGAGAGCGCACGTTTCTTAGTCGTTCTCGTCGTCCACCTCCCTATCAGCCAAACAACTCTCGATCTCGGGGCGTCGATGCGCCTCTCGTCACGTCGTCATTGCGCCGGCACGGGCAGTATCCGCGCCGTCAACTTGGATCGTCATGCCGCTGCTTCACATCGACTATCACGATCCGAACCGGACGGAGCACCCGCTCGACGTGGTCGAACGGCTGGCCTCGCTGCGTGACTGGATCTTCGACCGGGCGGAAACGGACGAGATGTCCGTGAACAGTCCCGGCCGGTGGACCGACTATCATGTCGCCTTCACCTGGATCGAGGACGTGGAAGCCCTGCACGTGGCCTGCGCCTTCGACCTGAAGGTGCCGGAGCGCCGCCGCCCCGAGATCCAGAAGCTGATCGGCCTCGTGAACGAGCAGCTCTGGATCGGCCATTTCGACCTGTGGTCGAGCGACCATGTGGTGATGTTCCGCCACTCCCTGCTCCTGGCGGGCGGGGTGGTGCCGACCCAGCCGCAATGCGCGACCATGATGAAATGCGCGGTCGATGCCTGCGAGCGCTACTTCCAGGCGTTCCAGTTCGTGCTCTGGGCGGGCAAGAACGCCCGTGAGGCCCTCGACGCCGCCCTGTTCGAGACCGAAGGCGAGGCGTGAGCGCCCGGCCGGGCATGCCCGCCTCGCTGATGCTGGTCGGCGCGGGCAAGATGGGCGGGGCGATGCTGGCGGGCTGGCTGGAGTCCGGCCTCGACCCCGCCGCCGCCACCGTGCTCGATCCGGCGCCCTCCGAGGCGATGGCGCGGCTCTGCGCCGGCCGGGGCGTCGCCCTCAACCCGCCCGACCCCGCCCCGGCCGCCGTGCTGGTGCTCGCGATCAAGCCCCAGGGGCTCGACGCGGCCGCGCCCGGCCTCGATGAGCGGATCGGGCCCGACACCCTCCTCGTCTCCGTGCTGGCCGGCAAGACCGTCGCCGACCTGCGCGGGCGCCTGCCGGCGGCGCGGGCCGTGGTGCGGGCGATGCCGAACCTGCCGGCGAGCATCGGTCACGGCGCGACGGGGGCCTTCGCCAACGGCGCGGTCTCCGAGGGCCAGCGGGCGAGCGCCGACGCGCTGCTCGCGGCCTCGGGCCTGGTGGCGTGGCTCGACGACGAGGCGATGATCGACGCCGTGACCGCCGTGTCGGGCTCCGGCCCGGCCTATGTCTTCCTCCTGGCCGAGACCCTGGCCCAGGCCGGGATCGCGGCCGGGCTCGCGCCGGATGTGGCGACGCGGCTGGCGCGGGCGACGGTGGCCGGCGCGGGCGCCCTGCTCGACGCCGACGCGACCGAGGCCGGCGCCCTGCGGCAGGCCGTGACCTCCCCCGGCGGCACCACGGCGGCGGCCCTTCAGGTGCTGATGGCCGAGGACGGGATGGCGCCGCTGATGCGCCGGGCGGTGGCCGCCGCCCAGCGCCGCGCGGGCGAATTGTCGGGCTGAACCGGGGGGCCTTCTCTCTGCGGCATCCCGCGCCCGCCCCTGACATGGGGCGGTTCCGCGCCTAAATGGGGAGCAGGACAGAACCGGAACGACGACCTGCGATGACTGATCCCAAAGGCCCGACCAAGCGCCCCCGCAAGGCCGCCGCGCCCGCCGCTTCCGCCGCCGCCACCGAGGCGCCCGCCGCCGCGCCGGAGCGCGAGGAGGCCCCGGCCGCCCCGAAGCCGGCGCCGCGCGAGGCCGCCGTCGAGGCGCTGATGCGGCTCGCCGCCGAGCAGCCCTGGAACGACATCGAGGTCGGCGACATTGCCCGCGAGGCGGGGATGACGCTGGGCGAATTGCGCGAACTGTTCCCCTCCAAGGGCGCGGTGCTCGGCGGCCTCGCGCGGATCATCGACCGGAAGGTGCTGGAGGGCGACGGCACGGACCTCGCCGACGAGCCGACGCGGGAGCGCCTGTTCGACGTGCTGATGCGCCGCCTCGACGCGATGACCCCCTACAAGACCGCCCTGCAGCGGATCTCCTACTCCCTGCGCGGCGACCCGTTCTCGCTGCTCGCCCTCAACGGCGTGATGCTGAACTCGCACCGCTACATGCTGGCCGCCGCCGGCATCGACACCGAGGGGCCCCTCGGCCAGCTCAAGCTGCAGGGCGTGGTGATCGCCTTCGCCCGCGTGACGCAGGTGTGGCTGGAGGACGAGGATCCGGCGCTCGCCCGGACCATGGCGCGGCTCGACAAGGAGATCCGCAACGGCGAGCGGTTCATGGAGCGGGCGGAGGACGTCCGCCGCCTCACCGCCCCCCTGCGCGCCGTGGGCCGCTCCCTCCTCGACCGCCGCTCGCGGGCGGATCGGGAGGACAATCTTCGCGACGAGCCGCCTTCCTCGACCTCATCCTGAGGTCGTGGAGGGTCGGATCGGAATGCGTCTCAGGACAGCCGCCCGGCCAGCACGTCCCGCACGGTGCCGACCACCTCGCCCCCGGTGAGGCGGTCGCGGTCCACGGTAAGGGCGTCGGGGATCATGTCGGCGATGCCGTCGTCGGTGTCGTCGCTGGCGAAGACGATGCGCAGGTTCGGCCGCAGCACCCGCGCCTCCACGGCGAGGCGGCTGCAGCACAGGCTGCCCTGCAACGCCGTATCGATGACCAGGACATCCACGGGCAGGCCCAGCGCCAGCACCGTCATCGCATCGACCCCACGGTCGCAGAGCGTGGCCTGATAGCCGACGCGGTGCACATGCGCCGCCGCCTCGTCGCGCCAGCGCTTGTCGCGCCCCACCACGAGCACCTGGATGCGGTAACAACCCCCGGTAGCGGAAGGAAACCGTACGGAGGCTCCGACGGCGGGTGATCCCATGCGCGTTAGACCATCACTTCGGGTTGCAATGCGGCATGCTATGCCCTGATCTCGTTTTCGCGCAAGGGTGGAACCGCGAAATTGCCCCAAAGGACGCCTGTTCTGCCCAAGGGGGAGGCATGCGTGGAAGGTGGCGCCGTATGAGGCAACGGCCTCGGGAATCGGTTGACGCGGCGGGGCCCCGGCGGGCAACACCAATGGGCGGCCGGCTCTCAGCCGGATCACGGAGCCTCCGATTCGATGTCGTCCAAGCCGTCGCCCGTTTCGCCCCTCGCGCCCACCTCCTATCCCGACCTGCCGCCGGTCGCCGGGGTGCGCCTCGCCACCGCCCAGGCCGGCATCCGCTACAGCGGACGCACGGACGTGCTGTTCGTCGGGCTCGATGCCGGCACCCGGGCGGCGGGGGTGTTCACCCGCTCGAAATGCCCCTCCGCGCCGGTCGATTGGTGCCGTGACGCCCTCGCCAACGGCGGGGCCCGCGCCCTCGTGGTGAATTCGGGCAACGCCAACGCCTTCACCGGCCGGCTCGGCCGCGAGGCCGTGGCGCTCACCGCCCGGATCGCCGCGCAGGCCGCCGCCTGCGCCGAGGACGAGGTCTACATCGCCTCGACCGGGGTGATCGGCGAGCCGCTGCCGGCCGAGCGGTTCGAGGGCGTGCTCGCCGACTGCGCGGGCCGGGCGCGGGACGGCGCCGAGGCCTGGGCCGAGGCCGCCCATGCCATCATGACCACCGACACCTTCCCCAAGCTCGCCACCCGCGAGGCCGAGATCGGCGGCACCAAGGTGCGCATCAACGGCATCGCCAAGGGCGCGGGGATGATCGCCCCCGACATGGCGACGATGCTCGCCTTCGTGTTCACCGACGCCGCCCTGTCCCAGGGGGCGGCGCAGGCCCTGCTGGCGCAGGGCGCGAACGACAGCTTCAACTGCGTGACCGTCGATGGCGACACCTCGACCTCCGACACGCTGATGCTGTTCGCCACGGCCCAAGCCGGCAACGCCGAGGTGGCGGACGCCGCCGACCCGGCGCTCGCCGGGTTCAAGGCGGCCCTGGACGACCTGCTCGCGGAACTGGCGCAGCTCGTCGCCCGCGACGGCGAGGGCGCGCGCAAGTTCGTGACGGTGAAGGTCGGCGGCGCCGAGAGCGATGCCTCCGCCCACCGGATCGCGATGTCCATCGCCAACTCGCCGCTGGTGAAGACCGCCGTGGCCGGCGAGGACGCTAATTGGGGTCGCGTCGTGATGGCGGTCGGCAAGGCCGGCGAGCCCGCCGACCGCGACCGTCTCGCGATCTGGTTCGGGGATGTCCGCGTCGCCGTCGAGGGCGCCCGCGACCCCGCCTACAGCGAGGATGCGGCCAGCGCCGTGATGCGGGAGCCGGAGGTGGAGATCCGCGTCGACCTCGGCCTCGGTGCCGGCAAGGCGCGGGTGTGGACCTGCGACCTGACCAAGGGCTACATCGAGATCAACGGGGATTACCGCTCGTGAGGGCGGCGCCCCTCGCCCTCCTCGCCCTGCTGGCCGGCGGCGGGGCCGCCCGCGCCGACGACCGGCCCTGCGAGCGGCACGTCAGCGTCACCGGGCACGCCTCCTCCGCGCAGGCGCCGGATTTCGCCGAGGTCGCCGTCGGCATCGAGGCGAAGGGCGCCAACGCCGCCGCCGCCCTCGACGCCGCCTCGAAGGCCGTGGCGGGTCTCACCGCCATCGCCCGCGATGCCGGCCTGTCGTCGGCGGATATCGGCACGGCGGCGGTGAGCCTCCAGCCCGCCACCCGCGCGGTCAACCGGCCGGGGGGCGTCACCGAGGAGCCGGACGGCTACGCGGCGACCAACATCGTGCGGCTGCGCGTCGGCGACATGGGCCGCCTCGGCGACCTCCTGCGGCGGATTCTCGATTCGGGCGCGAACCGCATCGACGGCATCACCTTCGGCCTGCGCGATCCGGAGGCGGCCCGCGCCGCCCTGCAGGTCGCCGCCGCCAAGGATGCCCGCACCCGCGCCGCCGCCCTGGCCGAGGCCGTGGGCGCCAAGCTCGGGACCCTCTGCACCCTCACCGCCCTCGACACCGGCCCCGGGCCCTTCGCCATGCGCGCCATGGCGGCGCCCTCCCCGAAGGCGCGGCCGGTCCCCATCGAGGCCGGCAGCATCGAGAGCGCGGCCTCCGTCTCGGCCACCTTCGCCCTCGACCGATGAGCAGCCTTCGCCTCCTCCTCGTCGTGGCCGTGGCCCTCGTGGATGCGGACGGTCGCGTGCTGGTGAGCGAGCGCCCCGCCGGCAAGCAGCTCGCCGGCCTGTGGGAGTTCCCCGGCGGCAAGGTTGAGCCCGGCGAGCGCCCGGAGGAGACCCTGATCCGCGAGCTGGCGGAAGAGCTCGGCATCACGGTCGAAGAGCCCTGCCTCGCGCCCCTCACCTTCGCGAGCCACCCCTATCCCGACTTCCACCTGCTGATGCCGCTCTACGTCTGCCGCCGCTGGGAGGGCACGCCGCGCTCCCTGGAGGGGCAGGCCCTCAAATGGGTGCGCCCGAAGGCCTTGCGCGACCTCGCCATGCCCCCGGCCGACGCGCCGCTGATTCCGTTCCTCATCGACCTGCTCGGATAGCCACCGCAAAATATTTTTGCCGGCACCTCAAGTCGAAGCCGGGCGCGGAAATGCGTCCGGCTTCGTCGTTTCAAGCATTTCGCAACGCACCATTGCATACGGTTCGTGCTGCGGCCGCGAGAAAGGCAGGCTGACCCAGCAAATCAAAAAATTTGACGGGCGGAATCCCTGGCCACAAGTAAAATAAGCGCCGAACACGGGTCACCAAGAAACACCGGAGGAGGCGCCGCATGGACGTTCACGAGTACCAGGCCAAGGAGCTGCTCGCGAGCTTCGGCGTCGCGGTTCCGAAAGGCGCCATCGCCTTCAGCCCGGATCAGGCGGTCTACGCCGCCACCGAACTCGGCGGCTCCTTCTGGGCGGTGAAGGCGCAGATCCATGCCGGCGCCCGCGGCAAGGCCGGCGGCATCAAGCTCTGCCGCACCTACAACGACGTCCGCGACGCGGCCAAGGAACTCCTCGGCAAGCGCCTCGTCACGCACCAGACCGGGCCTGAGGGCAAGCCGGTCCAGCGCGTCTACGTCGAGACCGCCGACCCCTTCGAGCGCGAGTTGTATCTGGGCTTCGTCCTCGACCGGAAGGCCGAGCGCGTCCGCGTCATCGCCAGCCAGCGCGGCGGCATGGAGATCGAGCAGATCGCCGCCGAGGAGCCGCAGGCGCTGATCCAGGTCGTGGTGGAGCCCGCCGTCGGCCTGCAGCAGTTCCAGGCCCGCGAGATCGCGTTCAAGCTCGGCCTCAACATCAAGCAGGTCGCCGCCGCCGTGAAGACGATCATGAACGCCTACCGGGCGTTCCGCGATTGCGACGGCACGATGCTGGAGATCAACCCGCTGGTCGTCACCAAGGACGACCGGGTGCTGGCGCTCGACGCCAAGATGTCCTTCGACGACAACGCCCTGTTCCGCCGCCCCGGCATCGCGGACATGCACGACCCGTCCCAGGGCGACCCGCGCGAGGCCCAGGCCGCCGAGCACAACCTCAGCTACATTGGCCTCGAGGGTGAGATCGGCTGCATCGTCAACGGCGCCGGCCTGGCCATGGCCACGATGGACATGATCAAGCACGCCGGTGGTGAGCCGGCGAACTTCCTCGACGTGGGCGGCGGCGCCTCCCCCGAGCGCGTGGCGACCGCCTTCCGGCTGGTCCTCTCGGATCGCAACGTGAAGGCGATCCTCGTCAACATCTTCGCCGGCATCAACCGCTGCGACTGGGTGGCCGAGGGCGTCATCCAGGCCGCCCGCGAGGTGAAGATCGACGTGCCGCTGGTGGTGCGGCTGGCCGGCACGAACGTCGAGGCCGGCAAGAAAATCCTGGCCGAGAGCGGCCTCGACCTCATCACCGCCGACACGCTGACCGAGGCCGCGCGCAAGGCGGTCGACGCCTGCAACGCCGCCAAAAGCAACCGCTGAGCCAAGGGGGGAGATCGCGCCATGAGCATCCTCATCGACGAAACCACGCCGATCATCGTCCAGGGCATCACCGGCGACAAGGGCACCTTCCACGCCAAGGAGATGCTGGATTACGGCTCCAACGTCGTCGGCGGCGTCACGCCCGGCAAGGGCGGGCGCACCCATCTCGGCCTGCCGGTGTTCAACACCGTGAAGGAGGCCGTGGAGGCGACCGGCGCCACCACCTCGATCACCTTCGTCGCCCCGCCCTTCGCGGCGGACGCGATCATGGAGGCGGCCGATGCGGGCCTGCGCCTCGTCTGCTCCATCACCGACGGCATCCCCGCCCAGGACATGATGCGGGTGAAGCGCTACCTCTACCGCTACCCCAAGGAGAAGCGGACGATGGTGGTGGGCCCGAACTGCGCGGGCATCATCTCGCCCGGCAAGTCGATGCTCGGCATCATGCCCGGCCACATCTACCTGAAGGGCAATGTCGGCGTGATCTCGCGCTCCGGCACCCTCGGCTACGAGGCCGCCTCGCAGCTGAAGGAACTGGGCCTCGGCATCTCGACCTCGGTGGGCATCGGCGGCGACCCGATCAACGGCTCGTCCTTCCTCGACCACCTCGCCCTGTTCGAGATGGACCCGGACACCGACGCGGTGCTGATGATCGGCGAGATCGGCGGCCCGCAGGAGGCGGAGGCCTCGGCCTGGATCCGGGACAACATGTCGAAGCCGGTGATCGGCTTCGTGGCGGGCCTCACCGCCCCGAAGGGCCGCCGCATGGGCCATGCCGGCGCGATCATCTCGGCGACCGGCGACAGCGCCGCCGAGAAGGCCGAGATCATGAAGAGCTACGGCCTCACCGTGGCGCCGGACCCCGGCTCCTTCGGCCAGACCGTCGCCGACGTGCTCGCGCGGGCGGCCTGAAGCTCAGCCAGTGAGCCTTCTCCCATCCTGGGCCCCATCCTGAGGTAGCCCGGCCCCTGGAAGCCTCCTTCGAGGCGGCTGACGCCGCCCCTCAGGATGAGGTCGGCGGGTGGGAGAAGGCCGAGACCGTCGCGACGATTTCAAGAAAGAGGGCGACCCCATGCCCACGACGCTTCACGCCAGCCCCGCCTCGGTCACCGGCTTCGCGCCGCCGGTCATCACCGGCACCTCGTCCGAGGGCGCGCTGGACATCTTGTTCCAGGCCCTGCTCGACGTCGCCCGCCGGCACGATCCCGAGCTGGAGGCGGTGCTGCACGGCACCGCCGACATCTCGCGCTTCTCGCCGGAGATGCTGGCCCGCGCCCTCCAGGTGCAGGGGATCTGGTTCCAGCTGATCTCCATCGCGGAGCAGAACGCCGCCATGCGCCGCCGCCGGCACACCGAGCGGACGGAGGGGCGCGCCGCGCTCGGCGGCTCCTTCGCGAAGGTGTTCTCCGAGGCCCGCGCCCGGGGCATCCCCCGGGAGACGATCCAGGCGCTGCTCAACGACCTGCGTATCCGCCCGACGCTCACCGCCCACCCCACCGAGGGCAAGCGCGTGACCGTGCTGGAGAAGTTCCGCCGCATCTACCTCGTGCTGCGCGAACTGGAGATGCCGCGCTGGACCGACCGCGAGCGCAACGGCCTGATGAACGAGCTGCGCGACCAGATCGAACTGGTCTGGATGACCGGCGAGTTGCACCTCGAAAAGGCGACGGTGGAGCGCGAGGTCGCCTGGGGGCTGCACTTCTTCGACGAGTCGCTGTTCGAGATGCTGCCGGAGACCATGGTCTCCCTGGAAGAATCCCTGAGCGAGGCCTATCCCGACACCCCGTTCAAGGTGCCGCCCTTCTTCCAGTTCGGCTCGTGGATCGGCGGCGACCGGGACGGCAACCCCTTCGTCACGGCGGCGGTGACGCGCACCACCCTGCAGCGCAACGCCCTCGCCTCGCTGAGCCGCTACCGCGACGGCGTGCGCGAACTCGGCCGCACCCTCTCCCTCACCGAGCGGACGCTCCCCGTGCCCCCGGCCTTCCGCGAGGCCCTGGCGCACCAGCTGTCCGAGAGCGGGCAGGCGCGGGCCATCGAGCGCCGCAACCCCGGCGAGGCCTATCGCCAGTACCTGTCCTGCGTCCTGCGCAAGATCGAGGCGACCATCGCCCGTAACGAGGGGCGGCACCCGTCCGGCCCGGATTATCCGAGCGCGGACGGGCTGATCGAGGACCTGCGCACCCTGGAGCGGGGCCTCGCCGACGCGAAATGCAGCGCGCTGGCCCGCGACCTCGTGCGGCCGGTGCGGCGGATGGTGGAGATCTTCCGCTTCTCGACGGTGCGCCTCGACCTGCGCGAGAACACCACCCGCACCAGCGAGACCCTGCGCGCCCTGTGGCAGCAGGAGAACGGCGACGGCGAGCCCCCGGCGCTGGACAGCCCGCACTGGCGGAGCTGGCTCGACGCCAGCCTCGCCCGGCCGCGCAACCCCGAGCGCTCCTTCGAGAACCTGCCGGACGCCGCCCGCGAGACGCTGGCCACCTTCGCCCTCGTGGCCGAGATGCGCGAGAACCTCGACCGCGAGGCCTTCGGCGCCTTCGTCCTGTCGATGACCCGCTCGGTGCCGGACATCCTCGGCGCCTACCTGCTCGCCAAGGAAGCGGGGGTGTTCCTCGACGCATCGGGCACCGAGATCTGCCCGCTGCCGATCGTGCCGCTGTTCGAGACCATCGACGACCTGCGCGCCGCCCCCGCCATCATGCGCGAATTGCTCGCCGTGCCGGTGGTGCGCCGCTCCACCCGCTGGCAGGGCGGGGTGCAGGAGGTGATGATCGGCTATTCCGACTCGAACAAGGATGGCGGCTTCGTCGCGGCGAACTGGGAACTCTACAAGGCGCAGAGCAAGCTCACGCGGCTGGGCCAGGAACTCGGCGTGCCGATCGCCTTCTTCCACGGGCGCGGCGGCTCGGTGAGCCGGGGCGGCGTGCCGACCCATCGCGGCATCGCGGCCCAGCCGCCGGGCTCGATCCGGGGACGCTTCCGCATCACCGAGCAGGGCGAGGTCGTCTCGTTCAAATACGCGAACCGGGGCACCGCCGCCTACCAGATGGAACTGCTCGCGGCCTCGGTGTTCGAGCACGCGCTCGCCGGCGAGGGCAACGGCCAGCCCGCGGGGCACGACGACGCCCTGGAAGCCCTCGCGGGGGCCTCGCGGGCGGCCTACGTCAACCTGCTCAACACGCAGGGCCTCGTCGATTACTTCCAGGCCGCGAGCCCGCTGGACGAGATCGCGCTCCTCAACATCGGCTCGCGCCCGGCCCGGCGCTTCGGCGCCCGCTCGCTCTCGGACCTGCGGGCGATCCCGTGGGTGTTCGCGTGGTCGCAGAACCGGCACGTCGTGACCGGCTGGTACGGCGTCGGCTCGGGGCTCGCGAGCTTCATCGACGTGCGCGGCCGGGAGGGCGAGGCCACCCTGAAGCGGTTGTTCGCCGACTCACGGGTGCTGCGCCTCGTGCTGGACGAGGTCGAGAAGACGCTGCTGATGGTCGATCTCGACATCGCCCGCGCCTATGCCGGCCTCGTGCCGGATGCGGGCATCCGCGACCGGATCTTCTCCGCCATCGAGGCCGAATACGCCCTGACGCGGGAGATGGTGCTGCGGGTGAGCGGCGGCTCGGAACTGGCCGAGCGCTTCCCCCTGTTCCGCGACCGCCTGAAGGGGCGGCTGCCGACGATCAACCAAGTCTCCCGCGAGCAGGTCGAACTGCTCGCCCGCTACCGCAGCGAGACGGACGAGGACCGGAAGGAGGCGGTGAAATCCGCCCTGCTCCTGTCGATCAACTGCATCGCCGTCGGCTTCGGGGCGACCGGGTGAGCGCGACGCCCCGGCGGCCCTGTTCGGAAGGGTCGGCGGCCCCAGTTGAAACCCCAGCGCGCCACATCCCACCCGCGCGGGACGAGACCACCCAAGGAGGAAAACAAGAATGAGCTTTACCCTGATCCAGCAGGCCAAGGCGCGCCTGCACCGCTCGGAACTCGCCGTCCCCGGCTCGAACCCGACCTTCATGGAGAAGTCGGCCTCCTCGGCCGCCGACGTGATCTTCCTCGACCTCGAGGATGCCGTCGCGCCCGACGACAAGGAGCAGGCCCGCAAGAACATCATCCAGGCGCTGAACGACCTGGATTGGGGCAACAAGACCATGATGATCCGCATCAACGGTCTCGACACCCACTACATGTACCGGGACGTGGTGGACATCGTGGAGGCCTGCCCGCGCCTCGACATGATCCTGATCCCCAAGGTCGGCGTGCCGGCCGACGTCTACGCCATCGACGTGCTCACCACCCAGATCGAGCAGGCCAAGAAGCGCGAGAAGAAGATCGGCTTCGAGGTGCTGATCGAGACCGCGCTCGGCATGGCCAACGTGGAGGCTATCGCCCAGTCGTCCAAGCGCCTGGAGGCCATGTCCTTCGGCGTGGCCGACTACGCCGCCTCGACCCGCGCCCGCTCCACCGTGATCGGCGGCGTGAACCCCGACTTCTCGGTGCTCACCGACAAGGACGAGTCCGGCTCCCGCCAGACCCATTGGCAGGACCCGTGGCTGTTCGCCCAGAACCGGATGCTGGTGGCCTGCCGCGCCTACGGCCTGCGCCCGATCGACGGCCCGTTCGGCGACTTCTCCGATCCGGACGGCTACCGCTCGGCGGCCCGCCGCTGTTCGGCCCTGGGCTTCGAGGGCAAGTGGGCGATCCACCCGAGCCAGATCGAGCTCGCCAACGAGGTGTTCACCCCCTCCGAGGCCGAAGTGACCAAGGCCCGCCGCATCCTGGAAGCCATGCAGGAGGCCGCCAAGGCCGGGCGCGGCGCCGTCTCCCTCGACGGCCGCCTCATCGACATCGCCTCGATCCGCATGGCCGAGGCGCTGATCGAGAAGGCCGACGCGATGCGCTGACCGCGCACACCGGATAGGAGGCGTGACTTCGGTTGCGCCTTCTGTCCGCCCTGATAGGGATATTGTCGCGGGCCTGACCAGCCCGCCCGTGATGGGCCGCACGCGGCCGGTTGCGGCCGGGAGTGAAGCGAATGGTCTTCGCTTTGGTGGTCGTCAGGAGAGGAAACGGCGAGTGGAGAGTTCACCTCCGCCTCGCCGTTCACCCAATCGTCCTGAAATGGCTGAGCCCTAACGGGTGATCGCCAGGAGCCGGTGTAGCCATCACCGGCTCCGCTCCCGAAGATAAGCGAAGTCGCGCGCCGCGCCAAGAACCGGGGGGCTTTCCCCTAAAGTCGGTGGACCGCCCGTCAGAACGGGCGGTCGTCCGGTAACCGGGCGGCGGCGATTTCCTCCGGCGTGGGGTCGCGCCGCAGGGTGATACCCTCGCGCCAGGTCTCCGCGATGAGGCCGAGCCGGGCGAAGCCGTCGAGCCAGCCGTCCATCGGCCAGATCCCGTGGCGGTCGTGAAAACGCTGCGCATTGGCGACGATGTCGCGAAAATGCTGCAGGGGCGGGTCGTAGGCCGCATGGTGCTGGTGGAAGGCCAGCGGGCCGCCGAGGAACAGGATCGGCACCCCCGCAGCGTCCGCGCGGAAGGCGAGGTCCGTGTCCTCCGCGCCGTAGCCGGCAAAGCTTTCGTCGAACCCGCCGAGCCGGTCGTAGGTCGAGGCCCGCACCGCGAAGGCCAGCGACCAGAACAGGCCGGGTTGCGGCGAGGGGACGATCCCCGATTCGGGGAAGTGCCGCACCGGATGCAGATGCCCCGCCGCCGCGAGGTCTTCCTCGTGCCAGCCGTCCCGCACGGCGCCCGCCGGGAGGTAGCGCACCGCGCAGCAGATCAGCCCGTCCCGCTCCGCGACCGCCGCCGCGAGGCCCGCGACGAGATCCGCCGAGGGGATGCAATCGACATCGAGATAGACCAGCGTGTCCGCCGCGCCCGCCGCGCGGCGACCGGCATTGCGGGCCGCCGCCAGGGGCAGGCCCTCGCCCGCGAGGGGGACGCGCTCCACGGGGAAGGGCAGCGGCGGCAGAGGCGTCGTGTCCCCGCCCATCTCCACGACGATGCAGCGATCCGGCGCCCGGCCCTTGGCGAGCCCTTCGAGGAGCCGTGCGAGATGCGCCCCCCGCCCCTTGTTCAGGGTGACGACCGCGAGGCTCATGCGGGGACCGCCACGAAGCGCTCGCTCGGCCCGCAGAGGCGTTCGATCATCGCCGGCTCCAGGCGGAAGCCGGTGGGGTCGTCGCTGATGAGGTCGGTGGTCTGCGAGGCGTGGGCGTGGACCGCCTCCGCCTTGGTCGCCGCGTAAGCCGACACGTCGAGGCGCATCCCCTGCGGCGGGGGGCCGACCTCGGTCTCCGGCGGCAGGGTCCAGCCCCAGACGGGGTATTCGTAGATCGCCACCCCCGGCATGTGGCGCCGGGCGAGGCCGACGATGGCGGCGGAGGCCCTGTGGTCGCAATGGGGATCGTGCCGCCACGTCACGAACACGGCGCTCGCCGCCCCCGCCCGCGCCGCCTCGGCCACGGCGAGCGCCGCCGCCTCGGCCTGGTGCCCCGCGCTCGGGACATGGGCGTCGGGCAGGCGCAGGAAGGTGACGTGGGCGGGGTCCATGCCGAGCACCGTGACGGCGCGGCGGGTCTCGTCCTCGCGCAGGGAACGCAGCCGCTCGGGCGGGTAGAGGGCCGAATGGGTGTGCGAGCCGCAGCCGTCGCTCACCACGACGAGGCGCACGTCGCGGCCCTCGGCGCGGGCGGCGGCGATGAGCCCGCCGCAGCCGAGGCTCTCGTCGTCCGGATGCGGCGCGACCACGACGAGGCCGCCGGGCCCCGCCAGGGCGTCGAGGGTGCCGAACGGCAGGGAATCGGCGGCGGCGAGGAAATCGTCGGCACGCATCGCGGTCGGGGCTCTCCAGGTTCGGCCGGACCATCGGTCAGGCCGGCTGAACGGGCCCTGAGCGCTAGCGGTCGTTCTCGGTCGTCAGGTTGCCGAGCCGCGTGCCCTCGTCGAAGCCCCGCGCCTCGCCGAGGCTCACCCCCGGATGGGGTGATTCGGTGAAGACGATGCCGGCGGCGGTCAGCGCGCTGCGCAGCACCTCGATCTGCCCCGAGGGCGAATCACCGTAGCCGTTCTCGAAACTGCTCACGAGGGAGGCCTCGCAGCCCGCCTTCTCCGCGAGCTCCGCCTCGGACCAGCCGAGCAGCCCCCGCGCCGCCCGCGACTGCGCCGGACTCATCGCCAAGGGCACCGCGCCGCTCTGGACGCCTTCGTCGGATCCCGTCACGCCAACCCTCCCGTCACTGCGTCCACAACGGCGTGCGCACGGCAACGTTTCCCTGCGGCGCCCGCCATGATCATAATTGTGCTGAAATTCGCCGCCATGGACGCCGACGCCGGAACCGCCGGGGGGCGGGCGCCGGACGTCTAATCCGCGCGAACGCGCGACTGAAGGGGCAGAACGATGAGAGCGGTGCTGATCGCCACGCTGGCCTGTACCGTGACGGCCGTGGGCGTGTTCGCGACGAGCGAGGCGCAGGCGCAGATGGGCGGTCCGTCCACGGGTTACGGCAAGGGCTATCGCCGCCCCGGCGGCGAGGAGGGCAAGAAGCCTCAATACGTGCCGGGTACCAAGGCGCAGGAAAAGAACTTCCCCCTCGATTCCACCTGGACGGCGGTGAGCCTGAACGGCAAGCCCTTCGGCGGCGCCGACCGGCCGAGCTTCATCGTGGACAAGCAGTACCGCGCCCGCGGCTACGGCGGCTGCAACACCTTCGCGGCCACCGCCTTCCCCCTCAAGGAGCAGCACATCGCGGTGGGGCCCCTCGCCCTCACCAAGAAGGCCTGCGACAAGTCCCTGGCCGCCACCGAACAGGCGTTCTTCGTCGCCCTGCGGACGGCAGCCGCCTGGGACCTCGTCGGCTCGCAGCTGGTGCTGAAGAGCCCGAACGGCGAGCTCAAGTTCGACCGCGCCCTGTAAGAATCTGTTCATGACGATCCCGGAAAGCCGCCCCGGTTGAGGCGGCTTTCAGGGCTTGCGGTATTCTCTACGTCCCGCGACAGGGAGGTGGCGTATGCCGGTCGGATCGGGTGCAGGACGAGGCGATGCGGCCGGGCGTGCCCCGGCTCCGGTGAGCGCCGCCGGACCCCGCGGTTTCAACCCCCTTGCCCTGTGGATCGCCGCCGCCTCGCCGGTCGCCGCGACCCTGCTCCTTCTCTCGCGGCTGGCCGCCTGATCCGGCCTCCCGCCACCCGGTGAACGCCATCCCCGACGCCGATCCGAAGCCCGCCGCCCCCCGGCGCGGCGCCCTCCTGCTGCTCGGGCTGCTGCCGCCCCTGGCGCTCGGCCTGCTGTGGGAAGGGGGCGTCGCGGCGGACCTGTTCTCCGGCCGGCTGCTACCGCCGCCGAGCCGGATCGGCGCGACCCTCTGGGGCCTCGCCGCCTCGGGCGACCTCGCCATCCATGTCCAGGCGACGCTGGCCCGCGTCGGCCTCGGCTTCGCCTTCGGGGCGCTGGCGGGCATCCTGGCCGGCGCCCTGGTCGCCACCCTGCCCCGCCTGCGCGCCCTCATCGATCCGAGCCTGCAGGCGCTCCGCGCGGTGCCCTCCCTCGCCTGGGTGCCGCTGTTCATCCTGTGGTTCGGCATCCTGGAGACGCCGAAGGTGCTGCTGATCGCGGTGGGCGTGTTCTTCCCGGTCTATGTCGGGGTGGCGGGCGCCATCGCCTCGGTGGACCGCAAGCTCGTGGAGGTCGGCCGCGTGTTCCGCCTGTCGAAGGCGGCGCAGGTCCGGCGGATCCTGCTCCCGGCCGTGCTGCCGGCCACCCTCACCGCCCTGCGGACGGGGCTGGGCCTCGGCTTCCTGTTCGTGGTGGCGGCGGAACTGATGGGCGCGTCCGAGGGCCTGGGCTACCTGCTGGTCGATGGCCAGCAATTCGGCAAGCCGGACCAGATCCTGGCCGCGATCATCGCCTTCGCCGTGGTCGGCAAGCTCGCCGACGCGCTCCTCGTCGGCCTCACCGCGCCGCTGGTGCGCTGGCAGGATACGGCGCGCGATTCGCTCTGATCAGCGCTCGCGGCGCTCGCCGGGGGCGTCGGGGCCGCCATCGTCGCGGTGCTCGTCCCGCGCCGGGCGGGGATTGGGCGATTCGACCGGCGGAAAGAGCCGCGCCAGCCCCGCGGCGACGCCGTAGAGGACGGGATCGGCATTCGGGCCGTCGAGCGGCGGGTGGAGATCACTCTTGAGCATGGTCGGGGTCCGGCCTTCGCAACGGATGGCGATCACCGGCCTTCACACCATTGACGGTCAGCGCTAGCTCAATGCGGCACGCGCGACTTTGTTGCAGGACGCTCCAACTTTTTCCCACGGAAGAGCTTTTTTCCTTCACCAAGCCGCGCGTGATGGCACCCGTGAGGGGAAAGAACTCAGCCCCGGCGGCGGAGGATCACCGCCTCGGGCGGGGCCGGCAGGGGGCAGGCGACGGGCCGCACGGTCATGATCACCGCGCTCCGGCACTGGGCCCGGCAGCCCTGCGCGGCCTCGATCTGATCGCGCCCGCAGCCCTCCGCGAAGCAGAGGCGGCCGAGATCCTCGCAGGTGGCGAGGAAGCGGCCGAGCGGCGCCGGCCGCAGCAGGTCGGCCGCCGGGGCGGGCGCGGCGGCGAGCAGACCCAAGAGACCGACAGCGAGCTTCCAACGTGTCATCGCGCCCTCCGGGGCCCCACTTAGCATTGGCAGGCCGGACTCACCTGTGCCATTCCCGCGACAGGGAGCGGGGACCGGGAACGGCCCTCAACACGATCGGAGCGCGGCGTGCTCGCCATTGGCGACCTGACCAAGACCTATGCCGACGGCACGCGGGCGCTGGAGGGCATCGCGCTCACCGTGCCGGCGGGGGAGATCCTGGCCCTGGTCGGCGGCTCCGGCTGCGGCAAGACCACCCTGCTCCGCCTGATCGCGGGCCTCGACCGGCCGAGCGCGGGGGCGATCACCCTCGACGGCGAGGCCATCGCCGGCCCCCATCCCGGCGTCGGGCTGGTGTTCCAGGAGCCGCGCCTGCTGCCCTGGCTCGATGTCGCCGCCAATGTCGGCTTCGGCCTGGCCGACCTGAAGCGCGGCGAGCGCCGGGCGCGGGTGATGCACGCCCTGGAGCGGGTCGGCCTCGCGGACCATGCCGGGCGCTGGCCCCGCGACCTCTCGGGCGGCCAGCAGCAGCGGGTCTCCATCGCCCGCGCCTTCGTGGCCGAGCCCCGGGTGCTGCTCCTCGACGAGCCGTTCTCGGCGCTCGACGCCTTCACCCGCAAGGACCTGCACGGGCATCTCCTCGCCCTGTGGGAGGAGCACCGGCCGACGGTCGTGCTCGTCACGCACGATGTCGGGGAGGCAGTGGCTCTGGCCGACCGGGCGGTGGTGATGCGCCCCCGTCCCGGACGCCTCGACGAGACGATCCGCATCGGCCTGCCGCGCCCGCGCGATCCGGCCTCGCCGCAGAGCGAGGCGTCGGTGCGCGCGATCCTCGCCGCCCTCGACCGTTCGCTGAAACCCACGCCGGCCCGCGCCGACGCCGCCCCCACCAACGCCAACTGGTGGTAGCCCCCCCGACCGGAGAGACGCCATGCCCCTCTACGCCCTCGACGCGCACGTCCCCCAGCTCGCCGACCCGGACCGCACCTGGATCGCGCCGGACGCGGCGGTGATCGGGCAGGTGCATCTCGGGGTCGATGTGGGGATCTGGTTCGGGGCGAGCCTGCGGGGCGACAACGAGCCGATCCGCATCGGCGACCGCAGCAACGTGCAGGAGGGCGTGGTGATGCACGTCGATCCGGGCTTCCCGCTGACCCTCGGCGAGGACGTCACGGTCGGCCACGGGGCCATCGTCCACGGCTGCACGATCGGCGACGGCACGCTCATCGGCATGGGCGCGACGGTCCTGAACGGGGCGAGGATCGGGAAGGGCTGCCTCGTCGGCGCCAACGCGCTGGTCACCGAGGGCAAGGAATTCCCGGACAACAGCCTGATCGTCGGCGCACCGGCCAAGGCGATCCGGGTGCTGGACGAGGCGGCGGTCGAAGGCCTGCGGGACTCCGCGCGGCGCTATGTCGAGAACGGGCAGCGGTACAAGAAGGGGCTGCGGCGGGTGGACGGGGCATAATCGTCCCGCCGCCCCATCCACTCCCTCATCCTGAGGCGCTGCGAAGCAGCCTCGAAGGAGGGCTCCAGGGATCGCAGAGCGGTCTGGAGGTCTCCTTCGAGGCCCGCCGAGGCGGGCACCTCAGGATGAGGGGAGGGATTGGGAGGGAAGCGAGCGGAAAGGTCCGCTCAGTTCACCTTACCCTTGACCACCTCGTAGATCTCTTCAGTCAGCGGCCCGGCCTCGGCCAGGATGCCTTCGAGTTCGTCCAGGCGCTCCTTCGCGAACTCGCGATCCTCAAGGCCCTTGGCGTTGACGTAGACGTTGAGCGCGGCGCTGCGCAGGCCCGCATAGGCCGAGAGCACCGCGACGCCCGCGTCCGACACGACGTTGAGGTTGCCCTTCTCCGCCGTGATCTTGGCGAGGTCGATCACCGCCCGGCAAGCCCGGCAGCAGGAGAGCGGCACGTCGCACGCCTCCTTCAGCGCCGCCTGGATCCGCTCGGAGCGGGTGGCCTTCTCCTCGTCGGTGCCCTTCGGCAGGCCATAGGCCCCCATCACCGCGTCGAAGGCGGCGACGTCCTGGGCGATCATGCCGGTGAGGCCGACGCGCAGGCCCTCGGAGCGGGCCAGCACGTCCTTCAGTTCCGCCTCGACCTCGACGTACTTCTTCTTGCCGATGGTCAGGTTGCACACCATCGAGACCAGGGCCGCGCCCATGGCCCCGGAGATGGCCGCCGCCCCGCCGCCGCCGGGGGTGGGGGCGGCGCTGGCGAGTTCCGTCAGGAACGTCTCGATCGAGTCGGACTCGGGCCGGGTCTTGTCGCCCATCATGCCATCTCCTTGGCGAGGGCGTAGATCTCCTCGGCGTCGAACAGCTTGTCGGTGCTCTCGAACAGCTTGCCGATGCAGGCCCGGTGCAGCTTGAGCTTCAGGCCGCCGATGCCGAGCGCGCCGAACGCACTCTTGCCGTGGCGCTCCTTGCCCTTGTCCATGGCGTCGAGGCCGCCGATGCCCGTCGGGGGCTGGGCGTTGTAATCGGCCAGGAACTCCACCGCCGGATCCTGGCTCCAGGCCGATTCCGGCAGCAGCTCGACGCCGATGGCGCCGGCCGAGAAGATCAGGTTCTTGCCCTTGGCGAGCGCGATGCGGGACGCCTCGTCCGGGGTCGCGGCCGCCTGGACGCTCACGTTGAAGCGCTTGTTGATGGCATCCGCCGCCGCTTGCGTCTTGTCGAGGCTGCGGCCGGCGATCGTCACCTGCGCGCCCTCGCCTGCCAGGAGCGCGGCCGAGCGCATGCCGACCGGGCCGGTGCCGGCGAGCACCACGGCGGTCTTGCCCTGCAGCGAGCCGGCGGCCTTGGCCACCAGCGCGACGCCGGCGGCGGCCGTGGTGTTCGAGCCGTTCGAATCGAGCATGCAGGAGACGCGGAACGGGCCGAAGAAGCGCTTCTTCACCGCCTCGAACACCGCCTCGCCCTCGGCCATGGAGCCGCCGCCGACGAAGATCGCCGTCGACTTCTTCTCCGACCCGCCGCGGGTGTAGATCGTCCCATCGACATAGGCGCCGACATTGTCCGGCGTGACGTTGCCGTATCCGGTGATGTGGTCGGCACCGCCGTCGTAGCCCACCACCACGTCGAAGACGCTCGGGGCGGAATCGGTGTCGAACTGGAACAGCAGCTTTTTCATCGTGTCTCGCTTCCCTGAGCCCTGATCGGGCCGAAACAGCCTATGGGTTGACCCGCCCCGTCATTCCGGGGCCGCGTCGCGGAGCCCGGAATCCAGACGCGCTGTCGATGCGTGAACTTGGCAAATCGCGCGTCTGGATTCCGGGCTCGCCTGCGGCGCCCCGGAATGACGGCGCGGCGCGGGCGGAGCGCCCTACCCCTCGACCACGTTCTGCGGCTTGCCGGCGACGAACGCCTCGACGTTGTCGACGAGCTGGTCGGCCAGGATCTGCATCGCCTCCTTGCTCGCCCAGGCGACGTGCGGCGTGACGATGAGGTTCGGCAGATCCGCCTCGCACAAGATGTTGCCGTCGCGCGGGGGCTCCTGCGCCACCACGTCGAAGCCGGCGCCCGCGATGGTGCCGTTCTTGAGGGCTTCGAGCAAAGCCGCCTCGTCCACCGGACCGCCCCGGGCGGTGTTGATGAGGATGGCGCTCCGCTTCATCCGCTTCAGTTCGGCGGCGCCGATCAGGCCCTTCGTCTCCGGCGTGAGCGGGACGTGCAGGGTGATGACGTCGGACTGGGTGAGCACCGTCTCGAAGTCGGACAGGCCCTCCTGCGGGAAGGTGTCGTAGGCCAGGACCTTCATGCCCAGGGCCTCGGCCCGCTTGGCGATGGACTTGCCCAGCGCCCCGTAGCCGACGATGCCGAGCGTCGAGCCGGCGATGTCGTAGATCGGGTAGTCGAAGTAGCAGAACTGGCGCGACTTCGCCCAATCGCCCCGCTTCACCGAGTTGGCATAGGGCACGATGGCCCGGCGCAGGGCGAACATCAGGCCGACCACGTGCTCGGGCACGGTGTTGAAGGCGTAGTTGCGGATGTTGACGACGGTGATGCCTTGGGCCTTCGCCTGGGCCTTGTCGACCACGTCCGTGCCGGTGGCGGCCACCGCGATGAGCTTGAGGTCCGGGAGCTGCTTCAGCACCTCGGCGCGCATCGGCACCTTGTTGATGAGGGCGATCTCGGCGCCCTTCAGGCGCGCGACAATCTCCTCCGGCGTCCAGGTCGATTCGTGCTCGACATACTCATGCTCGAAGCTGAACGGCTTCAGCGTCGCATCGAGCGATTCCCGGTCGAGGAACACGATTTTCTTCGCCATGGGTCGTCGGCTCCCTCTCCGGCGGCCGGGCGGCGGCCGGCTCTAGCTGGATTTTCATTCTTATTGGCGTCCGGCGGAGGGAGCGAGCCCTCCGCCGGCCACGGATCACGCCTTGTGCAGTGGATTCTCGCGCAGGTAGCTCGACGCGGCGGCCACGCCCGAGCCGGGGGTGAGCTTCATGCCGCAATCGATCATCGCCATCTCCGCGCCCGCGATGGCGCCGAGCAGCGACAGCTCGTTGAGGTCGCCGAGGTGGCCGATGCGGAACACCTTGCCCGCCACTTTCGACAGCCCGGCCCCGAGGGAGAGGTTGTAGCGGTCGTAGGCGTGGATGATGATCTTGGCGGCGTCCACACCCTCCGGCACGACGATGGCCGTGACGGTGTTGGAGTTCCACTTCGGCTCCTTGGCGCAGGGCTTCAGGCCCCAAGCCGCCACCGCCTGGCGGGTCGCCTCACCCAGCACCGCGTGGCGGTGGTAGATGTTCTCCATCCCCTCCTCCTTCATCGTGGCCAGCGCCTCGCGCAGGCCGTAGAGGAGCGGCAGGGCCGGGGTGTAGGGGAAGTAGCCGCCCTTGTTGGCGTTCAACTGGTCGGACCACGCGAAGTAGACATGGCCGAGACGGTCGTTGGCGCCGCCCTGGCCGCCCTCGGCGATCTTGAGCGCCTTCTGGCTCACGCAGAGCAGGCCGAGGCCCGCCGGCAGCATGAAGCCCTTCTGCGAGCCCGCCACCGCGCAATCGACCTTCCACTCGTCCATCTTGAACGGCAGCGAGCCGATGGAGGAGATGCCGTCCACGAAGAGCAGGGCCGGGTGGCCGGCGGCGTCCATCGCCTTGCGCACCGCGCCAACGTCGCTCGTGACGCCCGTGGCCGTCTCGTTGTGGACGATCATCACCGCCTTGATGGCATGGTCCTTGTCGGCGCGCAGGGCCTCGCCGATCTTCTCCGGATCGGCGCCGGTGCCCCACTCCTCGTCCTGGACGATGACGTCGAGGCCGAGGCGCTGGGCCATGTCGACCCAGAGGTGGCTGAACTGGCCGAAGCGGGCCGCGATCACCTTGTCACCCCGGCAGAGGGTGTTGGTCAGCGCCGATTCCCAGATGCCGGTGCCCGAGGACGGGTACAGCAGGATGGTGCCCTCGGTCGTGCCGTAGACCATCTTGGCGTCCTGGAAGAGCGGCTTGGCGAGCTCGGGGAAGCTCGGCGAGCGGTGATCCTCGGACTGCACCGACATCGCCCGGATCACCCGGTCGGGGATCGTGGTCGGACCGGGGATGAAGAGGTGGTTGCGACCGGGGCGCCGGGTTGCGGCCATGATGTCTCCTCCGAATTGGTTTCGCGCACGGGATCGGGCCCGGCGCGGGATGTGTCGCGCTCGTCGGGGTGTCGGGCTTCGGGGAATGCCGGGCGGGTCCGCCCGCTCTCGCGGCCGGCGCCCACCCTGGACCCTGGGCGCTGCGGAGCGGCAGGCGGCTCGTGCCGCTCGCGTCGCGGCGCGCCGTAATCCCGCGCCGGTCGCCTCCGATGTGCCGTCCTATCCTCGCGGCGCCGGATCTCGCGCCGCATTCCCTTCCGCGCTGGCCCCACCGGCGGCCCGGCCGGGGCCGTCGGATCGCATGTATTATGGGATGGTGGGGCCCCAAAGCAAAACCGATAAATCTTCGGAGGGGCGCCAAAAAAATTTGGCGTGCAGTGCAACCTCTCGCCACGAAGGTTGAATGCACCTTCTCTCGACAGTTGCTTCGGCCCGACCAACCGGCATCGTCATCAAAACGAGACGTAATCGCGCTCTGGATCCCAGCACTTGTCGCGGGGAGACCGAAGAGTGGCAGAGGACGACGACAGGCCGATCCGCGTCCGCACCCTGTTCCTGTCCGATCTGCACCTCGGCACCCGGGGGTGCCAGGCGGGGATGCTGCTCGGCTTCCTGAGGGACTACGACGCGGACACCATCTACCTCGTCGGCGACATCGTCGACGGCTGGCAATTGCGCTCCGGGTGGTACTGGCCCCAGGCCCACAACGACGTGGTGCAGAAGCTCCTGCGCAAGGTCCGCAAGGGGACGCATGTCGTCTACCTGCCGGGCAACCACGACGAGTTCCTGCGCGACTATGTCGGCACAACCTTCGGTGGCATCGAGATCGCCGACACGGCGCTCCACGATTCGCCCGACGGGCGCCGCTACCTCGTCATCCACGGCGACCAGTTCGACATGGTGATGCGCCACCAGCGCTGGCTCGCCCATCTCGGCGACGGCGCCTACACGCTCGCCCTGTGGTTGAACACGCTCCTCAACCGCTTCCGCCGCCGGCTCGGCCTGTCCTACTGGTCGCTCTCGGCCTGGGCCAAGCTGAAGGTGAAGAACGCCGTCAGCTTCATCGGCAAGTTCGAGGAGATCCTGGCCGAGGAGGCCCGCCGCCGGGGCGCCCAGGGGGTGATCTGCGGCCACATCCACCACGCCGCCGACCGCACCATCGGCGACCTGCGCTACCTCAACACGGGGGATTGGGTCGAATCCTGCACCGGCATCGTCGAGCATTACGATGGCCGTATCGAGGTGATCCACTACCCTTCGATCCTGCGCGCCAAGGAGGCCGAGGAGCAGGCCCAGGCCGAGCCGCAGCAGGCGCTGCCGCCGGGACGGAGAGCGGTCGCTTGAGGCTGCTGATCGCCAGCGACGCATGGCACCCGCAGGTGAACGGCGTGGTGCGCTCCCTGGAGCAGATGGTGCGGCGCGCCCCCGCCCACGGCTTCCAGGCCTCGGTGCTGAGCCCGTCCGAATTCCCCTCGATGCCGCTGCCGGGCTATTCCGAGATCCGCCTCGCCTGCCCGGTGCCGGGCCGCCTCGCTGCCCGCTGGGACGAGGCGGCGCCGACCCATGTCCACATCGCCACCGAGGGGCCGGTGGGCTTCGCGGTGCGCCGCCGCTGCCTCGCGCAGCGGTTGCCCTTCACCACCAGCTATCACACCCGCTTCCCCGAATACCTCGCCGCCCGCGCCCCCGTGCCGGAGGCGTGGTCCTACGCCTATCTGCGCCGCTTCCACGGGGCCGCGAACGGCACGATGGTGAGCACGGGAAGCCTGCAGACCGAGCTGGAATCGCGGGGCTTCGGGCGGATCATGCGCTGGACGCGGGGCGTGGACACCGACCTGTTCCGCCCCGCCGCGCCGGGCGCCCCGGAGCCCGCCGGCCTCGCCGGCCTGCCGAGGCCGTTCTTCCTGTTCGTCGGGCGGCTCGCCATCGAGAAGAACGTCGCCGCCTTGCTCGCCCTCGACCTGCCGGGCACCAAGGTGGTGGTGGGCGACGGGCCGGACCGGGCGCGGCTGCAGGGTCTCGCCCCGGAGGCGCGCTTCCTCGGCACCCGGACGGGGGCCGACCTCGCGGCGCTCTACGCTGCCTGCGACGCCTTCGTCTTCCCGAGCCTCACCGACACGTTCGGCATCGTGCTCCTCGAAGCCCTGGCCTGCGGCCTGCCGGTGGCCGCCTTCCCGGTGCCCGGCCCCCTCGACGTGATCGGCACGAGCGCGGTCGGCGTGCTGGACCACGATCTGCGGGCGGCCTGCCTGCGGGCGCTCACGCTCTCCCGCGCCGCCTGCCGCGACGAGGCCCTGCGCCGGGGTTGGGACGAGAGCGCCCGGCAATTCTACGGGAACATCCTCCTCGCCCGGCGCCTCGCCGAACCGCAGGCGGCGTGACGCGGATCGCCGGAGATGCCAGGAGGGCGCCATGCCGCCCTTCGACCCCGCTCTCGCCGCCCGCTACCCCATCGTCATCGGCTGCGACGAGGTCGGACGGGGAGCGCTGAGCGGCCCGGTGGTGGTCGCCGCCGTATGGTTCGAGCCGGCCGCCCTGCCGCCGGATCTTCTCTCCGCCTTGGACGACAGCAAGAAGCTCCCGGAGCCGGTGCGGAACCGGCTGGCGCCGCTGATCCGCCGGCACGGGCGCGTCGCCCTGGCGGCGGGCTCGCCCGCGCTCATCGACCGGATCAACATCCGCGCCGCCACCCTCGACGCGATGGCGCGGGCGGTGACGAAGCTCGGGATCGACGCACCGGTCTATGTCGATGGGCGGGATGCGCTGCCGGGTTTCGCGGGGAAGGCCCTGGTGGGGGGCGAGCGGCTGGTGCCGCAGATCGCCGCCGCCTCCATCGTGGCGAAGGTGATGCGCGACGCCTTCATGCGGCGCCTCGCCCGGACGCATCCCGGCTATGGCTGGGAGCGCAACGTCGGCTACGGCACCGCCCTCCACCGCGCCGGACTCGCCACCCTCGGCCGCAGCGCGCACCACCGGATGAGCTTCACCCGCGGGTTCAGAACAGACTGAGCTGCGCCCCCGGCGCCCGGAAATCCTCGCGGTTCAGGGCCATGCGCCCGAACGCGAACCCGAGCCGCCGTCCCGCGAGCCGCACCCGCTGGCCCACCATCTCGGCATAGGGCCCCTCCCCCCGGAAGCGGTGGCCGAAGCGCGAATCGTTCTCCTGGCCGCCACGTGCCTGGCGCAGAAGGGCAAAGGCCCGCTCCTGCCGCTCGGGGTAATGCGCGGCGAACCAATCGGCCACGAGATCCCTCACCTCCCCTGGCAGGCGCAGCAGCGCGTGGCCGATCCGGCTGGCCCCATGGGCGCGGGCGGCCTCCAGCACCGTTTCGATCTCATGGTCGGTGAGGCCGGGGATGATCGGCGAGACGTTGACCATCACCGGCACCCCCGCCTCCGACAGGGCCCGCATGGCCGCGAGCCGCTTTTCCGGGCGCGGCGCGCGGGGGTCGAGGCGCCGGGACAGGGCGGGGTCGAGGGTCGGCAGCGAGATCGCGACGAGGGCGAGATTCCGCGACGCCATCCGCGCCAGGAGGTCGAGGTCGCGCAGGATCAGGTCCGATTTCGTCGTGACGCCCACCGGATGGCGGGCCTCGTCCAGCACCTCCAGCACGGCGCGGGTCAGGCGCTGCTCCCGCTCGATGGGCTGGTAGGGGTCCGTGGCGGTACCGAGGGCGATGGTCTCCGGCCGGTAGCCCGGCGCCGCCAGTTCCCGCCGCAGCAGCCGCGCCGCGTCGGGCTTGGTGAACAGCCGCGATTCGAAATCGAGCCCCGGCGAGAGCCCGAGATAGGCGTGGGTCGGCCGCGCGTAGCAGTAGATGCAGCCGTGCTCGCAGCCGCGGTACGGGTTGATCGAGCGGTCGAAGGGGATGTCCGGCGAGGTGTTGCGGGCGATGACCGACGACGACCGCTCGGGCCGGACCTCCGTCCGCAGGGGCGTAGGCGCCTCCGGCTCCCAGCCATCATCGAACGCCTCCCGCCGGGCGGGCTCGAAGCGGCCGGAGGGATTTGCCGTGGCGCCGCGCCCCCGCCGGCCCTCCGGCGGCGGGGCGCTCCCCGGCAGGCGCAGGGCGGGCGACGGGTCGTGGCGCATGGGGCTCGCTCCTCGTGAGGAACGTAACACGAACATACCGATTGGTCTGCCGAAAATGCGGGCAAACCGAAAGACTTGAGCCGTCGAGACCGGGAGGGGCGTTGTCCCGCGTGAAGAATCGGGTATGCGCGCCGCATGCTCTCCGCCGTGACCCTCCTCGACGATCCGGCCGATCCGGATGCGATCGACCGGCTGGCCGACACGCTCAGCGCGCTCGTGTCGGGCGTGGCGGGCGGCCTCGTGGGCGATGCGATCATCGTCGTGCCCCGCGAGGCGCCGGGGGTGGCGACCGTCGCGGAGGCGACCGGCGCGGTGCTCGTCATCCATGACGGCGGGGGGCCCTTCGCGGCCGGCGCGGCGCACGCCCGGCGCGACTGGATCCTGTGCCTGGAGGCCGGCGACGTGCCGGCCGAGGGCTGGATCCGCACCCTCGACCGTTTCGTCGGCATGGCCAAGGCCGACATCGGCATCGGCCGCCTTCACCGCTCCGCGCCGCTGCGCACCCGCCTCCTCGCCCGCGTCGAGAGCGTGGTCGGCGCGCGCAGCGTCCGGGCCGGGGACGTGGTGCGGAAGGAGGACCTTCTCGGCCGCTCCGGACGTAGCGGGCGGCTGCGCATCCGCGCCCTCAACGGGCGGATCGACCGGTCCTGAGCAACAGCATCGGCCGCGCGAAAGCTGATCCCATGTAATCTTCAGGTCGATCCCTGGCGGAACGGCCGGAAACTTGCTCAGTTGCCAGCAACGATAAAACCGCCCTCCTGGCGGAGCCGAGACGGGAAGACTTGGATGGATAGCTCCGGCCTGATGGCGCGCAAGTCCGTCGAGGACATCGTCTCGGGTGGGGAAGCGGAGGCGCAGAGCCTGTCGCGCTCCCTCGGGCCGTTCTCCATCATGGCCATGGGCATCGGCGCCATCATCGGCGCGGGCATCTTCGTGCTCACCGGCACCGCCGCCGCACAATATGCGGGCCCGGGCATCATGCTCTCCTTCGTGCTCGGCGGTATCGCCTGCGCCTTCGTCGGCCTCTGCTACTCCGAGATGGCCGCCCTGATCCCCGTGGCGGGGTCGAGCTACACCTACACCTACGCGACGCTGGGCGAGTTCTTCGCGTGGCTGATCGGCTGGGACCTGATCCTCGAATACGCGATGGGCGCGGCGACGGTGGCGGTCGGCTGGTCGGGCTACGTCACGAGCATCCTCAAGGATGTCGGCCTCGTCATCCCACCCCAGTTCGCCCACGCCCCGGGCACCGCCATCGAGGGCGGCGGCACCGCCCTGTTCAACCTGCCCGCAATGCTGATCGTGGCGATGCTGACCCTGCTGCTGATGCGCGGCACCAAGGAATCCGCGCGGCTCAACAACATCATGGTGGCGGTGAAGCTCGCGGTCGTCCTCGCCTTCATCGGGCTGGGCTGGCGCTACACCAACTCGGCCAACTGGAGCCCGCTGATCCCGGAGAACGACGGCACCTTCGGGCAGTATGGCTACAGCGGCATCCTGCGCGGCGCGGGCGTGGTGTTCTTCGCCTTCATCGGCTTCGATGCGGTCTCGACGGCGGCGCAGGAGGCCAAGCGCCCGCAGAAGGACATGCCCATCGGCATCCTCGGCTCCCTGGCGGTGTGCACGATCCTCTACGTGCTGGTGGCGGCGGTGCTCACCGGCCTTGTCCCCTACAAGGACCTGAACGTGCCGGACCCGATCGCCAAGGGCGTCGACGTCATCGGCATCGGCTGGTTCGGGGCGCTCATCAAGCTCGGCGCGCTCACCGGGCTCACCACGGTGATCCTCGTGCTGCTCTACGGCCAGAGCCGGATCTTCTACACGATGGCCTCGGACGGGCTGCTGCCGAAGCTCTTCTCCCACGTCCACCCGACCTACCAGACACCCTACCGCAGCCAAGCGCTGATCGGCGCCTGCGTCGCGCTGGTGGCGGCCCTGGTGCCGATCAACATCCTCGGCGAGATGGTGAGCATCGGGACGCTGGCCGCCTTCTGCCTCGTCTGCGGGGCGGTGATCCACCTGCGCCGCACCGAAAAGCGGATGAAGCGCCCGTTCCGCGTCCCCGCCGTGCCGCTGGTGCCGATCCTCGGCATCCTGTTCTGCCTGCTGCTGATGGCGGGCCTGCCCCTCGATACGTGGCTGCGCCTCGTCATCTGGATGGCGATCGGCCTCGTGATCTACTTCTTCTACGGCCGCCGCCACTCCGTGCTGCGCAAGCGCAACGGGACGACGACCTAGCCCGCCCCCCGCCGCAGGTGCTCATCGAGGCGGGGCATGATCTCGACGAAGTTGCAGGGGCGATGGCGGTAATCGAGCTGCTGGCCGAGGATGCCGTCCCAGGCGTCCCGACAGGCGCCGGGGGAGCCCGGCAGCACGAAGACGTAGGTCAATTTCGCCACCCCGGCGGTCGCCCGCGACTGCAGGGTCGAGGTGCCGATCTTGTCGTAGGAGATGCGGTGGAACACCGCCGAGAAGCCGTCCATCCGCTTCTCGAACAGGGGCTCCAGGGCCTCCGGCGTCACGTCGCGGCCGGTGAAGCCGGTGCCCCCCGTGGTCAGCACCACGTCGACGGCCGGGTCGGCGAGCCACTGCTCCACCTGCGCCCGGATCCGCGCCACCTCGTCGGGGACGATGGCGCGGCCGGCGAGGCGGTGCCCCGCCTCGGTCAACCGCCCGACCAGGGTGTCGCCCGAGCGGTCGTCCTCGGGCTTGCGCGTGTCGGAGACGGTGAGCACCGCGATCCCCAGGGGGATGAAGCGGCGGGCTTCGGAAACATCGGCCATCGGTCAGGGCTCTCCCGGTCGTGACGGGAGATATGGGACGGACCCGAACGAAGGGTTAGGCCGCGCGTCGTCGCGCGGCCGCTCCGGCGGCCGACACCGCCACCGGCTCGGGCAGGCCCGTCGCCCGCAGGATGCCCTCTGCCCCCACCAGGGCGCCCTCCCGCAGTTCCAGCCCGAGGAAGCGGTCGCGCTCGAACGGGCCGGGCATGGCCAGCCCGGTGGCGAGATCGCCGCGGAAGCCGAACCGGGCGTAATAGGGCGCATCGCCCATGAGCAGGATCGCCCCGTGGCCCAGGGCCTCGGCCCGGCCGATGGCCGCCTGCATCATCACCGAGCCGAGCCCCTGGCCCTGCACCGCCGGATCGACGGCGAGCGGCCCGAGCAGCAGCGCCGCCCGGTCCTGCCCGGCCTCGACGTGCCACAGGCGCAGGGTGCCGACGAGTTGGCCCCGGCGCATCGCCGCGAAGGCGAGGCCGCGCGCGGGCAGACGCCCCTCGCGCAGGCGCTCAGAGGTCTTGGCACGGCGGTTGCCAGGAAAGCAGACGTCGAGCAGGCGCTCGCGCGCCGGGACGTCGTGGGGGAATTCCGTGCGGATCTCGATCACAGGCATGCCCTCCCAGGGTGGACCCAGGTGACAGAACAGGAGTGCGGACGGACGAGTCCTTCCGCGCGTGCAGGGCGAGGGCGCCCTGCTAGATCACGATCTGCTGCAACGGCGGGAAGCCGTTGAAGGCGACGGCCGCATAAGTCGTGGTGTAGGCGCCCGTTCCCTCGATCAACACCTTGTCACCGATCGAGAGGGAGACCGGCAGCGGGTAGTGCTGCCGCTCGTAGAGCACGTCCACCGAATCGCAGGTCGGGCCGGCAATCACGCAGGGCTCGGTCCGCTCGCCGTCATGGCGGGTGCGGATCGGGTAGCGGATCGCCTCGTCCATCGTTTCGGCGAGGCCGCCGAACTTGCCGATGTCGAGGTAGACCCATCGGACCTCGTCCTCGTCCGTGGACTTCTTCGAGACGAGCACGACCTCGGCCTCGATCATCCCGGCATTGCCGACCATGCCGCGACCCGGCTCGATGATCGTCTCCGGGATGCGGTTGCCGAAATGCTTGGTGAGCGCGCGGAAGATCGCGTCGCCGTAGCTCTCCACGCCCGGGACGGCCTTCAGGTACTGGGTCGGGAAGCCGCCGCCCAGGTTGACCATCGACAGGAAGATGCCCCGCTCGGCGCACTCGCGGAAGATCGCGGCAGCCGAGGCCAGGGCCCCGTCCCACGCCTCGGTGTTGCCCTGCTGCGAGCCGACATGGAACGACACGCCGTAGGCGGACAGGCCCTGGCGGTGGGCGTGCTCCAGCACGTCGGTCGCCATCTCCGGCACGCAGCCGAACTTGCGCGAGAGCGGCCAGTCGGCGCCCGCGCCGTCGCACAGGATGCGGCAGAACACCTGCACGGCGCCCGCTTCGAGGCCGGCGGCGGTGGCGGCACGGGCGATCTTCTCGACCTCGGCCTCGCAATCCACCGCGAAGAGGCGGATGCCGTGCGCCAGGGCGCGGCCGATGCAGCGCTCCTTCTTGATGGTGTTGCCGAACGAGATGCGCTCCGGCGTGGCGCCGGCGGCGAGCACCATCTCGATCTCGGCGACCGAAGCGGTGTCGAAGCAGGAGCCCATCTCGGCGAGCAGGCGCAGCACCTCCGGCGCCGGATTCGCCTTCACGGCGTAGAACACCCGCGTGTCCGGGAGGGAGCGGGCGAAGGCGGTGTAGTTCTCGCGCACGACATCGCGGTCGAGCACCATCACGGGGCCCTCGTCGCGGCCGAGGTCGCGGCGCGCGCGCAGGAAGTCGCGGATCCGGTCGGTCATGGTTGGCTCCCACCACGGCTCGAAAGCGCCCTCTGCCGGGGCGCGTTGTCGAAATCAGGCGACCTCGCGACCGCCGGCGTCAGGGGGCGATGCGTCGCGCGGCGCGGCGTGCTTTGGAGACACGTCGATCCGAGCGGGCGCAGAGCACCCGGAAGCTGCCGTGGATTGGATGGGGAGACCCCAACCGCACGCCGGGCAAAGAGAAACAAGCCTCTTCGGTGCCGACCTTTGGAGGGTCGGCGAGACCAAAAAAGCCCGTTCGTCGTTGCTTTAAGCTGCGTCCCCCGTGGAGAGCGGGGTTCGCCGGTTTCGCCTCCGGCTGCCGGTTGTTGTCGGGGTCCGGTGTTGCCACCTGGATTGCCGGAAGCAGGGGATCCACCCCCACGACCATCGATCCTAAGACCCCTGGCGGCTGTCCGGCAGTTGACCGGATACCCACCAACCGACACGCGGCCACAGGCACGTGCGAAATTGGGCAGGGCGGACATAAGGGCTGATGCCCCCCACGGCAAGACCGAATTGTGTGCCGTCCGCAAAATGCAACCCGCCGGGCCGATGGTGTTGCAGCGGCGCCGCATCCGGGGCATCTCCCACCGGCACAGGGATCCGACGGACGGGCGATGGCAGGGCCGAGAGTGACGCAATCGACCGCAACGCGGGCCGCCGCGTGAACGCCCCCCTCCGCGAGATGCCGCCGGCCCGGCCGGAACCCGATCTGCGCCCGGCCACCCTCGGCGACCTCGACGCACTGGTCGCCCTGGAACACGCCGCTTTCGCCACCGACCGGGCGGAGCGGCGGGCGATCCGCCACGCGATCCGCTCGCCCACCATGGACGTTCTGGTGGCGCTCCTCGACGGGGACGTGCTCGTCGGCGCGGCGGTGCTGGAGCGCCGCCGGGCGAGCCGCATCGCCCGCCTCGCCTCCATCGCCGTGGCCCCGAACCGGGGCGGCCTCGGCCTCGGCGGGCGCCTCCTCGACGCGGCGGAGGAGACCGCCCGCGCCCGTGGCTGCGACCGCCTGCGCCTGGAGGTCCGCGCCGACAACGGCGCCGGCATCCGCCTCTACGAGCGGCGGGGCTACACGCGGTTCGCCGTGCGGCCGGACTATTACGAGGACGGGATGGAGGCGTGGCGCTACGAGCGCCCGCTCTGAGGCCCGCCCCGAAGACGCCCGATTAGAGGATTCTTACGGGCGGCGGCGCTAGATCCTGGGCGCCGCCGCTCCGCACGGACCCGAACGCCTTGGCCGTCATCGCCGCCTTCATCATCAATGCGGGGCTGAACTTCGTCCTCGGCCTGCTGATCGCACGGCTCCTCGGCCCGGCCGATTTCGGCCGCTTCGCCCTGGCGACGACGGGGGCCATCGTCCTCAACACCGTGCTGTTCGAGTGGCTGCGCCTCTCGGCCACGCGCTTCTATTCCGGCCGCGTGCGGGTGGACGAGCCGTGGATCCGCCACGGGCTCGACCGAGCCTATCTCCGGCTCGGGATTCTCCTCGCGGCCGCCGCCGCCCTCTGCGGCGCCTTCGGCTACGGCGAGGGCGCGGAGGCCCGCGAGGCGGTTCTCTGCGGCACCGGCCTCGCGGCCCTCGGCATCGGCGTGTTCGATTATCATGCCGCGCTCGCCCGCGCCCGGTTCGACGGCAAGCTCTATCTCGGCCTCGTCGCCGTGAAGAACGGCTTGGCCTTCGTGACGATGGCCGGCGCCGCGTGGTTCCTGCCGCAGCCCGCCTGGGTGCTCGCGGCGGCGGGGATCAGCCAGTTTCTGGCCGTCGTCCTGTTGCGGGGCTGGCTGCGCGATCCGGCGGCGACCTTCGAGCGGGCGCGGCTTTCGACGACCTGGGGCGTGTTCGCCCGCTACGGCCTGCCGCTGATCGCGGCCAACGCCGCCTACCAGCTCCTGTCCTTCGTGAACCGGGGCGCCGTGGCGAGCCATGCGGGCTTCGAGGAGGCCGGCTATTTCGCTCTTGCCGCCGACGTGACCTCGCGGGTGTTGACGACCCTCGGCATGGCCCTCGACCTGCTGCTGTTCCAGATCGCCGTCCACGCGGAGGAGCATCACGGTCGGGCGGCGGCGGAGGCGCAGGTGGCGCGCAACGCCGCGATGGTCTTCGCCGTGCTGGCCCCCTGCGCCGTGGGCTTCTGGGCGGTGCTGCCGGCGTTGCAGGCCCTCGTCGTGCCGGAGGCGTACCGGGGGCCGTTCGAGACCTACAGCCTCGCGCTCCTCCCCGGCCTGTTCGCTTTTTCGATGATGCTCTACGCGGTGAGCCCCGGCGTCCAGATCCGCCGCCGGACGCTGCCGGTGATCGTCGCCGCCGTCCTGGCCCTCGTGCTGAACGGGATCGGGCTCCTCGTCCTGCCCGGGGCCTTCGGGGGGCTCGGCGTCGCCCTGGCGCAATCGCTCGGCCTGACGGGCGCCGGCCTGTGGCTCGGCTGGCGGGTGCTCACGGGCCCCGATCGGCTGACCTTTCCCTGGGGGCAGATCGGCGGGGCGGCGCTCGCCTGCCTCGCCATGGGCCTCGCCCTGGCCCCCTTCCGCCACCTGCCGCCGGCCATGGCCCTCGCCGTGCTGGTGCCGGCGGGCATGGGGCTCTACGGCGCGCTCGTGTGGGCCTTCGACATCGCCGGCCTGCGCGGGCAGGTCCTCGCGCGCCTGCGCCCCGCGCGGGCCATGGCGGCGGAATGAGAAAGGGGCGCCCGCGGCGCCCCGTCCGAATCCGTTACTCGATGTCCTCGACCCCCTCGGCGCCGCCATAGACGCGCTGGGCCAGCGACGATTCCATGAACGGGTCGAGATCGCCGTCGAGCACCTCGTCCGGGTCGGTGGACTGGGTGCCCGTGCGCAGGTCCTTCACCAGCTGGTAGGGCTGCAGCACGTAGGAGCGGATCTGGTGGCCCCAACCGATATCGGTCTTGGCCGCCGCCTCCGCGCTGGCCTTCTCCTCGCGCTTCTTCAGCTCGGCCTCGTAGAGGCGGGCGCGGAGCATGTTCCAGGCGGTGGCCCGGTTCTTGTGCTGCGAGCGCTCCTGCTGGCACGCCACCACGATCCCAGTCGGGTTGTGGGTGATGCGCACCGCCGAGTCCGTGGTGTTCACGTGCTGGCCGCCGGCGCCGGAGGAGCGGTAGGTGTCGATCCGGCAATCGGATTCCTTGATCTCGATCTCGATCCGGTCGTCGATCACCGGATAGACCCAGACGCTGGCGAAGCTGGTATGCCGCCGGGCATTGGAATCGTAGGGCGAGATCCGCACCAGACGGTGGACACCGGACTCGGTCTTGAGCCAGCCATAGGCGTTGTGGCCCTTGATCAGGAGCGTCGCGCCCTTGATCCCGGCCTCTTCGCCGTCGGTCATCTCGACCACGTCGACCTTGAACTTCCGCCGCTCGGCCCAGCGGGCGTACATGCGTTGAAGCATGTTCGCCCAATCCTGGCTCTCGGTGCCGCCCGCGCCGGCATGGACTTCGACATAGGTGTCGAACCCGTCCGCCTCGCCGGAGAGCAGGGTCTCGACCTGCCGGCTCGCGGCTTCCTTCTCGACGGCGAGGATCTGCTGCTCGCCCTCGGTGATGGAGGCGGAATCGCCCTCCATCTCGCCGAGTTCGATCAGCGTCGCCGCGTCTTCGAGGTCGCGTTCGAGCTTGCGGATGGCCTGGACGGATTCATCGAGCTGCTGGCGCTCGCGCATCACCGCCTGGGCGGCCTCGGCGTCGTTCCACAGGTCCGGGTCCTCGGAGCGGGCGTTCAGCTCCGCGAGGCGTTTGTCGACTGTATCCCAGTCAAAGATGCCTCCTCAGCAGTCCTATAGACTGCTTGGCGGCATCCGAGGCTTGCTCGATCTCGGCGCGCATCTGGTGTTTCGAAGTGAGGTGTCAGGGCCGGGGTGATACCGGCCGCATCCGGCGGTGTAAATGGGCGAGGCCAGCGCGGGGTCACTCCCCCGGCGGCGCCCATTGGTGGAACACCGTGCTGTCGAAGGCGAAGACCGGCTCGTCGCGCTGGTTCATCCCGGTGTTGCGGGCGAAGATCAGCCCCCAGCCGGGGCGCGAGGCCGAGGCGCGCTTGTCCGTGACCTTCGTGGCGAAGCGGATCGTGTCGCCCGCGTAGACCGGCCGGATCCAGCGCATGTTGCGGAAGCCGGGGGACGGCCCCGATTCCGGCACGGGCCCGCGCTCGGCCGTGTAGGCGACGTCGCGGGCGCGGGTGGTGAGCAGGCGGTTCATGTAGGCCGCCGCCGTGTGCCAGCCCGAGGCGCAGAGCCCGCCGAAATGCGTCCGCCGCGCCGCCGCGTCGTCGAGGTGGAAGGCCTGCGGATCGTAGGCCCGCGCGAAGGCGATGATCGCGTCCGCGTCGAAGCTGGCGGCCCCGAGGTCCCGCGTCGCACCGATGGCGAGGTCGCGCAGGTAGGGGACGGGCTCGGCGTCGTCGGGCTCCGCGATTCGTGTCGGCGTGCCAGTCGTGACCGGGCGCGGCGGCAGGGGCTGCGTGCCACGCCGCGCGAGCATGAAGGTGAAGCGCTGCGTCATCACCGTCTCGCCCCGGCCGTTCGCGAGGGCGAGCAGGGCGCTGACGAAGCCGAGGCCGGGCTTGGTGGCGCTGTCGCGCAGGCCGGTGATCGTCAGGCTCACCCGCAGCGTGTCGCCCGGCAGGACCGGGGCGAGCCAGCGCAGTTCATCGATGCCCGGCGCCCCGAGGGACGAGCCGCCGTTGAACGGCCCTTGCTGCAGGAGCCGCATCCCGAGGGCCGCCGTGTGCCAGCCCGAGGCGATGAGCCGGCCGGCGAAGGTCGTCTCCGCCGCCGCCTCATCCAGGTGGAAGGGCTGGAAGTCGAAGGCCCTGGCGAAGGCGACGATGTCCTCGCGGCTCACCGTCATCGGTTCGCCGGTCAGCACATCGCCGACGGAATAATCCTCGAAGGCCAGTTCGGGCATTCGACCCCGGACGTTGATCAGTTGGCGAAGCGGAAATGCAGCACGTCGCCGTCCTGCACGACGTATTCCTTGCCTTCAAGCCTGAGCTTGCCGGCATCGCGCGCGCCGGACTCGCCGTTGAGGCTGGTGTAGTCCTTGAACGCGATGGTCTCGGCGCGGATGAAGCCCTTCTCGAAATCCGAGTGGATCACGCCCGCCGCGCCCGGCGCGCGGGTGCCCTTGGTGATCGTCCAGGCGCGGGCCTCCTTCGGGCCGACGGTGAAGTAGGTCACGAGGCCGAGGAGGTCGTAGCCGGCGCGGATCACCCGGTTCAGGCCGGGCTCGGCGAGGCCCACGGCTTCGAGGAAGTCGGCCTGATCGGCCTGCGGCATCACCGCGATCTCGCTCTCGATCTTGGCCGAGACCACGACGGCCACGGCGCCCTCGGCCTTGGCGCGGGCGAAGACGGTCGCCGAATGGGCGTTGCCCTGGTCGGCATCGCCCTCGTCCACGTTGCAGACGTAGAGGACGGGCTTGGCGGTCATCAGGCCGAGTTGCTGGAACAGCTTCTCTTCCTCGGGCTTGCGCTCCACGAGGCGGGCGGGCTTGCCGTCGCGCAGCAGCGGCAGGGCGCGGTTCACGAGGTCGAGGAACTCCTTGGCCTCCTTGTCGGAGCCCTTGGCCTTCTTCTCCAGGGCGACGGCGCGGCGCTCCAGGCTGTCGAGGTCGGCGAGCATCAGCTCGGTCTCGATGGTCTCGATGTCGGCGGCCGGGTCGACCTTGCCCTCGACGTGGGTGACGTCCCCATCCTCGAAGCAGCGCACCACGTGGGCGATGGCATCGACCTCGCGGATGTTGGCGAGGAACTGGTTGCCGAGGCCCTCGCCCTTCGAGGCGCCGCGCACGAGGCCGGCGATGTCTACGAAGGTCAGCCGGGTGGGGATGATCTCCTTGGAGCCGGCGATCCGGGCGAGGTCATCCAGGCGCGGATCCGGCACCGCCACCTCGCCGACATTGGGCTCGATGGTGCAGAACGGATAGTTCGCCGCCTGCGCCGCCGCCGTCTGCGTCAGCGCGTTGAAGAGGGTCGACTTGCCGACGTTCGGCAGGCCGACGATGCCGCATTTGAAGCCCATGACGTGTCCTAGTGTTCTGCGCCGACGGCTTCAGGGCCGACAGTGAAAGGGTTGAGGATCGTGACGCCGTGGAGCGTGCGACCGTGTTGAAAGTCCTCGGTCAGCAGATACCGGCAGCCCGCGCGAACGGCTGCGCCGAGGATGGCACAATCCCACCATTGGAACGCGGTCTCCTGCCGGAGTGACCACGCGATCCGGATCAATTCAAGATCGACGGCTCCTTGGGAATAGGCTTCGAGTTCGACGGTCGCTTGCCGGGCTGCGTCGGCCGTGATCGGCAGCTTTCCCCTGAGCGTGACATGGAGAAACTCGCCGAGCACCTGAGGGCTCACCACGAGGACACCCCGGTCCGCCAGCACGGACAGCCAGCGCGCCGCGGCGGCTTGCTTCGAAGGTTCACGGTCGTCACGGGCGTACAGGAAGACGTTCGTATCGACGAAGACCGATTCAGTCGTCATCGTACATCTGATCGCGGGCCGGCGCCTTCCCGTTCTCGTCCAGGACGTGCAGCGGCGGCCCGGCGAGGAATCGCTTCATCGCCTCGCGCTGCGACATCGCCGGACGCCCGACACGCTGCTCGACCGTCTTGGCGATGAATTCGGACAGGCTCGTCCCCTCGCGGGCCGCATCTTCCTGCGCCCGCTGGAGAACCACGTCGTCCAGGCTCACGGTGATGGTCTGCATCGGTCCCGCTCCGTCGCCCTCGATATCGTGTCCCCGTGTTTTCGTGTCAATTTTTGCTGCCCAGCGGCTTCACCTCGTCCCAGCCGCGCCCGGCCATGGCGAGGTGGACCTTGTTCTGGAAGCTCGCATCCTCGCCCGCGGCGAGCACGGCGGCGTGGTCGGCCACCGCCCGGCACAGGTCCTCGACCCAGGGCGTCTCGGCCTTGCCGAAATCGTTGAGGACGTAGGCATGCACCAGCGCCTTGTCGCCGGGGTGCCCGATGCCGAGGCGGACCCGGCGGTACTCGTTCCCGCATTGGGCGGTGATGGAGCGCAGGCCGTTATGCCCCGCATTGCCGCCGCCCTGCTTCACCCGGAGCTTGGCCGGGGGCAGGTCGAGCTCGTCGTGGAGCACGATCACGTCGGACAGGGCGATCTTGTAGAAGCGCTGCGCCTCCGCGACCGAGCGGCCCGATTCGTTCATGAAGGTCTGGGGCTTCAGGAGGATCGCGCGCTCGGAGCCGAGCACGACCTCCGCCGCCTCCCCTTGAAAGCGCCGCCTGAACGGCGCCGCCCGGTGGACGCGGGCGATCTCGTCGATGGCGAGGAAGCCGATATTGTGCCGGTTGGCGGCGTAGCGGGGGCCCGGATTCCCGAGGCCGACGATCAGGCGCATCCTGTGCCGGAGCGGCCCACGGGCCGCCCCGTCCTCCTATGATGCGCTCACGGGAAGCGAGCGCGCGGCGGGAAAGGCCCGCGCATAGCAGATCGTCAGGAGGCCCCCAACCCGATCCTCAGGCGGCGGCGTGCCGGCGCAGGAGGTCTCGGACCATGCGGAAGGGCAGGAGAGGAAGCTTGATCAGCCCGCCCAGGGCGACGACGACGAGGACGGTCAGGAGCGCGAGGACGGTCTTGAACACGGCGGAGAACTCCGTGGCACTGCGGCCACAACGCGCCGCGAAATCGCAGTGAGCGCCTCAAAGCGGGCAACAGTGTGGACACGGAAACACCGGTCCTGCGGCAGATCGCACGGGACCCCAGTGCAGCCCGAGCATGGCGGGAGGCGCAAAACCCCGTCAGGATTGCGTCACGTTCATGCCATGGTCGGAGGGCATCCGCTCGCCTTCGCCGGGTTGCGCCCCACAGGCGCGGCCCTGCGGTTGTTGAGTGGAAGGAAGTCCGATGTCCAAGACCCTGGCGGCTCTGCTGGCCCTCGCCCTCGGCGCGGCCCCCGCCGTGTCCCTCGCCGAGTCCTCGCCCGCGCGGGATGCGCTGAAGCGGTCCTGCACCGGCGACTACATGGAATTGTGCAGCGAGTTCGCCCCCGGCGGCCCGGAGGTCGAGGCCTGCTTTCGCGCCAACATGAAGAAGCTCTCGCCCGACTGCTCCTCGGCGATCACCGCCTACAAGAAGGAGCAGAAGGCCACCCGGCGGGTGAGCGAGGCCCGCTAAGGCACTCCGCTCCCGGCCGGGACGCGGTCAGGACGCCCGCGCCAGGGTGATGATCGCCTCTCGCGGCACGGCCTCGGGCAGGATCACGACGGGGGCCCGGTCCCCCGCCGGCCCGCGCAGGATGTCGTCCATCTCGGCTTTCGGCATCGCCCGGCCGAACAGGTAGCCCTGTCCGAAGTCGCAGCCCTGGTCGGAGAGCCAATCGACGCTGGCGTCGGTCTCGATGCCCTCGGCGGTGGTGGCGAGCCCCAGGCTGGACCCGAGCTTAATGATGGCGTCCACCAGCTTCGCCCGCTCGTCGCTCATGGTGATGGCGTCGACGTAGCTGCGGTCGATCTTGAGCTTGTCGAACTTCAGCTCGCGCAGGTGGTACAGGCTGGAATAGCCGGTGCCGAAATCGTCCAGCGCGATGCGCACGCCGAGGCGCTGCAGGGAGGTGAGCGTCGCCCGCGTCGCCTCGAGATCCTGGATCAGGGCGCTTTCGGTGATCTCGACCTCGAGCCGGCCCGGCGGGAAGCCCGTCTCGGTGAGGATGGCGAGGATCCGCTCGGCCAGCCACACGTCCTGGAACTGGTGCGGAGCGATGTTGACCGCCAGGACCAGATGCGCGGGCCAATCCCGCGCGTCGAGGCAGGCGCGGCGGATCAGGTTGTAGCTCAGTTCCGCGATCATGCCCGTCTCCTCGGCGACGGGGATGAACTCGTTGGGGCTGATCAGCCCCCGCTCCGCGTGGCGCCAGCGGGCCAGCACCTCCAGGCCGACGATCTCCTTGTGCGGCAGGGCCACGACCGGCTGGTAGAACGGCTCGATCGCCCCCTGCTCGATCGCCGTGCGCAGCTCCGCTTCGAGACGGGCGCGGGCGCGCAATTCCTCGTCCATGGCGCTGCGGAAGAAGCGGTAGGTGCCCCGCCCCTCCTTCTTGCCCTGGTACATGGCGAGGTCGGCGGCGTGCAGGATCGCGTCGGAATCGGCATACTCGGCCGAGACCGCCGCGACGCCCACCGTGGCGCCGACCTTGAGTTCGTTCTGGCTCCAGTTGATCGGCGTGGCGATGGCGGCGATCACGCTCTGGGCGAGGCGGGTCAGCCCCTCGCTGCCATGGGTGAGCGGGACGAGGAGGGCGAACTCGTCGCCCCCGAGCCGGGCCGCGACGCCGCCCTGGGGCAGCAGGCTCGTCAGCCGCTCCGCGACGGCGCAGAGCACCGCGTTGCCGGCGGCGTGGCCGTACAGGTCGTTGACCGGCTTGAACCGGTCGAGATCGATCAGCAGCACCGCGAGAAGTTCGCCCGAGGCGTTCTGGCGCACCCGCTCGACTTCTTCGAGGAAGCGGCGGCGGTTGGCGAGGCCGGTGAGGCCGTCGTGCCGGGCGATGGCCTCGGCATTCGCGGCGGCGGCGTCGCGCTCCAGCATGAGGCGGCGCATCAGGATCGACTTGCGGATGCTGGCGCCGCAGATCGCCACGCCCATGCAGGCGCCGAGGATCATGAAATCCCCGAGCCGGTAGGCCTGGACGGCCTCATGGAGCACGTCAAAGGAGCCGAGGGTGATCCCGACGAACCAGATCCCCGCCCCGATCAGGAGCAGGCATAACGTCTCGTAGAGTTCGCCCTTCCGCCACTGTTTGATCGTCGCCTTGGTCATTCCGGCCACCTCTCGCGGCCGCATGACACCACGGATCACCTAAAACGGCGTGAAGCCGATGCCGGAAAGATCATATTCAGGCACAGGGGTTCGCTCATTGAAATTGAAGCGATCGTTTGCATTGCAGCGAAAACCGGCCGCGGGCGGGGCTGGGGTAGCGCCTACCAAACCAGCCGCTCGATCACCCCGTCGGGATGCACCGTCTGCCGGCCGAGCCATTCGGCGATGTCGCCGAGGGTGTGGTGGTCGGCCGTGACGCCCAGTTCCTCCGCGTGGATGCCCCGGGCGACGAGGAGGCTCGCGATGCCGAAGGCGCTCGCTCCGGCGATGTCGGTGCGGATGGCGTCGCCGATGGCGATGACGCGGCCCTTGTCGTCGGGCGGGCCGCCGTCGAGGGAGGCGGCGACGGCGAGCGCCGCCTCGTAGACCGGCCGGTGCGGCTTGCCCGCGTAGACCACCGCGCCGCCGAGATCGACATAGGCGGCGGCGAGCAGGCCGGCGCAGGGGATCAGCCGGTTGCCGCTCTCGACCACAAGGTCGGGGTTGGCGCAGATCATCGTCAGGCCGCGCGTCGCGAGGCGGGTGAGTTCGTCCCGGTAATCGTCGGGCGTCTCGGCGCGGTCGTCGAACAGGCCGGTGCAGACCACGAGGTCGGCCTCCGCCTCCGGCACGAGGGTGATATCGAGGTCCTTGAACACGCCGAGGTCGCGCTCGGGCCCGAGATGGCGGATCCGCGCGCCCGGCCGGGCCGCGATCAGCTCGCGGGTGAGGTCCCCGGAGGTGAGGATCGCGTCGTAGGCCTCGCGCGGGACGCCGAACCGGTCGAGGATGCGCCCGACGCCGTCCCCCGGACGGGGGGCGTTCGAGACCAGCACCACCCGCCGCCGCCGCGGGCCCGGCAGGGCGCGGAAGCGGATCAGCGCCTCGCCCGCCGCGACATGGGCCTTCTGGCCGTCATGGAGCACGCCCCAGACGTCGCAGAGGATCAGGTCGCGCTCCTCCGCGATCCCGGACAGGCCGGCAAGGGTGGGGATCCGCGCGGTCATCGAACAATCCTGGTCGTTGGCATCAATGGGACTTCGCCAGCGTGTGCTCGGCGAAAAAGTCGAGCATCGCCCGCGAGGCATCCGGCCCCTCCGGGTCGGTGTAGGAGCCTTCCGGCTTTCCGCCCGACCACGCATGGCCGGCGCCCCGGATGCGCCAATCCTCCACGACGACGTTGCCTTCGCGGTCGGTGAAGCGGGTGCGGGTGAAGGGATGGCTGCCGAAGCGGTCGCTCGCCCCCTCGAACCGCTCCGCGCTGGCGGTGAGGCCGGCGGCCTCGGCCTGGGCGAGGATCTGGTCGGCGTTGCGCACGCTCACCGTGTTGTCCTCCATGCCGTGGAAGACGATGGTGGGGATGCGCTTGTTCGCGACCGGGGCGCCGAAGCTCGGCCCGGTGCCGAGGCCGGGGGCGCCGACCTGCATCGCCATCAGCGCCGAGCCGAGGTCGCGGGCACAGCCGGCCGCGAGCCCCGAATGGACGCCCACGGCGGCGTAGAGGTCCGGATAGGCATGAGCGATGTTGAGCGCCGCCGCGCCCCCCGCCGACATGCCCGCGATGTAGACCTTCGCCGGATCGATCGGATAGGCGTCCATGATCGCGCGGGTGATGCCCGCGATGATCGCCGGCTCGCCGGTCTCGCGGCCCTGATCGCCCGGATCGTACCACTTCCAGCATTTCTGCGGATGGGCCGACCGGCTCTGCGCCGGATAGGCCACGAACAGACCCAGGCGCTCGGCCAGCACGTTCATGCCGGTGCCGGCGGCGAAATCGTCCGGGTTCTGGGTGCAGCCGTGCAGCATCACCACGAGGGGTGCCGGGCTCTGGGGGCTGCTTGGCACGAAGAGCTTGTAATCCCGCGCGCCGGCGGCGACCGCGTGGCTGCGGGGCAGGAAGGCGCCGGGCCCGCCGGCATTGCCGCCGCCGCTCCGCTCCGGGGCGGGAGCGGGCTGGCGGTGGCCGAGGCCCTTCAGCACCGGCGCGATGCCGCGCACCACATTCTCCACCACCTCGCGGACGCGCAGGGCGGGCGACGGCTCGGCGGCGCCGTGGCGATGGGGCGTCGGGGTGTGCGATCCGCCGCGCCCGGTGAGGGTGCGCTGGATGATGGCGGTCGCCTCCTCCAGCCGGCCGAGGCCGGTGAGCCGGGTCGCCTCCGCGAGATCGGAGAGGGGATCGCCGGAGGAACGCTTCCCGGACTTGTGGTCGAACTTGCCGAAGATGTCGGACATGGGGGTCGCCTCGTCTCGGGTTGCGGTCAGCGCAGGCGGTCGGCCAGCGCCGCACGAACGGCAGGGCTGGCCTGAAGGCTGCCCAGCACGGTCAACGTGCCGATGGTCTCGCGGGCGAGTTCGGGGGTGACGTCGGGCCCGATCGTGGCGAGCCCGAGGACGCGGATGTCGAGCATCCGCCCCTCGGCGCGGGCCGCTTCGAGGTCGGCCCGCCCGATCCGGCAGAGGCCCAGCTCGACGCTGCGGCGCTCCACCGATTGCTTGGTGATGTCGGAATGGCGCCCGATCTGGTTGCGGATCGCCGTGCGGATGAAATCGCTGCGGTTGGCATAGACGCCCTCCGCCACGAGCAGGTCCACATAGCCCAGATCGACATGGCCGAGGTTGATCGTGATCTTCTCGCTGTCCGGCACCCGCGTGCCGGCCAGCCCTTGGCCCTGTGCCATCGCTGACTCTCTACCATCCGTATGGATGGCATATAGAGGGTCGATTTCGCATTGCAATAGAAACCCGCCGCATTGCAGCATGCAGGCGCGGCTCAGGCCGGATCGGCGCTGCCGATGTAATCCGACCAGATCGCGTTGGCGCCGAGGCCGGCGCGGAAGGCATCGTGGCGCCCGCGTTCGGCATCGGTGAGGCGGCTACGGAAGGTGCGCGGGGCGGCTCCGCCAAGGCCGGGCAGGTCGGCGGACGCGGGCGCGGCGGCCTCCGCGACGAGGAGGCCGAGGCTCGTCTGCTTGCCGCCGAGCAGCTCGACATAGACCTCGGCGAGGATCTGCGCGTCGAGGAGCGCCCCGTGCTTGGTGCGGCGGGAATTGTCGATACCGTAGCGGGAGCAGAGGGCATCGAGGTTGTTGGCCGCGCCGGGATGCTTGCGCCGGGCCATGGGGAGGGTGTCGACCACGTCCTCCAGCCGGATCGGCGGCGGAGCCTCGGCGCCGAGCCGGGCATATTCCATGTTGAGGAAGCCGACGTCGAAGGGCGCGTTGTGGATGACGAGGCGGGCGTCGCCCAGGAAGTCGCGGAGATCGGCCACGATCTTGGCGAAGACCGGCTTGTCCGCGAGGAACGTGTCCGACAAGCCGTGCACCGCGAAGGCGCCTTCGGAGACCGCCCGCTGCGGGTTGACGTAGCAGTGGAAGGTGCGGCCCGTGGGGATGTGGTTGAACAGCTCCACGGCGCCGATCTCGATGAGGCGGTCACCGTTCTGGGCCTCGGTGCCGGTGGTCTCGGTGTCGAGGACGATCTCGCGCAGCATTCTGTCTGGCCCTGCCGGTCGGGCGGCGACCCTACGCCTTTCCGGGAATGGGGGCCACCGGCGGTGAGGCGGTCAGGTCCGCCACGATCCGCGCCACGGCCGCTTCCGCTGCCGGAAAGCCGCTCCCCGTGTCGATGACGTAATCGGCCCGCGCCCGCTTCTCGGCGTCCGGCATCTGCTTGGCGAGGATCGCCGCGAAGGCCGCCTCGGTCATGCCGGGGCGGGCGAGGACGCGTTCGCGCTGGATCGCGGCCGGGGCGCTCACCACCGCGACGGCGTCGCAGCGTCCCTCCCCGCCGGTCTCGTAGAGGAGCGGGATGTCGAGGACGACCAGCGGCGCCTCCGCGTTCCGGGCGAGGAACGCCTCGGATTCCCGCCGCACCAGGGGGTGGACGAGGGCTTCGAGCCGCTTCAGCCGCGCGGGATCGCCGAGCACCGCCTCGCGCAGGGCCGCTCGGTCGACGCCGCCTTGCGCGTCGAGCGTTCCGGGAAACTCGCGCCCGATGGCCTCGGCCGCTGCGCCCCCCGGCCCGTAGAGGGCGTGGACCGCCGCGTCGGCATCGTGGACCGGCACGCCGCGCTGGGCGAACAGGGCGGCGGTGGCCGACTTGCCCATGCCGATGGAGCCGGTGAGCCCCAGGACGAAGGGCTTGCCCCTCACGGCCGGAGATCCGCGACGATGAGGTCGCGCAAGGCCGCCGTCACCTGCGGGCGGGTGCCGAACCATGCCGCGAAGCCCGGCACCGCCTGATGCAGCAGCATCCCGAGCCCGTCGACCGCCGCGAGCCCCCGCCGCCGCGCGGCGGCGAGGAGGTCGGTCTCCAGGGGGGCATAGACGATATCCGCCACCGCCGCCCCGTCCGGGAGGGGCGCGAGGTCGATCGCCAGCGGCGGCTGGCCCTTCATGCCCAGCGACGTGGTGTTCACGAGGAGCCCCGCCCCTTCCAGGGCGGCGGGCAGGTCGTCCCAGGCGAGCGGCTGGGCGATGCCCGGCGCGAGGGCGGCGACCGCCTCGGCCCGCGCCGGCGTGCGGTTCGCGACGCGGATGCGGGAGACGCCCCGCTCCGCGAGGCCGACGACGATGGCCCGTGCGGCACCACCCGCGCCGAGGATCACCGCCTCGCCCCGCTGCGGCCATGCGGTGCCGAGGCTCTGGTCGAGATGGGCGCAGAAGCCCGGCGCGTCGGTGTTGTCGCCGTGGACCTGCCCGTCGCCACCGACGACGAGGGTGTTCACCGCGCCGATGCGCTGGGCCCGCTCCGTCAGCGTGTCGGCGAGCGCGAAGGCCGCCTCCTTGTGCGGGATGGTGACGTTGCCCCCCGCGAAGCCCGATCCGGGCAGGCCGCGCAGGAAGGCGGGGAAGTCGGCCGGCGGGACGTCGATCCGCTCATAGGAACCACTGATGCCGTGCTCCGCGAGCCAATGCCCGTGGATCAGCGGCGAGCGCGAATGGGCGATGGGATGCCCGGCGACGAAGGCCTTGATCATGCCGCGCAGGCTCCCGCGAGGCGGCAACCGGGCCCGCCCGCTTCCTCGATCTGGAGGGTGGCATGCGCGATGCCGAAATGCGAGCGCAGGCCCTCGCAGGTCTCCACGAGGAAGCCGTTGCCGGGATGCCCCTGCGCCATCACCAGATGGGCGGTGAGCGCGACGCTCGTCGTGCTCATCGACCAGATGTGGAGGTCATGCAGGTCCGCCACGCCGGGGCGCTCGCGCAGGAAATCCTCGACGGCGGCGGGGGAGATCTGCGGCGGCACGGCGTTCAGGGACATGGCGACGCTGTCGCGCAGCAGCCCCCAGGTCGCCCAGACCACGAGGCCCGCCACGACGAGGCTCACCGCCGGATCGATCCAGGCGAGGCCGGTCATCCAGATGACGAGGCCCGCCACCACCACGCCGGCCGAGACCGCCGCGTCCGCCGCCATGTGCAGGAAGGCGCCCCTGATGTTGATGTCGTCCTTGGCGCCGCTGACGAACAGCCACGCCGTGATCCCGTTCACGAGGATGCCGATGGCGGCCACCACCATCACCGTCCCCCCCGCCACCGGCTCCGGGTGGAGGAGGCGCAGCACCGCCTCCCACATCACCGCCCCCATGGCGATCAGCAGGAACACGGCGTTGAACAGGGCCGCCAGGATCGAGGAACCGCGCAGCCCGTAGGTGAAGCGGGCCGTCCGCTGGCGGCGCACCAGCACCGAGGCGACCCAGGCCGCGACGAGGCCGAGCACGTCGGACAGGTTGTGGCCCGCATCGGCCACGAGGGACATCGCGTTGGCGGCGTAGCCGTAGCCGGCCTCCACAACCACGAAGACCGTGTTCAGGGCGATGCCGAGAGCGAAGGCCGTGCCGAAATGCTTCGGCGCGTGGGCATGGCCGCCGCCATGGGACCCATGGGAATGGCCGTCATGGCCGTGGCTCCCATGCGAATGGTCGTGTCCTGCCAAGGATCGTTCCCCCTCGTTCCTAGAAGTGCAGCAGCCCGGCGGCCCGCAGCCGGGCGAGCAGCGGCATCAGCGGCAGGCCGAGGACCGTGCTGTGGTCGCCCTCCACCCGCGCGAACAGGTGGATGCCCGGCCCTTCGAGCTGGTAGCCGCCGACGCTCGCACGGACCCGCGCCTCGCCCGCGCAGGCGAGGTAGGCCTCGATCCCCTCCGGTGCGAGGGGGCGCATCGTCATCCGTGCCGTCTCGACGAAGACATCGGTGCGTCCGTCCCGCACCAGGGCGACGGCGGAATGCAGCGCATGGGTGCGCCCCGCGAGCCGGGCCAGATGCTCCCGCGCGGCCGCAAGGGTCGCGGGCTTGTGAAACACCGCATCGTCGAGGGCGAGCACCTGATCGGCGCCGATCACCACCCGGCCGGGATGGCGGTTTGCGACCGCCTCGGCCTTGGCGCGGGCCAGGGCCTCCGCGAGATCCACGGGCGAGAGTCCGGCGGAGGCTGCCTCCACAGCGCGTTCATCGACGCCGGGCGACTCCGTCTCGACGGGCAGAGCCGCGCTTTCGAGGAGCAGGCGCCGGGTCGCGCTGGTCGAGGCGAGGAGGAGCGGCGCCGGGCCGAGCCAGGGGGAGGTCATCGCCCCAGTGTCACGGAACGCTTCGCAGCCGCAAGGGGATGGGCCGCGTTGTGCGACGCGCCCCACCCCCGGATTCGAACCGGGCGGCGGGGCTGTCGCTGGGGTCGTTACGCCACCTGACCCCTGCGCAGACCTTGGCAGGAATCGGTTAGCCGAATGTCAACGCGACCAGCGCGAAAGGCCGGGAACCTGCTTGTCGCTGATCACGTGCCGTTCGGCGATGGCGGTGTTGATCTCCCACAGGAGCAGGTCGGAGGCGAGGCGCAAGGCGCCGTGGCCCGTCCGGCCCAGGGACGTGCGAAGCTGCACGGCCAGGTCGGCCGCCTCCGCCAGGGGATCCGACGGGGCCGTGGGCGCCGCCGTCGGCGGTTGCCGCACCATCAGCACGGCACTATGCCCCGGGATCGGCCCCGACCAGGCATGCAGGTCGGTGACATCGACCAGCACGCCCCGGCCGGTCATCACGCCGCCCTCGCCGAGCGCGTACTGGCCGCGGCACTGGATCCAGCGGATGTCGCCCGCCGCGTCGATGACCCGGAATTCGGTCAGGAAGGGACCGCCGTTGCGCGTCACGTCCAGATGGATCTCGCGCATCAGGTCGCGGTCCTCTTCCTGGAAGCGGCTCATCACCTCCTCCACGTGGACGTGTTGACCGGGGCTATAGCCCTCGACCTTCAGCATTGCGGCGGCTTGCGCGTCGAGCGAGGCGAAGTTCGTGCTCGCATCGACCTGCCACAGCCCGACAGCACCGCTGGCTGTCGGCGCTTCCATCTGATGGCTTAACTGTGCCCCCATCAATCGTTCCCCCCACAAACCGTGGCCGAAGGCGAGGATCTAATGAGTCTTCACTGTTAGACAAGCCATCCGCACCAAAGTTCACATCAAACTCAGGTGTTCATCGAATCGAAGAAGTCAGTGTTCGTTTTCGTCTGACGGAGCTTGTCGAGCAAGAATTCGATCGCATCGGTGACGCCCATCGGATTGAGGATGCGGCGCAGCACGTAGGTTTTCTTGAGAGAATCCGGCGGAACGAGGAGCTCTTCCTTGCGGGTGCCCGACCGGGTGATGTCGATAGCGGGGAAGATTCTTTTGTCGGAAACCTTCCGGTCGAGAATGATTTCAGAGTTACCAGTGCCCTTGAACTCTTCGAAGATCACCTCGTCCATGCGCGAGCCGGTGTCGATCAGCGCCGTGGCGATGATGGAGAGCGAGCCGCCCTCCTCGATGTTGCGGGCGGCGCCGAAGAAGCGCTTCGGCCGCTGCAGGGCGTTGGCATCGACACCGCCGGTCAGCACCTTGCCGGAGGACGGCACCACCGTGTTGTAGGCGCGGCCGAGGCGGGTGATCGAATCGAGCAGGATGACCACGTCGCGGCCATGCTCCACGAGGCGCTTGGCCTTCTCGATCACCATCTCGGCGACCTGCACGTGGCGGGTGGCCGGCTCGTCGAAGGTGGAGGCGATGACCTCGCCCTTCACCGAGCGCTGCATGTCGGTGACTTCCTCCGGGCGCTCGTCGATGAGCAGCACGATGAGGTAGCACTCGGGGTGGTTGAGGGTGATCGACTGCGCGATGTTCTGCATCAGCACGGTCTTACCCGTGCGCGGCGGTGCCACGATCAGGGCGCGCTGGCCCTTCCCGATCGGGGCCACGATGTCGATGATGCGGGGCGAGAAGTCCTTCTTGGTCGGGTTGTCCAGTTCGAGCTTGAACCGCTTCGTGGGGAAGAGCGGGGTCAGGTTGTCGAAATGGACCTTGTGCTTGATCTTCTCGGGGTTCTCGAAATTGATCGTGTTGACCTTGAGGAGCGCGAAATAGCGCTCGCCGTCCTTGGGTCCGCGAATCGGCCCCTCGACGGTATCGCCGGTCCGCAGGCCGAAGCGGCGGATCTGGGTCGGCGAGATGTAGATGTCGTCCGGCCCCGGCAGGTAGTTCGAATCGCTGGAGCGCAGGAAGCCGAAGCCATCCTGCAGCACCTCGACGGTGCCGGCGCCGATGATCTCGACATCCTTGGAAGCGAGCTGCTTCAGGATGGCGAACATCAGCTCCTGCTTGCGCATGGTCGAGGCGTTCTCGACCTCGACCTCCTCGGCGAAGGCGGTGAGCTCGGTCGGCGTCTTGGCCTTGAGTTCGGAGAGCTTCACCTCGCGCATGCCCTCGAGGGCGGCGATGGGAGTCTCGGCCGGCTCAACGGTCTCAAGATCGGCGAGGGCGTCGGAGTCTGGCGTCATGGAGTGTATAAGACCGACGAAGGGACGGGACAGGGAGGTCGGTTTCGCGCCAAACGCCCCGGGGAGAGGCGCCGGAGGGCGGGCCGCACCGCGGCGTGAAGCCCGTACATCGACTATGGCGAACCGTCTTGGCAGGACCCTGAAGGCTTACCGGCGCGCTACGGCGCTGACCTTGTGAGGAGGGCAAGGCTTCCTTACCGTGTTTTCGCCGCGGGCTCAAGGGCCTCCCACCCGTCGGCCTCCGCGGCGCCGGGAACCCCTCCCCCGCGCGCCCGTTCCCCCTGCCGTTCACCGCGCCGCAGCGAAGGCCGTGCGGCGGCCTTCGCCCCGACCCGCGACAGGATTGCGAAAGACCTTTTCCATGCTCGATGACGCCACCGGCCGCACCATCGTCACCCATGAATCGCGCCGGATCCCGTGGCTCGACATCGTGTTCGGCTTCGGGCCGATGGTGCCGATCGCGGCGGGCGCCGCCGCCGCGTGGTGGCTGCAGGGCGAGCCGCTCGACTACCTCGCGATCCTCGTGACCCTGCTCTACGCGGCCTCGATCCTGTGCTTCCTGGCCGGCGTGCACCGGGGCGTCAGCTTCCGCACCGAGGGCGGCCCGCGCCTATCGCAGATGGTGACGATGCTCGTCCTCTACGGGCTCGGCCTCGGGAGCCTCATCACCGTGGTGACGGGCAAGGTCGTCCTCGGCCTGTCCATGCTGATCCTCGGCTATGCGCTGGTGGCCATCCTCGACCCGCTGGAGGCCCGCAGCGGCAGTGTGCCCCTGGCCCATGCCCGCCTGCGCCCCATCCAGATGCCGATCGCCGTGGTGAGCCTCGCGGTGCTGCTCTGGATCAAGCTCAACGCCCCCTACTGACGGGCCGCGCTTGCCGCTTCCCGACCGCCTGCGCTAGAGCCGGCCGGGAGAAGCCCCCCTCGGGGCGCGGCGAAAAGCGAAACGAAACACAGCCATGTCGAAGGGCGAAAACCGGGCCGATACCCTGAAGCCCCGCCTGCCCCGCGGCTTCGTGGACCGCCGCGCGGGCGAGATCGCCGCACAGGCGCGGATGCTGGAGACGATCCGGGCAAGCTTCGAACTCTACGGGTTCGAGGCGCTGGAGACGCCCTTCGTCGAATACACCGAGGCGCTGGGCAAGTTCCTGCCCGACCTCGATCGGCCGAATGCCGGCGTGTTCTCCTTCCAGGACGACGACGAGGCGTGGCTGTCGCTGCGCTACGATCTCACCGCGCCGCTCGCCCGGTTCGTGGCCGAGAACTTCGATTCCCTGCCCAAGCCCTATCGCAGCTTCCGCAACGGCTACGTCTTCCGCAACGAGAAGCCGGGGCCGGGCCGCTTCCGCCAGTTCATGCAGTTCGATGCGGACATCGTCGGCGCGCCGACCGTGGCGGGCGATGCCGAGATCTGCATGCTGATGGCCGACACCCTGAACCGCCTCGGCCTCGCCGGGCAGTTCGTGGTGAAGGTCAACAACCGAAAGGTCCTCGACGGGGTGATGGAGGCGGCCGGCCTCGCGGGCGCCGACAAGGCCGGACAGCGCCTCACCGTCCTGCGGGCCATCGACAAGCTCGACCGCCTCGGCGTCGACGGCGTGCGCGACCTCCTCGGGCGCGGCCGCAAGGACGAGAGCGGCGACTTCACCAAGGGCGCCGGCCTCGACGAGGCGGCGGCCGAGCGCATCCTCGCCTACGTCGCCCTGCAGGCGGATCCCGGCGAGGGCGCGGACCGGGTCGCCTTCTGGGAAAAGTTCTTCGAGGGCTGGCACGAGGCGGTGGGCGAGTCCGAGACCGGCCGCGAGGGCATCGCCGAGCTGCACGCGATGATGCGCCTCTGCGGCGCGGCGGGCTACGGCCACGACGTGATCCGCGCCGACCCGAGCGTGGTGCGCGGCCTCGAATATTACACCGGCCCGGTCTACGAGGCCGAGCTGACCTTCCCCGTCACCAACGAGGACGGGCAGGTGGTGCGCTTCGGCTCGGTGGCCGGCGGCGGGCGCTACGACGGGCTCGTCGGCCGCTTCCGGGCCGAGCCCGTGCCGGCGACGGGCTTCTCCATCGGCGTCTCGCGCCTGTTCTCGGCCCTGCAACTGGTGAAGAGCCCGCTGCTGGCCGGCACCGAGGCCCCCGGCCCGGTGGTGGTGCTCGTCCTCGACCGCGAGAACATGGCCGACTACCAGCGCCTCGTGGCGGCCCTGCGGGCGGACGGCATCAAGGCCGAGCTCTACCTCGGCACCGCCGGCATGAAGGCGCAGATGAAATACGCCGACCGCCGCAAGGCGCCGGTGGCGATCATCCAGGGCTCCAACGAGCGCCTGGCCGGCGAGGTCCAGATCAAGGACCTGATCGAGGGCGCCCGCGCCGCCGAGAACATCGCCAGCAACGCCGAATGGAAGGCCGCCCGCCCAGCCCAGTTCTCCTGCCCGGAGATGGACATGGTGGCCGAGGTCCGCGCCGTGCTGGCGCGGCATTTTTCGGCTGTGCAGGGGTGAGGCGCTTCTTCCAGCCTTGCAGTGACTGACCCATTGGACTAGCTATTGATGCCGAAGGCCGTCCCCGTCTGCGTGGTGGAGACGCCGGAATTTCTGTCCGCGACGCGCAAACTCATGAGCGATGAGGAACGTGAGTTGCTGGTGGATTACCTCGCCTACAATCCCACCGCTGGAGACCTGATCCAGGGAACCGGCGGTCTGCGGAAGGTCCGGTGGGGCCTCGACGTACGAGGGAAGAGCGGCGGAGCCCGGGTGATCCACTTCTATCACGGACCTGGGATGCCACTCTTTGCGCTGACGGCCTATGCAAAGAATGAAAAAGCCGATCTCAGCCAGCAGGATCGCAACGATTTCAGACAGTTGACGGCGTGGCTGGTGCAAAGCTTCAAGAGGACAAACCCATGAGCACGGTTGCCGAGAGCATCCGCCGTGGCCTCGAACAGGCCCTAGCCTATGCGGATGGGCAGGCGGATACACGCGACTACAGGGTGCACATTCCCGAGCGAGTGGACGTCAAGGCGATTCGCGCCAAGCTGTCCATGACGCAGGAGGAGTTCGCGGGTCGCTTCGGCTTCTCGGTGAACACATTGCGCCACTGGGAGCAGGGCTCGCGTCAGCCGGAAGGACCGACGCGCGCCTATCTGATCGTTATCGATCGCGACTCGCAGGCGGTCCAGCAGGCCCTGCGGGCGGTCTGAACGGAGCAGCGAATCGATGTTCACCGACCGCATGCCGGACCTCCCGGCCGAGGCCCTCACCGACGCCCAGCGGGAGGCCGCCGCGACCTTCCAGGCCGAGCGCGGGGTGCCGGTCTTCGGGCCGTTCAAGCCGCTGCTGCGCAGCCCCGAGATGATGCAATGCGCGAGCCGGATGGGGCTCTACCTGCGCTACAACAGCATCCTGCCCCTGCGGATCAGCGAGTTCGCGATCCTGATCGTCGCGCGGGAATGGAGCCAGCAGGTGGAGTGGCACATCCACCACCCCATCGCCCTCAAGGCCGGCGTCGCCCCTGAGACGGCGGCAGCCATCGCGGAGGGGCGCCGCCCGACCACGATGAGCGAGGACGAGGCCCTGGCCTACGACTTCTCCCTTGAACTGCAGCGCAACCGGGCGGTGAGCGACCCGACCTACGCGGCCCTCGTCGCCCGGTTCGGCGAGCAGGGCGCGATCGATCTGACGGGCATCAACGGCTATTACGCGCTCCTCGCCATGACGATGAACGTCGCCCGCACGGCCCTGCCGGAGGGCGCCCCGCGCCCGCTGCCGCCGCTGGTGCCGTGACGCCCCCGCTTGTAGCGGCGGCCGCTTCGGTCTAACCCCCGCCATCCTTCTTCCTCCGGCCGGACGAGAGCCATGGTCGCCCATACCCGCGCCGACGCGGCGCGCCGCCCCGCCGACCCCAGCGTCGCCGGAGCCCGCATCCTCGTCGTCGAAGCCCGTTATTACGACGGCCTCGCCGACGAACTCCTGGCCGGCGCCCGCGCCGCCATCGAGGCCGCCGGCGCGCAAGCCCATGTCGTCACCGTGCCCGGTGCCCTGGAGATCCCCGCCGCCGTCGCCATCCTCCACGAGACCGGCGCCTACGACGCCGTGGTGACGCTGGGCTGCGTGATCCGCGGCGAGACCGGCCATTACGACATCGTCGCCGGGGAGAGCGCCCGCGCCCTCATGGACCTGTCGGTCGAGCGGCACATTCCGCTGGGCAACGGCATCCTCACCGTCGAGAACGAGGAACAGGCCTGGGCCCGCGCCCGCGTCTCCGAGCAGGACAAGGGCGGCGGCGCGGCCGAGGCGGCGCTGGCGGTGCTGGCGATCAAGCGGGCGGCGGCGCGATGACGGAGGACCGCATGGCCGACGGCCAGCCCGCCCAGGCGGGCGCCCAGGAGGGCAAGTCCCCCCCGATCAACCCGCGCAGCGGCGCCCGCCTCGCCGTGGTGCAGGCGCTCTACGACATGGACATCTCCGGCAAGGGCGTCCTCGACGCGCTGGCCGAGTTCGAGGCCCATTGGATCGGCCGGGAGATCGACGGCATCGTCCATCCCCCCGCCGAGCCCGCCTTCTTCCGCGACCTCCTGCGCGGCGTGGTGGACGAGCAGCGCGCCATCGACCCGCAGCTCGACGCCGCCCTGAGCCAGGGCTGGCCGCTTCGCCGGATCGAGACCGTGCTGCGGGCCATCCTGCGCGCAGGCGCCTACGAGCTGATGTTCCGCCCCGACGTGCCGGCCCGCGCGGCGATCTCGCAATACGTCGACGTCACGCACAGCTTCTACAACGCCGACGAGCCCGGCCTCGTGAACGCCGTCCTCGACCGCCTCGCCCGGCAGGTGCGCCCCGACGAGGTTGCCGACAGGCCCGGCGCGAAGCGGGGCTGAGTGTGTCCGGGGGGGCGCCGCGCCCGAGCGAGGACGGGCTGATCGCCCGCTACTTCGCCCCCCTCGCCGGCCCCGGCGCCGACGGGATGCGCGACGACGCCGCCACCCTCACGCCCTCCCCCGGCTGCGACCTCGTCCTCACCACCGATGCCATCGTCGCGGGCGTCCACTACTTCCCCGACGATCCCCCCGCCTCCATCGCCCGCAAGGCGCTCGGGGTGAACCTGTCCGACATCGCCGCCAAGGGCGCCGTGCCGCGCGGCTTCCTCCTGACGCTGGCCCTGCCCGACGACTGGACGGAGGCGTGGCTCGCGGCCTTCACGGCGGGGCTCGGCGAGGCGGCGCGTGAAGCCGGCTGCCTCCTGCTGGGCGGCGACACGGTGCGCTCCGGCGGCCCGGCGCTGATCGGCGTGACCGTCTTCGGCGAGGTGCCCCATGGCGGGATCGTGCGGCGCACGACCGCGCGGATCGGCGACCGGCTCTGCGTCAGCGGCACCCTGGGCGACGGCGCCCTCGGCCTCCTCCTCCGGCGCCAACCCGCCTGGGCCTCCGCCCTCGACGGCGCGATGCGCGACCACCTCGCCGACCGGTACTGGCATCCGCGCGCCCGCCTCGCCCTGGCACCGGTCCTGCGCCGCCACGCCAGCGCGTCGATGGATGTCTCGGACGGGTTCGCTGGCGACCTGGCCAAGATGCTGGGGGACGGGCGCGGGGCCCTCATCGAGGCGCAGGCCCTGCCCCTCTCGCCCGCCGCGCGGGCGGCGCTGGCGGCCGAACCCGACCTGATCGCGCCGATCCTGACCGGCGGCGACGATTACGAGATCCTCTGCGCCGTCCCGCCCGAAGGCCTCGACGCCTTCCTGGCCGAGGCCGCCGCCACCGGCATCCCGATGCGGGCCATGGGGAGCGTGATCGCGGGAGAGGGACCGCCCGCCTTCGCCATGCCCGATGGCACGCGGCACGTCTTCGCGGCCGGATCCTTCAGCCACTTCTGACGCCGCCAAGTCGAACGGCGACGCACCTGCGAGAATCAGGTGCCGGCAACGCGCGTTTTATTTCGCAATGCACCAAAAGCTGCGACGAGACACGGGTCTCGTTTGCGCTCTGCGGCGAAGTTTGGCAATCAATGCATGGATCTGGGAAGGAAAGCCCCGAATCCGAGCGTCTCGTCCCGCGGCCTCAACGGCCGAGCTCGTCAACGACAAGCCCCAGCCAGGCACCAGAAACCCAAGGACGGTCGAATGCTTCCCCTGATTCTGATCATCGTAGGCGGGCTCTGTGCCATCGCCTACGGCATCGTCACGATCACCGACGTGATGAAACGCGACGCGGGCACGCAGCGCATGCAGGAGATCGCGGGGGCGATCGCCGAGGGCGCGCAGGCCTATCTCAAGCGGCAATACCTCACCATCGGCGTCGTCGGGATCGTGCTGTTCGTGGCGCTCGCCGCGTTCCTCGGGCTCAAGGTCGCCATCGGCTTCCTGATCGGCGCCGTCCTCTCGGGCGCGGCGGGCTTCATCGGCATGAACGTCTCGGTGCGGGCGAACGTGCGCACGGCGCAGGCCTCGTCCTTCTCGCTGGGCGCCGGCCTCGATGTGGCGTTCAAGTCGGGCGCGGTGACGGGGATGCTGGTGGCGGGCCTCGCGCTGCTGGGCGTCGCCCTCTACTACCTCGTGCTGACCCGCGGCGCCGGGCTCGATCCGTCGAGCCGAGAGGTGATCGACGCGTTGGTGGCGCTGGGCTTCGGCGCCTCGCTGATCTCGATCTTCGCCCGCCTCGGCGGCGGCATCTTCACCAAGGGCGCCGATGTCGGCGGCGATCTCGTCGGCAAGGTCGAGGCGGGTATCCCGGAGGACGATCCGCGCAACCCCGCCACCATCGCCGACAACGTCGGCGACAACGTGGGTGACTGCGCCGGCATGGCCGCCGACCTGTTCGAGACCTACGCGGTGACGGTGGTCGCCACGATGGTGCTGGCGGCGATCTTCTTCTCCGGCCCCACCGGCAGCGGCCGGGCGGTACTGGAGCCGATGATGCTCTATCCCCTCGCCATCGGCGCGGCCTGCATCGTCACCTCCATCGCCGGCACCTATGCGGTGCGGCTCGGTGCCAACCAGTCGATCATGGGCGCCCTGTACAAGGGCCTCATCACGGCCGGCGCGCTCTCCATCGTCGCCATCGCCGCCGTGACCTATGCCATGTTCGGCGGCTTCTCGACCGCGTTCACCACCTCGACCGGCGTGACCTTCACGGCGGGCGGCCTGCTCGGCTGCGCGGTGATCGGGCTCGCCATCACGGCGCTGATCGTGGTGATCACCGAATACTACACCGGCACGAACTTCCGGCCGGTGAAGTCCATCGCCGACGCGTCCGTCACCGGCCACGGCACCAACGTGATCCAGGGTCTGGCGATCTCGCTGGAATCGACGGCGCTCCCGGCCATCGTGATCGTGGCCGGCATCATCGGCACCTATTCGCTGGCCGGCCTGTTCGGCATCGCCATCGCGGTCACGGCCATGCTGGCGCTCGCCGGGTTCATCGTGGCCCTCGACGCCTTCGGGCCGGTGACGGACAACGCGGGCGGTATCGCCGAGATGGCGGGCCTGCCCTCGGACGTGCGCAAGTCCACCGATGCCCTCGACGCGGTCGGTAACACCACGAAGGCGGTGACGAAGGGCTACGCCATCGGCTCGGCGGGCCTCGGCGCCCTGGTGCTGTTCGCGGCCTACACCTCGGACCTGAACTACTTCATCGCCAACGCGAGCCCGACGCAGTACCGCTTCTTCCAGGGGGTGAGCGTCGATTTCTCCCTCTCGAACCCCTACGTCGTGGTCGGACTGCTGCTCGGCGGGCTGATCCCGTTCCTGTTCGCGGGCATCGCCATGACCGCGGTCGGCCGCGCCGCCTCGGCGGTGGTGGAGGAGGTCCGCCGCCAGTTCCGGGAGAAGCCCGGCATCATGCAGGGCATCGACCGGCCGGATTACGGCCGGGCGGTCGACATGCTGACCCGGGCGGCGATCAAGGAGATGATCGTCCCCTCGCTCCTGCCGGTGCTGTCGCCGATCGTGCTGTTCTTCGTGATCCAGCCGATCGCCGGAAAGTCCCAGGCCTTCGCCACGGTCGGCGCGATGCTGCTCGGCGTGATCATCACCGGGCTGTACGTCGCAATCTCGATGACCTCGGGCGGCGGCGCCTGGGACAACGCCAAGAAGTACATCGAGGACGGCCACCACGGCGGCAAGGGCTCCGAGGCCCACAAGGCCGCCGTGACCGGCGACACGGTCGGCGACCCCTACAAGGACACCGCCGGCCCGGCCGTGAACCCGGCGATCAAGATCACCAACATCATCGCCCTGCTGCTGCTGGCGGTGCTGGCGCACGCGTGACCGGAAGCATCGCCAGGGACGCCCTGGCGATGCGCTCCAAATCCTCGCGCGGGGCGCCGTCCCGCGCCTGGGCCGACATGCCCTGGAGCACGGCGGCGAAGGTCGCCGCCAGGGCCTCGACATCCGCGTCGGGCGGCAGGTCGCCCTCGGCACGGGCGCGGTCGAGCCGTCGGTGGAACCCCGCCTTGCTCGCTTCGCGAAGCAGCCGGAGGGCGTCGCGCACCTCTTCCGAATCCGTCGAGACGCTGCCGGACGTCTGCACCACGAGGCAGCCGCACGGCACGTCGCGCGAGGACAGGATCGCCGCCGCCGCGAACAGGAAGCGCTCCATCCCCCGGCGCAGGTCCGCCTCGTCCGCAAGCGCCTTCCAGGGCGAGGCCCAGTACGTCGTCTCGTAATGCTGGAGCGCTTCGAGGAAGAGCGCGTCCTTGTTGCCGAACGCCGCGTAGAGGCTCGGGGGGTTGATCCCGATCGCCGCGCACAGTTCCGCCACCGTCGCCGGGCCGTAGCCACGGGTCCAGAAGACCTCCAGGGCCTTCTGCAGGGCCTTGTCCCGGTCGAAGCTGCGGGGACGCCCCTTCCCCCGGGCCGACGTGATCGCGTTCATCCCCTCACCAGGTGCCGTGCCGCACATCCTGCGGCCGGAACCGCCCCACCGCCTTGACGGCCTGTAGCGGTCATTACAGATATAGCATCCGTAGCAGCCGCTACAATAATCGTTTCCCGGTGGGACGGCGAGCCATCCCCTGCGAGGGGGGTGCGTTTCATTGCCCTTTGCCCTGGCACGTCCGGGGTGGCGCGCCATCTCGCCCTCCGAACCCCGTCCAACCCGAAGAAACGAGTCAGCATGCCGTCCTTGTTCGATCCGATCCGTATCGGCGCCATCGAGGCCAAGAACCGGATCTTCATGGCCCCCCTCACCCGTGGCCGCTCCACCCGCGAGCACGTGCCGACGCCCCTCATGGCGCAGTACTACACGCAGCGCGCGGGCGCCGGCCTGATCCTCACGGAGGCCACCGGCATCTCGCAGGAAGGTCTCGGCTGGCCCTTCGCGCCCGGCATCTGGTCCGATGCGCAGGTCGATGCGTGGCGTCCCGTGGTGAAGGCCGTCCACGACCACGGCGGCAAGATCGTCTGCCAGATCTGGCACATGGGCCGGATGGTCCATTCGGACTTCCTCGGCGGCAAGCCCCCGGTCTCGTCCTCAGCCACCACCGCGCCAGATCAGGCCCACACCTACGAGGGCAAGAAGCCCTATTCCCAGGCCCGTGCCCTGGAAGTCGGCGAGATCCCGCGTCTCCTCGCGGATTATGAGAAGGCCACCGCCAACGCCCTGGCCGCCGGGTTCGACGGCGTGCAGATCCACGCCGCCAACGGCTACCTGATCGACGAATTCCTCCGTGACGGCACCAACCTGCGCACCGACGAATACGGCGGCTCCATCGAGAACCGCGTCCGCCTGCTCCGCGAGGTGACGCAGGCCGTGGTGAAGGTCGCGGGCGCCGAGCGCACGGGCGTGCGCCTCTCGCCGAACGGCGCGATCCAGGGGACGAACGATTCGAACCCCGAGCCGCTCTTCGTCTCCGCCGCCAAGGCGCTGGACGAGATCGGCATCGCCTTCCTCGAAATGCGCGAGCCCGGCTACGAGGGCACCTTCGGCAAGGCCGACCACCCGCCGATCGCCCCGGCGATGCGCAAGGTGTTCCGCGCGCCGCTGATCCTGAACGCGGATTACGACGCCAAGAGCGGCCAGGAGACCCTGGACCGGAACGAGGCCGACGCCATCGCCTACGGCCGCACCTTCATCGCCAACCCGGACCTGCCGGAGCGATTCGCCAAGGGCGCCCCGCTCACCAAGGACGACGCCCAGACGTGGTACTCGCAGGGGCCGGAGGGCTACACCGATTACCCGACGTTGGCCGAGCAGAAGGCCGCCTGAGCACTCTTCCGCATGCCGGCCCCGAACCGGGCCGGCATGCCCAGGCCCTTGCAGCCGCACGATGATTCGGAGCCGGCTATTTCCACTTTTCCGTGACGTGCCCTAGGCATGGCCGTTACGGGCGACTAAGTGTCGGGCACACCATGACCAAGCCGATGCCCGGCGCATGCGCCCTCCCCGACATGTCCGAATTCCGCCGGGACGCCGCGGACCGGGCGGCGGAGCTTGACGAACTCGGCATCCTCGACACCCCCTCCGAGCGCGCCTACGACGACCTCGCCTCCGTTGCGGCCCATGTCTGCGGCGCGCCCGTCGCGCTGGTGAGCCTGCTCGATTCGGACCGGCAATGGTTCAAGGCCGAGATCGGCCTCGGCCTGCGCGAACTCGGCCTCGACCGGACGATCTGCGTCCACACCCTGGCGGCGGGCGGCGAACTGACGATTCCCGACCTCACCGCCGACCCGAGGACCGCCGCCAGCCCCCTCGTCACCGAGGACGGGTACCGCTTCTATGCCGGCGCGGGCATCCCCGGCCGGAACGGCGTGTTCCTCGGCGCCCTCTGCGTGCTGGATTACAAGACGCGCCCCGAGGGCCTCACCCCCGGCCAGACCGCGACGCTCGCCGCCCTGGCCCGGCAGGTCTCGACCCTGTTCGAACATCGCCGCGCCCTCGCCCTCGTCGCCAAGCGCGAGGCGGAACTGGCCGCCACCGAGCGCCGCTTCCGGGTGATGACCGCGTCCATGCCGCAGATGGTCTGGACCACCCTGCCGGACGGGTTCCACGATTATTACAACGACCGCTGGTACGAGTTCACCGGCGTGCCCTACGGCTCGACGGATGGCGAGGGCTGGAACGACATGTTCCACCCCGACGACCAGCAGAAGGCCTGGACGCGCTGGCGCCACTCCCTGGAGACCGGCGAGCCCTACGAGATCGAGTACCGCCTGCGCCACCACAGCGGCGTCTATCGCTGGACCCTCGGCCGCGCCATGCCGATCCGCGACGCGGAGGGCCGGATCGAGCGCTGGTTCGGCACCTGCACGGACATCGACGACCTGAAGCGGGCCGAGGGCGAGGCGGGCCGGCTCGCGGCCATCGTCGCGGCCTCGAAGGACTTCATCGGCCTCGCGGGCGAGGACGGCCGGGTTGATCACCTCAACGAGGCGGCCCTGGCGCTGGTGGGCCTGCCCGGCCTCGCCGCCGCCCGCACCCTGACGATCCCCGATTTCTTCACCGCCGAGAGCCGGCTGGCGCTGGCCGACACGGTGATGCCGGCGGTGCACCGCCAAGGCTGGTGGGAGGGCGAGCTCGCCTTCCGGCATTTCACGACCGGCGAGAGCATCGCCGTGCGCTCCACGATCTTCACCGTGCGCGACGCCTCGGGCGCGGTGGCGGGCTTCGCCACCGTCACCCGCGACCTGCGCGAGGCGAAGCGCTCCGAGGAGGCGCGCGACCTGCTGATCCGGGAATTGTCCCACCGGATCAAGAACATCTTCGCCGTGGTCGGGGGCCTCGCCGCCCTCACCGCGCGCAGCGATCCGGCCTCGAAGCCCTTCGCGGCGGCGTTCCGCGAGCGGCTGGGGGCGCTGGCCCGCGCCCACGAATACGTCCGCCCGCATTCCCCCGACAGCGCCCCCGCCGTGGCGGGCCAGACGGTGCTCGGCCTGATGCGGCTGCTGATGGCGGCCTATGTCGAGGGGGGCCGCGAACGGGTGGCGATCGGCGGCGACGACGTGGAGATCGGCGAGCGCACCGCCACGGCGCTCGCCCTCATCATGCACGAGCAGGCCACCAACGCGGTGAAGTATGGCGGCCTCTCGCGGGCCGGGGGGCAGGTCGCCCTCACCGGCTGCAGCGCGGACGGGCGCTACACCCTCACCTGGGCCGAGAGCGGCGGCCCCACGGTCGCCGCGCCGCCCACGCGAAAGGGCTTCGGCACGGTGCTGGCCGAGCGCAGCATCGCCGGGCAGCTCGACGGGTTGCTCGAACACGATTGGGCGCCGGGCGGGCTGGTGATGCGCCTCGACGTGCCGGTGGCGAACCTGCGCCATTGACGGCCCAGGCCGGCCCCTACGGCCTCGTGGTGCTCGACGTCGATGGGACGCTCATCGACAGTTTCGGCTGGTTCTGCGGGGTCTTGAACGGCGTCGCCGACCGCTACCGCTTCCGCCGGGTGGAGGCGCACGAGGTCGAGGCCCTGCGCCGCCTCGGCGCGCGGGAGATCCTGCGCCATCTCGGCATCCCGCGCTGGAAGGTGCCCCTCATCGCCCGGCACATGCACGGGCTCGCCGCCCGGGACGCCGCGCACCTGCGCCCGTTCCCCGGCATCCCGTCCATGCTGGCGGGGCTCTCCGAGACAAGCGCGGGGCTCGCGATCCTCTCCTCGAATCGCGAGGACGTGGTGCGGCGGGTGCTGGGGCCGGAGGATGCGGCGCGGATCGGCGCGTGGTCCTGCGGCGCCTCGATCTTCGGCAAGGCAAGGCGCCTGCGCCGTCTGGTGAAGGCCGCGCGGCTGCCGCCGGGGCGGGTGCTCTGCGTCGGGGACGAGGTCCGCGACGCGGAGGCCGCGCGGGCGATGGGCTGCGCCTTCGGGGCGGTGGCCTGGGGCTACACCGACCCGCAGGCGCTCGCGGCGCTCGCGCCGGACCACCTGTTCCGGGAACCGGGCGAGGTGGTCGCGGCCCTGCGCGGGGCCTACTGACCCCGGTTGGCGCCCGGCACGATGCTGGCGCCGGAGCCCGAGCCGAAGGGCTCGTAGCGGGTGAGGCCGCGGAAGAGCTGGCTGATGAAGGCCCTATCCTGGCCGCTGGTCGGCGTCGTGCGGTCGATGAAGTCGAACACCTTCCCGTCCTGCAGCCCGTAGAGCGACACGCGCTCCACCTTGAAGCCCGGCGTGAAGTAGACGGCGATGACCTTCTGGTCCTGCACCTGCTCGCCCAGGAACATCACCGTGCGGCTGGTGTTCTGGGAGATGTAGTACCAGGACTTGTTGCCGACCGTGGACACGGTGGAGGGCGTGCCTAGGATCTGGAGCACCTGCTCCGGCCCCATGCCCGGCTTCACCGTGGCGAGGGCGGCCTGATCGACTTGATAGCCGTGGCGCAATTCCTCGCCGATACAGCCGGACAGACCTGCGCCGACGAGGCCGAGCAGGGCAAGGCGCGCGAAAGACGAGACGAGACGGCGCCGCATCGGCCCCCCAAGCATTCCATTGACCGCCAGGACGCAGCGGACCGGCCGCACGATGTGCGGCGGCGCTTGCGCCCCGGGCGTCGGTTGGCCTACCGCGTGGTCATGGCTTTGACAAGGCAAGCTTGGCCACACCGCCGTGGCCTTCTCGTTCCCCCGCCGCCGGGCGCGCTCCGGTGATCGCCCGGTTCTTCCGGCGCGGTGCCGCGCGCAGGCGCCCCGTGGAGGCCCTGCACGGGGCCATCGTGGCCGCCGCCCGGCAGCCCGGCCTCTATACCGACCTCGCCGTGCCGGACACGGTGGAGGGGCGGTTCGAGGCCCTGTGCCTGCACGTCTACCTCGTGCTGCGCCGGCTCGACCGGCTGCCGCCCCCCGCCGCCGATTTCGCGCAGGAGCTTGTGGACACGGTCTTCGCGAACCTCGATGCCAATGTCCGCGAACTCGGCGTCAGCGACGTGGGCGTGGGCAAGCGCATGAAGAAGATCGCCTCCGCCTTCTACGGACGGGCGCGCCGCTACGATGCCGCCCTCGCGGCCCCGGACGAGGCGGGCCTCCGCGCGGCGCTCGCCCGCAACATCCTCGGCCCCGAATCCGATCCCGCGGGGCTCGCCGCCTATGTCCGCGCCGCCGAGACCTCGCTCGCGGCCGTCGATTTCGATTCCCTGCTCCAGGCAGGGCCGCCCTTCCCCGAACCGGCCGCCTTCGCGCGGCCCGCGACCTCCACGGACAACCCGGTATGAGTGCCACGCCCCGCCAGCCCCTCTCCCGCCCCATCGAGGTCGGCCGCCTGCCGCGCGGCCGGGCCGAGATCTCCGTCGAGGCCACCGAGGAGGAATGCGTCGCGCTGGCCCGCGACTTCCGCATCCCGGCGGTGCGCGACCTCGTCGGCCGCTTCGCAATGACCGGAACGGTGAGCCGGCTCACCGTCACCGGCACGGTGGAGGCGGTGGTGACGCAGGTCTGCACCGTGACGCTGGAGCCCTTCGAGACGGCCGTGCGCGAGCCGGTGGAGGTGGTGTACAGCGACGCCCCGCCGCCGGAGGAGCCGGAGGAGGGCCCGCCCGAGGGCGCCCCCGAGCCGCCGGACCCGATCGTGAACGGCCGCATCGACCTCGGCGCGCTCACCGCCGAATTCCTGGCGCTCGGCCTCGATCCCTATCCGCGCAAGCCCGGCGTGGATTTCGAGCCGGTGGCGAGCGGGCCGGAGAGCGGCCCGTTCGATGTCCTTCGCCGGCTTCGCGAAGAAGGGACCTGAGCGGCGGAACCCGACCCGGCGCCGAATTCGTTTGCCCATGCGGCAGGCATCGCTATGGTCCGCCGCGCCCGGCGGTGCCCCGCCGGATCCCTCCCCGCCGAGGCCGCGAACCTAGATCCAATGTCCGACCGCGTCCGCATCTCGCTCGACGCCATGGGTGGCGACCACGGCCCCGCGACGGTGGTGCCCGGTGCCGCCCTCGCCCGCGAGCGCCACCCCGGCATGACCTTCCTGATGTTCGGCGACGAGGCGATCCTCGCGCCGCTGGTGGCCGCCGAGCCACGGCTGAAGGATTGCGTCGAGATCCGCCACACCACCGTCTCCATCGCCATGGACGACAAGCCGAGCCAGGCCGTGCGCCAGGGGCGCGGCAAGTCCTCCATGTGGCAGGCGGTGCAGGCGGTGCGCGACGGGCAGGCCGACGCCTGCGTCTCGGCCGGCAACACCGGCGCGCTGATGGCGATGTCGAAGATCTGCCTGAAGACGATGTCGGGCATCGAGCGCCCGGCCATCGCCTGCCTGTGGCCGACGGTGCGCGGCGAGAGCGTCGTGCTCGATGTCGGCGCCACCATCGGCACCGATGCCGAACACCTCGTGGAGATGGCGGTGATGGGCTCGGCCATGGCCCGGATCGTGTTCGACCTCGACCGGCCGACGGTCGGCCTGCTCAACGTCGGCACCGAGGAGATGAAGGGCAACGAGGCGGTGAAGGAAGCCGCCCGGATGCTCCGCGAGATGGAGGCGGCGGGCCTGACCTACCACGGCTTCGTGGAGGGCACGGACCTCGGCAAGGGCACGGTGGACGTGGTCGTCACCGAGGGCTTCACCGGCAACATCGCCCTGAAGACCGCCGAGGGCACGGCCAAGCAGATCGGCTCCTATCTCCGCTCGGCCATGACCCGCACCCTCTCGGCCAAGATCGGCGCCTTCTTCGCCCGCCACGCCTTCCGGGCGCTGAGGGACAAGATGAACCCGAGCCGCGCCAACGGCGGCGTGTTCCTCGGGCTCGAAGGCATCGTCGTGAAGAGCCACGGCTCCGAGAACGCCGCCGGCTTCGCCTCGGCCGTGGACCTCGCCCACGACATGGCCCGCCACGACATGATCCGCACCATCCGCGAGATGCTCGACCAGACGCCGGCCCTGGCCCCGGCCTGAGCGCCACTTGAGGAGACGGGCGGGCCGCACGACGGGCCTGCCGGAAAGGACCACACGATGTCAGCCCTGCGTTCCGTCGTCCTCGGCACAGGCTCCTGCCTGCCCGAGCGGGCGGTCACAAACGCCATGCTCGCCGAGCGGGTCGAGACCTCCGACGAGTGGATCGTCCAGCGGACCGGCATCCGTCAGCGCCACATCGCCGCCCCGCACGAGACCACCGTGACGCTGGGCACCCGCGCCGCCCAGGCCGCCCTCGACGCGGCCGGGCTCGGCCCCGAATCCATCGACCTCGTGATCTGCGCGACCTCGACGCCGGACCACACCTTCCCCGCCACGGCCACCGAGATCCAGGCGGCCCTGGGCATCGGCCAGGGCGCGGCCTTCGACCTGCAGGCGGTCTGCGCCGGCTTCGTGTTCGGCGTCACCACCGCCGACAAGTTCCTCGTCACCGGGGCGGCCCAACGCGCCCTGGTGATCGGCGCCGAGACCTTCTCGCGGATCGTGGATTGGGAGGACCGCACCACCTGCGTCCTGTTCGGCGACGGCGCTGGGGCCGTGGTGCTCGAAGCCCGCGAGGGCGGCGAGCGCGGGGTGCTCTCCTCCGCCCTGCGCTCGGACGGGCGCCACCGGGACAAGCTCTACGTCGATGGCGGCCCCGGCTCGACCGGCGCGGTCGGCCATCTCCGCATGGAGGGCAAGGACGTGTTCCGCTTCGCCGTGGGGCAGGTGACGGACGTGATCGTGGACGCCTTCGCGAAGGCGGGCGTGACCGCCGACGACCTCGACTGGTTCGTGCCGCACCAAGCCAACCGCCGGATCATCGAGGCCTCCGCCGACAAGCTCGGCATCGCCCGCGAGAAGATCGTGATGACCGTGGACCGGCACGGCAACACCTCCGCCGCCTCGATCCCGCTGGCCCTCGACGTGGCCGTCCGGGACGGCCGCATCAAGCCGGGCGACCTCGTGATGATCGAGGCGATCGGTGGCGGCTTCAGCTGGGGCGCGGCACTCCTCCGCTGGTAGGAGAGGCGGGCGCAAAACCCGTGGTTGACCGGGCCGCTGCGGCGGATTAGCGTGGCGGATCATAGAGATACGTCCCACAGGGCCCGGCGGCAGGACCGCCCGGAGGCCCGCGTCGGGACAGGGGCCAGCCGGCGAGGGGACGAGGAATGGCGGGGAAGACGGTGACGCGTGCCGACCTGAGCGAGGCCGTCTACCATCAGGTCGGGCTGTCGCGGACCGAATCCGCCGCCTTGGTCGAAACCGTCCTCTCCGAGATCTGCACCTGCCTTGCCAACGGCGAAACGGTGAAGCTCTCCTCCTTCGGCTCCTTCGTGGTGCGCAGCAAGGGCCGCCGGGTCGGCCGCAACCCGAAGACCGGCGTCGAGGTGGCGATCGAGCCCCGTCAGGTCATGGTGTTCAAGCCCTCGAACGTCCTCAAGGCGCGCATCAACGGCCTCACCGGCGAGGGCGAGGACGACGACGAGTGAGGACGCGGCCTCCGATCGAGGCTTGAGCGTTGCCCGCGCGGGCTGCAAGATCGCCCTTACCCGATAGCCTCAGTCGAATCACGATGCCCCCAGTGCTGGCCGCCACCGACGACACGAACGAGGCGCGGGAGAAGAGCGCGGGCGCCTTCCGCACGATCAGTGAGGTGGCGCAGGAACTGGACGTGCCGCAGCACGTCCTGCGCTTCTGGGAGACGCGCTTCGGCCAGATCCGTCCGCTGAAGCGGGCCGGCGGCCGGCGCTACTACCGGCCGGAGGATGTCGACCTCGTCGCCGGCATCAAGAACCTGCTCCATGTCCGCCGCTACACGATCAAGGGCGCGCAGCGGATCATCAAGGAGAACGGCATCCGCTTCGTCCAGGCGGTCGGCCGGGGCGAGGCCATGGCCGCGCCGCCGCCGCTGCAGGACCTGGAATCCGGCGCCGAGGGCCAAGCCGCCTACGATTCGGCGAGCGCCGCCCTCCCCTCCGTCGATCAGGCCGCCCTGGAGGACGCCCTCCACGAGATGCGGACCTGCCGGGCGATCCTCGACGGGTTGCGCCAGCCGCCGGACTAGCGAGGGCGAGGCCCGACAGGGCTTTGTCGCAGGGGCCGAACTTTACCGGGGGACTTGCGTTGTCGCCCGCATGGCCGCTCCCAACCAGAAGTTGTCGCCCAGTCAGGAGTTGATGGCCCGCATCCTGCGGATTGTCCGCGCCTGCCCGGACGCGGCCTCCGAAATTCTCGAACTGATCACCCTGGTCAGTCAGGTCGAGGCGGCGACCGCCGTCGATCCGAAATACCGCGACGCGCGGCGGGTGATCGCTCGCCTGCGCGCGCCCCTGTGGGAGATGGGCCCCGCCGACCGCCAGAAGCTGCTCGCCGCCGCCGAGACGATCCGCAAGGTGTGCCGCCTGAAGGAAGACGAGATCCCCGCCTCCCCTATCGCCGATGCCGGCGAGCGGGCGCGGGTGGAGGAACGGCTGGCCTCGACCCTCAGCGGCGAGTTCACCCCCGCCCAGATCGCCCGCGTCACCGGCATCGTCGCGGCGGCGCTTCAGGACTGAGGCGGGTTCGTCGGGGCCAGCCCCTCGACGCGCGCCGTGGACGTTCCCACATGCCCATCAGGCGGGCTGGTCCACTGCCCGCGATGGAGACCTGCCCCGTGACGATCGCCACCGCCCTCCCCGGCCGCTGCTTCCCGGCCCTGTTCGGCGTCCTGTTGCTGGCGGCCCCCGCCGCCGCGCAGACGACGGTGACGCGCTCCAAGACGGTGGCGCCGGGCCAGACGGTGCGGCTGGAGATCGCGCCGAACCTCAAGAAGGATTGCAGCCCCGGCCCGATGCCGGAATTCAAGGTGTCCGGCGCGCCGAAGAACGGTTCGGTGATCACCAAGGTCGGCAAGCTGAAGACCCCCGCGAGCTACCGCTGCCCGAACAAGGAAGCCGCCGTCCAGGCGCTCTTCTATCAAGCCAACGCAGGTTATAGCGGCCAGGACGAAGTGACCTTCGAGGTGAAGTCTTCGGATGGGCAGATCCAGACCCAGACGATCAAGATCACCGTCGGCGGCGCCGCCGCCAAGCCATCGACCGATGCCAAGAAAGAAGGCACCGACCTCTAAGCCGCAGGCAGTCGAATTCGCTCAATGCATCGTTTTTCGGCGACGACAGCAAAGGCTCTTGGAAGAATACCGCTCCGTAGTCTGACGAGTGTGGAATTCGTTTCCGCGAGTGTTGCACGCAATCACCATGATTGCGGCGTCGTCGCCGCACTGCGACAAATGGCGGGCCTGTCGGTTGCATCCGAGCCGGGACAGGATGAAGCTGTCCCGGTTTGAGAGGGTGACGCGAATGCCTATGCAAGCGACGAACGACCTCTTCCAGAGCTTCGCCCGCGGCTACGAAGCACGCCGCGACACGGAGATGAGCCTCTCCGAGTATCTCGAAGCCTGCCGCGACGAACCGCTGATGTACGCCTCCGCGGCGGAGCGCATCCTGGCGGCGATCGGCGAGCCGGAATTCGTGGATACGGCCAAGGATTCCCGCCTCGGCCGGATCTTCATGAACCGGACGATCCGCACCTACCCCGCCTTCCGCGAATTCTACGGCATGGAGGAGACGATCGAGCGGATCGTCTCGTTCTTCCGGCACGCGGCTCAGGGGTTGGAGGAGCGCAAGCAGATCCTCTACCTGCTGGGCCCGGTGGGCGGCGGCAAGTCCTCCCTCGCCGAGCGGCTGAAGCTGCTCATGGAGTTCCACCCGATCTACGTGCTGAAGGCCGGCAACGAGGTCTCCCCCGTCTTCGAGAGCCCGCTCGGCCTGTTCGACCCGGACGTGATGGGCGAGGAGATCCAGCGCCGCTACGGCGTCCCGCGCCGCCGCCTCACCGGCCTGATGAGCCCCTGGGCGCTGAAGCGCCTCGACGAGTTCGGCGGCGACATCTCCCAGTTCAAGGTCATCAAGGTGCGCCCGTCGCGCCTGCGGCAGATCGGCATCGCCAAGACCGAGCCGGGCGACGAGAACAACCAGGACATCTCGTCCCTCGTCGGCAAGGTGGATATCCGCCGGCTGGAAACCCTCTCCCAGGCGGACCCGGACGCCTACTCCTATTCCGGCGGCCTGAACCGCGCGAACCAGGGCGTCCTCGAATTCGTCGAGATGTTCAAGGCGCCGATCAAGATGCTCCACCCGCTGCTCACCGCGACGCAGGAGGGCAACTATGTCGGCACGGAGAACATCGGCGCGATCCCCTTCACGGGCGTGATCCTGGCCCACTCGAACGAGGCCGAGTGGCAGACCTTCAAGACCAACAAGAACAACGAAGCCTTCATCGACCGCATCTACGTCATCAAGGTGCCCTACTGCCTCCGGGTGACGGAGGAGCAGAAGATCTACGACAAGCTGATCTCCGGCTCCGAACTCTCGGACGCGGCCTGCGCGCCGGGCACGCTGGAGATGCTGGCGCGGTTCTCGGTGCTCTCGCGCCTGCGCGACCACGCGAATTCGAACCTGTTCTCCAAGATGCGGGTCTATGACGGCGAGAGCCTGCGCGAGGTCGATCCCCGCGCCCGCTCGATGCAGGAGTACAAGGATTCGGCCGGCGTCGACGAGGGCATGGACGGGATCTCGACCCGCTTCGCCTTCAAGGTGCTGGCTGCGACCTTCAACCACGACACGACCGAGGTGTCCGCCGACCCCGTGCACCTCATGTACGTGCTGGAGCAGTCGCTCCGCCGCGAGCAGCTCCCGCCGGAGACCGAGAAGAAGTACCTCGAATTCATCAAGACGGAACTGGCGCCCCGTTACGCCGAGTTCATCGGCCACGAGATCCAGAAGGCCTATCTCGAATCGTACCACGATTACGGCCAGAACCTGTTCGACCGCTACATCGACTACGCCGATGCCTGGATCGAGGATCAGGACTTCAAGGATTCCGAGACCGGCCAGCTGATGAACCGGGAGCTCCTGAACCAGGAGCTGACCAAGATCGAGAAGCCGGCCGGCATCGCCAACCCGAAGGATTTCCGCAACGAGGTGGTGAAGTTCGCCCTGCGCTCGCGGGCGCAGCATGGCGGGCGCAACCCGAGCTGGACCAGCTACGAGAAGCTGCGCGAGGTGATCGAGCGGCGGATGTTCTCCCAGGTCGAGGAGCTTCTGCCGGTCATCTCCTTCGGCTCCAAGAAGGATGGCGACACCGAGAAGAAGCACGGCGAGTTCGTCGAGCGGATGGTGTCGCGGGGCTACACCGAGCGGCAGGTCCGCCGTCTGGTGGAATGGTACATGCGGGTGAAGCAGGCGGGCTGACGGGCGGGTTCGAACACCCTCAGCCGCCACAGTTTCGGACGATCGGCCGGCGACACTTCCAGCCGGCCGGACACGCGGGCGAGGGCTTGAGCACCTGATGCACATCGTCGACCGACGCCTCAATCCGGGGGGCAAGAGCCTCCCGAACCGTCAGCGCTTCCTGCGCCGCGTGAAGGACGTGGCCCAGCGGGCGGTGCGTGAATCGGCCCGAGAGAACGACATCAAGAACCTCGGCAAGGACGGCCGCGTCACCGTGCCGGCGGACGGAGTGCGCGAGCCGCGCTTCAGCCGCCAGCCCGGCAGCGGACGGCACGACCACATCCTGCCCGGCAACAAGACCTACGTCGAAGGCGACACGATCGACCGCCCGCCGGGCGGCGGCGGGAGCGGCGGCGGCTCCGGCGAGGGCGGCGACGGCGGCGAGAACAGCGAGGACGCCTTCCAGTTCGTCCTCACCCGGGACGAGTTCCTGGAACTGTTCCTCGAAGACCTCGAACTGCCGGACCTCGCCAAGCGCCGCCTGTCGATCGTGGAGACGGAAGGGTTGCGCCGGGCGGGCTACACGGTGACGGGCTCGCCCGCCAACCTCGCCCTGACGCGGACGCTGCGCAACTCGATGTCGCGCCGCATCGCCCTGAAGCGGCCGAAGCCCGACGAGGTCGAGGCCCTGGAGAAGCGCATCGCGGCGTTGCACGAGGGCGACCCCGCGCGGGCCGACCTCGAAGCCTCGCTCACCCTGCTGCGGGAGCGGGCGAGGCGGATCCCTTACGTCGATCCCATCGACCTGCGCTTCCGGCGCTTCGAGCCCTATCCGCGCCCCATCGCGCAGGCCGTGATGTTCTGCCTGATGGACGTGTCCGGCTCGATGACCGAGCACATGAAGGACCTCGCCAAGCGGTTCTACATCCTGCTCCACATCTTCCTCACGCGGCGCTACCGCCACGTGGAGATCGTCTTCATCCGCCACACCGACCGGGCGACGGAGGTGGACGAGGAGACCTTCTTCGGCTCCCGCGAGACCGGCGGCACGCTGGTCTCCTCGGCGCTGATCGAGATGAAGCGGGTCATCGCCGAGCGCTACGACCCGAACGACTGGAACATCTACGCCGCCCAGGCCTCCGACGGCGACAACGTGTCGAGCGACGGGCCGACCGCGACGGACCTGCTGCGGGCCGACATCCTGCCGGCCTGCCAGCACTTCGCCTATCTCGAGGTGGGCGACGAGAACGGCCCCCGCGCCGGCTTCGTGGAGCACCGCACCACCCTGTGGCGGACCTACGAGGCCATCGCCAAGGCGGGCGGCCCCATCGCGATGCGCAAGGTGAACCACCGCCGGGAGATCTACCCCGTGTTCCGCGAGCTGTTCGGCCGCAAGGACAAGGCAGAGGCGTGAGCGCGTGCCCTCCCCGCTTCAGGGAAGGGCGATGAGTGTCGAGGAAGAGGGTGCCATGGTCGCCACCTTGAGCGGGACGAAGACGAAGTCGATCATCCGCGCCGACAAACCCCTGTTCACCGGCAACGATTGGGATTTCGACACGATCCGGCGGATCCACGACGCCTGCGAGGTCGAGGCGCACCGCCTCGGCCTGTCCTGGTATCCGAACCAGATCGAGATCATCACCGCCGAGCAGATGCTGGACGCCTATGCCTCCATCGGCATGCCGCTGTTCTACAAGCACTGGTCGTTCGGCAAGCACTTCGCCCAGCACGAATCGGGCTACCGGCGCGGCCTGATGGGGCTCGCCTACGAGATCGTCATCAACTCCGACCCGTGCATCTCCTACGTGATGGAGGAGAACACGGCGACGATGCAGACGCTGGTCATCGCCCACGCCGCCTTCGGGCATAACCACTTCTTCAAGAACAACTATCTGTTCCGGCAGTGGACCGACGCCGAGGGCATCCTCGACTATCTCGACTTCGCCAAGGGCTTCATCGCCCGCTGCGAGGAGCGCTACGGCCACCAGGCGGTGGAGCAGATGCTAGACGCCGCCCACGCCCTGATGAGCCAGGGCGTCCACCGCTACCCGCGCAAGAAGCGGCCCGACCTCGCCTCCGAGCAGCGCCGGGAGCGCGAACGGGTGGAGCATGGCGAGCAGATCTACAACGACCTGTGGCGCACCCTGCCGAACAAGCCGGGCGCCGCCCCCTCCGACATGGCCGCCGAGCGCCGCCGCGCCCTGCTGGAACTGCCGCAGGAGAACATCCTCTACTTCCTGGAGAAGGTCGCCCCGCGCCTGCGCCCCTGGCAGCGGGAAATCCTGCGGATCGTGCGCCTCGTGGCGCAGTACTTCTACCCGCAGCGCCAGACCAAGGTGATGAACGAGGGCTGCGCCACCTACGTCCACTACCGGATCATGAACGCCCTCTCCGAGACCGGCCAGATCACCGAGGCCGCCTATCTCGAATTCCTGCAATCCCACACCAACGTCATCCGCCAGCCGAACTACGACGACCGGTCCTATGGCGGGCACAACCCCTACGCGATCGGCTTCGCGATGATGCAGGACATCGCCCGGATCGCGGAGACGCCGACGGACGAAGACCGGGAGTGGTTCCCCGACATCGCCGGGCGGGGCGACGGGATGGAGGTGCTGCGCGACTGCTGGGAGAACTACCGCGACGAGAGCTTCATCGCGCAGTTCCTCTCGCCCAAGCTGATGCGCGACCTGCGCCTGTTCCACGTGGTGGACGATCCCGACGAGCAGGCCCTGCGGGTCGAGGCGATCCACGACGAGCGCGGCTATCGCCGCCTGCGCCGGTCCTTCGCCCGGCAATACGACGTGGCGTGGCTCGATCCCGACATCGAGGTGGTCGATGTCGACCTCGAAGGGGACCGCCGCCTCGTCCTGCACCACAAGGTGCTGAACAAGATCACCCTGCAGAAGGACGACGCCCGCCGGGTTCTGCAGCACCTCGCCGACCTCTGGGGCTATGACGTGGTGCTGAAGGAGGTGGAGGCCAACGGCACCGTCCTCAGCGAGATGAGCGCGAGCGCCCGGCCGATCTTCTTCTGAAACCTCACGCCCGCTGGGCGTGGACGAGCGCGGTTGCGGGCGACTCGGTGCAGACGCGGTTCCGGCCGAGGCGCTTGGCCCGGTACAACGCCGTGTCGGCGCGGGCGACCAGGGCCTCCCAGTCGCGGGCCGAATCCGGTTCGCGGCAGGCGACGCCGAAGCTGCCGGTGACGGGGGGGCCGCCCGGCCGCGCATCCGGCGCGGCGAGGCGGGCCCGCATCCGCTCCGCCATCTCCACCCCCGCCGCCTCGTCGAGACCGGGGGCGAGGATCAGGAACTCCTCGCCGCCGTAGCGTGCGAGGAGGTCGCCGGGCCGCACGACGGCTCTCAGCGCCGTCGCCACCCGCCGCAGCACGGCATCACCGCCGGCATGACCGTAGCGGTCGTTGACCATCTTGAAATGGTCGATGTCCACGAGGATCGCCGTGACGGGCAGCCCCGACCGCGCGGCCTGCTCGATCATCGCCGGGGCCTGATCGGACACCGCGCGCCGGTTGAGGAGGCTCGTCAGCGAGTCGGTCTGGGCGAGGACCTTGAGGTTGCGGTTCATGCGCCGCCGCGCCCGTTCGAGCACGACCTTGCACCGCAACTCCCCGCGCAGCACGGCGAGCCCGGCGAACATGCCGTCCACCTCCGGGCCGCAGGGCGCCCTCGGCGCGGGCTCCTCCAGCCGCCCGATCGACAGGGCCAGGATCTCCTCGCGCATGGCGGCGAGCGGCCGGAACAGGCGATTGCGGAAGGTGAGGCCGAGCCAGAGAAGGGCCAGCACCACCGAGGCGGTGATGCCGGCCGAGGCGAGGGTCGCCTCGATGGCCGATTCGCGGGCCTTCTCGATCCGGCGCAGGGTGAGCGCGCCGAGGCGGTTCTTCAACTCGGTGGGGGCGGCGAGGCCCGGCACGTAGCGGCGGGTGAACTCGGCGGCGCCGCCCCTCAGGGTCGGCTCCGCGAACACCTCCATCGCCATGGGCAGGCTGCCGGCGAAATACTCCGTCCTCACCCGCTCCAGCGCCTCGGCGATGGCGGGATCGTCGGCGTGGTTCTTCCCGAACGTGGCGAGGTTCAGCCACAGGTGGCGGAGCGTGCTGCGGGTGCGCGTGACTTCGAGGCGGGCCTCGTCGCTGGGCAGGCCCCCGGTCAGCATCATCACCGCGTAGGAGCCCAGACGCCCGGCCTGCTCGCGCAGGGTGCTGGCCTCCGCCTGCAGCAGCACCTCGGCACCGACCTCCGGCGCGTGGCGCAGGAGCCGCCGGCCGAACTCGCTGCGGAGCGTCGCCGCCTCGTCCGCGACGGCGAACATGGCCCGGATCGCCGCCGAGATCGTGGGGCCGGAGCGCTCCTCCGGCGCCCTGGCGCAGATGGCATCGACCTTGGCCCGCCCCTCGGCGAGGAGGCGCGCGACCGGCTCGAACGCCGCCGCGTCCGGCCCGGCGGCGGCCCGGGCCGCCGCGAGGCGCGCGTCGGTGGCGGCGCGGATGGCGGCGAGGCGGCGCAGGCTGTCTTCGGTCGATGGCCCGAGCGGGTCCATCGCCGCGTTGGCGGGGCCGCGCTCGGCGGAAATCATGTCGGTGGCGGCCATGACGAGGCCGAAGCGCGACGCATCCTCCACCGCCCGCCCCGCCCGACTCAACTCGGTGAGGTTGGACGCGACCAGGGTGCCGCCGAGGGTCGTGCAGCCGAACGCCGCCACCGCCCCCACGACCCACTGCAGATGCTGGATTCTGATCGTCGCCGCCATGCCGGTCCGGGAGGGCCCGGACCGACCGCCCGGACAGGGCGGGAGCATCCGGGGCTCACCGAGCGGTTTTAGCGCACACAACACAACGATAGATGAAGTCCGGCCGGCGAATGCTCGCGAGGCGAGGCTGAAAACAATCGAAGGCTGTCATTTCCGCGCCGATGTCATGCGATAAGGAGTGAGCCGGCCAGGATTGCGTCGCGCGGCGGCTCATGCTGCAAGACGGGCATGAGCGGCACGATCATGAGCCTCGCGGAAACGCAGGCCTTCCTCGACAGCGAATTCCCGCAGATGCAGGCGGGGGGACGGGCCTATCATCTGGAAGCGGTGGGGCTGCTCACGGCGCGGATGCGGCTCGAAGCGCATGAGCGCTTCCTCCGGCCCGGCGCGACGGTCTCGGGCCCGGCGATGATGGCGCTGGCCGATTACGCCCTCTACGCGGCGATCCTCGCCAATATCGGCCCAGTCGCCCTGGCGGTGACGACCAACCTCACGTTCAACTTCCTGCGCAAGCCCGCCTCCGGCGACCTTCTCGCGGAGTGCCGGCTCATGAAGCTCGGGCGGCGCCTCGCCATGGGCGAGGTCGCGATCACAGCCGTCGGCGACCCGGACGTGGTCTGCCACGCCACGGGCACCTACTCGATCCCGCCGCGCTAGTGCAGTGACGCACTCACTCCGTTCATGCGCCTCTGCCCTAGCTTCTGTCTTTACATCAATTCTTCCAGACACGGCTGACGCCTTCGTCTGGATCGATGCACTAAGGCCTCAGCCCCGCGCCTCCGAGAGGCGGGCGGCGTAACGGGCGATGAGATCCACTTCGAGGTTCACGGCGTCGCCGGCCGTCCGCTCGCCCCAGGTCGTGACCTGAAGGGTGTGGGGAATCAGAAGCACCGAAAACAGATCGCCATCGACGTTGTTCACGGTGAGCGACGTGCCGTCGAGGCAGACCGAGCCCTTCTCGGCGATGAACCTCGCGAGCGCCGGGGGCGCGCGCAGGGTGAAGCGCTCGCTCGGGCCCCAGGCCCCGTCCGTCACCGTGTCGCGGGCGACGATCTCCGCGAGCCCGTCCACATGGCCGGTGACGAGATGGCCGCCGAGTTCGTCGCCGATCTTGAGGGAGCGTTCGAGGTTGATCCGCCGGCCCGGCGCCCAGGCCCCGACATTGGTGCGCGCCAGGGTCTCGGCCGCCGCATCGACCTCGAACACCGCGCCGCCCTCGGCCGGGGTGATCGAGACCGCCGTGAGGCAGGGGCCGGAGCAGGCGACGGAGGCGCCGAGCGCGATCCCCGCCGGATCGTAGGCGCAGCGGATGGCGATGCGGCGCAGGTCGCCCTCCCCCGACACCGAGAGGATCGTGCCGACATCGCTGACGAGACCCGTGAACATGTCTCAGACGCTCCGTTCGTAGGTGACGGCCCGGTCCTGCCCGAGGACGAGATCCTCGGCCGTGGCGAAGGCGGCGATCCGGTTGGCCAGGACGGGGCCGATGGCGGGCAGCCCGCCCGCCGGCCCCGCCGTGGTCGGGCCGGTGAGCAGCGTCACCGCATCGATGAGATCGGCCTGCGCCAGCGCCTCCGCAAGGCGGGGGCCGCCCTCGCTGCACAGACGGGTGAGGCCGCGCTCGCCGAGAACCGCCAGAGCCGCCGGGAGGTCGATCCGCCCCTCCACGCCCGTGGCGACGGGCACGACCTCGACGCCGAGCGATTCGAGGGTACGACGGGCATGGACCGGCGCGGAGCGGGTGGTGAGGACGAGCACCGGCACGTCCCGTGCGGTGCGGGCCAGCACGCTCGCGGGGGAGAGGCGCAGGTCCGAATCGAGCACGATCCGCAGGGGCGAGCGCGCGGCGAGCCCCGGCAGGCGCACGGTGAGCGAGGGGTCGTCCGCCCGCGCCGTGCCGATCCCGACGAGGATGGCGTCGGCATGGGCGCGCCACAGATGCACCGCCCCGTCCGCCACCGGGCCGGTGATGCGCAGCCGCTCGGTGCCGGCCCCGGCGGCGAACCCGTCGCGGGTGCGGGCGAGCTTCAGGTGCAGCATCGGCCGCCCGAGGGTGACGCGGGTGACGTGGCCGCGATGGTCGCGGGCCGCCTCCTCCCGGCACAGGCCGGTCTCGACGGTGAGCCCCGCCGCGCGCAGGAGGCCGTGGCCGCGCCCGGCGACCCGGGGATCCGGGTCTTCGAGGGCGCTCACCACCCGCCCGATCCCCGCGGCGATGATCGCCTCCGAGCAGGGCGGCGTGCGGCCGTGATGGGAGCAGGGCTCCAGGGTGACGTAGAGGGTGGCGCCCCGCGCCGCCTCGCCGGCCAGGGCGAGGGCCTGCGTCTCGGCATGGGGCCGCCCGCCCGGCGCCGTGACGGCGGCGGACAAGATCGTGCCGGTCTCCGGCGCGACCACGACCGCCCCCACGGAGGGGTTCGGCCATGTCCGCCCAAGGTTGCGGCGCCCCAGCGCCAAGGCGAGGCGCATGAAATTGGCGTCGCGGCTCACGGCTTCGGACCCCGGCGGCGGGGGGCGGGCTTCGGCTCCGGTTCGGGCTCCGGCTCGAGGGCGGGCACCAGGGTGCCGCCGAGGGTGCCGAGCAGGTCCTCGAAATCCTTGGCTTCGCGGAAGTTCTTGTAGACCGAGGCGAAGCGCACGTAGGCGACGTCGTCGAGGCCCTTGAGCCCGGCCATCACCAGTTCGCCGATCGCCTCGGAGGCGACCTCCGCCTCGCCCGCGCTCTCCAATTGGCGGGTGATGCCGCTGACGAGGCGTTCGATCCGCTCCGGCTCCACCGCGCGCTTGCGCAGGGCCACGTCGATGGAGCGCTGGAGCTTGTCCCGATCGAAGGGCACCCGCTTGCCGGAGCGCTTCATCACGGTGAGTTCGCGCAGCTGCACCCGCTCGAAGGTGGTGAAGCGCCCCCCGCAATCCGGGCAGACCCGGCGGCGGCGGATGGCGGCGCCATCCTCGGAGGGGCGCGAGTCCTTCACCTGCGTGTCGGACCCGCCGCAATAGGGGCACCGCATCGGGCGGGTTCTCTCAGGGGCAAGAACGAAGACGGCCGCGGATCGGGGTGATCCGCGGCCGTCTCGTAACAAAGGGGTTTCCAAAGGGCGAGCCCTTTGGCGGGGAGCAGGGCGGGGCCCTGCCATTCCCAGGGGCCTTGCCCCTGGACCCCACCCAAGGACTTGTCCTTGGGGATCCCGGATTTAGCCGTAGATCGGGAAGCGGTCGGTGAGGGCGTGAACCTTCTGCTTCACGCTCTCCTCGACGGCGCTGTCGCCGCCCTCGCCCTTGGCGGCGAGCCCGTCCAGCACTTCCACGATGAGGCCGCCGATCTGCTTGAACTCGGCGACGCCGAAGCCGCGCGAGGTGCCGGCCGGGGTGCCGAGGCGGATGCCCGACGTGATCGTCGGCTTCTGCGTGTCGAAGGGCACGCCGTTCTTGTTGCAGGTGATGTGCGCCCGCGACAGCGCGGCTTCCGCCGCCTTGCCGGTGAGGCCCTTCCGCTGCAGATCGACCAGCATCAGGTGGTTGTCGGTGCCGCCGGAGGTGATGTCGTAGCCGCCGGACATCAGCGTGTCGGCGAGCGCCTTGGCGTTCTCCACCACCTGACGGGCGTAGATCTTGAACTCGGGCTTCAGCGCCTCGCCGAAGGCCACGGCCTTGCCGGCGATGACGTGCATCAGCGGACCGCCCTGGAGGCCGGGGAAGATCGCCGAGTTGAACTTCTTGGCCAGCGCCTCGTCGTTCGTGAGGATCATGCCGCCACGCGGGCCGCGCAGGGTCTTGTGGGTCGTCGTGGTGGCGACGTGGGCATGCGGGAACGGCGACGGGTGGACGCCGGCCGCCACGAGGCCCGCGAAGTGGGCCATGTCGACCATGAAGTAGGCGCCGACGGAATCGGCGATCTCACGGAACTTGGCGAAGTCCCAGTGGCGCGGGTAGCCCGAGCCGCCGGCGATGATCACCTTCGGCTTGTGCTCCTGCGCGAGCTGGGCGACCTGTTCCATGTCGATGCGCTGGTCCTCCCGGCGCACGGTGTAGGAGACCGGCTTGAACCACTTGCCGGAGACGTTCGGCGGGGCGCCGTGCGTCAGGTGACCGCCGGCCGCGAGGTCGAGGCCGAGGAAGGTGTCGCCCGGCTGCATGAGGGCGAGGAACACGCCCTGGTTGGCCTGGGAGCCCGAGTTCGGCTGCACGTTGGCGAAGCCGCAATCGAACAGGCGCTTGGCGCGCTCGATGGCGAGGTCCTCGGCGATGTCCACGAACTGGCAGCCGCCGTAGTAGCGACGGCCCGGATAGCCCTCGGCGTACTTGTTGGTGAGCACCGAGCCCTGGGCTTCCAGCACCGCGCGGGACACGATGTTCTCGGACGCGATCAGCTCGATCTCGTGCTGCTGCCGGCCGAGCTCCTGCTCGACGGCGCGGGCGATCTCGGGATCGGTCTCCGTCAGCGGAGCGGCGAAGAAGCTGTTCGAGAAGTGCTTGTCGGTGGCGGTCCCGGCGCTCATGGCGTGCCTCTGTTCAGATTGGGTGCCCGGCCGTGGCGCGGCCAGGCGGCGTTTCTCACCGGAGTCCTACACGCCGGGCCGGGTGAGGCCAAGCGCAGGCATTTTTCGGAACGGCTGAGAAAAATTGAAAACGGGGCTTCAGCTGCCCTCGCCCAGCCGTCCCCGGCGGGGCCGCGACGCCGGCCTTTCGCGGGAGCTCGCACCAGGGTTCGGGCCGGGGGCGGCCTCCTTCGGTGCCTGACCCGAGGCGGGCCAGAACGCCTCGAACAGCTGCTGCATCGCCTTGAGATTCTGCTCCTGAACCTCCGCGCCGGTGCGGAGCATCTGGCTGATGACGTCGGCGCCCGCATTCTCGCCCTGCGGCGGGCGGGGCGCCTCCATCTGCGGGGCGGGCCTCGGCGGCGGGGCGGGCGTCGGCGCGGGGGCGGCAGACGGCGGCGTCATGAAGGCGCGGGCCATGTCGGTCCACAGGGCAACGAAAGGCATGGGCGCGGGCGGCGCGGCCGCGGGCGCCGGCTTGCGGGACGCCTCCCCCTGGGGCGGGTTGAGCATGACGTGGACGATGCTCGCGACCACCGCGCCGGCCATCATCGGGAGCATCTGCCGCAGCACCTGCGACCCCACGCCGCTCGCGGTGGAGGCCTGCTGCAGCACCGCCTGCATCAATTGCGCGCTGCCGAACATCTGGCCCAGGGCGTCGAGGCCCAGCGGCATCGCGGTGCGGGCCGTCTCCGGCGCGGAGAACATCCGCGCGAAGCCCGTGGGGTCGAGGCCGGCGCCGCGCTGAAGGCCGAGGGTCAGCGCCGGCATCAGCGCCTCGAAGGCACGCTGGGTCTGTTCGACCGTCAGGCCGAATTGCCGGGCCATCGCCTGCATCTCGGGTCCGCCGGCGGCCTGGACCATGTCGAGGGGATTGAACATGATGCCTCGGTGTCCGCACGGCCCTGCGGCCCGGCGGGTCCGCTCATCTGTGCGGGGTATCGTGACCCGCTCCGGGTGGAAACGCCAGTTCCCCGGTGACAATCCCTGTCGATCCCGGGCCGGAGCCGGCGGTATTCGACCGTTCGGCGAGGCGGACGACCGTGCGGCGGGCGAGGAGGAGCCCGGCCACGCCGAACACGAGGGAGCCGATGCCCATCCCCGCCACGATGCCGCGGGTGCCGAACAGGGCGCTGCCGAGATAGGCCGGCGGCACGGTGCCGAGCGTCGCCCGGCCCCAGTTGAGCAGCGACGAGCGCAGCGGGAAGCCGAGATTGTTGAAGGCCGCGTTGCCCAGGAAGAGCAGCCCGTTGAAGAACCAGATCGCCCCGCCGACGAGGCAGAAGAACGCGAACAGCTCCGCCGCGTCGCCCTTCAGCCCGAACAGCCCGGCCAGCGGCCAGCGCAGGGCGATGAGCAGCAGCCACACGGTGGCGGCGTAGACCAGCGTCGCCTTCACGCAGGAGTGCAGGGTCTCGCCCATCCGGTCGAAGCGGGACGCCCCCCAGTTCTGCGCCAGGATCGGCCCGATGGCCCCCGACAGGGCGAAGAGCCCGCCGAAGGCCACGGGGGTCAGCCGGTCGATCACCGCCGCCGCCGCGATGGCATCCGGCCCGTAGCCGGCGAAGAGATGCGTCAGGAAGGCGCTCGCCACCGAGGGGGCGAGGTTGGTGAGCACCGCCGGCCCGGCGATGGTCGCCATGCCGGGGGCGTCGGCGACGATTTCCGCCACGCGAGGCCGCCGCAGCAGGCCGTGGCGGGCGAGCGCCCGCCAGCCGATGACGACGAAGGTCGCGCGGGCGACGCAGACGGTGATCGCCGCGCCCTCGACGCCGAGCCCGGCCCCGAAGATCAGCAGCGGATCGAGGAAGGCGGTGACGATGGCCCCGCCGAGCGTCACCCACATGGCCCGCAGCGCGTCGCCCTGCGCCCGCAGCAGGCCGGTGAACAGCATGCCGAGGCCAAGGAGCACGTTCGACGGCAGGGTGATCGTGAGGAACAGGTCGGCGACGCGCAGCGTCTCGCCTTCCGCGCCGACGAGGCCGAGGAGCCGGCCCGCGAAGGGCAGCATGAGGGCGGCGAGCAGCCCCGAGACCAGCACGCCGAGGGCCATGGAGGAGGCCGCGAGCCGCCGCGCGAGGACCCGGTCGCCCGCGCCGAGCGCCCGCCCGACCTGGGCGCCTGCGGCGATCATCAGGCCGATATTCACGGCGGTGGCGAAGAACTGCACCACGGAGGCGAGGCCCACCGCCGCCGTCAGGGCCGGGTCCCCCAGGCGCGAGACGTAGAGCAGGGACATCAGGTCCACGACGAAGATCGCCATCAGCCCCACCGAGCCGGTGGCGCTCATGACGAGGACGTGGCGCATGATCGAGCCGGCGACGAAGCGCCCCTGCTCCGAATGGCCCGCGCCAGGGGGCACGGGCAGTCCGTCAGCCATCGCGCCTGCCGCCTTCCGTCTCAAGTTCAGGTTCGCCGAGGCCGTCGTCGTCGTGGCCGTCATCGTCGTGGCGGTCGTCCTGGGCTTCGTCCTGAACCTCGTCGGCGTCGTTTGGTTCGGCGACGGGCTTGGCGAGCACGCGCTCGGCCGCGTCCCGCCGGTCCTGGCCGAGGAGATCGCGGGTTTGCGCGTTAAGGGCGCGGGCGGGGCGCACGGGCTGGGTCAGCGGCTCGGGCCGGACCTCGCCGGCCTCCGTGCCGCCGAGCCAGGTCGCGCCCTCCGGCAGGGCGCCGGCCTGCTGCAGCACGAGACGGGCGATGTCGCGCTTGCGCACGTCCTCGGCCCGCGCGGCGGCGGCCTCGGCGGACAGGCCGAGCCCTTCGAGGGCCGCCCGGCCGAAGGCCAGCGCCGATTCGGCGGTCTCGCGGATCTGGAAATCCACGTCGCGGTTCATCAGCTCGACCGCGTGCAGTCGGTCGTAGGCGCGCACGAAGGTCCGCACCGCGACGAACTCCTCGTGGACGATATCGACGATCTTCAGCGCCGCATCGCGGTCGTCCACGCAGATGCAGACGAGTTCGGCCTTGCCGATGCCGGCCGCGCGCAGCACGTCGAGGCGGGTGCCATCGCCGTAATAGATGCGGAAGCCGAAGCGCGTCGCCGCGCGCAGCTGCGCCACGTCCTTGTCGATGACGGTGACGGGCACGCCCTCGGCGAGCAGCACCTGCGTCAGAATCTGCCCGAACCGGCCGAAGCCGATCACCAGCACCCGCGCGTCGGCGGCGCCCTCGGCGAGTTCGGTGGGGGATTCCTCCGCCGCCGCCTGCGCCTCCCGCGTAAGGCGGGCGTCGATCAGCCGGTCGAGGCCCTTGGCCATGATCGGCCCGACCAGCATGGTCAGCGCCGCGAGCGCCACGGCGAAGCGCGTCGCGGTGGGGCCGGTGAGGCCGAGATCGGCCGCCTGCGGCAGGAGCACGAAGGCGAATTCCCCGGCCGGCGCCAGCACCGCCGCGCCGCGCAGGGCGCTCAGCGTGTCCGAGCCGAACAGCCGGAACAGGCCCGCGACGAGGGCGACCTTCACGAGGATCGCCGCGAAGGTCGCGCCGAACAGGGCGGGCCAGACGGTCTTCACGAGGCCGCCGTCGATGGACATGCCGACGCTCATGAAGAACAGGCCGAGCAGCATGCCGCGGAACGGCTCGATGTCCGCTTCGAGCTGGTGGCGGAAGTTCGACTCGGCGAGCAGGATGCCGGCGAGGAACGCGCCCATGGCCATGGAGAGGCCGACCTTCTCCATCAGCATCGCCGTGCCGAGCACCACGAGGAGGGCGGCGGCGGTCATCACCTCGCGGGCGCCGCTCGCCGCGAGCAGGCGGAAGAACGGGTTCAGGCCGTAGCGCCCCACGAGCACGGCGGCGGCGATGGCCGCGAGCACCCGGCCGGTGGAGAGGGCCGCCTCGCCGAGCCACGGCCCGCCCGTCCCGTGCCCGGCCGAGGCGGCCAGGGGCATCAGGGCGAGGATGCCGACGACGCTGAGATCCTGGAACAGCAGTACCGCGAAGGCCCGCGAGCCATAGGGGCTGCCGAGGTCGCCCCGCTCCTCCAGGAGTTGCAGCGCCACCGCCGTGGCGGAAAGGGCCAGCGCGATGCCCACCACCGCCGCCGCCCCGAGGGGCTGGCCGGCGAGGACGCCCGCGCCGCCGAGCACGAGGGAGCACAGCACGAGCTGCGCCGCGCCGAGGCCGAAGATGTCCCGCCGCATGGAGACGAGTTGCGACAGGTGCAGTTCGAGGCCGACGATGAAGAGCAGCAGCACCACGCCGATCTCGGCGACGCTGGCGGCGGTCTCCGGCTCGGCGATGAGCGACAGGCCGGACGGCCCGATCAGCACCCCGGCCACGAGATAGCCGAGCACGGCGCTCTGCCCGAGCCAGCGGAACACCGGCACGCCGACGACGGCCGCGGCCAGGAAGGTCAGGACCGGGGGCAGAAAGCTCGCGTGTTCGCCGGGGCTCGCCATGCCGTTCCGCTCGGGCCTTCTCCGCGGTGAGTGTTCCGCTTACCCCGTGGGCGCCGCCGATGCGAGGGTGGCCGCGTGCCACGCGGCACGCGGGGGGTGTCGGTCTGCGCGCGTCCCCCCTCTCCCCGCCTGCGGGGAGAAGGGCCCTGTCGCCTACAACCCCACCGGCTCCGGGGGCACCACCCGCGGCTGCGGCTGGTCCTCCGCGCCGGTGCCGAGCGCGCATTGCACCATCACGCTGTCGGTCCACCGGCCGTACTTGTAGCCGACGAAGGGCAGGTAGCCGACGCGGCGGAAGCCGCAGGTCTCATGCAGCCGCAGCGACGCCTCGTTGGCGGCGTCGATGTAGCCGATCATCTGCCGGTAGCCCCCCGCCGCGCAGGCCTCGATCAGCGCGGGCAGCAGGCGCCGGCCGATGCCCGCGTTCAGGTGCGCGTGATGCACGTAGATCGAGTGCTTCAGCGTGTAGCGATAGGCGGGGCGCTTGCGGAACGGGACGGCGTAGGCATAGCCCGCCACCTCCCCGTTCCGCTCGGCCACGAGATGCGGCAGGCGCTTCTTGCGCATGGTCTTGCGGCGGCGCTTCAGGTCGTCGGGCAGCAGGCGCTCCTCCTCGAAGTCGCCCGCATCCCCGACCCCCTTGGCGATGTGGTGCTCGTAGATCGCGATCATCGCCGCCACGTCCGCATCGGAGGACGGCCGGATCACGATCTCCGGGCAGGGCTCGCCCGGCCCCATCAGGCGCCCTCGCGCAGGACGTAGGTGTGGAAGCGGATGCGCCCGTCCGGATCGACCTCCCGGTAGACGCCCTGGATCTCGGCCTCGAAGCCGGGGAACAGGTTGGCGGAGGCCTCGAACATCTTGAAATAGTCGAGCATGGGCTTGGCCCGCTCGTCCAGGCGCTCGCCCGGCAGCACCGTGCCGATGCCCGGCGGGTAGACCAGCATCAGCGTCGTGGCGATCCGCCCCTCGGCCTCGGCGATGGGCACGTAATCGACCTTGTTGCGGGTCAGCATCTGCGCGGCCTTCTTCGGCGGCATCACCATCTCCGGCAGGTGCTCCGGCATGAACTGCTTGCGCTGGAGCGCGGAGGTGCCGTGCTCCCGGTGGAAGGTGTGGAAGTCCGCGCAGAGGTCGCGCAGGCGCACGCCCCGGTAGCGGTTCGGCCGGCGCTTCACGAATTCCGGCATGGCCTCCTCCAGCACCACGTTGTCGTCGTGCAGCCGCTTGAAGGCGACGAGCCCCGAGATCAGCGTGCCGGCCTTGGACGATTCGACGCCCGGGGTCAGCAGGAAGAGCAGCGAGTTCAGATCGTTCTTCTCGGCGACGATCCGGTTCTCACGCAGGTATTGCGCCACGATGGGCGCGGGCACGCCGTGCTCGGCATAGGCGCCGGTCTTCCGGTCGAAGCCGGGGGTCAGCACCGTCAGCTTGTTCGGGTCGGTGATGGCGTAGCCCGGCGCGACATGGGTGAAGCCGTGCCACGCGGCGCCGGGCGCCAGCTCCCAGAAGCGCGCATCGGAGGCGAGCTGGTCGGTCGGCACGCTCTCCCAGGTCTGCTCGCCGTCCGGTCCGTTCACCCGGTCGGGGACGAAGGGGTCGAAGAACCAGCGGCGGGCGGGGTCGGCCTCGTTCTCCTCGAACTCGCGGCGGATGGCGCGGACCTTCTTGCGCCACTCGATGCCGAGCCGGATCGTGTCGTCCCACAGGATCATGCCCGAGCGGCCCTTCATCATCTGCGCGCCGACATCGAGCGAGGCGAAGAGCGGGTAGAAGGGCGAGGTCGAGGCGTGGACGAGGAAGCTCTCGTTGAGCCGCTTGTGCTCCACCCGGCGGGTCTGGCCGCGGATGTGGCTGTCCTTGGTGTGGATCTGCGAGGCTTGGCTGAAGCTCGCGAGCTGCTTGTGGGTCGATTGCGTGGCGACGATCCCCGGCGAGGTCTCGTCGAGCCCGGTCAGACCCATGGCGTAGCGGCCCTGGAACAGCGGGTGGAACTTCATGAAGCCCGCCCAGGCCTCGTCGAACAGGATGTAGTCGCAGAGGTGGCCGATCTTCTGCACGATCATCCGCGCGTCGTAGATCGTGCCGTCGTAGGTGCATTGCTCGATCACCGCGACGCGGAACGGCCGCTCCCGGCGCCATGCCTCGCGGTCTGTGACCAGGGGGTTGGTGCGGATCTTCTCGCGGATGCGCTGCTCGTCCAGCGCCTCGTGGCAGATCGGGCCGATCAGCCCGAAGGCATTGCGGTCGGTCTCCAAAAAGATCGGGATGCCGCCGCCGAGGAACAGGGCGCCGTGATGGGCGGCCTTGTGGTTGTTGCGGTCGAACAGGACGAGGTCGTCCTCCGCCACCAGGGACGAGAGCACGATCTTGTTGGAGGCCGAGGTGCCGTTGAGGACGAAGTAGGTCTTCTCCGCCCCGAAGATCGCGGCGGCCTCCTTCTGCGCCCTGAGGGCCGGGCCCTCGTGGGTCAGCAGGTCGCCGAGGTCGAGGACCGAGTTGTCGAGGTCGTCGCGGAAAATCGCCTCGCCCAGATGCTCCACGAAGATGCGGCCGATGGGCGAGCGGTTGTAGAAGATGCCGCCGTTATGGCCGGGGCAGGTCCAGAGCTGGTTGCCCTTCTCGGCATAGTCGACCAGCGCGCCGAAGAAGGGGGTCTTCAGGGTCTCGGCATATTGCGTCACCCGGCTGACGAGGCCCCGCGCGATGAATTCCGGCGTCTCCTCCGCGAGGAAGATGTAGCCGTCGATGAAGTCCAGAAGCTCGACGGGGATGTCTTCCAGGCGCTTGCGGCGGACCATGATGACGATGGGCATTTCGAGCCCGCGTCGGCGCATCATGTCGATGAGGGCGGCGGCCTTGCCGTCGAGGCCGCGCTTGCCCCAATCGACCACGAGGCAGCCCACCGCCGCGTCGGTCTGCACGGCGATGGCCGCGTCCTCGACGCGCCGGGCGCGCACCACCTCGAAGCCCCGCTGCTCGACCGCCGCCACGATCTGGTTGACGCGCGCGCCCTCAAGATCGTCCGGGTCGAAGGCCGGGGTGCACATCAGAACGGTAAAGCGGCGGTGGAAATCCATGCCGGGGCCCCTATTGGCGAAGAGTTCGCCCCGTGCCTTGTCGGACGCTCTGTGACCGTTCGATGACGAAACCGGTCCGACGCGGCGTTCAGCCCCTCCGAAGCCGCATCGGCGGGCGGCGGGAGCCATCGATGAACTCCAATCCCCCGGCGGCGCTGTACATGTGCAGGCGCGAGCCCGGCCAATCGGGGCCGGCGGCGAGCCGCGTCTCGACGCGCTGGGCATAGCCGTCCTCGTCGAGTCGCAGGATCCGCGCGAGGCCCAGGGCCATGCCGTAGCCGCCCCGGCAATCCTGCACCGGGCGGATCAGCGCCCCGTCGCGCAGGACGATGGGCCCGGCGGGCCGCGCCGAGGCCACGTCGATGAGGACGGGGTTGCGGGGATGGGCGGTCCAGGGCCCCCGGAAGTCGGCCGCGTGCCAGAGATGCAGCGAATCGGAGAACGAGCCGCCCCCCTCGCGCACGGTGGCGAACAGCCACCAGCGCCCGCCATGCCGCACGAGCGTCGCGTCGCTCGCGACCACGCCCTCGACCAGCACCGCCTCGTGCACCCAGCCGCCGGGAAACTGCGTCGCCCGGTACAGGTCGATCGTCGCCGAGCGGCTCGATTCGGGGATCATCCAGACCTCGCCCCCCGCCTCGAACACGAAGGGGTAGGAGAGGTGCGTGTCGCGCTCCAGAACCGGCTCCGGCCGCCCGACCGGCCCGCGCGGGCCGAAGCGCACCGCCGAGATCACCCCCTTGGCGCGGCTGTAGTCGAACTCCTCCATGAAGAGCGTCACCGACCCGTTGCGGGCGATGGCGATGGGGTCGGCATAGAAGCGACGCCCGTCGTCGGGCAGGTCGGTCCAGCCGCCGGGCGGGTGGCGGCGCAGGTCGATCAGGTCCGCCCCCTGTGTCCGGCGCCAGCCGACCCGCCAGCGCTCCCCGTGGAAGCACAGGCCGTAGAGCCGCCGGGCGATCCGCCGGCCGAGATTCTCTGCCGCCCGGCGCCGGACGGTCCACCCGTCGATGTCGAAGGCGCCCGCCGGGACGAGGGGCGCCAGCGCCCCCTCCGGCAGGTCGCCGGAGGCCCCCCCCGAAAGGGCCGCCTCGATGAGGGTGATGGTGCGGGCGAGGTAATCCTCGAAGGCGACGAGCATCACCGTCTGGGATTCGGCGCCGAGCCGCCCGGCGGCCACCGCCGCGCCCTGCCCGTCGCGCAGGGCCGCCACGGGGATGCGCCCCGTGAACAGCGAGGCGAGCAGCCCCGCCTCGCCCGGTACGCCATCGACGTCGAGGCGCCAGACCGCCCCGTCCTCGCCCGCCGGGCCGTCGCCGCTGAGGTCGATGACGAGGTCGGGCGCGCCCGCCTCCGCCGCCGCATAGGCCGCGAGCGCCCCGGCGGCGGCGGGGGTGGAGAGCCCCGGCCGGGGCAGGCCGTGGATCGTCGCCTCCAGGCGGAACAGCAATTCGGCATTGGCGGGCAGGGCGGGAGTCGTGCCCTCGACGGCCTCGACGCTGAGCCGGCAATCCTCCCGCCGGGCGAGACGTTCGAGCAAGCGCAGGTGCCAGCCGCGCAGGGCGGCCCGGTCGAGCCGCACGCGCACGGCGCGGGCCGGCCGTGCCGGGATCGCGGGACGCGGCCCCGCGACCAGGACATGCGGCATGGCGGCCGTCACCGACACGCGATGCGGCTGGACGCGCGGTCCGCCCATTTCTTTTGCACGTACCGGCGAGAAACCGGACGCCTACTCCCAATCATCGCAACCGGTCCCGGCCGCCTAGACTTGCGCACGCCAAGACCTTTTGCGGCCGCATCGGTCCTGTCCGATGACACTATTGTGTATTCTTTGGCCGCGGTCCACCCGACTCGGACGGCGCCGGGGGTGCAGACTGCCGGGATAATGGGGATACTGGTCCGGCCCGAAGACATTTCGGAAAGTTCGTCCAAGCACGGCGCGACAGAACAGGCCGCGGCAAACCAGTAACAGGATGCGTCTCCGGCCTCGTTCCTGCCCGGTTCGCGAGTCATGACCGTTGACAGGATAGCCCTGCCCTCGCCACATCCATCCTATGAACGCCGAACCTACAACTCCCGCGTCCGGCCAGGCCGCCACCCAGGCGGCCAAGCCCCCGCTCGACATCCTCCTCTGCGCCCCGCGCGGTTTCTGCGCCGGCGTGGTGCGCGCCATCGACGTGGTCGAGCGTGCGCTCGCCATCCATGGCCCGCCCGTCTACGTCCGCCACGAGATCGTCCACAACAAGTATGTGGTCGAGAGCCTGAAGCGGAAGGGCGCCGTGTTCGTGCGCGAGCTCGACGAGGTGCCGGACGGAGACGCCCCGGTGATCTTCTCCGCCCACGGCGTCGCCAAGACGGTGCCGGCCAACGCCGATTCGCGCGGGCTCACCACCATCGACGCCACCTGCCCGCTGGTGACGAAGGTCCACCGCGAGGCGGAGATCCACCACAAGCGCGGGCGCCACGTGCTGCTCGTCGGCCATTCCGGACACCCGGAGGTGGTGGGCACGATGGGCCAGTTGCCCAAGGGCTCGATCACGCTCGTCGAGGACGTCGATCAGATCGAGGCCCTGACGCCGGTCGATCCCGACAACCTCGCCTGGGTGACGCAGACCACCCTCTCGGTGGACGACACCCGCCACGTGGTCGAGGCCCTGAAGCGGAAGTTCCCGACCATCACCGGGCCGCACAAGGACGACATCTGCTACGCCACGACCAACCGCCAGGAAGCGGTGAAGCACGTGGCGCCGCTGGTGGACGCGCTGATCGTCGTCGGCTCCTCGAACTCCTCGAACTCGCAGCGCCTGCGCGAGGTTGCCGAGCGCGTCGGCTGCCCGATCACCCGGCTCCTGAACCGGGCCGAGGAGATCGACTGGCCGGCCTTCGAGGGCATCACCAAGCTCGGCCTCACGGCCGGCGCCTCGGCCCCCGAGGTGCTGGTGGAAGAGATCATCGACGCCTTCGCCGCCCGCTACGACGTGACGGTGGATACGGTCTCGACGGTGGTCGAGGACATGGTGTTCCCCCTGCCGCGCGAATTGCGCAGCGAGGCTGCCGAGTAGGCGGTCTCCGGGCCGCCTCCGGCGGCCCTTTCCCATCCTCGCCCTCATCCTGAGTGCCCGCGCTCCGCGGACCTCGAAGGAGCGCTCCAGGATCCGCCGCGATCCCTGGAGCCCTCCTTCGAGGCCGCTTGCGCGGCGCCTCAGGATGAGGTGTGTGTCGGGAGACCCCGACTCCCTGACCGATCCCGAACCCGAGCGCACGACGTGGCCGTCTACACCGAGGTATCCGACGCGGCGCTCAGCGCGTTCCTGGGGGCCTACGACATCGGCACCCTGCTTTCCTGCAAGGGCATCGCCGAGGGGGTCGAGAACTCGAACTACTTTCTGCACACGACTGGCGGGTCGTTCATCCTCACCCTCTACGAGAAGCGGGTGCGGGAAGAGGATTTGCCGTTCTTCGTCGGGCTGATGGAGCATCTGGCGAGCCGGGGCCTCGCCTGCCCGCAGCCGGTGCGGGACCGGAGCGGCACCGCCCTCGGGCGCCTGTGCGGACGGCCCGCCGCCCTGGTCAGCTTCCTCGAAGGCGTCTCCCTGTCCTCGCCGGGGCCGGAGCATTGCCGCGAAGTCGGCGTGGCGCTCGCCCGCCTGCACGCGGCCGGCCGCGATTTCCCGATGGTGCGGGAGAACAGCCTCTCCGTCGCCTCCTGGCGCCCGCTCTTCGCGCAGGCCGGCGATCAGGCCGATTCCGTCTCCCCCGGCCTCGCCGCGCGCACCCGCGACGACCTCGCCGTGCTGGAAGCCGCCTGGCCGAAGGACCTGCCGCGCGGGGTGATCCATGCCGACCTGTTCACCGACAACGTGTTCTTCATCGGCGACGACCTGTCGGGACTGATCGACTTCTACTTCGCCTGCACCGACGCCTTCGCCTACGACCTCGCGGTCTGCCTGAACGCGTGGTGCTTCGATGCCCAAGGCCACTTCCACCGGGATATGGCGACCGCGATGATTGCCGGCTACGAATCCGAGCGTCCCCTTGAGCCGGAAGAGGTCGAGGCGCTGCCGATCCTGTGCCGGGGCGCGGCCTTGCGCTTCATGCTGACCCGGCTGGTGGACTGGCTGAACGTGCCGCCGGGCGCACTCGTGAAGCCGAAGGACCCGCGCGAATACGACCGCCGGCTCACCTTCCACCGGCAGGCCACGAGCGCGGCCGATTACGGGCGCGCGGCATGAGCGAGGACGGCAAGGTCAAGATCTACACGGACGGCGCCTGCTCCGGGAATCCGGGGCCGGGGGGCTGGGGCGCGATCCTGATCTTCGGCGAGACCCGCAAGGAGATCTCCGGCGGGGAGGCGCACACCACCAACAACCGGATGGAACTGCTCGCGGCCATCGAGGCCCTTGAGGCGTTGAAGCGGCCCTGCCGGGTCGACCTGTTCACCGACTCCCAGTACCTGCGCCAGGGCGTGACCGCCTGGATCCACAATTGGAAGGCGCGCGGCTGGCGCACCGCCGACAAGAAGCCGGTAAAGAACGAGGACCTCTGGCGCCGGGTCGATGCCGCCCGCGAGCGCCACGAGGTGGAGTGGCACTGGGTGAAGGGCCACGCCAGCGACCCCCTGAACAACCGGGTCGACGCCCTGGCCGTGGCGGCCATGGCGCCGTTCAAGCGGCGGTAATCAATCCGTCGTCCCGTCGATGCCAAGCCAGTGGCGACCGTCGCGGGCCAGCAGGTCGTCGGCCTCCTTCGGGCCGGCGCTGCCGGCGGCGTAGGGGGCCGGGTTCGCCTGCGGCCAGCCCTTGAGCAGCGGGTCCACCGCCGCCCAGCCCGCCTCGATGTTGTCGGCCCGCTGGAACAGCGTCGCGTCGCCGATCATGCAATCGTAGAGCAGGGTCTCGTAGCCCACGTTCGGCGTGTTCGCGAAGAAGTCGTCGTACTTGAACGCCGTGCGCACCCGACCGATCCTCATCTCCGGGCCCGGCACCTTCACGTTGTATTCCGTGCTGATCCCATGATCCGGGTCGATGGTGATGCGCATCACCGTCGGGCGCAGATCGTCGGTCGGGGTGTCCTCGAACATCTTGAACGGCGCGGGCTTGAACAGCACCGCGATCTCCGTCCGCCGCCCGGTCATCCGCTTGCCGGTGCGGATGTAGAACGGCACCCCCGCCCACCGCCAGTTCTCGATGTGGAGCTTCAGGGCGATGTAGGTCTCGGTGGCCGAATCCTTGGCGACATGCGGCTCGTCCCGGTAGCCCGGCACCTGACGGCCCTCGCTGGTCCCCGCCGTGTACTGGCCCCGCACCGCGTCCTCCGGCGGGATCGGCTGCACGGCCTCGGCGAGCTTGGCCTTCTCCGTGCGCACCGCTTCCGCGTCGAACGAGTTCGGCGGCTCCATGCCGACCATGCAGAGCAACTGGAACATGTGGTTGGGCACCATGTCCCGCAGCGCGCCGGTCGGCTCGTAGAAGCCGCCGCGCTCCTCCACGCCCACCGTCTCGGCCGCCGTGATCTGCACGCTGTCGATGTATTCCCGCCGCCAGACCGGCTCCAAAAGCCCGTTGGCGAAACGGAACGCCATGATCGACTGCACCGTGTCCTTCCCCAGGAAGTGGTCGATCCGGTAGAACTGGCTCTCGTCACCCTGCTTGAGGATGCGGGCGTTGAGCTCCTGCGCCGAGGCGAGATCGGAGCCGAACGGCTTCTCGATCACCACCCGGCGGAAGCTGTCGCCCTCCTGCTTCAGCAGGCCCGCCTGCCCGAGGCCGTCGACGATGGTGCCGAAGAACCGCGCCGCCACGGCGCAATAGAACACGGCGCTGCCCTTCACCTTCGCCTTCACGGCCTGGAAGGTCTCGGGCTTCTCGAAATCGCCCTTCAGGTAATGCAGCCGGTCGCGGATGAAGCCCCAGCTCTTCGCGTCGATGCTGGCGGCGTGGAACTCGGAGGACGGGTCCTTGCTGAACTCCTCCATCGTCTTCGTCAGGCCGTCGCGGAGGGACTGGTCGTCGCCGTCGCCATGGTCCACGCCGATGATCGAGAAGCCCTCCGGCAGCAGCCCCGCCCCCGCGAGGTTGTAGAGGGAGGGCATCAGCAGGCGCTTGGTTAGGTCGCCGCCCGCCCCGAAGATCACGAGGGTGCAGGGCGGCGCGGGCTTCGTCCCGCAGGCGGCCTTGTCCTTCAGGGGCGTGGTCTCGGGCATCGGCGATCCCTTTCGGTTGCGGCACCGCAACAAAATCGGCGGGACAACCCTTCGTGCCGAAGGGCGTTCCTCACTCGTCGGGGCGCACCGCCTGCCCGCCGTAATCGATGGGCAGGCTCGGCCCCTTCAACTCTGAATCGCTCGGCAGGGCGCGGGCGTCCCAGCCGCCACCGAGGCCGCGGATCAGCGTCACGGCCGCCGTGTAGCGGTTCAGCAGCACCTGCAGGGCGGTGATCTCGTTGTTCACGAGGAGCCCCTGCGCCGTCACCACCGTGGTGAAGTTCTGCGTGCCGGCCCGGTACTCGTTGAGGGTGATCTCCACCGCCTTGCGGGAGGAGTCCACCGCCGCGTCCTGGGCGCGCTGCTGCTGGCGCAGGATGCGCTGGGCCGCCATCTGGGTCTCGACCTCGGCGAAGGCGGCGAGCACCACCTGCCGGTAATTGGCCACCGCCGCGTCGTAGCCGGCCTGGGCCGCGCGCACGGCCGCGATGCGGGCGCCGCCCTCGAACAGGGTCTCGCTGCCCGCCGCCGTCACCGCCCAGACCTGGTTGACCGGCGACAGGATGCCGTTGCTCGTCAGCCCCGAGATGCCCCCCGAGGCGGAAATGGTCACGGTGGGGAAGAAGGCCGCCACCGCCACGCCGATCCGCTCGCTCTGCGCCTGCACGAGGCGCTCGGCTTGGGCGACGTCGGGGCGGCGCTCCAGCAGGTCGGCGGGGATGCCGGCGGGCACCTCCGGGGGAGTGCGCGGCAGGCTCGCGACGGCGACCGCCACCTCGGAGGGCGGGCGCCCGATTAGCGTGGCGATGGCGTTCACGAACTGCACGCGGGTGAGGCGCACCGCGATGGACTGCGCCTCGATCGTCTGCACCTGCGTCTGCGCGGTGATGACGTCCGAGCGCGCGGCGACGCCCGCCGCGTACTGGTTCTCGGTGATCTTCAGGGTCTTGCGGAAGTTCTCGACGTTCTCGTCGAGCACCTTCTGCAGGGCGTCGGCATAGCGCACCGAGAAGTAGTCCACGGCGACCTCGGCCTGGATCGACAGGCGGGTGAGCGCGATGGTGGCGGCGTCCGCCTGGGCCAGCGCCGTCTCGCTCTCGATGTTGCGGCGGGTGCCGCCGAACAGGTCGAGCTCCCAGCTCGCCTGCCCCTGGAGCGAGACGCTGGTCCGCTCCAATCCCGACGTGCGCGAGCGGGTGAGGGAGGGCGCGCCGATCACCGTGGGGTAGAGCGCCGCCTGCGCCGAGGCGACCAGCGCGCGGGCCTGCCGGTAATTGGCCACCGACTGCCGGAGGGACTGGTTGTCCACGTCCACGAGGCGGATCAGCCGGTCGAGGGTGGAATCGCGGAACACCCGCCACCAGTCGCCGCGCTCGACGGCGTCGGCGGGGCGCGCCTCGCGCCAGCCCTTCCTGCGGGCGGCGACGTAGCCGGGGCTGTCCTCGTGCACGCCGCCCTGCTTGTAGGCGAGCGGCGTCTCCACCGAGGGCCGGGAATAGTCGGGCCCGACCACGCAGCCGGCGAGCGCCGTCGCGAGGAGAAGGGCACCCGACAGGGGGCGCAGCGGACCGGCCGACACCACGGGCATCCTCATTCGCCCGCCGGAACGGGGAGCGCCCCGCCGGCCCGGCCGCGGCGGTTCTGCCAGCGCTGCCGGAGGCGGTCGAGGGAGAGGTAGACGACGGGCGTGGTGTAGAGGGTCAGGATCTGGCTCACGATCAAGCCGCCGACGATGGCGATGCCCAGGGGCCGGCGCAACTCCGCGCCCTCCCCCATCGAGGCGATCAGGGGCACGGCGCCGAGCAGGGCGGCCAGCGTCGTCATCATGATCGGCCGGAAGCGCAGGAGACAGGCCTCGCGGATCGCGTCCACCGGATTCGCGGCGCGGGTGCGCTGCGCGTCGAGGGCGACGTCGACCATCATGATCGCGTTCTTCTTCACGATGCCGATCAACAGGAACACGGCGATGAGGGCGATGATGGTGAACTCCGTGCCCGTCACCAGCAGGGCCAGCACCGCGCCGACGCCGGCCGAGGGAAGGGTCGAGAGGATGGTGAGCGGGTGCACGAAGCTCTCGTAGAGGATCCCGAGCACCGCGTAGACGGCGAGGATCGCGGCGAGGATCAGGAGGGGCTGGCGCGACGCGGACGACACGTAGTTCTTGGCCGCGCCGGCATACTCGCCGTGGATGCTCGCGGGCAAGCGAAGGTCTGCCATGGCCCGGTCGATCGCCTCGGTCGCGTCCGACAGGCTCTTGCCCGGGGCGAGGTTGAACGAGATCGTCGTGGCGACGAACAGGCCCTGGTGGCTGATCTGCACGGAGGCGTTGCCCGTCTCGAACCGGGCGAAGGCCGAGAGCGGCACCATCGTCTCCTTCGCCGCCGAGACCGGCGCGCTCGACGAGGCGCCGCCCTTGCTGGCGGCCAGCGCGTTGGACGAGGCGTTGCGGGCCGAATCGGAGGCGATGGCCGCCGCGTTGGTGCTGGCATCGGTGCTGGCGGTGGAGGTCGCGGCCGTGGCGGCGGCGAGGGCGCCGGCCGTGCCGCTGCCGACCGCCCCCGTCCCCGAGGCCGCGCCCGAGGTGGGGCTGCTCGTGCCGGTGGCGGCGTTGGTGTTCACCGTGCCCCCCGCCGCGACGGTGCCCGCGACGGCGTTGGTGGTGGCCGAGCCCTTGGCGTTGCCGCCGGAGGTCGAGACGAAGATCCGCTTGATGGTCTCCGGCGTCTCCAGGTAGCGCGGCGCGATCTCCATCACGACGTGGTACTGGTTCAGCGGGTTGTAGATGGTCGAGACCTGCCGCTGGCCGAAGGCGTCGTAGAGGGTCTGGTCGATCTTGTCGGGGGTGATGCCGTAGCGGAAGGCGGTGGCCCGGTCGATCACCACCCGGCTTTCCAGGCCGCCCTCCTGCTGGTCGGAGGTGACGTCGGCGAAGGTCGGATCCTTCTGGAGCGCGGCCAGGAGCTTCGGCGCGGCGGAGTAGAGCTCCTCCGGCGTGTCGCCCTGCAGCGTGTACTGGTACTGCGCGAAGCTCTGGCGCCCGCCCATCTGCAGGTCCTGCCGGGGGAAGACGTAGAGCCGCGCCCCCGCCACCTGCGCGAGCTTCGGGCGCAGGCGCGCGGTCACGGCGCCCATCGACTCACGCTCGGAGAGGGGCTTCAGCCCCACGAACACGTTGGCCGAGTTGGTGCCGCGCCCGCCCGTGAAGCCGACGACGCTCTCCACCGCCGGGTCCGCCCCGACGATCCGCGTCGCCTCGGTGAGCTTCTTCTCCATGGACTGGAAGGAGATGCGCTGGTCGGCCTGGATGCCGCCCATCATCTGCCCCGTGTCCTGCTCGGGGAAGAAGCCCTTCGGCACGATGATGTAGAGGTAGACGTTGAGCCCCACCGTCGCGAGCAGCGTCAGCAGCACGAGGCGGGGATGGCGCAGGGCGATCTCCAGGGTGCGGGCATAGCCCGCGAGCATCGCGTCGAACCCGCCTTCGAGAGCCCGGACGAGGAGGTTGCGGCGCTTCTTGCCCTGCGGCCCCTGCCCCTCGCGCTTGAGCAACCGCGAGCACATCATCGGCGTGGTGGTGAGCGACAGGACGAGGGAGATCAGGATCGCCAGGGACAGGGTGACGGCGAATTCCTGGAAGATGCGCCCGACGAGACCGCCCATCAGCAGGATCGGCAGGAACACGGCGATGAGCGACAGGCTCATGGAGATGACGGTGAAGCCGACCTCCTGCGCGCCGATCAGTGCCGCCTGGAACCGGGGCTTCCCCTCCTCGATGTGCCGCTGGATGTTCTCCAGGACGACGATGGCGTCGTCCACGACGAAGCCCGTGCCGATGATGAGCGCCATCAGCGATAGGATGTTGAGGGAATAATTCAGCAGGTACATCGCCGAGAAGGTGCCGACGATGGAGATCGGCACCGCCACGGCGGGGATGAGCGTCGCCCGGCCGGAGCGCAGGAAGACGTAGACCACGAGGATCACGAGGCCGACCGCGACGAGGAGCGTCTCCTCCGTCGCCTCCAGGGAGGCGCGGATGGTGAGGCTGCGGTCGCCGGTGAGCTTGATGTCGATGCCGCCGGGCAGGGCCGCCGTGATCTGCGGCAGGGCCTTCTTCACGCCGTCGATCGTGTCGATGACGTTGGCGCCGGGCTGCTTGTAGACGAAGAGCAGCACGCCGGGCTTGCCGTTGACGATGCCGAGGTTGCGCTTGTCCTCGACCCCGTCGAGCACCTGGCCGACATCGGTGAGCTTCACCGCCGCGCCGTTGCGGTAGGCGACGACGATGTCCCTGTAGTCGGCGGCCTTGCGGCCCTGGTCGTTGGCGTAGAGCTGGTAGCGCCGGTTGCCGACGTCGATGTCGCCCTTGGGCGAGTTGGCGTTGGCCGAGGCCAGCGCCGCGCGGATGCCCTCCAGGCCGATGCCGTAGTGGAACAGGGCGGTGGGATCGAGCTCCACCCGCACCGCCGGCAGGGACGAGCCGCCGACATCGACATTGCCGACGCCGGGCAGTTGCGAGAGCTTCTGTTGCACGACCGTGGCGGCGGAATCGTAGACTTGGCCCCGGGTGAGCGTGTCCGAGGTCATGCCGAGGATGATGATCGGCGTCTCGGCGGGGTTGAACTTGCGGTAGGTCGGGTTCTGCCGGAGCGAGGTTGGCAGGTCGGCGCGGGCCGCGTTGATGGCGGCCTGCACGTCGCGGGCGGCGCCGTCGATGTCCCGGTTCAGGCCGAACAGCAGCACGATGCGCACCGTGCCGAGCGAACTCGTGGACGTCATCTCGTTGACGTCGGCGATGACCCCGAGCCGCCGTTCCAGCGGCGCGGCGACGGTGGTCGCCATGGTCTCGGGGCTGGCGCCGGCCATCTGCGCCTGGACGAGGATGACGGGGAAGTCGATCTGCGGCAGCGGCGCCACGGGCAGCTTCAGGAACGCGAACACGCCCGCCAGCAGCACGCCGATGGTGAGCAGCGTCGTGGCGATCGGCCGCCGGATGAACGGGGCGGAGATGTTCACGGGGCCGGCCTCACGGCACCGCCTCCCCGCCCTCCAGGCCGGGCCCGCGGCCGGCGATGCGGCGTTCCAGGCGGTCGAAGGCGAGGTAGATCACCGGGGTCGTGAACAGCGTCAGCATCTGGCTGACGATGAGGCCGCCCGCGATGCAGATGCCGAGCGGCTGGCGCAGTTCCGAGCCGACACCCGTGCCGAGGATCAGCGGCACCGCCGCGAACAGCGCCGCCAGCGTCGTCATCAGGATCGGACGGAAGCGCAGCAGGCAGGCCTGGAAGATCGCGTCGCGGGGCGCCATGCCGTCCTCGCGCTCGGCCTGCAGCGCGAAGTCGATCATCATGATCGCGTTCTTCTTCACGATGCCGATCAACAGCACGATGCCGATGATCGCGATGATGTCGAGGGACAGCCCGAACAGCATCAGCCCGAGGAGCGCCCCGATCCCGGCCGACGGCAGGGTCGAGAGGATCGTGATCGGGTGGATGAAGCTCTCGTAGAGCACGCCGAGCACGATGTAGACGGTCACGATGGCCGCCAGCACGAGGAACAACTCGTTCCCGAGCGCCGCCTGGAAGGCGAAGACCGAGCCCTGCGGCACCACCCTGAAGGAGGGCGGCAGGTCGATCTTGGCTTTCGCCGCGTCGATCGCCTCCACCGCCTGCCCCAGGGCCGCGCCCGGCGCGAGGTTGAACGAGACGGTGGTGGCCGGGAACTGGCCGAGATGCGAAATCAGCAGCGGCGCCCGCTTCTCGGTGACACGCGCCACGGAGGAGAGCGGCACCTGCCCGTTCGTCGCCGTCGAGGACGGCAGGTAGATGCCGTTCAGGCTCTCCAGCGTCTTGTGCAGGTCCGGGTCGGCTTCGAGGATCACCCGGTACTGGTTCGACTGGGTGAAGATCGTCGAGATGATGCGCTGGCCGAAGGCGTCGTAGAGGGCGTTGTCGATGGTCGCGGGGGTGATGCCGTAGCGGCCCGCCGTCGGCCGGTCGATGGTGACGTAGGCCGCGAGCCCCTTGCCCTGGTGGTCGCTGGTCACGTCCGCGACGACGGGCGAGGCGGCCAGCGCCTCGGTGAAGCGGGGCACCCAGGTCTCGAAATCCTCGAGGTTCGGGCTCTCCAGGATCACCTGATACTGCGTCGCCGACACGGCGGTGTCGATGGTCAGGTCCTGGACCGGCTGCATGTAGAGCCGGATGCCGGGCTCGGAATTCGTCGCCGCGCCGATCCGCCGGATGATCTCGCTCGCGGTGGCGGTGCGCTCCTCGCGGGGCTTGAGATTGATGAGCATCCGCCCGGAATTCAGCGTGACGTTCTGGCCGTCGACGCCGATGAACGAGGACAGGTTGGCGACGTCCGGGTCCTTCAGGATGATCGCGGCGAGCCGCTGCTGGCGCTCGGCCATGGCCGCGTAGGAGACCGATTGGTCGGCTTGGGTGATGCCCTGGATCACCCCCGTGTCCTGCACGGGGAAGAAGCCCTTCGGGATCACCACGAACAGGTAGGCGGTGAGCGCCACCGTCCCGAGGGTGACGAGGAGCGTCAGGCCCTGGTGGTCGAGCACCACCCGCAGCGCCCGGCCGTAGGCGGCGATGGTGCCCTCCGTCGCCCGCCGGCCCATCCGCGCCAGGGGCCCCTCCCGCCGGACGGCCACCCCCGCGGGGACGTGTTTCAGCAGCCGGGCGCAGAGCATCGGCACCAGGGTGAGCGAGACCACCGCCGAGATGACGATGGTGGCCGCGAGCGTGATCGCGAATTCGTGGAACAGGCGACCCACCACGTCGCCCATGAAGAGCAGCGGGATCAGCACCGCGATGAGCGAGACGGTGAGCGAGATGATGGTGAAGCCGATCTCGCGCGAGCCCTTCAGGGACGCCTCCAGGGGCGAATCGCCGTCCTCGACGTGGCGGGCGATGTTCTCGATCACCACGATGGCGTCGTCCACCACGAAGCCCGTGGCGATGGTGAGCGCCATCAGCGACAGGTTGTCGAGGGAGAAGCCGTAGAGGTCCATCACCGAGAGGGCGCCGATCAGCGAGAGCGGCACCGACAGGCTCGGGATCAGCGTCGCCGAGAGGCTGCGCAGGAACAGGAAGATCACCAGCACCACGAGGGCGATGGCCAGCCCGAGTTCGAACTGCACGTCGTCCACCGAGGCGCGGATCGTGCTGGTGCGGTCGGTGAGCGGGGCGACGCTCACCGCCTGCGGCAGGCTCGCCTGCAACTGGGGCAGTAGCTGCTTGATCTTGTCGACGGTGGCGATGACGTTGGCGCCGGGCTGGCGCTGGATGTTGAGGATGACGGCCGGCGTCTCGTCGGCCCAGGCGCCGAGCTTGGTGTTCTCGGGGGCGTCCACCACGTCCGCGACGTCCGACAGGCGCACCGGCGCGCCGTTGCGATAGGCGATGATCGCCGAATCGTAGGCCTTCGGGTCGCGGATCTGGTCGTTGGCGTTGATGGCGTAGGATTGCCGGGGGCCGTCGATCGTGCCCTTCGGCGTGTTGACGTTCAGGTTGGTGATCGTCGTGCGCAGGTCGTCGATGTTCAGCCCGTAGGCGGCGAGTTGCCGGGCGTTGAACCGCACCCGTACCGCCGGGCGCTGGCCGCCGGAGATGCTCACGAGGCCGACGCCGGCCACCTGACTGATCTTCTGCGCGAGGCGGGTCTCGGAGAGGTCGCGCACCTGCGTCAGCGGCAGGGTCTTCGAGGTGAGCGCGAGCGTCAGGATCGGCGCGTCGGCGGGGTTGACCTTCGCGTAGACCGGCGGCGCCGGCAGGTCCGAGGGCAGGAGGTTGCCCGCCGCGTTGATCGCCGCCTGGACCTGCTGCTCGGCGATGTCGAGGGCGAGATCGAGGTTGAACTGGAGCGTGATGACCGACGCCCCCGACGAGGATTGCGAGGTCATCTGGTTGAGGTTGGCGAGCTGCCCGAACTGCCGCTCCAGGGGCGCGGTGACGGAGGAGGTCATCACCTCCGGGCTGGCGCCGGGATAGAAGGTCTGGACCTGGATCGTCGGGTAATCGACCGACGGCAGGGCCGAGACCGGCAGATTCAGGTACGACACCCCGCCGACGATCAGGATCGCCAGCATCAGCAGCGTGGTGGCGACCGGGCGAAGGATGAAGAGGCGGGAGGGGTTCATGGGCGCGTGCCCTTACTGCCCCTGCTGCCGGTGCCGCCTGCGGCCACCCTGTTGCGGGGCGCCCTCGGCGGTCGCCTCCTTGGCCGCGTCGGCGGCGGGCGCCTGCGGGCCGGCGGAGGGGGTGGCGCTGGCGGCCTGGGCCCCCTCCGTGATCCGCACCTTCGCCCCGTCCTTGAGGCGGTCGGTGCCGTCGGTCACGACCCGGTCACCGGGCTTGAGGCCGGAGAGCACCACCGTGTGGATGCCGTCCGTCTCGCCGGTCTTGATCGGCCGGACCACGACCTTGTCGTCGCCGTCCAGCAGGTAGACGTAGGCGCCGGGGCTGCCCTGGAGGATGCCGCCGTTCGGCACCAGGGCCGCGTCGTGCAGCGTCTCGACGGTGAGGCGGGCATTCACGAACTGGTTCGGGAACAGCTCCTCGTCGGCGTTGTCGAACAGGGCGCGCAGCTTCACCGTGCCGGTGGTCGTGTCGATCTGGTTGTCCACCGTGTCGAGCTTGCCGGTGGCGATCTCGTGGGAATCGCCTCGGTCGTAGGCCTTCACCGCGAGGCTCGCCCCCGCCCGCACCCGGCGCATGACGCGGGCGACGTCGTCCTCCGGCAGGGTGAACACCACAGAGATCGGGTGCAGCTGCGTCACCACCACGATCGCCGTCGAGGCGGCGGAGATGTAGTTGCCCTGGTCCACCTGCCGCAGGCCGACCCGCCCATCCACCGGGGAGGTGATGCGGGTGTAGGCGATGTTGAGCTTCTGCTGGTCCACCAGCGCCTGGTCGGCGGCGACGGTGCCCTCGTTCTGCTTCACCTGCGCGGCCTGGGTGTCGACGTTCTGCTTCGAGATCGAATCCTGGCGGTTCAAGGTCTGGAAGCGCTGGAAATCGAGCTTCGAATTCTGGAGCAGCGCCTGATCGCGGGCGAGCTGTCCCTGATACTGCGCGAGCAGCGCCTCGTAGGGGCGAGAATCGATCTGGGCGAGGGGATCGCCCGCCTTCACCATCTGGCCCTCGCGGAACTTAACCTCCATGAGGTAGCCGCTGATCTGCGATTTCACCGTCACCGTGGCGAGCGGCGTCACCGTGCCGAGGCCCTGCAGCACCACCGGCATGTCGCCCGTCGTGATGGGGGCGATGCCCACGGCCTGGGGCAGGTCGGACCCGCCGCGCTTGCCGCCGTGGCGGCCGCCCGCCGCGCCGGCCGCTTGCTCCGTGCCCTTCTGGGTGCGGGAATCGTACCAGCGATGCGCGACGGCGCCGATGGCCGCGAGGGCGACGAGCAGCACCAGCCAGCGAATCGGCCGGAAGCGACGGCGCGTGCGGACAGGGGCCTGGATCGGCCCCGGCTCGTAGGCACGAGCGGTCTCGGTACGGATCGGCGAACTCTCGTTCATTCCCGACTCAAGCACATTCCGGTCGCGACACCCATCGGCAGGATCGCCGCGCGACCCCAAGACCGGGCCGCTTCCCATCGGTATCGCATGAAACCGGCGACGGACCCTGAACTAGGCGTCCAATGAGCCTGCACTAGGGCGACGACGTTTCGGCGGTATTGCTGACCGAGGCGCCATAGGAACGCAGGACATCGCGGAAGGCGTCATCGACGGGCAGCGGCGCGAGCGACATCCGGAGGACGAGCCCCAGGCCCGTGACCATCAGGGCGAAGAACAGACACCGCGTCATCACGACCAAGCCCGCTGCGAGCCCCGACCGATAACCCCCAAACGCGGAAAGGGCCACCGGCCGACAAGCCGGTGGCCCTCTACACGCGGCCCAGGCGACGCACCGCGGGAAAGCGGGGCGAGGGGGCAGAGCCCCGCCGGAAACGGGCATCGCCCTGGCCGTGACGCCAACCTATTCCCCGGGTGATGAATGTCAACAATCGTCAGCCGTCCCGGCGCGTTCGGATAGGCGCCCCGTGCGCGAGCGCACATTCGAAAGCGGCGGCGCACCATGGTAAGGGCTCGCCCATGAATCGGCTCTTCACATGAATCGGGTCTTCGCAGAGCTCCCCACCACCGTCTTCGAGACGATGTCGCGGCTCGCCCGCGAGCATGGGGCGGTGAATCTCGGGCAGGGCTTCCCGGACGATCCCGGCCCGGCCGACATCCGCGAGGCCGGCGCCCGCGCGCTGATCGACGGCCCGAACCAGTACCCGCCGATGATGGGCCTGCCCGCCCTCCGCGAGGCCGTCGCCGCGCATTACGCCCGGCACCAGGGCCTTTCCCTCGACCCCGAGACGGAGGTGATGGTGACGTCGGGCGCCACCGAGGCCCTGGCCGGGGCGCTGCTGGCGCTGATCGAGCCGGGGGACGAGGTGATCCTCTTCGCGCCGATGTACGACGCCTACCTTCCCCTGGTCCGCCGGGCCGGCGGCGTGGCGCGGATCGTCAACCTGACCCCGCCCGCCTTCCGCCTCGACGCGGCGGCCCTGGCCGAGGCCTTCTCCGACCGGACGAAGCTCGTCCTCCTCAACAACCCCCTGAACCCGTCCGCGACCCTGTTCGGGCCGGACGACCTCGCCCTGCTCGCCAGGCTCTGCTGCCGCCACGACGTCGTCGCCCTGTGCGACGAGGTGTGGGAGCATGTCGTGTTCGACGGCGCCCGCCACTTCCCGCTGATGGCCCTTCCGGGGATGCGCGAGCGGACGGTGAAGATCGGCTCGGCGGGCAAGATCTTCTCCCTGACCGGCTGGAAGGTCGGCTTCGTCACCGCCGACGCGCGGCTGATGCGGGGGCTCGCCAAGGCGCACCAGTTCCTCACCTTCACCACCCCGCCGAACCTCCAGGCCGCCGTGGCCCTCGGGCTCGGCAAGGAGGAGCCGTGGTTCGCGGCGATGCGCGCCGGCTATGCCCGCTCCCGTGACCGCCTCGCCGCGGGGCTCACCGAGCGCGGCTTCACCGTGCTGCCGGCGGCGGCGACGTGGTTCCTCAACATCGACATCGCGCCCCTCGGCCACCACGACGACGTGGCCTTCTGCGAGGCCCTCGTGACCCGGCACGGGGTGGCGGCGATTCCCGTCAGCGCCTTCTATCCCGACGCGGCGGTGCGCCATGTGGTCCGCCTGTGCTTCGCCAAGGCCGACGCGACCCTCGATGCGGCTCTCGACCGCATGGGCGATCTGGCGCGCCTCGCCGCCTGAGGCTCCTTGCGCGCAACCGGAGGCACCGCCACATCGTTGATCATGACGATGTCGAGCGCACGCATTCCCCCGCAGGATTTCCCGCCCCGGCGCGACATCCCGCATCAGGCCGGCCCTTTCCCCGGCGCCCTCGACCTCGGCCGCGAGGCGAGCCTCGCCCGGCTCGAAACCCTGGCGCACCTGATGGACAGCGCCTTCGTCATCCCCGGCATCAACCGGCGGGTCGGGTTCGATGCCCTGATCGGCCTCGTGCCCCTCGTGGGCGACGTGGCGGGCATGGTGATCTCGTCCTTCATCGTCTACGAGGCGCGCCGCCTCGGCGCCCCCCGCTGGCTGATCGGCCGGATGGCGCTGAACGTCGCCTTCGACGGCGTGGTCGGCGCGGTGCCGCTGGCGGGCGACATCTTCGACGCGGCCTTCAAGGCGAACCGGCGCAACGTCCGGCTGCTCCGCCGCTGGATGGAGCGCCACGGCGGCGTGCGCCCTAACGAGATCGAGGGCACTGCGACCCGGCTCTCCGGCTGAGCCCCGCCTTGACAACGGCGCCCGTGACGGCAAGTCCGCGGGCATGACCGACGCCGTCCCGATGCCCGGCGCCCAGGCGCCCCTCGTCCGTGGGGGACTGTCGCCCCTCAACCGGCGGCGGCTCGCCAATTTCCGCGCGAACCGCCTCGGCTACTGGTCGTTCGTGGTCTTCGCCCTGCTGTTCGTCCTCAGCCTGTTCGCGGAGTTCATCGCCAACGACAAGCCGCTCCTCGTTTCCTACAAGGGCGAGTGGCTGGTGCCGGTGCTGGTCGATTACCCGGAAGAGAAGTTCGGCGGCTTCCTCGCCGTCACGGATTACCGCTCGCCGGAGATCCGCAAGGAGATCGCTGGGAACGGCTGGGCCGTCTGGCCGCCGATCCCGTTCTCCTACGACACGATCAACGAGAACCTGCCGACCCCCTCCCCCTCCCCGCCGACCTGGATGCTCTCGGACGCGCAGTGCAAGCCGGTGGCCGAGCGCCTCGGCGGCACGGGCTGCGCCGACATCCCCTGGCACTGGCTCGGCACCGACAACACCACCCGCGACGTGCTGGCGCGCGTGATCTACGGCTTCCGCATCTCGGTGCTGTTCGGGCTGATCCTGGCTGCCGTCTCATCGGCCATCGGCGTGCTGGCCGGGGCGGTGCAGGGCTATTTCGGCGGCTGGGTCGATCTCGCCTTCCAGCGCTTCATCGAGGTCTGGGGCGGCATCCCGACCCTTTACCTCATCATCATCATCTCGGCCTTCATCGCCCCCGGCTTCTTCGTGCTGCTCGGCATCATGCTGCTGTTTTCGTGGGTGGCGCTGGTGAGCGTGGTCCGCGCCGAATTCCTGCGGGCGCGCAACTTTGAGTATGTTCGCGCCGCGCGGGCGCTCGGCCTGTCGAATGTGCGGATCATGCGCGTCCACCTTTTGCCCAACGCCATGGTGGCGACGCTGACCTTCCTGCCGTTCATCCTGAACGGCTCGATCACCACCCTGACCTCCCTCGACTTCCTCGGCTTCGGCCTGCCCCCCGGCTCGCCCTCCCTCGGCGAGCTCCTGGCGCAGGGGAAGGACAATCTGACCGCCCCCTGGCTCGGCCTGACGGGATTCGTGGTCATCGCGGCGATGCTGAGCCTGCTCGTCTTCGCGGGCGAGGCGGTGCGCGATGCGTTCGATCCCCGGAAAACCTTCGCCTGACCGCGTTCCCGTTCCGCGAATGAGCCAGATTGTCGCAGGGGACGGAATGCCTACCCCGGCAGGCCGATTGCGCGCGATTGGTTGCGCACAGTTAATACAACTTTTAGTGGATTAAATTGGCTTGTTCCGGCCGTCCGCGGCTCGTTTCAGCGACGGGTAACGGTCTCTTTTCTCACAAGAAAATTCTTCTCGCTACGGCCGGAGGATAAAGTCGTTCCCATGAGCGGTAAAACGCGCGATGTTTCATTCGGTAGCGCCCCTCCATCGTGGCCACCAAAGGAACTGTGCGTAAACTATCGAGCCAGCACAGCTCACCTTCGGAAAACACCTTGCTTTTTTCGTCGATCCACATAACTCGACGCCGAGGGGCCATTTCATCAAAAAACCAATGAGGGTATCGAGGATGTCTGAAACCGCGCCGACATCGCAATTGGACTACATCGAACGCACCGTCGACGTCGTCGCGGCCTATGTCTCGAACAACTCGGTGCCCACCACGGACCTGCCCGCCCTGATCGCCAGCGTTCACGAGGCGCTGAACCGGGTCGCCTCCGGCCCCGTCGCCCAGGCGTCGGAATCCGTCGAGAAGCCGACCCCCGCCCAGGTTCGCAAGTCGATCCGCCCCGATGGCCTGATCAGCTTCATCGACGGCAAGTCCTACAAGACCCTGAAGCGCCACCTGACCAAGCACGGGCTCGATCCGCACACCTATCGTGAGCGCTACGGCCTGCCCGCCGACTACCCCACGACTTCCGCGAACTATTCCGCCCAGCGCTCCGCCCTGGCGAAGAGCCTCGGCCTCGGCCAGCCCGGCCGGTCCGGACAGGGCGGCGACGCCATCGACGAGGTCGAGGAAGAGGCCGCCCCGGCCCCGCGCGGGCGCCGCAAGGCCGCCACCGCCGCCGCCAAGGGCCGGTCCAGCCGCAAGACGGCGGACGCCGAGTAATACTTGAAGGAAACCTTCGCCGGCCCCACGGCGGCGCAACAATCTCTGGTTGCGCCGCCGGGTGTCGGCTCGGGCGATCTCAGGCGGCGATGCGCCCGTCCAGGGGGAACACCTTGGCGGGGTTCATCATCCAGTCGGGATCGAACACCCCCTTCACCCGCATCTGCTGCTCCAGATCCTCCTGCGTGTACTGGAAGCGCATCAAGTCGCGCTTCTCGATGCCGACGCCATGCTCGCCCGTGAGGCAGCCGCCGACCTCGACGCAGAGCTTCAGGATCTCGTCGCCCGCCGCCTCGGCCTTCTGCAATTCGCCGGGCGTGTTGATGTCGAACAGGATCAGCGGGTGCAGGTTGCCGTCGCCGGCATGGAACACGTTGGCGACGCGCAGGCCGTGGCCCGCGCAGATCGCCTCGATCCGCTCCAGCACCGGCCCGAGCTGCCCCGTGGGGATGGTGCCGTCCATGCAGATGTAGTCGGAGATGCGGCCCGTGGCGCCGAAGGCCGACTTGCGCCCCTTCCAGATGGCGGCCGATTCCGCCTCGGAGCGGGAGACGCGGATGCTGGTCGGCCGGAAATCGGCGGCGATGGCCTCGATCCGCGCGAGCATCGCGTCGCACTCGGCCTGCGAGCCCTCGACCTCGATGATGAGCATGGCCTCGGCGTCGCGGGGATAGCCGGCCTGCGCGAAATCCTCGGTGATGAGGATCGCGTTGCGGTCCATGTACTCGATGGCCACGGGGATGATGCCGGCGGCGATGATCGCGGCGACGCAATCCCCCGCATCCTCCACCTTGGAGAAGCCGACGAGGACCGGCCGCGCGCCCTCGGCGGCGCGCAGGATGCGCACGGTCGCCTCGGTGACGATGCCGAGCTGCCCCTCCGAGCCGCAGACGAGGCCGAGGAGGTCGTAGCCCGCCGCGTCGAGATGGTCGCCGCCGAGCTCGACCACGGTGCCGTCGTTCATCACCAGGGTGACGCCCATGAGGTTGTTGGTCGTCACGCCGTATTTCAGGCAATGGGCGCCGCCGGAATTCATGGCGATGTTGCCGGCGATGGTGCAGGCGAGCTGGCTCGACGGGTCGGGGGCGTAGAAGAACCCCTCGTGCGACACCGCCCCCGAGATGGCGAGGTTGGTGATGCCGCTCTGCACCCGGGCGAGCCGGTCGGCGAAGTCGATGTCGAGGATCTTCGTCATCTTGGCGGTGCCGAGGATGATCGCGTCCCCTTGCGCGATGGCCCCGCCCGCGAGGGAGGTGCCCGCCCCGCGCGGCACGACCCGCACGCCGTTGGCGTGGCAATAGGCCATCACCTTCGACACCTCCTCGGTGGTCGAGGGCAGCACGACGGCGAGCGGCATCTGGCGATAGGCGGTGAGCCCGTCCGTCTCGAAGGCGCGGCGCTCGTCCTCGGAGGTGATCAGCGCCTCGGGGGCGACGAGGGGCGCGAGGCCGGCGACGATCTCGTCCCGCCGCGCGAGGATGGCGGGGTCGGGCTCGGGGAAGCGAATGGTCATGATGGTCCCTCGGTGCGCGAGGTGGTGTGGCGTGGGCCGCATCATGCACCCCCGCCGGGGGCTCCGGCAACGGTGGTAGCCGGGTCACAATCCGGCCATGGGGCGACCTTAAGCCTCGCAGCGACCGAACCGAACCGGAACGCCATGACGCCCTCGGCCGCGCCCGCCCTCTTCGACGAAGCCTTCGACCCCGCCGTCGCCCGCGACGCGGAGGGCGCGCGCGAACTCGGGCTGCGCAGCCTCACCCTGGGCATCAACGCCCTTCAGGAAGTGACCGCCGCCTTCGACGGCCCCCTCGGCGCGGCCTTCGAGCGCGCGGTGGACCTGATCCTCGGCACCGGGGGCCGGGTGATCGTGAGCGGCATCGGCAAGAGCGGCCATGTCGGGCGCAAGCTCGCGGCGACGCTGGCCTCCACCGGCACGCACGCCTTCTTCGTCCACCCGACCGAGGCGAGCCACGGCGACCTCGGCATGATCGCCCGCGACGACGTGATCCTCGCCCTGTCGTGGTCGGGCGAGACGGCGGAACTCTCCGACCTCGTCGGCTTCTCCCGCCGCTACTCGATCCCCCTGATCGCGGTGACGCGCAACGCCGCGAGCACGCTGGGCAAGGCGGCCGACGTGGTGCTCGAACTGCCGCGCGTGCGCGAATCCTGCCCGCACGACCTCGCCCCGACCTCATCGAGCCTGATCCAGCTGGCCCTGGGCGACGCCCTGGCGGTGACGCTGCTGGAGCGGCGCGGCTTCACCTCGGCGCGGTTCCACACGCTCCATCCCGGCGGCACCCTCGCCGCCCGCCTGAAGACGGTGCAGCACCTGATGCACGGGGGCTCCGAGATGCCCCTGGTGTACGAGGACGCGCTGATGTCCGAGGTGCTGATCGAGATGGCCGCCCGCCGCTACGGCTGCGTCGGCGTCACTGGCGCGGACGGGCGGCTCGTGGGCATCGTGACGGACGGCGACCTGCGCCGCCACATGGGCCCGGCGATCCTCGCGACGCCGGTCCACCGGGTGATGACCCGCGACCCGATCACCCTGGAGCCGCACAAGCTCGCCCATGCGGCCCTCGAACTGATGAACCGCCGCCTCATCACGGCGGTCTTCGCCGTGTCGGACGGTCGACCGGTCGGCATCCTGCACGTCCACGACCTGCTCCGCGCCGGCATCGCCTGAGGGGCGTCAGAGCCGCGCCAGCAGCTCCGCCTTCTTGGCCTGGAACTCCTCCGCCGTGAGGACGCCGCGGGCGTGGAGATCGGCCAGCCGCTCGATCGTGCCGAGGATGTCGCCGGAACCCTGCGGGGCACCCGGCTCAGGTGAAGCGGGCTTCGGCTCCGGGGCCTCCGCTCCGATGCGTGTCAGCGTGTCGAGGGCGATGGGCCCCGCCGACCCGGTGAAGCGCAGCTGGCCGTTCGCCTGCGAGACGCCCGAGATGGCGTGCTCCCCCGTGTCGTAGACGACGACGCCCGAGGCCTGCTCCACCGCGAGCCGCCGGCTCGTCGGGAAATAAGCGTAGCGCATCCCGTTCTGCGAGCCCGTCGCCGAAGGGCTGCCAAGATCGCCCGGCCACCACGTCTCGGGGGACGCCTGCGTCGCGAAGCCCTCGGCCGGCAGGGTGGCGGCGAGTTCGGTGCAGAGCGCGGCCACCCGCGCCCGCAGGCCATCGTCGAACATGCGGCCGACCATGGTCATGCCGCCCGCGCTCCACTGGCCCATGCCGCCGAGATCAGGATGGTCGAACTGCGCCATCCGGCCGTGGCCGCGCTCCAGCGCCCGCACGAGATGGCGCACCGCGTCGAGGCTTACCCCGTGCCGGTCCGCGATCGTCTGCAGGCCGGTGACGTGATCGACCCCGCCCCCATCGATGAAGCCCGTCTCCGAGGCCGATTCGGTCTCGCCCATCCGCGCCATGGCCGCATCCAGTAGGGTCTTGAGGAAGGACAGAACAGACACGAGACCGGCCCCGCAGGACCGGGAAGCCTCGCTCAGCCGGCGTCGGCGGGAAAGGCCCCGGCGATCACGAAATCGGTGATCGGCCGGCGCCCGTTCGGTGCCTCGCGGGGGCGCTGCTCCTCGGTGAGGTCGGCGGGCGCCGTCTTGCGGCCCACGGCGAAGGCGGCCTCGATCCGGTGATGCTCCGGCAGGCGCAGCACCTCCGGCGCGCGGGCATGGTCGAACCCGGTCATGCCGTGGGCGTGCCAGCCCTGGCGAACCGCCTGGAGCTGGAAGGCGAGCGAGGCCGCGCCGGTATCGAAGGAATGGCTGTAGGACGGCTTCAGCTCGTCCCCCACCCGCATCCGGGCGTTCGAGACGAGGAACAGGATCGCCCCCGTATCGGCCACCCATTTCTGGTTGCCCGGCACGAGGAGGTCGAAGAAGGTCTGCCAGTGGGCGTCGCCGCGCAGGGCGTAGAGGAAGCGCCAGGGCTGGGAATTGTAGCCCGAGGGCGACCAGCGGGCCGCCTCGATCATCCGCATCAGCTCGGCTTCCGGCACCGCCTCTCCGGTGAAGGCCCGGGGCGAGTGCCGCTCGATGAAGAGGGGGTCGATCGCGTGGTCGGGCGTGCGGGGCTCGGTCAAGGTCGGCATCTCCGAAGTGATGGCCGACCATGCCCGAGGGACGCCCCGCGAGGCAATCGCGGCGCTGCAATCAGCGGATGCGGCCGGGGCGCGCCGGCTCGAACACGATGCGGCGGTGGAACGCGCACCAGCTCTTGCCGTCCTGCACGGGCGCGCCGCAGCAGATCGCCTGATCGCTCGGCTCGCCGATGATGTACTTGCACACGAAGGCGCCCGACTGGGCGAAGGGCACGCGAAGGTCCGCCGACGGCTCCTTGACGGTCTCGGCGTCCCCGATCTGCGACATGCGGACGAGTTGGTTCATCAGTCGTGTCCTGACGGCGACCGCCCGGGTCGCCTCCTTAGAAGTGCGGAGTTGAAACGCCCTGCCGCCGCGCGGGGCGAGGCACCCGCTGACGGCAGCGTGGCGCCCTAAAACCCGCGTAAAGCCGGTTCGCGACCGGCGCAGAGCTGTCATGGTATTGTCGTAGCTGGGGTTCAGAGCCTTGAAAACAAGTGTGTGATGCACCGCACGCAATCGACCATAGTGACGGATGCGTAGCTGATTGCCTCGGCGTGACGGATTTCGACCGTCGCGAGGCCGGCCCGCACGGTCCCCCGTGCATCCGCCGCCGCCCTGTGGTTCATTCGCCCCGTTGATTCAGACGGAGCGACCATGACGCAACCGCCCCTCGTCCCGCCGGCCTGGCTGCACGAGCGATTGTCGGCGCCGGACATCGTGGTGCTCGACGCCTCCTGGTATCTCCCGGCCGCCGGCCGCGACCCGGAGGCGGAATACCGCGCCGCCCACATCCCCGGCGCCATCCGCTTCGACCTCGACGCGATGAGCGACACCGAATCGCCCCTGCCGCACATGCTGCCCCGGCCGGAGGTCTTCGCCTCACGGATGCGGGCGCTCGGCATCGGCGATGGCCAGCAGGTGGTGGTCTATGACGGGATGGGCCTGTTCTCGGCCCCGCGCGTCTGGTGGATGCTCAAGACCTTCGGGATGCGCGACGCACTGGTACTCGACGGCGGCCTGCCCGCCTGGGTTGCCGCCGGCTACCCGACCGAGGAGGGCGAGAGCCAGCCGCGCGAGCGGCGGCACTTCACCGCCCGCCTCGACCACGGCGCCGTGGCCGACGGATCGGACATCGCCCGCGCCCTGGAGAGCGGCGCGGCCCAGGTGGTCGATGCCCGCTCCGGGACGCGCTTCCGGGGCGAGGAGGAGGAGCCGCGCCCGGGCGTGCGGCCCGGCCACATGCCGGGGGCGAAGAACCTGCACTACGCCGCCCTGCAGCGCGACGGCCGGATGAAGAGCCCGGAGGATCTGGCGGAGGTCTTCGCCGCCGCCGGCGTGGACCCGCGCCAGCCGGTGATGACCACCTGCGGCTCGGGGGTGACGGCGGCGATCGTCAGCCTCGCCCTGGAGACGATGGGCCACCCGGCCCGCAGCCTCTACGACGGCTCGTGGTCCGAATGGGGCGCCGACCCGCAGCGCCCGGTGGAGAAGGGCTGAGGGGTCAGGCGGTCCTGACCGCCCGGCGCTTGTCGGCGGCGACCCACTGCATCAGCACCACCATCACCACGATGGTGGCGATGTAGACGGCGAGTTGCAGGGCGGTTGGGCGGTCGGTGTAGCCGACGAGGGCGTGCAGCACCCGGCCCGTCCACGAATTCTCGGCGATGATGGCGGAACTGTTCCACACCGTGTGGCCGAGGATGTCGATCACCCCGGCATTGGCGAGGAACTGCGCCGCCTGCGAGGCGAGGCCCGCCGCCAGGAAGGTGATGAGCACGCTCGTGACCGAGAAGACGTAGCGCGCCGGGATCGAGGCGAGGCCGAGATAGCTCACCGCCGAGAGGAGCACGCCCGCGCCGATTCCGGCCAGCGCGCCGAACTGGATGTCCGCCCCCGAGGTGCCCGAGGCCACGAGGCCGTAGAGGAACAGCACCAGCTCCGCGCCCTCGCGCAGGATCGCCGCGCCGACGACGATGGCGAGCGCCGCCGCCTCCCGCTGGCCGCTGCGGACGGCCTCGCCCGCCGCGCGCAGCTCGCCCGCCATTTCGCGGCCGTGCTTGCTCATCCAGGTGTTGTGCCAGATCAGCAGCAGCACCGCGACGATCAGCACCGCCGCGTTGAGGATGTCCTGCCCGCTGCCCTCGAAGGCGTCGGAGATCCGCTCCGCGAACAGCGCCACCAGGGCCGCGCCCCCGAGCCCCCCCGCCACGCCGAGCAGCACCCAGCGCATCCGGCCGGGGATGCCCCGCGTCGCCGCGAGTACGATCGAGATGATGAGGCCCGCCTCGATGACCTCGCGGAAGGCGATGACGAAGGCACCGATCATGATGCGTAATCCCTGAAGATGCGCGGGACCCGCGCTACCAGACCCAGAACAGCAGCACCCAGTTGGCGACGGAGACCGCCGCCGCCCCGGCGATGCAGGCGCAGGCGAGCGCTTGGCGAAGCCCCCCGGCCGAGAGGCCCGCGACCCGCCACGCGAGCCACGCGCTCCACAGGGCGGCCCCGGCCAGCAGCGCCGCCCGGATCTCGGCCACGTAGGGCACGACGATCCCGTCCCCGCGCAGGAAGGTGATCGTGAGCGCCGAAAGACCGAGGAAGACGCCGCAGCCCGCGATGGGAATCAGCGTCTGCGTGAGATGGTGGAAGCGCCGGAGGGAGAACGGCCCGAGCATCCGCGCGGCGAGCGCCACGAGGGCCGACAGGCCGAGGCCGAGCACCAGGGTCGCCGCGCCGATGTAGACCAGCAGGACCGCCCCATCGAGGAGCGTCATGACGTCGTTCTTGTCGGGGTAGTTCGTCAGCACGAACCACGGCGCGGAGGCTTCGAGCGGCCAGGTCGTGCCGTGCTCGATCAGCCAGGTCGCCGCCGCCTGCTTCATGTCGAGGAAATACGGGCTCGACGACCATTGGAACGCGCCGACCGCCAGCCCCAGCATCCCGAACAGGATCAGGCTCGTCTGCTCCCAGGAGGGCTCGTCGCCCGCCACATGGACGATCTCGTCGTTCGGCGAGCGCAGGGCGAGGCGCACGGCGCCCCGGTGGCCGGAGCAGCGCCCGCACATGTGGCAGGCCCCGGCCCCGCGCATGGCCTTCACCGGCACCAGCGGCGCGCAGTTGAAGCTCGCCGTGCCCTGGGCCGGTTTCGGCGAGGCCGCCCAGGCGCCGCGATCGACCTGGAAGCTCAGGGGGGCGAGCTTCGACAGCACCGCGAACACGCCGTTCACCGGGCAGAGATAGCGGCACCAGACCCGCTTGTTGCGGCCGTAGAGCAGGCCGACCACGATGGCCGCCAGGGTCGAGCCGCCGAGCACCGCCAGCGCTGGCTTCGGATAGCCGTAGACGCTCGTCATCTGCCCGTAGACCGTGGTGCCGGCGAAGGCGATGAACGGCCAGCCGCTCCACGTGATCCAGCGCGGCACCGCGTAGCCCCGGCTCCACCGGCTCGCGGCCTCGGACAGGGCGCCCTCGGGGCAGAACACGCCGCACCAGACCCGGCCGACGAGCACCATGCTCACCAGCACGAAGGGCCACCAGATGCCCCAGAAGGCGAACTGGGCGGCGAGCGTCAGGTTGGTCCAGATGTGCTGCGTGCTGTCGGGCAGGGGCAGGAAGGCCGGCACCGCCACGAGCAGCACGTAGACCGCCACCACAGCCCATTGCACCGCGCGGATCGCGCCGGCATGGGCGCGCAGCCAATCGCCGAAGCGGGCGATTCCGGCGTCGAGGTCGCCGGCTGTGAATCCACCCGCGCGCGCACTCACTTGGCCACCAGCTTGGCCTTCGCGTCCGGGTGGAAATCGTCGAACACGTCGTAGCTGCCCGCCTCGATGGTGCGGAACACGATGGAGGAGGTCGAACCGGCGGCGAGCGCCTTCTCGCGCTTCAATTCCAGGCTCTCGAACTCCACGGGCGACTGCCCGGTGTTCGAGATCTCCAGCTTGAAGCGGGTGTTGGCCGGCACCTCGATGATGGCGGGCAGGATCACCCCGTCGCGCATCTCCACCTTGATCACCGGCATGTCGTCGGCGCGCGCCGACGCCCCCGCCGAGAGCAGGAGAAGGGCCGCGAGGGTGAGATGCCGGATCACGGAAGCGCCCATCCTTGTCAGTAGGACCCCTTCTTGCCGGTGCCGGCGAAGGTGAAGTCCTGGGTCATGTCGAAGGCCTCGAACCACGGGCCGACGCCGGTCTCCTTGTCGACGTGGCGGCCGAAATGGCTGTGCTTGCCGGGCGGCGCGACGGTGACGGTGATCCGGTAGCGGCCCGGCCCGAACAGCTTGACGTTGTCGCCGTAATGGGGGCCATCGTTGGCGACCATCGGCATTAGCGCACCCTCGACCTTCTGGTCCGTGGGCTTGTCCCCATCGAGTTTCACCAGGGTGAAGCGCACCTCCAGGGCGGGCACGAAATCGCCCTCGGCGAAACCGTTGCGGTTGTCCTTGGCGGCGCGGATATCCGTTTCGAGGTGGATGTCGGATTGCGCGGCCGGGCGCATCATGTCCGGCGGGTCCATCTCGATGGGCTGGAGATAGACGGCGGCGACCTCGAGCCCGTTCTTGGTGAGATGCGGGCCGATCGGCACCTCCTTGGCGGAGGCCGTCGCGACGGCGAGCAGCAGGGCCGGAAGGGCGAGGGCGAGTCGGATCGGGGCGGGGGCACGCATGGCTGCGCCACATAAGCCGAATGGGGCGAAGTTCAAAGAGCTTCTACCCACAATCAAATCATAACAGTTCTAAACAAGAACCGTGGACAAAGACGTTCCGATGAGCTTGCTGGAATGCCTCGAATATTCACAAGGTCCTGAGACGGAAATAGCCGCTCGGTTTGCCCTGTGGCATGCCGTCGCCCGATGGTCCAAGACCGTCACGGCAGCGTCGCAGAGATTCGGCACCCCCTTGCCAACCCTCGGCGACGCGGCTACGCACAGCGATTATAGCAATTGCTATATTCAAGGAATCAGGTGATGGGCCAGCAGGGGGCGAGCGCATCCCGGATCTCCACCAAGGCGACAGCCGCCATGCCCCGGCGGCTGCGTCGGACCGTGGCCCTGGCTGGTTTCGCCGTCCTGGGCCCGACCGCCGCCGCACTGGCCGCCGACCTCGCGGCGCCCCTCGCCCCGGCGGCGCCCTACACCGATTGGTCCGGCCCGTATCTCGGCCTCGAGGGCAGCGCCAGCGGCTCCTACGGCGCCTATTCCTTCGGCCCCTCGACGGTGGGCGGGCGCGGCGTGCCGGCCTTCAAGAGTGGCGATACCACCGGGCGGAGCGACCGGGGCCGCGACGCCACGACGGCGGTCGGCGGCGCCTATGCCGGCTGGAACTGGCAGGACGGGCCGTGGCTCTACGGCATCGAGGCCGCCCTCGACGCGGCGAACCTGAAGCGGCCCGTGCCCTCGACCATCGCCGGTTTCGGCTACCAGGGCGTGGACCCGGCCTTCGACGTGATCCGCGCCAAGACGGATGTGTACGGCACCCTGCGGGCGCGGCTCGGCTACAGCTTCGACCGCTATCTGGTCTACGCCACCTTCGGCCTCGCCGGGGCGAATGCGCGGGTGCTCGCCACCTATCCCGATCTCGGCACGGGCGCGGTCGGCACCGCGAAGACGAATCTCGGCTATCTCGGCTTCACCCTCGGCGCGGGCGTGCAATACGCCATCTCCGACAACCTCGCGCTCGGCCTCGACTACCGCTACGTCGACCTCGGCGAGAGCGGGCGCTTCTCCCTGGGCGCGGTGCCGGGCCTCGGGCCGGTGACGAGCCGGGCGAGCTTCACCTCGAACCAGATGTTCCTGCGGCTGATGTGGTTTCCGGGGGGCCTGACGGTGCCGCCGGACCGGGACGAGACCGCCCCGCACGACCCCGACAATGGCGACACCGGGCGCTTCTCGCTCCACGGCCAGACCACGCTGATCGCGCAGGGGGTGCCGGGCTTCCGCTCGCCCTATCTCGGCGACCAGAGCCTGATCCCGCATCAGGCCCGCCAGACCACGACGGCGACGATCTTCCTCGGGCTGAAGCTCGCGGAGGGCACGGAGCTCTATTACAACCCGGAATTCAGCCAGGGCTTCGGCCTGTCGCGGACGCTCGGCGTCGCGGGCTTCGTCAACGGCGAGGCGCAGAAGGCCGGGGCGCCGTTCCCGAAGCTGCGCTCCAACCGCTACTACATCAAGCAGACGATCGGGCTCGGCGGCGAGACCGTCGAGGTGCCGGACGGCCCGAACCAGGTGGCGACCCGCTACGATGCGGAGCGCATCACCCTGATCGCCGGCAAGTTCGCGCTGGGCGACTTCTTCGACGGCAACGTCTACGCCCACGATCCGCGCGTGGATTTCTTCAACTGGTCCCTGTGGGGCGCCTCGGCCTGGGACTTCCCGGCCAACCTCCCCGGCTTCACGCAAGGCGTCTACGCCGAATACAACCGGCCGGAATTCGCGGTGCGAGCCGCCTATACCCAGGTGCCCAAGCAACCCTCCAGCGACGTCCTCGACCCCCGGGTGTTCGAGCGCGCCGGGCTCAACATCGAGTTCGAGGAGCGCCACGTGCTGCCGATCCTCGACCAGCCGGGCAAGGTGCGCATCGGCCTGTTCTCGAACGAGGGCAACTCGGCCAACTACCGCGACATCGTCACCCTCACCCAGCTCGGCGCCTTCGGCGACATCAACGATGCCGCCGCGGCCACCCGCCGGCCGCGCCGCAAGAGCGGCGGCTACATCAACCTCGAACAGGCGCTGACGCCGGAACTCGGCCTCTTCGCCCGCGCCAGCATCGGCGACGGGCGCACGGAGAACATCTCCTTCACCGACATCGACCAGAGCTTTTCCGGCGGCCTTTCGCTGAAGGGCAAGGCCTGGGACCGGCCGGACGACACGGTGGGCCTCGGCGCCGCCATGAACGGCCTCTCGCCCTCGCACCGCGCCGCCTTCGCCAACGGCTATTACGGCCTGCTGATCGGCGACGGACAACTCCGCTACGGCACCGAGCGGGCGATCGAGACCTATTACGCCCTGAACCTCACGAAGTTCGTGACCCTGACCTTCGACTACCAGTTCATCGACAACCCCGCCTACAACCGCGACCGGGGCCCGGCGCACTTCTTCGCCTCGCGGCTGCACGCGGATTTTTGAGGGGCTTTCAGTCCTCGTTCGGATAGGCCGTGACGAGGCGGGCGACATCGTCGCCCGGCGGCACGATCCAGACCGTGAGGATGCAGGGATCACGACCGTCCGGCGTTCGGATCCGGCATTGGACGGTGTATTTCACGCCCCAGAGACTGCCCTCGACCGCAGCGGTCGGGTTGCGATCCGGATGCTCCGCCAGCGCGTCCGCCATGGCATCGAGGCGGTCGAGGCCGAAGCCGAAGGCTCGAAAGAAAGCGGCCTTCGGACCGCCGGCCGGATGATCCGCCTTGAGCAGGTAGTCGGTGAGCTTGGCCGGCGGAACGATACGCGGCGGAACGGGCGGGTTCACGCGTCGGAGCGCCGCGTGAGAAGGAAGGCCGGCACCGTCTCCACGACATGGAACGGTTCGATGAACTCGACCTCGTACGCCTCGCCGCCGCCATGGACGAAGACGACGGCGCCCCTCGCGCCAGGCGGCAGGACCCTGCCGTCCTTCAGGGTGTGACTGACGGACAGGTCGACCATGCTGTGTTCGGGGATCCGGGCATCCCGCAGCATCCGGCGCAATCCACCGACGAAGCCTTGGGAAAAGACGCCCCCGTCGATGGCCTTGCGCATGAGCTTCAGCAACTCCTCCTCGGGCAGATCGAGGGGCCGGGTCTGAAAGCGACCGTCCTTCCACAAGGAGAAGCGAATCTCATCGACACCGGTCGCCTTGATTCTCAGGCGCTCGATGCGGGCGCCGCCTTCATCGGCATGCGCGATTTCATCTGCGTAGGGTGTCGATCGCATCGGCCGTCCCAGGTCGGACCCGAACTCCTTATAAACCGTTCCGGCGGCGGGCGCATCGCGTCTCACACCGCGTCCTCCCCCACCGTCTCCCCGAACACCGCCTCGAAGGCCGAGCGGAGCTGCATGTCGACCTCCGCCATGCTCACCAAATGGCCCAAGTCCACGAGGCTCGTCACGCCGTGCTCGCGCACGCCGCAGGGCACGATGCCGGCGAAGTGGGTGAGGTCCGGCTCCACGTTCAGGCTGATGCCGTGGAAGCTCACCCAGCGGCGCACCCGGATGCCGATGGCGGCGATCTTGTCCTCGACGGTCGCGCCCTTCTCCGGCCGGCGCACCCACACGCCCACCCGGTCCTCCCGCCGCTCGGCGCGGATGTTGAAGGCGTCGAGGGTCGCGATGAGCCACGCCTCCAGGCTCGCCACATAGGCCCGCAGGTCGGCGCGGCGGCGGGTGAGGTCCAGCATCACGTAGGCCACCCGCTGGCCGGGGCCGTGATAGGTGTATTGCCCGCCCCGCCCGCTCGGGAAGACGGGGAAGCGCTCCGGCGCGACGAGATCCTCGGCGCGGGCCGACGTGCCCGCCGTGTAGAGCGGCGGGTGTTCCAGCAGCCAGACGCATTCCGGCGCCCGCCCCGCCGCGATGGCGGCGGCCCGCGCCTCCATCCAGGCGACCGCCTCCTCGTAGCCGACGAGCCCCTCGCTCACCCGCCACGCAACGGGGGGCGAGCCGGGAGAGGGCAGAAAGGCGGTCGGAGAAACCGCGAGGCGGGCAGCGTTTACCAAGACTTCACCATCATGAAGGGATGGTCTCACAATCATTCCGGGTGAACGGTGGCAAGGTCGGTTTGGGCGTGGGCGTGTTCGAGACCCTCAAGGTCGATCTCACCGTCGTGCTCGGCCGGGCGCGGATGCCGCTGCACATGCTGCTGCGCATGGGGCGCGGCGCCGTCATCGCCCTCGATGCCTCGGATTCCGACATGGTGGAGATCCTCGCCAACGACCATCCCGTCGCGCGCGGCCAGATCGTCGTGACCGGCGACCGCATCTCCGTGGAGGTGACGGAGCTGATCCGCAAGGAAGCCGCGATCATCGACCCGACCGTCACCATCGGCGACGGGGCGGCCCCGTTCCTCGACGACCCGATGGCCGGCTGACGGGAAGCAGGCAACATTCGCTTGTCGGCGCGGAAGCGATCTGTTATCGCCTGCCGCGCCGGACGAAACGGCGCCCCACGGGGCGCAGGACGACGGTGTTTCCGGACAGACTTTACCACCTGTCCGATGCGGCCATGGCGGAATTGGTAGACGCGCTAGCTTGAGGTGCTAGTCCCGCGAGGGGTGGAGGTTCGAGTCCTCTTGGCCGCACCAACTGTTCTTCCGAAACAGTGGTGCTCGTATCTGGCGAAGACCGGCGCGCGACAGCGCCGAGAGCCACCGAACCTTCCCTGATCGTCTCTCCTTTATCGAAGCACGCGTTCGCACGCACAGCATTCCCGTGCGCTCATGCGCGTCCCGGGCCGTGTAGCAGGCCGGATCATCATGCCGCTCCAGGCAGGAAGACGCTGGCACACGGTGAATAGCTGGTATGGCCGCGGCGAAAGCGGAAGATCGATTTATTGTGTGACCGAGAGAGTTGGACGGCTTGATTTTATCAAAGCACTTCTTCACTCTTCGTCTCGGCACCACGACGTTTGAGCGGTGCTCCGCGCCGCGAAAGCGCGGCTTGACCCTCTTTCATCGAGATTATCCTGTCCATGCGCCACCCTCGCGTGCGGCGTCCGTTCATCGTCGAATCCCGTGGCTCTTCCCGTGATGGCGGTTCCGTCGCGATCCCGAGGCGGGTTCAGCCGGCCCCGCAATCGCAGCAGGCCCTCCAGTCCGCGTCGCGCCCCCTCTTCGATCCCTGGGCGGCCGTGACGACGCCGGCTCCGGCCCATTCCACGGCCGAGCGGCGCATCCTCCCGAACATCATGGAAGTCCCCGAGCCGGTGCCCGCCGAGCCGGAGGTGGAGATCGCCGTCGAGGCGCCGCTGCCGCGCGTGCGCCGGGTGAAGCCCCGCGCCGCCGCCGCGCCGAGGCCGGCGGCCCCCCCGGTGGTGGTCGAGGCGCCCGCCGCGCCCGCCCCCGTTCCGGTGGCCGCGCCGAAGCCCCTGTCCGCCGCCCCGCGCCTGTCGCCGCGCGACGAGCGTTCGGCGCGCGCCGCCCTGCCGGCCGGGCAGCGCTGGAAGGCCCGCCTGCCCCGCGCCTGCTGGTAGCACCGGGAATTCGCCACAGATGGATCGTCCGGCCCTTCGGCCGGAGGCGATGGACGTCTCCGGTCTCCTGTCCCCGCGCGTGCGCGGCATCCGCACGAGCCAGATCGGCCTCGTGGCCGACCGGGGGCGCGACGATCCCGACGTGGTGAAGCTCTGGATCGGCGAAGGCGATTTGCCGACGCCGCCCTTCATCGTGGAGGCCGCCCACCGGGCGATGCAGGCGGGGCATACGCGCTACGCCACCTCGCTCGGCCTGCCGCGCCTGCGCGAGGCGCTGGGCGCCTACCACGCGCGCCATTGGGCCGTGGCGATCCCGCCCGACCGCTTCGCCGTGACGGCGGGGGGCATGAACGCCGTGATGCAGGCCGCCCAGGCCCTGCTGGAGCCCGGCGACGAGATCATCATCCCCTCCCCCGCGTGGCCGAATCTCGGCGAGGCGGTGCGGGTCACGGGCGGCGTGCCCGTGTCGGTGCCGTACCGGGTGGATGCGGAGGGCCGGTTCTCCCTGCCGCTCGCGGACATCGAGGCGGCGCTGACCCCGCGCACGCGGGTCATCATGGTGAACTCGCCCTCGAACCCCACCGGCTGGATCATGCCCGCCGGGGAGATGGTGGCCCTGCGCGACCTCGCCCGGGAGCGGGGATTGTGGATCCTCGCGGACGAGGTCTACGCGCATTTCACCTATGACGGGCCGATCGCGCCGTCCTTCCTGCAGATCTGCACGGAGCACGACCGGCTGATCGTCGCCAACACCTTCTCGAAGAACTGGGCGATGACCGGCTGGCGTGCCGGATGGCTGATCTTCCCGAAAGGACTCGCCGAGACCTTCGCCAAGCTCGGCCAATACAACACGACCTCGATCCCGACCTTCGTGCAGCACGCGGCCGTCATGGCGCTCGACGAGGGCGACGGGTTCATCCGCACCATGGTGGGGCGCTGCGCCGAGGCCCGCGCCATCCTGATCGACGGGCTCTCGCGCCTGCCGGGGGCGTCCATCGCGCCGCCGGAGGGGGCCTTCTATCTCATGGCCCGTCTCGTGGAGGACGAGCCGAGCCTGCCCTTCGCCCTCCGGCTGCTGGAGCAGGCGAAGGTCGGCGTCGCGCCGGGCACCGCCTTCGGCCCCGAGGGGGAGGGCTTCGTGCGGCTCTGCTACGCGATCAGTCCGGAGCTGGCGCAGGAGACCGTCCGCCGGATCACCGGCCTGCTCGGGCGCTGAGGCCCGTCAGGTCACGGGGAGCCGCAGCACCTTCGGGCGCCAGATGCCAAGCGCCACGTTGGCGGTCGCCACGGCCAGCAGCACCCAGAGGCTGTTGCGCTCCGGCCCGATGGTGGCGCCGAGGAGCATGGGATCGAGCTTTCCGGCGAGCGCCGCCGCGCTCATGCCGGCCTCGCGCTGCATCGGGCCCTGGATGTAGACGAAGCCGCCCTCGAACATCAGCACGCCCGTGGCGAGCTTCAGCCACGCCCAGCCCGCGCCCCGGTAGACGGGGTGGATCGCCATGGCGAGCAGGCCGGCGATCAGCACGAGGGCGAGGGAGGGCAGGAAGATCCAGGTCGCGACGGCGCCCATGGCACCCCGGATCAGCGCATAGCCGGCCAATTGCGAGGGCGGCGGCGCGACGGAGAACATCACGAGCAGCGCCGCCATGGCGCCCATGAGGCCGATGGATCCCATCGTGTGCAGGAACTTGAGCAGCTGCCGCATCGGACCCGTCACGGTTTCAAAAGGTCATGAGACCTTTTGCGGGTGCAGGGCGGCGCCCTGCAAGAGGCCGAGGCGACGCGCCCCGGCCCTTCAGACCGCCGCGCCCTCCACGAGGATCTCGCGCTTGCCGGCATGGTTGGCGGGGCCGACGAGCCCTTCCATCTCCATGCGCTCCATGAGCGAGGCGGCGCGGTTGTAGCCGATCTGCAGCCGGCGCTGGATGTAGCTGGTCGAGGCCTTCTGGTCGCGCAGCACCACCTGCACCGCCTGGTCGTAGAGGTCGCCCCCGCTCTCGCCGAAGGCGCCCGCATCGAACACCGCGCCGTCGATCTCGAGGTCGGCGGACGCCCCGCCCTTGCCCTTGCCGCCCTTCTCGGAAGCCGGCTCCTCGTCATCCGCCGTGACGGCTTCGAGGTAGCTCGGGCGGCCCTGGCGCTTCAGGTGCGCCACGACGCTCTCGACCTCGTTGTCCGAGCAGAACGGCCCGTGGACGCGGGTCGTGCGCCCGCCGCCGGCCATGAACAGCATGTCGCCCTGGCCCAAAAGCTGCTCCGCGCCCATCTCGCCGAGAATGGTCCGCGAGTCGATCTTGCTCGTCACCTGGAAGGAGATCCGGGTCGGGAAGTTCGCCTTGATCGTGCCGGTGATGACATCGACCGACGGACGCTGCGTCGCCATGATCAGGTGGATGCCGGCCGCGCGGGCCATCTGCGCGAGGCGCTGGATGGCGCCTTCGATGTCCTTGCCCGCCACCATCATCAGGTCGGCCATCTCATCGACCACGATGACGATGTAGGGGAGGGCCGACAGGTCCATCTCCTCGTCTTCGTAGACTGCCTCGCCGGTCTGCCGGTCGAAGCCCGTCTGGACGGTGCGCGTCAGGACCTCGCCACGGGCGGCGGCCTCGGCCACGCGGGCGTTGTAGCCGTCGATGTTGCGCACCGCGATCTTGGCCATCTTCTTGTAGCGCTCCTCCATCTCGCGCACGGCCCACTTGAGGGCGATGACCGCCTTCTTCGGGTCCGTCACGACAGGGGAGAGGAGATGCGGGATGCCGTCGTAGACCGACAGTTCCAGCATCTTGGGATCGACCATGATGAGGCGGCACTCCTCCGGCTTCAGCCGGTAGAGCAAGCTCAGGATCATGGTGTTGATGGCGACCGACTTGCCGGAGCCGGTGGTGCCGGCCACCAGCAGGTGAGGCATCCGGGCGAGGTCGGCGATGATCGGCTCGCCGCCGATGTTCTTGCCGAGGCACAAAGCGAGCTTGTGCTTGGTGTCCACGAAGTCTTCCGAGGCGAGGAGTTCGCGCAGGAAGACCATTTCCCGCCGGGCATTCGGCAACTCGATGCCGATGGCGTTGCGGCCGGGGACCACGGCCACGCGGGCCGAGACCGCCGACATGGAGCGGGCGATGTCGTCGGCGAGCGCGATGACGCGGCTCGACTTGGTGCCGGGCGCCGGCTCCAGCTCGTACAGGGTCACGACCGGGCCCGGACGCACGGCCAGGATGTCGCCGCGCACCCCGAAATCGCCGAGCGTGGCTTCCAGCAGGGTCGCGTTCTGTTCGAGCGAATCGGCCGATACGAGGCTCGCCTGCGAGGGGCCGCGCGCCTCGGCCAGGAGATCGAGAGCCGGCAATTCATAATCGTGCGGCGCGCGCTGCGGCGCCGGGCGCCGGGCGGGGGCCGGGCTCGCCACGGGCGCGGCGACCCGCGAGGGCGCCGCCGCGGGCACGGGGGCGGCCGGCACCGGCTCGGGCTCGTCCTCGTCCATCTCGTCGTGGAGGATGGGCTCGGCGCGCGGGGCCGGATCGAAGACAGGCTCGCGCCGCTTGGCCGCGCCGCGCTCGGCCTCGGGGATATGGTCGGCCCAGGGGGCGTCGGCATCCGAGAAGGCGCGCTTGGCCGCCAGCACCGGGGAGGCGCTGTCGATCTCGTCGCCCCGGCCGGCGCGCAGCCCCTCGACGCGGTGTGCCACGGAGGCGCGGGCGCGCATCAGCCCCTGGGCCAGGGCGCCGATGCCCACGAGGCCGAGGCCGGGCTCGTCGGTGTCGCCGTGGCGGCCGTCGCGGTTCCGGTCGGGCAGGCGGCGGACGGGATAGGGCTCGTCGGGGCTCTCCTCCTCCGCCGGCACGAAGCGGCAGGCGCCCGTGAGGCAGACGATCGCCACCGCCGCGAAGCCGAAGCCGGACAGCGGCGCGAGGCCGGAGAACATGCTGCCGAGGATGCGGCGGACCATGTGGAGCAGCCCGTCGCCGGCGACGCCGCCGAGGCCGGTAGGCAAGGGCCAGCGGGCGGTGGGCGGCAGGGCGCTCGCCACCGCGCTGGCGGCGCAGAAGCCGATGATCCAGAGGGCGATGCGCGCCCCGCCGCCGGGCAGGTCGCGCTCCCGCATCAGCCGCACGCCCCACAGGGCCGGCGGCAGGACGAAGGCCAGCGAGCCGAGCCCGAGCAATTGCATGGCGAGGTCCGAGACCACCGCCCCCACCTGCCCGAGGACGTTGTGGGCCGCGTGCTCGGTGGCATGGTTGAGGCTCGGGTCGTCCACCGACCATGTGGCCAGCGCCACCGTCATGGCGACGGCGGCCGTGAAGAGCACAAGGCCGCCGAGCTCCGTCAGGCGCTTGCCCATGAACGGGCGAAAGCCATCGACGAAGGTCTCGTAGGGCGACGCGGGGCGGCGAAGCGAGCGCATGCGGGACCGGACGCAGAACGAAGGACTCGTTTCAGACGCTGGCAGAGAGGGCTTAACGACCGGCTAAGGTTGAGGAAGGCTTGAGCGGACACGCAACCAGGGGTCCCGTCTTCGGGCGCGTGCAAAGCCGGTCCCGTTGTGGCACATGCCCCGCATGAAGATCGACGGCCGCCCCTATCGCACCATCTTCGCCGACCCGGACGGCCTCGGCGTCCAGGTGATCGACCAGACGCGCCTGCCCTTCGCCTTCGAGCTAAAGCGCCTCGCCACCCTGGACGACGCGGCGGTGGCGATCCGCACCATGATCGTGCGCGGGGCGCCGCTCATCGGCGTCACCGCCGCCTACGGGCTGGCGCTCGCCCTGCGCGAGGATCCTTCGCTGGAGGGAATCGAGCGGGCCTGCGCCACCCTCGCCGCCACCCGCCCCACCGCCATCAACCTGCGCTGGGCGCTGGACCGGGTGTCCGCCAACCTGCGCCAGATCGAGCCGCACGAGCGCTTCGCCCGCGCCTTCGCCGAGGCCGGGCGGATCGCCGAGGAGGATGTGGCGAGCTGCCGCGCCATCGGCGCCCATGGCGGCCGGCTGATCGAGGATCTGCATAAAGCCAAGGGCCGGCCGATCACCGTGCTGACCCATTGCAACGCGGGCTGGCTCGCCACCGTCGATTGGGGCACCGCCCTGGCGCCGATCTACGACGCCCATGACCGGGGCATTCCGGTGCATGTGCTGGTGGACGAGACGCGCCCCCGCAACCAGGGCGCGGCGCTCACCGCCTTCGAGCTTCACGGCCACGGGGTGCCGCATACGGTGATCGCCGACAATGCCGGCGGGCACCTGATGCAGCACGGCAAGGTCGATCTCTGCATCGTCGGATCCGACCGCACCACCGCCGAGGGCGACGTGTGCAACAAGATCGGCACCTACCTGAAGGCCCTGGCGGCGCGGGACACGAACGTGCCCTTCTATGCCGCCCTGCCCTTCTCCACGATCGACTGGACGCTGCGCGACGGCGTCGCCGAGATCCCGATCGAGGAGCGCGACGCCCGCGAGGTCACGCATCTCACCGGGCGCACGGAGGACGGCGGCTTCGCCACGGTGCAGGTGGTCTCGCCCGGCAGCCCCGTCGCCAACCCGGCCTTCGACGTGACGCCGAACCGGCTCGTGACCGGTATCATCACCGAGCGCGGCGTCTGCGAGGCAAGCGCGGAGGGGCTGCTCGGCCTCTACCCGGAGCGCCGCAAGGCCGCCTGAGCCTGCGGCGGCGCATCGCAGGGACCGCTCCGGGCGTCGGGCGTTGCCCGCTGGATTTCATTCTCCAGCGGACAGGGCAGGCTAATGTCGGACGATCACGCGGCGACCTGGGACGAGTTCAAGGACGCGGTCAACATGACCCCGGCGGCCCTGCGCAAGCACCTCGACAGCGAGGACAGCAAGGACGTCGGCCAGAAGAAGGGCGGCGGTGAATCCACCGGCCACGCGATGGGCCGGCGCATCCTTGAGATCAAGGACAAGAAGAAGGCCGACCTGACCGACGACGATTACGCCGCGATGAAGAAGGTGGTCGGCTACGTCCACCGCCATCTCAAGCAGGGCGGCGAGGCGCGCAAGGATCCGGATTCCGCGTGGCGCCTGTCCCTGATGAACTGGGGCCACGATCCGCAGAAGGATTAAGGCGGCCCCGGCGCCCGCGCTCAGTAGGCCGGCGGCACGATCCAGGACGGGGCGATCACGTATTCCTTGGGCCGCTTGCGCTGGCCGAGGCGCCCCTCGGAATACTGGTCGTTGTAATAGTCGAAGCCGGTGAGGCCGAAGCCGCCGCCGTTCATCACCTGCGCCACCGGCACGGCGGGCTGGGCGAGGTCGGGCCGGGTCGCCGGGGCGACCGGGCCGAGGATCGTGCCGTCGAGGACGCTCGGCGCATCCGGCGCGGTGAACACGAAGCCCTGCGGGCGCACGGGCACGGGGATTTCCTGGGCCCAGGCGCTCCCGGCGCAGAGGGCCGGAGCGAGGAAGGCAGCGGCTTTCACCGCACGGCGCAGGGTCGAGGAACTCACGCGATGCTCCGTCACTGGCTTGGGCGGGGACCGTAGCAGATCCGCCGGCCCCGACAAACGCGGGCTCAGCCGCGCGACTGGAGAACCACCGGCGGCGCCGCCGGCACCGGGCGGCAATTCGAGCGGAAGGCGTTCAGCGGCATCGGGCGCGAATCGCAGGCATAGGTATCCGTCGGGCCGGGGGCCGGCACGGGATCGCGCGCGATGATCGGGTTGGGCGCGCAGGCCGAGGCGGCGGCGGCGAGCAGCAGGGCGGCGATGGTGGACAGACGGCGCATGCGGCTCTCGGGACGCGGGACGGGACACCCCCATGCCGACCCTGCGCAGCCGGACGGCGCCTGACAAGCGCCGCCGCCGGGCTGCACGACCCTTTGGCGAGCCGTGTCGCCCGGCGGCAACATGCGATAGCGGGGCGGGAGCCCCGTCAGACGGCCTGCGCCATCGGCACGACGTTGTGCAGGGACTTGTCGGCGGCGTCGAAGAACCGGCGCAGGTTGCGCGCCGCCTGCCGGATGCGCTGCTCGTTCTCGACCATGGCGATGCGGACGTAATCGTCGCCGTGCTCGCCGAAGCCGATGCCGGGGGCCACCGCCACGTCGGACTTCTCCAGCAGCAGCTTCGAGAATTCGAGGCTGCCCATGGAGCGGTAGCGCTCCGGGATCGGCACCCAGGCGAACATGGAGGCGGCCGGGGCCGGGATCTTCCAGCCGGCCTTCCCGAAGGAATCGACCAGGGCCTCGCGGCGCTTCTTGTAGATGGTGCGCATCTCGTGGATGCAATCGTCCGGCCCGTTCAGGGCGGCGGTGGCCGCCACCTGGATCGGCGTGAAGGCGCCGTAATCGAGGTAGGACTTCACCCGCGTCAGCGCCGCGAGCAGCCGCTCGTTGCCCACCGCGAAGCCCATGCGCCAGCCGGCCATGGAATAGGTCTTCGACAGGGAGGTGAACTCCACGGTGCAATCCATCGCGCCCGGCACCTGCAGCACCGAGGGCGGCGGCTCGCCGTCGAAATAGACCTCGGCATAGGCGAGGTCGGAGAGCAGGATCAGCTCGTGCTTCTTCGCGAAGGCCACGAGGTCCCGGTAGAAATCGAGCCCGGCGACATAGGCGGTCGGGTTCGAGGGATAGCAGACGACCAACGCCACCGGCTTCGGGATCGAGTGCTGCATCGCCCGTTCGAGCGCCGGGAACATGGCCGGGGTCGGCTCGGCCGGCACGGAGCGGATCACGCCGCCGGCCATGAGGAAGCCGAAGGCGTGGATCGGGTAGCTCGGATTCGGCACCAGCACCACGTCGCCCGGGGCGGTGATCGCTTGGGCCATGTTGGCGAAGCCTTCCTTCGAGCCGAGCGTCGCCACCACCTGGGTGTCGGGGTTCAGCTTCACGCCGAAGCGGCGCGCGTAATAGCCGGCCTGGGCGCGGCGCAGGCCGGCGATGCCCTTGGAGGCGGAATAGCGGTCGGTGCGCGGGCGGCCCGCGGTCTCGCACAGCTTGGCGATGACGTGCCGGGGCGCATCGAGGTCCGGGTTGCCCATGCCGAGATCGATGATGTCGGCGCCGTTAGCTCGGGCGGCCGCCTTGATCCGGTTCACCTGCTCGAACACGTAGGGCGGGAGTCGCTTGATGCGGTGAAAGTCGGTCATCGGCGTTTCCATGGGCGCGCCCGTGTCGTTCAGGTCCCTGTGGGGCGCGAACCGCTGCGTATAGCAGAGCCGGCCTCGCCCGCCGACCCTTAAAAATCGGTCACTGCGGCGGGGGCGTGGCGGGTTTCGGGGCCGCCGGATCGGTCGGGGGCGCGATGCCCTTGGCGACGCCCTTGGCCGCGCTCTCGGCCGCCCGGCCCCGCGCCACGTTGCGGCCGCGGGCGTTCTCCAGCTCCGATTCGAGGGCCTTCTGGCTCTCGGCGCTCTTGGCGCGTGCCGTCCGCTTGGGGGCATCGACCCCTACCGCCATGAAATCCGGCGTGTCCTTCGGGCGGGTGTTCGTCACGAAGTCCGGGGCATCGACCTTGCGAGGCCCGTAGCCGGCATCGGCCGCGAGGGTGCGCACCGTGTCGCCCGAGCAGGCGCCTAGGGGCGTGACGAGGAAGGCGAGGGCAACGCAGCGTCGCAGGGCGGGCGTCATCAAGGATCCTCCCGCGCCGGTTAGCGGTTGCGCGATGAGAACATGGGTCGGTTGTCGCGGGGAAACCCGCGCCGGGGTGGCGAAACGTCCGGCTCGCTCCTTAATGTGTCGGAAACGAGGCTCGCCGGCACAGGCGGGCCGCGATGATCCAGGGAGGCAAGCCGTGACGAGCCCGCAGCACAGGCAGGCGGCGGAGAAAGCCGCGCCCACTCCGGCAGCCCCGGAGGCCTCTCCCGCCCTGCCCGATTTCGAGGCGATGTCGCGCAATGCCGGCCAACTGGTCGAGGCGCTGGGCCGCAGCGCCGCCCGCTACCTGAAGCCCGAGACGCCGGGCGGCCCCTCCGCCGAGGTCGGCGAGATGGTGCGCACCCTCGGCAAGGTCGCGGAATCTTGGCTGTCGGACCCGAACCGCACCGTCGAGGCGCAGACGCGCCTGTCGCAGGACTTCCTGACCCTCTGGGGCTCGACCTACCAGAAGCTGCAGGGCCAGCAGGCGCCGCCCGTGGCCGCGCCGGAGCCGCGCGACACCCGGTTCGCGCATCCCGACTGGTCGGAGAACCCGTATTTCGACTTCATCAAGCAGGGCTACCTGATCGCCACCCGCTGGGCGGAGGATCTGGTGGAGGATGCCGAGGGCATCGACGAGCACACCCGGCACAAGGCGCAGTTCTACCTGCGGCAGGTGACGAGCATGCTCTCGCCCTCGAACTTCCTGGCGACCAACCCGGAACTGATCCGCCACACCATCGCGGAGAACGGCGCCAACCTCGTGCGCGGCCTCAAGATGTACGAGGAGGACATGCAGGCCGGGAACGGGGCGCTGCGCGTGCGCCAGACCGACCCGTCCGGGTTCGAGGTCGGCCGCAACATGGCGGTGACGCCCGGCGAGGTCGTGTTCCGCAACGACCTGATCGAGCTGATCCAGTACGCCCCCTCCACGGAGACGGTGTTCAAGCGCCCGCTCCTGATCGTGCCGCCGTGGATCAACAAGTTCTACATCCTCGACCTGAACCCCCAGAAGAGCTTCATCAAGTGGATGGTGGACCAGGGCCTGACGGTGTTCTGCATCTCGTGGGTGAACCCCGACGAGCGGCACGCCGAGAAGGACTTCGAGTCCTACATGAACGAGGGGATCGAGGCCGCCATCGACGCGGTCGGCGCCGCGACGGGCGAGAGAGAGGTGGCGGCGGCGGGCTATTGCGTCGGCGGCACGCTGCTCGCGGTGACGCTCGCCATGCAGGCCGCCACCGGCCGCAAGCGCATCACCAGCGCGACGCTGCTGACCACGCAGGTCGACTTCACCCATGCCGGCGACCTGAAGGTCTTCGCGGACGAGGAGCAGATCCGCCAAGTCGAAAAGACCATGGGGGAGCGCGGCTATCTGGAGGGCGCGCGCATGGCCAACGCCTTCAACATGCTGCGGCCGAACGACCTGATCTGGCCCTACGTCGTCAACAACTACATCAAGGGCAAGGCCCCCTCGGCCTTCGACCTGCTCTACTGGAATTCGGACGCCACCCGGATGCCGGCGGCGAACCATTCCTTCTACCTGCGCAACTGCTACCTGGAGAACAACCTCGCCAAGGGCCGGATGGTGCTCAGCAACGTGCGCCTCGACCTGAAGCAGGTGAAGATTCCGGTCTTCAACCTCGCCACCCGCGAGGACCACATCGCCCCCGCCCTGTCGGTGTTCAAGGGCTCGAAGCGCTTCGGCGGCACCGTCGATTACGTCCTGGCGGGGTCGGGCCACATCGCGGGGGTGGTCAACCCGCCGGCCAAGCCGAAATACGGGTTCTGGACCGGCGGTCCGGTGAAGGGCCAGTTCGAGGAATGGCTGGAGAAGGCCGCCGAGACGCCCGGCTCGTGGTGGCCCTACTGGCTGCGCTGGATGGAGGCGCAGGCCCCCGAGCGGGTGCCCGCCCGCAGCCCCGGCGGGGGCGCCCTGCCCTCCCTCGGCCCGGCGCCGGGCACCTATGTCCGCGTCCGGTCCTGACGGGCCGGACGCCGCACACGGAAAGGTCGCAGGATGAAGCTGATCCGCCACGGCGCGCCCGGAGACGAGAAACCCGGTCTCGTGGATGCGAAGGGGGGCCTTCGCGATCTCTCGGGCATGGTGAGGGACATCGCCGGCCCGGCGCTCTCGCCCGAATCCCTCGCGCGGTTGAAGCTGATCGACGCCGAGCGCCTGCCGCTCCTGCCGCCGGGCACGCGCCTCGGCCCCTGCGTCGGCGGCACCCGCAACGTGGTGGCCATCGGCCTGAACTACGCCGACCACGCCGCCGAGACCGGTGCGCCGATCCCCTCCGAGCCGATCGTGTTCAACAAGGCCCCGTCGAGCCTGTGCGGGCCCAACGACACGGTGATCCTGCCCAAGGGCTCCTCCTGCACCGATTGGGAGGTGGAGCTGGCGGTGGTGATCGGCCGCCCGGCGAGCTACGTCCACGCCAACGAAGCGCTGGACTACGTGGCCGGCGCCTGCATCTGCAACGACGTCTCCGAGCGGGACTGGCAGATGAACCGGGGCCCGACCTGGACCAAGGGCAAGAGCGCCCCGACTTTCGGGCCGCTCGGCCCCTGGCTCGTGACCCTCGACGAGGTCGGCGACCTCAAGGGCCTCGCCATGAGCCTCGACGTGAACGGCACGCGCCGCCAGACCGGCTCGACGGCGACGATGATCTTCGATGTGCCGCAGATCGTCGCCTATTGCTCGCATTTCATGCTGCTGGAACCGGGCGACGTCATCACCACCGGCACGCCCCCCGGCGTCGGGCTCGGCATGGACCCGCCGACCTACCTGAAGGAGGGCGACGAGATGGTGCTGCGCATCGCCAAGCTCGGCGAGCAGCGCCAGAAGGTCGTGGCCTTCGACGCCTGGACCGCGAAGGCCGCCGCGGGGGCTTGATTTTTCCCGGCCGAGCCCGGCAAGAAACGGCATGAGCGAGCCTGCCGTGACCCTCCGGGACGACATCCGCCACGATTGGACCGTGGAGGACATCCGCGCGATCCACGATGCCCCGCTGATGGACCTCGTGTTCCGGGCGGCGACGATCCATCGCCGCTACAACGACCCGGCGGACATCCAGCGGGCGTCTCTGCTCTCGATCAAGACCGGGGGCTGCCCCGAGGATTGCGCCTATTGCCCGCAATCGGCCCACCACAAGGAGGCCGGGGTGGAGCGCGAGCGGCTGATGAAGCCGGAGGCCGTGCTGGCCGAGGCCGCCGCCGCCAAGGCCGCCGGCGCCCACCGCTTCTGCATGGGCGCGGCGTGGCGCCAGCCGAAGGACGGGCCGGAATTCGACGCGGTGCTCACCATGGTGCGCGGCGTGCGCGCCATGGGCATGGAAGCCTGTGTGACGCTGGGGATGCTCTCGCCCTCGCAGGCCGGTCGCCTCGCCGAGGCCGGGCTCACCGCCTACAACCACAACCTCGATACCGGGCCGGATTTCTACGGCGACATCATCTCCACCCGCACCTACGACGACCGGCTCCGCACCCTGGAGAACGTCCGCGCGGCGGGGATCGGCGTGTGCTGCGGCGGCATCGTCGGCATGGGCGAGGAGACGACCGACCGGGCCGCGATGCTGCAGGTCCTGGCGAATCACGCGCCCCACCCGGAGAGCGTGCCGATCAACGCCCTCGTGGCCGTGCCGGGCACGCCGCTGGCCGCGCAGCCGGCCATCGACCCGTTCGACCTCGTGCGGATGTGCGCCACCGCCCGCATCGTGATGCCCCGCGCCCGGGTGCGCCTGAGCGCCGGCCGCAAGAGCCTGACCCGCGAGGCGCAGACCCTGTGCTTCCTGGCTGGCGCCAACTCGATCTTCTACGGCGAGCGCCTGCTGACGACGGCCAATGCCGACGAGGACGCGGACGTCGCCCTGCTCGCCGACCTCGGCATCCGCGTGCCGGTGGAGACCCGCGCCGCGGCGGAGTGATCCGCCGCCTCCCTCACGCCGCCGGCAGCACGATCCGGAAGCGGGTGCCGTTCGACGTCTCGTCGAGGCAGAGGCGGCCGCCGTTCATCTCGATGAGTTCGGCGGCGATGGGTAGGCCGAGGCCGGTGCCGCCGGCCTTCACCGAGCCCTGGAACGGCGCGAACAGGTTCTCCCGCGCCCGCTGCGGCAGGCCCGGCCCGTTGTCCGAGACGAGGATCGTCACCTTCTCCTCCGGCCCGGCGGCCGCCGTCACCCGCACCGTCGCCCCCGCCACGGCCGCCCCGTCGAGGGCCTGCACGGCGTTGCGCACGAGGTTGGCGAGCGCCCGCGACACCTGCTCGGAATCGGCCAGGACCGAGAGCCCGCCCCCATCGACCTTCACCGCGACCGTTTGCGCAGCGAGGGCGGCGATGTCCGGCAGGTCGGCCAGCAGCGGGGCGAGCGGCGTCGGCGCGAGGCGCGGTTCCGGCTCGATGGCCCTGCCATAGGCGAGGGTGCCCTCGCAGAAGCGAATCGCCCGCGCCAGGGTGCCGACGAGGCGCGGCGCGATGCGCTGCACCGAGGGGTCGGCGGCGGATTCGAGGCGGTCGCCGAGGAGTTGCGCCCCCGTGAGGAGGTTGCGCAACTCGTGGCTGATCTTGCTGACGGCGAGCCCGAGTTCCGCGAGGCGCCGCTTCTGGCGCAACTGGTCCGCGAGGCCGCGCTGCATCTTCGCCAGGGCCGCCTCAGCCTGCCCGATCTCGTCGGCGCGGTCGGAGGGTGTGATGATCCGCGCGGCATCCTCCGGCGCGTCGGCGAAGGCGGTGATGTTGGTGGCGAGCCGGCGCACCGGGCGCACGATCAGCACCTGCAGCGTCACGAAGACCAGCCCCGCCGCCACCGCCGCGATGATGAGCGAGGAGACTGCGAGCCGGAGGGCATAGTCGATCATCGCCGTGCGCAGGGGCGCCTCGTCGAGGAGGATCTCCACCCGGCCGAAGCCGGGCTTGCCCTCGCCGAGGACGCGGATCGGCTCCGTGACCGGCGAGACCAGGGTGCGCCACGCCCCGCGCAGGGCGCTCCAGGTCGTGACCTGCCCGAGATCGACCGTGTCCGCGACCCGCTCGGGGATCGGCTCGATGGCGAGGAGGCGCTGCGCCCCGCTGCCGCGCACGACGATGGCCCGTGCGTTGACGCCCTGGAGCAGCCGGCTCTCCAGATCCTCCGAGACGGGCTCCGCCGTGCGGCCATCGAGGACCAGGGCCGCCACCTGCGCGGCGGCCAGCCGGTCGTCCATCCACTCGATCCGGTAATTGGCGACGGCGGGGACGAAGGTCAGGATCTCCGCCACCACCACGAAGGCGACGGTGACGAGGAACAGCCGCCCGGACAGGCCGAGCCTGCGCGGGCGCAGGTCGACACCGGCCACCGGGGCGGCCGACACCTCCGGAGCCGGTCCGACAATGCTGTCGGTTTCCGCTTTCACGCGAACTCACACCCCCCCGCTTCCACCGCCGTCGGACGGCGGGACGATGGAGCAGCCCACCGTCGATAGCTTCGGCCCGCCCCAGCGTCGAGGGCAGGATCACCCGCTGCGTATGAATACCTCTGCAACGATGCCGCGCCTCAGGCCCGGCGGCGCATCCGCCGGCCGAGGACGAGGGTCACGAGGCCGAAGACGCCCAGGGAGCCGAGACCCGCGACCATCTTGGGCGTGACGAGGGCGGACAGGGCGATGGCGTCGTCGCAGCCGGTGCCGCCGTCCGCGAGGCAGGCGGCCCGCGCCGTCTCGTGGGCGGCGACCACGTCCTCGATCCCCGCGCCGGTGGTCGCGTAGACGAGGGCGCCGGGCAGGAGACCGAGGAAGGTCGCGGCGACGAAGGTCCGCAGCCGCACGCCGCAGGCGGCCGGCGCGAGGTTCGTGACCCAGAACGGAAAGAGCGGCAGCACCCGGAAGGTGGCGATGTAGCCGAAGGCGTCCCGCCGGAAGGCCGCCGCGAAACGGTCGAGGCGCGGTCCACCGAAGCGCTGCAGCAGGTCCCGGCCGGGGCCGCGCCCGATGGAGAAGACGAGGGAGCCCCCGGTCGTCGCGGCGCAGACGGCGAGCAAGGCCCCCGGCACGATGCCGAACAGGAAGCCGCAGACCATGGTGAGGAACAGGGTCGCCGGCACGGAGACGATGACCGCGCCGAGATAGACGAGGAAGGCCACGACCATGGCCCGCCCGTAGCCCTCCGCCACGAAGCCCTTCAGCCAAGCGCGGGAGGCGAGCAGCCTGTCGAGGCTGAGGAGATGCGCCGCGCCGGAGACGAGCACCGCCACGGAAAGGCCGATGAGGAGGATGAGGGGCAGCCAGCGGCGCACTGGCCGCCAGCGGCTCTCCGGGGGCGCCTGCGCGCTCACCCGGCCTTGCGCATCCGCAGGATCTTGAAGAAGCCGCCGGGGAAGGTCGGCTTCAGGCCCAGCACCTCGACGCCGTTGCGCCGGGCCCAGGCCTCGATCCGCGCGGCCTTGAAGTCCGACGACCAGCCGATCTTCGTGCAGAGGGGCGCCACCACCTCCTCGACCTTGGCGAGCGGCCCGGAATCCTGGCCGAAATGGTTGGCGAGCACGATGCCGCCGCCCGGCTTCACCACCCGCAGGAATTCGGAGAGCGCCGCCTCCGGGTCCGGCACGAGGGTGATGAGGAACTGCGCCACCACCGCGTCGAAGCTCGCATCGGCATAGCCGAGGTGGCACACGTCCATCACCTGAAGGCCGCGCACATGCGACAGGCCTTTGCGATGCACCTTGCCCCGGGCGCGCTTCAGCATGTCCTCGGAGAGGTCGACGCCGCAGACGAAGCTGCCCTTCGGGTAGTAGCCCAGGGCCAGCCCGGTGCCGACGCCCGCTTCCAGGATGCGCGGCCCGTGGAGGGAGGCCGCCTCCACCGCCGCCCGCGCGGCGGGCTCGGTGAGCTTGTCGTAGACCACGTCGTAGACGGGCGCCCAGCGGGCATAGGCCTTGCGCATCAGGGCCGTGCTCGGCCCGGCCACCTGCGGCTCGCTCAACATGACTGTCGGATGGTCCTGGGTTGGAAGAAGCTAGGCCGCCACGGGGGGCAAATGGCGCACGATCAGGCCGCTTCCAGCGGCTTGGCCGAGAACGCATCGACGCGGCGAATGGTGCCGCCGCCGAGCACCCGCGCGCGGGAATCGTCGTCGTCGTAGATGACGCAGGCCTGACCGGGGGAGACGCCGTCCTCCGCTTCCGCCAGGACGATCTCCGCCCCCCCGTCGTCGAGGGTGAGGAGCGCCGGCCGGGGCGGACGGGTGGAGCGCACCCGCACCGCCACGGGGAGGTCGCGCACCGCCTCGCGGGCGCCGTCGCCCAGCCAGTTCAGCTCGGTGAGGCGGATTCGGCTGGTGGCGAGCGCCGCGCGGGGGCCGACGACCACGCGGGCGGTCTCCGCCTCCAGCCGCACGACGTAGAGCGGCTCGCGCCCCGAGAGGCCGAGGCCCCGGCGCTGGCCGACCGTGTAATGCAGGATGCCCTCGTGCCGCCCGAGAGACCGGCCGGACAGGTCCACGATCTCGCCGGGGCGGGCGGCGTCCGGGCGCAGGCGGGCGATCACGTCGCTGTAGCGGCCCTGCGGGACGAAGCAGATGTCCTGGCTGTCGGGCTTCTCGGAGATGGCGAGCCCGAGGTCGCGGGCCAGCGCCCGCGTCTCGTCCTTGCCCATCTCCCCCAGCGGGAAGCGCAGGAACGCGAGCTGCTCGGCCGTCGTCGCGTAGAGGAAGTAACTCTGGTCGCGGGCCGGGTCCATCGCCCGGTGCAGCGCCCGCCCGCCGCCCGGCAGGGGCCGGCTCGCCACGTAATGGCCGGTGGCCAGCGCGTCGGCGCCGAGTTCCTTGGCCAGCCCGAGGAGGTCGCGGAACTTCACCGTGCGGTTGCACTCAACGCAGGGGATCGGCGTCTCGCCCGCGAGGTAGCTCTCGGCGAACTTGTCGATCACCGCGTCGCGGAAGCGGTCCTCGTAATCGAGGACGTAATGGGGAATGCCGAGATGGTCGGCCGCCGCGCGGGCGTCGTTGATGTCCTGCCCCGCGCAGCAGGCGCCCCGGCGATGGGTCGCCGCACCGTGGTCGTAGAGCTGCAGGGTGACGCCCACCACATCGAACCCCTGCCGCTTGAGCAGGCCGGCGACGACGCTCGAATCCACGCCGCCTGACATGGCGACGACGACGCGCGTCTCGTGGGGTGGGTTCGGAAGGTCGAGGGTGTTCATCTCGGGCCGCGTCAGGCGGCCTTGCGCCCGAGGCTGCCGGTCCGCCGGCCCCGTCTATAGCGGTTGCGGGCCCCGGTGAAAACCGCCACCCGGCAGATCCTGCCGGCCGGACGGCAGCTTCCGCCGTCGCAGGCGCTCCGACGCCGGGGGGACCGCCCGGCCTTCCCGTGATTTTTCAAAGGCTTAACCGATTTCCGGCCGTGGCTCGGCCCTTGCTCACTCGGCAGGGAGGAGTCAGGTGCATGGCATTGGGCGGGACGGATCGGGTGGAGACCAAGGCCTGGCGCGCGCAAGGCCAGAGGGCCGAGCCGGCGTGGCGCGCGGCCGATTCACAGCCGTCGCGGTTCGACGCCATGCTCGCCAAGCCGGAGGCCGCGACCCCGCGCAAGGCGGAGGACACGCGGAGCCAGGACCGCACCGCCGCGCGCCGGGACGACACGTCCGCCGACACCCGCGAGACGAAAAAGGCCCGTTCGTCCGCCGACGATTCGCCCCGCGCGGCCCGTTCCGACGACGGCAAGCCCCTCCGCGACAAGGCCCCGGCCAAGCAGGACGCGGGCGACGGCAAGGCGGCCGAGGCCGAGGCGACCCCGGAGAACGCGGCCAAGCCGGCGAAGGCCGCCGCCGCCGCGGACGGCGTGGCCAAGGAGGAAGCTGCGGCGGCGACGCCCACCCCGAATCCGGTGCTGATCCAGATCCAGCCGAACCCGGCGGCGCCGTCCCCGGTCGCCGAGGCCCAGGCCGCCGCGACGGCCACGGGAGAGGCCGCCGCCGTGGCGAGCGCCGCCGCGTCCGTGCCCGGCGCCGTCGATGCCTCCGGGACCGGCGAGACCGCCGCCCCCACGGACGGCAAGGGCGCCGACGCCAAGGATTTCCTCGCCCTCCTCGGCGAGACCGGCGCGGCCCAGGCCGACGCGCCCGCCACGACCGCGCCGCAGGCCGCCGCCGCGACCCAGGGCGTCACGCAGGCCGCGTCCAGCACTCCGGCGGCGGCGACGCAGCCCGCCCAGGCGCCCGCGCCGACGCAGGCCCCCGTGCCCCTCGGGCAGGTGCCGATGACCATCGGCCTGCGCTCGCTCGCCGGCTCCAGCGAGTTCCAGATCCGCCTCGATCCCGTCGAGCTCGGGCGGATCGACGTGAAGCTCGAGATCGACAAGGCCAAGGGCACCGTGGCGACCCACCTCGTCGTGGACCGGCCCGACACCCTCGCCCTGCTCCAGCGCGACGCCGGCCAGTTGCAGCAGGCCCTGACCCAGGCGGGGCTCGACCCCAGCGCGGGCGGGGTGAACGTCTCCCTGCGCGGCAACGGCGGCAACGCGGGCGGGCAGTCCAACGGCCAGCCGGGCGGCGACAGCCGTCAGGCCAGCCCCTGGTCGGCCGACCGATCCGACACGCCCACCGAGGCCGTGCCCCTGCGCATCCTGCGCGGCTACGGCGGCCTCGACATCCGAATCTGAGGAGACGACCCCCATGACCTCCGGCATCTCCAGTCTCGTCAGCAGCAGTTCCACGTCCACGTCGAGCTCGTCGAGCAGCACGAGCGACGCCACCGGCATCGCCAACAACTTCTCCCAGTTCCTGACCCTGCTCACCACGCAGCTCAAGAACCAGAACCCCCTCGACCCGATGGACACCAACCAGTTCACGCAGCAGCTGGTGCAGTTCGCGGGCGTCGAGCAGCAATTGAAGACGAACGACCGGCTCGACAGCATCCTCACCGCCTCGAAGACGGCGAGCACGGCCACGGCCACGAGTTATATCGGCAAGACCGTCACCACGGACGGCACCTCGGCCCAGCTGCAGGACGGCACGGCCACCTGGACCCTCGACCCCGCCCGCGCGGCGCCGAAGGCCGCCATCACCATCAGCGATGCCAAGGGGAACGTGGTCGCCACGCAGACCACCGCCCTCACCGCCGGCAGCCAGGCCTTCACGTGGAACGGCAAGACCTCGGCGGGCCTCACGGCGCCGGACGGCACCTATTCCATCAAGGTCGCGGCGCAGGACACCACCGGCGCCAACGTCGCCGTGGATACGAGCGTGACCGGCACGGTGACGGAAGTCGATCTCAGCGGCACCACGCCGATGCTGCTGGTGGGATCGCAGAAGGTTCCCCTGTCCAGCGTCCAGTTGATCGGGTTGTCCACAAGCGGCTCGTAACGAATCACATCCAAGCGATCCGCTTCACCATCTCTTAGGTGGGCGCAAGTAGCTTCATCTCTCGACGGGTTAGTCGAGTGTAGAGCGTATCATGACCGAACCCCACCGCCCGAGAGTGAAGTACGTGATCGGGCCCGACGGCAGTCCCCTGACCATCGCGGACCTGCCTCCGCCGACCACCCGGCGTTGGGTGATCCGCCGGAAGGCGGAGGTCGTGGCCGCCGTGCGCGGCGGTCTCCTCAGCCTGGAGGAGGCCTGCAAGCGTTACACGCTGACCACCGAGGAATTCCTCAGCTGGCAGTTCTCCATCGACCAGCACGGCCTCGCTGGCCTGCGCACCACGCGCATCCAGCACTACCGGCACTGATGGCGGCGGGACGTGCCAGCCGGTCCCGGCAGCCGTCCACCCCCGCCTTCGCCTCGGCCGCGAGCCGCGCCCGGATCAGACCCGGCGCGGCTTTCGCACGTCCGGACATCCCGCACGGATCTTAACGGGTCGCTAACCACAAGCCGGGCAATTTCTGCCGAGTGGTCCCGATCCGGGCCCGCCCGCGTCCCGAGCGTCCCATCCGTGAAGCCGATCCTCGATCTCGTTACGAAGCTCGGCCCGGCCCGGCTCGCCGCGATGGCGGCCGTGACGCTGACGCTCATCGGCTTCTTCGCGTTCATCATCCTGCGCGTGTCGCGCCCCGACATGGGCGTGCTGTTCTCCGACCTGTCGATGCAGGATTCGGCCGCCGTGATCCGCGACCTCGACGCCCGCGGCATCCGCTACGAGACCAAGGGCGACACCGGACAGACCATCCTGGCCCCGCGCGCCGACCTGCCGCGCCTGCGCATGGACCTCGCCGGCAAGGGCCTGCCGACCCAGGCCGGCGTCGGCTACGAGATCTTCGACAAGGGCGACGCGTTCTCGTCCACGAACTTCGTGCAGAACGTGAACCACCTGCGGGCGCTCGAAGGGGAGCTCGCCCGCTCGATCCGCGCCATCGGCCGGGTCCAGGCGGCCCGCGTCCACCTCGTCCTGCCGGAGCGGCGCCTGTTCGAGCGCGACCGCGAGACGCCCTCGGCGGCGATCGTGCTCAAGCTGATGGGCGACCTCGATCCGGGGCAGGTGCGGGCGGTGCGCCACCTCGTCGCCTCGGCGGTCGAGGGGCTGCGGCCCGACCGGGTTTCCATCGTGGACGAGCGCGGCCGGCTGCTCGCCGACGGCGCGCGCGGCGCCGACCAAGAGGGCGCGGCGGCCATGGAGGACCGGCAGCTCGTCCTGGAGAAGCGCCTGCGCTCGCAGATCGAGGACGTGGTGGCCGGCATCGTCGGCCCCGGCCGGGCGCGGGTGCAGGTGAACGCCGAACTCGACCTCAACCGGATCGAGAGCCGCTCCGAGACCTTCGACCCGGAGAGCCGGGTGGTGCGCTCCTCCCAGACGCGGACGGAATCCTCCCTGACCGGCGGCCCCGAGGGCGGGACGACCTCCGTCGGCAACGAGTTGCCGGGCGCCAACGGCGGCGACAAGCCCGCCTCCCAGAAAGACGCCACCAACAAGAACGAGGAAACGACGAACTACGAGATCTCCCGCGTCACCAAGACGGAGGTGGCCGAGGGCGGCCGGCTCAAGCGGCTCTCGGTGGCGGTGGTGGTGGACGGCGTCTACGCCGTCGGGCCGGACGGCAAGGCCGCCTACAGCCCGCGCCAGCCCGCCGAGATCGAGCGCATCGCCGCCCTGGTGCGCAGCGCGGTCGGCTTCGACAAGGCGCGCGGCGACCAGATCGAGGTGGTGAACCTGCGCTTCGCGGAAGGCCCCGCCGGGACCCCGCAATTCGAGGACCCGTCCCTGATCCAGTCGCTGCTCTCGCCCTCCCGCGAGGACGTGATGCGCCTGGGCGAACTCGGCGTGCTCGCGATCCTGACCTTGATCGTGCTGATGACGGTGGTGCGCCCGCTGGTGCGGCAGGTGCTGGCGCCCCCCGCCGAGGTGGCGGCCGCCGCGGCCGGCGGGCTGATCGAGGGCCTGCCCCCCGGCGCGACGATCACCGTGACCACCGGGACCGGCGGCGGTGGCGCGGTGACGATGGTGGAGCGCGACAACCCCACCGCCCGGCTGATGGAATTCGCCAAGATCAACGGCCAGGTGCAGGCCGAAACGGTGCAACGCGTGGTCGACATGGTGCGCGCAAGCCCGGCCGAGACGGTCGAGGTGCTGCGCTCGTGGATCCACGAGGATTGAGGAGCTGAGGTCGAGCGATGGCGGCGGGTATCGGCAATTCCGAGAGGGCTGGCGGCGTAGAATTGGTGCAGCTCGACGGCCCCCAGCGTGCGGCCGCGCTGCTGCTGATGCTCGGCGACGAGGAGGGCGCGCCGATCTGGCAGGCCCTCGAGGAGGAGGAGATCAAGAAGGTCAGCGCCGCGATGGTGCAGCTCGGCGCCCTTGAGGTGCACACCGTCGAGAAGCTGATCATCGAGTTCGTCACGAAGCTCGGCAACAGCGGCGGCATCTCCTCGAACTTCGAGCGCACCGAGGCGCTGCTGCTCAAGATCTTCCCGTCCGAGCAGGTCTCCCTGATCATGGCGGAGATCAAGGGCGCCTCGGGCAAGCGGGTCTGGGCGTCCATCGCCCAGGTCGATCCCGAGATCCTGGCCTCGTTCCTGCGCAACGAATACCCGCAGACCGTCGCGGTGGTGCTCTCGCGGGTGCGGGCGGATTACGCCGCCAAGGTGCTCACCATCCTGCCCGAGGATTTCGCCATCGACGTGCTCAACCGCATGTTGCGCATGGAGACGGTGCAGAAGGAGGCCCTGCGCCACATCGAGGAGACGTTGCGCGTCGAGTTCGTCTCGACCATCGCTCAGACCCAGCGGCGCGACGCCCACGAGATGATGGCGGACGTGTTCAACGCCTTCGACCGGCAGACCGAGGGCCGCTTCCTCGCCGCCCTCGACCAGGCGAATCGCGGCTCGGCCAAGCGCATCCGCGAGTTGATGTTCACCTTCGAGGATCTGCTGAAGCTCGATCCGGGCAGCGTGCAGACCCTGCTGCGCAAGATCGACAACGACACCCTGTGCCGCGCCCTGAAGGGCGCCAACGAGCGGACGCGGGCCTTCTTCCTGGCGCAGATGTCGACCCGCGCCGCCAAGAACCTGACGGACGAGATGCAGGCGCTGGGCCCCGTGCGCCTCAAGGAGGTCGATGAGGCCCAGGCCAAGATGACCGAGACGGCCAAGGACCTCGCCGAGAAGGGCGAGATCATGATCGCCAAGAACAGCGCCGAGGAGGAGTTGGTCTATTGAGCCCCGCGCGCCAGACGACGCCCTTCCTGTTCGACACCGACTTCCGCCGGCCCCGGCCGAGCGCCGAGGCCATGCGCGCCGCCGAGGAGGCCGTGCAGGCCGAGCAATCGGGCTTCGCGCGCGGGGTGCAGGAAGGCCGCCTCCAGGCCGAGGGGCAGGCGCAGGCCCGCCTCGCCGACGCGATGACCCGGCTCGCCCTCTCGGCCGCCGGGCTCCTGGCCTCCGCGGACGCGCGGGAGGCCGAGCGCGAGGCGCAGGCCGTGGAACTCGCCATGCTCATCGCCCGCAAGGTGGCGGGGGACGCCCTCGACGCGCAGCCGCTGATCGGCATCGGCGAGGCGGCCCGCACCGCCCTGCAGCACCTGCGCGGGGTGCCCCACCTCGTGGTGCGGGTCCATGACAGCCTCGTGGACGAGGCCGAGACCCTGGTGAAGCGCCTCGCCCGCGAGCGCGGCTTCGAGGGGCGCCTCGTGGTGCTGGGCGACCCCGAGACCCTGCCGGGCGATGCCCGGATCGAATGGGCCGATGGCGGCGTCGTGCGCGAGCGCGCCCGCATCGAGGCCGCCGTCGCGGAGGCCCTCGGCCTCCCCTCCTTCTCCTGACGCGGAGGACGCATGTCCGACGATTTCAGCCTGCCCCAGCTCGGCGACAACGACGGCGATTTCGCCCCGGAATCGATCCGCGACGCGCCGACCACGCCGAAGACCGCCGCCGACCTCGAACAATTGTTCGACGTGCCGGTGATGGTCTCGGCGGTGCTCGGCGCCGCGCGGATGCCCATCGGCGACCTGCTGCGCCTCGGCCCCGGCACGGTGCTCGAACTCGACCGCAAGGTCGGCGAAGCCATCGACGTCTACGTGAACAACCGCCTGGTCGCCCGCGGCGAGGTGGTCCTCGTCGAGGACCGGCTCGGCGTGACGATGACCGAGATCGTCAAGGGCGAATGACATGGGGATCCCGAAGGGCCGAGCCCTTCGGCGGGTGCGGGGCAGCGCCCCGCATGACCCCCTCGAACCGTTGGTAGAAGGAACAGGCCCATGCGGCTCCTGATGATCGGCCGGCTCAACGGCGAGCTCATCACCGCCTCGAAGATCGCCATGTCGCGCGGCGCGTCCGTGACGCAGGCCGACGGCGTGCCTCAGGGCCTCAACGTCCTGCGGGCCAAGGGCGCGGACCTCGTGATGGTCGATGTCGGCCAGCCCATCGCCGGGCTGATCGGCGCGCTGGAGGCCGAGCGCATCCGCACGCCGGTCGTCGCCTGCGGCGTCTCGGCGGATGCCAACGCGGCGGTGGCGGCGATCCGGGCGGGGGCGCGGGAATACATCCCCCTGCCGCCGGACCCCGAAATGATCGCGGCGGTGCTGGAGGCGGTGGCCGCCGACCGCAGCCCGTTCGTGTGGCGCGACGGGGCGATGGAACGGGTGGTGCGGCTGGCCGAGCAGGTCGCCCGCGCGGAGGCCTCCGTGCTGATCACCGGCGAGAGCGGCACCGGCAAGGAGGTGCTCGCCCGTTACCTGCACGCCAAGTCGAACCGGGCGGCCAAGCCCTTCGTCTCGGTGAACTGCGCCGCGATTCCCGAAGCCCTGCTCGAATCGGAATTGTTCGGCCACGAGAAGGGCGCCTTCACCGGGGCCATCGCCCGGCGCATCGGCCGGTTCGAGGAGGCCCATGGCGGCACCCTGCTCCTCGACGAGATCTCCGAGATGGACGTGCGGCTGCAGGCCAAGCTGCTGCGGGCGCTGCAGGAGCGGGTGATCGACCGGGTCGGCGGCACCGCGTCGGTCAAGGTCGACATCCGGGTGCTCGCCACCTCGAACCGCAACCTCGCGGAGGAGGTCCGCAAGGGTACGTTCCGGGAAGACCTGCTCTACCGGCTGAACGTCGTCTCCCTGCGCCTGCCGCCTCTGCGCGAGCGGCCCGGCGACATCCTCGAACTCGCCGCGCATTTCGCCCGGCGCTACGCCGAGTCGAACGGCCTGCCGATGCGCCCGCTCTCGATGCAGGCGCAATCGCTGATGCTGAAGAACCCGTGGCGCGGCAACGTGCGCGAATTGGAGAACACGCTGCACCGGGCGGTGCTCCTGGCCACCGGCCCGGAGATCGGGCCCGAGGCGCTGCTCACCCCTGAGGGCGACACCCTGACGCCGGAGGGACCGGCGGCCCGGGCCGCCCAGGCGGCCGAGGCGGTGACGCGGGGCCTCGTGGGGCGCACCGTGGCGCAGGTCGAGTGCGACCTGATCCTCGACACCCTGGACCATTGCCTCGGCAACCGTACCCATGCGGCCAAGATCCTCGGGATCTCGATCCGCACCCTGCGCAACAAGCTCAACGAGTACGTGGCCTCGGGCCTCGACGTGGCCGAACCCGGCCAGGCGCGGGCGAGCGCGGCGATCGGCTGAGGGCCGGAAGCCTACCGCCGCCCGGAGGATTGCGCCTTGTGCTCCTTCGCCTGGGCGGCGAAGGCCTCGTCCAGCTTGCGCATGGATTCGTAGCGCGCGACGTCGATCTCGATGTCGCGAATCGTCTCCTCCACGAGGTGGCGGCGATAGGCGGCGCGGGGGTCGGACGGGTCGAGCCCATCGCGCTCCTGAAGCGACAGGACGGCCTCGCGCACCCGGGCATAGACCGCCTCGCGCTGCTCGCGCGACATGGAGGGATTGATCGCCTTCGCGACGAGGGCGGAGAAATCCGACATGGGGGGGGAAGTGGGGGACGGGGCGGCCATGGTCGCCTGCTCTAAATCAGCCGGCGCGGAAACGGTATCCACTTCCCGCCCGATCAGCTTCGCTGATCCCTGATGCCTGCCTTGACCAGGGTGAACGAACTCCACAGCACCGTGAAGCAGAACAGCATCACGAAGACGGTGCGCGCCCGCTCGGGATAGAGTGCTTCCGTCGGCAGGACGGGGCGCTCGAAGGTCGCCAGGAAGATCTGCTGCTTCGCGGCCGAGATCCGCGCCTTGTCGTAGAGGGTGTGCGCGGATTCCTCGAGCTTCTCGGCGATGCTGCGCTCCACCAGCAGGCCCTCGTAGGCGAGGAGCGCCTCGGTGAGGTTCTGCTGGCCGTCCGCCGAGCCGCTGCTCGTCATCTCGTTCTGCAGGGTCTTCATCTGCTGATCGAGGGCGTTGGACTGGGCCGCGAGCGTCTGGATCGAGCGCGACCGCTCGTCGAGGTTCGAGGAGCGCAGGACCTGGAGGTCGCTGTCGAGCTTGATCTTCTCCTTGCGCAGGAGGGTCAGCGTCGTCAGCGTGCCCTCGGCGGTCTTCACCGGGTCGATCAGGCCCCATTGGTTGCGGAAGCTCTGGATGGCGAGATGCGCCTTGCGCAGGCGTTCCTCGGCGGCGGTGGCGTCCGACTTCGCCTGGGCGACCATGTCGGCCTGGGCGCGCTTCGAGATGTCGTTGATCAGCACCTCGGCGCGGGTCACGACCTCGCGGGCGATGGTGACGGCGTCCTCCGGCGTGAAGGCACGCACGTTCAGGCGGATCACGCCGGAGATGGCGTCGATCTCCGCGCTGGTCTGCTTGTGCCAGTATTTCGTCAGTTGCTCGATCGGATCGCGCGGGTCGTACCGCACCCAGAAATCCGCTTCGGGCCGGGAGTACATCTTCGAGATGTGGATGCTCTTTTCCAGCTCCTCGACCATGGCCTGGCTCTGGATGTAGTCGCGGACGATGTAGCCGTCCTGGCTGTTGTGCTTCTGGATCAGCGCCGTGAACTGGCCGAGGCTGGCGTGCTCCATCGGCTCGACGTTGCCGCGCACCGCGAACTGGGCCGTGGCGGTGTACTGGTCGGAGGCGATGCCGAACATGTAGAGGGCGACCACCGCCGTCGGCAGCAGCACGAACAGGCCGACCCGGCGCATCAGCATGCCGGCATAGCTGGCCTCCTCGCCGTCCGGCTGCGACGGGCGCAGGCCCGGCAGGCGCCGCCAGTCCAGGCGGGTGGAGGCCGAGCGCAGCAGCGCCAGCTTCCCGCGCTTCTCGGGGATGGGCCGGATGGTCTCCGCCTCGCGGCGAAGTTCGGTCATCGTCGGCTGGATCAGCGTGACGAGTTCGCCCTCGCGCTGGTCCTCCTTGACGTCGTCCAAGCTCATCCGCTCGCTGTTCCTGATCTGCGCCGTTTCCCCTCGCGGGGAAGCCGGCCGAGGACGGCCGTGCGCCACTCCGGGATCCCGTTCTTTTCGGCCCTTTTTAAGGCACCAACCGGCCGCGTTGCTGCGCCGCATCGCGCCGCCTACCGCTGCCCGCCCCTTCCTGCGATGGTCGCGCCCGATGACGATTGAATTACGTTCCAGCCCCGCCAAGCCTCGCGGCGCGAAGTCCAAGTTCGGCGGCCTCGTCGTGGTGTGCGCCAAATGCGCCAAGCGGCAGGGCCTGCCGGCCAAGGCGATCCGCACGCTCCTGAAGGAGGCCCATGCGGACCTCGCTCCCGCGTCGGGGAGCAAGGGCAAGCGGCGCAAGCTCTGCGTGATCGAATCCGGCTGCCTCGGCCCCTGCCCCAAGCGGGCGGTGGCGGTGGCGACGGGGGCGAGCCTCGCGGAGGGCCGGGTGCTGCTCCTCGATCCGGCGGCCGGCGTCGCGGGGGCCCGCGCCGCCCTGCTCCCCGAATTCGGCCCCATTGCCCGTCTAGCCGCTGGCGCGGATAATGGCGGCGCGGGAGACGACTCGCCCCGCTCCCCCTGAAACGCCATGGCGAGGACGCCCCGCCCTTGGATGTCGCTTCGAACCGGTCGCACCGGGCTCGCATCGGGCGCGCGGTGCTGCGGCGGCTGCCGCTCGCCGGCACGCTCGTCGGGCTGGGTCTCGCCGCGTGGCTCGTGGCGACGAACGACCTCACCGCCGTGGCCACGGCCTTCGGAAAGATCGGCTTCCTCGGCCTCGCCGGCGTCGTGCTGGTGCGGGCGACGGCGATCCTCGTCTGCGGCTTCGCCTGGGCGCGGCTGCTCGACGGGCTCGTCCCCGCCCCGGCCGGCGCCTGCCTGACGCTGCGCTTCGTGCGCGAGGGCATCAACGTGCTCCTGCCGGTGGCCTCGGTGGGCGGCGACGTGCTCGGCGCGCGGCTCCTCACCTTCTGGGGGGTGCCCGGCGCCCTGGCGGCGGCCTCGGTCCTGGCGGACATGATGTTCCAGGTCGGCACCCTCGCCCTGTTCGCCGGGCTCGGCGCCGCGTTCCTCAGCCGGGTCCCGAGCCCGGAGGCGGCGGAACTGGCGGATTGGACCCTGCGGTCGCTGGGCGTCGCGGCCCTGCTGCTCGGCGGGTTCTTCGCCCTCCAGCGCACCGGCCTCGTGCGGGTGCTCGAAGAGAGGATCGCCGCCCTCGGCCGCCGCTTCGTGCGCGAGGCCGAGGTGCAGCCGGAGCCCCGCCCGCAGGTGCAGGGCGCACTCGACGCGGTGTGGGGCAAGGGCCGGCGCGGCGCCCTCGTGCAATCCTTCTGCCTGCACGCCCTGGCGTGGCTGTTCGGCGTCGCCGAGGTCGCCATCGTGCTCGCCTGCATCGGCGACCATCCGTTCGGCCTGACGGAGGTGGTGGTGATCGAGGCCCTGGGGCAGGCGATCAAGGCCGTGGCCTTCCTCGTGCCGAGCGGGCTCGGGGTGCAGGAGGGCGGCTTCGTGCTGGTCTGCGGCCTGTTCGGGATCGACGGCGGGACGGCGCTCGCCCTGTCGCTGGCCAAGCGCGTGCCGGATGTGGTGCTGGGCCTTCCGGCCCTGCTGGTGTGGCAGAACCTTGAGGCGCGGAGAACCGGCATCGGCCCGGCCGCGACGCCGCGATGACCCGTCTCCTGATCGCCCTTGCCGGGCTCGTGCTCCTCGCCGGACCGGCCGCGGCCCAGAGCCTCACCGTCGATCTCGGCGCGGGGGGCACGACCGAGCGCGCGCTTCAGCTCGTGGCCCTCATCACCGTGCTGGCGGTGGCGCCCTCGGTGCTGGTGATGGCCACCGCCTTCACCCGCATCGTCGTGGTGCTCTCGATCCTGCGCTCGGCGCTGGGCACCCAGACCGCCCCGCCCACGGCGGTGATCATCAGCCTCGCCCTGTTCCTCACCGCCTTCGTCATGGCCCCGACCGGCCGGGAGGCCTACACGGCCGGCATCGAGCCCCTGGTCGCGGGGCGGATCACCCAGGTGCAGGCCTTCGAGCGCGCCTCGGGCCCGTTCAAGGCCTTCATGCTGAAGAACGTCCGCGAGAAGGACCTCAAGTTGTTCCTCGACCTCGCCAAGGCCCCCGTGCCCAAGGGGCCGGAGGAGGTCGGGCTGGAGATCGTGACCCCCGCCTTCATGATCTCCGAATTGCGGCGCGCCTTCGAGATCGGCTTCCTGCTGTTCATCCCCTTCCTGATCATCGACCTCGTCGTGGCCTCGGTGCTGATGGCGGTGGGCATGATGATGGTGCCCCCCGCCACCGTCGCCCTGCCCTTCAAGCTGATCTTCTTCGTCCTCGTGGACGGGTGGGGGCTGGTGGCCGGCTCCCTCGTCCAGAGTTACGGAAACTAAAGGTTACCGGTGCCCGGCATCTGGGTTTAGGCACTTACCCCGCTAACCTGTGCGAGGATCGGCAATCCAATTATCTCTGATTTAAGCTGTCGCGGCTTAAATCCGCTTATGGTCAGGCTCCGAAATTTTCTCGGCGACCGGCGGGGTGCGGCGGCTGTTGAATTCGCCCTCGTCGGGACGCTGTTCATCATGACGACGCTGTTCGTCATGCTGGTCGGCGCGATCCTGTATATCACCCAGGCAGTCGATTACGCGACGAACGCGGCCGCCCGGGACATCCTCACCGGCACGGCGCAGACCGGTTCCGTCACCGCCAGCGGCTTCACGCAGAGCCTGTGCGGCCGGCTGCCGCCCGGCATCAAGTGCGCGAACCTCGTCGTGAACCTCTACAAGATCCCCCAGGCGGCGCAGCCGGCGGGCTATTACAGCTACGTGAAGTCCGACATGAGCGGCCTGAAGATCCCGGCCCTGACGCCGGGAACCGGCACGTTCGACCTCGGCACCCAGGGCGACTTCCAGTACCTGCAGGTGATCTACCCGGTCACGTTCCTGCCCTCCGGCTTCGCCTCCATCCTGAGCGGCGGCGCCACCTTCAACGGGCAGGCCGCCTACCTCGCGATCGCGACGGCGGCGTTCCGCAACGAGCAGTATTGATGCGGCCCGCACGCGCCCTCCCGGCGGCCCTGGGCCGCTTCCTCGGCGCGGAGCGCGGGGTCGCGGCGATCGAGTTCGCGGTGATCCTGCCGATCCTGCTCGTCCTGCTGCTCACCGGCACGCAGGTGGTGATCTACATCAACGCCAGCCGCAAGGTCGGGCAGGTGGCGCGCTCGATCAGCCAGATGGTCTCCCAGGCCAAGCCGCCGGACACGTCCACGACGGCCACCGTCAACGCCCTCGACCTGCATTTCAGCTTGGACGCGGCGATGGTCATCTTCCCCTACCTGCTGAACGACGCCAAGCGGCAGAACCTGTCGTGGTGGGGCGACATCTCGATCAACTACGCGAGCATCGCCTTCACCAAGGTCACGGCCACCTGCAACGACCCGGCCGACCAGAGCGCCTGCTACACGGCCAACGTCGTCTGGACGAGTACCGGCACGGCCCAGCCCTACGGGGCGAATTACCGGCCCTGCTCCACGCCGCAGCTGCCCGCCGACAACACGGCGGCGCCGAACCGCACCACCCTGCCGCGCTCGGTCTTCGGCCCGGCCACGCTCATCGTGATCGACGTGGTGTTCAACTTCACGCCGACGCTGGGCTCGAAGTTCTTTCCCGCGATCAAGATCGCCCGGAGCGCCTACGTGCAGCCCCGCTACGCGACCCTGATCAACTACGACGCCACCAACAACGACGGCATCGCCACCAAATGTCCAGGCTATTGACCAGCGTGAGCCGGCTCGCCGGCCGGGCTGCCGCGCTCCCGCGTGCCCGCGAGGGCAACATCAGCATCCTGTTCGGGCTGAGCCTGATCCCGCTCCTGGGCCTGATGGGCCTCGGGGTGGATTACGGCATGGCCATCACCACCAAGACCAAGCTCAACGCCGCCGCCGACGCCGCCGCGCTGGCCGGCGTGGTGACGGCCAAGGCCTATATCGCGGCCAACCCCAACGACGCCAACCTCAACCAGAACGCCATCGCGGCCGGGCAGCAGCAGGCGATCAACTCGTTCAACGTCAACGCCGGCAAGGTGCCCTACACCACCGTGAGCCTGACGACGAACACGGTGACGCGGGACCACCAGACGCTCAAGTCGACGATCCAGTACTCGGCCACGATCCAGAACAACTTCGGCAAGCTGTTCCGCACGCCGACGACGACGTTGGGCAACACGGTCGAGGCCTCGGTGGACCTGCCGAGCTACCTCGACTTCTACCTGATGGTCGACGTCTCGGGCTCGATGGGCCTGCCCTCGACGACGACGGGCATGACCAACCTCGCCGCCCAGAACAAGGACATGTACTCGGACTACAAGCAGGGCTGCCAGTTCGCCTGCCACTTCCCGGGCAACAACGGCTGGACGCTGGCGGCCGGCAAGATCCAGTTGCGCTCGGATGCGGTGAACAACGCGGTGTGCAACCTGCTCAAGCGGGCGGCGGCGCCCGTCGTGCCGAACCAGTACCGGGTCGGCCTCTATCCGTTCATCAACCAGCTCGCCACGCTGGCGGGACTGACGAGCAGCATCGCGACCCTGAACACGGCCGCGCAATGCGGCCAGACCTGGCCGCTCGCCTTCACAAACCTCCTCGATACCGGCTCGACGCAGCTCTACACGAACAACGACCCGAGCACCGGGACGGGGTCGGGGGGCACGCATTTCGAGGTGGCGATGCCGCAGATGCAATCGACCGTCTCGGTCTACGGCGACGGCTCGACCGCCGCCAAGCCGAAGCCGTTCGTGTTCCTGATCACGGACGGGATGCAGAACGGCCAGCACTTCTTCACGTGGAACGGCAAGTACACCTATCCCGGCAACCCGTCGAAGTTCTCGGGCTACAATGCGGCGTGGTGGGACGGCTCGCAGCCGTCGCAGATCGACCCGAACACGTGCGCGGCGCTCAAGAACGCCGGGGCGACGATCTCGGTCCTCTACATCCCGTACAACCAGATCTCGTATGTCGATTACGGCGGCACGGTCGCGTGGGAGAACGGCCGGGTCAACGGCTTCAGCCCGACCCTGGCGACGCCGCTGCAGGCCTGCGCCACGACGGGCTATTTCTACACGGCCAACACGCCGGACGACATCAACAAGGCCCTCGACCAGATGTTCTCCCAGGCGCTGAAGGTGGCCCGCATCATCAAGTGAGGCCGGCGCCTCACCCCGGCGGCGGTGCGGCCGGGGTGTCGGCGCGGCTCTGGCTGCCCTCGGCCTTCGGGGTGCCGCGATCCGGCACGGCGGCCTCGGGGTAGCGCTTGCGGTATTCCGCGAGGAAGGCCGACAGGGTCTCGGCCTTGGTCGCCCGCGCGGCGATGCTGCGGAAGCCCTGGGTGCGGGTCGCCCCGTCGCTGGTGAGGAGCGCGAAGGTGCGCGCATCCGGCCCCAGCGCCATCGGCCCGGAGAACTTCGCCTTCAGCCGTTCGAGGCCGAGCCGTTCGCCCGCGAGGTCGTAGGCGATGGCCGCGCGGATGCAATCGCCCCGCGCGCCCTCTTCGAGGGGGCCGCCCGCGCGCCAGGCTTCGCCGAGCAGCGCCTCGTGCGCCTCGCCCGCCTCGCGCCAGCGCCGGGCGCTCCACAGGATGTCCGCGCGCAGCCGCGCCACGTCCGGCCCGGTCTCGTCCTCGATGGCTTCGAGGGCGAGGTCGGTGCGGGTGAGGTCCGAGAGCGCCCGCGCCCGCACCAGGGACCGCGCCCGCCGCAGGTCGAGCGGCAGTTCCGGCATGTCGGTTTTCTCGATCGCCGTGAGCGCCCGCATCGGCTTGTCGTCCATGAGCAGGACGGTGGCGAGCTTCGCCGCCACGGCCGAGCGCGCCGGGCCGGTGAGCCGGTTGTCGACCTGATATTGCAGCAGGTCGGCGGCCGAATCGAGGAGGTCGAGCCCCACCAGCCTGTCCGCGAGGCGGCGCACCACCGCGTCGCCGCGCCGGCCGATGGGGGCGAGTTCCTTGAAGTCGAAATACAGGGCCACCGCCGCGACGCCGGGCAGCGAATCGCCCTTGCCCGCGAGGTAGAGGTCCTCGAACGCGCCCTGTGCCTCCGAGGTGAGGGAGCGCGACAGCGACGAGGCCGGGGCGAGCATGTTGGCCCGGCGCACGGCGGCGAAGGCCGGGCGCCAGCGCCCATCCGCGAGGTAGAGCCGGGCGAGGCCGGCATTGATCGCCTCTTCGAGGGGGCCGCCGTGCCAGAGGAGCGCGAGGCGTTCGAGCTTGTCGATGGCGGCGGGCACGTCGATCTTGCCCATGGCGCGGGCGAGGAGCGCGCCGCGCAGGGCGGCGGCGGCGGCGACGGGCCGCTCGGCCTTGTCGGCCAGCTTGGCATAGGCCTCCAGGGCGGCCGCATCCTGCCCCGTCGTCTCGGCGGCCCGCGCCCGCACCAGGGCGAGCCTGTCGCGCACCAGCGGGTGCAGGTCCCGCCCCTCGACGGCGCGGGCGGCGGCGGTCTCGGCATCGCCGGTCTCGATCGCGGCCTCGGCCGCCGTGGCGCGGATCTCCGAGGCCATGTCGGCGGGGTAGCGCTCGGCCAGCGACAGCACCTTCTGGAACCCCGATTCGGCGCTCGTCCAGTCGCCCAACCCCGCCGCCGCCATGGCCCGCCACAGGGCGGCCTCGGGGTCGGCGGTCAGCAGCGGCACGGAGAGCGCCTTCATCGCCTCCGCATGCCGGCCGATATGCTCCAGGATGATGCCGCGCAGCATCGCCGTGTCGCGCATGTCGGCCACGAGCGGATCGTCGGCGGCGGCCGCCTCCAGGGCGGTCAGGGCCTCCACGTCCAGGCCGTTGGCGAAGGAGGCGCGGGCCAGCGCCATGCGGGCGGGCCCGCGCTCGATGACGGGGCCCATCGCCGCGTCCGCGAGGAGGCCGCGCAGGGTCTCGCGCACGTTGCCGAGGCGGACCTTCTCCCAGGCCCCCCGGTCGATGGTGGAGGCGCTGGCCTGATCGAGCACCGTCTCCGACCTCTTCGGGGCGTTCGAGGTGGCGAGCCCCCCCTCGCGGGCGATGAGCACCCCGTCGAGGTCGAGCCGCACGGCGAGGTCGTCCGCCGCCGCCAGCACCGCGAGGCCGTGGCGGCTCGGCAGGATCTCGAAATCCACGAAGCGGCGGGTCTTGGGGTTGCCGACCGCGTCCAGCGCCGAGGACGGCACCACCGCGATCCGCTCGCCGTCGAGGTCGAGCCATCCGGCGGCCCCCGCGCGGGGCAGCGGCACGGCGACCGCCACCTGCCCGGACGGGCTCGGGCGGCGGACGGGATCGAGGCTGGCGCTCGGGTTGAGGCCGTCCCCCGCCGAGAGCTCCCAGGCGGGGCCGCCCGCGCTCACGACGGCGCCGAGGTCGAGGAGTTTCCCCGCCGGGATCTCGAAGCGCAGGATGGTGAGCGGGCCGGAGCGCTGGGGCTCGCCGAGCGCCCGCAAGCCCGTGGCGCCGGGGGGCGGCACGGAGACGGGGTCGGCCGTCTCGAATGCGAGGAAGGCGATGCCGCCGCGCTCGAAGAGGGCCGCCGCCGGCAGGCGGGCGAAGGGGAAGACGAGGCCGGAGCCGGCGGGCTTCGTCGGCACCGCCTCTGCGACGGGCGCGGGCTTCGGCGGAGCCGGCTTCGCGGGCGCCGGGCCGGCGGCGGCCTCCTTCGGCGCGGGCGCGTCCTCCGGGGCGGGCGCGGGCCCCTCCGGCACCGCGACCTCCGTGGTCTTGGGCGGCGCGACCACCTTGCGGGTCACGTCGATCGTGTAAAGCCCGTCCTCCCGCTCGCCCCGGACGGCATAGCCCTCGGCGGGGGTGACGATCACGCTCGCCGAGCCCTCGTCGGCGTCGGTGGCCAGGGCGGAGACGCCCGGCCTCGGGCGGCCGCGCACGGCCCCCGCATCGATGGTGTAGCGGCCCGCGACGCGCAGGCGCGTGGCCGCGCCCTCCGTCGTCAGGGTGGCCGAGACGCCCTCGGGCAGGCGCAGGGAGAAGCGGGTGAGCGTCGGCAGGAGGGCGAGGTCGAGGCCGAGCGCCTTCGGCGGCGGCACGGGCGCGCGCGCCTGCAACGCCTCCTCGGCGGCCCGCGCCCGGCGGGCGAGATCGGCCACGACATCCTGCGGCAGGGCAGGCGGCAGGCCCTTCCAGCTCTCGGGGAGGAGATCCACGAAGACGCGCTCGCCCGCGAGCTGGACGTTGGCCCGCACCGGCTTCTGCAGGGCGAGGCGCAGGCCGGTCCCGTCGGGATCGCGGCGGACGGCGGCGACGTAGCCCGCCAGCTCCTCGGAAAGCCGCTCCGGCCCCGCCGTGGCGCGCTCGCCGTAGCCGAGAATCAGGATGCCGCCCGAGACCGTGGCCTTGACGGTGACGGGCTTGTCGAAGGTGAGGACGAGGCGGCCGTAGCCGTCCGTGTCGGACCCCTTGGCCGAGACGAGGCGGGCGGCGAGCGCCGGATCGAGCCCGGCGGCCCAGAACAACGTGGGCGCGAGGAGCGCGGCCACGAGCGGAACGGATCGGGCGCGAAGGCCGCGTCCTGTCCGGTTTCGCCCGCGCAACGTCGCCATCGCTTTCTAATGATCCGATCCCGGCGCGGGGGCGAAAGCCGCCACGCCTCGACGCCATGGGATGGACCCTGCACGAGCACGGCTAATAGCGGCTTAACCGCCGAGGGCGACCGCCCGGTCGAACGCCTGCGGGAAGCCCGCCAGCGGCACCACGATGGTGGCGGGCTCGCTGTTGCCGGATTTCTGGGCGGTGACGGTGAGGCTCTTGGCGTTGCGCATCCCGTCCGTCGCCAGGGCCGGGAAGCTGATCGGCACGAGGCAGCCATCGCTCGTGCAGGTCGAATAGGGCGCGCCCTTGCCCAGCGCCTGCTCGTCGAGCTTGAACGTCACGCCGGGCTCGATCGCCATGCCGAACGGCATCAGGATCACGCCCTCGGAGCGGCCGTCCTTCGGCACGCTCAGCTCGAAGCCGAACTGGCGCCGGCCGGTCTTCGAATCACCCTGGGACTGGACCACGATGCAGGTCGCCTTGGTCTCCGGGCGCACGCAGGAGACCGTCCAGTCGCCGTAGCTCTCGCTGACGGTCGTCGCCCCCGTGGGCCAGGCCGCGACGGGGAGCGCCGCGGCCGGCGTCGGGACCGGCTTGGCGACGGGCTTCGGGGCGGGCTTCGGCTTCGGCCGCGCCTTGGGCGCCGCACCCGATCCGGCGGCGGGCGGGCTCTCGGCGGCCGGGTCGGCGTCCTGCGCCCTGGCGGCCGTGGCGCTGAGCAGCGCCGCGACGAGCAGAGCCGCACGGCGGACAGGCAGACGGATCGGCGGCATGAAGACGGTTCCCCCGGAACGCGGATCGGACGCGAAGCCGCCTAACGCCTCACCGGGGCTTAAGCAATCGACCTGCTCAGAGAGGAAGCGGACCGCCGGCGCGGGCGATGAGATCGCAATGGCGATTCAGGGCGGCGGCGCTTTCGCGACGGATCGCGCGCACCAGGGCGATGGCCAGGGTGAGGAAACCGGGATCCCCGACGGCGGATTCCTCGACCGGGGACGGGACGCGAGAGGCGATGAGAGCGAGCATTGACGACTCCATGTCGAAAGGCTCGGACGTTTCCGCGACGGCTTTTCCCGTCTGCTGCAGTGCAATATGAGCCTCCCCATTTTAGCAATCCATGGGCCGGAATGCCGCTGAGGCATGCGTACAACACATGCCTGGATGTCCGGCGCGTTAACCAAGCGGCAAGGTTTGTCCGCGCGCGGGGCGGTTGACCCTGCCGGGGCGAGACGCCATGGAGCGGGATGATCGCGATGGCGGCCCGGTGGCCCGACCGTCGCTGAACTGTCACCTGTGCGGCCTACCGCCGCCTGTGCGAAGTCGCGGCGTCCGCGCCGCCCACCAGACGAGGATTCCAGCATGACCGACGCGCCCACGCGCTGGCCGATCCACGGCCGCATCGGCGGCCCCATCGTGATGATCGGCTTCGGGTCGATCGGGCGCGGGACGCTCCCGCTGATCGAGCGCCATTTCGAGTACGACAAGGCCCGCTTCACGGTGATCGACCCGGTCGACACCCATAAGGCGCTCGCCGAGAAGCACGGCCTGCGCTTCGAGACCGTCGCGCTCACGCCCGAAAATTACCGCGAGGTGCTCACCCCGCTCCTCACCGAGGGCGGCGGCCAGGGCTTCTGCGTGAACCTGTCGGTGGACACCTCCTCCCGCGCCATCATGGAGCTGTGCCGGGAACTCGGCGCCCTCTACGTCGACACCGTCGCCGAGCCGTGGCCGGGCTTCTACTTCGACAAGACCCGCAGCCAGGGCGACCGCACCAACTACGCGCTCCGCCAGGACATCCTCGACGCCCGCGCGCAGAAGCCGGGCGGGCCGACCGCCGTGTCCTGCTGCGGCGCCAACCCGGGCATGGTCTCGTGGTTCGTGAAGCAGGCGCTGCTCAACATCGCCAAGGACACCGGCGTCACCGATCCCGAGCCGAAGAGCCGGGAGGAGTGGGCCGGGCTCATGCACAAGCTCGGCGTGAAGGGCGTGCACATCGCCGAGCGCGACACGCAGCGGGCCAAGAACCCGAAGCCGCGCGGCGTCTTCGTCAACACGTGGTCGGTGGAGGGCTTCGTCTCCGAGGGCAACCAGCCGGCCGAGCTCGGCTGGGGCACCAACGAGACCTGGATGCCGGAGAACGCCCGCGAGCAGGACAAGGGCTCGCGCTGCGCGATCTACCTGCTCCAGCCCGGCGCCGACACCCGCGTGCGCACCTGGGTGCCCACCGCCGGGGCGCAGTTCGGCTTCCTCGTGACCCACAACGAGGCGATCTCGATCGCCGACTACTACACGGTGCGCGAGGGCGAGAAGGCGGTGTTCCGCCCGACCTGCCACTACGCCTACCACCCGGCCGACGACGCGGTGCTGTCGCTGCACGAGATGTGGGGCAACGCCGGCACGGTGCAGGAGAAGCACCACATCCTCGACGAGACCGAGATCGTCGACGGCATCGATGAGCTCGGCGTGCTGGTCTACGGCCACGCCAAGAACGCCTATTGGTACGGCTCGCAACTCTCCATCGAGGAGACCCGCCGCATCGCCCCCTACCAGAACGCCACCGGCCTTCAGGTGACGAGCGCGGTGCTCGCCGGCATGGTCTGGGCGATCGAGAACCCCGAGGCCGGCATCGTGGAGGCCGACGAGATCGACTTCCGCCGCTGCCTGGAAGTGCAGACGCCGTATCTTGGCCCGGTCGTCGGCGTGTACACCGACTGGACCCCGCTCACCGACCGTCCGGGCCTGTTCCCGGAGGACATCGACACCAGCGATCCTTGGCAGTTCCGCAACGTGCTGGTGCATCGCTGAGGCGTTGCGGGCCGGTGCCCTGGCACCGGCCCGCCCGCTCAGATATCGACCACGAAATCCGCCCGGTAGGTCGCCCCCTCGACGGGGTTGGCGACCCAGCGGCAGCGTCCGATCCGCATGTCGTGGCCGGCGTGGAAATGGCCCGAGACCCACAGGTCCGGCCGTGATTCGTCCGCGAGGTCGTCGAGCAGCGTCGTCGCGTAGAAGGCCGGCACCCACCAGGGCACGCCGGGAGCATCCCGGAACCGGTCGGCGGCGAGCGGGCTCGCCGGGTGATGGGTGATGACGACCGTCTTCCCCCCATGCGGCACGGCGAGCGCGGCGAGCAGCGCCTCGCGCTCGGTCAGATGCGCCGCCATCGCGTCGGCGGGCTGCCACGCGTGGCCGTCCGCCCGCTTGATCGAACCGCGATATTCCCGCGAGCCCGTCACCGGGTCGGTCATTCGCGCGGCGGCGTAGGCGGCCGGGTCCGCCGGACGGTCGGGGGCGTCGGGCGGGAGCCAGCGGCCGGCGAGGCGCCAATCGCTCCACAGGGTCGTGCCGAGGAAGCGCACGCCGTCGATCTCCACCGATCGCCCATGCCCGAGCAGATGGATCCCCGCGCCGAGGGTGTTCAGGTGCTCCACCTCCGCGACCAGGGCGGCGAGCAGTTCCGGCGCCGTGCGGGTGTCGCCGGTCGGCGCGTAATGCTCGTGGTTGCCCGGCACCAGCACCACCGGCCGCCCCTGCGCGAGGTGCAGCAGCGCCGCGAGCCCCCGCTCGGGATGGCCCTCGTAGAGGTCCCCCGCGCAGGCGAGCACGTCGAAGTCGCCCGTGGGCGGCGCGATCAGGTCGAGGCGGCGCCGTTCGAGGTGCAGGTCGGAGAGCGGAAAGATGCGCATGGGAGGTCTCACCCGGCGGCGCGCCGCTCGGCGGCGGCGGCGCGGAGGATGTCGATGGCCGAATCGGCGTTGAGGATCGCGATCAGCCCGGCCGCGACGAGGTCCGGCCAGGGGGAGGGCACGAACACCGTCGTGAGCCCCGCCGCGACCACGGCGAGGTTGGCCACCGTGTCGTTGCGGGCCGAGAGGTAGGCGGCGCGGGTGAGGCTGCCGGAGCCCGAGCGGTGCTTGGCGAGCATCGTCGCGCAGGCGAGGTTCACCGCGAAGGCCCCGAGCCCGGTGAGCATCAGCGGCAGCGGCGCGGGCGGCGTGAAATCCGAGAACTTGTCCCAGGCGGCATAGGCCCCGGCCAGCGCCGGCAGGATCAGCAGGAACGCGAGGCCGGTGCCGAGCCGCGCCCGGTTGCGGGCGCTCCAGCCGAGGCCGGCGAGGATCAACAGGTTGATCGCCGCGTCCTCCAGGAAGTCGAGGCTGTCCATCACCAGGGCGACGGAGGCGATGGCGAGCGCCACCGCGATCTCCACGACGAAGCAGGCCCCGTTCAGGGCAGCCACGCGCGCCACGACCGGGCGCAGGGCGGCGGGCGGGGTGGCGGCGGGATCGAGACTCATCCGGGATCCGGGCGGGAGGGATGCGGCCCGCCTCTTGTCCCGGCGCGGCCCTCCTGTCGAGGCGCCGGCCGTCAGAAAAGTCTGCGGACGGGTCAAGAAAGTTGCGCCTTAGTCCGGGTGGATTCGCCGCCCCGCCTGTGCGACCCCCTAGGGGAGAAGGCCGACATCCACGGCGGCCGCAACCGGAGGTCCCGTCGAGCCATGCTGCCGGAACTGCGCGTCCTGTATTTCGAGGATCTGGAAGTCGGTCTGTCCGAGACTCTGACGAAGACCATCGCCTCGTCCGACGTGGTGGGCTTCGCCGAGATCACCGGCGACCGCAACCCGATCCACCTCTCCGAGCACTTCGCCGCGCGCACGCCCTTCGGCACGCGCATCGCCCACGGCCTCTACACCGCCGGGCTGATCTCCGCCGTGCTCGGCACCCGCCTGCCGGGGCCGGGGGCGGTCTACATCTCGCAGACCCTGAACTTCCGCGCGCCCGTGCGCATCGGCGACACCGTGGACGTGACGGTGACGGTGGCCGAGTTGATCCCCGAGCGCCGCCGCGCCCGGCTCGCCTGCCTCTGCGCCGTCTCCGGCGAGCCGGTGCTCGACGGCGAGGCCTGGGTGAAGGTGCCGAACCGCGCCGAGGCCGATCCGCTGGCCGCGCGGATGGAGAAGAGCCGCATCGCGCCGAGCGATGCCTGAGATCCGTGACGCCTGAGCCGATCCACGACCCGGCCGACCCGCGCCTCGACCCCTACACAAGGATGCGCGAGCGCGACCTTGTCGGCCGTGCCGGGCGGTTCGTGGTGGAGGGCGAGGTGACGCTCCGGCTGCTCCTCGGCCCGCGCTCGCGCTTCCGGGCCGAATCGCTCCTCCTCGCCCCCGAGCGGCTTCCCGGCCTCGCGGGGGCGCTGGGGGGCTGCGCGGCGCCGGTCTACGTGGCCGACAAGCCGGTGATGGGCGCGGTGACGGGCTTCCCGATCCACCGGGGCGTGCTGGCGATCGGCCTGCGCGGGGACGAGCCCGCGCCGGAGGCGATCGTGCCGCCCGCGCCGGCCCCCGCCCTGGTGCTGGCGCTGGCGGGGCTGACGAACCACGACAATGTCGGCGCGGCCTTCCGCAACGCCGCCGCCTTCGGGGCGGATGCGGTGCTCCTCGATGCCGCGACCTGCGATCCGCTCTACCGCAAGGCGATCCGCGTCTCGGCGGGGGCGGCCCTGGTCACGCCCTTCGCGCGGCTGGCGGAGGGCACCGACTGGCTGGCGCTCGCCGACAAGCTCGGCCTCGAAGCCCTGGCGCTCAGCCCCGGCGCGGGGGAGGACCTGGGCCAGCGCCCCCTGCCGGCCCGTGCGCTCCTCATCCTCGGCACCGAGGGGCCGGGATTGGAGGCGGGCTTGATCCGGCGGGCGCGGGGTTTACGCATCCCGATGGCGGGAGATTTCGATTCGCTCAACGTCGCCACGGCGGCCGGCATCGTCCTGCATGCGCTGGCGCTCGTACAGGGACGGTTGAACGCAGGCCCCGCATAATGATTCCGGGTTCGCATCAACGGGGGATACACACGTTCCATCCGCAATCCGGCGCGCGACAATGGGCTGCAATTGCCGTTCGACGCGCTATCTCTAGCTTGGCCCTACAGGACCAGGGGTTGAACGGGAGTTCGTGGCGTTGCTTCAGGCGCGGGATGGGTTGAGGGCGCTCTCGGGGCGTCGGGTCGCCGTTGTCGGCGCCGGCCCGGGCGGATTGGCCACCGCGCTCCTGCTGGCGCGGGCGGGCATTCACGTCACGCTGTTCGAGAAGGACAGCCAGGTCGGCGGCCGCACCAAGACGGTGGAGGCGCCGGGCGGCTACAAGTTCGACATCGGCCCGACCTTCTTCCTGTACCCGCAGATCCTGGCGGACATCTTCAACAGCTGCGGCGAGCGCCTCGAAGACCACGTGAAGCTGGAGCGGCTCGATCCGCAGTACCACCTCGTCTTCGAGGGCGACGGCGGCATTTCCGGCGAGATCCGCGCCACCGGAGACCTCGACAGGCTGGAGGCGGAGATCGGCCGCCTCGCCCCGGACGACGCGAAGAACGTGAAGAAGTTCTTCACGGAGAACCGCAAGAAGCTCGACTATTTCAAGCCGGTGCTGGAACAGCCGTTCCACCGCTTCCTCAGCATGGCGAGCCCGGCCATGCTCGCCGCCCTGCCCCATCTCCACCCCGGCCGCAGCGTCGACAGGGACCTGAAGCGCTACTTCGCCGACCCGCGGGTGCGGCTCGCCTTCTCGTTCCAGACCAAATACCTCGGGATGAGCCCGTTCCGCTGCCCGAGCCTGTTCACGATCCTCTCGTTCCTCGAATACGAGCACGGGGTGTACCACCCGGTGGGCGGCTGCGGCGCCATCTCGGAGGCGATGGCGGGGCTGGCGCGGCGGATGGGCGTGGACGTGCGCCTCAACGCCGACGTCGAGCGCGTGACGTTCGACGGGACCCGCGCCAACGGCGTCGTGGTGGACGGCGAGACCTTCCGCTCGGACGCGGTGGTCATCAACGGCGACTTCGCCAAGGTGGTGAAGGCCCTGGTCCCCGAGCAGCACCGCCCCCGCTGGCGCGACGCCAAGATCGCCGACGCGCGGCTCTCCTGCTCGACCTTCATGCTCTACCTCGGGATCGAGGGCAAAATGCCCGCGAGCCTGTCGCACCACACGATCCTGCTCGCCGAAAACTATGAGCAGAACATCCGCGAGATCACCGAGGGGACGCTGCCGATGCAGCCCTCCCTCTACGTCCAGCACGCGGGCTACACCGATGGCGGTATGGCGCCCCCCGGCCACACCGCCCTCTACGTGCTGGTGCCGGTGCCGAACCTGAAGGCCGGGATCGACTGGCCGGCGATCCGCGAATCCTACCGCGCCCTGGCGCTGGAGCGGCTGAAGCTCCTCGGCCTCCACGACATCGAGGAGCGCATCCGCTACGAGCGTGTCATCGATCCGACCCAGTGGGAGAGCGATTTCGCCGTCTACGAAGGCGCGACCTTCAACCTCGCCCACGACCTGATGCAGATGCTGTGGTTCCGGCCGCACAACCGCTTCGGGCCGGGCCTCTACCTCGTCGGCGGCGGCACCCATCCGGGTTCCGGCCTGCCGGTGATCTACGAGGGCGCGCGCATCTCGGCCAAGCTGCTCATCGAGGAACTGGCCGGCGCCCGCGCCGTCGAGAATGCGGGCCTGCCCGAGACGGCGCCCCTGGCCGCGCCCGGCGAAGCCTCTTGACGCGCCCCGCCCTCGCCCGGCTCTGCGGCACCGCCCTGCTCCTCGCCCTCATGGGCCCGGCGCGGGCGGCGGCGATCCAGGTGGAGGTCGATGGGGCGGAGCCCGGCGCCGGGCCCGTGCTCGTGGCGCTCTGCCAGGGCGGGCTGTCCGGCGACGCCTGCGGCCAGGGCGACAGGGAAAGCAGCGCCTCGGGCAGTGCCCGCTTCCTGTTCCGCGATGTCCCGCCCGGCACCTACGCGGTGGCCGCCTTCCAGGACAGCAACGGCAACGGCCAGCTCGACCGCACCGGCCTCGGCCTGCCGCTGGAGCCCTACGGCTTCTCGAACGATTCGGGGCGGCGGGGGCGGCCGGATTTCCGTGAGGCGGCGTTCACCCTGCGCGAACCAGGCGTCTCCCTCCGCGTGCGGCTCGTCCGCGCCCTGCCGAGGCGCTGATCGCCATGGGGCGCCCCTTGGGGCCTGTGCCCTCGGAGCCTGTGGCGGTCCTCGGCGGCGTCTCCCTCGCCCTGCGCGGCCGGACGGTGCTCGACGGGATCGACCTCGCCCTCGGGGCGGGGGAGACCCTGGCGCTGCTCGGCCCGAACGGCGCGGGCAAGACCTCGCTGATGCGCCTCGTGGCCGGGCGTCTGACGCCCGATGCCGGCAGCGTGCGCGTCGGGGGGGCCGATCCGCACCGCTCCGGCGAGGCCCGCCGGGCGGTGGGCTGGGTGCCGCAGGAGATCGCCCTCTACCCGCGCCTGACCGTCGCCGAGAACCTCTCGGTCTTCGCGCAACTCGCCGGCCTTCCCCGCCGGGAGCGGCGGGAGGCCGTCGCGCGGGTGCTGGCGCTGGCCGACATCGCGGACGTCGCGGGGCACGTGGTGGCGACCCTGTCGGGGGGCTACCAGCGCCGTGTCAACATCGCCGCCGGGCTGATCGGGCAACCCGCCCTCGTGCTGCTGGACGAGCCGACCAACGGCGTCGATCTCGCCGCCCGCGCCGCGATCCACGCCGTGCTGCAGCGCCTGCGTGAGCAGGGCACGGCGATCCTCATCGCGACCCATGATTTTCCGGAGGCCGAACGGCTCGCCGACCGGGTGGCCTTCCTCGCGCAGGGGCGGATCGTCCGCGAGGGCCATCTGGCCGACCTGCTCGCGCGCCTGCGCACCGGCCCGCCGGAGCGGGAGCTGATCCTCGACACCGCGCCCGACGCCGCCGCCGAACTGGTCCTGCGCCGGGCGGGCTTCACCCCGGCCGGGGCCTCGGGCCTGCGCTGGCGCACGGGCGAGCGGGCGGGCCTCGACGGGGCGGCGCTCCTCGGGACCCTGCGCGCTCAGGGCGTGCCGGTGAGCGAGGTGCGGGTGCGCTCGCCGCGTCTCGAAACCCTCTATCTCGAAGCGCTACGCCCCCGCGACGTGGGCGAGGCCGGGGCCGCCGCGCGGCCCCTCACCGCGGGGCTGACCCGATGATCGGCGCCGCCTTCCGGGTGATGCTGCTCTCGCTGGTGCGGGACCGGGCGGCGCTCGTCATGGCCTTCGTGCTGCCGACGGTGATCTTCTCGATCTTCGCGGCGATCTTCTCCGGCGCCATCGGCGACCGGATCCGCATCCATCTCGGCCTCGCCGACCTCGCGGGCACGCCCGCCACCCACCGGCTGATGGACGCGCTGACCGCCGACCCGTCCCTGCGTGTCACCCGCCTCGACGCGAAGAGCCTCGCGGAGGTGGCGCGGGAGGTGCGGGCGGGCGAGGTCGACGTGGCGCTCGCCCTGCGCGGCGACCTGATCGCGGGAACGTCTGGAGATGCCCCCGCCCCGGCGGACCAGCCCATCGTGCTGGTGGAGAACCCGGCCAAGGCGCTGGCGACGCCCATCGCGCTCGGCCAGTTGCAGCGGGTGCTGAACGAGGCGATGCCCGACGTGGTGCTCTCGCGGGTGATCGCGGATGTCGAGCGCACCGGCAAGATCGGCGCGGACGAGCGGCGCTTCCTCGACGACGCCTTCGCCGAGCAGCGGGCGAAGAAGGAGCCCTTCTCCTTCGCGAGCCTCGTGGAGCGGGTGAGCACCGCCTCCGGCACCGCCAACGCGCGGGTGAGCTACTATGCCGGGGCGATCACCGCCGTGTTCCTGCTCTTCGCGGCGATGCAGGGCGCCCTCTCCCTGGTGGAGGAGCGCGAATCCGGCCTCAGCGACCGCCTGATGGCCGGGCCGGGCGGGCTGCCGGTGGTGGTGCTCGGCAAGTTCGGCTTCCTCACCGCCCAGGGCGTGGTCCAGGCCGGGCTGATCTTCCTCGCGGCGGGGCTGCTCTACGGGGTCGAGATCGGCCCGCATTGGCCCGCCTTCCTCGCCGCGTGCCTGCTCGTCTCAGCCATGGCCGCCGGGCTCGCCCTCGCCGCCTGCGCGCTGGCCGCCTCGCGCCAGCAGGCGCATCTCGCGGCGACCTTCGGCGTGCTGCTCCTCTCGGCGGTCGGCGGCTCGATGGTGCCGCGCTTCCTGATGCCGCCCTGGCTGCAGCAGGCCGGCTGGCTGACCCCGAACGCCTGGGCGATCGAGGCCTACCAATCCGCCCTCGGCGAGGGCCTGCCCGCCGCCCTGCCGGCCCTGGCGGTGCTCGCCGCCATGGCGCTGGCCGGCCTCGGCGTCGCGCTGGCGAGCGTGTCGCGGCGGACGATCTGATGGCCCCTCTGGGATCCCGTCGGCGCGCAGAAACCCGGTGGATGTCTCGTGCCGCGACGGGAGGGCGCGTTGACCCCCGCCGGCTCGCATCTAGCTTGACACACAGGGCCGGGCCGTTCGTCTCGCCCATGCGGAGCGTGCCCAGTTCATGAGCCAGGATTCGAGGGTCGCGGTGATCGGCTCAGGCCTCGGGGGGCTTGCCGCCGCCTGCGTCGCCGCCGCCAGGGGCCATCGCGTCACCGTCTACGACAAGAACGGCTGGCTCGGGGGCAAGGCCGCCGTCCTGCACGAGGCCGGCTTCCGCTTCGACATGGGGCCGACTATCCTCACCGTGCCGCGGGTACTGGAGCGCATCTTCGCGGAGGCCGGGCGCTCGGTGCACGATTACATGGACCTGCGCCGGCTCGATCCGCAATGGCGCTGCTTCTTCGACGACGGCACCCGCATCGACCTGATGCAGGACGTGGCCACCATGGCCACCGAGATGGACCGCTTCGCCCCCGGCACCGGGGAGGGCTATAAAAAATTCATCTCCATCTCCGAGCACCTGCACGGCGTTTCGGAAAAGTTCTTCTTCTGGAAGCCGGTCGAGGATCTGTTCGACACGATCAACATCCGCGAGAACATGAATCCCGGCACCCTGCGGGACGTGCTCTCCCTGCGGATGCATGCTTCGGTGGCCTCCACCATCCGGGGCAAGGTCAAGGACGCGCGTCTGGCGCAGATGCTCGACCACTTCGTCCAGTATGTCGGCTCCTCGCCCTACGGCGCGCCGGCCGTGCTCTGCGCCATCGCCCACATGCAGACCTCCGAGGGGGTCTGGTACCCGATGGGCGGCACCCGCGCCGTGGCGGAGGGCCTCGCCAAGCTCGCCGAGGAACTCGGCGCGACGCTGAAGCCCGGCATCGAGGTGACGGGGATCGACACCACGGGCGGCGCCGTGCGCGGCGTGCGCACCGCCGAGGGCTCCACGCCCTTCGACGCCGTGATTTCCAACATGGATTCGGTGCGCACCTACAAGGAGTTGATCGGCGGCGAGCCGGGAAAATCCTTCGAGAAGAAGAACCCCGAGCCGGCCTGTTCCGGCGTGGTGCTCTATCTCGGGCTGAAGGAGCGCTACGAGCACCTTGCCCACCACGATTTCGTCTTCTCCCGCGATCCCGAGGAGGAGTTCGAGTACATCTACCGCAAGGGCGAGCCCGCCCCGGACCCGACCGCCTACCTCGCGGCCCCCTCCTCCACCGATCCCTCCGTGGCCCCCGAGGGCGGCGAGGCGCTCTACGTCCTCGTCCACACGCCGTACCTGCGCCCGCACCACGATTGGCGCCCGGACGGGCCGCTGTTCCAGAACTACCGCCGCACCATCCTCGACAAGCTGAAGCGCACCGCCGGCCTCACCGACCTGGAGGACCGGATCGTCGTGGAGCGCCACCTGACGCCCCAGGACATCCACGAGCGCTACAAGGTGCTGAACGGCGCGATCTACGGGCTGGCCTCGCACGGCAAGGTGATGGGCGCGTTCAAGCCGGGCAACCGCTCGCGGCAGGTGCGCGGCCTCTACCTCGCGGGCGGCGCCGCCCATCCCGGTCCCGGCATGCCGATGGTGATGATGTCCGGCTGGATCGCCGCCGACGCCCTCGACGCGGATGCGCGCGGGCAAGGGGCGGCGCCAGAGCGCAAGTCGGCGTGAGCCGGGCCGTCGCGAGGCAGGGAGGCACGAGGGACCGGCGCCCCCTGCCCCGCACGTCCCCCGCCCTGTGGCGGTTCATGGTGGCGTGGTTCGACCGCTACCTGCGCCGCCATCTCGACGGGCTGAACCTGCCGCTGTGGAGCGCCCCGCCGGTGACGGGGCATCCCGGCCCGGTGGTGATCTATTGCAACCACCCGGCATGGTGGGATGCGGCGGTGATCATCCTGCTCGCGGGACGGCTCTTCCCCGGCCGCGACCACCGCGCGCCGTTCGATGCGGCGATGCTCGCCAAGTACCGGATCTTCGAGCGGATGGGCGCCTTCGGCGTCGATCTCGAGACCGCGCGAGGCGGGGCGCAGTTCCTCGCCGCCGCGCGGGACATCCTCGCCCGGCCCGGCGCCCTGATGTGGATCACCGCGCAGGGCCGCTTCCAGGACGTGCGGGTGCGCCCCCTCGGCCTGCGCCCCGGCGTCGCCCGGCTGGCGGAACTGGCGCCCGACGCGCTGTTCGTGCCCCTCGCCCTGGAATATGCCTTCTGGGAGGAGCGCGGCGCCAAGGCCTTCGCCGCCTTCGGGCCGGCGATGAGCGCGGCCGACCTCGCCGCCCTGCCGCGGGCGGACCGCCTCGCCCGCCTCGAAGGGGCGCTCACCGACACCCTCGACCGCCTCGGCGCCGACGTGTCGACCCGCGACCCCGCCCGCTTCCGGCCGCTGCTGGCCGGGCGGAAGGGCGTCGGCGGCCTCTACGACCTGTGGCGGCGCGGAGCCGCCCGGCTGCGCGGCCGGCCCTTCGACCCCGCCCATCGCAGCCCCAGCCCCTGAGCGAGGCCATGCTGACTGTCCTCGCCCTGCTCTGCGTGCTCGCCGCCCTCCTCCCGGCGGGGCTCGCGGTGGCGAACCTCCTCGTGTTGAGGAGCCCCGAACCGGAACCGGGCGACGACCTCGTCTCGATCCTGATCCCCGCCCGCAACGAGGCCGGCAACATCGCGGGCACCGTGCGCGCGGCGCTGGCGAGCACGGGTGTCCCCATCGAGGTGATCGTCGGCGACGACCATTCGACCGACGACACCGCCGCGATCGTGACCGGCCTCGGCGACCCGCGCATGCGCCTCGCCCCCGTGCCCGACCTGCCCGAGGGCTGGACCGGCAAGAACCACGCCTGCGCCCACCTCGCGAGCCAGGCCCGGGGCCGGCGGCTCCTCTTCATCGATGCGGACGTCACCCTGGAGCCGCAGGCCGCCGCGGCCCTCTCGGCCCATGCCCGGGCGACGGGCGCGGCCCTGGTGAGCGCCGTGCCCCGCCAGCGCATGGACACGCTCGGCGAGCGGCTGACCGTGCCGATGATCAACTTCCTCCTCGTCGGCTACCTGCCCATGCCGCTGATGCGGCGGCTGCCGAACCCCTCGCTCGCCACCGCCTGCGGGCAACTCGTGCTGTTCGACGCGGAAGCCTATGCCGCCACCGGGGGCCACGGCGCCGTGCGGGCCTTCCTCCACGACGGCGTGCGCCTCGCGCCGATCTTCCGCCGGGCGGGCTACCGGACGGACCTCGTGGCGGGTGCCCGGATCGCCACCTGCCGGATGTATGACGGCTTCCCCGCCGCCTGGGCCGGGTTCTCGAAGAACGCCCACGAGGGCCTCGCCACGCCCCGCGCCCTGCCCCTGTGGACGGCGCTGCTCGGCCTCGGCCATCTGCTGCCGGTGTTCCTCGTCCTCGCCGGGCTGTTCGGCCTGCTGCCGCCGGATACCGCGTGGCTCGGCGGGCTGGCCCTCGCCCTCTCGCTCGCCACCCGCGCCGCGATCACGGTCGCCACCCGCGAGCCGGCGGCGACGATCCTCCTCCACCCGGCCTCCATCGCCGTGGCGCTGGCGATCCAGTGGAACGTGCTGCTGCGCCGGGAGCGCGCCGGGGCGGCGACGTGGAAGGGGCGCAGCTACCCGGTCGGCGGGGCCTGAGTCTCCTCCAGGATCCAGGCGGCGGTGGCAGGGTCGGCCCCGTCCACCGGCAGGGTCAGGAGGATCGGCGTCTCGTAGGGGTGGCGGGCCTTCACGGCGGCGAAGAGCGCGTCCTTCAGCCCCTCGCGGCTCTTGAGGATCGCGGCCACCTCGTTCGCCCGCTCGACCTTGCCCTTCCAGGCATAGACCGAACTCATCGCCGACAGGACGTTGACGCAGGCGACCAGCCTGTCGCGCACCAGGGCCTCGCCGATGTTGAGGGCGGAGGCCTCATCGGGAAAGGTCGTATAGACGAGGAGCGGGCGCTCCATGCTATGCCTCCATCGTGCGGTCCCCCTGAGTGGGTGCCGCGACGGCCGACGTCAACCGGGCGGGTCCGCTCGACAGTTTGGGAGCCCCGCCCGTGACCCCGATCCGCCGGCCCGTGTCCGTCTAGCGTCATGCGCAGCAAGACCATCGCCTTCGTGGCGAGCCCGACCCGCGACGCCCGCGAGGCCGCCGCCCTGCTGATGCGGCGCTACGATCACGTCTCGCCCGAGGAGGCGGACGTCGTCGTGGCGCTCGGCGGCGACGGCCTGATGCTGCAGGTGCTGCACCGTTTCATGGACGCGCCGAAGCCCATCTACGGCATGAACCGGGGCACGGTCGGCTTCCTGATGAACGAGTTCGGGGAGGACGACCTGCGCGAGCGCCTGGACAACGCCCATCGCAGCGTCATCCACCCGCTCCTCATGCAGGCCACGGACACGGAGGGCCGCGCCCACACCGCGCGGGCGATCAACGAGGTCTACCTCCTGCGCCAGACGCACCAGACGGCGAAGCTGAAGATCTCCGTCGATGGGCAGGTGCGGCTCGAACAGCTCATCGCGGACGGCGTGCTCTGCGCCACCGCCGCCGGCTCGACGGCCTACAACCTCTCCGTGGGGGGGCCGATCCTGCCGCTGGACGCCAAGCTGCTGGCGCTGACGCCAATCTCGGCCTTCCGGCCCCGGCGCTGGCGCGGGGCGCTGCTGCCGGATTACGCCCGCATCCACATCGAGGTGCTGGATGCCGGCCACCGGCCCGTGGCGGCGGTGGCCGACCACACCGAGTTCCGCCGGGTCTGCACCGTGGAGACCTCCCTCGACCGCACCACGGACCTCGTGCTGCTGCACGATCCGGGGCACAGCCTGGATGAGCGGATCCTGCGGGAGCAGTTCGGCTAGGGCATCGATCCAGACAGAGGCGTCAGCCGTGTCTGGAAGAATTGATGCAAAGACAATAAGCTAGGGCAGAGACGCATGAACGGAGTGAGTGCGTCACTGCCCTAGGGCCGCCGGTACACCCAGACCCGCGCGGGCGGCAGGTTCAGCCACACCCGGTTCGACGGGGCGGCGGTGTAGCTGCCGGCCTCGCACTTGGCGGGGATCGGCGGCACCACCGCGTAGGTGAACTGGATGAAGGGCGCGCCCGGCCGCATCAGGTCGTGGGCGGCGTTGAGCAGGTCGAGGCGCTGCTCCAGCGGCTTGGTGAACAGCGGCAGGCTGGAGATCGTCGCCGCACCGGGCTCCGCGAGCACCGAATCGAGCGTCGCACGGATGTTGTAGGCATCGCCCCGGATCACCGTGACGCCGGGGAAGCGGCGGGCGAGGAGGCGGCAGAAATCCGGGTTGAACTCCACGAGGATCAGCCGCTCCGGGGCGATGCCCCGGCGGATCAGCGCCTCCGTCACCGGGCCGGTGCCCGGTCCCAACTCGATCACCGGGCCGTCCTGCTGCGGATCGACATAGGAGGCCATGGTCCGGGCGAGCATCCGGCCCGAGGGCGTCACCGCCCCGGTGACGAGGGGCCGCTCCAGCCACGAGCGCAGGAACCTCGCTTCGTCCTCCAGTGGATCGCGGCGGGGCCCGAGGAGGCGGCCCTCACGGAGACGGCCTTCGAGGCCGGGGACCTTTGCACTGGAGTGGCGCAGCGGCGGCAAGTCCTGGATTCCCGATGCCGTGGAGAGTCGAAAGTGTGTAGCAGGCTAACGTATCTATCGTCCGGTCAAGGCGCCGCCTAGGGTGTCTGCGCCACGGCGGGGCGCCATGCACGCATGACCGTTCGGGGGCTCATGCCTTCGCGGCGCCCCCGAAGAACTCGCGAACCTTGGAAAAGAACCCTGCCGATTCCGGATGATTTTCCGGCGAGGCGGATTGGTCGAACTCCAGCAGCAGCTCGCGCTGGCGCTTGGTGAGGTTCTGCGGGGTCTCGACGAAGACCTGGATGTAGAGGTCGCCGACCTCGCGCGAGCGCAGCACCGGCATGCCCTTGCCCTTGATGCGGAACTGCTTGGCCGTCTGCGTGCCGGCCGGGATGCGCACCTGAGTCTGCGACCCGTCGATCACCGGCACGGTGATCTCGCCCGCCAATGCCGCCGTCACCATGGAGATCGGCACCCGGCAGAAGAGGTCCGCCCCGTCGCGCTGGAAGAACTCGTGCGGCTTGATCGAGAGGAAGACGTAGAGATCCCCCGAGGGCCCCCCGCGCAGGCCGCTCTCGCCCTCGCCCGCGAGGCGGATGCGCAGGCCGTCATCGACGCCCGCCGGCACGTTGATGGAGAGCGTCCGCTCCCGGTTGACCCGGCCCGCGCCCTGGCAGTTCGGGCAGGGATCGTCCACGATCTCGCCGCGTCCGTGGCAGTTCGGGCAGGTGCGCTCGATGGCGAAGAACCCCTGCGCCGCCCGCACCCGGCCGAAACCGCCGCAGGTCGAGCAGGGACGCGGCTTGGAGCCGGGCTTGGCGCCCGAGCCCGAGCAGGTCTCGCAGGTGATCGAGGTCGGGATCTTGATGGTCTCGGCCTTCCCGGTGAAGGCCTCCTCCAGGGAGATTTCGAGGTTGTAGCGCAGGTCCGCGCCGCGCTCGCGCCCGGGGGTGCTGCTGCGCCGCCCGCCGCCGCCGCCACCGCCGGCCCCCCGGCCGTCGCCGAAGAAATTGTCGAAGATGTCCGACATGAAGTCGCCGAACTCGTTGCCGAAGCCCGGCCCGCCGCCACCGCCCTGGCTGAAGGCGGCATGGCCGAACCGGTCGTAGGCGGCGCGCTTCTGACCGTCGGAGAGGCACTGATAGGCCTCGTTGATCTCCTTGAACTTGATCTCGGCTTCCTTGTCGCCGGGATTGCGGTCCGGATGATAGGTCATCGCGAGCTTGCGGAAGGCGGTTTTCATCTCGCCGTCCGTGGCGGTCCTCGCGACCCCCAGCACCTCATAATAGTCCCGCTTCGACATCCCTGCCCTCAGGTGCCTTCCCGTCCGCGCCTTGCTTTCCGATGAAGGAGAGCGTGCGCACGCACAAGCGAAGACGGGGCCGGATCGCTCCGGCCCCGTAAAGTTTCAGACGAGCGTGGCGATTAAGCCCGCTTCTTCTGGTCCTTCTCGTCGACCTCCTGGAAGTCGGCGTCGATGACGTCGTCCTTCTTCTCGGCCGACGCCTCGCCACCGGCCGCCGCGCCATCCGGCCCGGCCGACTGGCTCGCGGCGTACATTGCCTCGCCGAGCTTCATGGACGCCTGCATCAGGTCCGTGGTGCGGGCCTTGATGGTCTCGACGTCCTCGCCTTCCAGGGCGGTCTTGAGGGCCGTGATGGCCGTCTCGATGGTGCCCTTGTCGGCGGCCGAGACCTTGTCGCCGTACTCCTTCACCGACTTCTCGGTGGAGTGCACGAGGCTCTCGCCCTGGTTCTTCACCTCGACCAGCTCGCGGCGGCGCTTGTCCGCCTCGGCATTGGCCTCGGCGTCCTTCACCATCCGCTCGATGTCCGAATCGGACAGGCCGCCCGAGGCCTGGATGCGGATCTGGTGCTCCTTGTTCGTCGCCTTGTCCTTGGCCGTCACGTTGACGATGCCGTTGGCGTCGATGTCGAACGTCACCTCGATCTGCGGCATGCCGCGCGGGGCCGGCGGGATGCCGACGAGGTCGAACTGGCCGAGCAGCTTGTTGTCCGCCGCCATCTCGCGCTCGCCCTGGAAGACCCGGATCGTGACCGCGTTCTGGTTGTCTTCGGCCGTCGAGAAGGTCTGGGACTTCTTGGTCGGGATCGTGGTGTTGCGGTCGATCAGGCGGGTGAACACGCCGCCCAGCGTCTCGATGCCGAGCGACAGCGGGGTGACGTCGAGGAGCAGCACGTCCTTCACGTCGCCCTGGAGCACGCCGGCCTGCACCGCCGCGCCGATGGCCACGACCTCATCCGGGTTGACGCCCTTGTGGGGCTCCTTCCCGAAGAAGGACTTCACCACCTCCTGGATCTTCGGCATGCGGATCATGCCGCCCACGAGCACCACCTCGTCGATCTCGGCGGGCGTGACGCCGGCATCCTTGAGGGCCTTGCGGCAGGGCTCGATGGTCCGCTGGACGAGGTCGTCCACCAGGGACTCGAACTTGGCGCGCGAGAGCTTGAGCGCGAGGTGCTTCGGGCCGGTCTGGTCGGCGGTGATGTAGGGCAGGTTGATCTCGGTCTGCGTCGAGGACGACAGCTCGATCTTGGCCTTCTCAGCGGCCTCCTTGAGGCGCTGGAGGGCGAGCTTGTCCTTGGTCAGGTCGATGCCCTGCTCCTTCTTGAACTCGGCGGTCAGGTACTCGACCACGCGGTTGTCGAAGTCCTCGCCGCCGAGGAAGGTGTCGCCGTTCGTGGACTTCACCTCGAACACGCCGTCGCCGATCTCCAGGATCGAGACGTCGAAGGTGCCGCCGCCGAGGTCGTAGACCGCGATGGTGCCGGCCTTCTTCTTGTCGAGGCCGTAGGCCAGCGCCGCCGCCGTCGGCTCGTTGATGATGCGCAGGACCTCGAGACCGGCGATCTTGCCGGCGTCCTTGGTCGCCTGACGCTGGGCGTCGTTGAAGTACGCCGGGACGGTGATGACCGCCTGCGTGACCGGCTGGCCGAGATGGGCCTCCGCCGTCTCCTTCATCTTCTGAAGGGTGAAGGCCGAGATCTGCGACGGCGAGTACTTCTTGCCGTCGGCCTCGACCCAGGCGTCGCCGTTGTCGCCGCGCACGATCTTGTAGGGGACGAGACCCTTGTCCTTCTGGGTCATCGGGTCGTCGTAGGTGCGCCCGACCAGGCGCTTGATGGCGAAGAACGTCCGCTCGGGGTTCGTCACCGCCTGCCGCTTGGCCGGCTGGCCGACGAGCCGCTCGCCGTCGTCGGTGAAGGCCACGATCGACGGGGTGGTGCGGGCGCCTTCCGAATTCTCGATGACCTTCGGCTGCGTGCCTTCCATGACGGCCACGCAGGAATTGGTGGTGCCGAGGTCGATACCGATTACTTTACCCATGGTGGGATCCCTCTTCTGTCGCGTTCAAGCAGACCGCCGAGCCCCGAAGCAGCTCGGCCCATGGCATTTCAGAACTCGCGATGGAGACTGACGCATCTGATGTGAGTACGGGACCCGGGCCGGATCAAGGGCCGCGAACGGCCGAAATCCAGCGGATAATCCCGCGTCGTCGGCGATATAAGAACCGCCGCCCGACGCCGCAAGAAGCCTTGGCATGAACGCGGTCTCCGCGGCCACTGCCTTCGGCCGCCAGGGGTTTTCAACCCTCACCAGGGAATCGGCCCTTCCGCACAGCCGCAATTTGTTGCTCCGCTGCCACGTCAGCGCCACCGATGGCGTGTTAACCCTGTCCCGTGGGATCGAGACCGGCCCCCGCAGGAAAATCACTCGACAGAGCCGTCCTTGCCCGCGCGCCAGCCCCGACCGACCCGCCTTCTCCTGCTCACCGCCCTGGCGGCGGGGCTCGCCCTCGGGGCGCCCGTCCGCCCGGCGGAGGCGCAGAATTTTCTCGAACGGCTGTTCGGCATCAAGCCGGAGCGTCCGCCCGTGCCGCCCCAGCGCATCCCGGAGGGCGCCCCCGCCCCCGGCGGGCCGGAGGAGCCGGGCCAGCCGGGATCGTCGGCCCCCGAGGCGGCCCGCCCCGCCCCGGTGCCCCGTGCCCCGGTGGTGCTGAAGGCCCCGAGCGAGGATGGAATCCTCAACCAGGACCTGCAGCTCAACGGCACGACCGGCGCCCTGAAGCTCGAACGGGCCGGCACGGGCCTCACGGCCACCGTGACCCTGCCGGGCACCAAGGTCTCGCAGCCGACCGAGACGTGCAGCGTCAAGCTCGGCGGCGGCAAGCCGATCGCCCTGAATGCCGCCGGCAAGCCGGAGGGCGTGCCGCGCTACGAGGCGCCGGCCGCCGAATGCCCCCTGCGGTTGGACGTGACCGAGGGCGGCGTGATGGTGACGACCGTCGAGTCCGGCCAGACCTGCACCTTCTCGGCCGACGATTGCGCGACGACGCCGGTCGGGCTGTGGGGGCCGCCGGCCGCCACGCTGATCCCCCGCGCGGGGGAGTTCGACACGGCCCGGGGCGTCGCGGACAAGTCGGTGCGCGACAATTACAAGCTCATGACCCAGCGGGCCCGGCGGGAGGATGTCCGCCCGATCGTGGCCGAGCAGGCCGCCTTCTCGGCGGACCGGGAGCAGTTCTGCCGGAGCTACGCCCGCGAGGGCACGCACGGCTTCTGCCACCTGCGCTTCACGGAGAACCGCTCGCTGGCGCTGGCGACGCGGCTCGGCGCCAACACCGCCGCGCCCACGACGACGGTCGCCGCCCCGCGCAAGCCGAGGCCGAAACCCTCCGTCGAGGGCATGAACCCGGACGCGTTCGGCGGCCCCGAACCCGAGTAGCGGATTTCTCAGGGGGGCCCGTCAGGCCCGCCCGACGCTCGCGGAGAGCATGGCGGGGTCGATCCCGTTGTCCCGCAGGGTCCGCTCGTACTTGGATTCCAGATCCGGCGCGAAGATCAGGCTCGGATCCGCCTGGCAGTTGAGCCAGCCATTGGCCATGATCTCGCTTTCGAGCTGCCCCGCCTGCCAGCCGGCATAGCCGAGGGCGAGCACGGCGTTGGCCGGGCCCTCGCCGCTGGCGATGGCGCGCAGGATCTCCACCGTGGCGGTGAGGCAGATCCCGTCGTCGATGATGAGCGTCGATTGCGCGATGTGGAAATCGTCCGAGTGCAGGACGAACCCGCGCCGCCCCTCCACCGGCCCGCCCATCAGCACCGGCATGTGGCCGACGCGCTCGCGCAGGCGGATCGCGTCCGCCTCGGGCGCCACGTCGAGCTGCACCAGCAGGTCCGGCATGCTGATGTCGGTGGCGGGCTTGTTGACGATGATTCCCATCGCCCCGTCGGAGGAATGGGCGCAGATGTAGATCACCGAGCGCGCGAACCTCTCGTCCGCCATCCCGGGCATCGCGACCAGGAACTGACCATCGAGGAAATTCGTGCCGGAGAGCGCCGTCTGCCGGGGAGGAAGGGTGGTCGGCATGGTTATATGCTGGCCCTGCGGTGGCGTGTTGTCCAGCGGACAACGTGATTGTGCAACCTCGATTTCCGCCCGCCGGTGCCGGCTGCCTCGACAGGCCCAGTCCGCCACGCTACGTCACCCCCGAGCCAGCGGGGAACCCCGCCCCAGCGGAGAGACCAGATGATCCAGGTCGGCGACCACCTGCCTCAGGCGACCTTCCGGGTGATCGGCCCCGAAGGCCCGATCGCGCGCACCACGGACGACATGTTCAAGGGCCGTCGGATCGTGCTGATCGGCGTGCCCGGCGCCTTCACCCCGAGCTGCCACCGCAACCATCTGCCGGGCTTCGTGCAGCACCGGGAGGCCATCCTGGGCAAGGGCGTCGACGCCATCGCCGTGACCAGCGTCAACGACGTGTTCGTGCTGGACGCCTGGGCCAAGGCGAGCGCGGCCGAGGGCATCGAGTTCCTGGCGGACGGCAACGCCGACTTCGCCAAGGCGATCGGCCTCGAGATGGACGGCACGGGCTTCGGCCTCGGCATCCGCTCCAAGCGCTATTCCATGCTCGTCGAGGACGGCGTGGTGCGGATCCTCAACGTCGAGGAATCGCCCTCGAAGGCCGAGGCGTCCGGTGCCGAGGCCCTCCTGAAGGTTCTCTGACGAGGGGGCGCGAGGGGGTTTGACGGGCGCGCCCTCGTGAGGCCATGTTCTGCGGGCTAAGGCAGCGGGCGCTCACCCGCAGCCGGCCCCCGAGGACCCATGGCCTTCCTGCACGACCTGCCCATCGCCGACCTGATCGCGAATTACGGCTACATCGCCATCTTCGTGATCATCACGCTCGAGAGCGCGGGCGTGCCCTGCCCCGGCGAGACCGTGCTGATCTCGGCGGCGGTCTATGCCGGCAGCACCGGCAACCTCGACATCGCGGGGGTGATCGCCGCCGCCGCGACGGCCGCGATCCTCGGCGACAACCTCGGCTACTGGGCCGGGCGGCGCTGGGGGATGCCCCTGCTGCTGCGCTACGGCCACCTGATCGCCCTCGACCACGGCCGGCTCAAGCTGGGGCAGTACCTGTTCCGGCGGCATGGCGGGAAGATCGTGTTCTTCGGCCGCTTCACCGCGATGCTGCGTGCCTACGCGGCCCTGCTCGCCGGGGTGAACCGCCTGGATGCCCGCCGCTTCTTCGTCTTCAACGCGCTGGGCGGCGTGACCTGGGCGGCGAGCATGGGCCTCGGCTCGTATTATTGCGGCCGCTCCATCGAGAAGGTCGCCGGGCCGGTGGGCCTCACCCTCCTCGCCCTGGTGATCTTCGGCGGCATCGCCCTGTGGGCCTTCGTGCGCCGCCACGAGGCGCGCTTGCTCGTGAAGGCCGAGAGCGCGATCCCCGGGCCGCTGGCCTGAGCCTCAAACCTCGACCTCCAGCTCCTCCAGATCCCCATGGTGGAGCAGCAGCACCCCCGTGGCCCCCGCGAGGCGGCGGGCGGCGGGGGTGAAGCCCGCGTTCGAGACCACCGCCGCGCGATCCCCCTCCCAGTAGCGCAGGGCGGCGGCGGCCTCCTGCACGGCGGCGTTGCCCACCGGGCGCCCGAGCCGCTTGCATTGCACGATGAGGCGGATCCCCTCCCGCTCGGCCACGACGTCCGCCCCCTGGTCGCCGCTCGGCGGGGTCCGGTGGGTGCGCCAGCCCGCCCGCGCCAGGAGCCCGGCGCAGAAGCGCTCGTAATCGATGCCGTCCTCCGGCGCCTCGTCCTCGTCCGGCAGGTCGATTTCGGCCGCCGCCATCTCGATCACCGCCAGCATCCGGGGGCGCTCCCGCTCGAACAGGTCGGCGTCGCGGGGGCCGAGCTGCGGCAGCACCGTCCGGTCGAGGAAATAGTCGCACTCGCGCAGCCAGCCGTCCTCGATCAGGTTGCCGTAGGCATCCTCGAACCGCTCCTGCCGCCGGCGGAGCGCCAGGGTCTCGCCGTGGCGCCGGGCGATGCGGCGGACGCGGGCGCGCAGGCGGCGCGGCCTGTCGAGGTGGCGGGCCAGCACGGCGGCGAGCGCCAGCCCCGTGCCGGCGAAGGCCGCCGGGCCGTACCAGAAGGCGATGGACGCGCCCGTCACCCCCGTCCAGAACAGGCGGGCGACGAGGTTCGGCGGGCGGGCGGGCTCCTCGCCCGCGCCGGGGGACGCGGGGCGCGCGAACGGCATCGGCATCGGCATCGGCAACTCGATCGGTGGTGGCGGCGATGAGCCTCGCAAGCCCCCCTTGCCCGATCCTGAAGCAGCGGGGAAAACCTGTGGATCGCCCGAGACGCCCGGGGACGGCATGAGCACCTATCGCTTCGACAGGCTACTCGCCCCGCGCGCGGTGGCCTTCGTCGGCGCCGGCGCCCGCGAGGGCAGCGTGGGCCGCAGCGTGCTCGCGAACCTGCGCCGCTCGGGCTATCCCGGACGCATCCTCCCCGTTCATCCGACGGAAGCCGCCATCGAGGGGCTCGCCACCGCCCCGACCCTCTCGGCGCTGCCCGCCGTGCCCGACCTCGTGATCGTGGCGGTGCCGCCGGAGGGCGTGCCGGAGGTGGTGGACGAGGCCGGGCGGATCGGCGCGGCGGCGGCCGTCATCCTCAGCGCCGGGCTCGGACGCGGGCCGGAGGATCCCGGCCCCCGGGCGCGGATCGCCGCCCGCGCCCACGGCCTGCGCCTCCTCGGCCCCAGCAGCGCGGGCCTGTGCGTGCCATCGCGACAACTCGATGCGAGCCTCTTCGCCCACGCGCCCTCGGCGGGGGACCTCGCGCTGGTCTCGCAATCGGGCACGGTGGCGGCGGCCATCGTGGAATGGGCGAGCCGGCGGGGGAACGGCTTTTCGGCGGTGATGGCGCTGGGCAACGCCCTCGACATCGACGCCTCCGATTGCCTCGACCATTTCGCCGCCGACATCCGCACCCGCGCGATCCTGCTCTGCCTCGACCGGGTGGAGGATGCCCGCCGCTTCATGTCCGCCGCCCGCGCGGCGGCACGGGCGAAGCCGGTGGTGGTGCTGCGCGCGGGACGCCGCCGGCCCGACGCGCCGGACTGCGCCGGCTCCACCGTGACGCATACCGGCGCGCTGGCCCGGCCCGACGCGGTCTACGCCGCCGCCTTCCGCCGGGCGGGCCTGCTCGCCGTGCAGGATCTCGACGAGATGTTCGCCGCCGTCGAGACCCTCGGCCGGCAGCGCCCCTTCCCCGGCAAGCGCCTCTCGATCCTCACCAACGGCCTCGGCATAGGGCTGCTCGCGGCCGACAAGCTCGCCGACCGCTCCGGCCTCCTCGCCGCGATCCCCGCCGGCAACCCCGTGAACCTCGGCATGGATGCGGGCGGCCCCGCCTTCGCGGCGGCGCTGGCGCCGCTGCTCACCGACGACGCCGGCGACGCGGTGCTGGCGATCCACGTCCCGACGATCCGCTCCGACGCGAAGGCCGTGGCCGGCGCCATCGCCGAGACGGTGACGCAGGCGCGCAAGGGCCCATCGCGCAAGAAGCCGGTCTTCGCCGTCTCCCTCGGGGAGGCCGAGGCCGTGCGCGAGACCTTCGCGGGCGCCGGCATCCCGCATTTCTCCTCCGATTCGGAGGCGATCGAAGGGTTCCTGCACCTCGTCCGCTACCGGGAGGCGCAGGACAACCTGATGCGCACGCCCGATTCGCTGCCGCGCGACTTCTCCCCCGACACCGAGGCGGCGCGGCGGATCGTGGCCGACGCCCTGCGCCAGGGGGCTTCCTGGCTCGACCCGATCGCGGTGAGCGCCCTGCTCTCGGCCTATCGCATCCCGGTGGTGCCGCTGACGCTCGCCCCCGACATCGACGCGGCCGCCGCCGCCGCGTGGCCGCTGATCGCGGGGGGGCAGACGGTGGCGCTCAAGGTCGTCTCGCCGGACATCGTGCACAAATCCGACATCGGCGGCGTCCACCTCGACCTGACGAGCGAGGCCGACGTGCGCGAGGCGGCGCGCAGCATCCTCACCCGGGCGCGGCGGGAGCGGCCGGATGCCCGCGTCACCGGCTTCGCCGTGCAGCCGATGGTGCGCAGGGGCCGCCGCCGGGAGTTGATCGCCGGGCTCGCCGAGGATCCGGTCTTCGGGCCCGTGGTGGTGTTCGGCCGGGGCGGCACCGCCGTCGAGGTGATCGACGACCGGGCGCTGGGCCTGCCGCCCCTCGACATGATCCTCGCCCGCGACCTCATCGGCCGCACGCGGGTGGCACGGCGCCTCGACGCCTACCGCGACGTGCCCGCCGCCGACATCCCGGCCATCGCCCTCACACTGGTGAAGATCGCCCAGCTCGCCGCCGACCTGCCGCAGGTGCGCGAACTCGACATCAACCCCCTGCTCGCCGACGAGACGGGGGTGCTGGCCCTCGACGCGCGGGTGCGGATCGGCCGGGTGCCGCAGACCCGCTTCGGCACCCGCGACCGGCGCGGCGGCGGGCATCCGGGCTTCGCGATCCGCCCCTATCCGGTGGAATGGATCCGCGTCCTCAACCTGAAGGACCGGACCGTGCGGGTGCGCCCGGTGCGGCCAGAGGACGAGGGGCTGTTCCGGGTGTTCTTCGAGAACCTCGACCCGGAGAGCCTGCGCCTGCGCTTCTTCGGCCCGGTGCGGGCCTTCAGCCACGCCTTCCTCACCCGGCTGACGCAGCTCGACTACGCCCGCGCCATCGCCTTCGTGGCGGTGGAGATCGGCCCGGACGGCCGCGAGCGGATGCTCGGCGCGGTGCGCCTCCACGCCGACGCGAACAACGATAGCGGCGAATACGCGATCGGCGTCGGCCAGGACGTGCGCGGCACGGGGCTCGCCTTCGCGCTGATGCGGCTGATGATCGACTGGGCGCGTTCGGAGGGGATCGGCCGGGTGGAGGGCACGGTGCTCTCGGAGAACCGCGCGATGCTCGCCGTCTGCCGCCGCCTCGGCTTCACCCAGAAGCGCGACCCGGAGGATCCGGGGGTGATGAAGGTGCGGCTGGATCTGGGACAAGCCGCTGACACCGAGCGCGCTGCCTCGGGCTGACCGGCATTCGCGTCAGCGGACGACGCGGATCGGGACGCCGATCTGATTCGGAAGTTTACCCCATGCCCGGTCGGTCGTGACCGCAACGGCGGCGCGCTGGCGGGCGAGGGCGAGGCAGGCCCTGTCGCCGAGGGATAACCCAAGGGGACGCGTCGCCGTCCGCATCAGTCCCGCGAGGCGGGCCTGTTCGTCATCGAACGGCTCGACCCTCAGGCGGAGCACACCGAGTGCCCGCGATATCTCCGCCTCCGTTCCCCCCGTATCCGCGAGCTTGGCGACGACTTCGGACAGGTTGACCGCACCGATCACCGACCGATCCAGGATGTCCGTCACCCGTTCCGCGCCGGCCTCCGCATGCAGCAGACACAACAGGGCAGACGCATCCAGAACGTAAGTCTCACTCACGTTCGGCATTCGCTCGCCGTTCTGCGATCAGCTCGTCGGACAGGCTTCGCTCGGCAGGGGCGAAGCCGCGCACGATCGCCTGCGCCGTGCGGATGGCGGCGGACAGGGAGCGCACACGCAACCCATCCTCCGTCAGCTCGACCGTCACGGTGTCGCCGGCGTCCAGACCTAGTTCTCGGCGGAAATCGTTCGGGATCAGCAACTTGCCGTCGTCGCCGATCTTCACCGCCTGCGAAGGCATCGCGATCCCCCTCTTGGACGCATCGGATCCCAGAAGGATGCCTCACAAGGCGGCGCAAAGAAAAGCCCCGCGCATCGCTGCGCAGGGCTCATTCATCTCGCCTGAGTCGGCTCAGTGGCCGCTGTCGGTCGCGTTGCGGGTGGCCTCGTAGAGGAACCACGTGCGCTCCTCGGACTGGTCGATCCACTCTTCCAGCAGCGAGGTGGTCGAGACGTCGTTGGCCTCGTCCGTGACCTCATGGAGCTCGCGCATGTGCGCGGTGAGCGCCTTGTTGTCGTCGCGCAGCTCCTTGAGCATGTCGAGCGGGCTGACATACTCGGCATCGTTGTCGGCGACGCGGGTCAGGCTCTTGGCCTGGCCGAGCGAGCGCAGCACCGTGCCGCCGATCTTGCGGGCGCGCTCGCCCACGGCGTCGATGATCGCGAAGATCTGCTGGGACTGCTCGTCCATCAGCAGGTGGTAATCGCGGAAGTTCGGGCCGCTCACGTGCCAGTGGAAGTTCTTCGTCTTGATGTAGAGGGCGAAGAGGTCCGACAGCAGGACGGTGAGCCCCTCGGCGATCTTCTTGGTGTCGTTCGGATCGAGGTCGGTCGGGGTGTTGAGGCGATCGCTCTCGATACGGCTGACCGGATTGGCCTTGGCCATCGTTCAGGCTCCCATATGCAGGTGGTGTAACAGGTAGGGTCGGCCCCTGACGGGGGGTCCGACCGCGTTCTCACCTGCAATCGCACCGCGCCCTGTTGGTTCCGATCTTTCCCCCCACCGCATGGCAGGGTCCCCTTCAGCGGACGGTGGAGGGCGCCTCGCCGTTGCGGCGCTCGGCCGCGGCCGCCTGGGGCACCGGCCGGGAGGCCGCCGGGCGGGCGCCGACGGAGCCGGTGGCGGCGGGTTCGGAGGGCTTCGGCGCGGCGGCGGTCGGCGCGGGCATGGGCGCCGGCTTGGGGCTGTCGAGGCCGTAGATGTCGTCCCGGAACTGGGCGCGCCCGTCCGGCCCGGCATAGCCCGTGAGATACACGAAGGCGACGGGAACGGGCTTCGGCAGCTTGATGTCCCGGCGCTCGCCGTCGGCGATGCCGGTCTCGATCTCCATCGGGCCCCAGGTCGAGCCTGGCCCGTTCGGCCCCTCGACGCCCTGCAGCAGCCAACCGACGAGTTCCTTCACCTGCCCCACGCGGACGCAGCCGTGGCTGTGGAAGCGCACCGAGCGCGCGAACAGCGACTTGGCTGGCGTATCGTGCATGTAGACGGCAAAACGGTTCGGCATGTCGATGCGGACCTGCCCCAGCGAATTGTCGAGGCCGGAATCCTGGCGCAGCGTGTAGTTCGCCGCCTTCTCCGTCGCCCAATCGACCTTCGTCGGATCGACCTCGGTTCCGCCCGGCCCGAGGATGCGGATCCGGTTCTTGGCGAGGTAGCCGGGGTTCTTCCGCATCTGCGGGATGATCTCGTTCTTCACCACCGAGACCGGCACCGTCCAGGTCGGGTTGAAGTTGATGTCGGTGATGCGCGTCTCGATGGTGGGCGTCGCCTTGTCGGGGGAGCCGACCACGGCGACGTAGCGGCGGACCACCTGCCCGTTCTCCACCGCCTCGACCGTGGCCGAGGGAATGTTCACCGCGACGTAGCGCTCGCCGAAGGCGAATTTCGCGCCCATCAGCCGCGCGGCCGAGGCGGCGAGCTGCTTCTGGCGCGTCTCGGCCGGGATGTTCAGGGCGTTGATAGTAAGCCGACCAAGTATCCCGCTGTCGGGCAGGCCGTGCCGGGCCTGGAACGCCGAGATCGCCGCCACGAGGGGCGGGTCCAGGCGGTCGCTCGGCGGCGCGTCGGCGGGAAGGTCGCCCTCCAGGGTGAGGTGATGGCGCAGGGCCGGGATCGCGGGATGGCGCTCGCCGGGCTTCAGGGTGATGAGGCTGTCCGGCACCTTCTCCCAGCCGCCGGCCTCCACGAAGGCGGCGTATCGCTCGGCGGCGCGCAGGGTGTTCAGGAAGGTCTGCGGCGAGAGCGCCGGGACGGGATCGGTCGAGACCTTGGCATAGACGAGGGGCGCCGGCTCCCGGCTCTTGCGCGCCGCCTCGGCGGCGGGCTGGGCCGCGACGGGGGCGATGTCGACCGGCTTGATCGCGATATCTTTTGCCGGCTCTACTTTCGGCGCCTCGGGAGCGGGCTGCTCCTTCGGCGGGGCGGCCGCCAGATCCTGTGCGCCGAGGGGACCGGCTCCGGTCAGCAGGGCGGACAGGCAGAGGCCGGCCGCGAGGGCGGCACGGGGGCGGCTCTGGGTCGGGACCATACGCAAAACTCCCGACGGCGCCGGGGACGGCGCGGTCGCTCGGGAGAATGGGGGGCCGATGGTTACCAATCCCCTCCGGCACACCCGCTCACGCTGTACCGCGCAGGCGCGCCCGCAACGCGGAGTGGTCCGGCGCGTGACGGAAGGCCGCGATCAGCGCCTCGCGGAACGGCTTCGGCCGCATCGCCTCGTCGAAGGGCAGCGGGCGCTGGCGGAGCCCGTCCCGGCGGCGGTGGTCCGGGTGGTCGTTGAGCCACGTATCGCCGTCAAACAGGCCCCAGGTGACGACATCGAGCAGCGCCGGCTCGTCGAGGGCGACGTCGAGGAAGCGCCGGGCGAAATCCGCCACCGCGCGGTCGCGCGCCTTCGGGTCACCGGGATAGGCCTTGTCGTCGATGTCGAGCTCGGTGATCTCGATGCCGAGCCCCATCTGGCCGATCTCACGCAGGAAACGCCGGAACGTCTCCGCGTCGAACGGCTGGTCGCTGACGAGATGCGCCTGGATGCCGAAGCGCCGGATCGGCACGCCCTTGGCGCGCATCGCCTCCAGCCGCTTGAGGACGCGGGCACGCTTGGCCTCCGCCCAGGGGAAGTCGTGTTCGAGGGAATCCTCGTTCCAGGCGAGGGCCGCCTGGGAATCGGCCTCGTGGGCGATGCGGAAGGCGAGGTCGATGTAATCCGGTCCGAGCGCGGCGAGCCAGGGCGAATCGCGCAGCCCATCCGCGCGGGTGACGGGGCCGTAGCCGGCCATGACCTCGTTGACCACGTCCCACGAGGCGATCATCCCCCGGTAGCGCCCCATCACCGTCCCGGCCCAGCGGCGCAGGAAATCCTCGGCCTTCGCCGGCCCCGCCCCGGCGAGGAGCGGCGCGACCCAGCCCGGCAGGGCCTCGTGCCAGACCAGGGCGTGCCCGCGCAGGCGCTGCCCGTGGGCGCGGGCGAAGCGCACCACGGAATCGGCCGGGGCGAAATCGGTGCGGCCGGGCTCCGGCAGCACCACGGCCATCTTCATTTCGTTGTTGCCGAGGAGCAGCCCGCACTCCCGCGCGAGGAGGGCGCGGAATTCCGCGCTGCGGTTCAGGAGGTTGGAGGGCACCGCCGCGCCGAAGCCGAGGCCCTTGCGCGCGGCCGCGCCCTGCGGCCCCTCCGGCGACCATGACGGCTTGGCCAGCGGCCCGAAATCCGGCGCGGCCGCGACCGCAGGCTGGACTAAGCCGGTCGCCGCAACCCCCGCAAGCAGGTTTCGGCGGTTCAGGGGGATCGACATGCGCTTCCTTGCGACCGCCGGCCTTGCGGGGCGATGGCCTTCCCGCCAGCCTGCCCCATCTCACGCCTTCGCATGAAGATGGAGCAGGAAGCGATGTCCCGACACCCCGCGATCAGCCCCGGCCACAGCGCGGTGGTGACGGGCGCCGCGAGCGGCATCGGCCTCGCCGCCGCGAAGGCCTTCGCCCGCGCCGGCATGAACGTCTGGCTCGCCGACCTGCCGGGGGAGGCGCTGGACGCCGCCCGCGCCGAGGTGGGCGCCCTGGCGGCGGTGGACGTGCGCGCCGTGCCGACCGACGTCTCCGACCGAAGCGCCATGGAAGCGCTGGCGGCGGCCGTGCTGCGCGGCGGCCCGCCGGCCCTCGTGATGCTGAATGCCGGGGTCGAGGCGGGGGGCAAGCTGTTCTCCGACGCCGCCACCTGGGAGCGGATCATCGGCACGAACCTCTGGGGCGTGGTCAACGGCATCCGCGCCTTCGCGCCGGCCATGGCGGAGTCGGGGCGGCCCGGCGCGGTGATCGTCACCGGCTCGAAGCAGGGCATCACCACGCCGCCGGGCAACGCACCCTACAACGTCTCGAAGGCGGGGGTGAAGGCCGTCACCGAGGCGTTGGCCCACGAGCTGCGCAGCCGCGAGGGCTGCCGGACCAGCGCCCACCTGCTGATCCCCGGCTTCGTCTATACCGGCCTCGCCAAGGCCCGGGGCGTCGCCGAGAAGCCGGCCGGCGCCTGGACGCCGGAGGAGACGATCACCTTCATGCTGGAGCGCATGGAGCAGGGCGACTTCTACATCCTCTGCCCCGACAACGAGACCACGCGCGAACAGGACGAGAAACGCATGGCCTGGGCGATGGGCGACATCATCGAGAACCGCCCCGCCCTGTCCCGCTGGCATCCCGATCATGCCGAGGCGTTCAAGCGGTCCATGGAGGGGTAGACCCTCGCCCCGGGGAGCCGCCCTTGGCGCGGCTCCTGCAGCGGAGTAAGCCCGCCCCGTCCCAGGCTCGTTCGGGAGCCGCCCCGCGGGGTATGCCGCCATAGACCGGGAGCCGCCCTTGGCCACGACGATCATTCCCGTCGCCTCGTTCGATTGCGTCGTCTTCGGCGCGACCGGAGACCTGACCGCGCGCAAGCTCCTGCCGGCCCTGTATTATCGGTTCCGCGACGGCCAGATCCCCGGCACCAGCCGGATCATCGGCGCCTCCCGCTCGGACCTCTCGGTCGATGCCTTCCGCGAGCATGCCCGCGACGCCCTGAAGCGATTCGTGCCGGGCCACGACCTGCCCGACGGTGCGCTGACCGATTTCCTCGCCCATCTCGACTACGTCGCCGTGGACGGCACGGGCGACGACGGCTGGGACGATCTGGTGGCCAAGCTCGCCGAGCGCCCCGATCAGGTGCGGCCCTACTACCTCGCCACCTCCCCCGACCTCTACGGCGCGATCTGCCGGAACCTTGCCGACCATGGGCTGATCGGCGAGAAGTCCCGCGTCGTGCTGGAGAAGCCGATCGGCAAGGACCTCAAGTCGGCCCAGGCGATCAACGACGCGGTGGGCGAGGTCTTCCCCGAATCGCAGATCTTCCGGATCGACCACTATCTCGGCAAGGAGACGGTGCAGAACCTGCTCTCGCTCCGCTTCGCCAACACCATCTTCGAGCGGCTCTGGACGGCGGACGTGATCGACCACGTCCAGATCACCGTCGCCGAGACCGTCGGCGTCGAGGGCCGCGCGGGCTATTACGACACGTCGGGCGCCCTGCGCGACATGCTGCAGAACCACATCCTGCAGCTCCTCTGCCTCACGGCGATGGAGAGCCCCCTCAACCTCGAAGCCAATTCCGTCCGAGACGAGAAGCTGAAGGTGCTGCGCGCCCTGAAGCCGATCACCGGACACGACATCCAGTCGGTGACGGTGCGCGGCCAGTACGTCGCCGGGGCGGTGGGCGGGCAACCTGTTGCCGGCTATCTGGATGAACTCGGGCACGAGAGCCGCACCGAGACCTTCGTGGCGTTGAAGGTGGAGGTGCAGTCCGGCCGCTGGGCGGGGGTGCCGTTCTACCTGCGCACCGGCAAGCGCCTGCCCCAGAAGCTCTCCGAGATCGTGGTGCAGTTCCGCGCCTCGCCCTTCTCGATCTTCCCCGTGGAGGCCTTCGGCCGCGAGCCGAACCGGCTGGTGATCCGCCTGCAGCCGCAGGAGGGCATGAAGCTGGAGGTGATGACCAAGGATCCCGGCCCCGGCGGGCTTCGCCTACGGCCGACCGACCTCGACATCTCCTTCGAGGAGACGTTCAAGCAGCGCTATCCCGACGCCTACGAGCGCCTGCTGATGGATGTGGTGCGCGGCAACGCCACCCTGTTCATGCGCCGGGACGAGGTGGAGGCGGCCTGGGCCTGGGCCGGCAGCATCCTGAACGCCTGGGCCGAGCGGCCGGAGGCCCCGCGCCCCTACGCGGCGGGCTCCTGGGGGCCGACCGCCGCCATCGCCCTGATCGAGCGCGACGGCCGCACCTGGCACGAGGAGCTGCGGGTTTAAAATAGGGGACGGAACGGGGCGGCGGGTTGCCTTACGGCCAAGCTGCCCTTTTCCCGCCAAGCCTCGTCCCGACACTGGGCCACCCGGGAGACCGGCACGGCACAGGGACGAGACCCATGCAGGAGCGCAACGGACAGGACCATGTCGATGCCGAGCGGCGGCTGCAGCGCTCGGTGGCCTCCGTCCTGCGGATCATCCACGCGGCGCAAGCCGAGCGGCAGGCGCCTCCGGTGCGTGCGGCCCGCCAGCATCTGGGGCAGATCTACCGGGCGACGCGCCTCGCGCGGGCGAAGGAGCGGCTCTCCGCCTCCTGAGGCGGGCTGCGGCTGGCGACCCCGGTAGGGCTCGAACCTACGACCTGCCGCTTAGAAGGCGGCTGCTCTATCCAGCTGAGCTACGGAGTCTGGTGCCGGCCGCCCCCGAAAAGCCACGGGGGAGCCCTTCGGTCAAGGCGTGGCGCCCGCCCTGCGGCCGAACGGCTTGCGCGCGGCGCCGGTTTTCGACACCTCACGGGCCAAGTCACCGGCCAAGCGCCCCCCAGGAACGTCCCCTTGTCCGCCCCCTCCCCGCAGGCCCCCTCCCCCCGCCGCGTCCGGCCCCGGAGGAGCGACGGGCGCGGCAGCCTCGGACAGCCGGGGGCCGACCTCGCCCGCCTGCCGATCGCCCTCGACCTGCGCAGCGTCCAGGTGTCGGAGGGCATCCGGGCAGGCTTCGCCTTCGGCGTGGTGTTCCTGCTCCATGCCCTGGTGGAGTGGCCGCCGCTGCTCTCCATGGCCTTCGCGGCCAACCTCGCCTGCTTCTGCGACACGGGCGGGCCGATGCGGGTGCGCCTGCGGGCGCTCACCGCCTTCTCCCTGGTCGGCGGCCTCGTCTGGGGCGGGCTCGGCCTGCTGCGGCCGGTGGGCCTGCCCGTCGTGGTGCCCGTCGCCTGCGCGGTGATCTTCGCCTGCACCTACATCCGCGTCTGGAGCATCCAGGCGCAGGCGGCGGGCAACGTGCTCGTCGTGGTGGTGTGCATCGCCCTCGACCGGGCGCTCACCCCGGAGCAGGCTGGGCTCACCGCCGTGATGTTCGCGGCCGGCGGCCTGTGGGCGACCTTCCTCGCCCTGGTGATCTGGCGGCTGCACCCCTACCGGCCGGCGCACCGGGCGGTCGCCGACGTCTGGCGCGGCCTCGCCCGGCTGGTGGGCGACCTCGAACGGCTGGCGGCCCTGCCGGAGCCGGAGACCGAGGCGTTCGACGGCCATTCCCGCGCCCACCGCAGGGGCGTGCGCACGGGGATCGAGACCGCGCGCACGATGATCCTCGACCTCGCCCGCAGCCGGGAGCGCGTCTCCGAGCGCACCGCTCAGGCGCTGCTGCGGCTGGAGAGCGCCGAGCAGATCTTCTCCAACCTCATCGCCGTCACCGAACTGCTCGACAGCCGGCCCTCGCCGGAGCAGCGCGCGGCGGCCCAGCGCTTCCTGCGGCGCCTGCGCCCCCTCCTCGTGGTGATCGCCCGCGCGATCCGCGACGACGCCAGCCTCGACCTCGCACGGCTCGAACCGGCCCTGGGGCGGGCCACGGAAGGGCTCGCCGCCGAGCCGACCCTCGCGCGCCTCGCGGAGCGGATCGTCGGCCGGGTGCGGATCGGCGCCAAGCTCTCGACGCCGGAGGGCTACCGCCCCGGCGGCCTCGACGAGGGCGGACGGCTCGGCTGGCGGGCGCGCACCCTCGATCCCCTCGTGCAGAACTTCACGACCTCCTCGCCGAACCTGCGCCACGCGGTGCGGGCCACCGCCGTGGCGGCGCCGGCCCTGGCGGGCACGCTCAGCTACGGCGGCACCTTTGCCCATTGGCTCGTCATCACCCTGGTGCTGACCATGCAGCCCTATTACGCCGCCACGTGGCAGCGGGCGCTGGAGCGGATCGGCGGGACGGTGCTCGGCGGGCTGGTGGGGGCCGTGCTCGCCTATTTCGCGGCGACGCCCCTGTGGCAGGCGGGGCTGATCCTGGCGCTCAGCATCGTCGGCTTCGCCGCGCGCCAGATCTCCTACGGCTTCTTCGTCACCTGCCTCACACCCCTCGTGGTGCTGCTGGTGGAGGTGCTGGAGCCCGGCCATTCCTCCTGGGAGATCGTGGCCGAGCGGGCGGGGTTCACGGTGCTCGGCGGGCTGATCGCCGTGGCGAGCTGCCTCGTGATCTGGCCGATCTGGGAGCCCGATCAGGTGCGGCGGGAACTGCGCCGCGCCCTCACCACCCATGCCGCCTTCGCCCGGGCCGTGCTCGCGGCGGGCGACGACCGGGAGGCGGCGATCGAGGCGGCCGCCCGCGAGGCGGGCCTCGCCCTCAACGATCTGGAAGCCGCCCTCTCCCGCGCCCTGCAGCAGCCCCGTGCGGGGCACCATCCGGAGGTCGAATCGGCGATGGTCGCCGACGCGACCCTGCGCCGAATCAGTGCCCGGCTCTCCGTGCTGCGCCACGCGCCGGATGCGGCGGGGCCGGTCGCCCCGGCCTGGAAAGACTGGATCGTGGAGACGCTGAAGGCGCTCGGCACCGACGCCCCGGCCCTGCCCGGGCGACCGGACGCCGCGCAGGGTCCCTCCCTGGCGCGGCTCTCGGCCCAGGTCGATCTCCTGACCGGCACCCTGCGCCCCGGCAGCAACCGCGCCGCCGCCCTCGCGCCGGGTTGAGCCGCCGCCCCGCGGCTGCTAGCAAGCGAGGGCTCACGAGCAGCCGGGCCGGCGTAGCACAGCGGTAGTGCAGCGGTTTTGTAAACCGAAGGTCGGGGGTTCGATCCCCTCCGCCGGCACCATCCTCGCCGCGCGCGCGGCGAGGGGCCGGACGCGCCGGCCTCAGCGGCCGTAGACGTCCTCGATGCGGATGATGTCGTCCTCGCCGGTATAGGAGCCGACCTGCACCTCGATCAGTTCGAGGGGGATCTTGCCCGGGTTGGACAGGCGGTGGACGCAGCCGATCGGCAGGTAGATCGCCTCGTTCTCGTGGACGAGGGTGACGTGGTCGTCCACCGTCACCTCGGCGGTGCCGTGGACCACCACCCAATGCTCGGCCCGGTGGAAATGCTTCTGCAGCGAGAGCCGGGCGCCGGGCTTCACGGTGATCCGCTTCACCTGGAAGCGCGCGCCGATGTCGATGCGCTGGTAGCTGCCCCAGGGGCGGTACATCAGGCGGTGGGCGTCGGCCTCGGGCTCGCGCCGGGCACGCAGCTGCTCCACGAGGCTTTTCACCTCGCCGCCCCGCTCGCGGCTCGTGACGAGCACTGCATCGGAGGTGGCGACCACCACCACGTCGTCGAGGCCGACCACCGTGGTCAGCAACTCGCCCTCGCTGTGCACGAGGCTGTTGCGGGTGCCGTGCAGGGCGACGCGGCCGCGCGTGGCGTTGCCGCTGGCATCCTGCGGCGAGACCTCCCACAGGGCACCCCAGGTGCCGATGTCGGACCACGGGAACGAGACCGGCAGCACCGCCGCGCGGGAGGTCCGCTCCATCACCGCGTAGTCGATCGAGATCTGCGGCGAGGTCAGGAACGCCGTCGTGTCGAGGCGCAGGAAGTCAAGGTCGCGGGTGGCCTTCTCGAGGGAGGCCTCCGCCGCCGCGAGCACCTCGGGGGCATGGGTGCGCAGTTCCTCGAGCATCACGTCGGCCCGGAACAGGAAGTAGCCGCTGTTCCACAGGGCGCTTTCCCCGATCAGGCGCTCGGCGCGGGAGGCGTTCGGCTTTTCGAGGAAGCGCTCCACCACCCGCGCGCCCGCCTCGCCGGCGGCGCCGTGCAGGGGCTCGCCGGGCTGGATGTAGCCATAGGCGGTCGAGGGCGAGGTCGGGACGATGCCCAGCGTCATGATGCGCCCGGCCTTCGCGCCGAGGCTCGCGGCGCGCACGGCGTCGAGGAAGGCGGCATCGTCGCCCACGACGTGGTCCGCCGCCAGGATCAGCACCAGTGCGTCGGGCTGGCGGGCGGCGGCGTGGAGCGCGGCGACCGTCACCGCCGCCGCCGAGTCGCGCCGGGCGGGTTCGAGGAGGATGTCCGCCGCAAGATTGGCCTGCGCCAGCTGCTCCGCCACGATGAACCGGGCATCGTTGGCGGTGATGATCGCGGGCCGCGCGAATACGGTCGCGTCGGTCACGCGGGCGGCGGTCGCCTGGAAGGACGAGCGATGCGCCTCGGCCAGGGGGATGAACTGCTTCGGGAAGCTTTCGCGCGAGGCCGGCCACAGGCGCGTGCCGGAGCCGCCGCACAGGATGACCGGATGGATGAAGTCTGCATTGTCACCCGACATCGGCTCGCTCCTGCCGTCACATTGGATCTGCACCGGACCGCATGAGGACTGTCATGTCGGCGCACTGAATTCTGGGCTCTGTATCAGAAAGCAGAATTGCCCGGTAAAAAAGCCAACTTGGACTTAACGATGGCATCCCAGCCCACTTCACGCCGGCAATAACCGGGCCAGGGGGAACGGCCCGGCGGGATTCCGCGCATCTCATGCCGCATCGCACGCGGCGGGTCGAGTCCTTCTGCAACTTGCGCTGGATCAAGGCCCCCGGCGCCGCAAGGTCCAGGATACGGCCTGCGCTGCGGGAGGCGGTCATGGGCTATGCGAGCATCATGGTGGCGGTCGATGCGGAGGAGGGATCGCGCGACCGGGTGAGGATGGCGGGCCACCTCGCCGACCTGTTCGCCGCCCGGCTCATCGGCGTCGCGGCCGAGCGGCCGGATTACGGGCTCTTCACCACGGATCCCGGCGCGGGCGGCCCCTACGTCATGCCGGTGCTGCACGAGAACTGCCTGGAGCGGATGCGGCGGGCGGAGGCCCTGTTCGCGGAGGCCGCCGCCGGGCGCAGCCGGCTGGCCTGGCGCTCCGACCTCGCCGACCCGCTGCTGTTCCTCCTGACGCAGTCCATGGCCGCCGACCTCGTGGTGATCGGCCGGCAGGCGCGGGACAACCCGGCCGAACGCTTCGCCATCGCCCCCGCCGACGCGGTGATGCAGAGCGGGCGCCCGGTCCTCATCGCGCCGCCGGGCCTTTCCTATTGCGACACGACCCGCATCGCCATCGGCTGGAAGAACACCCGCGAGGGGCGGCGCGCCGTGGCCGATGCGATGCCGCTCCTGCGCCGGGCCTCACGGGTCGTGGTCTGCCACGTCGCGGACGGAAGCGGCCCCGACGAGGCGGACGACCTCGTCCGCGTGCTGGAGGCCAGGGGCATCGAGGCCAGCGCCGCCCGGACGGAGGGCGACGGCGCGGCCACCGCCGAGGCGCTGGTGGACCTCGCCTGCGAACACGCCGCCGGCCTGCTCGTGGCCGGGGCCTACGGCCATTCCCGCCTCAGCGAATGGGCCTTCGGCGGCGTCACCCGCGATCTGATGCGGACGTGCCCGCTCTGCTGCTTGATGAGCCACTAGCGAAAACTTGCCCGAATACGGGAAATGCGTCCGCGATATGGACGCTTTTCCGTCACCCGGGGAGACATGACTGCACCATTGGCCAAGCCGGCGCTGCATAACGGCCGATTGGCCTGAACGGTTGTTTGCGGTAGCGTCCCATGGGTGCGCAGTTTGAGGGCGCGGGACGGGGTGCAGGCGCATGATCGCCACCGAAATGACGTCTGCGCCCTCACACACCTGCCACCATGGGCGGCAGGACGAAGGGTGCCAGGATTGCAAGGCGCGGCTGTTCAGCGTTTGCGCGGCCCTCACCACCGACGAGCTCGACGAGCTCGAAGCCCTCAGCCGGCCGATCGGCCTCGCCCCCCGGCAGGCGCTGTTCGCGCAGGACGACGAGGCGACGGCGGTCTACAACGTGACGGACGGGGCGATCCGCCTGTCCCGCCTGCTGCCGGATGGGCGGCGGCACGTGATGGGCTTCGCCCTGACCGGCGATTTCCTCGGCCTCGCCCTGCCGGAGCGGTTCGCCGTGACCGCCGAGGCCCTCGGACAGGCCACCCTGTGCCGGTTCGAGCGCGGCGCCTTCAAGGCGCTGGTGGCGGACAAGCCCCACCTGCTGCAGCGCCTGCACGAGCGCGCCGGCTACGAGCTCACCCTGGCCCAGGACCAGATGATGCTGCTCGGCCGCCGCACCGCCGAGGAGAAGGTCGCCCTCTTCCTCGTGGGCCTGCGGCAGCGCTACCTGCGCATCGGCCACGATTCGATCACCCTCGAACTGCCGATGGGGCGGCAGGACATCGCCGACCATCTCGGCCTCACCATCGAGACGGTGAGCCGGATGCTCACCCGCTTCGACCGCGAGCGGATCATCCTGATCGTCCCCGGCGGCGTGCGCCTGCTCGATCCGGCCCGCCTGGACCGCCTCGCCGCCGGCTGAACCGGCCTCAATGGCTCATCAGGCAGCAGACGGGGCTGCGCCGGATGAGATCGCGGGTGACGCCGCCGAAGGTCCATTCGCGCAGGCGGGAATGGCCGTAGGCCCCCATCACCACGAGGTCGGCCTCCTGGCGGCGGGCGAAATCGAGGATCTCCTCCCCCGCGCCCCGGCGGTCGTGCAGCAAGTGGGTCGTCACCGCCGCCCCGTGCCGGGCGAGGTAGGCCGCCACCTCCTCCGCCTGCTCCGCGCCCGCCGCGTCGCCCACCGTGGCGACGAAGACCTGATCGGCATGGCGGATGAAGCCGAGGGCGCCCGACACGGCGCGGCGCGCTTCCACCGTGTCCTTCCAGGCGACGACGATGCGCGAGGCCTTCAGGGTGTCGGTCTCCGGCGGCACCACGAGGACGGGGCGCCCGGCCTCCATCAGCACCGGCCCGGTCGGCACGCCGAGCGGCGCCGGGCCGTCCTCCCCATCCTGCCCGACCACCACGAGGTCGGCCGCCCGGGCGAGGCCGACGAGATGGGTGATGGGCCCCTCATAGGCGGGCCGCCATTCGGTGTCGAAGGCCCCCTCGGCGTTGCGCGCGAACACCTCGCGGGCGCGGCCGAGTTCGGCGAGCACCGCCTCGCGGTTGCGCTCCTCCTGCCGCTGCGCGTCGTAGATGTCGCTGACGAGCACCGGCGCCGGCACCGTCCGGGCGGCCGCGCCGCACAGGATCGCCTCGAACCGCTGCGTGAGGCCGGCGGCCAACCTGATGCGGCCGGGCGCGCCGGCCGACAGGTCCACCGAGACCAGGATCTTCGCATAGGACATGATGACCTCCACGGATCGCGCCGCCGGCCCCTCGGGGCGGGCGGCGCCGTTCAGAGGGCGAGGCGCATCAGCGCGGTGACGGCGAGCGAGCCCAGCGCCGCGAGGGCGAAGGCGGCGGCGGTACCGAGGCGACCGTTCAGATGGCCGGTGCCGTTCCGCGCCGGCTCGGGGAGGGTCCGCGCCGAGACGGCGGTGCCGCGGGGCATCCGCACGACCGGGGTAGGCAGGGGAATGGACTGCGTCGTCATCGGGGGACCCTTCTCAGAGAGGGCCCCAGTGTGGCGCGCCGGGCGAGGCACGCCTTGATCCAGCGCAAAGGCCGGATCGCCGCCGCGCTACTGCACGGACGGGTGGGTGCTCGCCACGATGGGAAGCCCCGCCGGAGCCTCGCCGCACGCGATGCAGCGCAGGCGCTGGGCCACGGCGACGATATCCTCGTCGTCCTTGGCGTCGAGCTGGCCCCAGCTCGCCCAGGTGGTGGCGCGGCAGGTCGGGCAACGGGGAATGCGCAGGCCGCGATGGCCGGTCTTCAGCCACTCGCCGACCGTCTGGGGACGGAACACGCTCATGCCGCCCGCGCGGTGGCCAAGGCGGGTGCCGGATCCTGTGCCTGGCCCATCGCTGCTTCCCATCTTCCGTTCGCGCCGGTCTATGCCCCGCGAACCGGCCGGCGTCGATCACATAACAGTGTTCGTTGGTAACAACTTGAGATTTTGTCTCACCCAAACGCCACCGATATCGAACGGTTCCAAATACATACAGGTTTTAAAATTACTTAGAACCGAAACAGCGCCGGGTCGCTTGCATTATAAACTGCGCAAATTCACCCAGAATGCATGCTTGCGTAGCAGTATGACTTCTCAATCTACCCGTGATTGCAAGCATCGGCGGCACCGCCCTGCGGGGCGTTAGCCGCGATCCCGGTTTGCGCTGGATCAAGGCCCAGGCCTCGGCTCGGGATCAGTCTCGGCGCGGGATCAGTCTCGGCGGCCTCGGAAGAGCCCCGACATGCCCGCGAGGAAGCCCGCCATGGACACCATCTCTCCGCCCCGGACCTGCACCTGCGGCCAAGAGGCGACCTGCCGGAAGGCGCAGGAGCGCGCGGCGGCCTATCCCGGCGCCCCGGAGCCGACGCCCTGGGCGCCGCAGCCGGACCATGACGAGCGGCGCACCGTCGACCTCGACTGGCTCGACCCGCTGGACGAGTCGGAGTTCGACGCCCTGCGCCTCGCCTGGGCCTTCATGCAGTAGAGGGTCCGCGCGGCGCGGCCTCGTGGTTCGGCATCACGGTGGGCGCCGCAATACGGCCACGCTTGTCGCTCAGGTGATGTTCAGCCTGAGCGGGCCATAGTCATTGCCAAGCTTTGGTATGTTTCTGGTTTGTTACTTGTTACATTGTCGAAACAATTGATAACACTAACTCGTATCGGCACTTAATATTTGCTGAATACAGAGTTCAGAGCCGATTAAATCCCCACCTCATATCAGCGCCGCCATCAGGGCGATGCGCTGCAACGCCGCCGTACCCGCGTGTATGGCGGCAGGCCGAATTCGCCCGTCCGCAGGACGAGACGATGGCTCACGACCACGATGAGGAGGCAGGACCGGCCGCGATCAGGGCCGGTCCGCGAAGGGCCGAGCCCCGCCGGGCTTCGGTCGATGCCGGGGCCCGCGTCCGGATCGGGCTCGAGTTGCAGCGGCACTACGCGCAGGTTCTGGCCCTGCCGATCCCCGACCACTTGCGCGCCCTCGTGGACGGCCTCGCCGAATCCGGCGGGGTCTCCGAGCGTGCCGAACGGGAGCCTTCGCGATGATGCAATCCCTTGCTCCGTGCCCCCCGCCGGTGGGGACGCCTCCGGGTGCCGACGCGGAGATGCGCGAGCTTCTGCTCGGCGCGATCCCGGCCCTGCGCGCCTTCGCCTTCTCGCTGACCTACGACCTCGACCGGTCGGACGACCTCGTGCAGGACACGCTGGTGCGGGCCTGGACGCGGGCCGAGAGCTTTCGCCGGGGGACCAACCTCACGGCGTGGCTGTTCACCATCCTGCGCAACCTGTTCTACTCGGAGCAGCGCAAGCGCAAGCGCGAGGTGGAGGATGCCGACGGCGTCCATGCCGCGCGCCTCGCCGCCCTGCCGGAGCAGGAGGTGCGGATGGAGATGGCGCAGTTTCAGGATGCCCTGAACCTGCTGCCGCATGCCCAGCGCGAGGCGCTGATCCTCGTGGGTGCGCAGAGCTTCACCTACGAGGAAGCCGCCGAGATCTGCGGCGTGGCGGTGGGCACCATCAAGAGCCGGGTCAGCCGCGCCCGCGTGCGGCTGATCGAGAATCTCGGCATGCAGGGCACGGACGACATCGGCGCCGACGGCGCCACGCGGGCCGCGCTCGAAGACCGCTGACCGGCGCTACTTGATGAGCCGCACCACCTCGCGGAAGCGGGGATGGGCGGCCGTGCCGATCCATTCGAACACCACCATCTCGGTGGTGACGATGTCCGCGCCATGGGCCGCGAGGCGGGCGAGCGCCGCCTCGCGGTTCTCGTTGCGCCGGGAGCCCACCGCGTCGCGCACGATCCGCACCGGATGCCCCGCCGCCATCAGGCCGAGCGCCGTCTGCAGCACGCAGATATGCGCCTCGCAGCCGGCGAGGATCACCTCCGTCCCGTCCGGGACATGGGCGAGGAAGCCCTCCTTGCGGGTCACGTCGAACTCCATCTTGGCGATGGTCTCGCCGCCGGACAGTTCCCGCACCGTGGCGCCCAGGGCGTCGGGGTTCTGCTCGGTGAGCAGCACCGGCACGCCGAGGAGCCCCGCCGCGTCCTTCAGGCGCCGCGCGTTGGCGACCATCGCCTCGGCCTCCGCGATGGCCGGCACCAGACGGGTCTGGATGTCGACGAGGACGAGGAGCGAGCGTGCGGCATCGATGGGCGGCAGCGGCATGGAGGGCCTTCAGTAGGTGGCGAAGAAATCGGCGACGCTCGCCCGATCCTGCGTCACGGTGAGCGCCAGGGACAACAGGATGCGCGCCTTCTGCGGCGTGAGGTTGTCGGCGGTGAGGATGCCGCGCTCCCGCAGCCGCGTGCTCAGGGGGACGATGCCGCTGCCCGCCCGCGTCGACATCACCACGATCAGCCCCGCCCCTGCCGCCTCTTCGAGGGCGTCGGCCTCGGCGGGGGGCACCATGCCGGGGGCGAGACCCGCCGCCACGAGCCCCCGCGCCCCCGCCGCGCGGAAGGCGCGCACCGCCGTCCCGTCCGCATCGGCATAGGCGTAGGCGATGTCCACGCGCGGCAGGGCCGGCAGCGCGCGGATGTCGAAGGGCGTGCCGGGGGCGTGCGCCCGCTCGGTGCGGCGGTAGTAGCGCACGCTGTCGCCATCGACATGGCCGAGCACCCCGAAATCCGGCGTGCGGAAGGTCTGCAGCCGGGTGACGGAGGTCTTGGTGACCTCCCGCGCCGCCTGGATCTCGTCGTTCAGGACGACCAGCACCCCGCGCCCGCGCGAGGCTGGCGAAGCAGCGGTCCGCACGGCCGCCACGAGGTTGAGGCCGGCATCGGTGGACAGGGCGCTCATGGGCCGCTGCGAGCCGACGAGCACCACCGGCAGGTCGACCGTGAGCGTGAGGCTCAGGGCATAGGCCGTCTCTTCCAGCGTCGCCGTGCCGTGGCCGATGACGATGCCGGCGAGGTCGGGATGCTCGCCCGCGACGCGCTCGCAGAGCAGGACGAGATCGCGCCATTCCGCGAAGCCGATGGCCGGGCTCGTCACCGCCCGGAACGGCACCGACACGATCTCCGCGACCCGCGCCAGCTCCGGCACCGCCGCGACGATGCCCCCGGCATCGAGCCGCCGGTCGGTGGCGGTGTAATCGAGGATATCGAGCGAATCGCGTCCGAGCGACGAGATCGTCCCACCCGTGCCGATGAACGCGACTTTCGGCTGACCTTCCATCCTGATCCTCACTCCCTCTCCGACGGGCCTGCGATGCGCCCGCCGAAGGGGGAGTGCAAGAGAGGAGCCGAAAGGACCCGCGTCTCAGCTCTGGAAGTCGAACAGCAGGGCCGAGGAGGATTGCGCGGTGCTGCTCTGCCCGCTCGCCGCGTAGCCCGAGCCGCTCGATTGCGCCGCCTGAAGCTGCTGCATGAACGCGCTCAGGAGATCGCTCGTGCTCGACGTGCTGCCGGACGACGACGACGACGCCGAACTGGCATCCGCACCGGGGGGCGGGCCGGGCGGGCGCGGACCCTGCGGGCCGTCGGTGTCGCTGCCCGAGTCGCTGCTGCTGCCGGTGACGCTCTTCCCGTGGCTGGCGAAGAGGTTCTTCAGCTCGCTCGCCTGATCGCTGGTCAGGGTGCCGCTGCTCACCTGATCGGAGATGAGGCTGTCGACCCGTTCCTTCATGGAGGATGGATCGAGGCGGCTGGTGGACGTGCTCGACGAGGACGAGCTCGACAGGCTCGAATCGATCGAGGACAGCGCGCTCGTCAGCGCGTCGGCGTCGGTGCTGCTGAGGGCACCGCTCGCCTCCTGCTTCTGGATGGCGTCGGCCATCCGGTTCTTGCCCGAATGGGTTTGACTCGTCGCCAGGGCCGTATAGGCCTGACTCGTACTGGAGATGCTCGTCACGGGGTTCAAACTCGGCACGGAAACGCCGGCACGCCCGGCAGCGGGTCCGTGTGCAAATTACCCACGCTCATCTTAAGAGGGCGTTGATACCGGCCGAACGCGTCTCCCCCTCGCGCACCTCATCCCGAGGTGCGGCGAAGCCGCCTCGACGGATGAGGGGTTGGTGTGGAACGAGCCGAGCCTCACACCACCAGATTCACGATCCGCCCCGGCACGACGATCACCTTGCGCGGGGCCTTGCCCTCCAGGACCTTCTGGACGGCGTCGAGGGCCAGCGTCGCCGCCTCGACGGCCTTGGCGTCGGCATCGCGCGGGACGGTGACGTCCGCCCGCTTCTTGCCGTTGATCTGCACCGGCAGGGTGATCTCGTCCTCGACCAGCAGACCGGCCTCGGCCTCCGGCCAGGGCGCTGCCGCCACGAGACCGTCCCGGCCCAGCGCCGTCCAGCACTCCTCCGCGAGGTGGGGCATCATCGGCGCGATGAGCTGCACGAGGATGCTCGCGGCCTCCTTTGCAGCAGCCTGGGACGCGGCCCCCCGCAAGCCTTCGTCGAGGGCGTTGGCCAGGGTGTAGATATGCGCGACGCAGCGGTTGAAGCGCAGGCGCTCCACATCCTCGCCCACGGAGGCCAGCGCCCGGTGGGCCGCCTTGCGGAGCGCCAGATCGGACGTGCCGTCGCCCGAGGCTGCACAGGCGGTGTTCACGAGGCGCCACACCCGTTGGACGAAGCGGGCGGCGCCCTGCACGCCCTCTTCCGTCCAGATCACGTCGCGCTCCGGCGGTGAATCCGAGAGCATGAACCAGCGGGCGGTGTCGGCGCCGTAGCTCGCGATGATGTCGTCCGGGTCCACGACGTTCTTCTTGGACTTCGACATCTTCTCGATGGGCCCGATGGTTACCGGGCCGTTAGTTTTCACGTGAAACGCCTGCCGCTCCCCACCCTCGCTGGCGAGGCGGATGTCGGCCGGGGGCACCCAGGCGCCGGCCGCGTCCTTGTAGGTCTCGTGGACGACCATGCCCTGCGTGAACAGGCCGGCGAAGGGCTCGGACACGCCGGACCATCCGGTCTCGCGCATCGCCCGCGTGAAGAAGCGGGCGTAGAGCAGGTGCAGGATCGCGTGCTCGATGCCGCCGATATACTGGTCCACCGGCAGCCAGCGGTTCACCGTCCCGGCGTCGGTGGGTTGGTCCTTCAGCCACGGCGCGGTGAAGCGGGCGAAGTACCACGACGAGTCCACGAAGGTGTCCATCGTGTCCGTCTCGCGCCGGGCGGCGCCGCCGCATTGCGGACAGGGCACCTGCCGCCATGCCGCGTCCCGCTCCAGCGGGTTGCCCGGCTGGTCGAAGGAGACCTCCTCCGGCAGCTTCACCGGCAGGTCCGAAACCGGCACCGGCACCGGGCCACACGAGTCGCAATGGATGATCGGGATCGGGCAGCCCCAGTAGCGCTGGCGCGAGACGCCCCAGTCGCGCAGGCGGAACTGCACCTTGCGGGTCGCGACCCCCTCCCCCTCCAGACGGTTCGCCACCGCCGCGAAGGCCTCGTCCGTGGTCATGCCGTCGAGGAAGCGCGAATGGATCATCCGCCCGTCGCCGTCATAGGCGGTGCCGGTGATGACGAAGCTCTCCGGGTCCTGGCCCTCGGGGCAGACGACCGGCGTGTTGCCGAGCCCGTACTTGTTGGCGAAGTCGAGGTCGCGCTGGTCATGCGCCGGGCAGCCGAACACGGCGCCGGTGCCGTACTCCATCAGCACGAAGTTCGCGACATAGACCGGCAGGTCCCAGGACGGGTCCAGGGGGTGGCGGACCCGCAGGCCGGTGTCGAAGCCGAGCTTTTCCGCCGTGTCGATGGCCGCCTGCGCCGTGCCGATGCGCTGGCATTCGGCAATGAAGCCCTGCAGCGCCGGGTTGCCCTCCGCCAGGGAGGCCGCGATCGGATGGTCGGCGGCGATCGCCAGGAACTTCGCGCCGAACAGCGTGTCGGGCCGCGTCGTGTAGACGGTGACGCTATCTCCGTAGCCGGCAACGCTCTGCGTCAGGCCGAAGCGGACCTCCAGCCCCTCGGAGCGGCCGATCCAGTTCTTCTGCATCAGCCGGACCTTCTCCGGCCAGCGGTCGAGGCCGTCGAGGGCGGTGAGGAGGTCCTCCGCGAAATGGGTGATGCGGAAGAACCATTGGGTCAGCTCCCGCTGCTCCACCAGGGCGCCCGAGCGCCAGCCGCGCCCGTCGATCACCTGCTCGTTGGCGAGCACGGTGTGGTCCACGGGGTCCCAGTTCACCTTCGCCGTGCGGCGCGCGACGAGCCCCTTCTCCAGGAAGTCGAGGAACATGCGCTGCTGGTGCTTGTAATAATCGGGGTCGCAGGTGGCGATCTCCCGGCTCCAGTCGAGGGACAGCCCCATCGACTGCAACTGCCCGCGCATGGTGGCGATGTTCTCGTAGGTCCAGGTGCGCGGGTTGACCTTGCGTTCCATGGCGGCGTTCTCGGCCGGCAGGCCGAAGGCGTCCCAGCCCATCGGGTGCAGCACGTTGAAGCCCTTGGCGCGCTTGTAGCGGGCCACCACGTCGCCCATCGCGTAGTTGCGGACGTGGCCCATGTGGATGCGCCCGGACGGGTAGGGGAACATCTCCAGCACGTAGTATTTCTGGCGCTGGTCCCCGTTGTCCGTCTCGAAGATCTTGGCTTGCGACCACGCCGCCTGCCAGCGCGGCTCGGCATCCTTGGCGTTGTAGCGTTCGATCGGAGCGGGTGCGTCGGTCATCGGGCAGGGTTTGTCGCGGGAACGGGCGTCTTGCGGCGCAGTAGCATATCCGGGAGGCGACGGGTCAACGGCCCTTGCATGGCGGCTGCGTCCGTGCTTGCCCCCATCGGCGAGACCGAGGAGCCTTCCATGCCCGCCCCCCTGCCCGGACCGCCCGCCCGCGCCGAGACCGGCCACATGCCCCCGGTGGGCGAGGCCGACGTCGCCGCCGGCCTCGCGGAGGTGCGCGAGGGCGTCGCCCGCGCGGCCCGCGACAGCGACCGCGACCCGGCCGACGTCCATCTCATCGCCATCTCGAAGACGGTGCCGGCGGAGGGCATCCTGCCCGCGCTGGAAGCCGGGCAGCGCCTGTTCGGCGAGAACTACGTGCAGGAATCGGCCGCGAAATGGCCGGCGCTGAAGGAGCGCTTCCCGGACGTGGAGCTGCACCTCGTCGGGCCGCTGCAATCGAACAAGGCGCGCGAGGCGGTGGCCCTGTTCGACGTGATCCATTCCCTCGACCGGCTCTCGCTGGCCGCCGCCCTCGCCAAGGAGATCGCCCGCCAGGGGCGTACGCCGAAGCTGCTCATCCAGGTGAACACCGGCGACGAGGCGCAGAAGTCCGGCATCCCCGTCGATCAGCTCGACACGCTGCTCACCGGGTGCCGGGACACCCACGGGCTCGCGATCCAGGGCCTGATGTGCATCCCCCCCGTGGAGGATCCGCCCTCGGCGCATTTCGCCCTGCTGGCGAAGCTCGCCCGCGAGCGCGACCTGCCGATCCTGTCCATGGGCATGAGCGGCGATTACCCGGCGGCGATCCAGGTGGGCGCCACCCATGTCCGGGTCGGCACCGCCATCTTCGGGCGGCGGCTCAATCGATGACGAGGCGGTAGCCGACGCCGCGCACCGTCTGCAGGAAGGAGGGGTTGGCCGGGTCCACCTCGATCTTCCGGCGCAGGCGGTTGATCTGTACGTCGATCGCCCGCTCGGCCGCCGCGCCGCCGGCCCCGGCCAGATGCTCGCGCTCGACGCCCGCCCCGGCGGCGTGGGCGAGGACCGCCAGGATCTCGCGTTCCCGCTCGGTGATGCGCAGGGTCTCGCCGTCGCGGCGCAACTCGCCCTTGTCGGGGCGGAACACGAAGGGGCCGAAGGAGACCGGCGCCGCATCCGCGTCGCGCGGGCGGACGGGCCCCCGGTTGATGATGTTGTTGAGCCGAAGCGTCAGCTCGCGCGGGTCGAAGGGCTTGGGCAGGTAGTCGTCGGCGCCGATCTCCAGCCCCATCACCCGGTCGTTCGGGTTCGAGCGGGCGGTGAGCATCAGGATCGGCACCTTCGAGGTCTCGCGGACGCTGCGGGCGTAATCGAATCCGTTCTCGCCGGGCATCATCACGTCGAGCACCATGGCGTCGAAGACCAGGGCCTGGGCGCGCGCCCGCGCCTCCTCGGCGCTCGCCGCCGCCGTCACCCGGAAGCCCTGATCCGCGAGATAGCGGGCGAGCAGTTCGCGCAGGCGTCGGTCGTCGTCCACCACGAGGATGTGGGGGGCCTCGTCGGGCAGGTCGGCCGGGTCGAGACGGGCGGGGGACGACATCAGGCCCCCCCTCCGCCGCGCACGGTCCTGCGGGCCATCAGGCGGCGCACCGCCGGCCTGTCCTCCGGCTCGATCATCGCCATCAGGAAATCCTCCGGTGAGGCGGTCGCGTCCGGCGAGGCGAGGGCCCGCGCCAGCCGCCGGGCCTGGACGCGGGTGAGGTCGGCAGCGAGCGCCGCCCCCGATTCGGTGCAGGTGAGGAGCCGCTGGCGCCGGTCGGTCTCGCCGGGGCGCTGGACGACGTAGCCCTGCCCGATCAGGTCCTTCAGCACCCGGTTGAGGCTTTGCTTGGTGATGCGCAGGATGTCGAGGAGTTCGGCGATGGTCAGGCCGGGATAGCGGTCCACGAAGTGGAGCACCCGGTGATGCGCGCGCCCGAAGCCGTAGGCCGTGAGGATCCGGTCGGGATCGCCGACGAAGTCGCGATAGGCGAAGAACAGGAGCTCGATCAGGTCGTCGCCGGCGGGCTCGTGCCGCACGGTGCCGACGACGGATTTCGAGACGGAATGCTCCTCGCGCGGGGCTATCGGTGTCACGGCGCGGCCGCTCCCCGAACGGGCGATAGGTCAGTGCCTATGACGTTTCACAGCGCACGCGCGGCCCGTCAACCCTAGCCGGGGGGCGGGGTCGGGTCACGATGCGGCTCTTGTCTCCGCCCCGGCAGAGGTAGTAACGTTCCTACACATGCTGATCTGCGGGGAGCGCGGCCATGCCGAGCACCATCCTGTCCAGCCGCGAATTCAACCAGGATACCGGGCGGGCGAAGAAGGCCGCCGCCGAGGGACCGGTCTTCATCACCGATCGCGGGCGCCCCGCGCACGTCCTGCTGAGCATCGAGGAGTATCGGCGCCTGACGGGACAGGGCCAGGACGTCGCGGACGCCCTCGGTTGGCCCGCAGGGGTCGAAGATGTCGAGATCGTCTTTCCCCGCTCACGGGACCTGGCCGGCGGGGCCGACTTCTCCTGATGGTCCTCCTCGACACCAATGTCGTCTCGGAACTGCGGAAGGTTCGGACGGGCAAGGCGCATCCGAATGTCGCCGCATGGTCTCGCACGGTCTCGCCGTCGAGCCTGTTCCTCTCCGTGATCACCGTCCAAGAACTGGAGGTCGGTGTCGGCCTTCTGGAGCGGCGAGACCCGGTACAGGGCGCGCTCCTGCGGACATGGCTCGACGGGCATGTGCTGCCGACCTTCGCGGGGCGCTGCCTCGCGGTCGATGGGCTGGTCGCCCGCGCCAGCGCGCGCCTGCACATCCCCGACCCGATCCCCTTTCGGGAAGGGCTGATCGCCGCCACCGCCCTCGTCCACGGACTGACGGTGATCACCCGGAACGTCGCCGACTTCGCGGCGACGGGGGTGCCCCTCGTCAATCCCTGGGAGCCTTGAGGCCCTAGAAGAGCCCGTCGATCTGGCCCTCGGCGTCGAGGCGGATCGTGTCGGCCGCTGGGACCTTGGGCAGGCCCGGCATGGTCATGATCTCACCGCAGATCGCCACGATGAAGCCCGCGCCCGCCGACAGGCGGACGTCGCGCACCGCCACCACATGGCCCTCGGGGGCGCCCATCAGCGTCGGGTCGGTCGAGAACGAGTACTGCGTCTTGGCCATGCAGATCGGCAGGCTGCCGTAGCCCTCCTTCTCGAAGCCGGCGAGCTTCTGCGCGGCCTTCGATTCGATCTGCACGTCCCCCGCGCCGTAGAGCTTCGTCGCGATGGCGCGGATCTTGTCGGTGAGCTTCGTCTCGGTCTCGTAGGTGTAGCGGATGGCTTGCGCGCCGCCCTCCGAGAGCTTCACCACCGCGCGGGCCAGTTCCTCGGCGCCCGCGCCGCCATCCGCCCAGTGCTTGCAGGTGATGGCCTCGACGCCGAGCTTCTCGCTGCACAGCGCCTTGAGCTTGGCGTGCTCGGCATCGGTGTCGGCGTAGAAGTGATTCACCGCCACCACCACCGGCAGGCCGAAATTGCGCACGTTGGTGACGTGGCGGGCGAGGTTGGCGAAGCCCTTCTCCAGGGCGTCCACGTTCTCGGAGCCGAGGTCCTTCTTGTTCACGCCGCCATGCATCTTGAGGGCGCGGACGGTCGCCACGATCACCACCGCCGAGGGGCTGATGCCCGCCTGCCGGCACTTGATGTCGAGGAACTTCTCCGCCCCGAGGTCGGCGCCGAAGCCGGCCTCCGTCACCGTGTAGTCGGCGAGCCGCAGGCCGGCGCGGGTGGCGATCACCGAGTTGCAGCCGTGGGCGATGTTGGCGAAGGGGCCGCCGTGGATGAGCGCCGGGTTGCCCTCCAGCGTCTGCACGAGGTTCGGCTGCAGCGCGTCCTTCAGGAGCACCGTCATGGCGCCCGTGGCCTTCACGTCCTTGAGGGTCACGAGCTTGCGGTCGCGGGTCTCGGCGATCACGATCCGGCCCAGGCGCTCTTCCAGGTCCTCGAGGTTCTTGGCGAGGCAGAACACCGCCATCACCTCGGAGGCGACGGTGATGTCGAACCCGTCCTCGCGGGGGAAGCCGTTGGCGACGCCGCCCAGCGACTGGGTGATGGACCGCAGCGCCCGGTCGTTCATGTCGACGACCCGGCGCCAGAAGATGCGGCGCACGTCGATGTTGAGCTCGTTCGCCCAGTAGACGTGGTTGTCGATCAGTGCCGCCGCGAGGCTGTGCGCCGAGGTGATGGCGTGGAAATCGCCGGTGAAGTGCAGGTTGATCTGCTCCATCGGCACGACCTGCGCCTTGCCGCCGCCGGCCGCGCCGCCCTTCATGCCGAAGCACGGCCCCAGCGACGGCTCGCGCAGGCAGATCATCGTCTTCTCGCCGATCCGGTTCAGGGCGTCGCCGAGGCCCACCGTCGTGGTGGTCTTGCCCTCGCCGGCCGGGGTCGGGGAAATGGCGGTGACGAGGACCAGCTTGCCCTCCGGCCGCCCTTCGAGGGACTGGATGAAGCCGTGGTCGAGCTTGGCGATGTGCTTGCCGTAATTGTGCAGGGCCTCGTCCGGGATGCCGAGCTTCTCGGCGACCTGGGCGATCGGCCTCAGGGTCGCCGCGCGGGCGATCTCGATATCGGACGGCATGGCGTTCCCTCCCTGTCAGCCGCACGGTGGTCCCCGGCGGACAGGCCCGCGCGGGGTTTGCCGCGCATGGGGCGGCAGGGTGCGATCGTGGCCGGTAATGTGGACCGAAGCGCCGGGAAATGCGCGCCGATTTTTCTCAAGCGGTGGACAAAAAGGACTTGTCCCCGCATGTCCCGCCGCCTCCCCGCGCGGGGAGGCGGCGGCGAGGGGATCAGCCGCCCGTCTTCTTCGGCTTGTCGGCCGAGCCCGGCGCCTCGTGGGGCTGGGGGGCGCCCTTCGGCAATTCCGGATTGTCGGGCGAATGCGGCGCCGCCACGGGGGCCGGCGGGTTCTCGGCGGTGGCGGTGGGCTTGCCCGTCTCCGGCAGGCCGTCCTTCAGCTTGTCGTTGATCTTGGCGAGATCGTCCGGCTCGGGGTTCAGGTCCTTGGCGTGCTGCCACTGGAACTTGCCCTCGAGGCGGCGGCCGGCGCGCCAATAGGCATCGCCGAGGTGGTCGTTGATGGTCGGGTCGCCGGGCTTCAACTCGACGGCCTTCTCCAGTTCGCGCACCGCGTCGTCCCAGCGGCCGAGGCGGAAATAGGCCCAGCCCAGGCTGTCGACGATCATGCCGTCCCGGGGGGCGGAATCGGCGGCCTGCTGCAGCAGCTTGAACGCCTCGTCGATGTTCATGTTCTGGTCGACCCAGGAATAGCCCAGGTAGTTCAGCACCTGCGCCTTGGCGGCGGGCTGGCTGTCCGGCACCAGGGAGAGCGCCTTCTTCAGGTCGGCCTCGGCCTTGGGCCATTGCTTGGCGCGCTCGTAGGCGACGCCGCGGAAGTAGAAGGTCGTCCAGTAGTTCGAGAGCGGCCGGTCGCCGATCAGGTCGATGGCGCGGGTGTAGCTGGCGGCGGCCTCGTCGTATTGCTTGCGCGCCCGCTGCACGTTGCCGAGCGCGGTGATGACGTCGATGTCGTCGGGATGGGCCTTCATCGCGGCGGCGAGCTGCGCCACCGCCTCGTCGCTCTTGCCCATCTGCTCCAGGTTGAGGCCGATCTGGATGTCGGAATTGAGCTTCAGGGGCGAGGCCGCCGGGATCTGCGCATAGGCCTCGTTCGCGCGCTCGGGCTGCTTCATCCGGTCGAGGGTGTCGGCGAGCGTCAGGCGGGCCAGCGCGTGGTCCGGCGACAGGTAGAGGGCGAGCCGCAGGTAGATCACGGCGGGCAACTCGTCGCCCTGGGTCGAGCCGGCCGAGCCGAGGCCGTAGAGCACCTCGGCGGCGCCATCCTGAGCGGTGGTGACGAGCTTGCCCAGCGGCTTGCCGGCCTTCAGCTTGTCGAGGGCGTCGCGCACCAGCGGGTGGCGGGGCGAGAGCCGGTCGAAATCGGTATAGGCCTGGATCGCCACGTCGGTGTGGCCCATGCTGGCCTCCTGCCGGGCATAGGCGTCCACGATGCGCAGGGTGTTGCGGTCGCCGTCATAGGCGGCCTTGAGGCGCGCCTCGGCCTCCTTGTCGTCGCCGGTCACGGCGGCGATCAGGCCCGCGTGATAGTCGCGGAACGTGTTGTAGTAGCGCTCGCCCCGGAGCTTGGCGACGGTGTCGAGGGCCCGCTTGCTGTCGCCCGCACCGGCATAGGACCACGCGGTCAGCAGGGTGGCGGTGAGGTCGGTGGCCGCGCCCCGGCCGCTGCGCGAGAAGTTCTGGCGGGCGGCGGCCCATTGGCTCGCCTTGATCTGGCGGACGCCGAGGGAGAGGTTCGCGAGCCCGTTGGTCGGGTCGCGGGCGACGAGCTTCTCCGCCGTGCGGAAGGCATCCGGCAGGGCGCCGTCGGCGAGCAGGGAGATGAAGGCCCGCTCCACCAGCTCGGCGTTGCGCGGGTCGGCACGGACGGCCTCGCGGTAGAAGGTGGCCGCCGCCGTCGTGTCGCGGGCCGCGCCCGCGATGTAGGCGGAGAGGAAGTTGCCTTCGAGGGATTCCGCCGGCTCGTAATCGCCCGACGGGACCGAGGCGGTCTCCTTCGGCTGGGCGGCGTTCGCGCCGTGCGGCAAGCCGGTGGCCAGCAGGAGGGCGAGCGCCGAGACGGTGCGGCGGGCGCGAAGATGGGTCATGAACCGTTCCGGCTCCTGAGACGCCGGGCCTGGAAAGGGCCGACGCCTGAAAACATGCGGGGCACATCGCCCGGGCGAAAAGCGCCGGGAGACTGGACTCATCCCGCCACCGCCGCAAGGCGAAAGGATGGCGCGGGGCTCACGGGTCCGTCAGGCCAGGATGTCGAGGGTCCGTTTGGTCATCGTGTCGGCGGTGCGCGCCACGGCGGCGTTCAGGGCGAAGCTCGTCCTGGCCTCGATCAGGTTCAGGGCCGTCGCCGAGAGGTCGAGGGTCGCGGCCGGCGGCAGCGTGCCGCCGCCCTCGTCCGGCACCGATCCGGTTCCCAGCGCAGCGACGCGACCGGCCACGGCGTCGAGCCGTTGGCTCGCCGTATTCATCCCGCCGGTCGCGATCGTCAGGGCATCGGACATCGTCACCTCGTGCCCGCGAGGATCGGTGCGAGACGTGAAGATCGCGCGCACCGAATCCGTCGCATTCGAGGGATCGCCTCACATGTTCGGGTAGTTCGGCCCGCCCGGCCCCTCCGGCGTCACCCAGTCGATGTTCTGGTTCGGGTCCTTGATATCGCAAGTCTTGCAGTGGACGCAGTTCTGCGCGTTGATCTGGTAGCGCACCCCGTCCGAGGCGGAGGCATCCTCCACCCACTCGTAGACGCCGGCCGGGCAGTAGCGGTTGGACGGGCCGCCGAACACGTCGTGCTCGGATCGCTTCTGCAACTCCATGTCCCGGACCTTGAGGTGGGGCGGCTGGTCCTCCTCGTGGTTGGTGTTCGACAGGTACACCGAGGAGAGCCGGTCGAAGGTCAGCTTGCCGTCCGGCTTCGGGTAGGTGATCGGCGTCACCTCCGAGAGAGGCTTGAGGCAGGCATGGTCCGGCTTGCCGTGGGAGAGCGTGCCGAAGGGCGAGGTGCCGAGGATGCTCGTCGCCCACATGTCGATGCCGCCCAGCCCGATGCCGACCAGCGTGCCGTACTTGGACCAGAGCGGCTTCACGTTGCGCACCGGCTTCAGGTCCTGCCCGATGGGGCTATCGCGCCAGCCCCGGTCGTAGGCGGTCAGCTCGTCGCCCTGGCGACCGGTCTTGAGGGCGTCGGCGATGGCGTCGGCCGCCTGCATCCCGGAGAGCACCGCGTTGTGCGAGCCCTTGATCCGCGGCACGTTCACGAAGCCCGCCGAGCAGCCGACGAGGCAGCCGCCGGGGAAGACGAGCTTCGGCACCGATTGCCAGCCGCCCTCCATGATCGCCCGGGCACCGTAGCCGATGCGCTTGGCGCCCTCGAAGGTCTCCGCGATCATCGGGTGAGTCTTGAAGCGCTGGAACTCCTCGAACGGCGACAGGGTCGGGTTCTCGTAGTTCAGGTGCGTGACGAACCCCACCGAGAGCAGGTGGTCGTCGAAATGGTAGAGCCAGCTTCCGCCGCCGGCCTTGTTCGGCAGGGGCCAGCCCATCGTGTGCTGGACGAGGCCGGGCTCGAACTTGCCGGGCGCCAGCTGCCACAGCTCCTTCACCCCGAGCCCGTACTTGAAGTGGTCGCTGTGGGCGTTCAGTCCGTAGCGGGCGATGAGCGCCTTGGTGAGGTTGCCCCGCGCGCCTTCGCCGAACACCGTGTACTTGCCGCGCAGCTCCATGCCGCGGGTGTAATCGTCGCGCGGCTCGCCCGCCTTGCCGATGCCGAGGTCGCCCGTGGCGATGCCGACCACCGCGCCGGCCTCGTCGAAAAGTACCTCGGAGGCCGGGAAGCCGGGATAGATCTCGACGCCGAGCGCCTCCGCCTGGGCGCCCAGGTACTTGCACACGTTCGACAGCGAACCGACGAAATTCCCGTGGTTCGACATCAGCTTGGGGAAGAACAGGTTCGGCAGGGTGATGCCGCTGTTCTTGGTGAGCATCATGAACTCGTCCCGCTCGACGGCGGTCTTGAGCGGGCGCTCGGGGTCCGTGCGCCACTCGGGGAGCAGGGCATCGAGGCCGATCGGGTCGATCACCGCGCCGGACAGGATGTGGGCGCCGACCTCGGAGCCCTTCTCCACCACGACGACGCTGATCTCCTCACCGATCTCGGCGGCGCGCTGCTTCAGGCGGATGGCGGCCGAAAGACCCGCAGGCCCGGCACCGACCACCACCACGTCGAAATCCATGCTCTCCCGTTCGGGCAGCGCCATCCTCACCACTCCTGATCTTCTTCTGTCAGCTTTGTCTGCCGTCTGAACCGATTCCAAGCTAGAAACGCAAGCGCACTTAAGGCAGCACCGCGCCGAGGCCATGGCCGGAACGTTGTCCACAGGCCCGGCCGCCCCCACTTAGAGACGATGCCGAACCCCGCCGACGCGCAGGCCGACCTCATCGCCATCCTCGACTTCCAGACGGAGGCCGGGGTCGATGTCGCGCTCGACGAAACGCCGCACGACCGCTTCACCGAAGCCGACGCGCCGGAGCCCGTCCGCGCCCGGCCCGCGCCGCGCCGGGCGGCGGCGCCCGCTCCGGCCCCCTCCCCTCCCCCGCAGGAGGCGCCGCGCCCCGCGCCCCGCGCCACCTTCGGCCGCGCCGCCTCCGCCGAGCCCGAGGCGGCGGCGGGCGATGCCCGCGCCCGGGCCCGCAACGCCGCGAGCCTGGAGGAACTGGAGGCGATCCTCACCGAGTTCGACGCCTGCCCCCTGCGCTTCACCGCCAAGAACCTCGTGTTCGGGGACGGCAACCCGCAGGCGCGGGTGATGTTTCTGGGCGAGGCGCCGGGCGCCGACGAGGACCGGATCGGCAAGCCGTTCATGGGCCGCTCGGGCCAGCTCCTCGACAAGATGATGGCGGCGATCGGCCTCGACCGGAGTTCGGCCTACATCGCCAATGTCGTGCCGTGGCGCCCGCCGGGCAACCGCAACCCGACCCCGCAGGAGGTCGCGACCTGCAAGCCCTTCGTGGAGCGGCAGATCGAACTGGTCGATCCCGAGCTGATCGTTTGCCTCGGCGCCCCGGCGACGCAGACGCTCACCGGCACTAAGGACGGCATCCTGAAGACCCGCGGGCGGGTCTTCCCCTACGCCCTGCCCTCCCGCGAGGCGAAGCTCCTCGCGACGCTGCACCCGGCCTTCCTCCTGCGCCAGCCCCTGCAGAAGCGCCTCGCGTGGCGGGATTTCCGCGCCGTGCGGGCGGCCCTCGACGGGAAAGCTTGACGGTGCGGGCGGAACCGGGTCTCCCCTCCCGCCATTAGACCAAGCCGGATGCGGCCGGTGCGGCACGGATGGCGGGATCATGCGCTGGGAAGATCTACGGAGCTCCGACAACGTCGAGGACCGGCGTGGTGAAGGCGGCGGCGGTGGCGGCGGCATGGGCTTCCCCGGCGGCGGCGCCGGCGGGCTCGGCATCGGTGCCATCGTGGTGGTGCTCATCATCAGCTACTTCACGGGCATCAACCCGGCGATTTTGATGGGCGGCGCCGAGTCGATCACCCGGGGTGGCGGCGGCCAGCGCCAGGAGCAGGCGGACCCGCAGACCCAGGCCAAGCGGCGCCAGGCCCCGACCGACGAGAGCGGGCGCTTCGCCTCCAAGATCCTCGGCAACACCGAGGACGTGTGGAACACGATCCTGCCGCAGCAGACCGGCAAGCAATACACCCCGACGACGCTGGTGCTCTACACGGGCGGCACCCGCTCGGGCTGCGGCTCGGCGCAGGCGGCGATGGGGCCGTTCTACTGCCCCCTCGACAAGAAGGTTTACCTCGACACCGGCTTCTTCAAGGAGATGTCGACGAAGTTCGGCGTGAAGGGTGATTTCGCCTACGCCTACGTCATCGCCCACGAGGTCGGCCACCACGTGCAGGACGTGCTCGGCATCCTCGGCAAGGTGCAGGCCCGCCAGCAGCAGGCGTCGAGCAAGAGCGAGTCGAACGCCCTCTCGGTCCGCATCGAGCTGATGGCCGATTGCCTCGCGGGCGTCTGGGCGAAGAACTCGAACGACAAATACGCCGAATTGGAGCAGGGCGACATCGACGAGGCCCTGAACGCCGCCGCGCAGATCGGCGATGACGCGCTGCAGCAGCGCTCGCGCGGCTACGTGGTGCCGGATTCCTTCACACACGGCTCCTCGGCCCAGCGCCAGCGCTGGTTCTCGGCCGGCTACAAGAGCGGCCAGACCAAGTCCTGCGACACGTTCCGCACCGCCAACAATTGAGCGTCTGCGCTCCCTCCCCTCTGCGGGGAGGGGGCGTAAGCCTTAGGTACGCCGGCTGAGCCGCTTCGCGTTCGCCTGCACCTTCCGGCGGTAGCTGTGAATCACCTTCTGGTTCGACGCGCCGGAGGCCATCATCATCATCGCCTCGCCGGCCGCGTAGACCTTCTCCGTCACCATGCGCTGCGCCTCGACCTGCGCGGCGGGGCCGCCCATCGACAGCATCGTCATGCGCTGAAGGATCACCCCCTGCGCTTCCATCGCGAGCATGGACATGTCCATGCCCATCTTCCACCAGCCGAACAGCATCGTCGTCCTCATGTTGCGTTTGGCAACTCGCGACACCGTCGCCGTTTCCCGGGTGCGGCGCTGCGCTGCCATGCTTTGCGTGGGCGCGGCCCATGCCGTAATCGCCTCGGGCCCCTCTTCCGAGACTCGACCCCGACCCATGATACGCCTTGACCGCATAACAAAGCAGAACGGCAAACAGCTGGTCTTCATTGAGGCCAGCGCCGCCTTGCAGCGGGGCGAGAAGGTCGGGCTCGTCGGCCCGAACGGCGCCGGCAAGACCACCCTGTTCCGCATGATCACCGGCGAGGAGCAGCCCGACGAGGGGCAGGTCCAATCCGAGCGCGGGGTGACGATCGGCTATTTCAGCCAGGATGTCGGCGAGATGACGGGCCGCAGCGTCGTCGCGGAGACGATGGACGGGGCCGGGCCGGTGAGCGCCATCGCCACCGAACTCGCCGAACTCGGCGCGGCGCTGGCCGACCCCGATCGCGCCGACGAGATGGAGGCGCTGATCGAGCGCTACGGCGAGGTGCAGGCCCGGTTCGAGGAGCTCGATGGCTACGCCCTGGAAGGCCGGGCGCGGGAAACCCTCGACGGTCTCGGCTTCAGCCAGGAGATGATGGAGGGCGATGTCGGCGCCCTCTCCGGCGGCTGGAAGATGCGCGTGGCGCTCGCCCGCATCCTGCTCATGCGCCCCGACGCGATGCTCCTCGACGAGCCCTCGAACCACCTCGACATCGAGAGCCTGATCTGGCTCGAAAACTTCCTGCGCGGCTACGACGGCGCCCTGCTGATGACCTCCCACGACAGGGAGTTCATGAACCGCATCGTCAACAAGATCATCGAGATCGACGGCGGCACCCTCACCACCTACTCGGGCGATTACGCCTTCTACGCGCAGCAGCGCTTGCAGAACGAGGCACAGCGGCAGGCGCAATACGAGCGCCAGCAGGCGATGCTCGCCAAGGAGATCCAGTTCATCGAGCGGTTCAAGGCCCGCGCCTCGCACGCCGCGCAGGTGCAGAGCCGGGTAAAGAAGCTCGACAAGATCGAGCGCGTCGAGCCGCCCCGCCGCCGCCAATCCGTGGCCTTCGAGTTCCAGGCGCCGCCCCGCTCCGGCGACGACGTGGTGATGCTGAAGAACGTGGGGAAGCGCTACGGCAGCCGCGCCATCTACGACGGGCTCGACTTCTCCATCCGCCGCAAGGAGCGCTGGTGCGTGATGGGCGTGAACGGCGCCGGCAAGTCAACGCTGCTCAAGCTCGTCACCGGCACCACGACGCCGGATGCCGGCACGGTCACGGTCGGCGGCAGCGTGAAGCTCGGCTACTTCGCCCAGCACGCCATGGACGTGCTCGACGGCGAGCGCACCGTGTTCGAGACCCTGGAGGAGGCCTTCCCGCAGGCGGGCCAGGGGTCGCTGCGCACGCTCGCCGGCTGCTTCGGCTTCTCGGGCGACGACATCGAGAAGCGCTGCCGGGTGCTCTCCGGCGGCGAGAAGGCGAGGCTGGTGCTCGCGCTGATGCTCTACGATCCGCCGAACTTCCTCGTGCTCGATGAGCCGACGAACCATCTCGATATCGGCACCAAGGAGATGCTGGTGGAGGCGCTCGCCGCCTTCGAGGGGACGATGCTGTTCGTCTCGCACGACCGGCACTTCCTCGCCGCCCTGTCGAACCGGGTGCTGGAAATCACCCCCGACGGCGCCCACCAATATGGCGGCGGCTACACCGAGTACGTCGCCAGCACCGGCCGGGAGGCGCCGGGCCTGCGCAGCTGAGGGAGTAGGGATGGGCCATCGCCTGACGCGGGAGATCGCGGAGCGCTTCGCGTCCATCGCCCTGGGGCACGTCACCCGCGAGTATCCCCACAAGACCGGCCTCGTCTTCGGCGGGCCGGAGGACGTGCGCCCGCCCGTCGCGATGCACCCTGTGTTTCACGGCAGCTTCGACTGGCATTCCTGCGTCCACGGCTACTGGCTGCTCGCCCGCCTGCTGCGGCTTTATCCCGATCTCGACCAAGCGGGAGACATCCGCGCCCTGTTCGACCGGCAGCTCGTTCCGGTAAAGATAGCCGGCGAATGTTCGACCTTCGACGCCCCTAGCGCCCGGGGTTTCGAGCGTCCCTATGGCTGGGCATGGCTCCTGAAACTCGCGGCGGAATTGCGCGAGGCCGATGCGTCCCGCTGGGGTGAGGCCCTGGCCCCCCTCGCGGAGCGGATCGCCCGGCGCTTCGCGGCCTTCCTGCCCATCGCCCCCTACCCCGTCCGCGTGGGCACGCATTTCAACACCGCTTTCGCCCTGCGCCTTGTCGCCGACTATGCCGACGCCGACCTCTTCGCGCTGCTGCGGAAGACAGCGCTGGCATGGTACGGCGAGGACGTCGATTGCCCCGCCTGGGGGGAGCCCGGCGGCGACGACTTCCTGTCCTCCACCCTGATCGAGGCGGAGGCCCTGCGCCGGCTGCTCCCGGCGGACGCCTTCGCGGCGTGGTTCGACCGGTTCCTGCCGCGCCTGTCTGAGGGCCACCCCGCGACCCTGTTCATGCCGGCCATCGCCACCGACCGCAGCGACGGCAAGATCGCCCATCTCGACGGGCTGAATCTCAGCCGGGCATGGTGCCTGCGCGCCCTCGCCGACGCCCTGCCGCCGGGCGATCCCCGCCTGCCTCCGATGCGGGAAGCCGCCGATCGGCATATCGAGATCGCGATGCCCCATCTCGCGGGCGATTACATGGGCGAGCATTGGCTGGCGAGCTTCGCGCTCCTCGCCCTTGACACCTGACCCGCGTCATTTGCCGATACAGAAGCCGGCAAACAATCGGTCCAGCACATCCTCGACGCCGACATGGCCGCCGACCTCGCCGAGGGCCCGCACGGCGAGGCGCAGATCCTCCGCCGCCAGTTCCGGCAATCCGCCCCCCATCCCCGCGCAGAGCCGGTTAAGATGGCCGAGGCAGCGTTCCAGGGCCTCCCGGTGGCGGGCGCGGGTGATGAGGGCATCGCCCTCGCCCATCCCCGCCTCGGCGCGATCCCGCAGGGCGCCGAGGAGCGCCGGCATCCCCTCCCCCGTATGGGCCGAGACCGCGAGACTGGCCGGCGCGGCGTCCGGCAGATCGGCCTTGGTGTGCACCACGAGGGCCGAAGCCCCGCCGAGATCGGGCACGACGCCGCCCGGCGGCACGAGGGCGAGGACGAGATCGGCCTGCGCGATCCGCGTGCGGCTGCGGCGGATGCCTTCCGCCTCCACCGCTTCCTCCGTCTCGCGCAGGCCCGCCGTATCGACCAGCACGACCGGCAACCCGTCGAGATCGAGCCGCACCTCGATGGCGTCCCGCGTCGTGCCGGGAATTTCCGACACGATGGCCGCGTCTCGCCGCGCGAGGGCGTTGAGCAGGGTCGACTTGCCGGCATTGGGCTCACCCGCCAGCACCACCCAGAACCCATCGCGCAGACGCTCCCCGCGCCGCCCATCCGCCAGGGAAGCCGCGATGGCATCCCGCAGAGCCATGGCACGGCCGATCAGAGCGGCATCCAGACCAGCCTCGTCCACGTCGCCCTCGTCGGAGAAATCCAGGGCGGCCTCCGCCCCCGCGAGCAGATCGATCGCCTCGTCCCGCCACGCTGCGACCTGCCGGCTGAGTACGCCGTCGAGCTGCCGCAGCGCCTGCCGCCGCTGCCCCTCGGTTTCGGCATCGATCAGATCCGCGACGCCCTCGGCCTCGGCGAGGTCCATGCGGCCGTTGAGCACCGCCCGGCGGGTGAACTCGCCCGGTCCCGCCGCCCGGCAGCCGGGGGCGCGCGACAGGGCGGCGAGCACCCGCGCCCGCACGGCGAGCCCGCCATGCAGGTGAAGCTCGGCCATGTCCTCTCCGCTATAGGTCTCGGGGCCGGGAAAGAAGGCGATGAGGGCGCGGTCGAGCACCGTGCCGTCCTCCGGATCGCGCAAGGTGCGCAGGGACAGCCGGCGCGGCGCGGGGCGCGGCCCGCAGAGGGCATCGAGCGTCGAGCCCGCCTGAGGCCCGCTGATGCGCAAGACCGCCACCGCCGCGCGGCCGAACCCGCTCGCCGGGGCGAAAAGCGTCTCTGCCATCCGGGTCGATTCTCCGCCGCGTCCTCGCCGGCTCCCTATCATGGTCGGTGCCACGGAACAGCCGCAAACCGGGACCACCGCTGCGCCCGATCCTTCCCGGAGAGATGATTCCCATGGGCCTCATCACCCGCCGCGCCGCCTGCACGGGCCTTCTGGCCGCTGTCCTGCCCGCCTTCGCGGAGGATCGCCTGCGCGCCATCGAAGCCGGGACCGGAGGCCGCCTGGGCGTCAGCGTCGCGGGGGAGGGACTCGCTCCCCTGTCCTGGCGCGCCGACGAGCGCTTTCCCCTGTGCAGCACCTTCAAGGTCCTGGCGACGGCGGCGGTGTTGGCCAGCGGCGAACCGCTCGACCGGGAACTGACCGTTCGCGAATCCGACCTGCTGAGCTACGCCCCCGTCTCCCGCAAGGTCTTCACCGAGCGGGGCGGGCGGATGACGCTCTCGGAAGCCTGCGCGGCCTCCCTCGTATGGAGCGACAACACCGCCGCGAACCTACAACTCGCCCGGCTCGGCGGGCCTGCCGCGCTCACCCGATGGGTGCGGGGCACGGGCGACACGATCACCCGCCTCGACCGGGACGAACCGACCCTCAACACCGCCCTTCCCGAAGACCCACGGGACACCACCTCCCCTGCCGCGATGCGCGAGACCCTCGCGAAGATCCTCCTCGGCGGGGTTCTTTCACCGGAAGCGCGGACGCAGCTGGAAAGCTGGATGGTGGGCGCACAGACCGGCTTCAAGCGCCTGCGGGCGGGCTTGCCGCCGAACTGGATCGTGGGCGACAAGACCGGCAGCGGCGACAACGGCACCTTCAACGTGGTGGCGATCCTCCGCCCGCCGGGCCATCCGCCGCTGATCGCCACGAGCTACCTGACCGAAGCGACCGCGCCGGCCGCCACCTGCGACGCCGCCCATGCCGAACTCGGCCGGCTGATCGCCCGGCATGTGGGAGCCTGAGCCCGTATGGCCCCGAAGACGACCCGCGCGACGCAGGCCCTCGACAAAGCCGGCATCCGCTTCACCCTCCATGCCTACGATTACGACCCGGACGCCCCGCGCATCGGCCTGCAGGCCGCCGAGGCCCTCGGCGTGCCGCCCTCCCGCGTGCTGAAGACGCTGATGGCCAGTGTCGATGGGCGCACCGTGTGCCTGCTCGTCGCCTCCGACCGGGAGGCCGCGATGAAGCGCGTCGCCGCCGCCTTCGGGGGCAAATCCGCCGCGATGATGAAGCCCGCCGACGCCGAGCGGCTGACGGGTTACCATGTCGGCGGCATCAGCCCGCTGGGGCAGAAGCGCCCTTTCCCGACCGCCGTCGACGCCCACGCCCTGACCGATCCCGAGGCCGCCATCCACATCAACGGCGGCGGCCGGGGCTTGCAGATCCGCCTGCGGGAGGGCGACCTCGTGGCGGCCCTGAAGCCCACGGTCGTGCCCCTGACCGAGCCGCGCTAACGGATCGTTTACCTCACGCCCACCAGTGTCGAAGGCTCTGCGGATGGGTGGGAGGACGACGTGCGGCTCGGCGGATCGATGGCGCTGGCGCTGGTTCTGCTCGCCGGCCCGGCTTTCGCCGCCGACCTCGGGGAGCCTTACGTCGGCGATCCCGGCGGGCCGCCGCTGCCGCGCTACTTCCCCCGCGGCGACGGGCTCGACGTGCAGGGCCCCCTCCCCCTGCCCCGCCGCCGGACGAAGATCGTCTGCACGCCGCGCCGCGTCCCGACGCCGACCAACGCCCCCGACGATCCGAGCTATGTCGGCTCGCCCTACGGCCTCGGCAAGCCGAGCTATTACGGTTTCACGCCGCCGCTCGGCATCGACGATCCCTACGGCCGGTCCGTGCTGCCCTACTGCCCATAGCCCCCGAGAATCGGCTAGACCCGGCCCGAACGAAACCAGGGTCCGGCCGTGACTGCCTCTTCACCACTCCATCTCTCCGACCTCCCTGCCCTGCGCGCCGCCGTCTCCAGCTGGCGGGCCGCGGGCGAGACCGTGGCCCTGGTGCCGACCATGGGCGCCCTGCATGAGGGCCATCTGACCCTCATCGCGGAAGCCAAGCGCGTGGCCTCGCGAGCCGTGGTGAGCATCTTCGTGAACCCGACCCAGTTCGGCCCCACGGAGGATTTCTCCCGCTACCCCCGCGACGTCGCCGCCGACCTCGCGGCGATGGCGGGCGCGGGGGCCGATGCCGCCTGGACGCCCGATGTGGCGACCATGTACCCGCCGGGTTTCGCCACCCGGATCGAGATGGCGGGGCTGACGGACGGCCTCTGCGGGCCCCTCCGGCCGGGCCATTTCTCCGGCGTCGCCACCGTCGTCACCAAGCTGCTGAACCAAGTGCGGCCGGATATCGCCCTGTTCGGCGAGAAGGATTTCCAGCAGTTGCAGGTGATCAAGCGGGTCGTGGCCGATCTCGACATGGTACCCGAGATCCGGGGCGTGCCCACCATCCGCGAGGCGGACGGCCTCGCCCTCTCCTCGCGCAACCGCTACCTCTCGGCCGAGGAGCGCGGCCGCGCGCCGACGCTGCACGCCGTGCTCGCCGGCATCGCCGCCAAGGCCCGCGACGGCGGATCGGTCGCGGGGCCGGTGAGTGAGGGCGTGGCCGCCCTCGCCGCGGCGGGCTTCACCGTCCAATACCTGTCCGTCTGCGATGCCGCGAGCCTCGCGCCGGTCGAGCGCGTCACCGGCCCGGCCCGCGTGCTCGCGGCGGCCTATCTCGGGCGGACACGGCTCATCGACAACGTACCGGTCTGAGACCGCCCTCACCCAGCCCGGCGCAGGAGCGACCGGAACGAGCGGCGCTCGGAGCCGGGATCGTCCTGCGGCGGGGGCGGCGGCTCCGGGGGAAGCGCGGCGAGGATGTCGCCGCGCACCGGCCGGGCCGGCGCGAAGGCCGCGCCCTGCGCATAGGGCACGTTGAGGTCGATGAGGTCCGGCACGTCCGCCTCGGCGCCGACCTCGTTGACCACGAGGCGGATTCGGGCGCGGGCCAGGGCCGGCGCAAGATCCTCCACCGCGATGTCGCTCAGCACGCCCCGCGCCACACCCGGCCGCAGCAGCAGGTCCGCCGGGACCTTCACCTGCCCGATGCCGTACTCCATGAACTCGCGGGCATCGAAGCGCAGATCCGTCGGCCGGTCGAGGCAGAAGCCGACCCGCCCGCGCAGGGCCGATAGGGCGCCAAGCTGCCCGCTGTCGAGGCCGCGCCAACTGGCCTGGGGCAGGGCGATGTCCAGCCCGGCCAAGGCCTGCTCGTCGTGGGCCATGCGCCCGATCTCCTTCAGGAAACCCAGCTCGAACAGCGATAGGGGCGACAGGCCGTAAGTCACCCGCGCATCGCTGCCGCGCTTGCCGAGGTGGCGGACGATGGTGCCGGTGCGGGCCAGCATCCGCCGGTCGAGTTCCGTGGTGCGCCCGTTCCGTTCGAGGGCCGGCAGGTACTGCGTGGTGTCGAGCGGCTGGTCTTCCACGCGCAGCCGCGCCAGCGCCTCGTAGGCCACGACCTTGCGCTGGGGCAGGGTGACGATGGGCTGGAGATAGACCTCCAACAGGTCGCGATCGAAGGCGGCGAGGATCGCGGATTCGTCGGGGCCGCGCGGCCTTTCGGGTGGACGCGGCGGGATCGGCCTCGGAACCGGTGGTGCGATGACGGCCGGCAGTTCCGGCAGGCGGGCGATGACGGGCGGCGTCCAGGATGTCTCGACCGGCGCCGGGGCCGGCGGGGGAGGCGGGGCGGGCTGCGGCTTCGGCTCCGGCGGAGACGGCGGCTCCTTCGCCACCGGAACCTCGCGGGTCTTGAGGGCGGCGATCTCGTCGTCCTGGCTGCGGATCACCGCGCTGAGATCGCGCACGATCCCGCTCAACAGGCCGATCTCCACCGTGAGTTCATGCACCTCGGAGCGCAAGGTATCCGGCGGTGCAGCGTCGGCGGCGGGACGCGGCGGCGCGGCTTCCGCCTTGAGAAGCCGCTGCGAGAGCACATCGACTTCCTGGGACAGCTTCTCGCATCGGGCGTTCAGTTTCGAGATCCGCGCCCATGCGGTACCGGCGCCGAGGCTTCCGGCGGCGGCCAGACACAGCGCGGCAGCGCTCGGTGAGAAGACGGCCAACGGCCCAATCGTGACGAGGCCGAGCGATCCGGCGGTCCACAGCCCAACGTTCCGGCCGAAGACCCGGGCCATGCTCACCATCATCCGTCACGAGACAAGGCGTCCGGCAAGCCTATGATTACCGGAAACCGACGCTTCGAAAGTGTTGCCGAGCGTGCGAACGGGGGCAAGCCCAGCGAGCCGGCACGCAACCGATTTTTGCCCTCTGTGTCCCGGAGCGCTGTTTCACGTGAAACACTCAGGCGCGAGTGAGGTACATTCCCACCAGCAGGAAGCCGAAGCCGGCCAATCCAAAGGCCCCCTCCTTGCGGTGGGTCTCATCGAGGAAATGGGCGGCCGCCCCGGCCGCACAGCACGCCGCACCCAACCCGATCGACAAGGATGACATCGGAGCCTCCCGCAAGCGTCGTAAGACCACTCACATCGCCAATACCGTCTAACCATGATTACAGAGCATTGAGCCGGCTTCAAGTTCTGCCCACAGCCTAAATTTGCACGCTTCGACGGAGGCCGAATACGCTGGATTTCTCATCAATTCGGCGCTGCGGTGATATCCCGATGATCACGTCCCCCACGGACGCTGCCGCGAAAGGCGGCAATAGCGACACGAGGTTGCGCGAATCGGCCCTGTCGCGTTGACCCGCCCCCGCCCGCGCGCGTAAGCACGGGCATGCCCATTTCCCGCCCCACCCGCTTCGACGTGATCGTCGTCGGCGGTGGCCATGCCGGCGTTGAAGCCGCCGCGGCCGCCGCCCGCTGTGGCGCCCTGACGGCCCTCGTCACGCACGATCCGGCGACGATCGGGGCGATGTCCTGCAATCCGGCCATCGGCGGCCTCGGCAAGGGACACCTCGTCCGCGAGGTCGATGCCCTCGACGGGCTGATGGGCCGGGTGGCCGATGCGGCGGGCATCCAGTTCCGCCTGCTCAACCGGCGCAAGGGTCCGGCGGTGCGCGGTCCCCGCACCCAGGCCGACCGCAAGCTCTACGCGGCGGCGATGCAGCAGGCGGTGGCCGAGACGGCGAACCTCCACGTCGTGCCGGGCGCCTGCGAGGACCTTCTTCGCGATGCGGCCGGGCATATTGCTGGGATCACCCTGGCGGACGGCACGACGCTCGGGGCAGGGGCGGTGGTGCTCACCACGGGCACCTTCCTGCGCGGCCTGATCCATATCGGCGAGGTCCAGATCCCCGCCGGGCGGGTGGGGGAGGCGCCTTCGGTGGGCCTCGCGCGGAGCCTCGACGGGCTCGGCCTGCGCCTCGGCCGGCTGAAGACCGGCACGCCGCCTCGCCTAGCCCGCGACAGCATCGGCTGGGACCAGCTCGAACGGCAGGAGGCGGATGAGGACCCCGTCCCGTTCTCGACCCTCACTGAGCGGATCACCACGCCGCAGATCGCCTGCGGCATCACACGGACGACGCAGGCCGTCCACGACATCATCCGCGCCAACCTGCACCGCTCGCCGATGTATTCCGGCGGCATCGCCAGCCGGGGGCCGCGCTACTGCCCGTCCATCGAGGACAAGGTCGTGCGCTTCGGCGACCGGGAGGGGCACCAGATCTTCCTCGAACCGGAGGGGCTGGACGATCCGGTCGTGTACCCGAACGGCATCTCGACCGCCCTGCCGGAGGAGGTGCAGCGCGCCATCGTCCAGGCGATCCCCGGCCTGGAGCGGGCGGAGATCCTGCGGCCGGGCTACGCCATCGAATACGATTACGTCGATCCGCGCGAACTCGATGCCGGGCTTCAGGTGAAGAGGCAGCCGGGCCTGTTCCTGGCCGGGCAGATCAACGGCACCACCGGCTACGAGGAGGCGGCGGGGCAGGGGCTCGTCGCCGGGCTCAACGCCGCGCGGCTGGCCGGCAACCAGCCGCTTGCCGCCTTCGACCGCGCCGAATCCTATCTCGGCGTGATGATCGATGACCTCATCACCCACGGGGTGAGCGAGCCCTACCGTATGTTCACCTCGCGCTCTGAGTATCGCCTGAGCCTGCGCGTGGACAATGCCGACGAACGGCTGACCCCGCGCGGCCTCACCCTCGGCCTCGTCGGCCCGCAGCGCGCGGCGCATTTCGCGCAGTCACGCGCTGCCCTCGCCGCCGCCCGCGCCCAGCTCGATGCCCTGAGCCTCACGCCGAGCCAAGCCGCCGCCCAGGGCATCGCCCTGAACCAGGACGGCATCCGCCGCAGCGCCTTCCAGCTTCTCTCCTACCCGGAGATCGACTGGGCCCGCCTCGCCGCAGTCTGGCCGGACCTCGCCGAGGTGCCGCCGCGCATCGCCGATCGCCTGCGGACGGACGCGACCTATGCCGTCTATCTCGACCGCCAGAGCGCCGACATCGCCGCCTTCCGCCGGGACGAGGCGGTGCGCCTGCCGGAGGGGCTGGACTATGCCGGGATCAGCGGCCTGTCGAACGAGATGCGCCTGAAGCTCGAAAGCGTCCGCCCCGGTACCCTCGGGCAGGCGGCGCGGATCGAGGGCGTCACCCCGGCGGCCCTGACCCTGCTGGCCGCTCATGCCAAGCGGGGCCAGCGCGCCGCGCGGCAGCCGGCATGAGCGACCGCGGCCGCGAACAGGTCCTGAGGACCTACGATGTTTCACGTGAAACAACGCAGGCGCTGGACGCCTATGTCGCCCAGCTTCATCGCTGGCAGACGGTGAAGAACCTCGTCGGCCCCTCCACCCTTTCCGAGGTCTGGAGCCGCCATGTCGCCGACGCGCTGCAGCTCCTGACCCTCGCACCCGACGCCCGCACCTGGATCGATCTCGGCTCCGGCGCCGGCATCCCCGGTCTGATCCTGGCCATCGCCGGGAAGGAGAGGGGCATCCGGGTGACGCTGGTGGAGAGCAACGCGCGCAAATGCGCCTTCCTCACCGAGGCCGCCCGCCTGACCGGCGCTCCGGCGACGATCCGCAACGGACGGATCGAGGCAGTGATCGGCGACGCCGTGGGGACTGAGATCGTCTGCGCGCGGGCGCTTGCCGCTCTCGATCAGTTGCTCGATTGGTCGGCGCCACTGTTGAATTCGGGCACCATCGGCCTGTTTCCGAAGGGGCGGGATGTGCAGGCGGAATTGACCCAGGCCTCCGCGCGGTGGACATTCACCTACGATCTCGTGCCGAGTCGGACCGATGCCGACGCCCGGATCGTGCGGGTCACCGCCCTCACCGAAACGAGCCCCCGATGAGCGACGCGACGATGGTCGACGCCTCCGAGCGCCCCGACATGAGCCATCCGGCCAAGCCCCTGCGGGTCCTGGCCCTGGCGAACCAGAAGGGCGGCGTCGGCAAGACGACGACCGCCATCAATCTGGGCACGGCGCTCGCCGCCATCGGCGAGGAAGTTCTGGTGATCGACCTCGATCCCCAGGGCAACGCCTCGACCGGGCTCGGCATCGAGAAGGCCCGCCGCCGGATTTCGACCTACGATCTCATGGCCGGCGAGGCGAGCCTCGCGCAGACCATCATCCCGACGGCCGTGCCGCGCCTGTCCATCGCCCCCTCCACTATGGACCTGCTGGGTCTCGAGATGGAGATGGCGACCGCGCAGGACCGGGCGCACCGCCTGCGCAATGCGCTGAAGAGCATGGCGCAGTCCGAGAGCCTGAAGCGCATCAGCTACGTGCTGATCGATTGCCCGCCCTCCCTGAACCTGCTGACGATCAACGCCCTGGCGGCGGCGGATGCGGTGCTGGTGCCGCTGCAATGCGAGTTCTTCGCCCTGGAGGGCTTGAGCCAGTTGCTGCGCACCGTGGAGCAGGTGCGAGGCGCGCTGAACCCGCGCCTGACGATCCAGGGCGTCGTGCTGACGATGTTCGATCCGCGCAACAACCTCTCGGCGCAGGTCGTGGCGGATGTGCGCAGCTTCATGGGCGACAAGGTCTACGAGACCATGATCCCCCGCAACGTGCGTGTGTCCGAAGCGCCCTCGCACGGCAAGCCAGCTTTGCTGTACGATCTGAAATGCGCCGGCAGCCAAGCCTATCTGCGCCTCGCCTCCGAGGTGATCCAGCGCGAAGGCCGCGTGCCGGCGGCGGCGTAAGTTTCGAGGACAGGTGAGACGATGGCTGAAGAGGTCGCAAGGCCCCGGCTGGGGCGCGGGCTCGCGGCCCTGATCGGCGATTTCGGGGATCCGGCGCAGCCACCGCCCAAGCACGAGGGCCAGCGCAAGGTCGCCGTGGAGTTCCTGCGGCCGAACCCGCGCAACCCCCGCCGGCATTTCGGCGAGGAGGAATTGTCCGAACTCGCCGGCTCCATCAAGGCGCGGGGCCTCATCCAGCCCATCGTCGTGCGGCCCCTGGCCGACGTGCCGGGCGCCTTCGAGATCGTGGCCGGCGAGCGCCGCTGGCGCGCGGCGCAGCGGGCCGGGCTCGATGAGGTGCCGGTGGTCGTCGTCGAGATCGACGACCGCGCCTCGCTGGAATTCGCGATCCTGGAGAACGTCCAGCGGGCGGACCTCAACCCGATCGAGGAAGCCTCGGGCTACGAGCGCCTGATGAGCGACTTCTCCTACACGCAGCGCGAACTGGCCGAGATCCTGGGCAAGAGCCGCAGCCATCTCGCCAACACGCTGCGCCTCCTCAACCTGCCGCAGCCGGTGCAGGACCGGCTGAGCGCGGGCGAGATCACCGCCGGCCATGCCCGCGCGCTCCTCGCGCTCCGCGATCCCGAGGGCGTCGCCCGGCGGATCGTGGCCGAGGGCCTGTCCGTGCGCGAGGTCGAGGCCCTGGCCGCCGCCGAGGCCGAACCGTCCGAGACCCCGCGCCCCGGCCGCCCGCGTCTCGCGGCCGAGCGCCCGGCGCCGGTCCGTTCGCTGGAATTGCGCCTGCACAAGGCGCTCGGCGTCGCCGTCACCTACAAGCCGAAGGACGAGGAGACGGGCGAGATCCGCCTGCGCTATGCCAGCCGCGACGAGTTGCAGAGCCTGCTCGACCGGCTGAAGGTCCCGGCGGACGACTGAAGGGCAGAAGGACCGCCCCTTCCGCCCCCCTCATCCTGAGGTGCCCGCATCTGCGGGCCTCGAAGGAAGCTCCAGAAGGCTCCGTGATCCCTGGAACCCTCCTTCGAGGCCGCTTACGCAGCACCTCAGGATGAGGGGAGGGGGTAGGGCAATTCAAACGTGACGCCTCAGCGGCGGCGGCCGGCTTCCGCGATGCGGAGCAGGGCCGCCGACGCGATGGCCTCAGCCAGAGCCGGCTCGGCGCGGCGGCTGGCGAGGACCGCCTGGGCGAGGATGTCGATGGCCTGCCGCAGGCGGGCAGGACCCCAGAGGCCGAGTTGCCGCTCGACGCTCGCCTTGCGCTTGAAGTGCAGGCCGCGCCACGCGGCCGCCATGGCGCTCGATGACTTTTCCGGATTGTCGAGGCGGAGCGCGAGCATCGCCGTGGCGTGGCGCAGGGCCGAGCCGAGCACCTGCGCAGGGTCCAGCCCCTCCAGCCGGAAGCGGCGGGAATCGCGCTCCACCACCTCGATCCGCCCGTCGAAGGCCGCATCCACCAGGGTGTTGAGGACGCTGGCGGCGACATCGCTCACCACCGCCTCCACGTCGTCCAAGGTCACGCTGCCCTGGCCCGAGGCGTAGAGGGCGAGCTTCTCGATCTCCATCAGGCTCGCCCGGCGGTCGCCGCCGAGGCTGCGCACCAGCACCTCCCGCGCCTCGCGGTCGATGCGCAGGTCACGCGCCCGCAGGGTCCGGTCGATGAGGTCGCCGAGGGCCCGCTCGTCATCCGGGTAGCAGGGAATGGCCAGCGCCCGCTGCGACTTCTCGCAGAGGGCGCGGACGGGGTTGCCCTTGGCGAAATCGCCCCCTTCCAGCACGATCCGCGTATCGGTGACGGGGATGGAGAGCACGGCCTCGATGGCGGGGGCGAAGTTGCGGCTGCTGGACCGCACCCAGATCGACCGCTTTCCGCCGAACAGGCCGACCGTCCCCGCCTCGTCGCAGAGCCGGCCGGGATCGGAGGCGAGGAGGTCGCCGTCGATCCGCACCAGGGCGAAGGGGTCCGTGGCGTCGGGCAGGAAGGATTCGGCGAGCGCCTTGGCCCGCTCGGTGACGAGGCCGGTATCGGGTCCGTAGACGAGGATCACGGGGATGCGCGGGTCGGGCCCCCGCCGGATCAGGTCCTCGATATCCCCCGGCCGGACAGCCGTCACCGGTCGCTCACGGCTTGGCCGCCAGCACCGAGGCGATCCGGGTCTTGATCTGGTCGGCCAGGGTGTCCGCGAGGCGGATCTCCGCGTCGCGGGCGGCGCGCTGGCTGGCGAAGCGCTGGATCGAGCGGTCGTAGGTCGCGGTGGAGGTGGCGACGCCCTCCGCGATCACCTTGGTGCCGCTGAGGTCTTCCAGGCTGTAGCGGATGTTGCCGATCACCGTGCCGGCCTCGGCGCGGCCGGTGGTGGAGGAGACGATGGGCGTCTGCACCGTCTCGGAGCCTGCGAGCTTCAGGCGGTATTGCTTCTTGGCCGGCTGGCCCGACCCGTCGAGGTCGAACACCAATTCGCTGCGTAGGTAATGGCCGAGCCGCTCCTGGCCCTGGGCCATCACGATCTCATCGACCTGCACAGAGGCCAGCAGCGCCTGGATCGACTCACCCGAGGCCGTTGGCCCGTAGAGTGGGCGGAAACAGGCCGAGAGGCTGAGGCTCATGGCCGCCACCAGGCCGAGCCGTCCGGCCCGCACCGCCACCGATCCCACGTCAAGCCGCATCACGCTGTCCGCCCCGTTCCGCTCCGGTTCTAGCGCGGACCGGGGGGGCCGCGCCACGACTCTTAGGGCAGGGCCTTACGATTCCTCTACGGCGAGAGGATGGTCGGCGTGTTTCGGGGATAACTCACCACCGGTAGATCAGGCTGCCGATCACCGTGGCGGGGGCGCCGCGGTAGCAATAGCCGGCCTGACAGACCGCATAATCCCGGTCGAAGATATTGTACGCGTTGATCTGCGCGCGGAAGCCCTTGTACTTCGGATCGAGGGCCGCGAAGTCGTAGGCGATCAGGGCGTCGAACAGCGTCACGGTCGGGTTGCGGAAGGTGTTCTCGTCGTCGCCGAAGCTCGTGCCGGCGTAGCGGATGCCGCCGCCGATCTGCAGCCCCGCCAGCAGCGAGCCCGGCGGGAAGGCATAGGTCCCGAAGGCGGTGAAGGTGTTGCCGGGGATGCCGGAGAGGGCGTTGCCGTCGATCGGGCCGCCCGTGATCAGCGAGGTCTGCCGCAGGAAGCGGAAATCGAGATGGGTGAAGGCGAGCGTCAGGTTCGTGCCCGGCCCGAAATTCGCCGTGAGTTCTGCCTCGAACCCCTTCGATTCGACGGAGCCGGTGGCTACGGAATTCGCCACGTTGGTCGGGTCCTGCCGCAGGATGCTCGATTGCACGATGTCGAAGCCCGCCACCGAGCCGGTGATGTTGGTGTTGGGCACGGCGAACTTCACGCCGGCCTCGATCTGGTCGCCCGTGGCGGGCTTGAAGGCACGTCCGCTCGCGTCGGCACCGAGCTGGGGCGTGAAGGTCGTCGCGTAGCTGGCATAGGGCACGAAGCTCGGCGTCAGCAGGTAGTTCAGGCCGAGCCGGTAGGTGAAGGCGGTGTCGTCCTGCTTCTGCGGGGCGCCCGGCACGAAGGCGCTGTAGCTCGTCGTGTTCTGCGAGACCCAATCGTGCCGCCCGGTTAGGGTCAGGACGAAGCGGTCCCACTTGGCCTGCTCCTGCAGGTAGACGCCGATCTGGTCCTGTGACTGCGTGTTGCCCGAGGTGAGGGCAGGGCGGGGGATGAAGGTGCGGTAGCGGAAGCGGGTGAAGTCGGTCACGCCCGTCAGGTCGAGATCCGGGACGTCGAAGTTGAAGCCGAACCGGCGCGTCCAGTCGTAGTGATTGTAATCGACGCCGCCGACCAGGGTGTGGCTGACCGGGCCGGTGAGGAAGTGCCCCTCGATCTGGTTGTCGAGGGCGACCGAGCTGAGGTTTTCCTTGTAGAGCCCCGCATAGCGCTGCGCCGAGAGGCCGGTGATGCCGAGGACGTCCGTGTAGGGGAAATCGCCGTTCACGCCGTAATAACGGAAGTTCTGGCGGAAGATCAGGTCCGGCGAGAAGCGGTGCTCGAAGGCGTAGCCGATCCGGTGCTGCTCCTGCGTGAAGGCGTTGAAGCCCGGATCGCCGATATACAGCCGCGTCGCCCCGATGCCGCGCTGGTTGTAGAAGGCCGCCGTGCCGGGCAGGCGGCCGGACTGGAACTCTGTGAGCAGGGTGAAGGTCGTGTCGGCCGAGGGCTTCCAGGTGAAGGCCGGGGCGATATTGACCCGGTCGTCCGTGGCGCCGGGCAGGAACGTGTCGGATTGGCGGACGATGCCGGTGAGCCGGTAGGCCATGGTCCCGTCCGAGCCCTCCACCGGGCCGCCGAAATCGAAGTTGCCCTGGAAGCGGTTGAAGTTGCCGGCCTGGAACCAGACCTCGCCGAAGGGCACGAAGACCGGCCGCTTGGTGGTGATGTCCACGATGCCGCCGGGCGAGCCGAGGCCGTAGAGGCCGGAGGCTGGGCCGCGCAGGATCGTCAGCGCCTCCGTGCCGTAGGGCTCGACGCGGGGGACGGTGAGGCCCACCGCCGATTGCCGGAGGCCGTCGCGGAAGATGCCGTCATAGGTGGTGGAGAAGCCGCGGATGTAGATCGCGTCGAAGCGCGGATCGAAGCCGAACACGTTGGTCGAGGTGCCGGGCACGTAGGCCAGGGCCTCGTTCACGTTCTGCACGTTGCGGTCGTTCAATTGCTCCCGCGTCACCACGGAAACCGATTGCGGCGTCTCGATCAGGGGCGTGTTGGTCTTGGTCGCCGTGGGCGACACGCGGGCCGTGTAGCCGGTGACGCCCGACGGGCCGCCGCCGCCGCCGCTCGTGGCCGCGCTGTCCTGCGAGGTCGCGACGTTGCCGAGCGCCGCGCGCACCGCTTCGACCGAGATCTCGTCCAGATGGACCTGCGGTTCCTGGGCCAGGGCCGGCGCGGACAGGGCGGTCGCGGCGAGGAGCAGGGCGGGGAGGCGCGTGCGTACGAACATGGGAACTTCCGGCCGGACGCGAAGGGTGGCGTCCAAGCCGGGCTTTCCTGATCACGCGCCCGCGATCAAGACGAAAACGTGTTGTAAATCACACAGTTAAAACGCTTCAAATCTGAAGTCATTCCAGTTCAAAACTCGAAGGGCGGCTCCCGCAGGGCCTCCGCCTCGCGGGTGCACAGGCCAGCGTCCGGCGCGGTGCCGCCTGCGGCAAGCGCCGCGCGCATCTCGGCCCGCGCCTTGTCGAGGTCGGCGCGGAAGCCCGCATCGCCCATCAGCGCGGCGAAGGTCGAGGAGCCGTTGGTGCGCCCCGCCGCGACGTCGCTCAGCCAGTGCACACCGCACACCACGCGGCTCTCGCCGTAGGCCCGGCCCCGGGCGAGGATGGCTGTGGATTTCTCCGGCACCAGGGCGGCCATGATGAGGGCGTAGGCCCAGCCCTGCGTCGCATGGCCGGAGGGATAGCTGAAGCTGTCGGCCAGGGCCTGGGTCCGCTGCACGCAGATCGGTGATTCGTTGCCGACGAAGGGTCGGAGGCGGCGGTAATGCACCTTCGGGATGCGCGTCATGTGGGCGAGGTCGAGCCGTGCCCGTTCCAGCAGGTTGAGGGTGGCGGGCACCTTCCCCTGGTCGATGTGCACGCCGAGCACACAGGCGAAGTTCTCCAGCACCGCCGCCGCGCCCTCAGCCACGTCGTTGGCGGCGAGGTTCCAGCGGGCGGAGCCCTTCAGGGCGCGGGTGTTGGCGAAGGCCGCATGGTCGGCATTGTCGAGGGGGGAAAGGTGGGCCGGCGGCGGCGGGAGGATCCGCAGGGGATCTGGCAGGGCGCCCTCGGCGAGATATGGCTTCACGGCCGGCTTGCCGGGCTTCAGCGGGTCCGCCTGTAGGGAGGGGGCGGCGGCGGGTGGCGCCCCCTGGTCGGGGGCGGCGAACGAAGGCGTGACGGTGAAGAATGCGGCGAGTGACAGGGCCGTCGTGAGCGAAAGGCGGCGCATCTCGTATCCTCGCTTGGCGATCGGCATCGGGTGGACGTCACACGAGGCAGACGGATCGCGGCGGCGTGACCATCCCTGCCTTCGGTGCGGCCCCGAGTCCAGGCCGCCCGGTTTCAGGCGGCACGAATCGCGGCGGCGATCGCGGCGGGGTGTTCCTCGTGCGCACTCAGGGCGCCCGGGACACGCCGGGCGGTGACGAGACCGCTCTCCGCGAGGGCGTCCATTTCCCCGCCGGAGCGGCGGGGGGCGTCGTCCGGGCGCAGCAGCAGCACGGGCGGCAGGTCCGGCCCGAACAGGGCGAGGAAATCCTCCCGGCTCGCGACGGGATCGAGCCCGCCGGTCACGAAGGCCGCCGTGCCGAAGCGGCCGTTGCGCTGGCGGGTGATGGCGTGCTTCGCCCGCACGAGCTCCGGCGTCACCGCCTCGCGGTCGCCGTAGACATGGGCGCGCATCATCCGGCCGATGATCGGCGGGCTGATGTTGATGCGGTAGAGCGCCTCGCCGATCAGCGGCGCCTCCACGGCGGCGCGGATGCGGGGGAACCACGCCTTCCTGTCGGGCATCGCGGTCGGCAGCGGGCCGCGCCAGGTCGGCGCCACGAGGACGAGCCGGGCGAAGGCGTTCCTGTGCCGCCGCGCCGCCGCCACGAGGTAGCCCGCCGCATGGCCGGCGGCGATGCCGACCGCGTAGGGGCCGGGGGCCGCCGCCAGCAGGGCGTCGAGGAAGGCGTGGAAGGTGGCGGGCTCCAGGGGCACGCGGGGGCGCGGCTGCGCGCCGAACCCCGGCCAGTCCGGCACGAGGCAGTGATGGTCCCAGGCGAGTTCACGCGCCAGCCCGGTCGCCTCGCGGCGGGACGAGATGGTCGAGAGAGCCGGCAAAATAAGCGCGCCCGGCCCGTGTCCGTAGAGGTCGTAGGGCACGGAGACGCGCTGGCCGCCGAGCTTCAGGTCGAAGGTGCCGCCCGTCTCCATGCCCGCCGGCTCCTCAGGTGCGAAGCAGGTCGTTGATCGCGGTCTTGGCGCGGGTGCCCGCATCGACGCGCTTGACGATGACGGCGCAGTAGAGGCTCGGGCCGGGGGAGCCGTCCGGCAAGGCCTTGCCGGGCAGGGAGCCCGAGACCACCACCGAGTAGGGCGGCACGTAGCCGTAGGTGACTTCGCCGGTGGCGCGGTCCACGATCTTGGTCGAGGCGCCGAGATAGACGCCCATCGACAGCACCGAGCCCTGGCCGACGATCACGCCCTCCACCACCTCGGAGCGGGCGCCGATGAAGCAATCGTCCTCGATGATGACCGGGTTGGCCTGCAGCGGCTCCAGCACGCCGCCGATGCCGACGCCGCCCGAGAGGTGGACGTTCTTGCCGATCTGCGCGCAGGAGCCGACCGTCACCCAGGTGTCGACCATCGTGCCTTCGCCGACATGGGCGCCGAGGTTCACGAAGCTCGGCATCAGGATGGCGTTGGGGGCCACGTAGGAGCCCCGGCGCACGAAGCAGCCGGGCACCGCGCGGAAGCCGGCCTCCTGGAAGCGCGCGGCGTCCCAGCCCTCGAACTTGGAGGGCACCTTGTCCCACCAAGGGGCGCCGCCGGGGCCGCCGGGGATCGCCGTCATGTCGTTGAGGCGGAAGGAGAGCAGCACCGCCTTCTTCAGCCACTGGTTGACCGTCCATTCGTTGCCCGACTTCTCGGCGACGCGGGCCTGGCCCGAATCGAGGAGGTTCAGGGCCTCGTCCACGGCCTCCCGCACGGCGCCCGTGGTGGCGGACGAGATGCCGGCGCGCTCCTCCCAGGCGGTCTCGATGGTCCGGGCAAGGTCGGCGTGGGACATGGGTGCAGCGGTCTTCTTGAGAATGGGAGACCGTGCTTACAGGCGCCCGCCAGGGCTGTCGACGGGGAGGGGGGTGCCGCCCGCGCCCCGCCGGTCAGGCGTCCCCGAACTTGGCGCGGACGCGGTCGAGGTCGTTCGTGAAGGTCACGAGGTCGAGGGCCATGGCGTCGTGGATCGCCTGGGCGGCGGAGGGGAACTCCTCCAGCACGCGGCGCATCAGGGTGGGGGTGATGCGGACGAGTTCGCAGGAGCCTTCCGCGACGGCGTCGCAGGGGCGCTCACCGCGCACGAACAGGGCGAGATGGCCGATCAGCGCCGAGCGGGACGCCCTGACGGGCTCGGACCCCTTGGGCTCCAGGCGGATGGTGCCGGACATCACCACGAAGCCGCCATCGGCGGGGTCGCCCCGGCCGAACAGGCGGTCGCCCGCGCGCAATTCCCGGCGTTCGGCGGCGAAGCTGAGCAGGCGCAGGGCGTCCCGGTCCAGAAAACCGAAGACGGGCGCCGCCGCGAGGATCGCTATGTCGTCGTCGAGCCCCACGCTGCCCCTGCCCCTGCCGCTCCGCTCCCCGCGTCCCCGGCAGACTGGCCTATACGAAAAAGCCTAATAAATCAGGGAAGGAGCTTGTAACCACCGCCCTCGGTCACGAGGATCGCCGCCACCGCCGGGTTCGGCTCGATCTTCTGGCGCAGCCGGTAGATGTGCGTTTCCAGGGTGTGGGTGGTGACGTGGGCGTTGTAGCCCCACACCTCGGCGAGCAGCGTGTCGCGGTTCACCACGGCGCGCCCGGCCCGGTAGAGGAAGCGCAGGATCGCGGTCTCCTTCTCGGTGAGCTTGAGCTTGGAGCCCCGCTCGCCGATCAGCAGCTTGGCGCTCGGCCGGAACGTGTACGGGCCGATCTGGAACACCGCGTCCTCGGACGCCTCGTGGCTGCGCAGGTGGGCGCGGATCCGCGCCAGGAGGATGCCGAACTTGAACGGCTTGGTGACGTAGTCGTTCGCACCCGCCTCCAGCCCCTCGACGTGGTCGGCCTCGGAATCCTGCGCGGTCAGCATGATGACCGGGCTGCGGAAGCCCGCCTGCCGCATCCGGCGCACGGCCTCTCGCCCGTCCATGTCGGGCAGCCCGACATCCATCACGGCGAGGTCGATGCGCTCGTCCGCGACCCGGCGCATGGCGTCGGCGCCGCAGGCTTCGCCCACGACGTGAAATTCCTCGGACAGGGCGAGCTGCTCAATCAACGTATCGCGCAGGATCTCGTCGTCGTCGCAGATCAGCAGACGGTAGGCATTCGACATCGTCACGAAGCCCTAGCGTAAAAGCACTAGCCCGCGAAATCCCCCCGATGAAGGATGGTGCGCCGGCCGACTGTCGAGGCCATCCTTGTACACCGAGATATCGCCGATCCGGGTGGAGCGGACTTGCAAAGGACGAGCTTTGTGACCGGAAAGAGGCTTGCGCGCAATTCGCATTCGGATTTCTTCGCGAAGTTGCATAACCGGAGACAAGTTTTCGTGGTGAGAACCACCCTCGCGGAGATCCGCGTACGCCCCACTGTCGGGGACCGGCGCAAGGGGCACCTCCTCGTGGGCTCCTCGGTGATTCCCTGCGCGCTGGGCGCCTGCGGCATCGTTGGGCGCAAGCGCGAGGGCGACGGCGGCTCGCCGCGGGGCCGGTTCCGCCTGCGCGGCGGCGCCTACCGGCCCGACCACCTCGCGACGCGCCCGCGCACGGCGCTGCCCCTGCACCCGATCCGCCAGGACGACGGCTGGTGCGACGACCGCAGGGACCGCCGTTACAACAGGCCGATCCGCCTGCCGGCGCCGGGCGTCAGCGCCGAGGCGATGTGGCGGGAGGACGGGCTCTACGACGTGGTGCTCGACATCGACTACAACCGCGGCCCGATCCGCCGGGGGAAGGGCTCGGCGATCTTCATGCACGTCGCCCGCGAGGGCTACCGGCCGACGGAGGGCTGCGTCGCCCTCGCCAAGCCCGATCTGATCCGCCTGCTGCGGCGGCTCGGGCCGCGCACGCTCCTGCGCATCGGCTGAGGGCGGTCAGACGCGCCGGGTCTCGCCGGGCTTGAGGGCGAGGGCCTTGGCGGTGCGGGTCGAGAGGCTGCCGACGATCACCGGGGCCTCGCCGTTCGTCGTCTTGTCCGCCACGGCGGCCAGCGCCTCGGCGGCGCTGGACATCCGCACCGCGTAGACGGGCGCGCCGGATCCACGCGCCGTGCCGAGGGCGACGAGGAAGGTCGTGTAGCGTTCGCGCGGGCGGGTGGCCATCCGCGATCCTTCGCATGTCGGCTAAATAACGCCAGGGCTTTTCGCGCCGTGCGCCAAACAGAAGACGACGCCTTGCGCCTTGAGACAACCGGTATTTGCGCGGCTGGGCGAAGCCTCCCATCGTTAGCCAACGCAACACCGCAGCGCGGAGCCTTGCCCGGCCTTTTCGCGGAACTTGGCCGTGGCCGCCCCTGCTTGTTCAGGAGACGGCCTGTTTCAGGCCGGCCCCGGCGCGAGGACACCACGACCATGAAGGCACTCTGCTGGCACGGTAAGGGCGATATCCGCTGCGACACCGTTCCCGACCCGAGAATCGAGGATCCGCGCGACGTCATCATCAAGGTCTCGTCCTGCGCCATCTGCGGCTCGGACCTCCACCTGATGGATGGGCTGATGCCCACGATGGAATCGGGGGACATCCTCGGCCACGAGTTCATGGGCGAGGTGGTCGAGACCGGCAGCGGCCATTCCAAGTTCCGCAAGGGCGACCGCATCGTCGTGCCCTTCAACATCAATTGCGGCGAGTGCCGCCAATGCAAGCTCGGCAACTGGTCGGTCTGCGAGCGGTCGAACCGCAACGCGCAGATGGCCGCCGCCCAGTTCGGCTACACCACCGCCGGCCTGTTCGGGTACTCGCACCTCACGGGCGGCTATGCCGGCGGCCAGGCCGAATACGTCCGCGTGCCGATGGCCGACGTGGCGCCGATGAAGGTGCCGGACGGCATGGACGACGAGGCGGCCCTGTTCCTCACGGACATCCTGCCCACCGGCTGGCAGGGCGCGGAGCATTGCGAGATCCAGGGCGGCGAGACCATCGCCATCTGGGGCGCGGGTCCGGTCGGCTTCTTCGCCATCCAGTCGGCCAGGATCATGGGCGCCGAGCGGATCATCGTCATCGAGACGGTGCCCGAGCGCATCGCGCTCGCCAGGAAGGCCGGCGCCACCGACATCATCGACTTCGCGAACGAGGACGTGTTCGAGCGCATCAAGGAGATCACCAAGGGCCAGGGCCCGGATGCGGTGATCGACTGTGTCGGCATGGAAGCCAGCGGCGGCCACGGCCTCGCCGGCTTCATCACCTCGGTGCAGGAGAAGCTCACCACCACCGAGCGGCCCCTGGCCCTGGCGGATGCGATCAAGTCGGTGCGGCCCTGCGGGATCGTCTCGGTGCCCGGCGTCTATGGCGGGCCGGTGCCGATCAACATGGGCTCCATCGTCCAGAAGGGCCTGACCATGAAGAGCGGTCAGACCCACGTGAAGCGCTACCTCGAACCGCTGCTGAAGCTGATCCAGGAGGGCAAGATCGACACCGGGTCGCTCATCACCCACCGCTCCACGGACCTCGCGGACGGGCCGGACCTCTACAAGGCGTTCCGCGACAAGCAGGACGGCTGCGTGAAGGTGGTGTTCCACCCGTAATAACCATGAGAAGGTCTCGGACGGCACTTACCCACGGTTGAAGCGGCTTTCCGCCGCGAATTCGCTGGAAAGTTCCTTATACCCCGACACAGTGTCGCGGTGAGAGAATGGCCCGCGCGAGTTCCAACCGCCGCCGTCCGAGACTTCGATGCCCACCCCCGGCTTTAATCCTGCCCTCGTGGCCCTGTCGGTGGCGATCGCGATGTTCGCCGCCTACACGGCCCTCGATCTCGGCGCGCGGGCGCGCGGCGTGGCGGACGGCACCGTCCGCTCGGGTTCCCGGGGGCTCTGGATCGCCGGGGCCGCCGTCACGATGGGCGGCGGCATCTGGTCGATGCACTTCATCGGCATGCTCGCCTTCGAGATGGGCATGCCGACGGCCTACGACCTCGGGCTGACGATCCTGTCCTTCCTCATCGCGGTGGGCGTCACCGGCGCGGCCTTCGCCTTCGCCGGGCGCAAGGGCGCCGGCCCCCGCACCGTGCTGGTCGCCGGGCCGCTGATGGGGCTCGGCATCGCGCTGATGCACTACACCGGCATGGCCGCGATGCGGATGCCCGGCCATGTCGCCTACGATCCGGCGCTCGTCGCCGCCTCGGTCGCCATCGCGATCCTCGCCTCCACCGTCGCCCTCTGGCTCGCCTTCCGCCACAACAGCGTGGGCGAGAAGGTGATCGCCGCCATTGTCATGGGGCTCGCCGTCGCGGGCATGCACTACACCGGCATGGCGGCCGCCACCTTTTCCGGGGATCACGGCGGCCACGCGGGCGCGCACGGCCTCGCCGCCGCGCCCCAGACGCTGGCCTTCGCCGTGGCCGGGGCGACCTTCCTGATCCTGTTCGTCGGCATGCTCGCCATCGCCGTGGACCAGCACCGCATCCAGGGCGAACTCGCCGCCAGCGAGGCCCGGTTCCGCGCGGCCATCGCGGCGGTGCGGGGCGTGCTCTGGACCAACGACGCGCAGGGCCGGATGGTCGGGCCGCAGCCGGGCTGGGCCGCCATCACCGGCCAGACGCAGGAGGAGTACAGCGGCTTCGGCTGGGCGGAGGCCGTCCACCCGGACGACGCCGCCCCCAGCATCGCCGCCTGGAACGAGACCGTCGCCGCCCGCAGGACCTTCGTGTTCGAGCACCGGGTGCGGGCGAAGGACGGGAGCTACCGCCATTACGCGATCCGCGCCGTGCCGGTGCTGAACCGCGACGGCTCGATCCGCGAATGGGTCGGCGTCCACACCGACATCACTGCCCAGCGCGAGGCCGAGTCGGAGTTGCGCGAATCGAACGAGGAGATCCAGCGCTACGCCTACATCGTGAGCCACGACCTGCGGGCGCCGCTCGTCAACATCATGGGCTTCACGAGCGAATTGGCCGAGACCCGCGCCGAACTCCAGACCGTCCTCGCCGGCCACCCGCAGGCGGAGCGGATCGATGCCGATCTCGGGGAGGCGCTGGGCTTCATCGGCGCCGCCGTCACCCGGATGGAGCGGCTGATCGCGGCGATCCTGAAACTCTCGCGGGAGGGACGGCGGCGGTTCGAACCGGAGCACCTCGACATGTCGGCGGTGATCCGGCGTCTCGCGGACGCGACGCACCATCAGGCCGGCTCGCAGAACGCGGTGGTGAGCGTCGCCCCCGGCCTGCCGTCGATCGTGGCGGACCGGCTCGCCGTGGAGCAGATCTTCGGGAACCTCCTCGACAACGCCCTCAAGTATCTCGATCCCGCCCGCCCCGGCCGCGTCACCGTCACGGCGGAGGCCCTGGGCACGGAGCGGGTGCGCTTCGCCGTGGCCGACAACGGCCGGGGCATCGCCCGCAACGACCATGACCGGGTCTTCGAGCTGTTCCGCCGCTCCGGCCCGCAGGACAGGCCGGGGGAGGGGATCGGCCTCGCCCACGTCAAGGCGCTGGTGCGGGCGCTCGGCGGGCGCATCGATCTCGACTCCGAGCCGGGCCGGGGCTCCACCTTCACGGTGACGCTGCCGCGCGGTGCGGCTATGGAGCGCGGGGCGGCGGCGCCCCTGTCGATCGCCGCCGAATGAATCGAGAGCCGGACATGCATCCCGTCTGCATCGTGATGATCGAGGACGACGAGGGTCACGCCCGCCTCATCGAACGGAACATCCGCCGGGCGGGGGTGAACAACGAGATCGTGCCGTTCCGCGACGGCACCTCCGCGCTCACCTACCTGTTCGGGCCGGACGGCTCGGGCGAGGTGAGCCAGCGGCGCCACCTGCTGATCCTCCTCGATCTCAACCTGCCGGACATGACCGGCATCGACATCCTGGAGAAGGTGAAGGCCAACCCGCACACGCGGCGCTCGCCCGTGATCGTGCTGACCACCACCGACGACGCCCGCGAGATCCAGCGCTGCTACGATCTCGGCGCCAACGTCTACGTGACGAAGCCGGTGAACTACGAAGGCTTCGCCAACGCCATCCGCCAGCTCGGCCTGTTCTTCTCCGTCATGCAGATCCCAGAGACCCCATGACGACAGGTCCAGGCGGCCCGGCCCAGCCCGCCACCCGCATCCTCTACATCGACGACGATGCGGGCCTCGCGCGCCTCGTGCAGCGCAGCCTCGCCGCGCGCGGCTACGCGGTGGAGCACGCCGCCGACGGGGGGGCGGGCCTCGCCCGCCTGCGCCAGGGGGGCATCGACCTCGTCGCCCTCGACCATCACATGCCCGGCCAGACTGGGCTCGATCTCCTGCCCGAGATCCGCGCCCTGCCGGACGCGCCCCCCGTGGTCTACGTCACCGGCTCGGAGGACAGCCGCGTCGCCGTCGCCGCCCTGAAGGCGGGGGCGGCCGACTACGTGTGGAAGGACCTCCAGGGGCAGTTCCGCGAATTGCTCGGGGAGGCGGTCGCCACGGCGCTGGGCGCTGAGGCGATGCGCCGGGACAAGGAGCGGGCCGAGGCCGAGGTGCGGGCCGCCCGCGACCGGGCCGAACTGCTCCTGCGCGAGGTGAACCACCGGGTGGCGAATTCGCTGGCCCTGGTCGCGGCGCTGGCGCGGATGCAGACCACCGCCGTCGCCGACCCCGCCGCCAAGGCCGCCCTGGAGGAGATGCAGGCGCGCATCTCGGCCATCGCGGGCATCCATCGCCGGCTCTACACCTCCGAGGACGTGGAGGCGGTGGAACTCGACGCCTATCTCGGCAGCCTCGTGGAGGAGTTGCAGGCGGCGATGAAGGCCGCCGGCCGCGACCATGCGATCCGCCTCAGCGCCGATTCCGTGCGGCTCGCCACCGACAAGGCGGTCTCGGTGGGGGTCGTCGTCACCGAACTCGTCACCAACGCCTACAAGTACGCCTACCCGCCGGAGGAGCCGGGCGAGATCCGCGTCGCCCTGCGGCGCATCGCCGACCGGCTCGAACTGGCGGTGGAGGACGACGGCGTCGGCTGGACCGGCGAGGGCAAGCCGCGCGGCACCGGCCTCGGCTCGCGCATCGTCAAGGCGATGGCGACGAACCTGCGCAGCGCCCTGGTCTACGCCCCCGCCGCGAGGGGCACGCGGGCCTGCCTGTCCTTCGAGGGATAGGGCCGGCGGGGCCTCAGTGCCCCGAGCCGCGCAGGAGCATCTTCACGCGCTGGTCGGCGTTGCTCAAACGCTCGCCGATGCCCCGGCGGATGCACTTCTCCACCGTCTCGCCGGTCATGAAGCCCACCGTCCTGCCCTGCGTGCGGCAGGCATCGACCGGGGGCCACGCCACCACGGCGGCGACGGTGCCGATCACCACGAAGCCGTCGACCAGGAGCCAGCCGAACCAGCCCAGCCGGAAACGGCCGGTGGCCACCTCCCCCTCGTCCTCCCGCGGGCGAGGGCGGCCGGGATAGGCGCCGCTCTCGCTCACCCGCGCCATGCGGGCGCGGAAGCGGGCCTCGTCGAGCTTGTCCGATTCGGAGGAGAGGGGCGCGGCCATGATCCGATCCGGTCAGTCGATGATCCGCCGCAGCGCCGCGAAGCCGTCCTGGGCGGTGGTGGCGTTGCCGATCATGGTGTGCCGTGCGCAGGCGCTGGCGCCGATCATCGAGGCCCAATCCGTGAAGGACGGGCGCGCCCGGCAATCGGCGAAATAGCTGCCGAACAGGAACAGGCCGAGGGGCATGAGGAACAGGGCGAGCTTCACCAGGGTGAAGGTCCGCCGGACGCCGCCCCTGCGGCGGCGCGGCCGACGGCGCGGGCGCTCGTCCCACTCCCCCTCCGCATCCTCGTCGCGCTCGTACCCGCGCATGCCCTGACCCTCGGCGATTCACACGCACAAGTTGTCATCCCCGCGTGAAGGCGGGACTAAGCTGAATGGTTAAGGCCGGGTTCTCAGGCCGCCAGAGCGCGGCGCACGGTGGAGCGCAGGTCGGCGAGGGAGAAGGGCTTCGTCAGCACGTCGGTGACGATGGCGTCGAGACCCCGCGCACGCTCGCGCTGGTCGGCGAAGCCGGTCATCAGCAGGATGGTGAGGTCCGGGAAGTCGCGCTTGGCGGCCAGCGCCAGGGCGATCCCGTCCATCAGCGGCATGCGGATGTCGGTGAGCATCAGGTCGAAGGCGCCGCCGGCCTCGTTCAGGCGGTCGAGCCCGTCGCTGCCGTCGGTGGCGGTCACGACGGCATGGCCGTCGATCTCCAGCCCCCGCTTCAGGAAGCCGCGGACTGTCTCTTCGTCATCCACCAGAAGGATGCGCGCCATGATGAACCGGATTCGTCCCGCTGCGACAAGGAGGTAGGCTGTTCCCGCATTTAGAACGCGGGAGGAACCCTTTCCCTGTCAAGACAGAGGGCCCGCAAAAGCTGCTTCGCAGCGCAGCAAAACGCCAAAATGTCGCGATCTCAGGTTCCGCCGAACAAATCGGGGTCGGTGTTTCCGTAGTCTACCACACCGACGAAGGGCAGCTGCCGGTAGGCGTGGGCGGCGTCCATCCCGTAGCCGACGACGAACACGTCGGGGCAGGTGAAGCCGACGAACTCGGCATCGATGGAGACCGCGCGCTTGCCGGGCTTCTCCAGCAGCACCGCCGTCAGCACCCGCTTGGCGCCCCGCGCCATCAGCAGGTCCTTGGCGAAGACCACCGTGCGGCCGGATTCAAGGATATCGTCCACGAGGAGCACGTCGCGGCCGCGCACCTCGCTCTGCACGTCGCGCAGGATCTCGACCTGCCCGGTGGAGACGGTGCCGGTGCGGTAGCTCGACAGGTGCACGAACTCGACCTGCGGCGCGAGCCCGACCCGGTGCATCGCCCGCAGCAGGTCGGCGGCGAACATGAAACTGCCCTTCAGGACCGCCACCACGAGGAGGTCCTGAGGTTGCGTCGCGAGGATGTCCTTCGCCAACTCGGCATTACGCCGCGCGATGGCATCCTCGTCGTACAGGATGCGAACGGGCTTGACGGGCATGTTCATGGTCGGTCTCGTCCCGCCTCTCGCCGGGCGGCGCCCGCGAGGGCCGCGTGCGGAACGGATCGGGACGCCGACTTGAAGGATGGTACCACCGCCCCGGCTCGAACGGGGGACCCCCAGATCCACAATCTGGTGCTCTAACCAACTGAGCTACGGCGGCACTGGCGGGGGGTGTATCGCGGGTCCGAACGTATTTCAAGGCGAGTTGTCGCCGTTTCGAACCCCGCGCGTCACAGCATCGGCACGCCGCCCGTGACGGGGATCAGGGCGCCGGACATGTAGCTGCCCTCGCGGGAGGCGAGGAGCACATAGGCCGGGGCCAGTTCGGCCGGCTGCCCGGCCCGGCCGAGCGGGGTGTCGGTGCCGAGCTTCTCCAGTTGCTCGGGGCTCTTCACGATCGGCTGGATCGGCGTCCAGACCGGCCCCGGCGCGACGCAGTTCACGCGGATGCCCTTGGGCGCGAGGAGGTTCGACAGGCCGATGGTCAGACTGGCGATGGCGCCCTTGGTGGCGGCGTAGATCAGCATGGTGGGGTCGGCGATCTTGGCCTGCTCGCTCGTGGAGTTCACGATCGCCCCGCCCGGCTTCATGTGCGGCACCGCCGCCTGGGCGAGGTAGTACATGGCGAAGACGTTCGCGCGGAACGAGCCTTCGATGTCGCTGGCCTTCAGGTCGTCCAAGCCCTCGTTCACCACCTGCGCGGCGGCGTTGTTGACGAGCACGTCGAGGCGACCGAACGCCTCCACGGTGCGCGCCACCAGGGACCGGCAATGGGCCTCGTCGCGGATGTCGCCCGGCAGAAGCAGGCAGCGCCGGCCCGCCTTCTCGATCCAGGTCTTCGTATCCTCGGCATCCGATTGCTCGGACTCGAGATAGGAGATCGCCACGTCGGCGCCCTCGCGGGCATAGGCGATGGCCACCGCCCGGCCGATACCGGAATCGCCGCCGGTGATGAGGGCGGCCTGGCCCGTCAGCAGGCCCTTGCCGACATAGCTCTCCTCGCCGTGGTCGGGCCGGGGCGTCATCTTGGACGTGAGCCCCGGCCGGGGCTGTTGCTGGTCGCCCGGGTAGGGCGGCCGGGGACCGGCTTCGCGCGGATCGTTGGTCATGGTGTCGCCGGTCCCCGTCGCGCTCAGAACGACCGGGTGCGGGTGGCGTGCGGCCGGCTGTAGCGGCGGCGGATGACCTCGATGATCTTGGGCAGCAGGAACGCCATCAGGATCTTGCGCATGGTAAACCTCGCGTCACGAATATGTGAGCGGGTAGCGCGCGAGACTCGCCGGAGTTCCGTTCAGAGTTCGAGGGTCAACGTCACGGGGGCGTGGTCGGACGGGCGCTCCCAGCCGCGGGCCTCGCGCAGTACGTCGACGGCCCGCACCGTGCCCGCGAGATCGGGGGAGACCCAGGCATGGTCGAGGCGCCGCCCCTTGTCGGCGGCGTTCCAGTCGGGGGAGCGGTAGCTCCACCATGTGTAGATCTTCTCGGGCTCGGGCGTGAGGTGGCGCGCCGCGTCGATCCAGCCGGCCTCGCCCCGCAGGGTCTCCAGCGCCTCGGTCTCGCCGGGGGTGTGGCTCACCACGTCGAGCAGTTGCTTGTGCGACCACACATCGTGTTCGAGGGGCGCGACGTTGAGGTCGCCCACGAGGATCGCCGGGCCGGAGGGACGCCTGCCGCCCCAGGCGCGCAACTCCTGCAAGAAGTCGAGCTTGTGCGCGAATTTCGGGTTGAGGTCGCGGTCGGGCACGTCGCCGCCGGCCGGGACGTAGAAATTGTGCAGGACGAGGCCCGCCGCCTGTCCCGCCTCCGGCCCCAGCACCGCCGAGATGTGGCGGGCATCGGGCTTGCCGCAGAAGCCCATCACGTCGCGGGTGTGGAGCGGCAGGCGCGAGAGGAAGGCGACGCCGTTGTAGCCCTTCTGCCCGGCGAACACGACGTGCTCGTAGCCGGAGCCCCGGAGCGCCTTCAGGGGGAAGGCGTCGTCCGGGCACTTGGTCTCCTGCAGGCACAGGACGTCCGGCTTGTGCTCGGCGAGGAAGCGCAGGACGAGGTCGATGCGCAGGCGCACCGAGTTGATGTTCCAGGTGGTGACGGAGAGGCGCACGGAGGTCCGGTCTACTGGCGCTGCGAGGACTGGATCGCCTGCTGCGCCGCCTTGTCCTCGGCCCGGCCGTAATTGATGAAGAACAGCCCGGCCTCGACCGGCTTGCCCTTCTGCAGGTTCGAGAGCTGCACGGTGGTGATGTAGCCCTGCGGATCGGTGATCCGCCATTGCGACAGGGTCTTCACCTCGGGGTCGAACAGCAATTGGATCCGCGAGGTGCCGCCGAAGGTCGCCCGGTCCTCCAGGCTGATGCGCACGCCGGCCGGATCGTTCGACACGTCCGTCACCGACAGGTCGCGGGCGAGGTCGATCTTCTCGCGCAGCAGGAATTTCAGGGGCGTCTGGGCGATGAAGTAGAGGTCCTGGGTGGCGAGCTTCTTGTCGCGCACCGCCACGGAGGTGCCGTCCGCCACCACTTCCAGGGGGGAGGGGGCATCGTAATCGAAGCGCAGGCGGCCGGGCTTGGCGAGCGTCAGCTTGCCCCCGATCCGCCGCCCGTCCGGGCCGATCTGCATGAACGAGCCGGTCAGCGTCGAGATGCCGTTGAAATAGGCGTTGGCCTGGGCGAGCACGGTCGCCGGGTCGGCGGGCTCGGCCGAGACGGGGGCGGGCGTCGCCACGGTCGCGACCTTGGAGTCGGGCGCGTGGGCGGGCTTCTCGGCCGCCCGCTCCGCCGCCTTGGGGGCGCCCGGCTTGATGCTGCCGGTCTTGTCGGTGGGCTTGTCCTTGGCCGATGCGGCCTTGGCGGGGTCCTTGGGCGCCGCCTTCTTGGGCGCGGCCTCGGGGGCGGCCTGGGGCGCCGCCTCGGGCTCGGGCGCCGGCTGCTCCTTGCGGCCGCCGAACAAGCCGTCGAGGAACGACTGAACCTGCGCCTGCGCCGGAAGCGGCGCGAGCCACAAGCTCGCGGCGAACAGGGTGCCGGCTTGGCGGGTGCGGCGGCCGATCATCCAGGGACTCCTTGCACCGCGTGCGGTGCCGGCTCGGGCGGGATTGCGGGGGCGGAGCCCGCTTAGAGCCCCGCCCTGTGGCGAAGATACGACCGGTTTCAGTCGTCGTCGTAGGCGATTCCGGCCCCGTGGGTGCCGCCGTTCACGAGGATCTCGCGCTTGCCGGCATGGTTGGCCGGGCCGACGATCCCCTCGATCTCCATCCGCTCCATGATCGAGGCGGCGCGGTTGTAGCCGATCTGCAGCCGGCGCTGGATGTAGCTGGTCGACGCCTTCTGGTCGCGCAGCACCACCTCGATCGCCTGCTTGTACAGGTCGTCCGAATCGCCGCCCGTCGCCGCCGCGAAGGCGCTGATGTCGAAGACGGGGGCGTCCTCTTCCGGCTCCTCGGCGCGCTCGGCCTTCTCCGCCGCCTTGCCGCGACGGCCGGTCTCCTTCGGGGCGTCCTCCGGCGTGTCGTCGGCGGTCACGGCGTCGAGGTAGCTCGGGCGGCCCTGGCGCTTCAGGTGCGCCACGACGCTCTCGACCTCGTTGTCCGAGCAGAACGGCCCGTGGACGCGGGTCGTGCGCCCGCCGCCGGCCATGAACAGCATGTCGCCCTGGCCGAGCAGCTGCTCCGCGCCCATCTCGCCGAGGATCGTGCGGCTGTCGATCTTGCTCGTCACCTGGAAGGAGATCCGGGTCGGGAAGTTCGCCTTGATCGTGCCGGTGATGACATCGACCGACGGACGCTGCGTCGCCATGATCAGGTGGATGCCGGCCGCGCGGGCCATCTGCGCGAGGCGCTGGATGGCGCCTTCGATGTCCTTGCCCGCCACCATCATCAGGTCGGCCATCTCATCGACCACGATGACGATGTAGGGGAGGGCCGACAGGTCCATCTCCTCCTGCTCGTAGATCACCTCGCCGGTCTCGCGGTTCACGCCGGTCTGCACCGTGCGGGTGATGGTCTCGCCCCTGTCGCGGGCCTCCTTCATCCGCGCGTTGTAGCCGTCGATGTTGCGCACGGCGATCTTCGACATCTTCTTGTAGCGCTCCTCCATCTCGCGCACGGCCCACTTAAGGGCGATGACCGCCTTCTTCGGGTCGATGACGACGGGGGAGAGCAGGTGCGGGATGCCGTCGTAGACCGACAGTTCCAGCATCTTGGGGTCGACCATGATGAGGCGGCACTCCTCCGGCTTCAGCCGGTAGAGCAAGCTCAGGATCATGGTGTTGATGGCGACCGACTTGCCCGAGCCGGTGGTGCCGGCCACCAGCAGGTGAGGCATCCGGGCGAGGTCGGCGATGATCGGCTCGCCGCCGATGTTCTTACCGAGGCACAGGGCGAGCTTGTGCTTCGAGTCCACGAAATCCTCGGAGGCGAGGAGTTCGCGCAGGTACACGGTCTCGCGCACCTCGTTCGGCAGTTCGATGCCGATGACGTTGCGGCCGGGCACCACGGCGACGCGGGCCGAGACCGCCGACATGGAGCGGGCGATGTCGTCCGAGAGGGCGATGACGCGGCTCGACTTGGTGCCGGGCGCCGGCTCCAACTCGTACAGGGTCACGACCGGGCCGGGGCGCACGGCGAGGATGTCACCGCGCACGCCGAAATCCTGCACCGTCTGCTGCAAGTTGAGGGCGTTCTGCTCCAGCACGTCGGCATCGACTTCCTCGCTGGCATTGGGGGCCGGCAGGGCGAGGAGGTCGAGGGAGGGCAGCTCGTAATCGGCGTTGTCGAAGGAGGCGATCTCCAGGTGGCGCGGCGCCGCGATCATGCGCGGACGGGCGGCCACGAGGGGCAGGTTCGCCGGGGCGGCCTCCGGCGCGGCGGCGACGGGCGCCGGGATCGCGATCTCCTCGACGGGCGCGGCCTGGACCTCGACCACCTCCGGCTCGGGGGTGGGCTCGGGCGCCGGGGCGGCACGGCCGCGCAGGAGCACGGGCCGGGGGGCGAGCGGGATCACCACCCGCTCCTCGGCTTGTGCCGGCAGAGGGGCCGGCATGGAGACCGCAACGGGAGCGGGCGCCGCCGGGACGACCGGGGCGGGCTGGAAGCCCGCGCGGATCGCGGCCCGCGCCGCCATGGCGCAGGGCATCGCCGGCTTGCGCGGGGCCGGGGCAGGGGCGGGAGTGGACGCGGCGGCCTGATGCGGGCCGAAGACCAGGGACAGGCCGGGCTTTTCGGCCGCCGCCGGCTCGGGCTCGCGCCCGTTGTCCTGCGCGTCGGCGGGGCGGGGCGGCTGGTCGAAGCGCACGAGGCGGTCGAGGACGTAGGCCGGCTTGGGCGGCAGGGCGCGCAGCAGCGAGATGTCGAGGGGCACGGCGACCACGGTCTCGGGGGCCGGCGACGCGGGCTCCAGCGCGGGAGCCGGAGCGTCGAGGGAGGCCCAGACATCGACGGAGGACCATTCGTCCCCGCCGAACCAGGGCTGCGCCTGCGACCAGTCGGACAGGTCGGACCAGTCGCGCGGCTCGGGCGGGGCGACCGGGGCCGGAACGGGCGCGGGGGCCACGGCGACCGGGCGGCGGTCCGGGGTGCGGAAGTAGCGGACGCCGGGATTGGCGACGAAGGGCTGCTGCCAGCGCGGCACACCGGCCTCGGCCAGGAGGGATTCGGCGCGGGCGGGCTCGGCGGCGGAGGCGTCCTCGCGGGCGCGGCGCTCGGCCTCGACCGCCAGGGCGGCGGCCTGCGCCTCGGCGCGGGCGCGCTCCAGGGCGACGCGCTCGGCCTCCAGGGCCCGCTGGCGGCGCTCCTGCAGCACCGAATCGGGCGTGCGGACGTAGCGCACGGAGGAGGCTTGCCCCGGGGCGGCGGGGGCGGCGAAGGGGGCAGGCGAAGGGGCGGCCGAAGAGGTGACGACGAAGGGCTCCTCCGGCGCGATGGCGTCGGGCCGGCGGGGCTGGCGCACCAGCACGCCGGGGGTGGAGGCCTGACGGTCGATGCGGCTCTCGGCGCGGGGCAGGGGCGGCATCGCCCGGTCATCGAACACGTCCGACGGCCAGGACGGGGCGGCCGGGGCCATCTCGTCCGCCCATTCGGGGCGCGGGGCGCGCTCAAGACCCTCGCGGCCGACCATGGCGGTGGGGGGCGTCAGCCAGCTCGGCTCGGCCCGGCGGCCGGGCGTGCCGTAGCCGACCCGCGACGGGCCGGCGGCGCTGCCTGCGAGGCGGCGGGTGAGGCTGGCGCGCAACGCCATCAGGCGGTGGGCGAGCGCCCCGAGCGACAGCCCGGAACGGTCACCGCCCCGCACCGGGCGGGCAGGGTCACGGTGGGAGTGCGGGGGTCGTCCCGATGCGCGCATGGGTTTCCAATGAGACGCTGAATACAGGGCCACCGGCCGTCGGCGGCTCGTTAGAGTTAGAAGCGTCAGCGTTAACGGGGGCTTTCGGCGCGGGCGTTCGCTGGAGCGAACCGGCGCCCCATATTAAGGATGCGCGGAGTTTCGGAGGCGGGCCGGTACGTGTCGAACCCAAGCGAGTCCCAGAGGGCCTTCCGGTCGTTGTACCGGCACGGCTTCGCCCGCGTCGCCGCCTGCACCGGGCGCAGCCATCCGGGGGATCCGGCGCGCAACGCCCAGCAGATCCTCGCCCTGGCCGAGACCTGCCATGGGGAGGGCGCGGCCCTGGCCGTGTTCCCGGAACTGGCGCTCTCGGCCTATGCCATCGAGGACCTGCTGTTGCAGCAGACGCTCCTCGACGCCGTCGCGGCGGCGGCCGGAGACCTTGCCGCGCGCACGGCCTCCCTGCGGCCGCTGCTGATCGTCGGGGCGCCGCTGCGCTGGCGCCACCGTCTTTATAATTGCGCCCTCGCGATCCAGGGCGGGCGGCTCCTCGGCGCCGTGCCCAAGTCCTTCCTGCCGAACTACCGCGAGTTCTACGAGAAGCGCCATTTCGCCTCCGGCAGCGGGATCACGGGCGAGACGATCACGGTCGGGGGCCAAGCGATTCCCTTCGGCACGGACCTCCTGTTCGAGGCGCAGGATGTGCCGGGCCTCGTGGTCGGCATCGAGATCTGCGAGGATCTGTGGGTGCCCCGGGCGCCGGGCATGGACGCGGCCCTCGCCGGGGCGACGGTGCTGGCCAACCCCTCCGGCAGCCCGATCACCGTCGGCCGGGCGGATGCGCGGGAATTGCTGTCGCGGTCGGCCTCGATGCGCGGGGCCTGCGCCTACCTCTACGCCGCCGCCGGCCACGGCGAATCGACCACCGACCTCGCCTGGGACGGGCAGACCAGCATCGACGAATGCGGCGAGCGCCTCGCCGAGGGCGAGCGCTTCGCCTGGAAGCCGGTGGCGACGCTGGCCGACATCGACCTCGACCGGATCGCGCAGGAGCGCCTGCAGGCGGGCAGCTTCGATGACGACGCCCGCGCCGCGCCCCCCGGCCCCTGGCGCCGGGTGCCGTTCCGGGTCGATCCCCCGGACGGGGATCTCGGCCTGATGCGGAAGGTGGAGCGCTTCCCCTTCGTACCGAACGAGGCGGCCCGCCTCGCGCAGGATTGCTACGAGGCCTACAACATCCAGGTCGCCGGCCTCGCGCAGCGGCTAGAGGCCACCGGCACCAAGAAGGTCGTGATCGGCATCTCCGGCGGCCTCGATTCGACCCATGCCCTGATCGTCGCCGCCAAGGCCTTCGACCGGCTGGGCTATCCGCGCTCGGACATCCTCGCCTACACGATGCCGGGCTTCGCCACCTCGGCGGGCACCAAGACCAACGCCCACGCGCTGATGAAGGGGCTCGGCACCACGGCCGCCGAGATCGACATCCGCCCCGCCGCCGAGCGGATGCTCGCCGACATGGGCCATCCCTACGCGGCGGGGCAGAAGGTCTACGACATCACCTTCGAGAACGTGCAGGCGGGCCTGCGCACCGATTACCTGTTCCGCCTCGCCAACCACGCGGGGGGCCTCGTGATCGGCACGGGTGATCTGTCGGAACTGGCGCTCGGCTGGTGCACCTACGGCGTCGGGGACCAGATGAGCCACTACGCCGTCAACGCCGGCGTGCCCAAGACGCTGATCCAGCACCTGATCCGCTGGGTCATTGCGACGGACGCCTTCAGCACCGAGGAAGGCCGGGTGCTCCGGGCCGTCCTCGACACCGAGATCTCGCCGGAATTGGTGCCTGCTGAGGCCGACGAGGCGCCCCAGAGCACGGAGGCCGCCATCGGCCCCTACGCCCTGCAGGACTTCACCCTCTTCTACACTCTGCGCTACGGGTTCCGCCCGTCGAAGATCGCCTTCCTCGCCCTCCATGCCTGGGCCGACGCGGAGCGCGGCGCGTGGCCGCCGGACTTCCCCGCCGACAAGCGCATCGCCTACGGCCTGCCGGAGATCCGGCTCTGGCTCGGCGTGTTCCTGAAGCGCTTCTTCGCCTTCAGCCAGTTCAAGCGCTCGGCCATCCCCAACGGGCCGAAGGTGGTGGCGGGCGGGGCCCTCTCGCCCCGGGGCGATTGGCGCGCCCCGTCCGACGGATCGGCCCGCATCTGGCTGGAGGAGTGGGCGCGTAACATCCCTGAAACCTGACCGTCACAAACGTGGCCCATTGTGCCATTATGAACACGGTCAAGCTGATTCTTCGCAACGCAGCGAAGATCGGCCTCCGAGGGCGGCCTAGCGGAGGGTTTCCGATGCGAAACTACAACCTCTTCCGGCTGACCGAGGTGGAGGGCCTGTGCTGCGCCGTCCCCGAATCGAGCGCGGTGCCGCCCTTCATCGGGTCCGGCCGTTGGACCTTCGGCGGCAAGCTCGATGACGGCTGTCGTCCGCCCCTCGATTTCGACGGCCGCGCCGCCGACACCGCCGTGCGCTTCAACGGCTTCTACCTGTTTCAGACGGTCGACCGGCGCTTCATCGCGTAGCGCGGTCGGGGATCATGGCGAATATTCCTTAACTCGCATTCGGCACAGTGGCCGTGTTCGCGCATATTGGAACTCGTCGCATGTCCATTGAACAACGAAGGCAGCCCCGCCTCCGGGTGTTTTTGAAGGGACGAATCCACTTCAACAACGGTTCGTCGAGCATCGATTGTCTGGTGCGCGACATGTCGAGCACCGGGGCGCGCCTGCTGCTCAGCGAGACCGCGACGCTGCCGGAGAAGTTCGATCTCTTCATCCCGCAGAAGGAGCGCACCTTCCGCGCGCAGTTGCGCTGGCGCCGGGAGGACGGGATCGGCGTGACCTTCGACAACGCCGCGGAGAGCCCCGAGACCGCCCCCGACCTGACCATGACCGCCCTGCTGCGCCGGGTCGGCGAACTGGAGGCGGAGAACGCCGCCCTCCGCCGCCGCCTCGCGCAGATGATGGAGGCCGCCGCGCCCGCGATCTGACGGGCGGAGGCGCGCTCAGCCGGCGAGCGCCGCGCGGATCTTCTCCGCATGGGCGGCGAGCAGCGCCGGATCGGCCATGCCGCCCTCGTGGCGCTTCAGGGGCACGCCCTCTCGACGGGGGATGATGTGGACGTGCAGGTGGAACACCGTCTGTCCGCCCGCCGCCTCGTTGAACTGGAAGACCGTCAGCCCGTCGGCGGCGAAGGCCGCCTTCACCGCGCGGGCGACGGTCTGGACGCTGCGCATCAGCGCGGCGAGCGTCTCCGGCGTGGCATCGAGGAGACCCCGCGAGGGCGCCTTCGGGATGACGAGGGTGTGGCCCTCGCCCTGGGGCATCACGTCCATGAAGGCCAGCGTGTGCTCGTCCTCGTAGACCTTGTGCGCGGGCATCTCGCCCCGCAGGATCTTCCCGAAGATGTTGTTCGGGTCGTAGGCCGTGTCCGCCATGCTGCCTCCCAGTCAGGCCGGCACGATGCACGGCGCGGGGGCGGGCGTCCACTGGATGGGAACCGCGGCGAGGCCAAGCTCCTTCTCTCCCGGCGCCGACCGGGCGCGGGAGGGCGCGACGGGTGGCACACGAGAGCACGGGGGCGATCTACGCCGCGGCGGGGGCCAACCTCGCCATCGCGGCGGCGAAGTTCGTGGGCGGCTTCCTCACCGGCTCGACGGCGATGATCGCCGAGGGCGTCCACTCGGTGGTGGACACCCTCAACCAGATCCTCCTCCTCATCGGCCTCAAGCGGTCCGTGAAGCCCGCCGACGCCCGCCACCCCTTCGGCTACGGGCGCGAGGTGTATTTCTACGCCTTCGTCGTGGCGCTGATGATCTTCCTCGGCGGCGGCCTGTTCGCCATCTACGAGGGTGTCGAGCGGATGCTGCATCCCGAGCCGGACAGGGACGCCCACCTCTTCGGCTACACCATCCCCGGCCTCACCGTGAACCTCGCCATCCTCGGCTTCTCCATCGTGGCGGAGGGCTATTCGTGGACGGTGGCGATGAAGCAGTTCTGGGCCGAGAAGGGCAAGCACTCGGCGATCCACGCGATCCGGCGCAGCAAGGATCCGAGCCTGTTCACCATCCTCGCGGAGGACACAGCGGCCCTGGCGGGCCTGCTCATCGCGCTGGCGGGCGTGCTGCTGGCGCATTTTCTGGAGAACCCGGCCCTCGACGGGGCGGCCTCCATCGGCATCGGCCTCGTCCTCGTGGGGATGGCGGTGTTCCTGATGGTGGAGACCCACGGCCTCCTCATCGGCGAGGCCGCCGACCCCGCCTTGGTGAAGGCCATCGACGAGATCGTGCGCGACGAGCCGGGGGTGATGCATGTGAACGAGGTGCTGACCCAGCATCTCGGGCCGAGCGACATCCTCGTGAATCTCAGCCTCGACATGGCCGACGACCTCACCGCCGGAGCGGTGGAGGCGACGGTCTCGCGGCTCGACAAGGCGCTGAAGGCCCGCGACCCGGACGTGAAGCGGGTGTTCATCGAGATCCAGGCCAAGCCCGAGGCCGCACGGGCGGTCGCCGCCTGAGGCTTTTGCCTCAGGCGTCCCGGCCGACCTGATCGAGGCTCAGCCGCCAGAGCCGCTCCTGCACCGCCTCGTCCCGGCTTTCCGAGGACGAGGTCTTGGGCTTGGCGTGGGAGAAGTAGCGCCCCGTCACCCCGTCGAGGTCCGGCGCGGTGGCGACGTGCAGCGAGGTGCGCGCGCCCTTCTCCGGGTTGATGAGGAAGGGGCGGACGAGGTTCCAGGCCATGCCGAACAGGCCGCCCGTGTTCTTGGCGAAGCCCGTATCGACCACGCCCGGATGCAGGCAGTTCACGGTGATGCCCCGTCCGGCGAGGCGCCGGGCCAGGGCGTAGGTGAACAGCACGTTGCCGAGCTTGGCCTGCGAATAGGCCCGCATCGGGCCGAAGGACTTCACCCCGCCGAGGTCGGCGAAGTCGATATGCCCTCGGTAATGCGCTGCGGAAGCGACGTTGACGATCCGGGGCTTGCCGCCGGACCCCGCCGTCGCCGCCATCGTGTCGAGGAGCTCGAGGGTCAGCAGCACGTAGCCGAGATGGTCGAGGGCCCAGGTGCGCTCGATGCCGTCGACGGTCGTCTCGCGGCGGTCGAAGATGGCGCCCGCGTTGTTCACGAGCACATGGAGCTGCGGGCAGGCCGCGCGCACCTCGCCCGCGAGGCGGCGGATCTCCGCCTGCGAGGACAGGTCGGCGCGGTAGGTGTCCACCCGCGCCTCGGGCGCCGCCGCGCGGATCCTGTCCGCGCAGCCGGCGAGCTTGTTCGCATCACGCCCGACGAGGCCGACCCGCGCGCCGCGGCGCGCGAGCCCGAGGGCCGTCTCGTAGCCGATGCCGCCCGTCGCGCCCGTGACGAGGCAGACGCGCCCACGCATGGGGCTAGAACACCACCTGCCCGACGGCGAAGGCGATGACCACGATCACGATCGCCACGATCAGGAACAGGCCGAACAGGATCCGCGCGAGCGAGCCCGCGCCCGACGCGATGCCGGTGAAGCCGAGGCCACCCGCGATCAGCGAAATCACGAAGCAGATCAGGGCCCATTTCAGAAGGGTCATCAGGCAACCTCCCTTGGCCCGGCGGGACAGCCGGGCGAGTCACGCTCTCAAGCTCAACCGGCGTGCAAGCGCGACTGTTCCGTCGCGCGGGCCCCGAAAGGAGCCTTTATTCTCAGGCGGTGCGGGTGACGGGCTCGGCCGGCACGTCGGCGCGTTCCAGCATGATCTCGGCCAGGGTGTGATAGAGCCCGGTGCGGCAGACCGCCTTCGAGGCCGCGTCCGCGATCAGCGCCGCCACCATGAGCGGGATCATCAGGGCGTGGTTCTGGGTCATCTCGGTGACGATGACGAAGCTGGTGATCGGCGCCTGCAGCACCCCCGTCAGATAGGCCACCATCCCGACCAGCACGACCGCGCCCACCGGCACATCCGGCACGAACGGGTGCAGCATCCCCCCGAGCCCCGCCCCGACCGCCAGCGAGGGCGCGAACAGCCCGCCGGGGATGCCGCTCACCGAACTCAGCACCGTCGCGAGGAATTTCAGCGGCGCGTAGAGGAGGCTCGCCGGGGCGTCGCCGTGCAGGATGTTCCGCGCCTCCTCGTAGCCCGTGCCGTGGGCCGCCCCGTGCGTGGCGAGCCCGCACAGGGCCACCGCGAGGCCGCAGGCGGCGGCGAACAGGATCGGCCGCCGGCTGACGAACCGGCCCGCCCGCCCCGGCAGGCCCCGGGCGAACAGGATCACGAGGCGGCTGAACACCCCGCCCGCCAGCCCGCCGAGCACGGCGAGCACCGGGACGATCCAGCTCGCCGAAAGGGGCAGGACGGCCGGGGTCGTGCCGAAATAGGTGTAATTGCCCATGAGCCACAGGGAGGTCAGGCCGGCGGCGACGATGCCGGCCACGATCAGCCCGGAGGAGCGCGCCTCGTAGGCCCGGCCCAGCTCCTCGATGCCGAACACGATGCCGGCGAGCGGCGTGTTGAAGGCCGCCGCCACCCCGGCCGCGCCGCCCGCCAGCAGCAGGCCGGGCAGCCGGTCCGGCGTCAGCCGGCCGAAGGCGGCCATGATCACCGCGCCGACCTGCACCGTCGGCCCCTCGCGCCCCGCCGAGGCGCCGCAGAGCAGGCCGAGGAACAGCACCATCACCTTGCCGAACCCGACCCGCAGGGAGATCAGCCCATGGCGGAACCGGGCGTCGCGGGCGTGGCGCGCGGCGATGACCTGGGGGATGCCCGAGCCTTGCGAGTTCGGGAACACGGTCTTGGCGAGGAGCGCCGCCAGGGCGAAGCCGGCCGGCGTCAGCACCAGGGCGATGAGCGGGGAAGGGGCGGTGAGCGCCTTGAACCCCTCCTGCGCGAGGTCAGCGCCCTTGGCCATCACCACCGCCGCGAGGCCGACGCAGATGCCTCCCACGAGGAACAATAGCCGCGAGCGCCACAGGGGGTAGGCGTCCATGGAGGCGGACCGGAGCCGGGCGATGGAGCGACCGGTGCGGGACCGGACTCTCGGTGCCTCGTCCGTCTCCGACTCCCGCTGCGCCGCCATCGCCGTCCTTCGTATCCCGCGTCGCAGAAGGCTTAGCGGGCCGGGGGACGGAGCGCGAGGGCGTTCAGTCCTCCGCCGCGCAGAGCTTCTCCACGGCCTTCGCATAGGATTTCGCGTCGAACTTCTTCAGCGAGTTCTCGCTCTGGTAGCGGACGGTGCCGAACACCTTGCGCTGCTGCCAGGGGCGGTCGTGCAGGCCGTAGACCCAGGCGACGTTGGTGAAGGAGTTCGCGTCCCGCCCGTCGAGGAAGTAGCGGTTGTTCAGCCGCAGGGTGCGGGCGAAGCCCTCCTTGGGCGAGGGGGACCATTCGAGGATCTTCTTGCCCCAGTACATCCGCAACTGGTTGTGCATGTAGCCGGTCTCGCGCATCTCGCGCATGGCCACGTTCCAGTAATGGTCGTGGGTCTCGCCGGCCGCGAGCTGCTTTTCCGTGTAGGCGTGCGGGCGCTCGTCCTTGGCGTGGTCGGCCAGCGTCTTGCGCGCCCAGTCGGGCACGGCCTTGTCGTACTCGTCGTAGCCCTTCGTGTAGAACACGTGGTTCATGGCGAGCTCACGCCGGACGATCAGCTCCTCCAGGTACGCGCCTCGGTCATCGTCGTCCCCCCCCTTGGCCTCGCGGATGGCGAGCGCGATCTCGACGGGGGAGATCTGCCCGAAATGCAGGTAGGGGCTCATGTGCGAGGCCGCCGCCGCCTCGGGCTTGTTGCGCCCGGCGCCGTAGCCCTCGAACCCGTCCTTCAGGAACGCCTTCAGCCGCTTGCGCGCCTCGCCCTCGCCCCCCGCGAAGCGTTTCACCGGCCCGACCTCCCGGTCGAGGCTCATCTCCGCCAGCACCGAGTCCGGGTCGGAGACATCGATCTCGCTCTTGAGGCCGAGCGTGTCCGCCTTGTGCTTCACGGGGCGGGGCTTCAGGTCCTCGATGAACGTGTCCCAGAGCTGGTTGAGCTTCGGCCGCAGGGTCCGGGCGGCGAATTCGTGCTTGTTCGAGGCGGTCTCGACCGGCACCACCACGTCGCCCTCGACCTGCACGATGCGGCGGCGGACATGCTTGGCGATCTCGGCGTACCACCCCTTCTGGATCGCGAGATAACCCCGGTCGAGGACGAGGAGCGCCGCCTCGTCGGCGAGGTCGATGGCGACCTTCGCGGGGGAGGCCTTGCGCATCACGAAGGCGATGCCGCGCTTCTCCAGCCCCGCCTTCGCCTCCGCGAGGCCCTGGAGCAGGAAGGCGTAGTGCCGGGCATTGGCTTCCGGGAAGCCGCTCTTGCCGTCGAGCAGGCCGAAACAGGCGACCACCGGCAGCTTCAGCCGGTTCGCCTCCTCGATCGCGAGTTCGAGGGCCGGGTTGAACCGGGCGCGGTTGGCCTGTTGCAGCAGGTAGAGGACGTAGCGGCCCTCGCCGTCCGGCTCCACATCATTGAGCACCCGAACCCGCTCGCCCTGTATCGCCACACCGACCCCCACCACGATTCGCCTCGACCGAGCTAGGGCGGCGCGGGGAGAAGGGGAGGCGGAACAGGGCGAGACGACGGGGCCGCAGGACCGATTCGACACGACGTCGCAGGGGTTGGACGCATGAAATAGCGTTTGCGGGAGCTAAGGTGAACTATCCTAAGCTGTCTCAAGGCGATGAGGCGTGTCGTTCCGCCGGATTCAGCGCTTTCGCGAAGTGCGGAGGCAGCATTCGCGATCGGCGATTGCGCTGCGACATTTTCAGCACGGTCGATCCTGAATCAAGGCTTGTGCCAGTCCAGGCGTAAAATCTTGCGCCAAAAGCCCTTGTCATCCGGGGTTTCTGCGCTCAGTTTTGCATTGCGAGAGCGCGATGGCGTCGTTCTCTCGCTGCCCTCCTTGGGCGTTTCCTCCCTAGACTTCGGGCCGCTCCTTCGGGGGTGGCCTTTTTTCTTGGGCGACCAGCTTTCTTGGGCGATCAGCGCGAAAGCGCCGTGCCGTTCCGCCGGCTTGCGACGAGGGCGGCCGCTTGGCCGGCCGCCTCGTAGAGGTTCAGCCGGGAATAGACGCCAAATTCCGAGCCGTCGTCGAGGAAGCCGCCGCCGGGCCCCTGAGTCTCGGTGAGGATGCGGTTCGCGTCCGCGAGCGACAGCTCCGGGAAGGCGGCCGTCAGCAGGTGCCCGGCCTCGGGGGCGAGCGCCGCGACGTCCTCCGTCTTGCCCGCCGTCTCCGGGTGGACCACCGGCAGGCCGTAGGTCTGCGTCGAGGCGTAGAAGGCGGCGTTGGCGGCCTCGTCCTTGAACCGGCTCTGGTCCTGCGCGGCGCAGGCGGCGATGTCGGCGCCGCAGGTCTGCGCCACGAAGGCGTCGAGTTCGGCGCGGGCGGCCTTCACCACCGCCGGGTAGTCGCCGAGCGAGACCGTCTTGGCCGTGTCGGCGCTGGCGGGGTCGAGCACGGCCGGGTTCACGCGGATCTGCCCGACATAGGCGGGATCGTTGGCGAGCAGGTGCGCCAGGGCGTGGAGCGAGGTCGCCCGGCCGCCGATCACGTCCATGGCGTAATGCGCCCCGACGACGATACGGTCGTTGCCGTACTCGGCGGCGCGGACCACCATCTGCCGGTAGCGGCTCGGCACGAGGATCGCGAGCAGCATGGACTGCGTGGTGCCGTAGGTCGTGTGCCCGCTCGGGAAGGACGGGCTGTCGGTGAGGTTCTGGTTCGGCCCGCGCAGCCAGTCGAGGCTGTGCGAGGGGTGGCCGAAGTAATCCTCGCCCCGGTAGGCGGTGAGGACGGGCAGGGTCTGCACCGGGCGGGCGTTGCCGAAGGCGTCCGAGCCCGGCGTGCCGGCGGGGCGGCCATAGGCGCGGCCGAACACGTCCGTCACGGCCCCGTTCGCCAGGATCGCCGTCGCCTCCTCAGAGACGGGCGTCTTCCCGTCCTGGGTCCCGTTGGCGAAGAAGTACTTGCCGGCGTTCGAATCGGATTTCGTGACGTTGTTGGTGTAGCCGATCAGCTTGGCGAGGGCCGGCGAGACGCTGGTGAAGGTCTTGTGGTCGGCGTAGCGCGCCTTGGCCTGATAGGCCTCGCCGATCCGCGTGCCGAGGCCGTCCGCGAGCTGCGTCGCGTTGCCGTCGGTGATGAAGCAATCCTTCAGGGCCAGCAGGCGCTGCTCGGGCAGGGGCAGCAGCGTCGGCTGCTTCGCGGCTCCGCTCTGGATGTCGCCCGTCACCGTCAGGTTCGCGGCGAGGGCCGCCTGGCCCGCCGGGCTCTGCGGCAGCCGCGCCACGGCGGCAAGGCCGCGCAGGGCGCTGAGGTTGGCCTGGCTCTGCGCCAGCGCCGGACCCGACACCGTGAGGCACAGGGCCGCGAGCGTGAGGGCGGGGAGATGTCTCATGCTAACGCTCCGCTCGGATGACCCACTGCCTAGGCCCGCCCCGTGACCGACCCGTGACGCCTCAGCCCCGCGCGCGGGCACGGATCATGAAGTTGTCGAAGGTGTACTCCGCCACCTGGAACCACAGGTACTCCTCGTTCCGGAACACCCGCAGGGCTTCGTAGACCCGGCGGAAATCCGGGTTCTTGGCGGCGAGGTCGGCATAGACCTCGTTGGCGTTCTTGAGCGCGGCCTCCATCACCTCCTGCGGGAAGGGGCGGAGCTGGGCGCCGCCCGCCACGAGGCGGCGCAGGGCGCGCGGGTTGCGCGCATCGTACTTCGCCTGAACCTCCCCGCCGACCTGGGCGCAGGCCGCCCGCAGGATCGCCTGATAGGATTTGGGCAGGCTCTTCCACTTCTCGGCGTTGATCCAGACATGGAGCATCGCCCCACCCTCCCAGAAGCCGGGATAGTGATAGACGGGGGCGACCTTCTGCAGGCCGAGGCGCTCGTCGTCGTAGGGGCCGATCCATTCGGCCGCGTCGATCTTCTTCGATTCGAGGGCGGCGTAGAGGTCGGGGCCGGGCACCGCCTGGGGCTGCACGCCGAACTTCGTCAGCACCTGCCCGCCGAGGCCGCCGATGCGCAGCTTCAGGCCCTGAAGGTCGGCGAGGCTCTTGATCTCCTTGCGGAACCAGCCGCCCATCTGCGCGCCGGTATTGCCGGCGGGCAGGCCGACGAGGCCCGCCTTGGCGAAGATCTCGGCGAACAGCTCAGCCGCGCCGCCCGCCTGCCACCACGCCGCCTGACCGCGGGCGTTGAGCCCGAAGGGGATGGCGGTGGCCAGCGCGAAGGTCGGGTCCTTGCCCGCCGCGAGGGAGGCGGGGCCGTGCCCCATCTCCACCGTGCCGGCGGCGACCGCATCGAGCAACCCCTCGGCGGGCACCGGCTCGCCCGGCCCCTGGACCTGGATCTGGAAGCGCCCGTCGCTGGCCTCGGCGACGATCCGGCTCAGGGATTCGGGGGCGCCGAACAGGATGTCGAGGGTCTTCGAATAGGCCGACGACAATCGCCAGCGCAGTTCCGGCGCGGCCTGCGCCAGGGCGGGCGCCGCGAGCGGCGCGGTCAGCGCCGCGCCGAGACCGGCCGAAAGGAGGCCCCGCCGGGCCGGGGAGGCGGGGCGGGTTGGGGCGTGCGTATCGTCCGAAGGCATCTCGTCCGGGGGTTGGTCGTCCGTGCCGCAGGAAAGTGGCCGCAGGGAATGGGCCGGGGTCGGTAGCATGGCCGACACCCGTCCCGAAACGGATCACCGGCCAGGACGGTTCAGCCCCGGCCGGAACTTTGCGCGGTCGCAGGGGGCGTATACACTTCGTCATCACCGCATGAGGGCGCCATGCCGAAAGCCGCCGTCTTCACCATGAAGCTCGAAGCCGAGCTGCGCGACGCCTTCATGGCCGAGGCCGAGGCGAGCCATCGCCCGGCGTCGCAGGTGGTGCGCGAGCTGATGCGCGACTTCGTCCGCCGCCAGCGTGAGGAGCGCGAGCACGCCGCCTTCCTCGAACGCAAGGTCGCGGTGGCCCGCGCCTCGGTGCGGGAGGGTCGGGGGCGCTCCCACGAGGAGGTCGAGGCCGAGTTCGCCGCCCGTCGCGCCCGGATCGCCGACCGCACGTGAGGATCGTCTGGACCCCGGAGGCCGAGCGGGACCGCGCGGCGATCTGGGATTACCTCGCCGCCCGCGATCCGGCCGCCGCCCTGAAGATCGACCGTCTGTTCGGTGAGGCCGTCGCGCGGCTCGCGGAGTTTCCCCTGCTCGGGCACGAGGGGCAGGTCGCGGGGACCCGCGAAGTGAACCCCCATCGCAGCTACCGCATCGTCTACGAGGTCGTGGACGAGACCGTGTGGATCCTGGTTCTGATCCATACGGCTCGCCTATGGCCGCCGCTTCCTGAAGAGAGGGCCCATGGCCACGTCCCCTGATCCCGCCCTCACCCTCCACACCGTCTGCGGCCTGGAGGAATTGTCGGGGCACGGCGAGACCGGGATCAGCCACGTGCTCTCGCTCCTCGATCCCGGCACGCCCGAGCCGGTCGCCTTCGAGGGCTACGGCGTGCATCGGCGCACGACCCTGCGCTTCCACGATTGCCTCGGCCCCGGCACCGACAAGCACGGCACGACCCTCGTGCCCCCGGAGCGGGAGGACGTCGCGGCGATCCTCGCCTTCGGCGGCGACCTCGGGGACGCCTCCCATGTCCTCGTCCATTGCCATTACGGCCTGTCGCGCTCGACGGCGGCCCTGCTGATGCTGTTCGCGCAAGGCGAGCCCGACACGGAGGCCGGGGCGCTGGTCGCGCGCCTGCACGCCCTGCGCGAGCCCGCTTGGCCCAACGCGCGGATGATCGCCTTCGCCGACGCGGCGCTGGGACGGGGAGGGGAACTCAGCGAGGCGGTGCGCCGGCTGCACGCCTTGCAACTGACCGTGCGGCCGCATCTGGCGGACCTGTTGCGCGGGCTCGGGCGGGGGCCGGAGGTCGAGGCGGCGCTTCGCTGACCGCAGGGCTCCGCCCTGCACCCGCCAAAGGGCTTGCCCTTTGGGATCCCTATTTGCCGGCGGGGGTGAAGCTGCCGTCCTTCCAGACGTACAGGACGTAGCCCTGGGCGGTGACGTCGCCCTTGGAATCGAACCCCACCGTGCCGAGCACGAGGTCGAACCGCTCGGTGTGCAGCGCCTGGGTGATCGGGCGCGGCTCCGTCGAATGGGCGAAGTTGCCCGCCGCCACCAGCGCCTGCAGCGCGGCGTAGCCGTAGATCGTGGAGCCCGTGGGGTCGATGCCCTGCGCCTTGAACGCCTTCACCACCCCGGCGGCGGCCGGCTGGCGGCTCGGGTCGAGGTAGAAGGTCATCAGTACGCCGTTGCTCGCCGGCCCCGCCACCTTGGCGAAGTCCGGCGTCGCGATGGCCGAGGTGCCGAACCATTGCGGCCGGTAGCCCCGGTCGGCGGCGATCTTCACGAGCCGGCCCATCTCGGCGGCGTCGCCCCCGTAATAGACCACCTCGATCCCCGCCGCCTTCAGCCGGTCGGCCAGGGCCTCGTCGTCCTTCTCGGAGGGCTGGAAGGACAGGAACAGCGCCTCGTTGACGCCGATCCGGTTCAGGTTGTCCTTCGTCGCGGCGGCCAGCAGCCGCGCGGGGGCGCCCTGGTCCTGCAGCAGCGCGATCTTGCGGTCGCGGAACCGTTCGGCCAGCACCGCCGCCGAGAGCCGGGCCTGGTCGTCGTCGCGCCCGCACACGCGGAAGATCGTCGGCAAGCCCCGGTCCGTCAGCTTGGCCGCCACCGAGGCCGCCGTGATCATCACGATGCCGTTGGCCGCGTAGAGGTCCGAGGCGGCGATGGAGGCGTTCGAGCAGACATGGCCCACCACGAGCCGCACGTTCGAGCGGATGAAGTGGTTGGCCACCGCCGTCGCGGAATTCGAATCGCAGGCGTCGTCCTGCACGTCGAGCACGACCGGCTGCCCGTCGAGCCCGCCCATGGCGTTGGCCTCCCGGGCCGCCGCCTCGACGCCGCGCAACACCTGCTCGCCCACGGCGACGTAGGGGCCCGAGCGCGGCACGGCGACGCCGACGGTCACGTCGGCGCAGGCTGGCCGGGCGAGGCACAGGCTGGAGACGAGCAACGCGGCGGCGAGGAGCCCGCGGGCGGGGACGACACGTCCGGCTTTCATCGGGCTCTGCTCAGCACCCTCTTCGCAGGTTGCGGGCGGGGCCTTCGGCCCACGAGCCGCAGCCCTTACGCGAGGTCTTGCCAGAACGCGATTTCTTTTCCGTATCCCTCGGCTACTTCGCGTAGGTGTACACGGCCGCGGCCGAGGCGACGGGGCCGGTGACGCTGGAGAAGACGCCCAGCACCTTCTGGATCTCGGTGAACGGCGCGTTCGAGACGTAGATCAGGTCGCGGTTGCGCATCCGGAACGCCTGCGCCGTGAACAGGCTGTTGGGGTCGCGCATGTCGATCCGGTACACCACCGGCACCAGCGGCGTGCCCGTCAGCTTCGAGCCCGGCGAAAGACGCCGCACGATCGCCGCCGGCTCGAACCGGAAGATGAACGTGCCGGCCGGGTCGGCCTGGAAGTCCGACAGGCCCCGCGCCTTGGCCAGGGCCTGCGCCAGGGTGATCCCGTCCGCCGAGAACGGCAGTTCCGTGGAGTTGCCCAGCGCCCCCACCGCCAGGAAGGTCTGCGGATCGCGCACCAGCGTCAGCACGTCGTTGGGCCGCAGGTAGATGTTCTCCTTCGGGTTCGACACCACCGTGGTCAGCGGCACCGTCGCCGTGACGGGCCCGCGCGACAGCCGCACGAAGGTCTCGGAGACCGGCGAGCGCACGCCGCCGGCCGTGGCGATGACGTCGAGCAGGCGGTCGCCGTGGCCGGTCAGCGGCAGGCGGGCGCCGGCCACGGCCTCGCCGGTCACGGTGACGGTCTGCGAGATCGGCTTGGTGACGGAGACGAGCACCTGCGGCTGGATGGCCTTGCCGGCGAGTTCGTTCTCGATGAGCGCCTGCACGTCCTGCGGGCGGCGGCCGGCGACGGCGATGCGGCCGGCATAGGGGACGGAGATGGCGCCGTCGCGCCCGACCGGCTGCTCGGGGATGAGGGCGGATTTCGAGCCGGCGGAGAAGCGGTCGGCGACGAGGGGCCCGGAGAACAGGCCGCCGGACCCGGCCTCCCAGACGGAGACGGCGACCATGTCGCCGATGCCGATGAGGGGTTCGGCGGAGGGGCGGTGATCGCCGAAGGAGGCGAGCAGGCTGTCGAGGGGCCGTCCGCGCAGGGCCTCGATGGTGGCGGGGTTGATGTCGATGATTTCGTAGCGGGCGAGCAGGCCGCCCCCGGACTCGGGCACCTCGGCGCCGGCCTGGATCGCCGTGGCCGTCGGCCCCGCCGCGGGCAGCAGCGTGCAGCCCGACATCGCCAGCGTGGCGAGCAGAAGGATCGGGGTTGTACGCATCCGGACGATGTCCATGGGTCTGGCCGGTATCGTGCCTACCCCATGGGCAGCGGCGAGTCCGTAGCGGAGCGGCCACACTGGCGCTCGCACGGGCCGGGCGGCCGTTTCATCCTCGCAACCCCCGGTATCCAGAGGGCCCAGGAGGACGAGACTCTCAGTTCGCCTGCCCGATGGTGGTGCCGATCTGCATGTACACGGTGTCGAGCTTCGCGCCGTACAGCTTCAGGGTCCCGGCGATGACGGCGAAGATCAAGCCGCCGATCATCCCGTACTCGATGGCCGTCGCCCCGCTCGCGTCGCGCAGGAAGCGGCCGTAGAGGGAGGATGGGTTCGCCTGTCCTGTCCGCTCGCTCATCGTTCCGAAACCGTCAGCACCCCCGTCCTCCGGTCGATCGGGGACGGGGGGCGGACCTCAGACATACAGACCGCGACTTGCCGCCGGCTTAACGCGATCGTCCACGCTCAGGCGTGGCCGGCCTTGTGCCGCAGGGAGTCGATGCGCTTCGAGGCCTCGGCCTTGTCGATCGAATCGTCGAAAGCGTCCGGCTCCTTGGCCTCCTCCGAGAGGGTCTTGAGGTAGGAGGCCTGCGCGCCGGTCATCGGCTCGCCGCCGGTGGTCCACTGGTCCGGATCCTTGATCTGGTTCGACACGTCCTTCGGATCGGTCTTCGGGTTCTCCGCCTGGGCGTTGTCCTTGGTGGTCGACTTGGCCATGTCATTTACCCGTTCATGGAATGTTCTGGCCAACGTCCCGGCGGGGCCGCGGTTCCGCGCCGGGGCGGGGTGCGGCCGCGTTGTCCCCACCCGATAAGGGGCGGGCGGGCACAAACCTGTGGCAGGCCGAACACAGGGCCGGGCGGCCGGGCGATAAGGCGGGAGAGCGCCCGGCCCGTCCCCCTTCCGCCGTCACTCCGCCGGCTCCGGGCCGTTTTCCGGCCTCATTTCCCGGTGACCTAGCTTGACCATAGAACAAGCAGCACCCGGGTCTCGGAATGCATCGCCTCTTCCTTGCTGCCGCCATCGCGGTCGCGCCAGCGGCCGCCATCGCACAGACGGCGCGCGACAACATCGACGCGCTGATCGAGCAGCAGGCAAAGGCCAACGGAGTGCCGGCGAGCTTCGTGCATGCCGTCGTCAAGCGCGAGAGCAACTACAATCCCAACGCCAAGGGCGGCAGCGCGCTCGGCCTCATGCAGATCAAGCACGCCACGGCGCGCTCCCTGGGCTACACGGGCGACCCGTCCGGCCTCTACGATCCCGAGACGAACCTCCGCTACGGCGTGGCCTACCTCGCGGGGGCCTATCGCACCGCGCAGGGCAACATCCACCAGGCCTACCAGTATTATAACCGCGGCTATTATTACGCCGCCAAGCGCCAGGGCATCCCCACCGTCGTCGCCTCGACCGTGGCCCCCGTCGCCGCCACCGCCAGCGCCCTGGCGAGCCTCTTCACCGGCCGCCCGCCCGCCGAGATGGCCCCGGCCTCCGTCGCCATGGCCTATGCCGCCGCCGAGCCGGCGCCGGTCCAGGCCGTGGAGGTGCCGCTGCCGCCGCGCCGGCCCGCCGCCCTCGCCGGCGACGCGTCCGTGCAGTACGCCAGCCTGACCACCGAAGCGCCGCAGGCCGTGGTCGCGACGGTGGACGTGCCCCTGCCGCCCCGGCGCCCGGACGCGCTCGCCGGCACGGTGCAGGTCGCCGCCGCGACGCCCGCCGCCCTCACCGAGCTTCGCCTGTCGCCCGCCGCCCCGGCCGAGGCCGCTACCGCGACGATGGCCGCCGTCGCGGAGGCCGTGGCCGTGCCGCTGCCGCCCCGCCGCCCCTCGCCGAAGCTCCTGGCGTTCGCCGCGCCGCGTCCGGCCGCCCCGGCGCCCGTACAGCAGGAAGCGGCGGCCCTGCCATCGCAATAAGGATACGCACCGTTGCCCAGACGGCATCGGTCGCGAGGCTTGACCATCGGGACGTTCCGCAACACATACGCAACACGCTGTGCTCGGCGCCGGACAGGTGCCCTTGCGCCCGTGAGAGGCGTCGGCGTCAATATCAGATTCATCGGGGTAGGGTACGCTGGTCTTCGCACGGATGCGCCGTGGCGGGCCTGCCCACCCCTGTCGGGAGGCTTGGCTGCCGCGGGTGTCCGGGCGGAACGGCGTCCCGAAACGGCAGGAAAGCGAACGGCGCCATGGCCGGCGTGATCGAACAGGAGACACTCTTTCTCGCGGATCTCGGCCGCCGGGTGCGTCATGCGCGCACGGTGCGGGGCCTGTCGCGAAAAGTGCTGTCCCAGCTCTCGGGCCTGTCCGAGCGCTACATCGCCCAGCTCGAGGGCGGGCAGGGCAACGTCTCCATCATCCTGCTGCGGCGGGTCGCCAACGCCATGGGCGTGCGCCTCGACGACCTGATCACCGGGGACGACAGCAGCCCCGACTGGCCCGTCATCCGCGATCTCCTCTCCCACGCGAATCCCAGCCAGATCGCGGCGGCCAAGGACATCCTGTCCGGCGGCAATCGCAACGAGGCCTCCGGCGCGGCGCGGGTGGCGCTGATCGGCCTGCGCGGCGCGGGCAAATCGACCCTCGGCAAGCTCGTCGCCGACCGGCTCGGCTGGACCTTCGTGGAGCTGAACGCCGAGATCGAGCGCGAGAACGCCCTCTCGGTGCGGGAGATCTTCGCGATCTACGGCCAGGAGGGCTATCGCCGCCTGGAACAGGCCGCCCTGCGGCGGCTCACCGAGCATCCCGGCCCGCTCATCCTCGCGACCAGCGGCGGCATCGTCGCCGAGCCACTGACCTACGATCTGCTGCTGCAGGCGTTCTACACGGTCTGGCTGCGCGCCCGGCCGGAGGAGCACATGAACCGCGTGCGCGAGCAGGGGCACCTGCCGACCACCGGGGACCACGCCTCGGCGATGCAGGAATTGCGGGCCGTTCTCGCGAGCCGCGAGCCGCTCTACGCGCGGGCCGCCGCCCAGGTCGACACCTCGGACATCCCCGTGCCGGTGATGCTCGACCGGCTGACGGCGGCCATCGAGACCCGGTTCGGCCTCGTCCGCGCCGGGTGACAGGCGCCCGGCGCGGACCAGACCTGAAGCGGTCCCGGTCTTGATCGGGGCGGGGTGGGGCACCACGCTGTAGGCGGGGGGACAGGGCAGGGCGCTGCCCTGCACCCGCGAAAGGGCTCGCCCTTTCGAAACCCTGATTCACCGAGAGACCATCCAGCACGGGCGCGGAGCATGAGCGCAAGTCCAGCCTTCACCAAGACGGACCTCGCCGTCTGCGATCCCGTCTGGTCGCGGGTGCGGGACGAGGCCGAGGAGGTGCTGCGCACCGAGCCGCAGCTCGCCTCCCTGATGGTGGCGACCATCCTCAACCATCCGACCCTGGAGGGGGCCGTCGCGCATCGCGTCGCCGCCCGCCTCGGGCATCCGTCCCTGCCGGCGGAGTTGATCGCCCATGCCTTCCACGAGGCGATCCAGACCGACCCCTCCATCGGGGCGGCGTTCCGTGCGGATATCGGGGCGGTGATCGACCGCGACCCGGCGACCCTGCGCGCCCTGGAGCCGGTGCTGTACTTCAAGGGCTTCCACGCCCTGCAGGCCCACCGCCTCGCCCACCATGTGTGGACGCGGGGGCGGCGCGACCTCGCCCTGTACCTCCAGAGCCGGGTCTCGGAGGTGTTCCAGTGCGACATCCACCCCGCCGCGCGGATCGGCCGGGGCGTGTTCCTCGACCATGCCACCGGCCTCGTGGTCGGCTCCACGGCGGTGATCGAGGACGACGTGTCGATCCTGCATGCGGTGACGCTGGGCGGCACCGGCAAGCAGCGGGGCGACCGCCATCCGAAGATCCGCCGGGGCGTGATGATCGGGGCCGGCGCCAAGATCCTCGGCAACATCGAGGTCGGCGCCTGCGCCCGCGTGGCCGCCGGCTCCGTGGTGCTGCGGCCCGTGCCCGCGAACACGACCGTGGTGGGCGTGCCCGCCCGCGTCGTCGGCACGGCGGGCTGCGACGACCCGGCCCGGGCGATGGACCAGCTCGTCGCCCTCGACGCCTTCATCCATGTGGGCGAGGGCATCTAGGGCGCGGGGGTCCGGCCACGCTTGCGGTGGGGCATCGGGCGTGGCAATCGCTGCGCCTCGCTCCACGCCGCCAGCGGAGAACAGACAGCGTGACCAAATCCGAGATCGCGAAGCTGCAAGCCTACATGCGCCGCACCTTCGCGAACACCAACATCCGCATCCAGGCCATGAAGACCGGCGACACGGCCGAGGTGTTCATCGGCGAGGAGTCGATCGGCGTGGTCGCGGACGACAAGGAGGACGGCGACGATTCCTTCGTGTTCCGCATGGCGATCCTCGACATCGACCTCGAGGACGTCTGAACCGCCCGTACGTCGGTTAACGCTAAGTAAACTCTCTGCTTAACGTTCGGTAAACGATGGGTCAGATTGCGCGGGCCATTCTGGGACCGCGCTCCATGACCCTCAGCCCCGCCGCCGTCGATTCCCTGCGCACCCTGTGCATCGGCCTCGCTTTGTCGGGGCTGCTCGCCAGCGCCTTCGAACTCTTCGCCGCGAAGCGGGCGAGCTTCAACCTGCTGGAGCGGGGCGGCCTCCCGGCGGTGGCGGCCCTGCCGCTCCTGGCCTTCTCGGCGCCCTTCATCATCCTGCGCAACACCGTGCGCGGACGGCGAATCGAGGGCCGCCCCTTCCCCTTCGTGATGCTGGCGACCATGATCGCCTGCGGCTGGGGCCTCGTCTCCGGCCGGGTCGCCCTCGACCTCGCGGCGATGATCGTCGGGGTCTGATCGCCCCTAGGGCAGTGACGCACTCACGCCTTCGTCTGGATCGATGCCCTACGGCTCGGCGGTCGCGACCCGCGCCTCCGCGCGTCCCCCGCCGGCATCCTCCTCCAGCGACACCCAGGCCGCGCTCTCCTGGCCCGCCCGCTTGATGAAGGCGTAGGGCACGCTCTTCCACGGGCGGATCTCGTCGGTCTTGTTGTCGAGGATGAAGTCGCCCCGGTCGGTGCGGACCGTCAGCACCGCGTGGCCCTCGTTGATGTCGTCGATCACCACCGTCATCAGCAGCGCCCGGCGGGGCAGGCCGCGCTCGGCCAGCATCCGCCGCTTGAGCAGTTGGTAATCCTCGCAATCGCCGAACCCGTCATCCGGGAAGTCCCAGCGGTCGGTGACGCCCCAATGGGCTTGGTCCGTCATCGGCTTGATGCGGGCGTTCACCCGCGCGTTGACGCTGCGCAGGGCCCGCCAGACGGAGAGCGTCAGGGGAATCACCTTCGGCTGGGTCGGGTCGATGTGGCATTCGTCCGGCATCCGGCGGCAGAAATCCGCCCAGCCGGCGATGCTGCGGGTCGGCCCCCCGCCGGTCTCCGTCGCGCTGTCGGGGAGGTCCACGCCGCGATGAGCGTGGGTCGTCGCGCTGCCGAGGGTGAGGATGAGCCCGGTGATGGCGAGGCTCGCACCCTGGCGGACCCGGCGGAGGAGGATGCCGGCGCGCCATCGCCCGGCAGCCCAGTCGCCGAAGGGAAAGCCCGGAACTGACGCTCCTTCGCCCATGCTCATCCCGCGTCGCGTGATGAGGGGAGGCTGGCACGCTGCGGTTGCACACACAACCGAAAAATGAAGGTGGATTAACCCGCAACGTCCGAATGAGGTTCCGCGCGGAATCACGTTTTTGCGCGCAGGGCTGCGGCTCAGCGCATGCGCTCAGAGCATACCGGTTCTGCGAACGACCCGGTAACCCTCTCGGACCCTTGCTTTTCCCGCCCTTTGCCGGCTTGAAAGGCGTCTTCCGCAACGGCCGGTTGCGGTGATCCATCGACCATCGTCGCAAGAATGCGGCCACGGAACGGCACCGTGACCCTTGGGATTCGAGGACAACTCCATGCAGCCCGCCATCCAGCAGGTCATCCGCGCCCTCGCCGAGGATGGACGGGCCGGGGCCCTCGGCATCGCGGAGCACGCGGTGAACGCCTATCTCGAAGGCTCCCCCACCGCCGGCGACCGCGCCCTGTCGCTCGACATCCTCTCCCGCGATCTCGCCTCGCTGCGGGGAATCGCGCCCCATCTCGCCGCCTTCATCGGCCGGGTCGAGACCTACGTCGCCGGGCTCGCCCGCACGGACCTGCCGCGCGCGGCCTGATCAGCGGTTGGCGGTGGTCGCCGGAGAGGTGGCGCCCCCCAGCGACACCCACGCCACGGCGTCCTGGCTCTCGCGCTTGATGAACACGTAGCCGGTGCGGTGCCACGGCAGGACCGTGTCGGTCTTGTTGTCGAGCACCAGATCGCCCCGGTCGGTCAGCAGGGTCAGCACGGCGTGGCCCTCGCCCTTCTCGTCGATCACCACCGTCATCCGCATGGCCCGGCGGGGCAGCCCGGCCAGGGCGAGCAGGTGGCGCTTGAGCAATTGGTAATCCTCGCAATCGCCGTACCCGTCCTCCGCGAGGTCCCAGTGGTCGGCGACGTGCAGGTGCTCCATGTCGGTCATCGGCTCGACCGCCTTGTTGATGCGGCGGTTGATGGTGACGATGCTGGTCCAGATGGACGGGGTCAGGGCGATCCGCGCCGGCTCGTTGCGGTCCACGGCGCATTCGTCCGCATAGGCCTCGCAGAACGTCACCCAGGCCGCGATCGGCCGCGCCTCGGCCTTGGGGACGAGGCCGGGCTCGGTCGGCAGGTTCGCCAGCACCTGCGCCTCGGCCGCCGTGGCCACCCCCGCGAGCGCCAGGGCGGCGACCGCCGCCCCCCGCACCGCCTTGAGCAATCCCGCGCGCATCGCGTGCAATCCCGTGTCTCTATAGACCTAGGATTGCAGCGACCGGCCTCCTTCGCGCTGAAGCGAATGCCGACAATTTTACGCATCGGCCCCCCGGCCCCGGCCGGCGTGGGGCAAGGTCGATGCGACCCTCGCCGGATCCGCTAAATGCTTCGGATCGCGGCAGGGGCCGGTTAACCGTGAGGGCGTCCCTCACCCGGCCGTCTGGTCGGGCTTCTTCTCGGCCTCGCCCTTCAGCTCGGGGAAGTCCGCTTGCGTGAAGGCGGTGCCCCGGTACGGGTCGTCGGTGACGCCGTCGTGTTCGAGCCGGCGCAACTGCACCCGGCGGATCTTGCCGGAGATGGTCTTCGGCAACTCGTCCACGAATTCCAGGGCGCGCAGGCGCTTGAAGCTCGCGAGCTTGGCGTTCGTGAAGCGGAAGATGTCGAGCGCCGCCTCCGGCCCGGCCTTGGCCGAGGCGGTGAGCAGCACATAGGCCTTGGGGATCGTGTAGCGGAGCGGGTCGGGCACCGGCACCACCGCCGCCTCGGCGACGAGGGGGTGCTCGATCAGCACGCTCTCCAGTTCGAACGGGCTGATCCGGTAGCCGGAGGATTTGAACACGTCGTCCGCCCGGCCGACGAAGGTGTAGCAGCCCTGCCCATCGACGAAGGCCACGTCGCCCGTGCGGTAGACCTCGCCCTCGGCCCCGGTCAGGCGCCCGCGCCCGTCGTCGTAGCCCTGCATCAGCCCGGCGGGGCGGTGGGCGCCGAGTTCCAGGCAGACCTCCCCCTCGCTCGCCGGCTCGTCGTCGGCATCGAGCACCCGCACCCGGTAGCCGGGGAGCGGCCGCCCGAGGGCGCCGGGCACCACCGGCTGGCCGGGGGTGTTGGCCATCAGCGCCGTGGTCTCGGTCTGGCCGTAGCCGTCGCGGATGGTGAGGCCCCAGGCCTCCTTCACCCGCTCGATCACCTCCGGGTTCAGGGGCTCGCCCGCCGCGCAGACCTCGCGCAGGCGGAGGTCGCGGCCGTCGAGCGTCTCCTGGATCACCATGCGCCAGACGGTCGGCGGCGCGCAGAGGGTGGTGGCCCCGGTCTTCTCCAACTGGTCCAGCAGGATGCGCGCGTTGAACGGCGCCTGGTTGATCACGAGGATCGTCGCCCCCGCGTTCCAGGGGGCGAAGAACGACGACCACGCGTGCTTGGCCCAGCCGGGGGAGGAGACGTTGCAATGCTGGTCGCCGGGCTGGAGCCCGAGCCAGTACATGGTCGAGAGGGCGCCCACGGGATACGAGCGGTGGCTGTGGCGCACCAGCTTCGGCTTCGCCGTGGTGCCGGAGGTGAAATAGAGGATCAGCGGGTCGTCCGCCCCGGTCGGCCGGTCGGGCGAGAAGCGTTCGGATTCCGCGAACGCCTCGTCATAGGCGCGCCAGCCCTCCGTCGCCGGCCCGGTGACGATGCGGGTGACGTTCGCCGTGTCGAGCGTGGCGAAGCGGGGCAATTGCTCCGGCCCGGCGACGATGGCCTTGGCCCGGCCGCGCTCCAGCCGGTCGGCCAGTTCCTCGGCGGTGAGCAGGGTGGTGGCGGGGATCACCACCACGCCGAGCTTCATCGCGGCGAGGAACGTCTCCCACAGGGCCGGCACGTTGCCGAGCAGCAGGAGCAGGTGGTCGCCCCGCGTCAGGCCGAGGCGGGCGAGGTGGTTCGCCACCTGATTCGAGCGGCGGCTCAATTCAGCGAAGGTGAGCGACTGCTCGGCCCCCGTCGCGGCCTCCACGATGCGCAAGCCCGGCCGGTCGGGATACTCGGCGGCGAGCCCGGCATCGAACCAGTCGAGCGCCCAGTTGAACGGCACCGCCTCCGGCCACCTGAACTGCGCGACGGCGGCGGCGTAATCCGTGCGATGGGCCAGCAGCAGGTCGCGGGCCTCCCGGAAGCTCGGCATGATGTCCTCCCCTTGGGACGTCGTCTCCCCCTTGGCGGGGTAGCGTGTTCTTAGCGGTGCGAAAACGTCGCCGGACGCTTCTCCACGAAGGCGGCCATGCCCTCCTTCTGGTCGTCCGTGGCGAACATGGCGTGGAACACCCGGCGCTCGAACCGCAAACCCTCGGTGAGGGTGGTCTCGTAGGCGCGGTTCACCGCCTCCTTGGTCATCATCGCACCGGGCTTCGACATGCCGGCGATGGTCTGCCCGGTCTTCACCGCCTCCTCCACGAGGTCGGCGGCGGGCACGATCCGCGAGACGAGGCCGCAGCGCTCGGCCTCGGCGGCGTCCATCATCCGGCCGGTGAGGCACATCTCCATCGCCTTGGCCTTGCCGACGTAGCGGGCGAGGCGCTGGCTGCCGCCCATGCCCGGCATCACGCCGAGCTTGATCTCCGGCTGGCCGAACTGGGCGGTGTCGGCGGCGAGGATGAAGTCGCACATCATCGCCAACTCGCAGCCGCCGCCGAGCGCGTAGCCCGCCACCGCCGCGATGATCGGCGTGCGCACGGCGTTGAAGCGGTCCCAGTCGGAGAAGCGGTCCTTCCCGTAGACCTCGGCGTAGGAGAGGTGCTGCATCTCCTTGATGTCGGCGCCGGCCGCGAAGGCCCGCTCCGAGCCGGTGAGGACGATGCAGCCGATCTCCGGATCGGCATCGGCGGCGGAGGCGGCAGCGATCACCTCGGCGGTGAGCTGCGCGTTGATCGCGTTCAGCGCCTTCGGCCGGTTGAGGGTGATGAGGAGCACCCGCCCCCGGGTCTCGGTGAGAATCGTCTCGTGGTCCATCACGCCTCTCCTGCGTCCCCACGGAGCATACGGATGATGGCGGAAAAGTCCTCACCCCCGTGGCCGAGGCCGTCGAACAACCCGTAGATCTGTGCAGCCTCGGCGCCCAGCGGCGTCGCGGCGCCGGCCGCCAGGGCGGCGGCCTGGGCCAGCCGTAGATCCTTCAGCATCAGCGCGGCGGCGAAGCCCGGCTTGTAGCCGTTGTTGGCGGGGGAGGCCGGCACGGGGCCCGGCACCGGGCAGTAGCTCGTCAGCGACCAGCACTGGCCGGAGGAGACCGAGGCGACGTCGTAGAGCGCCTCGTGCGACAGGCCGAGCTTCTCGCCGAGCGCGAAGGCCTCGCAGACGCCGATCATCGAGATGCCGAGGATCATGTTGTTGCAGATCTTGGCCGCCTGCCCGGCGCCGGCCTGCCCGCAATGGAACACGTTCTTGCCCATGGCCTTCAGCAGGGGCTCGGCCCCGGCGAAGGCGGCTTCCTCGCCGCCAGCCATGAAGGTGAGCGTGCCGGCCTTGGCCCCGCCCGTCCCGCCGGAGACCGGCGCATCGACGGAGAGGCAGTCCCGCGCCTGCGCCAGGGCGTGCGCCTTGCGGGCGCTCTCGACGTCGACGGTGGAGGAATCGATGAGCAGCGTGCCGGCGGGGACGGCGTCCGCGAGTTGCGTCCAGACCTCGACGACGTGACGGCCGGCGGGGAGCATGGTGATCACCACCTCGGCCCCCTCGGCGGCCTCCAGCACCGACCCGGCCACCGCGACGCCCGCCTCGCGGGCGAGGTCGAGGGAGGCGGGCACGAGGTCGAAGCCGCGCACGGTATGCCCCGCCTTCACGAGGTTGGCCGCCATCGGCCCGCCCATGTTGCCGAGCCCGATGAAGCCGATCGTGCGTGCCATGCTGGTGTCCTCCCGTTCTTCTTTCGGTTCTTTCCCTCTCCCCGCCTACGGGGAGAGGCCCGCTGACACCGCGTCGTGTCAGCGGGAAGCGAAGGCGAAGCCGAAGCGGCGGTGAGGGGGCTCACCCCCGGCTGCCGCCTCGCTTCGCCCCCGGCGAGGGGGGCTCAGCCCTCTCCCCGCAAGCAGGGAGAGGGGATGCTGACCTCACACCGGCCCAGTCCGGTCCTTCGCGAAGACCGGCGCGGCCCGCGTCTCCAGCCATCGGGCGATCCGGGCGGGATCGACCTCATCGAGGCGCGGCGGGTTCCAGCGGGGCGACTTGTCCTTGTCGATCACCGCCGCGCGGATGCCCTCGCGGAAATCGCCCTCGTCCAGAAGCGCCAGGGAGGCGTGGAACTCCCGCTCCAGGCAAGCTTCGAGGTTGGGCGCCGCCCGGCCCAGCCGCAGCAGGCACAGCGTCAGCACGAGGCTCGACGGGGCCTTGGTGAGGAGCACCGCCTTCGTCTCGGCCGCGAAATCCGATCCGTCCGCGTCGAGGGCGGCGAGGATCTCGTCCACCATGTCGAAGGCGAAGCAGCGGTCGATCACCGCCCGGTGGGCGGCGAGCGGCGCCGGGCCGGGGTCCTTCGCATGTCGGGCGAGGACCGCATCGACCGCCTCGCCGGAGGCCAGCGCCGCGATCAGGTCCGGCAGCGCGGCGGAGGGGACGAACGCATCGGCCATGCCGCAGAGGATGGCATCCGGGGCGCCGATCTGCGCGCCGGTCAGGCCGAGATAGGTGCCGAGTTCGCCCGGCGCGCGCGGCAGGAGCCATGTCCCGCCGACATCGGGCAGGTAGCCGATGCCCGTCTCCGGCATGGCGACGCGGGAGCGCTCGGTGACGATCCGGTGCGCGGCATGGCCCGAGAGCCCGACGCCGCCGCCCATGGTGACGCCGTCCATCACCGCCACGAACGGCTTCTCGTAGCGGCTGATCCGCGAATCGAGGCGGTACTCGTCCCGCCAGAAATCCTCGGCGACGGCCGTCTCGTTCTCGTAGAGGGAGCGCAGGTCGCCCCCCGCGCAGAGGGCGCGCTCGCCCTCGCCGGTCAGCAGCACCGCCGTCACGGCCCCGTCGGCACCGAACCGGTCCAGCGCCCGGTCGATCAGCCCGACCATCTCATGGTTCAGGGCGTTCAGGGCCTTCGGCCGGTTGAGGCGGATGCGCCCCAGGCTGCCCTCGGTCTCGACGATCACCTCGTCCATCAGCGGCCCCCGATCAGGGCGCGGGCGACGATCACCCGCATGATCTCGTTCGTGCCTTCCAGGATCTGGTGCACCCGCAGGTCGCGGACGATCTTCTCGATCCCGTACTCGGCGAGATAGCCGTAGCCGCCATGCAGCTGCAGGGCTTGGTTGGCGACCTCGAAGGCGGCGTCGGTGACGTGGCGCTTGGCCATGGCGCAGAGCTGCGTCGCCTCGGGGGATTTCGCGTCGAGGGCCCGTGCGGCGTGGTGCAGGAAGGTCCGCGAGACGGTCAGGGCCGTCTGCATGTCGGCGAGCCGGAATTGCAGCGCCTGGAAATCGGTGAGCTTCGCGCCGAAGGCTCGGCGGTCGCCCATATAGGCGAGCGCCTTGTCCAGCGCCGATTGCGCCCCGCCGAGCGAGCAGGCGGCGATGTTGATCCGGCCCCCGTCGAGCCCGCTCATGGCGATGCGAAAACCCTCGCCCTCGGCGCCGAGTCGGTTGGCGACGGGCACGCGGCAGCCGTCGAAGCGTACGGCGCGGGTGGGCTGCGCGTTCCAGCCCATCTTGCGCTCGTTGGCGCCGAAGGAGAGGCCCGGCGTGTCGCCCTCGACCAGCACGGTGGAGACGCCCTTCGGCCCCGCCTCGCCGGTGCGGACCATGCAGACGTAGAGGTCGGCGGCGCCGGCACCCGAGATGAACTGCTTCTCGCCGTGGAGCACGTAATGGTCGCCGTCCCGCTCGGCGCGGGTGCGCAGCGCCGCCGCGTCGGAGCCGGAGCCCGGCTCGGTGAGGCAGTAGCTCGCGATGGTGTCCATCGTGGTGAGGCCGGGGAGGAAGCGCGCCCGCTGCGCGTCCGAGCCGTAGGCGTCCACCATCCAGGCGCACATGTTGTGGATCGACAGGAAGGCCGCGACCGTCGGGCAGCCTATCGCCAGCGCCTCGAAGATCAGCGCCGCCTCGATCCGCCCCATCCCGGTGCCGCCGGATTCCTCGCGGACATAGATGCCCGCCATGCCGAGCCCGGCCGCCTCGCGCAGGGTCGCGACGGGGAACGTCTTGGTCTCGTCCCATTCCAGGGCGTGGGGGGCGATGTGGTCGGCCGCGAAGGCGGCGGCCATGTCGCGGATCGCGGTCTGGTCCTCGTCGAGGCCGAATTGCATGGGTGATCCTCCCCGGTCTCGATACCCCTCCCCCGCGTGGCGGGGGAGGGCCATGCGATCTTACCGCATGGTCGGGATCGAGAATTCCGCGCCGCTCTTGATGCCGGAGGGCCAGCGCTGCGTCACGGTCTTGGTCTTGGTGTAGAAGCGGATCGAGTCCGGCCCGTGCTGGTTCAGGTCGCCGAAGCCGGAGCGCTTCCAGCCGCCGAAGGTGTGGTAGGCGATCGGAACCGGGATCGGCACGTTCACGCCGACCATGCCGGTGTTCACGCGGGTGGTGAAGTCGCGGGCGGCATCGCCGTCCTGGGTGAAGATCGCGACGCCGTTGCCGTACTGGTGCGTCGAGGGGAGCGCCAGCGCCTCCTCGTAATCCTTGGCCCGCACCACCGAGAGCACCGGCCCGAAGATCTCTTCCTTGTAGATCGTCATGTCCGGGGTCACGCGGTCGAACAGCGAGCCGCCGAGGTAGAAGCCGTTCTCGTAGCCCTGGAGCTTGAAGCCGCGCCCGTCGACGGCGAGCTGCGCGCCCTCGCGCACGCCCGTCTCGATGTAGCCGCGCACCTTCTCCACCGCGTCGCGGGTGACGAGGGGGCCGTAATCCGCCGCCTCGTCGTGGGACGGGCCGATCTTCAGCGCCTCGACGCGGGGGATCAGCCGCTCCATCAGGCGGTCGGCGGTCTTCTCGCCCACCGGCACGGCCACCGAGATCGCCATGCAGCGCTCGCCCGCCGAGCCGTAGCCTGCCCCGATCAGGGCATCGACCGCTTGGTCCATGTTGGCGTCGGGCATGACGATCATGTGGTTCTTGGCGCCGCCGAAGCACTGGGCGCGCTTCCCCGTCTGCGCGGCGCGGACGTAGATGTATTCCGCGATGGAGGAGGAGCCGACGAAGCCCACCGCCGCGATGTCCTCGTCATCGAGGATGGCGTCCACGGCTTCCTTGTCGCCGTTCACGACGTTCAGGATGCCCGGCGGCAGGCCGGCCTCCAGGAAGATCTCGGCGATGCGGAGCGGCACGCCGGGGTCGCGCTCGGAGGGCTTCAGGATGAAGGCGTTGCCGCAGGCGATGGCCGGGGCGCACTTCCACAGGGGGATCATCGCCGGGAAGTTGAACGGCGTGATGCCGGCGACCACGCCGAGCGGCTGGCGCAGGGAATAGACGTCGATGCCGGTGCCGGCCGATTCGGTGAACTCGCCCTTCAGCAGGTGCGGGATGCCGCAGGCGAACTCCACCACCTCGACGCCGCGCTGGATGTCGCCCTTGGCGTCGGGCACCGTCTTGCCGTGCTCGGAGGCCAGCAGCTCGGCCAGTTCCTGGTTGTAGCCGCGCATCAGTTCGAGGAAGCGCATCATCACGCGGGCGCGCTTCTGCGGGTTGGTCGCCGCCCAGGCCGGCTGGGCCGCCTTGGCGTTCTCCACCGCCGCACGCATCTCCGCCTTGCTGGCGAGGGCGACCTTGCCCTGGACCTCGCCGGTCGAGGGGTGGAACACGTCCGCCGTGCGGCCGCTTTCGCCGTTCACGATCCGGCCGCCGATGAAATGTCCGACGTTGCGCATGACGCACCTCCCTCTGATTTCAGCCGAATCCGGCTTTTGCCGGGACTGTAGCAGCCTCGACTGAACGATAAAGCTGGACCGGCTCGCAGCCGTCGTGCATCGATGCACGGCGTTTGTCATGCGGCGGGTCGGGTCATGGTCGCGCGGAAGATCGCGGGAAGCTGGGACGACCTGCGCTTCTTCCTCGCCGTCGCGCGGACGGGCACGCTCAGCGCCGCCGCGCTGCAGACCGGCACGGAGCACACCACGGTCGGCCGGCGCATCCGCGCCCTCGAAGGCGTGCTCGACGCGCGCCTGTTCCACCGCAGCAACCTCGGCTACGCGCTGACCGAGGCCGGCGAGAACCTGCTCGCCGCCGCCGAGGGGATGGAGAGTGCCTTCCTCTCCGCGAGTGCGGCGGCCGAGGCCGCGCACACCGTCTCCGGCACGGTGCGGATCGGCGCGCCGGACGGATTCGGCAGCGTCTTCCTGGCGCCGCGGATGCACCGGCTCACGGGCCGGCATCCGGGGCTGGAGGTGGAGATCATGGCCACCGCCCGGATCTTCAGCCTGTCGAAGCGCGAGGCCGACATCGTGGTGAGCCTGTCGCCGCCGCAGCAGGCGCGGCTGGTGGCGCGCCGCCTCACCGATTACCGGCTCTTCGTCTACGGCGCCGAGACCTATCTGGCTCAGGCCCCGCCGATCCGCGCGACCGCCGACCTCGAAGCCCATCCCTTCGTCGGCTACATCGAAGACATGCTGTTCACCCGCGAGCTGAACTATCTCGGCGTCCTCGGGCCTTCGGTCTCGGCGCGGCTGCGCTCCACGAACCTCCTCGCCCAGGTCCACGCGACGCTCGCCGGGGCGGGCCTGTGCATCCTGCCGGCCTTCATCGCCGCCGCCCATCCGGGGCTGAGGGCGGTGCTGCCGGGGGCGGTCTCGCTGACCCGCGCCTTCCACATGCACATCCACGAGGACCACCGGCAGGCGGCGCCGATCCGGGCGGTGGCGGCCTTCATCGCCAGCGAGGTCGAGGCGGCGCGGGACCTGTTCGCGGGCGCGTGAGTCCGTCGCGCGCAAGTCACAGGCCGGTCAAATCGCCCCGCCAAGCTCGACATCGCCGCAGGGATGGGACATGAGGCAGGCTGAACGGGCTCGCGCCGGGTTGACTTGATTCCGCGCCGCGCCGTTCGCAGCTAAGACGCTGGATAGATCAGTCTTCGCGCCATGCGGCCCCGGATCGTCCGAATCGATCCCCTCGGCCGCCCTCCTGCCCCCGTGGCGGGCCCGGGGCGCAGGTGGAAGTCTAAGGAAGCGAACATCATGGAAGCCGGCAGCGACAGCGAGAACCTCTTCACCGGTGGCTCCCTCGCCGGTCTCGGCCCGGAGATCGCCGGCCCCGCCCCGCGCCACCGCACGGTCGGCGTCACGGTCGGCGAGGGCGAGGGCGCCGTCACGGTGGGCGGCGGCGCGCCGATCGTCGTGCAGTCCATGACCAACACCGACACGGCCGACATCGACGGCACCGTGGCGCAGGTCTCGCAGCTCGCCCGCGCGGGCTCGGAGCTGGTGCGCATCACCGTCGACCGCGACGAGGCCGCCGCCGCCGTGCCGAAGATCCGCGAGCGCCTGGACCGGATCGGCGTCCACGTCCCGCTCGTCGGCGACTTCCACTACATCGGCCACAAGCTCCTGTCCGACCATCCGGCCTGCGCCGAGGCGCTGGCCAAGTACCGGATCAACCCCGGCAACGTCGGCTTCAAGGAGAAGAAGGACACCCAGTTCTCGACCATCATCGAGCAGGCGATCCGGTACGGGAAGACCGTGCGCATCGGCGCCAACTGGGGCTCGCTCGACGGCGAACTCCTTACCCACCTGATGGACGAGAACGCGAAGGCCGCCCGCCCGATCGACGCCCGCGCCGTCATGCGCGAGGCGATGGTCCGCTCCGCGCTGGGCTCGGCCAAGCGCGCCGAGGAACTCGGGCTGGCTAAAGACAAAATAATTCTGTCGGCCAAGGTCTCGGCGGTGCAGGACCTGATCGCGGTCTACCGCGAGGTCGCCCGCCGCTCGGATTACGCCATCCATCTCGGCCTCACCGAGGCGGGCATGGGCTCGAAGGGCATCGTCGCGGCCTCCGCCGCCATCGGCGTCCTGCTGCAGGAGGGCATCGGCGACACGATCCGCTACTCGCTGACCCCCGAGCCCGGCGGCGACCGCACGGTGGAGGTGAAGGTCGCGCAGGAACTGCTGCAGACCATGGGCTTCCGCACCTTCGTGCCCCTGGTCGCGGCCTGCCCCGGCTGCGGGCGCACCACCTCGACCACGTTCCAGGAACTGGCGCGCGACATCCAGAACTGGATCACCACCTCCATGCCGGAGTGGAAGAAGACCTATCCGGGCGTCGAGGGGCTGAACGTGGCCGTGATGGGCTGCATCGTGAACGGGCCGGGCGAATCGAAGCACGCCGACATCGGCATCTCGCTGCCGGGCACGGGCGAGACCCCGACCGCCCCGGTCTTCATCGACGGCAAGAAGGCGATGACGCTGCGCGGCGCGACGCTCGCCAAGGATTTCGAGACCATCGTCATCGACTACATCGAGCGCCGCTTCGGCCAGGGCGCGCAGGGCGGCACCCGCAGCGCCGCCGAGTGAGCCGGCCTCCCCCTCCTCCTCGCGCGGGGGGAGGGGATATCGTCGCGAGTCTGCGTCGCCATCGCAACCGCACATGGTTCCCGCCCGCCCGAGGGCGTGATAGTCAGGCGCCACGAACCCGAATGCCGGCCAGCCCGGCGGTTGCTTCGCGCCCCGATGGCCCCATGATCCGGACCGCGAAGAGCCGCGATGCGAGCCGCCGGCCGAGCGGACACACCCGACATCCCACATGAGCCAAACCGTCGTATCGGGCGCCTCCGCCCAGCCTGACGCAGCGCCCACGGACACGGACGGCCCCGCGCCGTCCGGTGCCCTGGATGCGCCCGAACGGGCCGAGACCCGCCACGGCCATGCCGGGTTCTGGACGCTGTTCGTCGGCTCCGTCGGCGTCGTCTACGGCGACATCGGCACGAGCCCGCTCTACGCCTTCCGCGAGGCCCTCGCTCCCTCCCGCGCCGACAACATCCTGCTGCCGGAGGAGGTGCTGGGCACCGTCTCGCTCATCCTCTGGGCGCTGTTCCTGATCGTGACCGTGAAATACGTCATGATCCTGCTGCGCATGGACAACAACGGCGAGGGCGGCATCCTCTCGCTCATGGCCTTGGCCCGGAAGGCGCTCGGCGGCTCGCGGATCGTCTTCATGCTCGGGCTGATGGGCGCCTCGCTGTTCTACGGCGACGCCGTCATCACCCCGGCCATCTCGGTGCTCTCGGCGGTGGAGGGGCTGAAGCTCGTCACCCCCACGCTGGACGATTACGTCCTGCCGATCACGGTGGCGATCATCGTCGCCCTGTTCCTCGTGCAGAACCGGGGCACGGCCAAGGTCGCGGCCTTCTTCGGCCCGATGACCATCGTCTGGTTCCTCGCCATGGCGGCGGCGGCCCTGCCGCACATCCTCGTCCACCCGGAGGTGTTCCGCGCCGCCAACCCCTGGCACGCGGTGAACTATCTCCTCGGCCACGGCTCCGGGGCGCTGGTGGCGCTGGGCGCCGTGTTCCTCGCCGTGACCGGCGCGGAGGCTTTGTTCGCCGATCTCGGCCATTTCGGGCGCAAGCCGATCCAGGTGGCCTGGGTCTGCCTCGTCTTCCCGGCGCTCGCCCTCAACTATCTCGGGCAGGCCGCCCTGGTGCTGGAGAAGCCCGAGACCTCGGACCCGTTCTTCCAGATGGTGCCGTCCTGGGGCCTGCTCCCCATGGTCATCCTCGCCACCATCGCCACCGTGGTGGCGAGCCAGGCGGTGATCACCGGCGCCTTCTCGCTGTCGCGGCAGGCGATCCAGCTCGGCCTGCTGCCGCGCCTGGAGATCCGCCACACCTCCGAATCCCATGCGGGGCAGATCTACCTGCCGCAGATCAACACGCTGCTGATGGTCGGCGTCGTGCTGCTGGCGATCCTGTTCAAGACCTCCTCGTCGCTGGCCTCGGCCTACGGCATCGCCGTCACGGGCACGATGCTGCTCACCGCCTCCATGACCTACCTCGTGATGTGGCGGATGTGGGGGTGGTCGCCCATCGCGGCGGCGGCGGCGATGCTGCCCTTCATCGTGGTGGAGTTCCTGTTCCTGCTCTCGAACCTCATCAAGGTGGTCGAGGGCGGCTACGTGCCCCTGCTGCTCGCGGGAGCCCTCGTCGTTCTGATGTGGACCTGGGTGCGGGGCGTGACGATCCTGTTCAACAAGACCCGCAAGACCGACGTGCCGCTCACCGAGCTCGTCGCCATGCTGGAGAAGAGCCCGCCGCACCATGTGCGCGGCACCGCCGTGTTCCTGACGAGCGACCCCGAGATCGCCCCGGCGGCCCTCCTGCACAACCTCAAGCACAACAAGGTGCTGCACGAGAAGAACGTGGTGCTCACCGTCGAAACCGTGGACACCCCCCGCTCGCGGGAGGCCGACAAGGTGCGCATCGACCCCGTGGGCCCGCATTTCTACCGGGTGGTGATGAAGTTCGGCTACATGGAGACGCCGAACATCCCGAAGACCCTGACCCTGCTGCGCCGCCAGGGCTTCAAGTTCGACATCATGGCGACGTCGTTCTTCCTGTCCCGCCGCTCGATTCGCCCGGCCGCCCATTCCGGAATGCCGCTGTGGCAGGACCGCATCTTCATTACCCTCGCGAAGAACGCCAACGACGCGACGGACTTCTTCCAGATTCCGACCGGCCGCGTGGTCGAGGTCGGGACCCAGGTGACGGTGTAGAGCAGGCGCGGGTGGATTTGCTTCGTCCACCGTCTACGAAAGCAGCCGAAAATCCTAGGTCTCTTAGACATTTTTTCCTTTGAATTCAGATATAAATCCTATATTGCGACATGTCCACGGAGGTGGCCATGCGAAGCAACCGAGATCTAGACTTAGCTATCGGATTCACGCGGCTAGAGCTAAACAAATTACAACATCGCGTAGTCCAAATGTGAAGATCATTATCATTTAAGTAATACAACCCAAGCCAGCCTCGTATACCAGCCAAACAAACAGGCGGAGGACGCTGGACAAGTGCTAGCCGATCTGAAGGTTCAAATTCAATATTCTATGCTAAATTTAACGAGCTTATTCACCAGACTTCGATAACGCAGATGAATGCGATGAAATGCATCGACGAGATTTAATAGTATGAAAATTCACAGGGCTGCGCGCCTGTTACGCGCAAGCGTATGTTAGACTTACAGCCTGCGAGAGAGGACATCCTATTCGTCCACTTAACTTTTGAGGTTTGCCATGTTTATTGCGGAGAGAGTTCTTCACGCGGAACTTCCCGATGGCACGAAGCAGGTAACCATCGGTATCCATGCTCCCAGAAACGCGGATGGTATGAACATATGTGAATATATGATTGAGTGGCCAGAAGGTGAACGAAAAAGCTATGCTGCGGGAGTAGACCTAGTCCAAGCATTGCACTTGGCTCTTCAAAAGATAGGATTAGAGATTTACACTAGCGCATATCATAAAAGCGGTATTTTATGCTGGGAAAAACCTGGACAGGGCTATGGCTTTCCTATCCCAAAAAACGGCCGTGATCTCCTAGTAGGAGAAGATAAAATATTCGAAGGTTGATATGTTTCGTGCGTCTATAATATTCAAAATATTCGTATTATAAACTATGATAATATATTGACGAGCACCTCTCTCAAAAAGCAATCAGCTTGCTAAGAGAGGTGCCACAGAGACGTAGAATAATAAAGATTGAAGCTCGAACACCTCATGCCGCTCCTGGACCGCTACACGGAACTCACCCTTCCAGCTTCCATCACGACATAAAGGCCAAGCTACGTGTGCCACCGCACATGCACGATAGCCGCGCATTGCGAGTGAACCGCCGCCTCCTTACACCCGTTCCAATTGAATGCATTCGCTGCATGACGCCTTCCGGACGGCGTGCCTCCGGCCGCCCTCCCTTGGACCGCTCCGCGAGCGGTCGACACGCGAGGACTTCACATGATCAAGCTCACCGTGAACGGGGCTGCCCGCAGCTTCGACGGCGACCCCGATATGCCGCTCCTCTGGTACCTGCGGGACGAGGTCGGCCTCACCGGTTCGAAGTTCGGCTGCGGCGCGGCCTTGTGCGGTGCCTGCACCATCCATCTCGGCGGCACCGCCGTGCGCTCCTGCGTCACCCCGGTCTCGGAGGCCGAGGGCAAGGAGATCGTCACGATCGAGGGTCTGTCGCCGGACGGCAACCACCCGGTCCAGGTCGCGTGGCGCGACCAGAACGTCGCCCAGTGCGGCTACTGCCAGGGCGGCCAGATCATGCAGGCCGCGTCCCTGCTGAAGGACACGCCCAAGCCCACCGACGCGCAGATCGACGACGCCATGAGCGGCAACATCTGCCGCTGCGGCACCTATCCGCGCATCCGCGCCGCCATTCACCAGGCCGCCGGCCAGACTGCCGCCCCGAAGGGAGAGCGCCTGTGATTCACGATCTCACGCTGATGGCCGAACAGGCCGCCAAAGAAGCTGCGACCCGTCCGGCGCTCGCCAATGTCAGCCGCCGGGGCATCCTCGGGGGCGCGGGCGCCCTCGTGCTCGCCCTGTCGCTGCGCGCTCCGGCCCGGGCCGACGAGACCCAGACGCAGGAGCAGAAGGAGCACAAGTACGGCGCCGACGGCATGCCGCATGGCTGGCGCGACGACCCGAAGGTGTTCATCGCGATCGCCCCGGACGGTACCGTCACGGTGACGAACCATCGCTCCGAGATGGGCCAGGGCGTGCGCACCTCCATCGCGCTCACCGTTGCGGACGAGCTGGAGGCCGATTGGCCGAAGGTGAAGGTCGTCCAGGCCTATGGCGACGAGGCCCGCTTCGGCAACCAGGACACGGACGGCTCGCGTTCGCTGCGCCACTTCTTCCAGCACTTCCGCCATGCCGGCGCGGCGATGCGCGCGATGCTGGTCGAGGCCGCCGCCAAGCAATGGGGCGTGCCGGCCTCCGAGGTGACGGCGAAGAACCACACGCTCACCCACGCCAAGTCCGGCCGGACGCTGGGCTACGGCGCGGTGGCCGAGGCGGCGGGCAAGCTGCCCGTGCCGGCGACCGTCACGCTGAAGGACCCCAAGGACTTCCGCTACATCGGCACCGGCAAGATCGGGCTGATCGACAATTTCGACATCACCACGGGCAAGGCGGTCTACGGCGCCGACACCAAGCTCGACGGCATGCTCTACGCGGCCATCGCCCGCCCGCCGGTCTATGGCGGCACGGTGAAGTCCTTCGACGATTCCGACGCCAAGAAGGTCGCCGGGGTCGTGAAGATCTTCAAGATCGACGGCGCCCCGATTCCCTCCGAGTTCATGCCGCTCGGCGGCGTCGCGGTGGTGGCCAAGAACACCTGGGCGGCGCTCAAGGCCCGCGAGGCCCTGAAGATCACCTGGGACGACGGCCCGAACGCCACTTACGACACCGACGTCTTCCGCAAGGAGCTGGAAGAGACCGCGCGCAAGCCCGGCAAGGTCGTGCGCACGCAGGGTGACGTCGACGCCGCCATGGCCAAGGCCAAGAAGAAGGTGGTGGCCGAGTACTTCGTGCCCCACCTCGTCCAGGCGCCGATGGAGCCCCCGGCCGCCATCGCGCGGGTGAAGGACGGCGTCTGCGAGGCCTGGGCCTCGACCCAGGGTCCGCAGGCGGCCAACGACCGGCTGATGAAGGCCCTCAACCTGCCCGACGACAAGGTCACGGTGAACGTGACGCTGCTCGGCGGCGGGTTCGGGCGCAAGTCGAAGCCCGATTACGTGGTCGAGGCGGCGCTCTGCAGCCGCGAGGTCGGCGGCGCCCCGGTCAAGCTGGCCTGGACCCGCGACGACGACATCCACCACGGCTACTACCACACCATCTCGGCCGAGCGGATCGAGGCGGGGCTGGACGAGAAGGGCATGCCGGTGGCGTGGCTGCACCGCTCCTGCGCGCCGACCATCGGCTCGATCTTCGCGCCGGACCCGAAGCACGAGCTGCCGTTCGAGCTCGGCATGGGCCTCGTCAACACCCCGTTCTCGATCCCGAACATGCGGATGGAGAACCCGGAAGCCGCCGCCCATGTGCGGATCGGCTGGTTCCGCTCGGTCTCGAACATCCCCCACGCCTTCGCGATCCAGTCCTTCGTCTCGGAGCTGGCGCACGAGGCGGGGCGGGATCCGAAGGAGTACCTGCTTGATCTCATCGGCCCGCCGAAGAAGATCGATCCGACTGCCATCGGCGACGTGTGGAACTACGGCGAGGATCCGTCCCGCTATCCCATCGACACCGGGCGCCTGCGCGGGGTGATCGAGGCCGCCGCCAAGGGCGCCGGCTGGGGTCGCCAGATGCCGAAGGGCCGGGGCTTGGGCATCGCCGGGCACTACAGCTTCGTCACCTACACGGCGGTCGCGGCCGAGGTGGAGGTCGATGAGAAGGGCCAGGTGAAGGTGCAGGCCATCGACATCGCCGTCGATTGCGGCCCGCAGGTGAACCCGGAGCGCATCCGCTCGCAGATGGAGGGCGCGGTGGTCATGGGGATGGGGCTCGCCCTCACCTCCGAGATCACCTTCAAGCAGGGCCGTGCCCAGCAGAACAACTTCGACGGCTACGAGATCATCCGGATCGACGCCGCCCCGAAGGTCGTTCGCGTCCACCTCGTGCCGACGGGCACGTACGACGGTCCGCTCGGCGGCGTCGGCGAGCCGGGCGTCCCGCCCGTGGCGCCGGCCATCGCCAACGCGGTCTTCGCCGCCACCGGCCGCCGCGTCCGGCAGCTGCCGATCCGCGATCAGGCCGCCGGCGCCTGAACCCGGCCGCGATCCGGTGCGTTGGGCGCAACAAGCGCTCTCCGCACCGGATCAGCGACCGAGGACAGATTCACGATGCTGCGTTCCGCCTCCGCCCTTGCCGTGCTCATCGCGGCCGGTGGCCTCGTTTTCGTCGCCCCATCCGCTCAGGCCTCTCCCTGCGCACAGCAGATCGATGCCCTGTCGGGCAAGGTGACGGCCGAGACGCGCGACGCCATCTCCGCGAACACGAGCGGGCAGGGCACCGCCGCCAAGCGGAGCGGCGAGGGCGTCACCGGCACGGAGGGCGCGCGGGCGAACGAGTCGCCCCAGGCTCCGCCGGAGAAGTCCGCCGAGGCCGGCAAGGGCGCCGACGCCGCCCAGCAGGCGAAGGTCGCCCTGGACGAAGCCCGCGCCGCCGAGGCCAAGGGCGACACCAAGGCCTGCGAGGCCGCCATCGAGCGGGCGAAGTCGCAGCTCGGCAAGGCGCCGTAGCAGGGCGCTGCCCTGCACCCGCCAAAGGGCTCGCCCTTTGGGATCCCTGTCAGCCCGCCGTCAGTATCGCAAAGCGGGTGAGGAAGCGGGCTTGGGCGTCCGCCGTCGGCCAGGGGTCGGCGAGGGTGAGCACCGCCTCCGGCAGGGCCGGGGCGGGGCCGAAATAGCGGGCGGCTTCCTCGGGGGAAAAGCCCGCGAGCCGCACCGCTTCGAGATGGGCCGCGATCCGGTCCGCCCGCTTCACCCGACGCGTGAGCACGGGGGAGGGGGCCGGAAGCCCGAAGCGTTGGCGCACCGCCGCCAGCAGCCGCTTCTCCACGCCCCGGTAGGCATCGCCGATCGCCGCCTTGAGGGGCGAGATGATGTCCCCCACCACGTATTCCGGCGCATCGTGCAGCAGGAATTCGAGGCCTTCGGCCGCGCCGCAGGCCGGGTCGAGATGGCGCCCGATCCCCTCCACCAGCAGGCTGTGCTGCGCCACCGAGAAGACGTGCGGCCCCGCCGTCTGCCCGTTCCAGCGGGCGACGCGGGCAAGCCCGTGGGCGATGTCGGCGATCTCGACGTCGAGGGGGGACGGATCGAGCAGATCGAGGCGCCGCCCGGAGAGCATGCGCTGCCACGCCCTCGGCGGCTCCTTCGGCCGGGGGGCGCTCATGCCTCACTGAGGGCGGCACAGGCCCCGTGGCGGTGGCAGCCGGTGAGGTGGTCGTTCACCATCCCCACCGCCTGCATGAAGGCATGGATGATTACCGGCCCGCAGAAGGAGAACCCTTCCGCCTTCAGGGCCTTCGCGATGCGCCGGGAGACCTCCGTCTCGGTGGCGATGTCGGCGCGGCTGTGGGGGTTGGCCTGGATCGGCCGCCCATCGCAGAAATCCCAGAGGAAGCGCGAGAAGCCGGGCCCGCTCTCCTCGATGCGCAGCCACGCCCGCGCCCCCGCGATCGTGCCGACGATCTTGGCCCGGTTGCGGATGATGCCCGTGTCCGCCATCAGCCGCGCGATGTCCGCGTCGGTGTAGCGGGCGACGATCTCCGGCGAGAACCCGTCGAAGGCCGTGCGGAATCCCTCGCGGCGCTTCAGGATGGTGATCCACGACAGGCCCGCCTGGAACCCGTCGAGGATCAGCTTCTCGTAGAGGGCGCGGGACTCGTATTCCGGCACGCCCCATTCGGTGTCGTGATAGGCGACGTAGAGCGGGTCCTGCCCGGCCCACCAGCAGCGGGGGCATCCGTCCGGGTGGAGGATCAACCCATCGGGCAGCGGCGCGTCCACGCTCAACCCGCCGCCTCGCCGCCCGCGTCCGGCATGGCGAAGGTCGCGTAGCCGGGCCGCCCCACGGCGAGGCGCCGGCCGTCCGCCCGCAGGATCTCCCCGGCCGCGAGGGCGTCGCCCAGCCGGTCGAGGCGCACCAGGGCGAGCCCGCGCGATCCGGCGACGCTGCCCGTCCGCCCCAGCACCTTCTGCCCGGCCTGGATCTCCGAGCCCGGCGCGGGGGCGCCCTCGGGAAACTCCGCCGCCAGAAGGCGGGTGCGGGCCGTGCCCCGGTGCTGCATCCGCGAGACGACCTCCTGGCCGACATAGCAGCCCTTTCGGAAATCGACCCCGCCGAGCTGGTCCATCAGCGCCTCGTGCGGGAAGGCGTCGCCATAGGCGTAGTCGCGCCCGCCCTCCGGCACGGCGAGGCTGATCCGGTGGGCGTGGTAATCGTCCTCCGATGCATCCGCCGAGAACGCGCCCTCCGAGGCGTAGAGCCGCTGGCCCAGGTCGGGATGCCGGCTGTCGGCGACCGTGGCGGTCTCGGCGGCGGTGGTTGCTCCGCCCCAGGCGACGGCCACGGCCACGGTCGGATCGGCGGCGATCTCGGCCTGCGCGCGCAGCTTGTAGAGGCCGAGCCTCTTGGCGAGGTCGGCGGCCTTGTCCGTCGCCACGTCGAGACGGAACCCGTCCGGCAGACGCGAGATCAGGAAATCGAACAGGATCTTGCCCTGCGGGGTCAGCAGGGCGCCGAGGCGTGCCTCGCCCTCGCCCACTGTCTCGACATTGCAGGTCAGGACACCCTGGAGGAGGCTCGTGGCATCCGGCCCGGTCACGGTGACGAGGGCGCGGTCCGGCAGCAGGGCGATGGGCATTCGGGAGATCCTCACGCGGCGGGTACAGCCGGGAGGTAAGGGGGAAAGCGGCCCGCCTCAACCGGCGGGCCGGAATCGATCAGTGCTGAAGCGTCGTGGTGAAGGCGCCGCCACGGATGCGGTCCGGGAAACCTTCGGCGTAGCGCGCGGTGGCTTCCTCACCGTAGGTGGTAACGAGTTCCTGGAACGCGGCGAACAGGGCCGCCTGCGCCATGCAATCCCCGTCGAGTCCGTCCAGGCAACCTTCGGCGAACGCCTCCGAGACATAGCTCAGGGCGGCACGCTTCTCCTCGACATCGGCCTCGATGGGGGCGCTTTGCGAGATGGTCTGCATGGTCCGACACTTCCATTGCGCCGGCCTGAGACAGCCCGGCGGACACAATGGATGATAGGCGGCTCATAGCGGGACGCCTAGCCGGTAATTGCGAATCGGTTAACGCGACCGTTCGAATGCGGACCTTTCTCGGGATCACCAGACCCTGTGGCAGACCTGCATCACATCACCCTCCGAACCGCCCGGCCAGCGCATGGGAGAGGCGTTCCCCCTCGGTGAGGAAGCGGGCTGCGGCCTCGTGCGCCGCCGCCGTGCAGACCCGGTAGGTGAGGGCGTAGCTCCGATACCCCCGGTTGTAGGCCCCGGCCAGCCTGTCCCGCCGGACGGGGGTGATCCCCTCGGCCTCGATCAGCGCCTTCATCCGCGCCGGCCATTCCGCCGCATCGGGGGTGGCGCAGAGGCCGCGCAGGAAGGCGAGGGAGCCGATCACCTCGGCCATCCGCATCAGGTCGCGGTCGTAGGGCGCGGGGGCGTCCGCCGGGCTCGCGGGTTCCTTGGGCTGCTCCTTGGGCGCCTCCTTCGCGGGCGGTTTCGCCCGTTGCTGGGCCTCGGCGGGCGGGGCGACGAGCACCACGGTCAGTGCGAGGACGGCGACGCGATGCCACGGGACGGGACGCATCAGGCCATTCCCCCGGCGTCGAGCCGCGCGAAGGCCTCGCGCAGGGTGCCGATCAGCCCCGGCGTGGTCTCGAGGCCTGCGATCTCCGGCAGGCTCGCCCAGCGCACGCCCAGGGCCTCCGGCCCGGGAACGGGCTCGCCGCCGCACCAAAGGGCGGCGTGGGGATGGACGACGTAATGGTGCCGCGCCCGGCCCGCCTCGTCGCGGACGATGATCTCGGTGGGGGAGAGCACGCCCACCACCTCGGCGGTGATCCCGACCTCCTCGGTGAGTTCGCGCAGCGCCGCCTCGGCCAGGGTCTCGCCGGCCTCCACGAGGCCGCCGGGCAGGGTCCAGACGCCGCGCATCGGCTCGTTGGCGCGGGAGGCCAGGAGCACGCGCCCGTCCCGGATCACCGCGATGGAGGCGCCGACGAAGGGCCGGGCCGGAAAGGTGCGGGATTCGCCCTCGCTCATGGGCGCCCCCCGTCGAGGGCGACGGCCGCCACCCGCCCGTCGCCGAGCCCCACCACGAGGCGCGCGAGCGCGCCCTCGCCGAGGAATGCGACGCCCGTGCCGGCCGGGGCGGGGAGCGTCACGCGGGCGCGCTCGCTCAGGCCCTGGCGGGCGGAGACGATGGCGAGCGCCGGCACGCCTGCCACCGGCACGGCGAGATCCGCTCCGCCCTCGCGGGGAAGCGCGTCGGCGAGGTCCGCCCCGCCGTCGCCGAGGGTGTAGCCGGCGGCCTCGGGGCCGGGCTCGATCCGGTCGGGGGCGAGGCTCCAGAGCTTCAGCCGCCCGGTGGCATCGACGGTCGCGACGCCCATGCCCTTGCCGGAGAAGTCGCCGACCGCCGCGATGGCGGGGCGGGGGCCGGGCTCCGTGCGGGCGCCGAGGGTCCAGGTGGGGGAATTGGCAGCCGGGCGGGTGGCGAGGACGAGGCGTCCGGCTTCCGCGCCCGTCAGGGTCGCGGCGAGCACGGCTGGGCGCCCGGAAAGCGAGACGATCCAGGGCGATCGCGGGGCGAACACCGCTCCGTCCCCGGCCGGGAGGGCGGTGCTGGCCACCGGCACGGGCTTCGGATCGGTGCTCACCGCCATGGGCTGGCGCTCGCGCAGGGTGAGGGTCGTCGCGGCGGGGGCGCCGTCGGGGCCGCGGGTGCGGCCGGTGAGGAAGGCGCTCAGCGGCCCGTCGAGGGCGCGGCGGATGCCGGGCAGGGCGCCGCGCGGGGTCTCGGAGGCGACGAGATCCTCCACCGCCTCCCGGCCGACCGGCTTGGCGGCGATGCTGCCGTTCTCCACGGTGAGGATGGCGCCGCCCTCCTCGCCCCAGACGAGGACGAGGGGGGTCGGCTCCTTGCCGGCGCGGGCGATGGGCAGGAGACCGGAGGTCGCCACCGCGACGGCGACCTCGCTGCGCGGCCCGCGCATCTCGCGAACCTTGAACGGCAGGTCGAGGATGCGCACGCTCGGCTCGGCGCGGGCCGGGCCGGCGGCGAGGAGGACGAGCAGGATCGCGAGGCGGGCGCGCCCCGGCGCGTCAGACATGCTGTCCGCCGTTGATGTGCAGCTCGGCGCCGTTCACGTAGGACGAGGCGTCGGTGCACAGGAAGTAGATCGCCTTGGCGACCTCGTCCGGGGTGCCGAGGCGGCGCTGCGGGATCTGCTCCACCATCTTCTCCGTCCCCGGCGAGAGGATGGAGGTGTCGATCTCGCCGGGCGAGATCGCGTTCACCCGCACGCCGAGGGGCCCGAAATCGGCCGCCATCTCGCGGGTCAGGCCGGCGAGCGCCGCCTTCGACGTGCCGTAGGCCGAACCGGCGAAGGGGTGGACCCGCGAGCCGGCGATGGAGGTGACGTTGACCACCGAGCCCCTGGCGTTGGCGAGTTCGTCGCGCAGGCCCTGGGCCAGGAGGATCGTGGCGAAGAAGTTCACCTGGAACACCCGCTGCCAGTCGGGAAATCCGGTGGAGAGGACGCCGAGGCGCTCCCCTTCCGGGCCCTTGGGCGAGATGCCGGCATTGTTGACCAGCGCGTGCAGCACCCCGCCCTCGGCGGCGAGGCGTCCGCGCACCTCCTCGACGGCGCGCACCGTGTCGGCCGCGTCGGAGAGGTCAACCTGGAGATGGTCTTCCGGCCCCATTTCCCACGGGCAATTCTCGGGGAAGGGGTGGCGGGAACAGGTGATGACGCGCCATCCGGCGGCGGAGAACCGCTTCACGGTGGCGTGGCCGATGCCTCGGCTGGCGCCCGTGAGCAGCATGATGCGCCGACGTTCGTTGGGGGAGAGGGCCACTGTCGGAGCCTCACTGTCGCGCGGGGATCCCGGGGGGCCGGTCCCGCCGGTGCACTGCAACGTCTAGGCGGACGGGCGCGGGAAATCCAGGGCCGGCGATTCAACCGGCCCCGGGCTCGACGCGGGACGGCCCTGCGCATAACCACGCGCGTCTTCGCTGCGCGCATCGTGTCGCCAAGCCGCGCGGCGGTTGCTACAGAGCGGCCGCAAGAGGATGACCATGACGCGACCGGAGCCCGACACGGAAACGGCTGAGCCAGCACAGGCGCGGCTGATCGCCCATCTCGCGGCGGCCGGCTACGCCCCCGTGACGCCCCCCGTGCTGCAGCCGATCGAGCCGTTCCTGGAATTGTCCGGCGAGGACATCCGGCGGCGGATCTTCGTCACGCAGGATGCCGGTGGCGCCGAGCTGTGCCTGCGGCCGGAATTCACGATCCCCATCTGCCGCCTGCACCGCCAGCGGGCCGACGGGCAGGCCGCCGATTACAGCTATGGCGGGCCGGTCTTCCGGCTCACCGCCGGGGAGCCCGCCGAATTCGTCCAGGCCGGCATCGAATCGTTCGGCCGCACCGACACCCCGGCCGCCGACGCCGAGGTCCTGAGCCTCGCCCTCGAAGGGCTCGCCCTCCTCGGCCGGACGAGCCCGTCCGTCCGCCTCGGCGACATGGGGCTGACGGTGGCCCTCCTCGACGGCCTCGCCGTGCCGGCCGCCGCCAAGCGGCGCACGCTCCGGGCGCTGGCCGCCGGGCGCTCCCTCGACGCCGTGACCAACGGGGCGGAGGGCGCCCCCGGCGAGGACCGCCACGCGGGGCTGCTCGCCGCCATCCAGGGCCAGGACCCTCAGGGCGTGCGCGCCTTCGTGGAGGACGTGCTCGCCATCGCCGGCATCTCGGCGGTGGGCGGGCGCAGCGCGGGCGAGATCGCCGAGCGCTTCCTCGGCAAGGCGACGGCGCAGGCCAATGGCGGCGCCGGCCTCAACGCCGAGAACCGGGCGATCCTCGACCGCTACCGCGCGGTGACGGGCGATCCCGACGCCGCCGCCCGGGACCTGCGGGCGCTGGTCGCCGATGCGGGCGTGCGCCATGGGGCGCTGGACGCCGCCCTCGACCTGTTTGAGGAGCGCACCGGCTTCATCGCCGCGCGGGGGCTGCCCATCGAGAGCTTCCGCTTCCAGGGCGGCTTCGCCCGCAACCTCGACTATTACACCGGCTTCATCTTCGAGGTTTCCGAGGGGGACGGGCCGGTGCTGGTCGGCGGCGGGCGCTACGACGGCCTGCTCGCCCATCTCGGCAGCGCTGCGCCCCTGCCGGCCGTGGGATGCACCTTCTGGATCGAGCGCGCGACGGGAGCCGGGCGATGAGCGATGCCCTCGTGCTGGCGGTGCCCTCCAAGGGGCGCCTGCAGGAGAACGCCAACGCCTTCTTCGCCCGCGCCGGCCTCAAGCTGGCGCAGGGGGCGGGGGCGCGGGATTATCGCGGCAAGCTCGTCGGCGTGCCCGGCGTCGAGGTCCGCTACCTCTCGGCCTCGGAGATCGCGAGCCAGCTCGCCTCCGGCGCGGCCCATCTCGGCGTGACCGGCGAGGACCTGATCCGCGAGACCCTTCCCGACGTGCGCGGGCAGGTGGAGTTGCTGACGCCGCTCGGCTTCGGCAACGCCACGGTGGTGGTGGCCGTGCCCCAGGCCTGGATCGACGTGCGGGTGATGGCCGACCTCGACGAGGTCGCCGCGACCATGCGCGTGCGCCACGGCCGCCGGCTGCGCGTCGCGACGAAATACGTGAACCTCACCCGCCGGTTCTTCGCCGAGACCGGCGTGGCCGATTACCGGATCGTGGAAAGCCTCGGCGCCACCGAGGGCGCCCCGGCGGCGGGCTCGGCCGAGATCATCGTGGACATCACCACCACGGGGGCGACGCTCGCCGCGAACGCCCTGAAGATCCTCGATGACGGGATCATCCTGCGCTCGGAGGCGAACCTCGTCGCCTCCCTGAAGGCGCGTTGGGGCGAGGCCCAGCGCGGGGCGCTGCGCGCCGTCCTCGGCCGCATCAGCGCCGAGGAGCGGGCCCGCACCACCCGCGAGGTCCGCGCCGGCATGCCGGAGGCGGGCGACATCGACCTCGCCACCCTGGCGGGCCTGCACGAAGCCGAATTGCCCTACGGCGCCCCAACGGGTGCCGACGGCGAGATCGTCCTGCGCTGCCCCGAAGCGGCGGTGTTCGACCTCGCCGAGGCCCTGGTCCAGGCCGGCGCGCGGGCGGTGAGCGTCCGCAAGATCGACTACGCCTTCGCGGCCGAGAACCCGCTGGCGGAACGGTTGCTGGCGCGGTTGTGAGGTTGGACGGATCGAGGGATATCCCCTAAGATCATTCGGGATATCCCTCGAGGTGAGTCCGTGCCCCTCTACGTGAAGGATCCGCAGGTCGACGCCCTGGCCGACGAGCTGACGTCGCTCAGGGGATCGACCAAGACCGAGGCCGTCCGGCAGGCACTGCTCAACGAAATCGCCCGCACCAAGGAGAGTGCGCGCGCCGGGAGCGAGGCCGATCTCGTGGAGCGTACGCTCGCCTTCACGCGGCGCCTGCGGGCGCGCGCCGGCTCCGGCCAACCCGCCGACAAGGCCTTCATCGACAGCCTCTACGAGCGCGACTGATGTTCGTGGATGCGTCGGCGCTCACGGCGATCCTCACGGATGAGGACGACGCCAAGAGGCTCGTTTCCGGGCTTAAGCGCGCGGAGCGGCGGATCACGTCGCCGCTGGCGGTGTGGGAGGCGACGATCGCCGTCGCCCGCCTCCTGGGCCTTCCCCTCGGGGAGGCGCGGGAGGCCATCACCCATTATCTCGCCCTCGCCGGCATCGTGGTGATAGCCGTTCCCCCCGAGGTCGGTGACGGGGCGCTCGATGCGTTCGAACGCTACGGCAAGGGCCGGCACCGGGCATCGCTGAATTTCGGCGATTGCTTCGCCTATGCCTGTGCCCGCCATTATGGCGCGACGCTGCTCTTCAAGGGCAACGACTTCCCACACACGGACATCGAGTCGGCCCTGGCGGAGTAGGGCTCCCCTCGGGCTCTCCCATCTACTGCGGCCCCTGCTTGGCGAATTCCGACAGCACACCGCGCAGTACCTTGAGGCGCGCGTCGTAGGCGTTGCGCAGGCATTCCACGTCGGCGGCGCAGGTGCGGCGCTCGGTGAGCCAGGTCTCCTGGTCCTCGCGCAGCTTCGACTGGCCGCCCATCGGCAGCACCGCCTTCAGGATCTCGAACCGGGTCGCCATCTCGACGTCCCGGTCGTTGAGGGGGAGATGGGCGCAGATCGCCTTCTCGTCGGGGGCCTCGGCCTTGTCGCAGGCAAAGCTCGCCGCTTCGGCGGAGCCGCCGGCGAGGACGAGGAGGACGGCGAGGGCGGAGGTCGTGCGGCGCATGGCCGATAACGGCCGAGCCTGCCGGAGGCTCCCTGTCAGAAGCCCGGCTTCACCGTCGCCAGCACCACGATGACGATCATCAGCAGCGTCGGCACCTCGTTGATCACCCGGTAGAACTTGTGGCCCCGGGTGTTCCGGTCGGCGGCGAAGTCCTTGACCATCCGGGCGAGCCACCCGTGGATGCCCGACATCGCCACCACCAGCGCGAACTTCGCCTGCAGCCAGGGGGCGGCGTAGTAGCCGCTCATCCAGGCGAGGATCAGGCCGAACACCCAGGTCGCGATCATGGCGGGCGTCATGATCGCCTTGAGCAGGCGCCGCTCCATGATCTTGAAGGTCGCCGATTGCGCCTCCGAGCCCAACGGCAGGCTCGCATGGTAGACGAACAGCCGGGGCAGGTAGAGCATCGCCGCCATCCAGGCGATGAGGCTCACGATGTGCCCGGCCTTGATCCAGTCGTAGAGCACGCCCCTAGCCCCTCAGCCGGGCGAGCATCCGCTCGACATGGGCCACCGGCGTCTGCGGCGTGATCCCGTGGCCGAGGTTGAAGACGTGGGGCGATCCCTGCACGGCCTCGCGGATGCCGTCCACGGCCGCGTCCAGGGCCGCGCCACCCGCGATCAGCGTTTCGGGGTGTAGGTTCCCCTGCGTGACCGTCGAGGCCGGTACGCGGCCCCGCAGGGCCTTCAGATCCACGCCCCAATCGACACCCACCGCGTCGGCGCCGGTCTCGGGCACCACGCGGGCATGGCCGTCGAGGCCGGATCCCCGGGCGAAGACGATGATCTTGGCACCCGGCACCCGGGCGCGGACACCCGCGATCATCCGGGCGATCGGTCGGAGCGACCAGCGGGTGAGGGCGTCCGGCGGCGCCCCGCCCGGCAGGGCGCTCTCGGTGACGTCGCCCACCGGCTCGACCACGTCGGCGGAGGCGGGGACCGCCTTGGGCAGGGTGCCGGCATGGGATTCGAAAATCTGCACGGCGTCCGCCCCCGCCTCGAGCTGGCGCACGAGGTAGTCGGTCTGCACCGTGACGAGGCGGTCGATCAGTTCGTCCACCAGCGCCGTGTCGCCCTCGGCGAGCGCCCGGGCGGGGGCGAGGTCCGGGGTGCCCCGGCCGCCGATCATGTAGCTCGCCACGGTCCACGGCGCGCCGCAGAAGCCGAGCAGCGTCGTCTCCGGCGGCAGTTCGGCCCGCAGCCGCGTCACCGTCTCGAAGACGGGGGCGAGGTGGGTCATCACCGAACCGTCGCCCGCCTCGCGCAGGCGCTCGAAGGCGGCGCGGTCGCCCAGGGGATCGAGGCGCGGGCCCTCGCCCTCCACGAAGCGCACGTCCTGCCCGAGGGCATGGGGCACGACGAGGATGTCCGAGAACAGGATCGCCGCGTCGAAGCCGAAGCGGCGGATCGGCTGGAGCGTCACCTCCACGGCGAAGTCGGGCGTGTAGCACAGGTCGAGGAAGGAGCCCGCCGTCGCCCGGGTGGCCCGGTACTCCGGCAGATAGCGCCCGGCCTGGCGCATCATCCAGGCCGGAGGCGGCCAGACCGCCTCGCCCGAGAGCACCTTCAGCATCGTCCTGTCCGGTTGACCCGTCATGCGCTCCCGCCTTCTCGCAAACCGGTCCGGTCGCGACGATCCCCAGGGGACCTCTCATAAAGATAGAGAGAGATTCTTAGACTCTGTTTTTTCTCTTGGAGGCTGATGAGCGGGAGCGCAACCGTATCCACACCCGATCCCCGGTTCGGCGCCGTTAACGGAGCTTTAAAGGATTTGCGCGAAGATGATGGAAGAGGGTTCCCGCTCAAGGCTTTGCGCCGGGTGGTGAGCCGGTCCGGACCCTGCGTGTCCGGCTTTTCCCGAACCGGGCGCGGATTCCGCCCCGATTTGACGGCCTGTGTATGCAGGAGTCGATAGCCGGACGGGGTTCTGCTCTGGACCGGCCGACCGGGCCTGCCTATCCACACTTATCGACTCCCCGGCGGTCGCCGTTGGATAACCGAACCGGCCGGAGACGCCGCGTATGGGCCGCAGCTACTTCCACCTTCATCTCGTGTCGGATTCCACCGGCGAGACGCTCATCAATGTCGGGCGCGCGGCGGCGGCGCAGTACGAGGGCGTCTCGGCCATCGAGCACGTCTATCCCCTCGTCCGCTCCGCCTCGCAGCTGGAGCGGGTGATCTCGGAAATCCGCGCCGCGCCCGGCCTCGTGCTCTACACCCTGGTGGGGGGCGACCTCGGCCAGCGGCTGGAGATGGCGGCGCGGGAGTCGGGTTCGCCCTGCCTGTCGGTGCTGCAGCCGGTCCACGACCTGCTGCAATCCTACCTCGGCACGCAGAAGGCGGCGCGCCCCGGCGCCCAGCACATGCTGAACGCCGAGTACTTCAAGCGCATCGACGCGATGAACTTCACCCTCGCCCACGACGACGGCAACCTGCCGGAGGATCTGGAGGAGGCGGACGTCATCCTGCTCGGCGTCAGCCGCACCTCGAAGACGCCGACCTCGATCTATCTGGCCAACCGGGGCCTCAAGACCACGAACCTCCCCCTCGTGCCGGGCATGCCGATGCCGCCGGCCATCGTGGCGGCGCGCAAGCCCCTGATCGTCGGGCTATTCGCCTCGCCGGAGCGGATCATCCAGATCCGCCAGAACCGGCTGTCGAGCCTGAACGCCGACGAGAGTTCGATGTATGTCGACCGGGAGGCGGTGTCCGACGAGATCACCGCCTCGCGGCGGCTGTTCATCAAGAACCGCTGGCCGACCATCGACGTGACGCGCCGGTCGATCGAGGAGACGGCCGCCGCCATCCTCGACCTACACCGCGATCACCGGATGAAGTTCATCGCGGAGTGAGCCAGGGGCCTTGCCCCTGGACCCCACCAAAGGGCTCGCCCTTTGGGATCCCCGTCAGGCCGCGCTCAGGACGCCGCGCACCAGGGCCATGCCGGCGATCAGCCCCAGAAGACCGGCGGCGACGGAGGCGACCACGTAGCCGGCCGCCGCCGCCGTCTCGCCGCGCTCGTAGAGGCTGATCGCGTCGAGGGAGAAGGTCGAGAAGGTGGTGAAGCCGCCGAGCACCCCCGTCGTCAGGAACAGCCGGGCCGGGTGGCCCGCCGCCCCGCGCAGGGCGAAGCCCTCGGCCAGCACGCCCATCAGGAACGAGCCCAGCACGTTGATGAGGAGCGTCGCCAGGGGAAAGCCCAGGCCCGGCAGCGTCCGCGCCACCGCCACGTTGAGCCCATGCCGAAACCCGCCGCCGATCCCGGCGCCGAGGAAAACGATGAGGGTGTTGATCATGCCTGTCCCGTCCCGGTTGGACGGGCGGCCCGGCCGCGATGCGGGCACGCCCCCACCGCAGGCGGAAGCCGCCCTTGCGGTAGGAGCCATCAGCCCTGGCCGGTCATCCGGCAAGGCGGTTGTCGGGGAGCTCCATCCCCATCCCGCCGAGAGTTAACGCAGGGACGGGACGAGGGAAAGGGCCTGAACCCTACGCCGCGACGGCGAAGTGGCTGCGCTGCTCGATCTGCGCGACGTAGAAATCCTCGATCACGTCCCGGACCACCTCCGCGAGGTCGGCGCCGCGATGCTCGTCGAGATGGATGTCGCTGCCGATCACCCGGCCGATATGTGCGCTGGCGCTCGAACCCGGCACGAGGCGCTCGTTGTAGCGCTGGTGCAGGCCGGAGATAGAAAGATAGTTCTTGCCGCCGAGTTCGGGCCCGTACTTGATCTTGATCTTCTGCTCGCTGTCGACCCCGCGCAGCTTGGCGCAGAGGGTGACGAAATTGTCGGTGTCGATCAGCAACTCCGTCCCGGTGATGCAGCCATGGGCGTTGTGCTCCTCGTTCAGCACCTCGGCCATCAGGTTCAGCACCTCGATCACCGGCTGAAGGGCGCGGGTGCCGTCATCCAGCAGCTTCTGCCGGAAGCCGTTGCTGCGGGCATCGGCGGCGGCGAGGCGGGTGCGGAAACGGTCCTTGACTTCGGTGGTATGCGGCATCGGTCTAGTCCTCCGGGCGACAGCGAAAACGCGGACTTTTCGTCCGTTGGTGTTCGGTCTACGGAGCGAATGCAGTTGACGCAAGATAGTGCAAAACATTGATGCTTGCTCAGGACTTGAGCTTTTGCTCAAAGCCGCGGCCTGCCTGAAAAACAGGCAACATCATGCAGGTCCGTCGAGGGGCTTCAGCACGGGGGCGGAGCCGAAGGCCCGGCCGGGCTCGCTCTTCGTCAGGGCGCGGGCCAGGGCGACGAGGTCCGGCGTCGCGCCCCCGGTCGGGCCGTAGACGGCGCGGTCGAGGGCGGCGAGAGCCTCGCGGGTCTCGGGCCGTTCCCGCCAGCGGCGGGCGAGGGCGGGCATCGCGGCCTCGCCCGCCGCCACGGCGGCGCGGACGGCGTTGGCATCGCCGGATCGGGCGGCCCGGCGCAGGTCGCGGGCGAGGGTCGGAGGCAGGCGCAGCGTCCCCCGTTCCCGGCGGAAGCCGAGGAGGGCGAGGCCGAGGCCGAAGGCCAGCACGCCCGCCGCCACGGCGATCAGCGCGGAGGCGGCGGCGCCCTTGGCCCCGTCGGTCTCCCGGTCGGGCAGGCCGCCGCCGATCTGGCGGGCGGGGATCTCGGCCTCGCGCATGGTGCGCGAAACCGTGTCGAACCACGGGATGGCGATGGCGTCGAGGGGGATCACCTCCGGCACGCCGGGCTTCACGTCCCAGACATAGGTGGCGCGGGCGACGGGGCCGGCGGGGGTGACGATGGTCTCGCGGGCGACCGGCCCGGCGAAGGTGATGATGCCGCGCGTGCGCATGACCGGCCGGGGCGGCAGGCCCTCGGCGAGCATCCCCTGCGCCTCCAGCACCACCGTCCGCCGGACGGTCTCGTAGATCTTCACCGTCTCCGGGTCGCGGCTCCACGAATCGGTGATGCTCACGTCGCGGGCGGGGAGCCACCAGGGCTCCTTCGCGTCGGGGCCGCCGGTCGGGGCGGTCCAGGCGGCGACGGTGAAGGGGATCGGCTGCGAGCGCACGTCCACCACCTTGCGCTCGCCGACATCGTTGATGGTCAGCCGGTGGACGAAGGGTTCGAGGGTGAACTCGCCCGCATGGTGCGGGAAGATCGCCACCGTCCGGTCGAAGGCGATGGCGGTCTGGCCGTCGGGGAGGCGGGTCTTGCTCCAATGGTCGCGGCCGAGCTGCGTCCAGGTGAAGTTGGCGAGCGGCGGCTGGATCACCTCCTCCAGCAGGATCGGCTGCCGGTAGACCCCGTGGATCTTCAGGAGCACCATCTCGCGGGTGTAGGGGGCCGCGCCGCCGTTCAGTTCGGGGGTGACGGTGAGGGTGAGGTCGCCGGGCTCCACCTCGGCGAGGGCGGGCAGCGACATTCCGGCCAGCAGCAACCCGGCGAGAAGCCCGATCTTCCCTCGCCGCAATCCGCGACCCCAGTGCCAAGAAATCACCATGGGTTGCTCCCGGCGGGCATGGCGGTGCCGGCCTCGACGCGGCGGGCCTGCTCGGCCTTGAGGCGGAGCTTGAGGTAGCGGCCGGGATCGTCGGGCAGGGTCTGGAGCCACAGGCGGTCGGGGCGGATCTCGTGCGCCTCGAAGCTCTTCGTCACCCGGCGGGCCTCGCGCTCGGGGGCCTCGGCGACCATGGCGGGGCCGGTGCCGGAGCGGCCGCGCCCGGCGGCGTCGCCCACCGAGCCGCGCGCCTTGCCGCCGGCCGAGTCGATGGCGGCCTGTTCGGAGCGCCCCCGCCGGGCGACGGCGCTGTTGCCGGGCAGCGAGGCGCTGCTGCTCGCTTCGCGGTTGCCGGCGAGGCCCTCGCCGCTGGACGAGGCGTTGACGTCGTCGTTCGGGTCCTGGTGGGCGGACTTGTTGTAGCGGGCGCCGTACTGCGCCGTGCCGTTGGCGATGCCGCCGCCGGGGCCGCGGTCGATCGCCTCTTCCAGCATCCGGGCGATCAGCGATCGGTTGGCCTGGGCGTCCGCGTCGCGGGGGTTGAAGCGCAGGGCCTCGTCGTAGGCGGCGATGGCGCCCTGCAGGTCGCCGGAGCGGGCGAGCGCGTTGCCGAGGTTGTAGCTCGCCCGGCGCCCGCCGTTGCGGAACAGGGCGATGGCCTCGTCCAGCCGGCCCGCCTCGTAGAGGGCGGCGGCCCGCCATGCGGGGTCCTCGAACACCCGCGCGGCGAGGCCGGGCAGGTGGACGCTCATCAGCAGGCGCCCGAAGCCGGTGCGCGGCTGCGACAGGGCGACGAGGGTCACGATCCCCAGGCCGACGAGGACGAGCCCGCCGATCCGCGCACTCCGCCGCCACGCCTGCGGCAGGCCGAGGGTCCGGGGTGACACGAGGGCGACCGGCATCAGGCGCTCCGTCGGAACAGCAGGAGGGCGGGCAGGGCCGCCAGGGCGAGCAGCCAACGCCCGAGGTCGGCGAAGGCGACGACGCCGTAGCCGCCGGCCGCGAGATGCTGGGCGGTGGGCGCTGCCACCGCGTCGAGCACCGGGGTCGCGGCACGGATCTCGGCGCTGGTGCCGCCGCCCGCCGCCGCGAGGCGCTGGAGCGGGCCGGGATCCGGGTTCGGCACGCCCGGCGGCAGGGTTTTGGTGGCGGGGACGAACAGGGTGTCGAGGCGCCAGCCCCGGGCGCGGATCGCCCCGGCCTCGCGCAGGGCGGCCTCGCCGATGCCGTCGCCGTCGCTGATCAGCACCACGTCGGCGGCGATCACGCTGGCCTCGGCGAGCGTCCGGCTGGCGAGGGCGAGGCCGCGCTCCGGGTGGCTGCCCCGGTCGGGCACCGTGTCGGCGTCGAGGGAGAAGAGCGTGGTGCCGAGGCTGTCCCGGTCGGTGGTGGGGGAGGCGGCGAGGTAGGCGTCGCCGGCATAGACCACCAGGGCGACGGGGCGCGTGCCGGCGGCCTGCGCGACGGAGGCGGCGGCCTCGCGCACGCCCTGCAGGTTGCCGCCCTCGGCGACCGAGCGGGAGAGGTCGACGACGAGGATCGTCTCGTCGAGGTTGCGGAACGTGCCGGTGTCCCGGCGCTCCACCGCCGGGCCGGCGAGGCCGAGGACGAGGCCCGCCGCGCAGAGCCCCGCCGCGAGGTTGGCGCCGCGCTTGCCGCCGAGCACCGATCCGGTGCGCGAGAGGTAGGCCATCAGGGCGGGGTCGACCTCCCGGCCCCAATCGCCGAGCGGCGCCGCCCGGCGCACGGCGTAGAGGGCCAGGGCGACGACGACGGGGAGCGCCGCGAGCCACCAGGGCCGCAGGAGGGTGAGGCCGGCGAGCGTCATGCGCTCCTCCGCACGGCGAGCAACCCCACGGCGAAGGCCAGCGCCAGGGCGCCCGGCCACACCCACAGGTCCTTGCGCAGGGGCAGCGGCGGGGGCGGGGTGCGCCCGCCCTCCAGGGTGTCGATGGCCTGCGCCACGGCGACGAGGTCGTCCGTGGTCTTCACCCGGAAGAAGCGCCCGCCGCTCGTCTCGGCCATGGTCTTCAGGGTCTCGCTGTCGACCACGTCTTGCTCGCCGTTGGCGTCGGCGAGATCGCGGGGGCCGAGCGCGATCGTGTAGACGCGCACGCCGATCTCCTTGGCAAGGTCGGCCACGTCCTTCGGCGCGGTCTGGCCGGCGTTGTTGGCGCCGTCCGAGAGCAGCACCACGGCCTTGGTCGCGGCCGGGCGCCCCTCCGGGATGTTCGCGTCGCGGGGGTCGAGGCGGCGCAGCGCCAAGCCGAGCCCGTCGCCGATGCCGGTGGAGCGGCCGGAAATGCCGATCGCCGCCTCCTCCAGGGCGCGGGCGACGGAGGCGGTGTCGAAGGTCAGCGCGGCGGCGACGTAGGCCTGATCCGCGAACAGGACGAGGCCGATCCGGTCCCCCGCCCGGCGGCGGATGAAGTCGGCGCCGACGCGCTTCACCGCCGCCAGCCGGCTCACGGTCTCGCCGTCGAGGGAGAAGTCGCGCCGCTCCATGGAGCCCGACAGGTCCATGGCGATCATGATCTCGCGCCCCGAGGCGGGCAGCGCGGCCGAGGGCATCACCACCCGCGGCCCGCTGAGGGCGGCGACGAGGCAGATCCACAGGCCCCAGACCAGGGCGGCCCGGCGGCGGCCGCGCCCCGCGCCCTCGTGGCCGGTGCCCGTGCTCGTGGCCAGCGTGCCGGGCACGCGCAGGGCGCCGCCCTCGACCCGCTCGCGGGGCAGGAGCCGCGCGGCGAGGAGCGGCAGCGGCAGGGCGAGGAGCAGCCAGGGGGCCGCGAGGTCGAAGCCCGAGACGAAGGCGGCGAGCCAGCCGGGCATCATGCCTTGAGCCTTCCGATCAGCCGGGTCAGCTCCGCGTCGAGGAGCGCGGGGTCGGGCACTTCGCGCCGGTAGAGCCCGTCCACCAGCACGCGCCCGGCGCCGGCGGTGAAGAAGTCGGTGCGCAAGCGCCCGTCGAGGCGCGCGGCCCACGCGGCGCCGTGGGCGGAGGCGGCCTCGTCGCCGTCGAGGGTGCGCACGAGGCGGCGCAGGAGCCGCGCCTGGGCGAGGATCCTTTCCGGCGGGGCGAGGGTACGGCTTCCGGCGAGGTCGGCAAGCGCCGCCCGGCGGACGCTGGCCCGGACCCGGCTCACGAGGATGCGCAGCAGCCCGACGAGGAGGGCGGCGCCGAAGCCGAGGACCAGCGCCAGCAGGATCTCCCCGGGCACGGGGCCGCTCGCGCCGCCCGGCAGGTGCAGGCCGCGCAACTGGTCGAGGGTCGCAGGGGCGTCGGCGGGGGTCACGGGCGGCCCCGCGCGGTTTCAGAGCACGGCATCGAGCCGCTCCATCAGCGGCGCGTAGGCCTCCGGCCCCGCCTCCACGTCGAGGCGCAGGCCCGCGATGCCGCGCGCGGCGTATTCCGCGAGGCGGGCGTCGAGCATCCTCTCCCCGGTGCCGTCGGCCCGGAGCGAACCCCGCCGCCCGTCCGAGAGGGCGAAGGGGAAGAAGCCCGGCCGCCGAGCGCGCTCGAAGGCGTCGCTCACCAGGAGGAGGCGCACCGAGACCCGCTCGGAGACGAGGCCGAGCAGGCGCTCGAAATCGGGGCCGGGGGCGTCGAGGGCGCTGGCGATGACGAGATGCCCGCCCGACGGCAGGAGGCTCGCGGCGATGCCGAGCAGGGGTTCGAGGGGCGGGTCCTCCGCCCGCGCCGCTGCGAGCGCCTGGGCGTGGGCCACCGCGAGGGCGCCGGTCACGGAGGCCATGGCGCGCTCGCCCCCGGCCGGGCGCAGCACGGTGGGCTCCCCGGCCCCGCTCGCCACGGCGAGGCCGACGCGCCCGCCATCGGCGACGATCCGCCAGCCGAGGAGGGCCAGCGCCTCGGCCGCCGCGACGGAGCGGAGCGTCCGCTTTGTGCCGAACAGCATGGAGGGCCGGAAATCCGCGAGCAGGATCACCGCCCGGTCGCGCTCGTCGTGATGGGTGCGGACGTGCAACTGCCCGGTGCGGGCGGTGGCGTTGCGGTCGATGTGGCGGCGGTCGTCGCCCTCGGCCCAGAGGCGCACGTCCTCCGGCTCGGAGCCCCGGCCCCGCCGCCTGGTGACGATGCCCCCCGGCAGGCCGGCGAGCGTGCGGGTCACGGGCGCCGCGCCCCGCCGGGCGAGGTGGCGCAGCCCCATCAGCGCCTCGCCCGAGAGGTGGATCACGGGATCCTGGGCAGGATCTTGGGACGGTGCCGCCGTGCCTCGGCTCAAAGGGCCTTCACCCGCCGTACGAGGTCGTCGATCAGCCCCCGGGCGGTCTTGCCCTCGGCGGAGGCCCGCCAGGTCAGGCCGATCCGGTGGGACAGGGCGTCCCGCGCCAGCTCGGTGATGTCCTCGGGGATCACGTGGTCGCGCCCGCGCAGCCACGCCCGCGCCTTGCCAGCCATCATCAGGGCGAGGGTCCCGCGCGGCGAGGCCGGGTGCTCGATGGCGCCGCGCAGGTCCGGCGCGGCCTCGTCGGTGCGGGTCGCCGCCACGAGGCGCACGAGATAGTCCTTGAGCGCCGGGGAGACGTAGGTGGCCAGCGCCGCCTCGCGGGCCGCGCGCACGTCCGCCATCGACAGGCGGATCGGCATCGGCGCGATGCGGTGGGTGATCTCGCCCTCCACGAGGTCGAGGATCGCCCGCTCGGAGGCCGCGTCGGGCATGTCCACCACGACGTGCAGCAGGAAGCGGTCGAGCTGCGCCTCGGGCAGGGGGAAGGTGCCCGCGTGCTCGATCGGGTTCTGGGTGGCCACCACCATGAACGGGTCGTGCAGGCGGTGGGTCTCGCCGGAGACCGTCACCTGCCCCTCGGCCATGGATTCGAGGAGCGCCGACTGCACCTTGGGGGGCGCGCGGTTCACCTCGTCCACCAGCACCAGGGCGTGGAAGAGCGGGCCGGGCAGGAATTCGAAATGCCCGCTGTCCTGCCGCCACACGGTGGTGCCGGTAAGGTCGGCGGGCATCAGGTCCGGGGTGCACTGGATGCGGGCGAAGGAGCCGTCGAGCCCCTCCGCGAGGCGCTTCACCGCGCGGGTCTTGGCGAGGCCGGGGGCGCCCTCGATCAGCAGGTGGCCCCCGGTGAGGAGGCCGATGAGCAGCCGCTCCACGAGGCCGGAGGCGCCGATCAGGCCGGTCTCCAGCCCGTCGCGCAGGGCGAGCACCCGCCCGTGCAGGCCGGAAGGATCGGTTCCCGGCGAGGGACGGTCGGCGAGGGCCGCGCCGCTCATGAGTGGATTGGTCCCGACAGGTCGGCGCAATCCGGCATCCTGCACGTCTCCTCGCGGCCGGGTCCCGTGTCGCGCACGGGCTCTCTCGCAGCCGTCTCGGGTGTGCCCGCCGGGCGTGTGCCCGTCAATCCTGCGTGGGCCGGGCCGTTTGCGGGCATCGTGTCACGGTTTCTTCACAGGCGGGGAGGATGAGCGGGCCGCCATGCATGCCGCCTTCGCCTACGCCGACCTCCCCGAGCCGGTGAAATCCGCCCTCGGCCTCTTCGTGGCCTTCTGCCTCGGCACCTTCATCGGCGCCGAGCGACAGTATCGCCAGCGCACGGCGGGCCTGCGCACGGCGGTGCTCGTCGCGGTGGGCGCCTCGGCCTTCGTCGATCTCGGCATGCGCCTCACCGGCGGCGAGGGCGGCACCCGCACCGTGGCCTACGTGATCTCCGGCATCGGCTTCCTCGGCGCCGGCGTGATCATGAAGGAGGGGATGAACGTGCGCGGCCTCAACACGGCCGCGACGCTCTGGTGCTCGGCGGCGGTGGGCGCCTTCGCCGGGGCGGACATGCCCCTGGAGGCGACCTTCGTCACGGTGACGGTGCTCGCCTGCAACACGGCGCTCCGCCCCCTCGTGAAGCTCATCGACCGCCTGCCGATCCGCGAGTCGGAGACGGAGGCCACCTACGAGGTCCAGGTGACGACGGCGCCGGGCGCCTCCGGGCCGGCGCAGGACCTGCTGATCGAGCGGCTGGAGGCGGCGAACTACCCCGTCAGCGCCATCGAGATCGAGGAGCGCGGCGAGGACGCGGTCGATGTCATCGCCACCCTGACGGCCAGCGCCGTCGACGCCTCGGAGCTCGACGCGGTCACGGCCGAACTCGAGAAGGCCCCCGGCATCCGCCACGCCACCTGGACCGGCCAGACGACGGGCGACTGAACCGGATCAGCGGGGCGGCGTCAGCGGGCGGATGCGGCGCTCGACCACCACCGTCGGCCGGACGCGGCGCTCGACGATGACCGTGCGGGGCGCGCGGCTCGGGCTCGCGTGGCTGAGGATGCGCTCGGGCACCCGCTCCGGCTTGGCGCGCTTGGCGGCCAGCACATGCGGCCGGACCTCGTCGGCGGGAAGGCCGATCAGCCCGGCGGCGATCTCCACCTGCTGCTCGACATCGTCGGCCAGGTCCTGGGCGGCGGTCACCGCCTCGACGATCGTCGGCGGCTCGCGGCGCACCCGGATCGGCGGAAGGTCGGCGAAGCTCTTCTGTGTCTTCTTCACGGGACGACTCGCGGTCTTCATGCCTCAAGCATAGCGCGCCCGAAGCTGGTTGTGCAGTGCATCAAACGATGGTGATCGCATGGGTCGCCCGCGCTGGGATCGGCCCATGGCATCGACGGATGGCTTCTTTCGAGGCATCCCGGCGCGACGGCATGCCGCATGGATGGCGGGCCGTGCCCGCCGGGCTCGCGCCCGCCGGCCCGGCGGGCGACGCCCGCGTTTCGCATTAACCCGGCAGGGCCTATCCTGCGCCCATGACCATGCCGTTCGATCCGCGTCTCACGCCCGCCCGGCCGCATCTGGCGGATGCCGCCCTGCGCGGGCAGGTCGAGGCCGCGCGCTTCGTCGCGGGGCAGGCGCGGCGGGTCGTCGTCCCCTCCGCGCCCCTGCGGCGGACGCCCTCGGACGCCTCCGGCACCGAGACCGAGGCCGTGCTGGGCGATGCCGTCACCTTCTACGCGGAGGAGGACGGGCATGCCTTCGTCCAGCTGACGCGCGACGGCTATGTCGGCTACCTGCCGCTGGGCAGCCTCGGCCCGGCCGACCCGGAGCCCACCCATGTGGTCACGGCTGTGCGCAGCTTCCTCTACCCGGCTCCGGACCTGAAGCGGCCGCCGCTCGGCCATCTCGGCCTCGGCGCCCGCCTCACCGCGACCGGGCGGGAGGGCGACTATCTCGCGACGCCGGGCGGCTTCGTCTTCGCCGCCCATTGCCGGGAGGCGGGTTTCACCGCCCCGGATTTCGTCGGCACCGCCGAGCGGCTCGTCGGCACGCCCTATCTCTGGGGCGGGCGCACGAGCCTCGGGCTCGACTGCTCCGGGCTGGTGCAGCTCTGCCTGCACCTCGCGGGCCGCGACTGCCCCCGCGACGCCGACATGCAGGAGCGCGGCCTCGGCACCGCCCTGCCCGACGATCCCGACGGGCTGCGACGGGGGGATCTGGTGTTCTGGCGCGGCCATGTCGGGATGATGCGCGACGCCACCTCCCTCCTCCACGCCAACGGCCACCACATGGCGGTGGCGGTGGAGCCCCTGGCGGAGGCGCGGGCGCGCATCCTGGCCAACAGCTACGGCCCCGTGACATCCCTCCGCCGGCTCGCGGCAGGAACCGCCGCCCCGGCGGCCCCGTTCAATCGTCAAGTTCGCAAACCCGGAGACCCGGAATGACTGGCACTCGACTCGGCCTCGCCCTCGGCGGCGCCCTCCTCGCCCTCCTCCCCGGCGCGGCCCTCGCGCGCGGCGGCGGTGGCGGCGGCGATGCGGGCAGCGGCCTCTCGCCCTACGCGGCGCTCAGCGGCAACGACCGCTCGGCCGGCGTCAACAACGGCAATTACCGCGATCCGGGCTACGATTCCTACCTGCAGACCTACGCGCCGGATGAGGCCTCCCGCTACGCGGTGCCCCCCGGCCCGCAGCCCGAGCCGGCCGGCCGCCTGCGGATGCGGTCGTATTACGGCTACCCGTACTGAGATCGGCGGAGGCGCGGGCGGCTCACCGGGGCCGCCCGCGCCTCATTCCCCCACCTTGTCCGTATTCTTGCCGGGATCCTTGCCAGACTCCCTGGCGGGTGCGGCGGCCTTGTGCATCGCCTGCAGGGTCCAGTCGCCGCCGGAGGGCTTGCAGCCCGTTCCGCGCACGAAGCGGCTCTTCTCCGAGCCGATGACCGAAGCGAGGAAATTCCGGCAGATCCGGTCGTCCGCCACGTAGGGCAGGCCGGTCGGGTTCACCGAGCCGTGCATCCCGGAATCGGGATTGTCCCACTTCACCGGGCGGCCGTTGCCCTGCGGATCGAGGGCGACCGTCAGCGCGGCCTGCGCCCGCCGCCAATCCTCGCCGTTGAGGTCCGGCCCGAATGTCTTGGGCGGCGCGATGCTGCCCGTCGTCAGGGGCTCCTCGACGGCGGTCGACGCCGCCGGCTCGGGCGTGCCCCGGAACAGCAGCAGCGGCTGGCTGCACCCCCCGAGGATGACGCCCAGACACAGGGCAGCCCCCGCCGGAACGAGGGTCCGGAAACCTTTACAGTGACGCGAGACCATCAGACCATCATACCTGACTCAACGGCGGTCTTTTGCGTTCGACGGACGCGCCGTTGCCCCCTCAGGCCCCGGACGTGGCAGGCAGGAGTCTTCCCTTGAACGAGTTAACGATCGGTGGCCCGGCTCCCGTGATTCCGGAAGATTTCACCCGCGCCGAGAATCCGGTCACTCTGTTCGCGGCCTGGATGAAGGAGGCCGAGGCCGCCGAGCCGAACGATCCGAACGCCATGGCCCTGGCCACGGCCGGCAGCGACGGCCTGCCCGACGTGCGGGTGGTGCTGCTGAAGGCGTTCGATGAGCGCGGCTTCGTGTTCTACACCAACACGCAATCGACCAAGGGCGAGGAGCTGGCCGCGAACCCGCAGGCCGCCCTGGTCCTGTACTGGAAGAGCCTGGGCCGGCAGATCCGCGCGCGGGGCCCCGTCGAGCGCGTGACCGATGCGGAGGCCGACGCCTATTTCGCGAGCCGCCGCCGGGAAAGCCGCATCGGCGCCATCGCGAGCCAGCAATCGCGGCCCGTCGCGGACCGGACGGCGCTGATGGACGCCGTCGCCGCCGTGACGGAGCGGGTCGGCGACGGGCCGGTGCCGCGCCCGCCGCACTGGACCGGCTTCCGCATCCTGCCGACCAGCATCGAGTTCTGGCGGAACGGCGAGTTCCGCCTGCACGACCGGGTGCGGTTCGTGCGTGACGGCGCGGGCTGGCGGGGCACGCGCCTCTATCCGTGAGGCATGAAAAAAGCCCCGGCCGGACGGCCGGGGCTTTCTCGTGTGCGGGATGTCCGGAGGATCAGTCCTCGGACTCGGCCTTCTTCTCGGCCTCTTCCTCGGCGGCCTCGGCCTCGGCCTCGGCCTTCTCCTCGGCGGCCTCGGCGGACTGCGCCTCGGCGATCGCGGCCTCCTCGGCCTCGACCTCGGCGCCCAGCACCGTCGGCGGGACGATGTTGGCGACCGGATCGGTCGATTCGCCGGTGTAGGTGCCGGCCGGGATCTTGATGTCGGAGACGTGGATCACGTCGCCGATCTCGCGGCCGGTCAGGTCGACCTCGATGGCGTCCGGGATCTGGTCCGGGGCGACGTCGAGCTCGAGGGTGTGGTGCGAGATGTTGAGGGTGCCGCCGCCCTGCTTGATGCCCGGCGCCGCGTCCTCGTTGACGAAGTGCACCGGCACGGCGACCGTCACGGTCTGGCCCGAGACGACCCGCAGGAAGTCGACGTGCATCGGCACGCCGGAGACCGGATCGAGCTGGAAGTCGCGCGGGATGGCGCGCAGCTTGCGGCCGCCGACCGCGATCTCGAACACGGTGGTCTTGAACCCGCCGGCATAGATCAGCGTGCGGGCACGGATGAGGTCGATGGCGATGGAGACCGGCGGCTGGCCCGCGCCGTAGATGACGGCGGGAATCTGGCCCTGGCGACGAACGGCCCGGGCGGCCCCCTTGCCGACCCGGTCGCGTGCCACGGCCTCAAGCGACTTGATGGCGCTCATAGGCGTGATCCTTCAGATAGCTGGAGCCGGAACGCGAAAAAGCCGCCCGAAGCGGACGGCTCAAGCCTTCCCGGCGCGCCCCTGCCTCCAAGGGTGTCTCGGGGGCGCGGAGTGGCGATACACAAATGAGCGCCGGAAGGCAATCGGTGGATCAGGCCGCCGCCAATCCCCGCCGTCTGATCAGGTCGATCGCCTCGTCCCGGGTCGGGGCGTCCGCGCAGACTCCGAACCCTTGGAGGGCGAAGGGCGATTCGCTCTGTGGTGTCAGGTACAGGGTCACCGGCACCTTGTGCCCACCCGCGAGCCGGTCGAGCACGTCGTGCGCCTCACCGAGGTCCAGGCCGAAACCCGCCAGCGCCCGCACGAGGCTCACGGGCTGTTCGATCATACCCGGTGCCCGCAGCACGAGTTCAACGGGGATACCGGAAGGGCGGCGGCCTGCGCCCGCGCTTCGGTCCCGCACCGGTCGTTCGAGGGCCTCCTTCAACGACGACCGCATCGGCCTCAGCCTCTCTCAGGATCTCCGCACCGATTGCGTTCAATCCCGCCCGCCCCAAGGCACCCCGGTGCAGCCCCTGAACGTGCGCCCGACGAAAATACAATGTTCGGCCGATTTGCTCCAGTTCCCCGACCGCCTCCAGGCGACCGATGGGCGTCCCGATCTCGACCAGCACCGTGTTTCCGAAGCCATACTCGGTGATGGCGATGGATACGGAGCCGACCGGCCACACCCTGAAACCCCATCGAGTCGAACGGGCCGATGATGAAAGCGTTGCCGCCCGACCGCAAGCCGGTCCTCACCGCATCCCGTGCCGGGCCAGTTCCTCCGGCACCAGCTCCGCCGCTTGCAGGCGCAGGAGGATCGCGTCGAGATCGACCGGACGCGCGTCGCAGGCGTCGATGCCGACATCGCAGGAGCGGCTGGTGTCGGGGAGCCAGCCGTGGCTGTGGCCGAAGAGGTGGAGCGTCTCGCGCCACAGGCCCGGCCAGGCGCGGTGCGCGTAATGCGACAGGAACAGGCGCCGGTCGCGGCCGGTCCCGTCCGTCACGGTGAGACGCATGCTCTCCATGGGGGGCGCGGCCCAGGGCAGGTCGAGGATGCGGTTCGAATCGTGGTTGCCGCGCACGAGGTGCTTCAGCCCGTGTAGCCGCGAGAACACCTCCGCGCAGCGCGCGCGGCTCGCCTCCACGGCGAAGTCGCCGAGATGCCAGACCGTATCCTCCGGCCCGACGACCGCGTTCCAGGCGGCGATCAGCGCCTCGTCATGGGCCTCCACCGTGCCGAAACGCGCGCGGGCATGCCGCAGGACATGCGGATCGCCGAAATGGGTGTCGGCGGTGAAGTAGGTCGCCATCGGCTCCGGCTGCTCGCTCCATCCCGGACGAGGTGGAGCCGGAGGCGCGGCCCGCAAGGCGAAAAAGACAGCGGCTTAAAGTCTCGCACAGTCCCGCCGCCGCAGACAAAGCGCCACGGCAGAAAATCCTAACGAAAACGAATCACGTCGGTGCGATCTGTCAAGAACTGTCCCGCTTGTGACACGCGCGCTACAATGGCCAAGCTTGGTCCGCGGCGTCGCGGTCCGGTCCAGGCGTTCGTTGAAGCCACAAGGGGAAGCGAAGACCCATGCAGAACTTCACCGTAACCGACCGAGAACGCGACACCGTCCTCGCCGCTCTGCGCTACTACCAGTTCTACCGGATGCAGGGTCATCCGTTCGACCCGCGCCAGGACCACCTGATCGACACCATCGCCGGCCAGACCGGCGACGCCCTGGATCTCACCGAGATCGACGACCTCTGCGCCGGCCTCGCCGGCAACCCGCACGCGCTCGCCGTCAACGCGGCCTGACCGGACGTCTGTCGGGGCTTGGCCCCGACACCCTCCGCCCTCGATCGGACACGATCGCATCGCACGGGCGGACGATGCCGACCCTGCACGTCTGCCCGCTCTCGCGCCTGCCCGACACCGTCCTCGCGACGGGAGCGAGCCATCTCCTCACCCTCGTCACCGTCGGGATGCCCGTCGAGCGCCCGGCCGCGATTCCGCCCGAGCACCACGAGCGGATCGGCGTGAGCGATATCGCCGCACCTCAGGCGGGCCATGTCCTGCCCGGCGAGGAGCATGTGGCGGCGCTCCTCGCCTTCATCCGCGCGTGGCCGCGGGAGCGGCCGCTGGTGATCCATTGCTATGCCGGCATCAGCCGCTCGCCGGCCGCCGCCTACATCGCCGCCTGCGCCCTGGCGCCGGAGCGGGACGAGGGCGCCATCGCCGATGCCTTGCGCGCCGCCTCGCCTTCGGCCACCCCCAACCGGCTGTTCGTGGAGATCGCGGACCGGCTGCTCGGGCGCAATGGAAGGATGGTCGCCGCCATCGCGCGAATCGGGCGCGGCGCCGACGCCTTCGAGGGCACGCCCTTCGTCCTCGCCCTGGACTGACACGGCCCGAAACAGGGGTGGCGCAAACGCGCCCGTTCCGGGCAAAAGCGGCGGATGACGGGCCCGGTTTCGGACGAGCCGGGTTGTCCCCGCTTCGCAAGCCGCCTTAGAACCGGACAAAGGATGAGTCAGGGATGACCGCAGAGACACCAGCGACCGACCCGTCGATCGATGCCCTGCCGTTCGAGGTGGCCCTGGAGCACCTTGAGGAGATCGTGCGCAAGCTCGAGCGCGGCGACGTGCCGCTCGACGAATCAGTGGCGATCTACGAACGCGGCGAGGCACTGAAGCGGCGCTGCGAAGCCCTGCTCAAGCAGGCCGAGGCGCGGATCCAGCGGATCACCCTCACCGCCGATGGGCGGGCGGAGGGTGTGGCGCCCCTCGATGTGTCGTGAAGTCTCGGGTCGGTCCCGTGGGAAATGAGGTTGTGACCGTGGCGATCACCCCTGAGCAATCAGCGTTGCTGGATCGTGTGAACGAGCCGTCGGATCTGCGGACGGTGCCGGAAGGCGAGCTGCAATCCGTGGCCGATGCCGTGCGCGCCGAGATGATCGACGCCGTGTCCATCACCGGCGGCCATCTCGGCTCGGGGCTCGGCGTCGTCGAGCTCACCGTCGCCCTGCACCACGTCTTCGACACCCCCGACGACCGCATCGTCTGGGATGTCGGCCACCAGTGCTACCCGCACAAGATCCTCACCGGCCGCCGCGACCGCATCCGCACCCTGCGCCAGGGCGGGGGCCTGTCCGGCTTCACCAAGCGCTCCGAGAGCGTCTACGACCCGTTCGGCGCGGCGCATTCCTCCACCTCGATCTCGGCCGCGCTCGGCATGGCGGTGGGCCGCGACCTCGACGCCGCCGCCGCCAAGGCCAAGGGCCAGAATCCGAAGCGCCGCAACATGATCGCGGTGATCGGCGACGGCTCGATGTCGGCGGGCATGGCCTATGAGGCCATGAACAATGCCGGCGCCCTGCATTCGCGCCTCATCGTCATCCTCAACGACAACGACATGTCCATCGCGCCCCCCGTGGGCGCGATGTCGGCCTATCTCGCGCGGCTCGCCTCGGGCGACACCTACCGGACCCTGCGCGATGCCGCCAAGCAACTCGGCAAGCTGCTGCCGAAGGCGATCTACCAGCGCGCGGCGGCGGCGGAAGAGTACGCCCGCTCCCTCGTGGTCGGCGGCGGCACGATGTTCGAGGAGATGGGCTTCCACTACGTGGGCCCGGTCGATGGCCACAACCTCGACCACCTGCTGCCGGTGCTGAAGAACGTCCGCGACACCGAGACCGGCCCGATCCTGCTGCATGTCGTCACCCGCAAGGGCAAGGGCTACGCCCCGGCCGAGGCGTCGGCCGACCGCTACCATGGTGTGGTGAAGTTCGACGTGGTGTCGGGCGTCCAGGCCAAGGCCAAGCCGAACGCGCCGGCCTACACACGGGTGTTCGGCGAGAGCCTGATCAAGGCGGCCGACGCCGACCCGAAGGTGGTGGCGATCACCGCCGCGATGCCCGGCGGCACCGGCATCGACCTCTTTGGAAAAGCACACCCGGACAAGACCTTCGACGTGGGCATCGCCGAGCAGCATGCCGTGACCTTCGCGGGCGGTCTGGCCACCGAGGGCTACAAGCCGTTCGTGGCGATCTACTCGACCTTCCTGCAGCGGGCCTACGACCAGGTGGTGCACGACATCGCCCTGCAGAACCTGCCGGTGCGGTTCTGCATGGACCGGGCGGGGCTCGTCGGGGCGGACGGCGCGACCCATGCCGGCGCCTTCGACCTCGCCTATCTCTGCTGCCTGCCGAACATGACGGTGATGGCGGCGGCCGACGAGGCCGAGCTGGTGCACATGGTGGCGACGTTGCACGCCCATGACAGCGGCCCGTCCGCCCTGCGCTATCCGCGCGGCGAGGGTGTCGGCATCGAATTGCCGGAGCGGGGCGAGGCCCTGCCCATCGGCAAGGGCCGGATGGTCCGCGAGGACGCGAACGCCCGGGTGGCGATCCTGTCGCTTGGCACGCGCCTCGCCGAGGCGCTGAAGGCGGCGGATACGCTCGCCGAGCAGGGCGTGGCGGTCACGGTGGCGGATGCGCGCTTCGCCAAGCCGCTGGACGAGGCGCTGATCCTGGATCTGGCGTCGCGGCACGAGGTGCTGGTGACGATCGAGGAGGGCTCGCGGGGCGGGTTCGGGGCGATGGTGCTGCATCTCCTCGCGGAGAAGGGCGCGCTGGATGCGGGCCGGGTGCGGGTGCGGACGCTCACCCTGCCGGACACGTACCAGGACCACGACAAGCCGGAGAAGATGTACGCCGAAGCGGGCCTCGACGCCCCGAGCATCGTCAAGGTCGTGACCGACACGCTGCCCGCCGCCAAGGCCGAGAAGGCCGACCTCTCCGACAACGTCGTCAGCGTCCGCCGCCGGCCGCGCTGAGCGGCGCTTCAGCGCCGATCCCACTCGCTGACCTCATCCTGAGGTGGCGGAGCGAAGTGGAGCCCTCGAACGAGGGCTCCAGCCGCATCGCGATCCCTGGAGCCCTCCTTCGAGGCCCGCTGGCGCGGGCACCTCAGGATGAGGTGGAGGGTGGCAGTCTGCTGCCTACCCCAGCGCCTCCTCCACGGCCTTCCCGCAGGCTTGCGTGTCCGCGTTGCCGCCGAGGTCGCGGGTGCGAAGCGTCCGCTCGGCCAGCACCCGCTCGATGCCGGTGACGATCTCGGCGGCCGCCGCGTGCTCGCCGAGGTGCTCCAGCATCATCGCCCCGGACCAGATCTGGCCGATCGGGTTGGCGATGCCCTGGCCCGCGATGTCGGGGGCCGAGCCGTGGACCGGCTCGAACACCGACGGATGCACCCGCTCCGGGTTGATGTTGCCCGAGGGCGCGATGCCGATCGTGCCCGTGCAGGCGGGGCCGAGGTCGGACAGGATGTCCCCGAACAGGTTCGAGGCCACGACCACGTCGAACCGGTCCGGGTTCAGCACGAAATGCGCGGTCAGGATGTCGATGTGGTACTGGTCCCAGGTCACGTCCGGGTAGGACCTCGCCATGGCCCGCACCCGCTCGTCCCAGTACGGCATGGTGATCGAGATGCCGTTGGACTTGGTGGCCGAGGTGACGTGCTTGCGCGGCCGGGTCTTGGCCAGCTCGAAGGCGAACTTGAGGATCCGGTCGACGCCGTGGCGCGTCATGATCGTCTCCTGCAGGGCGAATTCCCGGTCGGTGCCGACGAACATCCGCCCGCCCGCGTTCGAGTACTCGCCCTCGGTGTTCTCGCGGACCACCCAGAAATCGATGTCGCCGGGCTTCCGGTCGGCGAGAGGGCACTTCACCCCCGGCATCAGCCGCACCGGGCGCAGGTTGGCGTATTGGTCGAATTCCCGCCGGAACAGGATCAGCGAGCCCCACAGGGAGATGTGGTCCGGCACCCGGTCGGGCATGCCCACCGCGCCGAAATAGATCGCGTCGTGGCCCTCGATCCGCGACTTCCAATCCTCCGGCATCATCCGGCCGTGCTGTTCGTAATAGTCGCAGCTCGCGAAATCGAACCAGTCGAGGGTCAGAGAGAAGCCGTGGCGCTTGGCGGCCTTCTCCAGCACGCGCACGCCCTCGGGCACGACCTCCTTGCCGATCCCGTCGCCGGGGATCACCGCGATGCGGTAGCTGCGCTCTGCCATGGGTTCCTCCGCGTGGTCTCTGTGCGGCCCAAGGTGTGGACAAGGGCCGCCGGGTCAATCCGCCGGCCTGACGTTCAGACCGATTCCCCGACCATCGCCCGGCGCTGCCGGTCCAGTTCCTCGCTGTAGCGCTTCAGCGTGTGGCTCTCGGTGAGGAGCCCCAGCACGGTCCGCGCGGGATCGAGGACGGCCAGCGCCTCGCTCTCCGTCCGGTCGAAGGCCGCCGCCGCCTCCTTGGCGTTCATCTCCGGTGTCAGGAAGTCGTCGGTGCAGCGCAGGAGGTCGACCAGGGCCGGCTGCTCGCCGGAGGCGGCCTCGCGGGCCAGCGCATGGGCCTCCGGCACCGAGACGATGCCGGCGTAGCGGTCCTTCCCGTCCGTCACCACCACCCGCGAGGGCGAGCCGAGGGGATGGGCGCGCAGGAAGGTCGCCAGCGGCGTGTCGAGGGGCACCGGCCGCACGTCCCGCCGCATCAGCCGCCCGACCGTGAGGGAGCGGATCCAGCCGATGTCGTGGGCGCTGCGGATGCTCTCGCCGCGCAGGTGGAAGCGCCAGGTGGCGAAGGAATAGCCGAAGGTCTTTCGGACGGTCAGCGAGGAGGCGATCACCGCCGCCAGCACGAGGCCGGTGATGGGCAGGCTGCCCGTGGCCTCCAGCGCCAGGAAGGTCATGGTGAGCGGGCCGCCGATCACCGCGACGGCGAGCGCGCTCATGCCGATCACCGCGTAGGCCAGCGGCGTCAGGCCGAAGCCGGCCATGCCCGGAATGAGAAGCGGTGCCGCCACGGCGAAGAACTTCCCCGCGATGGCGCCCAGGAACAGGGAGGCGAAGAACAGGCCGCCGCGAAACCCCGAGCCGATGGAGATGGCCGAGGCCAGGGCCTTGGCCACGAACAGCCCGGCGAGCGCGAGGCCGGTATAGCCCTGCGCGCCCTCCAGGAAATGCGCATGCAGGGCGCCGTGGCCGCCGGAGAGCACCTGCGGCGTGCCCGCCAGCGCCAGCGCGCCGACGCAGAGGCCGCCGAGGACGGGGGCCGCCACGCGCGGCAGGCCGGAGGCCTGGACGATCTGCTCCACCAGGGTGACGCCGCGCATCACCGCGATGCCGAGCCCGGCGCAGAACAGGCCGAGCATCAGGCTCGGCACGATCTCCAGGCTGGTGACGTGGGAGGTCGTCACCGCCTGCATGTTGTCGAAGGCGACGAGGGGCTGCGTGCCGAGGATCGCCTGCGAGATCAGGCTGCCGCAGAGCGCAGCCACGACGACCGGCGTCAGCATGGCGATGGAATAGGTGCCGATGATCAGTTCGAACGCGTAGAACGCCCCCGTCAGCGGGGCGCCGAAGGCCGCCGCGATGGCCGCCGCCGCGCCGCACCCGACGAGGGTGCGCAGGTCGCCCCGCCGCAACTCGAAGGCGATGCCGAGCCGCGAGGCGACGCCGGAGCAGATCTGCGTGTAGCCGGCCTCCAGGCCGACCGAGGCGCCGCTTCCGTTCGAGATGATGTTCTGCAACCCGAGATAGAGGCTGTCGCGCAGGGACATGCGCCCGCCATGCAGGGCGTTGGCCTCGATCGGGTCGATGGCCGGGCGCTTGCGGGGGCCGCGCACGTAGTTGACCAGGAGGATGAGGAGCCCCAGCGCGATGCCCCCGAGGCAGGGGCCGACGAGCAGCAGGATCGGGTTCACCGTCTCCATGGCGCTCAGGCGGCTGCCGGCGGGGAGCTGGTAGAGTCGTTCGCGCAAGGCCTGGGTGAGCAGGGTCATGCCCGAGACCGCGAGGCCGGAGACGGCGCCGACGAAGGTCGCGAGGAGGACGAGGCCGCCCTCGCTGCGCCGGACGAAGGCGCGCAGCTGGCCGGGGGCCTGGACGAAGGGCGCGCGCACCCGCTTTCCGCGGCCTCGCGCGGCCAGGGGCGCGGTGTCCGGTTCGGACGCCGTGCCGGGGGAGGGCTGTCGCGCGCTCACCCCTGGTTCTTACGCAGGGGAGGGGGCGGGCGTCCACCGGGCGGGCTTATCTCATCCGGGATTGGATCCCTCGGAACCACGGCCGCATTGAACGACCGGAGGGGTGTTCACAGGGGAACGCAATGGGTTTGGCCGCTTTCGTCTTCTTCGTCGTTCCGTGGATGGTGCTGGCGGTCTGGCTGTTCCGCCTGCCGAGCGCCCTGCGGCTGGGCGTGGCGCCGACGCCCTGGCGTCCGCTCACGCAGTTTCCCGAGATGCCGCGCGACCAGCGGCACGAGACCAACGCCGCCAATTCCGGCGCTCATGACGGGGCCGGTGCCACGGGCGGCGACAAGCACACGCCCTACATCGCGTAGGGTCAGTACTCGTCCTCGAACTCGCGGGCGGGCGCCCGGCCGCGCCCGCCTCGCCGGGGGGAACCCGCGCCGATCCCGGCCACGAGGTCGGCGATGTGGCGCAGGGTCTCGACGGAAAGCACCTTCTCGCCCTCGCCCCGCCCCTGCGGGATGAGGGCCTTGGCGAAGCCGAGCTTCTGGGCCTCCTTCAGCCGTGCCCCCGCCTGGGCCACCGGGCGGATCGCCCCCGAGAGGCCGATCTCGCCGAAATACACCGTCTCGGCCGGCAGCACCGCCCCGGAGAGGGACGAGACCAGGGCGGCGGCCACTGCGAGGTCGGCCGCCGGCTCCACCACGCGCAGGCCGCCCGCGACGTTGAGGTAGACGTCGTGGCTCCCGAGCCGGATGCCGGCATGGGCCTCCAGCACCGCAAGCACCATGGAAAGGCGGTTCGGGTCCCAGCCCACCACCGCCCGCCGGGGCATGCCGAGGGAGGAGGGCGCGACCAGCGCCTGGATCTCCACGAGGAGCGGCCGCGTACCCTCCATCCCGGCGAAGACGGCGGTGCCCGCCGCCTGCTGGTCGCGGCCGGCGAGGAACAGGGCGGAGGGGTTCGGCACCTCCGAGAGCCCGGCATCGGTCATCTCGAACACGCCGATCTCGTCGGTGGGGCCGAAGCGGTTCTTCACGGCGCGCAGGATGCGGAAATGGTGGCCCTGGTCGCCCTCGAAGGAGGCGACCGCATCGACCATGTGCTCCACGACGCGGGGGCCGGCGATCTGCCCGTCCTTGGTGACGTGGCCCACGAGGATCACCGCCGTCCCCGTGGTCTTGGCGAAGCGGATCAGCGCCTGCGCGGAGGAGCGCACCTGCGTGACCGTGCCGGGGGCCGATTCGACGGTCTCGGTCCACATGGTCTGGATCGAATCGATCACCGCCAGCGCCGGAGGCTTCCCCTGGCTCAGGGTCTCGACGATGTCCTCGACGTTGGTCTGCGCCGCGAGCTGCACCTCGGCCTTGGCGAGGCCGAGGCGCTCGGCCCGCAGGCGCACCTGCCCGACAGCCTCCTCGCCGGAGATGTAGGCGACGCCCGCCCCCTGCCGGGCCATGGCGGCGGCGGCCTGCATCAGTAGGGTCGACTTGCCGATGCCGGGATCGCCGCCGAGCAGGATCACCGAGCCGCGCACGAACCCGCCGCCGGTCACACGGTCGAGCTCGCCGATGCCGGAGGGGGTGCGCGGCGCCTCCTTGGCCTCGCCGGTCAGCCCCTCCAGGGGGAAGATCCGCCCCCGGGAGCGCGAGGGCCGGGTCGCGGCGGGACCGGACTGGCCGGGGCCGCCGGCCGTCTCCTCCTGGATCGTGTTCCAGCCATCGCAGGCCTCGCAGCGCCCGCGCCAGCGGTTGTAGACCGCCCCGCAGGACTGGCAGACGAAGGTCTGGTGGATCTTGGCCATGGGTGTCCCGGACTCGTCCGCCTACGCGGCCCTGCCACCATAAACCCGAACATAACGGGAACCAAGGCTCGTCAGGATCTCGTAGCCGATGGTGCCGGCGGCGCGGCCGACGGCATCGACGTCGAGGCCATCGCCGATCAGCACGGCCCGCGCCCCCCGGCGGGCGGCGGGGGCGTCGGTGACGTCGAGGATGATGAGGTCCATGGAGACGAGGCCGAGGATCGGGCAGGCGACCCCATCCACCAGCGCATGGCCGCGCCCGCTCAAGGCGCGGGGCAGGCCGTCCGCGTAGCCCAGCGACAGGGTCGCGAGGCGGCGGGGGCCGGGCGCCGTCCAGCGGCCGTTATAGCCGGCGCTCATGCCGGTCTCGACCTGCCGCACCTGCACGATGGCGGCGTCGAGGCGCACCACCGGGTCCATCGGGTTCGGCGCGCCGGGGGTCGGGTTGCCGCCGAATAGGGCGTAGCCCGGCCGCAGCAGGTCGTGCCGGGCGCCGTCGAGGAAGACGCCGGAGGAGTTGGCGAGCGACCCGCGCAGGGTGGGCAGGGCCTCCCGCACCCGGCGGAAATCGGCGATCTGGCGGGCGTTCACCGGATCCTCCGGCCGCTCGGCGCTGACGAAGTGGCTCATCACGAGGTCGATGCCGGCCGCCGCGATCCGGGGATCGCCGGCGAGCGCCAGGGCCTCGGGCACCGACAGGCCGAGCCGGTTCATGCCCGTGTCGACATGGAGCGCCGCGAGGTGACGCCCCCGCGAGAAGGCGGCCCATTCGGACAGTTCCTCCAGGCTCCCGAGGACGGGGCGCAGGCGCGCCTCAGCGAAGGCCGGCGATGCGCCCGGCGGCAGGCCGTTCAGCACGTAGAGCGCGGCCTCCGGCAGGGCGGCGCGGGCGACGAGGCCTTCCGAGAGATGGGCCACGAAGAAGCTGCGGCACCCGGCCTCCCACAGGGCGGGCCCGGCGCGGTCGATGCCGGTGCCGTAGGCGTCGGCCTTGATCACCGCGCCGCACTCGGCCCCCGGCGCCAGGGCGGCGAGGCGCCGCCAGTTGGCGGCGAGCGCGGAGAGATCGACCGTCAGCCGGCCGCCATGCACCTCGCTGCTTGCCCGCGACACCGCCACGCCACCTCTCCCGTTCCACAAGTCACCAAGGAGGTAGAGCCACAGCCCCCCGCTCGGCAACGACGGAACCCGCGATGCCGCTCCGGCGAGCACGGGGGCACTGGCGCCGTCTGATGCAAGGGTGATACACGGCCCGGCCCGTCCGCCGCCCCCCGGTGACGGCCGAGGTTCGGCAAGATATACTGAGGGAGTGGTCGGGAGAGCCGCACGGGCCTCGTCGGCGCTTCCCGTGCGTTCCTGAAGTGAGGCGATGCCGTTCACAGTCCTCGATCTCGTGGTCCTTGGCATCGTTGCCGTGTCCGCGCTCCTGGCGGCCGTCCGTGGCGTGACGCGCGAGGTCCTGGCGATCGTCGCCTGGGTCGTCGCGGCGGCGGCGGCGTGGTCGTTCTTCCCGATGCTCCTGCCCACCGTGAAGCAGCACGTGAGCAGCGACACGGTCGCCCTCGTGGGCTCCATCGCGGCGATCTTCCTCGTCACGCTCATCATCGTGTCGATCATCACCGTGAAGATCTCCGACGTGGTGCTCGATTCGCGCATCGGCGCGGTGGACCGCTCCCTCGGCTTCCTGTTCGGCGCGGCGCGGGGCTTCCTGATCTGCGTGATCGGCTGGGTGTTCCTGTCCTGGCTGGTCCAGGGCAAGGTGCCGGATTGGGCGGCGCAGGCCCGCTCCCGGCCGATGCTGGAGAAATCCGGCGACGCGCTGGTGGCGCAGCTGCCGGAGAACCCGGAAGGCTTCCTCAAGCAGTTCAAGAAGCCCAAGCCCGTCAGCCCGCCGAACGAGGCGGCCGATGCGCCCGCCGACGACGCGACCGTCCAGAAGCGGACCGAGACTGCGCCCAAGCGCTGACGGATCGAGCGCTGAGCGGCGCGGGCCGCTGCCCTGCGGCCGACGCCGTTGGCCTGCGGGGCGGGAGCGATTACATGACGGCGGCGTGACGCGGGCTGCCTTGAGTCCGTCGCCCCCAGGAAGTGACCGAGCCCGATCATGTCGCGAGCCCCCGTCGACGCCTCCGAGGATTTCGATACCGCGCGGTTCGACCTCGACGGCGATACGCTGCGCGAGGAATGCGGGATCTTCGGCATCTTCGGCCACCCGGACGCCTCGGCCATCGTCGCGCTGGGGCTTCACGCCCTGCAGCACCGGGGCCAGGAGGCGGCGGGCATCGTCGCCTTCGACGGGAAGGTCTTCCATTCGGAGCGGCGGCCCGGCCTCGTCGGCGATTCGTTCTCGGACGCGGCGACCATCGAGCGCCTGAAGGGCCGCTCGGCCATCGGCCACGTCCGCTACTCGACCACGGGCGGGACGATCCTGCGCAACGTCCAGCCGCTCTTCGCCGAACTGGCGGGCGGCGGTCTCGCGGTGGCCCATAACGGCAACCTGACCAACGCCCTCTCGATCCGCCGCGACCTCGTGCGCGACGGGGCGATCACGCAATCGACCTCGGACACGGAGGTGATCCTCCACCTCGCCGCCCGCTCGCGCAAACCCCGCATCATCGAGCGCTTCATCGACGCGTTGCAGGCGATCCAGGGCGCCTACGCCCTGGTGGCGCTCACCAATAAGAAGCTCATCGGCGCCCGCGACCCGCTGGGCATCCGCCCCCTGGTGCTCGGCGAACTCGACGGGCGCTACATGCTCGCCTCCGAGACCTGCGCGCTGGACATCATCGGCGCCCGCTACGTCCGCGACATCGAGAACGGCGAGATCGTCGTGATCTCGGAGGAGGGGATCGAGTCGATCCGCTTCGCCCCGGCGCAGCCGATGCGGCCCTGCATCTTCGAGTACATCTACTTCGCCCGGCCGGATTCCATCGTGAACGGCAAGAGCGTCTACGCGGTGCGCAAGGCCATCGGCCACGAACTCGCCCGCGAATCCCGCGCCGAGGCGGACGTGGTGGTACCGGTGCCGGATTCCGGCGTGCCGGCGGCCCTCGGCTACAGCCAGGAGACGGGTATCCCCTTCGAGATGGGGATCATCCGCAACCATTACGTCGGGCGCACCTTCATCCAGCCGACCCAGTCGGTGCGCGAACTCGGCGTGCGCATGAAGCACTCGGCCAACCGCGCGGCCATCGCCGGCAAGCGCATCGTGCTGGTGGACGACAGCCTGGTGCGCGGCACGACCTCGGTGAAGATCGTGCGCATGATGCGCGAGGCCGGCGCGGCGGAGGTGCATTTCCGTATCGCCTCGCCGCCGATCACCCATCCCGATTACTACGGCATCGACACGCCGGAGCGGGAGAAGCTGCTCGCCGCCACCCACGACCTCGAAGGGATGCGGGAATATATCGGCGCGGATTCGCTCGCCTTCCTCTCGATCCCCGGTCTCTACCGGGCGATGGGCGAGACGGAGCGGCGCGGCGCCTGCCCGCAATACACCGACCATTGCTTCACCGGCGACTATCCGACGGGGCTGACCGATCTGGCGATCGCCAGCCCCCGGCAGATGGCGATGCTCGCCGAGGCGGATTGATCCCGATGGCTGCCCACTCCCTCGACGGCCGCGTCGCCGTCGTCACCGGCGCCTCGCGCGGCATCGGCCGCGCCGCCGCCCTGGCCCTCGCGGAAGCGGGGGCTCACGTCGTGGCGGTGGCCCGCACCCAGGGCGCGCTGGAAGAGCTCGACGACGAGATCCGCCGGTTCGGCGGCAGCGCCACCCTGGTGCCCCTCGACCTCAAGGATTTCGACGCCATCGACCGCCTCGGCGGGGCGATCCACGAGCGCTGGGGCAAGCTCGACATCTTGGTCGGCAATGCGGGCGTGCTCGGCGTGCTGATGCCGCTCGGCCATATCGATCCGAAGATCTGGGCGAGCACGCTCGACATCAACGTCACCGCCAACTGGCGGCTGATCCGCTCGCTGGATCCGCTGCTGCGCATGTCGGATGCCGGGCGGGCGATCTTCGTGACGTCGGGGGCGGCGCATTCCTGCCGGGCCTATTGGGGGCCCTACGCGGTGACGAAGGCGGCCCTCGAAGCGCTGGTGCGCAGCTACGCCGCCGAGACCGAATCGACGGCGATCCGCGCCATGCTGGTGAGCCCCGGGGCGCTCCGCACCCGGATGCGCCGCTCGGCCATGCCGGGGGAGGACCCGCAGACCCTTCCCACGCCGGAGGATCTGGCCCCGCATTTCGTGCGCCTCGCCTCGCCGGACTGGCGGGAGACCGGCCTGATCTACGATTTCAGGCAGGACCGGCTGCTGACGCCCCGCGCGCCGGAGTGAGCGGGGAGGGCGACGCCCTCACGCCGCCTTCACCTCCGCCAGGAAGTCGCCGACCTCGCCCGTGAGGCGCTCGGACTGCTCGGACAGGGCGCGGGCCGCCTGGAGGACCTTCGCGGCCTCCCGGCCGGTGCGCTCGCTGCCCTGGCGCAGGTCCGCCAGGGTGGCGCTCACCTGCGCCGTGCCATCCGCCGCGTGGGCGACGCTGCGGGCGATCTCCCCGGTGGCGCTGCCCTGCTGCTCCATGGCGGCGGCCACGCCCCCGACCCGCTCCGACATCTCGCCGATGGCCGCGCCGATGCGGCGGATGTCGCCGACCGCGGCCTCCGTCGCCGCCTGGATCTGGCCGACCTGCACGCCGATCTCCTCGGTGGCCCGCGCCGTCTGGCCGGCGAGTTCCTTCACCTCGGCGGCCACCACCGCGAAGCCCCGTCCGGCCTCCCCGGCGCGGGCGGCCTCGATGGTCGCGTTCAGGGCGAGCAGGTTGGTCTGGCCGGCGATGGCCGAGATCATCTGCACCACCTCGCCGATGCGCAGGGCGGCGGCGGAGAGCTGCTGCACGGTGGCATCGGTGCGCGCGGCATCCGCCACGGCCCGCCCGGCCATCGCCGAGGAATGCGTCACCTGCTCCAGGATCTCGTGGATCGAGGCGGTCATCTCCTCGCTCGCCGCCGCCGCCGTCTGGACGCTGGCGGAGGTGTCCCGGGCGATCCCGCCCGCCGCGACGGTGCGGCCCGTCCCGTCCTGCGCGGTCTCGGCCATGGAGCGGGCGGCGGCCTCCATCTCCGCCGAGGCCGAGGCGAGGGCGCGGGTCAGGCCCGAGACCCGCTCCTCGAAGGACAGGGCGAGGCCGTCGAGGGCGGCCCCGCGCCGGGCGGCGGCCTCGCTGCGCGACGCCTCGGAGGCGGACAGGCGGCGGGCCGTGGCGGCGTCGTCCTTGAACACCTGCAGGGCGCGGGCGAGCAGGCCGACCTCGTCCCGGCGCTCCGTGCCGACCACCGTCACCCCGAGATTCCCGGCGGCGAGGTCGTTCATCGCCCCCGCCATCCGCGCGAGGGGGCGGGCGATGCCGTAGACCGCGATCGCCGCGAGGAGGGCGAAGGCGGCGGCGAGGCCGAGCCCCGCGAGCCAGGTCAGCCGGTCCTTCGTGGCGGCGGCGACCCCGGCGGCGGCCTCCCGCGCGGCCGAGAGGTCGCCCAGCGTCTGCGTCACCCGCGCCTCGACGGCGGCGAGCGCCTTGGCGCGCAGGGCCGCCTCGTCCTGCGTGGACATGGCGAAGGCGATGTCGGTCATGCCCTGCTTGGCGTTGGTGACGACCTTGTCGGAGAAGGCGAGGTAGCCCTTCACGGCCTCGCGGGCGGCCTCGTCCTGCCCCCGCTGCGCCGCGTCGGCGGCGAGGGAGACCAAGCGCTCGGCCTCCCGGCCCGCCCGCGTCTCGGCCTCCTTGTGCTTGTCGGCGAGGGCTTGCAGCACGTCGCCGCTGCCCTCCACGATCACGCCCTTCTGCGCGATGGTCGCCGCGTTGAGGGCGTCCGCCATGCGCAGGGCGGCGACGACCCGGTTCACCTGGCCGTCGACGATCTCGTCCGTGGCCCCGCGCAGGGTGTCGAGGCCGGAGCGGGCCATGAGCAGGAGCCCCGCCGCCATCAGCAGGACGAGCCCCGCCGGCAGGGCCAGTTTGGCGATGAGCTTCAGATCGTTGAACGAGCGCATGACGAAGACCCGGACTGAAACTACATTCGGCCTAAGGCGACACCATTTACATTCTCAAATGTTAACGCTGCGTTCTTCACTATAGGCGCCGGAAAACTTGTACTTATATTTCCGCTCGCCATGACGCGAAGGAGGAACGGCGTCCCGTTTGGCCCGTTCCGCTTGGCCAGGCGGGCTCGGGCCGGCTATGGAACATCGGGGGCGGGAGGAACCGAATGATCGACGTGCGGGCGATGTGCGCCATCGGGCAGCGGGGCCAGCTCGGCCTGAACGGGCGCCTGCCCTGGGAGGGCAACACCGATCCGCTCTACGTCGAGGACGTGACGCGGTTCTTCGCCGAGACGCAGGGCCACGTGCTCATCGCCGGCCCGAAGACCATCGAGGCGGTGCCCGAGTTCGCCTTCCGCGACCGCACCATCGACGTGATCCGCTCGCACGAGGATCCCGAGGCGGTCCTCGCGCGCTATCCCGGACGGCGGATCTTCGTCGGCGGCGGCATCGCGGTGTGGAACGTCTATGCGCGCTACATCCAGAACTGGGACATCACCCGTCTGCCCTATGACGGCGAGGCCGACCGCTGGTTCGATCCCGCCTGGCTCGTCGGCGGCGCCCTGAGGCAGACATGAGCGACCATCCCTACGGCTTCGGCATCGAGGAGGAATACTTCCTCGCCGATGCCGCCACCCGCGACACGCCGCAGGGCGACCTCGCGGCCTTCCACGCCGAGGCGGCGGCGGGCCTGCCCGAGACCGGGCGGGAACTGGTCGCGGCGCAGATCGAGTTGTGCACCCCGCCGCTGACGGCGATGGACGAGGCGCGGGCGAATCTCGGCGGCCAGCGCGCCCGGCTGAAGGCAATCGCGGCCGATCACGGGCTCGCGCTCCTCTCCTGCGGCACCCAGCCCCTCGCCCGGCGCCGGAGCCAGACCGCCTCGGACGGCGAGCGCTATCGGGACATCCTGTCGGATCTCGGCATGGCCGCCCGCCGGGCGCTGATCTGCGGCATGCACGTCCATGTCGAGGTGCCCGATCCCGACGCGCGGATCGACCTGATGAACCGGCTCCTGCCGTTCCAGCCGCTGCTGCTCGCGCTCTCGGCCTCCTCGCCCTTCTGGCAGGGGGAGGCGACGGGGATGCGCGCCTACCGACTCTGCGTGTTCGGAGAGATGCCCCGCACCGGCTTCCCCGAGATCTTCGAGGACGCCGCTGCCCATGACCGCCTCGTGGCGATCCTGACCCGCGCGGGCGCCATCGCGGATGCGAGCTATCTGTGGTGGTCGCTGCGGCCCTCGATCAAGTTCCCGACGCTGGAACTGCGCATCGCGGATGCCTGCACGCGGCTCGACGATTCCTTCTGCCTCGCCGCCCTGTTCCGCTGCCTCGTGCGGCTCTGCGTGCGCCGGCCCGACCTCAATGCCGGGCTCGACGGCGTGTCGCGGGCGATCGCCGGCGAGAACCTGTGGCGCGCCCAGCGCGACGGCATCCGCGCCGAACTGATCGACGAGGCGCGGGGCGACGCGATTCCCTTCGCCGACGCCCTGGAGGCGGTGCTCGCCCTGATCGCGGAGGACGCCAAGGCGCTCGGCTGCGAGCGGGAGGTGGCCCGCGCCCGCGCCCTCGTCGCGGAGGGCACCAGCGCCGACGCGCAGATCGCGGCCTACGAGGCGGCCCGCGCCGCCGGCCGGGACGAGCGTGCCGCCCTGATGGCGGCGGTGGACTGGATCGCCGGAGCGGTGGTCTAGAGCCCACCGAGGAAGGGCGCGGCGGCGGTCTCGGCCGCCCGCTCGATGGCGCGGTAGCGGGCCACGATGTCGGCGCCGAGGTCCGAGAGCCGGGCGCCGCCCCCGGCGCGACCGCCGGTCTGCGCCTCCACCACGGGGCGGCCGAAGCCGGTGTTCATGGCCTCCACGAGGAGCCAGGCCCGGCGGTAGGACATGCCGAGCGCCCGCCCGGCCGCCGCGATCGAACCGTGCTCGGCGATCCTCTCCAGGAGCGCCACCTTCCCCGGCCCGATCCGGAAATCCGGCCGGATGTCGATCCGAATGCTGAGCCGCGCCATGGTCCCGTCCGCCGTCGCGATCCGGCCCTAGCACGCCGGGGCGGTGCGGTCAGAACGCCGAGATCCGGCTGCCGCGCAGGCCCCGGATGGCGCCCCCGCTCGTGTCGGGCACGGCGGCCTCCGGCTCGGGCTGCTTGACCGCCTTCGCCTCCAGCTTGCCGACCCGCTCGATCTGCACGCCCACATGCGAGCCGCGCCGCCACGCCACCTTCACCGCGCAGACGAAGTCACGCCCGATCACCCGGAACATGAAGCGTTCGGGAAGCTCCATGCCCTCCGGCACCGCGAGCCGCGCCCCGGAGGCCGAGATGTCCTTCACCGAGGTCGCGATCTCCTGCCCGTCGAACAGGCGGATCTTGGCGATCCAGTTGGTCTCCTTGCGCTCCTCGCGGCGCACGTCGCGGAACATGAGGTCCAAGTCGCTGGCGTTTGTCATGCCGTCGCCCCCATGGCCGCCGCGTCGAATGCGTCCGCCACCGGCCGGAAGGCGCGCACGAGATCCGCGTCCAGCCGGCCCGCCATCGACTCGATGATCGCGAGGGCCGCCGCTTCGGACATGGCGGACTTGTAGGGGCGCCGCTCGATCAGGGCGGCGTAGATGTCGCTGATGGTCACGAGGCGCACGCGGTCGGGGATCTCCCGGTCGCGCAGGCCGTCCGGGTAGCCGGAGCCGTCGAGCATCTCGTGGTGGGAGCGGACGACGGCGAGCGTCGCCGCGTCGAAGCCGGAATTCGCAAGCATCGCATGGCCGATGGCCGCGTGCGTGCGCATCACCTGCAGTTCGTCCGGGTCGAGGCGCCCCGGCTTGTTGAGGATGGCGGCGGGAATCCGCGTCTTGCCGACATCGTGCAGCAGCGCCGCCTTGGCGAGATGGTGCCGGTCGGCGGCGTTCAGCCCCAGGGCGTAGGCGAAGGCGGCCGAGAGCCCCGCCACCAGCAGGATGTGCTGGTGGGTCACGTCGTCGAAGCGCTGCACCGCCCGGACCCAGTCCGCGATGCCGGTCTCGTGGATCGCCTGCGCGACGAGTTCGGTGCCGGTGTCGGCGAGGTCGGGCGTCATCGCCTCGCCGGAGAAGAACACCGCGTCGAGGTAGCGCCCGGCCTCGCTCGCATGGCGGCGCGCGAGCGCCGAGGCGGGCTTGGGGGGAAACGGCCCGGCGCGGTCGCGCACCCGGATCGGCAGAAGGCGCAGGGCCTTGGCCGCGGAAAGGGTCTCGGCCCCGAGCAGCCGCGCCTGGACCTCGGCGCGTGCGGCGTGGCCGTGGACGAGGAGGATATGCGGCACGCCCTGGGCGTGCACCGCGTCGAGGCAGCGGCGCAGGCGCACCAGCGCGTCGGAGGTCAGGTCCTTCACGTCGCTGACGATGAGGGACGGGCGCCCGGAGGGCGGCTCCGCGTCGTAGAGATCGTGCAGGTGGCAGGAGCCTGGATCGTCGAGGTCCCGGGCGAGGCGCTCGGAATGACGAAGGTCGTCGCTGATCAGCAGTAGTTCAGACATGGCGGCCGGCGCTCAGACGCCCGACGAATGGCATGATTCCGATCCCCCCGCCGGAAGTCGACTGACAATGCCACCCTAAGTCCTAACCAATCTCTACTTTCGCGGGAATGAAGCCAATCCGCGCAACGTATGGGCGATGGTTCTACAACTTAAAGTTATAAAGACAATGGCTCGAAAACGTCCACGCGGGGGGGCGATGGCGCCCCCCGGAGGGAACGGCCCCACCGACCATGAACGGGGGGATGCCAAAGCCGGCGGGACCGGCCGGACAAGTCCGGCACCGTGACGGTGATTCATTCGCACGGGTGCGACAATTACATGGATCAAAAGGAACGCCGAATTGCGCGGCCTCGTCAAAAAATGGCCCCACGTACAACCAAAAGGCGAGTTCTCCCGCCGACCGGCGTCCCCGGTGCCATCGGTGTCGCGGGCCGGGGCGCCCCGCACCGGCCAAGCCTGATTCGGTAAGGCTTGTGAGGTAGGACTCGAGCGTGTTTGCGGCTGCGTAACCCCATGGACAGGCTCACCTCAGAAAGGCTCCCGCGCCGCTCTCCCGCCCTGGAGGCGGAGGCCGCCCTGCGCGTCGCCGAGGCGCGGCTGCTGCGGACGCAGGAGGCCGTGGGCATCGGCCTGTTCTCGGTGGGCATTGCGGACGGGATCCTCTACCCGACCCCGCATTTCTGCCGGCTCTACGGGATGCCGGAGCGGGAGAGTTACCCGGCCGAGGCCTTCGAGAGCCTGGTCCTGGCCCAGGACAGGCATCTCGTCTCCACCGCCGAGAGCCGCCGCAGCGGCGAGCCGCCGAAGGACGTGGAGTACCGCATCCGCCGCCCCGACACCGGGGAGGTCCGCTGGATCGCCCGCAAGGGCGAGATCGAGCGCGACGCCGACGGCCGCCCCGTGCTGTTCCAGGGGATCGCCCGCGACATCACCGAGAAGCGCGCCGTCCGCGACGCCCTGGCCGAGAGCGAGCAGCGCTACCGCGCCCTGTTCGAGGCGGTGGACGACGGGTTCTGCATCATCGAGTTCATCGACGGGCCGGACGGCCCCCTGAGCGACTACGTCCACGTCGTCGCCAATTCCGGCTACCAGCGGCATACCGGCATCCCCGACATCGTCGGCAAGCGCCTGCGCGAGATCGCGCCGGACGAGGCCGAGGGCTGGCTCGACCTCTATGGCGGGGTGCTGCGCGACGGGGTGCCGATCCGGTTCGAGCGGGCCTTCGTCACGGTCGGGCGGCACATCGAGGTCTCGGCGGCGCGGGTGGAGCCGGCCTGCCGACGGCAGGTCTCGGTGCTGTTCCGCGACATCACCGAGCGCAAGCGCGCCGAGGCGCGCCTGCGCGAGAGCGACGAGCAGTTCCGCATCCTGGCCGAGGCGATCCCGAACCATGTCTGGTCGGGCCGCCCGGACGGGACGCTCACATGGTTCAACGCGCAGACCTACGATTACACCGGCCTCGCGCCCGGCCAGCTCGAGGGGCTGGACGGGTGGCGTCAGGCCGTCCACCCGGAGGACCTTCCGGAGGCGGCGGCGGACTGGTCCCACGCCCTCGCCACGGGCACCGTCTATCAGCACGAAATGCGCCTGCGCCGGGCGGACGGGGATTTCCGCTGGTTCCTCGTCCGCGCCGAGCCGATCCGAGACGCGGCCGGGGCGATCGCGTGCTGGGTCGGCACCAATGCCGACATCGACGAGGGCAAGCGCCGGGCGGTGGCCCTGGAGCGGCTGGTGGCCGAGCGCACCGCCGACCGCAACGCCCTGTGGCAGCTCTCCCGCGACCTGATGCTCCGCTGCACCTTCGAGGGCATCGTCACCGCCGTGAACCCGGCCTGGACGGAGATCCTGGGCTGGCGCGAGGACGAACTCGTCGGCCGCAACCTGTTCGACCTCGTCCATCCCGAGGACACGGCGCGCATCCGGGAGGGCGCCCGCGACCTGTCGCGCGGGCTGTCGCATGCCCGGTTCGACAACCGCTACCGGGCCCGCGACGGCGGCTACCGCTGGATCGCGTGGTCGACGCGGCCGAGCGAGGGCCTGATCAACGCCGTCGGCCGCGACATCACCGCCGAGCGCGAGCGCGCCGAGGCCCTGGCCCGCACCGAGGAGGCCCTGCGGCAGGCGCAGAAGATGGAGGCGGTGGGCCAGCTCACCGGCGGCCTCGCCCACGACTTCAACAACATGCTCGCCGGCATCGTCGGCTCCCTGGAGATGATGCAGACCCGCCTGCTCCAGGGCCGCACGGGCGAACTCGACCGCTACATCGGCACGGCGCAGGGGGCGGCCAAGCGCGCGGCGGCCCTGACGCACCGGCTGCTCGCCTTCTCCCGCCGCCAGACGCTGGACCCGAAGCCCACCGACGTGAACCGCCTCGTGGCGGGGATGGAGGATCTGGTCCGCCGCACGGTCGGGCCCTCCGTCGCGGTGGAGGTGGTGGCGGCCGGCGGGCTCTGGCCGACGCTGGTCGATCCGAGCCAGCTGGAGAACGCCCTCCTCAACCTCTGCATCAACGCCCGCGACGCCATGCCGGAGGGCGGGCGCATCGTGATCGAGACCTGCAACCGCTGGCTCGATCCCCGCGCCGCCGCCGAGCGCGACGTTGAGCCCGGCCAGTACGTGTCGCTCTGCGTCTCGGACGACGGCACCGGCATGGCGCCTTCCGTCGTCGCCAAGGCCTTCGACCCGTTCTTCACCACGAAGCCCCTGGGCGAGGGCACGGGGCTCGGCCTGTCGATGATCTACGGCTTCGTCCGCCAGTCGGGCGGGCAGGCGCGGATCTATTCCGAGGTCGGGCAGGGCACGAGGGTCTGCCTCTACCTGCCCCGCCATCTCGGAGAGGCCGAGGAGCCGGACGAGATCCCCAAGCAGGTGGAGGCGGCGCAGGCGAAGGCCGGCGAGACGGTGCTGGTGGTCGATGACGAGCCGACCGTGCGGATGCTGGTCGCCGAGGTGCTGGGCGACCTCGGCTACGCCGCCATCGAGGCGGCGGATGGCCCGTCCGGCCTGACGGTGCTGCAATCGGAGGCGCGGATCGACCTCCTCGTCACCGATGTCGGCCTGCCCGGCGGGATGAACGGGCGGCAGATGGCCGATGCCGGACGGCTGAGCCGCCCGGACCTGAAGGTGCTGTTCATCACCGGCTATGCCGAGAACGCGGCCCTCAACCACGGCCACCTCGCCCCCGGCACGCAGGTGCTGACCAAGCCCTTCTCCCTCGACACCCTGGCGGTGCGCATCCGCAGCCTGATCGAGGGCTGAAGCCGGCTCAGTGCGCCGCCGCCACGGCGCCGCCGAGGCACTGGTGCATGAACGCCTTGCGGTCCGGCCCCTTCGGCAGGGCCTTGGCGATGGCCTGTTCCCGGCAGGCGTCGCGCTGGGGCTTCATGCAATCCCGCATCGCCGCCTTGCGCTCCGGCCCCGTCAGGCTCCGGCTGTCGACCTGCGCGCGGCATTGCGCCCGCGCCGAGGCGGGCGGCGGCGCGGCCTCCTGCGCGAGGCTCGCACCGGACAGGCCGGCGAGGGTCGCGGCGGCGAGGCACGAACGGAGGAGGGGTCTCATGGGCTGCTCCCGGATGGCGGCCCTTCTGGGCCGGGAGCGCCATGACGCGCCGGACATGCATCCGCCGGATGGCGGATTCGTCTCCGCCCTGTAACGAACGGTGACGGCCCGGCTCAGCTCTTGTCGAACGGGTTCTGCGAGGTGCGCAGGCTCAGGCGGATCGGCGTGCCCGGCAGGTCGAAGGCCTCGCGCAGGGCGTTCACGAGGTAGCGGGTGTAGGATTTCGGCAGCGCGTCGAGCTGGTTGCCGAACAGCGCGAAATGCGGCGGGCGGCTCTTCACCTGCGTGGCGTAGCGGATCTTGATCCGCCGGCCCGACACCGCCGGGGGCGGGTTGCGCGAGGTCGCCTCGTTCAGCCAGTCGTTGATCTTGGAGGTGGACACGCGCCGGTCCCAGACCTCGGCGGCATTCACCACCGCCTGCATCAGCTTGTCGACGCCTTCGCCGGCGAGCCCCGAGAGCGGCACCACCGACACGCCCCGCACCTGCGGCAGCAGGCGGGTGCAATCCTCGCGCAGTTGCTTGAGGAGGCCCGGCTGGTCGGCCACGAGGTCCCACTTGTTGAGGCCGATCACCAGGGAGCGGCCCTCGCTCTCCACGAGGTCGACGATGGTGAGGTCCTGCTTCTCGAAGGGGATCGTCGCGTCGAGGAGCACCACCACCACTTCGGCGAAGCGCACGGCGCGTAACCCGTCCGAGACGGCGAGCTTCTCCAGCTTGTCGTCGATGCGGGCGCGGCGGCGCATGCCGGCGGTGTCGTGCAGCTTGATCCGCCGGCCCCGCCACTCCCAGTCGAGGGAGATCGAATCGCGGGTGATCCCGGCCTCGGGGCCGACCAGCAGCCGCTCCTCGCCGACCATGTTGTTGATCAGCGTCGACTTGCCGGCATTGGGCCGCCCGACGATGGCGACGCGCAGCGACCGTCCGCCGGGGCCGTCCTCGTCCTCCTCCTCGTCCTCGTCGGACTTCGGTAGGGCCTCGATCAGGGCGTTGTGCAACTCGCCCAATCCCTCGCCGTGCTCGGCGGAGAAGGGGATCGGGTCGCCGAGCCCGAGGGAGAACGCCTCGTAGGCGCCCGACATCCCGGCCCCGCCCTCGGCCTTGTTGGCGATGAGGATGACCGGGCAGCCCGCCCGGCGGGTGAGTTCGGCGAAGGAATGGTCGGCCGGCAGCACCCCGGCGCGGGCGTCGATGACGAACAGCACCACGTCGGCGGCGAGGATCGCCGCCTCGGTCTGCATCCGCATCCGGCCGGTGAGGGTGTCGTCGTCCGATTCCTCGAGGCCGGCGGTGTCGATGACCCGGAAGATCAGGCCGCCGAAGGCGACGTCGCCCTCGCGCCGGTCGCGGGTCACGCCGGGGCGGTCGTCCACGAGGGCGAGCTTCTTGCCCACGAGGCGGTTGAAGAGCGTCGACTTGCCGACATTCGGCCGGCCGACGATCGCGACGGTCGGCATATCCATCGGGTCAGTCTCTCGTGTGTCGGGGTCAGCGGGTGATGGGCGGCGGCGGCGCGGCGGGTTCGGGCTTGGCCTCCGTCTGGGTGACGGGGCCGCCCGCGACGATGGCCGCGTAGACCTCGATGCGCTCGCGCAGGGAGCGCGGCGTGTCGGGATCGGCGACGATCTGGTCGAACCACCGGCTCGCCTCCTCGTACTCGCCCTTCTTCAGGGCGGCGAGGCCCAGCATCTCCCGTGCCGTGTGGCGATAGGGGCTGCCGGCGGCGAGGCTCTGCAGGTTGGCGAGCGCCGGATCGGGGTTCGGGCCGTCCATGCGGATCAGCGCGGCGCGCAGCCGGGCGAGGTCGCGCAGGCCGTCGCCGAGGGAGGCGTCGCCCGCGAGCGAATCGTATGCGGTGGCGGCCTTGGCCGGGTCGGCCTTGGCGGTCTCGGAGGCGGCGCGGAAGCGGGAGAGGAGGCGGTAGCCCGCCGTGCCGTCCTGTTCCAGGGCAATGAAGGCCTTGTCGGCCTCCTCGGCCTTGCCGTCGCGGGCGAGGCGGTTGGCCGCGTCGAAGCGCACGGAGGCCGCCTCGGCCGCCGCCTGCTGCTGCGTCTGCCAGTAGCGCCACCCGGCGACGCCCACGACCAGCAGCACCGCGAGCGCGATGATCACGCCGCTGTAGCGGCGCCAGATCGTGAGGATCCGCTCGCGGCGGTACTCCTCATCGACCTCGCGGATGAATTCGTTGTTCTCGGCCATCGTATCCCGGCCGGCGGCGGGCGCCGGACCACCTCGCGATCCTCGAAGGCCGTGCGCCTAACACAGGGGCGCGGACTTGGCGACCGCGGACTTGGCGACCTTTGGCGACCTTCGGCGACCCATGCCCCGTCCGTAGGGACGGCCGCGTCCGCCGTTGCCGAACCGCCACTCCGTTCTGAGCCCTCACATGCTCCCCGGCCAGACCGGCACGCCGATCACCGGGTAGTGGAGGTAGCGGGCGAAGACGAACCACGCGGCGGTGCCGATCAGCACCACCAGCACGTCGTTGCGCCAGCCGGCCGGCACGGCGACGGCGGCGCGGCCCCCGGCCGGCACGCCCGCCGCCCGCTCGCGCCGCTTGATGCTGATGCGGGCCGAGACCGCCCAGGCCAGGAAGCCGCCGAACAGCAGGATCGAGCCGAGGTCGCCGTTGGCGAGGAGGTGGGCGGTGGCCCAGATCTTCACGGCGAGCAGCATCGGGTGCTTCGCCTTCGCGCGGATATGGCTCGGGATGTAGGTCGCCGCGAGGCTGATGAAGGCCAGCAGCACCAGCGTGAGCGCGAGGTGGCGCGTCCAGACCGGCGGATCCCAGACGGGGATCATGCCCTGCAGCCGGTAATCGTGGAAGCCGACGCCGATCAGGACCAGGCCCAGCAGCGAGAGCGCCATGTAGCCGAGCTTGTAGCGGTTCTCGCCGATCTGGCCGACGACGCTCGCCCGGCGGGCGCGCAGCATGGAGAAGGCGTGGGTGCCGAGGAACAGCACGAGGCCGAGGATGAGGAGGAGCATGGGGCCTCGTGGACAAACGAACGGTACCGGTTCTCAAGCGAAGTTCGGGGCGCTTGTCCAGGCGCCGCCCGGACGCAGCCCGCTCCGGCTTGACCTTCGGCACGGGACATGCGGGCGTCCATGCCCGGAGGAGATCCCATGGCGAATGACAGCCCCGACGATTCGGTGATCCGCGACGAGGCGGCCCTGCGCGCCGGAATCGGGCCGGTGCGGGCGCTCGCCGCCGAGAAGGTCCTGGACCATCTCGACGCCTACGCCCTGCGCTTCATCGCCCTGTCGCCCTTCCTCGTGCTCGCCAGCGCCGACGGGACGGGCGACGTCGATGCCAGCCCCCGGGGCGACGCCCCCGGCTTCGTGGCCGCCCCCGATGCCCGCACGCTGGTGATCCCCGACCGGCGGGGCAACAACCGGGTCGATTCCTTCGTGAACATCCTCACCAACCCGAATGTCGGGTTGATCTTCTTCGTGCCGGGCATCTCCGAGACCCTGCGGGTGAACGGCGCGGCCGAGATCACCCGCGATCCGGCGCTGCTGGAATCCGCCGTCGCGCAGGGCAAGATCCCCGAGACCGGGCTCGTCGTCCGGGTCAGGGAGTCCCTGTTCCATTGCGGCAAGGCGCTGATCCGCTCCCGCCTGTGGGATCCGGGCCAGCACGTCCCGCGCGACGCTTTCCCGAGCCTCGGCCGCATCCTCGCCGACCAGACGCGGGCGCTGCCCGTCGAGGAGGCGGAAGCCTCCATCGCCGAAGCCTACGTGAACCGGCTATACTGAGCCCGCCACCGGAGCGAGGAATGCCATGGCCGACCCGAGACCGCCCGCCAACCGCGCCCGCGGCACCAGCGCGACGGGGGCTCACACCCTCGGCGCCGGGGCGGCGGGGGCCTATGCGATGGGAGCGCTCGCCCTCGGGGTGGTGGTGTTCGGCGCCTTCGCCATCGGCCGCCTGTCCATCGGACGGGCGCGGATCGGCTCGCTGGAGATCGACGAGTTGACCGTGCGCTCCCTGCGCATCCTCCGCGAGGAGTGAGCGGCGCTCACCGCCCGTCGAACCAGTCCTTCCAGAGGGGAACGGCCTTGGCGAAGTTGCCCCGGTGGCTGGTGGGGCCGGTGGAGACCGCCTCCACCCGGTCGTTGCCGAGGGACTTCTGGTAGAGCATCGGCAATTGCCCGAGTTCGGTGCGGATCGCCTCGTCCGCCTCGCCGTAGAAGGTGCGAACGGGCGTCTTCACCACCCAGCGGTAGCACTGCGTCTGCGCCGCGAGGCGGCCATAGGCCGAGTCCGCGAAGAAGCGCGGGTCGTAATAGGCCGGCTTCACCACCTTGCGCAGGTCGGTCGGCACCGCGCTCGTGTCGACGGGCAGGCGCTCGTAGGCGCGCTTGGCGAGGTCGTAGACCTCGTCGGTGAGGAGCGAGCGGGCCAGCCCCGGCACGCCGTAATAGTTCTCGAAGGAGAAGGCCGACAGGATGAACAGGGTCGGCACCCAGGTCGCGTCGTTCTTGCGCGGATAGTCGAGGAAGCCGCTCAGGGCCACGAAGACGTCGGCCGGGGTGCTCGCGGTGGCGGTGGCCTTCACCGGCACCCCCGCCGCTTCGAGCTTCTCCAGCATCGCCAGGGTGACGAAGCCGCCCTGCGACCAGCCGCCGAGATACAGGTCGCCGGTGGCGACCTTGAGGTCGGCCAGCACCGCGCGGGCGGCCATCAGCATGTCGTAGGTCGCCTGCTGGTGGCTCGCCTTGACCATGTAGCCCTCGGGCTCCTCCGAGAGGCCGAGCCCAAAATAGTCGGCGCCGATCAGCACGTAGCCCTGCCCGGCGAACTGGGCGAGCATCAACTGCGTCTCCGGCGATTCCTCCGGGAAGGAGGGCACCTGCCGTTTCCCGTAGACCGTGCCGTGCTGGTACGACACGATCGGCAGGCGCGCCCCGCCGGCCTCGGGCACCGCGACGAGGCCCGTCGCCACCGTCGGCCTGTTCCCGCGCTCGGGGATCACCGACGGGTAGGTCACGCGATAGAGTGTCACCGCGTTCCTGGCCGGCGTGTAGGTGACGGGGATGCCGGCGAAGGCGGGGGTGTCGGTCGTGAGGATGTGGTTCAGCCGGTCCACGTCCCAGCGGCCGATCGGCTCGTAGCGGACGCCGGAGGCGATGCGCACGGGCTCGGCGGCGAAGGCCGCGCCCCACGAGAGGGCCAGCAGAGCCAGAACGCGTATGACGACGACCATGATCCCCACCAGATGGCACGATGCGCGGCCGCGCAGCAGCACCTTATACCCCGGAGGATGCTGAGGAAATGTGAAGGTCTAGGAGTGTTTTCGCAACCAGGGATTGTCGAGCGGTTAGAACAAAGATAGAACTTGTGGGTGGCCTCACGTGTCTGTGGGCTCCCGTCCGGCCGGCATTGCCGACGGGCGGAGACGGGCGCATGTGTAGGCGGCAAGTGCAGCCCCGTGAGATGCGGAACGCAAGGAGAGATCGATGGCGGGCAGCGTCAACAAGGTGATCCTGGTGGGCAATCTCGGGCGCGATCCCGAGATCCGTCGCCTCGGTTCGGGCGATCCGGTCTGCAACCTGCGGATCGCAACCTCGGAATCGTGGAAGGACAAGGCCTCCGGCGAGCGCAAGGAGAAGACCGAGTGGCACTCGGTGGTGATCTATAACGATAACCTGTCGCGGGTAGCCGAGCAGTACCTGCGCAAGGGCTCGAAGGTCTATATCGAGGGCCAGCTTCAGACCCGGAAGTGGACCGACCAGTCGGGTGTCGAGAAGTACACGACCGAGGTGGTGCTGCAGCGCTTCCGCGGGGAGCTGACGATTCTCGACGGGCGCGGCGGTGGCGGCGGCGAGTTCGCGTCCGAGGAGGAAGGCGGCGGCCAGATCAGCCGTGGCGGCGATTTCGGTGGCGGCGGTGGCGGTGGCCGGGGTGGCGATTTCGGCGGTGGCCGCGCCCAGGGCGGCGAGCGTCGCCCGGCTCCGTCCTCCTCCGGCGGCGCCGGCGGCGGCCGGGGCGGCTACGACCTCGACGACGACATCCCGTTCTAGGGGCGACCCCTCTTTCCCTCTCCCCGTCATGCGGGGAGAGGGGATGCTCCGCTACCCCCCCGTCACGCTCATGTGCCGGGGCACGGCGGCCGGGCGCTGGCGCTCGATGACGAAGTCGTGGCCCTTGGGCTTGCGCGAGATCGCCTCCTCCACCGCCCGGGCCAGCACGGCATCGTCCTGCGTGGCGCGGAGCACGGCGCGCAGATCCGCCGAATCCTCCTGCCCGAGGCAGAGATAGAGCTGGCCGGTGCAGGTCAGGCGTACCCGGTTGCAGCTCTCGCAGAAATTGTGAGTCAGGGGCGTGATGAAGCCGAGCCGTCCGCCGGTCTCCTCCACGCGCACGTAGCGGGCCGGGCCCCCCGTGCGGTCGGGCAGCGGCGTGAGGGTGTAGCGGCTTTCCAGGCGCTGGCGCGCCACCGAGAGCGGCAGGAACTGGTCGGTGCGGTCGGCCTCGATCTCGCCGAGTGGCATCACCTCGATCAGCGTCATGTCCATCCCGAGGCCGTGGGCCCAGGCGATCATGTCGGGGATCTCGTCGCCGTTGACGTCGCGCAGCGCGACGGCGTTGATCTTCACCTGCATCCCGGCCTTGCGCGCGGCCTCGATGCCGCCGAGCACCACCGGCAGGTCGCCCCGGCGGGTGATGTCCTTGAACTTGGCCGCATCCAGGGTGTCGAGGGAGACGTTGACGCGCTTCACCCCGAGGGCCGCCAGTTCGGGCGCGAAGCGCGCGAGTTGGGTGCCGTTGGTGGTCAGGGTCAGCTCCTGGAGCGCGCCTGTGTCGAGATGGCGCGAGAGCCGCCGGAACAGGTGCATGATGTCGCGGCGCACCAGGGGCTCGCCCCCGGTGATGCGCAGCTTGCGGACGCCGCGCGCGATGAACACGCCGCAGAGCCGGTCGAGTTCTTCCAGGCTCAGGAGGTCGCGCTTGGGCAGGAACTGCATGTTCTCGGACATGCAATAGGCGCAGCGCAGGTCGCAGCGATCCGTCACCGAGATGCGCAGGTATGTGATCGCCCGCTGGAACGGGTCGATCAGCGGCGCGGGCCTCGCGCCGGCCGGCAGGACCGTCGAAGGGAGGGAGATGTCATCGGCCATTGCAAGGGATATGATGGCCGGAACGCTCCCGGGCAAGCGTGCCCAGTGAGCGCAACCCCCGATTGCCGCAACGGTGTGACCCGTGACCCCTGTCCAGACCCAGGACCAAGGCCAGGATTTCTGGCCGACCGAGCTTCGCCTGTCCCCGGACAAGCGGATCCTCAACGTCGCCTTCGAGGACGGCACGCGCTTCGCCCTGCCGGCCGAATACCTGCGGGTGTCGAGTCCGTCCGCCGAGGTGCAGGGCCATTCCCCCGCCGAGCGGAAGGTGCTCGGCGGCAAGCGCAACGTCGCGATCCTCGGCGTGGAGCCGGTCGGCAACTACGCGGTGAAGCTCACCTTCGACGACATGCATGACACCGGCCTCTACGGCTGGGGCTATCTGCACGAACTCGGCCGCAACTACGTGCGGCGGTGGGAGACCTATCTCGGCGAACTCGCCGAGCGGGGGCTCGACCGCGACACGGTGGCACCCGCCAAGTCCGGCGGCTGCGGCTCGGGCTCCTGCGGCTGCCATTGATGCCGGGCTTCGCCTGCACGATCCCTGCCGTGCCGACCGTGCAGCAGGACGACGCCTCCGTGCGCGTCACGCGCTGGGATTTCCCGCCCGGCGCCGTCACCGGCTGGCACGAGCACGGCTGGCCCTATGTCGTGGTGATGCTCGCCGACGGCATCCTGCGGGTCCATGACGGGCAGGCGGTGAGCGAGACCGCCCTGAAGGCCGGGGACACCTACACCCGCCCGGCCGGCATCCGGCACGATGTGATGAACGGCGCGGATCATCCGATCGCCTTCATCGAGATCGAGCTGAAGCGGCCCGGCGCCCTTTAGAGGCCCTACTCCTCCTCGCCGCCCTCGCCGCCCAGCGACCATTCCTTGACCCGCGCGAGGTGGTCGTAGGCCCCCGTGCCCTTGGCGTATTGCGGGTAGGGGCGGGCGGTGAAGGCCGCCTCCCCGGTGAGGAAGCGGGCGATCAGGCCGCGCAGGCGCTGCGTGTGCTCGGCGACGATCGCCTCGACGCTGCGCTCGTCGCCGCGCGGCGGCTTCACGGGGATCGGCACGAAGGCCTTCCGCCCGCCCGAGGCGTGGACGTAGAGCAGGTCCGGCGTCTGCGCGGTGCGCGGCAGGTCCTTGAACGCGCCGTGCATCAGCATCGCCGCCTCCAGCGTCAGCTGCGGCGAGAAGCCGGTGAAGATCTCCTTCGCGCTCGGCACGGTGCCGGTCTTGAAGTCCACGATGCAGGCGGTGCCGTCCGGCCGGAGCTCGATCCGGTCGGCGCGGGCCCGCAGGGTGAAGGTCTCGCGGCCCAGCGGAATGGTCCAGCGGCCGAACATCTCGGCATGGACGCGGGTGAGGCCCGGCCGCCGCTCGGTCTCCCAGGGCAGGTAGGACAGGGCCATGCGGGCGTAGCGCGGCCACCATTCCGCGTAGAGGCTCGGATAGGCGTCATTGATCCGGGAGAACGCATCCGCCGCGATCTGGTAGAGCCGTTCATCCGCTTGGCGGGGCAGCGCCTGCGGATACGCGGTGGCGAACTCCGAAAAGATGCGGTGGACCAGGGTGCCGCGCTCGCCCGCGCCGGGAAGCGCGGCCAGCGGTTCCAGCGGATCGAGGCCGAGGACGTGCCGCGCGAAGATCGCGTAGGGGTCGCGCACCAGGGTCTCGATCTCGGTGACGCTGAGGCTGCGCGGGAACAGGGCCGGGTCGGGCTTGGGCGCGGGGCGCTTCAGGCGCGGCTGGGCCGGCGCGGCATCGAGGGCGGCGGCGAGCCCCGACAGGCGCCGCCCGGCGTTCAGCGCCGTGCCCCAGGCCTCCTCGCCCGCGAAGGCGCGCATCCGCTGGATCAGCCGCGAGGGGACGGTGGGCGAACCGTCGCGCTTGAGGGCGCGGGTGATCACCACGTCGTGGCAGCCCAGGGCCTCGGTGAAATCGTGGGCCATCTGGCCGATCCGCCGCTCCGGCGGGTCGAGGCCGATCCGCTCGCGCATCGGGCGGTTGAGGAAGGCGTCGGTCACGGTGCGCACCGGCCAGACGCCCTCGTCCAGGCCGCCGACCACGATGCGGTCGGCCTGGAGCAGGCGGGCCTCGATCAGCCCGAGGATACGCAGGCGCGGATGCGGCGAGGGCCCGGCGCAGCCGACCTTCCGCTCCCGCGTCAGGGTGGTGAAGAAGCTTGGATAGTCGGCGAAGTCGCCCTCCATCCCGCCGGGCTCGGCCATGTCGAGGTCGTCGAACAGGGTGTCGAGGCAGGCGAGCGAGGCCTCGGCCTCCGCCTCCTCTGCGCCCTCCGGGCCGGCGAGCAGGGCCTCGCAGGCGGTGCGGTGCCCGGCGGCCACGGCGACGAGGTCGCACGCCCCCGCGCCCTCCGGGCCGGGAAACTCGGCGAAGGCGAGGTCCAGTTGGTCGAGGATCGAGGCGGCCAGCTCCCAATCGATCTCCGTCAGGCGCCGCTCGGCCCGGGGCGGGCGGCGGTCCGGGTCCTCCCCCGTCCGCCGCGCGGCGAGCGCCCGGCGCAGGCCCGCCAGGGTCGGGGCGGGGGCGGGGCCGCGCAGCAGGCCGATCTCCAGGGCGGCGGCACCGCGCACCAGATCCTCGCGGCCGAGGCCGAGGCGCACCATCGGGTGCGACAGCAGGGCGATGAGCCGGGCGGGGAGGCTGTCGGCCTGCTGGCGGGCGAGGTCGGCGGCGAATTCCGCCGCGAGGCGGGCGAGGCGCCCGGCCGGGGCGGCGGCCAGGGCCAGCCCGGCGGAATCCTCCGCGACGATCCCCCAGCGCAGCAGCTCGACGGCGACCCGGCCCGCGAGCCCCCGGTCGGGGGTGACGAGGAAGGCCGTCGCGCCGGGCGTCTCCAGGGTCTCGCGCAGCGCCAGCGCGGCGACCAGCGCCTCCTCGCGCTCGTCGGCGGCCTCCACCAGGGCGAGCCCGTCGAGGCCGAGCCGCGCGGTGGCCTGGCGCTCGGCGGGGTCGAGGGTCGACCACGCATCGGTGGTGTCGGCGGGCCGGAGCGCCTGGGACAGCATCCGGGCGCGGGCCGTCCCGGCGGCGTCGGGGGTGCCGAGCGCGACGATCTCCGTCCGGTTCATGGCGAGGCCGCCCGGCCCGAGCAGCCGGTGCAGGATCGCCTGCGGATGGCCGTGGGCGATGGTGCGGCTGAAGCCCTCGCCGGTCTCGATCCCGTCCCAGCCGGCCTCGTCGAGGTCGAGATCGAGCCCCGGCAGCACCACCGCGCCGCGCGGCAGCCTCGCCACGGCGGTGATGAGCTTGGCGGTGGCGGGCACCGAGCCGAGGGAGCCCGCGACGATCACCGGATCGTCCGGCGCCTTGGCGAGGCGTTCGCCCTCCGCGAGGATCAGGGAGCGGGCGCGGGCGACGGGGTCGGCGAGTTCGCGCGCGTCGAGGAGCTTCGGCCAGTTCTCGGCGGCGATCTTCACGAAGTCGAGGGTCAGGCCGAAATAGCGGGAATACTCCGCCTCCACCGCCCCGGCGATCTCCGACCAGGGCAGGCCCTCGACGGTGAGCGCGTCCATCAGCCCTTCGAGGTCGCCCGCCAGCCCCACCGCGTCGGCGGGGGAGGAGGGCACGAGGAACGGCACCTCGTCCTGCAGGGGCAGGAGCGAGCGGTCGACCGTCTGCGCCCAGGCGCGGACGAGGCGGGCGAGGATCAGCCGCCGTTCCAGTGGCGCGATGGGCGGCCGGGCCGGGGCGGCGCCGAGGAGCGGGTCGGCGGCGAGGTCGAGTTCGGCCTCGTCCGCCTCGCCCAGCGGCACGGTGCGCGGCAGCAGGGCCGCGTCGCCCAGGCGCGCGGCCAGGATCGCCGACAGGGCGCGGGCCGCCCGGCGGGTCGGCAGGTAGACGGAGACGGAGGCCAGGGCCAGCGGGTCCCGCGCCACCGGCCCGACGAGGCGCCCGTCGAGAAGGGCGTCGGCCATGGCCGGCAGGAACGGCACGCCACGGGACACGGTGAAGACGGCCTGACGGGCGGTCATGGAGCGGGCGGGGTTTCGGGAGGCGGGGACCGGGCCCCGCGGGGAGGCCCTTATACACGCCCCGGCGGGACGCCGCCCCCGATTGACGCCCCCCGATTGACGCCCGCCGATTGACGCTCGCTTGGCGGGGTGGGAAAGCCATGGGCATGAGCATGCCCGCCGATCCCCGCGCCGCCCTAGGCCTGCCGGTCAAGGAGGCCGACGTCGCCGCCATGAAGGCGGAGGCCGCGTCGTGGTTCGCCACCCTGCGGGACCGGATCGTGGCCGCCTTCGAGGCGATCGAGGACGAGGCGGAGGGGCCCCTCCACCCGGACGCCCCGCGCGAGCCCGGCCGCTTCGTCCTGACCCCCTGGGAGCGCACCGACCACAGCGGCGTGCCGGGCGGCGGCGGGGTGATGGCGATGCTCAGGGGCCGGGCCTTCGAGAAGGCCGGCGTCCACATCTCGACCGTGCATGGCGAATTCGCCCCCGAGTTCCGGGCTCAGATGCCCGGCGCGGCGGAGGATCCGCGCTTCTTCGCGACCGGCATCTCGCTGATCGCCCATCCCTGGAACCCGCACGCGCCCACCGTGCACATGAACACGCGGTTCGTGGCCACGACCAAGGCGTGGTTCGGCGGCGGCGCCGACCTGACCCCCGTGCTGGAGCGGCGGCGCAACCAGGAAGACCCGGACAGCCGCCACTTCCATGCCTGCCTGCAGAAGGCCTGCGAGGCCCACGGGGTGGATCACGCGGCCTACAAGGCGTGGTGCGACGAGTATTTCCACCTGAAGCACCGGAACGAGCCCCGGGGCATCGGCGGCATCTTCTACGATTACCGCTGGAGCGAGGAGCCGCAGGCGGACCTCGCCTTCACCAAATCGGTGGGCCTCGCCTTCCTCGACGCCTATCCGCCGATCATGCGCGAGAACATGCGCAGGGCCTGGACGGAGGAGGACCGCACCGAGCAGCAGGTGCGGCGCGGGCGCTACGTGGAGTTCAACCTGCTCTACGACCGGGGCACGATCTTCGGGCTGAAGACCGGCGGCAACGTCGCCTCCATCCTGTCCTCCATGCCGCCGACCGTGCGCTGGCCGTGAGGTCGCGCCCGCGATGACCGATGCCTACGCGCCGCAGCAGGATGCGGCCCTGAAGGCGATCGATGCGTGGCGCCGCGACGGCGGCGCGCAGGTGTTCCGCCTGTTCGGCTATGCCGGCACCGGCAAGACGACGCTCGCCCGCCGCATCGCGGAGGATGTCGACGGGTCGGTGGTGTTCGGCGCCTTCACGGGCAAGGCCGCCTCGGTGATGCGCCAGAAGGGCTGCCACGACGCGGCGACGATCCACTCGCTGATCTACCGCACCAAGGAGGCGGAGGAGGGCGGCGGCCCGACCTTCACCCTCAACCGCTCCGGCCCGGTGGCCAAGGCGGACCTCATCGTCATCGACGAATGCTCGATGGTCGATTCCGACCTCGGCAACGACCTCCTGTCCTTCGACAAGCCGGTGCTGGTCCTGGGCGATCCGGCCCAGTTGCCGCCGGTGCGCGGCGGCGGCTTCTTCACCGAGGCCGAGCCCGACGTGATGCTCACCGATGTCCACCGGCAGGCCAAGGACGATCCGATCGTGCGCATGGCCATGACCGTGCGCGAGGGCGGCCGCCTGGAGCGCGGGGAGTTCGGGGCGAGCCGCGTCGTCTCCCGCCGGGACCTCGACCCGGCGCAGGTCATGGAGTGCGATCAGGTGCTGGTCGGGCTCAACAAGACGCGCCGGCTCTACAACAACCGCCTGCGGGAGATCGCCGGCCACACCGATCCGATGCCGGCGGTGGGGGAGAAGCTGGTCTGCCTGCGCAACGACCGGGTGAAGGGCCTGCTCAACGGCTCGACCTGGACGGTGCATGCGCTCCGCGCGCCGCCCCGGCCGGACATGGTCCGCCTCGACATCGTGCCGGAGGACGACCCGGCGCTGCGCCGCCGCCCCACCGACATCAAGGTGCTGCGGGCGATGATCGCCGGCACCGACGAGGAGATCCCCCTCTATCAGCGCCGGGAGACCGACGAGTTCACCTACGGCTACGCGCTCACCGTGCACAAGGCGCAAGGGTCACAGTGGGACAAGGTGACGTTGTTCGACGAATCCTACGCCTTCCGCGAGCACCGGGCCCGGTGGCTCTACACCGGGCTGACGCGGGCGGCGCAGGCGATCACCGTGGTGGTGTAGGGCCTCAGGCCCGGCACTCCTCGAAGCCCTCGCGGATCGTCGCCTCGTCGAGGTTGCGGCCGATGAAGACCACGCGGCTGACGCGCTTCTCGTCCTTCCCCCAATCGCCCTGCACGTCCCCGTCGAGGATCATGTGCACGCCCTGGAAGACGAAGCGCTTCGGCTCGTTCGGGAAGGCGACGATGCCCTTGCAGCGCAGGATGTCCGGGCCCTGGACCTGCGTGAGGTTCGAGATCCACGGCATGAACCTCTCCGGGTCCACCTCGCCCTCGATCTTCGCGGAGATCGAGTGGATCTCCGAATCGTGGTGATGGTGGTGGCTCTCCTCCAGGAAGTCGGGCTCCACGTCGAGGATGCGGTCGAGGTCGAAGGCGTTGCGCTCCAGAACCGCGTCGAGGGGCACCGCGCAGTTCGTCGTGCGGTGCAATTGCGCCAGGGGGTTGATGGCGCGGATCTCGCCCTCCACCCGGTCGAGGTCGGCGGGCGAGACGAGATCGGCCTTGTTGAGCAGGATCACGTCCGCGAAGGCGATCTGGTTCTTCGCCTCGGGGGCGTCCTTCAGGCGGTCGGTGAGCCACTTGGCGTCGGCCACCGTCACCACCGCATCGAGGCGGGCGGCGTCGCCGACATCCTGGTCCACGAAGAAGGTCTGGGCCACGGGGGCCGGGTCGGCGAGGCCCGTGGTCTCCACGATGATCGCGTCGAACTTGCCCCGGCGCTTCACCAGCCCGTCCATGATGCGAATCAGGTCGCCGCGCACGGTGCAGCAGATGCAGCCGTTGTTCATCTCGAACACTTCCTCGTCCGCGCCGACGACGAGGTCGTTGTCGATGCCGATCTCGCCGAATTCGTTGACGATGACCGCGTAGCGGCGCCCGTGATTCTCGGTGAGGATGCGGTTGAGCAGGGTCGTCTTGCCCGCGCCGAGATAGCCGGTGAGCACCGTGACCGGGATCTTGCCGTCCGTCTGGGGGGAATGTGCCATAGCGGCCTGCCGTGTTCGCGAAGGGTCGTCGGGGTTGTCGCTGTAACATTGTCACGCGACCCCGCCAACGGAAGGGCCCCCGTCCCCAGCCCGTCACAGGTCCGTCATGCGGGTCGATCACAGACGGAGGCAGCCCCTCACGAAACCGTCGTTTGCCGCGCGGCGGCCGAGGTTCTAACCCCCGTGCCGAGACGGTGGCGCGAGTGCTTTCGCGTCATTGCCTTGGAAAAGCGCCAACCTCCGGTTCAACGCTTGCTCCCAAGGCAGGCGCGAATCGCGGCTGATTTCTCACCGCCCGGCTGAAACGACGCCCATGGACGCCCGCAACCCCCTCCACCCGGATCAGGCAGGCCTCTCCCCGACGCGGCCCGCTCGGCGGCGGCGGGGCTCCGTCTTCCTCGTCCTGCTCGTCGTCCTGGGCGGCCTCGGCGCCTTCGCGGCCCTGCGCCCGCACGAGGCGCACGAACTCGGCGAGCGGGCGATGGCGGCGGCCAAGGGGCTGTTCGCCTCGGACGACCAGGATGCCGGGATCGAGGCGACCAAGGCCGCCCCGGTGGAGCGGGTGTTCCGCCCGAGCATGGAGCAGCGCGCCTCCTTCGAGATCCTGCCCGTGGCGAACCAGGTCTTCCGGCCGGAGGGCGCGGCGGAGGGCCGCATCGCCCTCAACGACGACGACAACGTGCCCGTGGTCTCCCCCTATTCCGGCCGCGTCACTAAGGTGATGGTCCGGGCGGGCGACGACGTGAAGGCCGGGGACGTGCTGTTCGTGGTCGAGGCCACGGACATGGTCCAGGCGCAGAACGATTATCAGGCCGCGCTCAACACCCTGCAGAAGCAGCAGGCGCTGCTGAAGCTCGACCAGACCATCGCCACCCGGCAGCAGGAGCTGTTCCAGGCCAAGGCGGTGGCCCTGAAGGATTACCAATCCGCGCAGAACGACGTGATCGCGGCGCAGAGCGACCTGAGGACCGCCGAGGCCGCCCTCGACGCGGTGAAGAACCGCCTGCGGCTGCTCGGCAAGACCGATGCGGAGATCACGGCCTACGAGAAGAACGGCACGATGAGCCCGGAGACGAAGATCCGCGCGCCCATCCCCGGCACCATCGTCCAGCGCAAGGTCGGCACCGGCCAGTACATCAATGCCTCCGGCGATCCGCAATTCGTGATCGGCGACCTCTCCACCGTCTGGCTCATCGCCAACGTGCGCGAGAGCGAGATCCCGAAGATCCGCATCGGCCAGGAGGTCGAGGCGAAGGTGGCGGGGTTCGGCAACCGCGTGTTCAAGGCGCGGGTGAACTACATGGCCGCGAGCCTCGACCCGGCGACGCGCCGCCTCGCCGTGCGCAGCGAGGTCGACAATCCCGACCGGCTGCTCCGGCCGGAGATGTTCGCCACCTACACGATCGTCACCGGCAAGGGCGAGCCGAGCCCGAGCGTGCCCCTCTCCGCCGTCGTCTACGAGGGCGGGCGCACCCATGTCTGGGTGGCGCGGCCGGACGGCGCGGTGGAGGCCCGCGACCTGCAGCTCGGGCTCATCAACGGCGACAACGCCCAGGTGGTCTCCGGCCTGCAGGCCGGCGAGCAGATCGTGACCCGCGGCGCCCTGTTCATCGACAGGGCGGCCACGGGCGACAAGGCGTCGTGAGACCGGCGCGATGAACGCTCTGATCGTCTTCGCGCTGAGGCAGCGCGTCCTCGTCTGCCTGCTCTTCGTGCTGATGCTCGGCATCGGCTACGCCGCCTACACCAAGCTCAACATCGAGGCCTATCCGGACCCGGTGCCGCCGCTCGTCGACGTCATCACCCAGAATCCCGGCCAGTCGGCGGACGAGATCGAGCGCTACATCACCATTCCCCTGGAAGTCGCGCTGGCGGGCATCCCCAACGCGACCACGGTGCGCACCATCTCGCTGTTCGGCCTTTCCGACGTGAAGGTGCAGTTCAACTACAATTACACTTACGAGGAAGCGCTCCAGCGGGTGCTCAACCGCCTGTCGCAGGCGCCGCAACTGCCGAACGGCGCCCAGCCGGCGATCTCGCCGACGAGCCCGGTCGGCGAGATCATGCGCTACAAGCTCGTCGGCCCGGCGGGCTACTCGCCGATGGACATGAAGACCCTGCAGGATTGGGTGCTGCAGCGCCGCTTCAAGGCGATTCCCGGCGTGGTGGACGTCACCGCCTTCGGCGGCAAGGCCAAGGAATTCGAGGTCGCCGTCGACCTGAACCGGCTCCAGGCGCAGGGCCTGACCCTGGTCCAGCTCACGAACGCCCTGAACAACGCCTCGATCAATGTCGGCGGCCAGACCCTCAACGTCGGCCAGCAATCGGCGGTGGTGCGCGGCGTCGGCCTGATCCGCGACATGGACGACATCAAGGACACGCTGATCAGCCTCGTCAACAGCGTGCCGGTGCTGGTGCGGGACGTGGCCGACGTGCGCGTCTCGAACGCCCCACGCCTCGGCATCGTCGGCCACGACAACCAAGCGGACGTGGTCGAGGGCATCGTGCTGATGACCCGCGGCGGCGAGAGCCTGCCGACCCTGGAGCGGGTCGAGGCCGAGATCGATCGGATCAATTCCTCCACCGTCCTGCCGCCGGACGTGAAGATCGAGCGGATCTACGACCGCTCGGGCCTGATCCACACCACGACGCACACGGTGATGCACAACCTCGTCTTCGGCGTGGTGCTGGTCTTCGTGGTGCAGTGGCTGTTCCTCGGCTCGCTGACGAGCGCGATCATCGTGGCGGCGACGATCCCCTTCGCGCTGGGCTTCGCCATCCTGATCCTCGTGATCCGGGGCGATTCCGCGAACCTCCTCTCGCTCGGCGCCATCGATTTCGGCCTGATCGTCGATGCGACGGTGATCATGGTCGAGAACGTGTTCCGCCATCTCGCCGAGCCCGAGCATTCCGAGGGGCAGCCGGCGCCGGGGGGCCTGAAGGGGCGGCTCGGCACCATCGCCATCGCCGGCTCGGAGGTGAACCGGGCGATCTTCTTCTCGGCCACGATCATCATCGTCGGCTTCCTGCCGCTCTTCACCATGTCGGGCGTCGAGGGCCACATCTTCGGGCCGATGGCCAAGACCTACGCCTACGCCCTGGTCGGCGGCCTGATCGCCACCTTCACCGTCTCGCCCGCCCTCTCGGCGATGATGCTGCCGAAGCGGGTGGAGGAGCGCGACACGCTGATCGTGCGGGTGCTGCGCGTCGGGCACGAGACCGCCCTGCGCTTCGGCCTGCGCAACCGGGTGATCACCGTCGCCGTGACGCTTGCGGTCCTCCTCGGCTCGGGGCTGGCCGCCCGGCATCTCGGCCTGGAGTTCCTGCCGAAGCTGGAGGAGGGCAACCTCTACGTGCGCGGCACCATGCCCTCCTCGATCTCCCTGGAGGCCGGCAACGCCTACGTGCAGCGCCTGCGCAAAATCTTCCAGGACGTGCCGGAGGTGGTGACGGTCATCTCGCACCAGGGGCGGCCGAACGACGGCACGGACGCCACCGGCTTCTTCAACGTCGAGATCCTGGCGCCCCTGAAGCCCGCCGACCAGTGGCGCAAGGGCCTCGACAAGGACACCCTGATCCGCAACCTCGGCGCCCAGCTGGCCGAGGAGTTCCCCGGCATCGAGTTCAACTTCTCCCAGTATATCGAGGACAACGTCCAGGAGGCGGCCTCCGGCGTGAAGGGCGAGAACTCGGTCAAGATCTACGGCACCGACCTCGCGCAGCTGACGAAGACCGCCAACCAGGTGAAGGCGGTGCTCTCCACGATTCCGGGCATCACCGACCTCTCGGTCTTCGAATCCCTCGGGCAGCCGACGGTGCGGATCGACGTCGACCGGCACAAGGCCGCCCGCTACGGCCTCTCGATCAGCGACGTGAACACCACGATCCAGGCGGCGGTCGGCGGCCAGACGGTGGGCGACCTCTACGAATACGGCTCGGACCGGCACTTCCCCATGCGGGTGCGGCTCGCCAAGGAGTTCCGCTCGTCGCTGGCCACGATCCGCAACATCTCGGTCGGCGCGCAGAACCCCAATGGCGGGGTGATCCAGGTGCCCCTCTCCGAGATCGCCGACGTCGATCTCGTCTCCGGCGCCTCGTTCATCTACCGCGAGGATCAGGAGCGCTACATCCCGGTGAAGTTCTCCGTGCGCGGGCGCGACCTCGGCTCGACGGTGCTCGAAGCGCAGCGCCGGGTTGAGCAGGAGGTCGACATGCCCTCCGGCTACCACGCGGAATGGGTCGGCCAGTTCACGAACCTCACCGAGGCGGCGACGCGGCTCAGCCTCGTCGTGCCGATCACCCTGCTGCTGATCGCGCTGCTCCTGTTCGTGAACTTCTCCTCCGTCACCGACATGCTGCTCACCCTCTCGGTGATCCCGATGGCGATGATCGGCGGCATCTTCGCCCTGTTCGTGACGGGCACGCCGTTCTCGATCTCGGCGGCGATCGGCTTCATCGCCCTGTTCGGCATCTCGACCATGGAGGGCGTGATCCTGCTCGCCTATTACAACCAGCTCCTCGACGAGGGCTGGGAGCGGTCGGAGGCGATCTGGAACGCCGCCGTGGTGCGCATGCGCCCGGTGATGATGACCTGCGTCGCGGCCTGCGTCGGCCTGCTGCCGGCGGCGATCTCCACCGGCATCGGCTCGCAGGTGCAGAAGCCGCTCGCCCTCGTGGTGGTCGGCGGCATCCTCCTGGCGCCGAACCTGATCCTGGTGATCGTGCCGATCCTGATCTCCCTGTTCTCCCGGCGGAAGACCAACCCCGACGCGCGGGCGCTGCGCGAACACCGGATGGCGGCGTGATGGCGGGCCTTGCGCGCGACGCCGTGGCCGGCGGGCCACAGGCGCGGGGCCGACTCGGCCGGCGGGGCGGGGGTCGCATTGACTCCGGCCGTCCCGGCGGCCCTTTTCCCGAGGAGCGGAGCGGGTGTCGGACCGCGGCGGGGGCATGATGACGAGGAGGGGCCGGAACGGTGCCGGGCGGGTCGCGGCGGCCCGGACGACGCGCGGCGTCGTCGCCGGATCCCTGGCGGCGGCATGGCTGTCGGCCTGCGCCGTGGGGCCGAACTTCGTCCCCCCCGAGGCGCCGCCGGTCACGCGCTACACCAAGGAGCCCCTGGCGAATCCCTCGGCCGCCGACACTTTGCGCACCCGCCAGGGCGGCTCGGCGGACCAGAGCTTCGTCCCCGGCGCCGACATCCCCGGACAATGGTGGACCCTGTTCCATTCGAAGGCGCTCAACCGCCTCGTGGAGCAGGCCCTCGCCAACAACCCGAACCTGGAGGCCGCCCAGGCCGGGTTGCGGGTGGCGCAGCAGAACGTGCTGGCCCAGAAGGGCACCCTCTACCCGACCCTCACCGCCACGCCCCTGGCGCAGGAAGCCCTGGCGCCGGGCCTGCAACTGCAATCGCCGCTCAATAACCAGACGCGGTATCTCTACTCGCTCTTCACCCCGCAGGCGGTGGTCTCCTACAGCCCCGACGTGTTCGGGGCCGACCGGCGGCAGATCGAATCCCTGGAGGCGACGGCCGAGAACCAGCGGTTCCAACTGGAGGCCGCCTATCTCAGCCTGACGGCCAACGTGGTGGCGGCGGCGATCCAGGAGGCGTCCCTGCGGGCGCAGATCGACGCCACCAAGAAGGTGATCCAGGCCCAGACCGAGGTGCTGGGGCTCTACAACAAGCAATTGTCCCTCGGGCAGATCGCCGGGGCGGACGTGGTGCAGCAGCAGGCGGCGCTGGCGCTGTCGCAGCAATTGCTCCCGCCCCTGGAGAAGCAGCTCGCGATCCAGCGCGACCTGCTGACGGCGCTGGCCGGGCGCCTGCCCTCGGACGAGGTGTCGGAGACTTTCGCCCTGGCGTCGCTGCGCCTGCCGACGAAGCTGCCCGTCAGCCTGCCCTCGCGCCTCGTGCAGCAGCGGCCGGACGTGAAGGCGGCCGAGGCGCTGGTGCAGCAGGCCTCCGCGAATGTCGGCGTGGCGGTGGCCAACCGCCTGCCGCAATTCAACATCGGGGTGACGGGCGGGTCGAGCGCGGTGCGCCTCGCCTCGGTGACGAATCCCGGCGCGGCCTTCTTCACGATCATCGGCCAGACGACGGCGCCGATCTTCGACGCGGGCACCCTGTTCCGCCGCCAGCGCGCCTCGGAGGAGAGCCTGAACCAGGCCCAGGCGCAGTACAAGGCGATCGTGATCACCGCCTTCCAGAACGTCGCGGACGCGCTGCGCGCCCTCCAGGCCGACGCCAAGGCGGTGGCCGCCGCCCAGGCCGCCGAGAAGGCCACGGGCCAGAGCCTGGAGCTGATCCGCAAGCAATACACGGCGGGCGCCGTGAACTCGTCGCAGGTGCTGATCGCGCAGCAGGGCTATCTCTCGGCGCTGATCACCTCGGCCTCGGCCCGCGCCACGCAATATGCCGACACGGCGGCCCTGTTCGTGGCGCTGGGCGGCGGCTGGTGGAACCGCAACGACGTCGCCCCCGCGCCGCCGGAGACGGACCCGCTGAAGTTTTTGTGAGACGCCTCACACGTACATGGTGAGGGCGTCCTGCAGCATCTCGTTGGCGGCGTTCAGCACCTTGGTGTTGGCGCTGTAGGCCTGCTGCGTCTCGATCATCTTGGCGAACTGGTCCGAGATGCTGGCATTCGACTGTTCGATCGAGCCGGCGGTGACGCTCGATCCGGCGAGGCCGTAGCTCGGGGTGCCCGAAGTGTCGGTGGCGAGGTAGGTGCCGCCGTCGAGGGGGGCGAGGGTCTCCGGGCTGTCGAACTGGGCGAGCGTCATCGTGCCGAGGCTCTTGGTGCTGCCGTCCGCGTTGGTGGCGGTGATCGAGCCGGCCGGCGAGATCGCGAGGCTCGCCGGCGTGGCGCCGCCCGTGGCGACCTGGACCGGGGTGCTCGCCGAGGGGCCGGCGAACAGGTAAAAGCCCGCCCCGTTCACGAGATAGCCGTTGGCATCCGCCGCAAAGTCGCCCCGGCGGGTGTAGCCCGTCTGGCCGCCGAAGCTCGGCGTGGCGGTGGAGCCGGTGTTGGCCTTCACGATGAAGTAGCCGTCGCCGGAGATCGCGAGGTTCGTCGAGACCCCGGTGGAGGCGATGGTGCCCTGCAATTGCAGGCTGGATCGGGTGCTGAGGGAGACGCCCCCCGCCGGCTGCGAGCCGGCCTCCGTCTCGGCGAGGAGATCGGCGAAATGCGTCTCCGTGCTCTTGAACCCCGCCGTCGAGGCATTGGCGATGTTGCCGGAGATGTTGTTGAGGGCGAAGGCCTGGGCGGAGAGGCCGCTGGTGGAATTCGAGACCGCGTCGAGGAGGCTCATGGCGTCGTCGTCCTGCCCGGACGTCCCGCGCGGATCGGGGCGGGTGCCGGCCCCGACCTTATGGTTTCGGGACCGTTAAGGCAGGGTATGTTCCCGAATGTTTCGGGCCTACCCGCCCATCGCCGTCAGCAGCACCTCCCGGCGGTGCGGGCGGTCGCGGTGCTCGATCAGGTAGATTCCCTGCCATGTGCCGAGGGCGAGCCGGCCGCCGACGACCGGGACCACGAGGCCCGAATCCGTGACCATGGTGCGGATATGGGCGGGCATGTCGTCCGGCCCCTCCGCGCCGTGGACATAGGCGTCGTGCCGGGGGGCGAGGCCGTCGAGGGCGGTGAGCAGGTCGGTCTGCACGTCCGGGTCGGCGTTCTCCTGGATGGTGAGGGAGGCCGAGGTGTGCCGGCAGAACACGCTGGCGAGGCCGTTCCCGATGCCGCTTTCGTGCACGAAGCCGGCGATGGCGGCGGTGATGTCGGTGAAGCCCTGGCCGGGCGTGGCGACGATGAACCGGCCGCTCGCCTGCTGCGTCACCGGCCCGGAGGCCAGCGCCTCGACCCGTCCGAACCGACCGCTCCTCATGCATCCTCCTGCAGGCTGGCGCCGGGGGCGATCTCCTTCTCGCCCCGGGCGAGGATGCGCTCCAGCACGTCGATCCGGTCCGCCTCGGCCGCGGGCTTGTCCCAGCGGATGCGGCTGACGCGGGGAAAGCGCATCGCCACCCCCGACTTGTGGCGGGTAGAGCGTTGCACGCCCTCGAAGGCGATTTCCAGCACCAGCCCGGCCTCGCGACCATAGGCGACCTCCCGCACCGGGCCGAAGCGCTTGGTCGTGTGGTTGCGGACGTAGCGGTCGAGCTTGGCGAGTTCCGCGTCGGTGAAGCCGTGATAGGCCTTGCCCACCGGCACCAGCTCGTCGCCGCCCTCCGGCGCCTCGCGCCACACGCCGAACGTGTAGTCCGAGTAGAAGGACGAGCGCTTCCCGTGCCCGCGCTGGGCATACATCATCACCGCGTCCACGATGTGCGGCTCGCGCTTCCACTTCCACCACGGGCCCTTGGGGCGGCCGGGCAGGTAGGCGCTGTTGCGGCGCTTGAGCATCACGCCCTCGATCGCGTCCGCATCCTCCCCGGCGCCCACGGAGGCCGGGTCGGCGCGGGCGGCGGCCAGCGCGTCCCAATCCGCGAAGGGCACGAGGGGCGAGATGTCGATGCGGGCGTGGTCGAGGCGGCGGATCACCGCCTCCAGGCGCTCCCGCCTCGCCGAGAACGGCTCGGACCGCAGGTCCTCGCCCTCGCTCGCGAGCAGGTCGTAGGCGCGCACATGCGCCGGGAATTCCTCCAGCAGCTTGCCCGTCACGGACTTCCGGTTGAGCCGTTGCTGCAGCACGTTGAAGCTCTGCACCCGGCCTTCGCGCAGGATCAGCAACTCGCCGTCGAGGGCGCCTTCGAACGTGATCGCCTCCGCGAGGTCGGGGAAGGCGTGCGTGATGTCCTCGCCGGTGCGGGAATAGACGCGCCCCACCTGCACGCCCTCGCGGTCGCGCCCGCCGACGAGCTGCACGCGGATGCCGTCCCATTTCCACTCGGCGGAGAAGGCCTCCGGTTCGAGCTTGTCGAGGTCGTCCCGCTCCTCGATCGGGTGCGAGAGCATCGGCGGCCGGAAGGGGGCCGGGTTCAGGGTCTCGGGGCGCTCGGCCCGGCCCTCGACCCAGGCGAACAGGCTGGCGAAGGGCGGCTCCAGCCCGTGCCACACCTCCTCGACGGCGTCGGCCTCGTGCCCGCCCAGCGCGCCCACCGCCGTCTTGGCGAGCCGCGCCGAGACGCCGACCCGGAGGTTTCCGGTGACGAGCTTCAGGAGCGCCCAGCGTCCGGTCTCGTCCAGCGCGTCGAGCCAGGTGGCGAGATGGCCGGGCAGGTCCTTCTTGGCCGTCGTGGCCAGGGTCTCCACCACCTCCGCGAGGCTCGGGGGAGGGGGGTTGTTGTGGCCGATGCCGGCCTCGTTCGCCTCGGCCGGCGCCGGCCAGATCAGCGCCGTCGTCTCGGCGAGGTCGCCGACGTAATTGTGCGACAGGCGGAACAGCACCGGGTCGATGCGCGCCTCCACCAGCCCCCGGATCAGGGCCGGCTTGGCCTCGCGGAAGCTCAGGGAGCCGGTCATGGCGCCGAGCGCGTAGCCGCGCTCCGGGTCGGGCGTCCGGGCGAAGTAATCCTGCAGCAGCCGCAGCTTGGCGTTGCGGCGGGGCTCGTAGCCGAGGCGGTCGAGGAGATGGGCGAAGTCGTTCACGCCGCCTCCTCCGTGCCGGCCGCCACGGGCTCGGCCTCGCCGTCGTCGCCGTAGCCGAGGAGATGCAGGGGCTTGGCCCGGATGCCCACGCTGCCGCACCAATGGACCAGGGCGTCCTCCTGCCCGTGCGTCACCCAGACCTCGCCGGCCCCGGTCTCGCGGATGGTGCGGCACAGGTCCGGCCAGTCGGCGTGGTCGGAGATCACGAGGGGCAGTTCCACGCCCTTCTGCCGGGCGCGGGCGCGCACCCGCATCCAGCCGGAGGCGAAGCAGGTGACGGGATCGGGAAACTTGCGCGACCACACGTCCTGGATGGAGGAGGGCGGGCAGATCACGATGGCGCCCGCCAGATCCTTGCGCTCGGCGGCCACCACCTTGCGGGTCTCGCCGAGGGGAATGCCCTCGCGCTTGTAGAGGTCGGTCAGCTTCTCCATCGCCCCGTGGAGATGGATCGGCCCGTCCCAGCCCTCCTCGCGCAGGAGCGCCATCACCCGCTGCGCCTTGCCGAGCGCGTAGGCGCCGACGATGTGGGCGCGCTCGGGGAAGAGCCTCTGGGACGCGATGAGCTTGCGCACCTCGCCCCGCGTGTCGGGATGGGTGAAGACCGGCAGGCCGAAGGTCGCCTCGGTGATGAACACGTCGCAGGGGACGACCTCGAAGGGCAGGCAGGTCGGGTCCGGGGCGCGCTTGTAGTCGCCGGAGACGACGACCCGCACGCCCTCGTGCTCGATGACGATCTGCGCCGAGCCGAGGACGTGCCCCGCCGGCACGAAGCGCACGGAGACGTCGCCGACGCGCAGCGTCTCCCCGAGCTTGGCCTCCTGGGAGGAGCCGCAGAAATCCTCGCCGTAGCGCACGGCCATGATCCGCAGGGTCTCGGGGGTGGCCATCACGCGGGCGTGGCCGGCGCGGGCATGGTCGGCATGGCCGTGGGTGATGAGCGCCCGCGCCACCGGCCAGGTCGGATCGACGTGGAACGACCCGAGGGGGCAGTAGAGCCCCTCGCGGGTGAGGGTGAGCAGATCGCTCGCGCGTGTGGACATCGACCCTCGATCAGACACCTTGCGGGGCTCCGCCCCGCGCCCGCAAAAGGGCTCGCCCTTTTGAAACCCTGTTCGACGCATGTACGTCCCCCAGAGTTCCGGCGATCTCCTTGCCGACCGCCGTTATCGCTACGCCGAGGCCTGCCTCGCGGAGGGCGATGCGGCCGCCTGCGCCGACCTCGCCGCCCAGGCGGTGGAGATCGCCCCGCGCTACGCCCCCGCATGGCTGCTCCTCGGGCGGGCGCGGGAGGCGCTGTTCGCCGCCACCCGCGACCCCGCCGAGCGGGAGGCGGCGCTCGCGGCCTACGCGACGGCGCGTGGCCTCGACCCGGAGGATCGGATCGGCGCCGGGCTGCATCTCGCCCGGCTCGGGGTGGGGGAGGGGGCCGCCCTCACCCCCGCCTATGTCCGCGCCCTGTTCGACGGCTACGCGCCGCGCTTCGAGCGCCATCTCGTGGAGGGGCTGCGCTATGTCGGGCCCGCGCTCGTGGCGGAGGTACTGCCCGCCGCGCCGGTGCGGTTCGAGGCCGCCCTCGACCTCGGCTGCGGCACCGGCCTCGCCGGAGCGGCCATCGCCCACCGGGTCGGGCGGCTCACGGGGGTCGACCTGTCGCCCGCCATGCTGGCGCAGGCCCGCGCCAAGGGCTGCTACGACAGGCTGGTCGCGGCCGAACTCGGGGCGTTCCTGAACGACGAGCCGGCGGAATCGGCCGATCTCTGCCTCGCGGCGGACGTGTTCATCTACTGCGCCGACCTCGCGCCGATCCTCGCCGGCATCGCCCGCGTGCTCCGGCCGGGGGGATGGGCGGCCTTCACGATCCAGTCGCCGCCGGAGGGCGAGACGGACCCTCCGGTGCGCCTTGGCACGGACGGACGCTACGCCCATGCGGATGCTCACGTGATCGCGGCGGCCGGGGGGGCCGGTCTCGCGGTGAGGATCCTGCGCGAGGCGACGGTACGGTTCGAGGGGGGAAGGCCGGTGCCCGGCCGCATTGCCGCCCTGCAACCCGTGCTTGGATGAAACCTCGGGCGGTGCCGTCCATTAATGGTCGGCCGCCATGGGGCGGCCTCAGTCACGGGGGGTGACGCATGGTCAACGAGCGGATCGAGAAGGACAAGTCCGGAGCCCCGGAGGACAAGTCGTTCCCCGCCGATCCACGGTCCCGCCTGTTCTTTGCCATCGCCCTGGCGATGCTCGCCGGGACCGCCGATTCCATCGGCTTCCTCGAATTCTCGCAGCTCTTCATGTCGTTCATGTCGGGCAACACCACCCGCTTCGGCGTGGCGGTGGCGAACGGCGACTGGGACAACGTCACCCGCGTGGCGAGCACCATCGCGGTGTTCTGCTTCGGCGCCTTCCTCGGCACGCTGATCGCGGCGGTGGTGGGCCGCTGGCGGCTCTCGGTGCTGCTGACGATCCAGGCGGCGCTGCTGGCCACCGGCCTGCTGATGCCCTGGGGCACCTTCGCCTACCCGCTCCACGCCTACCCGATCGTGCTGGCGCTCGGCCTGCAGAACGCCACCCTGCAGGACGAGGGCGGGCGCTCGCTGGCGCTTACCTACGTGACCGGCGCCGTGGTGCGGTTCGGCACGGGCTGCGCCAACCTGCTGATGGGCACCGTAGCGCCCTCCTTCTGGATCCAGGCGCCGCTCTGGGCGGGCCTCAGCGCCGGCGCCGTGCTCGGCGGCCTGCTCGATTACCGCTTCGGCGAGATGGCCTTCCTGTTCCCCGCCGGCCTCGCGGCGATCCTGGCCCTCATCGCCATCGCGCTCACCGTGGCGAAGCCGGGCAGCACCCTCGTCGCCGGCTCCTCGCCCGCGCCCGATGCCAGCCCCAAGGCGAAGATCATCGACGCCATCCACTGACACGATCCGCCGCCGGTCATCGGCGCGGCGCGGCCTGCGGTTTGCCGCGGGCCGCGCCTGCCGTAAGCCTGCACCGCCCGGAATCAGGCGGCTCCCGTCCGTGACCGGGATGGAATCGCACGATGGATCCCCGCCGCACGGGCCCCCAACCCAGCCCCAGCCCCCGCCCCCGCGTGATCGCGGTCGCCGTCCAGAAGGGCGGCACCGGCAAGACCACGCTCTCCGCCTCCCTCGCCGTCGCGGCGATCGAGGCCGGCGAGCGCGTGACCGCCTTCGACGCCGACCCGCAGGGCTCGCTCTGCGCCTGGGGCACCCTCCGGGGCGGAATCGAGCCGGTGGTCGACAGGCTGCGTCCCTGGGAATTCGCGCAGTTCCAGCCGATCCTCGACGAGCAGGCCGAGCAGGGGCGCACCCTCGCGATCATCGATACGCCGGGCTCCTCCATCGGCGGCGTCGCGGCGATCCTGCGGCTCGCCGACCTCGTGCTGATCCCGATCCGCCCCTCGCGGCTCGACCTGATGGCGGCCTTGCCGACCATCGAACTCCTGGCCGGGCAGGGCCTCGGCAACCGCCTCGCCCTCGTCCTCAACCAGTGCCCGCCTCCGCCCTCGCCGCGCACGGGCCTCTACGCGCGGCAACTCGCCGGCCTCGGGATGATGGCCGAGCCCGCCATGCTCCAGCGCGTCGATCACCAGGATGCCATCGCCCTGGGCCGGGGCGTCACGGAGCACGCACCGGCCGGCTACGCGGCCTCCGAGATCCGCGCCCTCTGGTCCTGGATCGACCGGCGGATCGCCCGGCCCTGACGACCGGGACGGGGGATTAGTCCGCGCGTTGTTTTTCCATGTGTGTGGGCGCACCCAGCAACGACAATAAAAGGATTAAATTACAGCTAGATATACTGTGCGTATGCGCACTTATACATTCGAAAATAGGCGCTATGTTCTTCTCATCGGCGCAGGACAGCGGGTCCGGCGCGAAGACACCTCGAAGGGGTTATTGAGATGAAGCGCTTTGCGATCCTGGGCCTGGCCGTCACCGCTCTGGCCCTGCCGTCCCTGGCCCGTGCCGAAGGCGGCGACGGCAGCCGCCAGGCGGCCGGCGGCGGGCACATGAGCAGCTACGTCAACGACCCCTACCACAACCCGAAGTCGCTCCACTCCCAGCGGATGGGCACGGGCCAGATCGCCGGCGCGCCGATGTTCCACGACGGGAACCGCGCCACGGTCAGCCGCGGCGACGTGGTCGCCCCGCACTGGGCCTCGGGCACCGCGCCCCGCCGCTCCCACCGCTAAGCGCACCTGAACAGAAGAACCCCCGCGATCCGAGGATCGCGGGGGTTTTTTGTTGGAGCAAGCGAAGACGAAGACTGAGGAAGGGGCGGTTATCCGCCCTGTTCCCGCGTCACGAGGGTGCGGTTGGGCGCGACGTCCTTCTTGTCCTGGTAGAGGGGGACGATGGCGCGCAGCCAGCCGCGGGTCTCGTAGCCGCCGTAGTTGCGCTCGATCACGTCGCGGGTGACGTAGGCCTGAAGGTTCACCGGGCCGAAATTGTAGCCGACGAGGGCGCCCACCGCGATCTGCCCCTGCCGCTGGTAGCCGGTGACGTTCGTCGGCAGGTCGGTGGAGCCGAAGGCTACCGGGCCGATCTCGAACTTGCCGAACTTCTTCGTCGCGGTGATGTCGAGGTTCAAATAGTCCGGGTAGAGCACGCCGAAGGGCGAGCGGTCGTTCAGGAATGTGCCGTAGAGCAGGTTCGCTGTCAGGTTGAAGCCGTTGCCGGTGTAGCTCGCCGCGAAACGGTGCGAGAGCGAGGCTTCCTGCGTGAGGAAGCGGGTGTCGATCGGCAGGTAGCCGCCGAACAGATAGCTCACGCCGAAATCGTTGCCGAGGTCCCAGGCGAGCTGCCCGGCGAGCAAGGGCTGGCCAATGCCGCTCTGGTAGGGGCCGCCGCGCGGGCTGGACGCCACCACCGGCTGCGTGAAGAAGAACTGGACCCGCGCGCCGAGCACCGTCCAGGGCGTCGCGAGGGCGAGCGTCGGCAGGTTGACGTTCGATTCCGACGAGGCCGGTGAGGTGTCGCGCACGCCGAAGCTCGACAGGTTCACGAAATACAGGCCGACCGGCAATTGCGCGCCGGTGGGCAGGCCGATGGTCTGGCCGGGCTGGGCCGCCGAGCCCGCCTGCGCCGCGCCCCCCGCCAGGGCCGCACCCAGCCCCAGCCCCAGCCCGAGGGCCGTGGCCCACTTCACACCACTTCGCATTCACGCCTCCGCGCACCATCCCTGTCCGATGAGACGGCTACGCTTCGCGGATTCATCCGGCCGGGGCGGGGAGGGCGGGCCGGCGGCGTGTCCTATGGCACGGGGCGCTCAGCTCCGTTCGCCCAACGCGGAAAGGATTCGCGCCCAGGACCGTGTGCCCTTGTGGAAGCTCGTGAGGTCGTACTTCTCGTTCGGCGAGTGGATGCGGTCGTCGTCGAGGCCGAAGCCGATGAGCAGCGTGTCCTTGCCCAGCAGCCGCTTGAAGTCGCCGACGATGGGGATCGAGCCGCCCGCACCCACCGTCACCGCCGGCACGCCCCACTCGGCCTCGAGGGCCGCCTTGGCGGTGGCGAGTTCCGGCATGTCGAAGGGCAGGCTGATCGCCCGCGAGCCCTTGTAGGTGACGACCTCGACGGAGCAATCGGCCGGCACGCGCTCGCGGACGAAGGCCTCGAAGCTTTTCGCCAGCGCCGCCGGGTCCTGGTCGTCCACGAGGCGGAAGGAGACCTTGGCCGAGGCGGTGGAGGCGATCACCGTCTTGGTGCCCTCGGCGGTGTAGCCGCCCCAGATGCCGTTCACGTCGCAAGCCGGGCGCGACTGCACCAGTTCCAGGGGCAGGCGGCCCTTCTCGCCGGCCGGCTCCTTCAGGCCGATGGGGCCGAGCAACGTCTCCGCGGTCATGCCGAGGCCGCGCCATTGCTCGATGACGTCCGCCGGGCGCTCGTGGACGCCCTCGTAGAAGCCGGGGACCGTCACCCTGCCGTCGGCGTCGTGCAGGTCGGCGACGATGCGCGACAGGACGTGGATCGGGTTGCGGGCGGCGCCGCCGAAGAAGCCGGAATGCAGGTCGCGGTCGGCGCAGGTGACTTTCACCTCGAAGTAGCAGAGGCCGCGCAGCGACGAGGTGATCTGCGGCGTCCTCGGGTCCCACATCCCCGTGTCGCAGACGAGGACCACGTCGCAGCCGAGCCGGTCGCGGTTGGCCGCGACCCATTCCGGCAGCCCCTGCGATCCGCTCTCCTCGGCGCCCTCGATCAGGATGGTGACGCCGCAGGGGAGTTCGCCGCTCATCGCGAGATGCGCCCGGCAGGCCTCCACGAAGGTCATCACCTGGCCCTTGTCGTCCGAGGCGCCCCGGGCGACGATCCTTTTGTGACCCGCCGCGTCGGTGGTGAGGCGCGGCTCGAAGGGCGGGTGCGTCCAGAGGTCGAGCGGATCGACCGGCTGCACGTCGTAATGGCCGTAGAACAGGACATGCGGCGCGCCGGGCTTCGGCTTGTGGGCCAGCACCACCGGGTGGAGGGAGGTGTCCTCCACCGATGTCTCGAAGCCCAGCGCCGTCAGGTCCGTGGCGAGCCACTGGGCGGCCTCGCGGCACTGGCCGGCATGGGCCGGGTCGGTCGAGATCGAGGGGATGCGCAGGAAGGCGAAGAGCCGTTCGAGCGCGTTGTCGAGATCCGCGTCGATGTCGTTCAGGATCGCGTCGAGTCCGGCCATCGCTCTCTCCGCCGTGTCGGGGACAGGCGCAGGGTTAGCCGAGGCCGGCGCCGGGCGGCAATGCCCTTCCGTCGCAGGGCGTCCCTCTTCGGAACAGGCTCAGTTTGGAATGGTTATCGACGGAACCGGTTGTGCACGGGCCATCGCGATGCGCCCCGCCGCCGAACCTTCGTCATTCCCGCCGGCTCCGCCGGCCCTTTTCGCGGACGACGCCATGCAGCTTGAACAGAGTCCGCCGGTCTCGGCGGACACGCCCATCGGCATCACGCTCACCATCAACGGCCAGCGGCGCGAGTTGCAGGTCACGCCCTGGACGACCCTCCTCGACCTCCTGCGCGAGCGCCTGGACCTCACCGGCACCAAGAAGGGCTGCGATCACGGCCAGTGCGGCGCCTGCACCGTGCTGGTGAACGGCACCCGCGTGAATTCCTGCCTCACCCTCGCGGTGATGAAGGACGGCGCCGAGATCACCACCGTCGAGGGTTTGGCGAGCCTCGGCGAGCGCAAGGGCAGCAACGCCCTGCACCCGATCCAGGAAGCCTTCATCGAGCACGACGCCTTCCAGTGCGGCTACTGCACCCCCGGCCAGCTCTGCTCGGCGGTGGGCATGATGGAAGAAGGGCACGCCCATAGCCGCGAGGAGATCCGCGAGGCCATGAGCGGCAACATCTGCCGCTGCGGCGCCTACACCAACATCGTCGATGCCATCGAGGACGTGATGCACCAGGGGGGCGCACGATGAACCGCTTCGAATACGTCCGCGCCGGCACGGTGGCGGAGGCGGTCGGCGCCTTCGGGGCCGGCGCCCGGTTCATCGCCGGCGGCACCAACCTCCTCGACCTGATGAAGTATGAGGTCGAGAAGCCCGGCCGGCTCATCGACATCACTCACCTGCCCCTCAAGGGCATCGAGGAGGCGAACGGTGGCCTGCGCCTCGGGGCGCTGGCCACCAACGCGAACGTCGCCTACGATTCCCGCGTTGCGGAGCGCTACCCGCTCCTGCGCAACGCGATCCTGGCCGGCGCCTCGGCGCAGCTGCGCAACGCGGCGACGACCGGCGGCAACCTGCTCCAGCGCACCCGCTGCTACTATTTCTATGACGCGGGCACGCCCTGCAACAAGCGCGAGCCCGGCTCGGGCTGTCCGGCGATCGGCGGCGTGAACCGCATCCACGCGATCTTCGGCACCAGCGACCAGTGCATCGCCACGCACCCGTCGGACATGTGCATCGCGCTCTCTGCCCTGGAGGCGACGGTACAGGTGAGCGGGCCGGACGGCGAGCGGTCGATCCCCTTCGCCGAGTTCCACCGTCTGCCGGGGAACGAGCCGCAGAAGGACACGAACCTGAAGCCGGGCGAGATCGTCGTCGCCGTCGATCTGCCGGAGCAGGGTTTTTCGCGGAACTACACCTACCTGAAGCTGCGTGACCGGCTCTCCTACGCCTTCGCGCTGGTCTCGGTGGCGGCCGCCCTCGACCTCGACGGCGACACCATCAAGACCGCCCGCCTTGCGCTGGGCGGCGTCGCCCACAAGCCCTGGCGCAACATTCAGGCCGAGGCCGAACTCGCCGGCAAGCCCGCCACGCGGGAGACCTTCGCCAAGGTCGCCGACATGATCGTGGCCGAGGCGAAGCCTCAGTCCGAGAACGGCTTCAAGATCGAACTCGCCCGGCGGGCCATCGTGCGCGGCCTCGAACAGGCCGCCGCCGGCACGCCCCAGTCGCTCAGCGACAAGCGCATTCAGTGAGGTCCCGATGACCATTCAGATCAGCCCCGCCGCCGGCAGCGACCGGCATGTCGGCAGCCCGCGCAGCCGTGTCGACGGCCCCGCCAAGGTGACGGGCCTCGCCAAGTATGCCGCCGAGTTCACCGCCGAGGGTCTCGTCCACGGCTACGTCGTCACGAGCACCATCGCCCGTGGCACGATCACCGGCCTCGACACCGCTAAGGCCGAGGCCGTTCCGGGCGTCGTGAAGGTGCTCACCCACGAGAACCGCCCGGACATGGCCGCGGACCCGAAGGCCTACCAGGACATGGTCGGCCCCCCCGGCGTGCCCTACCGCCCGCTGTTCGACGCGAACATCCTGTTCTCCGGCCAGCCGGTGGCGGTGGTGCTCGCCGAGGATTTCGAGACGGCGCGCTACGCCGCCTCCCTCGTCAACGTCACCTACAATGCCGAGACGCCCAAGACCGACATCGATGCCCTTGTCGGCGAGGCCTACGACCCGCCGAAGAAGCGCGACGGCATCAAGCCGCCGCCGGAGCCGTGGGGCGATGCGGACGGGGCCTTCGCCAAGGCGCCGATCCGGGTTAACCAGCAGTACCGGATGGCCAACGAGCACCATAACCCGATGGAGCCCCACGCCACGACGGTGGTGGTGGAGCCGGGCGGCAGCTTTACGGTCTACGACAAGGTCCAGGGTGTTGCGAACACGCAGCAATACCTGACCGGCGCGTTCGGCCTGAAGCCGGAGCAGGTGCGGGTGCTCAACCCCTATCTCGGCGGCGGCTTCGGATCGGGCCTGCGCCCGCAATTCCAGGCCTTCCTGGCGATGCTCGCGGCCCGCGACCTCGACCGCTCGGTGCGGATCGTGCTCACCCGTGAGCAGATGTGGAGCTTCACCTACCGGGCCGAGGCGGTGCAGACCGTCTCCCTCGGCGCGGGCCAGGACGGCGCCCTCCAGGCGCTCAAGCACGATGCCGTCCACGGCACCTCGCGATACGAGGATTACCAGGAGAACATCGTCAACTGGTCGGGCACGCTCTACGCCTGCGACAACGTCAAGCTCACCTACAAGCTCGCCAAGATCGACACGGCGACCCCCGGCGACATGCGTGCGCCCGGCGCGGTCTCCGGCCTGTTCGCCCTGGAGAGCGCCATGGACGAGCTGGCGCAGGAGCTGGGCAAGGACCCGATCGAGCTGCGGCTCATCAACTACACCGACCGCGAGCCCATCGAGGACAAGCCCTTCGGCTCGAAGGCGCTGAAATCCTGCTTCACGCAGGGCGCCGAGCGCTTCGGCTGGGCCAAGCGCACCCCCGAGCCCCGCTCCATGCGCGACGGGCGCGAGCTCGTCGGCTGGGGCGTCGCCTCCGGCATCTGGGAGGCGCTGATGATGCCCTCCAAGTGCCGCGCGGTGCTCACCGGCGACGGGAAGCTCGAACTCGGCAACTCCACCGGCGACATCGGCACCGGCACCTACACGATCCTCACGCAGATCGGCGCCGACACGCTCGGCCTGTCGATGGAGGACGTGACGACGAAACTCGGCGACACGTCGCTGGCCGAGGCCCCCGTGGCGGGCGGCTCGTGGACGGCGGCCTCCTCCGGCACGGCGGCGATGAAGGCCTGCCGCGAGATCGCGGCCCAGGTCTTCGTGCTCGCCCGGCAGATGGACGATTCGCCGCTCGCCAACGCCGATTTCGAGCGGGTGGTCTTCTCGAAGGGGCGCATCGCGCTTGCCGACGACCCGTCCCGTTCCGTCGCCATCGTGGATGCGATGAAGGCCGGCGGCCACGACCGGATCGAGGTGGTGGGCGAGGCCGGGCCGGATTCGGACTTCGCCAAGGAGTTCGAGTGCTTCACCCACCAGGCGGTGTTCGTGGAGGTGAAGGTCGATGAGGAGTTGGGTCAGGTCCGCGTGACGCGGGTGGTCTCGGCCATCGCGGCGGGCAAGATCCTCAACCCCAAGACGGCGCGGAGCCAGATCATCGGCGCCACGGTGATGGGGATCGGCTCGGCCCTGCACGAGGAATCGATGCTCGACCACAGGCTCGGCCGGTTCATGAACCGGAACCTCGGCGAGTACCATGTGCCGGCGCATGCCGACATCCACGACCTCGACGTGATCTTCGTGGACGAGGAGGACAAGGCGAACCCGCTCGGTGTGAAGGGCGTCGGCGAGATCGGTATCGTCGGCACGGCGGCGGCCATCGCCAACGCGGTGCATCACGCCACCGGCAAGCGCGTCCGCGACATGCCGATCACCATCGAGAAGCTGCTCTGACCTTGAGAGTCCGGCCCCTCCTCCTCGCGGGGGAGGGGCCGGTCGGTAAGCCGGATCGTAACCTTTCCCGCCGATCCTCGGATCTCAATGCGGGAGGTGACGATGGAATGGGTCTATCGCGGCTTCGAAACGTCGCTCCTCGCCCTGACGCTGGCGCTGGGCCTCGCCGCCCTGGCGAGCCTCGGACCCCCGAAGGAGCCCGAGGCGGCCTTGCGCGTCACCCTGCCGATGCTCAGCGTGACGGCGTCCCGGTAGACGGGCTCAGCCCTCCTTGAACCCGTATTCCGGCGTGCCCTCGTCGTTGCCATAATACTTGTAGGGCAGGAACTTGCCCGACATGGTCAGCTTCACGCGGTCGCCCTTGTTGTTGGCCTCGCGCGCCATGTCCATGTTGAAGTCGATGGCCGACATGATGCCGTCGCCGAACTCCTCCTGGATCAGCTCCTTGAAGGTCGTGCCGTAGACCATCACCAGTTCGTAGAAGCGGTAGATCAGCGGATCGGTCGGCGGCATGGACGGGATCGAGCCGCGATAGGGCGCCTCGTTGATCATGCGCTCCTCGGCCTCGGTGAGGCTGAACAATTCGGCGGCACGCTTCGCCTGTGCCTTGGGCAGCTTCATTTGGCCCATGCAGGCGGCGGTGATCAGGAAGGGCGACAGGCCGCCGATCTGCTCGTGAATGTACTTCCAGCTCCAGCCTTTTTCCCGCTTGATATCGAGCAGCTTCTCGGTGAGGTCTTCGCGCTTCATCCTGTCCTCCGCACCGTGACGTGCCTTCGTTGGTGTCACGGCGTTCCGCCGTGGCAAGCCCCGTGCCAGCCTGGACCAGGAGTTGCGGGCGTGCTTTCCCTGCACCGCCCCGTCGCGTTACCAGCGCGGCGGCGGGATTGGGCTTGCATCGGCCCCTGCTTTACGGACCATGCGCGCAAGCTCGCGGAGGTAATTTTGGGCGGCGACGATCAGGACGTGCGCGAGGAATCCGGCGAGGCGGGATCCGCCTGGGAATTCGTGTTGCCCGATGAGATGGCGACCGAGGACCTTGGCCTGTTCCTGTGCGAGTTCCTGCTGCCGGGGGACCGGGTGGCGCTCTCGGGCGGCCTCGGGGACGGCAAGACGACGCTCGCCCGCGCGATCATCCGCGAATTGACGGGCGATCCCGCCCTGGAGGTGCCCAGCCCGACCTTCACCCTGATCCAGCCCTATACGGCCCGCGACGGGCGATCCATCATCCATGCCGACCTCTACCGGCTGCGCGACCCGGACGAGCTGGTCGAACTCGGCTTCGAGGAGATGGCCGAGGGGGCGATCACCCTGGTCGAATGGCCGGAGAAGTTGCCGGCCCAGGGCGGCCCCCTCCTCTCCGTCACCCTGGCCCTGCGGCCGGAATTCGGCGAGGGCTCGCGCTTCGCCCGGATCGAGGGCTTCGGCGGCCTGCAGGCCCGCATCGACCGGGCGCGGGCGGTGCGCAAGCTCCTGGCCCGCGCCGGCTGGGACGATGCCGAGCGCATCTTGATGCAGGGCGATGCCTCGTCCCGCGCCTACGAGCGCCTGCGCAAGCCCGACGGCACCACGGCGGTGCTGATGATCTCCCCGGCGCGGGCGGACGGCCCGCCCGTGCGCGACGGCAAGCCCTATTCGGCCATCGTCCACCTCGCGGAGAGCGTCCACGCCTTCGTCGCCCTCGACCGGGGCCTGCGGGCGCTCGGCTTCTCGGCGCCCAAGGTCTACGGCGAGGATCTGAACGAGGGGCTCCTGATCCTCGAAGACCTCGGCAGCGAGCCGGTGATCGAGAACGGCGCCCCCCGGCCGGAGCGCTACGCGGAGGCGGTGCGGCTGCTGGCCAAGCTCCACGCCACCGATCTGCCCGCCGTGCTGCCGGTGGCGGAGGGGATCGACCACGTCATCCCCCCCTACGACAAGGAAGCGCTGCTCTTCGAGGCGGAGCTGCTGCCGGAATGGTACGCCCCCGCCATCCGGGGCGTGAGCCTCACGCAGGAGATCCGCGACGAGTTCGTCGCCCTGTGGCGCGAGGCGCTGGACGGCGCCGTCCCCGCCCGCCCGACCTGGACCCTGCGCGACTACCATTCCCCCAACCTGATCTGGCTGCCGAACCGGGAGGGTCTGGAGCGGGTCGGCGTCATCGACTTCCAGGACGCGGTGATGGGCCATCCGGCCTACGACGTCGCCTCGCTGCTGCAGGATGCCCGCGTCGACGCCAGCGCCGACTTCGAATTGCGGCTGCTCGGCCTCTATGTCCGCGAGCGCCGCGCCCGCGATCCGAACTTCGACATGGGCGCCTTCGCCACCGCCTACGCGCTGCTGGCGGCGCAGCGGGCGACGAAGATCCTCGGCATCTTCGCCCGGCTCGACCGGCGGGACGGCAAGCCCGGCTACCTCGCCCACCTGCCGCGGATCGAGGGCTACCTCGCCCGCAACCTCGCCCACCCGGCCCTGGCGGCCGTGCGGGACTGGCATGAGCGGCACCTGCCCGGCACCGTCGGCGACAACCCAGAGGCCTGACCCCCGCGACGGCCAGGACAACGAGCATGAGCGACGCCTCCGAGACCCCGATCACCCGCGCCTTCGTGCTGGCCGCCGGCCTCGGCACGCGGATGCGGCCGGTGACGGACACCCTGCCCAAGCCCCTGGTGGCGGTGGCGGGCAAGCCGCTCCTCGACCACGCCCTCGACCGGGCGGCCGAGGCGGGGCTGGCGCACGCGGTGGTGAACGTCCACTGGCTCGCGGAGCAGATCGAGGCGCATCTCGCCCGGCGGGCGGGGCCGCCGCGCCTCACCGTCTCGGACGAGCGCGAGGCGCTGCTGGAGACCGGCGGCGGCATCCGCAAGGCGCTGCCGCTGATGGGCGAGGCGCCCTTCGTGGTGCTGAACTCCGATTCCTTCTGGCTCGAAGGCCCGGAGCCGAACCTGTCCCGCCTCATCGCCGCCTGGGACGGCGCGCGCATGGATGCGCTCCTCCTCGTGGCGCCCACCACGACGAGCCTCGGCTACGAGGGCGCGGGCGATTTCCTGGTGGCGGCGGACGGGCGCCTGGAACGGCGCGGCGAGCGCAAGGTCGCCCCCTTCATCTACGCGGGCGTCGCGATCCTGAAGCCCGCCCTGTTCGCGGACACGCCGGAGGGCGCCTTTTCCCTCAACCGGCTGTTCGACAAGGCCATCGCCTCGGAGCGGCTCTTCGGCATGCGCCTCGACGGGCAATGGCTGCATGTCGGCACCCCGGAGGCGATCCGCGCCGCCGAGGAACGGGTGCGGGCCAGCACCCGGACCCCCTGAGTTCAAGGGCCGCCGGGCCCACCCCGCGACGGAGATCGCATCGTGCAGGAAACCCCAAGGTCGGCTGAAGGCCGCATCGCCCTCGTGACGGGCGCGGCGCGGGGCATCGGCCTCGCCAGCGTGGAACGCTTCCTCGCGGAGGGCTGGAAGGTCGCCCTCCTCGACATCGACGGCGGCAACCTGGAGGCCACGATGGGCCGCCTCGCCAAGCCCGACGCGACGCTGGCCATCGTGGCCGACGTGTCCGATCCGGCGCAGGTGAGCGCGGCGGTCCGGCAGGTCGAGGAGCGGTTCGGCCGGCTCGACGCCCTCGTCAACAACGCCGGCATCGCGATCTTCAAGCCGCTCCTGGAGACGACCTTCGAGGATTGGTCGAAGGTGCTCGCCGTGAACCTGTCGGGGCCGTTCCTCTGCACCCAGGCGGCGGCGCCCCTCATGGCGGCCCATGGCGGCGGGGCGGTGGTGAACCTCACCTCGATCTCGGGCCTGCGCGCCTCGACGCTGCGGGTCGCCTACGGGACCAGCAAGGCCGGCCTCGCCCAGCTCACCAAGCAGCAGGCGGTCGAGCTCGCCCAGCACGGCATCCGCGTGAACGCCGTCGCCCCCGGCCCCGTGGACACCGCCATGGCCAAGGCGGTCCACAGCCCGGAGATCCGCGCCGCCTATCACGACGCGGTGCCGCTGGCCCGCTACGGGCTGGAGAGCGAGCTGGCGAACGTCATCGTGTTCCTGTGCTCGGAGAAGGCGTCCTACGTGACGGGGCAGGTGGTCGCCGTCGATGGCGGCTTCGAGGCGACCGGCATCGGCCTGCCGGCCCTGCGCGGGCACAACGGGTGATGGCGGAAACAGAATTCGCGGAATTTTCGACAGTATCGTCGGCGGGACAACTTTAAGGCAACGTCTTGCCGCTATTGCGGGCGACGGAGGCGGCGGCGGCCACGACAGGTGCGCCGCCCGCCTGCCCAGGAACCCCACCCGTGCAATACACCGTCACTGCCCGCTGCGCCGTCGGCCGCCGGGACCATCGCCATGCCTCGCTCCTGGCGGCCCTGGATCAGGCGATGAGCCTGTCGGCCGCCGGCCTCGCGGAGGTGGCGATCATCGACGGCGACGGGCGCTCCGTGACGCCGGGCGCCCTCTACCGGACCCTGTTCGGCCCGCGCCCCGCCGCGCAGCCGGCGGCGAAGGCGGCCTGAGCCGCCCGCGTCTCAGCCGACGCTGCGCAGATAGACCGGCCGCCGGGTGGATTCGGCGGCCATTTCGCGGATGAAGGACGCGATACGCGGCGCGATGATCGCGCGGTAGCGCGAACCGTTGAACACGCCGTAATGGCCGACGCCCTCCTGCAGGTGGTACGCCTTGCGGGAGTCGGGCAGGTTCGGCGTCATGTCCAGGGCGGCCTTGGTCTGGCCGACGCCGGAGATGTCGTCGTTTTCACCCTCGACGGCCAGGATGGCGCAGCGGCGGATGGCGGCCGGGTCCACCGGCACCCCGTGCGAGACCATCTCCCCCTTCGGCAGGGCGTGGTTCACGAACACGGTCTGCACGGTCTGCAGGTAGTATTCGGCGGTCAGGTCCATCACCGCGAGGTACTCGTCGTAGAAGTCCCGGTGCTTCTCGGCCGAGTCGCCGTCGCCCCGCACCAGATGGTCGAACATGTCGGTGTGGGCGGTGACGTGCCGGTCGAGGTTCATCGCCATGAAGCCCGACAATTGCAGGAAGCCGGGATAGACCCGCCGGAAGGCCCCCGGATAGATCGGCGGCACGAGGCTGATCGTGTTCCGCTCGAACCATTCCTGCCCGCGCTCCTGGGCGAGGCAGTTCACGGCGGTGGGCGAGCGGCGGGTGTCGATCGGCCCGCCCATCAGCGTCATCGAGACGGGGACGTGCGGCTCGTCCTCGGCCTCCATCAGCGCCACGGCGGCCATCACCGGCACGGCCGGCTGGCACACGGCCATGACGTGCAGGTCCGGCCCGAGCTCGGCGAAGATGTCGCGCAGATAGTCGATGTAGGTGTCGAGGTCGAAGGGTCCGGCGAGCAGCGGCACCATCCGCGCGTCGGTCCAATCGGTGATGAACACCTGATGGTTCGGCAGCATCGCCTCGGCGGTGCCGCGCAGCAGGGTGGCGTAGTGGCCCGACATCGGCGCGACGATGAGCAGCTTCGGCTGCGGCTCGGCGGGCGGGGTGCGGAAGGCGCGGTCGAAGGCGATCACCCGGCAGAAAGGACGCTCCGAGACGACGCGCTCGGTCACGGGCACCGTCTGGCCCTCGACGACGGTCTCGGTGAAGCCGAAGGCGGGCTTGCCGTAGCGCCGCGTCACCCGCTCGAACATCTCGCAGCCCGCCGCGATGGAGCGGGCGTAGGGCGAGTAGGCCATCGGGTTGGCCGGGCTCTTGATGCTGTGGCGGGTGATGTCGGCTGCGAGACGCGCCGGAGCCATCATCATCCGCGCGCCTTCGAACAGTCCATAGGCCAGCAGCATGGTGGATCCCTCGGCGACGGGGCTCTCCCCGCCAGGACAGCGGCAACACCCTGCGCAGGATGATGGTTCCCCCTGAACGGGGCCGTAACGGCGCGGCGCCTCGCCCCACCCGCGAATGAAACCACGGATTGTCCGGGCTTTCTGCGCCGATCGATTTCGGTTCTGGCCGGAGCACCCTAGTTTCCGGGGATGCATACGATCCAGGAGCGACTGACCGGACTCGACGGCAGGGCGCGGCAGCTTCGGCTCGATACCTTCGTCAGGCTCCGCTGGCTCGCCATCACCGGGCAGAGCGCGGCCGTGGTCGGGGCGCAGTTCGGGCTGGGCCTCAACCTGCCCTTCGGCTGGTGCTTCCTGGTCATCGCCGCCTCGTCCTGGCTGAACCTCGCCCTGCGCATCCGCTTCCCGGCGAGCTACCGGCTGAACGCCGATTCGGCGGCCCTGCTGCTGGCCTTCGACATCGTGCAGCTGGCCGCGCTCCTGTTCCTCACGGGCGGGCTGCAGAACCCGTTCTCGCTCCTCTTCCTCGCCCCGGTGCTGATCTCGGCCACCGCCCTGCCGCCGGAGCGCACCCTGGCGCTGGGGCTCCTCGCCATCGGCCTCGCGACGCTGCTCGCCCTGGTCCACCGGCCGCTGCCCTGGTTCGCGGACGGCAAGATCGAACTGCCGTTCCTCTACGTCTCGGGGGTCTGGACCGCGATCCTCCTCGGCACGGCCTTCACGGGGGTCTACGCGTGGCGGGTGGCGGAGGAGGCGCGCCAGCTCGCCCAGGCGCTCGCCGCCACCGAACTCGTCCTGGCCCGCGAGCAGCACCTGTCGCAGCTCGACGGGCTCGCGGCGGCGGCGGCGCACGAACTCGGCACGCCGCTCGGCACGATCATGGTCGTCTCGAAGGAGCTGATCCGCCAGCTGGGGCCGGATGCCTCGCCGGCGGTGGCGGAAGACCTCGCCCTCCTGCGCGAGCAGGTCGATCGCTGCCGCAGCATCCTCGGCAAGCTCACCTCCCTCGACGGCGAGGGCGATGGCGACGGGGGCGACTTCCTCACCACCGTCACGTTCAGCCACCTCGTGGAGGAACTGGTGGCGCCGCAGCGGGCGCTCGGCGTCGTCATCGACGCCTCCTGCCGCGGGGAGGGGCCCGAGCCCTCCTGCCGCCGCAACCCCGGCGTGATGTTTGGCCTGGGCAACATCCTCGACAACGCGGTGGACTTCGCCAGCACGCGGGTCGCCATCGCCGGCCAGTGGAACCACGAGCGGGTCTGGATCGAGATCCGCGACGACGGGCCGGGCTTCTCGGCGGAGGTGCTGCTGCGCGCGGGCGAGCCCTATGTGACCACCCGCAGCACCGAGCAATCGCAGGACGGCGGCAGCGCGACGGTCGGTCTCGGCCTCGGCCTGTTCATCGCCAAGACGTTGATCGAGCGGTCAGGCGCGCAGATCGGCCTGTCGAACGCGGCCGGCGCCAATGCCCATGGTGCCATCGTCCGGGTTTCGTGGGCGCGGCACATCTTCGAAAGAGGAGCCGTTCCGCGCCATTCTCCGGAGATAAGTGGTTCCGCGCCCCTGCCGCCGCGCGACATCGTGCCTATATAAAGGTTTCAACAGAGACATCTTCGAAAGGGACCCCCGATGCTCACGCAGTCCGGGACCTCCGCGGCGACCGATGCCGCGATCTTGAGCGATTCCGATCCGCTCGCCGCCTTCACCGATCGCAGCCTGCTGATCGTGGATGACGACAAGCCCTTCTCCACCCGCCTCGCGCGGGCGATGGAAAGCCGCGGCTACCATGTTCAGGTGGCCGAAAGCGTCGCCGAGGGCGTGTCGGCCGTCGAGTCCCATGCCCCCGCCTTCGCGGTGATCGACATGCGCCTCGGCGACGGCAACGGCCTCGACGTCATCGCCCGGCTCAAGGAGCGCCGGCCGGAGGCGCGCGGCGTCATCCTCACCGGCTACGGCAACATCGCCACGGCGGTGACGGCCGTGAAGCTCGGCGCGTTCGACTACCTCGCCAAGCCGGCCGACGCCGACGAGATCCACGGCACGCTCATGGCCCAGCCGGGCGAGCGCGCGGATCCACCGGAGAACCCGATGTCCGCCGACCGGGTGCGGTGGGAGCACATCCAGCGGGTGTATGAGCTTTGTGGTCGCAATGTCAGCGAGACGGCGCGCCGCCTGAACATGCACCGCCGGACGCTTCAGCGCATCCTGGCCAAGCGCGCCCCGCGCTGAGCGGGCGAGACGGGCGGCGCTGCTTGCGCCGCCTGCCCGCCCTGAGGTAGCAGGACGCCTTGCGAGCCCGTTCGACGGGCGGCGGGAAGGGTTGCACTCGTGAACGCACGCAATGCGGTCACCATCCTGAGCATGATGGTCCTGGTGGGCACGGAGGTGTTCGCCGTGGCGATCGCGGCCGGCTGGGCGCTGGCGGGTCTGTTCGACCTCGGCGACCGGGTCGGCCACGTCCTGATGGGCCTGTTCAGCCTGTTCGCCGCCTGGATCATGCTCCAGCTCTGGCGCCGCGCCACGAGCATCGAGCCGATCACCCGAGCCAAACGGTCCTGAATCCTGCGTGCCGTGCAGGGTGGCGGACCCCTCTCAACGTTCGACAAGGTGAGCGGGCTGATCTAAGGATCGCCGGTCACGTTTTCGATGTCGCCGGCGCGGTGCGCGCTCGGCAACCGGTGAGTTAAACAGCGATGAAAGCCCGAATCACCGTCACCCTGAAGACCGGCGTGCTGGATCCCCAGGGCAAGGCGATCGAGGCGGCCCTGAAGTCGCTCGGGATCGCCGGCATCGAGGGTGTCCGGCAGGGCAAGGTCTTCGATCTTGAGGTCGCCGCCGCCGATTCCGCGTCGGCCCAGGAGACTCTGAAGGCGGCCTGCGAGAAGCTTCTCGCCAACACCGTCGTCGAGAATTACGCGATCGAGATCGCCTGATGCACGCGGCCATCGTCGTCTTCCCCGGGTCGAACCGCGAGGCGGATGTCGCGCGGGCGCTGCGGCTCTCGGGGGCGAAAGTCTCGATGGTGTGGCACGCCGACACGGCGCTGCCCGCCGGCACAGACCTCGCCGTCCTGCCCGGCGGCTTCTCCTATGGCGATTACCTGCGCTGCGGCGCCATTGCGGGTCGGGCCGCGGCCATGGATGCGGTGCGTGCCCACGCGGCCCGGGGCGGCCTCGTGCTCGGCATCTGCAACGGCTTCCAGATCCTGTGCGAATCGGGCCTGCTGCCCGGCGTGCTGATGCGCAACGTCGACCGCCGCTTCATCTGCCACCGGCAGACCCTGCGGGTCGAGCGCACCGACACGCGCTTCGCCCGCGCCTACACGGCGGGGCAGGTGATCGACGTCTGCGTCGCCCATGGCGAGGGCAATTACTTCGCCGACCCCGACACCGTCGCCCGGATCGAGGGCGAGGGCCGCGTGGCCTTCCGCTATTGCGACGAGGCGGGGCAGACCACCGTGGCCGCCAACCGCAACGGCTCGCTGAACAGCATCGCCGGGATCTATTCGGAGAAGGCCAACGTCCTCGGGATGATGCCCCACCCGGAGAATTTCGTCGAAGGCCTGATCGGCGGCACGGATGGGCGCGGCCTGTTCGAGAGCTTGGCGGCCTGACGCCGTTCGCTCCCGATTTCGGCCCATCTTCGACCTCATCCTGACGTGCCCGCCGAGGCTGCTTCGCAGCACCTCGGGATGAGGTTTGAGCTCGGATAGACTGATTTCGAGCAGCGCTGTCGTGTCCGCCGGTCTTTCCTTAACAGCCCGTTAAGGTTTTTACTTCATGAAGAAGGCATCCAGTTGTCTGGATGTCGAGTGCGACCCGGTTTCGTCCACTCTGTTTGATGCCTCCCTGATGACTCGCTCAGCCGCCCCTCGGGGCGGCTTTTTTCGTCGCCCCGGGGAGAGGGGAGCGCCGCCTCACTCGGCGGCGCTCGCGTGGATGCGGGGCGCGGGGCTCTCCTGCGCGGCGGCCTGCTCGCCCTCCCGCACCGCCTTCCGGCGGAAGATGCGCATCACCACCACGAAGAAGACCGGCACGAAGAACACCGCGAGCACGGTCGCCGTGATCATGCCGCCCATTACGCCCGTACCGATGGCCTGCTGGCTCTTCGAGGCGGCGCCGGTGGCGATGGCCAGCGGCACCACGCCGAAGATGAAGGCCAGCGAGGTCATTACGATGGGCCGGAAGCGGAGCGTCGCCGCATCGATGGCCGCCTTCACCACGGAGGTGCCGGGCTTCCACAGGTCCTTGGCGAATTCCACGATCAGGATCGCGTTCTTGGCCGAGAGGCCGATGATCGTGATGAGCCCGATCTTGAAATACACGTCGTTCGGCATGCCCCGCAGCATCACCGCCGCCACGGACCCGATCACCCCCAGCGGGATGACGAGGAGCACCGAGACGGGGATCGCCCAGCTCTCGTAGAGGGCGGCGAGGCACAGGAAGACGATCAGCACCGAGAGGGCGAGCAGCAGGCTCGCTTGGCTGCCCGCCAGCTTCTCCTGCTCGGACTGGCCGGTCCAGGCATAGCCGAAGCCCTTGGGCAACTGGAGCATCAGCTGCTCCATCTCGGCGATGGCGTCGCCCGTGGTGAAGCCTGCCCGGGGCTCGCCCGTGAAGCGCACCGACTGGTAGCCGTTGAAGCCGACGATCTGGCTCGGCCCCACCCCCCATTTCAGTTCGGCGAAGGAGGACATCGGGACCATGGTGCCCGTACTGTTCTTCACCGCGTAGTTGAGGATGTCCGCCGCGTTGAGCCGCTGCAGCTGCTCGGCCTGGACGTAGACGCGCTGCATCTTGCCCCGGTTCGGGAAGTCGTTGGTGTAGACCGAGCCGAGGTTCACCTGGATGACGTCGTTGATGTCCTCGAACTTCACGCCGAGCGCCGCCGCCTTCTCGCGGTCGATGATGAGCTCGGCCTGGGGCGTGGCGGGCAGGCCCTCGATCTTCACGTTCTTCAAGACGGGGCTGCGCCGGGCGATGGACAGGAGTTGCGCCTGCGCGGCGGTGAGCGCCGCGTAGCCCCGCTGCGCCCGGTCCTGCAGGCGGAACGAGAAGCCCGACGCGTTGCCGAGGTTGTCGACCGGCGGCGGCTCCTGCGCGTCGATCATCGCATCCCGGTAGTTGCCGAGGGCCTCGTTGGTGCCCTTCACCAGGGCGGATGCGGAACTGCTCGCGTCGCGCTCGTCCCAGGGCTTCAGGGTCACGAAGGCCTGGCTGGTGTTCGGCCCCTGGCCCGAGAACGAGAAGCCGTTGAGGATCGTCACCGTGGCGACGCCGGGCTGGGCGAGGAGATGCTCCTCGACCTTGCGCACCGCCGTCATGGTCCGGTTGAACGAGGCGCCGGGGGGCGTCTGCACGTCGACGGTGAAGAAGCCCTGGTCCTCCACCGGCAGGAAGCCCTCCGGCAATTGCACGAAGGCGTAGGCCGTGCCCGCGACCAGGGCGACGTAGACCAGCATCACCCGGCCCGCCTTGGCGATGAACCACGCGGTGCCGCGTCCGTAGCGGGCGGTCTCCCGGTCCACGAACCGGTTGAAGATCCCGAACACGCCGCCCTTGGCGTGGCCGTGGCCCTTCTCGATGGGCTTGAGGAAGGTGGCGCAGAGCGCGGGCGTCAGCGACAGGGCGAGCAGCGCCGAGAAGGCGATGGACGTGACCATCGCGATGGAGAACTGCCGGTAGATGATGCCCACCGAGCCGGGGAAGAACGCCATCGGCACGAACACCGCCATCAGCACCAGGGTGATGCCGATGATCGCCCCGGTGATCTGGTCCATGGCCTTCTTGGTGGCCTCCTTCGGGAGCAGCCCCTCCTCGTTCATGATGCGCTCGACGTTCTCGACGACGACGATGGCGTCGTCCACGAGGATGCCGATGGCGAGCACCATGCCGAACATGGTGAGCACGTTCACGGAGAAGCCGGACAGCCACATCACCGTCACCGTGCCCATGAGGGCGATGGGCACGACGATGGTCGGGATCAGCGTGTAGCGGATGTTCTGCAGGAACAGGAACATCACGAGGAAGACGAGGATCACCGCCTCCACGAGGGTGTGCAGCACCTTCTCGATGGAGGCCTTCACGGCCGGGGTGATGTCGTAGGGGATGTCCCATTTCAGCCCCGGCGGGAAGAACTGCGACAGCTCCTCCATCTTGGCGCGGATGGCCTTGGCGGTCTCCAGGGCGTTGCCGTCGGGGGCGAGCGTCACCGAGATGCCGGCCGCCTGACCGCCGTTGAGGCGGGTCGAGAACTGGTAGGCGTCGCCGCCGAGTTCGATCCGGGCGACGTCGCGCAGGCGCACGTTCGAGCCGTCCGGGTTCGCCCGCAGGACGATGGCCCCGAAATCCTCCACCGTGGAGAGCTGGCCCTTCACCACGATGGGCGCGGTGAGCGCGTTGGCGGACGGGCTCGGCTGCGCGCCGACCGCGCCGGAGGCGATCTGGATGTTCTGGTTGCGGATGGCGTCGCTGACGTCGCCGGGGGTGAGCGAGAGGCCGCGCAGCTTGTCGGGATCGACCCAGACCCGGAGGGAGCGTTCCGTCGAGTAGAGCGTCGCGCGCCCGACGCCGGGGATGCGGCGGATCTCGTTGATGACGTTGCGGATCAGGAAGTCGCCGAGCCCCACCTCGTCCATGCCGCCATCGGTGGAGACGAGGGTGATGATGTTGAGCGTCGCGGCGGAGGCCTCCTCCACGAGGATGCCGTTCTGGCGCACTTCCACCGGCAGGCGCGCCTCGACGCGCTTCAGCCTGTTCTGCACCTCCACCGAGGCGAGCGACGGGTCGGTCCCCGGCCGGAAGGTGGCGGTGATGTTCACGGAGCCGAACGAGTCGGTGGTCGACTCGAAGCTCATGATGTTGGCCGCCCCGTTCAGCTCATCCTCGATGAGCCGGGTCGTGCCCGTGTAGAGGCTCTCCACCGAGGCGCCGGGGAAGGCGGTCGAGAGGGCGATGGAGGGCGGCGCGATCACCGGATACTGCGCCACCGGCAGGTTCGGGATCGCCAGCGCGCCGCCAAGCATGATGAACAGCGCGACGACCCAGGCGAAGACCGGGCGGTCGATGAAGAAGCGGGCCATGGAGCGCCTCCCTCAGCGACGCTGCGCGGCGGCTTGCGCCCGCTGCTGCGTGTCGGCCTTCTCGCTCGCCTCGTCGGCGTCGGTCTGCTGCGCCGGCTCGGCATGGGGCGGGGTCTGGTCGAGGGGCTTCACCTTCATCCCCACCGTGACCTTCTGGAAGCCGTCCACCACGACGCGCTCTCCCGCCTTCAGGCCGGAGCGGATCAGCCAGTCGCCGCCGACGACCGGCCCGACCTCCACCGGCTGGCGCATGACGGTCTGGTCCTCGCGGATCAGCCAGACCTCGGCGCGGCCGTCCTCGGTGCGCTGGATCGCCTGCTGCGGCACGGCGATGGCGTCCGAATCGATGCCCTGCTTGATGCGGGCGCGGACATACATGCCGGGGAACAGCTCGTCGTGCGGGTTCGGGAACTGCACGCGCAGCGTCACCTGGCCCGTGCTCGGGTCGGCGGTCACGTCCGAAAAGAGGAGGCGGCCGGCGAGCGGGTAGAGGCTGCCGTCGTCCATGATGAGGTGGACGTTGGCGGAATTCTCCTCCAGCCGCGCCAACTCGCCGCTGGCGAGGTCCCGGCGCAGGCGGTTCAGTTCGCCCACCGACTGGGTGATGTCGACATAGATCGGATCGAGCTGCTGGATCGTGGCCAGCGCCCCCGTCTGGCCCGGCTCGATGAGCGTGCCCTCGGTGAGGAGCGCCCGCCCGATGCGCCCGGTGATCGGGGCGCGCACATCGGTCCAGGAGAGGTTCAGTTGCGCCCGGTCGCGGGTCGCCTTGGCGCCGGCCACCTCGGCCTCGGCCTGCTTCTTCCCGGCGAAGGCGGCATCGTACTGCGCTTGGCTGGCGGTCGCCCGCGAGAGCAACTGCTCCAGCCGGTCCGCCTGCTGCCGGGCGAGGACCTGCGCGGCCTCCTGGCGGGCCAGCGCCGCCTCGGCGCTGGCGAGCTCGACCTCGTAGGGGGCGGGGTCGATCTTGTAGAGGATGTCGCCTTCCTTGACCTGGCTGCCCTGCTCGAACAGCCGCTTCACCACGAGGCCGGAGACGCGGGAGCGCACCTCGGCGATGCGCATCGGCGCCACGCGGCCGGGCAGGTCGCGGACATAGGGAATCGCCTGGGCGTGGACGGTGACGTACCCGACCTCCGGGACGGGGGGCGTCGGGGCGGCGGCCTCGCGCGGGTTGCAGGCGGCCAGGGACAGGCCGAGCGCGGCGGCGGGGAGCAGCGCGAGGGCGCGGACGGGAAGGAGGGGCAGGCGGATCACGGGTTGCGACGCTCCTGACTGGCGTCTCGCGGATGCGGACGGAAGTCGTGTGGGCAGACCTAAAGGCTCAAGGCGGCGCTCTCGGCAGGTCCGGGCTCCAGGGCATCATGCCCGCGCTCCGTGTCCAAATTCCGAAAGGGCGAGGCTCAGGCCGCGCGGGGAGGGCGCAGGGGCGAGGCGATGGGCTCGGGCGAGGGCAGGGCCGTGCTCCCCTCGCGGAAGGGCGCGGGCACGAAACCGGGCACCGGCACGGATTGCGCCACCGGGGAGGGCAGGGCCGGATCGGCGGTGATCTCGCCATCGGCGGCGGCGATGGCGGTGCCGTCCCGGTCGAGCCGGTGCATCAGCGGCGCCCGGACGGGGGCCGTATGCGGGGCCATCACGGTGAGGGCGGGCCGGAACGCCATCCCGGGGACGGACGTTTCCATCCTGCCGGGTCCGAAGGCGGCGAAGGCGAGGGCGACGAGGCCCAGCACGAGCAACCCCAGACCCGAGGCGAACGCCGCGGGCCGCGTGCCGGGCCGAAGGGCCACGGGCTCCGCATCGAGGCGGGCCGAAGGAGCAGGCGGGCTGATCACGCCGCTGAGATAAGCACGGCCTCACACGGATGCAATCGCAACCGGTGCCGCAGCGTGTGTGGCGGCAATCGCACACCCTCGCGCAAACCCGCCCCCGTTCCGGCCGGCGGCCTCATCCCTGCCGCGATGCCGATGCCCGTTCCGGTTGAGGACCGAAGGGTCCGCCTTCTGTGATGGACGTAAGGATAGCGCATGTCGGGACGCATCGCGACGCTGGCGATCGCGGGATTGATGCTCGGGGCCGTGCCCCTCGGAGCCGTTCCCGCCAAGGCCGACCTCTTCGACCGGGGGCCGATCGCCGATTTCCTCAACGGCTTCCGCACCCAGGCGATTCCGCGGGAGACGGTGGCGTGGTCGGGCAAGGAGAAGCCCGGCACGGTGGTGGTCTCCACCCGCCAGCGCCGGCTCTTCTACGTGCTCGGCGGCGGCGAGGCGATCCGCTACGGCGTCGGCGTCGGCCGCGAGGGCTTCTCGTGGTCGGGGGTGAAGACCGTCTCCATGAAGAAGGAATGGCCGGATTGGCGCCCGCCGCAGCAGATGCTGGCCCGCCGCCCCGACCTGCCCCGCTACATGGCCGGCGGCCAGGACAACCCGCTCGGCGCCCGCGCCATGTATCTCGGCTCGTCGCTCTACCGCATCCACGGCTCGAACGAGCCCGAGACGATGGGCGCGGCGGTCTCCTCCGGCTGCATCCGCATGACCAACAAGGACGTGGTCGATCTCTACGACCGGGTGAAGGTCGGCACGAAGGTCGTCGTCCGGGACTGATGCCGGATCGCGGGCCTCCGGAGGCGTGTCGCCCTCCGGAGGCCCGGCTTCCTTCTACTTCGGCACGAAGGCCCAGTAATCGAGGTCGAGGATCACGGCCGGATCGTAGCCGTCGTTGAACTTGTCGGGGAAGGCGGCGCAGGGCTGGTTCTTGGTGGCCACCGTGCGCAGGCGCAGCAGGCCGACATCCTCGCGCCCGACGTCGGCGGTCTCGACCACCTCGCTCCACGCATAGACCGTGTCGCCGGCAAAGAGCGGGCCGACATGCCGGCCGGCATTGATGCCCGCGAGGGCGAAGGCGTTGCCCAGCCCGTTGTAGCTCAGGGCCCGGGCCAGCGAGATCACGTGCCCGCCATAGATCAGCCGGCGGCCGAAGCGGGTGTCCTTGGCGGCGAGCCCGTCGAAATGCACCTTGGCCGTGTTCTGGAACAGGCGCGTGGCGATCTGATGCTCGGCCTCCTCGACGGTCATGCCGTCGACGTGGTCGATGCGCTCGCCCGCCTGATAATCGGCGAAGCGGTGCGGGCTGCCGGCCAGCGCCACGTCGTAGGCGGCGGGGTTCAGGGGGGGCAGGGCGCCCGCGATGTCCTTCGGATCGACGGCCTTGGCGAGCGTCGGCACATGCTCCTCGGCGATCACCGCCTCGGGGTCGCGCTTGCGCACCAGCACCCAGCGGCAATAGCTCAGCACGGTCTCGCCGTGCTCGTCCGAGCCGACCGAGCGGACGTAGACGACGCCGGTCTGCCGGTTGGAGCTTTCCTTCAGGCCGATGACCTCGGAGACGGTTGAGAGCGTCTCGCCCGGATAGACCGGCCGGCGGAAGCCGCCCTCGGCATAGCCGAGATTGGCGAGGGCGTTCAGGGAGACGTCCGGCACGGTCTTGCCGAACACCACGTGGAAGGTGAGCAGGTCGTCCAGGGGGCTCTTCGGATAGCCCAGCGCGCGGGCGAAGGCGTCCGAGGACTGCACCGCGAAGCGCGGCCCGTAGAGCCCCGTGTAGAGGGCCACGTCCCCGGTCGTCACCGTCCGCGGGGTGGCGTGGCGGATGGTCTCGCCGAGGCGGAAATCCTCGAAGAACCGGCCGGGATTGGTCTTCACGGGGCGGTGCTCCTCAACGGGTGTAGACATAGGCCGCCGGGACGGCGAACTCGTGCAGCAGGCGGCTGATGAACAGCAGCAGCAGGATGAGGATGATCGGCGAGATGTCGACGCCGCCGAGGTTGGGCAGCAGGTTGCGGATCGGCCTCAGGGCGGGTTCGGTGATCCGGTAGAGCACCTCGCCGATTTGCGCGACGACGGGGTTGCGCACGTTGACGACGTTGAAGGCGACGAGCCAACTCAGCACGGCGCTCGCGATGAGCACGTAGATGAAGAGTTGGACGACCGTATCGAAGAGCCAGATCAGGGCGTTCATGCGCGCGCGCGATGTCCTCGGGGAGCGGATTTCGCGTGCCGCGGCCGCGAAAGCGACCCGGACATGCGAGACGGGAATTGACAGGCTGAGGCACCCGCGCCTACAAGGCCGGCGCCTCGACGGGGCTGTAGCTCAGATGGGAGAGCGCCGCAATCGCACTGCGGAGGTCAGGGGTTCGAATCCCCTCAGCTCCACCAAAGGCCTTCGCGCTTCCTGCGCGGGCCTTAGGTGGTCGGCATTCACGATTGATCAGCCATTGAACGCGGCCTTCGCCTGGTTCTTCCGCGATCGTGCCAGCGGGCGCATCGTCATCGGCCAGTGGCCGAACCTCCCGCTCTGGCTGTTCGGCCTCGCGCAGGCCGTCGCCTGGATCGCCGGGGAGGCGAGCGCCATCGGGCGCTGGGCGGACATTGCATCCTGGATCGCCCTGGCGGTGTGGGCGGGCGACGAGGTGCTCCGCGGCGTCAATCCGTGGCGACGCTGCCTGGGAGGCGCCGTGCTGCTCGGGATGGCGGTTCGCCTGATCGCCTGATCACCCGGCGCCCGTGCGCCGTTCACGAAACATCTCCGCCAATCTTAATCCCCCGCGCCGCGTGTGCGGAGGCACGTCATGTCGGCAAAACAATCACCATCTTAGGATCACGCAAGGAGAAATAGACCGAATAACTCGGGCTGATCTGCGTAAAGGAGTTTATAAAAAGCCATGAAGACCCGTATCGCCGCCGTCGTCACCGCGCTCGTGCTTGGCGTCGCTCCGATCTCGTCGGCCATGGCCTTCGAGCGGTCCACCTGGACCGGTCTCACCCCCTACGAGGTCGAAACGACAGGCTCGTTCGATCTCTCGGGGAGCCGGTACGACCGCAACCCCGCGACCTGTCCGATGAGTTCGGCCGCTGAAGGCAACGCCAATCAGCAGAACTTCCCGGTGAAGCAGTACGGCCAGACCGCTGGCGGCAACCGCTGCTAAGCCCACAAGGACAGTGTGATGCTGAAAGTGTTCTCCTACGCCATGGCGGCCGTCTTCGTCGGCGGCCTCGTGATGACCGTCATCGGCTCCGCCGGCGTGCTGATGGCCCTGTGACCAGGGACCACGAACGATCGATGGCGGGGCGAAAGCCCCGCCTTTTTCGTTTGTGCGCCCCTGGCGAGGGAGCATCGATAACATCGATTTCGGCTATCGATACCATTTGTTTGAATGATGGTGCGGCGCAGTACAAATTACCCCTCGACAGGAGGCACCAGCCTCCAAGCACCTGAGGGATAACCACAATGACCGTTCGTACCGTCACGCTCGCCGCTCTGGCCGCCGTCGCCCTCGCGGGGCCGGCCCTGGCCGATGAGCGCCTCAACCTCACCCCCACGCTGTACCGCGATCAGGCCCGCGTCACCGCCTCGGTGCGGCCGGCGTCCGAGCTGACCACGACGCCGCGCCTCGTGCCGGTCGCTCCGGCGAAGTCCCGCGTCGTCGCCGAGGTGCTGGCCCGCTAGAGCGCTTTCCGCCGAAGTGGACACCGGTTCGGCGTAAGAGAGCGCGTCACGACAAAGGCTTAGGGCTGCGCACGATTGCAACGCGATCGGGCACGGCTCTAACGTGTCGGCTTGGCCGCCACCGCGTCGAGCAGGCGATCCCTGTCGACGATCAGAGCCGCCGCGATCTCCGTGAGTGCGGCGTGCTCGATCTCGGCGATGCCGTCATGGTCGGCCACATCCGTCGCGAGCAGGAACACGCTCTCGCGCTGATCGCCCGGCCGGCCGGCCATCGCCGAGATGCGGCGGAGGTTGTCCGCCCGTCCGGCCCGTGTGCGCGCCCGGCCTATGGCCTCATAGAGCGCTTCCTCCACCATCAGGGCATCGTAGCCCTTCTCGAGGATGGGACTGGCCAGCACGCCTGTCAGCGCGGTCTCGAATTCCTCGCTCGCCACCTCGCCGTCCGCCACCATCACGTTGGCGGCAGCGGACACGGCGGCCTGCATCAGCGTCTCATCGCCGGCATAGGCGGTCACCGCGCGGGCAACACGGGTGAGAAAATCAGCCACCAGGCTCATACGCCACAACCTCCGTCAGGTTGGGGGCCAATGACGCAATACACAGGCTCGTTCCCCACCGGATGGCGGGCCGGCCTCAGAGCACCGCCTCGATCAGACCGAGCCCCCTGGCCTCCTCCGCTTCCAGGTACCAATTGGCCGGCGCCCGCTGCAGGACCTCCTCCATCGTCACGGACGAGCCGAGGATCAGGTTCGCGAAGCCCTCGTTCTGGATGGCGATCGACGTCTCGAGCTCGTGCAGCGTCGCCTTCACCGCCGCCACGCAGGTGGTGAGGGGCCCCTGGACGTGCAGGTGCTTGTCCATCTTGCGCTCGTGGATCATCAACCGCGTCCCCCGCGTCAGGTAGCGGTTGGCTTTGGCGAAGAAGCTCATGAAGGTCGTGCCGGCGGAATAGATCGCCGCCTTGCCGAGGAAGACGTACCGCTTCTCCGGGTTCATCTCGCTATGGTAGCGCACGTCCTCGCCCATCATCCGGGCGACCTCCGGATCGCCGCCGAGGGTCGACAGTTCGATCACGACGAGGTCGTGCTCGTGGGCCGGTTCGAACTGCTGCCGGAAATCCTTGTACAGGGCGTAGTCGACGGCCCCTGAGAGCAGGACCGTCGGGGCCTTGAAGGCAGAGGCGGGGAGGATCGGGAGGGTCATCGGATCACCATCGCGGCTGGCGGGGGACGATCCACGGCCAGGGGCGGATCGCTGCAGTAAATTGCCATCGCGCTGCTTTTGTAGCGCAATCCTGCTTGTATGGCCGCGCACTCTCGGCTACGGCCGGTGTCCCGGACAAGAAAAAGCCGCCCACGAGGAGCGGCTGAAAGTCTAGGGAGGAAACGCCCAAGAAGGGCGGCAGGACGGCGACGCCATCGCTGTCCTGCACTGCATTTATAAGATTTTGCATTGCACCAGACAAGCCCGCCGAGGCGGGCGACGCGCCATTCCGCGATCATTGGGCCGGAGAGGTGCATTTTCGCACCGGTGCCCGCATCGGGCCTTCCGCCGCCCATGAACGGCCAGCGCGGGGTTCTGCCGCAGCGACGATGGCCCGTCCGCCCAGTTGCCTGAAGCCCATCAAGGAGACAGGCATGGCCGACAAGGCAGACGTGACCACCTACACCGTGAAGCAGGCCATGGCCGCCAAGGTCGGCGATCACATCGAGATCGCGGTCGAAGCCGAGGACGGGACCAAGCTGAAGCTGAAGGGCACGCCCGATCAGCTCGACGCGCTCGTCGGGGATCTGGAAGTGATCCTGGATGAGGACGACGCCAACACCGAAGCGGCCGAGTAAAGCACAAACGCCCCAGGAGTTGTGACACTCCTGGGGCGCTGCTTGGCCGATGAAATCAGTTCGATCGGGCTGACTTTGGGGCCAAGTCCGAACGAAGGGTCTTAGTACGAGCCGAACTTGTAGTTCACGCCGGCGCGGACGACGGCGAACTCGGTGTCGCGGCGGGTGTTGGCCGGGCCGGAGACGAGGGTGACGCCGGGGGTGGTGGTGGAGACGAGGGCGCCGCCGATGTTCTGGGCGAACGAGCCGGCGGTGCGGCGGTTCTGCTCGAGGTTCACGTAGAGGCCTTCGACCTTCAGGGTGACGGCCGAGGAGCGGAAGAAGTTCAGGAACGAGTCGGTCGGGAGAGCGTACTCGACACCGCCGCCGACGGCGTAGCCGGTCTGGAAGTCATCGGAGTTGACGCCGGTGCCGAACTGACGGCCGCCGCCCGAGCCGTAGGCGAAGCCGCCCGTGGCGTAGACGAGGGTGCGGTCGAAGGCGTAGCCGAGGCGGCCGCGCACGGTGCCGAAGTAGTCGAGGCCCGAGAGGCCGTTCGGGTTGAACACCAGGGTGCCCGGGATGATGGCGGAGCCGTTGGCGCCGATGGCGGAGAAGCGGTTCCGCTGGCGGCCGAAGTCGGCGTACTGGGCGTCGGCTTCGATACCGACGACCACGCCCGAGCCCGGGGTGAACTGGTAGTTGTAGCCGATCTGGCCACCGCCGACGAAGCCTTCGTTGTTGTTGGAGTTCGAGAAGGCGAGGACGCCGCTCTGGAGGGTGTTGCCGGTCGCGAAGATGGCGTTACCGGGGGAGACGCCGACGACGGTCGGGGCGCGGCTGGAGGAGGCGTCGAAGCCGTAACCGGCGTTGAAACCGGCGTAGAAGCCCGTCCAGGTGAAGACCGGCACCGGGGTGAAGATCGGCGGCGGGGCGGCGCGGCGCGGCAGGTCGGCGGCCGAAGCGGCGGCGGTCAGGGCCGTGAAGGCGGCGAGGGAGGCGATGAGCGTCTTCATAGGGTGGATGTCCTCAACAAAACCGTGGTTGAGCCCTTCCTATATCATTGCCTAAAACCTGACTGTAGCTGAACAGACACACCCGCCACCGAAGGAGATTTGCTCAGAGATGGGGGCGTTTTCGAAGATCGACGCTGGTTACCGAAGTGTAAGCGCAATCATTCGCGCTTAAGACTTGGCAAACTCGATGGGGGCCGTGGGCCGGCGCGTGCGGTGTCCAGTTCCCCCGCCACGCCGACCCTCACGCGACCGCCCGGCCGAGGCATCACGGGCAGGATGGGAGGAACTGGCTCGCATCCGCCTGTCGTCGCGTGCTCACCCGCTGCGGACCGTGCGGTGTCGCGAACGCCTCGGGGCCGCGTGCGGGGAGAGCGCTGCCTTAGCAGGCGCGGGCGCGCCTGTCCTGCGGTGAAAAGGTCAGTGGCCGTTCGGCGGCGCCCCGTGAACGACCTGATTCCAGGCCTCGACGCCGCCCGCCTGAAGCCAGAGCCACGCCGTCGCGGCCACCCAGGGACCGCCGATCAGGATGAAGGCGAGTAGGCCCATGATGCCCTCCATTGCCGTGGAGCGTCATGCCGACCGCGCAAGGCGCGCCCGCAGCGCTTCGGCCTCAGCTTGCCACGCATCCCGTTCGATTTGAATGGCCTCGATCAGGGCGTGGAGGTTGCCCGCGTCAATCGCGGTTTCCACGAGCATGTCCTGGGCTTGCGCGAGCTGGCCCCGCAGCTCGGCGTTCTCCGTCGCCAAGGCCAGCAGGATGGCAACCATGTCGTCGCCCATCGCCGCTCCCTGCTTCCACCGGAGCGGGGGCGTGTAGACCCGCCGGGGCGCAGCGGCAACCGCGTTTGCCGATCCGGGTCTCGGAGCCCGCATTGGCGTTCGGCCGCGTGTCGGGCAGGGCCCCCAGTGCCGGGTAGCGGTCTCTCCCCGAGTCCACCATTTGACGCCTGCATTGCCGATCGGGGCGGGCAGGGATGCAGAAGGATTTGATCCGGTTTCGCCCGATCCGGTCATGCTCCTCCACGGGCACGGCAAGGAGATCGCAGCAGAACTGAGTTTTCAGGCTCAGGCTTGCTGGGCGCCGTGGTTTGAGCAAGTGATCGAATAATCAGGTGTTTCGATAAGCTGGCCACTGTTTAGCGTATTGAAAAATTGTTTCCGCATACCGATGGCTCGTTTTTGTGACATTGCAGGATTGTTCGCAAGTCTATAGAGGAAACTGTAGATGCTATTAAATCAATTTGATGTCGCGAGTTTTGGCATTGGGGCAACCAATGGGCCGAACGATCATCGTTCGGTTGGTAAACGACTCGGAAAGACATCGCGTCATATGCTGGCTGGCATGCGGAGACATGGGCCGGCCTGCGGTCAGCGCCTGTCACATCGCGTTCGATGGCGTTGTGAAAGCAAATCACATCATGGGCTGGATGAAGTTCGACGGGCCCAGACGTCTTGCGGTACGCGTCCGCCTTGCCTGTTCAACCGCGGCGTCGGGCAGTCTGCCGCTTCCGGCGCGGCGGTTCGCGGTCGCCGTCTGCCTGCTGTCCTCCACGGCCCTGACGCCGGCCCATGCCGCCTCGCCGAACCAATGGACGGGGACGATCAGCACCGATTGGGCGGATGCGGGGAATTGGAGTTCCGGCAGCGTACCGAGGCTCAACGTCGACACCGTCGAGATCGATGTCACGCGCCAAAGCGTGGTTGAGACTGCTGGAGCGAGCGCCAATCAAATCATTGTCGGTAAAGACAGTAGCGGCACATTGATCGTACGGAGTGGCCAAACCCTAGATATATCGGAGTCCATTTCTCAGAGCTTGGTGATCGGTCTTAATGCTGGGTCGAATGGTCTAGTCGGTATTTCTGGCATAAACTCACAGATTGCAACCGACGGTATCGTAACTATTGGTAGTTACGGGACGGGTATGTTGGAGGTTGCAGGCGGCGGAAAACTCATAGCTGGAGACGAGATTGAGGTTGGGTACTTTGGTGTTGGAAGCTTAAATATTCAGAGCGGAGGTAGAGTTTCCAGCACAAAAGCAAATATTGGCTTCCAATCTAATGGTTCCGGCATTAGAGGCAGTGGCGCTGTCATTATTGATGGCGCTGACTCGAATTGGGCTGCATCGTCCAACTTTACTGTAGGCGCAGGCGGTAACGGAAGGCTGACTATTACGAATGGCGGATCGCTTTCCGCCAAGAACGGATCCTTGGGCGGCGACGTGACGGGTGTCGGTAACGCTTCCGTTGACGGGAATAACTCTACTTGGACCAACAGCAACGGCCTGACAGTCGGCAACCTGGGAACGGGCACGCTGACGATTTCCAATGGTGGACAGGTTGCCGCAACGACGGCCTTTCTCGCCAAGAGCCCTGGCTCCATTGGCACGATCAACATCGGCGCAGCGCCCAATGCCGCTGCGGCGGCGGCGGGGACGTTGCAGGTCCCTGCCCTCATCTTCGGCAACGGGACCGGCACCCTTAACTTCAACCATACGGGCGACGCCTACGCATTCACGCCGCAGGTGTCGGGCGGGGGGGCGATCACGCTGGTGGCGGGCAAGACGATCCTGGCCGCCGACCCATCGGGCTTCACCGGCACGACCACCATCAACGCCAGGGCGAAGCTGCAATTCGGCAACGACACCGGCACCACCGCGCCGGACCTGACCTACGCGGGCGTTCTCGCGGGCACGGGCACCTTCGAGGTGCTGGCGAACGCCGTCCGCCTGACGGGCGCTTCGTCCGCCTTCGCGGGCACGACCCGCATCGACAGCCACAGGACCCTGCAGGTCGCCACGAGCGGATCGTTCGGCGGGACCGTTCACGTCGACGGCCTGTTCCGGTATGCGGGCACCGCCGCATCCTCCCTCACCTTCGGGGGGGTGGGAGCGCTCGCGGTGGACAGCGGCCGCATCATCGCCGTGGGGGATTCCTCCGGCTTCACCGGCGCTGCGGTGGTCGCCCACGGCGCGGTCCTGCAAGTCGCCGCGACGGGCGAGACGGCCGTTTTCGGCGGTGCGATCGGCGGCGCGGGCCTGCTCGATGTCGTCGCGACCGGAACCGGCACCCTGACCGGCGACGCCTCGGGCTTCGCTGGCACGGTCACGATCGCCAGGGGGGGAACCCTGCGGATCGGCAACGGCGGCCGGAGCGGGCTGCTCGGCGGTGCCGTCACCAATGAGGGCACGCTGGCCTTCGACCGTGCCGACGCGTCGTCCTTCGCCGGCACCCTGTCCGGCTCGGGCACGATCACCACGCGCGGCGGGATCGTCGTCATGACCGGCGATTCCTCGGCCTTCGCGGGGGAAACCACCATCGACGCCGGCGCGACCCTGCGGATCGACGACGGCGGCACCGGCGGCCGGCTCGGCGGCCGGATCGCCAACAGCGGCACGCTGACCTTCGGCCGCACCGATTCCCTCACCGCCTCGAACGTGATCTCCGGCGGAGGGGGCGTCGAACTGCGCGGCGGAACGGTGACGCTGACCGGCGATTCCTCCGGCTTCACGGGGACGACCCGTCTCGCCAACGGCGCGACGCTGCAGATCGGCGATGGCGGCACGAACGGCGCCCTGGGGGGCAACATCACCGACAACGGTACCCTCGCCTACAACCGGAGCGATGCGTCCACGCTGGCCGGCGTGATCTCGGGCACGGGCACCGTCACCATCCTCGGCGGGACAGCGGCGTTGACGGGCGATTCCTCCGGCTTCGCGGGCACGACCGGTATCGCCAGCGGGGCCACGCTCCGGATCGATGCCGGCGGCGCCATGGGCGGGAGCCTCACCGACAACGGCACCCTCGCCTACAACCGCACCGATACGTTCACGCTGCCGGGCGTGATCTCCGGTTCGGGTCGCCTCTCCGTGCTCGGCGGGACGGCGGCGTTGACGGGCGATTCCTCCGGCTTCGCGGGCACGACCGGAATCGCCAATGGGGCCACGCTCCGGATCGATGCCGGCGGCGCCCTCGGCGGGAGCATCACCGACAGCGGCACCCTCGTCTACAACCGGAGCGATGCGTCCACGCTGGCCGGCGCGATCTCCGGTTCGGGGACCCTCGACGTCCTCGGCGGGACGGCGGTGCTGACGGGCGATTCCTCCGGCTTCGCGGGCACGACCCGCGTCGCCAACGGCGCGACGCTGCAACTCGGCGATGGCGGCACGAGCGGTGCCCTGGGCGGCAGCGTCGCCGTCAACGGCACCCTGGCCTCCCGCCGGAGCGACAGCGCCATCCTGTCCGCGACCCTGACGGGGGCGGGCACGTTCGACGTGAGCGGCGGCGCCGTCCTGACCGGCGACGCCTCCGGCTTCACCGGCACGACCCGCGTCGCGAACGGCGGGACGCTGCAGATCGGCAATGGCGGCGCCGCCGGCGCCCTCGGCGGCAGCGTGGTCGATCGCGGAACCCTGGCCTTCAACCGGAACGACACGTCCACCTTGCCCGTCACGCTCTCCGGCGCGGGGGCCCTCGACGTCCTCGGCGGGACGGCGGTGCTAACGGGCGATTCCTCCGGCTTCACGGGCACCACCCGCATCGCCAACGGCGCGACCGTGCAGATCGGCGACGGCGGGACGAGCGGCGCCCTCGGCGGCGGCGTCACCGCCGACGGGACGCTGGCCTACAACCGCACCGACAGGTCCACCCTCTCGGACGCGATCCTCGGTTCGGGGTCGTTCCGCGTCCTGCGCGGGACGGCGGTGCTGACGGGCGATGCCTCCCGCTTCACGGGCACGACCGGTGTCGGGCGCGGCGCGACCCTGCAGATCGGCGACGGCGGCAGGACGGGGGCGCTCGGCGGGGCGGCGGCCGTCGATGGGACCCTCGCCCTGGACCGCGCGGACACCGTCGAGGTGGGCGCGGCGATCTCGGGTAGCGGCACCCTCGCCCAGCGCGGCGCGGGCAACTCCCGGCTCACGGGGGACTCGTCCGCCTTCGCCGGCACGACCGGCATCACCGCCGGCACGCTCAGCGTGAACGGCCGGCTCGGCGGCACGGTGAGCGTCGCGAGCGGCGGCACCCTCGGCGGCGGGGGCACGCTCGGCGGCACGGTGAGCGTCGCGGACGGCATCCTCGCCCCCGGCAACAGCCCCGGCACCCTCACCATCGCGGGCGATCTCGTCCTGTCGGCGGCCTCGATCCTCAATTTCGAGCTGGGGCAGGCGGGGGTCGCGGGCGGATCGATGAACGATCTCGTCGCCGTCGGCGGCAACCTCACCCTGGCGGGCACCCTCAACGTGACCCAGGCGACGGGCGGCCTCTACGGCGCGGGCGTCTACCGCCTGTTCACCTATGGCGGGACGCTGACGAACAACGGGCTCGCCCTCGGCACCATGCCGACCGGCTCGGCGAACATCCTGCAGACGACGGTGGCGGGGCAGGTCAACCTCGTCAACACCCAGGGCATGACCTTCAGTGTCTGGGACGGCACGGCGGCCGTGAAGAACGACGGGATCGTGCAGGGCGGCGACGGCGTGTGGACCGCCGCGGCCACGCGCGGCGCGCCCAACATCGACAACTGGACCACCACCGACGGGACCCCGAACGCGGCCTTCTCCAACGGCACCTATGTCCTGTTCGAGGGCCAGCCCGGCACGGTCACGGTGGATGTCGGCGCGGGGGCGATCCGCGTCACGGGGATCCAGTTCGCCGTCGATGGCTACCGGATCGTCGGCGATCCCATCACCCTCACCCAGGCGGCGACGCCGATCCGGGTCGGCGACGGCACCGCGGCCGGCGCGGGCATGACGGCGACGATCGGCAGCGTCCTGGCCGGCAACGGCCTGCTCAAATCCGACCTCGGCACGCTGGTCCTGACGGGGGCCAACACCTACTCGGGCGGCACCACCATCACCCAGGGCACCCTGGCGCTCGCCGGCGCCGGCAGCATCGCCGCCTCCTCGGGGGTGACGGATGACGGGACCTTCGACATCGCCGGCACGAACGCGGGCGCGTCGATCAAGAGCCTCGCGGGCAGCGGCACGGTGGTGCTGGGCGACCGGACGCTCACCCTGACGGATGCGCGAGACACCTTCGCGGGCGGCATCGGCGGGACGGGGGGCGTGACCGTGACCGGCGGCACGCAGACCCTGACGGGGGCCAATCCCTACACGGGCGCCACCACCATCACCCCCGGCGCGACCCTGGCGCTGGCGGGCACCGGCGGCATCGCGGCCTCGTCCGGCGTCATCGACAACGGGACGCTCGACATCGCGGGCACGAACGCGGGGGCGTCGATCACCTCGCTGTCCGGCAGCGGCAATGTGGTGCTGGGCAACCGGACGCTCACCCTGACGAATGCGCGGGACACGTTCGCCGGCAGCCTCGCCGGGACGGGCGGTGTCACCGTCTCCGGCGGCACGGAAATCCTGACGGGGGCCAATCCCTACACGGGCGCCACCAGTATCGCCCCCGGCGCGACCCTGGCGCTGGCGGGCGGCGGCAGCATCGCGGCCTCGTCCGGCGTCACCGATAATGGGACGTTCGACATCGCGGGCACGACGACGGGCGCCTCGATCGCCTCGCTCTCCGGCGGCGGTACGGTGATGCTGGGCGACCGGACGCTCACCCTGACGAACGCGCAGGACACGTTCGCGGGCGGCATCGGCGGGACGGGCGGTGTCACCGTGTCGGGCGGTACGCAGACCCTGGCGGGAGCCAATCCCTACACGGGCGCCACGACCATCACCCCCGGCGCGACCCTGGCGCTCACCGGCCATGGCAGCATCGCGGCCTCCTCCGGCGTCACCGACGACGGCACGTTCGACATCGCGGGCACGACTACGGGTGCCTCGATCACCTCGCTGTCCGGCGGCGGCAATGTGGTGCTGGGCGACCGGACGCTCACCCTGACGAACGCGCGGGATACCTTCGCCGGCAGCCTCGGCGGGACGGGTGGCCTCACCGTCGCGGGCGGGGCGGAGATCCTGACCGGAACCAACACCTATACGGGCGCCACCACCCTCGCGCCGGGCGCGACCCTCACGCTCACCGGCAATGGCAGCATCGCGGGCTCGTCGCGCGTCATCGACAACGGGACGTTCGACATCGCCGGCACGAATGCGGGCGCCTCGGTCGGAAGCCTCGCGGGCAACGGCACCGTCGTCCTCGGCGGCCGGACTCTGACCGTGACGGCGGGGCAGGACACGTTCGGCGGCACCATCGGCGGCACGGGCGGCCTCACCGTCGCAGGCGGCACGCAGACGCTCGGCGGTACCAACACCTACACGGGGGCGACCACCCTCACGCCCGGCGCGACCCTGGCGCTCGCGGGCGATGGCAGCATCGCGTCGTCGTCGGGCGTCACCGACAACGGGACGTTCGACATCGCGGACACGAACGCGGGCGCGGCGATCACGACGCTCTCCGGCACCGGCCATGTCGTGCTGGGCGACCGGACGCTCACCCTGACGAATGCGCGGGACACCTTCGCGGGCGGCATCGGCGGCACGGGCGGTGTCACCATCGCGGGCGGGACGGAGACGCTGACGGGGGCCAACGCCTATACGGGCGCCACCACCCTCGCCCCCGGCGCGACCCTGGCGCTCACGGGGACCGGCAGCATCGCGGGCTCGTCGCGTGTCATCGACAACGGGACGCTCGACATCGCGGGGACGGCCTCGGGCGCATCGATCCGAAGCCTCGCCGGCACCGGCACGGTGGCGCTCGGCAGCCAGCCCCTCACGATCACGGCGGGGCAGGACAGCTTCGCCGGCCGCATCGACGGGACGGGCAGCCTCACCGTTGCGGGCGGCACCCAGACCCTGACCGGTGCCAACACCTATACCGGCGCGACCACCATCGCCCCCGGCGGCACCCTGGCGCTCGCGGGCACCGGCGGCGGCATCGCCTCGTCGGGCGTGGTCGACAACGGCACGTTCGACATCGCCGGCACCGCGTCGGGCGCCGCGATCACGACGCTCTCAGGAACCGGCACCGTGACGCTCGGCGCCCGGACGCTCACCCTTATGAACGCGCGGGACACGTTCGCCGGCCGCATCGACGGACCGGGCGGCCTCGCGGTGGCGGGCGGCACGCAGGTCCTGGCCGGTGCCAACACCTATGGCGGCGGCACCGCCATCGCCCCCGGCGCCACCCTGCAACTCGCGGGCAGCGGCACGGTCGGCACCGGCCCCGTGGCGAACGAGGGCGTCCTCGCGGTCAACCGGGGCGATGCGTTCACCCTCGCCAACCCCATCGCGGGGACGGGGAGCGTCGCCCAGATCGGGTCCGGCACGACCACGCTGGCAGGGGCCAACACCTATACCGGCGGCACGTCCATCCAGGCCGGCACGCTCGTCGGGTCGGCGGGGAGCTTCGGCAGCGGTGCCATCACGAACCGGGGCACGCTGGTGCTGGATCAGGGCGCGGACGCGCCCTTCGCCAACACGATCCTCGGCACCGGCAGCTTCATCAAGCGCGGCTCCGGCACCCTCGTCGTCACCGGGGATTCCGCGGCCTTCGCCGGCCCCACCACCCTCGCCGGGGGCGGATTGCGGGTGAACGGCTCGCTGGCGGGCTCCGCGATCACGGCGCTTTCGGGCACGACCCTGTCCGGGTCGGGGCTCGTGGGGGCCGTGGTGGCGCGGGCGGGCTCCACCCTCGCGCCGGACGGCCTCACGGTGAAGGGCTCCACCCTGCAGCAGGCGGGCTCGGCCTACGCGGTCTCCCTGGCGGCGGCCGGCACGATCACGGGCCGGATCACCATCGGCGGCCGGGCGGTGATCGAGAGCGGGGCCATGCTCGCCGTCACCCGCCTCGGCACGGACGCGTTCCGGCCCAACACGCGCTACACGCTGATGAACGCGGCGGGGGGCGTGACCGGCACCTTCACCCTCACGGGCGACACGATGGTCTCGGCCTTCTACGGCCTGCGCGACCATTACGGGCCGAACGAGGTCTATCTCGACGTGGAGCGGGTGAGCACCTTCGTCGATGTGGCTCACACCACCAACCAGCGCGGCGTGGCCTTGAGCCTCGAAGCCATGCCGGCCGCCTCGCCCCTGCGCGCCGCGGCCGAGCGCCTGCCCAACGCCGCCACGGCGCGGGCGACGTTCAGCGCCCTGTCCGGGAGCCTCCATGCCACGATGATGGGCCTGCAGGCGGCCGGCAGCGCCGCCTCGCGGGAGATCGTCCTCGGCCGGATGCGCGGCGACGGCAGCGCGGCCTGCCTCGATGAGCCCCGGCACGCCGAGGTCCAGCGGCGCGATTGCCCGGCGGTCTGGGTGGCGGGCCTCGAAAGCTGGGGCCGGAGCGGCGGCACCGCCGAGGCGCAGGGCGTCCGATCCGGCCTCGGCGGCGTGCTGGCGGGTCTCGATGCCTCGATCTGGACCGGCAGCCGCCTCGGCCTGTTCGCGGGCTACCAGCGCCAGACGCTCACGGGCGCGCGCGGCAGCGGCTCCGCCTCGGCCGAGGCGCCGATCCTCGGCGCCTATGGCAGCGCGGACTGGGGCCGGTTCAGCCTGCGGACGGGGATGTCCTATGCCTGGGACGATGGGAAGGCGAGCCGGTTCGTGGCCCTTCCCGGCTTCTCGGACAGGCTGAGCAGCCATTCCGGATCCGGCACGGCGCAGGCCTTCGGGGAGGTCGCCTACCGCTTCGACATGAGCGTGACGGACCGCTTCACGGCCGCGCTGGAACCGCTGGCCGGGCTGGCGGGGGTGCGCGTGGCCTCCGACGGCTTCGCCGAGCAGGGTGGCCTCGCCGCCCTGGCGGTGGACCGGAGCGAGATGGACACCGGCTTCGCGACGCTGGGCCTGCGCGGGCGGTTCGGCTTCGATGTCGGCGGCGTCGCGGTGGAGACCACCGGCACCCTCGGCTGGCGCCACGCCTTCGGCGACGTGGTCCCGGTGCGGACGATGCGCTTTGCCGGAACCGGCCTCTTCCCGGTCCTGGGCGTGCCCCTCGACGAGGACAGCCTCGTCGGCGATCTCGGGATCGGGGCGCAGGTCACGCAGGGCGTCAACCTGTCGATGTCCTATACCGGCGAGGTCGGCGAGCGGGCGCACCGGCAGGGAGTGCGCGGCGCCTTCAACCTCGCCTTCTGAGGCGCGGCGAGGCTCACCGCAGGCCGAGCTGGGCCTTGTCGGTGAGCCGGCCGTTGCGGAAGGTCAGGGTCAGGTTCGCGCCATAGGTGCCGTGCCCGGCCCAACTGTAGGTCGCCCGGTGGATGTCGCCGATGGTGAGGTGGGAGATGCGGCGCCCCGTGCAGCCGAGATGCTCCGTCACCCGGTGGAGGGTCATCCCCTTGTGGAGGGCGGCGTAATGCGCCCGGTCCACCCGGCACCCCTTCGCGGCGGCGGGGAGGGGGGCGGCCAGTGCCCCTGCGACCAGGGCGAGGCGGAGGGCGTCACTGCGAGTCACGGCGCGCGCTCCCGGTTTCGTCGGCCTTCATGCCCTGGTTCTCGTCCTGCGGGGCGCGCACTTCGACCTTCAGGTCCTGGCGCATGTCCTGAAGGTGGTCGGTCACGATCCGCTCGCCCTCCTTGAGGCCGGCGATGATCGCGGTGTTGTCCCCGAAGCTGTCGCCCGTCGTCACCGGCTTCTGGCGCACGACGCCCTGGTCATCGACCACGTAGACGATCTGCTGCGCGAGGCGGGCCGAGAGCGCGATGGTGGGCACGAGGAGCTTGTCCTCCGTGCCGAGGGTCACGCGGGCGCGGACGAACTGTCCGGGGAGGAAGCGCTCGTCCTCGTTGGGGAGCAGGGCGCGCACGAGGCGGCGGGCGGTGCGGGGGTCGAAGCGGTTGTCGAGCTGGTAGACCTTCGCCTTGCGGATCGGCTTGCCGGACTCGTCCAGCACCTCGACGAAGACGGGGGCCTTCTGCATCGCCTCGCGCAGGGCCTCCGAATCCTCCGAGGAGAGGGCCATCTGCACGTCGATCGGGTCGAGCTGCACCACGGTGACGAGCTGCGTCTGGTTCTCGATGACGAGGTCGCCGGGGTTGACGATCGAGAGGCTGGCCCGCCCGTCGAAGGGGGCGTTCACCTCGGCGTAGTCGAGGTTGAGGTTCTGGCGGGCGATGGAGGCCTCGGCGCCCTGCACCTGCGCGGCGGCGGAGGCCGCGTTCGATTGCAATTGCTGCAGGCGCTGCTCGGAGGCGTAGCCCTTGTCCGCGAGGGAATCGGTGCGGTCCACCTCGGCCTGGGCGAATTGCAGCTGCGCCTTGGCCTGCGCCTCCTGGGCCTTGGCCTGGGCGAGGGCGACCTCGAAGGGGCGCTTGTCGATGCGGAAGAGCAATTGCCCCTTCTTCACATGGCTGCCGGGCTCGAACGGGCGCGCGGTCACGTCGCCCGTCACCCGCGCCTGGAGGGCGGCGTCCTGCTGCGAGATGATCGTGCCCGTGTAGACGAAGCTGATCGGCACCGATTGCCGGTGCGCCGGCACCGCCGTCACGGTGAGCGTGGGCTCGGCCTCTTCGGTCTTGGCCGGCGCCTTCCCCCCCGGCAGCATCGCCAGGATCGCGGAGGGCGAGGGCTTGCCCGCCGCGTACCAGCCGCCGCCCGCCAGGGCGAGGGCAAGCCCGCCGCCCACCAGCCCAACCTTCACGCCCCTGCGCACGCCGCTGACCCCCCGCGTCGAACAGGACGGGGAACACGCCAAACCGGATCGCGTTGCATGCCCGGTTTTCGCGGCCATCCCGTATTGGCGAGGTTCGATGTTCGCCCGCTTTGTCGATCGCCCTATCCTGGCGGGCGTGATCTCGGTGCTGATCACCCTGATCGGCGCCGTGGCGGGCCTGACCCTGCCCATCGCGCAGTTCCCGGAGATCGCGCCGCCGATCATCAATATCCAGGCGACCTATCCCGGCGCCAGCGCGCAGCAGGCCTACGACGCGGTGACGACGCCGCTGGAACAGGAGATCAACGGCGCGCAGCACCTGCTCTACATCGCCTCGACCAGCAACACGGACGGCAGCGTCAACCTCGATGCCACGTTCGAGATCGGTTCGGATCTCGACGCCGCCGCCGCCGAGGTGCTGACCCGCGCCAACCGGGCGGAGGCGCGGCTGCCGGCTTCGGTGCGCTCGCAAGGGTTGGAGATCCAGAAGAGCACCCGCCAGCAGCTCGGCAACATCGTGCTCTATGCCGAGCCGGGCTCGCCCTACGACGAATTGTTCCTGGCGAACTGGGCCGAGACGCAGGTCATCAAGCCGCTGCGCCGGGTGGACGGCATGGGCCGCATCCAGAACTTCTCGCAGAAGCGCTACGCCATGCGGCTGTGGCTCGACCCCGTGAAGATGGAGGCGCTGGCCCTCAGCCCCGACGCGGTGATCCGGGCGGTGAGCCAGCAGAACGAGCAGATCACCACCGGCTCCCTCGGCAAGCCGCCGACGGACGGCAAGCCGACGCCGTTCGAGTTGCAGGTGGTGACGCAGGGGCGCCTCAGCCAGCCGCAGGAATTCGCCAACATCCTCCTGCGCGCCAACCCGGACGGCTCGGTGGTGCGGGTGCGCGACGTGGCGCGGGTGGAGCTGGGCTCGGAGCAATACGGCGTACGCTCCAGCTTCGATGGGAAACCCTCCGCGACGCTGGGCCTCTACCAGACCCCCGGCGCCAACGCCGTCCACGTCATGGACGGGGTGAAGGCGACGATGGAGGAACTGGCCCGGCGCTTTCCCCCGGGGCTGAAATACAAGATCGCCCTCGACCGCACGGAGTTCGTCCGCGAGGCGATCACCGAGGTGGTGCACACCCTGTTCGAGGCGCTGATCCTCGTGGTCGTCGTCACCTACCTCTTCCTGCAGAACTGGCGGGCGACGCTCATCCCCTCCATCGCGGTGCCGGTGGCGCTGGTGGGCACGTTCGGGCCGATGGCCCTGCTCGGCTTCTCGTTCAACACCCTGAGCCTGCTCGGCATGGTGCTGGCGGTGGGGCTCGTGGTCGATGACGCGATCATCGTGGTGGAGAACACCGAGCGGCTGATGGACGAGGGGATGGAGCCCCGCCCGGCGGCCCGCGAGGCGGTGAACGAGGTGGCGGGCCCGGTCATCGCGACGACCCTGGTCCTCGCCGCCCTGTTCGTGCCGGTGGCCTTCATCCCCGGCCTCACGGGACAGCTCTACAACCAGTTCGCGCTCACCATCGCCATCTCGGTGATGATCTCGGCGGTGGTCTCCCTCACCCTCACGCCCGCCCTGTGCGGGATGATCCTGAAGCACCGGCCGGAGGGGGCACAGGCGCGCCAGAGCCGCTGGAAGGCGCCGCTGCGCTGGTTCAACCGGGCGCTGGAGAAGGCGGCGAACGGGCTGACGACGATGATCGGCGCGCTCAGCCGCCACGTCGTCCTCGTCGGGCTCGCCTTCGCGGCCTTCGCGGCGGTGACGGTGCTGCTGGTGATGCAGCGCCCCACCGGCTTCGTGCCGAACGAGGACCAGGGCTATTTCTTCGCCGACGTCGCCCTGCCGAAGGGCGCCTCGGTGGCGCGCACCGACAAGATGGTGGAGCGCCTGGGCAAGTCCCTGCGGGAGATCCCGGAGGTCGAGCACGGGATCGGCGTGGTCGGGCGCAGCATCCTCGCGGATGCGGTGGCGCCGTTCTACGGCTTCCAGATCCCGATCCTGAAGCCCTGGGGCCAGCGCACGGCCACCGCCGACGACGTCATCGCCCGCGTGCAGAAGGAGTTCCGGCACGATCCGGACGGCAAGGTGCGGGTGGTCAACCCCTCGCCGCTTCCCGGTCTCGGCACCCGCAGCGGCCTGACCCTGGAGATCCAGGATCGCAGCGGCGAGGGCGGGATCAAGCTCGCGGAGGCGGCGCAAAAGTTCATCGACGAGATGAGCAAGAGCCCGAATATCGGCCAGGCGCTGCCGACCACGAGCTACGGCGTGCCGCAGATCCGGCTGGAGATCGACCGGGCGAAGGCCGAGCAGCTCGGCGTGCCGCTCCAGAACCTGTTCGACGCCCTCGGCACCTATGTCGGGTCGAGCTTCGTGAACCTCTTCAACCGGTTCGGCTTCGTCTATCAGGTCTACGTGCAGAGCGAGGCCTCGGGCCGGCGCACGATCCAGGACCTGGAGGCCTTGCCGGTCCTCAACGGGCGCGGCGAGCCGGTGCGGATCGGCTCCCTGGTGCGGGCGGAGTTCACCACCGGGCCGACGGCGGTCCTGTCCTACAACACCTATCCGGCCATCGAGGTCGCCATCGAGGTGGCCTCCACCGCGAGTTCCGGCACGGTGCTGAAGGAGGTCGAGGCGCTGGCCAAGAGCAAGCTCCCCTCGGACTACGCCGTGGAATGGACCGACGTCGCCTATCAGGAGAAGGTCGCCGGCGGCTACGCGCCGCTGATCTTCGGCCTCGGCGTGCTGATGATCTTCCTGCTGCTGGCCGGGCAGTACGAATCCCTGCGCCTGCCCTTCGTGATCCTGCTCGCGACGCCCATCGCGATCTTCGGCGCGGTGGGCTCGCTCGCCCTGCGCGGGCTCGAACTCGACATCTTCGGGCAGATCGGCCTGTTGCTCCTCGTGGGGCTCGCGGCGAAGAACTCGATCCTGCTCGTCTCCTTCGCGGAGGATCTGCGGCGCCAGGGCGAGGACGCCCTCAAGGCGGCGCAGGATGCGGCGCGGCTGCGGATGCGCCCCATCCTGATGACCTCCTTCGCCTTCATCACCGGCTCGATCCCGCTGGCCATCGCCTCGGGGGCGGGCGCCAACGCCCGCGTCTCCATGGGCACGGTGGTCATCGGCGGCCTCGTGGTGGCGACCTTCATCACCCTGTTCGTGACGCCAACCTTCTACGTCGCCTTCGAGCGCCTGCTCGGCAGCCGGGACAGGGCGAAGGACGAGCCCGGAAAGCCGGCAGAGAAGGCGCGGGAGGCCGAGCCGGCGCCGACGTGAAACAGCGCATTGCATTTTGAATGCGCGAGGCCGAAGCTTCTCCGGTACCGCCCCAACGAAGGGTGGGCCGGAGGAGACGGTTTCCATGAGCACACGGCGCGACTTCCTACACCTGACGGCGGCGGCCACCGCCGTCGGCGCCCTGGCGGCACCGGCCAGGGCCCAGAGCCCGGCCAGCGGGCCGGGGCACCCGATCCCTCCGAGCGGCGGTGACATGCTCCGCCTCGTCACCTTCATCCCCGAGACGGGCAAGGCCCCGCGCCTCGGCGCCGTGAAGGGCGACGGGCGCGTGATCGACCTCTCGCAGGTCGCCGTGCCGGGGCTCGACACGACGCGGATGGTCTCGCTGATCGAGGCGGGCCCGAAGGCCCTCGACGTGGTGCGCCGCGCCGCCGCCTCCGGCGACGGGCCGAAGGTCGAGACGGTGCGGCTGCTGGCGCCGATCCCGGCCCCGACGCGCAACGTCTACGCCGTGGGCTGGAATTACCTCGAACACTTCGCTGAAGGTCAGGCGACCAGCCTCGCCAAGACCGAATACCCGGCCCATCCCGTGTTCTTCACCAAGGGCGTGAACACGGTGAACGGCCCCTACGACCCGATCCCCTACGATCCCGAGGTCTCGACGCAGATCGACTGGGAGGCGGAACTCGCGATCATCGTCGGCACGGGCGGAAGCAACATCAAGGAAGCCGACGCCCTGAACCATGTCTTCGGCTACAGCGTCCTGAACGACACCACCGCCCGCGACATGCAGCGCACCCTGCACGGCGGCCAGTGGTTCAAGGGCAAGAGCCTCGACGGCCACGGGCCGATCGGACCCTGGATCGTCCCGGCCTCGGACATCGACCCCACGGACCTGCGCCTGCTCCTGCGCGTCAACGGCGTGGTGAAGCAGGACGCCTCGACCAAGCAGATGTACTTCAAGGTCGCGCGGATCGTCTCGGAACTGTCGCGCGGCCTCACCCTGGTGCCCGGCGACATCATCGCCACCGGCACGCCCCCCGGCGTCGGCTTCGCCCGCAAGCCGCCGGAATTCCTGAAGCCCGGCGACGTCATGGAGACCGAGATCGTCGGCCTCGGCACCCTGCGCAACGTGATCCAACAGGTCCATTCCTGAGCGCAGGCTATAGCCCGAGCCGAATGTGGCATCGCGACAAAACGCGCCACGTTTTTTCTTTCGATCGCGGCGGCCGCCGAGTCGAACGTAAAAGGAAGTTAAGGTCAGGCAGGTAACGTAAGGGGCAACGACAAATCTACCTTCGGCTGCCTGATGCTCACCGTGTTGGGATGTTTCTTCGGCGAGCACGACCTCTGGTTGGTCGGGCTCGCCGCTCTCATCTGCACGCTGGCCTCGGCCGCCTGCGTCGCCCTGCTCCACCATGCCCGGCGGAGCCAGAGCCCCTGGCAGGGGGTGTGGATCGCCGTCGCGGCGGTGGCGGGCGGCTCGGGAATCTGGGCGACCCACTTCATCGCCATGCTCGCCTTCGAGCCGAGCCTGCCGACGGGCTACGCGACCCGGCTGACGATCCTCTCCCTCGGTTACGCCATCGCCCTCACCGGGGCCGGGCTGGCGGTGGCGCTGTCCCGGCGGCTGCCGGCGGCGCCGGTGCTGGGCGGCTTGGTCCTCGGCGGCGGCATCGCGGCGATGCACTACACCGGCATGGCGGCCTTCGAGGTGCCGGGCCACCTCCGGTGGGACCGCACCCTCGTCGCCGTCTCGCTGATCCTCGGCGGGGTGCTCGGCGCGGCCGCCCTTCAGGTCGGGTTGCGGCGCGAGGGGCCGACCGGGCAGGTCGTCGGCGCGCTCCTGCTCCTGGCGGCGATCTGCAGCCACCATTTCACCGCCATGGGCGCGATCACCATCGTGCCCGACCCCTCGGTCGCCATCACCGACAGCGCCCTGCCGGCCCGCTGGCTCGGCGTCGGCGTGGCGCTGGCGAGCGTCGCGATCCTCCTGATGGCGGGCGCGGCGCTGCTGCTCGACCTGCGCGAGCGCCGGCAGGCGATCCTGGCGCGGGAGCGGCTGAACAGCCTCGCCAACGCCGCCGTCGAGGGGCTTCTGGTCTGCCGGGGCACGACCATCGTGAACGGCAACGACAGTTTCGGCGCCCTCGTCGGCCTGCCCGCCTCGGATCTCGGCGGCGTGCCGCTGGCGCGCTTCCTGCCGGAGGCCGGGGCGCAGATCGCCCTCGGCGGGCAGCCGGACCAGCCCATCGAGGCCGAGTTGAGCGGGGCCGGGGGCGAGACGATCCCCGTGGAACTCATCGTCCGCCCCGTCACCTACGGCAACGAGCCCCATTTCGCCGTCGCGGTGCGCGACCTGCGTGCCCGGCGCAAGGCCGAGGGGCAGATCCAGTTCCTTGCCCACCACGATGCGCTCACCGGCCTCGCCAACCGGGCGAGCTTCAACCTGCGGCTGGACCGGGAGATGAAGCTCGCGGCGGCGACCGGCGGCAAGCTCGCGGTGCTGTGCCTCGACCTCGACCGCTTCAAGGAGGTCAACGACCTGTTCGGCCACGCGGCCGGCGATGCGCTCCTCGTCACCGTGGCCCGCACGATCACCGGGCTCCTCGGCGAGAACCAATTGATGGCCCGCCTCGGCGGCGACGAGTTCGCGATCCTCATGCCCTGCGACCACGCCGTGGCGGCGGGCCGCCTCGCGGAGGCGGTGCTCGATGCCCTGCGCGCCGAGAACCGCGACATGGTCGGGCCGTCCGCCGGCACCAGCCTCGGCATCGCGATCTACCCGGACAACGCCGACGAGCGTGCGCTGCTCTTGAGCTACGCCGACACCGCCCTCTACCGGGCGAAATCGGAGGGGCGGGACACCTACCGCTTCTTCGAGGCGACGATGGGCGCGCAGGTGCGCGACCGGCGGCACCTCGAACACGACATGCGCCACGCCGTGGCGCGGGACGAGATGCACCTCGTCTACCAGCCGCAGAGCGACGTCGCCTCGGGCCGGGTGATCGGGTTCGAGGTGCTGCTGCGCTGGCAGCATCCCGTGCGCGGGTCGGTCTCGCCCGCGGTCTTCATCCCCATCGCGGAGGAGAGCGGCCTGATCCTGCCCATCGGCGAATGGGTGCTGCGCGAGGCGTGCCGCGAGGCGGCGGGCTGGACCAGCCCGCTCACCGTGGCGGTGAACGTGTCGGGGGTGCAGATCCACGCGCCGAACCTCGTGCCCCTGGTGGAGGAGGTCCTGCGCGAGACCGGCCTCGCCCCCGAGCGCCTGGAGATCGAGGTGACGGAGACGGCCCTGATCCGCGAGCCCGCCCGCGCCCAGCTCACGCTGCGCCAGTTGAAGGCCCTCGGCGTGCGCATCGCCATGGACGATTTCGGCACCGGCTACTCGTCGCTCTCGAACCTGCGCGCCTACCCGTTCGACAAGATCAAGATCGACGGCTCGTTCATCCGCACCGTGGATTCGAACGAGCAGACGGCGGCCATCGTCCGCTCGGTGCTCGGCCTCGGCCGGGGCCTCGGGATGCCGGTCCTCGCGGAGGGCGTCGAGACGGTGGAGGAGCTGAACTTCCTCATGGGCGAGAATTGCTCGGCGGTGCAGGGCTTCCTGATGGGCCGCCCCAGCCGGATCGCGACCTTCGCCCACCTCACCCATCCGCCGCAGGACAGCACCCTCGCCGCGTGAGGGGCTTCGGGAAATTGACGCGGGCGCGGCCGGCGCCTACGCCCGGAATCGCCCCGCCTCCCTCGCGAAGGACCGAGCGATGATCGTCGAAATGCGCGTCTATTACTGCGCCCCGACCCGGCTTCCCGCCCTCCTCGACCGGTTCCGCACCATCACGATGGGCTTCTTCGAAAAGTACGACATCGAGCAGGCCGGCTTCTTCACGACCCTCGTCGGGCCGGACAACCACGCCCTGACCTACTTCCTCAAGTGGGACAGCCTCGCCGAGCGCGAGCGGAAGTGGAACGCCTTCCAGGCCGATCCCGAATGGATCGCCAAGCGCGCCGAGACCGAGAAGGACAAGCCCATCGTGGCGCGGATCGAGAACACCTTCCTCTCGCCCACGGACTTCTCGGCCCTGCGCTGAGGCGGGCCCCACGATCAGAGGGCTTCCGCCTCCGCCACCACCCGGTCCTGGTGGAAATGGTGGAGCATGTGCCCGGTGCCGCGCAGCCACGCGAAGCGGGCGCCGGGGATCATCGCGGCGGCGAGCGCACCGTGGAGGGCGTTGTTGACGACGATGTCCGCCGCCCCGCCGAGGATGCGCACCGGCACCCGGCAGGTCGGGTAGGCGGCGGCCGCCCGCGCCAGGGCCGGCCACACGCTCATCGCATCCTCGCCCTCGGCGATCATCCGGGCCGGGCCGCTGGCGTGGAGCCAGGGGAAGCGCGCGGCGAAATCCGGCGGCACCGCCTGCGGCAGGAAGATCGCCCGCCACAGGAGCGGCAGTATCGCCCGGTCGAGGCTCCCGGCCAGCATCGTCGCGAGGCCGTCGCCGAGGCCCGGCACGGCGCGCGGGCCGAACAGGGCCTGTTCCAGGCGCGGCTCCGGGAAGCACAGGGGCGCCAGGGCCACCACGCCCCGCACCGCGTCGGGATGCGACAGGGCGAGGCAGAGCGCCACCGTCGCCCCGAAGGAATGGCCGACCACCACCGGCCGCTGCAGGCCGAGCCGGTCCATGGCCTCGCGGATCGCCGCCGCCTGCCGCCAGGGCGAGGCGTCCACGAGCCGCCGCCGGACGCTGAGCCCGTGGCCCGGCCGGTCCACGGCCACCACCCGGTGCCGGCCCGCGAGGCGGGGCGCGAGGGGCAGCCACATGTCCTCCAGAGCCATGAGCGTGCCGTGGATCAGCACCACGTCGCAGCCCTCGCCCCCGCCCGCCTCCGCGCAGGCGATGCTGCCCCCGTCCGCCAGGGGCACGAGGGTCCGCGCGACGTCGCCCGCCGGCCCGTCCCGGTTCAGGAGCGTCGTCCCGACCGGAGCAGGGTCGCGGCGGCGAGGCCGAGGCCCAAAACCGCCGAGGCCATGGCGAGGGGGTGCAGGCTCGCCCGCGTGTAGGCGCTCCGGCGCAGCACCGGGAAGGGCTGGTCGCCGTGGACATGCCCGGTGTCGTCGAGCTGCGGCGCGTGCAGCGCTCCCGCCGGGCGCCGCGGCGCCATGCTGCGCTTCTGCAGGGCGGCGATCTGTCCGGCGAGGTGGTCGTAGGCCCCCGGCGCGAACTCCTTGCCGGCGATGAACATCTTGCCGGCCCCGCCGACCACGATGTCCCGCTGCGGGCGCACGGCGGCGTGCAGGATCGCCCGCGCCACCTCGTCCGCCGAGTAGACCGGCGGCGGCAGCATCGGCTCCCGGTCGAGGTAGTTGCGCGCCCGGCGGGGGAGGGGGGTGTCGATGGAGGCGGGCTTGACCAGCGTCACCGAGATCGGCGCGTCGTCGAGGCGCAGTTCCATGCGCAGGGCGTCGGTGAAACCCTTCACCGCGTGCTTCGAGGCCGCGTACATGCCCTGGTAGGGGAAGGCGAGGTCCGAGGCGATGGAGCCGACATTGATGAGCGCGCCGCCCCGGCGCCGCATCAGCCCGACCGCCACCAGCGAGCCGTTGACGGTGCCCCAGAAGTTCGTGCGCATCAGGCGCTCGTGGTCCTCCTGGCTGACCTCCCCGAGGGAGCCGTAGATCGTCAGCCCCGCGACGTTCACCCAGGTGTCGACGCCGCCGAACGCGGCCATCGCCTTGGCGGCGATCTCCTCCACCTGCTCCCGCTCGCCGACATCGGCGCCGACGCCCACCGCCTGCCCGCCCTCCCGGACGATGTCGGCGGCGATCCGGTCGAGGGCCGCGCCGCTCCGGGCCGCCAGCACGACCCGCGCGCCCTGGGCGGCGGCCCTCCGCGCCGTGGCCAGCCCGATCCCGGACGAGGCGCCGGTCACGACGATCGTCTGATCCGCGAGGGGTTTGTGCTGCATGGCCGGCGTTCCCGAAACTGACGCGGCCCGCAGGCCGCTCGGGTTGGCTACCCCCGAGACTGCGCTCAAGTTTCCCGATCGTCCGTGCAACGCCGGGTAGGCCAGCGCCGCCGTTTTCGTGTATCGCCTGAAAACCGGGACGATTCGGCAATCGGTGGGAAGGGGATTGGCGTTGGGCCAGGCGCGCAGGGTTCTCTTCACCGGAACGCTGCTCGCCCTCGTCGCGGGCGGTGCCTTCGCCATGACGCGGCCGGGCGCCACCGCCACCCTCGCCGGGTGGCGCGAATCCCTGGACGCCCTCCTGCCCGGCCGGACGCCGGCCCCCGCCGCCCGGCTCCCGGCGCCGCGCACCGCCGTCGAGGACGGGCGCACCGTGGTCCGCCTCACCGCCGCCGAGCGGGCGCGGGTCGGCATCGTCACGAAGGTCCTGCCGGCGGAGCCGCATCCGCGCGAATCCACCGGCTACGGCAGCCTCCTCGACCTCGCCCGCGTCACCGAACTCACGAACAGCTACGCCGGGGCGGTGGCCGCTCTTCAGACCGCCAAGGCCCGCGCCGAGGTCTCGGTGAGCGCCGCCCGCCGGCTCCGGAGCCTCGGCGCGGCGGCGGTCGCCACGGCGCAGATCGAGACCGCCGAGGGCACGGCGCTCACCGAGCAGGCGGCGGTCACGGCGGCGGAATCGCAGGTGCGCACGCTCGCCGCCACCGCCCGGCAGGAATGGGGCGCGGTGATCGGCAAGGCGATCATCGAGCGCGGGGCCCTGGTGACGCGGCTCATCGAGCGCGACGACCTGCTGATGCAGGTGACGCTGCCGCCGGGGGAAGCCCTGGCGAAGCCGCCCCAGACCGCCTTCGCGGAGGTGCCGCCGCAGAGCGTGCGGGTGAGCCTGCGCCTCGTCTCCCCCGCGACGCGCACGGATCCCAGGATCCAGGGCCAGAGCTTCTACTATCTCGTCTCCGGCGACAGCGGGCTCCTGCCCGGCATGAGCGTGATGGCCTTCCTGCCCACCGGCAAGGCCGCCACGGGGGTCCTCGTGCCAGAGGATGCGGTGGTCCATGCCGAGGGCGGCACCTGGGTCTATCGCGGCCTCGGGGACGATTCCTACGTGCGCCACCCCGTGCGGCCCGACGCGCCGATGTCGGCCGACAGCTTCGTCGTGGAGGATCTGCCGGACGGTAGCGAGATCGTCCTGTCGGGGGCGCAGGCGCTCCTGTCGGAGGAGTTGAGGAGCCGCATCCGCGTCGTCGGCGACGACGATGACTGAGGAGAAACCCTCCGGCCTCCAGGCGGCCCTGGTCGGCGCCTCGGTGCGGCTGCCCCGGGTGGTGCTGGCGCTCGCCTGCGCCCTCCTCGTCTTCGGGCTCTCGGCCCTGGCGGGGGCGCGCTACGACGTGTTCCCCGAATTCACGCCGCCCACGGCCACGATCCAGACCGAGGCGCCCGGCCTCGACCCGGAGCAGGTCGAGGTGCTGGTGACGCAGATCGTGGAGGGGGCGGTCGCCGGGTTGCCGGGGCTGGAGACCCTGCGTTCCTCCTCGATCCAGGGCCTGTCCGTGGTCACGGCCACCTTCCGGGCGGGCAGCGGCGTCGATCAGCTACGCCAGCGGGTGAACGAGCGCATCGCCGTCCTGCCGGGGCGCCTGCCGCAGGGCGTCTCGGCGCCGTCGATGACGCCGCTCACCTCCTCGACCCTCACGGTGCTCCTCGTCGGCCTCACCTCCGAGCGGCGGGACGCGATGGCCCTGCGCACGCTCGCCGACTGGACCGTGCGCCCGCGCCTGCAGGCGGTGCCGGGCATCGCCCAGGTCTCGGTCTATGGCGGCGCGGTGCGCTCCCTTCAGGTGCAGGTGCGCCCCGACGACCTGATCCGCCACCAGATCGGCCTCAACGACGTCCTCGCCGCCGCCCGCAAGGCGACCGGCGTGCGCGGGGCGGGCTTCGTGGACACGCCGAACCAGCGCGTCGTGCTGCGCACCGAGGGGCAGGCCCTCACGCCGGAGGCGCTGGGCCGCACGGTGCTCGCCAACGAGGGCGGGGCCAGCGTGATCCTGGCCGACGTCGCCACCGTCACCGCCGCGCCGGAGCCGGCGATCAGCGCCGCCCTGGTCGATGGCAGGCCCGGCGTGCTCATGATGGTCGGCGCGCAGGTCGGCGTCGACACCCTCGCCGTCACCGCCCGGCTCGAAGCCGCCCTCGACGAGTTGCGCCCGGCCCTCGACCGCGAGGGCGTGTCCCTGCGCCCGGACCTGTTCCGCCCGGCCGACTTCGTCGGCGTCGCCACCGGCAACGTGCTGTTCGCCTTAGGCCTCGGCGGCGGGCTCGTGGTGATCGTGCTCCTCGTCTTCCTGGGGGATTGGCGCACGGCGCTCATCAGCGCGGCGGCGATCCCCCTCTCCCTCGTGGCGGCGGCCCTCGTGCTGCAGGCCTGGGGCGAGAGCCTCAACACCATGACGCTGGGCGGCCTCGCGCTCGCCATCGGCGAGGTGGTGGACGACGCAGTGATCGGCGTCGAGAACGTCACCCGCCGCCTGCGCGAGGCCGGGCGGGTCACCCTCGGGCAGCGGGCGCGGCTGGTGCGCGACGCCATCCTGGAGGTGCGCAGCTCCGTCGCCTACGCGACGCTTGCAGTGCTGCTGATGTTCCTGCCGGTGCTGGCGCTGACCGGCATCGCCGGGCGGCTGTTCGGGCCCCTGGCGCTCGCCTATGTCGCGGCCGTCGTCGCCTCGCTCCTCGTCGCCCTGACGGTGACGCCCGCCCTGTCGCTCGTCCTCCTCGGCGGCAGGACCGGGCAGGCCGGGCCGGCGGCGGACCCGCCCGCCGTGCGCTGGAGCCGCCGGTTCTACCTCGCGCTGCTCACCCGCGCCGGCCGCGCGCCGCGGATGGTGATGGCCTTCGGACTCGTCTCGGCGCTGGCCGGGGCGGCGCTCGTGCCCGGCCTCGGCCTGTCCTTCCTGCCCGACCTGCGGGAGGGGCACCTGATCCTCCACATGGTGGCCGCGCCCGGCACGTCGCTGACGGAATCGCAGCGGCTCGGCACCCTCATCACGGCGGACCTGAAGGCCATTCCCGGCGTGCGCGCGGTCGCCTCGCAGATCGGCCGGGCCGAGACCGGCGAGGACACCGCCGGGCCGCATTACAGCGAGATCCACATCGACCTCGAACCCGGCCTCGGCGGGGCGGCGCAGCGTGCCATCGAGGGGCGCATCCGCGACCTGATCGCGGGCTTCCCCGGCCCGGCCTTCTCCCTGAAGTCGTTCCTGACCGAGCGGATCGAGGAGGTCATCTCCGGCTTCACGGCGCCGGTCGTGGTCAACGTGGTCGGCAACGACCTCGACCGGATCGAGGCCGCCGCCCGCGCCGTCGCGCGGGAGCTCGCCGAGGTCCGGGGCGCGCGGGACGTGCAGCAGGCCGCCCCCGCCGGCCTGCCGCAGGTGACGGTCGCCCTGCGGCAGGTCGATCTGCGCCATTGGGGCCTCGATGCGATCGACGTGCTGGAATCGGTGCGCACCGCCTACCAGGGCGACACGGTGGGCCAGACCTACCGGGGCAACGCGGTGTTCAACGTCATCGTCCTGCTGGAGGCCCGCGCGCGGGAGCGCCTGAGCACCATCGGCGACCTGCCCCTGCGCACGCCGGGCGGGCGCTACCTCCGGCTGTCGCAGGTGGCCGACGTCTACGAGAGCACCGGCCGCTATCAGGTGCAGCACCAGGGCGCGCAGCGGGTACAGGCGGTGACGGCCAACGTCGCCGGGCGGGACATCGCGGGCTTCGTTGCGGCGGCCAAGCGCAAGATCGCCAAGGAGGTGCGCCTGCCGGCGGGCGTCTACGTCACCTTCGCCGGCGCCGCCGAGGCGCAGGCGCGGGCGCGGCGCGATCTCCTGTTCCACACGGCCTTGGCCGGGTTCGGCATCGTGGTGCTGCTCGCCATCGTCACCGGCTCCGGGGCGAACCTCACCCTGGTGCTGGCGAACCTCCCCTTCGCCTTCGTCGGCGGCGTCGCGGCGGTGGTGCTGACGGGGGGCACGCTGTCGCTCGGCTCCATCGTCGGCTTCGTCACCCTGTCGGGCATCTCGCTCAGGAACAGCGTGATGATGATCGCCCATTACGAGCAGATGGTCGCCCGCGAGGGCCGCCCCTGGGACAGGGAAACGGCCTTCGAGGGCGCCGCCGACCGGATGGTGCCGATCCTGATGACCTCCCTCGTCACCGGCCTCGGCCTGCTGCCGCTGGCGCTCGGCGCGGGCGAGCCCGGCCGCGAGATCGAGGGCCCGATGGCCGCCGTGATCCTCGGCGGCCTCGTCACCTCGACGGTGCTGAACCTCCTGATCCTGCCGATCCTCGCCCTGCGCTTCGCCCGCTTCCGGCGGGGGGAGGCGTGGCGCGAGGCGGCTTAAAGCGCCTCGGCTCTCGTGATAAGAACATCTGTGAAAAACGCTTATCGCGATGAGCGTCGGCCGCTGCCGAGGGGCGCCATGGCAACGATGACCATCTCCCTGCCCGATCCGATGAAGGAATGGATCGAGGCTCAGATCAAACGGGGCGAGTACGCCAGCACGAGCGACTATGTCCGTGATCTCGTGCGCCGCGACCGGGAGCGGCGGGCCAAGCCCGAGCTGACCCTCGAGGATCTTCGCAGGATCGTGGACGAGTCGCGCGCGAGCGGACCGAGCCCGCTCAAGGTCCGCGATATCCTGGCACGCGCCAGGACGCATGTGCAGGGCGACCCGCCGCCGGATGAGTGACTACCGTCTCACGAAGCGAGCGGAGGCGGACCTGTTCGACATCGCCGTTCACGGCTACCGGCAGTTCGGCGCCCGCCAAGCGGAAGCCTACGCAGCCGGGCTTGAGCACGCGTTCGAACTCCTCGCCGACAATCCCGGCATGGGCCGAAGGGCTGACGTGATCCGGCCGGGCGTGCGCCGGCACGAGCATGCCTCCCACGTCATCCTGTACGAGAGCGTGGGTACCGGCGTCCTGATCCTGGCCCTCGTTCACCGCCGCAGCGTGAGGCGCCTCACGCTGCGGGAGGATGGGTAGACGCCTACAACGCCTCGGCCACGGCCTTGGCGATCATCCGCGAGACGCGCACGTTCGATTCCACCGTCACCCCCGCGATGTGAGGCGTGAGGATGAGGTTCGGGCAGTCCGCGAACACCGCCCCGGCCTCGGCCGAGAGGGGTTCGGCGTCGAACACGTCGAGGGCCGCGCCGCCGAGGTGGCCGTCCCGCAGGGCCTGCGCCACGGCGGCCTCGTCCACGACGCCGCCGCGCGCCGCGTTGATGAGGATCGCGCCCTTCGGCATCCGCGCCAGCATCCGCGCGTCGATGAGCCCGCGCGTCGCGTCGGTCAGGGGTACGTGCAGCGAGAGCACGTCCGCCCCCGCCACGAGGTCCTGCAGGGGCACGCTGGCGACGCGGCCGCCGGGCTGTTCCCAGGCGGGGTGGTCGGCCGGCAGGAAGGGGTCGTGCGCGCTCACCCGCATCCCGAGGGCGGCGGCGCGCTGGGCCGTCTCCCGGGCGATGGAGCCGAAGCCGACGAGGCCGAGGCGCTTGCCGGCAATCTCCCGGCCCATCAGCCGCCCGCGCGGCCATGTCCCGGCGGCGACGTCCGCCGTCGCGCCATAGGCCCCGCGCAGCAGCAGCATCGCCGTGGCGACGACGTATTCGGCCACCGAGACGTCGTTCGCTCCCGTCGCCGGGATCACCGTGATGCCCCGCGCCTGGCAGGCCGGCTGGTCGATGTTGTCGAGGCCGACGCCGAGGCGTCCGACGACGCGCAAGGCCGGGCCGGCGGCGAGGAGCGCCGCGTTCACCTTCGTCCGGTTGCGAACGATCAGCGCCCGCGCTCCGGACAGGGCGGCGCGCAGGTCGTCGGGCCTGTCCACCAGGGTCGGATCGTAGGCCACGTCGAAGCCCGACAGGGATTCGCGGATCGCGTCCTCGTCCATGAACTCGGTGACGACGATGTCCGGCATCTTCTGTTCCTTGGATGGGGTCAGATCGCGGCGATTTCGGCCAGCAGCTTGGCCTCGACCGCGAGCCCGTCGCGCGCGGCCTTGTGGCGAAGCCCGAGCCGGCGCTGGCCGGGCAGGCGCGCGCCGGGCTGGTCCTCGATGGCGGCGGCGAGACCGGCGAAGCGGTCCAGGGCGCCGTCCCCGAAGGCTTGCGGGTCGAAGGCCAGGATGAGCTGGCCGGTGCCGGGCGGGCCGCCCTTGTCGTCGAGGAAGGAGGAGGCGTCGGCCGCGAAGGTCGCGCCGGTCAGGCCGGCGGCCAGCAGCTCCACCATCAGGGCGAGCGCCGTGCCCTTGGCGTCGCCGAGCGGCAGCATGGTGCCCGCGAGCGCGGCGGCGGCGTCGGTGGTCGGGCGGCCCTCGGCATCGACGGCCCAGCCCTCGGGGATCGGCTCGCCCCGCTGCCGGGCCGAGACGATGTTGCCCCGCGCCACCTTCGACAGGGAGAGATCGACCACCACCGGCTCCCGCCCCGGCAGGGGGCAGGCGAAGGCGATGGGGTTGGTGCCGAACACGGCGCGCCGGCCGTTCCAGGGGGCGATGGCCGCCGGGGTGTTGGCGAAGAGCAGGGCGACGAGGCCCCGGCTAGCCAGATCCTCCACGAACAGCCCCGCCGCGCCGCAATGGTGCGAGCGCCGGATCGCGGCGGCGGCGAGGCCGCCCTCCCGCGCCATGCCGGGCAGCGCATCGAGGGCGAGCGCCAGGGCCGGGTAGGCGAAGCCGTGCGCGGCGTCGATGGACGCCACCGCCGGACGGGGGCGGGTGAGGGTGGGGGTCGCGTGGCCGTCGACCTTGCCGGCCTTGGCCTGCGCCGCGTAGCTCGGCACCCGCGAGAGACCGTGGCCCTTCAAGCCATCCGCCTCGGCCCGCACCAGGGCGGAGGCGACATGCCGGGCATTGCCCGGCGCCGTGTTCGCCCGGACGAGGGCGTCGGCGACCAACGTCTCGGCGTCCGGGATCGTGAGGATGTCGGCCATGGCGCTCTGAAGGGGTTCAGTTGTCCGTCGTGATCCCACCCTCGTCCTCATCCTGAGGTGCTGCGGAGCAGCCTCGAAGGAGATCTCCAGATCGCTCACGAATCCTGGAGCCCTCCTTTGAGGCCCGCTGGCGCGGGCACCTCAGGATGAGGGGATAGGGTCGGATCAGCCTACCGATGTGCTGAACCGGAGGCGTCACGCGCTCCGGTAGAGCTTCGTCATCACGAATTCCCGGTGGCCGAGGGATTCGGCCGCCGTGAGCCGGCCGTTGGCCGTGCGGACCACCATGTCGATCAGCGCATCGCCCGCCGCGTCGAGCGTCATGTCCCGGCGCAGCACGCCGGTCACGTCCACGTCGATGTGCTCGCCCATGGTGCGCAGCGTCTTCGGGTTGCCGCTGATCTTGATCACCGGCACGATCGGGTTGCCGATCACGTTGCCCTGGCCCGTCGGGAAGGTGTGGATCACGTAGCCTGCCGCCGCCATCAGGGTCACGCATTCGGCCGCCGCCGAGGACGTGTCCATGTAGTAGAGGCCCGGACCCTTGGCCGGGGCTTCCGCCGGCTGCAGGGCGTCGATGTAGCGGCACTCCCGGCCGATCTTCTCCAGGTTGCCGAGCGCCTTCTCCTCGATCGTGGTCAGGCCCCCCGCGATGTTGCCCTTGGTCGGCTGGGAATCCGAGAGGTCATCGGTCTTGTGCGCCTCGATCACGTCTTCCTGGTACGCTTTCCACATCGCGTACCACTTCTCGGCGATTTCCGGGCTCGCCGCGCGCTCGCGGCACAGGTGCTCGGCCCCGGTGATCTCGGAGGTCTCGCCGAACACGCCGTAGATCCCGTGGGGGATTAGCTTGTCATACATGTTGCCGACGGTCGGGCAGGAGGCGAGGCCCGTCGTGGTGTCGGACTCGCCGCATTTGGTCGAGACCCACAGGTCGGTGATCGGGCATTCCTCCTTGGGCAATTCGCTCGCCCATTGCAGGAGGCGCTTGGCGGCGTAGCTCGCCTTGGCGATCGTGGCGATGTCGCCGTGGCCCTCGATGCCGAAGCCGACCACCGGCTTGCCGGTCTTGGCGATGCCTTCCACGACGCGGGCGGTCCAGCCGTCCTCGATGCCGATCACCACCACGGCGGCGACGTTCGGGTTCGCGCCGATGCCGATCAGGGTGCGGAAGTGGATCTCCAGATCCTCGCCGAACTGCAACCGGCCATAGGCGTGCGGCAGGGCCATCGTGCCCTTTATTGTGTTGGCCACCGCCTCGCAGGAGGCGTTCGACAGATCATCGAGGGGCAGGAGGACGACGTGGTTGCGCACGCCGACCCGCCCGTTTTCCCGCCGCCAGCCCATGAAGGTGGCGCCGGCATGATCCGCCGAGGCGCGCGTCGTCGGCAGCGCCTGGGTGGTGAACTGGTCGGGGGCCCCGCCGGCATAAGCGGCGGGCATGGAATGCTCGAAGGCGGCCTGCAAGCTCATGGGACCCTCACCAACGCTTCGTCTTGAGATTGTGGGTGTGGACGTGCTCGCCCTTGGCGATGTCGGCGACGGCCTTGCCGATGTCCTGGCCGTACTTCCACACCGTGTCCCCGGAGCGGATGTCCTGCAGGGCCACCTTGTGGCCGATGGGGATCTCCTGCTTGGCCGTCAGCCGGAAGTCCGAATTGTCGTGCGTGACCACGCACAGCATCTCCGTCCCGGCCATGAGGTTCTCGACCACGACGACGCCCACCGAATCCTTGGGGTCATGGACGAGGAGTTGGGGAACTCCCATTGCGCGCCTCCCGCTGCTTGGTCCGCCTGTCTTGTATAAGACCTAAGAGTGGGCGGTCAAGGGCGGCCTCAGGCCTGGGCGCCGTCCGTGTCGACGATATCGGCCGAGTAGCGGTTCTCCCGGGTGTCGCAGCGGCTGATGCGCAGTTCCACCGGGCGCCCGCTCACGTCGAAGGCGACGCGGACGATCTCCAACAGGGGCAGCCCCTCCGGCACGCCCAGCGCCCGCGCCTCCTCCGGCCCGGCGGCGATGGCCTGGAGCCGCTCCTGCACGCGGGTGATCAGGATGCCGTGGCGCTCTTGGTAGATCACGTACATCTCCTCGCTCATCTCCTCCGTCGCCGGCAGATCGAGGACGGGGATGATCGCGGCCGGCACGACCACGAACTCGTAGATCGAGGGGGCGTCGCGGAGGGTCCGCACCCGGGTGACGGCGTGCAGGGGCACGCCCTCGGGCAGGGCCAGCTGCCGTGCCTCCTCCGCCGTGGCGGGGCGGATCTCCTGCGCGATCAGCCGGCTCTTGGGGGAGAGCCGCGCCCCCTCCGGCGTGACGATGCGGAAGAAGCGGAACAGCACCGTGTCCCGCGCGTGCCGGGCGACGTAGGTGCCGACCCCCTGGCGCCGCACGATCAGCTTCTCGCCCTCCAGCGCGATCAGCGCCTTGCGCACGGTGCCCTGGCTCACCCCGTATTCGGCGGCGAGTTCGTGCTCCGTCGGTAGGAGGTCGCCGGGCTTCCAGGCCCCGTCCGCGATCCGCTTCGTGATGAGGCCCTGGATCTGGACGTAGAGCGGCCTCAGCTCCGGCTTGAAGGTCGCGGTGGGGTGGTCGTTCATCGCGGGCTCGGGGGGGCGTCGGAAGGGCGGCATGCGCTGCCTTGACTGCGTCAGATATCTTATATAAGACTTCCCGACCAGTTGAGTGGCAGACCCTCGCAAAGGGGGCAGGCGAACCGGCTCGGCCGGTTCTATCACAAGCGTTCCTGGGAGGGAGCGATGAGGCGAGAAGCCGGCACCGGCGGGGCCCCCCGTCCCGCGCGCACGCGCCGTCATTCCAAAGACCGACATCGCTGACATACGCTCCGCAGCAGCGGGGCCTTCCGACATGCGCCTCCGGCCCCTTCCGGTAAGGATGGGCGGGGCCGGGGCTCCTCGCGGCCGAGACCGCCAGCCCGGAGATGTCGAGCCAATGACCACGCGCCAGCCCGCACCGCCCGTACCGGAGGCGACGGACCGCAAGACCATCGCCCTCCTCGCCTTCTCGGCGACATCGGGGGTCCTGGTCGAATTCTACGACTTCTTCATCTTCGGCTATGCGGCGGCGAGCGCCTTCCCGCACATCTTCTTCCCGAACATCTCGCCCACCTGGGCGCTGATCTTCTCCTACCTCACCTTCGGCGCCGGCTTCCCGGCCCGCCTCCTCGGGGCCTACCTGTTCGGCCATTTCGGGGACCGCGCCGGCCGGAAGACCTCGTTCCTCATCAACATCCTGATCGTCGGCGCCACGACCTTCGCGGTCGGGTTGCTGCCGGGCTACGACACGATCGGCATCGCCGCGCCGATCCTGCTCGTCACCCTGCGCATCGTCCAGGGGATCGGCCTCGGCGGCGAGTTCGGCGGGGCGGCCTCGCTGCTCGCGGAGTTCGGCGCCACGCGCAAGCACCGGGCCTTCTGGGTGTCGCTGGCCAATCTCGGCATCCCCGGCGGGGCGATGGCGGCGAGCGCGGTGCTCTACATCCTGGCCGACAGCTTCTCGACCTATGGCTGGCGCGTCGCGATGCTGCTCTCGGTGGTCGTGGTGGTGCCCGGCCTGCTCGCCCGGTTCAAGCTCGCGGATTCGCCCCTCTTCGAGCAGCTGAAGGCCAAGGACGAATTGTCCAAGATGCCGAGCCTCGACGTCACGCGGAAGCACTGGCGGCCGATCCTCCTGCTCGCCCTGTTCTGCGCCTTCCAGCAGATGGACGGCTATGTCAGCGGCACCTACGCCATCTCGTTCATGAAGTCGGCGGGCATCCCGCTCGCGACGACGGCGGTGATCATCTTCGTGGCGCGGATCGGCGATGTCCTCGGCGTGGTGATCAGCGGCCCGGCCGCGGATTTCATGACCCGGAAGAAGCTCGGCTACATCGCGGTGATCCTCACGGCCGTGCTGTCCGTGCCCTACGCGCTCGCCATCCTGCACCAGCAGGTCTGGCTGGTGCTCGGCCTGCAATTCGTCATCACCCTCACGGGCGTCGGCATCCTGCACGGGCTCGCGCCGATCCTGACCTCGGAGAGCTTCCCGACCAAGTACCGCTATTCCGGCGCGGGCATCTCCTACAGCCTGTCGGCGATCCTCGGCGGCGGCATCGCGCCGCCGCTGCTCGCCGGGCTCATCGGGCAGGACGTGGCGGGGAATTGGTTTTATATTCCTGTCGTCTACGGCATCTACGCCGTCATCGCGGTGGCGGCCCTGGCCCTCACCCCCGAGACGCGGAATCGCCGCCTCGACGAATTCGCCGAGGCCCAGGACGGCCAGGCTGGTGCCAGGAGCAAGGTCGCCTGCGGGGCGCCCACTTGAGTGGCGAAAGGGAGCGGGCGATGATCGACAGGCGAGACCTCCTGAGAGGCATGGCCATCGGGCTCGGCGGGGCGGGCCTCTCGGCCCGCGCCCTGCACGCCGAGGAGGCGATGCTGCCCTTCGGCAACGGTGAGCGCCCGCTGGTCGCCTTTCCCGGCAAGCGCCCGCTCCTGCAGATGACGGCGCGTCCGCCGCAGCTGGAGACGCCGTTCTCGGTCTTCGACCACGGGGCGATCACCCCGAACGACGCGTTCTTCGTGCGCTACCACCTCGCCGACATCCCCACCCGCATCGACCCGGATGCCTTCCGCCTCGACGTGAAGGGCCATGTCGAGCGCCCGCTCTCCCTCTCGCTCGCCGACCTCAAGGGGATGCCGGGGGCGGAGGTGGTCGCGGTCAACCAGTGCTCCGGCAATTCGCGCGGCTTCTTCGAACCACGCATGGCCGGCGGGCAATTGGCCAACGGCGCCATGGGCTGCGCCCGCTTCACCGGGGTGCCGCTGAAGGCGGTGCTCGACAAGGCCGGCGTGAAGGGCGGGGCGGTGCAGGTCGCCTTCGAGGGCCTCGACGGGCCGGTCCTGCCGGAGACGCCGGACTTCGCCAAGGCGCTCACCCTCGACCACGCCCGCGACGGCGAGGTGATGCTGGCCTGGGGCATGAACGGGCAGGATCTGCCCTGGCTCAACGGCTTCCCCCTGCGCCTCGTCGTGCCGGGTTATTACGGCACCTACTGGGTCAAGCACCTCAACGCGGTGAGCGTCCTCGACAAGCCCTTCGAGGGCTTCTGGATGAAGAGCGCCTACCGCATCCCGGACAACGAGTGCGCCTGCACCGAGCCCGGCAAGGCGGCGGACAGGACGGTGCCGATCGGCCGGCTCAACGTCCGCTCCTTCGTGACGAACCTGACGGACGGGCAGGAGGTGAGGGCGGGTCAAGTGCCCCTGCGCGGCATCGCCTTCGACGGCGGATCGGGCATCCGCGCGGTCGAGGTCTCCACCGACGACGGCAGGAGCTGGGCGGGGGCGAGCCTCGGCCAGGATCTCGGCCGCTACGCCTTCCGCACCTGGACCAGCGAGGTCGCGCTGGCCCCCGGCGCGCATGCCCTGCGGGTGCGGGCGACGGGCAACGACGGCGGCACGCAGCCGATGGAACCGCGCTGGAACCCGGCCGGGTACATGCGCAACGTGGTCGAGACGACCCGGGTGAGGGCGGCCTGATGAGACTGACCGGATCCGTCGCGCTCCTGCTCGCACTGGGCGGCCCCCTCGCCGCCGCGCCGCAGGATTACGCCCTGCCCGAACCCACGGCGCAGCTGCGGGCGCCCGCCGACCCGGCGCACCGGCCGGGCTTCGAGGCGGCGCAGGGCAATTGCATGGTCTGCCACTCGGTGGACTACATCGCGATGCAGCCGCCGAGGAAGGGGGCGGGGTTCTGGGAGTCCGAGGTGACCAAGATGGTCAAGGTCTACCACGCCCCCGTCGGCGAGGCGGACGCCAAGGCCATCGCCGCCTACCTCGCCGCCACCTATTGAGGGCGGCGCGCCCTCACTGGGTGCGCATGATCTGGATGACCGCCGGGGTGATGATCACCACGAACAGCACCGGCAGGAAGAACAGGATCATCGGCACGGTGAGCTTCGGCGGCAGCGCGGCGGCCTTCTTCTCGGCCTCGATCATGCGCATGTCGCGGCTCTCCTGGCTGAGCACCCGCAGGGCCTGGCCGACCGGGGTGCCGTAGCGCTCGGCCTGGCTGAGCGCTACGGCCACCGCCTTCACCGGCTCCAGGGCCGTGCGCATCACGAGGTTCTCGTAGGCCATGCGCCGGTCCGGCAGGAACGACATCTCGGCCACCATCACCGCCAGTTCCTCCGCGAGGACCACGGACGACACCGCGATCTCGGTGCTCACCTTGCGGAAGGCGTTCTCGATGGCCATGCCGGATTCGACGCAGATCAGCGTCAGGTCGAGGGCGTCGGGCCACGCCTTGCGGATCTCGGTCTGGCGCTTCTTGGCGGCGTTCACGAGGAACACCTCCGGCGCCTTGATGCCGAGGAAGGCCGCGCCGATCGTCATGGCGACGCGCATCAGGTAGGAGACGTCGAACGCCTCCAGGATGAACAGGTAGAAGACCGCCGCGATGAACGCGCCGACCGGCGCCACGAGGCGGAAGAACAGGAAGGCGGTCTCGGCGCCCTGGCCCCGGTAGCCCGCCATCAGGAGCTTGCGCTTGGCGGTGTCCGTGCCGAGCCAGCGGCGCAGGTTGTACCGGTCCACGACCTCCTTCATGTACGCCTTGGGCTCGGTGCGCAGGCTGCCCTTGGTCGTCAGCTTCTCGCGCTCGCGCCGCCGGATGATCTCGCGCTCGTCGCTCACGAGCTTCATCCGCTTGCCGAGCTTGTCGGGTTCGAGGAAGGGCTGCGCCACGGCGAAGGCGGTCGCCGCCGCCGCGAGGGCGGCCAGCGCCGTGCCCACGAAGCGGGCGTCGAACAGCTTTGCGGCGATCTCCTCGACCATCCCGTCCCCGTCAGATCTCGAAGGCGATCATCTTCTTGATGACCAAGATGCCGAGGCTCATCCAGATCGCCGAGCCCACCAGGGCGATCTTGCCCGCGTCGGTGGTCCAGAGCAGCGAGATGTAGTCGGGGCTGGTGAGGGTGGTGATGCCCGCCACGCCGAAGGGCAGGGCGGCGATGATCGAGGCGGAGGCCTTCGCCTCCATGCTCATCGCCTGGATCTTGCCGCGCATCTTGGCGCGGTCGCGCAGCACCCGCGAGAGGTTGTTCAGCGCCTCGGAGAGGTTGCCGCCCGATTGCTGCTGGATGTTGATGACGATCGAGAAGAAGTTCACCTCGGCGGTGGGCACGCGCTCGTGCAGCCGGGCCACGGCCTCGCCGAGGGAGAGGCCGAGCGCCTGCGTCTCCACGATGGTGCGGAACTCGCCGCGCAGGGGCTCCTCCGCCTCGCGGGAGACCATGCGGAAGCAATCGCCCACGGGGATGCCGGTCTTGATGCCGCGCACGACCACGTCGACGGCGTTGGGCAGTTCCTTGTTGAACTTCGCCACCCGGCGCAGGCGCAGCCAGCGCAGCAGGAAGGGCGGCAGGCCGCAGGCGCCGAAGAAGGCGCCGCCGAGGGCCGCGAACACGCTGTCGGTGAGGAGGAACAGGAAGAACGCCGAGACGAAGCCGGCGATGCCGGCGAAGGTCCAGTAGGTCTTCTTGGTCCAGTCGAGGCCGGCGCGGGCGATCTTCAGTTCCAGCGTGACCTTGGCCGCGCCCTTGGCCTTGGCCTCGATCTCGCTCAGCGTCTTGGCGACCTGATCGCGCCGGTTGACGCCGCCGCCCCGTCCGGTCGCGGCGACGTTGGTCACGGCGATGGACTTCAGGCGCTTGGTCGCGCGGCGCTCGCCCGGCATCAGGGCGACGATGCCGGCATAGGTGATCAGCGCGACGGCGACGCCCATGAGACCCGTGGCGATGGGCAGGCCGGGCAGGAGCGCGCCGAGATCGGGCCAGAGGTCGGGCATGGCCTCAGGCCCCCTCGACGACTTCGGCGGCGTCGAGGGCCGCGCCCAGGCGGCCTTCCAGCCCGTAATAGCGGGCGCGTTCCCAGAAGCGCGGGCGGCCCACGCCGGTCGCCCGGTGGCGGCCGATGATCTTGCTGTTCGCGTCCTCGCCGAGGATGTCGTAGAGGAAGATGTCCTGCGTGGTGATGACCTCGCCCTCCATCCCCAGCACCTCGGTGATGTGGGTGATGCGGCGCGAGCCGTCGCGCAGGCGGGTCGCCTGGATGATCACGTCGATCGACCCGCAGATCATCTCGCGCAGCGTCCGCGAGGGCAGGGTGAACCCGCCCATAGAGATCATCGATTCGATACGCGACAGGCACTCGCGCGGGCTGTTGGCGTGCAGCGTGCCCATCGAGCCGTCGTGGCCGGTGTTCATGGCCTGCAGGAGGTCGAACGCCTCCGGGCCGCGCACCTCGCCGACGATGATCCGCTCGGGGCGCATGCGCAGGCAGTTCTTCACGAGGTCGCGCATCGTCACCTGCCCCTGGCCCTCCATGTTGGGGGGGCGGGTTTCCAGGCGCACCACATGCGGCTGCTGGAGCTGAAGCTCCGCCGCGTCCTCGCAGGTGATGACGCGCTCGTCGTGCTCGATGAAGGCGGTCAGGCAGTTCAGGAGCGTCGTCTTGCCGGAGCCGGTGCCGCCGGAGATGACGACGTTGCAGCGCGACTGGCCGATGATCTTCAGCACCTCCGCGCCCTCGGGGGAGATGGCGCCGAAGCGGACGAGCTGGTCGAGGGTCAGCTTGTCCTTCTTGAACTTACGGATCGTCAGGGCCGGGCCGTCGATGGCCAGCGGCGGGGCGATGACGTTGACGCGGGAGCCGTCCGGCAGGCGCGCGTCGCAGATCGGCGAGGCGTCGTCCACGCGGCGGCCGACCTGGCTCACGATGCGCTGGCAGATGTTCATCAGCTGCTGGTTGTCGCGGAACCGCACGCTGGTGAGCTGGATCTTGCCGGAGACCTCGATGAAGGTCCGCCCGGCGCCGTTGACCATGATGTCGGCGATGTCGTCGCGGGCGAGCAGCGGTTCGAGCGGGCCGTAGCCCAGCACGTCGTTGCAGATGTCGTCGAGCAGTTCCTCCTGCTCGGAGATCGACAGGACGATGTTCTTGAGCCCGATGATCTCCGTGACGATGTCGCGGATTTCCTCGCGCGCCGTCTCGGCGTCGAGATGGGCGAGCTGCGTCAGGTCGATCGCCTCGATGAGGGCGCCGAAGATCAGGCTCTTGGTGCGGTAATATTCGTCCGAGCGCGCGGCCTCGACCACCACCGGCGCCTGGCGCGCGGGTGGGGGCGCCTCGCGCGCGGGGGCCTGAGCGGGGGCGGGCTGCTGCATCGCCCGCGCCTGGACGACGGGGGGAGGCGCGGAGGCCGAACCGGATTGCCGTCTACCGAACATGATCGTTGCGGACTCGCATCACGAAGCCTTGCGGCGGGCGGCGAGCTTGGCGAGCAGCGGCTCGAGCAGGCTGGCGCCCCCGCCCTTGCGCCGCGTCTCGACCCGGCCGATGGCGGTGGCGGCGAGGTCGTTGAACAGCTCGGCCACCTTGGAGCCGGGCTGCACCTCGGCGATCATCTGGCCGTTGTTGGCGGCGGTGCCGAACAGGGCCGGATCGAAGGGAATGGTCGCCGCCAGGGGCACGTCGAGGGCCTTGGCGAACTCGGCCGCCGCGATCTCCGGCCGCTTGGCCATGCCGCTGCCGTTGAGCAGGATGCGCGGGGGCGCGTCGTTGGGGCGGCCGTTCTTCAGGGCGCCCATCAGGTTCTTGGCGTTGCGCAGGCTCGCGAGGTCGGGGCCGGCGACGACGAGGATCTCGTCCGAGGCCGCGAGCACGCGCTTCGTCCAGGCGTTCCACTGGTGCGGCACGTCGAGGACGAGGCAGGGCACGTTGGCCCGCAGGTGCTCGATCAGCGTGTCGAAGGCGGGCTCCGACAGGTCGATGGTCCGGTCGAGGCTCGCGGGCGCCGAGAGCAGGCTGAGGTTGTCGCTGCACTTCGAGAGCAGGCGCTCCACCAGGGCGGCGTCCAGGCGCTCGGGGGCGAACACCGCCTCCGCGATGCCCTGCGGCGGGTCCTGGTTGAAGTTCAGCGAGGCGGTGCCGAAGGCGATGTCGAGGTCGGCGATCACCGTCGGCACGCCCTGGCTGCGGGCGATGGACCACGCGAGGTTGTGCGCCACGGTCGAGGCGCCGATGCCGCCGCGCACGCCGAAGACCGAGATGGTGCGCCCGATCGGCTTCACCCCGGCGGCGGTGAACATCTCGGAGATGGCGGCGATCAGCCCCAGGGGCTCGACCGGGGCCATCAGGTAGTCGGAGACGCCGCGCTGGAGGAGCTGGCGGTAGAGCGTCACGTCGTTCAGGTGGCCGATCACCACGACGCGGGTGCCCTCGTCGCAGACCTCGGCCAGGGCGTCGAGGCATTCCAGCGGCTTCGAGCGGGCGCCCTGCACCTCGATGACGATGACGTTCGGCGTCGGGGCGTGTCGGAACGCCTCGATGGCGGCCGCGCCGCCGCCCATGCGGACCTTGACCCTGGCCCGCTGCAGACGCCTGTCCTCGGCGGCGGCCTCGATCATGGCCGCCGTCTCGGACAATTCGCAGAAGGCCTGAATCGTGATCCGGGGCACCGGGGAGATCACGCGCTCGCCCGAATCGCTCTGCTCCGACATCAACGGACTCTCGGGGTTGAAACTCACTATTCGGCGCCGGGGGCCACCCAGGCCCCGGCGTGACACATCAGTTGCCGACCTGAGCCTTCACGGATGTCTGGCCATCCTGACGCCACTGGGTTGACGGATCCTTGCCTTCGCGCAGCTGACCGACGTCGCGGATGCGCTTGACCGAGTCGATCCGGCCTTCCGGGCGCCCGCGCACGAGGTCGACCGGGTCGGCGACCTGGGCGGCCACCATCGATTGGGTCGAGCAGCCGAAGTTCCAGAAAGGCTTGTTGCTGTTGTCCCGCGCGAAGTCGCTGGCGCCGAGATCCTCGGGCCAGGTTCCGCAGGCATCGGCCACCTTGGCCTGCATCCGCTGGAAGCTGAGGCGGATCGGCGACGCGAGCCCGGGGGCGGCCACCGCGTAGGGGTTGGCGACGATGTCGCGCCGGGCGACGCCGTCCTGGCCCGCCCGCTGCAGGATGTGGCCCGCCGTCCGCTCGGTGGCCGCCGCCTGGGCCGGGGGCAGGCCGCGCGGCACCTCCATCAGCATCCCGCCGCGCCCGAAGCGGCGGTATTCGAGCATGAAGGCGTCCACGTCGTCCCCCTGGCGGGGGTCGAGATGGCCGGGGCCGGTGGGGAACACGTCGAGGCTGCGGGTGCCGTCCGCCAGCACGATCGGGTGACGGGCGCGGTAGTCGGAGGGGCTGATCGCCCCCGTCACGGGCGGTTCGGCCTTGCAGGCGCCGGCCAGGGCCGCCAGCGCGCAGGCACAGGCGAGCTGCAGCCGCAGCCTGGTGACAATCGGCGAGGGGGCGGGCGTCGTGCGTCCGGTCATCTCGGTCCTCGGCGGTCGGGCCGCGCTCGGTGGGGGGCTACTCGACGATGAAGCCGACGCGGCCGCGATAGGTGGTCGCCAGCGGCGGGGCGCCGGCCTTGCCGTAGAGGCGGTTGAACTGGCCGAGCAGCACGGCCTGGGTGTCGGGCGTGTCGACGAGGTTGTCGTCCGGCCGGGCGACCTGGCGCGGCTCCACCGGCTTGGCGATGTACGGCGTCACCATGATCATCAGCTCCGTCTCCTGGCGCTGGTAGTCGCGGGAGCGGAACAGGGCGCCGAGGATCGGCAGGTTGATCAGGCCCGGCAGGCCGGTGAGCGCCTGCTTGTTGACCTGCTGGATGAGGCCCGCGGTCATCATCACGCCGCCGGAGGGCAGTTCCACCGTCGTCTCGGAGCGGCGGACCCGCGTGCCCGGCACGGCGACCGACGCGGTGCCGAACGTGTAGTTGAAGCTCTGCTGCGGATCGATCTCGGTCACGTCGGTGGCGACGCGGATCGAGATGCGGTTGTCGGCGAGCACGACCGGCGTGAACGAGAGCGCCACGCCGTATTGCTTGAACTCGATGCCCGGCGTGCAGGAGCCGGTGGTGCAGGAGGCCGAGGAGGGAACCGGGAACTCGCCGCCGGCCAGGAACTTCGCCGCCTCGCCGGAGATCGCGGTCAGCGTCGGCTCGGCGAGGATGCGCGAGACGCCGGCTTGTTCCAGGGCCTTGACGGTCGCCGTGAGCGAGAAGCCCGCCCCCTGCGCCGAGGCCTGGAACTGGCCGCTGCCCGTGCTGCCGCCGGTGATCGGGAAGGCGGTCGGGTTGCTGAGGGCGGGCGAGGTCGCCAGCGACCCGAGCGGGTTGATGGCCGACCAGTTGCCGTTCAGGTTCACGCCGAACTGCTTGATGGCGTTGCGCGAGACCTCCATCACGGTGACGCGCAGCATCACCTGATCCTTGTTGCGGATCGTGAGGTTGTTGATCACCGCGCCGCGCGCGCCGGAGGCGACGCCGCCCGTGGAGCCGCCGCCCGTCGCCCCGCCGGCGCCGATGCCGACGAAGGCGTTGGAGATGTCGATGGCCTGCTGCGCCTCGGCCGAGGAGTTCACCGAGCCGGAGAGCAGCACCGAGGCGCCGGAGGAGCGCACGTCGAACCGCCCGCCGGGGATGCTCTGCTGCAGCAGGTCGCGCAGGGTGCTGAGGTTGAGGTCGCGGGCGACGGTGACGTCGAGGGCGGCGATCTGCCGCCCCTCCGCATCCATGATGAAGATGGTGGTGGCGCCGTCGGCCATGCCGATCACGAACACCTTGCGGGTCGAGCGCACCACGGCGTTCGCCACGGCCGGGTTGGCGACGAACACTTCCTTGGCGTCGCGCGGCAGGTCGACGATGACCGAGCGGCCGGCGGTCAACTCGACCCGGCGGCTGGTGTTGGCTTCCGCCACGCCCACGGTGACGACCGGCGCCGGCCCGAGGGCGCCGCGCTCCTGCGAGCCGCGCAACTGGGCCGTGGCCGGACCCGGCAGGGCGGTGAGGGCGGCGAGCGCCAGCGCGCCGAGGCGGCGCGGGGCGGCGGGGCGGGTGATCATGGCGCGAGCCTTCCTGTCGCGAACCGTCATGGCGCTCACGGCGTGTGCTGGCGGGTGATGCCGAAGCGCACCACGGTCAGCCCCTGTTCGGGACCGGCCGCCTCGGCGACCGGCGTTTCGGCTTCGGCCGTGTGGCCGGCATCGGCGAGGCTGCGCAGGGCCAGGGAGAGCGACCCGATCTTCTGGGCCAGCGTCACCGTCTCGGCCTGGGGCGGCGTGAGGGCCAGCGTCGCGGTCTCGCCCGTGACGACGTTGGTGCCGTTCTTTTCCTGGATGAGCTGGCCCACGGCCAGCACCCGGATGTCGCGCAGGATCGTCTGGGAGACCTGCACGTCCGACCCCGCGTTCTTCGAGGCGGCGTCGTCGCGGAAGGTGCGGATCACGTCGACCCGGTCGTTCGGCAGGATGAAGCCGCCGGCCGAGTTGGTGCCCCGGCTGTCGGTGACGATGGCCACCGCCCGCATGCCGGCCGGCAGGATCGCGGCCATGAAGCCGCTCTCGGGCCGCACGAGCTTCTGCGCGCGGATCGGCTCTCCGGCGAGGAAGGGGGAGCGCACCGTGGCGCCCACCGTCGTCTCCAGGGCGTCGGGCTTGTCCTTACGCGTCACGAAGCCGGGGGAGACGGCCGATTCGGGCCAGGGCTGCCAGCGCAGGTCGGCGGCCTGGAGCACCTGCCCCATCGCCTCGTCGGCGGCGGCGACCAGCACGTCGGTCGTGGGCGGCGGGGGCGCCTGCACGACCTTCTCCGGCGGGGGCGGCGGGGGCGGCGGGCTGCCCCCCATGAGGTAGGCCGCCCCGCTGCCCGCGAGGAGGGCGATGCCGAGGACGGCGAGGCGGGCGGGTTTCATCGGGCTTCCGGTCGGGCCTGGGGTCAGCGGAGCGCCGGATCGGCGGACATGACCGGAAGTTGCGCTCGATTGGTGTAAACATGGTTAAGTGTTGCTGACCGATGCGCAGGCGGGCCTGTCTCGCCGTGCGAAAGGAGGCGGGAACCGTCACGTCCCCGTGCCCGCCGCCGTGGCGCGGCTCCGGCGCTTGTCCTAGGCTTGCGCCCGACCCGGCCCGTCAGAGGCCGGGGATACCAGCACGACGGGATGAAACGCATGGTCAAGGGTATCGGCGGCGCGGCGCTCGCGGCCGCCCTCGCGGGTTCGGTGCTCGGTTCGGGCCCCGCCGCGGCACAGGCCCCGGCGCAGGGGGCCTATTCGGGCAACGCGGTGAAGATCGGCATCCTCAACGATCAGTCCGGCCTCTACGCCGAGTTCGGCGGCGCCGGCTCCGTCGAGGCGGCGAAGATGGCCGTCGAGGACATGGGCGGCAAGGTCGGCGGTGTGCCGATCGAGATCGTCTCGGCCGACCACCAGAACAAGCCCGACATCGCCTCGGGCATCGCACGCCAATGGTACGACCGCGACGGCGTCGACGCGATCATGGAACTCACGACCTCCTCGGTGGCGCTCGCGGTGCAGGGCCTGTCGAAGGAGAAGAAGAAGATCACCATCACGACGGGCGCGGCCTCCAGCGACCTCACCGGCAAGGCCTGCACGCCCTACGGCTATCACTGGGCCTACGACACCCATGCGCTGGCCGTCGGCACGGGCGGGGCCCTGACGCGGGCGGGGGGCAAGACGTGGTTCTTCCTCACCGCCGACTACGCCTTCGGCACGGCGCTGGAGAACGACACCTCGGCGGTCGTGAAGGCCAATGGCGGCTCGGTGGTGGGCTCGGTGCGCCATCCCCTGTCCGGCCAGGACTTCTCCTCGTTCCTGCTCCAGGCCCAGGGGTCGAAGGCGCAGGTGATCGGGCTCGCCAATGCCGGCCTCGACACTTCGAACTCGATCAAGCAGGCGGCGGAATACGGCATCACCGATGGCGGCCAGAAGCTCGCGGCGCTGCTCTTCACCCTGTCGGAGGTCCACGGGCTCGGCATCAAGGCGGCCCAGGGCCTGACCCTCACCGAGGGCTGGTACTGGGACCTCAACGACGAGACCCGCGCCTTCGGCCAGCGATTCATGAAGCGCACCGGCCGGATGCCGAACATGATCCAGACCGGCACCTATTCGGCGGTTCTGTCCTACCTCAAGGCGGTGAAGGCGGCGGGGACGGACGAGACCGACGCGGTCAACGCCAAGCTGAAGGCGCTGCCGGTGGACGACGTGTTCACCCATAACGGCCACGTCCAGCAGACGGGCCTGATGGTGCACGACATGTACCTGTTCGAGATCAAGAAGCCCGCCGATTCGAAGGGCGAGTGGGATCTCTACAAGCTGGTCTCCACCATCCCCGGCAAGGAAGCCTACGCCACCGAGGCCGAAAGCGGCTGCCCGCTGGTGGCGGGGAAGTAGGGGGTCTCGAACCCCCGGCGTCATTGCGAGCCAAGCGAAGCAATGATGCCGGGGGCGTCCCGCTACCCGTACCCGGCTTCCCGCTGGTGCCTGACCGCGAGCACCACGATCCGCTCGCCGTCCGCCCGATAGAGGGCGACGTAGCCGCTCGATCCGAAGGGGATCAGCCATTCGCGGAATTCGGGCGCGAGATGGGCTACGGGGCGCCCCGCCGCCGGGTGGGCCTGGATAGTCCGCATCCCGTCACGGATGGCGCGCACCGCCTGCGTCGCGGCGGCGGGATTCTTGTCGGCCAGGAAGCGGTAGCAGCGCTGGACGCCCTTGAGCGCCTCAGGCGACCAGATCAGTCGTGACATTCCGGCGGCTCGACGTCCTGTCCGCCCTCGAGCCGCGCCATCCAGGCATCGGCTTCGCGGTCGGTCAGGTGCAACCCCGTCGCCTCATAGTTCGCCCAGGCGGCAACGCCCTCCTGCCGGAAGGCCTCGCGCTTCTCCTCGCGGGCGACGTATTCGGTGATGGCCTCGCGCATCAGGTAATGCGCGGAACGGTTCTGAGCCTTGGCGAGCTCACGCACCCGCGCATGGACCTCGACGTCCAGCTTCACGACGACGGGGCGCGTGGCGGGCATCGACTCGCTCCTCGGTATCTAAAGGTAATACCGAAAATAGCGCGCCGCCTCGGCCCCCGCTACCCCGCCCACACCTCCCGGTACAGGGCGGCGATCTCCTCCGCGTTCGGCATGCGCGGGTTGTTGCCCGGCGAGCCGGAGGCCAGGGCCTGCTCGGCCATGGTGGGGATCAGCGCGTCCCATTTCGCGGCGTCGAGGCCGTATTCCTGCGGGCTCGGCACGTCGAGGTCGTCGTTGAGCGCGCGCAGCTCGTTGACCAGCGCCGAGGCCGCCGCCTCGTCGCCGGGGCCGGACTTCACACCCATCGCCCGCGCGCAGGCGGCGTAGCGGTCGATCGCGCCGGGGGCCGAGAAGGCCGTCACCGCCGGCAGCAGCATCGCGTTCGACAGGCCGTGCGCCACGTGGAAATGCGCGCCGATCGGCCGGCTCATCCCGTGGACCAGCGCCACGGAGCTGTTCGAGAAGGCGATGCCGGCCTGGGTCGCGCCGAGCATCATCGCCTCGCGGGCGGCGCGGTCGCCGGGGTCGGTCCAGACCCGGCGCAGGTTCGGGGCGATCAGCCCCATCGCCTGCAGGGCGAGCCCGTCCGAGAAGAGGTTCGACCGCCGCGAGACGTAGGCCTCGATGGCGTGGGTCAGCGCGTCGATGCCCGTGTCGGCCGTCAGGCGCTTGGGCTTCGTCAGCGTCAGCTCGTAATCGACCAGCGCCGCCACCGGCAGGTAGGCGAGGCCGATGCAGAGCATCTTCTCGTCGTTGGCCTCGTCGGTGACGATGGTGAAGCGCGTCGCCTCCGATCCGGTGCCGGCGGTGGTCGGGATCGCCACGATGGGCAGGCCCGCCTCCTCCTGCAGGTGGGGCGCCTTGTAGCGCCGCATCGGGCCGCCGTGCCGGGCCAGCACCGCCACCGCCTTGGCCGTGTCCATGGGCGAGCCGCCGCCGAAGCCGACGACGCAATCGTAGTCGCCCTGCTGGAGCGCGGCCAGCGCCGCATCGACCGAGGCCACCGTCGGGTCGGGCACCGTCTCGGAGAAGATCCGCGCCTTCACCCCGCCGGCCGCGAGCCGCTCCGTCAGGGTCTCCACCGCGCCGCTGCCGGCCAGGAACGGGTCGGTGACGACGAAGGGACGGGACAGGCCGAGCTGGCCGAGCACCTCCGGCAGGAGCCGGGAGGCCCCGGCGCCGACGCGCATGAGACGCGGCAGGGCGATCGAGGCGACCATTGTTTCCTCCATGCGGCCCGCCGGCGCGGGGCCTTTCCCCTGTTTCCATAAGCCTCGGGAGGGCCGGGCGAAACCGGCGATCCTGACAAGCGCGGGCGCTTCACCCGTGCCCTGGCGCACCTGCCGGCGTGAACCGCGCCCGCCGCCGCGCGTTCGGTGCCGGATTGCTGCATTGCAAAAACGCCCGTTGCGGCCGGCGCGCGTCCCCCCGATCTTCCCAGGCCAGGAAAGGAGGCCAACATGAGCGAGCACCCCCACGGCGCCGAGCCGACCAACCCCGTCACCGCCGTCCCCGAACATTCGCCGGACATGGTGGCCCCCGAGACCGCGCGCTTCGCGGGCCACGTCCTCGCTGGCCCGAAGGCCGAGAAGACGGTCGCCCTCGCCCTGCAGGGGGGCGGCGCGCACGGCTCCTTCACCTGGGGCGTCCTCGACGCCCTGATCGAGGACGGGCGGCTCGGCTTCGAGGCTCTGACCGGCGCGAGCGCGGGGGCGATGAACGCCGTTGTGATGGTCGATGGCTGGGTCAAGGGCGGCCCGGACGGCGCCCGCGAGGCGCTGGAGCAGTTCTGGCGGGAGGTGAGCCTCGACGGCGACCTCGGCCCGACCCAGCGCAACATGGTCTCGGGCCTGCTCAACCTGTGGAAGGGCAACCCCGTCGCCGAGTTCTGGCTCAAGGCGCTGACGCCGAGCCCCTACGTGTCGAACCCGCTCAACATCAACCCGCTGCGCAAGGCCCTGGCGAAGCAGGTGGATTTCGAGCGCCTGCGCGATGCGCCGACGGCGGGGGTGTACGTGTCGGCCACCAATGTCTGGACCGGCAAGCTCGCCGTGTTCGAGCGCGATACCCTCACCGTCGATCACCTGATGGCCTCGGCCTGCCTGCCCACGGTGTTCCAGGCGGTGGAGATCGAGGGCGTGCCCTATTGGGATGGCGGCTATCTCGGCAACCCGCCCCTCTACCCCCTCTACCGGGGGGCGCGGACCCGCGACATCCTGCTGGTGCAGATCAACCCCGTCGAGCGGCGGGAGACCCCGCGCACCGAGGCCGAGATCCGCGACCGGCTGAACGAGATCACCTTCAACGCCAACCTGATGCGCGAATTGCGGGCCATCGACTTCGTGGACGGGTTGATCGAGGAGGGGACGCTGGCGCGCAACGGCTACGAGCGCGTGCTGATCCACCGGATCGACGGCACCGACGCCCTGGAGGATTACAACGCCGCCTCGAAGCTCGACGCCCGCTGGAAGGTGTTCCTGCGCCTGCGCGACAAGGGGCGAGCGGCGGCCCGGGCCTGGCTCGGCCAGCATTTCGATCAGGTCGGCCAGACCTGCACCATCAACCTGCGCGAGGCCTATCAGTAGCGCCGGGATTAATCCCGGACCCTGCGGCGTTCACCTGTCATGCCCGATAAGAACGCCCTACCGGACATCGTCGACCTCCTGGTGCCGCTTCGGCGCTATGCCCGTGCGTTGACACGGGATTCCCTGAAGGCCGACGACCTCGTGCACGACACCCTGGTGCGCGCCCTGGAGGCGAAGGGGACGCTGCGCCCCAACACCAACCTGCGCACCTGGATGATGACGGTGCTGCACAACGTCTTCATCGACGAGCAGCGCCGCCGCCAGGTCGAGGTGCGTCACGCCGACGCCCTCGTGCGGATGCACGACGAGACGAGCCCGCCTGCCCAGGAGGGTCAGGTGCGGCTCGCGCAGATCCGCGAAGCCTTCGCCACCCTGCCGGAAGAGCAGCGCGCCGCGCTCCACCTCGTGACCATCGAGGGCATGGCCTATGCCGACGCGGCGGCCGTGCTCGGCATCCCCATCGGCACGCTGATGTCCCGCCTCGGGCGCGGGCGCGCCGCCCTGCGCGCCTTCGAGGAGGGCACGCGCCTCGGCCGCGAGGCGGACGATCCACCGGGCCCGGCCCGGCCGGCCCGTCCGCCGCTGCGGCTCGTCACCGGCAACGGCGCCCCACGGCGGGCCGTGGGTGATTCGTGATTCGGGGCGCTGCGCCCGCCCCCTTTCCGGGAGCCCGTCACGCCGGACGGGAGACCGGCAGACTTTAGGATGTCACCGATGATGGATCCGATCACAGACAGCGATCTCATCGCCTTCGTCGATGGGCAGATCGACCCGATGCGCCGCCTCGAGGTCGAGGCCCATCTGGCCGCCCATCCCGAGGCGGCAGCCCGCGTCATGGCGGATTTCCACGACCGCGACGCCCTGCGCGCCAGCTTCCGCGAGCGCCTCGGCCCGGGGCCTGACCGCAACTTCGCCCTCGCCCGGCGTCTCGACCGCTCCCTCCGCTGGGGCCGCGTCGCCTCGCGGATGAAGCGGGCGGCGGCCATCGCCGTGCTGGTCGGCGCGGGCTGGCTCGCCCATGACGAGATCGGCCGCTTCGGCGTGCCGGATACGCTGGCCTCCCCCATCGATGCGAGCCTCGTGGAGGATGCGCGCCAAGCCCGCACCGTGGCCCATTTGCGCCTCGTGACGGCGGCGGACGCGGCCTCCTACGACCGGGACCGCCTGCGCCGGGCCACCGGGGTCGAACTGCCGCCCCTGCCGGAGGGCTGGCGGGTCCGCGACCTGCAGGTCTTCCCGTCCCGGCACGGCACCGGCATCGAGGTCGCCTTCGAGGCGGAATCCATCGGCGAGGTGTCCCTCTTCGCCACCCGCGCCGACGGCCGCTCCGGCCCGGCCATGCTGGGCGACACCGCGGAAGGCCGCGTCCTCGCCTGGACCTCCGGCGGCAACGCCTATGCGGTCAGCGGGCCCCTGCGGGATGCGGTTCTGCAGCGTGCGGCGAGCCTGCTCGGGGGCTGAGCGCCCTCGACAGAGCGGCCCGCTTGGTGCGAAACACGGCCCATGCGGGCGGGATCGGAAGACGAAGGGCTCGGCGCCCTGTTCGAGGCGGCCCTGGCCGCCCGCCGACGGGCCTACGCGCCCTATTCCCGGTTCAGCGTCGGCGCGGCCCTGCGTGATGAGACCGGGGCCCTCCATGCCGGCTGCAACGTCGAGAACGCGGCCTATCCGGTCGGCACCTGCGCCGAGGCGGGGGCCGTCGCCGCCATGATCGCCGCCGGGGGCAGGCGGATCGCCGCGATCCTCGTCTGCGCGGACGGGGCCGTGCCGGTGACGCCCTGCGGCGCCTGCCGCCAGCGCATCCGCGAATTCGCCGGTCCCGACACCCCCGTCTTCGCCGCCGGGCCGGGCGGCGTTCTCGCCCGCCACACCCTCGACGCCCTGCTGCCGGCCTCCTTCGGGCCCGAGACCCTGTCGTGCGAGACCCTGTCGTGACGGGCGATGCCCTCGCGACCCTGCGAGAAGCCGGCTTCCAGGGGCCGTATGCCTGCGCCGTGGTGGCCGGAACCGGCCTCGGGGCGCTGGCCGCCGGCCTCGACGACGCCACGAGCCTCGACTACGCGGCGATCCCCGGCTTTCCGGGGGCGGGCGTCAGCGGCCATCGCGGGCGGCTGCACCGGGGCCGGATCGCCGGGCGGCCGGTGCTGGTCTTCGAGGGCCGCGCCCACGCCTACGAATCCGGCGACCCGGCGGCGATGCGCCTGCCCCTGGCCTGCGCCCGCGACCTCGGGGCACGCTGCCTGTTCCTCACCAACGCGGCCGGCTCGCTCCGGCCGGAGGTCGGGCCGGGGCGGCTCGCCCTGCTCACCGACCACATCAACCTGTCGGGCCTCAACCCGCTGATCGGCGAGGCGGACGACGCCCGCTTCGTGCCGATGACCGACGCCTACGATCCCGCCCTGCGCGCGCGGCTCGCGCACGCCGCGCGGGGGGAGGGGATCCCGCTCGCCGAGGGGATCTATGCGTGGTTCTCCGGCCCGAGCTTCGAGACCCCGGCCGAGGTGCGCATGGCCGGCCTCCTCGGGGCCGACCTCGTGGGCATGTCGACCGTGCCCGAGACCATCCTCGCCCGTTTCCTCGGCCTGCCGGTCGTGGCCGTCTCGGCGGTCACGAACCTCGCGGCGGGGATCGCGGGCGGAGCGCCCCACCACGCCGAAACCAAGGCGGTGGCCGCCGCCGCCGCCGGAGACCTCACGCGGCTGGTGCGCGCCTTCGCCGCCGCCCTGCCCGAGCCGGGAGAGAGCCCATGACGACCGACGAATCCCGCGCCGTCGCCACACGGGCGCTCGCCCTGCTGGACCTGACCGATCTCGGCGACACCTGTACCGAGACGAAAGTCGACGCCCTGTGCCGGGATGCCCGCGCCGGGGGCGTGGCGGCGATCTGCGTCTGGCCCTCCTTCGTGGCGCGGAGCGCGCAGGCGCTGGCCGGCACCGGCATCCGCATCGCGACGGTGATCAACTTCCCCGCCGGCGACGAGGATGCCGCCCGCGCCGCCGACGATGCCGCCGAGGCCTGCCGCGACGGGGCGGGCGAGATCGATCTCGTCCTGCCCTACCGCGCCGTCCTGCGTGGCGACGAGGCGGTGGCCCGGGAGGTGATCGAGGCGGTGCGCGAGACCTGTCCGGATTCCCTGCTCAAGGTCATCCTGGAGACCGGCGAGCTGCGCACCCCCGCCGCCATCCGCGCCGCCGCCGATCTGGCGCTGGCGGCCGGGGCCGACTTCCTGAAGACCTCCACCGGCAAGAGCCCGGTCTCGGCGACGCCCGAGGCCGCACGCATCCTCCTCGACGCGGTCCTGGCCTCCGGGCGGCCGGCGGGGGTGAAGGTCTCCGGGGGCCTGCGCACCCTCGACGACGCCCGGACCTATCTGGCGCTGGCCGACCGGGCGATGGGCCCCGCCTGGGCGCGCCCGGCGACCTTCCGGCTCGGGGCGAGCAGCCTGTTCGGCGTGCTGATGCAGGTGCGGGAGGGCTGAGGATGCGCCTGCCGCAGGAGACCATCCGCGCCAAGCGCGACGGCGGCATCCTCTCCGACGACGAGATCGCCGCCTTCATCCGGGGCCTCACGGGCGGGGCCGTCACCGAGGGGCAGGCGGCGGCCTTCGCCATGGCGGTGTTCTTCCGGGGCCTGTCGGTGCCGGAGCGGGTCGCCCTCACGCGGGCCATGACCCAGTCCGGCGCGGTGCTCGCCTGGGACCTGCCGGGCCCCGTCCTCGACAAGCACTCGACGGGGGGCGTCGGCGACACGGTGAGTCTGCCGCTGGCGCCGATGGTGGCGGCCTGCGGCGGCTACGTGCCGATGATCTCCGGCCGGGGCCTCGGCCATACCGGCGGCACCCTCGACAAGCTCGCGAGCATCCCCGGCTACGACGTCGCCCCCGATCCCGACCTGTTCCGGCGGGTCGTGGCCGAGACCGGCTGCGCCATCATCGGCCAGACCGCGCGGATGGCGCCGGCCGACAAGCGGCTCTACGCCATCCGCGACGTGACCGGCACGGTCGAATCCCTCGACCTGATCACCGCCTCGATCCTCTCGAAGAAGCTCGCGGCCGGGCTCGGTGGGCTCGTCATGGACGTGAAGCAGGGCTCGGGCGCCTTCATGGAGGGGCTGCCGGAGGCCCGCGCCCTCGGCGAGAGCATCGTGTCCGTGGCGGTCGGCGCCGGCCTGCCCACGACGGCGCTCATCACCGACATGGATGCCCCGCTCGCCTCGGCCGCCGGCAATGCCCTCGAGGTCGCCTACGCCCTCGACTATCTAACCGGCCGGCGGCGGGAGCCGCGCTTCCACGCCGTCACTCTGGCGCTCGGCGCCGAGATGCTGGTGCTGGGCGGCCTCGCCGCCACCCGTGAGGAGGCGGCGTCGCGGCTGGAGGACGCCCTCGCCTCGGGCCGGGCTGCGGAGTGCTTCGCCCGCATGGTCGCGGCGTTGGGCGGCCCGTCCGATCTCCTCGACAGGCCGGAGGCCCATCTGCCCGCCGCGCCCGTCCGCCGCCGGGTGGAGGCGCCGGGCACGGTGGCGTCGGTGGCGACGCGGCAGGTCGGCCTCGCGGTGATCGCCCTCGGCGGCGGGCGCACCCGGCCGCAGGACGACATCGACCCGGCGGTGGGCCTCACCGACCTCGCCCGGCCGGGCGATGCGGGGGGCCTGCTCGGGATCGTCCACGCGGCGGACAAGGCGGGCGCCGACCGAGCCGAGGCGGCCCTGCGCGCCGCCTACCGGATGGGCGAGGCCCCGCCGGAGCGCCCGGCGGTGATCGAGCGGGTCGGCGCCTGACGCGCCCAAACGAAAGGGCCGGCGTCGCCGCCGGCCCCTGACTCCGTTCCGCGTGGCGCGGATCAGCGCTGGACGATGACCTTCGTGCCCACCTTGGCGTGGGTGTAGAGGTCCATCACGTCCTCGTTGGTCATGCGGATGCAGCCCGAGGACACGGCGGTGCCGATCGTCTCCGGCTCGTTGGAGCCGTGGATGCGGTACATGGTGCCGCCGAGATACATGGCGCGGGCGCCGAGCGGGTTCTCGACCCCGCCCTTCATGTAGCGCGGCAGGTCGGGCCGGCGGCGGATCATCTCGGCCGGCGGGCGCCAATCCGGCCATTCACGCTTCATGGTGATGATCTGGACGCCGCCCCAGGTGAAGCCCGGACGGCCGACGCCGACGCCGTAGCGCAGGGCCTGGCCGCCGCCGAGCACGTAGTAGAGGCGCCGCTCGGCGGTGGAGACCACGATGGTCCCGGCGCCGTAGGGGCCGTCATAGGCCACCGTCTCGCGCTGGATCGCGGACATCTGCGGGACGGCCGCGCTCTGCTGGAGCGGGTCGGCGGTGGTGAGGGCGGTGTTGACCACCGGCACGGAGGCAGGCTCGGCGGCCTGGGGCCGCACGCGCACCGTCAGTACGTTGTCGATGGGCTGGCGAGTCAGCGGATCGATCTCGTAGGCGAAGGCGGGCGCGGCGAGAACGGCCGCGCCGGCAAGGCCGGCGAGGGCGGGAATTAAGCGACGCATCAAAGCCTCACGAGGGCAGGCGCAAAATGGCGGAGAACGCAGGAACGCTGGCGGACACGATGCCGTGCCGATCCTCACCAAGGCCTAAACGCTCCGGCCCCAAAGCCAAGCCTGAAACCCGTGCCCCCGGCCATTCCGCCGCCGCCGTGATGTCATGGCAACACTGTGGCGGCGTGGCCATAAGGTTGCTGCAAGTGTGGCGATGATTGCTGCGTGCACTCTGCCGAACTTCACACCTCGTCGGCGGCGGGGATCCACACGGCGGGCTCGCGGACGGCGGTGCGGGTCGGGCCGGCGGGGATGCCGCGGATCTGGGCGAGGTCCGCCAGTTCCGGCGCCTGGGCGGTGTCGTCCGCCGTCAGGAACAGGCCCCGTGCCCGCGCCGCGCGGCCGAGGTCGGAGCGGCTGGTCCAGACGCTCTGGGCCGGGCTGGTGAGGAGCGCCAGCGCCACGGGGGCGAGCCACAGGCCGAGCCAGAGGTTGCCAGCCCAGGCGAGGCCGAGGAGCATCGTGGCGCCCACCACCACCGCATCCACCTGGAGGCGGAACGCCTCGGCCCAGGAGACCTGCCGGTCGTCGCGCGCCTGCGTCTCCCAGCGCACCACCTTGCCGAGGAAGGTCGCGCAGACGGCGCCCGCCGTGAACAGGGTCATCACCGGCCACAGGAACACCCAGACGGCCTGTTCCAGGGCCGCGCTGGCGAGCAGCCGGCCGGTGCCGCCGAAGGCGGCGCGGCGCTCGCGGGAGGCGAGCACATGGACGAGGCTCAGGAGCTTCGGCGCCGCCAGCACCCCGATGGAGAGCGCCGCCAGGGCATGGGCGGCCGGGCCCGCGCCGCCGAGCCCGTAGGCCAGGAGGCCGAGGTCGCCGCTGCGGGCGGCCTGCCACGCGCCGAGGCCGAGGAAGGCGATCCAGAGGGGCAGGACCCCGTAGGAGAGGATGCCAACCACGATGTGCCAGCGGCTCGCCGCCCGCAAACCCTTCCAGGGCAGCACGCGCAGGTGCTGCAGGTTGCCCTGGCACCAGCGGCGCTCGCGGCCGAGCAGGTCGATGAGGTTGGTGGGCATCTCCTCCCAGGTGCCGCCGAATTCCGGCAGGAGGCGCACCTCCCAGCCGGCGCGGACCATCAGCGCGCCCTCCACGATGTCGTGGCACAGGATCTCGCCGCCCAGCGGCGCCCGGCCGGGGAGCACCGGCAGGCCGGCATGGGCCGCGAAGGCCTCGATCCGCAGGATCGCGTTGTGGCCCCAGTAGCTGCCCTCCGGCCCCTGCCACGTCTCCAGGCAGCGCAGGGCCAGCGGCGCATAGAGCCGCACCGCGAATTGCTGCACGCGGGCGAACAGTGTGTCGCGGCCGGCGGCGTAGGAGACGGTCTGGATCAGCCCGACCTTCGGGCTCGCCTGGATCAGCCGGACGAGGCGGGTCATCGCCGCGCCGGTCATCAGGCTGTCGGCGTCCAGCACGATCATGAACGCGTAGTCCTGGCCGTGGCTCGCGCAGAACTCCGCGACGTTGCCGGCCTTGCGCCCGACATTCTCCCGCCGCCGGCGGTAGCGGATGCGCGGCAGGGCCGGGTCCGCCGCCGCCCAGGCCTGGATGCGGGCGAATTCGTGCTCCTCCACGGCGGCGATGGCGCCGTCGCGGGTGTCCGAGAGGACGAAGATGTCGATGTCGTCCGTGCCCTCCCGCGCCAGGGAGCGGGCCATGACCCGCAGCCGCGCGAACACCGCGACCGCATCCTCGGCATGGATCGCGACGATGGCCGCCGTCCGCCCCGCACCCTGCGGCAGGGGGCCCGCCGCCTCGGCGGCGCGCTCCAGGGCGGAGACCGTCCGGTCGCCGAACAGGCCGGCGAGGAAGCCGTAGAGGTACTGCCAGGCGGTGAAGGCCTGCCAGCCGAGGACCAGGGAGAAGGTGACGAGCACCGCCGTCGAAAGCGCATCCACCGCCGGGTAGGCGCGGGCGGCGAGCCACGCGATGGCGGCGGCGGTGGCGAGGCTCGGCACCGCCAGGGCGAGGCGCCGCCCCATGAGGGCGCGCGGCGCCCCGTGCCACGCCTCGCGCAGGGGCGGGGCGGCGGGCGGATCGCGGTCAGGAAGGGCGCTGTGGGACATGGGCGCGGATACTCGACCGAGGCGGGCATGCGGCGCAGCAACCGGGCGGGCGCCGTGGGACGGAACGATCGGCGCAGGGCGAAGACCCCGCACCCCCGGCGTATCGCCGGAAGCCGACCGATCGGTCCCCCCATGCCGCCGCCGCGATGCCTCGCACCGGGCGGCCGGTCAAACTTTGAGTAGCGGCATCGGCCTGAATATCGACAGAACGACGGCGCAAGCTGCCGTTCGGGCGGGACTTTCCGACGCGGGCGGTCGTTTTCAGGCCAGCATGTCCTCGATGCGGATCGGCAGGTGGCGCTGGCGGACCCCGGTGGCATGGTACACCGCGTTGGCGATGGCCGCGTTCACCCCGATGATCCCGAGCTCGCCGAGGCCCTTCACGCCGAGCGGGTTCACCCTGTCGTCCGGGTCCGGCACGAGGATGGCCTCCACCGTCTCCGCGTCGGCGCTGGTCGGCACGAGGTATTCGGCGAGGTCCGGGTTGCGGTAGGCCGCGCCGTCGAGCACCGTCTCCTCCAGCAGGGCCGAGCCGAGGCCCCAGATCATCCCGCCCTTCAACTGGCTGAGGGCGGTGAGCGGGTTCAGCACCCGCCCCGCCGCGAAGGCGCCGGTGAGCCGGGGCACCCGGATCTCCCCGGTCTCGGCATGGACATGCACCTCCGCGAATTGCGCGCCGAAGGCCCAGGAGAGGGCATCGTCCGGCAGGGTCAGGCCGATATGGCCCTCGCGCAACGCTTTCAGCGCATCCGGCTTGCCGCCGCGCGGCACGAACGCGGCCACGACCTCCACCGCCTCCCCCTCCGGCGCCCCCGCGAGCTTGTCGCGCAACTGCGCGCAGCCGAGGGAGAGGGCGTTCATCAGGCTCGTGGTGGTACTCGACCCGCCGGAGATGCCGGCCGGCGGCAGATCGGTGTCGCCGAGATGGACGCTCACCCGCCCGACGGGGACGCCGAGCCATTCGGCGGCGCCCATGGCCAGCAGGGTGGTGATGCCGTTGCCGATCTCGTGGTGGGCGGCGGCGACCTCGACCGCGCCGTCGGCGTTGCGCCGGACCCGGATCGTCGCGGCGGCGATCTTCACCGGACGCACCGAGGTGGCGCAGCCGAGGCCGACCCGCCACGGCCCGTCCCGCAGGGCGCCGGGGCGCGGCAGGCGCCGCCCCCAGCCGAAGGCCTTCGCCCCGGCGTCGAAACAGGCCATGAGCGGGCGCGAGGTGAAGGGCTTGCCGCTGACGGGATCGCGCGCCGTGTCGTTGCGGCGGCGCAACTCGATCGGATCGAGGCCGAGGCGCCACGCCATCTCGTCCATCGCGCTCTCGAGGGCGAAGAGATACGGCACCTCCGGCGGCGCCCGCATCGGGCCCGGCGTGTTGCGGTCCACCCGCACCGCCCGCTCCTCCGTGCGGATCGCCGGGCAGGCATAGAGGCTCGCGGTGACGTCGGCGCCCTCCATGGCGAAGGGGTCGAAGCGCGAGGTCACCACTTCCGCCTCGTGCACCAGGGCGGTGAGGCGCCCCTCCGCATCGGCGGAGAGGCGGATGTCGTGGCGCGATTCCGGCCGGTAATTGGCGATGGTGAAGCATTGCCGCCTTGTCGGCACCAGCGAAACCGGTCGCCCGAGGCGCCGCGCGGCGAGCGCCACGAGGGCCGTGTGCTGCGACAGGGCGAATTTCGAGCCGAAATGCCCGCCGATGAGCCCCGAGACCACACGCACGTTGGCGGGATCGAGCCCGAGCTGGGCCGCGAGCCCGTGCTGGACGGCGCCGACGAAGCGCGTCGGCTCGTGCACGGTGAGCCGGTCGCCCTCCCAGGCGCAGCGGGTGGTGAACAACTCGATGGGGTTGTGATGCTGGATCGGCGTCGCGTAGCGCGCCTCGACCCGGTGGGCCGAGGCCCCCAGCGCCGCCTCCGCATCGCCGACGCGGACATCCTCGTGCTGGGCCTTCAGGTCCGCGAGGCGGATGGTCTCGGCGCCGGGCGCGTCGAACCCGGCCGAGGCCGGCGCCTCGTCGTAGGCGACCCGCACGGCGGCGGCCGCCGCCGCGGCGGCCTCGGAGGTCTCGGCGACCACCAGGGCGACGATCTGCCCGGCATAGGCGACCGCATCGGAGTCGAGCGGCCGGTGCGAGGAGTTGACGTAGCCCCCGGCCATCAGGTGCGCCACGGGGGCGACGCGGCCGGCGCAATCGCGATGGGTGAACACGGCGAGCACGCCGGGCACAGCTTGCGCGGCGGCGAGATCGAACCCGACGATCCGCCCCAGGGCGATGGTGCTGGTGACGAGAGCCGCATGCGCGACCTCGCCTCCGGCCTCGCTGCGGAGCGTATCGGAAGCATAGACGGCCGAGCCGGTGACCTTGGTGGCCCCCTCGACCCGAGTGTGGCTCCTGCCGAGCACAGATTCCATCGCCGCCTCCCGCAACACGCGCTGGGGCCAACCGGCCAGCCCCGCCGGGGGCTCCCCCCTGCGGCGCTGGGGCTCGGAGCGAAGCGAGCGCGGCAACCCCTTGCCCTCGACGCCCCGGCCGATTATGAGCGCCTATCCGCAGAGTTCGACGGTCGCGCCCCGTGCCGGCCCCGTCTCGGCGGCGCACGGTTCCGGCCGCGACGCTTCGGTGTCCTGTCCGAGCCGGGCTGGAGAGGTGGCAGAGCGGTTGAATGCACCGCACTCGAAATGCGGCATGGGTGCAAGCCCATCGGGGGTTCGAATCCCCCCCTCTCCGCCAGTTACCCGTTCGCTGAAGTTCGCCAGCGTCCGCTAAGCACCAGAAATATCAGTGTTTTCACCACGTCGGGGAACCGCCGGGGTTCGCACGCGTTCGCCCAAATTCGCGACTGCCATGTGGGTAGCCGCGTGGGTGAAACAGACATGGCTGGCAAGCTCACCGCCCTTGGGGTCGCCAAGCTGAAGACCCCCGGCATGTACGGGGACGGCGGCGGCCTTTGGCTTCAGGTGACGGGTAAGGGCTCGAAAAGCTGGATCTTCCGCTTCACGCTGCGCGGTAAGTCGCGTGAGATGGGGCTCGGCTCGGCAGGCACGTTCACGCTGGCCGAGGCACGCGACAAGGCACTGACCTGTCGCAAGCTCTGCTACGAAGGCATCGACCCTATTGAGATGCGGCGCGGCCAGCGCCAGGACGCGGCGATTGAGGCTGCGAAGGCAATCACCTTCCGAAGCTGCGCCGAGCGGTACATCGAGGCGCATAAAGCCGGCTGGCGCAACGCGAAGCATGCAGCGCAGTGGACGGCGACACTCGAAGCCTACGCCTTTCCCATGTTCGGCGATCTGCCCGTTGCAGCGGTCGATACCGGCTTGGTGATGCAGGCGTTGCAGCCGATCTGGACGACGAAGGCCGAGACGGCAACGCGGGTGCGCGGCCGAGTCGAAGCAATCCTCGATTGGGCGACGACTCATAGCTACCGGCGCGGGGAGAACCCCGCCCGCTGGAAAGGCCATCTTGCCAACCTACTACCGAAGCGGTCGCGGGTGCAGAAGGTTGAGCACCACGCCGCGCTTCCCTTCGCGCAGGTGCCAGCCTTCATGAAGTCGCTCACCGAGCAGACGGGCGTCGCTGCAAAGCTGATGGCCTTCACGATCCTCACGGCGGCCCGGACAGGCGAGGCGCTAGGGGTCCGGTGGTTTGAGGTTGATTTGGATGCTGGGATCTGGATCGTCCCGGCCGAGCGGATGAAGGCCGGGGCCGAACACCGCGTACCGCTCTCATTGGCAGCGCTAGCTATCCTCACGGTGATGAAGGGCCTGGACGCCACCTACGTCTTCCCCGGCGGCCGGCGCGGCAAGCCTCTCTCCAACATGGCCATGCTGGTTCTGCTCCGGAGGATGGAGCGGGAGGACATCACCGTCCACGGCTTCCGCAGCTCGTTTCGGGACTGGGCTTCTGAAACCACGGGTTTCCCGTCCGAGGTGGTCGAGATGGCGCTGGCCCATACCGTCGAGTCGAAGGTTGAGCGGGCCTATCGGCGCGGCGATCTGTTCGAGAAGCGGCGCGATCTGATGGCTGCCTGGGCGGAATTCTGCTGCGTGTAGCGTCGCATGCTGAAATCGGGGGTGAGCGTGAGCGGTCTTGGAGACTACGGCAGCGGGGGGATTATTCGCTGGTACCTTAAGATGCTGTCGGAGAAAATCGAAGCCGATCAATTCACTGGCCAAGAGAAGATTTTGGCGCAGCGAGCCGTAGACCAATTGAATAATGGCGACGCGCTACGAGCAGAGATATTATCGAAGCTTGCAGACGTAGACAAAGTCGCTGCCGATGAAGCTGAGCGATGCCTCAGATTGCTTTTGCATGGCGCGTATGTTTGCGGCGGTTTCAGCACAACTCTTCAAACATCCGTAAAATCCACTTTTAGAAAGAATACTTTCGAAGCTAGAAAAGCTCGGCGTGATGATGCGACACTACTTGATGAAATTAGGCGTCGAGAAGCCGCAATTTTTGACGCAGCTATGTCCATAAAAGACTTAGAATGGGATCGTTTGAGCAACTATAAAATCGCAAAGTCTATCGAGAGGCAGGCGGAAGACAATTTCGCTGCTCTGGGAGGAGAGAGCGGTCCAGATAGGAAGACGATTGAGCGGTGGATTGAGAAGCACATTCGCTAATTTCGGACACTCTGTCTGCGTGTCCGACATCCTGACAAGCCTCCACCTAAGCTGCGTGACTTAAGAAAAGTTAGAGGCATTATTCGTCTGTCTTCGCTGGCAATCCAGCGAAAGTAGAGGACAACAGCCATGAATACCGAGAGGTTTCAGGCGGCGCAGGATGATCTGCGTCCGCCAACGCTGAAGCTTTTGCATCGGCCAACCGAGGTCCGCGAAGCGCTCGGCATCGGCAACACCACGCTCTATCGCTTGATCGGCGAGGGTAAACTGAAGGCCGTGAAAATCGGGGCGAGCACGCACATCACCGATGCTTCACTACGCGCTTTCGTGGCCTCTCTTGAGCAGGAGGCCGCGTAGCAGAATGGCATCCAGAAAAGGTGAAGCCCGCACGGCGGTGGCACGCCAGCGGGCTTCGGAATTGTCGTATCGCATCGACCCTTCCGATATAGCGCCTCACTCCTTCGCCGTCCATAGAATTACTAGCCGCTTCGGTGTCACGCCCGCGACGGCGGCGATGCTGGCCGAGCTTGCTTTTCCCGCCCTCGACACATGGAGGGCCCGCACATGATTGCGGAAGCTGCCCCTGTTCATACTGCTATCATCGCCGGCGTTTCGGTTCGCTTCTTCCGTGGGCCGACGGATAACCCGGACATGCCGTGGCACGCCCATGAGGAGCTGCTAGCGGCCTTGGCATTGCCTCGCGACCTTCGCCGAGCCTTGAAAGCGGCACTTCTGAAGAGTTGGGCGGAAGCCTGCCACACCATCGAGGTCGATGGTGAGCCGGTGCTAATCGCGCCGCACTTCGTCGCTCAAGGCCTAATCGGCATGGCTAAGGAAGTCGGAGAAGGCATCACCACCACACCCGAGGTGGTGGACCGTGACTATTGCCTCGCCGGTGTCGCCGCGCTGAACGCGCTCACAGCACACATCCCGTCAGCAAAGGATCGGGCTGCCTGGGCGATGCAAGCCTTCCGCAATCAGGGAGGTGAGGCATGAGCACGTCTCCCGAAATCTGCGTCCTGGCGATTGACCCTGGCCTGACGGGCGCGGTCGCCTTCTACTTCCCGAGTAACCCGGAACGTGTGTCCGTTGAGGACATGCCCGTGGTGAACGGCGAAGTGGACCCGCACGCATTGGAGCGGCGGATCAAGCAACTCGGCCCGACCGTCGCGGTGATTGAGCGGCAGGGACCGCAGCCCCGCGACGGTTGCCGGCAGGCTTTCGGCATCGGCTCGGCCTACGCCACGGTGAAGACCGTGGCCGCCCTTTGCCACCTGCCAATCCATCTGGTGACGCCATCCGTCTGGAAGCGGCATCACAGCATCCTCGCCGCCGCCGACCCGAAGGAGGCCAGCCGGGCGCTTGCACTCAGGCTGTTCCCAGCCTCGGCCGAGAGCTTCAGCCGGAAGAAGGACCACGGCCGAAGCGATGCCGCTCTGCTCGCTCGCTTTGCCGCCGACACCTTCGCGAAGGGAGGTGTCGCATGAGCGATCCAGCCCCCTACGGCACTGTCGAGAAAGCCTGCGACAACCTCGCGGAGATGGCAGCGGGTGTCATCGCCCACGCCACTGTCATGCAGCAATACGCCGAGATCCGGTTCCTGCCGGGCCTCGACTACGCCACCCGCTGCACGGTCGCTTACCTGCGCGCGATGCAGGCAGCGAGCGCGGAGGTCGAGCGGTCACGTGCTCTCGTCATGCTGCGCACCCGCGCGGAGGACATCGGACCTGGGCGAGGTGTCTGATGCCGGAGTACGAAAGCCTCGATGACCTTCCGCCACTCGGCGAGCCCGACGATGACGGTCGTTGGCTAAATTACACACAAGCGGAGGTGGCGCAGGTTGCGCCACCCATCCGCGCGCAGAGGTTCGAGTGGATTGATCCGACCAAGCTTCCCCGCCGCGAATGGGTTCTCGGGCGGCATCTGATCCGCAAGTTCGTCTCGACCACCGTCAGTCCCGGCGGCGTCGGAAAGTCCAGTCTCAGCATCGCCGAGGCGTTGTCCCTCGTCACGGGTCGCAATCTGATAGGGCACGAGCCCCATGGCACCTACCGGGTCTGGTTGTGGAACGGCGAAGATCCCGAGGACGAGTTGCAGCGCCGGGTTATTGCCACGGCCATGCACTACGGGATCACCGAGAAGGACATCGGCGGTCGCCTCTTCGTGAATTCGGGCCGCGATACCGAGATCGTCATCGCACGGCAGGAGCGGAGCGGGACCGTCGTCGCCGTGCCCGTGGTTGAGGCGATCCGCGCGACGATCCTCGGCAACTTGATCGACGTGGTGGTGATCGACCCGTTCGTGAGCTGCCACGCGGTCAACGAGAACGACAATGGCGCCATCAACGCCGTCGCGACCGCTTGGGCGCAGATCGCGGATAGCACCGGCACGGCCATCGAACTCGTCCATCACTCCCGAAAGACGGGCGGCCAGGAAGTCACGGCCGAGGACGCACGCGGTGCCGTCGCTCTTCTCTCCAAAGCCCGCGCCGCCCGCGTCCTCAATCCCATGACGAAGGACGAGGCGGAGAGAGCAGGGGTCACGATGCGTGGCACCTACTTCCGCGTCGATAGGGGCAAGGGAAACCTCGCGCCGCCCAGCAGCGACGCCTCGACGTGGTTTCACCTTGCCTCTGTCGATCTCGGGAACGGCGGCCCCGGAAACTTGGAGTTCGGCGATAGCGTCGGTGTGGTCGAGGCATGGCAGTGGCCAGACGCTTTCGAGGGCATCGAAGTCCGAGATCTGCTGGCCGCGCAAACCGAAGTCATGGCCGGCGGCCCATGGCGGCAGAGTCCCCAATCGCCTCAGTGGATCGGCTACCCCATCGCCAAAGCCCTGCGCCTCGATCCGGACAGCAAGACCGACCGACAGCGCATCGGGCGCGTGCTCAAGACCTGGATTGCCAACGGCATGTTCGTGACGGTCGAGGGTCACGACGAGGGCCGCAAGATCCGCACGTTTGTCGAGGTCGGCACCCTCGCGTGCTCCACCTCGGATGACACCTGAAATGGCCGGGATCTGCGCCACCACCACTGCGCACCCCTATAAGGGGGTGGCGCAAGTGGCGCAGTGGCGCAAAGATCCTTTCCGCTCCACTGCGCCACCTTGCGGCGCTCCACCTTTTCGAGGTGCCGCAGATGCTTTTGGGCGCGTCGGACTAGTCGGCCGAAAGACGGCTGGTAGTTCCGTGGATGGCCTAAGAGAGATCGGCGCAGGAAATTTGCAGCCAGCGGGGATTTGAGAAGGCACGCCGCTGTAGAGACGGCCATTCCAAGGCTTTAGGATTGCGCCCCACGCCCTAACCGCCCCGGCCGAAAAATCTGGCTCAGGCAGCGCGACCCGCCGGAAACCCTAGCGGCGGATGAGTCCTCCGCCGTGCGGTCGGAAAAGCTGAGTGATTACAGCTGTTTGGGTTTTGCGTTCAGGTACTACCCACGTTCTCGCCCATGATTGATGCGGTTCTTAGCAATGCGCTGCTCGCGTCTCGTGCGAGCCGAGAGTGTCAGTTCTCGCCTCGTCTGAACGGCACGACGTCTGGACGGGGCGTTGCCGCGCTCGCGGTGGACCGCTCCGCTTCATGTTGCGCGAGGCTCAGCACCCGGCGTTGGCCTTGGGCATTTCCGATGGCAACCCACGCCTTGAGCAGGTCGAGCACGTTCTCACTCTCAGACCCCGTGGAATTGGCGAAGAAGTCCTCCACGGGCACACCGAGTGCGGCAGCGATGGCGTCGAGCAGCGGATTGTAGGCGTTCGGAAGCTTGGTCATGGCACAAGCTACGAATTGGAGATGCCTCGGGTTTCACCATCGTATTCAAAATTACGTGCGCCACCGGGCCGAGGCAAATACGATCCAAAGACATGGTTGCCTCTGGCTTACTCTCGATACAGACACCCAGCAAAAGCCGGACTTTGTGACCTCGGCCCCTCGGCGGGGGTGCATCAAATAGAACTGCTGCGAACGTCTACGAACTAGCGCGAACAATATCGCGGTTTATTGGACAAATATTCGATTACGACCTATATTCGTGAGATCGGATTTGGGTGATCGGATGTTGATCCAGCCACTAACTGTCAGTCCTCGTTCGGCCAAGCAACGCTCAGCGCTTGCCAACGGCAGTCGGCCGTTCCTCGTGACTGTCCCCGGCAGCACAGAGGCAGCGCGCCACTACAAGTCTGTGCTTGACGAGGTTGAGGCCGAGCGCGGTGGCCGAGCCGCGATGTCGGTCACTCAGCGCGAGGCGGCCCGCGCCTATGCTGGGCTGGCGGTGGAACTCGCCAAGCTGCACGCGGCCATGGCGGGCGGTCAGAACGTGGACTTGGAAGCCCTCGGCCAGATCGGCGACCGCATGGACCGTCAGGCCCGCCGCATGGGGGCTCCGAAGGCCCCTGAGCGGGAGGGCGTCCGCGAGCGCTACGCGAGGCGCCGCCCGTGAACCCTGCCTGTCGCCCCCTCTGCACCATGCGCGAGGCCTTGGCCGATCCCGCCATCTTCGCGGAGATCCTGCCCGGTGAGACCTGGGCGCCGTGGCGGGCCATCCTGATCGCGTCGCGGGGCGAGCCGCTGACCGACGACGAGCGGGTGATCTACGCCGCCCTGACCGGTCGTGATCGCGAGCCCGAGCGCCCGGTAGACGAGCTTTGGGGCATCGTCGGCCGTCGCGGCGGCAAGTCCCGCGCGTTCAGCGTGCTGGGCGCCTACCTCGCTGGGCTGGTGGACTACAGCGGCGTGCAGGCCCCCGGCGAGCGGATCAAGCTGCCGATCATGGCCTCGACCACGGTCCAGGCCGCCAAGATCTTCTCGTACATGCTGGGGGTATTCGAGCACTCGGCCGAGATGCGGGACATGGTGGACGGTGATCCGACCGCCGACACGATCCGGTTGAACGCTGGCGTGGACATCGAGGTCCGCCCGGCGAACTTCAAGACGATCCGGGGCGAGACGTTGGCAGGCTGCCTCGCCGATGAGGTGGCGTTCTGGCACCTTGAGAACAGCGCCAACCCGGACACGCTGATCCTCGACGCGGTTCGTCCTGGCTTGGCAACGACGGGCGGCCCGCTCTGCGTGCTGTCGAGCCCCTACGCACGCAAGGGCGAGTTGTACCGCACTCACCAGCGGGACTTCGGGCCGAACGGTGACCCGGCGGTGCTAGTGCTGCGGGCGCCGTCGCAGACCATGAACCCGAGCTTGGACCCGGCGGTGGTGAAGCGGGCCTACACCCGCGATCCGGCGGCAGCCTCGGCCGAGTACGGCGCCGAGTTCCGCCGGGACGTGGAAGCCTTCATCACGTTGGAGGCGGTGCAGGCCTGCATGGACGTGGGTGTCCGCGAGCGGCCTCCGGTCCAGGGCACTCGCTACGTCGCCTTCGTGGATCCGGCCGGCGGCGGTGCCGACAGCATGACGCTCGGCATCGCGCACCGGCAGGGTGATCTGACGATCCTCGATGTGATCCGCGAGGAGATTGTCGGCACCTCTCCGGCGCTGGTGGTGGAGCGGTTCGCGGAGACGCTGAAGGCCTACGGCGTTCGGAAGGTCACGGGCGACAAGTACGCGGGCGAGTGGCCGCGCGAGCAGTTCGCCAAGCACGGTGTGACCTACGAAATCTCGGACAAGAGCAAGACCGAGATCTATGCGGCCTTCCTGCCGATCCTGAACTCGCAGACCGCCCGCCTGATCGAGGCGCCGAAGCTTGAGACGCAGATCGTCTCGCTTGAGCGCCGGACCACGCGCGGGACCGGCCGGGACATTATCGACCACCCGCAGGTGAAGGGCGCCCACGACGATGTGGCCAACGCTGCGGCGGGCGCGGTGGTGCTGGTTGGCAGTGGCCCCAAGCCCATCGTCGTCACCGCAGAGATGGCCGCTTCCTTCAAAGGGCCCGGCCTCGGCCGAAACCGTGACCGCCACCGCTACGGGAGCACGATCTGATGGGCTACCGCATCTGCCTCTACACCAACGCCTCCATCACCTTGGATGGGCGCCGCTGCCGCCGCTTTCCGGCCGCTGGCTACACCGGCATCACGAATGATCCTCGGTTCTTCGCGATCTTCTCCCCGGTGGACTCAATGGCTCCGGCCTTCGTCCCTGCCGCGCAGGTGACGGGCGACCCTGCCGATGGCGGTGTGATCGAACTCTACCCCGTCACCGAGAAGCCGAGCGACGTGCCGGCTGCGAACTTCGTCCCTTGGACGAACTGAACCCCCACCCGCAGGAGCAGAACCGATGACCCCGCAGACCATGGAACGCATCCTTGAATTTTGCCTGGGCAAGATCCCCGATGACGATCTGCTGACCTTGGAAGACATGCTGGCGAAGGGCGTGCCCGATAAGGACATGGCCGCCGACGCTGCCATCAAGCGCCGCGAGCTGCTGGCGATGGACTGTCAGGCGCGGGGCTACGCCGTCACGCGCAAGCGCGTCATGCATGACATCGTTCAGGATCGCGCGGCCATCGAGGCGCTGCACCCGGACATGTTCCGGCTCGGTGACGGCAATCGTATCGGCGCCGTGCCGCCCGGCAAGGTGATCCTCAATCGGGCTCCCTCCCGCCCGATGACGAAGGCCGAGCAGGCTGAGAGTGCCAGGATGTTCCCCCACATGTTTAAGGGGGACTGACGTCGTGGCGAAGGCTTCCCTCTCTCTTATCTCGCCGGGCCGCACGCCCGAACGGCAGCGGCTGGCCGATGCCATCCTTGAGCGCGAGCGCCGCGCCGCGCTGGTTCAGGCCAGGAGCGCCGAGAAGGTCGCCCTGATGGAGCAGTATCAGCCGCTCTGGTCGCGGCGGTTCGCGCTTGAGGAAGATCTGAAGTACCGCCGCGCCCCGCCGAGCGATACGGCGCGGCTGGATGCGCTTTTGAGTGGCGAGACGCCCCCGGAAGTCAGCCCGCTTGAGGCGATGCGGGCCGAGCTTGAGAAGGTGAATGGCGAGGTCGCCAGCCTGCGCGAGCAGGAGGGTGTGATCGATAGCGACCTCCGGCTGTTGGAAAGCGCACACAGCATGGCAGCGGACACGGTGCGGGAGGCGGCTGGGGCTGTCATCGTCGCCGAGCCGGCCACGGCGGCAGCGGTCGCTGAGTACGCCAAGCTGAAGACGCAGCTACGGATGCTGGACCGCGCCATCGAAGGTGCCCTGAACGTCCGGTTTCCCGGCGGGGGCACTTCGATGGCCGAGCATCATGTTGTTCGAGGCCTTCCGACCCTGCCGCCCTGTCCATGGCAGGCTGCACGGGACCACTTGGCTTCCGACCCGGATGCCCTGCTCCCCATGCCGGAGGATGTCTTCGCCGAAGCGCCGTCGCTCTCGGCTGCCTGATGCCGCGCGATCACCGCCCCGTTCTCAGCGGTAAGCGGGTCGGCCGTGCAGCGAGTGCGGGGGCTTCAGGGCTTCACCCCGCGCGGCGCCCAGCTACCGGATGGCGCTCTCCAAGTAACCGGCAGCACTGGATGAGGCTCGCATCCTATCGGGTCGGCGTCCTGATCATGGCCCCCGGCGCAGTTCGTGCCGGGGGCATCCTATCGAGGCGCAAGGTTCGGCATAACTGCTCGTCGTCCCCAAAATTGAGAACGCCCTGATGGCAAAGCCGCGCAGCCTCGCCGAGGCGGTTCAGAATATTGACCGGGTGCTGAAGTTCGCCGTTCGGCAAAAGGTGCTGGTCGGCATTCCGGCCGAGAAGGCAGGACGAAGCGGCGGCGCCATCGATAATGCCACGCTGGGCTACATCCACGAGTACGGCGCACCCGAAGCCAACATTCCGGCGCGGCCCTTCCTGGGTCCCGGCATGGAGAAGTCTGAGGCGATGATCATCGCCGAGCTTCGGCGTTCCGCAGAGAAGGCCCTAGGTCTCGCCGCCGAGGGTGACGTGTCGGCTGGTAAGGCCGCCTTGACCGATGGCATGCACCGCATCGGCCTGAAGGCCGCGACCACCGTGCAATCTCAGATCACCGCCGGTCTCGCGCCACCGCTTGCCGAGCGCACCGTCTACGCCCGGCTGCACCGCAAGAAGAACCGGCGGAGCGGGCCGGACATGAAGCCCCTGATCGATACGGCGCAATTTCTCCGCTCAATCACCTACGTCATCCGCAACTGATCCGAACGGCCACAATCATGTCGCACGAGGTACTGAGAGAACTGCTGGTTGCAGTTGGTTTTAAGACCGACGAGAGCAGCTATAAGCGCGCCACGACATTGATGGCCGGCGTCGAGAAGCAGCTTGTCTCCAACGACAAGGCTTCGCGCGAGCGTGATGCCGGCGAGAAGGCCCGCGTTGCCGCCCAAACCCTCCGCGCCGCTGAAGTCGCCTCCTCGCTTCGCATGGTCGGCGTCGCCGTCGCGGGCTTCGCCACCGTAGCCGGCGCTGCGATGGGCGCCCTTGCCGTCGCGATCAAGAACAGCATCGGGGAGTTCGACCGGCTTTATTACATCTCGGGCCGCTCAGGCGCTTCGGTCAACAATCTCAAGGCGCTGGGCTACGCCTTTGCGCAGACCGGCAGTTCCGCCGAGGCCGCGCTTCAATCCGTAGACAACTTCGCCCGCGCGCGCCGCGCCAATCCCGGCATCGACGGGCTACTTCGCAGCTACGGGATCAGCACGGAGGGCGACAGCAGCGAGGTTCTGTCCAACGCGCTGGACGCCATCACGAAGCGCCATCCGCAGTACACCGCGCAGCAAGTCGGTGGTCTGCTCGGCATCTCCCCCGACGAGGTGGATCACTGGATCCGCTACCGGAAAGAGATCGCGGAGTTCAACAAGCAATACAAGGACCTTCAGCGCACCTTCGGTGTGAACGGCGGGGAGATGGCCCGCGCCTCCACGTCGATCAGCCGTGCGATGGGCGAGTTCAGCGCCGTCCTTGAGGTGCTGAAGGACAAGCTCGTGTCGTTCTTCCTGCCCGCCATTGAGGCGGTCGCGAAGGGCATGACCGACCTCCTGAAGATCCTCACGAACGAGGAGAACGTCGCCGCCTTCGCGTCCTACTTCGACAAGCCTATCGCCGCGATCAAGGAGATGGTGCGGTGGGTGAAGGCGCTCTACGATCAGTTCGTGATCCTGTTCGAGTATGTTCGCAACAGCCCCATCGGGAAGCTGCTCGGCGGGATCAATCCGGGATACTTCCGAGAGAAATTCCTGGACTTCATCACGCCATCGTCGGCGCAGGCAGCGACAAACGACGAGGGTGATACCACTGCCTCGCAGAGCAAGCCCGGCATCGTCCAGCGCGGTGTGAACGCGGTAAAGCGCGCCCTCGGCCTCGGCGGCGGGGCCACGGACGGCATGCAGGCCCGCGCGCCAGAAGCGGCAGGCAAGTACCGGCCCGTCTACGCGCTCTCGGACGCAGACCTGAGCCAGCGCACGGCGGACATCATTGCAGGCGAGGCTATCCGCAGGAACCCCGAGAGCATTGATGCCGTCATCAACAACATGATGAACCGGGTCGGCTCGAAGGGCTGGGGGCCGAGCAAGAACCTTCTGCAGGTTGCGACGGCACCGGGTCAGTATGAGGCGGCGTGGAAGGGCTCGAAGGCCAACCCAGCTGAGACAGAGTTCATCCGGTCCCGCATCCGCGCCATCGCTTCGGGCGGGGTGCCCGACAACACCAGTGGCTCGAACGCCTATCGCGCCGGGAGCTATCGTGGGCCGTGGTATCAGAAGCATCGGGACGCGCCTGTCATCGGCGGCAATCGCTTCGCCTATGAACCCGGCGCTGCAAACGGGCCCTACGCACCGTACCGTGACCCCAAGCCGGATGCGCTACAGCAGCCGGCAGCGCCTCGCTTCAGCACGATGCCAAGCACATTCAACGCGGACGATTATCTCCGTTCGCAGCCGATGGGTTCAACCTCCACCAGCAACGACAACAGCCGCACAGTCTCTCAGAACAACCCTGTGACGGTGAACATCAACGGGACGAGCGATCCGCAGGCGACGGCCTCGGCCGTGACGCGTGGCGTTGGGCAGGCGCATGACATGAGCTTGCGGAACGTGCAGACGGCGATCCGCTGAGCCAATTTGCGGCTGGCACGGCGTACCCGTGCCAGCCGCCGTTCCTCAGGCGAGGTGGCGTCCCTCGTTCGCTCCGAACTGAAGGTAGTGCTGCAGCGGGTCGAGATGGGCCGCCGCGACGTCTGGATTAGCGGCGAGGTAGGCGCTGGTGTCGAACGCTGCGGAGGGATCGCGGCCTTCCTTCCACCCGTACTGGTCGTAATGGGTCAGCGGGTTGAGATGCGCGGCCGCCACGTCCGGGTTGTGGGCGAGGTAGTAGGCCGAGTCGAAGTAGGCGTCAGCTGCACGCCCCTCCTGAGCACCGTAGGACTGATAATGCTGGTAGGCGAAGTTGAAGGTGTCTCCACCGGAGGCGAGCGCGGCCTTAGCGATGTCGGGGTTGGCAAGCAGGTAGTACTCAGCGTCGAAGGAGCCGTGGGTGAAGTCGGCGGCTTTGCCGATGGCGGCGTAGGCTTGGCGTCCCTCGGCCTGCCCGAATTGCAGGTAGTGGAGTAGTGGGTCGATCCCGGCGGCTTTCACGTCGGCATTGTGCGTGAGGTACTGCTCGTTGTCGAAGCCGGCGGACGGGTCGCGGCCCTCCTTCCAGCCATACTGATCGTAATGGCTAAGAGGGTTCAGGCCGGCCTTGGCCACGTCGGTATTGGCAGCGAGGTAGCCATTGGTAGAGAAGAAGGCACTTGGATCCCGGCCCTTCTGCCATCCCGATGAATTGTAATCAGTCGTGGGGTCGATGTGCGAATTGAATACATCATGATTTTTTAAGTTATAAAATAGATTATCTACTAGAGCCGCGGATCCAGTATTTTGATCAATCGTTCCGTCATTAAAGACGAAATGAGATCCGCCGGAAAATGAAATAGATGCAAAAGTAGCAGAGATGTCTTGCGCTCCGACATTGAAAAGCGACGTTGTTCCACCGCTGAAGGAACTCATTACATCGTTGACACCAAAATGGAAATTAATGGTATCGTTACTTACGCTAGCAGGTATCCTTAAGGTGTTAGTTCCCGCATTATCTGTTGCAGAAATAAAGTAATCATGGGTACCCGACGGGACTGAAAAACTTGTCGCCCAACTCTTCGAAGAGCCAGTATTGCCGCCAGCAATCGCATAGCGCGCGCCAATATCTGAACCTTTATCAAGAACATGGATTGCCAATTCAGGGACATTGTCCGCTGTTCCAATTACTCTGATGTTGGTCCCTGCTTTGGCAATGGAAATGACTTCGCTTGCGAAGAGAACCGTGGGTGGCTTTGCTTCGACAGTTACATCCAGGCTTGCAGTGGAGCTACCACCGTGGCCGTTATCTACCGTTATGTTGAAGACATCGTGTACTAGGGAAGTCGACGCGCTAGAAAGAGAACTGAAATTATCAGCTTTATAGGAGTACGATCCATCGCCGTTTACGGTGATATGGCCATAGGTTCCTGCTAACGACTGCCCAACTGTTCCCCCGGCAATGCTAGAGATCTTCAGTGAGTAGCCATTGGGATCTGTATCACCAGACAGAAGGCCGGTGCCGGATTGGCCGCCAGTGCCCTGAGTGATGCCCCCTACGGCCACGAGCGCCTTCGCATTGATGACCATTGGCGGCGCAATGGAAGCTGAATAGTAATAGCCGTTGTAATTTGTGTCTCCGTAAAGGCCAATGATTTTATTCCCGCCAATTATACCAATGGAGTATGAAAAGGCAGAACCTGGATAGTCGATTGTCGTGAACGCGCCTGCGTCGTCAACAAAGGCATGCGGTCTATTATTAGAGTCATTGTATGTCCCCAGGATTTGACCGGTGGACGTTATTCCAGTCACTCGTGTATAGGATACCCCGGACATATCGATGGTAGTGGAAATACCATTTGTATTTATAAAACCGTGAGTTTTGCCGCTGTTGTCCGAATAACTGCCATAAACTTGTCCAGAATTTGATACACCAGCAATTGAGGTATATGTTGCATTTGAGATGTCATAACTCGAGAATGAACCGTTGCCGTAGACGAAGCTATGATTTGCACCCGTATTGTCAATATAATTTCCATATATCTTCCCAGCAGCGTTGATGCCGCTGACATATGTGCTTTTAACTCCGGAAAGATTGAAGTCGCTGGTGATTCCGTTACTATAAACATACGATTTCAGGTTTGACGAAGCGTCTTGATATACGCCCGCAACCTGTCCCGCATCACTTATACCATAAGAATAGAAGTTCTTTGCGCCGTTGATGCTGATTTTGCTAGCGGCACCGTTTGTCGAGATGAAAGCGTTATAATTTACGCCGTCGAAATAACGACCCGCTACTTGGCCTGAAGCGTTTACTCCATTTATATCGATGTTAGTTCCGCCTAAGGGATTAATCGTCGTTATAGTGCCATTGACTATAACATACCCGCCGTGAGTCGATCCATCGTAATAATCGCCGTAAATCTGCCCGGAACTGCCAATTCCATTTATGGTATAGTTCTGCCATGTAGGCTGATACTGGCCAAAAGAAGCGTAATTATAAATTGTCACAATGAGCCCCCACCGATCACAATCTTTAACTATTTGGTCGCCGAGCGCGTTGGTCCTGTTGCTTGACGCCCAGCTAATGCCTGATGGCAAACCATAACGATTTTTTTTCGTCAGGATTGTGCAGTGCTGCGGATTTCGCGCGGTGTAGCAGTATCGCAACATACGGTACTGCGTTTGCGGATCTGGTCCACGCCCGTACTGAGTTCGCTGGTTCGCGGCAGGGCTTAATTAAGAGCTAAATGAGCGCGAACTCTCCATCCCGAACCGCAGCGCCGACGGAGGAGATCAGTTTGCTCCTTCAGGGTCTTCTCGGTGCCGCACGTAACCCTGGCCGGTGAGCCAGTCGGTAAGGGCGTAGCGGATTGCTTCCGGCCGAGAGGGCTTGGGGTCGGGTTGTGCAGCGATCCATGCATCGAGTGGAGCAACCTGCGCTGGCTGCAATCTAACCTGCACGGGTATGCCGACACCGGTGGCCGGGCGGCCGCGAGATTTCTTGGATGCAGGAATTGACGGCCGCATAATTTGATGCAACCATAAAATACGAGCTGAGGCAAGGCTGCAACCTAACCTCAGCTCTAACCACCAACCGCACCGGGAGTGCTGTTCATGGCTATTCACCACCTTACACCGCCCATTCGCGGCGGTGAACGCCTGCGCTTGCCTTCCGCACAGACTGGACCGGTCACGCAGGCCATCCGCGCGATGCGGACGCCAAGTTGGCATCTGCATGCTGACTACATCGGCGAGTTGCGCCGCCGGATCGCCGAGCGGATCAAAGCCGACATCGCCCTGCTCGACGCGCTCGATGCGCAGCGCCTCTCCGACAACGGGAGGTGCGCATGAAGCCGCATCCCGCGCATTCGATCCTGAGTGGCATGGAGAACGACTTGCTCGCCATCCGCCGCTGGGCAGCCGTGCTAGATCACCTTGGTTGCAGTCCGCACGCCGTTCAGCCGGAGGAACTCTATGTTCTGGCCGGTGCGATCCGGAACCTCGGGCTCAGCCTCGAAGGCGATTGGAAGGACGCGACGGACGCGCTGAGGCGCGAGCAATGAACGCCTTTGATCGTCGCGGCTTTCTCCGCAGCCTCGTCTCGCTCCCGCTGATCGGCGGTGGCGTGACACTCATTGGCGCCCCGTCTGCCGTGGCGGAGCCGGTCACGCCTCGCCTACTGCGCGAGTATCACGACTGGCTCATGTTCGAACGCAGTAGCCTTATCCGGGAGATGGAGGCGGGCAACCCGACGCGCTTTGGGCCGGACTGCGCTCTCGGCAGTGCCTACCGCTGGCATCGCGCACACGGCGAGCTTCGCCCAGACAGCGAGGGGCGGATGATGGGCGACGGGGTGTCATTCCCATCGACCCGCGCCGCACTCGTACTCAGCACGGTCGGCTGCGATTGGCGGGAGGGCTCAGCATGTCCGTGAACGCCTCAACCCGCCGCGCCGCGCTCGGCGCTATCCTCGCCGCTCCGTTGGCGTCTGGGCCGGTCCTTGCCGCTGCTGCGAGTTCTTCGCTCACCAATCTGATCGCGCGGTACGAACGGTTCGACGCACTCTTGCAGGCCGAAACTGAGAAGCTCGACAAGGCACGCTGGCAATTCCGCAACGACTATCACGACAGGCTGATCGGCATCTGCGGGGCGCTGCGCAGCCGGATATGCCTTCACCCGGTCGCGACCATGGCGGACATCATGTTGAAGGTCCGAGCCTACGGGCTTTCGCAGCCCTACGACGACGGGCGCGAGGAACTGACGGCGAACCTCAAGGACCGGGACGGGCATGCCTACCTGGACGACGTGGCGCTCGCCATCGTCGTTGATCTGATCGGACTAAGGGATGGTCGGCAATGCGCCTGATCCTCTCCCTCCTCGCAGTCGCGCAGATCCGTCTCGCCCGGCACGACCTTATGCGATCCGACCTACTGTTGCGGGACGCAGATGAAGCCTTCGCCCGATCCAGGCGACGGGTGGATCTCGCCAATGACCTCGCCCGGCGGGCGGGGTTCAAAGAGGCGGGTGGCTGAAGGTCCTGACGCCCGCGTCTTCCACCCTCAAGGGGAGAGGGTTTGGTGGGGCCATTGGACGACGCGGGCGGTTGAGGTGGGTCTCAACGCCTCAATCGTAAGAAGGGGATGCGACCGGCCGGTTAACGGATCAATTGGCCAGCGCTCTCTTTCTGGCTGCCAATGCCGACCTCGGCTGCCGCGTGGAGCGTTGGCCGTCGATAGCCTCACCTGTGCAGCGGAGCCACACATGAACGCGAACGATCCCGAACCCGTGGACGACTTCACCCGCCTGCACGCGAAAATGTCGGCCTTGGAGATCGTGCTTGGCGTCCTGATCGGCCGCTTGGCTGAGGAGAACCCCGAAATTCGGGAGGACGTGAAGCGCGACGTCGCCGTGATCCTCGGCGACCTTCCAATCGATGGACCGAGCGAAGAGCTGATTGCTGCCGAGGTGAAACGAGCAGCGGACGTGCTGACCAGCGTCTCGATTGGGTGAAGCATTCACGCCAGTGAATGCGATGCCTCGACGGGAGCAGTTCGCTCGTGTTCGCCAATACTTGCCCTATCCACGTGGGTTGCGATGTGGGTAGCACGATGAGCGAAGGAGCTAAGTATGAGCCAGAGAACGATAATTTCGGATAGATCGGCGGACCCCCTCTCCGCCAGTTTACTGTGCTAAGCGCTTGCTGAGATTGACCTTTTAGGTTTGGACCGCGAGCCAAGCCTACTGTACAACCCACGATTTTAAACGGCTTGTACCGGTTGTCACCGGACTGCGATGGACAGTGCGGCCTCGTGTGCGCAAGCGCTGAACGGCGTGTCGGCAACCCAACAAGGACCCTCCATGGCCGGTCTGAAGGACAAGCGCGGCTTCATCGATAAGGACCGACTCGATCTGTCGGAACGCAAGGCGGTCGAGTTCTGGATGAAGCGGTGGGGCGTCACCCAGGACCAGCTTACGGCCGCTCATCGGAAGGTTGGCCGGATGACCAAGGATATCGCCGCCGAATTGGGCAAGAAGCGTTAGCGGCTTGCTTGCCGCTATGGGATCGCTCGGGAGGAGGTGTTGGCGAGGGCAAAGCCGTCGCGAACTCCTCGCAGGCCGATCTTGGCATCACGGTCACGCGGCGACCCGGTGAATCGGCTGAGGGATGGGAAGGAGTTGCGCGGACGCCGATCAGAAGAGGCGATGCCGTTGCCGTTCTGCGTCACCGCGATATCGATTGATGGGTCGCCTCTGGCCCGGCGTTGCTACCAAGTGCCAAATCACTCAGTCGAAGCCGGTTAAACTATTATTGCAATCTTTGCCGATCCTGCCTTATAGAAGATATTCAACGTTCGAAAAGACAGATACGATATAATCCTAGAATGATCTGGGATATTTCGGTCGGGCAGGCATATTTTTTGGCAAAGAGCGGCGGGATAGTTCGGCATGGGCGTGAATGACCGGGAAAGCAGGGCTAGGCTTATGAACACGAAGCGGACCCTCACCAGGGCCATGGCGGCTCTCGCTTTGTCGGTCTGCGGATCGGCCGGCTGGGCCGAGGACGCCCCCTCACCCTCTCCGCAGGCGACGAACGCGGCCAAGCTCGCGGGGCTGATCGGCTTCGTGAACCTGTCCTGCGAGACGCTGCGCACCGACGGGGAGCGATTCCGGCGGGCAATCCAGTCGATGGGCGTCGATCCGGCGGATCTCGATCGTGACGCCCTGATGCTGCAGGCGCGGTCCTACCTCGCGGCCTATCAGAAGGACGTGCCGGGCAGCTGTGCCCGCGCGGTGGAGCTGTTCGGGCAATCGGGCCGGATCATCCCCGGCATCGTCCTTCCCCGCTGAAGACGCCCCTCAGCGGTCCGGGAAGCCGGACCGCGCCCCCGGCTGGGACAGCGCGATGTGGATGAGCTCCGCGAGGCTCCCCGCGCCGAGCTTCACGCGCATGGCCGACGTGGTGCTCACGACGCTGCGATAGTGCAACGCCAGGATGCGGGCGATCTCGGTGTAGGTCTTGCCCTTGCCGAGCAGGGACAGGATCTGGAGCTCTCGCGCGTTCAGGCGCGACAGCGGCGAGCGGTCGGTGGCGAGATCGAGGATCGCGATGTGGGTGGCGATGGCGTGGGGCAGGTAGCTCCGGCCCGCCCGCACCGCGTCGAGGGCTTCGAGGAAGACCGCGACGGAGGTGTCCTTCATCACGAAGCCCAGCGCCCCGGATTGCAGCACGCGGGCCGCGATGACGGGGTCGTCGTACATGCTGAAGGCGAGGATGCGGGTCGCCGGCTCCAGCGCCCGGATCCGGCGGATCAGCGACAGGCCCGACAGCCCGTCCTCCCCGAAGGACAGATCCGTCACCACGAGGCCCGGCCGGTGCCGGTGGAAGGCCCGGTACCCGGAGACGATGTCGCCCGCCTCGAACACGTCCTCGATCCCCTCCATCTCGGCGAGCTGGCGGAAGCCCTGGAGCACGACCGGATGGTCGTCCACGATCAGGATTCCCTCGCGCACCGGGGGCGCCTTCCGGCGCGGGGCGATGTCGAGCCCGGCGCTCACGGGGCGCTCCGGGTGAGGGGCCTCACCTCGTTCGCGGAGAGTTCGGCGAGCGCCGCCGCATGGCCGAGGCCCCGGTTGCGGATGTTGAAGTAGTGCTGGCACATCTCGCCGTAGAGGCTCTTGTGCCGGCCGCGCGCGGCGGCGACCTGCCCGAGCCCGTCGAGCAGGCTGCCGTAGCCCTCGCCGATTCCGATCTCCCCCAGCATCTGGCCGAGTTGCACCGTGCGGTTGGCGATCATGCGCCGGTCCTCCACGAAGCCTCCGGCGGCGCGGGCGAGGCTCGCGCCCATCGCCTGGACCGGGGCCGCATCCCCGGCGAGGGGATGCCCCGCCTCGCGGCCGGCGAGCCAGCGGGCCGGGTCGGTCCCGTCCTGGGGTGTGAGCCAGGGGGCGAGGTCGGTCTCGGAGGTGCGCGCCACCACCGTGTGCTCCGTCTTCGCATCCTCCTCGGCGCGATCGCAGGCGGCCAGCGGCGTCAGCAGGGCCAGGGCGGACAGGAGGACACTCCTCATCGTGACGCCTCCGGCGCGCGGGGCACCACGGCGAGGCTGCGCGGCCCCTCGGCCACGGGAATGCGGCGCGTCTCGCGCAAGGTGGCGAGATCGATCACGGAGACGTCGTCCGAGAACCAGTTCGCGACGTAGGCGAAGCCGCCGAGGATCGCCACCCCCTCCGGGTAATGGCCGACCGGCACCGTCGCCGTCACCGCGAGGGCGGCGGCATCGATGACCGAGACCTTGGCCGCGTGCTGGTCGCTGACGAGCACCCGTGCGCCGTCCGGGGTGACGGCGACGCCGTAGGGGCTCGCCCCCGCCGCCACCGTCGCCAGGACGCGGCCCGCGGCCGTGTCGATCACCGTCACGTCGTTGCTGCGCACGTTCGCGACGTAGAGGCGGGCGCGCGCCGGATCGGCGGCGAGGGCGAAGGGCCCGTCTCCCACGGGAAAGCCGCCGACGCGGCGCATGGCGCGGGTGTCGATCACGCCGACCGACCGGCCTTCCCGCTCGGCGACGTAGAGGCGGCCCGGCGGCCCGAGGACGAGATGGGCCGGATCGGGGCCGGTGGCCGCCTCGCCCTCAACGGCGCCGTCGGCGGACAGGGCGATCACCCGGTTGCCGGACCAGTCGCCGACATAGATCCGCCGTCCATCCGGCTCGACGGCGAGGCCGAAGGGCTGGGCCTCCAATGGCAGGCTGCGCACGGACCCGTCCGGCGCGACCACCGAGATCGCCTTCCCGTCCGGGTGGCTGAGATACAGGCGCCCGTCCGCATCCGCCGCCACGACGGCCGGCGCGGGCGCCACGGGCCGGGCGGCCGACCCCGCGCCGGCCTCGATCCGCGTCAGCCGGGCCGCCTGCTGGCTCGCGACGAACAGGCCCTCGCCCGCCGCCGGCCAGGCCGCCAGCAGGGCGAGGAGGCCGATGAGGCGCGCGCCGCCGGTCATGGCGTCGGCCCGCCCTCCAGCTTGGCCTTCAGGCCCTTCAGGCCATCGCCGACATAGCGGTTCATCGCCGCGCGGCCGGCTTCGTCGCTCAGGGTCTCCGGCGGCTCGTTGCCCGTGTCGCCCCGGTAGAAGCGGCCCATCCACTCCACCCTGGAACCGTCGCCGTCAGGCGTGACGGTCAGCGTCGCGGAATAGGAGGAGACCGGCAGCGCCGTCAGGTCCGGGTCGGACATCCGGTAGGAATAGGTGCGCTCCGGCCCCTTCCACTCGTCGAGCCCTTCGACCAGGGTGCCGCCGGCCTTGAGCGTCACCTTGCGCGTGGCGCCCTCGGCGTTGCCGCCCGTCGCCTCGGCTTTGGCCACATCGGGATGCCACGCGGCGATGCCGCCGAAATCGCCGACGACCTTCCAGACCGCGTCGGGCTTCGCCTTGATCGTCACCGTCCCGGCCACCTTCTGCGGCGTCGGGCCGTGGGCCAGGGCGGTGCCCGCGCTCAGGAACAGGGCCAAGGTCGCCAGGGTACGGATCATCGCGGTCTCGCTGAGGGGGTGAGGGAGGGCGGCAGGCCGGCGCAGAAGGTGGCGAGCACCAGGGCCAGCGCCAGGGCGCCGAGGATGGGGCGCGGGTCGAGGGAGCCTGCCAGGGCGCGGGGCGTCACCGCCGCGCGGACGGGGGCGTCGAGGCCGCCCGGCCCGTCGAGATGGGCGTAGGCGAGGCCCGCCGCCCCGGCGAGGCGCTGCAGGTAGGGTTCGCGGACGGACGACAGATGCTCGCTGCCCCGTGCGGCGGCGGCGCCGAAGGGGGCGTTGCGCGGGTTGTAGCCCTCGCGGCCCTCGGCATCGCCCGGGGGCGGGCCGAAGCGGTTCTCCTGCGCCACGTCGGCCTCGCCGAAGAACCCCTTCTCCCGGCCGCGTTCGTCGTAGCGGGGGATCGGCGACAGGGTGTAGCCGCCCGCGCCGACGATGAGCCCGCGCACCGCCCCCGGCTGACCGTCGAAGGCGGGGGGCTCGCCGCCGGGCAGGGGCGGCGTCTCCTGGCCGTCGGTGACGAAGACGAGGTCGGTGCCGAGGCCGGCGGCCATCGCGATCGCCCGGTGGAGGCCGGCGGCGATGCGGCTGTCGCCCTCCCAGGCCATGCGCCAGTCGAGGGCGGCGAGGGCCCCGTCGAGGGGGGCGAAATCCGCGCAGGTCTCGATGGGCGCGAACAGCAGGAAGGGCCGCCGCTCGGTGAAGAGCCCCAGGGCCACCCGCGAGCCGCAGGGCAGGTCGGCCACCAGCCGCCGGAGCGCCGCCTTGCCCGTATCGAGGCGGCTCACCGGCCTGCCGTCCCGCGCGTAGTCGCGGACATTCATCGACCCGGTGATGTCCACCACGATCAGGATCTCGGCGCCGCTGCGCGTGACCGGGAGCGCCGGCGCGACCAGGGCGGCGAGCGTCAGGACGAGGGCCAGCGCCAGGGCGAGGAAGCGCCAGCCGCGCAGGTTGCGGGCGAGGGGCAGGGCGAGACTCACGGCCCGCCCCGCGGCTGGCCGGGAATGTCGGTCCAGATCGTCTTCGGCTCCGATTGGAGTTCGTCGCCGTCGGTGCGGTTCATCTCCGGGTAGTCGCGGATCAGGCGCGACGCGACGTCGAGGTTGAACTTGGCGTCCCAGAAATCGGGACGCTCGCGCAGCGCCCGGCGGTAATCCTGGCGGGCGAGGGTCACGAGCGGCCCGGCCTTGTCCAATTCGCCCCGGGCGAGGAGGCCGAAGGCGTCGCGCATCCGGGCGTTGGCGAGGGCATAGCGGGCGCGGGCGAGGTCCCCCCGGTCATCGCCACCTTGCAGGCCCGCCAGCAGCGGCTCGGCCTCGTCCAACCGTCCGCGCTTGGCGAGGAAGGCGATCCGCGCGGCGAGCAGAGGCGGCGCGGCACCGGAGGCGACCTCCGCGTCGGTGCCGGCTTCGAGGGCGGCGATGGTCCGGTTCGCCCGGTCCAAGCGCCACGCCTGGACGCCGAAGGCGGCGGCGAGGCCGAGCAGCAGCACGGGCAGCGCCAAAAGCAGGCTCGGGCGCAGGCGGGCGAGGCGGTGCCTCATGCCGCCCTCCGCGCCGGCTCGTCCGCGGCCTTCGCCGCCCGGCGGGCCGAGACATCCGCCTCCGCCAGCGCCGCGAGCGCCAGCAGGAGAAGGCCGAGCGCCGCCACGCCGTGGGCCCACCCGGTGAGGTCGTGGCGCGGGCGGATCTCCGTGTAGGGGATGGGATCGCGTTCCAGGCTCTCGATCTGCGCGATGGCGTCGGCCACCGCCTGCGGACCCTCGGCCTCGAAGGCGCGGTAGGGGATGTGCAGGCTCCGGAAGAACAGGTCGAGATGGCGCTCGGGGGCGGCCTGGGGCGTGTCCTCGCCCTCGGGCCGGTCGTGGATCGAGGGCGAGCCCTTGGTGCGCAGGAACAGCCAGTAGAGGTTCGGCCGCACCCTGGCGAACTCGGCGCGGAGCTGGTCCTGCACCCGCGGGTCGATCACCGCCGCCCCGTCCGAGACGAACAGCAGCACCCGCGAGATGCCCCGGTCCATCCCGAACTGCGACAGGGCCATGGCGAGGCCGCGGGCGACGTTGGTGTAGTCGAGGCCGGGCCGGTCGATGGCCGCGATGGCCGCCCGCACGGCGTCGTGGCGGTCGGTCATCGGCAGGACGAGCATCGGCGCGGTCGAGAAGGCCGTCACGGCGAAGAGGTCGTGCGCCCGCTCCCCGACGAAGCCCGAGAGCAGGCGCCGCGAGGCCGCCGCCTTGGATTCCTCCAGTCCCGAGGGCTGCTTGCCGGCGAAGGTCTCGTTCATGCTGCCCGAGCGGTCGATCAGCATCGAGACCTGCGCGCCGATGCCGGTGCGCGTGGTCCGCTCCCCCGCCCGGTAGGGCCCGGACAGCCCCACCACGAGCCCGCCGAGGGCGGCGATCCCCGAGACGGTCAGCGACACGCCGATCCAGCGGGAGAGGGGGTCGCCCGGTGCCGCCGCGATGGCGGGCACGGCCCGGCGGCGCCGCCCGGAGGCGACGAGGGGCAGCAGGGCGAGCGGCAGCAGCCACAGCGCCCACGGGGTCGCGACGCCGTAGGGGGCGAGGAAGGCCGGCATGTCAGGTGGCCCTCTCGGCGGCGGCGAGGCGGCGCAGGGCCGCCTGCATCTCGGGCCAGGGCCAGACCTCCCGCGCCGCCTGCACCTCGCGGCCGAAGAAGGCCCGGCGGGACGCCTCGAAGAAGCGGCGCAGCGCCTCCCCTTCTCCCCGGAAGGCCGGGTGACGGTCGAGGAAGGCCGGCAGGTCGTCGGCGAGGAGCCGTCGCCCGTCCGTCTCGTCGAGGCTGCGGTGGATCAGGCGCAGGCCGTCCCGGTAGCCTTCCCCGTCGGTCCCCGCGAGCCGGCGCAGGCGCCGGGCGGCGCGGGCGAAGGGGCGGCCCCTCCGGCGGCCGAACCACGCCCGGTCGTAGGCGAGGACGCCGAGGGCCAGGAGGCCGAGACCGGCCAGGGCGAGCGCCGCCGCGGCGGCCGGCTCCGGGTCGATCCGGCGCGGGGGGCCATCCGGCTGCAGGTAGTCGGCCGGGTCGTCGCGCTTCTCCGGCTGGACCTCGCGCAGGGGCGACACGCCGAAGGACCAGGGCGGGATCTCCGCCCGCGCCGTCGTGGTCCCGCCGGGGTTCTCGTCCGCGAGGGCGATGGTGAGGCCCGGCACGTCGAGCCGCCGCGCGTCGAGGGCGGCGTAGAAGGTCTGATAGGTCAGGCGCAGGCGGAGGCCGCCCGGCCGGCGCTCGACGGCGACGTCGCGCAGGTCGAGCCAATAGGTGACGGGGCCGGGCTTCGGCAGCGAGGCCCGCTGCACGGTGAAGCCGGGCTCCAGGGCGATGTCGGCCTGGGCCTGCAACAGGTCGCCGAGGACATAGCCGAAGCTCCTCGGCACGCGCACCTCGACGGAGCGCACCTGCGCGACCGCCGCGCCGGCCTGGAGGATCAGGAACAGGATCGCGAGGACGCGCATCTCAACCCGTCAGCAGGTGGCGGCTCAGCGCCTGCGCATCGAACCGGTCGATGAGGGCGAAGGGCCGGCGGGCGCCCGACGCGGCGGCGATGGCCGCGAGCGCCTCGCGTCGCTCCCGCTCGCGGGCGATCCAGCGGCGGCGCAGGGACGGCCGCAGGAGCACGAGCCGGCGCCCGGCCCCTTCGGAATCTTCCAGTTCGGCGAGCCCCCATGGCGGAAGCCCCTCGTCCTCCGCGCTGTCGGCGAGGAGCACCGGCACCGTGTCGTGCAGCGCCAGGGCAGAGAACACCCGGCGGATCAGGTCCGCAGGCCAGCGGAAATCCGACACGACGAAGACCATCTTGGGCCGTCCGAGGAGGCTGTGGGCCCCCGCGACCATCCCCTCGGCGCTCCCGTCCCGGCAGGGGGCGCCCGCGAGCCGGCCCGCGAGGGTCCGGGCGGCGCTGCGGTGGCGGGTCGCCGGCAGGGTGAGGTCGGCGCGGATCGCCCCGTCGGCGGCGATCAGCCCGAACCCGTCGCCGATCCGCGTCGCGGAGGCCGCGAGGCCCGCGCAGAGTTCGGCCGCCAGGGCCAAGCGGTCGGCCTCGCCCCGGTCGCGCATGGAGGCCGAGAGATCGACGAGGGCGTAGATCTCCACCGGCACGCGGGTCTCGAAGCGGCGGACATGCACGCCCTCGAACGGGTCGCGCAGGGTGGCGCGGATGTCGATCCGCCGGGCATCCGGCAGGCTGAGGAACGGCACCTGATCCCGGAACGGGCCGAGCCCGCCCGCATCCCGCCCGCGATGGGCGCCGGGGCGGCTCCCCCGCGGGCGCCAGCGGGGCCGGTAGACGATCTCGGCGGAAGGCGGGCCGTCGCTCATGGGGCGGGCACCGTGTCGAACACCGCCCGGCACAGGGCCGGCACGATCTCGGCCCGGCGCATCTCGTGGACCGGTTCGAGGAAGATCCGGTGGGCCATCACCTCGGGGAAGACCGCGCGGATATCCTCCGGCACGAGCCAGTCGCGGCCCTCCAGCCACGCGCGGACCCGGGCGGCGCGCACGAGGAAGGCGAGGCCGCGGGGCGAGGCGCCCCCCTGCACGAGGTGCTCCATGGCGATCCCGGGCAGGCGGATGCCGGCCTCCGCCGGGCGCAGCAGCGCGTCCCAGAGGGCGACGACGTAGGTCTCGATCTCCGGGGCCGCCGCGACCGCGTGCTGGATGGCGCTCGCGATGCCGCCGATGCTCCGGTGGTCGAGCACGGCCGGGGCCACCTCCGCGATCAGCCGGTCGGTGTCGTGGAAGCGCGGATCGAAGGCCAGCGCCCGGCGGGTCTGCCCATCGCGGGGCGCCTCCATGCCGATCTCCATCAGGAACCGGTCGCGGGCGGCGGCGGGGAGTTCGAAGGTCTCCTCGCGCTCGACGCGGTTGCGGTCGGCGAAGACCTGGAGGGTGGGGAAGTGCCATTCGCGCTCGAAGGCCGTCACCGTCCGCTCGGCCATGAGGCGCAGGAGCAGCGCGTGGACCTGCGGCCGGGCGCGGTTGATCTCGTTGAAGAAGAAGACCGACAGGTCCTCCGCCTGCCGCAGCACCGGGCCGGGCTCCACCCGGGGGCGCCCGTCCGCGCCGAGGAAGGTGTGGTAGATCAGGTCGGTCGGCATCAGGTCGACCGTGCCCTCGATCCGCTCGTAGGCGCCGCCCAGGACGCGGGCCACGGCCCGCAGCAGCGTCGTCTTGCCGGTGCCGACATCGCCCTCCAGCATGACGTGGCCCCGGGCGAAGATCGCGATCGTAACGAGGCGGATGGCGCGGGCTTGGCCCACCACCGCCTTGGCGATCTCGGCCTCGAACCGGCCCGCCGCCTCGCGCCAGTCGGTCAGCATCGCGTCGCCGGGGCGCGGAGGATTCATGGTTGGCTCGGTTGATGGACGACGGGGCGGGCATGGGCCGGAGCTGCCCATGCCCGTGACGCTCAGTTCGTGATCTTGGCGACGTCGTATTCGAACTTGCCGGTCTTCTTGAAATTCTCGACGCGTTTCTTGTTGCGCTCCTCCATCTGCTTGATGGAGTCCGCCTGCTTCGAGATTTCCCTGGGGTCGTGCTTCGGGTCGTATTTCGATCCCGCGACCTTCTCCGGGAAGCCGGGCTTCGGCTCCCAGCAATTGCCCGGCGCCTTGCAGGTTTGTCCGTCATAGGCGAGCGCCGGGCCCGCGAAGGCCGCTCCCGCGAACAGCATGGCCACCATCACCGTCTTGCGCATCTGCCGTCTCCTCGCTTCCTCGCCCCTCGAACCGGGGCCGTTCCTCGCTGGACCGCTCATTCCGCCAGGGGCTTGCACTGGCCGGGCGTGTCCTTGGCGAAGTGCTCGCCTTCCTTGAACGGCGTGTAGGTCTTCTTCTGCTCGTCGTTCAGCCAGAGGGCATCCTTGACCGGGCCGGTGTAGAGATGCCGGATCCAGGCGATCACCTGCAGCATCTCGTCCGGGTTCAGGTCTTCGTTGTGCGGACCCATCATGCCGTTGGCCCCGCCCCAGAGGGTCGAGAACAGGCCGACATCTTCGGTGTTGGCCGGATAGGTCCAGTAATTGTCGTTGAGGCCCGGCCCGACCTTGCCCTCGGCGAGGTGGCCGTGACACCCGGAGCAGGAGGTGAGGTACAGGCTCTCGCCGTTGCGCAGGCAGGACTTGTCGCCGATGTAGGTGTTCTGGCCGGTCTGGAAGAACGTCTTCACGGCCGGCGTATCCCGTCCGCCGGGCTTTCCTTCGGCCGTGTCCATCGCCTCGCCGGTGATGGTGTTGCGGAAGACGAGGCCGCCCTGCGGCCCGGCCTGCGGCTGGGCGAGCACCGCGCCCGCCGCCACCGCCGCGCCGAGGCCGAGGGCCGCCGTGAGAAATCGCTTGGATCCGATCATACGAAGACTTCACATCTCTCTTGAGAGAACCGCCGGGGCGGGTTCAGTTGGTGGCGGCGACCGGCACGCCGTCCTGCTTCAGGATGGCGTCAATCCGCGGCTTCGCCTTCGCGATGCCGGCATCGAGGGCGTCCTTCAGGGCGGCGTCGTCCTTGCGCACGCCCATCGACTGGTCGAAATCCTGCGGCATCGTCCGGCCGTCGCTCGTCACCGTGTCGTTCGGGACGGGGGCCATGCGCAGGGGCACGGCGGAGTCCTTCACGTAGCGGGCGATGTCGGGGGCGAAGGCCACGCCCACCGCCGCCTTGCCCTGCGCCACCTCGCTGACGAGGCGGCCGGGGTCGATCTGCGTGTACTGGTTGCGCGGGGCGCGGAAGCCGACCAGCGAGTAGAGGTAGGCCATGTCCTCCTCGTAGCGGCCGATATCCTTGAGCATCGCCTCGCCGGGGGAGCCGAACGGCACCACCATGTGGTCGATGGTCTTGAGGCGCGGGTCCTTCCAGGAGGCGATGTCGAGGCCGCTGTCGGCCTTCGTCAGGAAGACGTAGCCGGCGCGGTAATAGGGCTTGGTGGTGAGGACGCGCGGGTCGTCGCTGTCGAGGCCGACGACCACGTCGCAGAGGCGCTTCTCCAGCCCGTCGCGGACGAGATAGATCGCGGGCTTCGCGAGCCAGACGAAGACGGGCTTGCGGCCCATCCCCTCGGCCACCGCCACCGCGATGCGGTTCTCGAGGCCGGTCCCGTCCTTCATCGACAGGGGCGGCTGCTTCTCGGAGGCGCAGATCCGCAGGATCGAGGGGTCGGCGGCCGGCGCCGCCGGGGCCTTCGCGGCGTCGGACTGGACGGCCTGGGCCTCCGACTCCTGGGCGCGCGATGGGCCGGGCAGGGCCGTGAGGGCGAGGAGGGCGGCGGCACAGGTCGCCGCGCGAAGAAGTCCGCCGAGGAGCGGCATGGGCGTCTATCCCTGATGATGGTCGGGTAATCGGCACACCGGAAGCCTCGCCGGCTGTCGCGCCGGCGAGGTCGAGGGTCGCGTTACTTGTTGGCCGCCTGCTGGTACTCGCCGACGTTCGGGTCGTCGTAGGGACCCTTGCCGTCGAGCGAGAACACGATCACGCCGCCGCCCATCTGGGTGTAGTTGGCGAGCTTCTTGAACGCCCCCACCGCGCCGAGGCCGGCGGTCGGGTCCTGAAGGTCGAAGACGAGGCCCACCCCCGGCCAGCCGCCGACGCCGTAATTGATGGCGACGAATTGCTGGCCCTTGTGGCTGTAGGTGATCGGGTAGCCGATCGCCCCCGAGGGAAGCTTGAACTTCCAGAGCAGGTCGCCGTTGTCGGAGTCCCGCGCCTTGATGAAGCCGTCGAGCGTCCCGTAGAGCACGATGTTCCCGGCGGTGGCGGTGGTGCCGCCCCAGACCGCGAAGCGCTCCATCTTCTCCCAGTTGAACTTGCCGGTGATGGCGTTGTAGCTCTTGATCTGGCCGAGACCTTCGTAGTTCTGCCTGTCACCCTTCGGCCCGGGATACATGTTCAGCGTCGCGCCGACGAAGAACTGACCCGCCCGGTAGGGCAGCATGAAGGGCTCCCAATCCATGCAGATGTGGTTGATGCCCATGTAGAAGGCCTGACGCTTCGGATCGTACGAATCGTGGCCCTGGTTGTGGTAGCCCATCGCCGAGGGGCAGATGTCCTTGGCGAGGTGGTCCATCCGGGTGCCGTATTCCGGGTCGCGGACCGGGGTGCCGGACTTCAGGTCGACCGACTTGAACACGTTGACCGTGTCGTCGATCTTGTTGGCCGAGACGAGGGAGCCGTCCGTCCGATCGAGGGTGTAGACGATGCCGTTGCGGTCCGGGTGGGTGAGGAGCTTCCTCATCTTCCCGTCCTTGTCCTTCTGCTCGGACAGCATCATCACGTTGACGCCGGCATAGTCCCACTCGTCGTGCGGCGTCTTCTGGTAGCCGAAATGGGCCTGGCCGGTGTCGGCGTCACGGCCGAAGATGGTCATGGTCCACTTGTTGTCGCCCGGCCGCATGGTCTCGTTCCACGGCGCCGGGTTGCCGGTGCCGAAGTAGATCATGTTCGTGCCGGGGTCGTAGGCGTACCAGCCCCAGTTGGTGCCGCCGCCGATCTTCCAGGCGTCGCCCTCCCAGGTCGTCGTGCCGAGGTTCTTCTGGCCGTAATGGGCGTTCTTGATGTTGAAGTCGTCAGCCAGCAGCAGGTCCTGGTCCGGGCCGGTGGCGTAGGCGCGCCAGACCTGCGCGCCGGTCTTCACGTCGTAGGCGGTCAGGTAGCCGCGCACGCCGAGTTCGGCGCCCGAGGAGCCGACGATCACCTTGTCCTTCACCACGTAGGGGGCGATGGTCAGGGTCGAGCCGACCTTGATGTCGGAATTCTCGATCTTCCACACCGTCTCGCCCGTCTGGGCGTTCAGCGCCGCGACGTGGCCGTCGAGCTGGGTCTTCAGGATCAGCGGCGGGGTCTTGCCGTCGCCCGGCCAATAGGCCAGCCCGCGATTGACGAGGTCGCAGCAGGCCACCGACCGCGCGGCCGGGTTCTGCTTCGGCTTGTCCTGCCACAGGATGTGGCCCGGATCGTCGAGATCGAGGGCGAAGGTGTAGTTCGGGAACGAGGTGTGGACGTACATCTTGCCGTCCACGACCAGCGGCGCCCCCTCGTGGCCATTGAGCAGGCCGGTGGAGAAGGTCCAGGCGGGCCGCAGCTGCTTGACGTTCGACTTGTTGATCTGCGTCAGCTCGCTGTAATTGTTCGAATCGTAGTTCTTGCCGGGCATCACCCAGTTGTCTTCGCTCTTGGCAAGCTCGTTCAGCTTGTCGTTGGCGAAGGCGGCTCCGGCGAGGCCGAGCGGTGCGACCGCGACCATCGCCAGCACCGACGCCGAGCGCGAAAGTTGTCCCAATCTCATTGTGCATCTCCTCGCCGGGCCGCCGCGCCTTGTGGCCTCGCGGCTGATGGTTGTGCGATGCAAGATCAACCGAAAGTCGATCCCATCGATCGGCCGTCCGACACAAGAGATTGACGTCGTCTATCTCTTATAAAAGACTTATTACGACCGCTATCGCTTGTTATTTTTACAGAGGTGCAGCGGCGATTGTCTCTAGGATCTCGGTTATTTGTTGTCGGGATGAATCGGCAACCGGCGTTGGATAGTGTGGAATTCTTCTGGATTGCTTGACGGGACGATCCGCGGCGCTCACTTCTGTGGCCGGGTCGGCGGAGATCGAGACGGAGGCGGGATGGGACGCGGGCGGGCGTGGCACCTGTGCCTCCTGGCTGTGCCGCTCTGGGGTGGGGCGGGTCTCGCGACCGCCGCGCTCTACCCTCACGACGGCCGCCGCGACCTGACCGGGGATGACCTCGCCCGCTACAGGGGCGCGGGGGTGCTCTGGTGCCGCCGGCCGGACGGCGTGCCGCAGAAGGCGGCGGCGGCGTGGCTGGTGGCGGACCCGTCGGTGGTCGTGCTCAACGCGCACAATTTCCGCGATCGGCGCCTGGAGCAGACGCGGCCGGTGGCCGACTGTTACTTCCAGATCGGCGGGCGCAACTACGAATTCGTGCCCGACAGTCTTCGGCTCGGGACGGCCCCGGATGCCCGCGCGCTGCACATCACGGACGATTGGGCGATCCTGCGCCTCGCCAGTCCGGCCGATGCCGTCGCGCAACCCCTGCCCGAACCGCCGGACCTGCCGACCGGCGAGGTCTCCATACGGGTGACGATGGTCTCGCCGGCCGGACACGAGAATTATCGCGGCCCGAGCAGCCTGGAGCATTGCACGATCCGGCGCATCGACCCGCCGGGCGAGGATGCGATCCGGCGCGCCCGCCACGATTGCAACGACGGCTATGGCGGGTCCGGCTCGGGCCTGTTCGACGAGGCGGGCCGCCTGATCGCGATGCAGAGCGCGTCCTCCGTGATGAACGCGAAACACGGGTTCGACCCGGAGTTCCACCACGGCTCGGCCCTGCTCTTCGAAGGGCGGCTCGTCGACGCGCTGAAGTCTCTCACCCGGCCCCGGCCAGAGTGAGAGGGGGCCCGCAAGACCGATGAGCCGGGCCCGCGACCGGCTCCTCGTCATGCGAGGGCGGGCGATTCCCCGACGACGCTCCGCATGTCGTCCAGAATCCGCTCGGCGGCGGCCGCTGCGGACAGGTGAGAGGTGTCGATGAGAGGAAGACCGAGCTCGTCCGCCAAGCGCCGGTAAGTCTGGATCCGTTCGGCGCTCATGCGCTCGCGTGCGTGGACATCGCCGCGCGCGATCATGCGCGCCACGGTCGTGGGCCGATCCGCCCAGCACATGACCGTGTACGGGTGGGGCGCCCAGCCGGCCCGGTAGGCGGGCGAGAGGAGTTGGGACGCGGTGAACCAGTGGCGGTCGAAGACCACGGGGCCGTCGGGAGCGTGTCGCAGGGCGAGGGCCACGGCCGCATGCGCGACGGCATCGGCCAGGGCGTGCTCGCCCCGCTCGGCCAGCAGGACCATGAGGCCGCCGATCTGGCCGCCGAAGGGATTGAGGACCGTCGCCCCGATCCGCTGCGCGACCTCCCGGGCGATGCTGGACTTGCCGGAACCGTCGAGCCCGTCGAGGACGAGGGCGATGCGCGAGGCCTGCTCGGCCTTTTCCTGCGCCCGGCTGCGCGTCGAGGGATAGAGGCGTCCCTCGCGGCGTCCATGTTCGAGGTAGTGCAGGATGCCCTGCCACGGGCGCCCGAACAGGTCCGCGAGATCCGCGTGGAGACCGATGTACCCGAGAGGGTCGAAGTCCCCCGGCGCAGGCCCGTGCGCGACGGCGAGGTCCTCGATGCGTTTGGTGGCCCAGGCCGGACCGGTCCCGTCGGCGAGCCCGTCGCGGATCGCCGCCAGGAGATCGGCCGTGTAGGTCTCCCAGCTGAGGCTGCGGATGCGGGCGCGCCCGGCACCCGCGCATCGGGCGGCCCGGTCGGGATCGGCGCGCAGGCTTCGGACGGCCGCTGCGATGGCCGGGCCCGTGGCCGTGGGGAGGACCTGCGCGGTGACATCGTGCTCGGCGAAGGCCAGGGTGCCGTGCGGGGTCGTGACGAGGGGCGTTCCGCAGGCCATGGCTTCGGCGGCGGGGTTGCACCAGCCCGCCTGAGGCTCGGCGCTGCAGAACACGTCGAGGCCGGCGTAGAAGGCGGCAAGCTCCTCTCCGAACAGGGGCCCGTGCCGGACGATCCGCCCCGATGCCAGAAGGTCGTCCGGCGGCGCCGGTTCGCGGGGGTCGGGCCGGCCGAACCAGTGGAGTTCCCAATCGTCGCCGAGGTCGCGCAGGGCGCCGACCAGGGCGACCGGATTCTTGTTCGCGATGGCGCCGAGGCGGTTCCGCCCGGTGCGGGGAGGACGGACTACGGGGGGCGCGAACAGGGTCGCGTCGACCCCGCCCACGACCCGGCGGAACGGACGGCCGAACGCCGCGAGATCCGCTTCCGGCCAATGCGCATTGTTGACGAGGATGAGGTCGGGCTCGAAAGCCCGCGTCACGCGCTCATAGGCGTCACGGCGGCCGGGGCCGTTCAGAAAATGCTGGACGCGGAGACCCAGGCGGGGGTGGCGCAGGCTCGCGAAGCGCGCCACGACGGCGTCGGGAAAGCCGCCGCCCGGGACCATCACGGCATCCCAGTTCTCGTCCAGCGCGGCCTCGCGCGACAAGGACCGGAGCGCACTCGCGAAGCCGGCCGGGCGATCCTCGCCCCCCTCGCCGAACCTCAGGAAGGCGAGTTCGCCGCCCCAGCGTGCCAGGACCTGCCCGACGCGCTCGAACCGCATCAACCCTCCCGTGAGGGCCAGATGATCGCAGGCCACCAACAGACGCATCACGCTAGGTCCGCTTCGAGGAAACCAAGTTCCGGAATACCCGGCCGAGGCGGATGGCCGGGCGCGGCGGCTCCGGCGGGGGAAGCGCGAGACGGGCTTCGATCGCGGCCAGCTCGGCCTCAAGGCGCTCCACCGCGCGGTCGCGTTCCGCCGCATAGGCGATGACACGGTCGGTCTGCGCCCGCGCGTCGTCGATGGCAGCGATGAGGTCGGAACGTTCGGTCCGCAGCGCTCTGACCTCGCCGGCGAGGCCCCTCCCGCGCATCAGCAGCTGCGCGCGGGGCACGGGGTGCGTGGCGGCGAGCCAAGCGAAGTCGCGGTTCGTCTCACGCCCGCTCACGATCCGCTGGAAACGGGCCTCGCGGTCGAGGCGCTCGGCGATGGCCGCGTCGGAGAGGGGGATGCCGAGGGGAGCGGTGGCGGCACGCAGCAGGCTCAGATAGGTCGGATCGCTCCCCGGTGCGGGCCAGCCGGCGATGGGGGTGGTCAGAACGGTATCGACGAGGCCGCGCACGAGCAGGTGCCCGAAGTCCAGGGGCGCGTCGAGTTCCCATTCCAGGTCGATGAAGGTCGCCCGGTCGCCGTGGACGAGCAGGTTGCGCGGAATGGCATCGAAGGCATGACCGGGTAGGCGCGTGTCGATGTCGGGCAGCGGGTCGCCTTCACCGGCGCCCAGGAACGCGGCGCGGAGGGCCGTGATCCAACGCTCCGCCCATGGTGCAAGATCGGCCTCGGTCCAGCCGTCGTGAGCCAGCATCTCCTCCAGCGCCTCGGGCCAGGGCCGGCCGGGCGCGAGGGTTTCGGCCGGAAACCGGTTGGTGATGCCGGCCGCATGACGGGCCAGCCCGGGATGGCGCGGTACACGCAGGACCCTCGGAGGTCCTTCCGTCCGAGCCCGGATGGTGGCGACCTTGTTGAACTCCGGCCGCCGCTCATGGCCGATGTGCACGGCGAGACGATCATCCGCCGGGAGGGCGACGGCCGAGGCCACGACGAGCGCGGCGGGGGCGCGATCCGCGAGGTCTCCCGCCTCCGCAATCCGCCGCCAAGCCCTGCGCGCGTCGATGGCCTCGCCCGCCATCGCTCCGGCATCGAGCCCCGAATGCGGCGACAGGCCGTGTTCGGACAGGATGGTGCGCGCCTCGCGATGATCGGGAAACGGGAACCACCAGCGCTGATGCGCGAGGCCGGCGGCCTCCAGCGTTTCACGCAGGCGGGTCCAGGGGCTCGCCCGGCGGCCCGGATGCCATGAGGCGCCCTGCGCGGCACCGGCCCCGCGTTGCTCCGCCGACCCATGGTCGAGGGCCAGGATCAGCCGGCCCTCCGGCCTCAGGTTTTGCCGGACTGAACTGTGCCGGCCGGTGGCCTCCACCGCAGGGAGGACATCGAAGGCCATGATCGTGTCGTAGCTGTAGGACGCATCGGGGGGCTCCCCCTCGCAGGGCATTCGGCCGCGGACGGTCAATGTGGCCGCAAGTTCCGCGGCGCGACCGCGTATGCCCGGCGCGACCGACCCGAGCAGGAGCACGTCCCCGGACAGGAAATCCTCGACGGGCAGCAGGATGTTGGCCGCCGTCAGGTCGCCCGGCCCCCTCGGCTCCGGTGCCGGCTCGGGTCGAGCCTCTTCGGCCACGCGTTCCTTGGTGCTGATTGCCATTTTATCCCGATGATATTGCCGAAAGCTAATTCCCGTAATGCTTAACTTGCCCTTCTGTAGAACTGATCTGAAGTTTTATGGACAAAACTGAGAGTTGCGTTTACTGCTACTTGAAGAGGAAATCCAACACTCACAACGCCAGCCGCCGACAGGCGAAACGAATGAATATTGCGCAGCATATCGATACTGATGCAGTCCAGATTTTTGTAACAGGCACAAATTCTGACGCGCTCAACGTCAATTCGGCAATCAGATCCTATCTTGTCGAAGGTCTGATAAAATGTGTCGGGCAGAATGCCGTCGCGCATGCGCCGTTGGAATTGGCGTGCGAGCGGGTTCGACGCCTGCGCCCGAAGCTGGTGATCGCCGTCGGCAGTCTCGTGCCCGATGCCGCCGGTCTTGGCGCCCTGCGGCGGGCCGCCGATGCCGTGGGGGCGCAGCTCGCATTCTGGCTCACCGAAGATCCCTACGAATTCGACTATGCCTTCAAGGCGGAGATCCTGGCCGACGTCGTCTTCTCCAACGATGGCTGGGCGACCCACCACTACAGGCACGGGTCGGTGCACCATCTTCCGTTGGCGGCATCCCCGACGCGCCACCTCCGTCCCATCCGTCCGGATCTGTCGCGCGACATCGCCGTCTTCTTCTGCGGCGTGGCCTATCCGAACCGCATCGCCCTGCTCCGACAGGCGGACGCGCTTCTGTCCCGACACCCGGTGGAAATCCTCGGGTCCGACTGGCCGGCCGATCTGCGGTGCGCGAGCAACCGACGCCTCACCGCGGACGAGATGGCGGACCATGCCGCCGCCGCCTGGCTGACGTTGAACATCGGCCGCGACCTCGACATCGCGAACCGACGCTTCGCCCTGCCGCAGGCGACCCCGGGGCCGCGCACCTTCGAGGTGGCGCTGTCGGGCTCGACGCAGCTCTTCTTCGCCACCGGCCTGGAGATCTGCGACGTCTTCGAACCGGAGCGGGAGATCCTCCTCATCGACGGCCCCCGCGACATCGCGCGGGCCATCGAGCGGACCCGGGATGAGCCGGCCGCGATCCTCGCGATCGCCGAGCGGGCGCAGCGGCGGGCCCTGCGGGACCACACCTATGCATGCCGCGCCGAGCGTCTGCTCGACCTGTGTGGATTTCGCCCCGGCATCACTGCGGTCGACTTCAGGGACCTGTTCGCGGGAGACCATGCGGAGCCGCAGGCATCGGTCCGCGTATGACGGGCCTTTCGATCCTGCTCCTCGACACGGAGCCGCGGACCCACAACCATTACATCGCCCTCGCCATCGCGGACGCCTTGCGGCGTCATCCCGATGTGGCGCGGGTGGTCGTCGCGCACCACGGCGACGCGCTCGCGACCTTCGTGACGGAAGGCCTCGACACCTTTCTGGCCTTCGGCGGGGCCAAGATGCACGCGCCGCTGCTCGGCCGGCTCGCGCGCCTGGCCCGGCTCAGCATCCTGTGGACCACCGAGGACCCCTACGAGCGCTCGTCGAACGTCCGCTTCTCCGACTGTTTCGACATCGTCTTCACCAACGATCGGAGCAGCGTCGCCGCCTACGAGGGCCGCGCCGTCCACCTGCCCCTGGCCGCGAGCCGGCTCTTCCAGGACTTCGAGGTCGGTTCGGACGACCGCCATTTCCTCTACGATCTGCTCTTCGTCGGAACCGCCTGGCCCAACCGCGTCGCCAGCCTGAACACGATCCTGGGGCTCCTGCCCGCCGACCTGCGGGTCAAGATCGCTCTGCCCTGGAACGTCCATCTGGGGCCGCCCGACCTGCACGACCGCTCGCTCGCCACGGATTGGCGCTGCGGCAACGTCGATTTCGCACGCTTGGCGAACCGGAGCCGCGTCGTCCTCACCCTGCCGCGCGTCTTCACGGGCAGCGCCGTCGAGCAGGCGGCCGGATCGACGCCGCCGCCGCGCCTCTTCGAGACCGCCCTGGCGGGCGGCTTCCAGGTCATGGTGTCTCCCGAACCGGAGGTGCGGGACTATTACACCGCCGGCACGGAATTCCTGCTCTGTTCGGGTGATGCGGAGGCGGCCGAGGCCATCGCCAGCATGCTGGCGGCGCCCGAGGAGCGTCTGGCACAGGCCCGCGCCGCGCGGGCGCGAACGCTGGCCGAGCATCTCTACGACCACCGGATCGCGACGATGCTGGAGCGGGCCGCTGCCTGTCGGCGGCCTGAATCTCCCCTCGGCCGGAGGGCGCCGGCGACGCTCCCGCGCAGGACCGTGCTCATCCTCACCCACAACCGCATGGGCCAGCGCGAGGGCGGCGGCGTCGAGGTGTATCAGGAGGCGCTCGCGGGCCTCGCGGACCGATACGATCTGCTGTTCCTGTTCCCGGTGTTCCGGGGCGAGGAGTGGGAGATGCGTCTGGAGGGGCCCGGCGTCGCGCTGAGCCTGCCGGCGGGATCCGTCGGCCTGCCCCGGCTCACCGACCCGCTCGTGGAAGGGCACTTCGCCCGCATCCTGTTCGAGTATCGGGTGGACCTCGTCCATATCCACCACCTGCTGCACTGGCCCCTGAGCCTGCCGCTCATCGCCCGCGCCTGCGGCGTGCCGGTGGTCTATCACCTCCACGACCATTACCTGATCTGCGAGCGCTGGCTCCTCCTCGATCACAGCGGGCGTTTCTGCGACGTGGCCCACCGCGGGCGCGAGCAGTGCGATGCCTGCCTCGCCGCCAGCCACAACTACCCCGCCGGCGCCAAGGCGCGGCGGGACGCGTTCATGGACCATGTGGTCGGTGCGGTGGATGCCTTCGTGACCAGCACCCCCGCCACGGGCGCCTACCTGCGCGCCGTCTATCCGCAGGTCACGCCGGACCGCGTCGTCGAGATCGCGATGCTGACCCCGACGCCGTCCCACGCCGTGCGCGAGGAGCGAGCCGAGGCCGATGCGCGAAAGCCCCTCGTCGTCGCGGTGGTCGGCAACTTCACCCACCACAAGGGTGGGGACGACATCATCGAGTTGATCCGGACCTGCGAGGACTATCCCCTCCATTTCCGGATCTACGGTCAGGTCAGCGCCCATCATGCGGGCCGTCTGCGCGGCCTGCCGGCGGAGCGTGTGACGGTCCACGGCGCCTACGACCAGCGCGGTATCGTCGCGCTCCTGCAGGGCTGTGACGTCTCGCTTCATCTCTCGATCTGGCCCGAGACCTACCTGATCGCGCTCACGGAGGCGTGGCAGGCCGGCCTCGTTCCCATCGTCACGGACCTCGGTGCGCCCTCCGAACGGGTCAGTGACGGGATCGACGGCTTCCGCGTGCCGCCGCACGATGCCGGCGCGGTCCGGGCCAAGCTCCTGACCCTCCTCTTCGACCGGGACCGGCTCGCGGAGCTGCGCGCCACCATCCGGCGCAAGGTCTTCCCCTCGGTGGATTCCCATCTGGACGCCCTGCACGCGCTCTATGCCGGCCTGATGGAACAGCGGCCCTGTCCGCACGACCGCATCCCGAACCGACGCCCCGGCAGCTACGACCTGTGCCTCGATGACCTGGCCCTCCAGGTGAACGCGCCCTCCTGGGTGAGCGGCGACATCCTCTGGGACCGAAACCGCGTCCCGAACGGCAGCGGCTTTCCGGACACCTTCCCGGCGGTGACCCGCATCGATGCCCTTCCGGAGGAGGACGCGGCCAAGCCCGCCCTGGAACGGCCGTTGAGCCATCCCACCCTGGCATGGGCCCTCGACGGCCTCTGGACCGATCAGCGCCGCCGCCTGGATCGGAGCGGACACGCCGTCGTCTTTCACAGCCTGTCCTTGCGCGGCTGGATGCATCTCACGGAGAGCCACGGCCCCTACCGGACCTACCTCCGCTTCAGCGACGGCGTGAGCACCTCCTACGCGCCCCTCCGCACGGAAAGCCGGCAGGACGTGGTGGACCATCTCCAAGCCTCCGCGGCCCGGGATGCCGGGTTCGCCGGACAGGTGGACTTGGACGGCCTGAGCTTCGGAAGCCACGCGGTGGACCTGATCCACGTGACGGCGACCCACCGCGTCGTCATCCGCGGGCTGCTGCGGATCTTCGCCGCGAGCGGTCTCGACGTGGCGCGGGCAGGCCATTTCCGCGCCGTGCAGAAGGCCAGCCAAGTCCCGGCAACGGCGCCGCGCAGGGCCTTGCCCACCCGCACCCGGCAGAGCCTACCCGCCTGCGACGGCGTGCTCCTCGGCTCGACCGCGGAACTCTGGGCCTTCGAGGCCCGGCTGCCCGATACACCGGCCGAGGCGGTCGAAGTCTGGCTTCAGGGTCTCGACGGCACGAAGCTGCGGCTCGATGCCGAAGCGCATGCCGCGCCGGACGGGACGCTCCGCTTCGTGGCCGCGTTGAACGGATTGCAGCAGACCCCTTACGAGATCGTCCTGCGCACCGGGCGCGGCGAAGGGCCGGCGATCGCGCTGCCCGACCGGCTCCAGGTGCGCGAGCAGCACGGCCGTTGTCGGGACACGGAGACGCTCCCCGCCGCCTTCCGGCGCCGCTTCATCAAGGTGGTCCGCCGGGCGCCGAACCTCAACGCGGTCACGCTCTCTCCCGACAAGGACGCCCGCCGAATCCGGTGCCAGGGCTGGGCCTTCCTGCGAGGGCTCGGTCCCGCCCTCTGCGTCGTGGCCCGCTGGGAGGAGAACGGGCGAAGCCGGATCTGTATCGGGGCTCCCCTCGAACGGCCGGACATCGAGGCGCACCTCAATACCCCGACCGCTCGCACCCCCGGTTTCGATCTCGTGATCCCGGTCCAAGCCGTCACCAGCGGTCGCGTGCGGTTCTATCAATGTTACCGCTGGCGCACGGTCGAATTCACGGGCTTCCGTGAAGCCCTGATCATGGCACTCGACGTGACGTGAGGCGCGATCGGTCTCGGTCTTTTTTGCCGGCAAAAGCCTTCGCGTGTCCTTCCCTCCGTCTCGCGAACTTGTCGGCTGTGGCGGCCATCCAGGGGTTTGCCAGCGAACGGGTGCTGGCGAATGGAGAACGCCAGCACGACGACGAAAGGAGGGAAATCGGTGCGCCGGCGGCGTTCGCTCAGCACACCACCGCCTGTCCATCCCGCCGGGGGTCGCTGGCCGCGACGTAGCCGTCCTCGGCCGGATCCCCCATCCGCCAGATGAACTGCCCGGCCCCGAAATCCTGGTAGCTGTCGTTGATCACCTCGAGGTGGTGGCCGCGCTCCACGAGGGATTGGACCGTGGCCGCCGGCATCGTGGATTCGGTGTTCACGCTCAGCCCGTCGGCGACCCGCCAGCGCGGGGCGTCGCAGGCGGCCTGCGGGTTCTGGCCGTGGTCGATCATGCGCACCAGGGTCTGGACATGGCCCTGCGGCTGCATGTTGCCGCCCATCACCCCGAAGCTCATCACGGGGGCGCCCCCCTGGGTCAGGAAGCCGGGGATGATGGTGTGGAACGGCCGCTTGCCGGGGGCCACCACGTTCGGGCTCGCCGGGTCGAGGCTGAACCCGTGGCCGCGGTTCTGCAGGGAGACGCCCCATTCGGGCACGACGATCCCTGAGCCGAAGCCCATGTAGTTCGACTGGATGAAGCTCACCATCATGCCCGAGGAATCGGCGGTGGTGAGGTAGATCGTGCCCCCGCGGACGGGGTTGCCCGCGCCGAAATCCTGCGCCTTCGTCCGGTCGATCAGCTTGGCGCGGGTGGCGAGATAGGCCGGGTCCAGCATCGCCTCCGGGCTGACGCCCATGCCGCTCGGGTCGGCGACGTAGCGGTAGGTGTCGGCGAAGGCGAGCTTCATCGCCTCGATCTGGATGTGCTGCGCGTCGGGCCCGTCGACGGGCAGGGACGCGAGGTCGAAATTCTCCAGGATGCCCAGGGCGATCTGCGCGGCGATGCCCTGCCCGTTCGGCGGGATCTCGTGCAGCGTGTAGCCCCGGTAATCCTTGGCCAGGGGCTCCACCCATTCCGGCCTGAAGGCGGCGAGGTCGGCCACCGTCATCGCGCCCCCATGCGCCGCCGCGTGGCGGGCGATGGCCTGCGCGATCTCCCCCTCGTAGAAGGCCCGGCCCTTGGTCTCGGCGATGGCGCGCAGGGCCCGGGCGGCGTGGGGGATCGTCACCCGTTCCCCGACCGCCGGGGCCCGGCCGCGGGGCAGGAAGGTCTCGGCGAAGCCCGGCTGGCCCGCCAGCGACGGGAGGGCGGCGGCCGCCGCCCATTTCTGCTGCACGACGATGGGGGCGAGGTAGCCGCGCTCGGCGATCTCGATCGCGGGCTCCATCAGGTCGGCGAAGGGCAGGCGGCCGAACCGCTCGGAGAGCGCCGCCCAGGCCGCGACCGCGCCGGGCACGGTCACCGAATCCCAGCCGCGCATCGGGGGCGTGCGCGCCCCGCCGTGCTTGCGCGCGAAGTACTCGGGGGTCCAGGCCGCCGGGGCGGGCCCGGAGGCGTTGAGGCCGTGCAGGCGCTCGCCGTCCCAGAGGATGCAGAAGGCGTCCGAGCCGAGGCCGTTGCTGCAGGGCTCGGTGAGCGTCTTGGCGGCGGCGGTGGCGATGGCCGCATCCACGGCGTTGCCCCCCTTCCAGATCATCCTCAGCCCCGCCTGGGCGGCGAGGGGGTGGGAGGTCGCCACCACGTTGCGGCCGAAGATCGGCATGCGCACCGTGGGGTAGGCCTGGTTCCAGTTGAAGGATGTCATGGTTGCGTCCTCATGGCCGCCTCGGCGCGCAGGCGCAGGGTGGCGCGGTCGATCTTGTTGGTCGAGGCGAGGGGCAGCGCCTCCACGAACCACACCCGGCGCGGGTGCTGGTAGGCCGGGGCGTGGGCGAGGGCGTGCGCCTTGATGCCCGCCTCGTCGAGGGTGGCGCCGGGCCGGCGGACGACGAAGGCGACGGGCTTGGTGCCCTTGATCGCGTCCTCCACCGGGACGACGCAGGATTGCAGCACGTCCGCGTGGCGTTCCAGGACGAGTTCGACCTCGCCGGGGAAGATGTTCTCGCCGCCGGAGACGAACATGTCGTCGGTGCGGCCCAGGAAATAATGGAAGCCCTCCTCGTCCCGGCGGAACACGTCCCCCGTGTCGTAGAAGCCGTCCGGGGTGATCGGAACGGGCACGTCCGGCCGGTTGTGGTAGCCGAGCATGATCGCGGGGCTGCGCATCTGGAGCACGCCGGCCCCGGGGGCCTCGGGTCCGACGAGCCGGATCGCCACGTCGGGGCGGGGGGCGCCGACGGAGGCGATGGGCGTGGGCAGGCCGTCCGGATGGTCGCCGAACACGATCGGCCCGCCCTCGGTCGTGCCGTAGGCGTTGAGGATGCGGGCGTTCGGCAGCAGGGCGCGGATCTGGTGGGCCAGGGTGTCGTTGACGGGCGCCGAGCCCATCCGCACCGTCCGCACGCCGGTGAGGTCGCAGGAGGCGAGGAGGTCCTTCTCCCGCAGCATCATGGCGATCATCGGCGGCACGGCGGTGAGCCATGTGCACCGGTGGCGGTCGATGGCCGCGATGTAGCTCCGCGCCTCGAATTGCGGCAGCAGCACCATCGTGGCGCCGGCCGCGCAGACGAGCAGCGCCAGCGCCAGCGCGTTCATGTGGTAGAGCGGCGCCGCGACGAGCAGGCGGTCGCCGCGCAGGTCCGTCTCCGCCGCGCGGGTCCGCGCCACCCAGAGGTGGCTGGCATGGCTGAGGCGCACGCCCTTCGGCCGGCCGGTGGAGCCGGACGTGTACAGGAACAGGGCCGCCTCGTCGGGCTCGGGCGTGACCGGCACGAACGGGCCGGGATCGAGCCACGCGGAGAAGCCCTCCGGCCCCTCGCCGTCGAACGCGGCGAGGCCGACACCGGGTGCCAGCGGCGGCAGGGCCGCCCGGCGCGGGCCGTCGCAGAGCACGAGCCGCGCGCCGCAATCGGCCAGCACGGCGGCGACGGTCGCGGGCGGGAACTTGTGGTTCACCGGCACGGGCACCACCCCGGCCCGCATCGCGCCGAGGAGCGCCGCGAGGGTGTCCGGCCGGTTGGCGGAGAGGATCGCGATCCGCTCGCCCCGTGCGATCCCCCCGCGCAGGAGGCCCCGGGCGAAGGCGTCGGCCCGGGCGTCGAGGCCGGCGCGGGTCATCGTCTCGGGCTCCCCCGCCGGGGAGAAGCCGACGAGCAGCGGCCTGTCCGGGGGGCCGGATCGGTCCACGAGGTCGCCGAGATTCGTCGCCGCGCTCGTCATGAGGTCGCCTCGCACCGGAGGTGGAGGCCGAAGGCCGGCAGCGTCAGCGCGCCCGCCCCCGGCCCGCGCCGGATCCATTCGGCTTCGGGGAGGGCGCGGGCGCGGGCCTCGATGCCGTCGAGGTCCGCGAAGCGCAGGGCCAGGGCGGCGAAGCGCCCGTGGGGGCCCGGCACCACCGTGACGGAGGCGTCCCCGAGGGGGATGCGCCACCCGCCATCGCCGGGCTCGGCCGTGGCGCCGCAGGCGGCGGCGTAGAGGCGGGCCTCCGCCTCGGGGGTCGGGCTCTCGACGGTCACTCCGTCGAGCCCCGTGAAGCCGTTCGGGTGGGCGAACCATTCGGGGCGCCAGACGAGCTCCGGCGTCAGGTGCTCGCAATGATAGACCCGGCCCGCCGGGAACAGGCCCGCCGGCAGGCGCACGGTGCGGAACCGCGCCTCGACCTCGCCTCCGTCCAGGGCGACGGGGCGGGAGAAGGCCACGGGCGATCCGACCTCGAAGCCCGCCCCGGCGAGGCGGGCCCGGGTCGTGTCCGCGTCGCCGCTCGCCACCACGAGGCCGTTCAGGCCGAACGGGCTGTCCTTCAGCTCCTGCCGCTGCGGCCCGGTCTCGGGCAGGCCGACCAGTTCGAGATAGGCCCCCGGCACCATCATCAGGTGGTTGATCGAGCCGAGGGAATGGTGGCCACGCGGCGTGAGCCGGAAGCCGAGGGCGGCGAACAGGTCCGCCGCCTCGTCCATCCGCCGCAGCACGTTGACCACGACGTGGTCGAGGCTGCCCGGTGCGGCGGCGCCGGTCATTTGGCCGGCGCGGTCATGTAGACGCCCCGGCCGCTCGCCAGCAGCCGGCCCTCGCCGTCGAGGATCTGCGCCTCGGCCACCGAGATCTGGCCGCCGAACTTCACCACCTTGCCCCGGCAGGTCAGGTCGCCCTGCATCGCGGCGCGGTGGTAATCGACCCGCAGGTCCACGGTCGGGACGCCCCGGCCGGTGCGGGAGACCAGCGCCCAGTCGGCGGTGAGGTCGACGAGCGTCGCCAGGATGCCGCCGTGGACGTAGCCGCGCTCGGCGTTGACGACCCATTCCGGCCGCCACGTCGCCTTCAGTTCGATCTCGCCCTCGCCGACGCTGACGACGGAGAGGCCGAGCCATTGATGGAACGGGCCGCGCAGGAGCAGCGCCTCGACCTGTTCCTTGCTGAGGGGGGTATCGGACATCGTATCGGGGACCCTTCGTGGCCGGGAGCGGGATCAGGGGGTGACGACGATCTTGCCCATCACCTCGCGGTCGCGGATCATCCGCAGGCCCTCGGCGGCCTGTTCGAGGGGTAGGACCTTGTCGATGGTCGGCTTGAGGGTGCCGGCCTGGATCATGTCCATCAGCGCCGACAGGTTGTCGTCGTAGAAGCTGTTCGAGCCGATCACCTTCAACTCGAAGCTCCAGATGTAGCGGAGGTCTTCCTTCGGATCGTGCCCGGCGGTGGCGCCGCAGACGAGGAGCGTGCCGCCCCGCTTCAGGCACTTCAGCGAGGGCACCCAGGTGTCGCCGCCGGTGAAGTTGATCACCACATCGACGCCGCCCTCGTAGGTCCGGCGCTGGGGCTTCCCGTATTGCTGGATCGCCCATTTCGAGAAATCGGCCTCGCGGTAGTTCACCACGTGGTCCGCGCCGAGTTCCTTCAGCCGGGCCATCTTGTCCTCGCTGCCGGCGCAGGCGATCACCTCCGCGCCGAGCTGCTTGGCGAGCATCACGCAGCCGGTGCCGACCCCGCCGCTGGCGCCGAGGATCAGCACCGTGTCGCCGGCCTTCACCGTGTTGTGGGTGATCAGCATGCGGTGGGCCGTGCCGTAGGCCACCGGCAGGGAGGCGGCGTCCTCGTAGCTGACGTCCGGCGGCATCGCGATCAGCTGGCCGGTGGAGACGCGGCAATACTCGGCCATGCCGCCGTCGAGCATCTCGCCCATCAGGCCCTTGGCCCTGTTGAGCGGGTTGACCAGCACCCGGTCGCCGACCGTCCAGTCCGAGACGCCCTCCCCGAGTTCGACGATCTGCCCGGCCATGTCGAGGCCGATGATCACCGGCATCGGCACCTTGATGCCGGGCATGCCCTTCACGGTGAACACGTCGTGATAGTTGAACGAGGAGGCGCCGACGCGGATCAGCACCTCCCCCGGACCCGGCACGGGCTTGGGATAATCGCTCGTGACCTTGAGCGCATCGATGTCGCCGTGCGCGTCGAGGACGAGGGCCTTCATCGTCTCAGTCATCGTGGGGTGTCCTTTTCCGGTGTGGGGCGGGCTACGGGATCGTCTTCGACCGCGCGTAGGGGCGGGGATCGAGGGCGGTGTCCGGCAGGGTGCCCTGGACGGCGCCGACCGCCTTGAAGACCTCGAACTCCCGCTTCAGCGAGGCGATGTCCGCCGGCTCCAGGCTCACGGTGTAGATGCTGTCCCAGAGGGCGGCGTAGGCCGTCGCGTCGGGCTCGCTCAGGTTGGCGGAGGCCTGGAGGATTTTGGCGACCGCCGGCTTGTCGGCTTGGCCGAAGGCGTAGGCCTTGCGCATCGCGGCCACGACCTTGGCCGGCGCGTCCGGGTTCTGCGCCATCCAGGCGTTGCGCATCAGCCCGACCCCGAGGATGGGTGGCGCGTCCTGCTTGGTGAGGGTCTTCCATTCCTGGCGGAACGAGCCGATCCGGCGCAGCTTCGCCTCCGGCAGGAGGGCGATCGTCACCGTGCGCAGGGCGGCGGCGTCGATGTCCTTCTGGACGAGAAATTGCGCGAGGCGCGGGTCGTTGCCCGGGACGCCCTGGTAGTCGCCCGGCGTGAACTTGTAGTTGGTTTCGAGGATCGCGGAGGTGATCGCCGCCGTGGCGCTTCCCGATGGCGAGGTGCCGATCTTCTTGCCCTTCAGGTCCGCCATCGCCTTGATCGGCGAATCCTCCGGCACCACGAAGTCGAGGTCGGCGACCTGCGTCGCCAGCACGATGCTCAGGGGCAGGCCGTCGGCGGTGACGCTGAGCGAGGTGCCCGCGCTGGCGGCGATGGCGAAGTCGATGGCCCCGGCGGCCATGGCCTTGGTCGGCGCGTTCACATCCGGGAACTTCACGTATTCGGGCGTCAGGCCCTCCTTCTCCATGAATTTCCCGGCTTCCAGCACGGCGCCGAAGCCGAGGCTGATCCCCGAACTCCAGTAGCCGATGCGAACGCTCTCGGCCTGCGCGGGGCCGGCCACGCCGAGGGCGCAGAGCGCGGCGGCGGCGGCAAGGACACCGATCCGTTTCAAGGGCTTCTCCGTAAGCTTGGGTTGCGAACCGGCGTTTCCCCGGGCGGCGGCGCCATCACGGCTGCGCCGCCTTCTTCCAGACGAACAGCCGCTGTTCCGCGGGCTTGAGGACGAGGGTTTCGAGCCCGATCATCAGGGCGACGAGGGTCAGGGTCCACGCGAAGACCTGATCGGTCTGGACGAGGTCTGCCGCCTGCCGCAGGCGGTAGCCGATGCCGCTGCTGGCCCCGAGGGATTCGGCCACGAGGACCACCCGCGCCCCGAACCCGATGGCCAGCCGCGCGCCCGCGAAGAACGAGGGCAGGATCGTCGGCAGGTAGATCTTGGTCAGCACCATGCGGCGCGGCATCCGGAAGGTCCGGGCGAGTTCGAGGTGCTCGGCGCTGACGGTGCGCGTGCCCTGCCAGACATTGGTCAGGATCAGCGGCATCGCCGTCATGAACACCACGAAGATCGTGGTCCAGTTCGACAGGCCGAACCAGATCAGCGCGAAGATCGCCCAGATCGCGGAGGAGACGGTGTTCGTCACCGTCAGGACCGGCTCGAAGAAGCTCCCGAGGCGGCGGCTCGCGCCGAGCAGCAGGCCGAGCGGCAGGCCGACCAGCGCCGCGAAGGCGAAGCCCGCGCCGATGCGCCCGAGGGTGATGCCGAGATCCCCGGCGAAGCTCGGCGAGGCGACGAGGTGCAGCCACGTGGCCCAGACCCGCGCGGGGCTCGGCAGCACGAAGGAGGGCGCGCCCAGGGAGGCGACCTGCCACACGGCCAGCGCCAGGCCGATGAGGGCGAGCCGCTGCAGGACGATCCCCGTGCGGCGGCCGGCGCCGGAGGGGCGCGTGCGGGGAACGAGGCGGGAAGGGGTCCGCACTAGCATGCCGCCCTCGCGCCCGAGAGGCCGATCCGCAGGCGCCGGACCTCCTCGGCCACCTCCGGGGAGAGGGGATCGCGGGGATAGGGCAGGGCGATGTCGCGGACCTCGCCGATCCGGCCGGGGCGCGGCTGCAGGACGACCACGCGGCTCGCCAGCACCACGGCCTCCTCCACGTCGTGGGTGACGAAGACCAGGGTCATGGCCCGCAGGGCGGCGATGCGCAGCAATTCGCCGTGCATCTGCGCGCGGATCTCCGGGTCGAGCTTCGAGAAGGGCTCGTCGAGGAGGAGGATCCGGGGTTCGGTGACGAGGCTGCGCGCCAGGGCCACGCGGCTGCGCATGCCCCCCGACAACTCGTGCGGGTAGGCATCCCGAAACCCGTCGAGGCCCACGAGGCCCAGGGTCTCGTCGACCCGCCGCCGCCGCTCCTCCCGCCCCATGCCGCCGGCTTCGAGCCCGAAGGCGACGTTCTGCGCCGCCGTCCGCCAGGGGAGCAGCCTGTCCTCCTGGAACATGTAGGTCATGGCCCGCCAGTCGCGGAAGGCGTGCGAGGGGATCCCGTCGAGGAGGACCGCGCCCTCGTCGGGCTCGATCAACCCGGCGATCATGTTGAGCAGGGTGCTCTTGCCGCAGCCGGAGGCGCCGAGGAGGGCGACGATGGCGTGCTGCGGGATCGCGATGTCGATGGCGTCGAGCACGTGGAGCGGCGCGCCCTCGCGCCGGTCGAACCACTTGCTCACGTGATCGAGCTGGACGGCGTTCATCGCTCGCCTCCCTCGGCCCGGGGGGCGCTCCGGGGCGGGACCACCGCCGTGTCGCGCAGGCTCGCGATGACCTTCTCCAGGGTCATCTCGCGGAAGGTCTCCACATGGCGGCGGGCCACGAGCGCGGCGCTCTCGGCGTCGCCCGCCGCGAGGTGCTCGATCATCGCGGTGTGGTCGTTCTCGATGTTCGGCCGCACGCCCTGCACGCCGAAGCCCAGGGCGACGAGGCGCGTCATCTCGTCGAGGAGGCCGGACAGCGTCCGGTACAGGCGCCCGTTCCCCGCCGCCGCCGCGATCGCCATGTGGAAGCTGCGGTTGGCTTCGAGGAAGAAGTCGATCTGGTTGCCGACATCCACCGTGATCCGGCGGCGGCAGGCCTGTTCCAGCCGTTCCAGCTGCGCCCGGTTCACCCGGCCGGCGGCGCCCCGCGCGGCGAGGGGTTCCAGCTCCATCCTGAGGGCGAAGACCTCATCGACGTCCTTCACGGTGACGGGGCTGACCCGGTAGCCGTGGCGGGGCATCGAGCTGACGAACCCTTCCTGCGCGAGCCGCTGCAGGGCGATGCGGCAGCTCGCCTTCCCGATCTCGAACCGCTCCATCACCTCGGCCTCGGTGAAGCGGGTGCCGGGGAGCAGGCGGCAGGAGACGATCTCCCGCCGCATCAGGTCGTAGGCCTGGTTGGCCTTGCGCGTCGCGTCCGGGACGGAGAGCACGCCGGCCGGCCGGCCGCCCCGTCCGGTTTCCTCGTCGCTCGTCATGGCACCTCGCCATCGCGCTTGGGTTGCCCACAGCGTGCTGTGAGCGGCTCACCATTTGCAGGTCGCGTGCCAACACCGGCTCGGGGGCCGTTTTCACGATGGGACGCAGGCCAATGGACGGATGCCCAGCCCGATTCAGTAGAGATGGCCACCCCTACGGCGTGATCATCTCAGCTCATTCGGTGAGCATCCCATGGCTCATTTATGCGCAACCGCCACGATGTCTGTAAATAGAACCGGAATTCCAATTCGAGTAGATCGCGAGGACGATACGTCTTCATCATGCCGATGCCGCAGAACATCGTCGCTGCGGCGGCTCATCGGACGGGCGATGCTGGGCGGGGCGCGGGACAATGGATGAGATCGACCGGAAGATCCTGGACGTGCTTCAGGTCGATGCGACGCTGCCGGTGGCGACGATCGCGGAACGGGTCGGCTTGAGCGCCGCCCCGTGCTGGCGGCGCATCCGCCGGCTGGAGGAGAGCGGCGTCATCACCCGCCGGGTGGCGCTCGTCGACCGCCGCAAGGTCAACGTGCCGATCACGGTCTTCGTCGCGGTGAAGGCGCCCCGGCATACGGCCGAATGGTCGGCGTCGTTCCGCAGGACGGTGGACGACTTTCCGGAGATCGTCGGCGCGTGGCGCCTGACCGGGGAGATCGACTATCTTCTGCGCATCGTCGTGCCGGACATCGAGACCTACGACACCGTGTACCAGCGCCTGACGGCGCGGCTCGAATTCTCGAACCTCTCCGCCTCCATCGCGATGGAGGAGATGAAGTACACGACGGCCGTGCCGACGATCTACATGGCGTGAGGGCCGGCTCAGCCGGCGACGATGCGGTATTCGCGCTCGATCGAGGAGGCGCGGATTTCGGGATCGAAGCCGTAGACGTGGATCGAGATCGCCTCGTCCGGCCCGGCATTGAGCATCTGGTGAAGGTTCGGCCCGCTCGGCATCATGCAGGCGACGGAACCGGGCTCACGGAGGGCCTCGCCGGTGGCGACGGCGTCGGTCTCGCTCAGGGCGCGGAACCAGACCTCCCGCAGCGCGCCGCTCCAGACCCCGAAGCAGCAGGAGCAGTGGTGGTCATGCACCGAGGTCCGTGAACCCGGGCTCCAGGTGATCGCCCAGACGCTGATCCCGTTCTCGCCGAACAACAGGGTCCGCGCGTAGCCGCCGGGCTTCCGCTGAAGGGTGATTCCGGCGAGCAGGTCGTCGCGCGCCATCAGGTCTTCCAGCGTCCTCCGCGCGAGACGGAGATAGTCGGAGGCGGATGTGCCGGCACCCCTGGCCAGGGCGGCCAGGCAAGCCGTGCGGGGGTCGGCGACCGGGGTGAGCATGGCGATCTCCTGTGCGGTGCGAAAAGTCTATTCGCGGGGGCGCACAAATCGCTCTCAATTTCGGACGGGATGACGGGTAAAGACGGGGGTGCCGTTTTACGAAAGCGCGGCCTCGCGAAATCTCATTTCAACGGGCGCGTCGCGACGGCCCCGCCGGGAATCCCGGTTCGCCCGAGCCCGTCCCGGTCGAACCGGCTCTTGGCCAGGGCGTGGACGGCGAAACCGAAGCCGGCTCCGATGCCGAGGACGATCACGTCGAAGGCGACCGAGACGGTGCCGCCCTCGCGCAACCCGCCGACGAGGGGCAGGAGGAGATACGCGAGGGCGACCGTCGCCAGGGCGACGATCCAGGCGCGGCGCGGGGCGAGGCCCAGGCCGAGGAGACCCACCACCGCCCATCCGCCGAAGAACGCCTGGATCTCGGCCTCCGCGCGCCCCGGCATCGCGACGGGCAGGAGCCGGTTGGCCAGGAAGTAGCACGCCACCGCGAACGGCAGCCCGGCCACGGTGCCGACGTTGAGGGTGTGGACCAGCCGGTGGGACCACGGCATCCGCGAAGGGGCGGGCCCCTTCGGCAGGCGCGCCACCGACCACAGCACGAGCCCCGTCGCGACCATCGCGCAGCCGAGGAGGCCCGAGAGGAAGAACAGCACCCGCAACGCCGAGCCGGCGAAATGCGCCTCGTGCAGGCCGACCATCGTGGTGAAGGTCCTGGTCGCGGGGCGGAGGTCGCCCGCGCGGATCTCGGCGATCTCGCCGCTGGACCCGTGGAAGGCGATCTGCGGATGCTGGTGCGACAGGCCGTGGGGCTCCTCGAACACGGCCACCACCACGGAATGCGCATCCCGGGGATTGACGATCGTCAGCCGCTCCAGCGGCTGCGGGACGCGGCTCAGGGCCTGCACGACCATGGGGCCGACGGGGGCCAGCGTGCCGGCCGTGCCGGCGGGCGGGCGCGGCGCGGTGATCTGGCCGGATTCGACGTAGTAGTGCTGGGCGTCGCCCCGGTAGGCGGTCTTCACGCCCCACGGCATGTAGAGGGACGCGAGGGTCACGAGCCCCGTGTAGGTGATCATCGCGTGGAAGGGCAGGGCGAGGACGCCCGTGACGTTGTGCGCGTCGAGCCAGCCGCGCTGGTCGGCGCGGCGCCGGAACGTGAAGAAGTCCACGAAGAGGCGCCGATGGGTGACGATCCCCGAGACCAGGGCGACCAGCATGATCATCGCGCACAGGCCAACGATCCACCGGCCCCAGAGCGGCGGCAGGCTCAATTCGAAGTGGAAGCGGTAGAGAAAGTCGCCGCCCCGGGTCTCGCGGACTTCGGCGGGCGCCCCGCTGTCGGGATCGAGCAGGACGTGGCCCGGCGGACGGCCGGGTCCCGTCCGCCAGAACAGGTCCAGCAGCGGCATCTCGGGCCGTGGCAGCGTGATGAACCACGTCCGCGCCCCGCCGGCATGCTCCCGGAGATAGGCCACGCCGCGCTCGGCGGTCGCCGCCATCTCATCCGGGCCGAATGTCCGGCCATACCGCAGCTCCGGGCGCATCCATTGCGAGATCTCGGCGCGGTAGTAGCTCGCCGTGCCCGTCACGAAGACGGAGAACAGGATCCAGCCGACGACGAGCCCGGACCACGCGTGCAGCCACGCCATCGATTGGCGGAAGGTCTTGCCCACGTCAGAAGTTCACCGACGCCGAGAGGATGAACGTCCGCGGCGAGGCGACCGTCACGAAGGTTCCGGTCGTGAGCCAGTAGCGGTTGTCGGCGATGTTCTCGACGTTGAAGCGCAGCGTGACCGGCTGCTCCCCCACGAGCGTCGCGTAGCGAAGGCCGAGATCGAACCGCGTCCAGTCCGGGAAGCGCAGCCGGTTGGCGGTCGTGAGGTAGGAGCCGGACGTGTAGATCACCCGGCCGTTCAGGGAGAGGCCGGGAACCCACGGCGTATCCCATTCGAGTCCGGCGGACACGGTCAGATCGGGCACGCCGGGGGCGTCGTTGCCGCGCTCGGCCGGATTGGTCGGCTTGGTCAGTTCGGGGCGCAGGAAGGTGGCGCTGGCGAAGCCGCGCAGGTTCGGCAGCACCGCGCCGAACGCCGACACCTCCAATCCCCGGTTCCGCTGTTCGCCATCGTAGGCGAGGGTGTTCGCGGCCGTCCGGACCTGGCTCGGCCGGCTGATCTGGAACAGGGCCGCCGTCGTCGTGATGGCGCCCCAGTCGATCTTGACGCCGACCTCCTGCTGATCGGACTTGAAGGGGCTGAGGATCGCGCCGGTGTTGGTGTATCCGGGGCCTACGATCGTGCCCGAGGTGAGGCCCTCGGCGTAGTTCGCGTAGACGGCCACGTTCTGCCAGGGCTTCACCACGATGCCGGCCAGCGGCGAGGTGGCGTCGGCATCGTACTCGCTCGTCCGTGCCCCGGTCGTCGTGTTGTAGGCGAGCTGGTTCACCATCTGGTAGCGCACGCCGGCCGTGAGCAGGACGCTCTCGTCGAGGAACGACATCGTGTCCGCCACGGCGACACTGGTGAGCGTCGTGTCCGCCGAGCGACGCGGGTCGAGGCGGGCGCCGCGCACCACGGGCAGCGGCGCCGGCCGGTAGATGTTCGACGGGACCGATTCGGCGGCGGTGTTCGCGGTGTAGGCGAAGCCTTCCTCGCGGCTGAACCCCGTGAACACCACGTTGAGGGCGTGATTGATGAACCCGGTGTCGAAGCGCGCCTTCAGCCCGGCATTGCCGCTGACGGAGCTGCTGTAGGAATCGTAGTATCCGTTGACGAGCCGGAAGTTGCCCAGGGCATCGGCCCCGCTCGTGAACCCCGCGACGCGCGAATCCGGGAAGGTCTGCCGGTTGGAGCCCGCGCGATAGCCGATCCCGCCGTAAGCCGTGAGCCAATCGGTGAGGTCGTATTCGAGGAAGGTGGCGACGGTGTTGTCCCGTTGCTGGAGCTGCGTTCCGGGATACCAGTTGCCGCGCGCATCCGGTGGGGACGGGATGTACGGGATGTCCGAACGCAGGGTGATCTGCGGGCGGAAGTTCTTCGTGTCGTCGTTCTGCGTGATGATATCGAGCGCCCAGCGCAGCCGCTCGCCCTGGTAATCGAGCGCCACCGCGCCGAGGCCCGTCTGCCAGTTGCCGCCGTCGATCGAGGCTTCCCCGGTGCGGCCCAGGCCGTTGAAGCGGATGCCCCACTCCTTGTTCTCGCCGCCACGGGTGCTGGCGTCGACATGAACGCCGAAGTTTCCGGGGCTGATGTATTGCGGCGTGACTTGGAGGAGCGGCAGATCGAGGGCGCGCTTGGTGACGATATTGATGCTGCCGCCGACGCTGCCCCCCGGCGGAATGCCGTACATGAACGCGCCGGGGCCCTTCAGCACCTCGATCCGCTCGATGTACTGGGCCGCGACGCGGTTGGACGAGACCAGACCGTAGAGGCCGTTCAACCCGACGTCCTGTGCCTGGACCGGGAAGCCGCGGATCTGAAACGTGTCGTCGAACCCGTTGTTGCCGGTGGTGAGACGGACGGAGGAATCGTTGACCAGCGTATCGGCGGCGGTTCGCGCCTGCTGATCCCGAATGACCTGCTCGGTGAAGTTCACGGTGCTGAAGGGGGTGTTCAGCGCGTCGCGCGTGCCGAGGATCCCGAGCGATCCGCCGCGCGCGAATTGTCCGCCGGCATAAGGCGCCGGCAAGTCCTTCTGAAGTCCAACGCCCTGGCCGGCCCGGCCGTTACTGCCTGCCACGCTCGCGACGGACAGCTCATCGAGCACGACGGCCTCCTGCGCGGCGACGTCGAGGGCCAGGCCTGCCCAACCCAGCCCCAGTGATGCCACGCCGATCGCGACACGCACGGAAGTGTCGCCAAGGACAGACTCGAACTTACGCATCACCGTGCCCTAAAGAAGTTCTTCGAACATCGCAGCGATGGCCACTTCGCCAGTTTAGAAACTGACTAATGTATCGCGGATATCGATCATCTCCTTCGGCGTTACGGCATCACGGAACCGTGAACAAGGCCAAACATCACGCTCATGTGGGCAAGTGTTATGCAAGCAACAAAGAGGAATTATTCTAATATCAATCTGTAGTTCGGCCGCCGGGCTCACGGTGCCCGGCGATGATCAGATGTTCTCGCGGGCCGCCTGTTCGGAGCAGGCCTTTGCCACCTCGGAGATCGGCAGGCTCGCGTGGCCGGTCGTTCTCGACGTGTCGTCGAGGCAGGAGCGCACGCGCTCCCGGGCGGCATCCCCGCCGCTCGCCGCGTCGAGCTTGCGCAGGAGGGCCTCCTTGTCCGCAGTGGAGGCTGCCGCCCAATCCTGCATCGAATCCCCCGCGCTCAAGGCGAGGGCGGGCGTCGCCATCAGGGCGAGGGTGAACAGGCCGACGGGAAGGATGCGCATGGCGTGAGCCTCGAACGAGGAAGGATTGGCGCCCGCTCGCCGAGACGGGAAGCCGGCCGGCAAACGGGCTTGCGGATGGAACTAGGTCCGCAGGCGCCTCCGCAGATCGCCGGAGGCTTGGGGCAAAAACGCACAGCGCATCGCCGCCCTCCCGTGCCGGGGGGACCCCGATCGGCCATTCGTCGCACGGGGGGCCTGCGGCCGAACCCGGCCCGCGATCGCCGGTTGCCGCGTGAGGAGAGGGGGCCGCGATGGCGTGTCTGTCCCAGGGCGCGACGCCGGGCGTGAAGACGCTGGCGGCCACGGCCCTCGTGGTCGCCGACATGATCGGCGTCGGGGTGTTCACCAGCCTCGGGTTCCAGGTGACGGACGTCCCGTCCGGCTTCGGGCTGCTGCTCTTGTGGGGCGTCGGCGGGCTCGTCGCGCTCTGCGGGGCGTTCAGCTACGCCGAGTTGGCCACGATGTTTCCCCGCTCCAGCGGCGAGTACAACTTCCTCACCCGCGCCTACGGCCCGGCCCTCGGCTTCATGGCGGGTTGGCTCTCGGCCACCGTCGGCTTCGCGACCCCCGTTGCGCTGGCCGCGATGGCGTTCGGCCAATACGCGAAAGCCTTCCACCCGGCGGCCCCGCCGCTCCCCCTCGGGCTTGCGGTGATCTGGGTCGTCACCGCCATCCGCCTGACGGGCGGGCGCTTCGGGGAGGCGTTCCAGGTGGGCGCGACGCTGGTGAAGCTGCTGCTCATCGTGGCCTTCATCGGCGCCGGCTTCGCCGTGGAGGGTGGGGCGCCGGTCAGCTTCTCGCCGCGCGCGTTCGACCCGGCGCAGGTGTTCACCGCCGGCTTCGCCGTCAGCCTCGTCTTCGTGATGTACGCCTATTCGGGCTGGAACGCCGCGACCTACATCGCGGGCGATCTGGCCGACCCGTCCTATACGCTGCCGAGAGCCCTGTTCCTCGGGACGGGCGTCGTGATCGTGCTCTACGTCGCGCTGAACGCGGTGTTCCTGCGCACCACCCCGCTGCCCGAACTCGCCGGGCAGATCGACGTCGCGATGATCAGCGGGCGGCATGTCTTCGGGGCCGAGGGCGGCCGGGTCGTCGGCGCGGTCATCTGCGTCGGCCTGATCCCGACGATCGGCGCGATGATGTGGATCGGCCCCAGCGTCACGGTCACGATGGGCGAGGATGTGCGGCTGTTGCGCGCCTTCGCGCGCCGCACCCGCCACGGCGTGCCGGTGCTCGCGATCCTCCTCCAATGCGGCGTGGCGAGCCTGCTGCTGCTGACGCAGAGCTACGAGGCGGTTCTGGCATTCATCCAGTTCGGCCTCATCCTGTGCTCGTTCCTGGCGGTGCTCGGCCTGATCAAGCTGCGGATCACGCGGCCGGACCTGCCTCGGCCCTATCGCGCCTGGGGCTATCCCGTCACGCCGCTCGTGTTCCTGGGCGTGACCGCGTTCATGCTGGCCTACCTCGTCACCGCGCGGCCGATGCAATCGCTCGGCGGCCTCGCCGTGATGCTCCTCGGCCTGGCGCTGTACGGCGTCTCCCGCCTCGCCGGGCGGCGGTGATCGATCAGGCGGGCTTCGTCACCCGCAGCACGTCGAGGCGGTACTCGGCGGTTCGCGATTGCGTCAGGACCCGCGCGAAGCCGCGTGCGCCCGCGATGAAGCCCTCGGCCGCGTCGTCGCCGGAGAGCGGGTAATGGGTGACGCCGAGCCAATGGACCAGCACGATGTCCGCCTCCGGCAGGACCGCGCCCTCGACCCGCGCGACGAGCCGGGCGAGGTCGGGGCGGTCGAGGTAATAGGCCACCTCCGAGATCACGATGAGGTCGAAACGCCCCTCCGGCCATGTTCCCGGAACGGCGGCGAGGCTGAAACGCGCGTTCGGGCAATCGGCACAGCGCGCCCGCGCCTCGTTCAGCACCGAGGGAACCACATCGAGCCCGATCAGCGCATCGCAGCGCGGGCAGAGCTCATGGGTGAACACGCCGATGGAGCACCCGACATCCAGGGCGGACGCGTAGTGGGGGCGCGGCAGGGCTTTGAGCGTGGCCGCGTATTTGGCGCGCTCGTACGGGCTCGAGGCGAACTTCCACGGGTCCGCCTCGGTGGCGTACATGCCCTTGAAGTAATCGGGATCGAGGGTCGTCGGCCGCCGACCGGTCGGCGCCTCGCCTGCGGCGCCGCGAATGCCCAGCAGGGTGCCCGTGGCGGCCACGCTTGCGGACTGAAGCAGGACGCGCCGTGAGAGTGGTTCGCGGTCACGCACGATACACCCCCACGATACACAAGATGGCGCCAGTCACCGTCCCACGGGAACCCCACGTGAGGGGGACGGTTCCTGCCGCCCCCCTCGGCGCCTCATGAAGCCTGCGCGGCGGGGGCGCGGACGGGCAGGACCCAGTTCGGCCGGACGAAATGGCAGGTGTATCCGTCGGGCCGGCGCTCCAGGTAATCCTGGTGCTCCGGCTCGGCCTCCCAGAACGGCCCGGCCGGCGCCAGCTCGGTCACGACCTTCCCCGGCCAGAGGCCGGAGGCGTCGACGTCGGCGATGGTCTCCTCGGCGACGCGGCGCTGCCCGTCGTCGGTGAAGTAGATCGCCGAGCGGTAGCTCAGGCCCCGGTCGTTGCCCTGGCGGTTCGGCGTCGTGGGGTCGTGGATCTGGAAGAAGAATTCCAGCATGCGCCGGAAGCTCGTCCGGGCCGGATCGTAGACGATCTCGATGGCCTCCGCGTGGGTGCCGTGGTTGCGGTAGGTCGCGTTCGGTACGTCGCCGCCCGTATACCCGACGCGAGTCGAGACCACGCCCGGCTGGCGCCGGATCAGGTCCTGCATGCCCCAGAAGCACCCACCGGCCAGCACGGCCCTCTCGGTCTGCATGGTCATGTCCTCTCCTCGCTCTGCACGTCCCCGCTATATGGGGTCGCCGGTCAGGCTTTTCCCCGGTCGGAGACGAGGCGGAGCCCGGCCACCGGCCGCGCCTCCAGCGCCGTGGCGACCTTGCGTTCGAGCTCGCCCTGCCGGAACGGCTTCAGGACGACCGCGTCGGAGCCGCTCGCGCCGGCCAGCGTCAGGGCCGTCGTGTCCGCGAAGCCGGTGACGAACAGCACCGGCATCCCCGGCCAGCGCTTGCGGATCTCGATGGCGACCTCGGCCCCGTTCATGCCCGGCATGGCGAAATCGAGCACCACGAGGTCCACGCACGGGTCGGCCTCCAGGGCGGCCAGGGCCTGGAGCCCCGAGGCCGCCTCGCGCACCGCGTACCCGGCCTCGGAGAGGCGCGTCACGGTGACTTCCCGGACCTCCGCGTCGTCGTCCACGACGAGGAGGGTCGGGTGGCTTCCCGGCGGGTGAGCCAGGGCGCAATCGACAGCCCTGGCCTTCTCGGCGGAGGCCGATCCCCCGCCCTCGACCCGGGGCAGGTAGACCTTGATCGACGTGCCCTCGCCGAGCACCGTGTCGATGCGGATGCCGCCGCCCGATTGCTTCACGAACCCGAAGACCTGCGCGAGCCCGAGGCCCGAGCCCTTACCGACCTCCTTGGTGGTGAAGAACGGCTCGAACACCCGCGCGAGCACCTCCGGCCGCATGCCGGTGCCGGTGTCGCTCACCGCCACCATCACGTACTCCCCGGGCGGGGGCTGCTCGGGACGGCTCGGCGCGCCAGTGACGGTCACGTTGGCGGTCTCGATGGTGAGGCGGCCGCCCACCGCCATCGCGTCGCGGGCGTTGATGGCGAGGTTGAGGATGACGAGCTCGATCTGCGTCGCGTCGACCAGGGCCGGCCAGAGGTCGGCCTGCAGCGTCGTCTCGATCTGGACCGCGCCGCCGATCGAGCTCTGCAGCAGGTCGCGCATGGAGGCGACGGTGTCGTTCAGGCCGACCGGGGTCGGCTCCAGCCGCTGGCGCCGGGAGAAGGCGAGGAGCTGCGCCGTGAGCCTTGCGCCCCGGTCCGCCGCCCCCTTCATCATCGCGAGGCGGCGCTTCGACCGGTCGTCGGCGACCGCGCGTTCCAGGAACTCGATGTTCCCGGCGATCACCGTGAGCAGGTTGTTGAAGTCGTGCGCGACGCCGGAGGTCAATTGCCCGACGGCCTCCAGGCGCTGGTTGAGGCGCAGCGCCTCCTCGGCCCGCTCCCGCTCGCCGATCTGGCGCTGAAGCTCGGCATTCGTCTCGGCCAGTTCGCGGGTGCGCTCGGCGATGCGCACCTCAAGGGTCTCGTTCAGCGCCTGCAGGGCCTCCTCGGCCGCCCGCTTGTCGGCCCGGGCCCGCGCCTCGGCCAGCGCCCGGACGATGGTGCGGGACAACCGGTCGAGGCGCTGCTTGCCCACGTAGTCGGTGGCGCCGTTCTTCAGCGCCTCGACGGCCACGTCCTCGCCCAGCGTGCCGGAGCAGAAGATGAACGGGATGTCGGGGCATTGCTCGCGGGCGATGCCGAGCGCGCTGACGCCGTCGAAGGTCGGCAGGACGTAATCCGCCAGGATGATGTCGTGGCGCTCCGGCCAGGCCGTCGCCGCGAACTCCGCGCGCGTCATCACCCGCTCGATCACGAACGGGTGGCCGAGGTTGTCTAGTTCAGCCTCGATGAGCTCCGCGTCGAGGTCGCTGTCTTCCAGGTGGAGGATGCGCAGCGGACCGGCGGAGGGTCCGATCACGCGTTCGATGGCCAGCCTCCCCGATGCGGCGGCGGCTCGTTCAGGAGCGCCCAGAACACGCCGATATCCTTGATCGCGGCGAAGAACTCATCGAACCCGACCGGCTTCACCACGAAGGCGTTCACCCCAAGATCGTAGGAGCGGACCACGTCGGTCTCCTCCCGCGAGGAGGTGAGCATCACCACCGGGATGCCGCGCGTGGCCGGGTCGCCCTTGATCTTGGCGAGCACTTCCAGCCCATCGACCTTGGGCAGCTTCAGGTCGAGCAGCACGACCGCCGGGTCCTGCGCCTGCCGACCCTCGTGGGTGCCGCGCCGGTAGATGAAGTCGAGCGCCTCCGCCCCGTCGCGGCAGATGATGATCTCGTTGGCGAGGTTGCTCGATTCCAGCGCGGCGAGGGTCAGCTCGATGTCGTTCGGATTGTCCTCGACGAGGAGGAACGGCTTCAGTCCGGCCATGTCAGTGCGCCTCCTCCCGAAGCGGTAGCGTGAAGTAGAAGGTCGCGCCCCGACCCAGATGGCCCTCGGCCCAGGTCCGGCCGCCGTGGCGCTCGACGATGCGGCGGACGTTGGCCAGCCCGATGCCGGTGCCCTCGAAATCCTCGACCCGGTGCAGGCGCTGGAACACGCCGAACAGCTTGTCGACATAGGCCATGTCGAAGCCGGCGCCGTTGTCGCGCACGAAGAACACCGCCTCGCCGTCCTTCGGCGGCAGCCGCCCCACCGCGATCACCGCCTCGGGCTTGCCGCGCGTGTACTTCACCGCGTTCGAGAGCAGGTTCTCGATGACGAGGCGCAGCATCACCGGGTCGGCATAGGCCCGGCCGAGGGGCTCGATCTCCCACCGCACGGCCCGGTCCGCCGGGACGTCGCGCAGGACCTTCCGCCGGACCTCCTCGACCAGGGCGTTCATGTCGCCCGTGACCTTCTTCAGGGCGTTGCGGCCCATCTGCGAGAACGACAGCAGGTTGTCGACGAGGGTGCCGGCCGAGAAGGCCGCCTCGATGATGGTGTCGACGTAGTGCCGGCCCTTCTCCGAGAGGTTGGCGCCCTCCCGCGTCTTGAGCAGGTTCGAGTAGCCGACGATGTGCCGGAACGGCGCGCGCAGGTCGTGGCTCACCGAGTACGAGAACGCCTCCAATTCCTTGTTCGAGCGCTGCAACTCCTCGCTCATCGCCGCGAGTTCCTCGGCCCGGCGCAGCACGATGCCGAGCACCGAGGCGCGCAGGTCCTTGGCGGCTTCGACCTCCGGGATCGACCACGGCAGCGAGCGCCCCTGCACCGTCTCCTTCCAGATCTCGAAGGATTTGCGCGGGTGCAGGCGGTCCGGCCCGCCCGCCGGATCCGGCACGGCGGGCTTCACCGGGTTGCCGCCCCACTTGACCGTGCGCACCACCTCCGGCCTGAACCAGAGGATGTAGCTCGCGTATTTCTTCGAGACCGAGATGGCGAGCAGCCCGCTCGCGTGGTCGGCGTAGCCCGCCGCGCCTGGGATGGTCTCGGACAGGGCCTCGGACACGAAGACGTCGTCGGTGTCGCCGCGGCCCGACAGCCAGTCGTACATGGCGCGCACGTCGCGCTCTTCCGGCGTCGCGCCCATCAGCCGGCACCGGTCGGCGGTGACGACGGCCGCGCCGGAGGCGTTCACCAGGGCCAGGACGTCGTCGGGATGCTTGAGCAGGCCATCGACGAAGCTGTCCTCCTCCGCCATGAACCCGAGGAGACGGGCCTGCACCTGCCCGAGCGCCAGCCGCTGCTCGGCCTGGGCGCCACGCTCGCGGGCCGAGAGCTGCAGGGCGAAGATCTGGGCGAGCACGTCGCAGGCATTGCGGGCGTGCAGCGGCACGCGCTTCGGCGCGGCGTTGTGGCAGGAGATCAGGCCCCACAGCGCGCCGTCGATCAGAATCGACACCGACATGGACGCCATCGTGCCCATGTTGCGCATGTACTCGACATGAACCGGCGAGACGGAGCGCAGGACGGACTGGCTGAGGTCGAGGGGTTTCCCCGAGGGCGTCGCCGCCGGCAGGATCGGCACGGGGGCGTAGCCCGCATCCGGGATGATCCGCATGCGGTTGCGGCGGTAGAGTTCGCGCGCCTGCGCCGGGATGTCCGAGGCGGGGAAGCGGAGGTCGAGGTAGGACGGCAGCGCGCCGTTGCCGTCCTCGGCCAGCACCGTGCCGTGCCAATCCCGGTCGAAGCGGTAGACCAGCGCCCGGTCGAGGCCGGTGACGGCGCGGATGTCCTGCGCGACGAGGTGGCAGAGTTCCGCGATGTCGTGGGCGGCGTGCAGGCGCTCGACGAAGGACCGCAGACGCGGCGTGAGCACATCGAGGCCGAGATCCGCCGCGGCGGCATCGACCTCCTCCAGTTCGAGCACCACGAGGCCATCGACCCGGTGCGCCGCGACCTCGTAGGTCAGGCGGGCGGCATCGGAGGTGAGGGTCACGGTGCGGAGGTAGGACGCGCCGGTCTGCGCGCCGGGCTCGTCCAGATGGCGGCGGACGATGGCGGCGAGGTGCGGGAAGACCGCGTCCAGGGACGTGCCGACGGCCGCCTCGGCCGGGGCGTTGGCGCTGGCCTGCACGACGGTCAGGGAGGGCGGTTCGAGGACGAGCAGGAATCCGTGCGGCTGGACGCTGCCGACGATGTGGATGGGCTCACGGTCGCAGGCGGTGAGGTCGATCCTCGGTTCGTCGTCGTGCGATGGCTTCAAACCGACATTCCCATCTCGGATGGGTGCCCAGGGGGCCACGCCATTTAACGCGGATTAACATCGGGCCGCCGGCCTGGCCACGTCCGAACCGGGCCGTCCGGCCGGTGACGCCTAGGCCCAAAGGTCACAGGTCCGTCCGTACCGGCGCAGCCCAGGCGTGCGGGGCCGGCATGTGTCCCCGCTCCCGGCGAGGGGGTTATGATGGCGGTCTGCGATCTCACATGAGCCCCATGCACAGCGTGTTCGACGTCATCATCGTAGGGGGAGGGGCCGCCGGGATCGGTGCCGCGCGGCGGCTCGCGGCCGAGGGCGCGTCGGCCGTGCTGCTGGAGGCGTCGTCGCGTCTCGGAGGGCGCGCCCATACGCAGGATCTCGGCGGGTATCCCCTCGATCTCGGCTGCGAATGGCTCCATTCGGGCGACCGCAACGCCTGGGTCGGCATCGCCGAGGCGGCGGGCTTCCCGGTCGACCGGGGCGATCCGCCCTGGGCCAAGGCCCATCCCAGCATCGCCCAGGACCGGGACGACCAGGAGGCGGCCCAGCGGGCGTACGGCACGTGGGAGGACCGGCTCCGTGCCGTCGCGGCCGGCAGCGACCGGGCCGGCGATGCCCTGGAGCCCGGCGGCCGCTACAACGCCTACGTGCGGTCCATCGCCGGCTTCATGAGCGGCGTCGGGCCCGAGGCGATCTCCGCCACCGACTACCTCGCCTACGACGAGGCCTCGACGGGCCGGAACTGGCACCTGCCCCTCGGCTACGGGACGCTGGTCGCCGCCAGCCTGCCGGCCTCGACGGCCCTGCGCCTCGCCACCCCCGCCGAGGGGATCGACCTGACGGCGGACGGGGTCGCCGTCACCACGCGCGCCGGCACCCTCCACGCCGGGGCCGCCATCCTGACGGTCTCGACCGCGATCCTGGCCGGCGACGCGATCCGTCTGCCCGCGGGGACGGACCCCTGGCGGGAGGCCGCCGCCGCCCTGCCGCTCGGCCACAACGAGAAGGTGTTCCTGGAGATCGCGCGCGACTCGGCGTTCGCGCCGGATTCGCACGCCTACGGCGACATCCACGATGCGAGGTCGGCCGCCTATTCCATCCGGCCCAACGGATGGCCGGTGATCGAGGCGTTCCTCGGGGGCGAGGGCGCGCGCATGGTGGCCGAGGAGGGCCCGGCCGCCGGCTTCGCGTTCGTTGCGGCCCAGCTCACCGCCCTGTTCGGCGGGGACGTGGCCTCGGCGATCCGGCCGCTGGCGGCGACCGCGTGGAGCCGGATGGGCACCATCGGCGGGGCGTATAGCTGCGCCCTGCCGGGCCGCTCCGGGGCGCGGGCGCAACTCGCCCGGCCCTTCGAGGACAGGCTGTTCTTCGCGGGCGAGGCGACGCACCCGCACGACTTCACCACCGCCCACGGGGCCCACGACAGCGGGCAGAGGGCCGCCGACGAGGCGATGGCGGCGCTCCGGCCGCGCCGCGCGCTCACGGCTCGGCGATGAGGTCCTTGATGCGGGTGGCGAGTGTTTCCAGCACGAACGGCTTGGTCAGGACCTGCATGCCCGGCCGCAGGTAGCCGTTTCCGAGGACGGCGTTCTCGGCGTAGCCGGTGATGAACAGCACCTTCAGGTCCGGCCGCCGCTCGCGGCCGGCATCGGCCATCTGCCGCCCGTTCATCCCGCCGGGCAGGCCGACATCGGTGACGAGCAGGTCGATGCGCACGTCCGATTGCAGCACCTTCAGGCCGGCGACGCTGTCGGCGGCCTCGATGGCGGTGTAGCCGAGGTCTTCCAGCACCTCCGTGACCAGCATGCGCACGGAGGGCTCGTCGTCCACGATCAGCACCGTCTCGCCCTGGCCCGCCAGCTCCACCTCGGCGAGCCGGCGCGCGACCTCGGCCTCGTCGGCCTCGCCGTAATGGCGGGGCAGGTAGAGGCACACCATCGTGCCCTCGCCGACCTCGGAATAGATCCGCACCTGCCCGCCCGACTGGCGGGCGAAGCCGTAGACCATGGACAGGCCGAGGCCCGTGCCCTCGCCGGTGGGCTTGGTGGTGAAGAACGGCTCGAACACCTTGCCGATCAGGTCCGGCGCCATGCCGGTGCCGGTGTCGCTCACGCAGACGCTGAGATACTGCCCCGGCGGCAGGTCGTGCTGGCGGCCGCCGACCTCGTCGATCCACCGGTTGGCGGTCTCGATGGTGATGCGGCCGCCCTCCGGCATCGCGTCGCGGGCGTTGATGCACAGGTTGAGCAGCGCGTTCTCCAACTGGCCGGCGTCGATCAGCGCCGGCCACAGCCCGGCGAGGCCGACGACCTCCAGGTGGACGGACGGGCCGACCGTGCGCCGGATCAACTCCTCCATGTCGGTGACGAGGCGGTTCACGTTGGTGGGCTTGGGGTCGAGGGTCTGGCGCCGGGAGAAGGCGAGGAGCCGGTGGGTCAGCGCGGCGGCGCGCTTGGCCGCGCCCTGGGCGACCGCCATGTAGCGGTCGAGGTCGCCGATCCGGCCCTGGCTCATCCGGGTCTGCATCAGTTCCAGCGAGCCCGAGATGCCGGCGAGCAGGTTGTTGAAGTCGTGGGCGAGGCCGCCGGTCAGTTGCCCCACCGCCTCCATCTTCTGCGATTGCCGCAGGGCCTCCTCGGTCCTGGCGAGGGCCTCGGCCTGCCGCTTGATCGCGGTCACGTCGCGCACGGAGCCGTAGATCAGGCCGTCGCGGGGCACGGCGTTCCAGGACAGCCACACATGGCCGCCGTCCTTGTGGAGGTAGCGGTTCTCGAAGGTGAGCTGGGCCTCCCCGCGCGCCAGCCCTCCCGCCGCCGCCACGGTCGCCGCGATGTCGTCGGGATGCACGAAGTCGAGGAACGGCCGCGCCTTCATCTCGGCGTCGGTCCACCCGAGGGTCCGGGGCCAGGCCGGGTTGAGGCTGACGAAGTAGCCCTCGAAATTGGCCACGCAGAGCAGGTCGGACGACGCCTGCCAGATCTGGTCGCGCTCGGCGGTCCGGGCGGCGACCTGACGGGCGAGGTCGGCCTCGGTCTGCGCGCGGACGGTCACGTCCTGCACGAAGACGTGGAAGCCGTCGACGCGGCCTTGGGTGTCCCGGCGCGGCAGGTAGCGGATCTCGGCGATGCGGGGGCGCCCGTCGCGGTGGGGCCAGTCCATCTCGAAGGTGACGGGATCGCCGCCGAGCGCCCGGTCGATGAACGGCCGGCGTGCCGCGTAGCCATCCGGCCCGAGCAGGTCGCGCACGTCCCGGCCGACGATCTCCCGGGCGGGCATGAAGAACCAGTCGTCATAGGCCTCGTTGGCGAAGCGGTAGACGTGGTCCGCGCCGATGAAGGCGATGAGCACCGGCAGGGCGTCCGCGATCAGGCGGAGTTCCCGTTCCCCCGCCTCGGCGCGCCGCTCGACCTCGCGGCGCTCGGTGATGTCCGAGAAGAAGATCGCGACCCGGTGCTCGGACGGCTCGCCGATGCGCAGGGCCCGCACGTCGAACCAGCGGCCGAACACGTCGGCGAAATGCTCGAAATGCGCGGGCTCGCCGGTCAGGGCGACGCGCCCGTAGGTGTCGAACCAGTGCCGTTCGAGGTCGGGCGCGAAGTCGCTCACCCATTGTCCGGCGACGTCGGCGCCGGTCTGCCGCACGAAGGCGGGGTTGGCCTCGACGATGCGGTAATCGACGGCCCGGTCGCCCTCGAACTTCATCGCGATGATGCAGAACCCGACCTCGATGCTCTCGAACAGGGTGCGGTAGCGCGCCTCGCTCTCGCGCAAGGCGGCCTCGGCGCGGGTGCGCTCGGTGACGTCGTGGCCCTCCACGAAGATGCCCTCGACCCGGCCGTCCGCCCCCGCGACCGGCTGGTAGACGAAGTCGAGGTAGCGCTCCGTGATCGGGCCCCCCGGCACGGGCTGGAGATCGAGCCTCGCCCCCATCGCCTGGTGAGGCCGTCCGGTGCGGAACACCTCGTCGAGCAGGGCGACGTAGCCCTGAGCGGCGGCCTCCGGCAGCGCCTCCGCGACGGTGCGCCCGGCCACGTCGCGGCCATCGACGGCGCGCTGGTAGGCGGCGTTCGTCAGCGTGAAGCGGTGCTCGGGGCCGCTCAGGAGGGCGATGAAGCTGGGGGCCTGCTCGAACATCTGCGCGAGGGAGGCCGAATGCCCCCGCAGGCGCCGAACCTCGGCTTCCAGATCTGCGCGGGACATCGTTCCCGGGTCGTGTGGGGGTGCGTGCATGATGGCTCGAAAGGAGCGGGATCCCTCAGCGCGCCCGGCGGGCGTCGCACGTCAACGCGCGCGACCCGCGGCGGATGCGCCCTGGCCGGCGCTTTCCACCGTCAGCCGAAGGTCAGCGCCAACCGCTCCCGCAGGGCCTTGCGCAGGGCCCGGCTGAGGTCGGCGACGGAGTAGGGCTTGCCGAGCAGCGGAAAACCGTCCGTGCCCTCGGAGGCCAGGACATGGCTGTACCCGGAGGTCAGCACCACGGGCAGGTAGGGCCAGCGCCGCCGGATCTCCCGGGCGAGGTCGACCCCGTTCATGCCGGGCATCACCACGTCGGAGAAGACCACCTCGAACCGCTGGCCGGACGCCTCGATCTCGGCCAGGGCGGCCTGCGCGTCCTTCACCCAGACGGCCTGGTAGCCGAGTTCCCCCAGCGCCTGGGTGGCGAAGGCGCCGACCTCCACGTTGTCCTCGACGACGAGGACCGGCGTGCCGTGCCCCTCCGCGAGCGGCCCCGGATCGTCCCGCGCGGGTTCCCGCGCCCCGGCGTCGGCGGAATGGGGGAGGAACAGGGTGAAGGTGGTCCCGACGCCGACCGCGCTGTCGACCGCGACGTCGCCCCCCGATTGCTTGGCGAAGCCGAACACTTGGCTGAGGCCGAGCCCAGTGCCGTGCCCCACGCCCTTCGTCGTGAAGAACGGCTCGAAGATGCGCTCCAGCAGGTCCGCCTCGATGCCGGCGCCGGTATCCGAGACCGACACGGCCACGAAGTCGCCCGGCACCGCCGGGTGCGAGCGCAGGGGCGGGATGCGGTCCGCGCGCCGGACCGCGATGCGCAGGCGCCCCTCGCCCTGCATCGCGTCGCGGGCGTTCACCACGAGGTTCACGAGCGCCGTGTCGAACTGGCTCGGATCGGCGTCGACGTGGCAGGGCAGCCTGCACCCGGCCTCGTCCGTGCCGGCATTCGTATCGGTCTCGACGTGGATGCGGGCGCCGGTGAGCGTGCCGACCATGTCGGCGATGGCCGCCACCGACTGGGCGGCGTCGAACACGGCGGGGCGCAGCGCCTGCCGGCGCGCGAACGCGAGCAATTGGCTGGTGAGCCGGGCGGCGCGGTCCACCGTGTCGGAGATGGCGTCGATGTAGCGCGCGCGCCGCTCCTCGCTCAGGCTCGGCCGCTTCAGGAGGTCGGTCGAGGACTTGATGACGGTCAGCAGGTTGTTGAAATCGTGCGCCACGCCCCCGGTGAGTTGCCCGACCGCCTCCATCTTCTGCGACTGGCGCAACTGCTCCTCCAGCGCCCGGCGCTCGGTCACGTCCCGGCCGGTGGCGTAGTAGCGGTCCCCCTGCAGGATGGCGTTCCACGAGATCCAGCGATGCGCGCCGTCGGCGGTCCTGAGACGGATGTCGATGTTGGAGACGTTCCGGCCGGTGCGCACCATCTCGAAGCCCTGGGCGGCGGCGTCCTGCTCGTCCGGGTGCATCACGGCGTCGATGCCGGTGCCGACGAGGCTGCCCGCCGGCCAGCCGAGCAGGTCCGTCCAGGCCGGGTTGACCGCGCGGATGGTCCCGTCGAGGCTGCAGACGACGAGGAGGTCGCGGCTCGTGCGCCAGACGAGGTCGCGCTCGACGAGCCGGTCGCGGTCCTGCGCATCGCGGCGGCGCTCGGTCTCCAGCCGGACGGTGGCGTCCTCGAACAGCACCGCGACACGGTTCTGCGCCTGGCTGCCGATGCGCACGGCGTGGACGTCGAACACGCGCCCCCGCTGCGAGGCCGCGCCCCGGAACCGCGCGTCGCGGCCCGTGCAGGCGACCTGCCCCAGGGTGTCGAACCAGTGCTGCTCGTGCTCCGGTTCGAGCTCGCGCATCCAGCGGCCTTCCGCGTCGGCGAGTCCCGACTGGCGCTCGAAGGCGGCGTTGACCTCGACGAAGCGGTAATCCTCGGCCCGCCCCCGCGCGTCGAAGCGCATCTCGATGATGCAGAAGCCGGCCTCGCCGTCCTCCAGCAGGCTGCGGAAGGAGGCGCCCCGCCGCACGGCCATCCCCTCCATCTCCCGGAAGCGCGTCAGGTCGAGCTGGCTTCCGAAGAAGTACAGCAATTCGCCGTGCGGGCCGAAGACGGGGCTGACGTACAGCTCGTTGACGAAGGGGCTGCCGTCACGCCGGTAGTTCAGCAACTCGACCACCACGTCCCGCCGCGCCGCGACGGCGTCGCGGATGCGGGTGACGTGGGCCGGGTCGGTGCCGGGCCCCTGCAGGAAGCGGCAATTGCGGCCGATCAGCTCCTCGGCCGCGTAGCCGGAGAGTTCCAGGAACGCGCGGTTGGCGAAGACGATGGGATTGTCCGGCAGGTTCGGATCGGTGACGATCATCGCCATCCGGGTCTTGTCCGAGGCGGTGAACAGCAGGTCGGACCGGAGGGTCCCGACGCCGGCCTCGTTGGCGGTCGAGGGGGCATCCGGCTCCCGGCCGGCGCGGAGGCGCCCGACCTCCGCCACCAGTTCGCTCTCGCGCTGGCGCAGCCGCTCGACCTCGTGTCGAAGATCTCCGTCGGTCATGCGCCTCTCTAACCGGTGCGGCTGCCGGGACCAACGCCCCCCGGCCCGCAGCCGTCACGGTCGGGTGCGGCCATCCGTCCGGCGCCGGGACCGCGCTATGCCGGCCACGCGGCGTATTCAAGCCTGGAACCCGCCGCGCCGGGACCGCCGCCGCCGACTTCGATGCCTCCGGGATAGGTCCGAGGCCGCATAACATCCTCAAACATCAGCAACAATTCGATTTGCGACGAAACACGCACTAGATAAGTTGTCTCATGAATTTACAACGCAAAGTCGTCAATAAAAATAAACAATGACCGCGGATCGAAAGTAAATTATGTTGCCTCATATGGGGGAGCAACAGTGAATACAACGATCTTATGGTGTCGTGCCATCCGACCCAATTTCGCGGGCTACCTCGAACATCATTTCGATATGGTGGGGCCGCAGGTCGTCATGATCCACGCGTGGCTTGTTCAGGATAACAAGGACCACAGCGAATGGCGGCTGAGCCCCCGGGGCACCGAGCATTTTGAGATCTGGGCCGCGTTCAAGGACGCCGGGTCGGTCAACCGGGTGGACGGTCACATCGCCCGCTTGAAGGCGGCCTGGGGGGCGCCCGAGCATCTCGTGCAGTGGCAGCAACGCGACCGGCTGCCGTAGCCGGGCCGGGCGCCCGGCAATCACGGGAAGACGGGTCGCTTTCAGGAACGTCAGCCCCCCTCAGCGGGACGGCTTGGCCGCGACGTCGCCCCAGCTCGCCAGGGGGAAGGCGTGGTCGTAGGCCAGATTGAAGACGAAGGCGTAGGCCACGTAGAAGGCCGCGATCGCGAGGTCCATGAAGAAGGCCTCGACCAGGCCGATGCCGAGATACCACGCGATCGGCGGCAGTAGGATCATGAGCAGCCCCGCCTCGAACAGGACGGCGTGCGCGACCCGCAGGACGACGCTCTTGCGCGTGTGCCCGGCGAACCGCTGCATCGCCCGGTCGAAGCCGAGGTTGTAGACGTAGTTCCACGTCGTCGCGACCAGCGCGCTCCCGAGGCCGATCACGCCCATGTCGGCCGCGTGCAGGCCGAACACCGCGGTCCCGAGGGGCACGATGAGCAGGAGGCCGATCACCTCGAACAGGATGGCGTGACGGATACGGTCTCGTGTGCTGCGCATGATCTCCTCTGCGGAAGCCGACTGGGTTGCCCGCTGTCTATCTGTGATAAGCCGATCCACAAGTTAGGACGTATCTGAGAATCAGATAGATGGCCGTGTCGCTCGATCAGCTTCAAGCCTTCGTGGCGGCGGCGGAGGCCGGCTCCTTTTCCGGTGCGGCGCGGGTTCTGCGGAAGGCGCAATCGGCCGTCAGCACGCAGGTCGCCAACCTGGAGACCGATCTGGGGCTGGCCTTGTTCAACCGGACGGGCCGCAATCCGATCCTGACCCCGGCGGGGGAACGGCTGCTGCTCGAAGCGCGCGTCGTCCTCGACCGGCGGGAGCACCTGATCGGCGTCGCCAGCAGCCTGGAACAGGGCGTCGAGAACCGGCTGGTGGTCGCCATCGACGAACTCTACCCGGAGCATGCCCTCGGCGCGCTCTTCGCCGACTTCGCCCGGCGCTTCCCCTTCGTGGAACTGGAACTGCTCTTCCCCCTCATGGAGGATGTCAGCCGCATGGTCCGGTCCGGGGCGGCCGACCTGGGCGTGATGTGGCGCCAGGAGGCGCTTCCCACGGAACTCGGCTTCCAGACCATCGGCTGGGTGCCGCTCAAGCTCGTCTGCGGCCGCGATCACCCCCTCGCCAAGGAGCGGGTGGAGTGGGAGGAGCTGAAGCGGCACCGCCAAATCCTCGTGGCCGCACGGGGCGACGGCGCGGAGAAGCGCCGCCTGCGGGTGGCCGCCGAAGTCTGGTGGGTGGAGAGCCACTGGGTCATCCTGGAGATGGTCAAGCACGGGATCGGCTGGGCCTTCGTCACCGACCACGTCATCGCCTCGTCCCTTACGGCGCCGTATCTCGTGACGCCGGACCTCCACTTCGATCAGGGCGATTGGCCCATCGCCCTCGAACTCGTCTGGCACAAGCAGAGGCCCTGCGGCCCGGCCGCCGCGTGGCTGCGCGCGCGCTTCGCGGCGGAGCGGGTCGGCGCGAATGCGCAGATTGCGCAACTGCGTTGACGGAATGCGCGATCTGCGCAAAGTTGTCCGCGAGCACCGGCCTGCGCCAGGGCCATCAACGAAAGTGCTCGCGACAATCAGGGAGGACGCGGCGATGCAGTTGCCGATCAAACGGACCATTGACCGCGTTCCGGGGGGCATGATGGTCGTGCCGCTGCTGGCGGGCGCGCTGATCGCGACCTTCTTTCCCGGCACGCCGAAGTTCTTCGGCTCCTTCACCGGGGCGCTGTTCTCGGGCGCCCTGACGATCCTGGCGGTCTTCTACGTGTGCATGGGGGCGAGCATCGATTTCCGCGCCACGCCGTACATCGTGAAGAAGGGCGGCACGCTGCTGATCGTGAAGATCGGGATCGCGCTCATCCTCGGGCTGATCTTCGGGCGCGTCCTCGGGGAGGCCCCGGTCGCGGCGGGCATGTTCGCCGGGCTGTCCACCCTGGCCGTCGTCGCCAGCATGAACGACACGAATGGCGGCCTCTACATGGCACTGATGGGCCAGTACGGCCGCCCCCGGGATGTCGGCGCCTACACGGTCATGTCGCTGGAAAGCGGCCCGTTCCTCACCATGGTGACGCTGGGCGTCGCCGGCCTCTCGGCCTTTCCCTGGCAGACCCTGGTGGGCGCCGTCCTGCCCCTCGTCGTCGGGATGATCATCGGGAACCTCGACCGCGAGATGCGCGCCTTCCTGAGCAAGGCGATCCCGGTCATGATTCCGTTCTTCGCCTTCGCCCTGGGCGCGGGCCTCGACCTCACCAAGGTCTGGCAGGCGGGCCTGCTGGGTCTCGCGATGGGGGTCGCGGTGGTGGTGCTGACGGGCATTCCCCTGTTCCTGGCCGACCGCCTCACCGGGGGCACCGGCGTCGCCGGTGTCGCCGCCGCCTCGACGGCCGGAAACGCCGCCGCCGTCCCGGCCATCGTCGCCGCCGCGAACCCGGCCTATGCCGATGCCGCCGGCCCCGCGACGATCCTGGTGGCGGCCTGCGTCGTCGTCACGGCCATCCTCGTTCCGGTCGTCACGGCCTGGACGGCGAAGGTCGTCGGCCCCGGCGAGGCCGAGGCGGAGGACGTCGTGGCCGAGCCCGCCCCGGCGGGCCGCGCCTGAGATGGACGCGGCCTGGCTCATCCTCGCCGACGACCTGACCGGAGCCGCCGATTGCGCGATCGCGTTCCGTCGGCGGGGGCGCGCGGCCGCCGTCATCTGGGGTGAGACGGCCTGGGACGAGGAGGTCCCGGTCCTGTCCTACGATGCGGACAGCCGGGGGCTCTCCGAGGCGGCCGCCGCGCAGCGCCACGCGGCGCTGCTGCAGCGGTTCCACACGGCCGGGCGCCGCCTGTTCAAGAAGATCGACTCGACCCTGCGGGGGCACCCCGCCGCCGAGATCGCGGCGAGCCTGGCCCCGCTGCGGGCCGTTCACGGCCACGCCTTCGGCATCCTGGCGCCGGCATTCCCCGGCACCGGCCGCACGACGGTCGATGGCCGGGTGCGGGTGGGCGGCCGTCCGCTGGAGGACACGGAGGTCTGGCGGCGCGACCACCGCTACGAGACCGCCGAACTCGGCGCGATGCTGGCGACGGCCGGGCTCGCGTCGCGGGTGCTCCCCCTGGAGACCGTGCGCGGCGGCGGGCTGGCCGGGGCGCTGGCGGAGGCTGCCTCCGTTCCCGACCGGATCGCCGTCTGCGACGCCGAAACCGACGACGACCTGTGCCGGATCGCCGAGGCGGGCTTGGCGATGGACGGCTCGCCCTTCTTCATCGGCAGCGCCGGGCTGGCCCATGCCCTCGCGGCCTCCACCCCGCCGCAGGGGCTGGACCCGGTGCGCATCGGGCCGGACGGGCGGGGCGCGCTGTTCGTGGTCGGCTCCATGGCCGACATCTCGCGGGCCGGCGCCCGGCGCCTCGTGGCCGACGGCGCCGTCCTGCACCTGCCGGTCACGCCGCACACCCTGCTGACGGATGAGGACGGGCGCGCGGGCCTCGCCGCCCAGGTCGCGCAGCGGCTGGCGGCGGGGGGCGACGTCCTGGTGGAGATCGTGCTCGCGGGCGAGCCCGACCTGAGCCTCGGCCTCCGGCTGGCGCATGCCCTGGCCGACGCGCTGGCCTCCGTCGCCGGGGAGATCGGCGCGCTGGCCGCCACGGGGGGCGAGACCGCCGCCGCCCTCCTGACGCGCCTCGACATCCGGGGCATTCACCTCGCGGACGAGATCGAGCCCGGCGTGTCCCTCGGGCTCACCCTGGGGCGGCTCTCGATCCCCATCGCGACCAAGGCGGGCGCGTTCGGCGATGCCGACAGCCTCGTCCGCATCCGTGACCGCCTGCGCAAGGCGCGAACCGAAGGAAGTCTCACATGACCCGTCCGACCATCGCGATCACCATGGGCGATCCCGCCGGCATCGGGCCGGAGATCATCATGAAGGCCCTGGCCCATCCCGAGGTGAACGACCTCTGCCGGCCCCTGGTGATCGGCGATGCCGGGCGCCTCCGGCAGGCGGGCCGCATCGTCGGGTCCGGCCTGACGGTCGAGGCCCACGCCGAGGCGGGCGAGGCGACCTTCCGCACGGGCGCCGTCCAATGCGTGGACCTCGCTTGCGTCCCGGAGGATCTGCCGTTCGGGCGCGTCTCGCCCGTGGCCGGCGAGACGGCGTACCGGTGCATCGCCAAGGCGGTGGAGGTCGTGCAGGCGGGGCAGGCGCAGGGCATCTGCACGGCGCCCCTGTCGAAGGAGGCGCTGCACGCCGCCGGCCACAAGTTCCCCGGCCATACCGAGATGCTCGCGCACCTCACCGGCACGCCGGAGGTCTCGATGATGCTGGTCTCGCCCAAGCTGCGGGTGATCCACGTCACGACGCATATCGGCCTGATCGACGCGATCGCGCGGATCGAGCCGGGCCTCGTCGAGCGGGTCATCGGGCGCGGCCACGCCGTCCTCGTGAAGGCCGGGATCGTCAATCCGAAGATCGGCGTCTGCGCCATCAACCCCCATGCCGGCGAGAACGGCCTGTTCGGCCACGGCGAGGAGGCGGAGAAGATCACCCCGGCGGTGGAGGCCTGCCGCGCGAAGGGGTGGGACGTCCGGGGGCCGCTGCCGGCCGACACCCTGTTCTTCCTCGCGGGGCGGGGCGATTACGACATGGTCGTCGCCATGTACCACGACCAGGGCCACGGCCCGATCAAGGTGCTCGGCCTCGAAGCCGGGGTGAACATCACCGTCGGCCTTCCGGTGATCCGCACCTCGGTCGATCACGGGACCGCCTTCGACATCGCCGGCACCGGGGTGGCGGACGAGCGGAGCCTCATCGAGGCGCTGCGGCAGGCGGTGGGTCTGGCGCCGAAATCGCTGGCGGCCTGACGCCTCCCCTTGCATATAGCGCCGGCCCCCCTGCCGGGGGCCGAGGGAGATGGCACGGGCATGCGGGGGACGGAACGCCGCGCGCGGCTGCTGGCGGCGCTCGAACTCGGGGAGATCGACGTGGACGATCTCGCCCGGCGGTTCGGCGTCTCGGCCTCGACCGTCCGGCGCGACCTCCAGCACCTGTCGGACACCAAGGCCGTGCGGCGGACCTATGGCGGCGCCATCCTCGCCGGAGGACCGCCCGAGACCACCCTGGACCAACGGCTCGCGATCGACGGCCCGGAGAAGCAGGCCATCGCGCGGGCGGCCCTCGCCCTGATCGCGGACGGCGAGACCCTCATCCTGGATGCCGGCTCGACCGTGACGGCCTTCGGCCGCCTCCTGGTGGACCGCCGGCTGCGCATCATCACCAACAACCTCGCGCTGCTTCCCTGTCTGGCCCGCGCGCCGGACATCGACCTGATCGTCCTCGGCGGCGGGTTGCGGGCGACGAGCATGAGCACCGTCGGCCCCATCGCCGTCGAGGCCCTGCGCCGGGTGACGGCGGACCGTTTGGTGACGAGCGCGGACGGCGTCGTCGCCGGACGGGGCCTGTGCGAGGCGAGCCTCGATCAGGTCGCGCTCAAATCCGCGATGATGGCGCAGGCGGAGGACACGATCGTCCTCGCCACCGCCGGCAAGCTCGGCCGCGCGGAGCAGATGGCCTGGGCCCCTCTGCCCCGCCGCTGGACCCTGGTGACGGACGCCCGCGCCTCGCGGGACCAGCGGCAGGCCCTGGCCGAGGCCGGCGCGCATGTCGTGGTGGCCGAGGCCTGAGCGGCCGCTACGCGATCCGCCGCTCGACGACGACGGTGTCGACGATCTTGGTGTCGTCGTAGAGCCACTTCGCCAGGGTGCCGGCGATCATGGCGCCCGCGATGGGGGCGAGCCAGAACAGCCAGAGCTGCCCCACGTAGTCGCCGCCGGCGAACAGGGCGACGCCGGTCGAGCGGGCCGGGTTCACGGAGGTGTTCGTCACCGGGATCGAGATGAGGTGGATCAGCACCAGCGCGAAGCCGATGGGGATGCCGGCGAAGCCGCTGGCGGCGCCCTTCGAGGTCGCGCCGATGATGATCAGCAGGAAGAAGAAGGTCGTCAGCACCTCGATGGCGAGGCAGGCGCCGAGCCCGTACTGGCCGGGGCTGAGGTCGCCGTAGCCGTTCGACGCGAAGCCCTTCGGCACCCAGCCCGCCTTGCCCGAGGCGATCAGGTAGAGGGTTCCCGCCGCGACGACGGCGCCGACGACCTGCGCGACGATGTAGGGCGCGACGTGCTTGTTGGCGCAGCGGCCCGAGGCCCAGAGGCCGAGGGTGACGGCGGGGTTGAAGTGCCCGCCGGAGATGTGGCCGACCGCGTAGGCCATGCTGAGGACCGTCAGGCCGAAGGCCAGGGCGACGCCGACGAAGCCGATCCCGAGTTCGGGGAAGGCCGCTGACAGGACGGCGGCCCCGCAGCCGCCGAAGGCGAGCCAGAAGGTGCCGAAGAATTCGGCAGCCGTGCGTCGTTTCATGTCATGGTCCATGGTCGTTCTCCCTCGGAAAATCTCTGAATTCAGGTCATTATGAGCTTTCGAAATGGGTCCTTGGGGCCCGATCCGGCCTGGAACTACAAACGAAGACCGAATCATGAGTGTCGTTCAGCGAGGGCAGCTTAGGCTTCCCCGCGTTCGACGGCGAGCCGTTTCCGGAAACGGTCGAGCGGGTGTTCCTGTCGCCGTTCCTGATGCGCAGCCGCCATTGACCGCCGGTCCTGCCCGACCTGCCTGGATGCCAGGCGCGGCGAACTCGGGCTGCGGCCGATCCGCAATCTCTCGGATTGGCTGCCCTCGCCCGGCCGGCTGTGCCCGATGGCGCCGCGCCCCGTCAGAACACGGCGTGGTCCCCCCGCTCGGCGGCGGCCTCGCCACGGAGCACGCGGGCGTAATAGTCGAACAGCGTCTCCGACCCGGTGGAGGGGGTGGCCTGCGCGTCGTATCGCCCGGTCGCGGGGTCGAGGACGAGCATGGATTCGGTCGCGTAGTAGCGGCCGATCCGCGCGAGTTCGGCCTTGGCCGCCAGGGACGGCACCCATCGCCCGAGGGTCGACAGCACGGCGACGATGCCGTCGAGGAGCGCCACCGGAACATGCCTGAAGCGCGGTTCGCGCCCGAGCAGGGCGAAGAGCCGCTCGCCCTGCGCCTTCGGCGTGATCGCCTCGCCGGGGCCGCCGATCGGCAGCACGCGGTTGCGCCGCCCCTCGGCGTCGAGGCAATCCGCGAGGTAGCGGCCGAGGTCGTCGTCGCTGATCGGCTTGCAGGCCGTCAGGGTCCCATCGCCGAACACGAGGAACGGCTTGCCGCGTCTCACCCGCTCGATCTGCCCCGAGAGGGATTTGAAGAAGGCCGTCGGCCGGACGATCGTGTAGTCGAGCCCCGACGCGATCAGCTCCGCCTCGAAGGCGAGCTTGGCGTGCTGGAAGGCGAGGAGGGGCTTCTGGACGCAGATCGCCGACAGGAGCACGACATGGGTCACGCCGGCCGCCCGGCTGGCGTGGAGGGCGTTCACCTGCGCGCGGTGATCGATCGCCCAGGCGTCGTCGGGCAGGCCGGTGCGCGACGCGAGGCAGGACACCAGCACGTCGAAGGTCTCGCCGCGCAGGCCCTCGCGCGCCACCGAGACCGGATCGGTGAGGTCCACGATCCGGGTGGCGGTGCCGGTCTCGGCGGGGCGCCTGACGAGGCAGGTGATGTCATGGCCGCGCGCGGCGAGCGCCCGCACGGTCGCGCGGCCGATCGTGCCCGTCGCCCCCAGGACGAGGACGCGGCGGGGCCTCGCGCCGTCCGGCCGATCCGGGGTCATGACCGCCTCATTGCAACGCTCCGCCCGCCCGCAGGGTGATCCGCGTCAGTTCGGAGGGGCGGCCGAGGCGCAGGGCGAAGCCCGGCCACAGGGCGGTCCCGTTGCTGACGTAGAGCACCATGCCCCCGACCCGGTACGCCCCGGAGACGAACCCGGCATTCCCCCGCGCCACCAGCTGGTCGAGGCCCCGGATCATGCCGCCATGGGTGTGACCCGACAATTGCAGCCGCACCCCCTGCGCGGCCGCCCTGGCGGCGTTGCCGGGCTGGTGGTCCAGCAGCACGACCGGCGCGTCAGGCGGGGCGCCCGCCAGCGCGGCGGCGAGGTCGGGCCCCGGATTGCCCGTGGCGGGGGCCGAGCGGTCGGTCACGCCCGCCACCACGAGGGCCCCGCCCTCGCGCCGGAGGACCGTGTGGCCGTTGGCCAGCATGCGGATCCCCATCCCGGCGAGGTGGCGCATCCAGGCCGCGTAATCGAAGAAGTATTCGTGGTTGCCGGGCACGGCCCAGACCCCGTCCGGCGCCGTCAGGGCGCGCAGCGGCGCGACGTCGTCCCGCCGGGAGGCGAGGGCGCCGTCGATGAAGTCGCCCGTCACCACGATCAGGTCGGTGCGGAGGGCGTTGGCGCGGGCGACGACGGCCTCGGCCCAGGGAGCCGGGAACAGCCGGCTGATGTGCAGGTCGGAGAGGTGCAGGAGCGTGTAGCCGTCGAAGGCGGGGGGCAGGTCGGGGATCGCCACCGTCACGTCCTTCAGCGGCGGCACGCGCACGGCCTGGGCCACGGCCAGCGCCGCCAGGACCACGGCCGCGAGCACCGCCGCGTAGCGCCAGGCCAGGGGGACGGCCCATCCGCCGCCGGGCACGGCCCAGCCCGCCAGCGCCACGGCATCGAGGGCGAGGAGCATCGGCGCGGCCAGCGCCAGCGCGCCGAACGCCCCGTTGAACAGGATCACCACCGGGCGGGGGAATTCCGGCGCGAAGACCGATCCCGACGAGAGGCGGCTCCACAGGTGATACTGGGATGCCGCGATCAGCAGGATGGTGGCGCCGAGCTTGACCGCGAGGGGCCAGGGGCTCGGCCACACGACCCGCGCGGCGACGTAGAGGGCGGGCAGGCTGGGGATCAATCGGATCATAGGCCGCTACATGGCGGGCGGCCCGTGCAAAGCAAAGCTTGCCGCCCGGCCGTCACTTCCTCAGCGGCACGCCCTTGGTGGTGAAGACCGGGCGACCCGCGTGGCGGCTCCGGCCCCCGGGCTTGCCCAAGCCTGCGCCCGCGCCGGTCCCCGGCGGCTGCGAGAACGGCACCAGTTGGTCCGGCCTCGGCCCGATGAGGTCGGCCCGGCCCATCTCCCGCAGCGCCTCGCGCAGGACCGGCCAGTTCTCGGGGTCGTGGTAGCGCAGGAACGCCTTGTGCAGCCGCCGCTGGCGCATCCCCTTGATCGCCTCCACCGGCTCGCTGCCGCCCCGCCGCACGCCGCGCAGCGGGTTGATCTCGGTGTGATACATGGCGGTGGCGGTCGCCATGGGGGAGGGCAGGAAGGTCTGCACCTGATCGGCGCGGTAATCGTTCTTCTTCAGCCAGAGCGCGAGGTGCATCATGTCCTCGTCGGTCGTGCCGGGATGCGCGGCGATGAAGTACGGGATCAGGTAGTACTTCTTGCCCGCCTCCTTCGCGGCGGCGTCGAACATGGCCTTGAACCGGTCGTAGGTGCCGATCCCCGGCTTCATCATCTTGTCGAGGGGGCCGCGCTCGGTGTGCTCCGGCGCGATCTTGAGGCGCCCGCCGACATGGTGGGTCACGAGTTCCTTGACGTATTCGGGGCTCCGGACCGCGAGGTCGTAGCGCACGCCGGAGGCGACCATCACCTTCTTGACGCCCTTCACCTCGCGGACCTTCCGGTAGAGCCGGATCAGGTCGTCGTGCGAGGTGTTGAGGTTCGGGCAGATGTCCGGGAACACGCAGGAGGGCAGGCGGCAGGCGGACTCGATCTTCGGGTCCTTGCAGGCCATCCGGTACATGTTCGCGGTCGGCCCGCCGACATCCGAGATCACCCCCGTGAAGCCGGGGGTCTTGTCGCGGATGTGCTCGATCTCGCGCAGGATCGAGCCCTCCGAGCGGTTCTGGATCACCCGGCCCTCGTGCTCGGTGATGGAGCAGAAGGTGCAGCCGCCGAAGCAGCCGCGCATGATCGTCACCGAGAACTTGATCATGTCCCAGGCGGGGATCTTCGCATCGCCGTAGGACGGATGGGGGGCGCGGGCGTAGGGCAGGTCGTAGACCGAATCCATCTCCTCGCTGGTCAGCGGGATCGGCGGCGGGTTCAGCCACAGGTCGCGGTCGCCGTGGCGCTGGACCAGCGGGCGCGCGTTGCCGGGGTTGGCCTCCCGGTGCAGCACCCGCGAGGCGCGGGCATAGGCTTCCTTGTCGTCCTTCACCTGCTCGTAGGCGGGGAGCCGGATCACGGTCTCGCCGGGCTTGCGGGAGGCGGCCTCGTCCGCGGAGTCGAGGTCGTCGGCGGGCAGCTCGGTGTAGTGGGCGGGCACGCGGCGGAACAGGGCGACGCCCCGCACGGAGTCGAGCTCGTTCGGGGCCTCGCCGACCGCGAGGCGGTTCGCCACCTCGATCACCGCCCGTTCGGCGTTGCCGTAGAGGAGCAGGTCGGCCTTCGCGTCCGCCAGGATCGAGCGGCGTACCTTGTCGGACCAGTAATCGTAATGGGCGATCCGGCGCAGCGACGCCTCGATGCCGCCGAGCACGATCGGCACGTCCTTGTAGGCCTCGCGGCAGCGCTGCGTGTAGACGATGGTGCAGCGGTCGGGCCGCCGGCCGCCCTCGCCGCCGGCTGTGTAGGCGTCGTCGTGGCGCAGGCGGCGGTCGGCCGTGTAGCGGTTCACCATCGAATCGAGGTTGCCGCCGGTCACGCCGAAGAACAGCCGCGGCTTGCCCAGCGCCTTGAACGGCTCCGCCGACTGCCAATCGGGCTGCGCGATGATGCCGACCCGGAACCCCTGCGATTCGAGCAGCCGGCCGATGATGGCCATGCCGAAGCTCGGATGGTCCACGTAGGCGTCGCCCGTCACCAGCACGATGTCGCAGGCATCCCAGCCGAGGGCGGCCATCTCGGCGCGGCTCATCGGCAGGAACGGCGCCGCCTTTCCGGCGTGCGGCAGCTTGCAGGCGAGGGGCGCCACGGGCCGTTCGGGTGAAATCTGAAGTTCCATGGGCCACTGCATAATGCGCCGGGCTCAAGACCTCAACGAATGGCACCCGTTCCTTTACTGCCGGCGCGACACTTGGACTCTGCCTCGGGGGGGCCGGGCGACACGCGTGGGCGGAGCCGACGAGATGGGGAGGTGATGCCACCGGCGGCACAAGTGTCGAGGAAGCTTGACGGTCGTGTACGTGGAAACCGAAATTGCGAGCTGCGCAGCGATTTTCAGTTTACCTTGCACGTTTAATTCCCCGTAAGTCTTCGAACCTACTGTGACCCTTCCCGAAACTGCGCCGTTACCGAGTGGCGCGTCACGTAGCGGAAGTCAGGGCTCCCGATGGTACCGGTGCATCCCCGCGAAGCCGCCCGGCTCGATGCCCTTCTCGATCTCGACATCCTGGATACGGCGCCCGAGGACCAGTTCACCGCGATCTGCGAGACGGCCCGCGACCTGTTCGGCGCCCCCATCGCCCTCGTGTCCCTCGTCACCGAGACCGACCAGTGGTTCAAGGGCCGCTGCGGCATCGGCCTGCCGGGCACGGCGCGCAGCGAATCCTTCTGCACCCACACCGTGGTGTCGGACGAAGTCCTCGTCGTCGAGGATGCGGCGCGGGACCCACGCTTCCGCGACAGCCTCCTCGTGACGGGGGCGGAACGGGTCCGGTTCTATGCCGGCGCCCCGCTGGAGGTCGCCCCCGGCCTTCAGGTCGGCAGCCTGTGCGTGATGGACCGTGTCCCGCGCAGCTTCACGGCCCGGCAGCGCGGGCAGTTGGAGAACCTTGCCCGGATCGTCACCGCGCAATTACGGCTGCACAAGACGGAGCGCCTCCTGCGCGAGCGCGAGGCGCGGCTCGCCCATCTGGCGCGGCACGATCCGTTGACCGGCCTGCCGAACCGGCTGCAATTCCGCGAATGCCTGCAGGGCGAGATCGCGCGGGCGCAGCGGGGCCATGACGGCTTCGCCCTGCATTGCCTCGACCTCGACCGGTTCAAGGCGATCAACGACAGCTTCGGCCACCATGCCGGCGACCGGCTGCTCCAATCCGTCGCCGACCGCCTGCGCGCTGCGGTCCGGGACGAGGACGTGGTGGCGCGGCTCGGCGGCGACGAGTTCGTCGTGATCCAGCCGGGGGCGGACCGGGCGAGGGCCATCACCCTGGCGCAACGGCTGATCGCCGCGCTCTCGTCACCCTTCGACCTCGACGGCCATGAACGGCAGATCGGCGTGAGCATCGGCATCGCCCTCGCCGCCGCCGGGGCGGTTCACGGCGAGGCCCTTCATACGCGCGCCGACAAGGCGCTCTACGCGGCCAAGGCCTCCGGCCGCTGCACCTTCCGGTTCGCGCAGGCCGTCGAGGACGGCGCGCGCGAGCCCGCGCTGCGCCGGAGGGGCGCGGCGTGAGCGGCTGATCGCCCTCAGCGCGGGGGCCGGCGGCGCTCGTGCGTCACCCGGTCGACGGCGTATTCCGCCGCGACGCCGATGGCCGCCCCCGCCAGCACGTCGGCGGGGAAATGGGCCCCGCGCAGGACCTGCGCTGCGACGATCCCGGCGGCGACGGCATAGGCGGGCCCCGCGACCTCCGGGTAGGCCCGGACGGCGGCGCAGGCGACGGCGGCGCTCAGGGCGGAATGGCCCGACGGGAAGGATTGCCACGGCCCGACATTCGTCCCCGGCCATCCCCGCGCGTAATACCCCTCGTCCAGGACGACGTTGGGGCGGGTCCGGTGCACCGTCCGCTTCAGGCTCGTCTTCACGAGGCTGGCCAGGATGCCGGCCTCCAGCATGTGCCGCCCCGCCGCCGCGAGCCGGCGGTCCCGCGCCGCGAGGCCCAGGGCCAGGGTGCCGGCGGACAGCGCCAGCAGCGATTTCCAGCTTCCGATCTCGCTCGCGCTCCCGAGCCTGCGCACCACGGGATGATCCTTGCCGCGCGCCAGCCGGAGGCCGGCGGCGACGTCCGCCGCCTCGAACCGGTTGGCGGGGTCGGCGGGGCTGATGTGGGGGGGCCGGTCGGTCGGGCGTGCAAGCATGGCCATGAACGCGCGGGGCCGGCGTTCGTTCGGTGCGCGCCCGACGCCCGCGAACCCGGGGCCCCGAACGGCGTTGCCGAACGCAATCGAAGGGCGAAGTTCATGCACCAGCGCTGGCCGAGCCGGCTGTGGATCGTGCGGCACGGTGAGAGCGCCGGCAATGTCGCGGCGGAGGCCGCCCATGGCGCGAGCCTCGCCCGGATCGACATTGCCGAGCGCGACGTCGACGTGCCCCTGAGCGCGCGCGGCGCGCACCAGGCCGACACGGTCGGGCGCTGGTTCGCGGACCAGCCGGACGGAGCCCGCCCGGAGATCGTGCTGACCTCGCCCTACCTCCGGGCGCGGCAGACCGCCGACCGCATCCGCGCCGTAGGCGGCCTGTCGCCGGGGGCGCCCGCGTTTCACATCGACGAGCGGCTGCGCGAGCGGGAACTCGGCGTCCTCGACCGGCTGACCCGCGCTGGCGTCGAGCAACTGCATCCCGAGCAGGCCGCCATGCGCCGCCGCCTCGGCAAGTTCTATCACCGGCCGCCATCCGGCGAGAGCTGGTGCGACGTGATCCTGCGCCTGCGGAGCGCCCTGGACACCGTGTCCCTGCATTACGCGGAGCGGCGGGTGCTGATCGTCGCGCATCAGGTCGTGGTCCTGTGCCTGCGCTACCTGATCGAGGACATGACCGAGGCGCAGATCCTGGGCATCGACGCCGAGGGCGACGTCGCGAATTGCTCCGTGACCGAATACGCCTTCCGCTCCTCCGGGGGCGGCACCGGCCACCTCGCGCTGGACCGCTACAACTTCGTCGCGCCGATCACCGCAGGCGGCGCGACGGTGACGTCCGATCCCGACGCGAACGTGGCGGCCCGATGACCCCCAGCATCCTCACCCCCTCCCTGCTCCGGGAGCACCCGCTCCCGGTCCCCCGGGAGGGCAGCAAGGACGCGCGCGGCAGCGTGCTGGTCATCGGCGGCTCGGCCTCGGTTCCGGGGGCGGCCCTGCTGGCCGGCGTCGCGGCCCTGCGGGTGGGCGCCGGAAAGCTCAAGATCGCCACCGTCGCCAGCGCGGCCGCCGGCATGGGGCTGATGGTGCCCGAGGCGATGGTCGTCGGGTTGCCCGAAGCCTCCGATGGCGGCGTGGACGCCCCGCGCGCCGCCGACGACCTGCGCCGCATGGCGGGGGGCTGCCAGGCCGTCCTGATCGGGCCCGGCATGATGGGCGACGACGCCTCCGCCTCGCTCACGGCTGGGCTGCTCCGCGCGGATGGGTCTCCCGCCTTCGTCCTCGACGCCACGGCCCTGTGCGGCCTCGCCGTCCATGCGGAGGCGGTGAGGGCGGTTGGCGGGCGGGCCGTGATCACGCCCCATGCCGGCGAGATGGCGCAACTCCTCGACCGGAGCCGGGACGCGGTCGAGGCGGACCCGCTCGACGCGGCGCGGGCGGCCGCCACCCTGCTCGGGACGGTGGTGGTGATGAAGGGCGCCGCGACGACGATCGTGGACCCGCAGGGCGGCCACTGGCTCTACGAGGGCGGCGGCGTCGGGCTGGCGACCTCGGGCTCGGGCGACGTGCTCGCCGGCCTCGTCGCCGGGCTCCTCGCCCGAGGCCTCGAACCCCTCTCCGCCGCCCTGTGGGGGGTGTTCCTGCACGGTGAAGCCGGCCGTCGTCTGGCCGCCTCGATCGGTCCCATCGGCTTCCTGGCGCGGGAGATCTCCGGCGTGGTGCCGGGCCTGCTGCGCGAGACGATGGGCTAGTCCCCCTCCCGCCTGCCAGCATGCCGCACGCATACGCGCGCGCCTTCGGGGGTTGGTGCGAGGCATCGCATCCTCGCGCTCCGTCCCGCTCGCCGAGCCCGCCCGAGGACCCCCATCGCAAAGGCAGAATGTGGCCTCCGACCGTCCGACCCCACGCCTGCTCGTCGCCGAGAGCGAAACCCCGGAGGCGCGGGACGAGCGCCGCGCCAGCGTGGGCCGCTCCTCCGGCGAGACCTATCTCGACGTCCTGAACCGGCTCGCGCCCGGCGCCGTCTGCGACCGGGTCTTCCCCGCCGACGCGGATGCCGCGCTCCCGGCGGGCACCTCGCCCGCCGATTACGACGCGGTGCTGTTCAGCGGATCGCCCCTCCACCTCTACGACGAGACGCGCGAGACCCGGCGCGCCATCGCCTTCATGCGGGCCGTCTTCGACGCCGGCACGCCCTCGTTCGGCTCCTGCGCCGGCCTGCAGGTCGCGACCGTGGCGGCGGGCGGCAGCGTCCGCCCGAACGTCCGCCGGCCGGAGGCGGCCTTCGCGCGGCGGATCACCCCGACCGAGGCGGGCCGCGCGCATCCGCTCCTGGCCGGACGGCCCGCCGCCTTCGACGCGCCGTCGATCCACACCGACGAGGTCGAGGCGCTGCCGCCCGGCGCCGTGCTGCTGGCGGAGAACGGCCTCACGACGGTCCAGGCCGCCGAGATCCGCTTCGGACGGGGCACGTTCTGGGGCGTGCAGTACCATCCCGAGATCGGCCTGGACGAGGTGGCCGGCGCCCTGCGGCGGCAGGCGGACGGCCTCGTGGAGGCGGGGCTCGGCCGCGACCGCGCCGACATCGAGGGCTATGCCGGGCAGATCGACGCGCTCCACCGGGCGCCGGAGCGGCCCGACCTCGCATGGCGCCTCGGCCTCGACGAGCAGGTGACGGACGAGCGGCGGCGGCTGACCGAGCTGCGCAACTTCCTCGAAAGCCTTCGTCGGGTCGAGAACAGGAACCCGCACTGATGCCGCGGGCTTGCCCCCCGTGCCGACCTCTCGTCGGCCAGGAGGAGTGTCATGTCGAGCGACACCGAAACGCACCATCAGTTGCTGAACGCCCTGAAGGTTGCCCAGGACAAGCGTGACGGATCCTTCGAGAAGGCCGTCACGGCGGCCTTCGAGCATGTGTTCGAGCATCTGACGCGGCTGAACGACCACGTCTCCCCCGGCGGCCCCAATGGGGGCGAGCCGCATCTGAAGCCGGGCGAGCCGGCCACCCTGCGGTAAGGTCGGGACACGATCCAGCGGCGCGAGATCCGATTTGTCGTCGTCAGCCACCGAACGGCTCCGCCGCGCCGCCGCGACACGGATCGGCCCCCTGCGGCACCTGCCGGCCCTGTTCCGGCTCGCTTGGTCCACGAGCCGCGCCCTGACGCTCCTCAGCGTCGGGTTGCGGCTCGCCCGCGCGGCGGTGCCGGCGCTGATGCTCTACGTCGCCAAGCTCGTGGTCGACACGGTCGTGGCCGGGCGGGCCGACCCCGCCGGGGCGGCGGGTGCCGAAACGTGGTTCACCGCGCCGATCCAGCGGCACGTCGAACTGCTGATCGGGATCGAGCTCGCGCTCGCCCTCGCCTCCGACCTGCTCGGGCGGGCGACGACCCTCGTGGACGGCGTGCTGGCCGAGAGGACCGGCAACGCCATCACCCTGCGGCTGATGGCCCATGCCGCCACCCTCGATCTCGCGCAGTTCGAGGACCCCGCCGTGCAGGACGGGCTGGAGCGCGCCCGGCGTCAGGTCGCGTGGCGCGCGAACCCGATGGGCCAGCTCCTCGGCCAGCTTCAGGACGGCCTGACCGCCCTCTCCCTGGCCGTGGCCGTCGTGGCGTTCCTGCCCTGGCTCGTCGTCCTGCTCGTCCTCGCCCTGATCCCGGCCTTCCTCAACGAGCTTCACTTCAACCGGCAGGGCTATCGCCTCGCCTACCGGCGCTCGCCGGAGCGGCGGGAGGGCGATTACATGCGCCAGCTCGGGGCCGGGGCGGAGACCGCCAAGGAGATCAAGCTGTTCGGCCTGAGCGGCTACCTCGCCGCGCGCTTCGGCATCCTCGCCGACCGCGCCCTGCGGGAGAACACCCGCCTCGCCCTGCGCCGGGCGGTGGCGGGCGGGCTCTTCGCCAGCCTCGGCACGCTCGCCTATTACCTCGCCTACCTCGTGATCGCCCTGCGCACGGCCACCGGCACGCTCACGCTCGGCGACCTCACCTTCCTGACGGGCGCCTTCCTGCGGCTGCGCGGCCTCGTCGAGGGGCTTCTGCTCGGCCTCTCGCAGCTGTCGGGGCAGGCGCAGTATCTCGACGACCTGTTCACGTTCCTCGCCCTCGCCCCGCGCGTCCGCGCGCCCGCCGTGCCGGCCCCGTTCCCCACGCCGATCCGCGACGGCTTCGTGTTCGAGGCGGTGGGCTATCGCTATCCGGGTGCCGAGCGCTGGGCGGTGCGCGACCTCTCCCTCACGATCCGGGCCGGCGAGGTCGTGGCGCTGGTGGGCGAGAACGGCAGCGGCAAGACCACGATCGTCAAGCTCCTGGCGCGTCTCTACGACCCGACCGAGGGGCGCATCCTGCTCGATGGGCGGGACCTGCGCGACTACGACCCGAACGTCCTGCGCACGCGCATCGGCGTGATCTTCCAGGATTTCGTCCGCTTCGACCTCACGGCGGGGGAGAACATCGCGGTCGGGCGCATCGAGGCGCAGGACGACGCGCCTCGCATCGAGGACGCGGCGGGCCGCGCCCTGGCCGACACCGTGGTGGAGCGGCTGCCGGCGGGCTACGGCCAGCGGCTGGGGCGCCGCTTCGAGGACGGGGTCGATCTCTCCGGGGGCGAGTGGCAGAAGCTCGCCATCGCCCGCGCCTACATGCGCGAGGCCGAGGTGCTGATCCTCGACGAGCCGACCGCCGCCCTGGACGCCCGCGCGGAGGCCGAGGTGTTCGCCCGCCTCCGCGCCCTCGCCCTGGGACGCACCGCCCTGCTGATCTCGCATCGCTTCTCAAGCGTGCGCCGCGCGGATCGGATCGTCGTGCTCGGGGACGGCCGGGTGCGGGAGGCGGGCACGCACGAGGAACTGGTCCGCGACGGCGGGCGCTACGCCGAATTGTTCGAGCTGCAGGCGGCGGCCTACCGCTAGTGCAGTGACGCACTCACTCCATTCATGCGTCTCTGCCCTAGCTCATTGTTTTTGCATCAATTTTTCCAGACACGGCTGACGCCTTCGTCTGGATCGATGCACTAGGCCGGGGCATCGCCGCAGGCTCGGCCGTTTTCGCGTCTTCACCCCGCCCGTGCTAGCCTCCCGCCGACGCCACGGCGTCGTCTCTGGGGGATTCATCATGGAACGGCGTCGGTTCATCGCGGCGGGGATGATGGCGGGTCTGGCGACGAGCGTCGCGGCCCGCGCGGAGGAGGCCGGGCACCATCACGGCCACGATCACGGGGCGGCGGCGGACGGCGCGCACGACCACCCGCCGCTCTATGCGGCGCTCAGCGCGGCGAGCGCCCATTGCGTCGAGACCGGCAACAACTGTCTGCGCCATTGCTTCGGCATGGTCGCGATGAAGGACACCAGCATGGTGTCGTGCATGGCCTCGGTCCACGACCTCATCGCGGCCTGCGACGCCCTGCAAGCCATCGCGGCGGTGAACTCGCCGCACACCCGCGTCATGGCCCGCGCCGTCGCCGAAATCTGCACCGCGTGCGAGACCGAGTGCGGCAAGTTCCCCGACATCGCCGAGTGCCGCGCCTGCCGCGATTCGTGCAAGGCGTGCGCGGCCGAGTGCAGGAAGATCGCGGCCTGAGTCAGGGCCGCACGGCCGGAGTCTCCACCGGCAGCGGCGCGGCCCGCGTCGCGAGGTAGAGTTCGAGGGCGACGAAGTCCGGCGCACCGTAGGCGAAGGGCTCCGCCCGCATGCCGGTGAGGCAGTTGCGCAGGCGCCTCTGCAGGGAGCCGAGCCCCTGCCATTCGAGGCGGTAGAGTGGGTAGCCGGTCGGCTGCCCCTGCGGGATCACCGCCGCGCCGAGGCGGCGGCCCCAATGGTCGTCGTGGCAGATCGCGCAGGACAGGCCGAGCTGCCCCTGGCGGGCCTCGAACAGCGCGCGGCCCTGCCGCCGCGCGGGCGTGAGACGGTCATCGTCCGGCGGGGCGATGGGCAGGCCGCGCGATTGCACGGCGACGAAGGCCGTCAGCGCCAGCAGGTCGGGGCTCTCGTAGGCGAGGGGCTCCACGCCCTGGTGCTCCCGGCGGCAGGCATTCACCCGGTCCTGCAGGTCGATGGGCCGTTCCGTCCGCGCGTCCCACGCCGGGTAGCGCGCCGCCACCCCGCGCAGGCTCGACGCGGCCTCGCCATGGCACCCGGAACAGGCCGGCCGGCCGGAGGGCGGACGCGCCGTCCAGAGTTCGGCCCCGTCCGCGACCGCGAGCAGGCCGGGATTGGCCTCGTCGTCCCGCTGCATGGCCTGGATCGCCGGGCTCATCTGGTCGAAGCCCGAGCGCCGGTCGGCCGGGGCGATGGGCTCCGCCCCCGCCAGGGTGCCGGAGAGCAGGATGGCCAGGAGGGCGGCCGGCGGCGACGTGCCGGAGCGGGGCGGCATGGCCGGGCTTAGGCCACGGTGATCGACGCCGTCTCGGTCTGGTCGAACCCCCCGTCGCCGTGCCACGTGAAGCTGAAGCGGCCGCTCCTCGTCGCCACCCAGGTGAAGGTCAGGAACGGGTTGGCCGCCGAGGCGGGGAAGAGTTCGGCCCGGAAGATCTCCTCGTCCTCGAAGCGGCAGACGAACTCCGTCACGATGTTGCGCGGCAGGATGCGGCCGTCCGCGCCGGGGCGGAACCCCGTCTCCATCGGGTGCGCGATCAGCGTCTTGATCGCGATCACGTCGCCGGCCTTGGCGGTCTTGGGCAGGTTGATCAGGGCACGGGCCATGCGGGTTCAGCCCTCCAGGCAGGCGGCGAGGGTCACGATGGCGTCCGCGCTCGCCGACCAGTAGGTGCCGTCGCTCATCTCGGCGATGGCGGTGATGCGCTGCGTGTCGGCGAGGCGGATCCGGGTCGAGACCTGCGCCCGGCCGGCGCCCGGCCGCAGATGCACCGTGACCACGTTCGGCTGCGGGTTCTTCTCGTTGAACACGCCGATGCGGCGCACATGGTCCTCGGGGGTCATCGGGCTCTCGACGCTCACGGCGAGCGGCACCGTGTTGCCGTTCTCCACCAGCGGCGGCAGGTCCAGCGTCACCCGCCCCGGCCGGATCGGGTTGTCGCCCGCGAAACGCCTTATGGCGGATTCGGTCGTCTCGGTGCGCGGCAGTGTCGCCGCCGTGGCGGGGCGCAGGGCTACCGCCAGGGTGGCCCCGGCCGCCCCGGCGAGCACCCGGCGCCGGTCCACCGCGTTCCGTCCGCTCCGCGTGCTCATCGGCTCTCCTCGCGCAGGGTCGCCAGGAAGGCGACGACGTCCTCGATCTCGCCCGCTCCGAGGATCGGGCGCCCCTGCCACGCCGTCCCCACGCGGGCGAGCCCCGCGAGGCTGTAATAGGATGGCATGATCGTGTCGGGGTTCAACGCCCGCCCGTCCACCAGCCGCAGGCGCAGCTGCGCCGGGCTACGGCGCGCGCCGACCCCCGCGAGGTCGGGGGCGAGGTTGCCCTGGAAGCGCTCCTCCGGGAAGGGCCCGGCATGGCAGAGCAGGCAGAGCCCCCGGGTCCTGTCCGCGACGATGGCCCGCCCCCGGACGGGGTCGCCGGGCGCGCCGGTCAGGGATTCGGGGATCGCGTCGCCGACGACGGTGTAGGGCACCACGCCGTCCCCGGCCCGCGTCGGCGCGGCGGCGAGCCCCAGCAGGGCCGCGAGGAGGCGTGCGGCCCGGTCGCGCCGCCTCACCCGAACACGTCCCGGGTGATCGTCCGGTACCAGCTCTCGCCATAGGCCGCCTCCCGCGCCTGGACGTCCTCCGGCGCGTCGAGGGGGCTGATGCCGCCCGCGCCGGGCACATCCGCGAGGAGGCCGTCGGCCGGGTGGAAGACGCCCGCGATGGAGATGCTGTGGCCCGGCGCGACGAGGCTCCAGCAGGTGTTGATGAGCTTCGGGCTCTCGGGCTCCCGCCCGGCCAGCAGGTCGATCACCGCCTGGGCGCAGACCTTCCCCTGCGAATTCGCGGAGAAGGCGGATTTCGGCATCGCCCCGGCGATGGCGGCGTCGCCGATCACGTGGATGCCCGGCACGAGGCGCGATTCGAAGGTCACGGGGTCGATCGGGCACCAGCCGCTGCGGTCGGCGCAGCCGGCCTGCGCCGCGATGCGCCCGGCGCGCTGGGGCGGGATGATGCAGGCCACATCCGCCTTGTACTCGGCGAAGTCGGTGCGCACGACCATCCCCGCCGGATCGACCTCCGTCACCGCGCCGCCCGCGGCGAGGGGCACGTACTCGATCACGTCCGGGTAGCGCGTCTTCCAGGCCGCCTCGAACAGCTTCTGCTTCGAGAACGTGTCCTTGGCGTCGAGCAGGACGAGCTTCGCCCGTGGCTTCCGCGTCTTGAGGAAGTGGGCGATCAGGCTCGCGCGCTCATAGGGGCCGGGCGGGCAGCGATAGGGGTTGGCCGGCGCCGAGAGCACCACCGTGCCGCCCTCCGGCATGGCGTCGAGCTGGCGGGCGAGGCGTACCGTCTGCTCCCCGGCCTTCCAGGCATGGGGCATCGCCTCGATGGCCTGCGCGTCGTAGCCCGGTATGGCGTCGAAGCGCAGGTCGATGCCCGGCGAGAGGATCAGGCGGTCGTAGGGCAGCGCCGTCCCGTCGCCGAGGCTCACCCGGCGGGCGGTGGCATCGATTCCCGTCGCGGTGGCGCGGACGAACCGGAGCCCGGCCCGGCCGAGGGCGTCGTAGCCGAAGGTCTGGGCGTCGATCCCGCGCAGGCCCACGACGACCGCGTTGCTGCCGGTGCAGGCGACGTAGCGCTCCGCCGCCTCGACCAAGGTCACGTCGACGCCCCCGGCGGCGAGACAGCGCGCCGCCGTGGCGCCGCCGAACCCGGCGCCGATCACCACGACGCGCGGGGGCGTGCCGCCGAGCGCCGGGCGCGCCAGAACGCTGGCGGCGGCGGCGCCGATCACCGCGCGGCGCGTCGGCGCGGATGGGACCTCGCGCCTCATCGGGGCGCCTGCGCCGCGAACCAGGCGGCGATGGCCTGGGATTCCCCCGCGTCGAACCCCTTGGCGATGCGGTTCATGATCGTCGCCGGGCGGGTGCCGCTGCGGAAGGCGTCGAGGGCGCCGACGATCTCGGCTTCCGGCCGCCCCGCCAGGGCGCCCATCGCGGCGCCCTCGGCATGGCAGCCGGTGCAGGACGAGGCACCCGGCGGCGGGCGCATCTCGACGGCCCCCGCCGCCGTGGTGAGGGCGGCGAGGAGCGCGAGCCCCGGCAGCGGCGTCCTCATGCCCGGCGCAGGTCCGTGTCCTTCAGGGGAAGGTGGCGCACCCGCTTACCCGTGGCCGCGAAGACGGCGTTCAGCACGGCCGGCGCCGCCACGGCGATGGTCGGCTCGCCGACGCCGCCCCAGAACCCGCCGGAGGGCATCAGGATGGCCTCGACCGCCGGCATCGCGTCCATCTTCATGACGGGATAGCTGTCGAAGTTCGTCTGCTCGATCCGCCCGTCCTTCACGGTGCAGGCGCCGTAGAGGGCCGCCGACAGGCCGTAGACGAAGGAGCCCGCCACCTGCGCGTCGATCTGCTGCGGGTTGACCGCGTGGCCGGGATCGGTGGCCGCCACGATGCGGTGGATCTTCAGCTCGCCCTGGTCGGAGACCGAGACCTCGGCCGCGCCCGCCACGTAGCTGCCGAACCCCATCGTCTGGCAGAGGCCGCGGAAGACGCCCTCCGGCGGCTTGCTGTCCCAGCCGATCCGCTCGGCCACCGCCTGCAGCACGGCCCGGTGCTTCGGGTGCTTGTCCATCAGCTTCAGCCGGAAGGCAAGGGGATCCTGGCCGGTGGCGTGGGCCAGCTCGTCCATGAAGCATTCGAGGTAGATGGCGTTCGGGTTCAGGTTCACGCCCCGCCAGAAGCCCGGCAGGATGTGCGGGTTGCGCATGGCGTGGTCGATCAGGATGTTCGGGATCGTGTAGCCGATCGCCGCCTCCGGCCCGCCGGGGTTGAGCCCCTGGAAGGTGACGGGATCGCGGCCCTCCACCATGCGCTGGGGGGCGACGGAGGCCAGGATCGACTGGCCGGAGATGCGCATGTGCAGCCCGGTCAGGTTGCCGTCCGGGTCGAGGGCGGCGCGCATCCGGCACTGCGTGACCGGGTGATACCGGCCATGCGTCATGTCCTCCTCGCGGGTCCAGATCAGCTTGACCGGCGTGCCTGGCATCTCCTTGGCGATCAGCACGGCCTGGCGCACCCAATCGTGCGTGGCGCCGCGCCGGCCGAAGCCGCCGCCGAGATGGATCTTGTAGACCTCGCAGGACGTGGCCGGCAGGCCGGCGGCGTCGGCGGTCGCGGCGAGCGCCGCCTCGCCGTTCTGCGTCGGCGTCCAGACCTCGCAGCGCTCCGGCGTCCAGAGCGCGGTGGCGTTCATCGGCTCCATCGTGGCGTGGTTCTGGAACGGCACGCCGTAGACGGCCTCCACCACCCTGGCGGCGCCCTTCAGCGCCCCCGCCACGTCGCCGGCCTTGTTGCCGACGAAGGCCTCATCGGCGTCGAGCCCCTCGCGCAGGGTCGCCGCGATGGTCTCGCTGGAGACCGCCGCGTTCGGCCCCTCGTCCCAGACGATCTGCAGGGCGTCGAGGGCGGTCTTGGCCCGCCAGAACGTGTCGGCCACCACCGCGATGGCGCTGTCGCCGACCGGGATCACCCGCTTCACGCCGGGCATGGCCGCCACCGAGGCCGCGTCGAAGCCCTTCACGGTGCCGCCGGTGACGGGGCAATCGCGGATCGCGGCGTTGAGGAGGCCGGGGAGCTTCAGGTCGAGGCCGTAGACCTGGCTGCCGTCGAGCTTCGGCAGGGTGTCGAGCCGCTTCAGCGGCTTGCCGGCGATGGTCCAGTCCTTCGGATCCTTGAGCACCACGTCCTGGGGCGGGGCGATCTTCGCCGCCTCGGCGCTGACCGCGCCGAAGGTGGTGCTGCGGCCGGACGGGCCGTGGGTGATCACCCCGCGCTCCACCCGGCACTCGGCCTCCGGCACGCCCCAGCCCTTCGCGGCGGCGGCGACGAGCATCATCCGGGCGGCGGCGCCGCCCTTGCGCACATACTCATGGGAATCGCGCACGCCCCGGCTGCCGCCGGTGGAATAGTCGCCCCAGACGCGCTTGCGGGCGAGGTTCTGGCCCGGGCTCGGATATTCGGTGGTGACGCGGGCCCAATCGCAGCCGAGTTCCTCGGCGACGAGCTGGGCGAGGCCGGTGAGCGTGCCCTGGCCCATCTCCGAACGGGCGATGCGGATCACCACGGTCTCGTCGGGCTTCACCACGACCCAGGCGTTCACCTCCGGGGCCAGGGGCGCCCCGCCGAGGATCGCGGCCGTGGCCTTGAACGGGATGTGGAAGCCGAGGGTGAACAGGCCGGCACCGGCCAGCATCGCGCGGCGGGAGGGGCGGGGGGCCTTCTGATCGACGCTCATGCGGAACCCCTCAACCGGACTGGCCGCGCTCGGCGGCGAGCTTGATGCCCGCCAGCACGCGGTTGTAGGTGCCGCAGCGGCAGATGTTGGTGATCTCCTGGCGGATCTGCTCCTCGCTCGGGTGCGGCGTCTGCGCCAGCAGGGCCGCCGAGGCCATGATCATGCCCGGCTGGCAGAAGCCGCATTGCGGCACGTCGAGCTCGGCCCAGGCCTGCTGCACCGGATGGGCGGCGCCCGCCGCCAGCCCCTCGATCGTGACGATCTTCTGCCCCGGCCCCACCGCCGAGAGCGGCATCGAACAGGAGCGCACCGCCGCCCCGTCGATATGCACGGTGCAGGCGCCGCACTGGGCGATGCCGCAGCCATACTTGGTGCCGGTCAATCCGATCTGCTCGCGGATCACCCAGAGAAGCGGCGTGTCGGGCTCGGCATCGACCTCGCGGACGACGCCGTTGACGTTCAAACGCGCCATCGGATTCCCTCTCTGGAACAGGCGTAATGTATACCGTATCCTCGGAGGAGCGTTCGCCTCAAGGGGCAAGGGCGCAAGTCACGCCGCAGACAATGTCGCGGGCGGGCGCCGCTCCAGGACCGTCCATGGAAGACGCCCGCTGTCTGTCGATGCTTAGTGGAACACGCCGAAGAACCACAGAAGCAGGATGATCGGCAGCGGTATCCCCAACAACCAAAGCAATCCACCACGCAGCATATTTGCCTCCTCGCTGTCGTTCCATCCCCCCGTGAGCTGATGCTCTCTTTGCGGGAACGCACGATGCGCCGAAAACGATGCGCGGTTTTCGCACGTCAGCGCGGATCGCCTTTCGTGCGCCCCGACCCGCCGCGACGGGCTCCTCTTTTTCCGGGCCCGCAGAGATCATTCGTCCTTGCGGGCGAAGATCTTTGGAATGTCGGGAGGCGGCCGGCCGATCTACACAGTTGCCGACGACAACAGCCTGCCAGAGCTTCCCGCCGATGCGCCTTCCGAGAGTGTTCGCCGCCGCCCTTCTCACCCTCGGCGCGACGTTGGCCCAGGCCGAGACCCTGAAGGTCGGCACCGTGCCGGGCGCCTACAGCGACGCCGTCAACGCGCTGATCCCGGAGGCCAAGGCGCAGGGCATCGACATCAAGGTCGTGGAGTTCAGCGACTGGACCACGCCCAACGTCGCCCTGGATGCCGGCGACATCGATCTGAACTTCTTCCAGCACCGGCCCTTCATGGAGAACGCCTCCAAGCAGAAGGGCTACGCGTTCGACATCGTCGGCCTCGGCATCCTGCAGAATGTCGGCCTGTATTCCCTGAAGCATAAGAGCTTCGACCAGATCCCCGTGGGCGGGAAGGTCGCCATCGCCAACGATCCGGTGAACCAGGGGCGCGGCCTGCTGCTCCTGCAGAAGGCGGGGCTCATCAAGCTCAAGGACGACGTCGGCTTCCTCGGCACGGTCGACGACATCACCGAGAACCCGAAGAAGCTGAAATTCACCGAGGTCGAGGGGCCGCAACTCGTGCGGATCACCGGCGATGTCGATCTCGCGCAGGGCTACCCGCATTTCATCGTCGCCGCCGGGACCTTCGATCCGACCGGCGCGCTCATCTATTCCGGCATCGAGGACAAGCTCTTCACGGTGAGCTTCGTCACCAAGGCCGCGCGCAAGGACGATCCGGTCGTCAAGACGTTCGTGGCGCTGTTCCAGAACTCGGATGCCGTGAAACGACAGATCCACAAGTCCTTCGCCGGCAGCGACAAGCTGTACGTGCTGGCCTGGCAGAAGTGACGATGGACGGCTTGGCTTTCGTCGGCCTCCACGACGCGGAGGCCTGGGCGGCGGGCGCCGCCGCCTCCCGCGCCGTCGCGGCCGCCCCGGCGCCCGCCGCGCCCCGGACGGGCGGGACCGTGCGGTTCGAGGGCGTCTCCAAGACCTACCAATCCGCCGGGGGCGAGGTCCGCGCCCTGGAGGACATCTCCCTCGCCGTCCCGGCGGGCGCGATCGTCGGCATCATCGGCCGCTCGGGGGCGGGGAAGTCGAGCCTGCTGCGCACGGTGAACCGGCTGGAGGAGCCGACCTCCGGCCGGGTGCTGATCGACGGCGAGCCCATCGCCGGGCTCGGCACGGACGGGCTCGTGGCCCTGCGCCGCCGCATCGGCATGATCTTCCAGCACTTCAACCTGCTCTCGGCCAAGACCGTCCGGCAGAACGTGGCGCTGCCCCTCCGGATCGCGGGGGTGGACCGGGCCGAGACCGCCCGGCGGGTGGAAGAGGCGTTGCGCCTCGTCGGGCTGGAGGGGAAGGCCGATTCCTATCCGTCGCGCCTGTCGGGCGGGCAGAAGCAGCGGGTGGGCATCGCCCGCGCCCTGGTCAGCGACCCGGAGATCCTGCTCTGCGACGAGGCGACCTCGGCGCTGGACCCCGAGACCACCCTGTCGATCCTCGGCCTGCTGCGGGACATCAACCGGCGACTCGGGCTCACCATCATCCTCATCACCCACGAGATGAGCGTGATCCGCGAGATCTGCTCCGAGGTCGTGGTGCTGGAAGCCGGGCGGGTCGCCGAGACCGGGCCGGTCTGGCGGGTCTTCGGCGCGCCGGAGCACCCGGCCACGCGGGCGCTGCTCGCGCCGCTCACCCGCGCCCTGCCGGAGGATCTGGCGGGGCGGGTCACGCCGCATCCCGTGCCCGGCGCGTGGGCCCTGCTGCGGATCGCCCTCGCCGGGCGGGAGGCGCCGGACCTGTCGGCCCTCGTCGCGGCGGCGGGCGGGCCGGTGCGGCTGCTCCAGGCGGAGATCGAGCGCATCCAGGGCCACGCGGTCGGGCGGATGCTCGTCGCCGCCGAACGGCCGGAGGCGGAGGCCCGCCTGCGGGCCATCGGGCTGAACGTCGAGGGGATCGGCCATGTCGCCGCAGATGATTGACCGCCTCTGGCAGGCGGCGTTCGACACGTTGTTCATGGTCGGCGTGTCGGCCTCGGTCGCGGTGGCGGCGGGCATCCCCCTGGCGCTGTTCCTCGTCACCTCCGGGGCGGGCGGAATCTTCCCGGCGCCCCGCGCGAACCGCGCGGTCGGCATCGTGGTGAACGGCTTCCGGGCCGTGCCCTTCATCGTGCTGCTCGTGGCGCTCATCCCCTTCACCCGGCTCGTGGTCGGCACCACCATCGGCGTCTGGGCGGCCATCGTGCCGCTGGCGGTGAGCGCCACGCCGTTCTTCGCGCGGATCGCGGAGGTGTCCCTGCGGGAGGTCGATCCGGGGCTGATCGAGGCGGCACAGTCCATCGGCTGCCGCCGCCGCCACATCCTGCTCCACGTGCTGCTGCCGGAAGCCCTGCCGGGGATCGTCGGCGGCCTCACCATCACCCTCGTCTCGATGATCGGCGCCTCGGCGGTGGCCGGGGCGGTGGGGGCCGGGGGGCTCGGCGACGTCGCGATCCGCTACGGCTACCAACGCTTCGACACCACCGTGATGACGGTGGTGATCGCCATCCTGATCGCCCTCGTCTGCCTCGTGCAGTTCGCGGGCGACAGTGCGGTGCGGAGGCTCCGCGCGCGATGAAGCCCCCCGCCAAGCAGATCCGGCTCAACGCGTTCAACATGAACTGCGTCGGCCACATCAACCACGGTCTCTGGACCCATCCGCGCGACCGCTCGCCCGAGTACAACACCCTCGCCTACTGGACCGATCAGGCGAAGCTCCTGGAGCGCGGCCTGTTCGACGGGCTGTTCATCGCCGACATCATCGGCGTCTACGACATCTACGGCGGCGGCATCGACGTGACCGCGCGGGAGGCGGTGCAGCTTCCCGTCAACGACCCGACCCTCATCGTCCCGGCCATGGCGGCGGTGACGGAGCATCTCGGCTTCGGCGTCACCGTGAACGTCTTCGCCGAGGCGCCCTACACCTTCGCCCGGCGGATCTCGACCCTCGACCACCTGACCAACGGGCGGATCGGCTGGAACGTCGTCACCGGCTATCTCGACAGCGCCCATCGCGGCCGGGGCGAGGTGCTGCCGCCCCATGACCGCCGCTACGATTACGCGGACGAGTATCTGGAAGTGCTCGGCAAGCTCTGGGAGGAGAGCTGGGACGATGCCGCCGTGCGCCGGGACCGGGAGGCGCGGGTGTTCAGCGATCCGGCGCGGATCCGCAAGATCGCCCATCGCGGGGAGTTCCTGTCGGTGGAGGGCATCCATCTCTGCGAGCCCTCGCCCCAGCGCACGCCCGTCCTCTACCAGGCGGGGGCCTCCGGCCGGGGCCGGGCCTTCGCCGGGCGCCACGCGGAATGCGTGTTCATCTCCGCCCGGGACAAGGCGACGGCCCGCGACTCCGTCCGCGCCATCCGGGCCGAGGCGGCGGCCGCCGGGCGCGACCCGCAGGACGTGAAGGTGTTCCTCGGTCTCGCCGCCATCCCCGGCCGCACCCGCGCCGAGGCGGAGGACAAGCGCGACGAGTATCGCCGCTACGCCAGTTCCGAGGCGGGGCTCGCGCATTTCTCCGCCTCCACCGGCATCGACTTCGCCCGCTACGGCCTCGACGAGCCGATCCCCTACGCGCCGGGCAACGCGATCCAGTCGGCCACGGCCGCCGCCGCCCAGCGCGGCCTGACCAAACGCGATCTCCTGGGCGAACTCGGGCTCGGCGGGCGCTACGCGGTGCTGACCGGCGATGCCGTGTCCATCGCCGACGAGCTGCAATCCTGGGTCGAGGAAGGCGAGGTCGACGGGTTCAACCTCAGCCGCATCGTCGTGCCGGAAAGCTTTTCGGACTTCATCGACATCGTGATCCCCGAATTGCAGGATCGCGGCCTCTACAAGACCGCCTACGCGCCGGGCACGCTCCGCAACAAGCTCTTCGGTGCGGGCGACCGCCGCCGCCGGGGCGCCTCGGGCTGAGTGCCAGGGCGCACGCCCTGCGTCCCGACGGGCTTTGCGTGGGCAAAATTCCCACTTATAGCGGAGGGCAAGCTTGAGGGCTCGGGCGGCGTGATGTCGTGTCCGGGCCGAGTGGGAATTATGCCCACACAGGAGTTGGCCCGATGCGCCGCGCGATCGTCACCCTCGGCCTGCCGCGAACCGGCGCGACCTCGTTCCACGAGGTGCTGACGCGGCTGCGGCCGAGCCTCGGCGAGGTCGGGCTGTGCTTCCCGAAGCTCGCGCCGCCCGTCCCGCACGGCTCGGCCGACGTGAGCCATCACCGTCTCGCCCGCCTCGCCGCAATCCTGGCCGAGACCGACGCCGACACGGTGATCGTCGCCTGCGAGGATTTTTCCGTGCAGCGGTCCGATCCCGGCGGCCCTGCGCGCCTCGCCGCTTTGTTCGGCCGGTTCGGCTTCGCCATGGAGGTGGCCCTGGTGGCGACGCCGCAGGCCGAGCGGCTGGCCTGCGCCTACGCCCTGCGGACGCAGGTTCTCGCGGAGGCGCGGACCTTCCGGGGCTTCGTCCGGCGCGAGGGCTTTTCGGATCGCTACGATCCCCTCGCCCTGCTCGATCCCTGGCGCCGCGCCGCCGGGGAGCGGATCCGCGTCGTGCCCGTCCGCGACCGGCGCTCGCCCGCGCCGCTAATCGTGCGCCTCCTCGCGGAACTGGGGCTGACGGAACGGCTCGATCCGCTGCTGGCGTCCGGCGACCTGCTGGAGCGGGGCAACCGCAGGTCCGGCCCCTTCGCCGTGGAGGCGTCCCGCCGCCTGCACGCGCTCGGCCTGCAGCGCCGCGCCGCCGGGCAGAGGCGGCGGCTCGGGCATCTCCTCGACAACCTCGCCTGGGCGCGGGGCCTCGATGCCGAGACCTTCCGGGGCGAGGCGCGCGAGGCGGTCGCCGCCGTCGAGGCCTATCACGGAGAGGCGAACGAACGGCTCGCCGCCCTCGCCTGGGGGCGGAACTGGGATGCGGTCGTGGCCCGCAGCCCCGGCCTCCCGCCGAACGAGCTGGCTTGCCGGCCCCTGTCGCCGGAGAGCGAGGCGGAGGTCGAGGGGCTGGTTGCGGATGTGATGGCCCATGCGGGCCATCGGGCGCCGCCCCGGTGGCTGCGGCGGGTCGATGCCATCGTCGAGGACGGGATCGAGCGCCTGACCGACCTGATCGGGCGGCCGACCTGGCGGATGCGCTAGTGCATCGATCCAGACGACGGCGTCAGCCGTGTCTAGAAAAATTGATGCAAAAACAAGAAGCTAGGGCAGAGACGCATGAACGGAGTGAGTGCGTCGCTGCCCTAGCGCCGCGCCGCCACGGGGCCGCCGGCCGTCGCGGCGATCTCCTGCGGGCCGCCGACCAGGGCGTCGGGGCGGCTGACCGTGCCGAGGTCGCGCTGGCCGTATTCCTTGGCGCTGTAGGGCAGGGCGGCCTCCTCGGCGGGGGGCGCGAAGTTCGTGCTGAAGACCGGGTTCTGCCCGCCGTCCTTGTAGACGAGGCGCTTGGCCGCCACGCCCGCGGCGAGTTCCGCCACGCGGCGCTCGTCGGCCGCCTGCTTGGCGGCCACGGCCGGGTCGATGACGGGGGCGCAGGGGTTCGTGGCGATCTCCGGGCCGCCGAAGCTGTAGCGCAGGCCGCAGACGCCGACCTGCGGCTCCTGGCCGGTCGCCTCGAAGATGTCCGAGCCCTCCTTCAGGTTCTTCCAGAACGGCATGTTCGGGTCGTTGCGGAAGGTGGCGAGGTTCTGGGCGTTCATGCGGAACGGGAGGGCCTGGAACTGGAAGCTCCGCTGCCCGCCCGCGAAGGCCTCCCGGGCCAGGGCGTAGATCTCGGAGATGGTCTGGTCGGTCATGGCGAAGCAGCCCATGGACGAGCAGGTGCCGTGGACCATCAGGTAGCTGCCCGTGCGGCCGTTGGCGCGGTCGAACTCGTTCGGGAAGCCGGTGTCGAAGGAGAGGTAGTAGGACGAGTTCGGGTTCATCTGCCCCGGCGTGATCGTGTAGAATCCCTCGACCGTCTGGCGGTCGCCCTCCTTCACCTTCGGCCCGAGCTGGCCGGACCAGCGGCAGACCGGATAGGTCTTCAGCAGGGCGTAGCGGCCGTCCGGCCCCCGCTTCCACACCTCCATCTCCGATTCCTTCTTGTAGGCGCGGATCAGGATCGGGTCGGCTGGGCTCATGCCGGCTTTCGCCATCAGCGAGAGCGTCCGGGGCGGGATCGGATCGAGGTGGCGGGTCGAGGTCTCGTGGCAGCCGGCGAGCCCGGTCAGGCCGATCAGGAGAGCTGCCGTGGCGCGGATGCGGATCATGCCACCCCCTGTGTCCCAAGAGATTGGCCAGACCGGGGCAGCCGACGAACCCCGTGGCCCTGGTCCGAACCGCCGCCAGGCGCTACAGCGCCCGCCTCACGGTGGTGCGGAAGGCGAGGGGGCGAGATGACGTCGGTGAATCAGCTGATCGCCGGGGAACTCGGCGTGCGGGAGGCCCAGGTCGAGGCCGCCGTCGCCCTCCTTGACGGGGGCGCGACCGTCCCCTTCATCGCCCGCTACCGGAAGGAGGCGACGGGCTCGCTGGACGATTCGCAGCTGCGCCTGCTGGAGGAGCGCCTCGGCTACCTGCGCGAGCTCCGGGACCGGCGGGCGAGCGTGCTGGAGAGCATCCGCGCCCAGGGCAAGCTCACGCCGCAACTCGCCGCCGCCATCGCCGCCGCCGACACCAAGGCGCGGCTCGAGGACATCTACCTCCCCTACAAGACCAAGCGGCGGACCAAGGCGCAGATCGCCCGCGAGGCCGGTCTCGGCCCGCTGGCCGAGGCCCTGCTCGCCGACCCGACGCAGAGCCCGGCGGGCGTCGCCACCCGCTACGTCGCCCCGGACAAGGGCGTGCCCGGCGCCGAGGCGGCGCTGGAGGGCGCGCGGCACATCCTCGTGGAGCGCTTCGCGGAAGATGCCGACCTCGTCGGGCGCCTGCGCGAGGATTTCTGGCGCGCCGGCCAGGCGGTCTCCCGCGTCCGCAAGGGCAAGGAGGCGGCGGGCGCCAAGTTCGCGGATTACTTCGACTGGAGCGAGCGGCTGGAGCGCATGCCCTCGCACCGGATCCTCGCCCTGTTCCGGGGCGAGAAGGAGGACATCCTCGATCTCGACCTCGCCGCCGAGGGCGAGGACATGCCCGCCGGCACCCCCGGCCCGTTCGAGCGGGCGATCTGCCATCGTCACGGTGTCGCCGCCCATGGCCGCCCCGGCGACGCGTGGCTGCTGGAGACGGTGCGCGGGGCGTGGCGCACCAAGATCCGCACCGGCATCAAGACCGACCTGCGCACCCGCCTGTTCGAGAAGGCCGAGGCCGAGGCGGTGAAGGTCTTCGCCGGTAACCTCAAGGACCTGCTGCTGGCCGCCCCGGCGGGGGGCCGCGCGACGATCGGGCTCGATCCCGGCTACCGCAACGGCGTGAAGGTCGCGGTGGTGGACGCCACCGGCAAGGTTGTGGCCGTCGAGACCACCTATCCGCACGAGCCGCAGCGCCGCTGGCGCGAGACGGTCGAAACCCTCGGCCGGCTCTGCCGCGCGCACAAGGTGGACCTCGTGGCCATCGGCAACGGCACCGCCTCCCGCGAGACCGACAAGCTCGCCGCCGAGGTGCTGGCCGCCAACCCCGACCTCAGGATGACCAAGGTCATGGTCTCGGAAGCCGGCGCCTCGGTCTACTCGGCCTCCGAGATCGCGAGCCGGGAACTGCCCGACCTCGACGTCTCCCATCGCGGCGCGGTCTCCATCGCCCGGCGGCTGCAGGATCCGTTGGCCGAACTCGTGAAGATCGACCCGAAATCCATCGGCGTCGGCCAGTACCAGCACGACGTGACCGAGGCGAAGCTCTCGCGCTCCCTCTCGGCGGTGGTCGAGGACGCGGTGAACGCGGTGGGTGTCGACGTGAACACCGCCTCGCCCGCCCTGCTGGCGCAGGTCTCGGGGCTCGGCGCGTCGCTCGCCGCCAACATCGTGGCCTATCGCGACGGGAACGGCCCGTTCCGCAGCCGTGTGGCGCTGAAGAAGGTGCCGGGTCTCGGCCCCAAGACCTTCGAGCTCTCGGCGGGCTTCCTGCGCATCCAGGGCGGCGAGAACCCCCTCGACAGGTCCGGCGTCCACCCGGAGGCCTATCCGGTGGTGCGGCGCATCCTGGAGACGACGAAGAGCGACATCCGCGCCCTGATCGGCGACGGCGCCAAGCTCAAGGCCCTCTCGCCCGCCGCCTTCGCGGACGAGCGCTTCGGCGTGCCGACCGTGCGCGACATCATCGCCGAGTTGGAAAAGCCCGGCCGCGACCCGCGCCCCGCCTTCAGGACGGCGACGTTCCAGGAGGGCGTCGAGACCCTCGGCGACCTGAAGCCCGGCATGCAGCTCGAAGGCGTGGTGACGAACGTCGCCGCCTTCGGGGCCTTCGTGGATATCGGCGTCCACCAGGACGGGCTCGTCCACATCTCGGCCATGGCGCGGCGGCGGATCTCCGTCCCCTCCGAGGTGGTGAAGGCCGGGGACGTGGTGCGCGTCCTCGTCCTGTCGGTGGACGTGCCGCGCAAGCGGATCGCCCTCTCGATGCGCCTCGACGATCCGATCGACCGCGCTGCCCCGAATACCGGTTCCCGGCCCCCGGCCGCGCGGCCCGCACCTGCGCCCGCGCCCTCCAGCCCGCCGGACGGCGCCCTGGCGGCCGCCCTCCGGCGGGCGACGACCCGGCCCGGCCGCTAGCCTTTGCTTGACAGGCCCGGCCGCGCGGGCCCTCCCTGGAGATCATCACGAGAGCGGTGACTCATCGGCGCCGCCGAACCAGGGACGCGACGCGCATGGCATTTTCGGCGGCGGAGGCATTGCCGGCGGATTGGCGCGAGGGCCTGTTCCTCGGCCGGGCGCGACTGCCGGAGGGGCCGTCCCCGATCTTAATCGAGGGCGGGCGCGTCTACGACATGGCCGCCGTCGCGCCGACCGTGTCGGCGCTGGTCGAGGCCCGACATTTCACCGGGGCGGGCGGGCGCCCTCTCGACGGGCCGGACGGCCTCGCCCTGCTCAGCCCCATCGACCTGCAATGCGTGAAGGCCTCCGGCGTCACCTTCGCGGTCTCGGCCCTGGAGCGGGTCATCGAGGAGCGCGCGGATGGCGACCCGGCCGCCGCCGCCGCCATCCGCACCCGCCTCGAAGGGCAGATCGGGGGAAGCCTGCGCGCCGTCGTGCCCGGCACGGAGGAGGCCGCCGCCCTCAAGCGCGCCCTGATGGCGGACGGCCTGTGGTCGCAGTATCTCGAAGTCGCCATCGGGCCGGATGCGGAGATCTTCACCAAGTCCCCCGTCCTATCGACCCTGGGCTGGGGGGCCGAGATCGGCATCCGTTCGGATTCGACCTGGAACAACCCCGAGCCGGAGATCGTGCTGCTCGTCGCCCCGGACGGCACGCCGGTCGGGGCGAGCCTCGGCAACGACGTCAACCTGCGCGATTTCGAGGGCCGTTCGGCCCTGCTCCTCGGCAAGGCCAAGGACAACAACGCCTCCTGCTCCCTCGGCCCGCTGGTGCGGCTGTTCGATGACCGCTTCACCATGGACGACGTGCGCCACGCCGAACTCGAACTGGTGGTGGAGGGCGAGGACGGCTACCGCCTCGCGGGCGCCAGCGCGATGAGCCAGATCAGCCGCGATCCCCTCGATCTCGTCCGCCAGTCCCTCAGCGAGCACCAGTACCCGGACGGGTTCGTGCTGTTCCTCGGCACCCTGTTCGCCCCGATCCAGGACCGCGACGAGCCCGGCCGGGGCTTCACGCACAAGGTCGGGGACCGGGTGACGATCGCGAGCCCCCGGCTCGGCCGGCTCGTGAACCGCGTCACCACCTCGAAGGACGCGGCCCCCTGGACGGAGGGCATCGGCGCCCTGATGCGCAACCTCGCCGGGCGGGGGCTGCTCGCCTGAGCGACATAGCTCGCAGCACGGAGCGCTACGGCCTCTCGGACGCGACCGGCCCACGGCCGCGCCCCGACAGGCGAGCCCCGGCAGGCGCGCGCCGCCGGCGACCGTTTGGTGCGCTGAAGGCCAGGATCGCTTCGCGGAACCGGCCGGTTGATGCAGCGGAATGCCCCGGTACACGCGAGGCTCGGATGGACCCCGACACGTCGATCGCCGCCCTGATCGCGCGCAACGCCGAGCTCGAGGCCGACAACGCGCGCTTGCGCCGGCTCCTCGACCGGCGGGACACCCCCGCCGACCTGCGCCAGCGCCTGCGCACGACCCTGGGCCTGCTGCGCGAGGTCATCCACCGCTCCGCCGAGGCGCGGGAGGAGGCCGCCGCATACGCGGCGCACCTGCGCGACCGGCTCGATTCCATCGTGCGGATGCACGTCGCCATCGACCATACCGGCGACGTCGACCTGCACGCGGTCATCGCCGAGGAATTGCTGACCTACACGGTGCAGGAGGGCGACCGCCTGCACCTGAGCGGGCCCAGGATCCGCCTGCGGGCGCGGGCGGCGCAGGTCCTGGGGCTGGCGATCCATGAACTCGCGGTCAACGCGGTGGAGCATGGCGCGGCGATGCAGACGGGGCGGATCGCCGTGTCCTGGCACGTGGAGCCGGGCGACCCCGATCCGCTCTTCACCCTCGCCTGGACGGAGACCGGGCTGGGAGGGCTCGCCACCCCGGCCCGGCGCGGCTTCGGCGCGGAGGTGCTGAGCCAAATGGTCGGCCACGACCTCGCCGGGCGGACGACCCTCGCCTTCGCGCCGGACGGGCTGCACTGGACCCTCCGCTGCCCGTTCCCGCCCCGCATGGGCTATCTCGCCGGGGGCGACTGAATGCGCCGCCGCCAGAGCGGTTGCCAACAGCCGGCCGCGCTGCCACTTGCGGGGTGAGCCGGGTGCGCGGGAACGGGAATGGTCACGATGCTTGCCGACCTCGTCGCCCGCGCCGCCACCTCGGCCCGCCGTCACGCCCACCGCTTCCCGGGCGTGCTGGCCAAGGACAGGCTGCCCTGGGCGGTGATCGAGGCCTACGATGCCGACGTGCGCGGCCATCTGGAGCGCGACCCCCGCATCGAGGACGAGCGCGACCGGGTGCTCATCGCCGCCGTCAAGCTCGCGGAGACGCCGCCCGACGAGGAGGACGAGATCGACACCGCCCGCGCCGGCCTTGTGGACGCGATCGACTATCTGGAGCAGGCGGTGCTGCGCTTCGGCCTCGCCAACCGGCAGGCGGTGAAGCTCGGCCTCGGCGAGGCGGGCCGCCGGGTCGGGGATGTCTCCCCGGCGCCCGGCGCCCCGCATTAGCGCTCAGCGCGCGGCAGCCTTCACGGCGGCGGGCAGGATCACCTGACCGTTGGCGATCTTGGACGGCCAGATGGCGATCTGCTTGCCCCCCTGCCACTGCGCCAGGAGGCCGGTGACGTAGCCCTCGCCGTACTTGATCGAGTGGGTGAAGGGATCGTCCTTTCCCTGGAACTGGATGCGGCCGGCGACGCCCGTCCAATCGGTCTTCTCCAGGGCGTCCACGAGCTTGTCGGCCTCGCTCGACCCCGCCCGCTTGATCGCGTCGGCGACGTAATAGACCTGATCGTAGGCCATGTAGCCGGCGTAGGACGGGGCGCTGTTGAAGCGCTTCTTGAACGCCTCGCCGAAGGGCACGGATTTGTCGGTCATGGCGACGCCCGGCACCGCGAGGCTCTGGAAGATCACCCCGTCCGTGCCGCCGTTGGTGTCGTTCCAGAAGGTCGAGGCGGTGGCCTGCGAGTTCATGCCGGTCATGGCGAGCGGCACCTGCTGGTTCTTCCACTGCACCGTCGGCTGCACCCCGACATGCGAGATGCCGGTGACGATCAGATCGGGCTTGGCCGCCTCGATCCGGTTGTAGATCGGCGTGAAATCCCCCGTGTCGGGGGAGAAGCGGATGTGCTCCACCACCTTCAGCCCGATCTTCGGCAGGCATTCCTCGTAGCCGACGTCCAGCGGGCGGGTCCACGCCGCGTCCTCGCTCATGATCGCCGCCGACTTCGCCTTGAGCAGGTCGATGAGCACGGCCTTGCTGCCGTCGCAGATCGATTGCGCCAGGGCGGCCGAGGTCAGGTAGCCGTGGAACGTGTATTTGTTGCGGGCATAATCCTTACGGACCGCGAGGCTGATCTCGTTCGAGGCGGCGCCCGGCGTGATCATCGGCGTCTTCAGCCGCGCCGCCCAGGGCATCAGCGCCAGCACGACTTCCGAGATGTAGCTCGCGATGACGACTTGGACCTTGTCCTCGCTCACCGCCCGCTGGAAGGCGCGCACCGCGTCGGCGGCGGAGGATTTGTCGTCGTAGGTGACGACCTGGATCATCCGCCCCTCGACCCCGCCCTTGGCGTTGATCTCGTCGGCGGCGAGCTGCGCCGCCTGCGGGATCGAGGCGCCGACCACCGCCTGCGCCTCGGCGATGACGCCGATCTTGATCGGGTCCGCCGCCCGCGCCGGGCCGGACAGGGCCAGGGCTGCGACTGTGGCGAGGGCGGTACTGTGCAGAAAAAATCGGCGGCCGGCGGCGTTGGACATGACGCTTCCTCCTGACGCCGTGCCGATTCTCTTGAAGTTCGGCTTCGGTCGTCTTGACGAATTCTGTATCCAATACGAGCGAATGGCAATGCGCCGCCCGGCTCAATTCGGAGTCGGGGTGAAAACATCACCCAAAGCTTGTCTCATGATCTTGCCGGCGGGGTTGCGCGGCAGCATCCCGTCCCAGATCCGCACCCGGACGGGCACCTTGTAGGCGGCGAGCCGCCCGGCCGCGAAGGCGCGGATCGCTTCGGGCGTGGCGCCGGAGCCGGCCGCGAGGGTCACGACGGCGCCGGGCTCCTCGCCGAGGGTCGGGTGCGGCACCGGCAGGACGACGGCGTCGATCACGTCGGGATGGGCGAACAGGACGTCCTCCACCTCGATGCAATGGATGTTCTCGCCGCCCCGGATCAGCATGTCCTTCATCCGGTCGACGACGGTGACGAAGCCCTCCGCGTCGGCGACCGCAAGGTCGCCGGTGTGGAGCCAGCCGTCGCGAAACGTCTCCGCCGTGGCCTCGGGGGCGTCCCAGTAACCGCGCACGATGCCGGGCCCGCGCACGCAGAGTTCCCCGACCTCCCCCGGCGGCAGGTCGCGGCCGCGGAGATCGCGGATGCGGATCTCGCAGACCGGCAGGGGCGGCCCGCAGGATCCGGGATGGGCGATGTAATCCTCGCCCTGGTGGTGGGTGAAGGTGGCGGAGGTCTCGGTCATGCCCCAGCCCGTCGCGGGCACGACCTTCGGGAAGGCGTCGCCGAGACGGCGCACGAGGTCGGCGGCGGCGGGGGCGCCGCCGTAGGAGATCGCGTCCAGGCTCGGCAGGGGGCGACCGGTCGCGTGGGCGGCCTCCGCCAATTGCCATGCGATGGTCGGCACGCCGCCCGCCGTGGTGCAGCCCTCCGCCTCCACGAGGTCGAGGGCGTCTTGCGGGTCCCAGCGGTGCATCATCACCAGCCGGTGCCCGCCATACAGGGCGCTGCCGAGGGAGGCGTGGCAGGCGGTGACGTGGAACAGCGGGATCGCCAGCAGGGCCACCCGCTGAGGGGCGTTCGGATCGGGCCGGGGCGGCGCCACACCCTTGCGCAGGGCCGTGCGCGCCGCCGAATAGGGATAGGCCATCACCGTCGAGGCGGCCGCCCGGTGGGTGCCGATGGCGCCCTTCGGCTTCCCCGTCGTGCCGGAGGTGTAGAACAGGGTGGCGTCGTCCTCGGGGTCGAGGGCGAGGCCCGGCAGGGGACGCTCGGGCAGGGAGGCCCACGCGCCCGTGGGGCCGATGAGGTCGGTGAGCGCCGGGGCGGCGCCCGGCTCGGCGCGGGTGGCGATCACGTGCGTCAGCGCCGGACATTCGGGCAGGTGGGGCGCGAGCCGGGCGAGGCGGTCGCCGTCGGCGATCAGCACCCGCGCGCCGGAATGGGCCAGCGCATAGGCGAGTTCCGGCCCGGTCCACCACGCGTTCAATGGCGTGGCGACGGCGCCCACGAGCAGCGCGCCGTGATAGCAGACGGGCCATTCCGGCAGGTTGCGCATGGCGATGGCGACCCGGTCTCCCTTCGTGACGCCGAGGCCGATCAGGTGATGGGCGAGCGTGATCGCCGCCTTGGCGAAGCCCGAGAACGTCGTCCGCTCGTCGCGGTAGACAAGGAAGGTCCGGTCCCCGTGGCCCTGCCCGCGGAGGAACAGGTCGCGCAGCGTCCCCGGGGCGTTCACCCAGATCCGGGTCGGCACGCCCCGGATGGTCCGGGTCTCGACGGCATAGGGCGAGCCCGGCGCGGTCAGGCGCGTCTCGGCCTCCGCGAACGGCATCGCCGGCCAGCCGGGGGGGAGGGCCGGGTTGGTCATCGCGCGATGGTCACGCCGCCATCGGCGACGAGGGCCTGTCCGGTCACGAACCGCCCCGCCGGGGAGGCGAGGAACACGGCCGCTCCCGCGATGTCGTCCGGCTCGCCGATCCGGCGTAGCGGCGCGGTGCCCTCGGTCTGGGCCAGCATGGCGAGGTCCTCCCAGAGGGCGCGGGCGAAATCGGTGCGGACCAGCCCCGGGCAGAGGCAGTTCACCCGCACATTGTGGGGTCCGTACTCGACCGCGTAGTTCCGCGCGAGTTGCAGGTCGGCCGCTTTCGAGACGTTGTAGGCGCCGATCACCGGAGAGCCCTTCAGGGCGCCGATGGACGACATTATCACGATGGCCCCATCCCGCCGCGCGACCATCCCCGGCGCGCAGAGCTGGATCAGCCAGTGGTTCGACAGCACGTTGTTGTCGAGGATCTTGCGGAATTGGGCGTCGGTGATCTCGGCCAGCGGCCCGTAATAGGGATTGCTCGCCGCGTTGCAGACGAGGATGTCCACCGGGCCGAGGCTCGCCTCCGTCCCGGCGACGAGGGTCTGCAACTCCTCCTTCACGGAAATGCTCGCCGGGATCGCCACCGCCCGGCCGGGGCCGTGGGCGGCGTCGATCTCGCGGACCACCGCCTCGCAGGCCTCGCGCCTGCGGGAGGAGATGACCACCTTCGCGCCCTGCTCGGCCATGCGCAGGGCGATGGCCCGGCCGATGCCCTTCGAGGAGCCGGTGATGAGCGCGACCTTGCCGGTCAGGTCGAACAGCGACATCGATCCTCCCTCACGCCCCCGCCCGTTCGGCGAAGGCCCACGCGGCGGCGGCGAGCGTCGGCACCCGCGCGGCCATGGCGGCGGCATGCTCGCTCGCCGCGTTGCCGGCCCGGGCGCGGGCCGCCACGCCTTGCAGGATGCCGACGAGCCGGAACAGGTTGTAGGCGAAGTACCAGTCGAGGGCGGGCATGTCGGCCCGGCCCGCCGCCCGGCAATAGATCGCCGCCGCCTCGTCCCGGTCGGGGATGCCGAGGGCCTTCAGGTCGAGCCCGCCCAGCGGGCTGCGGCCGTCGGCGGGGAGTTCCCACTGCATCAGCAGGTAGCTGAAGTCGGCGAGGGGATCGCCGAGCGTCGAGAGTTCCCAGTCGAGGACGGCGGCCACCGCGCCGTCCGGGCGATAGACGAGGTTGTCGAGGCGATAGTCGCCGTGGACGATGGCCGTGCCCGCCTGCTCCGGCACGGTGCGGGGCAGCCAGTCGATCAGCCGTTCGACCTCTTCGAGCCGCCCGTCCTCGGCGGCGCGGTACTGCTTCGTCCAGCGGTCCACTTGCCGGGCGAAGGAGTTGCCGGCCTTGCCGTAATCCGAGAGCCCGGCCGAATCCGGGTCGATGGCGTGAAGCCGCGCCAGGGTGCCGATCATCGCCGCGTAATGCCGGTGGCGGGCGTGGGGGTCGAGGCCGGGCAGCGCCCCGTCCCAATGCACCGTGCCCTCCACCGCCTCCATCACGTAGAAGGCCGCGCCGATCACGCCCGCGTCCTCGCAGAGGGCGAAGGGGCGCGGCACGGGGAAATCCTCCGCGTAGAGGGCGCCGATCACCCGAAACTCGCGCTCGACCGCATGGGCCGAGGGCAGCAGCGTGCCGAAGGGTTTTCGACGCAGCACATAGGCTTGGCCCGGCGTCTCAAGCCGGTAGGTCGGGTTCGACTGGCCGCCCCGGAACTGCATCACGGTTAGCGGGCCGGCGAAGCCCTTCACATGCTCGGCCATCCACCCGGCGAGGCGGGCCTCGTCGATCCGGTGGCGGGGCTCGACCGGCTTCACCCCCGTGAAGTCGAGGGCCGCGCTCACGCCCCCGCCCTCGCATGGGTGTGGCGGGCGAATTCGAGCCTCGCGATGGAGCGGTTGTGGACCTCGTCCGGCCCGTCCGCGAGGCGCAGCGTGCGGATATGGGCGTAGGCATGGGCGAGGCCGAAATCCTCGCTGACGCCCGCCGCGCCGTGGGCCTGGATCGCGTCGTCGATGACCTTCAGCGCCATGCGCGGGGCGGCGACCTTGATCATGGCGATTTCGAGCTTGGCGCCCTTGTTGCCGACCTTGTCCATCATGTCCGCCGCCTTGAGGCAGAGGAGGCGGGTCATCTCGATCCCGGTGCGGGCCTCGGCCACCCGCTGCTCCCAGACCGACTGATCGCTGATCCGCTTGCCGAAGGCGACCCGCGACACGAGCCGCCGGGCCATGGCCTCCAGGGCCGCCTCGGCGACGCCGATGGTGCGCATGCAATGGTGGATGCGCCCCGGCCCCAGGCGCCCCTGCGCCACCTCGAAGCCGCGCCCCTCGCCGAGGATGAGGTTGTCGGCGCTCACCCGCACGCCCTCCAGCACCACCTCGCCGTGGCCCTTGGGTGCGTCCTCGTAGCCGAAGACCGGCAGCAGGCGCGCCACCCGCAGGCCGGGCGTGTCGAGGGGCACGAGGATCTGCGATTGCTGCGCGTGGCGCGGGGCGTCCGGGGCGGTCTTGCCCATCAGGATCGCGATCCGGCAGCGGGGATCGCCGACGCCGGTCGACCACCATTTGCGGCCGTCGATGACGTACTCGTCGCCCTCCCGCTTCATCGATGTGGCGATGTTGGTGGCGTCGGAGGAGGCCACATCCGGCTCGGTCATCAGGAAGGCCGAGCGGATCTCGCCGGCCATCAGCGGCTTCAGCCAGCGCGCCTTCTGGGCGTCGGTGCCGTAGCGGTGCAGCACCTCCATGTTGCCGGTGTCGGGCGCCGCGCAGTTGAAGCACTCGGAGGCGATGCCGACCCGGCCCATCGCCTCGGCGCAGAGGGCGTAATCGAGGTTGGTGAGGCCGGCGCCGCGATATTCCGGCGTGTCGTGCTCAGGCGAGGGCGGCAGGAACAGGTTCCACAGTCCCTCGCCCCGCGCCTTGTCCTTCAGCCGCTCCATGGTGGGGGAGGGGCCTGTCGCCCGCTCCGCCGCCACGGCGCCCTGGGCCGGCTCGATCTCGCGGGCGATGAAGGCCTGCACGCGGTCGAGCCAGTGGCGCTGGGTGGGCGAGAGGCTGAAATCCAAGCGAGTGCTCCTGGTCCGTGATCGGGTGCGCCGGGCGCCTACAAGTAGGCCGCCCCCATCTCCGTGGCGAAGCGGTCCGGCGGGCCTTCCCAGACGATTTTCGCCTGTTCCAGCACGTAGACCCGGTCGGCATGGGGCAGGGCGAAGGTCACATTCTGCTCGCCGAGCAGCACCGTGATCGGCGTGGTCTGCCGCAGCCGTTCCAGCGCCTTCGACAATTGCTCCAGGATGACGGGCGCGAGGCCGAGCGTCGGCTCGTCGAGGATCAGAAGGCGCGGGCGCATCATCAGGGCGCGGGCGATGGTCAGCATCTGCTGCTCGCCGCCGGACAGGGTGCGCGCGCTCTGCCCCTCGCGGGCCTTCAGGATCGGGAACAGCTCGTAGAGCTTGTCCCGCTCCTTGGCGGCCTGCGCCTTCGACAGGTGATGGCCGCCGAGGTCGAGGTTTTCCAGCACGCTGAGGTCGCCGAAGAGTTCGCGGGTCTCGGGCACCTGCACGATGCCGGCCCGCGCGATGGCGGCGGGGGTCATGCGGGCGAGGTCCTGGCCGCCGAAACGGATCGTGCCCGCATGGGGCACGAGGTTGGAGACCGCATTGAACAGGGTGGTCTTGCCCGCGCCGTTGAGGCCGACCACCGAGACGAACTCGCCCTCGTGGACGTGGATCGACACGCCGCGCAGGGCCTGCGCCTTGCCGTAGAGCACATCGACGCCCTCGACGGTCAGGAGCGATTCCGTCTTGAAGGCAGCCTCCGGCCGGGCCGCCGTCTCGATGCTGCCGCCGAGATAGACCCGCCGCACGGTCGGGTCGGCCATCACGGATTCGGCGCTGCCCTCGGCGATGCGCTCGCCGAGATACAGGGCGAAGACCCGGTCCACGAGGGCCGCGACGCTCTTCACGTTGTGGTCCACGAGGAGCACCGCCTTGCCCTCGTCCCGGAACCCCCGGATCAGCGCCGAGAAGGTCGCGACCTCCGGGCCGGTGAGCCCGGCGAATGGCTCGTCCACCAGCACGACCTTGGGATCGCGGGCGATGGCCTTGGCGAGTTCGAGCCGCCGCAGGTCGGCGAAGGCCAGCGTCCCCGGCCGCCGGTCGATGACGGCGCCGAGGCCGACCCGCTCGGCGATGGCCCGCGCCCTGTCCGTCACGGAGGAATCGGGGGTCAGACGCAGGAGGCTGTCGGGCAGCAGCGCCAGCACGATGTTCTCCAGCACCGTCTGGCGCATCAGCGGCCTGGCGTGCTGAAAGACGAGGCCGATGCCGGCGCGGGCGACCTTGTGGGCGGGCCAGCCGGCGATCTCGGTGCCGTCGAGGCGGATCGAGCCGGCGCTGGGCTTTTCCAGCCCCATCACCAGCTTCATCACCGTCGACTTGCCCGAGCCGTTCGGGCCGATCAGCCCCAGGATCTCGCCGGGCCGGAGGTCGAGATCGACGTTCTTGGCCGCGACCAGGCCGCCGTAGCGCTTCGTCAGGCCGCGCACGGTCAGGCAGGGCTCGGCCCTGACGGTCGCGGCGGCGGGCGGTTTCACGGCCACCGTCATGACGCCCTCCGGAACGAGGCGAGGCCCAGGAGCCCGGTGGGCACGAACAGGATCACGGCGAGCGCCGCCGCCGAGACGACGAAGGTCGAGAGCGAGCCGAGCGGGCGCAGCAATTCGCCCGCCGCGATCAGGAACACCGCGCCGAGCGCCCCGCCGACGATGGTGCGCCGCCCGCCGAGCACGGCGGCGATGATGATCTGCACGCCGACGCTCGTGTCGATCAGCGTGCCGACCGAGGCGGTGCCCATGTAGAAGACGATGAGCCCCCCCGCGAGGCCGGAGAAGGCCGCGCTGACGGCGAACGCCGCGATCTTGTGCTTGGCGACGTTGAAGCCGAGCGCCCCGGCCACCACCGGATCCTGCCCCGCCGCCTGCAGGATCAGCCCGGCGGGCGAGCGGGAGATGGCGGTGAGGATCAGGCCGGAGACGGTCATGAAGCCGAGCGCGATCCAGTAGTTCGTGTCGGCGTCGATGGAGATGACGTCGGGCACGGTCAGCCCGATCTCGCCCCCCGTCAGGTCCGAGAAGACGACGATCAGGTTCTGCAGCAGCAGCACGGCGACGAGCGTGACGAGGCCGAAATACGGCCCGCTGAGCTTCAGGGCCGGCACCGCCAGGGCGAGGCCGCCGATGACGGCGAGCGCCGTGCCCGCGAGCAGGCAGAGGGGGATGTCGAGCCCGTAGCGGTTGTTGAGGATGCCGGCCCCGTAGGCGCCGAGGCCGATCAGGAAGGTCGGCCCGAAATTCACCTCGCCCGCGAAGCCGAAGAGCAGGTCCCAGGCCATGGAGAACACGGCGAAGTAATAGGCGATGGTGAGCAGGCCGAGGATGTAGCCGGAGACGCCGAGCGGCAGCAGCGCCGCCGCGGCGAGGATCGGCAGGGCGATCAGGACGAAGCGGGCCGGGATCAGGCTCATCAGCGCCTCCCCAGGAAGCCCTGCGGACGCAGGTACATGACGGCCACCAGGAGCAGGAGCGCCGGGATCACCCGGTAGGCGGGCGAGACGAGGTAGGCGGTGGCGGTTTCGAGGTAGCCCACCACATAGGCCGCGATCAGCGAGCCGGTGACGCTGCCGAGCCCGCCCAGCACCACGATGGAGAAGGCACTCGCGGTGAGCGGCCCGACCGAATAGGACGACACGCCGAGGAACATGCCGAGCAGCACCCCGGCGATTCCCGCGAGCAGGCCGTAGATCGCCCAGACCGCGATGTAGATGCGGCCCATGTCGTGGCCGAGCAGCGTCACGCCGCGCGGGTTCATGGAGGCGGCGAGCAGCACCTTGCCCGCCCTCGCCTTGTTCACGAAGGCCCAGAGCAGGGCGATCACCACCCAGCAGACGAGAGCCGTGAACCACTCGTTGCGCGGCGTCCGCACGCCCGCGAACTCCACCACGCCCTCGATCAACGGCAGCACGGTCTTGGGGTTGTCGGTGTAGAAGTAGGCGACCAGCTGCTGGATCATGATCCCCCAGAGCAGCGTGCCGGTGAGGATGAAGATCTCCTTCTCGGCGCGGGGGATCGCCTTGCTGCGCTCGATGGGCGCGACGACCGCGAAGTACGTGACGAGCGCCCCGAGGAGGCCGCAGACCACGCCGATGGCCGCGCCGGCATAGGAGCCGAAGCCGTATTGCGCGGAGGCCGCCCAGGCGGCCACCGCCGCCGTGACCATGAGCGCCCCGTGGGAGAGGTTCAGCACCCCCGAGACGCCGAAGATGAGGGTGAAGCCCATCGCGCCGAGCGCGTAGAGCGCCGAGATGGCGAAGCCGTCGACGAGGATCTGGAGGCCGATCATCGGTGCGGCCCCGCTACTGGACCGCCGGCTTGACGGCGGGTGGCAGGACGATCTTGCCCGTGGCGACGTTCGCCGGCCAGATCGCCACCTGCTTGCCCGATTGCCACTGGCCGAGGACGCTGGTCATCAGGCCCGGCCCGTACTGGATCGAATGGGTGAAGGGCTCGTCCTTGCCGTAGAAGGTGATGCGGCCGACCGTGCCGGTGTAGTCGGTCTTCTCCAGGGCCTCGATCAGCTTGTCGGCCTCCGTGGAGCCCGCCCGCTTGATTGCTTCCGCCGTGTAGTAGGTCGCGTCGTAGGCCATGTAGCCCGCGTAGGAGGGCGCCCCGCCGAACCGCTTGGTGAAGGTCTGCGTGAAGGGGATCGTCTTCGGTGTCAGCGCCACGTCGGGCAGGGCCACGCTGTCGAACAGCACGCCCTGCGTGCCGCCGTTGGTGTTGGCCCAGAAGGTCGAGGAGGTGGCCTGCCCGCTGATGCCGGTCATGGCGATGGGCACCTGCTGGTTCTGCCACTGCACCGTGGGCTGCACGCCGACATGGGCGATGCCGGTGACGATGAGATCGGGCTTGGCCGCCTCGATCTTGTTGTAGATCGGGGTGAAATCGCCGGTATCCGGCGAGAAGCGGACATGCTCCACCACCTTCAGCCCGGCCTTCGGCAGGCATTCCTGGTAGGCGGCGTCGAGCGGCCGGGTCCAGGCCGCGTCCTCGCTCATGATCGCCGCCGATTTCGCCTTCAGGAGCCCGACCAGGGTCTCCTTCGCGGAATCGCACACCGCCTGCGCCAGGGCATGCGAGGTCAGGTAGCCGTGGAACGTGTACTTGTTGCGCGCATAGTCCTTGTGGACGTTGACGCTGATCTCGTTCGAGGCCGCGCCCGGCGTGATGAGGGGGGTCTTCAGCCTCGCCGCCCAGGGCATCAGCGCCAGCACGACTTCCGAGATGTAGCTCGCGATGACGAGCTGCACCTTGTCCTCGCTCACCGCCCGCTGGAAGGCGCGCACCGCGTCGGCCGCCGAGGACTTGTCGTCGTAGGTGACGACCTGGATCATCCGCCCGTCGACGCCGCCCGTGGCGTTGATCTCGTCGGCGGCGAGCTGCACCGCCTGCGGGATCGAGGCCCCCGCCACCGATTGCGCCTCGGCGATGACGCCGATCCTGATCGGGTCCGCCGCCTGCGCGGACGCGTTGAGAACGAGCGTCGCCGTCACCGCAGCGGATAGTATCCGCCCGACCTTGTCGAACATGGCGTTTCCTCTCGACTATGTCGTCATTCTTTATTTTGTCTCATTGTGTGAAACCCTCCGTAGCCGGATGCAAGAGCCCGCCCGGGATTTCGCTGACGTTTCCCGATCTCTCGTTCCGGGCCCTGTTTCTCTTCGCAGCTGCGAGACAATACCGCCCTCGCGAAGTCTTGCCGCCCGCATTGCTTTGCCGCCCGCACGGTGGCAGCGAGGGATCGAGACAGGTTGAGAGGGATCCATGACGGCCCATCGTCCCCGCACCGGCGCCCGCATCCTCGTGGACCAACTCGTCGCGCAGGGGGTCGAGCGGCTGACCTGCGTGCCGGGCGAGAGCTACCTCGCGGTGCTCGACGCCCTGCACGACGCCGCCGTGGACGTGATGGTCTGCCGCCAGGAGGGGGGCGCGGCGATGATGGCCGAGGCCGCCGGCAAGCTCACCGGGCGGCCGGGCATCTGCTTCGTGACGCGCGGGCCCGGCGCCACCAACGCGGCGTCGGGCGTGCACATCGCCCGCCAGGATTCGACGCCGATGATCCTGTTCGTCGGGCAGATCGCCCGGTCGATGCGCGGGCGCGGGGCGTTCCAGGAGGTGGATTACCGCCAGACCTTCGGCGACCTCGCCAAATGGGCGGTGGAGATCGATGAGGCCGCGCGCATCCCGGAGATCGTCGCCCGCGCCTTCCGGGTGGCGATGCAGGGCAGGCCCGGCCCCGTCGTCGTCGCCCTGCCGGAGGACATGCTGGACGAGGTGGCGGAGGTCGGCGACGCCCCCCGCGTCGAGCCCGCCGAACCGGCGCCGTCCCCCGCCGACCTCGACAGGCTCGCCGCCCTCCTGGCCCGGGCCCGCGCGCCGCTGGTGCTGGTCGGCGGCTCCCGCTGGCGGGCCGCCGATAGCGCGGCGCTCGCCGCCTTCGCGGAGCGGTTCGACCTGCCGGTCGCCAATTCCTTCCGCCGCGCCGGCCTGTTCCCGGCGGATCACCCGAACTACGCGGGCGAACTCGGCATCGGGCCGAACCCCGCCCTCGTCGAGCGCATCCGGCAATCGGACCTGCTGCTGATGGTCGGCGGGCGGCTCTCGGAGATGCCCGCGCAGGGCTACACATTGCTCGGCATCCCCGAGCCCGGCGTGCCCCTCGTCCATGTCCATCCCGATGCGGAGGAGTTGGGGCGGGTCTACCAGCCGCTGCTGGCCATCCCGTCGGCCCCCGGCCCGTTCTGTGCGGCGCTCGCCGGCCTCGACGCGCCGGAGCATGGCGACGGGCGGGCGGCGGAGGCCCATGCCGCCTATCGCGCGTGGTCGGAGACGCCCGCGCCCCAGCCCGGCGCGTTCCAGTACGGCGAGGCGATCCTGTGGCTGCGCGGGCGCCTGCCGCCCGAGGCGATGATCTGCAACGGCGCGGGCAACTTCGCGACCTGGGTCCACCGCTACCACCGGTTCCGCGCCTTCGGGACGCAGCTCGCCCCGACCTCCGGCTCGATGGGCTACGGCCTGCCCGCCGCCGTGATGGCCAAGCGCATGAACCCGGAGCGGATCGTCGTGGCCTTCGCGGGCGACGGCGACGTGATGATGTGCGTGCAGGAATTCGCCACCGCCGTGCAATACGGCGCGGCCATCGTCGTGGTGGTGCTCGACAACGGCATGTACGGCACGATCCGCATGCATCAGGAGCGCGAATATCCCGGCCGGGTCTCGGCGACGAGCCTGCGGAACCCCGATTTCCGCGCCCTGGCGACGGCCTTCGGCGGGCACGGCGAGCGGGTCGAGCGCACCGAGGATTTCGCCCCCGCCTTCGAGCGGGCCCTCGCCTCCGGCCTGCCCGCGATGCTCCACTGCCTCGTGGACCCGCAGGCCCTCACCCCGACCCGGACCCTCGACGCCATCCGCGACGACGCCCTGGCGCTCGGGCGCTGATGCAATCGCAGATACGCTCTGAAAAGAGAGGATTAACTTTCGGTCGATTAACTCAGGGCGCCAGGTCGTCGGGAGGGAGTGTCGTGCAAGCCGAAAAGCCCGCTCCGCCATCCTCCGCCCGCAGCCTGACGCTGCCGGAGATGCTGCTCCTCGTGCTGGCGGTGTCGGTTTGCATCTATCCGGCCTTCGCCCCGTTCGGTTCGTCGCGGCCCACGCGGATCACGCTCGGGTCCTCCACCGTGGCCGAGCCCCCTGTGGTGCCCGCGCGATAGGCAAGGGTCCCGGCGCGCGCTAACGCTCTTCCCTCATGGAACGGGGCGAGGGTGTCGTCATGCCCATCCGGCGCGGCGCGCGCGGATCCGGTCGGGTCTCCCTCGTCGGCGGCGTCCTCGGGCTCTGCCTCCTCGGTGCCGGCTCGCCCCGGGCGGAACAGAGCCGCCCGGTCTTCGAGGGGGCCGGTGGCGACCCACGCATCTCCGTCTCGCAGCCCGAGACGACGAGCCAGGCCTCCGGCGGCTACAGCCGCTCCATCGAGCCCTCCCTCGGTCCGTTTGGGGACCCGTTCGGCCTGCGCCCGGTCCTGAAGGAAAAGGGCATCGAGTACAGCGTGACCTACGTCGCGGACGTCCTCGGCAACCCGGTCGGGGGTGTCCGCCGGGGCGCGGCGGTGGAGGACCGGCTGAACCTGCGGCTCAACCTCGATCTGGAGCGGCTGGCGGGCTGGGAGGGGGCCACCATCCATGCCAACGCCTACTTCATCCACGGCACCGGCCTGTCGCGCTACTATGTGGGCAACCTGCTGCCGGTCAGCGTGATCGAGGCGCTGCCGTCGAGCCGCCTCTACGTGCTGTGGCTCGACCAGCAATTGTTCGACAACACCCTCGGCCTGCGCATCGGCCAGCAGGCCGCCGACACCGAGTTCTTCGTCAGCCAGACCGCGACGCTGTTCGTGAACTCGACCTTCGGCTGGCCCGCCATCACCGGCCTCGACCTGCCGAGCGGCGGGCCCGCCTATCCCCTCGCGACCCCAGCGATCCGGGCGAAATACGTGCCGGGCAACGGGTTCTCCCTGCAGGTCGGCCTCTATGACGGCGACCCCGCCGGGGCCAGCCGCCCCGGCGACGACCCGGAGGCCCAGCGCCTCAACCGTACCGGCACCAATTTCCGCCTGGGCGACCCCGCCCTCGTCGTGGCGGAGGCGACCTACGCCTACAACACCGAGGCCGGATCGCGGGAACTGCCGGGGGACATCACCCTCGGCGGCTGGCAGCATTTCGGCCGGTTCGATTCCCTGCGCACGGACATCACCGGGCTGTCGCTCGCCGATCCCAACGCCACCGGCATCGGCCGCCCGTTGCGCGGCAATGCGGGGATCTACGTCGTCTACGACCAGACCCTCTACCGGGAAACCGGCAAGGACGACGAGGGCCTCGGCTTCTTCGTGCGCGCCGCCTACTCGCCCACCCGGTCGAGCCTCGTGAGCGCGTATCTCGACGCCGGCCTCGCCTACAAGGGCCTGATCCCCGGCCGCGACGACGACACCGTCGGCCTCAGCGTCGCCTATGCCCGCCTCGGCGACGACGCCCGCCGCGCCGACACGGACATGATCCGCGTCACCGGGCAGGCGATGCCCCGCCGCCGCGCGGAGAGCATCGTGGAGGCGACCTATCAGGCGGTGGTGGTCCCCGGCTTCACCCTCCAGCCGGACGCGCAGCTCGTGCTCCATCCCGGCGGCGGCATCGCCAACCCCCGCGATCCCAATGCCGGCCGGGTGAAGAACGCCGTGGTGCTCGGGATGCGCGCGACGGTGCAATACTGATCGCCGCGACTCAGTCGAGTCGGGGAGGGGCGTACGTCATCGGCGTGTGGGACACGGTGGCCGCCCTCGGCCTCACAGGACGAGGCCGGGGTGGAAGGTCCCGTCGCAGAAGGGCAGGCGGAACTGCACGGCGATGGCGTCGCGCTGGAGCCGCACCACGGTGGCGTAGCGCTTGCCCAGCGTCACGCCCGCGCCGACGCGCAGGCGCACGGGGGCGGCGAGGGTGACGAGGGCGCCGGATTTCGACAGGTTGTCGATCCGGCCCTCCGCCGCCGATCCGTCGGGGAGCCGCACCGTCACCTGCCTGTGCTGGGGGACGATGCGCGGGTCGCCGCGCTGCTCCACGGGGCGCCCGCGCTGCTCCGCCTGCCACAGGAGCCGCGCCGCCACCCGCGCCGCGCGCGTCCGGGTCAGGCTCAGGTGCAGCACGAACCCGTCCTCGCGCCGTCCGCCGATCCGGCCGGGCAGGGCGCCGATGGCGTCGAGGTAGCAGATCGCGTCCTGCCCCGCCCGGCCCACCGCCGCCGTGGCGACGAGCGCTTCGTCCGGCGCGAGGAACAGCGCCCGGCAGGCCGCCTCGGCTTGCCCGGCGATCGACACGCGCCCGTCGATGGCGGCGTCGGCGGGCAAGGGGCTGTCGAACGGCGCGTGTGCCATCGGCGGGTCGTCCCGTCAGGCCGCGCGGGCGGCGCGGTTGGCGACGAAGGCGCGGGCCTCCGCCGCCGGAAGGGGCTTGCTGAAGAGGAAGCCCTGGACCTCGTTGCAGCCCTCGCGCCGCACCGCCTCCAACTGCTCCGGCGTCTCGACGCCCTCGGCGACGATGCTCATGCCGAGGCTCTGGCCGATGCCGACGACGGCGCGGATGATCGCGGCGGCGTCGGGCTCGGTGATGTCGCGGATGAAGGCCCGGTCGATCTTCAGCTTGTCGAAGGGGAAGCGGCGCAGGTAGCTCAGGCTGGAATAGCCGGTGCCGAAATCGTCCAGCGCGATGCGCACCCCCAGCGCCCGCAGCCGGTGCAGGCAGGCGATCGCCCCGTCCGCGTCCTGCATCAGCACGCCTTCGGTCACTTCGAGCTTTAGGCGCCCGGCCGGCAGACCCGTGGCGGCGAGGGCGGCCAGCACCGCCTGTTCCAGGCCGCAGCGGAACTGCACCGGCGAGACGTTGACGCCGATCCACAAGTCCTCGTCCCAGGTCCGGGCCTCGCGGCAGGCCTCCACCAGGGCCCAGGCGCCGAGCTGGGCGATCATCCCGGTCTCCTCCGCGACGGGGATGAAGTCGGCGGGGGAGATCATGCCGCGCGTCGGGTGCTGCCAGCGCATCAGCGCCTCGAAGCTCACCACCGCGCCGGAGACCACGTCGAGGACCGGCTGGTAGACGAGGAAGAAGTCGCCCCGCCGGATCGCGTCCTTCATGTCGAGGGCGAGCAGGCCGCGCGTCGAGTTGCGGGTGAGCACGGTGGCCTCGAACCGGCAGTAGGTGTTCCGCCCGGACGCCTTCGCCTGGTACATCGCCATGTCGGCCTGCCGGAACACCTCCTCGGCCGTGGCCTCGCCCCCCGAGACGAAGGCGACGCCGATGCTCACCGCGATGTCGATCGTGCCGCCGTGATGCGGCATCGGCGCGCCGATCGCGGCGATGATCCGCTCGCAGGCCGCGTCGATCGCCCCGTCGTCGGGGACCTCGCCGAGGATCACCGCGAACTCGTCGCCGCCGAGCCGGGCCACGGTGTCCTGCGGGCCCATCACCGCGCAGATGCGCTCCGCCACGGTGCAGAGCAGCCGGTCGCCCTCCGCGTGGCCGAACGTGTCGTTGACGGCCTTGAACCGGTCGAGGTCGCAGGCGAGCACCGCGTAGCGGGCGGAGCCGCGGCGGCTGCGCTCCAGCACCTCGCTCAGGCGCTGGTGGAACAGGGCGCGGTTGGCGAGGCCGGTCAGGGTATCGTGATGCGCCAGATGGATCACGTGCAACTCGGCCTCCTTGCGGCGCGAGATGTCCATGAGCGTCCCGACGATCCGCAGGGCGTGGCCGCCCGCGTCGCGCTCCACCACGCGGGCGCGCAGGAGCACCCAGAGATAGTGTCCGTCCGCGCAGCGGCGGCGGTACTCGGCCTCGATGGCCGGGATCGTGCCGGCCAGATGCGCCTGTATCAGCGCGGCCACCTCCTCGCGGTCGTCGGGGTGGACCGATTCCGCGTAGAGGGCGCCGGGCCGGGTCGGCGCGTCGGCGGCATAGCCGAGCTTGACCGACCAGCGGGGCGAGAGCCACACCGCGTCGCTCACGAGGTCCCAGTCGAACAGGCCGTCGTCGCCGCTGTCGAGGGCGAGGGCGAGGCGCTCCTCGCTGAGGCGCAGGCGGCCCTGCGCCTCGGCGACCGCCCGCTGGAAGGCGAGCCGCTGGCGGACCAGGGGGACGAGGAGCAGGATCGCGACGAGGATGATCAGCCCGCTGATCGCCGCGAGCCATTGGGTGGAGCGGATGAGGGGCGCGCGGAACGCCTCCTCGGTCATGCCGACGCTGACCATCCAGCCGGCCTCGGGCAGCCGCTCGTAGGACATGCGCACCGGCAGGCCGCGCGGGTTCCTTCCGGCCCAGACGCCCTTCGTGCCGACGCGCTCCGCGAAGCCCGCGATCATCTGGCCGTAGGCCGGCGGGTCGCCCTCGGTCCAGGCGATGACCCGCCCCTGGCGGTCCGCGAGGCTCGCGAGCTGCTGGGGGCCGAGGCCGGTGCGCCGCAGGACCTCGGCGAAGGCCGGGGCGTCCACCTCCGCCTCAAGGACGAAGCGCACCGCGTCCCCGCGCATCACCGGCACGGACAGCACGACGTAGTCGCCGCTGCCCCGCCGGATCAGGTCCGAGAACGAGACCTCGCTGCGCCCGGCCCTCAGGCCCGGGCCGGTGCTGCCGTCCGGCGGCCCGCCGGTGCGGAACAGCATTTGCCCCGCGCCGTCGCGCAGGGCGACCCCGATCCGCTCGGGGGCGAAGAGCTGGCCGATCTGGTCGCGCAGGCGGGTGAAGTCGTGCGTGTCGAGGGCGGGGGAGGTGCCGAGCGCCTTGAGCAGCGCGAGGTGGCTCGACAGATACTGATCGACCTCGCCCGCCGCCCGCGCGGCCTGCGCGGAGACGGACTCCGTGAGGCGTTCCTGCTCGGACGCGACCCAGGCGCGGCCGAGGAGGGCGCAGAGCAGGACGGAGGGCACGATGAACGCGGCGAGGAGGCCGAGCGTGAACCGCATCGAGTGGCGGCGCAGGACGTCGGTTCGCCACAGGAGACCCCTGCCGTTACGGTCGGCCGTGATCATAGTTTGACACGCTCGTCGAAGTTCTCGGAGGTGAAGGGCACGACGAACTGGACGGCGATGCCGTCATCGAGGAGCCGCACCACCGTGGCGAAGCGCTCGCCGACGCGGACGCGGGCGCCGACGAAGGGACCGTCGCGGGTGCCGAGGCGGATTGCCGCGCCCGACATCGAGATGTTGAGAACCGTGCCGGTCAGGACGATCTGCTCGCCGAGTCGCACCTCGACGGCCTTGTGCAGGGGGACGATGCGGGGCGCGCGGCGCAGCTCCGTCGCCTCGTTGCGGGTCTTCTCCCACCATTCGAGCTGCGCCGTGATCCGGTCCCGGCGCGTCGGCTTGATCTGGAAGGCGACGACGAACCCGGTCGAGGTCGTGGCGACGGCCCGTCCCGGCAGGATTCCGACCTGATCGAAATAGCAGACGACGACCTGCCCCGTGTTGATCGTTGAGGCGACGGTCAGTTCCGCGGATTGAATGCTGACGTTGCGGGCAATACAGGAATATTCATCGCCGTTCGACAGCAGGACCCGGCCGGTCAGGACGTCCTCCGACTGCACTGAGCGCGCAATCTCGCGTTTTCTACCTTCGAGGAGTGCTGCTTCCAGTTTAGGCATGCGTCGATTCAACGTCATTTCGGGGATGTGAGGTCCCCTTCATCGCCTGAGATCGCAGAGACAGTCGCACTCGATCCGTGGACCATCTCGGCTTTCGCTGCTTCGGCGATACTATGACGCTGTGGGTTAAAGAATGCCTATACCTACAGTCTATTCTGAGTAATGGAAGTTTTTATACAATTTACGGAAAGTACGTCCATACCAGTAGATCAGGCGATGACTTCAGTTTTTTGAATTCCAAATTCAGCGGCCCCCCGGCGAGGGGGCCCGCCCTCAATAGGTCGCGCGGCCGCCGGAGACGTCGAACACCGCGCCCGTGGAGAACGAGGCTTCCTCGCTCGCGAGCCAGCAGATCAGCGCGCAGACTTCGTCGATCCCGCCGAACCGGCCCAGCGGGATCTTCGAGAGCATGAAGTCGATGTGCTCCTGCGTCATCTGGTCGAAGATCGCCGTGCGCACCGCCGCCGGGGTGACGCAGTTCACGCGGGTCCCGGTCTTGGCGAGTTCCTTGCCGAGCGACTTGGTCAGCCCGATCACCGCCGCCTTCGAGGCCGAATAGGCGGAGGCGTTGGGGTTGCCCTCCTTGCCGGCGATGGAGGCGACGTTGACGATCCGCCCGTAGCCGTTCCGCTCCAGGGCGGGCACGGCCGCTTGGTTGCAGTAGAACAGGCCGTTCAGGTTCACGTCGATGACCCGGCGCCACGCCTCCGCCGGGTAGTCCTTCACGGCAATGTTCGGCCCGGTGATGCCGGCGCTGCACACCAGCACGTCGAGGCCGCCCAGCGCGGCGAGGCTCCCCGCCATCGCCCGCGCCACCGCGTCGGAATCGGCGATGTCGAGGGCCTGTACGTCGGCGGCCCCGGTCGCGTCCTTCGCCGTGGCGAGGGCCTCGGCGTTCAGGTCCCACAGGCTCACCTGCGCGCCTTCGTCCCGCAGGCGCGCGGCGACGGCGAGGCCGATGCCGGAGGCGCCCCCGGTGACGATGGCCCGGCGGCCCTGAAAGCGGTTCGCGTAGGCCATGGTTCAGCCCTCCCGCCGCTGCCAGGCGAGCACGTCCTGGCGCTGCTGCCCCAGCTTCTCGATGCCGAGGGTCATCACGTCGCCGGGCTTCAGGAAGACCGGGTTCGGCTTGATGCCCATGCCGACGCCGGGGGGCGTGCCGGTGGTGATCACGTCGCCCGGCATCAGCGTCATGAAGCGGCTGACGTAGCTGACGATGTGCGCGCAGGTGAAGATCATCGTCCGGGTGTTCCCGGTCTGCATCCGCTGGCCGTTGAGGTCGAGCCAGAGGTCCAGCGCCTGCGGGTCGCCCACCTCGTCGGCGGTGACGAGCCAGGGACCGACCGGCCCGAACGTGTCGCAGCCCTTGCCCTTGTCCCAGGTTCCGCCGCGCTCGATCTGGTATTCGCGCTCGCTCACGTCGTTGACGAGGCAGTAGCCCGCGACATGATCCAGCGCCTCCTCCTCGGAGATGTAAGCGGCGCGCCGGCCGATGACGATGCCGAGCTCCACCTCCCAATCGCCCTTCACCGCATCCTTCGGCAGCATCACCGGGTCGTTCGGCCCGTTGAGGGACGAGATCGCCTTGGTGAAGATCACCGGCTCGGAGGGGATCGGCAGGTTCGATTCGGCGGCGTGGTCGGCGTAGTTCAGGCCGATGGCGATGAACTTGCCGATGCCCGCCACCGGCACGCCGAGGCGCGGCTCGCCCGCGACCACGGGAAGGCTCTCCGGCGCCAGGGCGGCGAGGCGGGCGAGCCCGTCCGGCCCGAGGCTGCGCCCGTCGATGTCGGGGACATGGCCCGAGAGATCGCGGATGCGGCCCTGTCCGTCGAGCAGGCCGGGCTTCTCCTGGCCCGCCGGGCCGTAGCGCAGAAGCTTCATGGTGTGTCTGTCCCTCGCCCTTGCCTAATCCCATATTGTGGGATAGCGTTTTCCTATATGGGACGTTAGCGGCGGAAGAGGAGCGGCGTCAATGTCCAAGCCCGTATCGGGCAGCCAGACCCTGCTGCGCGGGCTCGACGTGCTGGACGCGGTGGCGGCGGGGGCGAACGACCTGCCGGCCCTGTCGGCGGCGCTCGGCACCACGCGCTCGACCACGCACCGGCTGGCAGCCGCCCTGGTGGAGCGGCGCTTCCTCACCTTCGTGCCGCGCGAGGGCTACCGGCTCGGGCCGAAGCTGATGGAGCTCGGCTTCCGCGCGCAGGCGACGATGGCGGTGGCGCAGGTGGCCCGGCCGCATCTGGAGCGCCTGTCGGAGACCTGCGAGGACACGATCCATCTCGGCGTCCTCGACGGCGAGTGGGCGCTCTATCTCGACAAGATCCCGGGGCGGCGGCGCGTCGAGATCAGCTCGCGCGTGGGCGAGCGCCAGCCGGTCTGGTCCACGGGCCTGGGCAAGGCGCTGATCCTCGATCTCGGCGAGGCGCGCTGGCGCGACTTCTACCGGGTCGGCGAGGCGCGCGGCGCACATCCGCCCCGCGACCTCGATACGTGGCTGACGCGGATGCGCGACTACGCCGAGCGGGGCGTCGCCTTCGACCACGAGGAGAACGAGCCGGAGGTGCGCTGCGTCGCGGCGCCGATCCGCGATGCCTCGGGCGCCATCGTCGCCGGGCTCAGCGTGTCGAGCACGGCGCAGTACATGGATGCCGGGCGGATGGAGCACCTCACCGGCGAGGTGCGCGCCACCGCCCGGACGATCAGCCGGGCGCTCGGCTGGTCCGGGTAGGGATCTATCGCCCGGCGGGCTCGTGGATCGGGCAGCCGTTGAAGCGCTCGCGGAACTGCGCGGAGTGCTTGTAGGGCGCGTTGCGGGCGCGGTTGATGTTGCCGAGAGGCCGGTGGGCGTCGAGCCCGGTCCAGATGCTGAAGCGCATCTCCTCGTCCACCGTCTGCACCCGCGCCGGGTCCCAGCTGTCCTGCGGGCCGACGGTGATCGTGGCGACCGTCTGGAACGGCGCCTCCTCCTCGTCCCACTGGACGGTCGGGTCCTCGACCGGCTGGCGCTCCAGGTCGCGGCAGAGCTGCACGCGGAACTCCCAGACGCCCTCGATGCCGCGCATCTCGGATTGCACCGTCTCGCGGATGGCGTTGGGGCGGCCGGAGGCATCGATCTCTGTGCCGGTGAGGGCGGTCAGCGCCGGGGCGACGGGGCGCACCGAGAATTTGGCGATGTAGTCGCCGTAGCGGAACGGCGTGACGCTGTAATAGGTCTCGCCGAGGGGATCGACGTTGGGCGCGCCGCCGAGGGAGGCGAGGGTCGTGCTCTCGACGCCCACCGCCTGCAGCGCCTTGTTGACCCCGCGCAGCACGGTGGAGCCGAACACCTTCAGGCCCTCGGCCCGGTCGGTGGTGGCGGCGAGGAGCTTCAGGCTGCCGAGGAACTTGTCGGCGCTCGGCGCCTGGAAGACCGGCCCGTTAACCATGATGAAGTTCTGCGTGGTCCCCTCCGCGTCCGGCAGGCGGGCGCCCGGCGCATCGAGCACCTTCAGGGCGAGGCCGCGCGGCAGGGAGACCGAATCCGGCAGGATGTCGCCCGCGTTGGTGGACATCCGCAGGTAGACCTTGTGCTCGCCGGGGGTGGCGAACAGGCCCTGCGCGAGTTCCGGCGGCAGGCCGGCCTCGACGCGCATCGTCCCTTCGAGGATGCCGTGCGACTTGGCGTGGACCGAGCGGACGGCATGGCCGGAATCGTCGGCGACCCGCTGGAGGATGGTGTCGAAGGTCCGGCACAGGCCCTCGATGGTCTTGTCTTCGTCGGGCTTTAGGCTCTCGACGTCCGGGCTATAGCGAACGGGTGCTTGCAAGGTCCGTCTCCAGGAGGGGCGCGGCGGGTGAACGACTTGAGGAACGGCCTCGTTCCGGGTTGTGCGGCATTCAATCGCCCGTGTGCTGTCCGTTGGGAACGGGGCCGCAGCGGCGGGCTTGTCGGCCAAAGCGACTCGTCCGCCCCCGTGAGGTTCCATGAGCTACCTGCGCTACGCACCCGACATCGAGACGCCCGCCCCGGACGAGCAGGACTCCATCGACGGCATCATCCAGGGGATGACGCAGCAATCGCAGGTCGTGGAGAAGCGCGAGCATCATGCGGTGCGGGCGAGCCACGCCAAGAGCACGGCCTGCGTCACGGGGGAGCTGATCGTTCCCGAGGGCCTGCCGGCCGAGCTGGCGCAGGGCCTGTTCGCCAAGCCCGGCCGGCATCCGGTGGCCGTGCGCTTCGCGCAGGGGCCGGGGGAGACCCTGGGCGACCGGGTCTCGACCCATCGCGGCCTGTCGCTCAAGGTGTTCGACGTGCCCGGCGAGAAGCTGCCGGGCCATGCCGCCGAGACGCAGGATTTCGTGCTGGCCACCGGCACGACCTTTCCCTCCGGCACGGCGGCGGGGTTCCTGCGCGACGGCACGGTGATCGGCAAGGCGACCGGCCTGCCCGAGGGGGTGAAGAGCGCGGTCGCCGCCACAGCCCGCAACCTCAACCGGGTGCTGCACGCCTTCGGCACGGAGAGCGCGCGGGCCGGCTTCTTCGGCTACCCGTTCAGCCACCCGATCGCCGACAGCTATTTCAGCCAGGCGCCGATGCGCTTCGGCGACTACGTCGCCAAGCTCGGGGTGGTGCCGGTGGGCGAGGCGCAGCGCGCCCTCTCGGAATGGCGCCTCGATCCGCATACGGACGAGGACGGCTTCCGCCATGCCGCCACGGCGTTCTTCCGCGAGCACGAGGCGGTGTTCGAACTGAAGGCGCAGCTCTGGGCGGATGCGGAGCGCCAGCCCATCGAGGATTCCTCCGTCGACTGGCCGGTGGAGATCAGCCCCTACCGCACCGTGGCGACGATCCGCCTGCCGCGCCAGGACGCCTATTCCGCCGCGCGGGTCCGCTACTTCGATGAGGTGATGACCTTCCGGCCGGCGCACAGCCTCGCCCTGCACCGGCCCCTCGGGTCGATCATGCGGGCGCGGCTTCAGGTCTACCGGGCGCTCAGCGAGTTCCGGCACCGGGAGAACGGCATCCAGGCCGAGGACACGGCCGCCATCGACCGCATCCCGGCCTGAGGCGGCTACCGGTAATCGGTGGGCACGAGGCCGTAGCGGGCGATCTTGTCGTAGAGCGTCTTGCGCGGGGCGCCCAGCGCCGCGGCGGCGAGGCGCACGTCGCCGCCCGCGACGATCAACTCGTCGCGGATCAGGTCGCGCTCGAACCGCTCGACGCGCTCGGCCAGCGTCGGGGTCGGCGCGGCCTCGGCCGCCTTGTCCTCCGGCGCGAAGCCCAACGCGCAGCGCTCCGCGAAATGCCCGAGTTCGCGGACGTTGCCGGGCCAGGGGTGGCGCTGGAGATGGTCGCGCACCGCCCGCGTCACCGGGGGTGGCTCGCGGCCGAAGCGGGTCGCGGCCTTCGTCAGGAAGTGCTGGAACAGCAGCATCACGTCCTCCCGCCGGTCGCGCAAAGGCGGGATGGCGATCGTGATGACGTTCAGCCGGTGGTAGAGGTCATCGCGAAAGGTGCCCTGCGCGGCCTCCAGGCCGAGATCGACCTTGGTCGCGGCCACGACCCGCATGTCGATGGGGCGGACCTCGTTGGTGCCCAGCGGCTCCACCGTCCGCTCCTGCAGCACCCGCAGGAACTTCACCTGAAGCGGCAGCGGCATGCTCTCGATCTCGTCGAGGAACAGCGTGCCGCCCTGCGCGTGCTCGATCCGCCCGATCCGGCGCTTCAGGGCCCCGGTGAAGGCGCCGGCCTCGTGGCCGAAGAGTTCGCTCTCCACCACGCTGTCGGGCAGGGCGCCGCAATTCATGGCGACGAAGTTGCGCTCGGCCCGGCGGCTCCAGCGGTGCAGGGCGCTCGCCACCACCTCCTTGCCGGAGCCGGTCTCCCCCAGGACCAGCACGTCCACATCCGCCGCCGCCACGTCGCGCACGAGGCGGCGCAGGCGGACGATCTCCGGCGAGAGGCCGAGGAAGGCGGGGTCCTCGTCGAGGGCCGCGTCGAGGCTCGCCCGCAGGCGGCGGTTCTCCACCACGAGCCGCCGCCGTTCCAGCGCCCGGCGCACCGAGGCGACGAGGGCGTCGGCCGGGTAGGGCTTGGCGAGGAAATCCACCGCCCCGCCCCGCAGGGCCGCCACCGCCATGGAGATGTCGCCGTGGCCGGTGATGAGGATCACCGGCAGGTCGGGGTCGATCCGGTGCAGCCGTTCGAGGAGGGCGCGCCCGTCCGCGCCGGGCAGGCGCACGTCGCTCACCACCACGCCCGGCGCCTCCGCGAGGATCGCGGCGAGCGCCGATTCGGCATCCCCGAAGGTCTCGACGGCGAACCCGTCGAGTTCCAGGCTCTGCCGGTTGGCGCGGCGCACATCCTCCTCGTCGTCGATGAAGACGACGCGCTCCGCTCCGTCCCCGCTCATGCGCTCGCCTCCGTCTCCTCGGCGCGGCTCCCGGCCGGCGCCGCGCGCACCAGTTCCACCCGGAATACCGTGCCGCCGCCGGGGGCGTCTCGCACGCTCAGCGCGCCGCCGCACTCCTCGACGATGCCGCGGCTGATGGCGAGGCCGAGCCCCAGCCCGTCCGCCTTGGTGGTGAAGAACGGCTCGAAGATCTGCCCCCGCGCCGCCTCCGGGATACCCGGCCCGTCGTCGCGGACCTCGATCCCGACGCGCTCGCCCTCCGCCGCGACCGACACCGCGACCCGGCGCGCGGGCCGCGCGGCCACGGCGTCGAGGGCGTTCTGCAGGAGGTTGACGAGCACCTGTTCCAGGCGGGACGCGTCGCCGATCACAGCGAGGTCGGGCACGGCCTCGACGGTGAGCGGCGTGCCGTCGGCCTCCGCCCGCGCCGCCGCCACCTCGAGGGCGCCGCGCAGGAGCGCATCCACCGGCACCGGCTCGCGGCGTCCCGAGGCGCGGCGGGCGAAGCCCTTCAATTGGCGGGTGAGGCCGCCGATCCGGTCGGTGAGCCGCCCGATCGCCGCGACGTTCTCCACCGCGTCGTGCACCCGGCCGCGCTCCATCAGCTTGCCGGTGTTGTCGGCATAGGCGCGGATCGCGGCGAGCGGCTGGTTGATCTCGTGCGCCATGCTCGCGGCGAACTGGCCCAGCGCGGCGAGGCGTCCGGCCTGGGCGAGTTCGCGGCCCAGCCGCTCGCGCTCGGCCATCTCCACGCGCAGCCGGCCGTTGGCGGCGCTGAGGGCGCGGGTCCGCTCGGCCACCCGTGCCTCCAACTCGGCCCCCCGCGCCGCCGCCTCGGCGAGGCGGGTGCGGGTGCGGGCGCGGCGGGCGAGCCAGACGGTGAGGCCGAACCCGGCGAGGCCCGTCGCCAGCACGGCGATCAGTTGCGCCTGGGCGCGCTCCCGCGCCACCGCCTTCGGGATCGGCGTGAGGCTGTGGATGCGCCAGGGCGTGTCGCCCACGGGGGCGTCGCGCAGCAGGGCGAGCGAGGCGGGCTGCGCCCCCCGGCCGACCCGCACGAGGCCGTCCGGCGCCGGGAAGAGCGGCAGGAGGCTCAGCGGCGCGTCGCCGAAATCCTGCGCCGCGCGGATCTCGGCCTCGGCCTCCGCATCGAGGGGGCGCAGGCTGCGCAGGCGCCAGGCCGTGTCGCTCGCCATCAGCACGATGCCGCGCGGATCGGTGACGAACACCGCCTCCGACGCCGCGCGCCATGCGGCCTCCACCCCGTCGAACTCGATCTTCACCACCACCACGCCGAGCCGGTCCCCGACCCGCCTCGAGAGGTAGAAGCCCGCCCGCCCGCTCACCGTGCCCAGCGCGAATTGCGAGCCGGAGCCGTGGGCCATGGCATCGCGGAAATACGGGCGGAACGCATAGTTGCGGCCCACGAAGCCGCGCTCCTCGGTGGCGTTGCTCGCCGCGACCGTCAGGCCGTCGGGGCGGATGACGTAGATCACCGCCGCCCCCGTCGCCGCCGCGATGGTCGCGAGGCGGGCGCTCACCCGCTCCGCGATGCCGGGGGCCGCCCCCTCGCGCAGGGCGTCGGCGATCTCGGGATCGGAGGCGAGGGCGAGGGGCAGGGCGGTCTGGCGCTGCATCTCCGCGTGCAGCGCCCCGGATTGGAGCGTCAGCGTCGCGCGGGCCTGCCGGGCGAGGTCGGCGAGGGCCGAGCGCTCGGCCGCCCGGCCCGCGAGCCACGCCGCCAGGACCATCGCCGCGAAGCCGAGGACGAGGGCCAGCACGCGCCCCGTCTCGGTGCTGCGAACGGCACTCACGGGAAAGTTCCCGGTGCGAAACCCCGGAAAGGTTTCGGGCCGCCCGTGCGGGATCCCGGAACGGGGGCTTTCGGCGCATCGACCGTTCGTGAAGAAAATGCCGCCATCACAATGGTTTACAAATTCCTTCCGCCTGTCCGGCGACTGGCACGGCGGTTGCCATTCCCCGAACGTAACGCAGTCCTGCCGTCCGCGCATGACTGCCGCCCCCGGGGCCAAAAGCAAGTGCGACGGACGCCGCGGCCTTCAGCCGGGGCCCACCGGAGCGTCCCGATTCTCGTTCTGGAGGAAATGCCTCGATGGTCGCCGTCCCGTCCCCGCTCACCGCGCCGCATCCGCCGGCCAAGCCGAAACCGTTCTATCGCACGCTGTACTTCCAGGTGCTGGTGGCGGTCGCCCTCGGCATCCTCACCGGCCATTTCTACCCGCAGCTCGGCGCGGACCTGAAGCCGCTCGGCGACGCCTTCATCAAGCTCGTGAAGATGATCATCGCCCCGGTGATCTTCCTCACCGTGGTCTCCGGCATCGCCGGCATGACGAATCTCGAGAAGGTCGGCCGGGTCGGCGGCAAGGCGCTGATCTACTTCATCACCTTCTCGACGCTCGCCCTCATCGTCGGCCTGATCGTCGCGAACGTGCTGCAGCCGGGCAACGGCCTGCACATCGATCCGAAGTCCCTCGATCCGAAGACGATCGCCACCTACGCCGGCAAGGCGAAGGAGCAGAGCATCGTCGAGTTCCTGATGAACATCATCCCCACGACGGCGGTCGGCGCCTTCGCGGGCGGCGAGATCCTTCAGGTGCTGTTCTTCTCGATCCTGTTCGGCTTCGGGCTGGCCTTCCTCGGCGAGCGCGGCAAGCCGGTGCTCGACATCATCAAGGTGCTGTCGGAAGCCATCTTCGGCGTCGTCAACATCATCATGAAGGTCGCTCCGCTGGGCGCCTTCGGCGCGATGGCCTTCACCATCGGCAAGTACGGCATCTCCTCGCTCGCCAACCTCGCCTACCTCGTCGGCGCGTTTTACCTGACCTCCGCGATCTTCGTGTTCGGCGTGCTCGGCCTCGTCGCCCGCTACAACGGGTTCTCGATCATCCGGCTGATCCGCTACATCAAGGAAGAGCTGCTTCTGGTGCTCGGCACGTCGTCGTCCGAGTCGGCGCTGCCGTCCCTGCTGGAGAAGATGGAGCGGGCCGGCTGCTCGAAGCCCGTCGTCGGCCTCGTGGTCCCCACCGGGTACTCGTTCAACCTCGACGGCACCAACATCTACATGACGATGGCGGCGCTGTTCATCGCCCAGGCCACGGACACCCCGCTCTCGCTCGGCGAGCAGGCGCTGCTGCTCCTCGTGGCGATGCTCTCCTCGAAGGGCGCGGCCGGCGTCACCGGCTCGGGCTTCATCACGCTGGCCGCGACGCTCGCGGTGGTGCCCTCGGTGCCGGTGGTCGGCATGGCGCTCATCCTCGGCATCGACCGGTTCATGTCCGAGTGCCGCGCGCTGACGAACTTCATCGGCAACGCGGTCGCCTGCATCGTCGTCGCCCGCTGGGAGGGCGAGGTCGACGAGGCCAAGCTCGCCGCGACGCTGGGCAACAAGCCGGTTCCGGCCGCCGCCGCCCCGGTGATGCACGCGGCGGAGTAAGCCCCCGCCCGCCAGGACCCGCGCGATCCGATCCGCCCCGGCCCCCGCCGGGGCGGATTTCGTTCGGGCTCAGGCCACGTCGATCAGGTTGATGAGGCCGAGGAGGCCCGGAACCGTCGCCACGACGGCCTGCGCCTCGTTCTTCTGGGACGGCGCCGCCACCGTGCCGGTGAGGGTGATCCAGCCCTCCCGCACCTTCACGCGGATCGCGTCCGGCGGCAGCGTCATGGTCCAGCGGAGGATCAGGTCGGCCCGGCGGGCGAGGTCCTCGTCGCGGGGGCGCTGCGCGGCCGGGAGGCGCACCGCCACCTGATCCACCACGCCGCGCACGCCGCAGACCCTGCGGGCGACGGTCTCGGCGGCCTCCCGCGCGGCGTAGCACGTCACATGGCCGGTGAGGGTGACGATGCCGCCATCCACGGCGACGCCGACCTGGGTGGCGTCGATGCGCGGGTCGGACGCGAGCGCGTCGATCACGGCCTGCCTGACGGCGCAGTCGGTCATGAATCCACTCCCTGCGAGGCTAAAGCCCCGGCCTGCCCGGCTCCGGGAGGGAGCGCCTTGATCCAGCGCAAAGCGCGGTGGAGATGCTCAGGATACCAGTTGAGCCGCCGATTCCATCATCCGCCGCACCACCGCCTCGCGGCGGGCCTGGGCGAGGACGAGCCGGGCGGCCTTGCGCGCGTTCGCGGCCCGCTGCGCGGCGCTGGGGCAGCCGTCCCGCAGGGCGCGGACGGCCAGCTTGCGAAACCAGTTCGCGTTGGCGCGGGCGATCGCGCGGCGTTCGGCAAAGCCGTTCGCCCTGGACGGCGCTGCCTCAGCGAGGCTCGACATGACGGTGACTCCCCATACGTGTCCCGCGCGGTGCTTGCCTGCCGCTGTCCGACTCACGGGAATACGCTATACGACCGGTGTACCCCATGATCTTGCGGATTCAAAGCAGCGAAATCGAACTCAGTAATCAGCATTTACGCTTAGGTTAAATGACAGGTTCCGTGTGCGCCCACGGCCACGACTTGGTTGAGGGACATGGTGAACGAGGCTACCCTGAATTAACGCTGAAACGGCGGTATTCATCCCTGCGACATGAGGTTTCTGCAGCGGCGGCGCGGTGCGAGGACCTTGAGAGCTCTTGCGTATAGCCAAGGTATGACGTCGCGCCGGCCGGAGGGGAGGGCGCTGCAAACCCCCGCTCGTCCCCTGCGTTGATGAGGGTCGGCGCGTCCTATAGCGTCGCCCGCCCCATCAGAAGGAGAACGCCATGCACGTCACCATCGACCAGGCCCTCACGGCCATCCGGGCCGCCGAGGCGAAGGCGAAGGAACTCGGGACGCAGATGTGCATCGCCGTGGTGGATTCGGGCGGCAACCTGAAGGCCTTCCACCGGATGGACGATGCCTGGGTCGGCTCCATCGACATCGCGCAGAAGAAGGCCAAGACCTCGGTCTTCTTCGGCATGATGACCGGCCAGATCGGGCAGCTCTCGCAGCCCGGCGGCCCGCTCTACGGCATCGAGCACTCGAACGACGGGCTCATCACCTTCCCCGGCGGCATCCCGATCGTCGATTCGGAGGGTGTGATGTCCGGGGCGATCGGCGTCAGCGGCTCCACCGTCGAGAACGACCATGCCGTCGCGGAGGCCGGCGCCCGCTCCATTGGGCAGACCGAACTGCCGGCCCATCCCTGGCGCACCTGAGCGGGATTTGCGCTGGATCAAGGCGTTCCACCCGCCCCGTGGGAGGATGGCCGGCCCCCCGTGAGCGGAGCTGATCCATGCGGCAATACCTCGTGACGTTCCACAAGGTGGTCCCCGATTCCACGGGGCACGACCGGCGCATCGTGCAGGAGCGGGTCCTCGTCACCGCCCGCTCCGACGTCTCGGCGGCCTTCGCCGCCAAGGCGATGTTCTGCGAGGCCGCCGGCATCGCCGATTGGCGGATGCGGGCCGACAGCTGCGAGGTGGTCGCGCTGCCCGCCCGCCGACCCCTTCAGCCGGCGGCGGTGGGCCTGAGCCTGTCCGCGTGACCGGGTCGGCGGGGGGCGTCGTCCCCGGAAGGACCTACCGGGCGGGCCTGATGCGCGGCAGGAACGCCGCCAGCAGGCCGATGGCCGGCAGGAAGGCGCAGAGGCGATAGACGAAATCGATGCTCGTGTGGTCGGCGACCTCGCCCAGCACCGCCGCCCCGAGCCCGCCCATCCCGAAGGACAGCCCGAAGAACAGGCCGCCCACCAGCCCGACGCGGCCGGGCAGCAGTTCCTGCGCGTAGACGAGGATCGCGGGCATGGCCGAGGCCAGGATCATCCCGATCGGCACCGTCAGGGCCACGGTCGCCCAGAACCCGGCATAGGGCAGGGCCAGCGTGAAGGGCAGGACGCCGAGGATCGAGCCCCAGATCACCGCCTTGCGGCCGATCCGGTCGCCCACCGGGCCGCCGACCAGGGTGCCCGTCGCCACCGAGCCGAGGAACACGAACAGGCAGAGCTGCGAAGTCTGCACCGAGACGTGGAAGCGGTCGATCAGGTAGAACGTGTAGTACGAGTTGAAGCTCGCCATGTAGAAGAATTTGGAGAAGATCAGCACGATCAGGATGGCGATCGTCCCGACGATCTTGCCCCGGCCGAGGGTCTGGAGGGCCGCGCCGGCCTTGGCGCCGCGCTTGCCCGCCGCGAGCCGCGCCCGGTACCAGCGCCCGACCCAGGCCAGCACGCCGATGCCGGCCAGGGCCGCGAGGGAGAACCAGATCACGCTGTGCTGGCCGTTCGGCACCACGATGAAGGCCGCGAGCAGCGGCCCGAGGGCCTGCCCCGTGTTGCCGCCGACCTGGAACACCGATTGCGCCAGCCCGTAGCGCCCGCCGGAGGCCGCCCGCGCCATGCGCGAGGATTCGGGGTGGAACACGGACGAGCCCATGCCCACCAGCCCGGCGGCGACCAGGAGCGCGCCATAGGACCACGCGCTCGCCAGCAGCACGATGCCGATGAGCGAGCAGGTCATCCCCACCGTGAGGGAGAACGGGCTCGGGCGCTTGTCGGTGTAGTAGCCGACCACCGGCTGGAGCAGCGACGAGGTCAGCTGGAAGGTGAGGGTGATGAGCCCGATCTGCCCGAAATCCAGCGCGAAGCTGGTCTTCAGGAGCGGGTACATCGCCGGCACGAGGGATTGGATCAGGTCGTTCAGCAGGTGCGAGAGGCTGAGCGCGGCGAGGATGCCGTAGGTCGTCGTCTCGGCGCGGACCGGGCTCGGCGGCGACACCGCCGGCGAGGCCCCGTCGATCGCCGCCACCGGCCCCGCAGCCGCCAGCGCGTCCTCGACCCTGTGCGCGTCCATCTCGCGAACGTCCTTCTTGCGTCCAACCCCCGTGCGCGCGGTTTATGCGCCGGTTGTTTCCGCCCTGATACGGCCGGTGGCGCAGGGCGGGTTTGCTCTCCGCTTCTGTTGCAGCGCACACAAGGCCTGCCGCATCGCCGTTCAAATTTTTCAAAGCGGACACCAAATATTTTGCCGCTCTACAATCGATCATCTGCCGCACTGGCATATTGTATCGTTTATTTACTGCTTTAGAACCTTGGCCCTTAGCATTCAGGTTGCATAGGAGCCTGCCTTACATGGCCATGCCCGCCGCAGATCCAGCGCAGGGTTCCACCGCCCTCACCCCCGCCGGGGTGCGCGCTCCCGCCCTAGGGCGCTGGGGCCAGCTCGCCCTCGGCGTCCTGTGCATGTCGATGATCGCGAACATGCAGTACGGCTGGACGCTGTTCGTGAACCCGATCAACGACAAGTACCAGTGGGGCAAGGCGGCGATCCAGGTCGCGTTCACGATCTTCGTCGTCACCGAGACCTGGCTGGTGCCGATCGAGGGCTGGTTCGTGGATCGCTACGGCCCGCGGATCGTGACGCTGATCGGCGGCGCCTTCTGCGCCATCGGCTGGACGATGAACGCCTATGCCGATTCCCTCGCGATGCTCTACGCCGCGGCGGCGGTGGGCGGCATCGGCGCGGGCGCGGTCTACGGCACCTGCGTCGGCAACGCCCTCAAGTGGTTCCCCGACCGGCGCGGGCTGGCCGCCGGCCTCACCGCCGCCGGGTTCGGCGCGGGCTCGGCGCTGACCGTCGTGCCGATCGCGGCGATGATCCGCGACAGCGGCTACGAGCACACCTTCCTCGTCTTCGGCCTCGGCCAGGGCATCGTGGTGATGATCGCCGCGCAGCTCCTCGCCGCCCCCGACGCCGGCTACAAGGACCGGATGCTCGCCGGCCGCACCGTCGCCAACGCCGTCACGCGGCGGCAGTACAGCCCGTCCGAGATGGTGCGCACGCCGGTCTTCTGGCTGATGTACCTGATGTTCGTGCTGATGGCCGCCGGCGGCCTGATGGCGACCGCCTCCCTCGCCCCCATCGCCAAGGACTTCCAGGTCGACGGCGTGCCGGTCTCGATCCTCGGCCTGACCCTGCCGGCCCTGACCTTCGCGCTCACCATCGACCGGATCCTGAACGGCGTCACGCGGCCGTTCTTCGGCTGGGTCTCGGACCGGATCGGGCGCGAGAACACGATGGTCATCGCCTTCGCCATCGAGGGCGTGGGCATCCTGGCGCTGGGCATGCTGGCGCACCACCCCATCGCCTTCGTGCTGCTCACCGGCCTCGTGTTCTTCGCCTGGGGCGAGATCTACTCGCTGTTCCCCTCGACCTGCGCGGACACCTACGGCGACCGGCAGGCCACGGCCAATGCGGGCCTGCTCTACACCGCCAAGGGCACGGCCTCCCTGCTGCTGCCCGCCTTCCTGCTGATCCAGACGCAGACCGGCAGCTGGCAGATGGTGTTCTACGTCGCCTCGGGCATGGCCTTCTTCGCGGCGTTCCTCGCGATGTTCGTCCTGAAGCCCATGCGGGCGCGGTTCGTGGCCCAGAGCCATTGAGGCGAGAGCGCCGTCCCCCCTGGCAAGCGGGGCGGCGCTCCCCTACCGTACCCTGAAACCTCCCGTAGACATCCACGAGTCCTGAGCGAAGAGTCATGAGCATCGCGATCGTCGGCGCCGGGGCCATCGGCGGCTATCTCGGCGTGAAGCTGGCGGAAGCCGGCGAGGACGTCACCTTCATCGCCCGCTCGAACGCGGAGGCCATCGCCCGCGACGGCCTGCGGCTGATCGAGGAGGACGGCAGCGAGGTTCACGCCCGCAACGTGAAGGCCACCCGCTCGATGCAGGAGGCCGGGCCGCACGACCTCGTGCTGCTCACGGTGAAGGCGCATCAGGTCGGCCCCATCGCCGCCGACCTCAAGCACCTCCTGGGCCCCGACACCGCCGTCGTGACGATGCAGAACGGGATCCCGTGGTGGTACTTCACCGGGGGGCATGGCGGCCCATACGAGGGCACGCAGCTGGAGACCGCCGATCCCGGCGGGCTCATCGCGCAGCATCTCGACCCCCGCCGGGTCGTCGGCTCGGTGGTCTACCCGGCGGCCGTCCTCACCGATCCCGGCACGGTGAAGGTGATCGAGGGCAACCGCTTCGGCCTCGGCGAGCTCGACGGCTCGAAGTCGGAGCGCGTGCTCGACATCTCGCAGCGCCTGACCAAGGCCGGGTTCAAGGCCCCCGTCACCGGCGACATCCGGGCCGAGATCTGGCTGAAGCTCTGGGGCAACCTCAGTTTCAACCCGATTTCCGCGCTGACCCACGCAACCCTCGAGGACATCTGCCGCTTCCCCGACACGCGGGCCCTCGCCACGGCGATGATGAAGGAGGCCGAGCAGATCGCGAACACGCTCGGCATCACCTTCCGCGTCGGGATCGACCGCCGCATCGCCGGGGCCGAGAAGGTCGGCGCGCACAAGACCTCGATGCTGCAGGACGTGGAGGCCGGTCGCCCGATCGAACTCGAAGCCCTCGTCGGCTCGGTGATCGAACTCGGCCGCCTCGTCGGGGTGGCGTCGCCCCATATCGACAGCGTCTACGCGCTGATGCGCCTTCTGGCGCAGAGCCTGGAGCGGGCGAACGGTCGCCTCTCCATCGTCTCTGCCTGATTATTCCGAGGATTCCGACGTGGCCGCTTCCTCAACCACCCTTCGTGATCTCATCAGCGCGGGCGCGGACGGGGCGCCCGCCCTCACGAGCCCCGGCGGCGTGCCGCTGACCTTCGGGCATCTGCGCGCCCTGACCGACCGCACCGTCGCCGACCTCAACGCCCGGGGCATCGGCCGGGGCGAGCGGGTCGCCATCGTGCTCCCGAACGGCCCCGAGATGGCCGCCGCCTTCATCGCGGTGGCGGCGGGTACCACCTCGGCCCCGCTGAACCCGGCCTACAAGGCGGACGAGTTCGAGTTCTACCTCACGGACCTGCGCGCCAAGCTGCTGGTCGTGGCCGAGGGCAGCGAGTCGCCCGCAATCGCCGTCGCCGAGAAGCTCGGCATGGGCGTGGCCCGGCTGAAGCCCACCCCCGAGCAGGGCGCGGGCAGCTTCACCCTGTCCTTCTCCGGAGAGGCCGGGGCGCCTCCCGCCCAGGGCGGCCTCGCCGAGGAGGGCGACATCGCCCTCGTGCTGCACACCTCCGGCACCACCTCGCGCCCGAAGATCGTGCCCCTCAGCCAGGGCAACGTCTGCGCCTCGGCCCGGCACATCCGCACGAGCCTCGCCTTCACGGCGGAGGATCGCGGCCTCAACATCATGCCCCTGTTCCACATCCACGGGCTGATCGCGGGCACCCTGGCGCCGCTCTCGGCCGGCGGGCAGATCTGCTGCACGCCGGGCTTCAACGCCCTGAAGTTCTTCTCCTGGATGGAGGAGGCCAAGCCCACTTGGTACACGGGCGTGCCGACGATGCACCAGGCGATCCTCGGCCGCGCGGGGCGCAACCGCGAGATCATCGCCGCGACGCCCCTGCGCTTCATCCGCTCCTCGTCCGCCTCGCTGCCGCCGCAGGTGCTGCGCGAACTGGAGGAGACCTTCGGTGCCCCGGTGATCGAGGCCTACGGCATGACCGAGGCCGCCCACCAGATGGCCTCGAACCCCCTGCCGCCGCGGAAGAACCGCCCCGGCGCGGTCGGCCTCGCGGCGGGCCCGGAGATCGCGGTGGTGGGCCTGGACGGCGAGCCCCTGCCGTCGGGCGAGACCGGCGAGATCGTCATCCGCGGCCCCAACGTGATGGCGGGCTACGAGAACAACGACAAGGCCAATGCCGAGGCCTTCACCCGGCAGGGCTGGTTCCGCACCGGGGACCAGGGCACCCTCTCGGAGGACGGCTTCCTGACGATCACCGGCCGCCTCAAGGAGATCATCAACCGGGGCGGCGAGAAGATCAGCCCCCGCGAGGTCGATGAGATTCTCCTCGACCACCCGGCCGTGCTGCAATGCGTGACCTTCGCCCTGCCGCACGACAAGCTCGGGGAGGAGGTGGCCGCCGCCATCGTCCTGCGCGAGGGCATCTCCGCCGAGGAGAAGGAGATCCGGGGCTTCGCCTCCGAGCGGCTGGCGCCGTTCAAGGTGCCGGCGAAGATCGTGATCCTGCCGGAAATCCCCCGCGGCGCCACCGGCAAGCTCCAGCGGATCGGGCTGGCCCAGAAGCTCGGCCTCGCCTGACTTTCGCGTGACCGGGGGAGCGCGTAAGAAACAATTATGAGTTGCGCCTGACCCATCGGCGGCCCGACTCGCTATGACGGTCGGCCTCCGGTGTGGTGAGATCGAAGCCCTTGGACCGAGCGGTATCCGTCCCGCCTTTCTCCTTGAGTGAAGGCGTCGCGCTCCTCGATTCCGCCTGTGTCGTCGCCAGGGCGATGCTCGGCGCGCCGGCCTGCTTCGCCGTCCTCGACGGGGCGGGGGGGCTTCGGATCGCCGGGCTCAGCGGGCTCGACCGCGCCCGCGCCGAGGCGATCCTCGCCGACGAAGCGTTCCGCGACGGGCTCGGGCGCGGCGCGGAACCCGTGATCCTGCGCGAGGGGGCCGGGGATGTCGGCTTCTGCGCCTGCCTGCCCCTGCGCGCCGCCGAGGGCGGCTGGGCCGGCGCCCTGTGCGTGATCGACGAGGCCGGCCGCGCCGACCCCGACGAGGCGACGTGGGCGCGCCTCGCGGAGGCCGCGCGGCTCGCGGCCGGGGCGTTGCGCGCGGAGGAGGCCGAGCGGCGCCTCGCCTGCAGCGAGAGCCGCCACGCCCAGGCCCAGGCGGCCCGGCGGGTCGCGGAGCAGACCGCCTCGTGCGGGCATTGGCGGCTCGACGTCGCCACGCGCAAGCTGGCGTGGTCGGCGGGCATCGCGGCGATCTTCGGCCGCAACACCATCCTTGAACAGGTCCCCCTCGCGACCCATTGCAGCTACTACCACCCGGACGACCGGGGCGAGGTCGAGCGCCGCATCCTGAACGCCCTCGACGGGCGGGGCCGCCTGCCGCGCGGGGGCTACGAGCACCGGTCGCGCATCGTGCGGCCCCACGGCGAGATCCGCCATGTCAGCGTGCGCGGCATCGACGAGCGCGATCCGGCGGGACGGCTCGTCGCCATCCACGGCATCTGCCTCGACGTCACCGAGTTCACCCAGACGGTGCAGGCGGCGGAGGAGGCGGGGGCGCTGCTGCGCGCCACCCTCGACGCCCTCGACCTCGGCATCGTCGTCACCGACCGGCACGAGAAGGTCCGCGCCGTCAATTGCCGCGCGGCGGGCCTGCTCGGCCTGCCCGAGGACGCGCTGCGCCTCGGCGAGGCCTTCCTGCCCCCCGTCGGCGCGGCGGCGCTGATCCGCCGAAGCGTCCTCGCCGGGGGCGGGGCGGTGCATGTGGTGGCCGAGGCCGGCGCGCTGCCCCCGGGCGAGGGCCGCTACCGGCTCATCACCGAGCACGCCAGCGACATCATCGTCTTCAGCGACCTCGACACGACCCGGCGCTACGTCTCGCACGCGGTGACGCCGATCCTCGGCTACGACCCGGCGGAACTCGTCGGCACGCGCCCGCGCGACTTCGTCCACCCGGAGGACATGCCGGCCTTCACCCGCTCCCTCGACGCGATGCTGAGCGGGCTTCAGGACACGGCGCTCACCGCGGCGCGCTACCGCCACCGGGACGGGCATTGGGTGTGGCTCGAACTGGCCTTCGCCCTGGTCCACGATGCCGAGAGCGGCGCGCCGGAGGGCTTCGTCTCGACCCTGCGCGACATCAGCGCCCGCATGGCGGCGGAGGCCGAGGCGCGCACCGGCGAGGCGCGGAACTGGGCGGCGGCCGAGGAGCGGCTGCGGGTCATGCAGGCGCATTCGGATTTCACCACGGCGGCGAGCGCGGCAATCCTCGCCCAGCTGGCGGAGGGGGTGATCGTCACCGACGCGACCGGGCGGATCACCCTGGTCAACGTGGCGGCGGCGGCGATCCACGGGGTCTCGCGCCTCGATGTCGAGCCCGATGCCTACAGCGAGACCTACCACCTCTTCACCGAGGACGGCGAACCCTACCCGCCCCACGACCTGCCCCTCGCGCGGGCGGTGCGGGGCGAGACCGTGCGGGAGGCGCGCTGGCGCATCCGGCGGCCGGACGGCGCGGAGGTGATCGCGGTGGGCAGCGCGCAGCCCCTGCGCGGCCATGACGGCGGCGCCATCGGCGCGGTGCTGACCCTGCGCGACGACACCGCGCGCCTGGCCGCCGAGGGGGCGCTGCGCACCCTCAACGCCACCCTGGCCGAGCGCGTCGCGGAGCGCACCCGCGAGGCCGAGGCGGCGCGGGAACTGGCGGAGGCGGGCAGCCGCGCCAAATCGGAATTCCTGGCCTCCATGAGCCACGAGATCCGCACGCCCCTCAACGGCATCATCGGCTATGCCGACCTGCTCCTCGACGAGGGCGGCATCGGCCTGCGCATCCGCCAGTACGGCGAGCGCATCCGCTCGGCCGGGGCGGCCCTGCTCACCGTCGTCAACGACGTGCTCGACGTGTCGAAGATCGAGGCCGGGCAGGTCGAGATCGCCCGGCGCCCCTTCGCCTTCGCCACCCTCGTCGACAACGCCCTGTCGATCGTGCGCGGCCTCGCCGAGGCGAAGGGCCTCGCCATGGGCGTCTCCCTCGATCCCGCCCTTCCCGCCTGGTTCAGCGGCGACGAGGACCGGCTGCGGCAGGTGCTGCTCAACCTCCTCAACAACGCCATCAAGTTCACGCGCTCGGGCCGGGTGGACCTCACCGTCGCGGTGACGGGCACGCGCGGCGACATCGTGGACCTCGACATCCGGGTCAGCGACACCGGCATCGGCATTCCCGCCGACAAGCAGGACCGGCTGTTCCGGCGCTTCAGCCAGGTGGACGGCTCCTACCGCCGGGCCCATGACGGCGCCGGGCTCGGCCTCGCGATCTGCAAGAGCCTCGTGGAGCTGATGGGCGGCACGGTGCGCGTCGAGAGCGTGGAAGGGGAGGGCTCGACCTTCGCCTTCACGGTCGGCCTGCCCCGCGCCCCCGCCCCGGTGGGGGCCGCGCGGTGCCCCGGCGACCGGCGGGCGCGCACGCCCCGCCGCCTGCTCCTCGCCGAGGACGTCCCCCTCAACCAGGACCTCGCCCGCGCGATCCTGGAGGCCGAGGGCCACTCGGTCGAGGTCGTGCCGGACGGCGCGGCGGCGGTTCGGGCGGTGGAGGCCGGCGATTACGACGTGGTCCTCATGGACGTGCAGATGCCGGTGATGGACGGCGTGAGCGCGACGAAGCTGATCCGCGCCCTCGCGGGGCCGAAGGCCGCCGTGCCGATCATCGCCCTCACCGCCAACGTCCTGCCGCAGCAGATCGCCGAGTTCCGCGAGGCCGGGATGGGCGGGCATGTCGGCAAGCCCTTCGTGCGCGCCGACCTGCTCGACGCCATCGACCGCTGCGCGGACAAGGGCAGGGCCGGCGCGACGGCCCGTCCGGTGCCGGAGCCCGCCGCCCTCGACGCCATCGCCGCCGTGGTCGGGCAGGATCGCGTCCACGGGCTGCTCGTGGCGCTGGCCGCCGAACTCGACTCCCGCTTCGGCGCGGGCGTCGGCCCGCAGGCGCGCGACGGCGTCGCCCAGGACGCCCATGCCATGATCGCCGCCGCCGCGATGCTCGGCTTCACCGACCTCGCCCGCCTGTGCCGGGATGTCGAGACGGCCTGCCGCGAGGGGCTCGACTACGACCCGGTGCTCGCCGACCTCCGGCGCTACAGCGCGGCGGTCGTCACCGAGATCGGCCTGATGCAGGCGGCGTGAGGCGCCCCGCCTTGCGCTCGCCCGCGCCTGCGGCTTAGGTCGCGGTTCGGGCGTCGGAACGCGGAGGGGGCGGTGGAACGCGGGGGCGGCGGCGAGCGCGTGGGGCTTCCCCCCGCCACGGCCGGACAGCGCATCCACGGCTCGGTGGCCCGCACCCTGGGCATCGCGATCCTCGCCGGCCGCCACGTGCCGGGCGAGGTGCTGCCGGGGGAGATCGAGTTCTCCGAGCAGCTCGGCGTCTCCCGCACCGCCTACCGCGAGGCCATGCGCATCCTGAGCGCGAAGGGCCTCGTGGAGAGCAAGCCGAAGATCGGCACCCGGGTCAGTGCCCGCAGCCGCTGGAACCTCCTCGATCCCGACGTCCTGGCCTGGGCCTTCGAATCGGAGCCGAGCGAATCCTTCATCCGCGACCTGTTCGAGCTGCGCCAGATCGTGGAGCCCGCCGCCGCCGCCCTCGCGGCCGAGCGCCGGACGGAGGCCGACCTCGCGCGGATGGGCCGGGCGCTGGACGACATGGCCCGGCACGGCCTCGCCACCCCGGAGGGGCGCGCCGCCGACCGGGCCTTCCACCACGCGGTGCTGGAGGCGACGCGCAACGCGCCGCTCCTGTCCCTGTCGAGCTCCATCGCGGCGGCGGTCTCGTGGACGACGCTCTACAAGCAGCGCCGCCGCGCCCTGCCGCGCAACCCGATGCCGGAGCACCGCGCCCTCCACGCGGCGATCGCGGGGGGCGATCCCGTCGAGGCGCGGGAGGCGATGTCCGAACTCATCCGCCTCGCCCTCGCCGACACCGAGATGTCGATGAAGGCCTGAGGCCGGGCCTCAGTGGTTGTCGCGGGGCAAACCCTTGGTCTGGGCGATGCGCTGGAACGCCTCCGCGCCCTCCAGGATGGCGCCCGTGTGCATCTGGCCGACCACGGCCCGCTGCATCGCCTGCCAGGGAGTCTGCGACTCGGGATAGGCGTAGCCCCCCGCCGCCTCCAGGGCCCTGCGGCGCTCGGCGATCTCGGTCTCCGGGATGAGCATGTCGGCGGTGCCCCGGCGCAGGTCGATCCGCACCCGGTCGCCCGTGCGCAACAATGCGAGGCCGCCGCCCGCCGCCGCCTCGGGGGAGGCGTTGAGGATCGAGGGCGAGGCCGAAGTGCCCGATTGCCGCCCGTCGCCGAGGCAGGGCAGGGCGAAGACGCCCGCCTTGATGAGGTGCGCGGGCGGGCGCATGTTCACCACCTCGGCGGCGCCGGGATAGCCCACCGGCCCCGCCCCGCGCATCACGAGGAGCGTGTCCTCACCGATGTCGAGCGCCGGGTCGTCGATGCGGTGGTGGTAATCCTCCGGCCCGTCGAACACGACGACGCGGCCCTCGAACGCCTCCGGGTCGTCCGGGTTCGAGAGGTAGCGGGCGCGGAAATCCTCGCCGATCACGCTGGTCTTCATGATCGCCGCGTCGAACAGGTTGCCCTTCAGCACGAGGAAGCCCGCCGCCGCCTTGAGCGGCCGGTCGAAGGGGCGGATCACGTCCTCGTCCTCGATCGTCGCCCCCCGGCAATTCTCGCCGATGGTGCGGCCGTTGACGGTCAGCGCGCCCTCGCGGATCAGGCCCTGGCCCATCAGCTGCGCCACCACCGCCGGCAGGCTGCCCGCGCGGTAGTAATCCTCGCCGAGATAGGCGCCGGCCGGCTGCAGGTTCACGAGGAGCGGCACGTCGAGGCCGTAGGTCTGCCAGTCGGTGACGTCGAGTTCGACGCCCATGTGGCGGGCGATGGCCGCGAGATGGATCGGCGCGTTGGTGGAGCCGCCGATGGCCGAGTTCACCACGATGGCGTTGAGGAAGGCGTCGCGGGTGAGGATCTCGGAGGGCTTCAGGTCCTCCGCGACCATCTCCACGATGCGCTTGCCGGTGCGGTAGGCGGCCTCCTGCCGGTCGCGGTAGGGGGCGGGGATGGCGGCGCTGCCCGGCAGCATCATTCCCAGCGCCTCGGCCAGGGTGTTCATGGTCGTGGCCGTGCCCATCGTGTTGCAGAACCCGGTGGAGGGCGCCGACGAGGTCACGAGCTTGATGAAGCCCTCGTGGTCGATCTCGCCCGCCGCCATCATCTCGCGGGCGCGCCAGACGATGGTGCCCGAGCCCGTGCGCTGGCCCTTGAACCAGCCGTTCAGCATCGGCCCGACCGAGAGGGCGATGGCCGGGATGTTCACGGTCGCCGCCGCCATGAGGCAGGCCGGGGTGGTCTTGTCGCAACCGGTGGTGAGGACGACCCCGTCGAGCGGGTAGCCGTGCAGCAATTCCACGAGGCCGAGATAGGCGAGGTTGCGGTCGAGCCCCGCCGTCGGGCGCTTGCCGGTCTCCTGGATCGGGTGGACCGGGAATTCGAGGACGATGCCCCCCGCCTCGCGGATGCCCTCGCGGATGCGCTCGGCGAGCACGAGGTGGTGCCGGTTGCAGGGCGACAGGTCCGAGCCCGTCTGCGCGATGCCGATGATCGGCTTGCCGGAGCGCAGCTCCTCCAGGCTGAGGCCGAAATTCAGGTAGCGCTCCAGATAGAGCGCCGTCATGTCGATGTTGTCCGGGTTGTCGAACCACGCGCGGGAACGGAGTTTGCGGGGAGCGTCGGTCATCGGCCGGTCCGATCGGGGCTGGAGGAGGGCGGGAAGCGGTAGGTGATCACGTTGCGGAACGTGCCGCCGGGATCGAGCCGGGCCGAGCCGAAGCCCGGCTGGTTCGGCGTGTCGGGGAACAGTTCGGGCTCGATGGCGAAGGCGTCCGACTGCCGGTAGGCGAGGCCGGATTTCCCGGCGCTCGTCGCGTCGAGCATGTTGCCCGAGTAGAGCTGCACCCCCGGCGCCGTGCTCGCCACTTCGAGCACGCGGCCGGATGAGGGATCCTCCACGCGGGCGACGAGGCGCGGCGCCTCCGCCGGACCCTCGGAGATCACGTAGTTGTGGTCGTAGCCGTGCCCGCGCAGCAATTGCACCTCGCTTCCGTCGCGGATGCGCGCGCCGAGGCTCCGCGGCTGGCGGAAATCGAACGGCGTGCCCGCGACCGGCGCGAACTCCCCGGTCGGGATCTGCGTCGCGTCGACGGGCGTGTAGCGCTCCGCCGGGATCGTGACGACGTGGTCGAGCACCGGGCGGCCGGACGCCTCCCCCGCTAGGTTGAAGTAGCTGTGGTTCGTCAGGTTGACGATGGTCGGCCTGTCGGTCGTCGCGCTGTAGGCGATCCGCAACGTGTCGGGCGCCGCGAGCGTGTAGGTGACGCTCGCCGTCAGCGTGCCGGGGAAGCCGCCCTCGCCGTCGGGGCTGACGTAGCGCAGGGTCACGGAGGGCGTGGTGCCGCCCTCCACGGACTGGACCTGCCACAGCCGCCGGTCGAACCCGTCCGGCCCGCCATGGAGGGTGTTCGGCCCGTCATTGGTCGGCAGCGTGTAGTCGCGCCCGTCGAGGGAGAAGCGTCCGCCCCGGATGCGGTTGGCGTAGCGCCCGACGCTCGCCCCGAAATATTGCGGGTGGTCGAGATAGGATCCGAGGTCGGCATAGCCGAGGAGCACGTCCGCCGGGCGCCCGTCGCGATCCGGCACGTCGAGGCAGCGGAGCGCCGCGCCCCAGGTGATGATCCGCGCGGTGAGGGTGCCGTTGGAGAGGATCACCTCCTCCACCACCCGGCCATCGGGCAGGGTGCCGAAGGGTTTCCGCGCGGTCTCCCCCGCCACAACGGCCACGTCCTGTATCGCCGGCGTCCCGTCCACCATTCCGTGTCCTCCCCAGCGTCGCCTTCGCCGGATGGACCCGTTCTATACTCAGACAAATAAGCTGACAATCGCAGCGGAGCGGCGCCTCCGCGAACACGAAAAAGGGCACGGAGGAGACCTCCGTGCCCCAGTTCCGGCCAGCCCCGACGAGTCGGGACCGGCGCGGTGAAATGCGATCCTAGTAGGTGCCGAACTTGTAGTTCACACCGGCGCGGATCACGGCGAACTCGGTGTCGCGGCGGATGTTGGCCGGGCCGGCAACCACGGTCACGCCCTGGGAGCCGGTGGTGACCAGCTGGCCGAGGTTGTTGGTGGCGAAGGCGCCGGCAGCGTTGCGGTTGCGGTCCAGGTTCACGTACAGGCCTTCCACCTTCACCGTCACGGCGGAGGAGCGGAAGAAGTTCAGGAACGAGTCGGTCGGGAGAGCGTACTCGATACCGCCGCCGACGGCGTAGCCGGTCTGGAAGTCATCGGAGCTGACGCCGCTGCCGAACTGACGGCCGCCGCCCGCGCCGTAGGCGAAGCCGCCCGTGGCGTAGAACAGGGTGCGGTCGAAGGCGTAGCCGAGGCGGCCGCGCACGGTGCCGAAGTAGTCGAGGCCCGAGAGGCCGTTCGGGTTGAAGATCAGCGTGCCGGGGACGATGGCCGCGCCGTTGGCGCCGATGGCGGAGAACCGGTTCCGCTGGCGGCCGAAGTCAGCGTACTGGGCGTCGGCTTCGATACCGACGACCACGCCCGAACCCGGGGTGAACTGGTAGTTGTAGCCGATCTGACCACCGCCGACGAAGCCTTCGTTGCCGGAGGAGTTCGAGAAGGCGAGGACGCCGCTCTGGAGGGTGTTGCCGGTCGCGAAGATGCGGTTGGCGGGCGAGACGCCGACGACCGTGCTGGCCGAGTTCGACGAGGCGTCGAAGCCGTAACCGGCGTTGAAACCGGCGTAGAAGCCCGTCCAGGTGAAGACCGGCACCGGGGTGAACACCGGCGGCGGAGCGCGACGCGGAAGGTCGGCGGCGGTGGCGGCGGCGGTGAGAGCCGTGAACATCGCCAGGGAGGTGACGAGTCTCTTCATGATTGTGCGAACCCCAGAAGTCTGTCCCGATCGAGATGACTTTTAGCGGAAAGCGCCTCTGAAGACTGTGTCGGCAAGGTTACACCGGCATCCGAACTGCGGCGAGATGGTGGCCGGAAGGGTGTCGGCCAAGCCATTCGAGGTGAAAAAACCCTTTTATCCACAGCGCGTTATCTCATCCTGCAATCGTGGCGGGAAATGGGACGCGCGGCCTCGCTTGTGTCTAGGGAGCCCCGTCCGCCGGTCGGATTCGGGCCTGCGTGAAGGGCCTGACCAGCACCCTGCGGCCCTCTCCGTCGTGGACGTCGACGATCCAGCGCGTCCAGTCGGCCTCGCCTGATTCCATCAGGGCGAGGGCCACCCGGTCGGCCTGGGCGCGGACCTGCGCCAGGGTCGGCAGCCGCCGGCCGCGCAGGTCGAAGGCGGCCTCGCCGTGGGGGCCGACGCAGTGGAACCGGTAAAGCCGTGTCGGCACTGCCGTTTTTCCCCACCATCCACAGAGGTCCACCGCGATTCCGGCCATCGTCCGCCGGGGGCTTGAACCGAATCGGCTGCCGCGCTTTGTTCGCCATATGTTCTAGTGGAGGTTGAGCGGGATGCGAGGGCTTTCGAGCGAATCGCCTGCGCCGGTCTGGACGCCGACCGAGGCGGAGACCATTGCGCTGGCCTATTACCGGGCGCACCAGCGGGATGGCTGGGCCGCCCTGGTCCACGCCATCGAGGACGCACTGGACGACCTCGCCGCCGCCGACGCGGCGATCCGCGAGCGCGGGCGGCAGATCTCCCACGGCTACGTGCGCGGCCAGCCGAAGGAGTGAGCGGTCCGCCGAAGTCCTTCGCAGCGTGCCGCATCTTTCGCCGCGCCACGCCCGACATTTAAGCGCGCTTCGTCTTGCTGGCCAAAATAGCCGGGCGCACTCTTCCGAGTGATCGCCGCTCGCTTATCATGCAATGACTGAACTTTGCCTTCGGCGATCGACCGGGAGGTATGGGATGAACGGAAGCGTGCTGATCTCTCCGTCCGAATGCGAGGCAATGCTGGCGGCCGGCGGCGTCGTGCTGATCGATACGCGGGCGCCTGCCGCCTACGCGGCGGGTCACATCGCGGGGGCGGTCAACATCCACGACATCTTCACCTACCTCGCCACCACGACGCCTGAGGGCGTCCTGGAGATGAAGGACAAGTTCGCGGAGACCTTCGGCGCGGCGGGCCTCGGCGGCGAGGAGACCGCCGTGATCTACGAAGCCTCCATGGATACGGGCTTCGGCCAATCCTGCCGCGGTTGGACGCTGCTCACCTATCTCGGCTACCCGAAGGTGAAGATCCTGCACGGCGGCTTCTCGGCCTGGACGGCCGAGGGCAAGCCGGTGACGGACGAGGCGACCGTGCCGAGCCCCAAGACCTTCCCGGTCGATCCGGCGGCAGCCTCGCTCTTCGTGGACCTCGACGGCATGAAGGCGGCGGTGGCGGACGAGGCGGTCGTCAAGCTCGACACCCGCGACGTGGACGAGTGGGTCGGCACCTCCTCCTCGCCCTACGGCAAGGATTTCTGCCCCCGCAAGGGCCGCATCCCCGGCGCCCGCTGGATCGAGTGGTACCGGATGATGAAGCCGACCTCCGCCGGCAAGATGCTGAAGGCGAAGGAGGAAATCCTCGCCGAATGCGCCACGGTCGGCATCGGCGCGGACACGCCGGTCGTCCTCTACTGCTTCAAGGGCGCGCGCGCCTCGAACACGCTGGTGGCCCTGAAGGAAGCCGGCATCAAGGACGTGAAGCTCTATTTCGGGTCGTGGAACGAGTGGTCCCGCGACCCGAGCCTGCCCATCGAGGAGGGCTTCCCCGGCACGAAGGCGGCGCCGATGCCCATGGCGGCGGAATAGGCGCCCCCGTCACTCCGCCAGCTCGAACACGGTGAGCTGGCCGCCCGTCGCGGTGTACTGCGACAGGGCGGCGTAGCCGCCGACCGCGCCGGACCCGTCCGCCGGGTCGGTCAGGCCCGCCGCGAGGCCGATGCCCGCCCAGCCGCCGATGCCGGAGAGCACGGCCACGTATTGCCGGCCGTCCGCCATGTAGGTCGTGACGTTGCCGACGATGCCGGAGGGCGTCTTGAAGCGGTAGAGTTCGCGCCCGTCGCGGGCGTCGACGGCCTTCAGGGTGCCTTCCAGGGTCCCGTAGAAGACCACGCCCCCCGCCGTCGCCAGTGCCCCGGACCAGACCGAGAAGGGCTCGGGCTTCGACCACGCGATGCGCCCCTTCGCGCCGTCCCAGGCGATGAACGCGCCGGTATGGCTGTCGCCCTCCGGCGGGTGCAGGGTCAGCGTCGCGCCGACATAGGGCTGGCCGGGGGTGTAGGTGACGCGGAACGGCTCGTAATCCATGCACATGTGGTTGGTGGGCACGTAGAACAGGCCGGTCTGCGGCGAGTAGGCGGCGGGCTGCTGGTTCTTGGCGCCGAGCGCCCCGGGGCAGATGCCCTTCGTGACTTCCTCCTCGCCGGCCTCCTCGGGGGCGAACCGCTTGGCGAGGACGGGGCGCCCGTAATCCGGCCGGGCGGGGTCCTGCTCGACCTTCGTCGCCCAGTTGACGCTGGGGTCGAACTTCTCCGCCACGAGGAGCGCGCCGGTCGCCCGGTCGAGGGTGTAGCCGAAGCCGTTGCGGTCGAAATGGGTGAGCACCTTGCGGCGCGTCCCGCCGATCTCCTGCTCGGTCAGGATCATCTCGTTGACGCCGTCGAAGTCCCACTGGTCGTGGGGCGTCATCTGGTAGACCCAGCGCGCGACCCCCGTGTCGGCGTCGCGGGCGATGATCGCCTCGGCCCACCGGTTGTCGCCGGGGCGCTGGGCCGGGTTCCAGGTCGAGGGGTTGCTCGTGCCGTAATAGACGAGGTTCAGGGCCGCGTCGTAGGAGAACCAGCCCCAGGCGCAGCCGCCGCCGATCTTCCACTGGTCGCCCTCCCAGGTTGTCAGGGAGGACTCCTTGCCGACCGGCTTGCCCAGCGACGTGGTCTTGTCGGGGTCGAACAGGATGTCGGCATCCGGCCCCACCGCGTAGGCACGCCAGCGTTGTTTTCCGGTTGCCTGATCGTAGGCGGTGACGGGGCAGCGAGCGCCGTATTCGCCCCCCGACAGGCCGACGATCACCGTGTCACCCACCGGCAGCACGGTGGCGGTGTTGGTCTCGCCCCGGCCGGGATCGCCGTTCTTCACGGACCAGAGCACCTGTCCCGACGCCGGATCGAGGGCGACGAGGGTCGTGTCCGCCTGCTGCAGGAAGAGCCGCCCGTTCGCGTAACTGAGCCCGCGATGGACCGTGTCGCAGCACATCACCGCCATCACATTCGGGTCCTGGCGCGGGCTGTAGCGCCAGAGGATCTTCCCCTCGTGGGCGAGGTCGAGGGCGTAGACGATGTTCGGGAACGGGGTGTGCACGTACATCACCGAGCCGACGACGAGGGGCGCCCCCTCGTGCCCGCGCAGGACCCCGGTGGAGAAGGTCCAGGCGACCTTGAGGCGGGCGACGTTGCCCGCGTCGATCTGGGTGAGGGGCGAGTAGCGGGTGTTGGCCGCGTCCATCGTCTGGAGCACCGTCTCGGCGCGGGCGGCCGGGGCAGCGGGGAGCGCCAGGGCGGCGAGCAGGCCGAGGGGGCGAAGGAATCGGGTCACGGAGGATCCTCGCGCGATGAGCGGGGCGTCATGCAGCCCCGGCGTCTGTCCCGCGTTTCCCGTGCCGAGAGCAAGGGACCCTCACATGCAGCCTTTCACCCTGACCTGGGATGCCGACCGCCTCGCGTGGCTGCGGGAGCGGGTGCGCGCCTACCGGATGCCGCGCCTGCCCGAGGGCGCCGGCTGGCGCTACGGCTGCGACCCGGATGTCCTCCGCGATCTCTGCGCCTACTGGCTCGACGGGTTCGACCACGAGGCGGCGGCGGCCGATCTGAACCGCTTCCCGCAGTTCCTGGCGCGGATCGAGGATCTCGACATCCATGTCGTGCATGTGGTGGGCGAGGCGCGGGGTAAGCGTCCGCTGCTCCTCACCCATGGCTGGCCGGGCTCGGTCTACGAGTTCTGGCAGGTGATCGAGCCCCTGGCCTTCCCCTCGCGCTTCGGGGGCCGGGCGGAGGATGCGTTCGACGTGGTGGTGCCGGCGCTGCCGGGCTTCGGCTTCTCCGGCAAGCCGAGGGCGCCCATCGGGCCGCGCACCACGGCGCGGCTGTTCGACAGGCTGATGCGCGAGGAACTGGGCTACGCGCGCTACCACGCGCAGGGCGGCGATTGGGGGGCGGGCGTCACCGCGTGGCTCGCCCTCGACCATGCGGCGAGCCTTGAGGCGATCCATCTCAACTACCTGCTGGTCCAGCCCGATGCGGAGCCGTCGAGCGAAGCGCAGACGCGGTGGCGCAAGGGCGCCCTGGACGCCCAGGGCCGCCTCGGTGCCTATGCCGACCTGCAGGGCACGAAGCCGCTCTCGCTGAACTACGCGATGGCCGACGAGCCGGTGGCGCAATTGGCCTGGCTGGTGGAGCGCTTCCACGATTGGGCCGACCTGCGCGAGCGCCCGTTCGAGGCGGTGTTCCCGAAGGACGTGCTCCTCACCAATGCCCTGTTCTACCTCGCCACCGACAGCTTCGGGACGGCGACGTGGTACTATGCCGGGGCCCGCGAAGAGGGCGCCCGGCGGATGCCGGAGGGCAGCCGCGTCACGGTGCCCACCGCCTTCGCCGCCTATCCCGATCCGCGCACCCTCGCCCCGCCCCGGGACTGGGTGGAGCGCGGCTACGCCGTGAGCCGCTGGCGCGACATGCCGCGCGGCGGGCATTTCGCGGCGATGGAGGTCCCCGACCTGTTCGTCGCGGACCTCCGGGAGTGGGCGCGGGGCTAGGGCAGAGACGCACTCACTCCGTTCATGCGTCTCTGCCCTAGCGTCTTGTTCTTGCATCAATTTTTCCAGACACGGCTGACGCCTTCGTCTGGATCGATGCACTAGGCGTCGAGGAGCCCGGCGAGCTTCATCGCCACCCCTTGCGAACCCTGCACCTTCAGCCGGCCGGTGGAGAAGGCCATCATCGGGCTCAGCTTGCCGTTCACCAGCTTGAGCAGGTTGTCGGAGCTGAGCTTCATCACCGTGTCGGCCTCTCCACCCTCGGCGGTGGAGACGTCCACTGTGCCGCCGGTGGCATCGAGGAGGATGCTGCCGCCGTCGGTGAGGTCGAACCGCACCTTGTAGCCGAGGGTGCTCAGCGCGTCCGCGCGCTCCTCGATGGATTCGACCAGGGTTCCGATATCCGCCATCACGCCACTCCGTTTCTCAGAACATCGCTTCGTCGAGGGCCATCATCGCGCCCTTGCCCGATTTCACCGCCGCCAGCAGACCCGCCACCTGGGGCAGGATGCGCTCCATGTAGAAGCGCGCCGTGGTGAGCTTCGCCTCGTAGAAGTCGCGCTCGTCGGTGCCGGCCCTGAGCGCCGTGTGGGCGACCTTGGCCGAGCGCAGCCAGACATAGCCCAGCGCCACCAGCCCGAAGAGGCGCAGGTACTCGGTGGCGGCGGCGCCCGCCTCCTCCGGGTCCTTCATCCCCTTCTGGGCGATGTGGGCGGTGGCGAGTTGCAGCGCGCCGAAGGACTTGGCGAGCGGCTGGGCGAGCGGCGCCAGGTCGTCGTCCTCGATGGCCTCGTCCAGGAAGGCGAGGACGGGGTGGAAGAAGCTGCGCAGGTAGCGCCCGGCATGGGCCGGGAGCTTGCGGCCGACGAGGTCGAGAGCCTGGATGCCGTTGGTGCCCTCGTAGATCATCGAGATCCGGGCATCGCGGACATATTGCTCCATGCCGTGGTCGCGGATGAAGCCGTGGCCGCCATAGACCTGCATGCCGATGCTCGCCGACTCGAAGCCGAGATCGGTGAACAGCGCCTTCACCACCGGGGTCATCAGCGCGGAGAAATCCTCCGCCCGGCGCCGCTCGGCCGGGTCGGGATGGTGCTCCATCACGTCGAGGCTGCGGGCGACCCAGGCGCCGAGCGCCCGGCAGCCCTCGTTGTAGGCGCGGATCGTCATCAGCATCCGCCGCACGTCCGGGTGGACGAGGATCGGGTCGGCGGGCAGGTCCGGCCGCTTGGTCCCGACGAGGGACCGGCCCTGAAGCCGCTCCTTGGCGTAGGCGACGGCCCCCTGGTAGGCGGCCTCCCCCGCGCCGAGGCCCTGGATACCCACCGACAGGCGCTCGCTGTTCATCATCGTGAACATCGCCCGCATGCCCTTGTGCGGCTCTCCGACCAGCCAGCCCTTGGCGTCGTCGAACGACATCTGGCAGGTGGCCGAGGCCTTGATGCCCATCTTGTGTTCGAGGGCCGAGCAGGTGACGCCGTTGCGCTCCCCCGGCGTGCCGTCCGCGCGGGGCAGGAACTTCGGCACGAGGAGCAGGCTGATGCCCTTCACGCCCTTCGGCGCGTCGGGGAGCTTGGCCAGGACGAGGTGGACGATGTTCTCGGTGAGGTCGTGGTCGCCCGCCGAGATGAAGATCTTCGAACCGGTGATGGCGTAGGAGCCGTCGCCCTGGGGCACGGCCTTGGTCCGCAGCAGGCCGAGATCGGTGCCGCAATGGGCTTCCGTCAGGCACATCGTGCCCGACCACGTGCCGTCCACGAGCTTGGGCAGGTAGGCCGCCTTCAGCTCCTCCGAGGCGTGGCCTTCGATCGCCTGATAGGCGCCGTGGCTCAGGCCGGGATAGAGGCCGAAGGAGAGGTTGGTCGAGCAGATCATCTCCTCGACCAGCTTGTTGATGCCCGCCGGCAGGCCCTGACCGCCGAAGGCCGGGTCCGCGCCCATGGCGGTCCAACCGCCCTCGCGGAACGCCCTGTAGGCTTCCGGAAAGCCCTTCGGCGTGCGCACGACGCCGTTCTCCAGGCGGCAGCCCTCCTCGTCGCCGGAGGCGTTCAGCGGCAGCAGGCGCTCCGTGCAGAACTTGCCCGCCTCTTCCAGGATGGCGTCGGCGACGTCGGGGGTGAAGTCCTCGTGGCCCGGCAGGGGCGGGGCGTCCGGGTCGGCGTAGAGCTCGTTGAGCACGAAGCGCATGTCGCGCAGGGGAGCCTTGTAGGTCTGCATCTCATCAGTTCCTCACCGGCCGGCCGGTCTCGATCACGCTCTCGAACCGGTCGAGGGTCGCCTCCGTCCGCACGAGGCGCATGAAGCTGTCGCGTTCGAGTTCGAGGATCGCGTCCTCGTCCAGGGTATCGAGGGTGTCCGCCTCGCCGCCGGACAGCACCGTCGCGAGTTCCCCCGCCACCACGAGGTCGTGCTTGGTGGCGATCCCCCGTCTCGCAAAACCTTCGGCCGCCATGCGCATGGCGAGGGCGCCGGCCGGGCCGGGGAGGGTAAGGCTCACGGGCTTGGGCGGCGCGTAGCCCTCCACCAGGGACAGGGCCTTGGCCTTGGCGTCAGCGAGCAGCCGGTCGCGGTTCATGGTGATGCCGTCGCTCTCGCGCAGGAACAGGAGGTCCCGCGCCTCTTCCGCCGACTTGGCGACGGTGGCGGTCGAGACCGTCTCGAACACCTTGGCGGCGGCCGGCATCGGCCCCCGCGGCATCTTCGGCGCGGCCTGCCAGCGGGCGAGCATCTCCTTGCAGCCGCCCCAGGCCGGCACGAGGCCGACGCCGGCTTCCACGAGGCCGATATAGGTCTCGGCATGGGCCTGCACCGCGTCCGAGTGGAGCAGGATCTCGCAGCCGCCGCCGAGCGCCATCCCGGCGGGGGCGCTGACCACGGGGAAGGGGGCGTATTTGAGCTGCCCGTAGGTCTGCTGGCCGACCGAGACCAGCTTCTCGATCTCGCCCCAGGCGGCGATGTTGGCGGCGAACAGGGCGAGGCCGAGATTCGCGCCGACCGAGAAGTTCGAGCCCTCGTTATAGACCACGAGCGCCTTGTACTGCGACTTGACGAGCTTGATCGTCTTGCCGAGCAGGACCATGATCTGTTCGTCCAGCGCGTTCGCCTGCGAGGTGAACTCGAAGCACACCACGCCGTCGCCGATGTCCCACAGGGCGGCCGAGCCGTTCTTGAGGAGCGGCTTCGCGGCAAGCTTGATGTCCTCCAGCCGCAGCACGCCCTCGGGGCGCACGATTGTTTTGTAGTCGCCCCCGGCCGTAAGGACCTGCCGCTCGCCGTTCTCGACGCGGTAGAACGTCTTGCCATCGAGCCCGGCCAGGATCGGCGGGACGGGGTGCCCGTCCTTGCCCAGCCGATCGGCCACATAGGCGCCGCCGATCTTGTCGATCAGCTCGAACGGCCCCCACTTCCAGTTGTAGCCGAGGCGCATCGCCTCATCGATGGCGGCGATCTCGTCGCTCGCCTCGCCCACGAGCCCGGCGGCGTAGGCCAGCGTCGGGCCGATCACCGTCCAGGCGTAGGCGCCGACGCGGCCGTTGAGGTCGAGCACCGCGCGGGGGCCCTTGGCCTCCTTCAACTCGGGCAGGTCCGCCTTGGCGGACGGCCGGTAGGCGCCGGTTACGAGGTCGACGGCCTCCTTGGTCTTCTGCCCGTTCGTGCGGTTCAGGCGGTAGAAGCCGCCCTTGCCCTTGCGGCCGGTATGGCCCTCGGCGATCAGCTTCGTGATCAGCGGCATCTCGCGGTAGGTCGCGTGGAACGCATCCTCCGGCGGCAGGGCTGCCCGCAGGCTCTTGGTGGTGTGGGGGATCAGGTCGAGGCCGACGAGATCCACGAGGCCGAACACGCCGGTCTTCGGGATGCCGAAGGGGCGGCCCATGATGGCGTCCGCCTCCTCCACCGGCACGCCGAGGTCGTCGGCCGCCGCGATGGCGTTCTGGATCCAGAAGATGCCGAGCCGGTTGGCGATGAAGCCCGGCCTATCCTTGCAGGCGACGACGCTCTTGCCGAGCCGGCGGTCGGCGAAATCCGTCACCGTCGCGGCGAGCGCCGGATCGGTCTTCGGGCCGGTCACGACTTCGAGCAGCCGCATGTAGCGCGGCGGGTTGAAGAAGTGGGTGATCAGGAAGTCCTTCGCGAAGGCTTCCGGCATCCCCTCGATCAGCGCATCGAGCGGAATGGTCGAGGTGTTGGACGACACCGCCGTGCCCGGCCGGCGCACCGCGTCGATGCGGCGGTAGAGGGCCTGCTTCGCGTCCAGGCGCTCGATCACCACTTCGACGATCCAATCGACGTCCGCCAAGCGGTCGAGATGGTCCTCGATGTTGCACGCCTCCACGAGTTTGGCGGCGCGGGGGGACATGAAGGCGGCGGGCTCCGTCTTCAGCATCCGGGCGATGGCGCCCTCGGCGAGCGCGTTCCGGTCGGCGGCGCCCTCGGGGACGATGTCCATCAGGAGCACCGGCACGCCGGCATTGGCGACATGGGCGGCGATGCCGGAGCCCATGACTCCGGCGCCGATGACGGCGACTTTGCGGATCCCGGTCATCACACGCGCTCCAGAAGGGTGGCGATGCCCTGGCCGCCGCCGATGCATTGAGTGGCCAGCGCGAAGCGGCCGCCCTCGCGGGCGAGCAGCGAGGCCGCCTTGCCGACGATGCGGGCGCCCGTGGCGCCCAGCGGATGGCCGAGCGCGATGGCGCCGCCATCGATGTTCACGATCTTTTCGTCGAGGCCGAGGTCGCGGATGCAGGCGATCGACTGGGAGGCGAAGGCCTCGTTCAGTTCGACCACGCTCAGCGCGTCGGCGGTGATGCCGGCCCGCGCCATCGCCTTCCGCGAGGCGGCGACGGGGCCGATGCCCATGATCTCCGGCTCGCAGCCCGAGATGGCGACGGCGGCCACCCGCGCCAGGGGCTTCAGCCCATGGCGGCCGGCGAAGGCCTCGCTGCACACTAGCACCGCCGAGGCGCCGTCCGTGAGGGGCGATGAGGTACCGGCCGTGACCGAGCCGTCCTGCTGGAAGGCGGGCTTCAGGCCGGCGAGCCCTTCCGCGCTGGCATCCGCCCGGATGCAGCCGTCGGTCTCGACGGTGCCGCCCTTCGTGGCGATGGGCACGATCTCGGCCGCGAGCCGGCCTTCGGCTTGCGCGGCGGCGGCCTTGCGGTGGCTCGCGACCGCGAAGGCTTCCTGGTCGGCGCGGGAAATCTCCCAGCGGCGGGCGACGTTCTCGGCGGTGTCGCCCATGCCGATATACGCGCCGGGGCGCTTCTCGTGCAGCGCCGGGTTCGGCATCGGGTTGAAGCCCATCATCGGCACGCGGCTCATGCTCTCGACGCCAGCGCAGACGAAGGCCTCGCCGGCCCCGAGCGCGATCTGCCCGGCCGCCATGTGGACGGACTGCATGGACGAGCCGCAGAAGCGGTTCACGGTGACGCCGCCGACGCCGAGGTCGAGATCGGCCATCAGCCCGATCAGCCGGGCGACGTTGAAGCCCTGCTCGCCCTCGGGGAAGGCGCAGCCGACGATCAGGTCCTCGATCTCCTTGGAGGGGATCGCCGCCTCGGCCACGAGCCGGCGCACCACCTGCGCGGCGAGGTCGTCCGGGCGGACCCTGGCGAGCGCGCCCTTCTTGGCCGGGGTGAAGGGCGAGCGTGCATAGCCCGCGATAACCACGTTGGTCATGCTGTCCTCTCGGAACGGTCGCGATGGTGGGGGAAGACGCGCAGCCGCCCGCATCCGGCGCGGCGGCCGGTCCGGAGGCGGCGGGGGAAAGGGGAGGGGGTCAGCGCGCCCGGCGCGCCGAGCCCCGCTGTTGGGCCGCCAGCGCGGTCTGGGCCTGCTGCTCGATGGCGCGCAACTCGCCGAGGGTTTCGACCAGGGCCTTCTCCTGCTCGATGAGCCCATCGATGCGGTTCTGCACCCGCTTCAGCAGGGCGCGAAGCTGCTCCTGCCGTGTCGGGTCCGCGTCGTAGAGATCGAGATATTCCTTGATCTCGCGCAGGGTGAAGCCGAGCCGCTTGCCGCGCAGGATGAGGATCAGCCGCGCCCGGTCCCGATGCGTATAGACCCGCGTATTCCCGGCCCGCTGAGGATTGAGGAGTCCCTTGTCCTCGTAGAAACGGACTGTTCTCGCCGTCACACTGAGGTCGTTGGCGAGCTGTGTCACGGTATAGAGCGGGTCGGACACAGGTGGCCTTCTCTTGCTTGCGGCCACCGTAGGCACGGAGCGCGCGAAGCGTCAAATCCGGCCGGAAGCCCGCCAGCCCCCTCCGTGCCCCTGCGGCGCGCCCAGGGGCGCAAGCCTCGGTCATCGTCCCCCTCCTTCACGCCGCGCGCCCCTCTGAGGGGGCGTTCGATTCGGCCGGTCGTGCCTAACGTATACGTCAACTCATATCCCAATGCGTCATGCCGGTGCAAGAGCGGGACGAGGCGCGCGCAGGATAGTGCCGGCCGGCACGGGGCCTCAGGGTGCGCCGCCTGACGTTAAAATGTCACAACCGGGGACATCCGGCGCGGGATGCGGACAGCCGGCCGCAAGCGTGGCCATTCCGGCTTGCATTTTTGTGCCGCTTTCGGCAGCGTCTTCACCTATAGGGAAGGCCAACGCGCCTTCACAACATCTTGGACCGACACGTCTTCGCCGCGTGCGGTTACTGAAGATTAACCATCACAGAACAAGCCCGAAAAGGGTGGGATCCAAAGAGTTCCTTGGGGAGGAATTGGGATGAGGATGATGCTTGTCGCCCGGGTCGGGTCGGCGGCGCTGCTGGCGACGCTCCTGAGCGGGACCGCGGCCAGCGCGGGGGCGTTCGGGCTGCGGGAGCAGAGCACCCAGGCGCAGGGCATGGCCTTCGCGGGCGCGGCGGCAGGGTCCGGCGGCGTCTCGTCGATGTTCTGGAACCCGGCCGTCATCACGATGCGGCCCGGCTTCGTCACCGAGCAGAACCTCACCTATCTCGGCCCCTCGGCCACGATCAATCCGACCACCGGCACCAACCCGGTCTTCGCCCGGCTCGGCGGCTCGGGCGACATCGGCCAGGGGGCGGTCCTGCCGGCGGGCGCCAGCTCGTACCAGATCAACGACCGCCTCTGGCTCGGCATCTCGACCGGCGCGCCGTTCGGCCTCACCACCAAGCCGAATCAGACGTGGGCCGGCGAGGTCTACGGCCGGTCGTCGCGCATCTTCTCCATTGCCATCAACCCGGTGATCGGCTTCAAGGTGAACGAGTGGCTCTCCGTCGCGGCGGGCCCGAACATCGAGTATTTCCGCCTGACGCTGCGCCAGGCCCTGCCGATCCCCGGCCTGCCGCCGACCGCCTATCCGAGCGGGTTCCTGAAGGGCGAATCCTGGGGCGTGGGCTTCACCGCCGGCGCCACCATCACCCCGTGGCAGGGGACGGTGTTCGGCATCGGCTACCGCTCCTCGGTGCATCACGACATCGACGGCTCGATCGGCGTGCCGCTGCTGGCCCTCGCCCCCCTGGCGGGGCAGGTGCGCGCCAACCTCAACACCCCCGACAAGCTCAGCGTCGGCCTGACCCAAGCGGTGAGCCCGGTCGCCCGCGTCTCCCTCGGCTTCGAGTGGGACAATTGGTCGAGGCTCGGCACCGTGGGCGTCGTGTCGAAGACGCTCGGCATCACGGTCAACAACCTGCCGCTCAATTACAAGGACGGGTACTATTACTCGATCGGCGGCGAGTACGACGTGAGCGAGGCCCTGACGGTGCGGGGCGGCTTCGGCTACGAGACCTCGCCCATCGACTTCAGCAACCGCTCGGTGCGCCTGCCCGACGGCGACCGCTACAGCCTGAACGTCGGCGCGAGCTACCGCTGGAACAACCAGCTGACGCTGAACGCGGCCTACTCGCACCTCTTCCTCGACCGGTCGCGGATCCTGGCGGGCCTCGGGCGCGACTACAATGTCGGCAACATCGCCTTCGCGGGCGTGGTCGATTCGAGCGTCGACATCGTCTCGGTCGGCTTCCGCTACGCCTTCGGCGTGCCGCCGGCCCCCGCCCCGGCGCCGCTGGTGCGCAAGTACTGAGGCCGAAAGCCAGCCGGTTTCGAGGGCGGACAGGCGAACCCGCCTGTCCGCCCTTCGCTCATCCGAGGTGGCGTCCTTCCAGGGCCCCGAACTGCAGGTAGTGCAGCAGCGGGTCGATATGGGCCGCCGCCACGTCCGGGTTGGCGGCGAGATAGGCGTTGGTGCTGAACGCGGCGGAGGGGTCGCGCCCTTCCTTCCAGCCGAACTGGTCGTAATGGGCCAGCGGGTCGATATGGGCGGCGGCCACGTCCGCGTTGTGGGCGACGTAATAGGCCGTGTCGAAGAAGGCGTCCCCCTTGCGGCCCTCCTGCCAGCCGTTGGTCTGGTAGTGCTGGTAGGCCAGGGCGAGGGTGTCGCCGCCCGTGGCCAGCACCAGCTTGGCGACGTCCGGATTGGCCAGCAGGTAATACTCGGCGTCGAAGGAGCCGTGGGTGAAGTCGCCCGGCTTGCCGATGGCGGCGTAGGTCTGCCGTCCCTCGGCCTGCCCGTTCTGGAGGTAATGGGTGAAGGGATCAATCCCGGCGGCCTTCACGTCCGGGTTGCGGGCGAGATACTGCTCGACGTCGAAGCCGGCCGAGGGGTCGCGCCCCTCCTTCCAGCCGTATTGCTGATAATGCGTCAGCGGGTCCATGCCCGCCTTGGCCACGTCGCCGTTGGCGGCCAGATAGCCGTCGCGGGCGAAGGACACGGTCTCGGAGATCGGCTTCACCACCGGGGCGGGAGCCTTCGCCGCCGTCGCTCCGTAGAGCCCCGGGTCCTGTCCGTCCGGGGCCGAGACGGTCTGCTGCGTGATGGCGACCGCGTTCGGGTCGCTGGAATAGGCCCGGATGTAGTCGATCTTCATCGTCATCGGGACGCCCGCCTCGTCGGCGTCGGTCTGCGTCGCGAGGTTGGCGAGGAGATACATCGGGCCGTGCATGTCCGAGGGCGTCGGCCTCGACCCCATGAACTGGCCGTCGAAGTAGAAGCTGATCGTGTCCTTCTGCCAGTCCATGCCGTAGGTGTGGTAGCCCGTCACCTGCGTCGGGTTGTTGCTGAAGACCTGCAGGTCCGAATTGGGGTTCTTGTTCGGCCCGGGATCCGTGGTGTGGATCCAGCGATAGGTGCCCTGGTTGTACGCGCCGTAATGCTCGACGACATCGAGTTCCTGCCAGCCCGGCAGGTTGGTGGGGTTCGCGGCCGGCGTGGTGGGGAGCAGCCAGAACGCATCCCACCCGCCCTTGGCGTCGGCGAGATCGGCCCGCATCTCGAAATACCCGTAGGTCTGCGAGAAATTGCCCTGGGTCGTGATCAGCCCCGATTCCCAGCTGCCGGGATAGCCGAACTTCGTCCGGTCCGGCACGGCGGTGATGGCGAGGGCGCCGCCCTGCACGCTGAACGGATCGTAGCCGGATGCGGGATCGACGAAGGAGGAATGGCCGAAGCCGATGTCGGAATTGGCGTCGTACCGCCACTGGGACCGGATGTCGGCCCATGTCGTGCCTTGGCCCGTCTGCGAGATGCTGCGGGTGTTGAATTCGTCGTCGAAGGTCAGACGATAGCCGGTGAGGTCGAGTAACGGCATCACGGGGATCCACGAATATCCAAGACCCCGTGATCTGCGCCCTGAATAATTAAATCTTGCTTTCTCTTGCGTGAATGCCATCCCGCCCGCGACTGGGGCCGGGCGCGGCCGATTCGCGTGTCGGCGGGCCATGGGCTGGAGGATGCTCCCCGGGCGGGGCCGATGCCGCCTCTCGGTAGTCTGCCACAGGCTGCCCCGTGGCGGCCGCCGGGCGAGGATTATTTCCAGGGAGCGACGGGGAGGCGGGCCCGGCCGGTGGCACGCCGGGGGCCGGATCGCACATCCGCATGCTGATTATTGCAGCGCAACAAGCACCTTGGGTCGTGCGACGGCCGCGCTTGGAAATGGCTCAGGTTTTAAAGAATTTAGTCCTGAAATTTGGGAACTGCAAAAGCGTTCCATAGAAATTTCAAAAAAATGGGTAAAATACCCCAGGCTCGAACTTGAATTGTGCAGCGCAATCTGGCATCGGATGGCTAAGAAATCGTAAATGTTGTTACTCCCGGCTGTGCCAGAGAGGGAAGCAGTATGCTGCATCACGATCTGATCCTTGCCGTCAGCCGCTCGAGGGGGATCTCGACCGCGTCGCGGGCGAAAGGCCTCTTCGGTCTCGGCAAAGCCGTCGATCAGGCGCTCAAGCGCGCTTTCGACTTCAGTGTCGCCTTCACGGCCCTCGTTCTTCTTCTGCCGCTGTTCGCTCTCGTCGCTCTGGCGATCTGGGCCGTCGATGGGGCGGCGCCGTTCTACAGTCACCGTCGTCTCGGTCTCAACCAAAAGACGTTCGGCTGCTTGAAGTTCCGCTCCATGCGGATCAACGGCGACGCGATCCTGCAGGCGTATCTCGCCGAGAACCCAGCCGCGATGGCTGAGTGGAACGAGACGCGGAAGCTGAAGCACGACCCGCGAATCACGGTCATCGGCCATGTGCTGCGGAAGTCGAGCCTCGATGAGTTGCCGCAGCTCATCAACGTGCTGCGCGGGGAGATGAGCCTCGTGGGCCCTCGTCCGATCGTGCAGGCCGAGGTCGAGAAGTACGGCGATGCGGCGTCGGCCTATTTCGCCGTGCGGCCTGGTCTGACCGGGGCGTGGCAGGTGAGCGGCCGCTCGGACACGAGCTATGCCGAGCGTGTCAGCCTGGACCGGCACTATGTCGAGTCGCGTAGTTTCGTCGGCGACATAGTTATTATCGCGAAGACAGTTCCGGCAGTGTTCTTGGTCAAAGGCTCCTACTGATTTCGGAGTTAACGATCTTCCAATTTGCAGTTTCATCCGATTGTGTAATATCGGCGGATCGATATAATTTTCAGTGAGAGGTCACGGCGGGTCCTTGAGACCGTTGCCGTGACTTCGGCTTTTGAACCGTCTCCGCGACGCCCGCCGGCGAATGGCGGGCTCGGCGCGTACGATGCCCCGTCAATCTGGAACCGGAGGACTTCATGCGCGTCGCGATCATCCACTATTGGCTGGTGGGGATGCGGGGCGGTGAGAAGGTCATCGAGGCCCTCGCGCGGATGTACCCCGAGGCGGATATCTTCACCCATGTGGTCGTGCCGGAGATCCTCACCGAGGAACTGCGCAGGCACACGATCAAGACCTCGTTAATCGCCAAGCTTCCGCGCGCGCCGCGGATGTACAAGTCGTACCTGCCGCTGATGCCGCTCGCCCTGGAGCAACTCGATCTGCGGGGCTACGAACTGATCATCAGCAGTGAATCCGGCCCGGCCAAGGGCATCGTCCCGCCGGAGGGGGCGGTGCATGTCTGCTATTGCCACTCCCCGATGCGGTACATCTGGAACATGTACCACGATTACCGGGAGGGCGCGGGGCGTTTGGCCAAGCTGTCGATGCCCCTGCTGACCCATTACCTGCGCCTCTGGGACGAAAGCTCGGCCGCGCGGGTCGATCGGTTCGTGGCGAATTCCAGCACGGTGGCCTCGCGTATCCGCCGGTATTACCGCCGGGATTCGGGCGTGGTGCATCCGCCGGTCGACATCGACGCCTTCGCGCCGGTCGCGCCGGATGAGGTCGGCGATTATTACCTGATGGTGGGCGAACTCGTCCGCTACAAGCGGCCGGACATTGCGGTACGCGCCTTCAACCGGACGGGGCGGCGCCTCGTGGTGATCGGCGGCGGCGAGATGCTGGCCGAGCTGCGGCAGATCGCGGGGCCGACCGTGGAGATGCTGGGCTCCCAGCCCTTCGCGCAGCTGCGCCATCACTATGCCCGCGCCCGCGGCCTGATCTTCCCCGGCGAGGAGGATTTCGGGATCGTGCCGGTGGAGGCGATGGCGAGCGGTCGCCCGGTCGTCGCCTTCGGTCGCGGCGGCGCCACCGAGACGGTGGTGGACGGGCGCACCGGCGTGTTCTTCGACGAGCAGAGCGAGGATGCCCTGATCGACGCGATCGCCCGCCTGGAGCGACTGCCCCTCGATCCGGCCGACATCGTCCTCCACGCCCGCCAGTTCAATCCGGCCCGGTTCGAGCACCAGATGCGCGAGGCCATCGCCGAGGCCTGGATGCAGGTGCATGGAAAAGCTATGACTGTCACGGAGCGGACGATTGACGGGGGAACCTTACACCTGGCTCGCAGAAAGTCGGCTTCGGCCTAGCGAGATGACAGGATGAGCCGCATTCGCCTCCGACCCAAATCCGCACCGTCGACTCAGATCTGGGTCGGCGCTCGCCCCCTTTCGGAGGCATCCGCCTCGATCTCAGCGACCATCGCCCTTGTCCGGACGCGGCGAGTCTTCCTGGTCATCTGGGTCGGGGCGTTCGCGCTGTGTGGGGTGGCTTACGTGAAGCTGCTTCGACCGGACTATGTCGCCACGACACAGATTTTGCTGCAACCGCGGGTTATCGTGAACGACGGCCCGGAGGACGAGCGACATTTCCACCAATTCATGATGGATACCGTCCAGTGCGAGACCGAATTGCGGGTCTTGCGTTCTGAGCAGTTGCTATACCGCGTATTCAACGCACTCGATCTTGCTAGATCTCCCGAGATCCGCAACGGACCGGATGGCTTCTGGGCCTATATCGGCCATAAGATCGCGCGGCTCGAGCGCTTCGTCGCATCCGGTCACGATTCGCTGGAAGCGTTTTATGCGTTCGCGGGTCGGGTGCGGTCGCGTCGGCTCAGCCTCTCTTACGTGATTGAAATCTCTTATCGTGCCCAGAGCGCCGAGCAGGCCGCACGGGTCGTGAACTCGATCGCTTCCGCCTATGCCGCCTATCGACTGCGCGGCGCCCTTGCCCGCGAGCAGCGGCGGGGGGTGTATCTTGAGCGCCGTTTGGAGAAGCTTCAGGGGCAGGTGCTCGCCGCTGAGGCGGGCATGCGTTTCGGGGAAATTCCTGAAGGCAATCTCGCCGATGCGGAAGTCCGCCTCCTGGGGCCCGCCAACAAGCCGCTCGGCACCGCCTATCCAAAGATGGTTCCTATCGTGGCGATGATGATCCTTTTCGGCTGCGTCAGCGGCTTATTGATCATCATCATGCCGAACCCTCCGTCCTCGAAGCGCAAGCTCAAGGCCGGCGTCGTCTCCAATCAATTTCAACGTGCGAGGGTCGCATGAGGACGTATCATCGGATTTGGCGCTTGGCCGCCGTCATCGTCCTTCTAGGCTCGACTGGCAGGCAAGCCATGGCCGAGGAGGCCTACAAGCTCGGCCCGCAGGACCAACTCCAGGTGAAGGTCTCCGATCTGCGTGCCGGGACCGGCGAAGCGTATCAGTGGCAGGCGTTCAACGGTGACTTTACCGTAGGAGCCTCGGGGCGCGTCGCCTTGCCCATCATCGGCGAAGTCGACGCGAACGGGCGGACCACGACGGACGTCGCCTCGGACATCGCCGAACGTTTGAAGACCAAAGCGGGATTGGCCACCAAGCCCGACGCCTCGGTCCAGATCGTGAAGTACCGTCCGTACTACGTCATGGGGAGCGTGGAGAAGCCCGGCGAGTATGAATACCGCCCGCAGGTCAGCGTCCTTCAGGCTGTGAGCATTGCCGGCGGCCTTCAGCGGGTTCCCACGGATATCCTTCTGCAGTTCGTCCGCGAGGCCGTGAAGGCGCAGGGCGACATCCAGGAGTACGTTACGAGCCGCCTCGCGCTCCTGGCGAGGCAGGCTCGCCTCGATGCCGAACTGCGCGAAAAGCCCATCGCGTTTCCGCCGGAGCTCGAAGCCCGCGCCAAGGAGCCTGAGATCGCGCGGATCATGAACGAGGAGCGTCTCGCCCTTGAGACGCGCCGCGCCTCCCTCGATGCGCAGATCGTGAACATCAAGAAGAACAAGGATTACCTCACCGACCAGATCGCGTCTTTGAGCGCGAAGGACTCGACCACGGGCGAACAGCTCGAGATCATGAAGCAGGAGCTGGCCAGGATTTCGAGCTTGGTCAGCAAGGGCCTTTCGGCCATGCCCCGCCAAATCGAGACCTCGCAGACCATCGCGACCCTCGAGTCGAACCGTCTCGACGTGCAGATCGCCGTGATCCGGGCTCGCCAGGATATTTCCCGGGCCGATCGGGATATCCTCGAAATCAAGGACCAGCGTCGCAACACGGTCCTTCAGGAAGCCGCCGAGACCCGCATCAAGCTGAGCGAGGTGACAGCGCGCCTCGAAGGGGCGAAGAACCTTCTCTACCAAGCCCAGGTCCGGTCGCCTGCAACGGTCGTGAGCAACTCGGAGGCCTATTCTAAGCCGGAATACTTCATCCTTCGACGGCATGCCGGAAAGGCTCAGATGATCCCTGCAGAGGACGACGACCTCCTGCAACCGGGTGACGTGGTCCGAGTGGTTCCTCGGATCGTGGATCCGCGCGCGGCCGATACGCAGATCAGTAGCGCGAGAGGTGCCCGTGCCTCTGGCGAACCCCTGAAGGACTTTTGAGGCAGCTGTGTCTTGGCCCGCTGCCCTGCTCTGGGGCCTCATGCTGGTTGCGGTCTTCTCCAATGGACCGAGCCTGCTCTACTTGTTGTTCATCACCGGTTGCTTCGGCTCTCTTCAGATGCTGCCGGGCAGCGGAGGTGCCACCTTGCTGCCGCAATCGGCCTGCGCCGCGTTGTTCGCCTGTAAGGTGTTGGTTCAACGGGGGAACCCGACGCGAGCTTTGGAAGCGGCTGTGGATCCGCGACGGCTTGCGTTGTTCTCGGCCTTCCTCCTTTATGCTGTTGTCGGCGCACAAGTGATGCCGCGCGTCTTCGCAAACATGTTCGAGGTGGTGCCGGTTTCGGCGCTCCGGTTCGGAACCGATGTCTTGAAGCCGGGGGCCGGTAACTTCACCCAGTCGGGCTATATGGCCCTGTCCTACGGGACGACGCTCTGCTTCACGATCATCGGCCAAACGGACGAGACACGGGAGCATTTCAAGCGTGCGCTGCTGGGTGGGGCCATCGTCCTCGTGGCGACCGGCGTCGTGGATTTCATCACGTACACGCTCGGTATCGGCGCGATCCTCGACCCGTTCCGCAATGCGAGCTACGCGCTCCTCACCGAGGTCGAAGCCGAGGGTGCCAAGCGCGTGGTCGGGCTGATGCCGGAGGCTTCGGTCTACGGATCGATCTGCGTCGGCATGCTGTCGATGCTGCTGTTCATGCGACCGTTCTTCCGCAAGGGGCCGGAGACCCTCGTGCTGGTGGCCACGATGGTCATGCTGACGTTGATGACGATCCTCTCTACGTCATCGACTGCTTATGTCGGTTTCGGGGTGTTGGTCGCGATCTACGGGATCGACCTCCTCATCCGCATGCTCGATCCCCGTAACCCGCGCCGGGACCAGATCAATCTCGAAATCAGCCTGATTATCCTGCTGATTTTCTCGGCGTTCGTTGGCTTCATGATCAAGCCGACGCTCTTCGATCCGATCATCACCATGGTCGACAAGATGGTTTTCCAGAAGGCGTCGACCTCGTCCTTCGCCGAGCGCAGCATGTGGAACCGTGTCGGCTGGCACGCCTTCATCGACTCGGGCGGCATGGGCGCCGGGCTCGGCTCGATCCGCGTCTCGAACTGGGCGATCTCGATCCTCGGCAGCACCGGCATCCTCGGTGCCATACTCATGTTCGGCTTCATCGCGCAGCAGCTTCTCGCTGTGCCCCGTTTGGCGCCGCCTGCGGTAAAAACCTTCGCGACGGTGGTTAAGTTTGGCCTGTTGCCGACTCTCGTCATGTATCAGGTTGCGGGAACGATTCCCGATATCGGCATCAGTACCGCCGCAGCTCTCGGCATGATCACGGCGACGCATATGGTCGGAGTGAGGTCATCTCGCCCCGTGCCACCCTTCGACACCCCACAGGCTGTCGGCCTCGATGAGCGTACGGCCTCATAGCGAGCTTCACCCATGAGGTGCGCCGAAAGGGCGTTGACGGATCCCCCGACATCGACCGACGGGGCGGAGTTTCCAAGGGTTTGGTACTTCAACGGGACATCAATTCCGGTTTCGCGACGATAGCGTCGTCCGTACCGGCAAAGGAGGTCGTAAGCATTGGGCAAGTCGGACCGCTTGGCGGCACGCAGCAACGGGATCGGGTCCTCGGCGGCACCGCGCTTTGCGATCAATGGCCGCTTCTATGGCCAGCCGGTGACGGGTGTGCAGCGGTATGCACGTGAAATCGTTCGCGAAATCGATCAGGAGTTGGGCAATCGCGGAAAGCGTGCCGAACTTTTGATCCCGCCGGGTGCCGACGCAGCGCCGACTTCCGCAGCGATCGAGGTGCGTGGTGTGAACGGCGCAAGCGGGCATCTGTGGGAACAGACACTCCTGCCGCTCCGAGCGACGGCGCCCCTACTGAATCTCTGCAATATGGGTCCTCTGGCGCTCCGGCGGCAGATCGTCTGCATCCACGATACGAACGTCTTCGATGCGCCGGACAGTTACAGTCGCGCCTTCCGTACGGTCTACCACCTGTTGATCCCTGGCTTGGCCCGGCGGGCGATGACGATCACGACAGTGTCGAATGCCTCGGCCCGCATGCTCAAGCATCACCTCGGCTTCGCATCCTTGGACGTCGCGGTTATCCCGAACGGACATGAGCATGTCTACCGCTGGGAGGGGGCCAACTCGAGGCTGGCGTCTTCCCTCGCGGGCCTGCGCCCCTTCGTGCTGCTTCTCGGGAGCCGAGCGCGGCACAAGAACGCCGCCTTCATCCTGCAGCAGGCCGAAGCCCTCGATAGCCTAGGGCTCGATCTCGTGGTGGCGGGCGGCAGCGCGGAGATCTTCGCGCAGACCGGGTCCATAGAGGCTGCCAACATTCACCGCCTCGGTTTCGTGTCGGACGACGACCTCGCATGGCTCTACTCCCATGCCCTTTGCCTTGCATTCCCGTCCAGACAAGAGGGGTTCGGAATTCCATTGGTGGAAGCCATGGCGCTCGGGTGCCCGGTCGTCTCGTCGGATCAATCCTGCATGCCGGAGATCTGCGGCGACGCGGCCCTGCTTGCCGGCCCGGATGACGCGCCTGCTTGGCAAGCCCATTTTCGCAACCTCATCGCCTCTTCCGTCCTTCGGGAGGACCTCAAGGGTCGCGGCTTGGAACGCGTGAAGCTCTTCTCGTGGCGCGCATCCGCGCAGTCCTATCTCAACTTGCTCGACCGGCTGTGAGGCCGCGTCCAAATCCGATAGGGGAATCCCCGCGAAGTCCTGCCGTTGTGATCAGTCGCTTGACGACGAATCTCAGTCCGGGCCAAGTGTTGCTTGGCAACATCTCGCAATGGCTTGGTGTGCGTGCTGCCGAGCATGACAAATGTATTGCCTTTGCCGCAGGGCAATTTGACTTTTTTGTTCGGTTTAAGGGGGTTGAGCGATGTCGAGCGGCGAGATGTCTAGCGTAGCCGCAAACGAGCCACTCCGTGTCGTCGTTGGCGTCGCGACCAAGGGGCGGCCCGACCAACTCGCTGCAATGCTCGGCCACCTCGCATTGCAGACCTTGAAACCGCAGCAGATCATCGTCTGCTGTTCGGGGCCCGAGGATGTCGGAGCCGTCGCCGAGAATCCGGACGTGCAGGTGATCTACACGGCTGCGGGCCTACCGCGGCAGCGCAACGGGATCCTCAAGGCGCTGCCGGACAACGCCGATCTCATTGCGTTCTTCGATGACGATTATTATCCCGATCCGCGCTGGCTCGAGACCGTTGTCCAGGCCTTCCGGGCGGACCCGACAATCGCCTGCATCACAGGGCACGTCGTCGCCGACGGAATCCTCGGTGCTGGGCTTTCCAAGGAATTCGCGGTGGCCAGCGTCACCGCCCACGATCCTTCCACCACTGATTGGGTGATTGAGAATTTCAGTCCCTACGGATGCAACATGGCCTTCCGTTGCGCGGCCATCCAAGGACTGCTTTTCGATGAGAGGCTCGTCCTTTACGGATGGCTGGAGGACCGCGACTTTGGCGCGCAAGTTGCCAAGCGTGGCGGACGTGTCCTCAAGGTGGGGGCAGCCTACGGAGCTCATCTTGGCGTCAAACGCGGTCGGGTCTCTGGACTGAAATTCGGCTACTCTCAGGTCATGAATCCTGTTTATATGCACCGCAAGGGCACGATGACGACGCGGCAGGTCATCGGGCAGATTGGTCGGAACGTCGCCGCCAATCTCATGAAGTCGTTGTCTCCGGAACCATACGTCGATCGGCGCGGCCGCTTGCGCGGCAACTTGATCGCGGCCTTCGACCTCCTGCGCTTCCGCCTGACACCCGAACGGGCTGCATCTCTATGAACTACACGCCTCCCTCCCTCGGCCGTCCCGAAGAGCTGCCCCAGGCCGCGCTTCCTGGACTGGAACATGTCGACATGCGCCAGGAAGCGGATGACCCCGGTGGCACGCTGATCGGTGACCTGATCGCAGCGGTCCGCCGGAGAGCGCTCGGCCTCGGCCTGTGGATCCTGTTCTGCCTCATTGCAGGGCTCGGCTACGTCGCCGTGGCGCAGCCCGAATATGTCGCGAGCGCCCAAATCGCTCTCGAGCCGCGGGTGCGCCTCCCGCCCGGCACCGATGCGGCGGCGGCGGCTTCGGCGGCGGCCCCGGTCCTCGACAGCGCCCAGACCGAGAGCCAGCTCCAGGTCATCCGCTCGGCCAGAAACCTCCGCTACGTGTTCGACACGCTCAAGCTCGATAGCGACCCGGCCTACGCTGACAAGGGCCCAGGGCTGGTCGGCCGGACGCTCGGTAAGATCCTCGGTCTGTTTGCCCCGCCGTCGAGCCGGCCGTCGGACGATGAGCTGGCGTCACGCGCTCGCGAGATCGCTTTTCAGAACTTCTCCGATCGCGTGCAGGTGCGGCGCCTCGGCCAATCCTACGTTCTCGAAGTCTCGTTCCGCGGCCTTACTCCGGCGAACACCACCCGGATTACGAATTCCATCGCCGCAGCCTATATCCGAGATCAGGTGTTCGTCCACGCCGCATCCGATCAGCGCGGGATCGAGTTCCTGCAAGGTCGAATCTCCCTCATCCAAGCCGAGAAAAAGGCGGCCGAAGAGGCCGTGGCCACAGGGGTCATCACCGACTTCCAGTTTCCTGATTCGGACGCTCGCATCGTGGGCTCGGCCCTTCCGCCGCTGGCCGCTGCCTTTCCGCAGACCAAGCTGATTCTGCTGTTCAGCGGCATCCTCGGCCTCGTGACCGGAATTGCGTCGATCGCGGTGCTTCACAACTTCGACCGCAAGGTCCGCTCGCCCGCTCAAATCCGACGTCTGCTCGGGGTCGATTGCCTCGTCTCCGTCCCGCGGTGGAAGGCAGGGCGGCTCACTGACACGACGGCTCTGACACAGCCGGAGACCGAGTTCGCCTTGGCCATGCGCCTGCTCCGCACGGTCATCTTCGCAGCCGGCATCAAGTCCCAGCAGGTCTCGATCGGGTTCGTAAGTTGCCAGGAAGGCGATGGCTGCACCATCTTGAGCGCAAACCTCGCTCACCTCCTTGCCGCGTTCGGCTCCAGGGTCGCTCTCATCGATGCCAACCTCGGCCGGCCCGATCTCACCCGTCGTCTCGCCCCTCGAGCCGGGACCGGCCTTGATACGATCATGCAATCGTCCTCGCCCACGAATGACCTTCCTGAAGTGGCGATCACACCCTCTCTCAGCTTCGTCCCGGCCGTCGCCGGCTTGGCGACAGGACACAAGGCCGATCCGAACGCCTTTCTAGGTTCGCCGGCGATCCGCGCGGGACTGAGCCGCCTTGTTCGCCAGCGGGATGTCATCCTCGATATGGCTGCGCTCGAATCCTCGCCCGACGCACAGGCGATCGGACACATGCTGACGGGCGTCGTCTTGGTTGCCACTTTGAACCGGACAAAGCTCGATCAGCTTTCCGAGGCAATCCGGGCGTTACGCTCGGCCAATACCCGCGTGCTGGGTATCGTCCTGAACGATCCCGCGCGGTCCCGGAAGGACAGCAGGTTGGTGAATGCGACTGCGTCTCGGGGCATGCCAGCCAGCCCCGAACCGGCTAACTGATCGCCCAAAACGGTTCCCCCTCAGCCCGCGAACAGGGAAGCGTCCAGTAATCTGAGAGACAAACGCATCTTATAGTTGCACGTGTTGCTTGCGCGTATATGATGGCCTGTAGCAGCGATAGGGCGAAATTTTTTAAAGTACAGCTTAGTGATTCATCTATATCCTGATTTATTGAGGTGGTTTCGTGTCCGCCTGTAGCAGGGTATGCCCAAGGGATACGGAATGAATAGAGTTGCATTTAGGGCTTTGGTGAAACTTCAACAAACAGAAGTTTTATCCTCCATGCGCGCTCACCTCCTGAGAGGCGCCGGCGTAAAAATAGGCAATAATTCAAGTATTGGTAGTGGTGTCAATATTCTTACAAGTCGTCTGGCCGTTGGTGACAATGTTCGGATTGGGGTTGGGAGTAGAATTAATAACTACGCCCAGATCGAAGTCGGCGAATGGGTGCGCATGGGTTCAGAGGTTCATCTAGAAACGGCGACCCATAAGATTATCAAAACCGGTCCTTATCGTAGGACGACCGGCGACGAGATCTACAAACCGATCATCATCGAGCGTGGATGCATGATCTACGCTCGGGTCATGATCTTGCCGGGCGTCGTCATCAGGGAGGGGTGCGTGATCGGTGCCGGATCGATCATCGACAGAAGCACCGAGAAGAACGGCTTGTATGTCGGGATTCGCCCCAGGGAACCCCTCTACACTTATCCAGGTGAATGAGCGGTTCGGCCCGGCGACCTTCGTGACCGGATGCCCCGTCGCCGTTCTATGGGGGCGACGGCGCGCATTCAGTAACCCAGCGGCGCCTTTGTTGGGGCAGACGGGACGACGACCGCTCAGGCGAACTTGTCCCGACGCGCGAGGAGAATGCGGCGTCCGAAGCGCTGCATCGGCAACTCGAAATATCGATAGGTTAGCCAGGACAAAACAATCAACGTCGCGAGAAAGGCGAAGAGCGCTACTGGCCCTGTGACTGCTGTGGGCGGTAGCATGTCCCGCACAACGAGGTTTGCGACGACAAGCTGTAATGGGAAGTGGATCAAGTAGGCGGCATACGAGATGTCGCCAAGAAGCGGCCCCTGCGTCCAGCGGTAATTTAAGACACGCTCCGAAGTGGTCAGGGCGATGACCGTCAGTGGGAACAGAACATATAAGATAAACCGCCCGGAAATTTTTCCAGCGATCATCGTCCACCGTTCCCATCCCATGGCGGCAAAGCCATGCTCAAGAACGTCGCCCTGGATTGCGACCACGACGACAACCCAGATCGCTGCCGTCAAGCCAATGATTCCCCACGTCACCCTCTTCCGATCCGTGCGGGCGACAATCGTTTGCAGGGCGTAGTAGGCTAAGCCACCCGCGAAAAACGCGGCGATGCCCCGCCCGATGACCGGGTTAAGTCCCTGCAGCAAGAGGCCGATACAGACCGCGCCCAGCACCGCTAGAGGCGATCGCGACATCCGGCTCAGAGAGACAACAAAGAAGATCAGGTAGAGCAGAACCTCGACAGAGATGGACCAGCTCGCCGCGTTGAACGATGGGCCTCGCTCGAATCCCCAGCTTTGTATAAATACCACATTTAGCAGGAAATGCGTGGCATCATTGTATGGAATGATGAATGGCGAACCTGCGATGGGGCGATAAAGAGTTTGTAGGGCGGCCACGCATAGTAATGTCACAAAATGGAGAGGGTACAAGCGTGTAATCCGCAGTACCGCAAAAGACCATGCATCGACTTTCCGCTCAAATATCTTCTCTCGATAAAGCCAGAAAAATACAAAACCTGAAATGACGAAGAAGAAATCAACCGCCATCCAGCCGTATAGGTAGACGATCTTGAGGGCGCTGCTAAAGGGGAGCGCCGCCGAGTCCACGGACCAAGAGGATGCCGGTTGGCCGATGGCTGCGAAATGCTGGAAATGGTAGACGACCACAAGAAGTGCCGCGAGACCTCGTATGAAATCTAGGGATCTCAAGCGCACAGGGAACACTCTCCAAAAAGCTGCGTAGGTCAACGCCAAGCCGAAGAAGATCGGCTTTCACATTGACTAGAGCTGCTCATTGGTACTGGATACCACGCTGCTTGTCATCTTTGCAGCGGCTGGAGCGGTAGCTGACGGCAAGCTCCTGAGTGAGAACGGATTTTAATGTCCGACACGCGGCGTCCCTATGCGCGGCCCACTCCCTGCCGGACGGATCCTTTCCCACATTCGCGCCCGCCCCCGCCAAAGAGCCATGTAAGGCTATGAACGGGGTGAGGTCCAAAACAGCGATTTTTGCCATTCGATCTGGCGGTACAGCGGCTCTCGATCCAAATCTTGAGTCTTCAGCTAGAAATCAATCGGAAAACATGTGCATTATCTTCAATTATGAACAATATTCACATTGAATACCATGATGCCTTCAATAATTAAACTCGCAAAGAATGGTGTGGAGACGGGGCGGCTCATCGCGAACCGAAGGCGAGATATTGAAGATCGCGTGCAAATGATCGCCACTTGGTTTTCTTGCTAAATGACGACTTATAAGTCCCGTCAGCCAGGGCGACCACCGCCTTAATAATGGATTTCGGCCGACTTTCTTCCAAATACAGTTCGCGTCTTTTCTCGAGTGTCTGCAGAGAGCTAGCAATAAAACATTTACAGGCATTCCTATCAAACATTGGATATTTGTTGGTCGTCGATGCGTCCAAACGGGTGATAACAGTGAGCATTTGGTTCGCTATCTCGATATAGCGATCGGTTCGACTTCTTAATTCTTTCCCGGTCGAAATTTCGAACATGGAACCCTTGCCGAAAAGATTTGAGGCGTGTTGCCTATATTTTACTAGCTCTTCGTCGATCTCGGCCGTCTGACCCACCATTTGGGCCAGAAAAGTAATCCATCGATCATGAGAAATGAGATGACTTGGCGCGATATAGTCGGTGAAGCGATCTTGAATCGGCAGGAGATCCAAGAGATTGCGGCGGAAAACGATCGAAAATCCCCAGAATCCATGCCAGAGGTCATAGGAGAGCGGAGGCCTGATCGCGTGCTTGGTAATACCCTGACGAAAATACCCGGTTTTCTTCGACTGATGATCGATAGTTTCCGCCGGATGAACAATCATCGCAACACTGGTATCAAAAAAATACTTGGAGCACCGTTCCAGCTTGTCATGCCGCCAAATATCGTCCTGATCGCAGAATGCAATGAATTCGCTTCTAGCCTCCAAGGCCGTTTGCAGAAAGTTCTCTCGAAAATTGAGCTGACTTTCGCGTCGAATGATCCGAATGTTCAGTGAATTCTCATTCTTAAATCGCTCTAAAATAGCGATTGTGTCGTCTGTCGAACAGTCATCCGAGATCAAGATCTCATCGGGCAATCGGCTCTGCGAACTCAAGCTATGAAGTTGATCCGATAGATATTTTGATCCGTTATATGTTGCCATAACAACAGAGATAGTTGCATTATTCATTCGAAGCTAGTCTCAATTGCGTCGCTGTCGTTATGAAATATTGTGATGTGTTAGTGGAAATGTCGGCGGATCACAGGGTCGAGTTCAAGTATTACTGATGTCCGACCTGTCTCTTGCTTGCGGAGATCTATGCATATGTTCCCAATCGAACGCTGCTAGTAAAGAGCTGTAGCACATAGCACATACGTTAAGGCACAAAACTAAAAGCGGAAAGACCCTCGCGTCATCACGTTCCATTCAGAAGATGGAACTAAACGCAAAATGACGTATCTGATATGCCACGGTGCGGTCATAGCTATAGCAGCGCCAGCGGGTCGCTTGAGTGAATTTTCTTGAACCATGGCAAGCTGATAGTCCACCTTCGCCGGATGGCGGCTCAGAGACGTGCGGTTCTGCTCGTTGCGCCCTGAGAGATGGGCATGTGGCGATGGCATGCCACGATCCCCCCGCCACCTCTCCTGTAGCCTACCGTCGCCTGATGGGCCAGGGCGCGGCGGTCAACGTCGATGAAGCGGGATGCCCGCACGGTCGGGAGATCTTGGGAAAGCCGTCTTACCCCTCCGAGCGGTCGCGTTGCCCACGATCATCGCGCCCCTTGGTCTTGGCGGGGTGGGGCGGCAAGGCTGCGTCTGGTGATGGCGGAGCACACTGGTGTGCGGTCCGCGCGTTCGCTCCCGCTCATTCTCATCTCGACAGCTTGCTGCAGCCCGCTGGTATGACCGCTCGACGGCAGGCTTCAGCGTACGCTCACGAGATGAGCAACCCGCATACGGATCCGATCAACGCCCGGAAAAACGTAATTTCTGATAGCGCCTCTCAGCGTCGGCTCCAGCGAACGCGAGATCACGAAACTCACGATGGTGACCGCAACGACTGCGATGCAGAAAGCGGGATAGATGGGGATCCCCGCTTTGATGATTAGGCCGAGCAGGTAGGCTCCCAGACTGTTGTGGATAAGATAAAGCGGAAACGTCATCAGGCCTGCCCAGCGCGCGATCGTGCGAACCCTTGCTCCTCCGGGCGACAAAATTCCGGACCAGGCGGAAAACGCGATACCGATGACCGCGAGAGTCCAAATGATCATCGGCACAAAGGCTGTCGCGTATCCCTGCTGGACAAACTCGTCGTCGCTCGACGCGAGATAGATGTTGATGAGACATGCCGCGGTGCTTCCCGCAAGCAGGACTGCCCGTTTGAGTGATATCCCGCTTTGCGCGACAATGTAAATGAAGATCCCGGAGCAAAAATAGGGTCCGGTCGAAACGAGAATGATTCTCGAAAAGTACGACACGCCGAAGCGATAGATATGGTCCAGAGCTGATATATCCGATAGATACGAAAACAGAGTGATCAATGAGACGGCGAGTGTCGTTATCGACCAGTACGTCACAATAATTTCAATCTTTTTATACATTTCAAAGTATATAATAAGCGCAATTGCCATATAGAATGCAACCTCGACAACCAAGGTCCAAAAAACGCCATCGATCCATTCGCCCTTGGGGAATATTACAAGCTGCTTTAAGCTGAAAATCAAAATAGTTTCCCAGCTTTTTTCGGAATACAGAAGGGCTACCGCCATCGCTATGACTGTGCCAATCACGATGACAGGATAAAGGCGTAAAACCCGACTCTGTATGAAGTTTTTGATATCCCTTCCTTCAGCCGATAGCGCTATCACGAATCCAGAGATCACGAAAAAAATGTCCACTCCAATCCAGCCTGTTGAAAAATAAGGCATCAACGGTTGGTAATCGGCAAGGTTTGTCCCGATCGCGGCTTTGGTGCCGATCTGCCAGGACCCTGAAACATAGTTAGCTGTTGAGTAGTGATAGAGCATGACCATAATAGCTGCGGCAAACCGTAAAAAGTCCAAGTAGACATAGTGCTGACTTGTTTGTTTTTTTGCGTTTTGATTGGTCTGTGCGGAGATAATCATAAGGTGAATATCTGCCCTTCGATTTGAACCACTCAACTAAACTGTTGGAGTATAGTGCGGAATTATCGCAATGTATTGACCATTAGGTATATAATTCCTCAGACGTCCGTAAGTCGTGTGGGTCGCAATGTCATCGAATTCCTAGGAAATCGCGCCAGCGGAAACTACATAAGAGGCGTAAATCCTGATTATCCTTATCTGTCAATCTGATTAAGTACTTCAGCGCGTAAACGGTGCTGCCATGTTTCTGAGGCCACGGTGTTCAAGACAACGTGGCCCATGTTAGGTGTTGATCAGGATGTGCGCATAGGCACCTTCAGAGGCCTGTTGCCGATGCGGCAACCGGTCTCATCGTTCACGTTATCGAGCGCGCTCCCATTTGGCTTTGACTTAATGATCCCTAATGGGCCTTCCATTGCCGCTAAATGCCGCCATGAATGTGAGGCTCGTGGGCGCCGTTCATGTCGCGCACTATGAACGACTTTGATTGAACTCAACGGTTGGTTCGGTCGTTCGGTTCAGGTTCAGTGAGGGCTACCTACTTGGAGTGGACGTGGTTACGGCAGCAGATGGCGGCGGAAGGTCCTTGATGCGCTCGAAGGTCATCCGTTTAGCTTACCCCCAAATCCGGCCGGGTCTTAAATAGATCACGATTGATTGTTCGATGAAATTTTGCAAATATGGCGTTGACTAAGAATTGAATCGCCGTCCAAATCATTTCCTCTCGTCAGACTACGATAATTTGCTTCTTCCTTTTGGGGCATAAATAAGTAAAGGATTGCATATGAGCGTTTCCTGTTATGCATAGTAAAGATGGGAAGGCTCAAAGTGCACCCAACGAGAGCTCCGATAAGGATTTGCGAAATAAATCCGGCGACAACGGCGCGTTCCTTAACGATGAGTCGACTGACGGAATCCTCATTGGGATAGAGGCCGAGGCGGTTTCGGCTGATCCGAAGACAAAGAATGAGAGCCGGCGACTCGCGGTCAACGTCCTCGCTGGTGGCGGGGCGAATCTCGTCAAAATTGCGCTTCAACTGGTGATGCTGCCGTTGATGGCCCATCTGCTAGGGCCGGCGGAATTCGGAATCTACGCTCTGGCCCTGCCGACCGTGGCCTTTTTCATGACGCTGGCGGATGGCGGCTTGGGCGCCTCGCTCGCGCGTGAGCCGCTCGAATCACGGGACGTGTGGTCCACGGCGTTCTGGTTGGTGCTGATTCTCGGTGTCCTGCTCGGGGTGCTCATCGCGGGATGGGGGATGGTTCTGGCTTCCCTCTCGAACGAACCCCGCGTGGCGAATGTGATGTCGCTGCTCGCATTCAGCTTCATTCTGGTGACGTCAGCTGTACTGCCCTACGCGCGGCTGACTCGGGAGCGTCGCCTCGTTGCGATCTCCAGCGCGGACCTCGCGGGCAATCTCACCGGGGCTGCGGTCGCTGTCACACTCGCGGTTTCTGGAGCGGGTGCACTCAGTCTGGCAGCTCAGTACGTGACGTTGTACTTGGTGCGCTCCATTGTTCTGAACGCGATCGCGTTCGTTCCACCGGACTTCACGTTCCGTCTCACCGTCCTGAAGTCGCACATTTCAACGGGCAGTTCGCTCGTGTGCAGCCGGCTGGCAGATTTCGCGGGGCGCTTCGCCGAGAATCTTGCCTTTGGCCGCATGTTTGGGCCGGCGGCATTGGGAACTTACACCTTCGCTAATCAGGTTCCGCGCTTCGTGTGCGAATCCGCTTCGAACCCCCTCTGGGGCGCGCTCTACGCCCATGCCCTCCGTGAGGACGACGCCAGCATCAGGCAGCTTCACGCAAAGCTCGTCCACATCCTCGCTCTCGTTGTAGCTCCCGTCGCCTTCTTTGCCTCGGCGACAGTGCCGGGCCTGATTCACATGTTTCTCGGCCCTGCTTGGCAGGATGCGGCAACGCTGCTGAGTGTGCTGATACCGTTCTACGCTCTGAACGTCATCGCGTCGCTCTGCGGTTCCGTGCTCCTCGCCCGGGGGCATGGCTGGACGATCTTCTGGCTCACCGTCCTCCTTGTGGTGGCCAGGATCGCGTCGGTTGCCCTCGGCTATTGGTTCGGCCCTTTGGGCGTGGTATGGGGAGTAAGCCTTGCGCAGGTCCTTTTTTCCTGCCTGGCTTTCCTCGCCCTGAAGCGCATCGGCATCCTGTCGCTGAGGTCCCTCATGCGGGGGATCCTGGCGCCGGTCGCGGTTGGCATGGTGGCGGGGTTCATCTGCCACCTCGTCGTCAGGAACGCCTTCGCGGATGCCATACACATCGGCCTGGCGCTCCTCGCGGGAAGCGCCTTCTATGTCATCGCCCTGTTCATCCTGATCGGAAACCGTTTGCGCGAAGATTTCGCGGGGATCCGGCAGCTGATCGGGCGGTGACGGGCGCGGGTCGAGGACGAACTCTCCCCACCGCATCGCCGCGATCTCCGGTCCGGCGAGGCTGTATGAAGCGCTGACGAGTATCGTTCCATACAGAAAGATGACGTCTTCATCTTCCGGCAACCATCGAAGCATTGCTTATCTATTTGCGATTTCATGTCTTCATTCTTTTAGTGGATTCGTAAGGGGGGGCGAGCAAGAATTGAATAAAGTAATTTGGGGGTCTAGATGCCGGACCTTGGTAAATACAAACTGACTTTCAGTGATGGATTCGATGCCCGTAGCATCTCTCAGAATGGAATCGGGACAACATGGGCCGATATCCGCTCCCAATGGCGGTATGATGCCAATTCCGACATCGGTTTCGGGCACTCCTCATTTGTCGATCCGGCGTCTGGCTATGATCCGTTCAAGGTAGCGGATGGGGTTCTCTCGATCACCGCAGTCCCGGACAAGACGGCATCCGGCTATGTCGGAAGTTGGGAGTCTGGTCTGATCTCGAGCAAGAATAGTTTTTCCCAGACTTACGGGTATTTCGAGATCCGTGCGGATTTCTCAACCGCTAAGGGCGCCTGGAATGCGTTCTGGCTACTGCCCGTCAACGCTGCCCTCAATCTAAACAACCTGCCAGGTTGGCAGGAACTTGATGTTGTCGAACAGTATGGTTCCAATACAAAAGGTATATACAGCACGATCCACACTACGGATCAGACCCCGACCATACCTTGGCAGATCAACAGGCAGGTTTACAGCGAAGTCAAAAACCCTGGCGGCTATCATACCTACGGCATGGATTGGCAGACTGATAAGATCAGCTTCTATGTCGATGGAAACTTTGTAGGTTCTCAGGCAACGCCGAGCGACATGCATGGACCCATGTATCTCGTCGCCAACTTGGCGACCCAGGGATCTGGCAATAATAATGCCGATGCGTTGGGTGTGCCGATAACATCAAAGATCGATTACATTCGCGCATATGCGAAGATTCCGGACGCAGTTCAAACCACACCCAGCACCAGCAATTCGGGTAGCACGCCGACAACGGCGACGCAGCCGACAATCCCGGATGGAACGAAGGTCGTGCCTGCCGTCGAGGCGCCGAAGACTGTGACCCTTTACAACGCCAAAGCTGTTCTGGCGTCCGTTCAAGTCACGTCGGCGGATGGAACGGTCAACACGTCCACCTACACCGAAGTTGGCGGGAAGGCGGTGCTGGCCACGCAGGCGATCAAGTACGCGCCGGGCGGTGCGGAAGCCTCCAACACCAAGGTCTATGCCACAGCCAGCGGCCAACCCGTCCTGACGAGCGAGACACGGGTCCACGCTGACAAGTCAAAGGACGTGTACCTCACCAACATTACCGGCAAGAGCTACGCCGCCGAGCGGGACAGCTACAACGCCGCAGGCACCCTCACCGGTCTGAGCCGCACCCATGCCGACGGAACGTTAGACTACAGCTACACCGTCGCCTTGAACAGCACCGTGACGGCTGACCAATACGATGCGGCTGGCCTGCTCAAGTCGCACGCGGTGATCGCCAGCAACGGCACGTCGGACACCTCCACCTACGCCTTAGTCAGCGGGAAGGCGGTGCTGGCCACGCAGGCGATCAAGTACGCGCCGGGCGGCGTGGAAGCCTCCAACACCAAGGTCTATGCCACGGCCAGCGGCCAGCCCGTCCTGACGAGCGAGACGCAGGTCCACGCCGACAAGTCGAAGGACGTGTACCTCACCAACATCACCGGCAAGAGCTACGTCGCCGAGCGGGATAGCTACAACGCCGCAGGGAAACTGATGTCGGTCGATCAGACGAGCACGGACGGAAGTCACGTCCAAACCGCTTATCAAACCGGAGCGGTCCTGGTTTCGACCGCGATTGTAACAGATTCCTTCAAGGGCAGCGGCGGGGATACGTTCGTATTCTCAGCCAACTTCGGCAAGGACAGCATCACCAACTTCATCGCTGGCGCCGGACCCAATCACGATACGATCCTGATTGACCGCATCGACTTGCACAGTTTTGCTGAGCTGAAGGCGTCTCATATGAGCGCGCTGGGAAATGACACGCTCATCACCGTAAGTCCTTCCGACAGCATCCTGCTCAAGAACGTCAATATTGGATCGCTATCGATGGAGAATTTTCGGTTCGACGATCACGGGCTGTTCCACATCTGATGTTTCGGTCCCCATTGTCTGTCCGATTGGACTGGCCACAGGACCGCAATGAGAGAGTGGCGCCGAACAGCCCCATGCCTGCGATGAGAGGGCGAGCGAGCATCATAGATGGCCCGCTGCGCCGGCGCCTGGATGCCTGGGGGGCCTTTCTGCTGACGTGGATCGTCAGTCGGCTGAAAATATTCGGATATAGTCTATCCACATATCGACATACCCGGCTGGCGGAACCACGATTGGCCAGTCACCGGCCGAAAGGGCATTGTCAAACATCCAGTAAAATGGATCTTTTATTTCTGGGACTGGGATCGGTATCTTGTAGGTTACTTTGTCGTCTATGTAGCATGTCATATCGGTGTCATCGACTGAGCATGCGTACACGTGCCAATCGGATGTGGCGTCGAATTCTCGGGTAAACTTCGGGCCACTGACTTTGCCCATCTTTCCGGGGCTGGTCCATTCGATGGCACCGTTGCTGATAGAATACTTACCCGGGTCCGCTGTTTGACAATATCCTTCTAGGGGATCGAGTTCGTTGAGAGGAAAAGATTTATCTGGTCCGCGCCCGTCTTTGTGAAGTGGCAAACCCCACATGCTGGGCCACATGCCTTTGCCGAGGGGCAGGATGGCCTTCATCTCGACATAGCCTTTACGGAACGTCGCGATGGGCGGCCGCTGGTCGGCATAGGCCGTACAGAGAAGACCTGAACGCCACTTCCGATTCCACCGTTCGGGATCTCTGTAGTTCTCATCATGGACCGCCCGAATGCGGAGACACGAGGGCATCGGCAGCTGGAATACGTCGCTGAGGTTTTCTTTGTTCGTCATGAAGTGGGAGCCGGATCCCCACTGGCTTCCGTCTGGACGAACACCAAACGCCCAGCGTCTTTCTTCGGGAAGGGCATCGAAGTCGTCAACGAGGATTGGCTTCATACCTGCCGCAGCGGCAGGAACTCCCAATGCAGCGCGCCTAACCAGAGGATTGTCGATAAGCAACGTGAAATCGAGATTGATAACCTTCTCGCCCCAATCGTCGTACCACGCCATAATGCGACAATTGAGCGGCCCGGTCCGAACCGTGCTGAGATCCATTGTGCATGTCCAGCTACCGTTGCTTTGCTGAACGACCTTGCCCCAGGGCCGGACGCCGGGAACCGAAATCATGATGTTCTTGAAGGTTCCGGTAGCTTCGCCGGCAAAGTCGAAGGTCTTACTGGCTGCGACGGGTTGGTCCGGATAGGTCACGCAGCCCTGAGAATCGACGGTCGCTACGCCCGTGCGGACGGGGGACAGGAGCGATATGCTGCGCGCAGTTGCGGCATCCGCTGGACGTGTCAGACAGGCAGTTTGTCCGAGTGCGCTGGCGCCAACGCCAATCAGTGAACGTCTGTCAATTTTCAAGGGATACGTCCTCGATCTGTTATTCCACCACCGAGCGGCATCCGTGTTTTCTCGAGCGAAAGGAGCATCCGCTCGGAAGATTGGCTCTTCGCAAAATGACGCCACTTTTAATGTAGTGCGGGGCTGGTCCTCCATCCATGGGGAGCGCGGCCTGTGCGACCGAGCGAGGCGTACAAGGCTGGCTCAGGGGAAGACGGCGCCGATCCGACGGGTTGGTGTTGCCCCGGCTCATTCGAGGCGAACAGCGCGACGGCCAGAACGTGGAGCCAGCTATGAAGCGGTTCGCCTCTTTAAATATCAATTCTCATCATTGCCGCACGTATTTTCATCTAAGTGCTATATGGATGTTGACAGAATATTGCACGTCACATTCCTGCCTCAAATAATTTTTAGGGAATTTTAACTATAAACCATTGATTGGATAATGGCAGGAGCATAATGGCAGCCTTACGAAAACTGTTGATGTATAGCTCTGCCCTCACTTCGATCATCATTTTTGGGGGGTGGATCCTTTTTAACAGAACATTCGATATCCTGCTTTTTGGCTTGACATTCTTGTTTCTGGCTAACGCATTTTATTTGTATTTCTCGAAGCCTACGGTCCAAACGAGTGATATCCTAGAGCATGCATCGTCGAAGCTGACCTTGGCATCTTTGGAGCTAAGATATTTGTCGCAGGAAGCACAGCTACGCGAAGCTGAGGCCGAGAACATTCGATTGGCCAATGCGGAGAAAGAGAAATATAAACTGCAAGTTGCAAAAGATATGCTTGAGCATTTGCAACTGAGCCTGTCGTCTCGTCGAAGTTCGGCCGCCGATCTTCATCAGACTATTCGTCGCCCACGCATCGGCAACGAAGCGCTTGCGCAGCTGATCGGAAATTCGAAGACGTCCAAGGCAGAGGAATCCAAGGCAGCGAGTCTTCAGGTGCCGAACGGCTTACCGCCTGCCATACCGTCCGGTTTGCCGGCAGCCGGGATTTCCCTGAACTAAGGCAGTTTCAGGCCCCTGCGCGGAGGCAGCGGCTGGTCCGGCGACGTCCTGAAATGGGCGACGTGACGGAACTGCGTTGCGGACCCCATGCGGAGGCCCGTCGGAGAGCGTGATCGGCCCGGGCGAAAACACCAGCAGGAGCCGTCGTTGACGCGCCACCCGGCCGCCTTCTGCGGCGCGCTGATTATGCGATAGCTACAACGTCCGTCTTCCAGGCTCAGAAGCCATACCAATTGGGGGCGGGTCAATCCTCTCTCAGGGCGGGCGAGGAATTCGAGGAGTGTGCGGTTCACGAGGTCCGCTTGGGTGACGCTGTGGGCGTGGCCGCCCTTCGTCGCGTAGGCGTTCTGCATGTCGATCACGATCAGCGCCGTGGTGGCGGGATCGAAGGCGATGGGCTCGGGCCGCGCCGGCAGCGTCACCGCCCCGAAGCGCCCCGCTGGATCCCGGTAGCCCGCGGGCGCGTCCATCAGGCGACCTCCGCCAGGGGCGCGGCCTCGGCGGTGATGTGCCGCCGCGTCTCCATCAGGGGCTGGATGCAGGTGCCGAAATCGTCGAGCCCTTTCAGGAAGTCGTCGAAGACGAGGAGCACGCCGCCCGTGCCCGGCACGGTCATCACTTCATCGAGCAGGCGCGCGACCGTCGCGAACGAGCCGACGAGCGTGCCCATGTTGATGTTCACGGCCGAGGTCGGGTCGACCATCTGGCGGACATTGGTGTCGCTGCCGGACTTGGTGTCGGCCGCGCCCTGGACGCCGAGCCACGCGATGGCCTCCTCGTCCGCGCCCGCCTTGTAATGCTTCCACTTGGCCTGCGCCGCCGCGTCGGTCTCGTCGGCGATCACCATGAACAGGACATAGGAGGACACGTCCCGGCCGGTCCTGGCCTTGGCCTCCTCCAGCCGGGCGACGGTCGGCGCGAAGGCGGTCGGCGTGTTCACGCCCTTCCCGAAGCAGAAATTGTAGTCCGCGTAGGTGGCGGTGAACGCCATCCCCGCCGCGCTCTGGCCGGCGCAGATGATCTTCATGGGCGCCTGCGGCCGGGGGCTCAGGCGGCAATCGTCCATCTGGAAGAACTCGCCCTTCAGGTCGCTCTGCCCGGTGCCCCACAGGTCGCGCAGCACCTGCGCGTACTCGGAGAGGTAATCGTAGCGGCGGGCGAAATACTCGTCCCCCGGCCACAGGCCCATCTGCGAATATTCCGGCCGCTGCCAGCCGGTGACGAGGTTGATGCCGAACCGCCCATGCGAGATCGAGTCGATGGTGGCGGCCATCCGCGCGGTGATGGCGGGGGGCAAGCACAGGGTCGGCGCGGTGGCGTAGAGCTTGATCCGGCTCGTGACGGCGGCGAGGCCCGCCATCAGGGTGAAGGATTCGAGGTTGTGGTCCCAGAACTCGGTCTTGCCGCCGAAGCCGCGCAGCTTGATCATCGAGGGCGCGAAATCGAGCCCGTAGCCCTCGGCCTTCAGGGTGATCGCCTTGTTGAGATCGAAGCTCGGTTTGTATTGCGGCGCGTTCTCGGACAGGAGCCAGCCGTTATTCCCGATCGGGATGAAGACGCCGACATTCATGGGATTGGCCATCGCAATCTCCCTCACCTGTCGCAATCAGGACGGGCCGGACTGGAATACTGGCCGGTGCGAAAGGAGGATGAGATGGTCGGACCAAACGGTCAAACTTCAACCGGCGAATTTTGACCGTTTGCACAAACTCTCCGCCGGTTGACCACGGGCAAGGCGGCGTCTGCGCAAGGCGCGGGCGCGAAGACGCGTCGGGGAGGGGCGAATCAGGTGAGGCCGAGCCGGCCGAGGATCAGCGCCTGCGTGCTCGCCACCGTGGCCTCGAAGAAATCCGGGTCATCGAGGGTATGGCCGGTGATCGCCTCGATCTGCGTGGCGAAGTCGGCGTAGTGCTGGGTGATCGCCCAGATCGAGAAGATCAGGTGGTGGGGGTCGTGCGGGGCGATCCGCCCGGCCTCGGTCCAGGCGCGCAGGACCGCCGCCTTGTCGTCCAGGAGGGCACGCAGCGGCCCTTCGAGTTCCGCCCGCAGCAGGCGCGCGCCCTGCACGATCTCCAGGCAGAACAGGCGCGAGGCCTGCGGCGCATCGCGGGAGAGCATGACCTTGCGGCGGATGTAGTCGCGCAGCGCCTGGGCGGGCTCGCTGTCGGCCTGCAGCGAGACCAGCGGATCGAGCCACACGTCGAGCACGCGCCGCAGCACGGCGATGTACAGCTCCTCCTTCGAGGGGAAGTAATAGAGCAGGTTGGTCTTCGAGAGGCCGGCGCGCTCGGCGATCTGGTCGAGGCTGGCGCCGTGCAGGCCCGTGGTGGAGAAGATGTCGAGGGCCGCGTCCAGCACGGATTCGCGGCGCGCCTCGCCATCCCGCCGCCGCCGTCGCGCCGGCACCGGCATGCTGCGTCCCGTCACACCCGCACTCCTCTGCCCCGCGCCGCGCCCATCCTATCGCGGAGCGGCGGGCGGCTGGGAAGCGCTCAATAGCGGACGTTGGCGAACCCGCTGCCGCCGCTGCGGGTCACGACGGCGCCGATCACTTCCTTGGTCGAGGGGCTGATGCCGCCATCGGCGCGCAGGCGGCGCCCATCCGCCCGGTCGAGGCGGGCGACCTCGTCCGAGCAGCGGTCGAGGGCGTAGCGCACGCGGGTCGAGGCGGCGACGCCGCGCGGCACGCTGGCGCCGTTCATCTCGAACCGCAGACAGGAGGCGAGATAGCCCTTCAGGTCATCGAAGGCGGCGGCGTGCGCCCCCGAGGTGAGGGCGACGAAGACGAGGGCAGCGCGGATCAGCATCGGGATCCCCTTCGGGCGTGTGATGCGGGTAACGCGCGAGGCCCGCTTTGGTCGCGGCCGCCGCGTCGCAGGCGGGAGCCGTCCCGCCCAAGCGGCGTTGGCCTGCATATCCAGAAGGAGCGTAGCGCATGAATCGTCCCGTGACGGCCCGGATCGGGCTGGCCCTGTCGTTGATGTCCGGTGTCGGGATCCTCGCGAGCCCCGCCCTGGCCCAGGGCCCGGCCGCCGGCCAGGGCCAGCTCACGCAGGTGGCGAGCTTCGCGCATCAAGTCACCGGCATCACCGTGAGCCGGGACGGGCGCATGTTCGTCAACTTCCCCCGCTGGAGCGAGGACGCCCCCGTCTCCGTCGCGGAGTTGAAGGACGGCAAGCCGGTCGCCTACCCGGACGAGGAGTGGAACGGCTGGCGCAACGCCAAGAAGGACGAGGTCGATCCGAAGACGCATTTCGTCTGCGTGCAGAGCGTCGTCGCCGACGGGCAGGACCGGCTCTGGGTGGTCGATGCCGCCGCCCCCGCGATGGCGCATGTGGTGAAGGACGGCCCGAAGCTCGTCGGCATCGACCTGAAGACCAACAAGGTCGTGAAGACCATTCCCTTCGACACCGGCACGGTGATGCAGGCGTCCTACATCAACGACGTGCGGATCTCCCCGGACGGCAAGACCGCCTACCTCACCGATTCCGGCGCGGAGGGCGCGCTGATCGTGGTCGATCTCGACAGCGGCACGGCCAAGCGGCTGCTGTCGGGGCACCCCTCGACCATGCCCGATAAGAGCGTCACCGTGCAGTACGACGGCAAGCCGCTCCGCCGCCCCGACGGGCGTGGCGTGGAATTCTCGGCGGACGGCATCGCGCTCTCGCCGGACGGCAAGACGCTCTACTGGCAGGCGATCAAGGGCAAGACGCTCTACAGCCTGCCGACCGATGCGCTGACCGGCTGGGCCACCGCCTCCTTCGTGCCGGAGATGCTGAGCGACAAGACCCTGACGGGCAAGATCGCCACCGTGGGCGAAAACGGCGTGGCCGACGGCCTGCTGATCGCGCGCAAGGACGGGCGGATGTACGTGACCTCGCCGCAGGACAACGCGGTGAAGGTGCGCGACCTGTCCAAGGCGAACGCGCCCCTCACGACCCTCGTCCAGGACGAGCGTCTGCGCTGGCCGGACACGTTCTCCGAGGGGCCGGACGGCACGATCTACTTCACCACGTCGCACATCCAGGATTCGGCGGATTACAAGCCCGGCGCGCCGATCAGCCTGCCGACCGAGTTGTGGTCGATCAAGCCCGGCTCGGCGGAGGCCACCGGCTCCACGGGCTCCGGCACCGCCCGCTGATCGAGGGGCGGCGCGGCTTTACGAGAGCCGCGTCGCCCCAGCGTGCAAGCGGTCTCGCCGGGCTTCCGGTGCGTGGCGATGTAATCCTCCGCAAGTGGGGGGATCAGGCGAGGACGAAGCCGGAGAGCCAGTAGACGAGCGCCGCCACCAGGGCCGCCGCCGGCATGGTGACGACCCAGGCGACGACGATGCCCTGCGCCACGTTCCAGCGCACGGCCGAGACGCGGCGGGCGGCACCCACCCCGACGATGGCCCCCGTGATCGTATGGGTGGTCGAAACCGGGATCCCGAACGCCGTCGCAGCGAAGAGGGTGAGCGCGCCCCCGGTCTCGGCGCAGAAGCCCTGCACGGGCGTCAACCGCGTGATCTTCGAGCCCATCGTGTGCACGATGCGCCAGCCGCCGAGCAGGGTGCCGAGGGCCATGGCGGATTGGCAGGAGAGCACGACCCAGAGGGGGACGTGGAACGCGCCGCTGCCCCCGCCATGGGCGTAGAGGAGCACGGCGATGATCCCCATGGTCTTCTGCGCATCGTTGCCGCCATGGCCGAGGGAGTAGAGCGAGGCCGAGACGAACTGGAGCTTGCGGAACGTCCCATCGACGGACGAGGGCGTGGCGCGGACGAAGGTCCACGACACGGCGAGCACGAGGACCAGGGCCAGCAGGAAGCCGAGGGCCGGCGAGAGCACGATGGCCGCGCTCGTTGTGAGGACGCCCGACCAGACGATGGAGCCGAGACCGGCCTTGGCGATGCCGGCGCCGAGCAGCCCGCCGATGAGGGCGTGCGAGCTGGAGGACGGGATGCCGAGATACCACGTCAGCAGGTTCCACGTGATGGCGCCGCCGAGCGCCCCGAGGATCACCCGGTCGTCCACCACCGCGACATCGACGATGCCGGAGCCCACCGTGCCGGCGACGTGCAGGCCGAACACCAGAAAGGCGATGAAGTTGAAGAACGCCGCCCAGAACACGGCGTAGCGGGGGGCGAGCACCCGCGTCGAGACGATGGTCGCGATCGAGTTGGCCGCATCGTGCAGGCCGTTGAGGAAGTCGAAGAACAGGGCGACGGCGACGAGGAAGATCAAAAGCGTCACGGATGTCACTCAGACGTGTTCGACGACGATGCTGCTGATCTGGTTCGCGACGTCCTCGAACCGGTCCATGACCTTCTCCAGGTGGTCGTAGAGTTCCGAGCCCACGAGGAACACCATCGGATCCTGCCGGGATGCCCTGAACAGGGCCTTCAGCCCGGCCTCGTGCAGGTCGTCGGCACGGCCTTCCAGTTGGATGACGCGCTCGGTCAAGGCGTTGAGGGCGGTGGCGTTCTCGTTCAGCGCCCGCAGCTTCGGAACGGCCTCGGCCACCACGGCGGCGGCCTCCTGGATGATCGCGCCCATCTCCTGCATCTCGGGCTCGAAGCGCGTCACCTCGAACAGGCGGGCCGCCTTGGCGGTCTTCAGCATCTGGTCGATGGCGTCGTCGAGGGAGCCGACGAGTTCCTGGATGTCGCTGCGGTCGAAGGGCGTGATGAAGGTACGCCGCACCACCTGCATCGCCTCCTGCGTGATGGTGTCGGCCTTGTCCTCGTGCGCGGCGATGGCCGCGCAGGCCTCGACGAGGTCCCGCGAGCCGTCGAGCAAAGTCCGTAGCGCCGCCGCGCCATCGACCAGGGTCGCGGCATGCCGTTCGAACAGGTCGAAGAACCGGTCTTCCTTCGGCATCAGCGCACGGAACCAACCCAGCATGCCGACGCCTCGATGACCGAAAGGGAACGGGACCGAACCGTAGCCTTATCGGCCAGCCTGTCCCAGGGGCATTTTGAGTTGGCTAATCACCAAGCGGTGTGCCGGTTCCCCGAAGGTGTCCGTACATGGCGCCACAAGATAGCCGGCTGACTGATGAGCGGGATTTAATGGCCCGCCGGCACCGCGCCCGTGCGAAGCAGGTCCGCCCGCGCCGCGCTCGCCTGCGCGAGCATCCAGCCCGGGTATTCGGGGGCAAGGGCTCCCGCCTCGCCGAGGACGGCCAAATCCGAGGGGCTGAGGGTCACATTCAGGCTCGCCAGGTTGGCGTCGAGCTGGTCCACGCCCTTGACGCCGACGATGGTGCTGGTGACGCCCGGCTGCTGCCTCAGCCACGCGAGGGCGATGGCCTCGTGCGTCGTGCCGTATCCTTCCGCGACCCCGTCCATCGCCGCGAGCACCGCCGCGCCGCGCGCTTCGTCCACGGGCGGGAACGGAACGGTCGCCCGCCGACCGGCCTTCACGCCGTTCCGGTACTTGCCGGTCAGGTATCCCCCCGCCAGCGGGCTGAACGCGATGAGGCCGAGCCCCTCCGCCGCGGCCATCGGCACCACCTCGCGCTCGATGTCGCGCCCGACGAGGGAATGGTAGCCCTGGTAGGACTGGAAGCGGCTCGTCCCGAGGCGGTCGGCGATGCCGAGGGCCGTCGCCACCTGCCACGCCGCCCAGTTCGAGACGCCGCAATACCGCACCACGCCCTGCCGGACGAGATCGTCCAGGGCGCGCAGCGTCTCCTCGACCGGCGTCGCGGGGTCCCAGCCGTGCATCTGGTAGAGGTCGATGTGATCGACGCCGAGCCGCCGCAGGCTCGCATGCGCCGCCGCCACGATATGGGCACGGGAGCCGCCGCCGTCGTTGGGGCCGGACCCCACGGCGTGCGCGAACTTGGTCGCGATCACGATGTCCTTGCGGGCGAGGCCGAGCGACTTGAGCGAACGGCCGACGATCTCCTCGGCCTGCCCATTCGCATACACGTTGGCCGTGTCGATGAAGTTGAGGCCCGCATCGACCGCGCGCCGCAGGATCGCGTCGACGGCCTCCTGGCCGACGCCGCTGGCGGCGGCGTAGCGGCCGCCGGCTTGGCCGAAGGTCATCGTGCCCAGGCACAGTTCCGAGACGAACAGGCCTGTGCGACCGAGACGGTTGTAGCGCATGGGGGGCTCCTCTTCCGGTGCCCCTCCCTATCCGCCAATTACGAGACTTGCAAGTTTCGAAACCACAGAGTATCGAAAAGCGATGGCAGGCGAAGCTCCCCAGGACCCGAACGACGGCGCGGCGCGCGCGGGCGCCCCGGTCGGCCGCAAGCGCGATGCCTCGCGGGACGCGGCCATCCTCGATGCGGCGATCTCGATCCTCGCGGAAGCCGGCTATGACGGGATGACCATGGACATGGTGGCGGTGCGGGCGAAGGCCGGGAAGGCCACCGTCTACCGCCGCTGGGCGACCAAGGCCGACATGGTGCTGGAGGCGGTCGCCCGCATGAAGCGCGAGCAGGTCGATCTCGATAACCTGCCCGACACGGGCAACCTGCGCGACGACCTGCTCGCCCTGTTCCGGCCGCAGCCGATGGAGGAGACGCAGCGCAAGCTGCAGGCGATGGCCGGCATGGCCGCCCTGCTGTCGCACCATCCGGCGCTCGCCGACACGGCGCACGACGCCCTCGTCGCCCCCTGGGTAGAGGCGAACCGCGCCCTGATGCGCCGCGCCCGTGAACGCGGCGAGATCGCGCCGGACGCCGACATCGAGACGGTCGCCCAGGTCACGCCGTCGATGGGCGCCTACCGGTCGCTCGTCCAGCGCCGGCCGTTCGACCGGGCCTTCCTCGTCACGATGATCGACGGGCTGGTGCTGCCGGCCCTCGGCCTTCCCCGCCCATGATCCGACCTCATCTCACCACCACCGGAGCCCTGTCGCGATGTCCTTCACCCCGATGACCCTGCTCGGCATCCTGGCGGCCGGCTTCACCGTGATGATGCTCGGCTGGCTCTGGTTCGATCTGCTCTTCGGACGGACCTACGCGGTCGTCCTGGGACGGGACCATCTCCCGCCTTCGAAGCCCGCGCCCCTGTACTTCGTCGGGCCGTCCCTGTGCATGCTCGTCACCACGGTGGCGCTCGCCCTCCTGATGCGATGGCTCGCCGTGCCGAGCCTTCCGCAGGCCGCCGGACTGGGCGCCCTCGTCGGGGTCGGGCTGCTCGGATCGACGGCGGTGAACATGGGGATCAACCCGAACATTCCGCGTCCCCTGCGCTACGGCTTCCTCAGCGCGAGCTACTTCCTCGCGTCGAGCATCCTGATCTGCGTCATCCTGTTCGTCGTGGGGTGATCGGGCCGGACACCCGCCACCCCACGGTCGCGTGGTGCGGTGCCGTCCTACTCCTCGCCCCAGATCCGGCGCACCCGCGCCACGGCCGGCCGCGCGATCATGCGCTCGTAGTGCCCGGCGAGGTTGGGCGGGAGGGCGATGCCCTCCTGCGGCGCCCAGCGGGTCGCGTAGAACAGCGCGCTGTCGCCGATCGAGAACGCATCGCCCGCGACGTAGGGGTGGGACGCCATCTGCCGGTCGAGGATGGCCAACGCCTCGTCGATGATCGCGCGGCCCTGGTCCTTCACTGAGGCCTGCCCGAGCTTGAGCGTCTGGTGCAGCATATCCTGCGGCTCGTAGTTCGCCGTCTTGAACAGCCGTCCGAACCCCTGCAGGTGCAGCGTGCCGATGGCGTAGTCCATCACCTCGAGGCCCCGACGCTCCGCGTCCGGGTCGGCGGGGATCAGCGCCTTGTCCGGGTTGGTGCGGGCGAGCCATGTGGCGATGGCGCCGTACTCGGTCATGACGGTCCCGTCCTCGCGCACGAGGGTGGGCACCTTGCCCTTCGGGTTGATCGCCTTGAACGGCGCGCGTCCGGCCTCGCCGCCGGCGACATCCATCTTCACGCTCTCGTAGGGCTTGCCGATCTCCTCCAGCAGGATGTGGATGCCGATCGCGCAGGTATGCGGTCCCCAGTAGAACTTCATCGCTTGTCCCATGTCTTCGAGGGCGGCGCGCGGGCTCTGCGCGAGTGCGGTTCAATGGTCGAAGACGCCATCGAGATCCCGGAAGCCCTCGGCCTCGAAGCGGGCGGCCAGCGCCTCCTCCCGATCCGCCGGGGATGACGGCGGCCCTCAGGCGGCGGGTCCGGTCGCGTTCGCCGGGACGACGCCGCCGATGAGGATGCAAGACAGCAGAAAGGCGCTGTCGAGATCGAGGCCGCCCGGGACCCCTTCAATCGACCGCCACCGCGATCACTCCGCGATGTTCTTCGCCAGCCTGGTGATCTCGTCCAAGGCGATCTTGATATGCGCGGCCTGGGCGCAGATGGCGTCCACGTCGATCTGCGCGGTGGCGTCAGACGACCACCAGATTCCGCCGTCGAAGCTCCGCATGATCTCGTTGAAACGCCGATTTTCGAGGGCCAAGGCGTCTATCGCGTTCTGACTGGTCACGCATTCTCTCCTCATCGACGCGCTGGCGGCCAAGGGTCGGCCGTCGGCTAGGTCCGCTCCGCATATGGGGGGACCTCGACGAGCGATCCAATGAGGCGGAGCAAGGCTTGGTGCTCGGGGCCGTGCGCGCTGCCCCGGAGGAAGTCCCCCAACGCGATGTGAGAGAGACGTCCGCCGGAGGGCCCGTTCGGCTGATGGATCACGAAGGCATGACCGCTTTCCGGCTCGCGCCCGAGAAACCAGCTGTCGCCGTTCGGGCTTCGATACAGTTCTCGCCGATTGGTCATGGACATCGCCGGTTCCCCTGTGGCGATGAGCATACGCTCGACAGCACCGATTGGCGATGATCGGCCTCGGCAACTTGCCCCGCGCTTCGCGAACCTCGTCGGCATGCCGTTTCTCGGGCATGCGGCTCGTCGTCGGCGCAGCGAAAACCGTGATTAGAACGAGAGGCCGATGCGCCAGAGCGCGCGTTGGGCCGTGCAAGTCGTCAACGTCTGGCCGCCGATGAGGCCTGTCGTCTGCTGCACGTGGCGGCAGGAGAGATACGCCGGCCAGACCACCGCGCAGCCGATCACCACGGCCGAGAAGATCAGGACGCCGATCAGCCCGGTGAACAACATCTCCCGTCGGCCGGAGCCGGCCGGAGCGGCCCGCTGGACACCGAGGTTATGGCTCGACAGAAACCCGTCGCGATCCGAACGCGACGTGCCGCCCCACGTGGTCTGCTGACGGATCCTGTTCGCGACATCGGGAGGGGCACGAAACCGGGGCATGGCGAAGCCGTCTGAAGACCTGCGCCGATCATTCGGTCGCCGGAGCTAAGAAAAGGCTAGCATCGGGCTCTCATAAGCGAACGAGTCTGGTCGAAAATCATTCAAGCTTCCGTGATGCCGCGTTCGCGGCGGGTCGCGTTGGACCGCGAAGGCGTTCCGAACCCCGCGGTTCGACCTCGATTCCCTCTACGGGCGGGGGCCAGACGATCAGCCCTACCTGTACCAGGACCGCGCGTGGATGCCCTCGGCCGAAAAGGCGAGGAGCGGGTTCGATGCCGGGGCGCCGCTCTCCACCCTGTTCGGCTTCGCCGCATGGACGACGGACGAGACGCTGTCCTTCGGGTGAGACGCGGTGGGTCGGGAGGGCCGGTCGAAGAGGGCCGGTCAGCGGATCCGGGGCAGCACCTGCTCGGCGAAGCGGCGCATCTCCGCCTCGAAGGGCTGGAACTGCAGCATGAACAACTCGATGCCGGCGGCGTGGAAGGCGTGGATGCGCTCCGCGACGGTGGCGTAGCTGCCCACGAGCCCGGCCGCCGTGCCGCCGTTGGTGCCGACATGGCGGGAGGCCGCCGCATCGGTCTTGGCGAACATCACGCTCGCCGTGTCGGTGCGGGCGCGGGTGTCGGCGCGCAGAGCCGCGTCGCGTGCGCTGAGGGCCAGGAGCCGGGCGTGCTCCGCTTCAGCCTCCGCGTCGGTCTCCCTCGCGATCACGAAAGCCGAAAGGCCGTAGCGCAGGGGCCCGTTCGCCGCGGGGCGCCGGGCGACGTCGGCGATGAGGGCGGCGACGTCCGCGAGCGGCTGGCCGTTGATGAACCAGACGTCGGCCTGGTCCGCCGCGAGCGCCCGCGCCGGCTCGGATTCGCCGCCGAGATAGATCGTCGGCCGGGGCCGGAAGGTCCCGGCGGGGCGGAGTTGGTAATCCTCCACCCGGAAGTGGTCGCCGGCAAAGGTGACGCGCTCGCCGCGCATCAGCCGGTCGACGAGGCCAATCCATTCGCGGCCATAGGCGTAGCGCGCGTCATGGGCCGGGAAGGGCAGGCCGGCGCGCTCGAACTCGGCCTTGTTCCAGGCATTCACGAGGTTCAGGGCGAAGCGCCCGCCGCTGATCTGCTCGATCTGCAGGGCCATCTTGGCGAGCACCACCGGGTGGTACAGCCCCGGCTTGATCGCCGCGATGATCTCGATCCGCCGCGTGAGCGCGGCCAGCGCCGCCGCCCCGGTCCAGGCTTCGAGCTGGTCCCGCTCCGGGTCGTAGGGGTTCATCGTGTGCTGGGCGACCAGCACCGCATCGAAGCCGAGCGCCTCGGCCTCCAGCACGAGGGCCCGGTTGCGCTCCCAGCCGGCGTCGTCGGGCTCGTCGGGATCGTGGTGGGCGGCGCGGGAGCCGTGGACGGCGGCCCAGATGCCGAAGCGGGGAGGGCGCGTCACGGCCTCAGCCCCGGCCCGTCGGCGGCTGAAAGATCGTCACGTCGGTGGCGTCGATCCGGCGGGGGATGAGCTTCGCCTCGAAGAACGCGTCGGCGATGGCCTGCTGCTCGCTAAGCTGGCTGCGCTCCACCGGCTCCACCACGTAGGTCCGGCGACGGTTGGCGGCGGCCACGACCGCCGGGGGCAGGTCCCCCCAGATTGGGGTGAGCAGCGCCACGGCCTCCTCCGGGTTCGCCTTCATCCACGCACCGGCTTCGATCAGGGCGCGGTAGACCACCGCCACGACCTCGGGCTGCGCGGCGACGAAGCTGTCGTTGGCGAGGAAGTAGCGGTGATAGCTCGTGAGGCCGTTGCCGTCGGCGATGGTCCGCACCGGCCGCTTGGCCTCCGCGAAGGCCAGGAACGGATCCCAGATCGACCACGCGTCGAGGCTGCCCTGCTCGAAGGCCACGGCGCCCTCCGGCGCCTGGAGGTAGGCGGGCTTGATGTCCGCGAAGGTCAGGCCGGCGCGCTTGAGCGCGGCGGCCAGCACGTAGTGGCTCCCGGAGCCCCGCGAGACGCCCACCGTCTTGCCCTTCAGGTCGGCGACGGTGCGGATGGGCGAATCCGCCGGCACGATGATCGCCTCCGCCGAGGGCGCCCCCCGCTCGCGGGCGTAGAACGTCAGGGGCGCCTTGGCAGCCTGGGTGAAGATCGGCACCGCGTCGGCGACGTCGGCGTGGAGATCGACGGCCCCGGCATTCATCGGCTCGATGACGCTGGTGAAGAGATGCCAGCTCGGCGTGAAGCCCAGCGGCGCCAGCCGCTCGGTCAGCGTACCCTTCACCTTGAGCACCGTGAGCAGCACCGACGAGCGCTGCATGCTGAGCTTCACCTCGCGGGGCGCCGCGTGCACGGCCGGAGCGCCGAGTGCCAGGGCGGCCGCCCCGCCGAGCCCCCCGCGTAGGAGCGTGCGGCGGGAGGGGCCGAACCGGCCCGTGCTGTCGTCGATCATCGGGCGCTCGCGAATCGTGAGGGAACAGCGGGGGAGGGCGCCGGGGCCTGACCGCCGCCGGCCCCACTATTGAAGACGCGCGCAGGGCCGCGAATCAATGAAACGGGTTTTCGATTTGGCGCCCGCACGGGGGATCATGTCCCCCGCAGGAGGATCCGCGGACAAGATCGTCCTTCCCGCCCGCGACGGCCCAATGGAATGCCGAGAGATGTTGCAAGCCTGAGGCCGAGAATGGATTGTCGGCGCGGCGCGCCGTGGAAAAACGAAATTCCACTTGCCGGTTGCTGTGCGATACATCGGTCCCAAAGACGAGGGTCGAGGGAGAATCGGGATTGAGATCGGGAAACGCCTCGCCGATTCCTTCGGGCGACCGCCCCCGGGGCGATGTCGTGAATCGGAAGGTCGAGGCCATGTCGCGGACGGATGCGGGCTGGGGTGCGGGGCCGAGCGGGCGCTACGAAAGTCTCGCGGAGCGGTTCCGCCCCGTCTTCGCCGAGATCCGCGCCACCGCCGTCGAGCGGGACCGGGAGCGCCGCCTGCCGCATGCCGAGATCGGCTGGCTGCGGGAGGCGAACTTCACCACCCTGCGGCTCGCGCCCGACGAGGGGGGCCACGGCGCCAGCCTGCCGGAGCTCTTCGCCCTGCTGATCGAGCTGTCGGCGGCGGATTCGAACGTCACCAATGCGCTGCGGGCGCATTTCGGCTTCACGGAGGACGCGCTCTGCTCCGCCTCGCCGGAATGGCGCGCGGCCTGGATCAAGCGGATCGGGGCGGGGGAAACGATCGGCAGCGGCGTCTCGGAGACCGGGCCGGCCAAGGTCGGCGCCTTCGACACGGTGGTGCGGCGGCGCGACGGCGGGTTCGTTGTGGATGGCCGGAAGTTCTACACCACCGGCTCGCTCTTCGCGGACTACATCCACCTCTCGGCGGACGACGAGGCGGGCGGGCCGGTGACGGCCGCCGTGCCGGTGCGCGCGCCGGGCGTGACCATCGTGGACGATTGGGACGGGTTCGGGCAGGCGCTCACCGCGAGCGGGACCGCGACCTTCGCGGGCGTGGCCCTCGACCCCGCGCTCATCAAGCCGGACCCGGCCCGCTTCCCCTACGCCATGGCGTTCTTCCAATTGGTGCATCTCGCGACGCTCGCCGGCATCGGCCGGGCGGCGGCGGACGACGTAGCCCGGTTGGTCGCCGAGCGCACCCGCGTCTACAGCCACGGCAATGCCGGGCGCACCGCCGACGATCCGCAGATCCAGGCCGTCGTCGGCCGGGTGCGGGCCAACGCCTACGCGGCGGGCGCCGTGGTGCTGAAGGCCGCCGAGGCGGTCCAGCGGGTCCACGACGCGCACCGGGCCGGATCGCCGGAGGCGGACCGGCAGGCGACGCTGGCCGATGTCGAGGTCAACCAAGCGGTCGGCGTCGTCACCGACCTGATCCTCGCGGCGACGACGAGCCTGTTCGATGCCCTCGGCGCCTCGGCGGTGAAGGTCGGCGCCGGCCTCGACCGGTACTGGCGCAACGCCCGCACCATCACCTCCCACAACCCGCGCCTCTACCGGGACCGCAGCGTCGGCGCCTTCGCGATCTCCGGCGAGGCGCCGCCCCGGCAGTACAGGGTCGGCTCGGCATGAGGCGTCTTCCATGAGCGACAGCGACACGACGATCCCCGCCCGGCGCCGCTTCCTCGTGCAGGGCGCGGCGGCGGCCGTGGGCACGGTGGCCGGCTCCGCCCGCGCGCAGGAGGCGACGCCGCCCGGCATCCCCGATGGGATGAAGGCCCCCGGCGCCGATGTCGGCAGCCAGACCTACGGCACGCCCTCGCGCTTCGAGGCGGGGCTCGTCCGCAACGTGCCGAAGGGGCTGAAGCAATACATTTCGGCCTCGAGCCGCACGCCGCTGCAGGACCTCGACGGCATCCTCACGCCGAACGGCCTGTTCTACGAACGCCACCATGGCGGCATCCCCGACATCGACCCCGCCCGGCACCGGCTGCTGATCCACGGGCTGGTGGAGCGGCCCCTGGTCCTCACCATGGAGGACATCCGCCGCTTTCCCTCGGAATCGCACATCCATTTCCTCGAATGCTCGGGCAATCCGGGTTTCGAGGCGATCAAGGGCAAGACCGCCTCCGATCTCGTCGGGCTCGTCAGCTGCGCCGAGTGGACGGGCGTGCGCCTCGCGACGATCCTGCGGGAGGCCGGGCTGAAGCCGGAGGCGCAATGGGTGGTGGCCGAGGGCGCGGATTCCGCCGCCATGACCCGCAGCATCCCCATCGCGAAATGTCTCGACGACGCGCTGCTGGTCTACAGCCAGAACGGCGAGCGGTTGCGTCCGCAGCAGGGCTACCCGCTGCGGGTGTTCCTGCCCGGCTTCGAGGGCAACATGAGCGTGAAGTGGCTGCGCCGCCTCAACGTGAGCGCGGAGCCGGCCTATTCCCGCGAGGAGACGTCCAAGTACACGGACCTGATGCCGGACGGCACCGCCCGGCAATTCACCTTCGTGATGGAGGCGAAGTCGATCATCACCCGGCCCTCCGGCACCCAGCGGATCGCACCGGGCTTCCACGAGATCACCGGCATCGCCTGGACCGGGCGCGGCCGGATCCGGGGGGTGCAGGTCACGGCCGACGGGGGCAAGACCTGGCAGGACGCCGTCCTGCAGGAGCCGGTGCTGAACCGGGCGCTGACCCGCTTCCGCCTGCCCTGGACCTGGGACGGCGCGCCGACGATCATCGCGAGCCGGGCCATCGACGAGACCGGCTACGTGCAGCCCACCTTCGAGGACCTGACGGCGGTGCGGGGCCTCAAGTCCTTCTACCACAACAACGCGGTCGTGCCCTGGCGCATCGCGGCGGATGGCGAGGTCGCCAATGGCTATGCGTGAGATCGGCCTCGTCGCGGCCTCCTGCCTCCTACTCGGCCTCGCCGGGGCGGCCGGGGGCGCGGAGCGCTTCGGAATCGGCCGCCCGGCGACGGAGGCCGAGATTGCCGCCTGGAACATCGACATCGACCGCGACGGGCTGAAGCTCCCGCCGGGCCGGGGCAGCGTCGCCCATGGCCGCGAGATCTTCGCGGCGCAATGTGCCTCCTGCCACGGGGCGACGGGGGAAGGCGGTCTCGGCGAGCGGCTGGCCGGCGGCCGGGGCACGCTGGCCTCGGCCAAGCCCGTCAAGACGGTCGGCAGCTTCTGGCCCTACGCGCCGACCCTGTTCGACTATATTCGCCGGGCGATGCCGATGAACGCGCCGCAATCGCTCAGCGACGACGACGTCTATGCGGTCTCGGGCTACGTCCTTCACCTGAACGGGCTTGCGCCGGGGGACGCGGTGTTCGACGCCCGCTCGCTTGCGGCCATCCGCATGCCGAACCGGGACGGCTTCGTCCCGGACCCGAGGCCGGATGTGAGGCCCTGACGCGCGGTTCTACCCGCGCCCGGCGGCGCCGCGGCCGAAGCCGGGCGCCGGGCGGGAGCCGAGATGCGCGCGCAGGGTGCGTCCCTCGTAATCCTGCCGGAACAGGCCGCGCCGACGCAACTCCGGCAGGACGAGTTCGATGAAGTCGTCGAGGCCGCCGGGCAGCGTCGCCGGCATGATGTTGAACCCGTCGGCGCCGCCCGCCCGGAAGCGCGCCTCCATCTCATCCACGATCTGGGCGGGGGTGCCCACGATCTGCGAATGCCCGCGCGCCCCGGCGATCCGCAGGTAGAGCTGGCGCAGGGTCAGCCCCTCGCGGCGGGCGAGGTCGAACATCAGCTGCTGGCGCGACTTGGCGCCGTTGGATTCCGGCAATTCCGGCACCGGCCCGTCCGGGTCATAGCCGGAGAGGTCGAAGCCGCCGATCATGCGCTCCAGCAGCGCCAGCCCGACCACGGGGTCGATCAGGTCCTGAAGGGCCTCGAACTTGGCGCGGGCCTCGGATTCCGTGCGCCCGACCACCGGGAACAGGCCCGGCATCACCTTCAAATCATCCGGCGCGCGGCCGAAGCCGGCCATGCGCCCCTTCAGGTCGCCATAGAACTCCACGGCCTCGGCCAGGGTCTGGTTGGCGGTGAAGACGATCTCGGCGGTGCGGGCGGCGAGGTCCTTCCCCGGCCCCGAGGAGCCGGCCTGGACGAGCACCGGCTGGCCCTGCGGCGAGCGCGAAACGTTGAGGGGCCCCCGCACCTCGAAATGCGTGCCCCTGTGATTCAGGGGCCGGAAGCCGTCCGGCTTCGAGAACTGGCCGCTCGCGCGGTCGATCACCACGGCGTCGTCGTCCCAGGTGTTCCAGAGCCCGAGGACCACGTCCACGAATTCCTCGGCGCGCTCGTAGCGGTCGGCGTGCTGCGCGATGCGGTCGTTGCCGAAATTGGCGGCTTCGGCGTCGGTCGCCGAGGTGACGAGGTTCCAGCCCGCCCGGCCGCCGCTCAGCAGGTCGAGGGAGGCGAAGCGGCGGGCGACGTTGTAGGGCTCGTTGAAGCTCGTGGAGGTGGTGGCCACGAGGCCGATCCGGCTGGTGACGGCGGCGAGCGCCGACAGCAGCGTCACCGGCTCGAAATGCGTGGAGCGGGCCGTGCGCTCGCTGGAGCGGAGGTTGGTGTCGCGGATGCCGGTGCCGTCTTCGAGGAAGATGAGATCGAACTTGGCGGCTTCCGCCTTCTGCGCCCAGCCGACATAGCGGCCGAGGTCGACCCCGCCATCCGCTTCGCTGGACGGGTGCCGCCAGCCGGCGATGTGGTGGCCCGTCGCGTAGAAGAAGGCGCCCAGGCGCAGGACATTCTGTGTCATGATCGGTCTGATCGTGTTGCCGTCCCGCCGAAATGCGCGGAACCTGTATCGGATGACGCCCCGGCGCCGGACCGCCCCCCGCTCCGGGGTGGCGACGACGACGGGGCCTGTCCCGGCGTTCTATCAGCAGGCGCGGGACAACGCGAAACCCGTGCTCCTGCCCATCGGCGGCATCACCCAGGCCTGTGCGCTTCCGCCGGGTGAGCCCGTCGATGCGCTCCTCCCCATCGTCCCGTCAGGGTAGGCAGGGAGGGGCGACATCCCGGGCTTCGGCGTCGGCGAGGATGTCGCTGGTCGGGCGCGTCCGGAAGGCGGCGATGGCACCCGCAATCCGGTCGGCCTCGGCATCGCCGGCACCGATGCCGCGCAGGAGTGCTTGGAGCAGCGGCGGGGAGGCCGCGTTGAGGTCTACCTTGCCGCCCTCGTCCTCGATGGCGATCGCAGCGGTCCCTCCGGGCGGCAGCGTGCAGAGCGAGGGGGCTCCCCCGATGGCGAGTTGCACTCGCCGGTCGCTGCGTCCCTGGAACTCGGATGCGAGGGATATCGCCGCCTCGGCGAGAGCCTCCGCTTCCCCGTTGGCCACCAAGTTGGCCGCGGCCCGGAGCCGATAGCGCTCGACGAGGGTCAGCGACGAGGCGATCAGGGCGATGATGCCAAGGCCCCAGATCACCAGGATGAGGGCAAAGCCGTCCTGGCCCCTGGGGGAACTGGACACTGCCCGCATCACGGCGGGATGTGGCTCAGTTTTGCGTCATCAAGGAGCGGTTGCCGGCGTTGTCATAGGCGAAGGCCGCCGAGTTGGCGGGGTAGATCTCCTTGGCGATCCGGCCGAGGCTGTCTTAATTATAGGATAATACCACATAATTTTTATCGGCAGCAGTACTAATTCGATCAGGTCTAAAGATACATATTGATGACATGAACGTAATCACGATTTAACTGCTTTTTTATTATCTTAATACCTAGCGCTATCTTCAATTTTAACATATCTCTGCCAAGCGACACGGACGGATATGCAAAATTGCTGATTTGTGAAAATCAATGTCGAATCTCGTCGGGACGCTCGGCAATTATCCTATCGACAGCATTCGACATTATATAATTGAATTCCTGAATTTGTTTCGGCGATGCACCAAGGGGCGCCAAATAAGGCTCAGAAAGTGCAATTCCCCGCAAATATTCGCGAATTTGATCTTTGAAGCTGCCTTCGACAAAAACTTCGTAGTTTAATTGTGGCGCACAGTCGTAGAGCTTCTCTTGTTTAACTAGCTTCGAACGCGCAGGATACCGCTCCTGCATACCTTCTGGCATCACGATGGGGACATAACGCAATTTGCATTCGAGTTTCGTGAGGCTTGATGCCGCGAATGCTGCATTGAGGAAGGGACTGACACAGCGTCGCGCTCTATCGACAGCTGCGTCAGCTGCTTGAAAAACTTCCGCAGAGGCCCAGAATTCCATCTATAACCCTACTGAGTCAGTTGATTGAGGCTTGGCGATCGGCCATTCTCGAATCTATAAAAGGTGATTCGGATAATTTCGTCGAATATAGCAGTATAAAGCCAGTCATAATTTCCATGTTGATCATACCGATCGTTACCTGATTTTTACAAAATCTGCGGATTGCGCGCCAGTACACTTGAACTAATTCCAATTTAGGGGTTTAATATGTAAATTTGTTGATCGAATAATACAGCTCCGTCCCGCACATGCTGTTGGCAGCTATCGCTTGGGTCACCTTTGTTCACGCTCCCGCTCCGCATCCAGCAGGACCAAGTGCACATAAACTTATTTGAGCTTGAGCGTTATTTTACCCCGGATAGATTGGATCCGGGTTAGCATCGCTAAGGACTACAGGGTTTGTTTGTGCCGTACTGGACGCCAGCCCACTCGGATCCGTTTCATTGACCGGATCATTCCCGACGTAAGCGTAGAGATTGATCCCGCCCTCGGTCCCGATCGGATCGGTCTGTAGGAACCGCCCCAGCACCGGCGAGTACGCCCGCGCCCGGTTGTGATACAGCCCCGTCTCCTCGTCCAACCGCCGCCCGGCGAACCGATACGCCGCCGTCCCCGAGCCCGTCACCACTCCCGTCCCGTAGGCCGTGTAGGCGTACTTCTCCGTCAGCTGCCCTGAGCCGTTTGACATGACGAGCGATATGATCGTCCATCGCTTCACGGAATGTCGGAACCCTCACCGCCTTAGCCGACGCCTCTCGCTGATCGAGCGGATCGAGGCCTTGGCGAAGTTGAGCACGGACGTTTTCGGCTGAGGTGCGAGCTGCGGCGAGGGACAGACCGTGCGGGCCGGCACCGCCCAGCCCGAGTTCACGCTGTCGGCCACCGAAGCGATAGCGCATGACCCATTGGCGCGATCCGCCTGGCCGGACGGAGAGATAAAGGTTGCCGCCATCGCTGTGGAGGCCGACCGGCAGGGAGACGATCTGCTTGGCGGTCAGCTTGTTGATCGCGGCCATAGCGGGCTCCAGCGAGCTGTGCCCAAGCGATGGCCCACGCACAACGCGTGTCCTTAGCGATCTCGTCGTGACCGCTCTGCTGGAGAATAAGGTGCTGTGTCAAGGGCTTCGGCAACGGGCGAAGCCGCGCGTGTCCCCACGTATCAGGGGAGTGGCGGAGACGGAGGGATTCGAACCCTCGATACCCGATTAAGGGTATGCTCATTTAGCAAACGAGTGCCTTCAGCCTCTCGGCCACGTCTCCGGCAGACCGGCTCTAGGACGTCCGGCCGGAGCGGTCAAGACGATCCCGGTGGGTGGCGAGGCGGCGGCGCTCGTAATGCTTGGCGATCCGTAAGTGACGCGAGATCGCGTAGTTCATCGCCGTCAGGAACCCGTAGGTGCCGCGGGCGAAGTGGCGGCGGCCGAAATAGGCCTTCAGGAAGTTGCCCGGCAGCTCCACGAACACCCGCCAGCTCGGGATCACCACTCCTCGCGCCTCCAGGTCGTCCGCCTGCTGGTCGCTGTAGCGGTTCAGCTTGTCGAGCTGGTCCCCCAGGGACCGCACCGAGAAATGGTGGATCTTGGCCTTGAGCCGCCCCGCCGTCGCGCCGGGCTCCAGATCCACCCGGTCGAAGACGGGCGACGAGGAATAGCGGCCCCGGTCCTTCCGGTAGAGCCGCACCGGATGGAGCGTGTAGGCGAAGGGGTGCGGCTTCGCCTCGCCGGGGAAGATCTCCGCGATCCCGATGCGCCAGGCCGGATGGGCCGGCTCACCCTTCGCGAACAGGGCGCGGATCTCCCCAGCCAGCGTGTCCGGCACCACCTCGTCCGCGTCGAGGTTCAGGAGCCACGCGTGGCGGCACTGCTCCTCGGCAAAGCGCTTCTGCGGGCCGTAGCCCGGCCAGTCGTGGTGGATCACCCGCGCGCCGAGGGATTCGGCGAGCGCCTGCGTCCCGTCCGTCGAGCCCGAATCGACCACGATCAGGTCGTCGGTCAGTTCACGCACGGCGCGGATCGTGGCGCCGAGCCGATCCGCCTCGTTGCGGGCGATGATGAAGACGGAGAGCGGTAGCACGCCGGTCGAGGCTCCGATGCCGCCGGGTCAGCCGAGCCAGGCGGGCATGCGGTCGAGGGCGATGATCGCCTCGACCTCCTGGCGCGGGCGCACCACGGCCGCCTCGGCCCCGCGCACCAGCACCTCCGGCACCAGGGGGCGGGTGTTGTAGGTGCCCGCCTGCACCGCCCCGTAGGCTCCCGCGCTCATCACGGCGATCAGGTCGCCGGGGGCGGGCTCGGGCATCTCGCGGCCCTTGGCGAAATAATCGCCGCTCTCGCAGACCGGGCCGACCACGTCGGCCACGAGGCGCGGGGCCTCGGCCGTCGGCTCGGTAACGGGCCGCAGGGCGTGGAAGGCGTCGTAGAGGGTCGGGCGGATCAGGTCGTTCATCGCCCCGTCGACGATCACGAAGGTCCGGCCCTCGCCGCGCTTCACGTAGAGCACCTTCGTCACGAGGATCCCGGCATTGCCCGCGATCATCCGGCCGATCTCGAAGACCGGGCGCAGGCCGAGCGGGGCGAAATGCGGGCGCAGAGTCGCGGCCAGCGCCGCCGGGTCTGGGGGAGGGGCGTTGTCGTCCCGGTAGGGGATGCCGAGGCCGCCGCCGAAGTCGATGTGCTTCAGGGCATGCCCGTCGGCCATCAGGTCGCGGGCGAGGCCGCAGAGCCGGGCGGCGGCGTCGGCGAAGGGCGTCAGGTCGGTGATCTGGCTGCCGATATGCATGTCGATCCCGTGCACCGCGAGGCCCGGCAGGGCGGCGGCGCGGGCATAGACCTCGCGGGCGCGGGTGATCGGGATGCCGAACTTGTTCTCGTAGGTGCCGGTGGAGATCTTGGCGTGGGTCAACGCGTCGACGTCGGGGTTCACCCGCACCGAGACCGGCGCCACCGCGCCGAGGCTCACGGCGACCTCGGAGAGTTGCGCCAGTTCGGGCTCGCTCTCGACGTTGAAGCACAGGATGCCGGCCTTCAGCGCCGCCGCCATCTCCTCGCGAGTCTTGCCGACGCCGGAGAAGACGATGCGCTGCGGATCGATGCCGGCGGCCAGCGCCCGGGCGAGTTCGCCGCCGGAGACGATGTCCATGCCCGCGCCGAGGCGGCCCAGCGTCGCCAGCACGGCCTGATTCGAGTTCGCCTTCATGGCGAAGCAGACCAGCGCCCCGTCCTGCGCGAAGGCGTCGGCGAAGACGCGGTAATGCCGCTCCAGCGTGGCGGTGCTGTAGCAATAGAAGGGGGTGCCGACCTCGGCCGCGAGCCGCGCGAGATCGACCTCCTCCGCGTGGAGGCGGCCGCTGCGGTAGTGGAAGTGGTGCATCGCGCCTGTCGCCGTCGCTGCGTGGTTCGGGGCCCGTCTACAGCAGCGGGTCGAGAATGAAAGGCTCCTTGGGGATCCGGTATCCGCGCTTGGCGCCCTTCGAGGTCTGGATGGGGGCCTCGGTGCCGGCGGGCGGGACCGCGGAGGAGGGGAGTTCGTCCCCCGCCCGCACCGCCTCGGCGTCCGGCTCGGCCTGGCCGCCGCCGAGCCCGATGCTGCCGGGCAGGATGCGCGCGGTCTTCACCGAGGAGGCGTTGTTCGGGGGCGCCACGGTCGAGGCCGGGGCGGCGGCCGTGGGCGGTGGCTCCAGGGAGCCCCGGCGGCCGCATCCGGCGAGCGCCAGGGCCGACAGGCCGGCGGCGAACAGGATCTGAAGGGCGGAACGGGGCAACATCACGCGCGGGTCCGGCGGTCCCCGGCGGGCACCGTGCCCGGCCGGAGCCCTACCTTAGCCGTTGCGCGGGCGCGGGGCGAGCGCCGATCGGCCACAGCCATGCCGCCCGCGCGCTCGCGCGGCCTCAGCCGCGCTTGCCGTCGCGCTTGGCGCCGCCCTGGCCGCCCTGGGCCTCGTAGGCGTCGATCGCCCGGCGGCAATTCTCGGAGAGCTGCTTCCAGTTCTTCTGCATGCAGGCGTCGGTGGCCGGATCGTCGGGGGCGAGGTTGCCGCAATAGGAGAGATAATCGCCGGTGCAGTACTTCTTCAGCGTCTCGTTGCCCCGCTTGGATTGCTGCGCGGCGGCCGGGAGCGTGAGGGCGAGCGCCGCGACCGCGGCGAGAACGATGTGCTTGAGGCGCATAGAGTACGCTTTCCGTGTGCTCGTCTTCAAAGGTGTGGCGCTGCGATGATGCCTCCGCGTGGTCGAAACATGGCGACCGCGCGAAATCAGCACTGCAGCCCCGTGGCGTCTGCCCTGCGAGGCGGGCGGGGGGCTTCAGACCCGCTCCGGCTCCTGCTCGGGCACCGCGAAGGCTCCGGCCCGCGGGAGGCGGGCTTGGCCGATCACGGCGTCGGCGACTTCGGTAATGCGGCGGCGCAGGTCCGCGTTCTCGCGCTCGGTCGCTTCGTCGCGTCCGGGCCCTCCGGCCAGCGCCTGCTCGGCGGCCTCCAGGCTCGCCGCCAGGGCGGCCGTGTCGGTGCCGCGCACGGCGAGGAGGCTGTCGAGGAGGTCCGCATGGGCCTCCTCCAGGGCGCGCAGGGTGGCGAGGCTCGCCGTGCCGTCCTCGCGGGATTGGGCGAGGGTGGCTTCGAGATTGCCGTTGGCGAGGCGAACATCCGCCAGCTGGCGCTCCAGCGCCTCCAGGTCGCGGTTCAGGCTCGCGACCTTCATCGTGCCCGCGCCGATCGCCGCCATGTCCGCGTGGCGCTTGGCCCGGGCCGCCTCGACGGCCCGTTCCAGCCGCCGCTCGCGGATGGCGAACTGGGCGCGCAGGAAATCCCGCTCCGCAGCGATCTCGCTGGGGGAGAGGGGAAGCCGGGCCTCCGCCTTGCGCCGGGCAAGGCGCGCGGCGCGCGCGTTCACCGCCGGCAGCACGAGGAGGGCCAACAGGCTCGCGACCAGGAAACCCAGCGCGAAGATCATCGCCGTTTCGATCAAGAGGAACCGCTCGCGTCCCCGGCCGGCCGGTCCGGCCCTGCTTCACATTGGCCTTCTAGCGCAACTCTCAAGCAAGTCCGAGCCCGTCTTGCGCGGAGTGGGGGTGCATCCGGCCTCAGAACGGGTTCCAGGTCGCCTGATGGGTGAATTTCAGATAGCCGACATTGACGCCGAGCCGCGCGCCGACGCCGCTGCGGATCGGCACCACCACGATGCCGCCGTCGGTCATCGCCGTGAAGCCGAAGCCGCCGATGAAATAGGCCGAGCCGTCGATGCCGCCGAAGCGGCGGAACAGCGCGCGCGTGCCGGGCAGGTTGTAGACGAGCATCATCGTCCGCGCCCCGTCGCCGCCCACGTCGAAGCCGAGGGAGGGGCCCTGCCAGTAGACCCGCTGCTGGCCGGTATTGCGGGTGTAGAACGTGCCCTCGCCGTAGCGCAGGCCCGCGACGAAGGCGCCGGAGCCCTCCTGGCCCAGGATGTAGCCGTTGGGCTGGCCCCAGCGGCGGCCGGCCTCCTCGACGGTGAGGGCGAGCCCGCGCGAGACCGTGCCGAAGAAGCGGTGGCCGGAATCGACCAGCTCCTCGGCGCGGAAGGTCTCGGGGTCGGCGTTCGGGGGCAGGTTGCCCGCCCAGGCCGAGACCGGGCCGCCGACCGCGAGGCCGAGCCCGGCGCGCAGGACCTGCCGCCGTGGAAGGCCGGAAGAGACAAATGACGTCATGGGCATCCTCCGCCGATGAGCGTGGCCGCGCCCCGTGCGTCGCGCCTGCCGCACCGCCCGGCGCCCCTTGCGCATTCGGGCCGGATGTGCGGCAACGGCTCCCGCGCCGGGGCCGGGAGTGGGACCAGCATTGGGCCAAATTCGCAAGATGGGGTTAACGGGGCGTGACCGCGACCGATCGCGGCGCCTCGTCGTCGCCGGGCTTCTGGCAATCCTCGCCTCCGGTGCGCAGGCCGGGCCGACGCGGATCGCCCCCCTCGCCCTCAACGGCTACGACCCGGTGAGCTACTTCCTGCCGGAGGGGCCGCAGCCCGGCACCGCGCGGTTCGAGGCGGAATGGGACGGCCGCGTGTGGCGATTCGCCCTCGACGGCAACCGGGCGGCCTTCCTGCAGGCCCCCACAATCTACGCGCCCCGCCTCGGGGGATACGACGCCGTCGGCATCCTCGACCGGCGGATCGTGGATGCCGACCCGGCCACCTTCGCGGTGCTCGACGGGCGGCTCTACCTGTTCCGGGACAAGGAGCGCCGGGAGCGCTTCCTCGCGGATCCGGCCCTGGCGCGGCAGGCCGAGGCGATCTGGCCGGGCCTGACCCGGCTCCTCGACGACCCCGATGAGATCACGGGCGCGGCGCGCTGAGCGGCCGGTCGCAGGAGAAGCCCCGGGCCAGGACGATGTCGGCGGCGAGCGCCGGGTCGCCCAGGGCCGCGAAGGGCCCGTTGCGGTAGCCGTCGCCGAGGCGGCCGTAGCGGATCGGCCCGCCGTCGGAGACGATGACGCAGCCGCCCGCCGCCGTGAGGATCGCGTCGCCCGCCGCCGTGTCCCATTCCATGGTCGGCCCGCAGCGGACGTAGATATCCGCCTCGCCGGAGGCGAGCAGGCCGAACTTCAGGGCCGAGCCGCTGGTGCGCACCTCCATGACGGGGAGGGCGGCGAGGCAGGCGGCGGTGTCCGGGTCGCCGTGGCGGCGGCTGCCGAGGGCGAGGAGGCCCGCCTCCGGCGCCCCCCGCGCCCGCACCCGCCGCGCCGTGCCGGGGCGGCCCTGGACGATGGGCGCCTCGTAGGCGTCCCGGCCGGAGAGCCAAACCCGTTCGAGCCCCGGCGCGGCGAGCGCCGCCGCCACCGGCCGCCCCTCCGCCACCAGGGCGATGTTGACCGAGTAATCAGGCGTGCCGGCCAGGAAGTCGCGGGTGCCGTCGAGGGGATCGACCAGAAAGAACAGGTCGCCCGCCGGCAGGTCGCGGGCGCTCTCCTCCGCGACGATGGGGATTCCGGGAAAGCGGGCCGTGAGGGCCTGGAGGATCAGCGCCTCGGCTTCGAGGTCGGCCGCGCTGGAGGGCGAGCCGTCCTCCTTCGTGACATGCGGGCAGTCGGCGCGGTGCCATCGCCGCAGCACCGTTCCGGCGGCGCAGGCGATCTCGGCGAGCACGTCCGCGCTCTGCCGGGCCTCGGCTTCCGTCATCGTCGCCGCTCTGCCCATGAGGCCGCGATCCTCCCGCCCTAGGGATGCCCCAGCCGGCAACGGATGTCGATTCCGCAAGTCTTGTCCGCAAGTCATGTCCGCAAGTGTTGCCGCGCTCGAATCGGGTCTCCGCACAGCCGGTTAACGCTTTGCAAAGGGGCGTTGCGCGTCTATCCGTGCGCACCATTTCGCCCCGGAGTTCCCGATGCCTACTCTCACCCTCGACGGCCTGGATCTCGCCGCCTTGCTCTGCTCGCGCGTCTGCCACGACGTGATCAGCCCGGTCGGCGCGATCGTGAACGGGCTTGAGGTGCTGGAGGACGATCAGGACGAATCGATGCGCGAATTCGCGCTGGAGCTGATCGGCAAGAGCGCCCGGCAGGCCTCCGCCCGGCTGAAATTCGCCCGGATCGCCTTCGGTGCGGCGGGTTCGGCCGGGGCCTCCATCGATCTCGCCGACGCCGAGAGCGTGGCCAAGGGCATGTTCGCCGACGAGAAGACCAAGCTCGAATGGCGCGCGCCGCAGGCCCTGTTCCCGAAGAACAAGGTGAAGCTGATCCTCAACCTCGTGATGGTGACGACCTCCGCGATCCCGCGCGGCGGCCTGATCGACGTGACGGTGACGGGCGACGGCGAGGCGCCGACCTTCGTATTGAAGGCCAAGGGCTCCCATGCCCGCATCCCCCCACATGTCGTGGAGCTGATCGCGGGCGAGCCCGAGAGCGGCACCGTCGACGCCCATGGCATCCTGCCCTTCTATGCCGGCCTCGTGGCCCGCGCGGCGCGGATGGATGTGAAGTTCGCCATCGACGGTGATGAGGTCACGGTGACGGCGGAACCGACCGTGATTGAACAGACGCCGGAAAGCGATGCTGGGAATTCAGGCACCGAAATCGCTTGAGGCGCTTAAAATAGCACTGTGGAACCAATCGGGCGCAACTCTTCGATAACGCCCCATCGTCATCATCGCCGGTGCGAGACGTTTCGCACGTAACGAGTATCGGCGATGGACGACCTGCTGCGTGAGTTTCTGACCGAGAGCGCGGAGCATCTCGATACGGTCGACACGGAGCTCGTCCGTTTCGAGCAGGATCCGAACAACGAGACGATCCTGCGGAACATCTTCCGTCTGGTGCACACCATCAAGGGCACCTGCGGGTTCCTCGGCCTGCCGCGCCTCGAAGCCCTGGCGCACGCCGCCGAGACGCTGATGGGCCGCTTCCGCGACGGGATGCCGGTCTCCTCCGCGAGCGTGACGCTGATCCTCGCCACCCTGGACCGCCTCAAGGCGATCCTGGCCGACCTCGAAGCCACCGGCTCCGAGCCGACGGGCGCGGATTCGGACCTGATCGAAGCCCTGGAATACATGGCGGAGCACGGCACGGGCGCGGCCGCCGAGGCCCCCGTGCCGGCGGTGATCGTCCCCGAGATCGTCCTGCCCGAGCCCGTGTCGCGGGAACTGAAGCCCGGCGAAGTCACCCTCGACGATCTGGAGGCGGCATTCCTGGCCGCGCCGGGTCCCGACGAGATGGATTTCGGCTCCGTCCCGGCGCTGCCGGCCCCCGAGCCCGTGAAGGCCGAGGCACCCAAGGTCGAGGCCCCGAAGGCCGAAGCCAAGGCCGAAGGCAAGCCCGAGGTGCATGCGCCCGTGGCCGCCGCCGAGGGCGAAGCCAACCACAGCAACAAGGTGCAGACGATCCGCGTGAACGTCGACACCCTCGAACACCTGATGACGATGGTCTCGGAACTGGTGCTGACCCGCAACCAGCTCCTCGAGATCGCCCGCCGTCACGAGGATTCCGCCTACAAGGTGCCGCTGCAGCGGCTGTCGCACGTCACGGCCGAGCTGCAGGAAGGCGTCATGAAGACGCGCATGCAGCCCATCGGCAATGCGTGGCAGAAGCTGCCCCGCGTGGTCCGCGACCTGTCGGCCGAACTCGGCAAGCAGATCGAACTGGTGATGCAGGGCGCCGAGACCGAACTGGACCGACAGGTCCTGGAGGTCATCAAGGACCCGCTGACCCACATGGTCCGCAACTCGGCGGATCACGGCCTCGAATCCACCGCCCAGCGCGTCGCCGCCGGCAAGCCGGCAAGGGGCTCGATCCGCCTCTCGGCCTTCCACGAGGGCGGCACGATCACCATCGAGATCGCCGACGACGGCAAGGGCCTCGACCTCGCCGCCATCCGCCGCAAGGCGGTGGAGCGCGGCCTCGCGAGCCAGGCCGACATCGATCGCATGACCGACGCGCAGGTCGCGAAGTTCATCTTCCACGCCGGCTTCTCCACCGCCGCCGCCGTCACCTCGGTCTCGGGCCGGGGCGTGGGCATGGACGTGGTGAAGACCAACATCGAGACCATCGGCGGCGTCATCGACATCGCCACCCAGGCGGGCAAGGGCACCGTCTTCACCATCAAGATCCCGCTCACCCTCGCCATCGTGGCGGCGCTCATCGTCCGGGCCGGCGAGCAGCGCTTCGCCCTGCCGCAGGTGGCGGTGCTCGAACTGGTGCGGGTCGGCGCCAACGCGCAGCCCGTGGAGTACATCAACGGCTCGCCGGTCCTGCGCCTGCGCGAGCGGCTGCTGCCCATCGTGTCGCTCACCGGCCTGCTCGGGGCGGGGGCGGCGGCCGAGGCCACCGGCTTCGTCGTGGTGGCCCAGGTCGGCCGCCAGCGCTTCGGCATCCTCGTGGACGAGGTGTTCCACACCGAGGAGATCGTGGTGAAGCCGATGTCGGCGAAGCTGCGCCACATCCCGCTCTTCGCCGGCAACACCATCCTCGGCGACGGTGCCGTGGTGCTGATCGTGGATCCGAACGGCGTCGCCAACCAAGTGGCGCAGGGCGCCCAGGCCACCGCCGGCCAGGCTGAGGCCGAGGCCGAAGCGGCCGACGCCGCCGAGGCGACCACCACGCTCCTCGTGTTCAAGGGCGGCGGGGGCGGCTTCAAGGCCGTGCCGCTGTCGCTGGTCACGCGCCTCGAGGAGATCGAGGGCGACAAGGTCGAGTGGCTGGGCGGGCGTCCGCTCATCCAGTACCGCGGCCGCCTGATGCCGCTGGTGCCGGCCGACGACGGCATCGCGATCAAGACCGAGGGCCGTCAGGCGCTCGTCGTGTTCTCCGATGGCGAGCGGGCCATGGGCCTCGTCGTGGACGAGATCGTGGACATCGTGGAGGAGCGCCTCGACATCGAGATCGCCGCCGACCGCTCCGACCTCATCGGCTCGGCGGTGCTGCGGGGCCGGGCGACCGACATCATCAACATCGCCCACTTCCTGCCCATGGCCTACGACGACTGGGCGCGGGGGCCGCGCAAGGCGCAGAAGCAGGCCTCGACCCTGCTCCTCGTCGACGACTCGGCGTTCTTCCGCGACATGCTCTCGCCGGTGCTCAAGGCGGCGGGTTTCCAGGTCGTCACCGCCGGCAGCGCGGACGAGGCTATGGCCACCCTCCAGGCCGACCAGCGCATCTCCGTGGTCGTCACCGATCTCGACATGCCCGGCCGCAGCGGGTTCGACCTCGTCGGCGCCATGCGCCACGGCGGCGAGCGACTCGCCGGGATGCCGGTGGTCGGCCTCAGCGGCTCGGTGGGGGCGGAGGCGGTGGAGCGTGCCCGCACCCTCGCCATCACCGACCTCGTGGCGAAGTTCGACCGGAGCGGCCTCGTCGCCGCCCTGGGTGAGATCGGTGCCTCTGCCGAAGAGGCCGAGACGCAGAACGGCGTGGCCCGCGCGGCCTGATCGGAACGGTTGTAGCGTATTCCGGAGTGGGTGAGATGAAGGCTGCGAACGCCAACGGCGCCGAGACCGGCCCGACAGAAGACTTCGTGACGGTCCATGTCGACGGGGTCCTGTTCGGCCTCGCCATCGAACGGGTGCACGACGTGTTCGTGCCCTCGGGCGTGACCCCCGTCCCCCTGGCGCCGCCGGAGATCGTCGGGCTCCTGAACCTGCGCGGGCGGGTGGTGACGGCCCTGTGCCTGCGCCGCCGCCTCGGCATGGCGCCGGCCGCCGCGCGGACCGAGGGCGAGGCCACCGGCAACGACCGGGGCATGGCCATCGGCCTGGAGCAGGGCGGCGAGACCTTCGCCCTGATCGTGGACGGGGTCGGCGAGGTGCTGAAGCTCGGTGCCGACACGCGGGAGAGCGTGCCGATCAACCTCGATGCCCGCTGGCGCGACCTGACGACCGGCGTCCACCGCCTGGAAGGGCGCCTCCTCGTCATCCTCGACGTGGATTCGCTCCTCGATTTCGGCGCCAAGGATTCGCGCGGCGCCCGTGGCGCCGAGGCGGCGTAAGGGTGGCCAGCATGAGCCCGCGCGAGACGACCTGCCTCGTGGTCGACGATTCCGCCGTGATCCGTAAGGTCGCCCGGCGCATCATCGAGGATATCGGCTACGTGGTCATGGAGGCCGAGGACGGCGACACCGCCCTCGAACTCTGTGCCGAATCGATGCCGGACGTGATCCTGCTCGATTGGAACATGCCCAACCGCGACGGCTACGCCTTCCTGCAGGAATTGCGGCAGAGCGAGGCGGGGCGCCAGCCGAAGGTTATCTTCTGCACCACCGAGAACGATGTCGGCGCCATCGCCCGCGCCCTTCACGCCGGCGCCGACGAATACATTATGAAGCCGTTCGATCGCGACATCTTGACCGCGAAGCTCGAGCAGGTTGGTGTTTCGGCGAAAGCCGCATCCAATCTTATTTAATCTCTTACGCTTATTCTTGAATATTCAAGCTGTACCGGGCCCGGGGTGGGCGCCGCCGCCTCCCCGCCATCACGGGTGAGGTGCGGCGCCTCCGGAGCCGGGATCGGATCGGCGAGGGGAGAGGACAAGGTCATGGCTTCGAGTCCTGCGGCGGCGGCGCCGCGCATGCCTGCCTCAACGCCGAGCAGCCCGGTGCGCGTGTTGATCGCCGACGATTCGGCGGTGGTGCGGGGGCTCGTCGCCCGCTGGATCACCGAGGCCGGGTTCCAGCTCGTGGGCACCGCCTCGAACGGCAAGATCGCCCTGGAGATGATGTCCCGCCACGACCCGGACGTGGTGCTCCTCGACATCGACATGCCCGAACTCGACGGCACGGAGGCGCTGCCGCGCATGCTCGCGGCGAGCCCGACCCTGCAGGTCGTGATGATGTCGACGCTGACCACGCGCAACGCCGACATCTCCCTGAAATGCCTCGCCCTCGGCGCGGTGGACTACATCGCCAAGCCGGAGAGCAACCGGGGCGTCACCACCTCCGACGCGTTCCGCACCGACCTGATCGAGCGCGTCCGCGTCTTCGGCGCCGCCCGCGCCCGGGGCCGGCGCACCACCGCCGCGCCCTCGACGCACACCTCCACGCCGGTTTCGGCCACGCCCGTCGCGGCGGCCAAGCCCGCCGCCCCCGTCGTCCTGCGGCCCCGCGCCCGCGTCACCACCACCCCCCGCGTCCTGCTCATCGGCTCCTCGACCGGCGGCCCGCGCGCCGTGGGCGAAGCCCTGGCCGGCATCGGCGCGGCGGCCCTGAAGCGGGTGCCGACACTCATCGTGCAGCACATGCCGCCGGTCTTCACGGCGGTGTTCGCCGAGCACCTCTCGGCGCGGGTCGGCCTGCCGGCCGCCGAGGGCAAGGCGGACGAGCGCATCGAGCCGGGCCGGATCTACGTCGCCCCCGGCGGTCGCCACATGGGCCTCGCGACGGTGGCCGGCGCCACGGTGATCAAGCTCAACGACGGCGCCCCGGTGAATTTCTGCCGCCCGGCGGTGGACGTGCTCTTCAAGGACGCGGCGGCGATCTTCGGCGCGGCGACCGCCTCGGTGATCCTCACCGGCATGGGTTCGGACGGCACCAACGGGGCCCGCGCCCTCGTGGAGGCGGGCGGCCCGGTGCTGGCCCAGGACGAGGCCACCAGCACCGTCTGGGGCATGCCGGGCAGCGTCGCCCGCGCCGGCCTCGCCGAGGCCATCCTGCCCCTGCCCGAGATCGGCCCGGCGCTCCGGGCCATGATCATGGGTCAACCGGCATGACAGAGCTCGATTTCGAGTTCCTGCGCGCCTACCTCAAGCAGCGCTCCGGGCTCGCCCTCACCGCCGAGAAGCGGTACCTCGTCGAGAGCCGGCTCGCCCCGGTCTGCCGGCGCTTCAACTACGCCACCCTGCGCGACCTGATCGGCAGCCTGAAGATCGGCCACGACACCGCCATCGAGCGCGCCGTGGTCGAGGCCATGACCACGAACGAGACCTTCTTCTTCCGCGACCGGCTGCCCTTCGACCTCTTCCGGGATGTGGTGCTGCCGGAGGCCCTGGCCCGCAACGCCATCCGGCGGCGGCTGCGGATCTGGTGCGCGGCGGCCTCGACGGGGCAGGAGCCCTATTCCATCGCCATGCTGCTGCAGGAGGCGGGCGCCAAGCTCGCCGGCTGGCAGGTGGACATCGTGGCCACCGACATCTCCGGCGAGGTGATCGATAAGGCCAAGCTCGGGCTCTACAGCCAGTTCGAGGTGCAGCGCGGCCTGCCGGTGCAGTGGCTGCTGAAGTACTTCACGCAGATTGGGGAACAGTGGCAGATCGCGGCCTCGCTGCGGTCGATGGTCGAGTTCCGCCAGTTCAACCTGCTGCACGGCTACGAGGGGCTCGGCACGTTCGACGTCATCTTCTGCCGCAACGTGCTCATCTACTTCGACGCGCCGACCAAGTCCGAGATCCTGGCGCGGTTCGGCAACAGCCTCGTGCCCGGCGGCGCGCTGCTGCTGGGCGCCGCCGAGACGGTGATCGGCCTCACCGACCGTCTCGCCCCGGATGCCAAGCACCGGGGCCTGTACGGTCATGCGCCGGCCCCGACCACGGCGCTGCGGGCGGCGGCGGGATAGGCTCCGCGAGTGGTGGCCCGCAACCCCAGTGCCAGCTCCGCACGGCGCCGTTCAGCGCCGGCGTGAGCCTGCTCGGCATCGGCTCGCGGCTCGCATGAATGTCCTTCCAACCGAGCTTGGCCTCCGCCAGCTTGTAGAAGAACGCCTCCGCATCGAGCCAGGGCGACGTGAGGTCGAGGCCGTAGGGCCCGGCCGAGTGGAACTTGAAGGAATGCCACTTCCTTCCCGTCGCGCAGACGATGATGGTGTGCCGATAGACTTGGCTGACGGTTAATCCATCGACGAGATTGAAAGACTTGTAGCCGTTCGCACAGAGCAGGGCGAACACCTCGATGGAATGGCTCTCCGCCGAGAGGAAGGCGGGCCTGATGCCGGCCGCGAACAGGTTCCTCAGGACGTTCTGATCGAAGCCCTCGAGGTCGATCTTGATGTAGTGCGGCGCGCCGTGCCGGCGCACGATCGTGGCGGCCGGGATGCTAGGCAGCCTGACCCGGTCGAACTCGTCCCTCTGGCTGGGGCGCGGAGCCGGGAACTGGCTCAGGACATGGTTCGTCTTGTGGATGTAGAAATCGACCTCTTCCTCCTCGTCGGCATCGGTGATGACGGCGTTGAGGATGGTGAGCCGCCCGGATTGCAGCTCCGCGGCGAAACGCGCCACGCATTCTTCACACAGGGCAGGATTCGCTTCGACGGCGACGACGTCGTGACCCTTTGCGAGATAGTACTCGACGTCATCGCCTTGGTTCATGCCGAAATCGTAAACGATCGCTCTGGCCATCGCGGCGCCTTGAACCCTGGGCTTTCAGTCCTGAGGCGGCGGGTCTATCATGATCGTGTGCGATTTAGGCAATGATTGTCGATGCATCCCACCGAATTCAAATAACTACTTTCGGTTGTCTTCGTAGATCAATACAGAGTGCCGCGTGAAGTGACGCGCCGGTCAGCCCCGCTGGGAGGGCGGCGGCGCGTAGACCCGCAGGATCTTCGGCATCACCTTGAAGTGGGCCGGGGTGTGGGTGGTCAACTCGCCGTCCGTGTTGATCGGCCGGGGCTTGCGCGTTGTCAGGCGGATCTCCCGCGTCTTGAAGGCGCGAACGTCCGCCGCCTTGCCGTGCGTCCCCCGGCGCAGGGCCGGCAGCAGGGCGAGGAGGCGCCACCAATGGGCGACTTCGAGGCTGTAGAAATCGAGGTTGCCGTCATCGACGGCGGCCTCCTGCTCCACCGTCATGCCGCCGCCGTAATGGCGCCCGTTGCCGACGGAGACCTGGATGGTCGTGACCTTCTCCACCTTGCCGTCGTGCTCGATGGTGACGCCGAAGGGCCGCACCCGGCGCAGCACCCGCACGGCGGCCACGGCGTAGCCGAACACGCCGAAGCGCTTCTTCGCCTCCGAGGTCAGTTCGCCCGCGAGTTCGGCCGAGAAGCCGATGCTCGCGACGTTGAAGTAATAATGCCCGTTGACCCAGCCGAGATCGACCGGCTGCGGCTGCGCCCCCGGGATGAACTTCGCGGCGGCCAGCGGATCGAGGGGGAGGCCGAGGGACCGGGCGAGATCGTTCGCGGTGCCGAGCGGCAGGATCGCCAGCGGCAGGCCGGTCTCCACCAGGGCCTCGGCGGCGGCGTTCATGGTGCCGTCGCCCCCGCCGAGGATGACGAGATCGACCTCGCCCGCCATCGAGCGGATCGCGGCGCAGGCATCGCCGTCGCCCGGTGGGTCGACGGGCTCGATGCCCCCCGCGCGCAGGATGGCGCGCACCTCGTCCAGCGAGAGGCTGCCGTTGCGGGCCTTGGCGTTGCAGCAGAGCAGCGCCCGACGGGTCTGCGCGCTCATTGGGAGACCGTCATGGGGTTGCGCATCGTTCTCCGCCGGCTGTCGCACACGTGTTGCTTTTCGGCACTTGGTCGTCAGACGCGTGAACTCAACCCCATCATCCCCGGAATTCGCCACTGGTGAGTCGGGTCGGCACCTGCGATGCCTGAACTCCGCCCGGAACCGATGCGGCATCCGGGCGCGTTTTCCCCCCTAGAGCCTCCCCCCTCGCTTCGGTCGGGCCGGTCCCATGCGCGCCTCCCCCATTCCCTTCCGCCCCCTGGCCACGGCCCTGGGGCTCGTGCTGCCCCTGCTCGCGCTGCCGGCCTCGGCCGATCCACGCGCCTGGGTCGATCCGCCGAAATCCGCCCCGGCCGCGCCGAAGCCCGCTCCGGCGGCCGAGGCGCCCGCGAAGGCCGCCCCCGAGGCGCCGCCGACCAAGGCCGCCGCCGCCCCGGCCGCCCGTCCCAAGCGCCTGACGCGTCAGGCCGAGGTCGAGCGCCCGGCGCCGCGCCACCGGCACGCCCGCCGCGCGACCCGCCTCGCCGACACCCCCGCCGCGGGCCCGGTCGCCGCGCCGGTGGCGCAGGCCCCCGCGCCCGCCGGGCGGGTCGAGGCCGCCCAGGCGCTCGCGATGGATTACCTCTCGGTGGTCTCCTCGTCGGGCGATGAGATGGTCGGGGCCACGCCGCGCTTCTACGGCACCCGCGTCCGCTTCTACGGTCGCCCGACCACGCTTGCCGGGCTCCTCGACGAGAAGCGCGGCTTCGTGCGGCGCTGGCCGGAGCGGCGCTACGCGGCCCGCGCCTTCAGCACCCGCTGCACCCCCGACGGGGCGACCTGCATCGTGCGGGCCATCGTCGATTTCCGTGCCGCCAACCCGCAGCGAGGCGCGGTGTCGCGGGGCGCGTCCGAACTGGTGCTCGAAGTGAGCTTCGCCGGTCAGCGCCCGGTCATCGTCGCCGAGAGCGGGCGGGTGCTGCACCGGGACGGCGCCGGCCAGGCGCGGGCCGAGACCCTGGCCCCGTCCGCAGGCAGGGGCTAAGAGCCTCCCATCGTTCCCCGCCCGCCCTCCCGGCCGGCGGGAGCAGCAGGCAGGGGCGGATGACGGCTTCGACAGTCGCGGCGGATCAGGAGAAGGCGGCGGCGCATCCCCGGCTCGACGCGCCGGAGCGTGCCGCCCTGCGCGAGGTCATCCTCGCCGAGATCCGCAAGGCGCGGCCGCATCCGGTGGCCGAGCGCACCCTGCTCCTGATCCTCCAGGCGGCCCTGGAGCCGCAGGAGGGCGAACCCGGCTACCACGTCCTCGACCGGCACGGCGCCCCGCGCGTTCACGCGGCGGGAGAGGGGGCCGAGGCACGCCCCTTCACCCTGGCCGACCTCGTCGCCGAGCAGCGCACCAAGCATCCCGGCCTGTTCCTGGCCCCCGAGCCGGAGCCGGCCCCCGAGCCCGAGGCCAAGCCGGCGGCGGAATCCGCCCTCGCGGCACAGGCCTCAGAGATGCGGGCCGCCACGGCGCGCTTCATCGGCTCGCAATCGGAGCGGGCGCGCTCGCTCGCCGAACATTCCTCCGTGCAGGGCCGGGCCCTGGCTCGCTCGGCCGCCGGGGTTTTCGCGACCCTGAAGGGCCGCCTGCAGCGGGACGGCGAGGCGGGCGGCAACGTCCGCGAGGCGCTGGGCGAGCGCGTCGGCTCCCTGCGCGACCGGATCACCGCAGGGGACGCGGACGGGCATCGCGGCGGGTTCTGGCTCGGCGCCGCCGCCGTGGCGACGGGCGCCATGGTGCTCCTGGCGGTGATCGTGAGCGCCCCCCGCTCGCCGGAGACGACGCAGCCCCCGGCCACGCGGCAGGCCCAGACCGCGCCTACGCCCACCACGGCGCCGGAGCCGGCCCAGACCGCCCGCGCCCCCTCGGTGCCGGACAACGTGACGCCGCCGCCGGAAGGCGACGGACGGGGCGACCCCGAGCCCGACGCCCCGCCCCCCGCCGCCAACGCGATCACCGGCACGGTGCAGGTGATCGACACCGCGACCCTGAAGGTCGGCGGCAAGCTGCTGCACCTGTTCGGCGTCGAATGGGTGCGCGGCGGGCAGGCGGACGAACTCGCCCGCTACATCGGCGGGCGCACGGTGAGCTGCCAGCCGGCGCCGGGCAGCGAGAACATGAATTGCACCGTCGATGGCCGCGACCTCTCGGAAGTGGTGCTCTACAACGGCGGCGGCCGGGCCTCCCCCGAGGCGAGCCCCGAACTCGTGGCCGCCGAGGACCACGCCCGCAGCGAGCGCCTCGGGGTATGGAAACGCTGACCGCACGAGGCCACGCGGGGCGTTGACGCGGACCGATTCTCCCGCCTAGTTAAGCTCCATGCGCAGGCCCTCAGACCGATCGGCTCGATGCCGCGCGGTCATCACCGTGGCCGCGCTCTACGGCCTGCTGCTTCAGGTCTTCCTCGTCTCGATCCAGCCCGTCCCGACGTTCCTCAACGCCGACGGGGTGATCTGCGCCGCCCATGACGGCGGCCCGGCCGACGAGGGCACGCCCTGTCCGCAGCAACTCTGCTGCCTCGCGGCCCATCTTGCCCAGCCCCTCGTCGCGCCGGTCCCGGAGGCCGTCGCCCTCGTCGTCCCACCCCGCCGCGACGTGGCGCCGGTGTGGCGCGTCGCCGAGCGGCCGCCCGTGCGCGGCCCGCCGAACCGCGCCGTCTCCTCCCGAGGTCCGCCGTCCGTCTGAACGATCCTTTCCCGATCGCTCATTCACGGACCAATCGTCATGTCGCTCTCGCTTTCCGGCAGCGCCCGCCCGCTCGGCGTCGCGCAGGCCACGCGCGTCTCGCGCGATGCCATCTATCGCGCCGTCTGGCGCTGGCACTTCTATGCCGGGCTGTTGTGCCTGCCCTTCCTCGTCACCCTGTCCGCGACGGGGGCGCTTTACCTCTTCAAGGACGAGATCAACGCCACCGTCTTCGCGGGCCGCAGCATCGTGGCGCCCGCTGCCAGGCCGCTGGGGCCGGATCGGCTGATCTTCGAGGCGATGCAGGCGGTCCCCGGCGGCACGCCGCTCTCCTTTACCGATCCCGCCCGGCCCGATGCCTCGGCCGTGGTGACGCTGGCCGAGGGGCCGCGCCGGATCCTCGTCTATCTCGACCCCGCCGACGGCACCGTCCTCGACACGGTGGACCGGGATTCCGAGTTCTTCACCGTGGTGAAGCGCCTGCACAGCCTCGCCTATTTCGGGCCGCTGGCGAACGGGATCATCGAGATCGTCGCCGGCTTCGCGATCATCCTCGTGCTCACGGGCCTCTACCTGTGGTGGCCGCGCGGGCAGGAGGGCGGGGTCGTGACGATCCGCGCCACGCCCCGCCGCCGGGTCTGGTGGCGGGATCTCCACGCGGTCACGGGCGTCGTCGCGGGGGGCGGGCTGCTCTTCCTGGCGCTGACGGGCCTGCCCTGGTCGGTCTGGTGGGGCGACCAGCTCCGTCATTGGTCGAACGTCGCCGGCCTCGGCCAGCCGACGATCCTCTGGGCGAGCAAGCCGGTCTCGACCGTCCCGATGGGACAGGTGCTCGACGCCACCGGCTGGACCATGCGGGACGCGCCGGTCCCGCGATCCACCGCCTCGGGCAAGCCCATCGGCATCGACGAGGCCGCCGCGATCCTCGGCCGCCTCGGGATGCCGCGCGGCTACGAACTCTCCCTGCCGATGGGGCCGCAGGGGGTCTACGCGGCGGCGGTCTATCCGAAGGACGTCGCCCGCCAGCGGGTGGTCTCCCTCGACCAGTATTCCGGCACGCCCCTGGTCGACGTGCCCTTCCGCGAACTCGGCCCCGTGGGGCGGCTGATCCAGTACGGGATCGGCATCCATCTCGGCCAGTATTTGGGGCGGGCGAACCAGTTCGCCATGCTGGCCTTCTGCCTCGCCACGATCCTGCTCTCCGTCACGGCGGGCACGATGTGGTGGAAGCGGCGGCCGAAGGGCAGCCTCGGCGCCCCGCCCTGGCCCCGCGACAGGCGGGTGATGGCGGGCGTCACCGCCCTGGTGATCGGGCTCGGCGCCCTGTTTCCGCTCACCGGCCTCGCGATCCTCGTCATGCTCGGCCTCGACCTCGCCCTCCGGCGGGTCGCGGTGCGCCGCGCGGCACCGGCTGCGCTCCTCTGCGGCGCGTGCCTCATCGGCGCCTCGCCCGCGCGGGCGCAGGAGGCCGTGACCCTCGACGAACTCTCCGTCACGGGCGAAGGCGGCCCGGCCAACGTCCGGTCCTTCGGCGTCGCCGCCCCGCCCAACAGCTCATCGGTGGTGATCGACCAGCCGGTGGGGCAGGTCGTCACCGCCATCGGCCGCGCGAACACCATCGCCGACCGGCCGGCGACGAGCATCGGCTCGGTGCTGATCAACAGTCCCGGCGTGACCGTGCGCCAGGGCAACGGCGCGCGGGACGTCATCGTCTCGATCCGCGGCAACAACGCCCGCTCGACCGGCGTCATCAAGAACACGGTCGTGCTGGAGGACGGGTTCATCCTCACCCAGCCGGACGGCGCCGCGCGGTTCGATCTCACCGATCCGCGCGCCTACAGCCGGATCGACGTGTTCCGGGGGCCGCAATCGGCGCTGTTCGGCAATTACGCCACGGGCGGCGCCATCGCCTTCCGCACCCGCACCGGCCGGGAGATCGACGGCTACGAGTACGGCGTCGATGCCGGCTCGTTCGGCTACCTGTCGAACTACTTCACGGTCGGCGGGGTGAGCGGCCCGTTCGAGATCAGCCTGTTCGCCAGCGACGTGCGCGGGAACGGCTATCAGGACCATTCCTCCTACGACACGCAGACGATCAACCTGCTGGCGAGCTATACCCCGACGCCGGACAACCGCTTCACCCTGAAGGTCATCAACAACGAGTTGCACGCCAACCTCGCGGCGCGATCGTCCCTGGCGCAGTACGGGATCAACCCGTACCAGCTGGGCTGCGCCTCGGCGCTGAACGCGGCGCCGGGCTGCACGACCTACAATTACTTCGTGAACGGGGCCTTCGGGCGCACCGTGCCGGTGACGGCGAGCGAGGCCGCCCTCCAGCGCAGCGACCGCCGCACCGTGGTGGCCCTGCGCTACGAGCACGATTTCGACGCCGACACGACGTGGCGGACGCAACTCGGCTTCGATGAGCGCAACTTCGACCAGCCGTTCTACACGACCTCCTCGACCGGCTCGTACCCGTCGTGGAACTTCCTCACCGACCTGACCCGGCGCGGTGACCTCTTCGGCCTGCCGGCGGTGGGCTACGTGGCGCTGGCCTACAACCGCATCGACAATCACATCGCGACCTACACCCGCGCGCCCTATGGCGGCCCGAGCCTCGGGGGGCTGATCGGCGATCAGACTGCCGTGCAGGACAATCTCGGCGGGCGGGCGCGGATGGAGGTGGCGCTCACCGACCGGCTGACGGCGGTGGCCGGGATCAGCGCGGAATCGACCCGCATCACCGGGCGCAACCTCGCCTACAGCTACGCGGCCAGCGGCATCACCCGCACCGTCGGCGACACGGACCGGCAGTTCCTCAACACGGCGCCGGAACTGGCGCTCGTCTACCGGGCGAGCGAGGCGTGGCAGCTGCGCGCCCGCGCGGCGACCGGCTACACCACGCCGGCCGCCTCGAACCTGTTCATCACCCCGGCGGGCCTGCCGGGCAACAACACGCAGTTGAAGACGCAGGAGAATCTGGGCTTCGACCTCGGTGCGGACTGGACCCCGCAGCCGGGCCTCACCTTCAGCCTCACCGGCTTCTACGAGTTCTTCCGCAACGAATTGGTCTCGCAATCCCCCGGCGCGGGGCTCCTCGCCTACACGTTCAACGCGCCGGCCTCGGAACATCGCGGCATCGAGTTCGGGGCGGATTGGGCCTTCGCCCCCGGCTGGCGGGCCTATGCCGCCTACGGGTTCAACGATCAGGTCTACACGCGCTACGTCGAGCAGATCAGCGCCGGGAGCCTCACGCGGGCGTTCGACCGGGCCGGCAACACCATCCCCGGCGTGCCGGCGCACCAGCTTCTGGCGCGGATCGGCTACGACGTGCCGACCGGCCCGCTGGCCGGGCTCGGCGCCTTCGTGGAGACCGTCTTCCAGGACGACTTCTACATCGACAACGCCAACCTGCTGAAGGCGCCGGGCTATACCATCGTCAACGCCAACGTCCATTACGAGACCGCGCTGACCGGCGGCTATGCCAAGCGGCTGAACCTCTATCTCGAAGTCCGCAACCTGTTCGACACGGTCTACGTCGCCTCGGCGCAGAACCTCGCGAACACGATCAGCGGGACGACCGGGTTCCAGAACGGGGCAGGCGTGCTCGCGACCACGACGGGCTCGGTCTATGCCGGCGCGCCGCGCACCATCACCGGGGGGATGAAGCTGTCGTTCTGAGGCGGACCCTCACGAGGGGCGGCAGGTCCCATCCGCCGCCCCGTCCCAGAGGCTGACGCCGCCGCCGGGATGGCATTGGCCGGGGAAGGCCAGGGTGATCAGCTTGGCGAGGGCGGAGGCCTCCTCCTCGTTGTAGCCGATCTCCCCGACGACCTTGCCCGTCCGGTCGAAGAGTTCGACGGCCGCGCTGTGCTCCAGCGTGTAGTCGCCGTCCTTGCCGGCGATGCGCTTCACATGGACGTGGAAGAGGTCGGCCATCCGGTCCACTTCGGCCTGCGTTCCCGTGAGGGCGCGGATGCGCGGATCGAACGAAGTCAGGTACTCGCGCACCACGTCAGGGGTGTCGCGGCTGGGGTCGAGGGTGACGAAGACGACGTTCAGCTTGTCGCCGTCCTTGCCCATCCGGCCGAGCACGCTCGACAGCGTCGAGAGGGTAGTGGGGCACACGTCCGGGCAGCGGGTGAAGCCGAAGAACAGGGCGGTCGGCTTGCCCTTCAGGTCCGCCTCCGTCACCGGCTTGCCGTCGAGGTCGGCGAGGGCGAACGGCCCGCCGACCCGCCGCGGATGGCTGAAGGACGAGCCCTGCTGCAGCATGATCGCGCCCGTGCCCGCCGCCACGAGGGCGAGCATCACACCGGAGGCGAGGAATGCGAGCGGGGTCGGAATCACGGGCGGCATCCGAAGGCGGCGCGGGAGCCTCCTTCAGATAAAGATGCAGGCGCGGGTTTGCCACCGCCCTCCTCATCCCATTCCCCCCCCTCATCCTGAGGTGCGGCGCAAGCCGCCTCGAAGGAGGGCTCCAGAAGGCTCCGTGATCCCTGAAGCCCTCCTTCGAGGCCCGCTGGCGCGGGCACCTCAGGATGAGGTCGATTGCTGAAAATGACGGCGTATCCCCGTCCTAGCTCGCCGACACCTGCCGCTGCGGCACGAGGTCGTTGGCGATGATCTCGCCGAACGGGCCGTCGTTGCGGGCCTTGCTTGCGGCGCGACCGGTGGTCTCGCGCAAGGGGAGCTTGGGGAAGACCAGCTCCGCGAAGCGGTAGGCCTCCTCCAGATGCGGGTAGCCGGAGAGGATGAACCGGTCGATCCCGAGGTCGATGTACTCCTTCATCCGGTCGGCGACCTGATCGGCCGAGCCGACGAGGGCCGTGCCCGCCCCGCCGCGCACCAGCCCGACGCCGGCCCAGAGGTTCGGCGAGACGACGAGCTTGTCGCGCTTGCCTCCGTGCAGGGCCATCATGCGGCTCTGGCCGACGGAATCCTGGCGCTTCAGGGTCTCCTGCGCCTTGGCGATGGTGGCGTCGTCCACGCGCGAGATCAGCCGCTCGGCGGCCTCCCAGGCCTCGGCCTCGGTCTCGCGGACGATGACGTGCAGGCGGATGCCGTAGGAGAAGGTCTTGCCCTTCGCGGCGGCGGCCTCCTTCGCGGCGGCGATCTTCTCCGCGACCTGGGCCGGGGGCTCGCCCCAGGTCAGGTAGACGTCGCAATGCTCGGCGGCGACCGTCATGCCGGCGGGTGAGGAGCCGCCGAAATAGAGCGGCGGATAGGGCTTCTGGACGGAGGGGAAGATCACCCGCCCGTTCTCCACCCGCAGGTGCTTGCCCTCGAAGCTGACCGTCTCCCCGGCCACGAGGCCGCGCCAGATGTGCAGGAACTCGTCCGTCACCGCGTAGCGCTCGTCGTGCGAGAGGAACACGCCGTCGCCGGCCAGTTCCACGGGATCGCCGCCGGTCACGACGTTGATGAGCAGGCGGCCGTTCGAGATCCGGTCGAGGGTCGCGGCCATGCGCGCGGCGGCGGAGGGCTCCTGCAAACCGGGCCGCACGGCCACGAGGAAGCGCAGGTCCCGCGTCAGGGGGGCGAGGGCCGAGGCCACCACCCACGAATCCTCGCAGGAGCGCCCGGTCGGCAGCAGCACGCCGAAATAGCCGAGCTCGTCGGCGGCCTGGGCGATCTGCCGGAGATAGGGGAGGGACACCTCCCGCGCGCCCTCGGAGGCGCCGAGGTAGCGCCCGTCGCCGTGGGTCGGGAGGAACCAGAGGACGTCGGCGCGCCCGTCATGCGGTTGGGTCATGGTGCTTGGTCCTTACTCAGGCAGCCTGCGGGGCGCCGAGGAGATGGTCGAGGATGCGCCCTTCCAGGCGCGCGAGGTCCGGCTCGCCCCGGCGGCGGGGGCGGGGCACGTCGACCCGCAGGTCGAGGGCGACGCCGCCATCCTCCATCACGAGGATGCGGTCGGCGAGCGCCACCGCCTCGCTCACGTCGTGGGTGACGAGGAGGGCGGTGAACCCTTGCGTCCGCCAGATGCGCTCGATCAGGTCCTGCATCCCGATCCGCGTCAGGGCGTCGAGGGCGCCCAGCGGCTCGTCGAGGGCGAGCAGGCCCGGCCCGCTCACCAGGGCGCGGGCCAGGGCGACGCGCTGGCGCTGCCCGCCGGAGAGGGTGGCGGGCCATTGCCCCGCCTTGTCCGCGAGGCCGACCTCGGCGAGCGCCGCCTGCGCCCGGTCGCGGCGCTCCGTGCGGGGGCCGAGCCCCGTCAGGCCCACGGCGACGTTGTCGAGCACGCTCGCCCAGGGCAGCAGGCGCGGCTCCTGGAACATGATCCGCCGGGGTGGGGCCGCACGGGCCGAGGCGGCCGAGGGCGCCTCGACGGTGACGCGGCCCGCGCTGGGGCGCTCCAATCCGAGGATCGTGCGCAGCAGGGTGCTCTTGCCGCAGCCGGAGCGGCCGACGATGGCCGTGAAGCTGCCGGCCGGCAGGAACAGGTCGAGCCCGGTGATGACGGGGTTGCCGTCGAAGCTCTTGTGCAGGCCGTTCACGGTGACGGAGAGGCCCCGCCCGGCCGGGCGGGGAGGCGGTGCCGTGCGGGGGGCGGCGGGGGCGGAGGCGGAGGCGGGGAGCGCGTCCCGGCTCACGGCGTCGAGCAGCATCAGGCGCTCCTGTAGGCGGGGTTCCAGGACAGGCAGCTGCGTTCCAGCGCCCGGGTGAGGGTGTCCGCGAGCTTGCCCAGCGCCGCGTAGATCAGGATCGCCAGCACCACGACGTCCACGAGCATGAACTCGCGCGCCTGCATCGCCATGTAGCCGAGGCCGGAGGAGGCCGAGATCGTCTCGGCGACGATCAGCGTCAGCCACATGATGCCGAGCGCGTAGCGCAAGCCCACGAAGATCGAGGGCAGGGCGCCCGGCAGCACCACCCGGCGGAACAGCTCCGCCCGGGACATGCCGTAGACCCGGCCCATCTCCACCAGCGCCGGATCCACCGAGCGGATGCCGTGCAGCGTGTTGGCGTAGATCGGGAAGAACACGCCGAGCGCCACGAGGAACAGCTTCGCCTCCTCGCCGATGCCGAACCACAGGATCACCAGGGGGATCAGCGACAGGTGGGGCACGTTGCGCACCATCTGCACGGAGGTGTCGGTCAAGGTCTCGGACAGGCGCGACAGCCCGTTGGCGAGGCCGAGGGCGAACCCGATGCCGCCGCCGACCGCGAAGCCCGCCAGGGCGCGCAGGGTGCTGACGCCGAGATTGGTCCAGAGCTCGCCCGTCCGCGCGGCGTCGTAGCCGGCGCGGGCCACGTCGAGGGGGGCGGGCATGAAGCGGTTCGAGACGAGCCCGGTGGAGACGGCGGCCTGCCAGCCGATGACCAGCGCCGCCGGCAAGAGCCAGGGCACCGTGGCGTCGCGCAGGCGCGACAGGGTGAGGGCGCGGCTCATCGGCTGGCGGCCTTCTTCGGGGCATTCCACACCGCGTCCGCGACGCGGATGGGCTTCGGCAGCAGGCCCAGTGCGTGGAACGCGTCCGCCACCTTCTGCTGGTCGTCCACCGCCGCCGCGTCGAGGGGCGCGACGCCGTAGGACAGGCGCTCCAGAGCCACGCGCAGCACCGGCGCGGGGATGCCGACCGAGGGGGCGAGGTCGGCCGCCACCGTCTCGGCATGGCCCTCGGCCCAGGTATCGACCTCGCCGATCGCCTTCAGAACCTCCGTGACGATCGCGGGGCTCGCGTCGGTGAAGCCGCGCCGGGAGAGGTAGAATTGCCGGTTCGGCGCCAGGCCCTGGCCGTCGGCCAGCACCCGCGCCCCCGTGGAGCGCTCGGCGGCGGCGAGGTAGGGGTCCCAGATTGCCCAGGCATCGACGGCGCCGCGCAGGAACGCGGCGTTGGCGTCCGCCGGGGCGAGGAAGGCGAGCTTCACCGCGTCGTAGGGGATGCCCGCCTTCTCCAGGGCGCGCACCAGCAGGAAGTGGACGTTCGAGCCCTTGTTGAGGGCGATGGTCCGCCCGCGCAGGTCCGCGAGATCCTTGATCGGGCTGTCCTTGGGCACGAGGATCGCCTCGCCCCTCGGGGCCGGCGGCTCGGCGGCGACGTAGCGGAGTTCCGTGCTCGCCGCCTGGGCGAAGATCGGCGGCGCCTCGCCGGCCGAGCCGAAATCGATGGCCCCGGCGTTCAGCGCCTCCATCAGCGGCGGGCCGGAGGGGAATTCCGACCATTCGACCGCATAGCCGAGGGGCTTCAGGGCTTGCTCCAGGGCGCCGCGTCCCTTCAGCAGCACGAGGGAACCGTATTTCTGGTAGCCGATCCGCACGATGCCGTCGGCCGCGCGGGCGGGGCGCAAGGCGAAGGAGGCCGCGAGCCCGAGGCCGGCGGAAAGGAGTAGGCGCCGGCTCGGGCCCGCATCGGCGCCGGGAGACAGGGCTTTCGTCTGGGTCATCGGGATCAGCCGTTGCGGTCGGGCGCCGTCCACACCGCGTCGGCGACGCGGATCGGGCGGGGGATGAGCTTCAGGGCGTGGAAGCGGTTGGCGATGGCCTGCTGCGCGGCGGTGACGCGCGGGTTCATCGGGCCGATCACGTAATCGGTGCGGTCCACCGCCCGCCTCGTAGCGGGCAGGGGCACGCCGGTCCCCTGCGAGAGCAGGGCGGCGACCTCGCCCCGGTTCCGGGTGCACCACTCGGCCACCCGGCCGAGGGTGGCGATGGCGGCGGACAGCACGGGGGCCCGCTCCGTCGCGAGGGCGCGGCTCGCCAGGAAGAAGTTGTTCTGCGGGGCGATGTCGTTGGCGTTGGCCAGCACCCGCACGCCCTCGCCCGCCTCAGCGATGGCGAAATAGGGGTCCCAGATCGTCCAGGCGTCGATGCTGCCGCGCGAGAAGGCGGCGGCCGCGTCGGCGGGGGCGAGCGTCACGGGCTCGATGTCCGCGTAGGACAGCCCGGCCTTCTCCAGCGCCGCCACCGTGAGGTTGTGGGCGCTCGACGCCTTGGCGAAGGCGACGCGCTTGCCCTTCAGCTCCGCGAGGCTCCCGATGGTCGAGCCCTTCGGCAGCAGGATGCCGGAGCCCGAGCCGCCCGATTCCTGCGCGGCGGCGTAGACGAGGGTGGATTTCGCGGCCTGCGCGAAGATCGGCGGCGCATCGCCGGTCTGGCCCAGATCGATCCCGCCGAGGGACAGGGCTTCGAGGAGCGGCGGCCCGAAGGAGAACTCGACCCACGTCACCGTGTGGCCGAGGGGTTCGAGGGCGGCCTCGATCGCCCGCTGCTGCTTGGCGACGACGAGGATGCCGTTCTTCTGGTAGCCGATGCGCAGCACGCCCGGCTCCGCCGCGCGGGCCATGTTGAGGGTCGGCAGGGCGGCGAGCCCGGCCAGCAGGGTGCGCCTGTGCAGGGTCACGGCGCTCACCGGGCCGCGGCGAGGGAGAGGGGGGCATCCGCCGCCGCCCGGTGCGCCAGCAGGTCGGCGAGGAGGCTGCCCGCGAGCCCGACGCGCTCGCGCACCCCCTGGTCGGTGAGGGCGCCGTCGGTGAACTCGGAATCCGAGGCGTAGACCGTCACCGGCACCTGAAGCGCGCCGAAGAAGCCGAAGAGCGGCCGGAACGAATGCTCCACCACCAGCGCGTGGCGGGCGCCGCCGCCCGTCGCGGCGATGGCGACCGGCTTGCCCGCCAGCGCGGCGGGATCGACCAGATCGAACAGGTGCTTGAACAGCCCGGTATAGCTGCCCTTGTAGACCGGCGAGCCGACGACGAGCCCGTCCGCCTCCTCGATGGCCTCCACCAGCCGCCGCGCGGGGAGGGAGAGCTGGTCCCGCGTCCAGGCGGCGCCGAGGCCGGTGCCCGCATCCACGAAGTCGAACACGCGGGTCTCGACGGGGCCGCGCGCGGCGGCCTCGCGGACGATCAGGTCGACCAGGGTGCGCGTCTTGGAGGGGCGCTGGACGTTCGCGCTCAGGCCGACGAGTCTCGGACGTGTCATCGCGGGATCTTTCCGGTGGGTCTGGCCGCGACGACGCGGTGCGCTCCGGCCACTCCGGTCCGCATCCGCCCCCGCCGGGCCAAGTTGTCGCCATAAAGGGTGGCCCCGGGCGGCATTCCCGTCAATGAAATGCCTTTTCAAAGATCGCCGTCGCGCCAGACGATATTTCCGGCTTTGCTCAAAGAGGCAGAAAAAGCCTCGCCGCGTGGCGGTTGATGCTGGCGAAATGTTCGCCGCACTCATCTTTTGCGCAATGGATATTTGGAAGAACTGTGTCGCCGTGCGGGCGCCGCGGCGAAGAAAATCGCCCCGAGGCGGTGTCCCGGAGAGGAAAACCGCCTCGGGGCCGGGGGCTCAGGACGAGACGCGCACCACGAGCTTGCCGAAGTTGCGGCCCTTGAGCAGGCCGATGAAGGCCTCGGGCGCCTTCTCCAGCCCCTCCACCACGTCCTCGCGGTACTGCACACGCCCGTCCTTGATCCACGCGCCGACCTCCCGGCGGAACTCCTCGGCCTGGGCGGCGAAGTCCCACACGATGAAGCCCTGGATGCGCAGGCGCTTGGTCAGCACCATGCGCATCAGCGCCGGCTGGCGGTCGGGCCCGGGGGGCACCTCGGTGGCGTTGTAGGCCGAGACGAGGCCGCAGACCGGCAGGCGGGCGAAGTCGTTGAGGAGCGGCAGCACCGCGTCGAACACGGCCCCGCCGACATTCTCGAAATAGACGTCGATGCCCTTGGGGCAGGCGCGGGCCAGGGCGTCGGCGAAGCCCGGGGCGCGGTGGTCGACCGCCGCGTCGAAGCCCAGTTCCTCGGTGAGGTAGCGGCACTTGTCCGGCCCGCCCGCGATGCCGACCGCCCGCGCGCCCTTCAGCCGGGCGATCTGCCCGACCATGGAGCCCACCGGCCCCGTGGCGGCGGCGACCACGACGGTCTCGCCCGCCTTCGGCTGGCCGATGTTGAGCAGGCCGGTATAGGCGGTCATGCCCGGCATCCCGAGGGCGCCCAGCGCCGTGGAGGGCGGGGCGTCGGCCGGGTCGATCCGGCGGGAGCCCTTGCCGTCCGTGACGAAGTATTCCTGCCAGCCGGCGAAGGCTGTGAGCAGCTCGCCGACCCTGTAGTCGGGGTGGTTCGAGGCCACGACCTCGCCGACCGTCTCGGCGGTGATTGGCGCGCCGATCTCCACAGGGGCGGCGTAGGATTTCGCCGCGCTCATCCGGCCGCGCATGTACGGGTCGAGGGAGAGCCATCGCGTCCGCAGGAGCACCTGCCCCGGACCCGGCTCGGGCACGGGCACCTCCTCGAGGCGGAAATCGCCGGGCTTCGGTTCGCCGTGCGGGCGGGAAGCCAGGACGATGCGGCGGTTCATGGCGGCCATGGGGGACCCCGTATGCGCGAGAGGTGGATCGGGCCCCGGATCTGGGGCGCAGGGCCCGCCGAAGCAAATCCGCAACGACCGGGGCGCGGGCGCGTTGGGCCTGTCCTGCGACGGGAGAGAAGGAATGCGTGCGTTCGTGGCCGGCCTCTGCCTGGCGGCCCTGGCCTTCGGGGCCTCGGCGGCCCGTGATCCCCTGGCCGCCCAGCGCTGGCGCGCGCGGATCCTCGTGGTCTCGGCGCCGAGCGCCGGGGATGCCGGGCTGAAGGCCCAGCGCGCCGCCCTCGGGCCGGTGCGCGAGGGCCTCGCCGAGCGGCACCTCGTCGTGATGGAAGCGGTGGGCACGGGGCCGGAGGCGACGGCCCTGCGCAAGCGCCTGCGCCTTCCGCCGGAGGCGTTCCGCGCCGTGCTGATCGGCAAGGACGGCGGGGCGAAGCTCGTCTCCGAGGAGCCGATCCCGCCGCAGACCCTGTTCGCCACCATCGACGCCATGCCGATGCGCAAGGACGAGATGCGGACCCGCTCGAGCGGACCGTGATCCGGGGGCGAGGCCCGTCGCGACACGAACGGTTAAGCCTACCCGCCTATCACCGGCAGGTGCCTGGCCGCCCGTCCGGCCGTCCTCCCGATCCTCCGCGAAGACGCTCGACCGATGACCCGTGAACAAGTCGCCACCGCACTCCGCCGCCTCGTCGCCTCGCAGGTCGAGGATATCGAGCGCGCGGTCCGCGATGGTCACAAGACCATCGCCCTCAACGAGCTGGCCGACCTCAACCGCCAGCTCAAGGCCTTCGCCGCCGCATTGAAGAAGGCCCCGGCGCGGATCTGATGTCCCGCCGCCGGCCTCGCCGGGATAGTGTCCCGGAGCACGCGATGCACGGCCTGATATTTGAGTATCGAGCGCACTATTCGCCGATCTGTTGAGTTGAATGCGGCGATTTTAGGGGTATTGACTCCCGGTATAAGGAAAAAGTAGATTTCGATGCCGGTAGCGAATGCTATGTCGGCTCATAACGGCCGGGTTGTGTTTGCTTGATACTTCTGCAACCGGCTGACCAGCTTGGGAGTTTCCCGTGAGCTTTGGCCAAGACTTCGACTTCAGCTACGACTCGATCTACAATCACGGCCTGTCGGAGCTGTCGCACCTCGCGCAGTACCTGCCGCCGGAGGTGACGGTCCCGACCTTCGACGATGTCGCCGAAGACTTCGCCTCGTTCGGCGACCTGGATGTGATCGCGCAGGACATCCCGCAGGTCGAGGTCCCGACCTCGTTCACGCTGCCGCACGACGGTTCGTTCGATTTCGGGGGCGTCCAGCCGCATGTGGTCGAGCAGCACGGCCCCGATTTCTCGACCGTGACCGAGACCTGGAACCACGACACGTCGAGCCACACCGGCACCGACTCGCAGGGCTGGTCGAATTCCGACTCGTTCGCGGACGCCTTCCCGAAGCCCGACTCCACCAAGGCGGCCTGAGGTGACGGCGCCGGCCGCCCGTTCGCGGCGCGGCCGGCGTCCTGCCTACTTCTGCATCGCCTCGGCCTCGCACTGGGCGTAGGCCGAACTCGCCTTCACGTAGGCGTTGAGCTTTTGGAGATAGGCCTCGGCCAAGGGCCGGAACGCCTGAGCCTGGGTGTTATAGACCTTCACCGCATCGTTGTAGCTGTAGGCCTCCCAGCCGGGGCAGCCCTCCTTGGCGTCGAGGCAGGCGGGCTTCTGCGGCAGGGCCGGCTTGGCGGGCCGCTCGCCGATCGCGGGGGGCGCCGGCACCGTGCAGATCGTCGCGACCGGCGCGGGGGCCGCCTGGACCGGCGGCGCGGGCGGCTTGGCCGGGGGCGCTGCCAGTGCCGCAGCGGGCCACAGGGCGCCCGCGAGGAGGAGAAGCAGGCCGCGCGTCATCCGGAACACTCCGCCATCGCCCCGCCGGGAGGGCGGGGGAGCCGGCGGGTTCTGCGGCATCAGGCGCGCGGCGACAAGCGCGGCGCCGCGCCCCGGATGCCGGCGGCGGCGCGCGAGGTCCGCACCAGGGCCGTGACCGGCAGGGCGAGGCCCACCGCCAGCACCCACCACGCCGGCCGGATCGGGCCGGAGAAATCGAGGTTCGCCGCAAGGACGAGGCTGGCCGGCACGCCGCTGGCGAGCCCGTACCACGCCGCCTCCAGCCCCGCCGTCAGCAGGGCGGCGGCGATGGCGAGGAGCAGCAGCGCCCAGGGGCGCTCGGGCAGGCGGAACTTGCGCATGATCCGCCAGCCCATCAGCAGCAGGAACACCCCCGTCCAGAAGACCGGCGCGGAGACGTCGATCTTCGCCTGCAGGAAGTAGTGGACGAGGCCCAGCACGGTGATCGTGTAGACGAGCCGGTGCAGCCGGTGCCAGTTCGGCCCCATGTTGCGGATCGCGGCATCCGTCGAGGTGGCGCCGAGCGCGATCAGCCCGGCCAGGGCGACGAAGCCGATCGTCAGGTAGATCCGCAGGGCGATCTCCGAGACGACCTTCACGAGGTCGAAATTCTGGTCGGCGACGTACAGGGCGAGGTGGGCCAGTGCGTAGGCCATGGCGGTCACGCCGAGCATCCGCCGCACCAGGATCAGCTTCGGCCAATCCGCGATGCGCCGCAGGGGCGTGATGGCGAGGCCCGCTAGCAGGAAGCGCACCGCCCATTCGCCTGTCCCGTGGATCAGCGCGGTGACGGGCTTCGCCCCCAGCGCGTCCAGCCGGTAGGCGATGGCGAGTTCGCAGGCCGGCGCGAGGCAGGCGAGGAACAGGACGAGCTTCAGCCAGGAGAGCCGGCCCGCCCTGTCGAGCCAGGGCCAGAACCGGGGAGCCGGGTGGGGAGCCAAGGATGCGGTGCGCGTCATCGGGATCGGTTGCTGGGACACGGAGACGGTAACGGCGGGGAGGCCGTTCCGTCCCCTCGCGGGTCAGTTCGCCGCGCCGCCGCTCCCGGTTACGCCGCCGGCCGGTTGACGCGGGGAGAACGCGGCCGACATTGGGCCCTCGCGTGACAAGGACCAACGCCGCCATGCAGTACCGCCGTCTCGGCCGCTCCGGCCTCAAGGTCTCGCCGATCTGCCTCGGCACGATGATGTTCGGCGGCCCGACCGACGAGGCCGATGCCGGCCGGATCGTGTCCCATGCCCGCGAGGCGGGGGTGAATTTCATCGACACGGCGAACGTCTACACCGAGGGGCGCTCCGAGGAGGTCACCGGCCGGCTCATCGCCGCCGACCGCCATGCCTGGGTGCTGGCGACCAAGGTCGCGACGCCGACCGGCAAGGGCCCGCAGGAGGGCGGCCTCTCCCGCGTCCACATCATGAAGGCGGTCGAGGACAGCCTGCGCCGGCTCGGCACCGACTTCATCGACATCTACTACCTGCACAAGGAGGATCACGGCACGCCGCTCTCCGAGACCGTGCGGGCGATGGCCGACCTCGTCCGGGCCGGCAAGATCCGCCATTTCGGCGTCTCGAACCACCGCGCGTGGCGCGTCGCGGAGATCTGCCGCCTGTGCGACGAGGCCGGCATCGACCGCCCGGTGGTGAGCCAGCCCTATTACAACGCCTTCAACCGGATGCCGGAGACCGAGCATTTGCCGGCCTGCGCCCATTACGGGCTCGGGGTGTTCCCCTATTCGCCCCTCGCGCGCGGCGTGCTCACCGGCAAGTACGATCCCGACGCCCCGCCGCCGCAGGAAACCCGCGCGGGCCGGGCCGACACGCGCATGATGCAGACCGAGTGGCGGCCGGAATCCCTGAGGATCGCCCGCCTGTTCCGCGATCACGCGCAGGCGCGCGGCATCACCGCCGGGCAGTTCGCCACGGCCTGGGTGCTCAACAACCGCCTCGTGACGGGGGTGATCGCCGGACCGCGCACCTTCGCGCAATGGGAGGAATATGTCGGCGCCCTCGCTTATGCCTTCACGGCCGAGGACGAGGCGCTGGTGGACGCGCATGTCGCGGTCGGCCACCCCTCAACGCCCGGCTACAACGATCCGGCCTACCCGATCGAGGGGCGCCTGCCGCGATCCGGGGAGGCATGAGGGGCGCTAGAGCGGTGACGCATTCACTCCGTTCATGCATCTCTGCCCGAGCTTCTTGTTTTTGCATCAATTTTTCCAGACGCGGCTGACGCCTCCGTCTGGATCGATGCACTAGGACGCCTTGGCGATCGGCGCGCGGAGCGCCGGCAGGAGGCTCCGGCTCGCCTCCTCGAAGGTGGTGAGCCAGTCCTCGACGACGATCACCCGCTGGTCGGCGGCGTGGGCGCGCTCCTCCGCCCGCTGCACGCGGGCATCGGCACGGGCCTGGATCGCGTTGATCCGGGCCTCCGCCAGGGCCTGGATCTCGCGGGCCTTCGCCTCGGCCTGGGCCTGCGCCTGGGCGACGAGGCCCTTGTAGCGCTCGACGTCGTCCAGGGCGCGCCTGAGATCGCTCGCCAGGACCTCGTAGGCGGCATTCCGTTCGCGAAGGCGCTCATCCTGCACCTGCGCGGCGGCACCGGCCGCCGAGATCGTCTCCACGAGCCCCGTCCAGTCGGAGACGTGGTGCCGGTCCGCCTGCGCCTCGATCGTCGGCGCGGGCCGCGACACCCGCGCCGGGTTCGACGGGCCCTGCGGGCGCAAGGGGGCCTGCGGGCGCATGGGGCCCTGCGGGCGCATGGGGCGCCGCGGCGCCCGGACGATGGTGGCGGCGATGCGGGCGTCGAGCTGGTCCCAGAATCCTTCGTCTATCCCTGGCATGACGGTCCCCTGTCCCTGCGGACCGTCACGCCACGGCGGCGCGGCCGATGCTGGAGCGGATCGCGGCGGCCTCGTCGGAACCCGGCGCGAACTCGGACTCGATCGCCTCGGCGATGCGGCGCAGCCAGCCCTCGGCGGTTTCGGCCCGCTCCTCGGCGACCCGGGCGCGGTCCTCGGCGGCCTTGATCAGGGCGTTGGCCTGGGCCTGGATCTCCCGCGTGCGCTGCTCGGCCGCCTGCACCTGGCTGCGGGCGGCCTGCATGTCGGCGCGCACTTGGTCGAGCAATTCCTGGGTGCGGAACTCCTGCTCCTGGGCACGGTCCTCGACGTCGCGGATGTAGCTCGCCGCGTCGCGGACCCGGTCCAGCAGGCCGGCCATCTTCTCCGAGTTCGGGAACCCGTCGAAGGTGCCCCGCTCGGCGGAGGACTTGCCGGACGTGTTCAGCAGCAGGATCTTCTTCACCTGCTCGGCGTTCGCGAACTTCTTGCCCTTGTCCATCAGGGAGCTGACCGTGGGGTTCTGATCGTAGTTGTGGTCGTCCATCGGTCCCTGTCCCGTTTCGTCCCTGTTGCGGTAGTCCCCGGCATGGGCCGGGCACGGTGAGAGCGGGCGGCTCAGACGCCGGTATGGACGCCGGTCAGAAGGTTCTTGGCGGCGTTGTCGATCCGCTGCAACCACTTCTCGGCGGTCACGGCGCGCAGGTTGGCGGCGCGGGTCTTCTCCTCGGCGATCTTCACGCGACCGTCGGCCTCGTTGCGGATCGAGCGGATCTGGGCTTCGGCGGCGAGCCGGATGTCCTGCACCTGGGCGTCAGCCTCGGCCTGGATCCGCTGGACGCGGGCATCGGCCTGAAGCTGCGTCTCGGCGGCCTGCTTCTCGAAGAGGCGCAGGCGCTGGTGGACGTCGCGAAGTTCCTTCTGCAGGTCCTGCAGGGTCTCCTTGTACGACTTGGCCTGCTCCTTCACCCGCGAGCGCTGCTCGTCGGCGTAGCCGGCCATGCCGTTGATGATATCGAGGGTCGCCGTCCAGTCGGACAGGTCCTCGCCGGAGGCCGGGTCCAGCTCGGCCGCCACCGCATATTGCGCGGCGTACTGGGCCGAGGCCGAGATGGACGCCTGGGCCGTCGCCTGGGGCGCGACCGGGGCCGACATCTGGGCCGTCACCTGCGGCCGGATCGCCTCCGCCGCCACCTCCACCGCGTCCTCGTCGCGAGACGCGGTCGGGTTGTCGAGACTGGACTTCAACACAAGAATTTCGGCGCTCCTTTGATCAGGTATAGCGTCGAGCCCTTCCGCAAACTGGTTCAAGATCTGCGACCAGGGAGTGCGCGCAGTCACCGCCATGTTTCTGCCCTCCACACGAAAACTTAATCTGATCGTATATGGACCATGGCCATGGTTAATGCGCAGTTAACATCCAGTTGCCGGGTAAGGCTTTTCTAATCTGTCCTGCCGCAGATTAACATGTGGGAGGCAGTTTCTGCCGGGTCGAGCGCGTAGCTCAGTCGATCGCGCTGCGTTGCACTGTGCTGGACGATCCGCCTGGGCCAGGCAGTAACGCAACCCCGGGTGGTTCAATCGCTTTAGGATCAGAAGCAAGGCGGAAGAAATACAACCCCGACTGGCATAAGCGTCGCCGCGAAGACCGGATGGGCAGATTTTCACAAGGGCGAGGGGTGTCGGGGAATGCTTGCGCGGGGCGGGGAAGTCGCTCCCGTGTCCCGACGAATACTGAACGAGGCGCCCGCCAGGAGAGCGCCCCGTCCGCGTTAAAAAATCACCGGGCGCGGTGGCCGGCCCCCTGTGCGCGGGTGGCGAGCCAGACGACATGACGGGCCCCGCGCCGGCCGCCGGAGCGGGGGCGCACCTCGTCCACCACGAAGCCCCCGTTCTGGAGACGGGCCTTGAACTTGCGGTCCGGCCCGCCCGACCACACGCCGAGCACCCCGTTCGGGCTCAGCGCCCACAGGGCGCGCTTCACCCCCCAGCTGTCGTAGAGCCGGTCGTTCTCCCGCCGGGTCAGGCCCTCGGGGCCGTTGTCCACGTCGAGGAGGATCGCGTCCCAGGCGCCCTCGCCGGATTGGATCAGGCGGTTCACGTCGGCCTCGTGCAGGGCGAGGCGGGGATCGTCGAGGCAGCCCTTGAACACGCCGGTCAGCGGACCCTTGGCCCATGCGATGACCTTGGGCACCAGTTCGGCGACCGCGACATGCGCGTCCGGCCCGAGACTCGCCAGGGCGGCGCGGAGGGTGAAGCCCATGCCGAGCCCGCCGATCAGCACGCGCGGTGCGCGTATCCCGGCCAGCCGCTCGCAGGCGAGGACGGCCAGCGCCTCCTCCGAGCCGCCGCGAAAGCTGTTCATCAGTTCGTTCGATCCGGCGAAGATCGAGAATTCATGGCCCCGCTGCATCAGCCGCAGGGGCGCCTCGCAGCCGGGGACGGGGCCGGTGTCGATCTCGATCCAGGGAAGCACGGTTCACTCTCACGCCGCGCGAAGGGCGGCTCCGGGTCAGGCCGCGCGGCCTGCCTCACAGACGAGGTAGATGCTCGCGCAGAGGTCGGGATAGACCTGACCGAGCGCATAGCACCCATCGAGGTAGTCCTGCGAGACGATATCGGTCTTGAGCAGCGCGTCCCACTGGAAGTTCGCGAGCGCCTTGAAGAAGATCCCGGAGCGGTGGACGACGCGCAGGCCCGCCGCCACGGCATCGCGCTCCAGGGTGTCGAGGGCGTAGGTGCGGCGATGGCCGTGCTGGCGCTCGGCCTCGGTGACGGCGCTGTGGTGGGAGATGAGGCCCATCCGCACGGCGATCTGGCGGGAGGGCGCGTTGGCGTTCGGGCAGGCGACGAGGAGGCGCCCGCCCTCGGCGAGCCATTCGTCGTTCACCCGGCGCAGGACGCCGACCGGGTCGTCGAGATGTTCGAGGACGTGGGTGAGCACCACCGTGTCGAAGCGGCCGGGGAGGGCGGCCTCCTCGAAGGTGGCGTGGGTGATGGTCGCCGCGTCGCCGAGCCGGCCGCGCGCGGCCTCCACGGCCTCGCCGGAGGCCTCGACGCAGGTGATGTCGGAGAAGTGCGGCGTCAGGCGCCGGGTGAAGTCGCCCCGGAAGCTGCCGAGTTCGAGCAGCCGGCCCGGCCGGAAGAACGGCGCGAAGGCCCGCACCATGTAGCCGTGCATGACGTCGAAATCGAAGTCGTAGGCGTAGCGGTGCCCCTGCACATCCTGCGCCTCACGGTCGAAGTCGCGTGGTCCGGTCATGGTCCGATCCTCGTCGCAGCGCGGAACCCGTTCGTACGTACTCCCAGGAGATTACCTCATCCTGAGGTGCCCGCCTTCGAGGCTGCTCCGCAGCACCTCAGGATGAGGGTGCGGGCGGGACAGGGCGGGGGCCTCACCCCACCAATCGCGCCGCGCCGAACCCAAATCGCCCGAACGCATCGCCGTTGTAGAGGAGGTACGTGGCCCCGTCGCAGGTGAAGGCGTTCGGGTAGCATTGCATCGCCCCGTCCCACGCGCCCGGCCCGCTAGGCCCGCCCGGCAGGCCGGGCATGGCATCGTCCCGCGTCCAGGTGGCGAGGTCGTCGGACCACGCATGGCCGAGGCGGTAGCCCCGGGACGGGTCGGTGCGGAAGCCGACCTGCTCGCGGTAGCAGAAGACCATGTGGTGGCGCCCGTCCCGGTCGAAGACGGTGGGCAGCGCCTGGCATTCGGTGGGGCCGAGGCGGTCGGGCACGATCCGGCGCCCGTCCTCCTTCACCCAGGCGATCCCGTCCGACGAGGTGGCGTGCCCGATCTTGTAGACCCGTTCGGCCTCCGCGCCGGGGGCGGGCCGGGTCCATTGCGTGCCGAAAATGTACCACATGTGGAAGCGGCCGCCGATCACCCGCACGATCCCGTCGCCCACGAGGAAGGGCTCGTTCAGGGTGGCCGAGAGAACCGGCCCGGTCCCGTGCCGCTCGAAGCTGAGCCCGCCGTCGCGGCTGATGGCGAGGCCGATCCCGGTCTCGACGGAGACCGAGACGCGGCGGCTCCATCCCGTCGTGTAGCCGAAGACCCGATCCCCCTGAGCCAACACGGTCATCGGGAAGATGCCGTGCTCATCGAAGGTGCCGAGGCCGCCGGGTTCGATCGCCGGGCTCCGGCTGACGCCGAGGACGGCCGAGAGGTCGCGGGTGAAATCCGCGAAGGCGACGAGGCTGCGGTACTTCCCGTCCGGATCGCGGCTGCGGGTGGAGAAGTAGACCCGCACGCGGTCGTCCAGCACCAGGGCCTGCGGCCCCTGCGCGAACGCGCCGATGCCGAAGGGCAGCGGATGCGCCTGCAGGTCGAAGACGAGGCCGAGCCTCTCCCAGCGCATCGGCCTCACCCCATCGGCCCGTCGAGGACGGCGAGGCCGAAGCCGCCGCGCCCGACATCGTTGCCGAGATAGGCGAGGTAGGTTCGCCCATCGACGGCGAAGACGTGCGGATAGCTCACCATCTGCGCGTCCCACCCCTCCGCCGAGACGTCGAGGCCGGCGCGCTCGTCCGCGCGGGTCCATGTCACGAGGTCGTCGCTCCAGGCGTAGCCGATGCGGTAGCCGCGTTCATGGCTCCGGTAATCGGTGCTGTACCGGTAGCAGAAATGCATGTGGTAGCGCCCGTCCGCGAAGAAGACGTCGGGGCTCGCCTGCGCCTCGTCGGGCTCGATCCGGGGCGGGATCAGGTCACGGCCCGCCTTGGTCCAGGTCAGGCCGTCGGGCGAGGTCGCCATGCGGATGCGATAGACCGGTTCGGCCCGGCCGCCATGCATCTTCCAACTCCGGCCGGCGATGTAGAACAGGTACCACGTGCCGCCGAAGATGCGGACCTTCGGCCCGCTCATCACGAAGGGCTCATCCGGGCCGTAGGGCAGGATCGGCCCCGGCCCCAGGCGCTCGAAGCGCATCCCGCCGTCGCGGCTCACGGCGCAGCCGATGGCCGTGTTGAACGGCACCGATTCGCAGCGCGTCCAGCCGGCGTAATAGGCCCGCACCTCGTCCCCGTGCCGGATCACCGAGACGGGATAGACGCCGAACTCGTCGAAGGCGCCGGTCTGCCCCAGGGGCAGGATCGGCGCCTCGGCCACGGCGCGGATCGTGAACAGGTCGGCCCGGTCGAGATCGACATAGGCGCTGTGGCTCACGTATTGCCCGGCCGCGTCGGCGGGCGGGCGGCAGGAAAAGTAGATCCGCACGACGTCGCCGCAGATCAGCGCGCTCGGCGCCTGCGCGAATTCCTTCAGCCAGGGCCTGTCGTGGACCGCCATGGGGTCGAAGACCCGGCCGAGCTTGCGCCAATGCGGCACGTCGTTCCCCCTTCCGCGATGGCGCAGAGTACCCGCCCGGCCCTTGCGGCGGAAGGCGAATGCCCGTAAGTTACGAGCAACATTTCTGATGGCAGTCGCGAGGCTGCGGTTCGGAGTGGGCCCCCGGGCCCGCTCTTTTTTTTGGCCGCAACGTCGCCTCCGAAGCGGGCTCTTGCGCGAAACCTCCATGGCCGACATTCCCTCCGATCTCGCGGAACCGCGCCTCACCGGCGAGACCGGCGTCGGCGCCCAGGTGGCGCGCGTCATCGAAGGCCCGCTGCAGGGCCTCGGCTACCGGCTGGTGCGCGTGAAGGTCTCCGCCCAGAACGGCTGTACCGTGCAGATCATGCTGGAGCGGCCGGACGGGACCTGCACCATCGACGATTGCGAGGCGGCGAGCCGCGTCCTCTCGCCGATCCTCGACCTCGATGATCCGGTGGGCGGCGCCTACAACCTCGAAATGTCCTCGCCGGGCATCGACCGGCCGTTGGTGCGCGTCTCGGACTTCGCCCGCTGGGCGGGGCACGAGGCGAAGCTGGAGCTTGCCGTGCCGCTGGACGGGCGCAAGCGTTTCCGGGGCATCCTCGGCACGCCGGATGCCCAGGGCAAAACGGTGCCGGTCGACCTGCCCGACGTGAAGGAGGGCCTGCCGAGCTGCATCGCGGTGCCGCTGCGCGACCTCGCGGAGGCCCATCTCGTCCTCACCGACGAACTGGTGCGCGAATCCCTGCGCCGGGGCGGCCCGCCCGCCGACGAGATGGACGAGATCGAGGAGGAGGACGAGGCCCCGCCGCGTCCGGCTCCGCGCAAGGCCGCCTCACCGAAGGCCAAGTCACCCGGCAAGCCGGCTGGCAAGGCACCCGCCGGCAAGGCACCCGCTGGCAAGGCGACCAAGTTTCCGGCCAGGAAGCCGGCCGCCGAGAAGCCCGCGCGGAGCGGGCCGAAGGGGCCGGTCATCACCAAGGCCGCCCGGCTCAAGGGCCAAGACGAGCCACTCTAGAATGACGAGCCGCTCTAGAACGACGAGCCGCTTTAGAATTTCCCGTTTGAGAAGAAGGACCTGAACCCATGGCCGTCGTCAGCGCCAACAGGCTCGAACTCCTCCAGATCGCCGACGCGGTTGCCCGCGAGAAAGTGATCGACCGCAGCATCGTCATCGAGGCGATGGAGGAGGCGATCGCCAAGGCCGCCCGTTCCCGCTACGGCGCCGAGACGGACGTGCACGCCGAGATCGATTCGAAGAGCGGCGCGCTGCGCCTCTCCCGCCACCTGCTGGTGGTGGAGCAGGTCGAGAACGACGCCCGCGAGATCACCCTCGATCAGGCCCGCCGCTTCAACCCCGGCGCGCTGGTCGGCGATGTCATCTCCGACACCCTGCCGCCCTTCGATTTCGGCCGCGTCGCCGCCCAGTCGGCCAAGCAAGTCATCGTCCAGAAGGTCCGCGACGCCGAGCGCGCCCGGATGTTCGAGGAGTACAAGGACCGCATCGGCGAAATCCTCAACGGCGTCGTGAAGCGCGTCGAGTACGGCAACGTGATCGTGGATCTCGGCCGTGGCGAGGGCATCGTCCGCCGCGACGAGATGATCCCGCGCGAGACCTTCCGCCCAGGCGACCGCATCCGCTCGTACCTGTTCGACGTGCGCTCGGAAGTGCGCGGGCCGCAGATCTTCCTGTCGCGCTCCCACCCGCAATTCATGGCCAAGCTGTTCGGCCAGGAAGTGCCCGAAATCTACGACGGCATCGTCGAGGTGAAGGCGGTGGCCCGCGATCCGGGCTCCCGCGCCAAGATCGCCGTGATCTCACGCGACGGATCGATCGACCCGGTCGGCGCCTGCGTCGGCATGCGCGGCTCCCGCGTCCAGGCGGTGGTGGCCGAGTTGCAGGGCGAGAAGATCGACATCATCCCGTGGTCGGAGGATCAGGCGACCTTCATCGTCAACGCCCTCCAGCCTGCCGAGGTGGTGAAGGTGGTGCTGGACGAGGAGGCCGACCGCATCGAGGTGGTGGTGCCGGACGACCAGCTGTCGCTCGCCATCGGCCGTCGCGGCCAGAACGTGCGCCTCGCCTCGCAGCTCACCGGCTGGGACATCGACATCCTGACCGAGGCCGAGGAATCGGAGCGCCGCCAGAAGGAATTCGCCGAGCGCACCCAGATCTTCATGGAAGCCCTCGACGTGGACGAGACGGTCGGCCAGCTTCTGGCGGCGGAAGGTTTCCGCTCGGTGGAGGAGATCGCCTTCGTCGAGACCGGGGAACTGTCGAACATCCAGGGTCTCGATGAGGAGACCGGCGCCGAGATCCAGGCCCGCGCCCAGGATCACCTCGCCCGGATCGAGCAGGAGCACGATGACCGCCGCCGCGAACTCGGCGTCTCCGACGACCTGCGCGAGCTGGAGACCATCACCACGCCGATGATGGTGGCGCTCGGCGAGAACGACGTGAAGTCGGTCGAGGATCTGGCGGGCTGCGCCACGGACGACCTCGTCGGCTATGTCGAGGGCCGTGGGCCGGAGGCCGTGCGCCATGCGGGCTTCCTCGACGGGTTCGAGGTGTCGCGGGCCGAGGCCGAGGCGCTGATCATGGCCGCCCGCGTCCATGCGGGCTGGATCGAGGCTCCGACCGAATCGGAGGAGCAGGCCGACGGTGAGGCCGAGGCCGAGGACGAGGGCGCCGAGGGCGAGGCCGAGCCGGCCGAGCAGCAGGCCTGAGCGAGGGGGCCGGGCGCCGCAGCATGAGCGAGGCCGTGGACGACTCGACGGAGTCCGACATCGAGGATGCCCTCGATTCGGGCCCCGACCACGCGGGCCCCGGCCGCCGTGCGCGCACGCGCACCTGCATCGTCACGCGGGTGGCCCAGGCCCCCGACGCGATGATCCGCTTCGTGCGCGGCCCGGACGGGACCGTGGTGCCGGACCTGCGGGGCAAGCTGCCCGGCCGGGGCGCCTGGATCAGTGCCCGGCGCGAGGTGGTGGCGACGGCTGTGAAGAAAAACCTGTTCTCACGGGCGTTTAAGGGGCCGACCCCAGTCGGGGCCGATCTCCCCGACCGAATCGGCGAGGCCTTGCGTGCCGAGTTGCGGCAGGCGATCGCGATGGCCAACAAGGCGGGAAGCGTTGTCGCCGGCTTCGGCAAGGTCGAATCGGCAATCGGCGCGGATCCCGGCGTCGCGGCGGTGATTCACGCCGCCGAAGCCAGTCCGGACGGGCGCAGGAAGATCGCGGCGGCCTTGATGCGGCGGCATGGACAGGCCATATCGGGTATCCCGATCGTCGATGACTTGTCCGAGGACGAATTGGACATGGCTTTGGGTCGGGATCATGTGATACACGCTGCGCTCGTCGCAGGAGCCGGAGCTGCCGGCTGCCTGTCGCGTTGGCGTCGGCTACGCTCGTTCGAGGGCGCCGCCACGGCGACCGAGGAGCCCGAGACTGCCTGACAGGGCGGGATCGTACGAGCCCCACGAGACGACACGAGATTGATTGCGCAGCCGGCGCCACCGGCGCGCAGTCCACGGCACGAATGGAAACCCCCAGGGTTCTGACTGGATGAGTGATACGAACAACCCGGGCGACAAGACTGCGGAGCGGGGCCCCCGCAAGCCGCTTTCCTTGAAGCGTCCGATCGAACAGGGCGTGGTGCGTCAGAGCTTCTCCCATGGCCGCACGAAGCAGGTCATGGTCGAGACTGTGAAGCGCCGCGTCGGTACGCCGGCGAACCCGGCTCCGACAGCGCCCGCACCGCGTCCCGCCGCCAATGCCCGCCCCGCCGGGGCGGCACCGGCCGGATCGCAGCGTCCGCCGCAGCGTCCCGCTGCCGGTGGCGTCGTCCTCCGCACCCTGAGCGAACAGGAAAGCGCGGCCCGCGCCGCCGCCCTGGCCGACGCCCAGCGTCGCGAGGCGGATGCCCGCCGCAAGGCCGAGGAGGATGCCGCTGCCCAGCGCGCCGCCGCCGAGGCCGAGGCCCGCCGCCAGCGCGAGGAGGCGGACGCCCGCCGCCGCGCCGAGGAGGAGGCCGCCCGCGCCGCCGCCGAGGCGAAGGCCGCCGAGGAGGCTGCCCGCAAGGCCGCCGCCGAGGCTCAGGCTGCCGCCGCCGCCCAGGCCGCCGCGACCCCGGCTCCGGCCGCTCCCGCGCCTGCCGCTCCGGCCCCCGCTGCACCGGCTCCCGCCGCGTCCGCGCCGGCCGCCGCCAGCCCGGCTCCCGCCCAGGCGGCCGTCCAGGCTCCAGCCCCGGCCGCGCCCCAGGCTCCGGCCCCGGCCGCCGTTCAGGCTCCGGTCTCCGCGCCGCGTCAGCCGGCCGCTCCGGCGCGCCAGCCGTCGGCTGTGCGTCCGGCCGGTGCCGGCCGTCCCGCCGCTGCGGCGGGTCAGGCTCCGCGTCCGTCCGCCCCGCCGGCCCCGCGCCCGGCGTCGAACGAGCCGCGCAAGATCCTCACCGCCGACAACCGCAAGCCGCGTGACCTGAACTTCATGGCCCGCCCGGCGCCCGCGCCGGAGCCCGAGAAGTCGGCCACGCCCACCACGGCGGCTCGTCCGGCCGGCGCCACGGCGGCCCGGCCCGCCGCCGGTCGTGGCGCGCAGACCAACGAGGACGAGTCGGAGACGAAGCGGGTCATCCGCCGTCCCGGCATGCCCCTCAAGATCATCACCCCGCCCAAGACCCCCAAGGGTCCGGGCGGCGACCGCAACCGCGGCCGTCTGACGATCGCCAACGCCACCGCCGGCGAGGACGAGCGCACGCGCTCCGTCGCCTCGTTCCGCCGCCGCCAGCAGCGGATGAGCGGCCGTGGCCAAGTGGAGCAGAAGGAAAAGCTGTCCCGCGAGGTGACGATCCCCGAGACGATCACCATCCAGGAGCTCGCCAACCGCATGTCGGAGCGGGCGGTGGACGTGATCCGCATGCTGATGAAGCAGGGCCAGATCCACAAGATCACAGACGTGATCGATTCGGATTCCGCCCAGATCATCGCCGAGGAGATGGGCCACACGGTCCGCCGCGTCGCCGAGTCGGACGTCGAAGAGGGCCTGTCCTCGGACGAGCCGGATCTGGAGGAGGATCTCGATCCCCGTCCGCCCGTCGTCACGATCATGGGCCACGTCGATCACGGCAAGACTTCGCTGCTCGACGCGATCCGCAAGGCCAACGTCGCCGACGACGAGGCCGGCGGCATCACCCAGCATATCGGCGCCTATCAGGTGGCGTCGCCCTCCGGCGACCTCATCACCTTCATCGACACCCCCGGCCACGCGGCCTTCACCTCCATGCGCGCCCGTGGCGCCAAGGTGACGGACATCGTGGTGATCGTGGTGGCGGCCGATGACGGCGTCATGCCCCAGACCATCGAGGCGATTCAGCACGCGAAGGCGGCGAACGTCCCGATGATCATCGCGATCAACAAGATCGACAAGCCGGACGCGAACCCGCAGCGGGTGCGCACCGAGCTGCTGCAGCACGACATCCAGGTCGAGTCCATGGGCGGCGAGACCCTGGAATTCGAGGTGTCGGCCAAGACCGGCGACGGTCTGCCCGACCTCCTCGAGGGTCTTCAGCTCCAGGCCGAGATCATGAACCTCCGCGCCAACGAGAAGCGCGATGGCGAGGGCACCGTGATCGAGGCGCAGCTGGATCGCGGCCGTGGTCCCGTGGCCACCGTGCTCGTGCAGCGCGGCACGCTCTTCACCGGCGACATCGTCGTGGCCGGCGCCGAGTGGGGCAAGGTCCGCGCCCTCATCGACGATCTCGGCGAGAACGTTCAGTACGCCGGCCCGTCGGTGCCGGTGGAGGTTCTGGGCTTCAACGGCACGCCCGATGCCGGCGACCGCGTGATCGTGGTCCCGACCGAGGCCCGCGCCCGCGAAGTCACCGAGTACCGCGCCCGCATCAAGCGCGAGCGCATCGCGGCCCGCACCGGCGGTGCCAACCGCTCGCTCGTCGACATGATGCGCGAGGCCAAGGAAGGCTCGCTCCGCAAGGAACTGCCCGTCCTCATCAAGGGCGACGTGCAGGGCTCGGTCGAGGCCATCGTGGGCGCCCTGGAGAAGCTCGGCAACGACGAGGTCGCGGCCCGCATCCTGCTCTCGGGCGTCGGCGGCATCACCGAGTCGGACATCACCCTGGCCCAGGCCTCGAAGGCGGTGGTGATCGGCTTCAACGTCCGCGCCCACAAGGAGGCCCGCGAGGCCGCCGAGCGCGCAGGCGTCGATATCCGCTACTACAACATCATCTACGACCTCGTGGACGACATCAAAGCCACGCTGTCGGGGATGCTCCCACCGACGCTCCGCGAGGAGCGCCTAGGCGAGGCGACGATCCTTCAGGTCTTCGAGGTGTCGAAGGTCGGCAAGGTCGCCGGTTGCCGCGTCACCGACGGTGTCGTGGAGCGCGGCGCCCATGTCCGCCTCGTGCGCGACAGCGTCGTCATCCACGAAGGCAAGCTCAAGACCCTCAAGCGTCTCAAGGACGACGCGAAGGAGGTCACGAGCGGCCAGGAATGCGGCATGGCCTTCGAGAACTTCGAGAACATGCGCGCAGGCGACGAGATCGAGTGCTACCGGGTCGAAGAGATCCGCCGCACGCTCTGATCGTCCGGACGAACCGTCCGGACAGGGCGGCCGCGGCACATGCCGCGGCCGTCTTTTCTTTTTCGAGGAGGCAGGGCCCCCCTCACGGCGGGGCCTTAGCTCACGGACATGGCGCAGAAACCCACACCGACAGGCCCTTCCCAGCGCCAGCAGCGCGTCGCGGAGCTCATCCGCCATGCGCTCGCCGAGGTGCTGCAGCGGGGCGACATCCAGGATCCCGTGCTCGGCTCGCATGTCGTGACGGTGCCCGAGGTGCGGATGTCCCCGGATCTGAAGCTGGCGACGGCCTACATCATGCCGCTCGGCGGGCAGGATGAGGCCCCGGTCATCGCGGCCCTGGAGCGGAACCGGAAGGTCCTGCGCCAGGAGGTGGCCCGCCGGGTGAACCTGAAATTCGCGCCGGAGCTCCGCTTCCGCCGCGACGAGACCTTCGATGAGGCGGCGCGGATCGACCGCCTGCTCCGCGACGAGCGGGTTCGGCGTGATCTCGACGAAACGGATCACGACGCGGATCATTGAGTCGGGAGTCCAGCAGGGCGCCGCCCTGCACCCGCAAAAGGACCAAGTCCTTTTGAAACCTTGTTTTTGACGTTTCAGGGCACAGAGGGACATGACGGTTTCCACCGACGATCACGCTCCGGCGCAGCCGGTCGCCGGCCTGCCGGGCGAGCCCCGCAGCCACGACGGGCGCCGCCCTCAGCAGCGCGGTCCCCGGCCCGATCGCCCGAAGCGCAAGGATGTGTCGGGCTGGGTGATCCTCGACAAGCATGTCGGCATGACCTCGACCCACGCCGTCGCCGTGGTGAAGCGCGCCTTCAACGCGAAGAAGGCGGGCCATGCCGGCACCCTCGATCCCCTGGCCTCCGGCATCCTGCCGATCGCGCTGGGTGAGGCGACCAAGACCGTCCCGTTCGTGATGGACGGACGCAAGGCCTACCGCTTCACCGTCTCCTGGGGCGTCGAGACCGATACCGACGACGCCGAGGGCCGTCCCGTCGCCACCAGCGAGGCGCGGCCTGAGCGGGCGGCGGTGGAGGCGGCTTTGCCGGCCTTCGTCGGCGCCATCGAGCAGGTGCCGCCGCGCTATTCGGCCATCAAGATTCAGGGCGAGCGCGCCTACGACCTCGCCCGTGACGGCGAGACCGTGGAACTCGTCGCCCGCCCGGTGCAGATCGACCGCCTGGAGGTGGTCGGCCACGAGAACGGGCAGACCGTCATCGAGGCCGAGTGCGGCAAGGGCACCTATGTCCGCGCGCTGGCCCGCGACCTCGGGCGGATGCTCGGCTGCTACGGCCACGTCGCCGCCCTGCGCCGCACCCGCGTCGGGCCCTTCACCGAGGCGGAATCCTGCGCCGTGGCGACCCTGACCGACCAGGGACCGGAGGCGGCGCTGGCCCATCTGCGTTCCGTCGAGACGGCCCTCGACGCCATTCCCGGCATCGCCGTCTCCCGCGACATGGGCCTGCGCCTGATGCGCGGCCAGCCGGTGATCCTGCGCGGGCGCGATGCCCCGGTCTCCGGCAAGGCCTTCGCGACCTGCTCCGGCATCCTCGTGGCCGTGGGCGACGTGGAGCGCGGCGAGCTCGTGCCGCACCGAGTCTTCCACCTCGGCGGGACGGCTCCCGGCCGCGCCTGAGGCGCGTCGGCGCACCCGGAACGCGGGGCATTTCAGCCCTGTTGGCCCCCCGTTGCGATACGCGGGGGCTGGATGCGCGAACGGGAATGCGACGTGGCGGTGATCGGTGCGGGAACCGCCGGTCTCGCCGCGTATCGGGCGGCGCGTGCCAAGGGAGCCCGGGCCATCCTCATCGAACGGGGGCCCGGCGGCACGACCTGCGCCCGCGTGGGCTGCATGCCCTCCAAGCTCCTCATCGCCGCCGCCGAGGCCGCCCACGGCGCACGCGGCACCGATCTGTTCGGCATCCGGGTCGAGTCGGTGCGCGTCGACGGCCCGGCCGTCCTCACCCGCCTGCGCCGGGAGCGCGACCGCTTCGTCGGCGCCGTGCTGGACGGCGTTGAGGAGATCCCCGGGGACGACCGCGTGGCCGGGCAGGCCCGCTTCCTCGACGGCCGCACCCTGGTGATCGAGGGAGCGACGCGCCTGCGCTTCGGCGCCGCCATCGTCGCCACGGGGTCGAGCCCGGCCGTGCCGAAGCCCCTGCGGGGGCTGGGCGACCGCCTGTTCACCACCGACACGATCTTCGAGATCCCGGACCTCCCGCCCTCCCTCGCGGTGCTCGGCCTCGGCGCGGTGGGCGTCGAACTCGCCCAGGCGATGGCCCGCCTCGGCGTGCGGGTCACGGCGTTCGATTCGGGCGACACCATCGCCGGGCTGACCGAGCCCGGTCTCGTGGCCGAGGCGACCCGAATCTTCTCCGGCGAATTCGCACTCCATCTCGGGGCGCGGGTCGAGGGGGCGGAGCGCGTCGGCGATCTCGTCCGCCTCGACTGGACCGACAGGGACGGCGCGCGCCAATCGACCGAGGTGAGCCATGTGCTCTCGGCGGCGGGGCGGCCCCCGAACGTGTCCGATCTCGGCCTCGACACGACGGGCCTGTCCCTGGACGAGGACGGGATGCCCGCCTTCGACACGCGCAGCCTCGTCTGCGAGGGCGCGCCGATCCTCATCGCCGGGGATGCCAATGGGTGGCGGCCGATCCTGCACGAGGCGAGCCGGCAGGGCCACATCGCGGGCGAGAACGCCGCCGCCCTCGCCGCCGGCCGCCCGGTCGAGGCGCCGGAAACCTGGCCGGCCCTGGCGATGGTCTTCACCCACCCCCAGGCCGCCAGCGTGGGCGCCTCCTTCGACCCGGAGGCGCAAGGGCGGATCGTGGCGCGGACGAGCTTCGCCGATCAGGGCCGCGCCCGCACGGAGGGCGTGAACCGGGGCGGCGCGTGCCTCTGGGCCGCGCCGGACGGCCGCCTGCTGGGCGGGGAGCTTCTGGGCCCGGCGGTGGAGCACCTGTCCCAGATCCTGTCGAACGCCCTGCGCGACAACTTAACCGTTCGCGCCATGATGGACCGGCCCGTTTACCATCCGACCGTGGAAGAAGGGCTCAATACGCTATTGTCCGAAATGATACAAAGGATCACGGATGCTCGAAACGGGTGAGCGACTTCGGAGCATCGCGGGTACAACACGGGACGTGCAAGCATTGCACTTCGCGGATAGCCCCGGCATACCGTCTCCGATGATCCGGTCTCGTGCCTGATGCCGTCGAGCGAGCCCCCTATGGAGAGCCGCGAGGGCGGTGCCGACCTCGATACCCTCGCCCCCGACGAGCTCGACCGCCTGGATGCAGGCGTGATCGCCCTCGACGGCGCGGGGACCATCGTCGCGTTCAGTGAAGGTGCGAGCACGCTGCTCAAGCTTCCCCGGGACGCGGTGCTGGGGCGCGATTATTTCCAAGACGTGATGCCGGCCGCCAACGTGCCGGCCTTCCGTGGCCGCTTCCTCGCCGGGGCCCGGCGCGGGGACCTGGACGAGCGGTTCGAATACGTGTTCGGCCGCCTGCCGCAGCCCCTGCGGGCACAGGTGCAGATGAAGCACGGCCGGTTCGAAGGCGCGCCGGTCACGTGGCTGCGCATCGATCCCCTGGAGAGCCTTGGCTACGGGGCCTCGCGGGACGCGGTGGTCTCCGCCATCGGGCGCCGGGTCCGCGCCGAGCCGGTCGATCCGAGCCTGTGCGAGCGCGAGCCGATCCACATTCCGGGCTCCATCCAGCCCAACGCCGTCCTGTTCGCGGCCGACGCGGCGACCCTCCTCGTCACCGCTTTCTCCACCAACGTGACGGAAGTGGTCGATTCGGCCGAGCCGCCGCTGCTCGGCCGCTCCCTCGGCGACATCCTGCCCCCCGCCTTCATCGAGGCAGTGAAGGCGCGGCTCGCGAGCGGGACCCTGGACGAAGGCCGTTCGCTCCGGCTGCGGGTGCGGTTCCCGGATCGCTCGGAGGCGAATTACCTCGCCGTGGCCCATGTCCATGCCGAGCGCCTGATCGTCGAGATCGAGCGCGAGCCCGACCTCGCCGACGATTTCCGGCTGGCGAGCCAGACCGACACCGAACTCGCCGTGGCCCGGCTGCGCGCCGCCGAGACCCTGGCCGGCGCGGCTCGCGTCGCCGCGCTGGAGATCCGCGCACTCACCGGCTTCGAGTCCGTGCTGGTCTACCGCTTCGATGCGGATTGGAACGGCGAGGCCGTCGCCGAGGACAAGACGCCGAACTGGTCGCGCAGCCTCCTCGGCCTGCGCTTCCCGGCCTCCGATATCCCGGCCCAGGCCCGCGCCCTCTACACCAAGGCCAAGAGCCGCTTCGTGATCGACCGCGACAGCGTGCCGGTGGCCCTCGTCGGCGCGCCGGGGGGCGCCAACGCCCCCATCGACCTCACCTTCGCGCAGCACCGCTCCCTGTCGCCGATCCATCTGGAGTATCAGCGCAACCTCGGCGTGAACGGCTCCATGTCGATCTCGATCATGGTGGACGGTCGCCTGTGGGGGCTGATGATCGGCCATCACCGCCGGCCGCATTACGTGCCGCCGGAGACCCGCGCGGCGGCCACCGTGCTGACCGACGCCTTCGCCATGCGGGTGCAGGAGATCGAGTCGCGCCGCCTCTGGGCCGAGCGGCAGGCGCATCTCGACGTCGAGGGGCGGCTGGTCCGCAGCCTCACCCGCTCGGACGATTTCGTCGCCGCCCTCACCGGGGGCGTCACGACGCTGCTGCACCTGTTCGAATCCACCGGAGCGGGCATCGTCACGGGGGACCGGGCGACGCTGATCGGCCGCGCGCCCCCGGAAGAGGCGGTGGTGCGGATCGCCGCGTGGCTGCGCGAAACCCTGCCGGAGGGCGAGACCCGGTTCGAGAGCAGCCACTTCACCACGATCTACGACGAGGCTGCGCCCTATCGCGAGGTGGCGAGCGGCCTGCTCGCGGCCTTCGTGGACGACGCCCGCGAGACGCTGCTCGTGTGGTTCCGGCCGGAGATGCCGAGCACGGTCACGTGGGGCGGCGACCCGCGCAAGCCGGTGCTCGCCGGCAGCGGTTCGGTGGCGGTCCTGCCCCGGCGCTCCTTCGAGCGCTGGGTCGAGGAGCGCACCGGCCATGCCAACCCCTGGGCGGAATGGCAATCGAACCTCGCCACCTCCCTCGCGGAGGCGGTGGAGGGCGTGGTGCTGCGCCAGCGCCGCAAGATCGACGAGCTGACCGGCCTCCTGGCGGAGAAGGAGCGCCTTCTCGCGCAGAAGGATCTGCTCACCCGCGAGATCGACCACCGGGTGAAGAACTCCCTGCAGATCGTCTCGGCCTTCCTGCAGATGCAGCGGCGGCAGATCGCCGACGCGGCGGCCCGCCAAGCCTTCGCCGAGACCTCCGCGCGGGTGATGAGCGTCGCCCGCGTGCACGACAGCCTCTATCAGGCCGACCGGGTGGACGAGGTCGATCTCGGCGTCACCATCGAGAGCCTGTGCAAGGACCTCGCCGGGCTCGCCGGGGACGGGCATTCCGTCGATCTCACCGTCGAGCGCGGCATGATGGTGCCCTACCGCAAGGCGGTAGCCCTCTCGCTCATCGCCACCGAACTCGTGACCAACGCCTTCAAATACGCCACCACGGCCACGGGTGGCGGGCGGGTCGAGGTGACGGTCTCGTCCTCGGACACCGAGGGCGGCGTGCAGCTCAAGGTCTGCGACGACGGCGCCGGCCTGCCGGACGACTGGGCCGAGCCGAAGGGCAGCGCGCAGGGCTCCGGCCTCGGCATGAAGCTGATCCGGGCGATGCTCGACCAGATCAACGCCCGCCTCGACGTCGTGAACAACCCCGGCGCCTGCTTCACCATCACCGCCTGAGCATGTCCGACCCCACGCTCCACCTGAGGCTGAGGACGGCCACGGCCTCGGCGCACGAGGCGCTGGAACGCGACCTCGGCTGGGAGGCGCGCGTCGCCACGCTGACGGGCTACCGCGACCTTCTCGGACGGCTGCACGGTTTCCACGCCACCTGGGAGCCGGCCATTGGCACGGCGCTGGGCGACGGGGCGTTCTTCGACGCTCGCCGCCGCATCGCGTCGCTGGCGGACGACCTCGCCTTCCTGGGGCTGACGGGGCCGGAGATCGGCGCGCTGCCGCAGGCCCGGCCCATCGCGCTTACGGGGCCCGCCCAGGCGATGGGCGCGCTCTACGTGCTCGAAGGCTCGACGCTGGGCGGACGGGTGATCGGCCGGCACATCGCGGCGGCGCACGGGCTCGGCGGGGAAGGGCTCGCCTATTATTCCGGCCACGGACCCCGAACCGGGGCCATGTGGTCGGCCTTCCGCGCCCGGCTCGATGCGTTCGACGGGGAGGGCGAGGCTGTGGTGGCGTCGGCGAACGCGACGTTCGACGCCATGCGCCTGTGGCTGAACCCGGCCTAGGCCCTGTCGCCCTCGGCCAGCAATCCGTCCACGAAGGCCGCGAGGCCGGTGCGCCGGGTGCGCTTCAGCCGCTCGGCGGCGAGGATGCCCTGCAGGGATTTGAAGGCCGCCTGGAGGTCGTCGTTGACGATGACGTAATCGTACTCGCTCCACCGCTGGATCTCGGTGCGGGCGTTGGCGAGGCGGCGCTCGATGGTCTCGGCGGAATCCTCGGCCCGGCGCTCCAGGCGGTGGCGCAGTTCGGCCATGCTCGGCGGCAGGATGAACACGCTCACCACGTCGCCGGAGAGCTTGCTGCGCACCTGACGGGTGCCCTGGTAGTCGATGTCGAAGATCATGTCCCGGCCGGAGCCGAGCACCTTCTCCACCGGCCGGCGGGGCGTGCCGTAGAAGTTGCCGTGGACCTCGGCGGATTCGAGCAGGTCGTCCCGGGCGCGCAGGTCCTCGAAGGCCTCCCGCTCGATGAAGTGGTAGTGCTGCCCGTCGATCTCGGACGGGCGCCGCGCGCGGGTCGTCACCGAGATGGACAGTTCGAGCGCCCAGCTCGAATCCCCGGCGATGGCGCGGGTCAGCGTCGTCTTGCCCGCGCCCGAAGGCGAGGACAGGATGAGGATCAGGCCCCGCCGCGCAATTCTCGTCTCGTCGATCACGGGTCAGCCCGTCTCCAGTGGGGGTGAGGCGTCACGGTAGCCCGCGGACCTATTCGATATTCTGAACTTGCTCGCGGAATTGTTCGACCACGGCCTTCAGGTCGAGGCCGATCCGCGACAGGCCGATCTCGCCGGCCTTGGCGCAGAGGGTGTTCGCCTCGCGGCCGAATTCCTGGGCCAGGAAGTCGAGCCGGCGGCCGATGGGCCCTCCGGCGGCGAGCAGGTCGCGGGCGGCGGCGCCGTGGGCGCGCAGGCGGTCCAGTTCCTCGCGCACGTCGGCCTTGGCGGCGAGCAGCACCGCCTCCTGGTGCAGGCGCTCGGGGTCCAGGCCGGTGTTCGACAGGGCCTCCACCGTCGCATTGAGCCGCGTCCGCACCGCGTCGGCATGGCGGGAGGGCTCGTCCTCGGCGGCCTGGGTGAGGGCGGCGATGCGCGCGACCTGACCCGAGACTACCTCTTCCAGCTGCCGTCCCTCGGCCCGGCGGGCCTCCACAAGGTCGGCGACCAGCCGCACCACGCCCTCGGTGAGGTCGCGGTTGAGCGAATCGGTGTCGGAGGATGCCTCCTCCTCGGCCTCAACCACGCCCCGGATGCCGAGTAGGCCGTCCATCGTGGCGGGGGCGACGCCCTCGGGCCGGGGCACCCGCGCCACCGCCAGGGCGAGGCTCGCGAGCAATGTCTCGTTGATGCGCACCTTCGGCGCGCCTTCGCTGCGCGTCAGGTTCAGCGACAGCTGGATCTGGCCGCGCGAGAGGGTCTTCTGCAGGGCGGTGCGGGCGGTCTCTCCGACGGCCTCGAAGCCGGTGGGCACCCGGACCCGCACGTCGAGCCCGCGGCCGTTCACACTGCGGACTTCCCAGGCCCATTGCACCGCGCCCGTCGTGCCGGCGGCGCGGGCGAATCCCGTCATGCTCGCGATCTGGGCCATGGGCGGTGCCGTCGTCCGAAGGGACGGCGGCTGTAGCACGGATTCCGGCGGGGGAAAGAGGGCCGGACCCTACCGCTTCGGCTTCTGCTTCAGGCCCGGCGGATCGGCGAGCACCGGGATGCTCTTCGGCGAGCCGAGATCGTAGGTCTTGTTCTTGAGGGGGTCGAGGCGGGTGCCCTCGGAGGCGTCGAAGGCGCGCGACCGGGCCTCCGGCGAGGCGGGGTCGAGGAGCGCCGCGTTGGTGCCGGCGGTCGCCGCCGCGCCCGACGTGTCGGAGGTGGCCGGCGGGTCGGCCTTGTCCACCGCGTCCGGCGGGGATTGGCGGCTCTTCTCTACGGCGCGCCACCGGGCGACGTTGCGCTGGTGCGCGTCCAGGCTCTCGGCGAAGGCGTGGCCGCCGGTCCCGTCCGCCACGAAGAAGAGGTCGCGGGTGCGCGACGGGTTGGCGGCGGCTTCGAGGGCGGCCTTGCCGGGATTGGCGATGGGGCCCGGCGGCAGGCCCTCGATCACGTAGGTGTTGTAGGGCGTCGCCCGGTCGATCTCGGAGCGCAGGATGCCACGCCCGAGGGTGCCGCGCCCGCCGACGAGGCCGTAGACGATGGTCGGGTCCGATTGCAGCTTCATCCGCCGGTTCAGGCGGTTCGCGAAGACGGCGGCGACGCGGGGGCGCTCGTCGGCGCGGCCGGTCTCCTTCTCCACGATGGAGGCGAGGGTGACGAGTTCGGCCGGGGTCTTCACCGGCACGTCGGCGCTGCGGCGCTGCCAGATCTGGTTCAGCACCTCGCGCTGCTTCGCCTTCATCAGGTTGACGATCTGCTGGCGGGTGGCGCCCCGCTCGAACTTGTAGGTATCCGGCAGGAGGGAGCCCTCCGGCGGAACCTCGCCGATCTCGCCCGAGAGCACGTCGTTCTCGTTGAGGCGGGCGACGATCTGCTCCGAAGTCAGCCCCTCGGGGAAGGTGATCGCGTGCTGGACCTGCCGGCCGGTGGCCAGGGTGTCCAGGGTCTCGCCGATGCTGGCATGGGCCTTGAAGAGGTATTCGCCCGCCCGGAGCGGGGCACGCCCGCCGAAGCGCGCCGCGAACTCGAACAGGCCAGTGTGCTGGATCACGCCCTCCTTGGCGAGGGTCTCGGCGATCTCGGTCGTGCCGCTGCTGCGCGGGATCACGATGACCTTGTCGGCTGCGAGCGGTCCCGGCTCCTGCACGTTGCGCTGGTAGATCGTGAGCGTGACCATCGCCGCCAGGGCGGCGGCGACCGCGAAGGTCAGAAGGCCGCTGACCAGGCCGATGAAGCTGCCGCGCTCGCGCTCGGGGCGCTCCGGCGGCGGGGGCGCGGCGATGGGCTTGATCGCTTCGCTGGGAGAGCGCGGGGAGAGGCGCTGCGGCAACGGCGTCTCGTCGTCGTGGCCGTCGTGATCGTGGCCGCGATCGACCACGTCCTGTCCCTCACCGGGCTTTGTCTTGGAACGGCGAAAGAACATCGGGATCCTCGGCGGTCCGGCCGAACCGTTCCGCGAACGGGCTGGGGTCGGCCGCCCACATCAGGGTGTCGCGTCGTGTGCGCGACCCTAGCCACTTTTGTGGCGAAATTGCCGTTCCGCGACGCGAGGTCGTGCCGCTTCGGCCGTGGACGGCTGGCAGGTGGCGCAGAAAAAGGTGGAACGCCCCGCCTGGACCATCCGCGCCACCGTGCCGGTGCATCCTGCGCGAGTGCAGGTGAGGCCGAATCGGTCGTAGACCCGGAAGGCGTGCTGGAAGCCGCCGGCGGTGCCGTCGGTGCGGGCATAGTCGCGGAGCGTCGAGCCGCCCGCCTCCACCGCCTCCGTCAGCACGGCGACGATGGCGCGGGCCAGCGCGTTGGCCGGGGCCGTGGGGCGCCCGTCCGGCTTGGCGAGGGAGCCCGCCGGTGCCTCCGGGTGGAGCTTCGCCCGGTGCAGGGCCTCGCAGACATAGATGTTGCCGAGCCCGGCGATGAGCCGCTGGTCGAGGAGGGCGGCCTTGAGGGGGGTGATCCTGCCTCGGAACAGGCTCGCGATCACCGCGCCGGTCAGCCCGTCCAGGGGTTCGACGCCCATCTTCGCGAAATGGCGGCAGGTGTCGAGGGTTTCGCTCGGCACGAGGTCCATGAAGCCGAAGCGGCGGGCGTCGTTGTAGGTGATCGTGGCGCCCGAGGACATCGCCATCACCACATGGTCGTGCTTCGGCACGCCCTGCGCGCCTTCCAGATAGAAATCCCCCGGCGAGAGGTTGCTGCCGTCCGGCATCGCCACGTCGAAGCGCCCGCTCATGCCGAGATGCATGATGAGCGTCTCGCCGGAATCGAGGCTCGCGGTCAGGTACTTGGCCCGGCGGGCGAGGGCGGTGACGCTCCGCCCTTCGAGCCGCGCGGCGAAACGGTCGGGGAAGGGGAAGCGCAGGTTCGGGCGCCGGAGCGTCACGCGGCTGAAGCGGGCGCCGACCATGGCGGGCTCCAGGCCCCGGCGCACGGTCTCGACCTCGGGCAATTCGGGCATGTCGTCCTGCGTATCGCGTGATGGCGCCGATATCGGCGCCCCGGCGCCGGGCCGCAATGCGCCGTGCGGGCGCGGCCCTCAGTCCATCGGCGCGCCACGTAGGCGCTTGGTGGCGCCGCGCTTGGTCTTCTCCTCCAGCCGGCGCTTCTTCGAGGCGAGCGTCGGGCGGGTCGCGCGGCGGGGCGTCGGCGGCACGGCCGCCTCCGCGACGAGGGCGGCGAGGCGTTCGCGGGCGTCGGCCCGGTTGCGCTCCTGGGTGCGGAAGCGCTGCGCCACGATGACGAGGATCCCGTCATCGGTGAGTCGCCGCCCGGCGAGCCGCATCAGCCGCACGGCCACCGGGTTGGGCAGGGCGGGGGAGCGGCGCACGTCGAAGCGCAGCTGCACCGCCGTCGAGAGCTTGTTGACGTTCTGGCCGCCGGGGCCGGAGGCGCGCACGAAGGTCTCGACCAGGTCCGCCTCGGGGATGGCGATCTCCGGCGTGCAGACGAGGGTCACGGCCGGAGGCCTCCCATCACGCGGCTTCGGCCGGGGTGCGCGCGCGCATCGCCAGGGCGTGAAGGCCCCGGGCGAAGGCGGGATCGAGCAGCCCGTTGACGAGGCGGTGGCGCTCCACCCGGCTCTTTCCCTCGAAGGCGGACGATACGATATCCAACCTATAGTGGGTTTCGCCCCCCGGCCGTGCCCCGGAATGGCCGGCATGGAGGTGCGATTCATCGATCACGTCGAGATGCGCGGGCGCCAACTCACGGCGAAGCTGCATCTCGATCCAGTCCCGAAGCGTTTCGGCCATCTCGCGTCCTGCGTCGCTTTTCCCGTCAAGCCCGATCCCGCGCATGCGTCATCAGGCCCAGCGCCCTTGTGTTGGCGATACGCCCCCTCATAATCGGCCCGTCATGGATCTCAACTCGCGCCTGTTCGACAGCATCCGCATCAAGCCGTCCTGCGACGAGCCCAAGGCCGCTGCCGACACGGCGTGCGAAGCGCCCGGCTGCACGAATCCGGGGCTCTACCGCGCGCCGAAGGGCCGCAAGGCGGAGGGGCAGTACTACCGGTTCTGCATGGACCACGTGCGCGCCTACAACGCCTCGTACAATTATTTCGACGGCATGAACGACGCCGCCGTCCAGGCCTTCCAGAAGGACGCGCTGATCGGGCACCGCCCGACCTGGGCCATGGGCGTGAACCGCACGGCGGACGCCAAGCCGGAGCAGGAGGCGGGCCGCGACTGGGCCTATGTCGATCCGCTGGGCATCCTGCGCGCCAACGGCGTCGGCGCCACCGGCCGCCGCGCCAAGCAGGAGGAGCCGGAGCGCCCCCGCCGCTCGGCCGCCGTGCGCAAGGCGCTCGACGTGCTCGGCCTCGACGACACCGCCGACACCGCCGCGATCAAGGCGCAGTACAAGACGCTGGTGAAGCGCTTCCACCCGGACGCCAACGGGGGCGACCGGTCGTTCGAGGAGCGCCTGCGCGACATCATCCGCGCCCACGATGTGCTGCGCGCCGCCGGCCTGTGCTGAGACGGCACGAAGGATGCACGTTGCCCCGCTCGAAGCGGAGGCCGGTCGGCTCTATATGAGGGGTCTCGTTCCCACGGTGGCGAGTCCCCGCGCTGCCGTCTAAGGTTCCGCGTCTTGCGGAATCCGCTCCCAAGCGTCTCCTGCGCGGATGCGGCCTTCCAAGCTGCCCCGCGCTCCAAGAGGTCCCGAATGCTCTCTGACGATACGCCCGCCCGGCTCCCCGACCGCACCGTCAACGTCCGCGACGTCTTCGGCATCGACCTCGACCTCAAGGTGCCGGCCTTCGCCGAAGCCGAAGAGCACGTGCCCGATCTCGACCCGGACTACATCTTCGACCGGGAGACCACCCTCGCCATCCTGGCCGGCTTCGCGCGCAACCGCCGCGTGATGGTCACGGGCTATCACGGCACCGGCAAGTCGACCCATATCGAGCAGGTCGCGGCCCGGCTGAACTGGCCCTGCATCCGCATCAACCTCGACAGCCACGTCTCGCGCATCGACCTCGTCGGCAAGGACGCGATCGTGCTGCAGGACGGCAAGCAGGTCACCGCCTTCCAGGACGGCATCCTGCCCTGGGCCCTGCAGAACAACGTCGCCCTCGTCTTCGACGAGTACGATGCCGGCCGCCCGGACGTGATGTTCGTGATCCAGCGGGTACTGGAGGTCTCGGGCCGCCTGACGCTGCTCGATCAGAAGCGGGTCATCCGCCCGCACCCGGCCTTCCGCCTGTTCGCCACGGCCAACACGGTCGGCCTCGGCGACACGTCGGGCCTGTATCACGGCACGCAGCAGATCAATCAGGGCCAGATGGACCGCTGGTCCATCGTCACGACCCTGAACTACCTGCCGCACGACCGCGAGGTGGACATCGTCCTGTCCAAGGCGCCCCACTACAAGGGCGACAGCGGGCGCGACATCGTCAGCCGCATGGTGCGCGTGGCCGACCTCACCCGCAACGCCTTCATGAACGGCGACCTCTCCACCGTCATGAGCCCGCGCACGGTCATCACCTGGGCCGAGAACGCCGACATCTTCCGCGACATCGGCTTCGCGTTCCGCGTGACCTTCCTGAACAAGTGCGACGAGCTGGAGCGGACCCTGGTGGCCGAGTTCTACCAGCGCGCCTTCGGCAAGGAACTGCCCGAGAGCGCGATGAACGTCGCCCTGAGCTGAAGGCCAGCATGTCCCTGTCCAACCGCAAGCCCGGCGAGCGGCGCGAGCCCGTCGCGGAGCCCCTGAAGCGCTCCGTGGCGGGGTGCCTGCGTGCCATCGCCCGCAAGGCCGAGATCGAAGTCACCTACGCCACCGACCGGCCGGCGCTGACGGGCGACAAGGCCCGCCTGCCCGAGCCGCCGCGGAAGATGTCGGCGGGGGACGTGGCGGTTCTGCGCGGCAACGCCGACGCCATGGCGCTGCGACTGGGCTGCCACGATGTGAGCCTGCACCGCCGCTTCGCCCCCGAGAACGCCCCGGCGCGGGCGATCTACGACGCGGTGGAGCAGGCCCGCGTGGAGGCGATCGGCTCCCGGCGGATGTCGGGCGTGTCGAGCAACATCGCCGCGATGCTGGAGGACCGCTACCACCGGGGCGGCAAGTACGAGACCATCACCGACAGGGCCGACGCGCCGCTCGAGGACGCGGTCGCCCTGATGGTGCGCGAGCGGCTGACCGGCCAAGCCCCGCCCGAGGCGGCCAGCAAGATCGTGGACCTGTGGCGCTCGCACATCGAGGAGAAGGCCGGGCCGAACCTCGACGGGCTCATCGGCTCCATCGAGGACCAGCGCGCCTTCGCCCGTTCGATCCGCGACCTCCTCACCTCCCTCGACATGTCGGACGAGACGCCCTTCGACCCGGAGGACGACGAGAACGACGACGAGAACGACGCCCAGGACGACGAGCAGAACCCGAGCGAGGGTGATTCGGAGGAGAAGTCGCAAGGCGACCGCGCCGAGATCGAGACCTCGGAGGAAGCCTCTGACGACATCGAGGAGGGCGCGCAGGAGCAGGCCGACGCCCCCTCCGGCGAATTGCCCGACGAGGCCGAGGACGCCGAATCGGACGAGGCCGCCGAGGGCTCCCGCCCGCCGCCGCGTCAGGCGAACGAGGCGCGCGGCCCCGAATACAAGGTGTTCAGCCCGAAATTCGACGAGGTGATCCACGCCGAGGACCTGTGCGACGCGGACGAACTCGCCCGCCTGCGCAGCTACCTCGACAAGCAGCTCTCGCACCTGCAGGGCGTCGTCGGACGGCTGGCGAACCGGCTGCAGCGCCGTCTCCTCGCCCAGCAGAACCGCGCCTGGGACTTCGATCTCGAAGAGGGGCAGCTCGATCCCGCGCGCCTCGTACGCGTGGTGACGGACCCGTTCCAGCCCCTCTCCTTCAAGCAGGAGAAGGACACGAATTTTCGCGATACGGTCGTCACCCTCTTGCTCGACAATTCCGGCTCGATGCGCGGGCGCCCGATCACCGTGGCGGCCACCTGCGCCGACATCCTGGCGCGGACGCTGGAGCGCTGCGGCGTGAAGGTCGAGATCCTGGGCTTCACCACCCGGGCGTGGAAGGGCGGCCAGAGCCGCGAATCATGGCTCGCCGCCGGCAAGCCGGCCTCGCCCGGCCGCCTGAACGACCTGCGCCACATCGTCTACAAGGCGGCGGACGCCCCCTGGCGCCGGGCGCGGAAGAACCTCGGGCTGATGATGCGCGAGGGTCTGCTGAAGGAGAACATCGACGGCGAGGCGCTGGATTGGGCGCACAAGCGCCTGCTCGGCCGCCCCGAGCAGCGCAAGATCCTGATGGTGATCTCGGACGGCGCGCCGGTCGATGATTCGACCCTTTCGGTCAACGCCGGCAACTATCTTGAGCGCCACCTGCGCTGGATGATCGAGGACATCGAGACCCGCTCGCCGGTGGAACTGCTCGCCATCGGCATCGGCCACGACGTGACGCGCTACTACCGTCGCGCGGTGACGATCATCGACGCCGAGGAACTCGGCGGCGCGATGACGGAGAAGCTGGCGGAGCTGTTCGAGGAGGATGGCGCGCCGTCCCCGATCCGGCAGCCGGTTCGGATGGCGGCGGGCGGGCGGCGCTAGGCGCCGCCCTCTCTCACAGCCCTAGGTCGCTCAGCGACGGATGGTCGGCCGGGCGGGGGCCGGAGCGGTCCCAGTGGAACAGGCGCTGGTCCTCGCGGATCGGAAGGTCGTTGATGCTGGCATGCCGCGCCTGCATCAGGCCGTTGGCGTCGAACTCCCAGTTCTCGTTGCCACAGGCCCGGAACCACGCCCCCGACGCGTCGTGGAACTCGTAGGCGAATCGCACGGCGATGCGGTTCTCGTGGAACGCCCACAGCTCCTTGATCAGCCGGTACTCGTGCTCGGCCTGCCACTTGCGGGTCAGGAAGGCGACGATGGCCTCGCGGCCGGAGAAGATCTCAGCGCGGTTCCGCCAGCGGCTGTCGGCCGTGTAGGCGAGGGAGACCTTCTCCGGGTTGCGGCCGTTCCAGCCATCCTCGGCGGCGCGGACCTTCTTCGCGGCGGACTCGGCGGTGAAGGGCGGAAGCGGCGGACGACTCTCGAACATGATGGATCCTGGACACACGAAAGCGACCGGCGCCTTGTGAGCGCCGGTCGCTTTCAGATCAATCCGAAAAGGGCCTCAGGCCGCGGCCGGAACCTCGGCGAGCTTCTTGTGCAGCTCGCGCTTGAGGAGACGGGCGGTCTGCGACAGGTCGCCTTCCGAGGCCTTCACGAGGAAGGCATCGAGCCCGCCGCGGTGCTCGACCGTGCGCAGGGCGTGGGCGGTGATGCGCATCCGCACGCGCTTGCCGAGGGCATCGGACTGGAGCGTGACGTTGCACAGGTTCGGCAGGAACCGGCACTTGGTCTTGTGGTTCGAGTGGCTCACGAGGTGGCCGACCTGAACAGCCTTGCCGGTGAGTTCGCAGCGGCGCGCCATGACTTAAACAATCCCGTTTCGTTCCGCCGCGGGCCAGATCGCAGCCTGCGCAAACCTTCGCGCCGCGGGCTGCGCCCGTGCGTCAAACCAGGTCCGGCGGAGTCCTGTTGAAGGCGCGGGCTATAGGCGACACAGGGCCGTCCCGTCAAGGCTCGACCGGCAATGCCGTCGTCCGAACCCTCTGTTAACCATGGCGCGGGGATAACCAGGGCCCATTCCGCGCGGCCCGGCCGGCGCGGTCCAGGATTTCGAGCCGGACCATGCGTATCACGATCCCGGTCAGACCCCTCCTTGCGGCGACCCTCGCCGCCGCCCTGGGGCTGCTTCCCCCGCAGGCGGAGGCGCGGCCCCGCAAGGCGAAGACCGCCGCCGCTCCTGCCTCCCTCGCCGTCGACTACGCCATCGCGCTCGCCGGCCTGCGGATCGGCACTGCCCGTCTCGCGGGCGCCTTCGAACGCGATTCGTACCGGATGGACGTCTCCGCGACGCTCACCGGCCTCGTCGGCGCCATCACCGGTGGCCAGGGCTCCGCGCGCTCCTCGGGGAGCGTGGGCGCCGGCCCGCAGCCGGACGCCTTCTCCATCGCCACCCGCACCGCCAGTTCCGGCATCGCCGTGCGCATGGCGCTCGCCCACGGCAACGTCGTCCAGACCGAGATCACCCCTCCGCTCGTGGACATGCAGGACCGGGTGCCGGTCACGGCGGCCATGAAGCGCAGCATCATGGACCCCGCGAGCGCCCTCGTCATGCCGGTGCGGGCGGGCACCGCCCCCACCGACCCCGCCAATTGCGACCGCACCCTGCCGCTCTTCGACGGGGCGACCCGCTTCGACGTGGTGCTGAGCTACGCGGAGACGCGGGAGGTGCAGAAGCCCGGCTATTCCGGCCCGGTCCTCGTCTGCGGTGCTCGCTACCGGGCGATCGCCGGCCACCGGCCCGACCGGCCGGGGGTGAAGTTCATGGAGGACAACCGCGAGATGTCCGTGTGGCTCGCGCCCGTCGAGGGCACGAAGGTCCTCGTGCCCCTGCGCATCTCCGTGCTCACCGAGATCGGCACCAACATCATCGAAGCAACCCGCTGGACGCGGGCGGGCGAGACCGAGACCGCCGGGCGCGCGGGAGACCCGGCCCTCGCCCAGGCGAGCCTGCCCGGCCAGTGACGCTTCCCTTCGGCGTGGGGCGGCCCTATCCCGGTGGGGCGGTCGAGCCCGCTTGAGGAGACGCCATGGCCAAGGGGTACATCATCGTCCGCATGACGGTCACGGACCCGGAGGCGTACAAGGAGTATGCCGCCATGGCCTCCGAGGCGATGAAGCTCCACGGCTGCAAGCCCCTGGTGCGGGGCGGCCGCAGCGAAGCGCTCGAAGGCGAGGCCCGCCCGCGCAACGTCGTGCTCGAATTCGAATCCTACGAGGCGGCGCGGACCTATTATTATTCGCCGGAATACCAAGCCGCCGTCGCCAAGCGCCTGCCCGCCGGAACCGGCGAAGTGGTGCTGGTCGAGGGCGTGGACTGAAGGCTCCCCCCATGCTGCCGCGCCTTGCCGTCCTCGTCATCCTCCTGAGTGCCGCCCCGGCGCTGGCGCAGCCCCTCACCGCAGGCTCGCCCTGCGGCGGCGATGCCTTCTCCTCGGCGCAGGTGATCGAGCACCGGCCGCCCCGGCGCGGGCCGATCACGGCGGTGCCGGACACCCTCTGCGCCGATGTCGAGCCACAGCATCCGCAGGCGGATGTGCGGATCGACGCATACCCCGTCATCGTGCCGCAGGTTGGCAGGGGCGGGCGCACCGTCCCATATTAGGGGCAGCCGGTCGTCCGACCGCAGGAACAGCCGATCATCGACGCCCTGCTTCGCCCCACCCAGCGCTCCCTCCGCCGTGACGCCCGTGCCCGCGGCGTGACGGCCGTCCTGGGCCCCACCAATACCGGCAAGACGCATCTGGCCATCGAGCGGATGCTCGCGCACCCGACCGGGATGATCGGGCTGCCCCTGCGGTTGCTCGCCCGCGAGGTCTATCTCCGCGTCGTCGCCAAGGTCGGCCCCGAGAAGGTCGCCCTCGTGACCGGCGAGGAGAAGATCAAGCCGGACCGGCCGCGCTACTGGATCTGCACCATCGAGGCGATGCCGCGCGATCTCGACGTGGCCTTCGTGGCCATCGACGAGATCCAACTCGCCGCTGACATGGACCGCGGCCACGTCTTCACCGACCGCCTGCTCTACGTGCGCGGCCGGGAGGAGACGCTGCTCATCGGCTCCTCGACCATCCTGCCGCTGGTGCAGGACCTGATCCCGAACGTCCACACCACCACCCGGCCGCGCCTGTCGCAACTGACCTTCGCCGGGGAGAAGAAGCTCTCGCGCCTGCCCCGGCGCACGGCCATCGTCGCCTTCTCGGCGGAGGAGGTCTACGCCATCGCCGAGTTGATCCGCCGCCAGCGCGGCGGCGCGGCGGTGGTGCTCGGCGCCCTGTCGCCCCGCACGCGCAACTCCCAGGTGGAGCTCTACCAGAGCGGGGACGTGGACTATCTCGTCGCCACCGACGCGGTGGGGATGGGGCTGAACCTCGACGTGGACCACGTCGCCTTCGCCGCGAGCTGGAAATACGACGGCACCCGCTTCCGCCGCCTCACCCCGGCCGAGATGGGGCAGATCGCCGGCCGGGCCGGGCGCCACCTGTCGGACGGCACCTTTGGCTCGACGGGCCGCTGCAAGCCCTTCGACGCCGAACTGGTGGAGCGCCTGGAGAACCACGATTTCGATCCGCTGCGCATCCTGCAATGGCGCAACCCGGATCTGTCCTTCGGGAGCCTGGAAGCCCTTCAGACGAGCCTCGACGAGCACCCCCGCGAGGCGGGCCTGACCCGCGCGCCCATGGGGGAGGACCAGCAGGCGCTGGAAATCCTGATGCGCGAGGACGACATCCGCGACATGGCGCGCGGCCCCTCGGCGGTGCGCCGCCTCTGGGACGTTTGCGGTGTGCCCGATTACCGCAAGGTGCACCCGCAGGTTCACGCGGACCTCGTCGCCGAGCTCTACCGCTTCCTGATGAAGGGCATGGCCGGGCGCATCCCGGACCAGTGGTTCGCCGAGCACGTGGCGTCGATCGACCGGACGGACGGCGACATCGACACCCTGTCCCGGCGCATCGCGCAGGGGCGCACCTGGACATTCGTCGCGAATAGACCTGACTGGCTTCGCGACCCCGAACATTGGCAGGGCGAAACGCGTCGGGTAGAGGACAGGCTGTCGGACGCCCTCCACGAACGCCTTGCGAGCCGCTTCGTTGACCGGCGCACCAGCGTCCTGATGCGACGCCTACGAGAGAACACGATGCTCGAAGCCCAAATTACCCCCGACGGGGATGTCACCGTCGAGGGTCAGCATGTCGGCCAGCTGAACGGCTTCCTGTTCGTGCCCGATGCGAGTGCGGAAGGCCACGAGGCCAAGACGCTCCGCAGCGCGGCCGAGAAGGCGCTCGCCAGCGAGTTCGAATCACGGGCCGAGCGGTTCGCCTCGACGGCGGATTCGACCCTCGTGCTCTCCCATGACGGCACGATCCGCTGGACCGGCGCCCCGGTGGGCCGCCTGGTGCCGGGGGACAAGCTGTTCGCCCCGCAGATCCGCGTCCTGGCCGATGACAGCCTCGACACGGGGGGGCGTGAGAAGGTCCAGGCCCGCCTCGAGGCGTGGCTGAAGGCGCATGTGACGCGCCTCCTCGGCCCGCTCATGGAGATCGAGACCGCCGCCGACCTCACCGGCCTGTCCAAGGGCATCGGCTATCAGGTGGTCGAATCGCTCGGCGTGCTGGAGCGCTCGAAGGTCGCGCAGGAGATGCGCAGCCTCGATCAGGACGGCCGCGCCGCGCTGCGCCGCCACGGGGTACGCTTCGGCGCCTACCACATCTTCCTGCCGGCCCTGCTGAAGCCGGCGCCTCGCACGCTGGCCGCCCAGCTCTGGGCCCTGCGCAACGGCGGGCTCGACCAGCGCGGCCTGGACGAGATCGCCCATCTCGCCGGCTCCGGCCGCACCTCGATCAAGGTCGACAAGGAGATCGCCAAGGGCCTCTACCGGGCGGCCGGCTTCCGCGTCTGCGGGGAGCGGGCGGTGCGCGTCGACATCCTCGAACGCCTCGCCGACCTGATCCGCCCGGCCATCGCCTACCGCCCCGGCACGACGCCGGGCGCCCCGCCGGACGGCAGCGCCGACGGCGACGGATTCGTCGCCACGGTGGGCATGACCTCCCTGGTCGGCTGCTCGGGCGAGGATTTCGCCTCGATCCTGAAGTCCCTGGGCTACGCCAACGAGTCGCGCCCCGGCCCGGCCATCACCGTGCCGCTGCTCGCCGCCGCCCCGACCGAGCCGGCCAAGCCCGTCGTCGCCGCCGAAGCGCCGGAGGAGGCCCCCGAGGCCACCGCCGAGCCCGCGACGGAGGAAGCCCCCTCCGATGACGCGCCTGCCGAGAGCGCGCCGTCTGACGATCTAATCTCCGAGACGGAGGTCGAGCCGCTGATCGCCCAGGCGGAGACCCCCGTCGCGCCGGAGCCGGAGACCGCGCCCGCCGAAATCGAGGCCGAGACCCCGGCCGAGCCCGAACAGGCCGAGCCTGAGCAGGCCGGGTCCGTGGACGCCGAGCCGGTCGCGGAAGCCGCCGCCGAGGGCGAGGCCGCCGCCGAACCGTCGGACGAGACTCCCGCCGAGGAGGCCGCGCCCGCCGAGATCGCCCAGGTCGAGGTGTGGCGCCTCCAGCGTCACCAGCGTCCGGCCAATGCCCGCCAGAATAACCGTCCGCGCGGAGGCCGTCGCGATGGCGCCCCGGCCGGGGCTTCCGATCAGCCGCGCCGGGCCGAGGGCCAGGGCCAGGGCCAGGGTCAAGGCCGCGACGAGCGTCGTCGCGACCGTCCCGAGGGTCCGCGCCCCGAGCGGCGCCGAGACGAAGGCCGTCCCGACCGCCGGCCGGAGCATCGCGGCGAGGGGCGGCACGATCCGCGGCAGGAGCGCCATGGCGGGCCGCGTCCCGACCAGCGTCCGCCCCGGCGCGAGCGCGCGCCGGATCCCGATTCGCCCTTCGCCAAGCTCGCGGCCCTCAAGGCCCAGCTGGAATCGGGCGGCGGCGACAAGCGCTGATCGGCGGGAGGCGCGATGCGCGAGGGGCGCCAGCGCCTCGACAAATGGTTGTGGTTCGCGCGCTTCGCCCGCACGCGCACCCTGGCCGCGCGCCTCGTCGAAGACGGCTATGTCCGGGTGAACGGGGCGCGCTGCGACAACCCGGCCAAGGCCCTAGGCCTCGGCGATGTGGTCACGGTGGCGGCGGCGCATGCCACCATGGCCGTGCGGGTCGCCGATCTCGGCACGCGGCGCGGCCCCGCCGAGGAGGCAAGGGGCCTCTACGAGCCGATCTCCGGCGAGCCGGGGTGATGACGCGCTGCCACAGGTGGGCGTCCTGCCGGGGGAGCGGCGTCGGCGCGCTTGTCAGTGGGGGAGGCAGAGTCTAGAGCCCTTCCCAACAACGCTTACCAACAGCGCCTGCGCGCCAGCGCAGCCCCGGATGCGCGGGCCGTGTGCCCCATCCGGATGATGCGGGACCTGAGGACCTAGAGAGCCGATGACCTACGTCGTCACCGAGAACTGCATCAAGTGCAAGTACATGGACTGCGTGGAAGTCTGTCCGGTGGACTGCTTCTACGAGGGCGAGAACATGCTCGTCATCCATCCTGACGAGTGCATCGATTGCGGCGTCTGCGAGCCGGAATGCCCGGCCGAGGCGATCAAGCCCGATACCGAGTCGAGCCTGGAGACATGGCTGAAGCTCAACGCCGACTACGCGAAGAGCTGGCCCAACATCACGCAGAAGAAGGACGCCCCCTCCGACGCGAAGGAATGGGATGGCGTCTCCGGCAAGCTGGACGCGCATTTCTCGCCGAACGCCGGCACGGGCGATTGATCGCTCTCTGATCTGTGTGATTGACCGCACCCGGCGCGGCGCCGCATGAATCCGGCAGGACGGCCGTGCGTTGCGGGAAGACCTGCCCTGCATTGTCTCGCTAGGCGGGCCGGCATGCCGGTGTAAAACCCAGGACGCAGGCGCTACAGGCGCCCGCGTACCTTCGAGCGAGCTTTGATTCTGGCGCGGATTGTGATACACAATCCGCCTGCCGTCGCTCGCGTCAGACGTGCCTACTCCGCGCCGAAACGCATTTCCCTCATTGGGGTTGCATGTGTTCGGCCGCCGGGTCTCTCCCGGCGGAAGGCATTGTCGCGTGCACGGCTTCGCGAGTGTTCCGGGGTCGCGCTCTTCATGCGCCGGTTCCGGGAAGTTGCGATCCGACCGGGTGTCGTCCGCCCGGGAACAGCTTTTCGCGCGAGGCGCCCGCCGTGTCGCGCGTCAGTGGAGGCCCTTCTCGCATGACCACAGCCAAGAAGACGACCGCAGGCCGGCAAGGCTTCAAGACCGGCGAGGCCGTCGTGTACCCGGCCCACGGTGTCGGTCGGATCACCGCGATCGAGGAACAGGAGATCGCTGGATACAAGCTTGAGCTGTTCGTCGTCTCCTTCGAGAAGGACAAGATGGTCCTTCGGGTGCCGACCGCGAAGGCCAATTCCGTCGGCATGCGCAAGCTCGCCGAGCCGGAAGTGGTGAAGAAGGCCCTGGACGTCCTGACCGGCCGCGCCCGCGTGAAGCGGACGATGTGGTCGCGCCGGGCGCAGGAATACGAGGCGAAGATCAATTCGGGCGATCTGCTGGCCGTCACCGAAGTGGTGCGCGACCTGTTCCGCTCGGAGGCCCAGCCGGAGCAGTCCTACAGCGAGCGTCAGCTCTACGAGGCGGCCCTGGACCGGATCGTCCGCGAAATCTCCTCGGTGAACCGCATCACCGAGACCGAGGCGCTGAAGCTCATCGAGCAGAGCCTCGCCAAGTCGCCGCGCCGGGCCAAGGCGGAAGCCGAGGCCGAGAGCGAGGGCGACACCGAGGGTGACGACATCCAGGAGGAGGCGGCCTGAGAGGTCGTTTCGCCTTCTGATTGAGTTGACGAAAAGCCCGGCCGTCATGGCCGGGCTTTTTCGTTGCATGCTCTAGAAATGGTAACCGCGTCACTTTTCCCCCTGGACTTGTCTTTCGACTCTGGAAAGCGGCGCGAACCGACCCATCTTTCGGAAAGTTGATCGCGATTCTTGTCCGGCCGAGCATCATTCAGCGATGCCGGCGCGGAACTTTCGCGTTTGCGCTGCCGTTACCGGTTGCTTGGCGTCGTTCGAACGGACGCCTTGCGCGCCGGACGATTGGGACCGGTGCCGCACAAGCACTCGGTTTTTGAGAGGCAGGCGGGATGGCGGAAATCGCGGGAATTCGTCGACAATTCATCCGGACCGCGATGGAGGCGCCCTTCCTCGCCCGCGACGAGGAGCGCGACCTTGCCGTCCGCTGGAAGGACAGGCGCGACGAGCGTGCCCTTCACCGTCTGATCTCCGCCCATATGCGTCTCGTCATCGCCCTGGCGGGGCGCTTTCGTCATTATGGGCTGCCGATGGCCGACCTCGTTCAGGAGGGGCATGTCGGCCTGATGGAGGCGGCGGCGCGCTTCGAGCCGGAGCGGGAGGTGCGCTTCTCCACCTACGCGACGTGGTGGATCCGGGCCTCGATCCAGGATTACATCCTCCGCAACTGGTCGATCGTGCGCGGCGGGACGTCCTCGGCGCAGAAGGCCCTGTTCTTCAACCTGCGCCGCCTGCGCGCCCGGTTGATGCAATCCACCGAAGAGCATGTCGGCGACGAGATCCATCGGCGGATCGCCAGCGCCATCGGCGTCTCGCGGGACGACGTGGCTCTGATGGATGCCCGCCTCTCGGGGCCGGACATGTCGCTGAACGCCCCCGTGGGCGAGGACGGCGACGCGGCCTCCGAGCGGATGGACTTCCTCGTGGACGGCGCGGCCCTTCCCGACGAGACCGTGGGCGCGGCCGTGGACGGCGAGCGCCGCCTCGGCTGGCTGCAGCAGGCGCTGGGCGTCCTCTCCGAGCGTGAGTTGCGCATCCTGCGCGAGCGTCGCCTCGCCGAGGATCAGGCGACCCTCGAAGCCCTGGGCCAGCGCCTCGGCATCTCGAAGGAGCGCGTGCGTCAGATCGAGAACCGCGCCCTGGAGAAGCTCCGCCGCGCGCTCGCCGACCGCTTCCCCGCCGAGACCGGCAGCCCCTACGTCGGCTGATCGCCCGCGCGACGCGGAACCTTAAGGCCCGGCCCCTCGGCCGGGCTTTGTCATGTCAGGCGGGCTGTTTCCGGTGGGAAGCGCGCCGCTCCCTGCGCTTCCGGCGGCGGCCGGGCTCCGGCGTCGCATCGAGCCAGATCACGAGGCCGAGGGCGAAGAGGGCCGGCACGCCGAGGGCGAGGAAGGCCCCGGTCCAGCCGAACCATCCGTAGGCGAGGCCGCCGTACCATCCCGAGAGGGCGCCGCCCACGCCCTGCACCGCGTTGACGCTGCCGAGCGCCGTCTGGGTGCGGCCGGATCCCCAGGTCAGGTCGGCCACCACCACCGGCACCGCCACGCCGACGATGCCCGAGGCGATGCCGTCGAGCACCTCCGCGCCGATGAGCCACCACGGATCGTCGATCAGCCCCGACATCACCGCCCGCAGGGGCAGCACGGCGAAGGCGACCATCAGCAGGAGCCGCCGGCCCCGCCGGTCGGCTAGGGACCCCGCGAACAGGGCGACCGGCACCATCACGAGCTGCGCCACCATCACGTAGCGGGCGGTCCAGACGGTCGCGTCGCCGGAGGTCGCCACGAGCTTCTGCCCGAGCAGGGTCAGCATCCCGCCATTGCCGAGGTTGAACAGGGTGAGTGCCACGGTGAGCACCAGCAGGCGGCGGTTGCCGAGCACCTGCCGGATGCCGGAGCGCTCGGGCTCGTCCTCCTCATCCTCCGTCCAGCCCACCGCCCGGCGGCGGTTCCAGGCGTTGGCGGGCGTCGTCACCGTCGCGACGATGGCGGCGAGCGCCATGGCGCCGAGCACGTAGAAGGCCGTGGCCGGGCCGAAGGGGGCGCCGAGGCTGATGATGCCGGCCGCCAGCAGGATGCCGAGATGGTTGAAGGCCTGGTTGCGGCCCTGCTGCTTCGGAAACCCGTCCTTGCCGACGATGCCCAGCGTCAGCGCCGCCACGGCGGGCAGGAGCAGCGTGCCGCCCGCCGCCGCGAGGAGCTGCGCGGTGAAGACGGCGAAGAAGCTGCGGGCCGGGAGGAGGAGGAGCGTGCCGGCGAGGATCGCGGCGCAGGCCCCGCCGATCAGCAGCCGGGGCCGAGGCACCCGGTCCACCAGGGCGCCGAAGGGGCCGCTCAGGAACAGGGTGCAGAACCCGACCAGGGTGACGACGAACCCGACCCGCGCTGGTCCCCATTGGGCCGATTGCGCCAACCATGTCCCGAGGAAGGGGCCGAGCCCCCCCTGGATGTCGCCGATGAAGAGGTTGATCAGGGAAAGGTGGGCGGTGGGGGGCATGCTGTCCGGCTACCGTGGGGCCGCCCGCATGGGCTGCCCGGACGGTGCGGTCAAGCTCTCGCGCCCGTGATAAGGCGGCCCGCCCGAGGGGGCGGGCCCGAGACCTCAGGAGGCGAGCGGACCCGTGGCGCCCTGCTGCTCCATCATCTTCTGCCGGTAGAGGGCGACGAAGTCGATCGGGTCGATGTAGAGGGGCGGGAAGCCGCCGTTGCGCACCGCCTCGGCGACGATCTGCCGGCCGAAGGGGAAGAGCAGGCGCGGGCACTCGATCATCACGGCCGGGTGCATCTGGTCTTCCGGGATGTTCAGCATGCGGAAGATGCCGGCATACTTCACGTCGAAGGCGAACAGCACCTCGTTGTCCATCTTGGCGTCGCCTTCGAGGGTCAGCTCGACCTCGAAATCCGTCTCGCTGAGCTGCGAGGCGTTGACGTTCACCTGGATGTTGATCTGCGGCGAGGCGCCTTCCTTCGGCTGAAGGGAGCGCGGAGCGTGCGGGTTCTCGAAGGACAGGTCCTTCACGTACTGCGCCAGGGCGTTGATGGTGGGGGCGCCCTGCGGCATGCCGCCGCCGTTGCCGTTGGCTGCCGGGGAATCGGCCATCGGATTCATCCTTCTCGATCTGGCGTCCGGCGCGGACGGCGGAAGACTGTCTTGGCACGGGCCGCAGAGGGCCCTGACTCCGGCGCGGCTATCACGCCCGCAGGGAACCCACAAGCGACGCGGCAGAGCGAGATCGGCTCAAGATTCAACCCGGAGTCGCGCGGGTTCGTCGCATCTCAAACGAGACTGCTCGAACAACCGGCTCGATCCGGGCGCGTTGGTCGGATAAGGGTGAGCGTACGACGCGCTACGGCAGGGCCCAGACGCGCGGGGCGACAGACGCGCGGACGGCCGCAATCGGATCGGTGATGCAGGACGGTTTCGACTTAACGACGATCATCTTCCTGGCGCTGGCCGTGTTCGTCATCTGGCGGTTACGCTCGGTCCTCGGCCAGAAGACCGGCGCCGAACGCTCGCCCTTCAAGCCCGTGGAGCGCAGCCGCACGGAGCCGCAGAACCGGGGCGGCGACAACGTCGTGCGCCTGCCCGGCGTCGACCGCGTGGCCCAGCCGGCCCCGGCCGCCGCCCCGCGCGACTGGCGCGGCATCGCCGAGCCGGGCTCGGAGGTGGCACGCGGCCTGGAGGCCGTGGTGCAGCTGGAGCCGAACTTCGAGCCGCGCTCTTTCATCGAGGGCTCCAAGGTGGCCTACGAGGCGATCATGATCGCCTTCGCCAAGGGCGACCGGAAGACCCTGCGCTCCCTGCTCTCGAAGGAGGTCGGCGAGGCGTTCGAGCGGGCCATCGTCGAGCGCGAGCGCAACCGGCAGACCCTGGAGACGACCTTCGTCTCCATCGACCGGGCCGAGATCGTCGCCGTGGACGTGCGCAACCGCGTCGCCCACGTCACGGTGCGCTTCCTCTCGAACCTCATCACCGCCACCCGCGACGCCAACGGCAAGGTCGTGGACGGTAGCGCCGAGACGGTGGTCGAAGTGCCGGATGTCTGGACCTTCGCGCGCACCCTCGGCTCGCGCGATCCGAACTGGCAACTCGTCGCCACCGAGGCCGGCGCCTGACCGCTTGGTGACGTGCGACCTCCGCGTGCCCGCCTCGGACTCGCCTCCGTCGCCCTAGCCGCGGCGCTGCTGGCGCCGCCGGCCGCCTCGGCGCCCGCCGAGATCGCGGGCGCGCGCCTCGAACCCGTCGCCGTCGCCGACTTGGCGGGCTTTCCGGGGCCGGACCCGGCCGGGGCGCTCGAAGCGTTCCGGCGCGTCTGCGCCGCGCCCATGCCCGCGCCGCCCCAGCGGAACGGCGTCGCGGGGAACGTCGTCGATCTCATCGCCGCCTGCGCCAAGGCGCTCACTGTGGCCCCGCAGGGCGCCGCCGATTTCTTCCGCCGCGCCTTCGCCGCCTATCGCATCGTGCGGCCGGACGGGACACCGGGCTTCCTCACCGGCTATTTCGAACCGGAACTGCCGGGCTCCCTCAGACAGGCGCCGGGCTTCACGACGCCGATCCTCGCCCGGCCGGACGATCTCGTGAATCTCGGCCCCGGCGAGACGCGGCCCGGCCTCGATCCGGCCCTGCGCGCCGCCCGCGCCACGGCGACGGGGTTCGAACCCTATCCCGACCGGGCCGCCATCGAGGACGGGGCGCTCGCCGAGCGGGCGCGGCCGATCCTGTGGCTGCGCGACGGCGTCGATCTCCTCGTGCTGCAGGTCCAGGGCTCGGGCCGGATCCGCCTGCCGGACGGCCGGGCGGTGCGGGCGCTCTATGACGGGCGCAACGGCCGCGCCTACACGGCGGTGGCGAAGCTCATCGTGCAGGAGGGGCACCTGCCCCTTGAAGGGCTGACGCTGGCCCGCTGGACGGGCTGGCTGCGCGACCATCCGGACGAGGCCCGGCGGCTCATCCGCCGGAACGCCTCCTACATCTTCTTTCGCCTCGCGGAGGTCGAGGAGCCCACCCTTGGCCCGCCGGGCGCGGCGAACGCGCCGCTCTCCCCCGGCATCGGCCTCGCCGTCGATGGCACGCTGTGGCGCTACGGCTTGCCGTTCTGGCTGGAGGGCCGCTTGCCGGGCGCGCGGGAGGGTGAGCGCGGACGCCTGACCATCGCCGCCGACACCGGCTCGGCCATTGTCGGGCCGGCGCGGGGAGACCTGTTCGTCGGCAGCGGCGCGCAGGCCGGCATCGCCGCCGGCAACCTGCGCGATCCGGTGGGCTTCGTCGTCCTGCTGCCGCGCCACGGGGGCGGGTCGTGAAGTCGCCGCGCCGCTCGCGCGGCCTCACCTCCGGCGACAGCCGCCTGTGGCGCGAGGTCGCCAAACGCTTCACGCCGCTGCAGGGCCGCGCGATCCCGCAGGCCGAGGAGCCGATCCCCGCGCCCTCCGCCGCCACGATGCCGGAGCGCCTGCCCGGCCCCCAGGCGACGCCCTTCAAGGGAGCGCCCGCCAAGGCCCCGCCGACATTCGTGCCGCCACCGCCCCGCATGGCGACCGCCGCGCCCTATCAGGCGCCCCCGCAGAACGCGATGCCCCATGCGGGGCTCGAACGGCAGGCGCGGAACGCCCTGAAGCGCGGGCGCCAGCCCATCGAGGCGCGGCTCGACCTGCACGGGATGATCCAGTCCGAGGCCCATGCGGCGCTGACCGGCTTCATCCTGCGGGCGCGGGCGGCGGGGCACGGCTACGTCCTGGTCGTCACCGGCAAGGGCGGGGAGACCTATGCCGACCCGTATCGCGAGCGCGGCGTGCTGCGCCGGAACGTGCCGCACTGGCTGCGCTCACCGGAATTGCGCGGCATCGTCCTGGGCTTCGAGGAGGCCGCCCGCCACCATGGCGGCGGCGGCGCCCTCTACATCCGGCTGCGGCGGCGGTAGGGCTCGGGCTCCGGCTCGGGCCGGCTCTCCGCCTCCGGCAGGAAGGGCAGGCGCAGCCGCGCGGCGTAGGGGTAGATCGCCGGCAGGACCACGAGGGTCAGCAGCGTCGCGGAGACGAGGCCGCCGATCACCACCGTGGCCAGGGGACGCTGCACCTCCGCCCCCGCGCTGGTCGAGAGCGCCATCGGCAGGAAGCCGAGGGTGGCGACGAGGGCCGTCATCATCACGGGGCGCAGGCGGGATTCGGCGGCCTCCGTCGCCGCGTCGCGGGGGCTGAGCCCCTCGCGTTCGAGGTCGTGGATGGTGTTCGTGAGCACGACGCCGTTCAGGATCGCGATGCCGAAGGTCGCGATGAAGCCGATGGCCGCCGAGATCGAGAAGGGCAGGCCGCGCAGGGCGAGGGCGAGGATGCCCCCCGTCGCCGCGATGGGCACGTTCAGGAAGATCAGCCCGGCGAGGCGGATGTCGCCGAACATCACCACGAGCAGCACGAGGATCGCGGCCAAGGCCGCCGGCACGACGAGGATCAGCCGGGCGGTCGCCTCCTGCAGGTTCTGGAACTGGCCGCCCCATTCGAGGGAATAGCGCGGCGGCAGCGTCACCTGCGCCTTCACGGCGGCCTGGGCCGCGTCCACGAAGCTCTGCACGTCGCGGCCGCGCACGTTGGCCTGCACGGAGATGCGCCGTTGCAGGCTGTCGCGGCTGATCTGCGCCGGGCCGGAGGCGACCTCGACGCTGGCCACCATGGAGAGCGGCATCATCATCTTGCCCGAACCACCCACCGGCAGGGTGCGGATGCGCTCGATGTCGCTGCGGTCGGCGGGATCGAGGCGCACGACGATGTCGGTAATGGAATTGTCGTCGCCGTAGACGACGCCGCTCGTGCGCCCGCCGATGCTCCTCACCACGTCGAGCACGTCGGAGACGTTGATGCCGTAGCGGGCAGCCTTGGCGCGATCGACCGCGACGGTGAGGGTCGGCATCCCGGCCTGGGCCTCGGCCTTCACGTCGGCGGCGCCGGGCACGGCGGAGACGACCTTCACGATCTCGTCGGCCTTGCTCGCCAGCACCTTCAGGTCGTCGCCGTAGAGCTTGATCGCCACGTCGCCGCGCACGCCCTGGAGCAGGTCGTCCATGCGCATCTGGATCGGCTGCGAGAAGGAATAGGCGACGCCCGGCACCTCCGCCTGCAGGCGCTTGTCGAAGGCGGCGACGAGCCCGTCCTGGCTGTCGGCGGTCGTCCAGGTGGCGGGATCAGTGAGGGTGATGAAGCTGTCGGTGGATTCGACGCCCATCGGGTCCGTCGGAATCTCGGCGCTGCCGGTGAGGGAGACGACCTTCTTCACCTCGGGGAAGGATTTCAGCACCGCCTCGATCCGATGCACGGTCTTGAGCGAGGCGTCGAGGTTGATGCCCGGCAGCTTCTCCGAGGTGATGACGATGGAGCCCTCGGCCAGTTGCGGCAGGAACTCGCCGCCGAGCCGCGTGGCGACGAGGCACGAGCCCGCGAAGAGCGAGAGCGTCAGCAGCAGGGTGATCCCGGCATGGCGCTCGGCGAGCCGCAGCACCGGGGTGTAGGCGCGGCGCATCCCGTGGACGAGGCGGGTCTCGTGCTCCCCGAGCCCCTTGCCGGACAGGAAGATCGCGGCCAGCGCCGGCATCAGCGTCATGGTCACGATCAGCGAGCCGCCGAGCGCCAGGATGACGGTGAGCGCCATCGGCACGAACATCTTCCCCGCCACGCCCTGGAGCGCCAGGATCGGCACGTAGACGACGATGATGATCGCCACCGCGAACATCACCGGCTTGGCGACGGCGGCGGCGGCCTCGCTCACCACGGCGAGGGGCGGCCGGTCGGGATGGGCGCCACGCGCGCGCAGCACGTTCTCGATCATCACCACCGCGCCGTCGACGATCAGCCCGAAATCGATGGCCCCCAGGCTCATCAGGTTGCCGGAGAGGCCGATGAGCCGCATCCCCGCGAAGGCCATCAGCATGGAGAGCGGGATCGCCGCCGCCACGATGAGCCCGGCGCGCAGGTTCCCGAGGAGGAGCAGCAGCACCACGATGACCAGGGCCGCCCCTTCGAGGAGGTTGTGCGCCACGGTGTGGATCGTGCGGTCCACCAGGGCGCTGCGGTCGTAATAGGGGACGATGGCGACGCCCGGCGGCAACTCGCTCCGCAGGGAGTCGATGGTTGTCTTGACGCCCTCGACCACGGCGCTGGCATTCTCGCCGTACTGCATCAGCGCGATGCCGACGACCGTCTCGCCCTGGGCGTCGTGGGTAACGGCGCCGAGGCGGACCTTCGGCGCCTGCACCACCCTGCCCAGCGTCGAGACCAGCACCGGGATGCCGCCGGCGGCGGTGGTGACGACGATGGTGCCGAGATCTTCCGGCCCCTTGGCGAGGCCGAGGCCCCGGATCGTCAATTGCTGGTCGTTGTGCTCGATATAGGCGCCGCCGCCGTCGGCATTGTTGTCCTGAAGGGCCGTGTAGACCTGGGCGAGGGTCACGCCGTAGCGGCGCAGGGCCTCGGACGAGACCTGCACCTCGTAGGTCGGCAATTGCCCGCCGTAGATGTTCACGTCCACCACGCCCGGCGTCAGCCTGAGCTTGGGCGCGATGGTCCATTGCAGGATGCGCTTCAGCTCCATCGGCGAGGTGGCGGGGCCGCGCAATTCGAACTGGTAGATCTCCCCGAGGCCGGTCGCCATCGGCCCCATCTGCGGGTCGCCGACGCCCGCCGGCATCATGCTCTTGGCGAGCGGCAGGCGCTGGAACACCTGATCCCGCGCGTCGCGGATCGGCACCGCGTCGTGGAAGGTCACGTAGACCGCCGAGATGCCCGCCCGCGACACGGAGCGGACGCCCTCCATGCCCGGCGCCCCGGCCATGGCGTTCTCGACGGGGAAGGTGATCAGCCGCTCCACCTCCAGGGGCCCGAGCCCCGGCGAGAGGGTGAGGACCATCACCTGCTTGGGCGAGATGTCCGGCACCGCGTCGATGGACAGGCCCCGGAGGTTGGCGATGCCCCCCGCCGCCCCGGCTAGCGCCAGGACGAGGACGAGGAGGCGCCGCCGCACGAGCATCGCGAACCAGCGTGTCATGGCGCGGCGCTCAATCCGTGGAGCCGAGGAGGCTGCGCAGCAGGATCGCCTTGAGGGCGAAGCTGCCCTTGGTCGCGACGGTCTCGCCCTCGGCCACGCCGCCCTCGACCTCCACCCAATCCGCCCGGCGGATGCCGAGCGTCAGGGGGCGGCGGACGAACGTGTCCGGCCCGGTGCGGACGAAGGCGATGGGGCCCTGCTCGGTCTCCTGCACCGCGGCGGCGGGGATCGTCACGCCCGAGCGGCCGAGGTCGGCCGCGATCGTCACGGAGACGAACATGTTGGCGCGCAGCTTGTCGCCGGGGTTGGCGATCTCGATCCGCGCCGGGGCGGTGTTGGTGGCGGGGTCGAGGGCGGCATTGATCGCCCCGACCGTGCCGGCGAACCGCTCCGAACCGGGGATCGGCGCCTCGATCGTGGCCTCGTCCCCCGTCCTGACGCGGGCGATGTCGGGGCCGTAGAGGTTCGCCAGGACCAGCATCCGCGACGGGTCGGCCACGGTGATCGCGTCGCGGGCGGTGTCGATCACGTCGCCGATGGTGATGCCGACGCTCGTCACCACACCCGCGATGGGCGTGACGATGGCGCTCGTGCCCGGCGCCGCGCCCTCGGCGGGGGCGAGGCGTTCGTACTGCGCCCGGTACATGGCCGCGTTGGCCTGGGCCGACGTCACTGCCGCCTGCGCCTTGGCGAGATCGACCTGCCGCCGCTCCACCTCGGCCCTGGCGACGCCGCCGAAGGACAATTGATCCTGCCCGCGCTTCACCTGCAGCGCGGCGGCCTGCTCCGAGGCGACGGCCTCCCCGAGGGCGGCGTTGGCCGAGGCGAGGCCGTTGCGCGCGTCGAGGATGCCCGCCGCGTCGAGGGTGGCCAGCACCTGCCCGGCCTGGACGCGGTCCCCCGGCTGCACCGCGAGGCTCAGCACGCGGCCTTGCGTGCGCGGCTTGAGATGCGTCACCCGCCGCTCGTCGAAGGCCACCGTGCCCGGCGCACGGACGGGCAGCACGATCTTGCGGATCACCGCCTTGCCCTCGGCGATGCCCGCCCGTGTGCGGCCCGCCTCGTCCAGGGTCACGGTGTCGGGATCGCCATCGGCCGGCTTGTCCTTGGCCTGCGCGGCGGGCGCCTCGGGCTTGGCCCCGTAGCCGGCGATGGACATCAGCGCGTCGCGCTCGATCCAGCCGGCCCCCGCGAGCCCGGCGAGGAGCAGGAGCACGAGCGTCCGGCCCCACCCGCTCCGGCCGCGCGGCGCGCTCACGGACGCCGAGGAGGGCGTCGCGCTGCGCTGCGGCGGCGGACGCGAGGCGGGGTTCGGCCCGTACCGGAGGGAGGGCGCGTCACGCATCGAAGCCCGACGGCAGAACCGCCTCGGTGACGTAACGGCCGCTCTCGACCTCGCGCACGATCACGTCGAATCCCTCCGAGCGCCACACCTTGAGTTGGTCCACGCAGACGTAAGCCCCGGTCGTGACGTCGTAGAGCCGGGCCTGCGCGTAGCGATTGATCAGGCGCCGTGGGCGCCGCTTCCTGGCCACGATCCGCCCCCCAATGCGGTCAACCCGGCCGGCCACCTCCGCCAAACAGGCGGATGCCGTCGGGTTGCGGTACGATTTAGAGTTATTCCAGATTGTGGTGCGGCGACCGCGCCGCGCCATTAAATTCGGGTTCATGCAGTGCGGTGCGGCGCGACGGACCCGCGCCGTTGCGGCACAGAGACCGCCGAAGGGGGGCAGCGTGGCACGCCTGCTGTTGATCGAGGACGATTCCGACACGGCCGCCGACGTGCTCGCCGACCTGCGCGGGCGCGGGCACGAGGTCGCCTGGGCCGAGACCGGGCCGGCCGGCGCGCGGGCGGCGGGGGAGGGCGGCTGGGGGGCGATCATCCTCGACAGGATGCTGCCCGGCCTCGAAGGCCTGCGCCTGCTGCAGGACCTGCGGCAATCCGGCGACCGGACGCCCGCCCTGGTGCTGAGCGCGCTGGGCGACGTCGACGAGCGCATCCGGGGCCTGCGGGCGGGCGGCGACGACTATCTGACGAAGCCCTTCGCCCTCGGGGAACTCGCGGCGCGGATCGAGGCGCTGCTGCGCCGCCCGGTGGAGGCGCCGGAGACGGTGCTGCGCGTCGGGAGCCTGGAACTCGACCTGATGGCGGGGCAGGGGCGGCGCGGCGGGCGCGACCTCGACCTCTTGCCCCGCGAACACAAGCTCCTCGCCTACCTGATGCGGCGGCAGGGGCAGGTCGTGACCCGGGCGATGCTGTTCGAGGAGGTCTGGGGCTACCGCTTCACCCCGAAATCCAACCTCATCGACGTCCATGTCGGCCGGCTGCGGCGCAAGCTCGAAGCCGGGGGCGAGGCGCCGATGATCGCCAGCGTGCGGGGCATCGGCTTCACCCTGCAGGCCGATGACTGACCTTCTCCGCTCCACCGCCTTCCGCCTCGCCTGCGGCATCGCCCTGTGGTCTGTGCTGTTCGCCCTGGCGATCTTCGCCTTCGTCTACTGGCAGACGGCGGGCCTCCTGCGCGAGGAACTGGCCGAGACCCTGCGCCTCGAAATCCGCGCCGTGGCGAGCGACCCCAGCGGGGCCGCCCGGCGGATCGATACGTGGATCGCCATGGATCCCCATGCCCGCCACTATGCCGGGCTGTTCGGGCCGGGCGACACCCGCCGGGCGGGCAACCTCGACACCCTGCCCGCCGGCCTGCCCCCGGACGGCGACGCCTACCGCGTGGCGGCCAAGGTCGAGCTCGGGCAGCGGACGATCCGCGACGAGATGTGGGCGGCCGCCCTCGCCCTGCCGGATGGCAGCGTCGCGGTGATCGGGCACGATTCCGACGAACTCGACCGGGTGCGGGACATGTCGGTGCGGGCCCTCGGCCTCGGCCTCGTCCCGACGCTGGTGCTCTCCATGGCGGGGGGCCTGCTCCTCGCCGGCCGGGCGCGGCGGCGCCTCGCGGCGACGGAGGCGGCCCTCGACCGGGTGATGCGCGGCGACCTGCGCCAGCGCCTGCCGGTGGACGGACGGGGCGACGAGTTCGACCGGCTCGCGGGCAACGTGAACCGGATGCTCGACAAGATCGAGCACCTGATGGGCGAGATGCGCAGCGTCGGCGATGCCGTCGCCCACGATCTGCGCACGCCGCTGACACGGCTGCGCGCCCGGCTGGAGCGCAGCCGCGATCATGCCGCCACGGTGGACGAGTTCCGCGAGGCCGTGGGCCAGGGCCTCGCCTGGATCGACCAGACGCTCGCCATGGTGACGGCGGTGCTGCGCATCGGCGAGATGGAGGACGAGCGCCGCCGCGCCGCCTTCGGCCCCCTGGACCTGAAGGACCTCGCGGAGGACGCTGTGGACCTGTTCGAGCCCCTGGCGGAGGAGCGCGGCATCCGCCTCCGGGCGCGGATCGCCCCGGTGCCGGCGATCCATGCCGACCGGGACCTCTGCGCCGAGGCCCTGTCGAACCTCATCGACAACGCCCTGAAGTTCACGCCTGAGGGCGGCACCGTGCAGGTCGTCGTCGCCCGGCGGGACGGGATGTGCCTGCTCGTCGTCGAGGATACCGGGCCGGGCATCCCGGCGGCCGAGCGGGAGCGCGTGTTCCGCCGCTTCTACCGGGCGGAGGCGGCCCGCGCGACGCCCGGCAACGGGCTCGGCCTCGGGCTGGTGGCGGCCATCGCCAAGCTGCACGGCGCCACGATCGCCGTGACCGAGGCGCCGGGGGGCGGCTGCCGGCTGGAATTGGCGTTCCCGGAGGCGGGCGTCAGGCCCGCGTGAGCCGCATCACGCCCTCGCCGCGGCGGTGCCCCACCGTGGTGACGGCGATGTCGCCCGCGCGGCCTTCCGCGATCAGCGCCGCCGCGAGGGCCGCGCCGAACGGGGCGGCCACTTCGAGCCCGTGGCCGATCAGGTCGCCGAGGGGATGGATCCGCGCCTCGGGCGCGAGGCGGCGAAGGGTTTCGGTCTCCTCCGCCGTGATCGGCGCGACGCCGGTGGCGCCGGAGATCACCGCGTCGGGGGCGGCGGTCACGGCCTCGCCCCAGCGCGCGGCGAGGGAGTCCGCGACGGAGCCGGGCTCGCGGCGGCAGCGGCCGCTCGCCACCGGGCCGAGGCGCGCCAGGGCCCGGGCGCCCCGCGCCTGCGCGTGCTCGGCCGATTCCAGCATCAGGAACGCTGCGCAGCTCGCCAGGATGAAGCCGCCCGGCGCCGCGCGGTCGCGAACCGGCGCGTAGCTGCCCTGCTTGGCGAAGCCGCCCATGGCGTGGACGAGGAGCGCGTCCGGCCGCTCGGCGCTGTAGGAGCCGCCGACCAGCATCGCCTCGTTCTGGCCGGAGGCGATCCGCGCCTGGGCGATGCGCAGGGCATCGACGCCCGCCGCCTCCTCGCCCATGAAGGTGCGCGAGGCGCCGGTCACGCCGTGGACGATGGCGATGTTGCCCGCGAGCAGGTTCGAGAGCTGCGCCAGGAAGAGGGTCGGCCGCAGGTCGTTCTGCAGGCGCTCGTTGAGGAAGGCCCCCGGGTCGGTCGCGTCGCGCAGGCCGGTGAGGATCGCGCCGTCGGCCGCGTAGTCGCGCTCGCCGCCGCCCGCCGCCACGACGAGGTGCAGCGCCTGCTTGAAGGCGGCATCCTCCTTCACCCCGGCCGCGTCGAGGGCGAGGCCGGCGGCATAGACGCCGAGGCGCTGCCACGCCTCCATCTGGCGCTGGTCGCTCTTCTTCGGGATCTGCCGGTCCCAGGCGATGGCGGGGGCCGGGTGGACGGGGTAGGGCGCGAAGCTATCCGCGTCGGCGCGCGGCGGGGTGCCGGCCGCGAGCGCCGCGAGATGCGCCGCCTCGCCCTCGCCCGCGCAGGAGACGAGGCCGATACCGGTGACGACGACCGGACGCGTCATGATGGGGCTCCGTCGCCGATCCCCGCGAGGTGGAGGAGGCCGCTGGTCCTGGCGCGCTCGCGCATCGGCGCGTCGAGCCCTTCCGGGAAGGGCATGGTGCGGAAGCGAAGCTCCGCGTCGCAGATCGCCTTGCCCTCGTGGCGGATCGCCGCCTTGGTCACGGCGTAGCCCGACCCGTCGTGTTCGAGCTTCGCCGTCACGGTCAGCACCGCGCCGGGGCCGACGAAGCTGCGGAACCGCGCCTTGTCGACGCCCGTCAGGAAGGGCATCCGCTCGAAGCCGAGATGGGCGAGGATGAGATAGCCCGAGGCCTGAGCCATGGTCTCGGTGAGGAGCACGCCCGGCACCAGGGGGTGGCCGGGGAAATGCCCCTCGAAGACCGGGCTCGCGTCCGGCACCTTCGCCACGGCCTCGATGGTGCCGGCGGTACGGTCGAGCCGCACCACGGCATCGATCATCTCGAAATATTCAAGACGCATGGCGAGCTGGGCGCATGGCGGGCGGGCGCGTCGGGTCGCTCAGACCTTGGCGGCCTTCTCGGCGACCAGGGCATCGATCCGGGCGCAGAGGTTCTTCAGCACGAAGTACTGTTCGGCCGGGACCTTGCCCTCGTTGACCTCCTGCGTCCACCGCTCCAGCGGCAGCTTGATGCCGAAGGCCTTGTCCACCGCGAAGGCGATGTCGAGGAAGGCGAGGCTGTCGATGCCGAGGTCGTCGATGGCGTGGCTCTCGGGAGTGATCTTGTCCCGCTCGATGTCGGCCGTCTCGGCAATGATGTCGGCCACGCGCTGGAAGGTCGCGCTGCCGGTGGCGGGATCGTCGGACATGTCTTCTCGTGGGCTCTGAAACGGTTTCCGGTTCGGCGGCGGGAGCCCCCTCGCGCCGGGTGCCCGGCGTCCCATCCCTCGCTGCCATGAGGCGCGGGCGGCGGGCCCGGAATCCCGAACCCTCCGCTCGGCGCCGACGGATCGGCGGACCTCTACACGAGGGGGTCGGGTGCGGCAACCGCAACACGACGCGGGGCCGTTTGCCAGCATCGCGCGTTCACGACCCGGTCAGCCAGGCGCCCTCGCGGTGGCGGATGCGCGGGGAAGACCTATCTGCGACGGGCCATTGTCACGCTCGGCCGCGCCCGAATCAGCCCGACAACCCGAATCGGAGAAGGCGGATGAAACCGTCGCCCCCCTCGACCCTCGACCCGACCTTCGCCGCGCCCGTGCCCCCGGCCCGCGCGCTCGCGGAGGCGCGGCCGGGCCATCCCCCGCCGCCTCCGGCCGAGCGGGCCCCCTCGCAGGGCGCGGCGCGGGTGATCCTCGTCCTCGCGCTGGGCGCCCTCGGGATCTACATCCTGCGGGAGTTCCTGCCGGCGCTCGCCTGGGCCGTGGTGCTCGCCATCGCCCTGGGGCCGCTCTACGCCCGGATCGAGCGCCGTTTCCCGCCCGGCCGGCACAACATCGTCCTGCCGAGCCTCGCGGTGCTGGCCGTGGCCCTCGTGTTCCTCGTGCCCCTCGTCGTCCTCGGCGTGCAGGCGGCGCGGGAGGCGCACGACGTCGCCGAGTTCGTCCGCAAGGCCGAAGAGAGCGGCATCCCCGCGCCCGAGTTCCTCAACCATCTGCCCTACGGCGCGGCCCAGGCGACGGCGTGGTGGAACGACAACCTCGGCCACGCCCAGGCGGGGTCGGAGATCCTGCACCGCTTCGACAACGGCAAGGTCCTGGGCGCGGGCCGCAACATCGGCCGGGAGGTGGTCCACCGGGTGGTGCTGTTCGGCTTCAGCCTCGTGGCCCTGTTCTTCCTGTTCCGCGACCGCGATACGGTCGCGCGGCAGGCGCTCAAGGCCTGCGACCGCCTGTTCGGCCCGCGCGGCGAGCGGGTCGGCCGGCAGATGGTCGCCTCGGTCCACGGGACCGTGGACGGCCTCGTCCTCGTCGGCCTGGGCGAGGGCGTGATCCTCGGCATCGTCTACTACTTCGCGGGCGTGCCGCATCCGGTGCTGCTCGGCGCCTTCACGGCGGTGGCGGCGATGATCCCCTTCGGCGCAGCTTTGGCCATCGCCATCGCGGCGCTGCTCCTCGTGGGGGCCGGCGCGGTGAAGGCGGCGATCATCGTCGCCGTGGCGGGCCTCGTCGTGACCTTCGTGGCCGACCACTTCATCCGGCCCGCGCTGATCGGCGGCACCACCAAGCTGCCCTTCCTGTGGGTGCTGCTCGGCATCCTCGGCGGCGTGGAATCCTTCGGCCTGCTCGGCCTGTTCCTCGGCCCGGCGGTGATGGCGGCCCTCGTTCTGCTGTGGCGGGAATTCACCGAGGGGCGGGACGTGAAGGCTTGAGAGGGAAGGGCGCCCACGCAACCGTGCGGCGATCCCGACCTTGCCAGCCCCATGAAGCCGGCCCACACTCTTGGACGTTCGCGGACGCCCGTCCGCAGCGTCCCAGGGAGACGGACACCGGCATGATCCAGGCCGCCAGCCAGGGCACGAGCCCCGCCACCAGCCTCGATGACGGCATCGTCGCCACCGCCGAGAGCTGCCTCGCGGCGGTCGGACAGGCCCGCGAGGCGATCCACGGGGTCATCTTCGGGCAGGAGAAGGTCGTGGACCTCGCCCTGGTCACGATCCTCGCGGGCGGCCACGGGCTCCTCGTCGGCCTGCCGGGTCTGGCCAAGACTAAGCTGGTGGAGACGCTCGGCACCGTACTCGGCCTCGACGCCCGCCGGGTGCAGTTCACCCCGGACCTGATGCCCTCCGACATCCTCGGCACCGAGATCCTGGAGGAGGATGCCGAGCGCCGCCGCGCCTTCCGCTTCGTGAAGGGCCCGGTGTTCACGCAACTGCTGATGGCAGACGAGATCAACCGCGCCAGCCCGCGCACCCAGTCCGCCCTGCTGCAGGCGATGCAGGAGGGTCACGTCTCGGTGGCCGGCGAGCGGCACGATTTGCCCCGCCCGTTCCACGTGCTCGCCACCCAGAACCCCATCGAGCAGGAGGGCACCTACCCCCTGCCGGAGGCGCAGCTCGACCGCTTCCTCTTGGAAATCGACGTCGGCTATCCCGACCGGGCGGCGGAGCGGCGCATCCTCATCGAGACGACCGGCGCCGACGAGGTCCGCCCCACCTCGGTGATGACCACCGACCAGCTGATGACCGCCCAGCGCCTCGTGCGCCGCCTGCCCGTGGGCGAGGCGGTGGTGGAGGCGATCCTCGACCTCGTCCGCTCGGCGCGCCCCCATGGCGGCGACGCGCTGGTGAAGGACAAGCTCCTCTGGGGGCCCGGCCCCCGCGCCAGCCAGGCGCTGACGCTCGCCGCCCGCGCCCGCGCGCTGATCGAGGGCCGGGTCGCGCCCTCCGTCGCCGACGTGAAGGCGCTGGCCGAGCCGGTTCTGAAGCACCGCATGGCGCTCAACTATGCCGCCCGCGCCGACGGCGAGACCATCGAGGGTCTGATCGCCAAGCTCGCGGAGAAGCTCTGACCTTGGTCGCGACACAGGCCCTCGCCGCGCAGACGCGCCATCCGGGGCGCCGCGAGACCGAGGGCGCGGCGGCGCTCGCCGCGACGATGCCCCATCTCGTGCTGGAGGCGCGGCGGGTGTCGAGCCTGCTCGCCCATGGCCTGCACGGGCGCCGTAGGGCGGGGCCGGGCGAGAGCTTCTGGCAGTTCCGCCCCTTCGTGACCGGCGAGGCCGCCGCCCGCGTCGATTGGCGCCGCTCGGCCCGCGACGACCGGCTCTACGTCCGCGAACGGGAATGGGAAGCGGCCCACAACATCTGGTTCTGGATCGACCGGTCGGCCTCCATGGCCTTCTCCTCGGACCTCGCGAGCGCGTCCAAGGTGGAGCGCGCGCTCGTCCTCGGCCTCGCGCTCGCCGACGCCTTCGTGGATGGCGGCGAGCGGGTCGGGCTGCTCGGCCTGACCCGGGCGCGGGCCTCGCGGGGCATCGTGGAGCATCTGGCCCAGGCCCTGGTCGCGGACAAGGCGGGGCTCGACCGCGACCTGCCGCCGGCCGCCCAGCCCGCCCGCTTCGACGAGGTGGTGCTGATCGGCGACTTCCTCACCCCGCCGGAGCGGATCGCGGAGTCGATCGGCGGCCTCTCGGCGGCGGGGAGCCGGGGGCACCTGCTCATGGTGGTCGATCCCATCGAGGAGACCTTCCCCTTCACGGGGCAGGCGGTGCTGCACGACCTCGAAGGCGGCCCTTCGCTCGCCATCGGCGATGCCGGCTCCTGGGGTGAGCGCTACCGGGCGCGGATCACCGCCCACCGGGAGCGGTTGCAGGAGATCGTGCGCGGGGCGGGCTGGACGCTGACGCTCCACCGCACCGACCGTCCCGCGAGCGAGGCGGCCTTGCGTCTCGCGACCCTTGTCATCGCCCGCGGCGGCTGAGGCGACCATGTTCGGCTTGACCTTCGCCGCGCCCCTGGCGCTCGCCGCCCTGATCGGCCTCCCGGCCCTGTGGATCCTCCTGCGGGTGACGCCGCCGCGTCCCCGGCGGATCGACTTCCCGCCGCTGAAGCTCGTCGCGGACCTGATCCCGCAGCGCCAGACCCCGGCGCGGACGCCGCCCTGGCTGCTGCTCCTGCGCCTGCTCATCGCCGCCGCGCTCATCCTGGCGGTGGCCGGTCCCGTCTGGAGCCCCGGCGGCATCGGCGCGGGCGGGGGCAAGAAGCCCCTCCTCGTGCTCCTCGACAACGGCTTCGCCGCCGCGCACGATTGGCGCGACCGGATGCGGGTCGCCACCGACACCGTCGAGGGCGCCGCCCGCGACGGGCGCGCGGTGGCGCTCGTCGGCCTCGCGGAGCCCCTCGCCGCCGTCGAGGCGAAGCCCCCCGCCGCCACCCTGGAACGGCTGCGCGCCCTCGCGCCACGGCCCTACCTGCCCACCCGCGACGCGCATCTGCAGGGGATCGGCGCCTTCCTCGACAAGAACCAGGGCGCCGGCATCGTCTGGATCACGGACGGAGTCGCGGGCAGCGCCGACGAGCGCTTCGCCAAGGGCCTGAACGACCTCGCCAGCGGCGCCGGGGCGGCGCTCAGCGTCCTCAAGGCCGACAGGCCGCCGGCCCTGGCGCTCACGGTCTCGGAATCCGGCGGGCGGCTCACCGCCCATGTGCTCCGCGCGGCCGGCAACGGCCGGGATGCCGGGGTGATCCGAGCGCTGGACCAGAAGGGCCTGCCGCTGGCCGAGCGCGACTTCGCCTTCGCGGGCGATGCCCTGAGCGCGGAGGCCGTCTTCGACATGCCCACCGAATTGCGCAACGGCATCAGCCGCATCGAGGTGGCGAACGAGCATTCGGCCGGGGCGGTCTCGCTCATGGACGAGCGCGGCAAGCGGCGCCGGGTCGGCCTCGTGTTCGGCGGCACCCTCGACCAGTCGCAGCCGTTGCTGGCGCCGCTCTACTACCTCTCCCGCGCCCTCGAACCCTTCGCGGACGTGCAGCAGGCGCGGGGCGCGGCGAGCCTCTCGGACTCCATCAACCAGCTCCTCGACAATCAGGTCTCGGTGCTGGTGCTGGCCGATGTCGGCGCCCTGGACGACAAGACGGCGGGGCGCATCGACACGTTCGTGGACGAGGGCGGGCTGCTCCTGCGCTTCGCCGGGGCGCGTCTCGCCGCCGGTCACGACACCCTGGTGCCGGTGCGCCTGCGCCGGGGCGGCCGCAACCTCGGCGGCGCCCTGTCCTGGGACGCGCCGAAGACCATGGCGCCGTTCCCGCCGGAGAGCCCCTTCGCCGGCCTGACCCCGCCGGCCGATATCGGCGTGCGCCGCCAGATCCTCGCCGAGCCCGATGGCGACCTGCCGGGCAAGACCTGGGCGTCGCTCCAGGACGGCACGCCCATCGTCACCGCGCAGAAGCGCGGGCAGGGGCGGATCGTGCTGTTCCACGTCACCGCCGACACGACGTGGTCGAACCTGCCGCTCTCCGGCCTGTTCATCGACATGCTGCGGCGGGTGGTGGCGCTGGCGGGCGCCGGCCCGGCCTCCGCCGAGGCGGGCGCCAACCGTGCGAAGGTCGCCGTGCTGGCGCCCCGCGTCACCCTCGACGGGTTCGGCGCGCTCGGCTCGGCGCCGGCCATCGCCACCGCCGTCCCGGCCGATTACGCCGACCGGGCGAGCCAGGAGCATCCGCCGGGCTTCTACGGCCCGCCGGACGGAGGGATCAGCGTGAACGCCCTCAAGCCCGACGACCGGCTCACGCCCGTCGACTACGCGCCCCTCACCGGGGCCGCCCTCGGCTCCCTGGCCGGGGCCTCCACCGTGGACCTGCGGCCCGGCCTGTTCACGGCGGGGCTGCTCCTCCTCGTCCTCGACACGCTGGCCGGGCTGTGGCTCGGCGGCTTCCTCGGGCGGCTGTGGGCCCTGCGCGCCCGCCCCGCCGCCCTGGTGTTCGCGGCCCTCCTCGCGGGCGCGATGCCGGTGCGGGGGCTTCGCGCCGAAGAGGTGGCGAACCGGCCGAACGGCATCGAATCGGCCCTCATCACGCGGCTCGCCTACATCGTCACCGGGGATGCCGCCGTGGACGAGGCGAGCCGCGCCGGGCTCTCCGGCCTGACGCAGATGCTCGCCGCCCGCACCGCCCTGGAACCGGGCGAGCCGGCGGGGCTCGATCCGGCCAAGGACGAACTCGCCTTCTACCCGCTGATCTACTGGCCCATCGCCCCGAACCGGCCGCTTCCGTCCGAGGCCGCGATCCGCAAGATCGACGCCTTCATGCGCAACGGCGGCACGGTGCTGTTCGACACCCGCGACGCCCTCACCGCCCGGCCCGGCGGCCCGACGACGCCGGAGGCCGCCTACCTGCGCAAGATGCTGGCGACGCTGGAAGTGCCGGAACTGGAGCCGGTGCCGGCCGACCACGTGCTGACCAAGGCGTTCTACCTCGTGGACAGCTTCCCCGGCCGCTACGCCACCGGCCAGACCTGGGTCGAGGCCCTGCCGCCGGCCGCCGAGGGCGGCGAGCGCCGGCCGGCGCGGGCGGGCGACGGGGTGAGCCCGATCATCATCACGAGCAACGACCTCGCCACCGCCTGGGCCATCGGCCGGCGGGGCGAACCGCTCTATCCCATCACCGGCGGCGACCAGCGCCAGCGGGAAATGGCCTTCCGGGGCGGCGTCAACATCGTGATCTACACCCTGACCGGCAACTACAAGGCCGATCAGGTCCATGTGCCCGCGCTGCTGGAACGGCTGGGGCAGTGAGGGAAAAGGCCCCGCCATGCTGAGCCTCAGCTTCACGCCTCTCCTGCCGTGGCCGGTCCTCGCCGTCCTCGGCCTCGTCGCCCTGGCGATGGCGGTTCTGGCGGTGCTGGCGCGGGGCCGCACGGCGCTGCTGCGCGCCCTCGTCCTCGCCCTGGTGCTCGCGGCGCTCGCCAACCCCGCCCTCGTCCACGAGGACAGGGAGCCGGTGAAGGACATCGCCGCCGTGGTGATCGACCGCTCCGGCTCGCAGGCGCTGGGCGACCGGCCGCAGGTGACGGATCAGGTCCGCGCCGAGTTGCAGCGCCGCTTCGGGTCGCTGACCAACATCGAGCCGCGCTTCATCGACGTGCCCGATGCCGGCGAGGGCGACGACGGGACCAAGCTCTTCGCCGCCCTCGGCCAGGCGCTGGCCGACGTGCCCCCGGAGCGGCTGGCCGGCGTCGTGATGGTGACGGACGGCGTCGTCCACGACATCCCGCAAAACCTCGCCCAGCTCGGCATCAAGGCGCCCCTGCACGTCCTCGTGACCGGCCATGCCGACGAGCGCGACCGGCAGATCAAGCTGCTGGAGGCCCCCCGCTTCGGCATCGTCGGCAAGGACCTGACGATCCGCGCCGAGGTGATGGAGCGCGGCGGCACCGGCCACGCGGTGGTCGTCACCCGCCGCGACGGCGAGGAGATCGACCGGCGCGACGTGCCCACCGGCCGCCCCTTCGACCTCTCCACCCGGATCGAGCATGGCGGCCAGAACGTCGTCGAGATCGAGGTCGATCCGCTGCCGAACGAGCTGACGACGGTCAACAACCGCGCCGTCCTGCCGATCGAAGGCATCCGCGAGAAGCTGCGCGTGCTCCTCGTCTCCGGCGAGCCCCATCAGGGCGAGCGGACGTGGCGCAACCTCCTGAAGTCCGACGCCAACGTCGACCTCGTGCATTTCACCATCCTGCGTCCGCCGGAGAAGCAGGACGGCACGCCGATCTCCGAACTGTCGCTCATCGCCTTCCCGACGCGCGAATTGTTCGTCCAGAAGATCAAGGATTTCGATCTCATCATCTTCGACCGCTACGCCAACCAGAGCGTGCTGCCGCAGGCCTATTTCGACAACATCGTCCGCTATGTCCGCGAGGGCGGGGCGCTGTTGATCGCCGCCGGGCCGGAATATGCCGGCGCGGCGAGCCTCGCCCGCACCCGGCTCGCGGGCATCCTGCCGGGCGATCCCGACGGGCGGGTGGTCGAGCGGCCCTACAAGGCGACCCCGACGCAGACCGGCAAGCGCCACCCCGTCACCCGCGACCTGCCGGGCTCCGACGCCTCGCCCCCCGCCTGGGGCGACTGGCTGCGCATCGTCCAGGCGCGGCTGCGGCCCGGCATCGAGCCGATCCTGTCCGGCGCCGACAACCTGCCGCTGCTCGCCCTCTCGCGGGAGGACAAGGGCCGCGTCGCGCTGCTCCTGTCCGACCATGCCTGGCTCTGGGCGCGGGGCTATCAGGACGGCGGGCCGTATCTCGACCTGCTCCGGCGCCTCGCCCATTGGCTGATGAAGGAGCCCGCCCTCGAAGAGGAGGCCCTGCGCGCGCAGACGACGGGCCACGGCCGCGAGGTCCGCGTCGAGCGCCAGACCATGGCCGACACCGCCGAACCGGTGACGGTCACGGGGCCGACCGGCAAGGTCACGACCCTGACCCTCAAGCCCTCCGAGCCCGGCCTGTTCACCGCGACCTTCGACGCGCAGAGCCTGGGGCTGCACACCCTGCGCTCGGGCAACCTCGTCGCCTTCGTGAGCGTCGGCCCGGCCAACCCGCGCGAACTCGCCGACGTGTTCAGCGACACCGAGCGCCTGCGAGCCGTCTCCGAGGGCTCGGGCGGCTCCGTGCGCCGCCTCTCCGATGCGTCGGGGGCGCTGCAGGTGCCGCGGCTCCAGAGCCTGCGCGGCGGGCGCCTGTCGGGCGGCGACTGGATCGGCTTCCGGCCGAGCGACAGCGCCAACATCCGGGGCGTCGAGGTCTATCCCCTGGCGCTGGGGCTCGCCGCCCTCGCGGCGCTGGCCGCCGCCGTGCTGGCGATGTGGCTGGTCGAGGGGCGCCGGGGGCAGGGGCGTGCCTGAGGCGCATCCGCCCCCACGGATTTCCCTTTGGCCAAGGTTGCTTACGAAGGGAAACGTCCGTATCAGAATCGATAGTATAGGGGATCGTCACGTTTCCAATTGAGTAACTATCACTGCTCTAGGTGATAGGCGCCTGAGGGGCACGAGGCCGGTCCCCGCCGCTTTGTATGCTTCTGAACTGAGGGGTTTGCTGCTCGTGGCCACCGAGGTGGATAACGATTGCCGCGAGTCGTTCGAAGACCTGCGCTCCGCCCTCGACGCCTCCGGCGTGGTCGGAACCTGGGATTGGGACATCGTGCGCCGCACCGCCCGGTACGACCGGGGCGCCGCCAACCTTCTCGCCCTCGATCCCGACCTCGCCGGCCAGCCGTTGCAGGGCGAGGCCGGGATGGTCGGCATCCACCCTGACGACCGCGAATGGCTGATCCAGGCGCTCTGGCGGGCGCTGGCCAACGGCCGCCTGTTCCTCGCCGAATACCGCGTCGTCACGGCCGATCGCGGCATCCGCTGGATCCTCAGCCGGGGCCGCGTCTACCAGGACGATGTCGGCCGTCCGGTCCGGTCCAAGGGCATCATCATCGACATCACCGAGACCCGCGAGGAGGGCAACGGCTTCTTCGCGGAGACCGATGCGCACGGCCGGCACGCCCTCGACCGGGCGGCGGCCTCGCTCCTCGACGCGCGCAAGGCCATCGACGAACTCGGCGACGAGACGGACAACCACCTGCGCGTGATCCTCGACCTCGCCCTGTTCGAGGTCGGAACGCACCTCGCCCGCCGCGCCCGACACTGACTCCGCCGCCCCGGCGACGTGACGCACGGGGCGCCCGCGCACTCGACGCGACCCAGGCGCCGTCCTAAGACCCCCGGAGGGTCGGGGGCCGGAATGCCCCGCGACCGCGAGGACCGGAGGCAGCCCAAGCGTGACGCAGCCCGTGACCCGCCGCCTGTTCAATGGCACCCTTCTGGGCACTCTCCTGGCGGCCAATACGGTCGGCCGGGCCGGCGCGCAGCCCACGCCGCCCGATGCGAACGGGCAATGGACCCACGCCATGACGCTGATGGGCCAGCCGAAATACGGGCCCGACTTCACGCATTTCGACTACGCCGACCCCAAAGCCCCCAAGGGCGGCCTCGTGCGGCTCGGCTCCCAGGGCGGGTTCGACAATTTCAACATCGTGGTCTCGGGCCTGAAGGGCGACCTCGAAGGCGGCGTCCAGCAGATCTACGATACGCTGATGACCGAATCCTCGGACGAGCCCTTCACCTCCTACGGGCTCCTCGCCGAGGCGGTGCGCATTCCCCCCGATCTCGGCTCTGTCACCTACCGCCTGCGCGAGGGCGCCAAGTGGCACGACGGCAAGCCGATCACCCCCGATGACGTGGTCTGGTCGTTCGGCGTGCTGAAGGCGAATTCGCCGTTCTACGCCGCCTACTACCAGACCGTGGACAAGGCCGAGGCCACCGGCCCGCGCGAGGTGACGTTCACCTTCTCCGAGAAGGGCAACCGCGAGTTGCCGCAGGTGATCGGCCAGTTGCGGGTGCTGCCCAAGCACTGGTGGGAGGGCAAGGACGCGCAGGGCCGCCAGCGCAACCCCACCGAGACGAGCCTTGAGATTCCGCTCGGCTCCGGCCCCTACCGGCTGGAGAAGTTCGAGCCCGGCCGCACCGCGACCTATGTCCGCGTCGCCGATTACTGGGGCAAGGATCTGCCGGTGAATGCCGGCCGCAACAATTTCGGCACCGTCCGCTACGAGTATTTTCGCGACGGCACCGTGCTGGTCGAGGCCCTGAAGGGCGACCTCTACGATTTCCGCGTCGAGAACATCGCCCGCAACTGGGCGACCGCCTACGACGACTTCCCCGCCGTGAAGGACGGGCGTCTGATCAAGGAGGCCTTCCCCGACCGGGGCACGGGCATCATGCAGGCGTTCGTGTTCAACACGCGCAAGGACAAGTTCAAGGACCCGCGCGTGCGCCGGGCGTTCAACCTCGCCCTGAACTACGAGGAGATGAACAAGTCGCTGTTCTACGGCCTCTACAAGCGCATCAACTCGTACTTCTTCGGCTCGGAACTCGCCTCCTCCGGCCTGCCCGAGGGGCGTGAGCGGGAGATCCTGGAGGGCGTGAAGGACAAGGTTCCGGCCTCGATCTTCACCACGCCCTACGCCAACCCGGTCAACGACAGCCCCGAGGCGGTGCGGGCCAACCTGCGCGAGGCGGTGCGCCTCCTGCGCGAGGCCGGCTACGAGCTGAAGGGCGGCCAGATGGTCGACAAGTCCGGCACGCCGCTGACCGTCGAGTTCCTGGAGTTCCAGAACACCTTCGAGCGGGTGATCCTGCCCTTCTCGGCGCAGCTGAAGCTCATCGGCATCGGCGCGACCCTGCGGGTCATCGATCAGGCGCAGTACCAGAACCGCATCCGCAACTTCGATTTCGACATCACCACCACCGGCTGGGGCGAATCGCTCTCGCCGGGCAACGAGCAGCGCGAATACTGGGGCTCCAAGGCTGCCGACACGCCCGGCTCGCGCAACCTGATCGGCATCAAGGATCCGGCCATCGACGCCCTGATCGAGAAGGTGATCTTCGCCCCCGACCGGGAGGGCGTCATCGCCGCCACCCGCGCCCTCGACCGGGTGCTGCTGGCCCACGATTTCGTCGTGCCGCAATGGGCGTCCGACCGGCAGCGGACCCTGCGCTGGAACCGCTTCAACCGGCCGCCGATCCTGCCGCTCTACGCCAATTCCGGCTTCCCCACGACGTGGTGGTACGACGAGGCCCTGGCCGCGAAGACGGGGGCGCCCCGGTGAGGGCGACGCGGCGCGGCCTCGTCCTGGGCGGGCTGGCCGCCTCCCTGCCGCTCCCCCTGCCGGCCCGGGCCGCCGACGAAGAGCGGCACGGGCTGTCGAGCTTCGGCGACCTGAAATACCCGAAGGACTTCCGCACCTTTGATTACGTGAACCCCATGGCGCCTAAGGGCGGGCGGTTCTCGGGGCAGATCTCCGGCACGGTGGGCAACCAGTCGCTCGGCACCTTCGACACCCTGAACATCTACGTGCTGCGCGGCTCCGGCGCGGCGGGTCTCGAATTCACCTTCGACAGCCTGATGACGAGGGCGCTCGACGAGCCGGACGCGATCTACGGCCTCCTCGCCCGCTCCGTGAGCGTCAGCCAGGACGGGCTGACCTACACGTTCGAATTGCGCCCCCAGGCCCGCTTCCACGACGGCTCCCGGCTGACGGCGCAGGACGCGGCGTTCAGCCTGAAGATCCTCCGGGACAAGGGCCATCCCGAGATCGCGGAGACGATCCGCGACATGACCGACGCCCGCGCCGAGGGCGAGGGGCGCCTCGTCGTCACCTTCGCGCCGGGCCGCGCCCGCGACCTGCCGCTGATCGTGGCGCAATTGCCGGTGTTCTCCGCCGCCTATTACGCCAAGCGCGATTTCGAGGCCTCGACCCTCGACGCGCCGCTCGGCTCCGGCCCCTACCGGGTGGCGGCGGTCGATCCCGGCCGCTCCATCGGCCTGGAGCGCGTGACCGATTACTGGGCCGCCGACCTGCCGGTGAATGTCGGGCGGCACAACTTCGACAGCCTGCGCTACGAGTATTTCCGCGATCGCACGGTGGCCTTCGAGGCGTTCAAGAGCGGCGCCTTCACCTTCCGCGAGGAGTTCACCGCGCGGGTCTGGGCGACGGGCTACGATTTCCCCGCCGTGGCCGAGGGCCGGGTGGTGCGCGAGCGCGTGCCGGACGCGCGACCGAGCGGCACCCAGGGCTGGTGGATCAACGAGCGGCGGGCGAAGTTCAAGGACCCCCGGGTGCGCGAGGCCATCGGCCTGTGCTTCGACTTCGAATGGGCCAACCGCAACCTGATGTACGGGGCCTATACCCGCACGGCCTCGTTCTTCGAGAACTCGGATCTCAAGGCCACGGGCACCCCGTCGCCGGAGGAACTGACGCTCCTCGAACCCTGGCGCGGGAAGCTGCCCGCCGAGGTGTTCGGCGAGCCCTGGCTACCGCCGGTCTCGGACGGATCGGGCCAGGACCGGGCGCTCCTGAAACGCGCCGACACCCTGCTGCGGGAGGCCGGCTGCACCCGCGCCGGCAGCGAGATGCGCCTGCCCGGCGGCGAGCCCCTGACCCTCGAATTCCTGGACGACGATCCGGTCTTCCAGCCGGTGACGCAGCCCTACATCCGCAACCTCGGCCTCGTCGGCATCCGCGCGTCGAGCCGCATGGTCGATCCGTCGCAATATCAGGCGCGGCTGAAAGATTTCGACTTCGACCTCACCGCCCGGCGCTATTCCGGCGGCGTCACCCCCGGCGCGGAACTGCGTGACCTCTACGGCTCCCGCGCCGCCGCGACGCCGGGCTCCAACAACATGGCCGGCATCGAGGACCCCGTTATCGATGCGCTGCTTTCGGCCATCGCCGGGGCGGACACCCGCGCCGCGCTGACCACGGCCTGCCGCGCCCTCGACCGGGTGCTGCGCGCCGGGCGCCACTGGGTGCCGATGTGGTATGGCGACCAGCACCGCCTTGCCCTGTGGGACGTGTTCGGACGCCCGGCCACTCCGCCGAAATACGACCTCGGCGCTCCGGCGACCTGGTGGTCCGACGCCGACAAGGCCCGGCGGATCGGGCGGGAATGACCTGATGCTGAGCTACATCCTGCGCCGGATCGGCCTGATGATCCCGACCCTGTTCGGCATCATGCTGATCACCTTCGCCATCGTGCAATTCGCCCCCGGCGGCCCGGTGGAGCAGGTGCTCTCGAAGATGCAGGGGCAGAACGAGGGCGCGCTGTCCCGTGTCACCGGCGGCAACGGCGACCTCGGCGGCGGATCGCGCGGCGGCGGCAGCGGCGGGGGCGCCGCCAATTCCCGCTATCGCGGCGCGCAGGGCCTCAGCCCGGAATTCATCGCCAAGCTCGAAAAGCAGTTCGGCTTCGACAAGCCGGCGCCCGAGCGCTTCGCGATGATGATGTGGAACTACATCCGGTTCGATTTCGGCCTCAGCTACTTCCGCGACGTCAGCGTCATCCAGCTCATCCGCGAGCGGCTGCCGGTCTCGATCTCGCTCGGCCTGTGGATGACGCTCCTGTCCTACGCGATCTCGATCCCGCTCGGCATCCGCAAGGCGGTGAAGGACGGGGAGCGGTTCGACCGCTGGACCTCGGCGGTGGTGATCGTCGGCTACGCGGTGCCGGGCTTCATGTTCGGGCTGATGCTGATCATCCTGTTCGCGGGCGGCTCGTTCTACCAATGGTTCCCGCTGCGCGGCCTCACCAGCGAGGGCTGGGACAGCTTCACCCCCTGGCACAAGATCACGGATTACGCGTGGCACATGGCGCTGCCCCTCACCGCCCTGGTGATCGGCGCTTTCGCCACCTCGACCCTCCTCACCAAGAACTCGTTCCTCGATGAGATCCGCAAGCAATACGTCCTCACCGCGCGGATGAAGGGCCTGTCCGAACGCGGGGTGCTCTACGGGCACGTCTTCCGCAACGCGATGCTCATCGTCATCGCCGGCTTTCCTGGGGCCTTCATCTCGGCCTTCTTCACCGGGTCGCTCCTGATCGAGACGATCTTCTCCCTCGACGGGCTCGGGGAACTCTCGTTCCGGGCCATCGTCGGGCGGGATTACCCGGTGGTCTTCGCCACGCTCTACATCTTCTCGCTGATCGGGCTCGCCGTGAACCTGCTCTCGGACCTGATCTACGTCTGGATCGATCCGCGCATCGATTTCTCGGCGCGCGCCACCTGAGTCAGAGCACGGCCGCCTCTGGCTCCGGCGTGGGAATGCCGAGGAGGCGGGCGACTTCGCCACCCTCCGGGGCCCCGAGGAGGTCCGCCAGGGTGTAGCCGTCGAGGACGGCAAGGAACGCGCCCAGCGCCTCGCCCAAGGCGTGCTTCAGCCGGCACGGCGCGGTGATGATGCAGGCGCCCGAGGCGAAGCATTCCACGAGGGCGAGGTCGTCCTCCGTCTGGCGCACCACCTGCCCGATCACGATCCGCTCCGGCGCCATGCCGAGGCGCAGGCCGCCGCCGCGCCCGCGGATCGTGCGGACCAGCCCCAGGCGCCCGAGCTGGTGCACCACCTTGGTCAGGTGGTTCTCGGAGATGCCGTAGGCGCGGGCGATCTCGCCGATGGAGCTTTGGCCCGGCTCCCGCAGCCCCACGTAGATGAGCGTCCGCAGGCTGTAATCCGTATAGCGGGTCAGGCGCATCTTGGTCCTCTCGCGGCTCGACTTATCATCACTCGCGAGCCGGCGCCCAGGGATTCGGAGCCTGGCTCCCGACGCCGGTTTGCCGCGGCGCCCGCACACTGTTACGCGGCTCAGGTTTTTCGCGGAGCCGCCCGAGCCGTGACCTCACTCTCCCTCGTCGTCCGCCCCGAGCGGCCGGAGGACGATTCCGCCATCGCCCGCCTGGAAGCCCGCGCCTTCGGGCCGGGCCGCTTCGCCCGCACGGCCTATCGCCTGCGCGAGGGCAACCCGTACCGGCGCGATCTCGGCGTCACCGCCTCGGTCGGCAGCTTCCTCGTCGGCGCGGTGCGGATGAGCCCGGTGCAGGCGGGGGAGGCGGGCTTCCTGATGCTCGGGCCGCTCGCGGTCGATCCGAGCTTCGAGGGGCGCGGCATCGGCTCGGCCCTCACCCGCGCCGCCATCGAGGCCGCCCGCGAGGCGGGGGAGGGGCTGGTGATCCTCGTGGGCGACGCCCCCTATTACGCCCGGTTCGGCTTCGCGCCCGTGCCGCCGGGGCGCCTGACCATGCCGGGGCCGGTGGATCCGGCGCGGCTGCTCTGGCTCGAACTGCGGGAAGGGTTCGCCGCCGGCCTGTCCGGGGCGATCCTGCCGGCGCAGGGCTGAGGCTCACACCCGCCGGAGCGACAGCCCCGCGATCAGCCCGGCGGCGAGGAGCGTCAGCGCGACCGGGGCCGCCGAGGTGGCGGGCCACGCCGTCGCGGCGGCGGTGAACAGGGCTCCGAACGTCATCTGCGTGAAGCCGTAGAGGCTCGACGCGGAGCCCGCCGCGTGCGGATCGACGTTCATCAGCCCGGCCACGGCGTTGGGGCTCAGCAGGCCGACCCCGACCGCGTAGGCGAAGAGCGGGACGATCAGCGTCTCGATCGTCAGGACGCCCGACCGGTCCACGGCGAGCAGGGCCAGCGCCGACACGATGCAGATCAGGTTGCCGCTCCGCGCGCCCTGCAGGATCGAGACGCGGCGGGCGATCCGGCTCGCGATCACCGCCCCCGCGACCATGCCGAACACCACGAGCAGGCAATCGAACCCCACCTCCTGCGGCGAGCGCCCGAGGCGGTTGACCAGCAGGAACGGCGCCACCGCCAGGAAGGCGTAGAGGCTCGTGCCCGCGCAGCCCCCGGCCACGAGATAGGCGCGGGAGACGGGCATCCGCACGAGGCGGAGATAGGCCGCGAGCACCGCTGCGAGGCCCGGCAACGCCACCTTGTGCCGGTTGGTCTCCGGCAGGGTCAGCACCACCATCGCCCCGAGGAAGGCGACGAGGCCGGCGAGGACCACGAACACCGACCGCCAGCCGAAGGCGTGGCTCACCACGCCGCCGATGGCCGGGGCCAGGGCGGGGGTGAGGGTCATGGCGGTGACGAGGATGGCGAGCTTGCGGGCCGCGTCCTCACGGGTCGAGACGTCGCGCACCATCGCCCGGCCGATGACGAGGCAGGAGCAGGCGCCGAGCGACTGCATCATCCGCGCGATGAGCAGCACGCCGAGATTGGGCGCGGGAATCGCGAGCAGCAGGCCCGCGAGATAGAGGCCGAGCCCGCCGATCAGCACCGGCTGACGGCCGTAGCGGTCGGAGAGGGGGCCGTAGACCAGTTGCCCGCCCGCGAGACCGACCAGGTAGACCGTGATCGTCGATTGGATCCCGGCCGCGTCCGTGTGGAGGTCGAACGCGGCAGCGGCGAGCGCCGGCACGAAGATGTGCAGCGCCACCGTGCCCGTCATCGTCACGGCCACGAGGAGCGCCAGGGACGCCTGGCGCGGGGCGGGCCGTTCGAGAGGCTCGTCCGGCAACGGCCCTTACTTCGGCGGCGCGTTGTCGTCCTTCTTCGGAACCTGGATGTCCAGTTCCTTCGCCCGGTCGACCGCCTCGGGGTTCGCCTGCGACGGCGGCTCCTTGGTGGCCGGGGCGGACGGCGCGGTCGGCTCCGCCGGGATCACGCTCGATGGCTGGCCCTGCTGGTCGCCGTCATGGGCGTTGGCCGGCGGGGCCGGGGCGTTGCGGTCGCTGCCGTTGCCGTCCGGGCGCGGGCTGCCCGGGGGCTTCTCGATCGCCGGCTTGGCGGTGTTCGTGTCGGCCGGCTTGGCGGGCGAATCCTTGCCCTCCGAGCCCTTGTTCAGGGCCGGCTTGTCGGCGCTTGGCTTCTCGGTGGCGGGCTTCTCATCCGATTTGGCGGCGGCCGGCTGGGCGGCGGGCTTGTCCTCGGCCTTCTCGGCGGCGGGGAGCGGCTTCGGGCTGTCCGACAGGGTGCGCAGGTAGGCGATCACGTTCGCCCGCTCCTGCGGGTTGGCGATGCCCGCGAAGCCCATCTTGGTGCCCTTCGCGTAGACCTTCGGGTTCTCCAGGAACCCATCGAGGTCGGCGTAGGTCCAGCTTCCGCCCTTCTCCTTCAGGGCGGCGGAATAATCGAACCCCTCGTGGGCGGCCTTCTTGCGCTCGACCACGTCCCACAGGTCCGGGCCGACCTTGTTCGGGCCGCCCTTGTCGAAGCTGTGGCAGGCATGGCAGGCCTTGGTGCCGCCCTGGCCCTTCTCGATGTTGGCGCTGGCGAGCCGCACCGCGATGGGCTCCACCTTCGCCTCCGCGCCGGCCGCCGCGGGCTTCTCGGCCTCGGCCTCCGGCAGGTCGTAGCCCGCCTTGCCGGCCGGCTTCGGATGGTAGATCAGCTCGGCCACGAAGCCGGAGCCAGCCGCGAACAGCATGGCGCCGAGTACGGCACCGGCGATCTTGTTCACCTCGAACGAGTTCATGGGCCTCTCTACGTCCCCGGGGCCGCGCCTGCGCGGGCATACCCGGCTACTCCGCCGCACTCTGGAAGGCTTCGAGGGTGCCTTAGCCGCTTCGCCCCGACCTTGACAATGCCGCCAAGGGATAACGCAGGGTCGCGGGGGTGGCGCGCATGCAGAATTTCGCCGGTATTGTCACTGCCTTGCATCGGCCGGCCCCCAGGGACGACAACCGCCACCCGGCCTGATACAGACCCGACCGTTCCACGGACCCGCGAAGCCATGTCCGATCCCCTCGTTCTCATCCCGGCGCGACTCGCCGCCACCCGTCTCCCGAACAAGCCCCTCGCCGACATCGCGGGCGAGCCGATGATCCTCCATGTCTGGCGCCGTGCGGTGGAGGCCGGGATCGGCCCCGTCGTGGTGGCGACGGACACGCCGGAGATCGTGCAGGTGGTGGAGGCGGCGGGCGGCCTCGCGGTGCTGACGCGGCCCGACCACCCTTCCGGCTCCGACCGCCTCGCCGAGGCGCTGGAGAGCATCGACCCGGAGGGCCGGCACGACGTGGTCGTCAACGTCCAGGGCGATCTGCCGACCATCGACCCGGCGATCATCGGCGCGGCCATCCTGCCGCTGGCCGACCGCACGGTGGACATCGTCACCCTCTGCGCGCCGATCACCGACCCGGAGGAGGCGGACAACCCCAACGTGGTGAAGCTCGTCGGCCACGAGGTGGCCCCGCGCCGCCTGCGCGCCCTGTATTTCACTCGCGCCCGCGCGCCCTACGGCCCCGGCCCGCTCTGGCACCATATCGGCCTCTACGCCTACCGCCGGAAGGCGCTGACCCGATTCGTCGCCCTACCGCCGGGCGAATTGGAGACTCGCGAGAAGCTGGAGCAGCTCCGCGCCCTGGAAGCGGGCATGCGCATCGACGCGGTGGTCGTGGACGACCTGCCGCTCGGCGTCGACACCCCCGCCGACCTCGAGAAGGCGCGGGCGCTGATGCAGCGCCGCCGCCTCAACTGAACCCGCACGAGACGATGTCTGAGCGTACCATTTCCTACCAGGGCGAGCCCGGGGCCAACTCGCACATCATCTGCTCGAAGGCCTATCCGGACTGGATCCCGCTGCCCTGCCCGACCTTCGAGGACGCCTTCGCGGCGGTGACGGAGGGGCGCGCGCAGCGGGCGATGATCCCCATCGAGAACTCGCTGGCGGGCCGGGTGGCGGACATCCACCACCTGATCCCGACCTCGCCGCTGCACATCGTGGCCGAGCACTTCCTGCCGATCCACTTCCAGCTGATGGTCCTGCCGGGCACCCCGGTGGAGGCGCTGAAGAGCGTGCACAGCCATGTCCACGCGCTGGGCCAATGCCGCCGGATCATCCGCCGCCTGGGCCTGCGCTCCGTGGTGAGCGGCGACACGGCGGGCGCCGCCCGCGAGATCGCGGAAGCCGGCGATCCGAGCCGGGCGGCGCTGGCCCCGGCCATGGCGGCCGATGTCTACGGCCTCGACATCCTGATGCGCGACGTCGAGGACGCGGCCCACAACACCACGCGCTTCGTGGTGTTCTCGCCGGAGCCCGAGCCGGCCACGGGCGAGGGCGCCTTCGTGACGAGCTTCGTCTTCCGGGTGCGCAACATCCCGGCGGCGCTCTACAAGGTGCTCGGTGGCTTCGCCACGAACGGCGTGAACATGACGAAGCTCGAAAGCTACATGATCGAGGGCGAGTTCACCGCCACGCAATTCTACGCCGAGGTCGACGGCCACCCCGACGAGCCGGGCTTGCGCCGGGCGCTCGACGAACTCGGCTACTTCTCGCGGGAATTGCGGATCGTCGGGACGTACCCGGCGCACCCCTTCCGCGAGATGGCACGCCCGGCGGCGGAATAGCCGGCGGGGCTAGGGCGACCTGCGGGTTTCGGCCGACAGCGCCGCCTCGATGAAGGCGGTGCGGCTCAGGCCCCGCGCCCGCGCCGCCTCGTCGGCCCGCCGCAGCAATCCCCGGTCGAGGGTCAAGTCCACCCGCACCCGCTCGCTGGGAATCTGGTCCGGCACGACGAGCTGCGTGATCGCTCCGGCTGCCTCCGCCGTCGCGAGCGGATCGGCCTGGATCTGCGAGAGGGTGCGCGCGTCCGGGAGCGGATCGCCGTCCGCCGCGAGACAGGAGAGATGGCCCGACAGGGCCTCCTGCGCCGCCTCGACGGCGCTCTCGAAGGTCGTGCCGCTCGACACGCACCCCGCGACGTCGGGGAAGGTCACGCCCCACTCGGAGCCGTCCTCCGGCGGGTGAACGAAGGCAATGTAGGCGGTCACGTCGGCATCCCGTCGTCAGGAGTGCGAGGGCTTGTCACAACCGGCGGCCCGGAGGATCGATCGCACGGTCTTGGGGTGCATGTCCTTCTTCGGGTGGGGGATCGTGATCTTGCCCGGTTTCGTCGGGTGTTTGAAGTGGCGATGGCTTCCGGTGCTGGAATGCCAAACCCAGCCGTCCTGCTCGAGGAGGCGGATGAGGTCCCTGGAATCGGTCACCGGAACAAGTCCCCGGACGGACACGCCGCCGAACGCGACTCGTCCCGCACCCATGGGACAAGCGTAGCCTTGCTACTCCCGCCGGATCACCCGGTCCACGATCACGTCCGACCAGAAGCCCGGCCGGAAGTCGCGCTTCAGCGCCTCCGGATCGTAGACGGTCTCGACCCAGGTCAGGAAGTCGAGGCCGCGCGGCTCGCCCTCGGTGAGGTAGCGGGCGAAGAAGGCGTCGAGGATGCCGGTCTTGGCGAAGCGGAAATGGCCATAGCGGGCCGAAAGCTGGTGCGCGGCCTCGGCCACCGGGCGCCCCTCGTGCAGGATCAGGTAGAGCGCCGCCGCAAGCCCCGCCCGGTCGGCGCCCGACTTGCAGTGCATCACCGCCGGGTACTCGATCCCCGCGAAGAAGCGTTGCGCGGCCAGGATCGTCTCCCGGTCCGGGGCATCGCGGGAGCGCAGCACGAACTCCACCAGCGTCAGGCCGTGGCGCTCGCAGGCCTCGCGCTGCAGCGGCCAGGAACCGTGCTCGCGCCCGCCGCGCAGGGAAATCACCGTCCGCACCCCCTCCGCGCGGAAGCGGGCGAACTGGTGCGGGCCCGGCTGGGCCGAGCGCCACACCTGGCCCCGGCCGACCCGGTGGCGGTTAAGATAGGCGAGGCGGAACACGCCGTGGTCCACGAGCAGCATGTTGGCCCAGGCCATGAGCCGGCTGCCCGGGCCACCGATCGGCCGCTCGAAGCGGGCGATGCGGGCCATGCGGCGGGCGTAGCGCGTCTCGGGCGTGAGGAAACGTTTGAGCACGGTGGGTCCAGAATGCGAAAGCCGCCTGTACCAGCCGGCCGGTGGAGGGGCAATCGGTGCGCAAAACGGCGCCGATCTTGCCTTCACTCCGCCTGGATCGGCATCGAACCTGCACGGGTCCGGAGGTTGTTTGCCGCGAACGGACGGGAGGCCGAGCCGATGAGCACGCGCACCACGAGCATCCGCCGGGCCAGGGAGGCCGATATCGGCGGCCTGTCGACGGTGTTCGATGCGGCGTGGCGCGAGGCCTATCGCGGGATCATCCCCGGCATCGCCCTGGAAAAGATGATCGCGGCGCGGGGGCGGCCGTGGTGGCGGTCGGCCCTCGGCCGGGGGCGGCCCATCGCGCTGGTCGAGACCGGTGACAGGATCGTGGGCTACGCCGCCTACGGACGGGCCCGCAGCCGGGCGCTGGGCACCGACGGCGAGGTGGATGAACTCTACCTCCTGCCCGAATACCAGGGGATCGGCCTCGGACGGCGGCTCTTCCGTGCGATCCGCAACGACCTCGCCGATCACGGCCTCGGCCGGCTCGGCGTCTGGACGCTGGAGGATAATATTCGCGCGGGCGCCTTCTACGAAAGTATGGGTGGCCGGCGCGGGCCGCTCGTGCCGGATCGCGTGGCGGGCATCACGCTGCCCAAGGTCGGCTACATCTTCAGCTAAACGAACGGATTTCCCGCGTCGTGGCGCCTCGGCGATTTGCACCGGGCGCGCGCGTGTCTATTGAGACCCCCAGCGCGGCCATGTCCGCCACAGGGAGCGACCCCCCATGAATATCGACGCGATCTCGATCGGCAAGAATCCGCCGCATGACGTCAACGTCATCATCGAGGTGCCGCTCGGCGGAGAGCCGATCAAGTACGAGATGGACAAGGAATCCGGCGCGCTGGTCGTGGACCGGTTCCTCTACACCCCGATGTTCTACCCCGGGAACTACGGCTTCATCCCGCACACCCTCTCCGGCGACGGCGACCCCTGCGACGTGCTGATCGCCAACACCCGCGCCATCATCCCCGGCGCGATCATGAGCGCCCGCCCCGTGGGCGTGATGGTGATGCAGGACGAGGGCGGCGAGGACGAGAAGATCATCGCCGTGCCCTCGCGCCACCTGACCAAGCGCTACGACCGGGTCGAGAACTACACCGACCTGCCGGAGATCACGATCCACCAGATCCAGCACTTCTTCGAGCACTACAAGGATCTGGAGCCCGGCAAGTGGGTGAAGTTCGTCCGCTGGGGCGACAAGGAGGAGGCGCACCGCCTCATCGCCGAGGGCCTGGAGCGGGCGAAGTCCAAGGCCTGAGCCCCTTCCTCACCGCATCAGGCGCGGCACGCTCTCGCGTTGCTGCGCCGCCTCGCGGATGAAGAAGCCCTTCAGCCCCGGCAGCCGGTCCACGAGGCCGAGGCCGAGGTCGCGGGCGAGCCGGAGCGGCAGGGCGTCATTGGAGAACAGGCGGTTCAGCCCGTCCGTGGTCGCCGCCATCGCCAGCGAATCGAAGCGGCGGGCGCGCTCGTAGCCCCGCAGCACGTCGGGGCTCCCCGGATCGAGCCCCAGGCGCATCGCGTCGCCGATGCCCTCCGCGAGGGCGGCGGCGTCGGCGAGGCCGAGATTGAGCCCCTGGCCGGCGATGGGGTGGACGACGTGGGCCGCGTCGCCGAGCAGCGCCAGCCGTTCCGCCTGGAACGCCCGCGCGAGGCCGACGGACAGCGGGTAGCTGTGCGGCTCCTGTTCCAGGGCGATCTCCCCCAGGTCGAGGGTGAAGCGGCGGCCGATCTCCCCGAGCACCTCGTCCGGCGCGCCGGAGAGGAGCGCGGGCGCATCCTCCGCGCGCTCCGTCCAGACGATGGACGACCGGTGGCCGAGCGCCCCGCCGTCGCGCAGCGGCAGGATCGCGAAGGGGCCGGAGGGCAGGAAATGCTCGAAGGCCCGGCCCTCGTGCGGGCGCGCATGGGCGATGGTCGCGACGATGCCGACCTGCGGATAGGACCAGCCGACCCAGCCGATCCGGGCGGCCTCGCGCAGGCGCGAGCGGGCGCCGTCCGCGGCGACGAGGAGATCGACCTCGACGGCTTCGCCCGTGGAGAGTTCGGCGCGCATCCGGCCGCCCGCGCAGGCGGCGCGCGTCACCGCCGCCGCCGCGATGACGATCCCCTCGCGCAGGCAGGCCTCGCGGAGGGCCACGCCGAGGGGTTCGGCCTCGACCATGTGGGCGAAGGGCTCGCCGGCCTCGCGCGGGGCGTCGCCGAAACTGAGGAAGACCGGCCGCACCGGGTCCGCGACGCGGCTGTCGCTGATCTCCATGCGGGTGATCGGCTCGGCGGCGTCGGTGATCGCCTCCCAGATGCCGAGCCGGGTCAGCATCCGCCGCCCGCCCGCCGCGACGGCGTAGGCCCGGCCGCGATGGCGCTCCGGCGCGGCGCCGCCGGGATCGAGCACGCCGACGATCATCGACGCCCCGTTCTCCCGCTTGAGCGCCAGGGCGAGGGTCAGCCCGGGGAGGCCGCCTCCGGCGATCAGCACCGTGCGGCTGCCGGGCCGGGCGTTGTCCCGGGCGGAAGCGAGCGCGCTCGCCATCATCGCAAGTCTCCGTTTCCGTGAAGGCGGCGCATGGACCGCGCCTGTGCCTCAGCCTATGTCGCATCCGAAACCGGAACGGAAACCCCGGCCCAGCGGATCCTACCCGAATGTCCGACGCCGACATCGATGCGATGACCGAGGCGGTCGCCGAACTGATCGCCATCCTCGACCTGGAGCGGCTGGAGACCGACCTGTTCCGGGGCCAGAACCCCAAGACCGGCTGGCGGCGGGTCTTCGGCGGGCAGGTGGTGGCCCAGGCCCTCGTCGCGGCGACCCGCACCGTGCCGGAGGACCGGCCGGTCCATTCGCTGCACGCCTATTTCCTGCTGCCGGGCGATCCGAGGATCCCCATCGTCTACGAGGTCGAGCGCCTGCGCGACGGCCAGAGCTTCACCACCCGCCGGGTGAAGGCGATCCAGAACGGCCGGGCGATCTTCGCGACGACGGTCTCGTTCCAGATCGTGGAGGACGGCTTCACCCACCGGCCGACGATGCCCCCGGTGGCGGGGCCGGAGGGCCTGCCCGGCGGGCGGGAGATCGCCGCCGAAGCGGGGCTCGCCCTGCCGGAGGCCATCGCCGCGTATTTCGCCCGGCCCCGGCCCATCGAGCTGCGCCCGGTCGACCTGCGGCGCTATCGCGGCGGCGAGCTGCGCGAGCCGGCCTTCAACGTGTGGCTGCGTGCCGCCGCCGCCCTGCCGGACGATCCCGCCCTACACCGGGCGGTGCTGGCCTACGCCTCCGACATGACGCTGCTCGACGTGTCGCTGATCCCGCACGGGCGCTCGGTGTTCGATCCGCAGGTCCAGGCGGCGAGCCTCGACCACGCCCTGTGGTTCCACGGGCCGGTGAAGGCGGATGGCTGGCTCCTCTACGCGCAGGACAGCCCGGCCGCCGCGGGCGCGCGCGGCTTCGCGCGGGGGCAGATCTTCGACCGGGACGGCGTGCTCGTGGCCTCCGTCGCGCAGGAAGGGCTGATCCGCCCAAGGCTGGATTAAACGCACGTCGCCGACGTGTGGGGCGCGTTTCGCGTCGGCCCGGACGTTCCTTGCTCAATCTGCCTCATCCGCATGCAGTGGCGCGCGGTCGCTGCGCATTTCGCGGGCAATCGCGCGGCTAATTTGCGGGCAGGCCCTTCCAGACGGCGGGTTCCCAAGGCCGAGCTTGGCTGGCACAGTCCTTGAATGGGGTCGCACAACCGCAGGCCATTCCGGCCATGTGGACCACCCGGACCGGGGTGCCGCGCCGGTCCGGCAGCGGCAACGGATCCCAAGACGCATCAAGGGGGTGCCTCCCATGAAGATCGTGATGGCCATCATCAAGCCATTCAAGCTGGAGGAGGTGCGCGACGCCCTCACCGGCATCGGCGTGCACGGCCTGACTGTGACCGAAGTGAAGGGTTACGGCCGTCAGAAGGGCCATACCGAGATCTATCGCGGCGCCGAATACGCCGTGAGCTTCCTGCCGAAGCTCAAGATCGAGGTGGCGGTGGCCAGTGACCTGACCTCCAGCGTCGTCGATGCCATCGCGGGTGCCGCCCGCACCGGCCAGATCGGCGACGGCAAGATCTTCGTGATGCCCCTCGAGAAGGCGGTGCGCATCCGGACCGGCGAGACCGACGCCGACGCCCTCTGAGCGAAGGGGCTGCGCCGGCCCGCCGGCAGCGCCCGTTCGACCCCCCATCCCCTTTCCGATCTTCCACACCGCGACCGCGACCGGGAGCCTCGTGCCCATGAAACTCCGTACTGCCCTCACGCTCGGCTTGGGAGGGGCGGCGCTCGCCCTTCTCTTGGTCGAGCCCTCGCTCGCGCAGACGCCCACGCCTGAGGCCGCGTCTCCGCCCCCGTCGCCGATCCCGAACAAGGGCGACACCGCCTGGATGCTGATCTCGGCGGCCCTCGTGCTCATGATGAGCGTGCCGGGTCTCGCCCTGTTCTACGGCGGCCTCGTCCGCACCAAGAACATGCTCTCGGTCCTCACGCAGGTCTTCGCCATCGTGGCGATCGCCGGCCTGCTCTGGGTGTTCTACGGCTACAGCCTCGCCTTCACCAACGGCGGCGGCATCAACGACTTCGTCGGCGGCTTCTCGAAGGCCTTCCTGAAGGGCGTCGATGCCAACTCGACGGTGGCGACCTTCTCCAACGGCGTCGTGATCCCCGAATACGTCTACATCTGCTTCCAGATGACGTTCGCGATGATCACGCCCGCCCTGATCGTCGGCTCCTTCGCCGAGCGCATGAAGTTCTCGGCGCTGGTGGTCTTCATGATCCTCTGGATCACGCTGATCTACTTCCCGATGGCCCACATGGTTTGGTACTGGGGCGGGCCGGATGCGGTAGGCAATGCCGCCAAGGCGCTCGCCGCCGCGACGGACGAGGCCTCCAAGGCCAGCGCCCAGGCCGCCCTCGACGCCGTCAACAAGGACGCGGGCTTCCTCTTCCAGAAGGGCGCCCTCGACTTCGCCGGCGGCACCGTGGTGCACATCAACGCGGGCATCGCGGGCTTCGTGGGCTGTCTGATGCTCGGCAAGCGGATCGGCTACGGCCGTGACCTGCTGGCCCCGCACTCGCTAACCATGACCATGATCGGCGCCTCGCTCCTGTGGGTCGGCTGGTTCGGCTTCAACGCCGGCTCCAACCTCGAGTCCAACGGCACCGCCGCGCTCGCCATGCTCAACACCTTCGTCGCCACCTGCGGCGCGGCGGTGGCGTGGCTGTTCGCCGAGTGGGCGCTCAAGGGCAAGCCGTCGCTGCTCGGCATGGTCTCGGGTGCCATCGCCGGCCTCGTGGCCGTCACCCCGGCCTCCGGCTTCGCCGGCCCGATGGGCTCGATCGTGCTCGGCCTCGTGGCCGGCGTGGTCTGCTTCATCATGTGCTCGACCGTGAAGAACGCGCTCGGCTACGACGACTCCCTGGACGTCTTCGGCGTCCACTGCGTCGGCGGCATCCTTGGCGCCCTGGCGACCGGCATCCTGGTCGATCCGAGCCTCGGCGGCGTCGGCATCCCCGACTACACGTCGAAGCCCGGTGAGCTGGCGGTCGGCGCCTACGACATGATGAGCCAAGTCATCGTGCAGGCCGAGGCCGTGGGCCTGACCCTCCTGTGGTCGGGCATCGGCTCGGCGATCCTCTACAAGCTCGTCGACCTGACGATCGGCCTGCGCGTCACGCAGGAAGAGGAGCGCGAAGGCCTCGACATCGCCGATCACGGCGAGCGCGCCTACAACTACTGAGCCATAGGCTCTGACGAGAAAGGCCCCGGCTCTCGCGAGCCGGGGCCTTTTCGTTTGGCGATTATACCGTTCGCACATACGGCAGTTGCCGGGCAGCTAACGCATAGGCATGATGGCCCATCACTCTGTGGAGCCGCCCATGCCTCTTTGGCGAAATTGCAGAACTGAGAACTGGTATGAGAGCGGTCAGGCAGACGGAGAACGTACTGATGTCCGCATTGACGGTGATGAGATCGTCCTGACCTATCGGCATGAAGGTCAGTATCGCCAATACCAAGGACGGGCATTGGCTCCCGGCCACTTTAAGCTAGACGCGACGTCACATGAGGGAACGGCTACGCTGCACCAGTTTCCTAAAAGCACAATCCTTGAAGGTTGGTGGCGCGAAGGGCAAGCAAGGGGGATGTGGCGCATCACCCTCAACACGGCCGAGGACGACGACGAGGGTTAAGACCCCTTCGCTTTCGCGATCTTCTTCAACGCTACATCAAACGCGGCCTCATCCTCGCTCGCCCCGGCCTCCCGTGCCGCTTCAATGAACCGGCGGCGCTGTTCCTCGGGGGTAAGCTTTTCCGCGCCGAGTTTGGCGGGCTTGGGTTTGGCGTGGGTGTCTGTCGGCATCGGCGATCCATAATTAGAAGAAAAGCTCGGTCGTATTGACTCTTTGTACGAGTTGCGCCTGAAAATGGCGAATGCACCTTTGCTTCGTAGACGAAAGCGGTTCGCCGCCAAAGCCCGGCAAGATCGGGAACCGCCGGCACTTTGTCATCGCCGGCGTCATAATGCACGAGGCGCAATGGCACGGAATTTCGCAAGAATTGGCGGCACTTAAAGCACGACCACAGTACCGTGTAACGGGTGAAATAAAATGGCGTTATTTTGGATCAGATAACGACGATAAAGACAATAGTGTTGGTCATTTAAACCAAAATGGAAGGGACAGTTTCAGAGAAGAACTTTACGCTATAATCACAAAGCGCAAAAGTATAAGGATAGTTTGTTGCGTTACATGCTGTGAAGCAGCTTACGAAACTGCATATGTAAATTCGGAAGAAGACTTATATCATCATACATACAAGCCAGTTTCTGAGCGTTTTCAATATTACTTGCAAGATGTTAGCAGAACCGTAGGCGACCGCCAAAATGGCATTATTGTCGCAGACCACAGAGGAAAGAAACAGGACGAAACGTTTAGAATAAAACACCACAGACTAGTAGATAATGATAGTATGTTCGTTAGTAACTACGAAAGCTTTATAGAAACAGTATTTCTAACACCGTCGCACCATAGTGTGGGAATACAGCTTGCTGATATGGTCGCGGGAGCAGTCGGGCGAGCCTTCAACTCTGGTGATACAAGATTTGCAGATATGCTAACGCCGGCTTTCAGAGCGAGCCCCAAAGGGGTCATCGACGGCTTCGGTTTGGTCAAGTTCCCGAAAGCTACATGGCGCCGCTAGCCGTCGGGTGGGGGCTTTCGCCCCCTGATGCATTCGCCGCATCCCCGACATTCAAAACATAGCGCAACCCACCAGAATTTCAAGCTTTATTACACAACTGGCCGGTACTTAAGTCGTTTGCCAGAAACGCCTTTTAGCGCTGCGTCTGTCCGTTGCACATCGTCCACACCCAGCTTCACCCGATTGTTGTACCGGAAGTCGAACTCCGCGAGGTAGCGGTGCAGGTGCTGCTTGCCGCAGTGCTGGTAGACGCCCTTCATGCCGCGCTTGAACACGGAGAAGTAGCCCTCAACGGTGTTCGTGTGGACGATGCCGCGCACGTATTCGTCGCGACCGTGGGACGTGTACTGGTGGTACGCGAAGGACGCGCCGAGCTTGAGGTAGTGACCGGCCTCATCGGTGAACAGGCTAGCTTCCTTGGCGATGTTCTCGGCCAGGATCGGCATGACGGTGGCGGGCTTGAGATCGTCCACGACGACGGAGCGAACCTGCTTCGTGTCGCGATCCACGAGGCTCAAGACCTTCATCTTGTGGTGGTAGGCGCGCTTCTTCGGCATGCCGGGCTCGCGGCCGATGAACGTCTCGTCGGCTTCCACGATGCCAGCGCCGCCGGCCGGGCCGTCCATGCCGCCCATCGGAGCAAGGGCGCCGTCACGCATCGCCTCGCGCAGTCGGTGGAACATGAACCACGCGGTTTTGTAGGTTACGCCGAGCGTCCGGTGCAGTTGATGCGCGGAGAAGCCCTTCTTGCTGGACGCGAGAAGGTGAGCCGCCTGAAGCCACAGGTGCAGCTTCACATGGCTGGACTCGAAGACCGTGCCGACCGTGACCGTGAACTGCTTCTTGCAATCGCCGCAACGACGGAGGCCCATGCGACCGCCCTTGACGTTGGTGATCCGGCCCATGCCGCCGCAGTGGGGGCAGACCGGACCTTCCGGCCACAGCAGGCTTTCCAGCTTCGCGAAGGCGGCGGCTTCGTCGTGGAAGAAGGCTGTGGACAGGGCGGACATTGGGCTAACTCCTTGATTTGAAACCTATTCCCGCCCGGTGTATTTGTCAACGATATAATCGCCTTTCGTTTTCCAACGCCGGGACCTTCTAGAACCGCAGGGCCCGCACGCGCTTCACCTGCGGGATCTCGGCGATCCGCGCCAGCACGTCCTCCGTCACCGGCCCGTCCACGGCGACGAAGGCGATGGCGTCGCCGCCCTCGCGCTCGCGGCCGAGGTTGAAGGTCGCGACGTTCATGCCGGCCTCCCCGAGCAGGCTGCCGAAGCGCCCGATGAAGCCCGGCTTGTCGTCGTTGCGCACGAACAGCATGTGCGGCGCGAAGCCCGCATCCATGGCGATGCCGCGGATCTCGATCACCCGCGGCTTGCCGTCCTGGAAGACGGTGCCTGCCGCGTCGCGGGGCATGTCCTTCGCCTCGACGGTGATCCGCACGACCGATTCGAAGTTGCTGTGGGCGCCGCCCCGGCGCACCTCGTCCACCACGATCCCGTGCTCGTGCGCCAAGGCGGGGGCCGAGATCATGTTCACGTCGGAGCGGAAGGCGCGCAGCACCCCCGTCACCGCCGCCGCCGTGAGCGCGCGGGTGTTCATCTCCGCGACCGCGCCCTCGTAGATCACGCGGATGCCGGTGACGGGCGCCTCCGTGAGCTGCCCGAGGAACGAGCCGAGCTTCTCGGCGAGTTCCACGAAGGGCCGCAGGCGCGGCGCCTCGTCGGCGGTGATGGCGGGGACGTTCACCGCGTTGGCGATGGCCCCGTCCGTGAGGTAGGCCGAGATCTGCTCCGCCACCTGCAGCGCCACGTTCTCCTGCGCCTCCGCCGTCGAGGCGCCGAGATGCGGTGTGCAGATCACGTTCGGATGCCCGAAGAGCGGGTTCTCCCTCGCCGGCTCGACGGCGAACACGTCGAGGGCCGCCCCCGCCACATGGCCGGAATCCAGGGCGGCGCGCAGGGCCGCCTCGTCCAAAAGGCCGCCACGGGCGCAGTTGACGATGCGGACGCCAGGCTTCGTCCGCGCCAGAGCCTCGGCCGAGAGGATATTGCGCGTCTTCTCGGTGAGGGGGACGTGCAGGGTGATGACGTCGGCGCGGGCGAGGAGATCGTCGAGTTCGACCTTCTCGACGCCGAGCGCCACCGCCCGTTCCGCCGAGAGGAACGGATCGTAGGCGATCACCTTCATCCTCAGGCCGATGCCGCGCTCCGCGACGATGGCGCCGATGTTGCCGCAGCCGACCACGCCCAGCGTCTTGGCGGTAAGCTCGATGCCGAGGAAGCGGTTCTTCTCCCACTGCCCGGCCTGCGTCGAGGCGTCGGCCTGCGGGATCTGGCGGGCCAGCGCGAACATCATCGCGATGGCGTGCTCGGCGGTGGTGATCGCGTTGCCGTGGGGCGTGTTCATCACGATCACGCCCTTGGCCGTCGCGGCGGCGACATCGACGTTGTCGACGCCGATGCCGGCCCGGCCGATGACCTTCAGCCGGGTCGCGGCCTCCAGCACCTTCGGCGTCACCTTGGTGGTCGAGCGGATGGCGAGGCCGTCATAGGCGCCGATCTCGCGGATCAGCGCGTCGCGGTCCTTGCCGAGGTCGGGCCGGAAATCGACGGCGATGCCGCGGTCCCGGAAGATGCGGATCGCCGCCTCGGAGAGGGCATCGGAGACGAGGACACGCTTCGGTTGTGAAATCTGTGCGGGCATGAGGGGGCCTCCGGCGCCGCAGGGCGGCGTCAGGCGAGAGGGCACCGTCCCTCCCCGTCACCGGGGAGGGATGCACGAAGCGGGGGGAGGCGTGGCGCCTCAGGCAGCCTGGGTGAGGGCCGCCTTCTCCTGCGCGAAGGCCCAATCGAGCCACGGAAGCAGCGCCTCGACGTCGGCGGTCTCCACGGTGGCGCCGCACCAGATGCGAAGGCCGGCGGGGGCATCGCGATAGGCCGCGATGTCCAGGGCGACGCCCTCCTTCTCCAGCCGCGCGGCGATGCTCTTGGCGAGGGCGGCCACGGCCTCGTCGCCCTTGGCCAGCACGTCCGGGTCGGCGATCACGAGGCAGACGCCCGTGTTGGAGCGCGTCGCCGGATCGACGGCCAGCGGCGCGACCCACGGAGTGCGGTCGACCCAGGCATAGATCGCCGCCGCGTTGGCGTCGGCGCGGGCGTGCAGGGCCGGCAGGCCGCCGATCCGCTGCGCCCAGTTCAGCGTGTCGAGGTAATCCTCGACCGCGAGCATGGAGGGCGTGTTGATCGTGTCGCCCTTGAAGATGCCCTCGATGAGCTTGCCGCCCTTGGTGAGGCGGAACACCTTCGGCAGCGGCCAGGATGGGGTGTAGCTCTCCAGCCGCGCCACGGCGCGGGGCGAGAGGATCAGCATCCCGTGCGCGGCCTCGCCGCCCATCACCTTCTGCCAGGAGAAGGTGACGACATCGAGCTTGTCCCACGGCAGGTCTTGCGCGAACGCGGCCGAGGTGGCGTCGCAGATCGTCAGCCCCTCGCGGTCGGCGGCGATCCACGCGCCGTCCGGCACCTTCACCCCGGCGGCGGTGCCGTTCCAGGTGAAGACGACGTCATGGGTCTTCGTGTCGATGGAGGCGAGGTCCGGCAGCACGCCGTAGGGCGTCTGGTGGATCGTCGGCTCGATCTTGAGCTGCTTGAGTGCGTCCGTGACCCACTCCTTGCCGAAGGCCTCCCAGGCGGCGACCGTCACCGGGCGGCAGCCGAGCATGGTCCACATCGCCATCTCGACGGCGCCGGTATCCGAGGCCGGGACGATGCCGATCCGGTAATCGGCCGGCACCTGCAGGATCTCGCGGGTCAGGTCGATCGCCTGCGAGAGCTTGGCCTTGCCGAGGGGGGAGCGGTGCGAGCGGCCGAGGGCGGCGTCGGCCAGGGCCTGCGGGGTCCAGCCGGGGCGCTTGGCGCAGGGACCGGACGAGAAGTGGTTCACGCGCGGGCGCGTGGTGGGTCGAGCACTCATGATGATCCATCCTTGCAGATGGGCGCTCCTCGTTGGGGAGGAGTGTCCCGCCGACGCGGATGCGCTCAAACTTGGCCGGTTGCAAGCGCGATCCGCGCCGGGACGATCACGTTCCGGGGCACGGAACGGGCGATTAAGATCGGCCGATTAGCCTGGACGGCGTACCGCGTTGTGTTCCGGGTGCGCCGATGTCCTATGAAGATGCCGCGATCGTCGCGGCCTTTACGGTTCTGTTCGCTATCGTGATTGCCCTGCTGCCGCGCAGCCGGAAGGGCGACCTGATGGAGCGCCCGCAGGTGCAGGTGCTCGAATTCGACCCCCTCGTCGTCGATGCGGACGGGCCGGTCCTCGACCTCAAGCCCGCCTGAGGCCGTTCAAGGTTTCTTCCCCGCCAGCAGATCGGGCCGCCGCTCGGCGGTGATTCGCTCGGCCTCGGCCCGCCGCCACTTGGCGATGGCACCGTGGTTGCCGCCGTTCAGGATGTCCGGGATGGCGCGGCCCTCCCATTCCCGCGGGCGGGTGTAGTGCGGGTATTCGAGGAGCCCGCCCTCGAAGCTTTCCTCCACGCCCGACTCCACCTTGCCCATGACGCCGGGCAGCAGGCGCACGCAGGCATCGAGCACGGTGATCGCCGCGATCTCGCCGCCCGAGAGCACGTAATCGCCGATCGACACCTCTTCGAGGTCGCGTCCCGCGATCACCCGCTCGTCCACCCCCTCGAACCGACCGCAGACCACAACCACGCCCGGCCCCGCCGCGAGTTCGCGCACCCGCTTCTGGCGCAGCGGGCGGCCCCGGGGGGACATGAGCAGGCGCGGTCGCGGATCCTCCTGCGGCGCGGCGGCATCGATGGCGGCGGCGAGCACGTCGCAGCGCAGGACCATGCCCGCCCCGCCGCCGGAGGGTGTGTCGTCCACGTTCCGGTGCCGGCCGAGCCCGTGCTCGCGGATGTTGCGCGCCTCCAGGCTCCACTCGCCCCGCGCGAGCGCATCGCCGGAGAGCGACACGCCGAGGGGGCCGGGGAACATCTCCGGGTAGAGGGTGAGGATCGTGGCCCGCCAGGGCATGTCCGCGCGCGTCATGGCGCTCCATCGCGCGTCCGGTGCGGCACGGTCAACGCGGCCGGCACCGGCTGGGGGGCTCGGCGGTTGTCGGGCATGCTGCGCCTCTCGCTTCTTCTCTCCCTCGCCCTCACCGTGCCGGCCTGGGCCGCGCAACCGCTGGCGCCTCCCGGCGCCCCGGCCGAGGCCTTTTCAAAACCGGATCGCCCCGTCGCCGAGATCGTCGCGCCGCAATGGACGGCCGAGGCCCAGCGCGACAAGGTGGGCGAGTTCGAACAGGTCGCCAAGGCCATGCGGATCGCCCCCGGCGAGACGGTGGCCGATATCGGGGCGGGCAGCGGCTATTACGTCGTGCGGCTGAGCCCGCGCGTCGGGCCCTCGGGGAAGGTCCTCGCGGAGGATGTGACGCCGTCCTACCTCGCCGCCCTGGAGCGGCGGGTGAAGGGGCTCGGCAACGTCACGGTCGTGAAGGGCGAGCCGCACGACCCGCGCCTGCCGCCGACCTCCGTCGATGCGGTGGTGCTGGTCCACATGTACCACGAGATCACGCAGCCCTTCGGCCTGCTCTACAACCTCGCCCCCGCGATGCGTCCGGGCGGTCGCGTCGGCATCCTCGACGCGGACGACATCCCCTCGCGCCATGGCACGCCGCCCGCCCTCCTGCGCTGCGAGTTGGCGGCGGTGGGCTACCGCGAGACCGGCTTCCACCCGATGCCCGACGGCACCTACCTCGCCGTCTTCGAGGCCCCCGCGCCGGAGGCGAGGCCGAAGCCGGAGGCGATTCGCCCGTGCCGGGATGGAGCGACGGCGCGATGAGGGCGGCCGTACGAATCAACGCACCGTTGCTTGAGCGCCGTCACGCCGGAGGTGATAACGGCCACGCTTGAGGCGCCTCTCCGATCCGAAGGCCCCCGCTACGGGGCTTGCGGCGGAGCTGATCGGCCGTCGCCCCCACACGGGTGAGGAGATCGATCGGAGAGGAGGTGATTCGTGTGCTCGGGATACCGATACTCACCGTCACCGTGAGTAAAAATGCCAGCGCGTGGTCTGTGACCATCACGCTGGCACTGAAGCTCTGCTAGCCATAGAGCAAAGGAGCCGAGGCGAGGTAGCGCTTTCCCCGGCTCCACCCTGAGGATAAATCCCCAGGCCCTGAATTTCAATCGCCCCGTTCGAGTGGTTCAGCCCGGATCGTCGGCGGGCTTCGGTCCCGGCGCCTCGAAGAAATCCTCGGGCAGCGCGACGGTGATCCGCTTCGCCGACACGTCGAGATCGGGCACGAACGCCTTGGTGAAGGGCAGGAGCGCCGTCGCCCCGCCGGCGGCCGGGCGCAGTTCCAAGAGATCGCCGCCGCCGTAATTCGGCACCGCGACCACCGTCGCGACGACGGTCCCCGTGGCATCGACGGCGCTGGCGCCGATCAGGTCGGTGGTGAAGACTTCGTCATTGTCCTCCGGCGTGCCAAGGCGGGCGCGGGGGACATAGATCGCGAGGCGGTTCAGGGCCTCGGCGGCGGTGCGGCCGGAGACGCCCTGGACGCGGGCGATCAGCATGTCGGCCGATGCGCCCGGGGCGAGGCGGACCTCGGCGAGGGCCAGCGCCCGCCCGTCGGCGGTCGTCAGGGGGCCGTAGCCGGCGATGTCTAGCGGCTCGGCCGTGTACGACTTCAGCCGCACCTCACCGTTGAGGCCGTGCGCCCGCCCGAACTCGCCCATCAGGACGAGATCCGGATCGACGGCGGCCGGCGGCGGCTTCGGAGCGGGGGGCTTGGCCGAGGTCGCGACCTCCGGCGCGAGGGCCGGAGGTCGGGCGCGGCGAGCGCCGTCGCGGGAATGGGGACCAGCGGGGCGGCGCGTCACCAGCGGGTGCCTTACGCGGCGGCGTCTTCGGCGGGGGCGGCGGCCTTCTCGGCGCGCTTGGCGGCCCGCTCCTTGGACTTCTCGCCCGGCTCGGCCTTCTGCGGGTTGTTGCGGGTCGGACGCTTGGCAAGGCCGGCGGCGTCGAGGAAGCGCAGGACGCGGTCGGTCGGCTGCGCGCCCTTGGCGAGCCAGCTCTGGATCTTCTCGTTGTCGAGCACGACGCGGGCCGGATCGTCCTTGGCCTTCATCGGATCGTAGGCGCCGACCTTGTCGATGAAGCGGCCATCGCGCGGCGAGCGGGCGTCGGCGACGACGATGCGGTAGTAGGGGCGCTTCTTGGCGCCGCCGCGGGTGAGACGGATCTTGAGCGACATGGTGTGTTCCTAGTTCTGGTTGTCGACCGTGGCGCCGTGCTCGGCCGCGATCGTCTGGTGGTGCCGGATGACTTCCTTGACGACGAACGCCAGAAACTTCTCGGCGAAATCGGGGTCGAGCTTGGCGTCGACCGCGAGTGTGCGGAGCCGGGCGACCTGACGGGCCTCCCGGTCCGGATCGGAAGGGGGAATCCCCTTGCGGGCCTTCAGCTCGCCGACCCGCTGGGTGCAGCGGAAGCGCTCGGCGAGCAGATGGATCAGGGCGGCATCGAAATTGTCGATGCTGTCGCGCAGGCGCGCCAGCTCGGGATCGACGCCTTGAGCGGAAAGGATCGTCATTTCTTTTTCCCGAACGGCAGGCCGCCGAGGCCGGGGAGCTTCGGGCCCCCGAGGCCCGGCAACTTCGGCATCCCGCCGCCGCCGAGACCTGGCGGCATCGGCGGCAGCTTGCCCCCGAACTGCTTCTCCAGGGCGGCGATCTGCTCAGGCGTCGGCTCCGGCATCCCCGGCGGCAGGCCGGGCATGCCCCCCGGCATCCCGCCGCCGCCGCCGAGCCCGAACATCGAGCCGAGCGCCTGGCCGATGCCGCGCTTGCCCGAGCCCATCGCCTTCATCATGTCGGCCATGGTCCGGTGCATCTTCAGGAGCTTGTTGATCTCCGAGACGTCCACCCCCGAACCCGCCGCGATGCGCTTCTTGCGGCTGTTCTTGAGGAGGTCGGGGTTCTTGCGCTCCTGCGCGGTCATCGAGGAGATGATCGCCCGCTGGCGCTTGAACATCTTCTCGTCGAGGTTGGCGCCCTCGACCTGCTTCTTGATCTGCCCCATGCCGGGCAGCATCCCCATCAGGCCGCCGATGCCGCCCATCCGCTCCATCTGGGCGAGCTGCATGGACAGGTCCTCCAGATCGAACTTGCCCTTGCGCATCTTCTCCGCGGTGCGGAGCGCCTGCTCGTGGTCGATGGTCTCGGCGGCCTTCTCGACCAGCGAGACGATGTCGCCCATGCCGAGGATGCGGTTGGCCACCCGCGCCGGGTGGAATTCCTCCAGCGCATCGACCTTCTCGCCCGTGCCGACGAGCTTGATCGGCTTGCCGGTGACGGCGCGCATCGACAGCGCCGCGCCACCGCGCGAATCGCCGTCCATGCGGGTCAGCACGATGCCCGTCACTCCGAGGCGCTGATCGAAGGCGCGGGCGGTGTTCACCGCGTCCTGGCCGGTCAGGGCGTCGGCGACGAGGAGGACCTCGTGCGGGTTCGTGGCCGCCTTCACGTCGGCGGCCTCGACCATCAGGGCCTCATCGACCGTGGTGCGGCCGGCGGTGTCGAGCATCACCACGTCGAAGCCGCCCAGCCGCGCGGCCTCCATCGCCCGGCGGGCGATCTGCACCGCCGACTGGCCGGCGACGATGGGCAGGCTCTCGACGCCGACCTGTTTCGCCAGCACCGCCAACTGCTCCATGGCGGCCGGGCGGCGGGTGTCGAGGGAAGCGAGCAGCACCTTGCGGCGCTCGCGCTCGCTGAGGCGGCGGGCAATCTTGGCGGTGGTGGTGGTCTTGCCCGAGCCCTGCAGGCCGACCATCAGGATCGGCACGGGGGCGGGGGCGTTCAGGCTGATCACCTCGGCATCGGTGCCGAGCATGGCCACCAGCTCGTCGTTGACGAGCTTGACCACCATCTGGCCCGGCGTGACCGACTTCAGCACCGTGGCGCCGACCGCCTTGTCGCGGACCCGGTCGGTGAAGCCGCGCACCACTTCGAGGGCGACGTCGGCTTCCAGCAGGGCCCGGCGCACCTCGCGCATGGCGGCGGTGACGTCGGCCTCGGTCAGCGCGCCCCGGCGGGTGAGGCCGGAGAGGATGCCGGAGAGCCGGTCGGAAAGTCCTTCGAACATGCCGGGCCCGTTACTGCTCGAGCCCGGCGCGCGAGACCCGGCGGGCCTGCAGCGACGCCTCGAAGCTCTGGATCGCGCGGGCGAACTTGTCCCGGCACTCGGGGTTGCAGAAGCCCACGACGGCGCCGTTGTAGAGCGTGAGCGAGTCGGCCGAAATCGGCTTACCCGACCACGGGCAGGCGTCGTTCACCGCGTCCTCGATCTTCAGCACGTGTCTCTCGGCCACCATGCGGTGCAAGCCTCCGCCACCCGGCCCGCCTTCGGGAGTTCGCCCAACACCCATCGCGCCCGAGGGCGCAGACGCGCTGTCGGGCGTTGACCTCCGGCCTCGCGGGCCGGTCGGCGGGTCGTGACGCGATCATCTCAGGATCGGGAGCGCGGGGCGTAGCGGCCGAACGGAGAAAAGTCAATTTTTCCCTCGCCCGCGATGAATGGGGCGGCGGCAGGGGGCCTGCGGCTCTTTACCGCTCGTTAAGCATGTTCGGCTTGGGTGAAGGGGAATGATTCCCAGGACGCATGCCGATGTCTGAACCCGCCCGCGCGTTTCCGGCCTACGAGGACGACAACCAGGCGGCTCCGGCACCGCTGCGGGACTGGCTCAACGCCCTGCAGCGCTACGAGTCCGAGGCGAACGGCCCGCTCCAGGCGCCGGCCGCCGACAACAGCCCCGGCGGGCCGCGCCTGACGCAGCCCACGGCCCCCGAGCAGGCCGAGGATGCCGACATCTCCGAACTGATGGCGGAGAACCTGATGCTGAAGGCGAAGCTGCAGGTCGAGCACGACCGGCAGGATGCCCTCCAGAGCGCGCTGGCCGCACAGATCCGCGAGTTGCGTGAGCACATCGCGCAGGAGATGGCCTCGCTCGAGGAGTTGCGGGCCGAGCAGGAGGCCGTTCAGGCCGAGTACGCCGCCTTCCACGCGGAGCGGGACGCCCTGACGGCCGAGCGGGATGGCTATCGCGAGGACCGGGACCTGTGGCGGGCGCGGGCCGAGGCCCTGGCCAAGCCGCTGTTCCAGTCGGTCAAGGCCTGACGCGACGTCCTGAAACGGCGAAGGGCCACCCCGTTTCCGGGATGGCCCTTCCATTGCCGAACCGACAGTCCGGCGGAACTGATCCGTATTCGAGTCTCAGACGCGCTTAGTGCGACGCGCCGGAGGCGAAGGTCCAGGTCCGGGAAGCCGAGACGGTCGGCTGATGACAATGAGACACTGGATCACCTCCTTTCGTGAGTTGCGGGTGGGAGGAAGTTAGGTGGCCGAAGCCGGCTTGTGAAGGGCGGGGGGCTGCGTCGCTTCGCCCTCGCTTTTGCCGGAGGTGCGGAAGGGAGTAAGACGGCCCGGAGGCCGCAAGACCTTCCGATCCCTTCACCGCGATCCCGCCCGTGAACGTCCAGGTTCCTCCGCCCCGCCCCGCCGACGAGGCGGCCCTCGATCCGGATGCGATGCGCCAGCCGCTGCCGAGCGCGTGGTACTGCGTCGGCCGGGCCGACAGCGTCGGGGGCGGACAGGTCCGCGCCGTCGCCCTGAACGGCGAGCAGATGGTGGTCGGTCGCGACAAGGATGGGGCGCTCTTCGCCCTGCGGGACCGCTGCCCGCACCGGGGCATGGCCCTGTCCAAGGGGCCCTTCGACGGGCAGACCCTGATGTGCCCGTTCCACGGCTGGCGCTTCGGCACGGATGGCGGCTGCCGCGACGTGCCGACCCTGTCCGAGCACGACGCCGCCGACTTCTCCCGCATCCGGGTGCAGCCCTTCCCGATCCGCGAGAGCGCGGGCTTCCTCTGGGTGAACCCGCATCTCGGCCCGGCCCTCGGCGCGCCGCCCGAACTGCCCTCCCTGGATTTCGAGCCGGCCGGCAGCCTCGTGGTGGAGTTGGAGGTCGAGGCCTCCTTCGACCTCACGGTGCTCAGCCTCGTGGATCCGGGCCATGTCGCCTTCGTCCACGATACGTGGTGGTTCCGCCCCTCGAAGCAGCTGCGCGAGAAGGTGAAGATCTTCGAGCCGGTGATGCACGGCTTCACCATGGCGAGCCACGCGACCACGACGAGTTCGCCGGTCTACAAGCTCCTGGGCGGCGTGCCGGATGTGGAGATCGAGTTCCGCCTGCCGGGCGTGCGGCTGGAGCGGATCCGCGCGGGCACGCGCCGGGTGGCGAACTACACTTACGCCACGCCGCTCTCGCCCCACCGGACCATGCTGACCAACGCGCTCTATTGGAGCATGCCGGCCCTCAACCTGCTGAAGCCCGTCGCCCGGCCGCTGATGCGCCAGTTCCTCGGCCAGGATCAGCGGGTTCTGCAGGATGCGCAGAAGGGGCTCGACCGCAAGCCGACCATGGTCCTGTTCGGCCAGGGCGACCTGCCCTCGCAATGGTATTTCCGGCTGAAGCGGGAGGCGCTGGAATCGGGCCTAGCCGGGCGTCCCTTCGTCAATCCGCTGGAGCGGCGGGAGCTGCGCTGGCGCTCGTGACCCGCCGGATACCGTGCGCGGAAAGCTCCTGTTAACCATGATTTACGTAGTCTCGCGGACGGTTCGTCGCCCCGAGACACGTTGCCCAATGCCCCGCTATTACATCGATCTGCACGACGGCATTCAGCCCATCAAGGACGAGGTCGGCTTCGACCTGCCCGATCTGCCGGCGGCACGCGCCAAGGTGGTCCGCATCATGTCGGCCATCGCCCGCGACATGCTCCCCGACGTGGAGCGCCAGGATTACGTGGCGGGTGTCCGCGATGCCGTGGGCAAGGTGGTCTACCGGGTGCGTCTTTCCCTGGCGACGGAGATCATCGAGGGCTGATCCGCTATCGCGTCGCGCTTGACCGGCGCGGCGCGGCGGCCATCTCCTGAAGCATGAAACGGCGCAGCCTGCTGACGGTCGCGAGCGCGGCCACGGTCATGACCCTCGGCGGCGTCGGCTATGCCGCCCACCGCCGCAACGCGAACCCCTATTATTCCGGGCCGGTCTCGGACCATTTCGACGGGAAGCGCTTCTTCCTGCCGGGGGTCGACACCGACCGTGGCCTGAAGGACGTCGCCCGCTGGCAGGCCCAGCGCCGCCGCACGCCCTGGCCGAAGAGCGTCCCGAGCCCGTTCCCGGCCGACCGGCCGCCGGAGCGGGTGGCTGGCCTGCGCGTCGTGCTCATCGGCCACGCGAGCTACCTCGTGCAGGTCGCCGGCCGTAACATCCTGATCGATCCGGTCTTCGCCAAGCGGGCGAGCCCCGTGCGCTTCGCCGGGCCGAAGCGGGTGAACCCGCCGGGCATCGCCCTGGCCGACCTGCCGCCCATCGATGCGGTGCTCATCACCCACAACCATTACGACCATCTCGACGGGCCGAACCTCGCGCGGATCTGGCAGGCGCACCAACCCCTCATGGTGGCGCCGCTCGGCAACGATGCCATCCTGCGCGGCTACGACGACACGATGCATGTGGAGACCCGCGACTGGGGCGAGTCGGTCGACCTCGGCGACGGGCTGTCCATCCACCTGACGCCCGCCAACCACTGGTCGGCGCGGGGGATCAACGACCGCCGCATGGCGCTGTGGTGCGCCTTCGCGATCCTGTCGCCGCAGGGCTTCCACTACCATGTCGGCGATACCGGCCTCGGCGACGGGTCGATCTTCCAGGCGGTGCGCACCCGATTCGGATCGCCGCGCCTCGCCACCCTGCCCATCGGCGCCTACGAGCCGCGCTGGTTCATGGGGCCTCAGCATGTCGATCCCGCCGAGGCGGTGGAGATCGCCCGCATCCTCGGCGCGGAGCAGGCGCTCGGCCACCATTGGGGCACGTTCCAACTGACCGACGAGGGCGTCGAGCGCCCGGCGGAAGACCTCGCCGCCGCCCTCGCCGCGTCCGGCCTGGCGCCGGAGACCTTCCTCGCCCTGCGGCCCGGCGAGGTCTGGCAGGTCTGATCCCTCCGGCCAAGCATACGGCACGATGTATGCAAGATACCGGGCGCGGCGACGCCAGCCGCGTCCGAGCCGGGAAACTGATGACCTTCGTCGTGCCGACACGCCGCTCCCTCATGGCCGGAGGCGCGGCGCTCGCCGCCCTCGGCACCGCCGGCCGAGCACAGGCCGCGAGCGAACCGGGGACCCTGACCTACGGCATCTCGATGACCGACCTGCCGCTGACCACCGGCCAGCCGGACAGGGGCGCGGGCGGCTACCAGTTCACCGGCCTCACCCTCTACGATCCGCTGGTCGCCTGGGAACTCGACGTGGCCGACCGGCCCGGCAAGATGGTGCCGGGGCTCGCCACCTCCTGGGAGAGCGACCCCGCCGACCGGAAGAACTGGATCTTCCGCCTGCGCGACGGGGTGAAGTTCCACGACGGCTCGGCCTTCGACGCCGACGCGGTGATCTGGAACTTCGACAAGGTGCTGAACAAGGAGGCACCGCATTTCGACCAGCGCCAGGCGGCGCAGGTCCGCCCGCGCCTTCCGGGCGTGGCGTCCTACAAGAAGCTCGATCCGATGACGGTGCAGGTGACGACGAAGGCCGTCGACAGCCTGTTCCCCTACCAGATGCTGTGGTTCCTGATCTCCTCGCCCGCGCAATACGAGAAGGTCGGCCGGGACTGGGCGAAGTTCGCCTTCGAGCCCTCGGGCACCGGGCCGTTCAAGCTGATGAAGCTCCTGCCGCGCGTCAGCCTGGAGATGGTGCCCAACGCGGCCTACTGGAATCCGAAGCGGATTCCGAAGCTGTCGAAGCTCACCCTGACCTGCGTGCCGGAGGATCTGGCGCGGGTGAACGCCCTGCTCTCGGGCAATGTCGATCTCATCGAATCGCCCGCGCCCGATGCCGTGCCGCGCCTCAAGGGGGCGGGGATGCGCATCGTCGGCAACGACACGCCCCATGTCTGGAACTACCACCTCTCCATGCTGGAGGGCTCGCCCTGGCGCGACCTGCGCCTGCGCAAGGCGGCGAACCTCGCCATCGACCGCGACGGCGTCGTGCAGCTGATGGGCGGGCTCGCCACCCCGGCCGCCGGGCAGGTGCAGAAGTCGAGCCCGTGGTTCGGCAAGCCGGATTTCGCGATCAAGACCGACGTCGATCAGGCCCGCAAGCTCGTGGAGGAGGCGGGCTATTCGGTGAAGAACCCGCTCAAGACGACGATCCTCATCCCGAGCGGCGGCACCGGGCAGATGCTCTCCCTGCCGATCAACGAATTCGTGCAGCAGAGCTGGGCGGAGGTCGGCATCCAGGCCGAGTTCAAGGTGGTGGAGCTGGAGGTCGCCTACACCGCGTGGCGGCAGGGCGCGGCGGATCCGAGCCTGAAGGGCGTCGCGGCCGAGAACATCGCCTACGTCACCTCCGACCCGTTCTACGCGATCCTGCGCTTCTATGATTCGAAGCAGATCTCACCCAACGGCGTGAACTGGAGCCATTACCGCAACCCGGAAGTCGATGGCCTCTGCGACAAGGTGAAGGCCAGCCTCGACCCCGCCGAGCAGGACAAACTCCTCGCCCGCATCCACGAAATCGCGGTGAACGACGCGGTGCAAGTTTGGGTGGTGCACGACACCAATGCGCATGCGCTGTCGAGCCGTGTGAAGCAGTATGTCCAGGCGCAGCACTGGTTCCAGGATCTGACCACGCTCGCCTGAAGACAATCGAACATCGGAACCTCCTTCGCGAACTCGTGTTGAGTCGCGACACGCGAAGGAGGAACTTATGAAGACACTGCTAGCCGGTGCGATCGTCGTAGCCTCGATCGCCAGCGCGGCTCCGGCCGTCGCCCAGCGGATCGATATCGGGCCGGGCGGCCCCAGCATCGACCTGCGGTCTCGCGGCCAGCGCGAGCGGGATTTCCAGCGCGAGGAGTATCGCCGCGACCGGGAGGCCGAGCGCCGCTCCTACTACCGCCAGGAGCGCTATAGGGACGAGCGTCGCGCCTATCGCCGCAGCTACGAATACTGATCCAGCCGCCAGGACTTGAAGGGGCCGGTACTCACCGGCCCCTTTCGCGTTTTTGTAGTCACGCCGCAACCCGAGGCCACTTTTCGCACTTGCGTTATGTTGGTCCGCGCACTAGGACACTCACGCATCTATTTTCGGGAGAAAGTGGCAATGACCCTTCGCACCATCAGTGGTTTCGCCGCCGTGGCGCTCCTGGCAGCTGGTTTTGCAGCGCCGTCCGCCATGGCCAAGCCGATGGGCGGCGCCGGCGCCGTCAAGATGATCGACACCGACAACGACGGCACCGTCGATATGAAGGAAGTCGAGGCCGTCGCCTCCGCCACGTTCGACCGCCTCGAGAAGGATTCGGACGGCACCCTCGACGCCAAGGAGCTGAAGGGCCGCCTGAGCAAGGCCGGCGTGAAGACCGCCGATCCGGATTCCGACGGCACCCTCGACAAGAAGGAATACCTCGCCGCCGTCGGTGAGCGCTTCAAGATGGCCGACCCGGACGGTGACGGCACCCTCGACGCCAAGGAGCTGAACTCCAAGGCCGGCAAGGCGCTCCTCGCCCTCATCAAGTAAGCGGCATCCCCGCTGGACGGACGAACCCCCGGTGAGAGCCGGGGGTTTTTTGTTGGCGAGCCGCGCATCACGCAACCGGCAGGAGCCGCCATGGACCCGTCCGATCAGGATCCCTTCGCCCTCTCACGCTTCGTGGAGGCCCAGGCCGGCACAGTGGAGCAGGCCCTCGCCGAGTTGCGGGCGGGGCGGAAGCGCAGCCACTGGATGTGGTTCGTGTTCCCGCAGATCGCGGGGCTCGGGTCGAGCCCCATGGCGCAGCGCTACGCCATCGCCTCCCTCGACGAGGCGCGGGCCTATCTCGCCCATCCCGTCCTCGGCGCCCGCCTGCGGGAGTGCACGCAGGCCGCGCTGGCGGCGCCGGGCTCGGCGCACGCGGTGTTCGGGAGCCCGGACGACATGAAGTTCCGCTCCTGCCTGACCCTGTTCGCCCGGGCCGCGCTGGGGGAGGCGCTGTTCCGGGACGCCCTCGCGCGGTTCTACGGCGGGCAGGAGGATGCGAAGACGCTCGGAAAGCTCGAAGACTAGCGTCCCCACAGCCCCACGCGTTCGGCCCGCGCCTGGTCCTCCGCGTCGAGGAGGTCGGGCGGGGCGTCCTCGCGGGCGCGGGCGCCGCCCGCCGCCACGATGAGCCCGGCGAGGTCGGCCCCGTCGAGGGTGCAGCGGGCACCCTCCGCGCCGCCGCCCGCGCAGACCACCTCGCGCCGCCGCAGATAGGCGGCCAGTTGCCGGGCGAGATGCCCCCCCTGGCCCTCGACGCCGAGGAGCCGCACGGCACGACCCCGGAACGAAAGGGTGGCGGTGTCGATGACGCTCGGCACGCCCCGGACCTCGTCCGACGTGCCGGAGGGCGGCGGGGCGACCTGCGCGGCGGGCACGGCCTCGGCCCGCGCGGCGGAGACGGGCGCCCGCGCCTTGCCCTTGGCGATGAGCGCCGAGGCCCGCTGCACGAAATCGTGGAAGATCCCCGCCGGCATCTCGCCGCCGAACATCTTGTTCATGGGGCTGTCGTCGTCGTTGCCGACCCAGACGCCGACCACGAGGTCCGGCGTCATGCCGACGAACCACGCATCGCGAAAATCCTGGCTGGTGCCGGTCTTGCCGCCGACGATCTGGCCCGTCACCCGCGCCGCGCGGCCGGTGCCCGATTCGACCACCGCCTGGAGCGAATCGAGCATCATCGTGCGCGGCTCGACGGGCAGGCTCGCCGTATCGGCGGGGTCGGCGCGCACGTAGACCGGCTTCGGATCGCCGCCCCGGATCGCGTTGACAGCGTAGGTGTCCAGCGGCGTGCGCCCGGCGAGCACCGAGCCGAAGGCGCGGGTCATCTCCAGGAGGCTCACCGCGCCGGAGCCGAGGACGAGGCTCGGCACGGCCGGCAGGTCGGACTGGATGCCGAGCCGCTTCGCCGTGGCGATGATCGCCGGAATGCCGACCTCCTGGCCGAGCTGGGCGGCCACGGTGTTGATCGACAGGGCGAAGGCGGTGCGCAGGGGCACCGGCCCCCGGTACCTGTTGTCGTCGTTCTCCGGCTCCCAATCGCCGATGCGGACGGGGCGGTCGACCAGCACCGACTCGGGCGAGAAACCCTTCTCGTAAGCGGTGAGGTAGGTGAGCATCTTGAACAGCGAGCCGGGCTGGCGCTTCGCCTGCACCGCGCGGTTGAACTGGCTGTCCTCGTAGTCGCGCCCGCCGACGAGGGCGAGGATCGCGCCCTCCTTCGACAGCACCACCATCGCCGCCTGCCCGACCTTGCGGCGGGCGCCGTCCTTGTCGAGGCGCTTGGCCACGGCCGCCTCGGCGAGGCTCTGAAGGTCGAGGTTCAGGGTCGAGCGGACGGTGATGTCGCCGTCGCTGCCCGCCAGACGCTTCAGGTCCGGGGCGATCATGTCGAGGAAGTAGTTCGAGCCCGGCGGCGCCTCGGGCGGTGTCTTCAGGGTCACGCTCTGGCGGCGGGCGGCATCCGCCTCCTTCGCGGTGATGGCCCCGGTCTCGACCATGGCCTGGAGCACCACGTCGGCGCGCTCCTTGGCGCCGCCGAGGTTGCGCGTCGGGGCGAGTTGCGACGGCGCGCGGACGAGGCCCGCGAGCATCGCCGCCTCGGGCAGGGTCAGGGCCTTGGCCGGCTTGCCGAAATAGCGCCGCGCGGCGGCATCCGCGCCATAGGCGCCCGCGCCGAAATAGGCGGCATCGAGATAGCCGAGCAGGATCTCGTCCTTGCTCATGGTCGCCTCGGCGCGGAGCGCCAGCAGCGCCTCCTGCGTCTTGCGCCAGAGCGACTTCTCCTGGTTCAGGGTGACGAGGCGGACATATTGCTGCGTGATGGTCGAGCCGCCCTCGCGCACGCCTCCGCCGCGCAGGTTGCGCCACGCGGCGCGCGCGAGGCCGCGCAGGTCGATCCCCCAATGCTGGTAGAAGCGCCGGTCCTCGATGGCGACGATCGCCTGGGCGAGGTGCGGCGGCAGGTCGGCCTGGGTGAGCCTCTGGCCCCGGAAGCTGCCGCGGGTGGCGAAGACCTTGCCGTTGTCGGCCTCCACCGTCACGGCGCGCTGGGCCGGCGCCGCCGCGCCGCTCCCGAGCGGCGGCAGGCTCACGAGCGCGGCGAGAACGTAGAGTCCGAGCGCCGCCATCGGCAGCAGGACGACCGCCCCCGCGACCGCGAGCGCCGGCCTGCCGGACGACATGGCGCGGAGGCTGGCGAGCCGGCCCGTCGCCGCCGGTCGCGGCTCGGGCGCGGGCCGCGCCTCCCGGCGGCGGCGACGCGCTGCGACGGCCCCCTCCAGGCCGGAGCGGGCCGCCCGGTAGGCGCCGCCCCCGGCCCGTCCGGCGAAGATGCCAAGGCTGCGCCCGAGGGCAGCGGCCGCGCCGAGCACCTCGCGCCCGGCGGCGCGGGTGTCGGGCGATTTGCCCCCGGGGGGCGATGGGTCCGGGTGAGGGCCGTCGTTCACGGCCTGCGCGGCAGCACGGTCGCGGAGGCGTGGCGGCTGCGCAGGCTGACGCCGAGGATCACCAGCATCACACCGAAGGCGATGGCATAGGCGCCGAGCCACCACGTCAGCACCAGGGCCGACATGCCGGGCTCGATCACCAGGGCGAAGCCGAACAGCACGGAGACGATCCCGCCGAGCAGGAGCCACCACCGCCCGTAATGCAGGTGCAGCCGGAAGGCGGCGGCGATCATCAGGGCGCCGGTCACGAAGGCCCAGGCGGCGAGCAGCAGCACGAAGGCCCAGACCGCCGCCGCCGGCACGAGGAAGGCGGCCACGCCGACGACGATGTCCACGAGGCCTTCGACCAGCAGGAAGCCCCAGCGCTCGTGCTTCTGCGCGGCGCGGATCGCCCCGACGATGGTGAAGATGCCGTCCACCAGCATGTAGGCGGCAAAGAACAGGACGAGGGAGAGCACGAAGGCGGCCGGCGCCGCGAAGGCGACGGCGCCGAACAGGATGCTGACCACCCCGCGCAGGGCGATGAGCCACCAGTTGCGGGCGAGCGACGCGCTCATGGCGTCGAGGCGGGCGGCCCCGACGAGGGGAACGCCCGTCGGCGTGGTGGACCTTGGATCGAGAGAGGGACCGCCTGTCATGGTGTGACGTGCTCCGGCGAGGGGGCTGCGGCGTCGCGAGCAAGCTCCACCGTTCGCCCCCCAAACGCGGCGCGTGCCGGGGCGTTCCTGCCCCAGTCTGCGTCGGCCCGGTTACTCCGCGTCGGGCGGGAGGGCTTCGGTCACTTCGATGCGGCGCGGCGCGGAGGGTTCGGTCTCCGGCTGGGTCCCAGTATCGACGGCGGCGGCCACCGCTGTCACGCCCCGGTAGCGGGCGAGGCGGGCATCGATCATGTCCTCGATGCGGCTCTGGAACTCGGCGATGGTCAGGTGGCGGCGCTTGCCGCCCTCCTTCTGGGTGAACAGGCTGCGGTTCGCCTTCGCCGCCGAGCGGAACGCCTTGGCGGCGGTCTCGTCGGGCTTCTCGCTCGACAGGGAGACGAACCGCCCCGCGCTCGCCGTGCCGAGGAAATGGGCGAGGTACATCTCGGTGGTCGAGAGCGGACGGCCGACGCGGGCCTCGATCCGGTCGCGGTCGCGCTTGATCAATTCGGCCGCCATCAGGGCGGCGACGCGGGGGTCGTTGCGCAGGGAGAGGACGTGGTCCTTCATGCCCCCGGCGACGGTGATGGCCGGGCCGCTGCCCTTCACGGAGGCCGCCTCCTCGGTGAGGCCGTGGCGGGCACCGAAATCGCGGATCAATTCCAGCCAGGTCGCCTTCACGAACTGGAACAGGCCCTGCGCGGAGGAGGTCGCCGCCTTCGCGTCGGTGTCGAAGCTGGATTCCTTGTCGGCGAGCGCCATCATGTAGACGGGATCGACGCCGGCCTCCTCGGAGGCCTTCACGATGGTGTCGACCACCTTCAGCGGGACGCTGCGCTGGCCGAAGCGCACCGCGCCCTCGCCGTCTTCCTGCGTCACATGCGGCAGGGTGGCGAGGTTGTCCGCGATGAGGTCCGTGGTCGGCGGATCCTGCTCCGGCAGGGGCAGGCCGTTCCAGGCGGAGCGGGCCTCGGTCGGCGGGGCGGCGATGAGGGCGGTCTCGGTCTTCGGGCTGGACTCGATCCGGTCATGGGCCTGGGCGGCCGGGACGAAGAAGGCCGGCGCGATGGCCGCCTGCGGAAGGCCGAAACCGGCCAGCAGGCCGAGCGCGAGGGCGCAGGTCGCACGGGAGCGGCCCTGCCGCCGGGTGCGCGTGGTCGTCGCGAGCATGAGTCCGCCCACGTCGTCGGTGCAACGCGCCGGCTCCGGGAAAACCCCCATCCTTAGGTCCTCTTGTTCTGTGCATTCCCCCGAAGGCCCCGGCTCTGGCGGCCGGGTGGCGTCGGGCGGCGGGCTCTATCGGCGCCGGCCGTGACCAGAATGGGACGGTCAGATGATTGGACCGTGGCAGGCCCTTCCGCGCGTTCACCGTCGGAAGGCGCCCCGCAGGGCGGGATTCGGGGCGGCGCAGGCCTGTGACAGTCGCAAGATGTCGCAGCCGGTCTTGGAACGAAGAACGCAGGGACCAGTTGGGTAGGGCCCGCAACCCGGGCGCCGGAGGTTCGACCTTCCATCCCGGACGCGTCATGCGTCCTCACAAGGACACCAGTTTCCCATGAGCATGCAGCCCGGTCGCCGCGTCGGCGTCGCCATCGTTGGCATGGGGGGCGCCGTCGCCACCACCGCCATCGCCGGCATCGAGATGATCAAGTCCGGTTCGAACCGGCTCGATGGTCTGCCGCTCGCAGGCGTTCCGGTCGCGGGGATGGCCGATTACAAGGACCTCGTCTTCGGCGGCTGGGACCTGAACAGCGACGACCTCGCCTCCGCCGCCGCCGGTCACGGCGTGCTGTCGCGGGAGGACATCGAGAACGGCGCCCAGGTGCTCAAGGGCATCGTACCGTGGCCGGCGGTCGGCAGCGCGAAGTTCTGCAAGAACATCGACGGCCAGAACCGCATCGTCGCCAAGGACCACCGCGAGGCGGTCTCGGTCATCGCCAACGACCTGAACCGCTTCAAGAAGGAGAGCAACCTCGATGAGGTCGTGGTGGTGAACCTCGCCTCCACCGAGCGCTGGCCCGACCTCTCCGACCCGACGCTGAACTCCACCGCCGCCTTCGAGAAGGGGCTGGATTCGAGCGACGAGGCGATCTCGCCCGCGATGCTCTACGCCTATGCGGCGATCAAGAGCGGCATCCCCTACGCCAACTTCACCCCGTCGGTCGCCGCCGACGTGCCGGCCCTCCTCGAACTCGCCAAGGACCTCAACGTCCCGGTGGCGGGCAAGGACGGCAAGACCGGCCAGACCATGATGAAGACGGTGCTCGCCCCCGCCTTCAAGGCCCGCGCCCTCCACGTCGATGGCTGGTTCTCCACCAACATCCTCGGCAACCGCGACGGCCTCGCCCTCAACGATCCGAACTCGCTGCAGTCGAAGCTCAACACCAAGGGCACGGTGCTCGATTCGATCCTCGGCTACCCGGTCGAGGACCACCTCGTGCACATCCACTATTACCGCCCGCGCGGTGACGACAAGGAAGCCTGGGACAACATCGACATCACCGGCTTCATGGGCCAGCGGATGCAGGTGAAGGTGAACTTCCTCTGCAAGGACTCGATCCTGGCCGCTCCGCTCGTGATCGAGATCGCCCGCGTCCTCGACCTCGCCAAGAAGCGCGGCGACGGCGGCGTGCAGGAGCAGCTCTCGACCTTCTTCAAGGCGCCGATGGTCAAGAACGGCCACGGGCCGGAGCACGCCTTCGGCAAGCAGGAGAAGATGCTCCTCGACTGGCTCGGCGTACACTGATGCCAAGCGAGACAGCGGCGGGCGCCAGCGCACCCGCCGAGTTGCGTGAGCTGTTCGTCGAGCTCAACGACCTCAAGCGCGTCCGGTCCGCCGGGCGCCAGGGCACCATCGCCGAGCGCCTGTTCGCGCAGGGCTGGTCGATGCTGACGGGCGGGGCCAGCGCGGAGGATGTCGCCCTCGACATCACCGCGACGGCGCTCGCCGCCACCCGCCTCACCGATCTCGACGCCGCCTTTCTCACCGCCGCCGGCCTCTCGGAGGCCGAGGCGGCGACGGTGCTGCGCGCGGGGTTCGATGAGGTGACGGGCGCCCTCGATCCCGCCCTCCGCGACCGGCTGCGCGCTCGGCTCACCCCCGGCGAGGAGCCCGAGGCCGGCTTCGTGCCGAGCTTCGTCGGGGCGCTCGCCGCCCAGCCCCGGGCGGGCGTCACCTGCCCCGGCAGGCCGCGCATCCTGCTGGAGCCGCCGGAGAACCACGCCGAGCATTGCCTGATGGTCGCGGTCTACGGCGTCTGCCTCGCCCCGTTCTATCGGGCGGACCCGGCGACGGTGTTCCTGGCGGCGATGGCCCACCACTTCCATAACGCGGCGATGCCGGATGCCGGCTTCACCGGAGAGATGCTGCTCGGCGACCACCTCCTGCCGATCATGGCGGTCTCGACCGGCTGGGCGCTCGGCGAACTCGACGATGCGGGGGACCTCCGCGCCGAGGTCGAGCGCGCCCGCGCGGTCCTGCCCGACGATTCCACCGCCGAGGGCCGCGCCTTCCATGCGGCCGATTGCATCGACCGGGTTCTGCAGATCGCCCAGCATCTTCGGGCGGCCTCCCTCACCATGGGGACGGTGCTGGACGAGATGGAGCTGGTCCATGCCGGGCCGGTGAAGGGTTTCCATGACAGGGTCCTGCACGACATGCGGATCCCTTGAGCCGACGGCTTGATCGACGGGCGCCCGCGCCCATCTGCCGATCCTGTCCGGGAGCGCCATGATACCCTTTCCCCTCGTCTCGCCCTCGACCGGCCACGCCCTCAAGCCCGACGCCCCGCATGCCCTGCGGGACGTCGAGACCGGTGAGCGCTGGCCGGTGATCGACGGCATCCCCTACCTGCGCGTCGGCCGCGAGGCGCTGGTCGAGCGGGTGCTCGCCCATCTCGACGGGGGCGAGCCGGACGAGGCCCTATGCGCGATCCTCGCCGACCAGGACGATTGGTGGAACGGGCCGCCCGCCGACCCGGCCGACCTCATCACCCTCATCCGCGAGCGCCGCACCGCCACCCTGCGGGACGCCGTGCGCCTGCTCGGCTGGGGCCGCGTGGGCGACTACTTCCTGCACCGCTGGAGCGACCCGACCTATCTCGCGGGCCTCGCCATGCTGGAGGCGCACTGGAACGATCCCGTGTGCGTCTTCGAATTCGCCTGCGGCATCGGCCATTACCTGCGCGAACTCGCCCGGCGCGGCTGCAAGGTCTCCGGGGCCGACGTGGTCTTCGCCAAGCTCTGGGTCGCCCGGCACTGGGTGGTCGGCGAGAAGGCGCAACTCGTCTGCTTCGACGCGAACTCGCCGCATTGGCCGGTCCCCGGCGCGCCGGTCGATCTCGTCGTCTGCAACGACGCCTTCTACTTCCTCGACGACAAGCCGCGCGTCCTCGATCACCTCCGCCAGATGGCGGGCGACGAGGGCTGGCTCGCCCTCAGCCACATCCACAACCGCGACTGCCCCGGCTTCTCCGCCGGCAAGGCGGTGAGCGTCGAGGATATCGGCGACCTCTTCCCCGATGCCCTCGTCTACGACGATGACGAGCTGACCCGCTCCCTCGCGGAGGCCCGCGCGCCGATCCCGCACGAGGCCGGCGAGCTGCGCGGCTGCGAGGCGTTCGCCGTCGTGGCCGGGCCGGGGATGCGCCCGGCGCCGCGCTCCGTGGTGGACGGCCTGACCCTGCCGAAGGCCGGCACCCCGCTGGCGCTGAACCCGCTCTACGGGCCGGACGGCAACGACTTCGCCATCCATTTCCCGTCCGAGCGGTACGCGGCCGAGTACGGCCCGCGCGTCACCTACCCGATGCGCTCGCCGGGGCCGGAGCGCCTGACCTATGGCGGGGGCATCGACGCCCCCGAGACGCGCCGCGTCCGCGTGCGCGAATTCGTCGACCTGCCGGAGCGGTGGTGATGGCACCGGTCGGCTGGGGCATCGTCGGCTACGGCTGGGTCGCCCGCGATTACATGGCGCCGGGCATCCGCGAGGCGGGGCACCGGCTGGTCGCCGTCTGCGACCCGAACCCCGCCTGCCGCGAGGCCGCCGCCGCCGAGGGCGCCCGGACGCATGCGGACCTCGCCGCGTTCCTCGCCGACCCGGAGGTCGAGGCGGTCTACATCGCCACTCCGAACCACCTCCACCGGGAGGCGGTGGAAGCCCTGGCGCGGGCCGGCAAGGCGGTGCTCTGCGAGAAGCCGATGGCGGCATCTCTCTCCGATGCGGAAGCGATGGTCCGCGCCGTCGAGGCGGGCGGCATCTTCTACGGCACGGCCTTCGACCAGCGCCACCACCCGGCGCACCGGGCGATCCGCGACCACATCGCCTCGGGGGCGCTCGGCACCGTCACCACGGTGCGGATCGTCTATGCCTGCTGGCTCGGGCGGGACTGGTCGGCGGCGGGGCAGCCGAACTGGCGGATCGACTCCGTTCAGGCCGGCGGCGGCGCCCTGATCGACCTCGCCCCCCACGGGATCGACCTGATCGACTTTCTGCTGGGCGAGCCGCTGGCCGACATCACGGCCCTGACGCAGAGCAAGGTGCAGGATTACGCCGTCGATGACGGCGCCCTGCTGATCGGGCGCACCGAAGCGGGGACGCTGGCGAGCCTGCACGTCGCCTACAATTGTCCCGACGCGCTGCCCCGGCGCCGGCTCGAAATCGTCGGCACGAAGGGCCTGCTGGTCGCCGAGAACACGATGGGCCAGACGCCCGGCGGCAGCCTCGTTTTCCACGACGGCGCCACGGGCCGCACCACGCCGGTCGCCTTCGACGGCGAGGCATCGCCCTTCACCGAGCAGGTCCGCGCCTTCGGCGTGGCGCTCCGCAACCCGCCCGAGCGCGCCGCCTACAGCGCTGCCCGCGACCTCCATACGATGCGCCTCGTGGCGCGGGCCTATGGCAATTCATGACGTCACCGCGAGCGATGCGATGACGACAAAGAAGAAAACGGACTGATCACGTGAGCGAGACCCAGGACGAACGCGCCCGCCACGCCAAGCTGAAGGCGCCGCGCTCCTATCCATTCGGCGGTGCCCGCCCCATCGAGGGCCTGCCCGAGCGCCTGCCCGATCCCGTGCGCGCCTATCTCGACATCCTGCCCGAGGGGAAGATTGTCGGCTTCCCCCTGGCGCCCCTCGACCGGACGGGCGTGCCGGTCTGGTTCGTGGCCCTGTTCCTCGATGATCCGTTCTTCGTCGGCGCGATGCCCTCCGGCATCGGCTACGGCGCCACGGACGACGAGGCGCTGATCGGCGCGGTGGCCGAGATCGCCGAGAACCTGATGCCCTCGCTCGCGGTGCTGCCCCGCGCCAAGGAGCGGGCGAGCTACGACGATCTCGTGCGGGTCTACGGCGCCAAGTCCGTCGCCGACCCGCTGACCCTGTGCCTGCCCGCCGGCTCCCCCGTGGGGCGCGGCAGCGTGCTCGAATGGACGCCGACCGTGCGCCACGCCACGGGCGAGATCGTGCTGATGCCCCTCGACATCGCCGCGACCGACTATTTCGAACTGTCCGAGGGCTACCAGCCCTTCACCAACCTGATCACCAACGGCCTCGGCGCCGGGCCGGACGTGCCCTTCGCGCTGGGCCACGGCGTGCTCGAACTCCTCCAGCGCGACGGCAACGGCCTGCTGTTCCGCGCCCTCGACCAGGGGGTGATGCTCGACCTCGACGGGATCGGGCCCGAGAACGCCGCGATGCTGGCCCGCCTGAAGGATCTCGGCATCCGGGCGCTTCCCAAATTCGCCACCGACCAGTTCGGCCTGACGAACCTCTACGTCGTCGGCTACGACGAGGACGCCGACCGGGCGCCCGCTCCCATCGCCCTCTCGGCCTGCGGCGAAGCCTGCGATCCCGACCGCGACCGCGCCCTGCGCAAGGCGCTGCTGGAATTCCAGGCCGCGCGGGTACGCAAGACCTTCGGCCACGGCCCCCTTGATCTCGCCTCGACCGTCACCCCGCCGGGCTACGTCGATGCGTTCATTCAGAAGGCGCTCCCCAGCCTCGACCTCGAAGAGGGAAGGGCGCTGCAGGCCATGCTCGAATGGATCGAGATGCCGAAAGCCGACCTGCGGGCGATGCTCTCCGACACGGTCTATTCCGAGCGCTCCACCAAGCGCTTCTCGGACTTGCCCTCGACGCCGGCCGAGGATGGGCACGCCCGGGGCAAGATCGCCTGCGACCGGCTTCTCGAAGCCGGCTTCGACGTCCTCTACGTCGATTGCTCGCCCCATGGCGGCGGCGTCGGGGTGGTGAAGGCCATCGTGCCGGGCCTCGAAGTCGAGACCATGAGCTATTACCGCATCGGCGAGCGCAACACGCGCAAGCTCATCGAGCGCGACCACCCGCTGATCAAGTTCGGGCAGGAGAGCGAGACCCTGCGCCCCGTCCGCCTGACGCCGGAGGCCCTGGAGCGGTTCGGCGGCCAGCCCCTGTTCGACGTGGCCCTGGCCGAGCGCATCGTCGGGCGCCACTATCCCCTGTACCGCGAGCCGGAATCGCACCACGCGCCGTTCCGGTTGCAGCAACGCAAGGGGAGGGCGGCATGACGCTTCGCTTCGCCTACAACACCAACGGCGCCGCCAACCACCGGCTGGACGATGCCCTCCAACTCATCAAGGCGGCCGGCTACGACGGCGTCGCCCTGACGCTGGACATCCACCATCTCGACCCCTTCGCCGAGAACTGGTCGGCGGAAGCGGGCCGGATCGCGAGCCTGATGGAGAAGCTCGAACTCGCCTGCGTGATCGAGACCGGCGCCCGCTTCCTCCTCGACCCCACCGCCAAGCACGAGCCGACCCTCGTCACCGCCGATGCGGCGGGCCGCGCGCGGCGGGTCGGCTTCCTGAAGCGGGCCTGCGAGATCGGCGCGATGCTCTCGGCCGAGGCGGTCTCGTTCTGGGCCGGCGTGCCCAAGGAGGGCGTCGACCGGGAGGAGGCGATGGGCTGGCTGCGCGACGGGCTCGCGGAGGTCGCCGCCTTCGCGAACGAGGCCGGGGTGGTGCCCTGCCTCGAACCCGAGCCCGGCATGCTGATCGAGACGCTGGACGATTACGCCGCCCTCGCCATTCCGGGGCTGAAGCTCGCCCTCGACACCGGCCATTGCCTCGTCACCGGCGAGCGCGATCCTGCGGCGGCGGTGCGGGAATTCGCCGACCGGATCGGCACGGTCGCCATCGAGGACATGAAGCGCGGCAGCCATATCCACCTGCCCTTCGGCGAGGGGGACATGGATGTGCCGGGCGTCCTCGAAGCCCTGGAGGAGGTCGGCTACGGCAAGCTGATCTGCGTCGAGCTGTCCCGCGAGAGCCACCGCGCCGACGTGATGATCCCGCAAGCCCTCGACTTCCTGCGCACCTGCCGCCGGCCCGGTCCGGTCGTCGCCGCAGGGCAGGAGACGCGGCGGCAGCTTTGAGCACGACCCGATGAGAATCCTCTTCCTCAGCCGCCGCTACTTCCCGGCCATTTCCGGGATGAGCGTCTACGCCCAGAACCTGCTGCGCGAACTCGTCGCCGCCGGGCACGACGTCACCATGGTCTCGCAGTACCGGGGCGATGCCTTCGGCACCCGCGTCTATGGCGGCGGCCCGCCCCCGCCCGTGCCAGGGGTGAAGGTCATCGGCCTGGAACAGGTCGGCGAGCAGACCAACGGCGATTTCGAGCGCGACATCGCCACGATGGTCGAGACCATCTGCGCCGAGCACGCGAAGCGGCCCTTCGACGTGCTCCACGCCCAGTACGGCTACCCGACCGGCTACGCCGTGCTGCTGGCTTCGAAGCGCCTCGGGGTGCCGAACGTCGTGTCCATCCAGGGGGGCGACGGGCATTGGGTCGGCTCGTGCTGCGAGACGCACCGCCTCGGCATGCGCGCTGTCCTCGACCACGCCAACGCCCTGCTGATCGGCGGCACCTCCTTCGTGAAGGAGGTATGCGACCGGCTGGGTTCGGACCCCGCCCGCTTCACCATCGTGCCGGGGGCGGTGGACACCGCCCGGTTCGCGCAGGGCACGCCGGACGGGCTGCCGGAGGCCCATTCCGGCCCGGTGCGGATGCTCTATCACGGCCGCGTCGACCGCCGGAAAGGCGTGCTCGACTTCATCGAGGCCCTGACGCTCCTGCGCGGACAAGGCACGCCCTTCGCCGCGACGATCTCCGGCATCGGCCCCGATGTCGATCCGGCCAAGGCGTTGGCCGAGAGCCACGGCTTCGGGCCGGAGGCGATCCGCTTCACCGGCTACGCCGAGTACGACACGGTGCCCGCCCTCTACCGCGAGGCTGACGTCTTCGCCTCGCCGACCTATGCGGAGGGGTTCTCCAACACGATCCTCGAAGCCATGGCGGCGGGGCTCGCGGTCGTCTCCTGCCACGCGGTCGGCGTGTCGGATTGCCTGCGTGACGGGGAGAACGGCCTCCTCACCGACCCCGGCGACATCCCGGCGCTCGCCGCCTCGCTGACGCGGATCGTGACGGACGGGGCGCTTCGCCACCGCATCGCCGCCGCCGGGCTGGAGGAATGCCGCCGGGTCTATTCCTGGCGGGCGGTGGGGGCGCAGATCATGGGCGTCTACGCGGACGTATTGCGCGAGCCCCCCTCCCAGGACGTGCCCGACACCTTGCCCTTCGACCCGTCCTGCCGCTTCCGCGCCGAACCGCACCTGCTCTGACCGATGCCGACCGCGCTCGCGCTCTCGCCCCATCTCGATGACGCCGCCTTCTCGGCGGGCGGGCTGCTGACCACCCTCGCCGCCGGGGGCTGGCGGGTGGTGATGGCGACGATCTTCACGCAGAGCGTGTCCGCGCCGCAGGGCTTCGCCCTGGCCTGCCAACTCGACAAGGGCTTGGACCCCGACATCGACTACATGGCCCTGCGCCGGGATGAGGACGACGCGGCGGCCGCGGCCCTGGGCATTGCCGCACCCCGCCACCTGCCCTTCCGCGAGGCGCCGCACCGGGGCTACGCCTCCGCGCCGGAACTGTTCGCGGACCTGCGCGCGGACGACGCGATCGACCGGGCCATCGCTCCGGCGCTGGCCGACCTCATCGCCGCCGAGGCACCCGATCTCCTCCTGGCGCCGCAGGCGGTGGGCGGGCATGTCGATCATGTCCAGGTGGTGCGCGCCCTTCGGAGCGTCGCCCCCGCCGCGCCGATCCTGTGGTGGCGCGACTTCCCCTACACGGTGCGCGAGGCGACCCCGAAAGAGCCCCTGGCGCCGCTCTTCGCGGACCTGCCGGCGCAGGCTGTCGCATTCGACGCGGAGGCGCAGGCGAGGAAGCTCGCGTCCTGCGCCGCCTATGCCAGCCAGATCGGCTTCCAGTTCGGCGGGCGGGACGGACTGGCCGAACGCCTCGCGCGGGAAGCGGGCATCGAGCGCTACCGCCTCACGGGGACGCTGCCGAAGCCCTTCCCCCTCGCCGATGCGGCCTGAGCCCGAGGCCCCCAAGAGTCTCGCCGACCCCGCCGTCCTCGCTGCTCGATGCGAGATGGCCTCCCTGCCCCATGTCGCCCCGATCCGGAATTTCGCCCGCCGGATCGCCGCGGAGCGCGGCGCGCCGGTCCCCGATCCCGACCCCATGGACGGGGGCGTGAACGCGCGGCTCCTGCTACTCCTCGAAACCCCCGGCCCGATGGTACTGCGCGCCGGCTTCGTCACCCGCGACGGCGCGAACGGGACGGCCGCCAACCTGTTTCGCTTCCTGCGCGAGGCGGACATCCCCCGCGCCGACACGCTGATCTGGAACGCCGTCCCCTGGGTGATCCACGCGCCGGGCGCCCTCAACCGCGCCCCACGCCGGAGCGAGGCGCGGGAGGCCGAGCCCTACCTCGCACCGCTCCTCGACCTGCTGCCGCGCCTCGCCGTGGTCATCCTCGCCGGGCGCGTCGCAGGCCAATGCGCCCCGGCGCTGGCGACTCTGCGGCCGGGCCTGCCCGTGATCGCCATCTCGCACCCGAGCCCGACCTATGTCTGCACCTCGCCCGAGGTGTCGGCCCGGATCCGGCGGGGCCTCGCGGAGGCGGCGGCGATCCTGATCGGAGGGTGATCGGCCCTTGTCGCTCCCGCTATCGCCTCTTGTTTGCGGAGATTGCACACGGCCTCGCTGGCCATCACCGCCTGTTCGGCTTACATGGCGGGCGACGGGCCGCGGTCCGGGATGATCCGGCATGGGGCTTCGAACCCGTCCGGCCCGCGCGAGCGAGGGGACGGACGCCGATCGGCATGAATTTTCAGGGGCAGCATCGGGATGATGTCGCCTCGGCCGAACCGGTCGAGGACGCCAAGCGCGGCGACGCGGGCAAGATACGCATGAGCGGCAGCCGCTTCGCATGGATCGGCACCGTCGCCAGCATCGTCCTGGTAGCCGTCTCCCTCTTCGTGCTGTGGAAGCTCGTGCAGAGCGTGTCCTGGGCGGAAGTGACCGACGCCCTGCACAATGCGTCCGCGCGGCAACTCGGCCTCGCCTTCCTGTTCGTCGGCGTCAGCTACATCTTCCTCACCGGCTACGACGCGCTGGCGCTGCGGCAATTGCGGATCAAGGTGCCCTACCGCATCACCGCGCTCGCCTCGTTCACGAGCTACGCGGTGAGCTTCACCCTCGGCTTCCCCCTGCTGACGGCGGGGACGATCCGCTACTGGATCTACGCCCGCCAGGGGCTCTCCACCTCGAAGATCGCCGCGCTCACGGTGATCGCCGGCTTCACCTTCTGGCTCGGGATGGGCGTGGTGCTGGGCCTGTCCCTCATCATCGAAGCGGGGCAACTCGCCGGGCTCGCCTTCACCTCCATCCGGCTGAACCAGGGTGTCGGCTTCGCGGCGCTGCTCGCCGTCCTCGGCTACCTCGCCTGGGTCTCGGCCAAGCGCCGCAGCGTCACGGTCAAGCAGTGGCGGCTCGAACTGCCCGGCGCCTCCGTCTCCATCGGCCAGATGATCGTCGGCATCGGCGATGTCTGCGCGGCGGCGGCGGTGCTCTACGTGCTCCTGCCGCAGCAGACGGGCATCGCCTTCACCACCTTCCTCGCCATCTACGTCCTGGCCGCGATGCTCGGCATCGCCTCCAACGCGCCGGGCGGGATCGGCGTGTTCGAGGCCACGATCCTCCTCGCCCTGTCGAGCCTGCCGCGCAACGAGGTGCTGACCTCGCTGCTGCTGTTCCGGGGCTGCTACTACGTCGTGCCCTTCGTGGTCGCCCTGGCGATGCTCGGCCTGTACGAGATCGTGAAGCGCGCCGGCGGCGCCCGCGACCGGGAGGAACGCTCGTCCGTCCCGCCCGAGGGCACAGCCGGCCCCTCCGGCAAGCCCTGGCCGGATCAGCGCGAAGGCTGACCGGGAGACCGACCCGTGATCGACGATCCCCGGAGGCCAGCGGCCTGGAGCGGCGCGACGATCGCGGGCGGATCGATCCTCCTGCTCCTCGCCTGGGAGCGGGACATCGGCATCGTCATGGTGCTCGGCACCCTCGCCGCCATCGTCCTCGGCGGGTTGATCGCGGGCCGGCGGCGGGCGCAGCCCCCGACCCGGCCCGTCGCGGGCATCCCGCGCCACGCGGTGGCCGAGGCGCTGCTCGCCCACATTCCCGATCCGGTGATCCTCGTGGACCGGCGCACCCGCGTGCTGGAGGCCAACCCCGCCGCGCGGGCGATGCTGCCGGCCCTGCACCTGTCGCACCCGCTCGCCTTCGCCCTCCGCAACCCCGAGATCACCGACGCGGTCGAAGCGGTGCTGAGCGGCGGCCCGCCGCAGCGCGTGACCTACCGGACCCGGGTGCCCCTGGAGCAGACCTTCGAGATCCAGATCGGCGCCCTGCAGATGCCGGACGGCTCCGGACCCGGCGCGATGCTGTTCCTGCGCGACCTCACTTCGGCCCACCGCCTCGAATCGATGCGGGTGGATTTCGTGGCCAACGCCAGCCACGAATTGCGCACGCCGCTCTCCTCGCTGCTCGGCTTCATCGAGACCCTGCAGGGCCCCGCCCGCGAGGACGTGGCGGCGCGGGAGCGTTTCCTGGAGATCATGCGCGTCCAGGCGCAGCGGATGCGGCGGCTGATCGACGACCTGCTGTCGCTCTCGCGGATCGAGTTGCGCGAGCACGTCGCCCCGACGGGCACGGTCGATCTCGGGGGCCTCGCCCGGCAGATGGTCGATGCGCAGGCACCGCTCGCCGCCGCGCGCGGGGCCAGCGTCATGCTCACCGATGGGGACGGCCCCTACCCGGTGCAGGGCGATGCCGACGAACTCACCCGCGTCATCGAGAACCTCATCGAGAACGCCGTGAAATATGGCGGCGGCGCCATCGCGGTCGGCCTCGCGCGCGAACAGAATCCCCGGCACGGGCCGCGCATCGTGCTCACCGTCTCCGACGACGGCCCCGGCATCCCCCCCGAGCACATCCCCCGGCTGACCGAGCGGTTCTACCGGGTGGACGCCGCGTCGAGCCGGGCGCGCGGCGGCACGGGCCTCGGCCTCGCCATCGTGAAGCACACCCTTCGGCGCCACCGAGGCCGGCTCAGCATCGAGAGCGAGATCGGGAAGGGCACGGTCGCCCGCGTGAGCCTGCCCGAGTTCCTGCCCGGGGCGGATCAGCCCTGATACGGCCCGATCCCGAGCCCGTCCTCGACGCGGCCGATCCAGGCGCGGATGCGGGGGAAGGGGGCGAGGTCGAATCCGCCCTCATGCGCCATGCGCGTGTAGGCGACGACGGCCACGTCCGCGAGGCTCAGCGCCTCGCCCGCGAGATACGGCCCGCCGCCGAGGCTCGTCTCGATCAGGCGCAGGGCATCCTCGCCCCGCTCCTTCAGCTTCGGATCGAGCTCCGCCGGATCGCGATGGAGGTAATGGAGCTGGTAGCGCCGCACGGCGATGTAAGGCTCGTGGCTGTACTGCTCCCAGAACATCCATTGCAGCATTCGCGCCCGCGCGAGCGCCACCTGCGGGATCAGCGCCGAGCCCTCCGCGAGATAGGCGATGATCGCATTGGATTCGGAGAGGACCTCGCCGCCCGGCAGCACCACGAAGGGCACCCGCCCGGCCGGGTTGAGGGCGAGCATGGCGGGGGTGCGCGTGCCGCCGGCCGGCACGTCCACCTCCTCCCAGGTGAAGGGGTGGCCGAGATGGGCGGCGACCCATTTCACCTTCAGGCAGTTCCCGGAGCCCGCATTCCCATAGATCGTCAGCGGCTGCATCGCGGGTCCCTCGTGCCGAATCGGCCTGCTTCAGTTCGGGAGGTCGATGGGCTGCGGTCAAGCCAGCGTGAGGCCACCCCTTGACCTTCCCACGATGGGAAGGTCCATCTGAGGGGGCATGGATACCGTCTCTTCTTCCTCCGTGCCCGGACAGACCCGCCTGGACCTGCCCGTCGAGGGCATGTCCTGCGCCGGCTGCGTCTCGCGGGTCGAGCGGGTGCTGGCCGGGCTTCCCGGCGCCAGCGACGTCTCGGTGAACCTCGCCACCAAGCGGGCGAGCCTCGCGCTGTCCGGCGGGCATGCCCCCGCCGAGGTCGCCGCCGCCCTTCAGAAGGCCGGCTACCCCGTGGCCGTCGCCGAGACATTGCTGCCGATCGAGGGGATGCATTGCGCCTCCTGCGTCGGCAAGGTCGAGCGGGCGCTCGCCGCCGTGCCCGGCGTCACCGGGGCGAGCGTCAACCTCGCCACCGGGCAGGCGCTGGTGCGGCACGGGGAGGGCGTCGTCGCCCCCGCCGCCCTCGCGGCGGCGGTGAAGGCGGCGGGCTACACCGCCCTGCTGCCAGACGAGGTGGCCAAGGTCGATCAGGCCGAGCGGCGCGAGGCCGAGGCGCGGGCGCTGCGGCGGGATACGATCGTCGCCGCCCTGCTCTCGGCGCCCATCGTCGTCCTCGACATGGGCGGGCACGTCGTCGGCCACGGGATGCCGGCTTTGCCCCTGCTCCAGGCCCTGCTGGCGACCCTCGTCCTGGCCTGGCCGGGGCGGCGCTTCCTCACCACCGGCATTCCCGGCCTCCTGCGCGGCCACCCCGACATGAACGCCCTCGTCGCCCTCGGGGCGGGGGCGGCCTACCTGTACTCCCTCGTCTCGGCGCTCGTCCCCCAGGCGATGCCGGAGGGGGCGGCGCATCTCTATTTCGAGGCGAGCGCCGTCATCGTCACCCTGATCCTGCTCGGGCGGACCCTCGAAGCGCGGGCGCGCGGACGCACCGGGCAGGCCATCGCCCGACTGATGGACCTCTCGCCCAAGACGGCGCGGGTGGTCCGCGACGGCGGTGAGCGTGAGGTGCCCCTCGCGTCCCTGAAGGTCGGCGACGTGGTGCGGGTGCGCCCCGGCGAACGCATCGCCGCCGATGGGACGGTGGTGGCGGGCGACAGCCGCGTCGATGAGAGCATGGTGACGGGCGAGCCCGTCCCCGTTCGCAAGGCGCCGGGTGCCGAGGTCGTGGGCGGGACGCTCAACGGCGGCGGCAGCCTCGACCTGCGCGTCGGCGCGGTGGGGGCCGCGACCGTCCTCGCGCAGATCGCCGCCATGGTCGAGCGCGCGCAGGGCGGCAAGCTGCCGATCCAGGCCCTGGTCGACCGCGTGACCGGCCGGTTCGTGCCGGCGGTGATCGGCCTCGCGGTCCTCACCTTCCTCGCCTGGATCGTGTTCGCCCCGGCGCCCGCGCTGGGGCCGGCCCTCGTCCACGCCGTGGCGGTGCTGATCATCGCCTGCCCCTGCGCCATGGGGCTCGCCACCCCCACCGCCATCATGGTCGGCACCGGCCGGGCGGCGGAACGCGGGGTGCTGTTCCGCGACGGTGCCGCCCTGCAGGCCCTGGAGGGGGTGAAGGTCGTGGCCCTCGACAAGACCGGCACCCTCACCGAAGGGCGCCCGACGCTCGCCGGCTGCGAGACGATCCCCGGCCTCGCTCCGGACGAGGCCCTGCGCCTCGCGGCCGGGCTCGAAGGCCGCTCCGAACACCCCCTCGCCGGGGCGATCATCGCTGCGGCGCGGGGGCGCGGGCTCGACCTGCCGGAGGCGGCAGGCTTCGAAGCCGTCGAGGGGTTCGGCGTCGCCGGCCGTGTGGAGGGTCGCGTGGTGGCCGTCGGCGCTCCGCGCTATCTCGACCGCCTCGGCGTCGCCCGCGATGCCGGCCTGATGGCGCGGGCCGGAGACTGGGCGGGTTCGGGCATGAGCCCGGTCCACCTCGTCCTCGACGGGCGCCACGCGGCGGTCCTCGCCGTCACCGATCCGGTGAAGGAGGGCGCGCGGGAGATGGTCGCCGCCCTGCGCGGGCGCGGCATCATCGTGGCGATGGTGACGGGCGACGATCCCGGCGCCGCCGCCGGGGTCGCGGAGAGTCTCGGCATCACGGAGGTGGCGGCGGGCGTTCTGCCCGGCGGCAAGGCCGAGGCCGTGCGCCGCTTCCGGCAGGCCCATGGGCCGGTCGCCTTCGTGGGCGATGGCGTGAACGACGCCCCCGCCCTCGCCGAGGCGGATGTCGGCCTCGCCATCGGCACGGGCACGGACATCGCGGTCGAGAGCGCCGACGTGGTGCTGATGTCCGGCGCGCCGGAGGCGTTGGGCGCCGCCTTCGACCTGTCTCGGGCGGTGATGGCCAACATCCGGCAGAACCTGTTCTGGGCCTTCGCCTACAATGCCGCGCTGATCCCCCTCGCGGCGGGGCTGCTCGTGCCTCTCGGCGGGCCGTCCCTCTCGCCGATCCTGGCGGCGGGGGCGATGGCTCTGTCGAGCCTGTTCGTCCTCGGCAACGCCCTCCGGCTGCGCCGCGCCGCGCCGAGGTCGGCATGAGCGAGAACACCGTCACCGTCGGCGAGGCGGCCCGGCTCACCGGCGTCTCGGCCAAGATGATCCGCTGGTACGAGGCGCGGGGGCTGCTGCCGCCGGCCGCGCGCACGGCGGCCGGCTATCGCCATTACGGCGAGGCCGAGATCCGCACCTTGCACTTCGTGCGCCACGCCCGCGATCTCGGCTTCGACGTGGAGTCCATCGCCGAACTGCTGGCCCTGTGGAGCGACCGCGAGCGCCCGAGCGCGGCGGTGAAGGCCATCGCGCAGGCGCGGATCGCGGAGCTGCGCCGCCGGATCGCCGCCCTGGAGGGGATGGCGCGCAGCCTGGAACGGCTCTCGGCCGATTGCTGCGGCGACGAGCGGCCGGATTGCCCGATCCTCGACGATTTGGCCGCCGGCACGCCTCCGCCTGCGCGGGGGACGAAGCCTTCGCGGCGACCGCTCGCGGGTTGACGCAGCATCTGGCCTCCGGCTTGCTCCGGCTTCACGGACGCCTCTTCAACCCCTCCAGGCCGGCATGCCCGTCCCCGCACCGATCCAAGCCCTGTCCGCCCCGATGACGGCGTGGCGGCGCACGCTGCACGCCCATCCCGAACTGCTCTACGACGTGGAGCGCACGGCGGATTTCGTCGCGGCACGCCTGCGCGAGTTCGGTTGCGACGAGGTCGCCACGGGTATCGGCCGCACCGGGGTGGTCGGGGTGGTCCGGGGCCGGGGCCGTGGCTCGAACCGCGCCATCGGCCTGCGCGCCGACATGGACGCCCTGCCGATCCAGGAAGTCCGCGACCTTCCCTACCGCTCCACCGTGCCCGGCAAGATGCACGCCTGCGGCCATGACGGGCACATGGCGATGCTGCTCGGGGCCGCGCATTACCTCGCCGCCACGCGCGAGTTCGACGGCAGCGCCGTGCTGATCTTCCAGCCTGCCGAGGAGGGCGGGGGCGGCGGCGAGGCGATGGTCGAGGACGGGCTGATGGAGCGGTTCGGCATCGAATCGGTCTACGGGATGCACAACATCCCCGGCATGGCCGTCGGCACCTTCGCCGTGCGGCCCGGCCCGATCATGGCCTCCACCGACCGGTTCATCGTCACCATCGAGGGGCGCGGCGGCCACGCCGCCCTGCCGCACAACGCCATCGACAGCGTGCTCGTGGCGAGCCACGTCATTATCGCCCTGCAGACGATCGTCTCGCGCAATCTCGACCCGCTGCAATCGGCGGTGGTCTCGGTCTGCGCGCTGGATGCCGGCGAGGCGTTCAACGTGCTGCCGCAGAGCGTGACCATGCGCGGCACGATGCGCACCCTCTCGCAGGCGGTGCGCGCCTCGGTGAAGACCCGGCTGGAGACGCTGGTGCGCGACATCGCGGCGGGGTTCGGCGCGACGGGCCGGGTGGAATACGGGGCGAGCTATCCCGTCACGGAGAACCACCCCGCCGAGACCGGTTTCATGGCCGGCGTCGCGGAATCGCTGGTCGGGCCGGAGCGGGTCGACCGCGCGGTGGCGCCGATGATGACGGCCGAGGACTTCTCCTACATGCTCGGCCGCCGACCCGGCGCCTACATGTTCATCGGCAACGGCGACAGCGCCTCGCTGCACCACCCGCTCTACGACTTCAACGATGAAGCCGCCCCCTACGGAGCCGCCCTCTGGGCGCGGCTCATCGAGACCGGGTTGCCTTTGGGGGCGTGACCGCGGAATTGCGTTGCGCCGGGAGAGAAACGCCCTGTGACAGGTTCTGAACGCAGCCCCGGCTACGTTCCCAACTTTCCCTTTTCGATTGGGCTGAGGGCTTCGACAAACCCATAGCTCAAAGCGGCCTGACGGGGCGTGCCCGCTTCACCCCCCATAAAGCCCCTTCAGCAGCGCGTAGGCCAGCCGCGCGGTCTGCACCTCGCCGCCTTCGGGACGGGCGGGTTTGGACGAGGGGTTCCAGCCGTAGAGGTCGAAATGGCCGTGCCGCTTCGTCTTGGGGGCGAAGCGGCGCAGGAACAGGGCCGCCGTGATCGCCCCGGCGAAGGGGCCGTTCGAGACGTTGTTCAGGTCGGCCACCCTCGAATCGAGCATCGACGCGTAGGGCTGGTGCAGGGGCATCCGCCAGATCGGGTCGATCGCCCGCGCGCCGGCCTGCGCCACCTCCTGCGCCAGGGCCTCGTCCTCGGTGAAGAAGGCCGGCAGGTCGGGCCCCAGGGCGACGCGGGCTGCGCCGGTCAGGGTCGAGAAGTCGAGGATCAGGTCGGGCGCCTCCGCATCCGCCAGCGCCAGGGCGTCGGCGAGGATCAGGCGGCCCTCGGCGTCGGTGTTGCCGATCTCTACCGTGAGGCCGGCACGGCTGCGCAGCACGTCGCCGGGGCGGAAGGCGTTGCCCGCCACCGCGTTCTCCACCGCCGGGATCAGCAGGCGCAGGCGCAGGTTCAGCCCCGCGCCCATCACCATGTCCGCCGTCGCCAGGGCGACGGCGGAGCCGCCCATGTCCTTCTTCATCAGGAGCATGGCCGCGGAGGGCTTGATGTCGAGCCCGCCCGTGTCGAAGGCCACGCCCTTGCCGACCAGCGTCACGCGCGGCGCATCCTCCTTCCCCCAGGTCAGGTCGATGAGGCGGGGAGGGCGCGTCGCCGCCTCGCCCACGGCCTGGATCAGCGGAAATTCCCGCGCCAGCTCGTCGCCCTGCACCACGCGGATCGCCGCGCCGTGACGCTCCGCGAGGGCGCGGGCGGCGGCCTCGATCTCGGCCGGGCCGAGATCGTTGGCCGGGGTGTTCACGAGGTCGCGGCCCAGGGCCACCGCCCTGGCGATGCGCGTCACCTCCGCCCCGTCGACGCCGTGCGGCGTCACGAGGCCGGCCTTCGCCCCGTCGCCCTTGCGGTATCGGTCGAAGCGGTAGCTGCCGAGGAGCCACGCCAGGGTCGCGGTGGTGGGGTCCGGCGCGTCGTCGAGGTGATAGGCGCCCACCGGGAGCATCGTGGGCAGGCGCCCGGCGATCAGTGGGTCCGCGCCCGGTGCGTCCGGGTCGCCGAGGCCGAACAGCACCCGCGACAGGCTCCCGTCCGCCGCCGGCAGGTAGGCGAGGCTGCCGGCCTTGGCGGTGAAGCCCGTCGCCCAGGCGAAGGCCCGCTCGGTCGCGGTCAGGCCGTCCTCCCAGCCGCTCGCGCGCAGGCAGGTCACGCCGATGGCGGGCGTGTCGGCCGGCAGAAGCTCGGCGATGGAGCTGGTCTGCGCCGCTGCGGAATGACTCATGGACCCTCGCACGCTGTGTCGGCCGGGCGCCCGCCGCGCCCTTAACCCCGGATTAGGCTTAACGGTCTATCACCGCCACGACGGGACGGAGAAGCGCGGTCCGCTCGATCCGGGCCGCCGTCGTCCGAGTGCGTGCGGAGCGTAAGATGATCTCGGCCTCGAATGCCCGTCGCGGGTTCGCCGTCCTCGCCATCGCCCTCGCGCTCGGCGCCTGCAACACCGACGGTCCCGAGACCACGGGCTCCCTCGGCGCCGTGAGCCCCACCGCCGCCGCCGCCGCCTCGGCCCGCCGCGATCTCGACGGCCTCGCGGAGGCCTACAAGGCCAATCCGGGCGATGCCCGCACCGCCTTCCGCTACGCCCGCGCCCTGCGGGCCACGGACCAGATCACCCAGGCGAGCGCCGTCCTGCAGCAGGCCGCCCTGCGCAACCCGAAGGATACGGTGATCCTCGGCGCCTACGGCAAGTCGCTCGTGGAGGCCGGGCGCTACCGCGACGCGCTGGACGTCCTCTCCAACGCCCACACCCCGGCCAATCCCGATTGGCGGATCCTCTCGGCCGAGGGCTCGGCGTCGGCGCAGATGGGCGATCAAGCCCGCGCGCAGGGCTTCTACGAGGCCGCGCTGAAGATCCGTCCGAACGAGCCCTCGCTCCTGTCGAATCTCGGGCTGTCCTATGCGCTGTCGCGCGACCTCGACAAGGCCGAGGAGACGATGCGCCTCGCCGTCTCCCTGCCCGGGGCCGACTCGAAGATGCGGGCGAACCTCGCCCTCGTGCTGGGCCTCAAGGGGCGCTACGCCGAGGCCGAGACGGTGCTTCGCGAGGACATGGGCCCCGAGGAAGCCACCGCCAACGTCGCGGCCCTTCGCCGCCTCGCCGCCCAGCCGAACAAGTTCAAGGAAGGCTTGGCGAAGGCGCAGCGGGGCTGAAGCCCCGCGCCGCACGAACACCCTCCCGCGCCTGTCACCATGCCCCGGTAGCGGGCACATTCGAAACGTTCTATACGGGCCACGGCTGCGCCGCGCGGCATTCAGGGCGTCCAAATCGCCCCCCGCGCACCGTTCGATCCGGGCACTCCCGGGGCGGCGCGCGCCCGTCGGGCGCTACACAGGCCGAACACCGTCGTGGCGCGGGTTATGCCTGCGCGTGTTCGATCAATTCGCAGCGAGGATACGACCAGCCGTGGCATCTCTCGATAGCTTCAAGGCCCGCCAGACGCTGAGCGCCGGGGGCAAGACCTACACCTATTATTCGATCCCCGAAGCCGAGAAGAACGGCCTCGCCTCCGCCACCGCGTTGCCCTTCTCCATGAAGGTGATCCTGGAGAACCTCCTGCGCTTCGAGGACGACCGCTCGGTCAAGAAGGCCGATGTGGCCGCCGCCGTGGGCTGGCTGGAGCAGAAGGGCAAGGCCGAGGTCGAGATCGCCTTCCGCCCGAGCCGGGTGCTGATGCAGGACTTCACCGGCGTGCCGGCGGTGGTCGACCTCGCCGCGATGCGCGACGCGATGGTGGCGCTCGGCGGCGACCCGCAGAAGATCAACCCGCTGGTGCCCGTGGACCTCGTGATCGACCACTCGGTCATCGTCGATGAGTTCGGCACCCCGAAGGCGCTGGGCGAGAACGTCGCCCTCGAATACGCCCGCAACGGCGAGCGCTACACCTTCCTGAAGTGGGGCCAGTCGGCCTTCGACAACTTCTCCGTCGTGCCCCCGGGCACCGGCATCTGCCATCAGGTGAACCTCGAATACCTGTCGCAGACGGTCTGGACGAAGACGGAAGGCGGGGAAGAGATCGCCTACCCCGACTCCCTCGTCGGCACCGATTCGCACACCACGATGGTGAATGGCCTCGCCGTGCTCGGCTGGGGCGTCGGCGGCATCGAGGCCGAGGCGGCCATGCTCGGCCAGCCGCTCTCCATGCTGATCCCCGAGGTCGTCGGCTTCAAGCTGTCGGGCAAGCTGCCCGAGGGCACCACCGCCACCGATCTCGTGCTCACCGTTACGCAGATGCTGCGCAAGAAGGGCGTGGTCGGCAAGTTCGTGGAGTTCTACGGCCCCGGCCTCGACGACATGGCGGTCGCCGACCGGGCCACCATCTCCAACATGGCCCCGGAATACGGCGCCACCTGCGGCTTCTTCCCGATCGACCAGAAGACCATCGACTTCCTGAAGGTCACCGGCCGGGCCGACGACCGGATCGCCCTCGTGGAAGCCTACGCCAAGGCGCAGGGCATGTGGCGCGACGCGCAGACCCCGGACCCGGTCTTCACCGACACCCTCGAACTCGACATGGGCACGGTGCAGCCCTCGCTTGCCGGCCCGAAGCGCCCGCAGGATCGGGTGCTGCTCACCGACGCCAAGACCGGCTTCGCCGGCTCGATGCAGAGCGAGTTCAAGAAGGGCGGCGACATCTCCGGCCGCTTCCCGGTCGAGGGCACCAACTTCGACATCGGCCACGGTGACGTGGTGATCGCGGCGATCACCTCCTGCACCAACACCTCGAACCCGAGCGTGATGATCGGCGCCGGCCTGCTCGCCCGCAACGCGGTCGCCAAGGGCCTGCGCTCCAAGCCGTGGGTGAAGACCTCCCTCGCGCCCGGTTCGCAGGTCGTGGCCGAGTATCTCGAGAAGGCGGGCCTTCAGGACAGCCTGGACGCGCTCGGCTTCAACCTCGTCGGCTTCGGCTGCACCACCTGCATCGGCAATTCCGGCCCGCTGCCGGCGGCCGTCTCGAAGGCGATCAACGACAACGACGTCGTGGCCGCCGCCGTGCTCTCGGGCAACCGCAACTTCGAGGGCCGGGTGAACCCGGACGTCCGGGCGAACTACCTCGCCTCGCCGCCGCTGGTCGTCGCCTACGCGCTGGCCGGCTCGATGCAGATCGACCTGACCAAGGAGCCGCTGGGCACGGGGTCGGACGGTCAGCCGGTCTACCTCAAGGACATCTGGCCCTCGGCCGCCGAGATCCAGGGCTTCATCGAGAAGACCATCTCGTCCGAGCTGTTCAAGAGCCGCTACGCCGACGTGTTCGGCGGCGACGACAACTGGAAGGGCGTCGAGGTGACGGAGGCCGAGACCTTCGCCTGGAACGGCGGCTCGACCTACGTGCAGAACCCGCCCTACTTCGTCGGCATGCAGAAGACCCCGGCGCCGGTCACGGACATCGAGGATGCGCGCATCCTCGGCCTGTTCCTCGACTCGATCACGACGGACCACATCTCGCCCGCCGGCAACATCCGCGCGGCCTCGCCGGCCGGTGAATACCTGCAATCGCATCAGGTGCGGGTGCAGGACTTCAACCAGTACGGCACGCGGCGCGGCAACCACGAGGTGATGATGCGGGGCACCTTCGCCAACATCCGCATCAAGAACCAGATGGTCCGCGATCCGTCGGGCAACGTGGTCGAGGGCGGCTACACCCTCTACCAGCCCACCGGCGAGAAGATGTTCATCTACGACGCGGCGCAGAAATACGCCGCCGAGGGTACGCCGCTGGTCGTCTTCGCCGGCAAGGAATACGGCACCGGTTCCTCGCGTGACTGGGCGGCCAAGGGCACCAAGCTGCTCGGCATCCGCGCCGTCATTGCCGAGAGCTTCGAGCGTATCCACCGCTCGAACCTCGTCGGGATGGGGGTGGTCCCCCTGGTCTTCCAGGGCGACACGAGCTGGGATTCGCTGGGCCTCAAGGGCGACGAGACCGTCACCATCAAGGGCCTGTCGGGCGAATTGAAGCCGCGCCAGACCCTGACCGCCGAGATCAAGTCGTCGGACGGTTCGGTGAAGCAGGTCCCGCTGACCTGCCGCATCGATACGCTCGACGAGCTTGAATACTTCCGCAACGGCGGCATCCTGCCTTACGTGCTGCGCTCGCTCGCGGCGTAAGGCGCAACCGGACACGATGAAGGGGGCGGTGCCGCTGGCGCCGCCCCTTTTTCGTGCCGTGACGGTGGCCGGCAGATCAATCGTGCGCAAGCTTGTCGCCGTTCGGACGCGCCCCATGTTCTGGTCCCGCAGCCAGGACATGATTCATGACGTCATTCGCGAGGACAACGCTTGCCGGCATCGCCGTCGCCGGGTTCTTTGGCCTCACGGCCATCGCCCAGGCCGCCCCGCCCGAGCGTTTGCGGGGTACGATCGAGTCGGTCGAGCCGAACGCCCTCACCCTGACGACCCGCGACGGCAAGACCGAGCGCGTGGCGCTGGCGGACGACGCCAAGGTGTCGTGGGTGATCCCGGCGAGCCTGGACCAGATCAAGGAAGGCACCTTCATCGGCACCGCCACCAAGGGCGAGAACCCGATGACGGCCCTCGAAGTGGTGCTGTTCCCCGAGGCCATGCGCGGCACCGGCGAGGGACAATACCCCTGGGATGAGATCGCCGACACCACGGCGGCCGGCGGCGCCAAGGTGAAGAGCGCCATGACCAACGGCACCGTGAAGGCCGAGACCACGGGGAGCACCGCTCACCCGAAGGTCAAGAGCGCCATGACCAACGGCACGGTGAAGGCCGAGGCCGGGAAGGACGGCGCCAAGACGCTGACCGTCAATTACGGCGGCCAGTCGAGCACGATCCTCGTGCCCCCGTCCGCGCCGGTCGTAACCTTCGAGCCCACAGGGCGAAACGCTCTCGGCAAGGGCGCGAAGGTGTTCGTGGTCGCCACCCGCACCGACGGCACCCTCACCGCGACCCGCGTCGCCGTCGGCAAGGACGGCCTGACCCCGCCGATGTGACCGGTTCGGTCCCCCAAACCCCCGATCCCTTTCACCGGAGCCCATTACCCATGACACTCGTCTCTCTTCGCCTCGCCGCCGCCGGCATCGTCACCCTGGCCGGCATCACCGGGGCCTCGGCCCTCGAGCGCGTCCGCGGCACGATCGACAAGGCCGACGCCAGCTCCGTCACCCTCAAGACCGAGGCCGGCGGCACCGAGACCATCGCGCTCACCGGCGCCAAGGTCGTGTCCGTGGTCCCGTCGAGCCTGGACCAGATCAAGGAAGGCACCTTCATCGGCACCGCCACCAAGGGCGAGAACCCGATGACCGCCCTCGAAGTGGTGCTGTTCCCCGATTCGATGCGCGGCACGGCCGAGGGCCATTACGGCTGGGACGCCATCACCGACCACACCGCCACGGGCGGCGCCAAGGTGAAGAGTGCGATGACCAACGGCACCGTGAAGGCCGAGACCTCCGGCGGCCCGAAGGTGAAGAGCGCGATGACCAACGGCACCGTGAAGGCGGACAAGCCGGCGGCCGGCGGTGAGCGGACGCTCACGGTCACTTACGACAAGGACGGCTCGAAGCAGATCGTCGTCCCGTCCTCGGCCCCGATCGTAGCCTTCGAGCCGGCGGACGCCAGCGTCCTCAAGCCGGGCGCGAAGGTGTTCGCGGTGGTCGACAAGGACGGCGGCAAGGCCAACGGCAAGCTCGTGGCGGTCGGCAAGGACGGCCTGACCCCGCCCATGTAATCCGGCGGTTCACCCTCTCCCCGCGCGCGGGGAGAGGGCCTTCCGGCTGCTATTTCAGCGCGACCGTGTAGTCGCCTTCCGTCTTGGCGCGGATGTCCTCCTCGCTGACGCCGTCGGCGAGTTCGATCAGGGTCATGCCGCCATCGCCCTTCTTGTCGATGGTGAAGACGCCGAGGTCGGTGATCACCAGATCGACCACATGCGTGCCGGTGAGCGGCAGGTCGCAAGCCTTGAGGAGCTTCGCGCTCTCGGTCCCGTCCTTGTTCTTGGCGACGTGCTCCATCACCACCACGACCCGCTTGACGCCGGCCACGAGGTCCATGGCGCCGCCCATGCCCTTCACCATCTTGCCGGGGATCATCCAGTTGGCGAGGTCGCCGTTCTGGGCCACCTGCATGGCGCCGAGGATCGACAGGTTGATGTGCCCACCCCGGATCATCCCGAAGGAATCCGAGGACGAGAAGTAGCTCGTCGTCGGCAGGGCGGTGATCGTCTGCTTGCCGGCGTTGATGAGGTCCGGGTCCTCCTCACCCTCGTAGGGGAAGGGGCCCATGCCGAGCATGCCGTTCTCGGATTGCAGCTGCACCGACATGCCGTCGGGGATGTAGTTCGACACCAGCGTCGGGATGCCGATGCCGAGATTCACGTAGAAGCCGTCTTCCAGCTCCTTGGCGGCGCGCGCCGCCATCTGCTCGCGGGTCCAGGCCATGTGCGGTCTCCTCTCCCTCGATCAGTGCGTGCCGCCGCCGGCCGCGGCGGCCGGGGTCGCGTCGTTGCGCTTGCGGGTGGTGCGCTGCTCGATGCGCTTCTCGCCGGTGTTCACGGCGATGATCCGCTTCACGAAGATGCCGGGCGTGTGGATCGTGTCCGGGTCGATGGCGCCGGGCTGCACGAGGTTCTCGACCTGCGCGATGGTGACTTTCGCGGCGGTCGCCATCATCGGGTTGAAGTTGCGCGCGGTCATCCGGTAGCGGAGGTTGCCCTCGGTGTCGCCGGTATGGGCGTGGACCAGGGCGATGTCGGCGAACAGGCCGCGCTCCATCACGTAATCCTCGCCGTCGAACTGGCGTGTCTCCTTGCCCTCGGCCACCTTGGTGCCGAAGCCGGTCTTGGTGAAGAAGGCCGGGATGCCGGCGCCCCCCGCGCGGATGCGCTCGGCGAGCGTCCCCTGCGGGTTGAACTCGATCTCCAACTCGCCGCCGAGATACTGGCGGGCGAATTCCTTGTTCTCGCCCACGTAGGACGAGATCATCTTCGCGACCTGACGGGTCTCCAGGAGCTTGCCGAGGCCGACGCCGTCGATTCCAGCATTGTTGGAGACGATGGTGAGGCCCTTCACGCCCGACGCCTGCACGGCGTCGATCAGCTCGTCGGGGATGCCGCACAGGCCGAAGCCGCCGCACATGATCATCATGTCGTCGCGCAGGAGACCGGCGAGCGCCTCCGTCGGACCCTTAAAGACCTTCCGCATCGAACCGTCCTTCCTCCCGTCGGCTTCTGCCGAGCCGGTAAGCATGATCCGGGCCTGCTCTTCCCCATTCCGGGCCCCGGGTCCAGTGCCCGGAGCGGCAGCGCGGCCGATCCGTTACACACGGGAATCACAGGTTCCCTTAGGGTTGGAGGGGCGCGGGCAGACAAAAGCTTCGGAAACCGTTAAGGGCTTGGATACTCGACGAGCCCTGCCGGGCCGCGCCGGCTCTCTCGCCGCGTCGCGGCGCGGCCCCTCCGGAGCCCGATGTCGCGCCGCCCGACCATCCTTCTCGCCATCGGCGCCCTCGTGGTCGCCGGGCTCGGCCTGCGTGACTGGCCGATGCGGACGGACCGGGCGGTCGCCTTCGCGGACCGGCCGCTCGCGGCCTACGGGCTGACCCTGACGGCCTCCGGCCCCGCCTCCTTCCGGCTGCTGCCGTTCCCCTCCGTCTCGCTCGGTGAGGTGCGCATCGCGGATGCGAGCGGGCCGACCCTGATCGACAACGCCCACCTCACCGCCGACATCGACCCGCTCGGCCTCGTCACCGGCCGCCCGCCCATCGGCGGGCTGCGCTTCGAGGGCGGGCGGCTCTCCGCCGAGCGGGCCGCCTGGGCGAACCCGCTCACGCGCATCCGCGAAGGCGTCGGCGGCGGACAGCGCCCGCCCCGCGTCACCGTCACCGGGGCTGATGTCGGCGCGGGCGACGAGGTGCGCGGCCTCGACCTCGACATCGCGTGGCCGTTCTGGAGCGGCACCGTCGCGGCCACGGCCCGCCTGACATGGCGCGGCATGCCGGCCCGGCTGTCGCTGTCGCGCCTGCGCCCCTCCGACCTCATCGACGGCCACCGCAGCCCGTTCGTCGCCGAGGCGACGTGGCCGGGCGGGGGGCTCAGCCTCGATGGCACGGCGCTGCTACCCGCCGAGGCGGCGGGCTCGCCGTCCCTCTCCGGCCGCGCCCGGTTCGAGACGACCTCCCTGCCGGAGACCCTGGCGTGGCTCGGCCGCGACGCGCCGCTCGCCCCGCTCACCAGCGCCTTCAGCCTGGAAGGGGCGTTCGAGGCGCAGGGCCGGGCGGTCTCCTGGCCGGTCCTGCGGATCGGGACCGGCAGCACGGTGATGGAGGGGGCGGGCGCCTTCTCCCTCGGCAGCGGAGATGCGCCGCGCCTCTCGGTCCAGGCGACGCTCGCCGCCGACCGGCTCGATCTCGCGCCCCTGGCCGGCGCCCTGGTGAAGCTGTTCGCGGATGGCCGCGCCCCCGTGGCCCTCGCCCCCCTCAGCCGGGGCGACCTCGACCTGCGCATGTCGGCCTCCGAGGGGCAGGTCGGCCCCCTCGTCCTGGGGGACCTCGCCGCCAGCGTCCTCGTGCGCGATGCGGCCGTGGAAGTCGCGGTCAACCGCGCCCGGCTGAAGGACGGGATCCTGAAGGGCCGGCTCACCCTCGCCCGGGGCGCCGATCCGGCCGAGACCGAGATGAAGGCCCAGGGCGGGCTCGATCAGGTCGATCTCGGCGGGCTGATGAGCGACCTCGGCGGCACCCGCTGGGTGACGGGGCCGCTCCAGGGGCAATTCACCCTGGAGAGCCACGGTAAGGACGTGGCGTCGCTGGTCGCCGGGATCGGCGGCAAGGCGAGCGTCTCCATCGAGGGCGGCGCGCTCTCCGGGCTCGACCTTTCGGACGTCATCCACCGCAACGGCGGCCTCGCGCCGGGGGCGCTCGCCCGGCGGAACGGACGCACCGGCTTCGACAAGGCCATGATCGCCGTGCGCTTCGCGGACGGGATCGGCGAGATCACGGAAGCGGATCTGCGCGGCGCGGGCGTCGCCGCGACCCTGCGGGGGCAGGTCTCGCTGCCGGGCCAGCGCCTGGACATGATGGCGCTGCTCGCCCCGCGTCCGTCGCTCGACGGCGCCCGCACGGTGCGCATCGCCATCGCCGGGCCGTGGGACGCCCTGACCACCGAGGCGCAGCGCGGCGATGCGGAGGATCCGGGGGGGCAGACCTCCACCTTCGCGCGGATGCGGGGCATCCTGCAGGTGCCGGCCGCGCTCGGCCTGCCGGTCGATATCCGCGCCTACGCGCCTTAGCCGTCTGGCAGACGGGGCCGCCGCCGGGTATGGGAGAGCCATGCGCCGCCTGCTCGTCGAGGACCCCGTTACCCGTGCCGGCCCCCTGGCCCGGCACCTCGCGGTCTTCTCGCTCCTCGCGACGGGAATCGCGCTTCTCGTCGTGCGCGATCCGCGCGCCGACGTGTCCGCCGCCCTCGTCGCCCTGGCGGCGGGGCTGTCCGTGGCAATCCTGGCGATCCTGGCTGCGGCCTTCGCCTTCGTCCGGGTCTGGCGGGAGGGCGCGCGGGGTCTCGGCGCGGCCCTGGGCGGGCTGTTCCTCGCCCTGCTCGTGCTGGCCTACCCGGCCTATGCGGGCCTGCGCGGGGCGCGGTTGCCCGCCCTGTCCGACATCTCCACCGATCCGGATTCGCCGCCGGCCTTCTCGCGCTCCCGCGTCGCCTTCGCCGCGCGGGACGGGCGCATCCCGCCCGAGCCGCCCCGCGCCGCGCGGGAGACCCAGCGCAAGGCCTATCCGCAGATCGCGCCGCTCACCCTCGACATCGACGCCGACCAAGCGTTCGAACTCGCCCGGCAGGCGGCCCTGAAGCGGAAGTGGCAGATCGTGGAGGCGATCCGCCCCGGCGGACGGATGGGGCAGGGGCGCATCGACGCCATCGCCCGCGGGCTCGTGCTCAACCTGCCCGACGACGTGACCGTGCGGGTGCGCCCCCGCGCCGACGGGGCGCGGATCGACGTGCGCTCGGCCTCCCGGCTCGGAGCACGCGACTTCGGCGGCAATGCCGACCGCATCCGCGCCTATCTCGACGACGTGTCCAACCTCGCCCTCGCCACGAAGTAGCGGCTGTTCAGGAGGGGCGGGCCCTCGCATTCCACGAGCCCGCGCGACACCAGATCCTCCAGATGGGCGAAGACCGAGAGCGCCGCCGCCCCGCGCAGGCGCGGATCGAGCCCCTGATAGATCGCCGCCACGATGGCGGCGACGTGCTCGTCCCCGGCGGCGAGGCGGGCGCGGATGCCGGCCTCGCGCTGGCGGCGATGCCCGGCGAGGCCGCGCACGAAGCGGGCGGGCTCGCGCACCGGCCCGCCATGGCCGGGCCAGTAGACCGCCTCGCCGCGTCCGCGCAGCTTGTCGAGGGACTCCATGTACGCGCGCATCTGCCCGTCCGGCGGCGCGACCACCGTGGTGGACCACGCCATGACGTGATCGCCCGAGAACAGCGCATCCGCCTCCGGGAAGGCGAAGGCGAGGTGGTTCATCGTGTGGCCGGGGGTCTCGATCGCCGTCAGCGTCCAGCCCGGCCCGGCGACGGACTCGCCCTCGCGCAGTTCCCGGTCGGGGCGGTGTTCGCGGTCGGCGCTGGCGTCGAGGGCTGGGATCTCACCCTCGCCCAGGGGCCGCGCCGCGCGGTGCGGGCCGCAGCCGAGGATCGGCGCGCCCGTCGCCTCCTGCAGCCTTCGCGCGCCGGGCGAATGATCCTTATGCGTATGCGTGACGAGGATCGCCTCGACGGTCTCGCCCGACAGGTCGGCGAGGAGCCTGTCGAGATGGGCGGCCTCGTCGGGGCCGGGGTCGATCACCGCCACCCGGCCCTGCCCGACGACGTAGGTGCAGGTGCCCGTGGCCGTGAACGGCCCGCGATTGCCCGCGACCCGCCGCCGGATCAGCGGCGCGACCGCGTCGAGGCGTCCCGGCTCCGGCATGGCCGGATTCAGGGCGGGGGTGGTGTCGTCGCTCTCTGCCATGGCCCGCATCTAGCGCATTTCGCGCGGAGGCGAGACCGGGCGTCAGCGGCGGTAGGGCGAGGGCGCGACGACGCGAAGCGCCGGGGACGCCGCCAGGGCGATGTCCCCCGCGCCGGCCACCTGCACGATGGGCGTGGGCTCGGCGGCGCGGAGTTGCTGGCGGAAGCTGCGGGCGGCGGCCTCGCGGCGGATCGTGCCGACCCGCGCCTCGATGGCCCGCATCTCGCCCCGGCCGATGGCGGCCCGGCGGTAGTCGCGCATATCGACCCGGCCGGCACGGACGCGGGTGACGACCTGCGCGCTCGTGCCCGTGGCGACGATGTCGCCGGGGCGCAGGGTCGTGTCGGCTTCGAGGGCGGCGTGAACCGCCTTGCCGAGGGGCTGGCAGGAGCAATCCGTCACCCGCCGCTGCTGGTAGACGTTGGCGAGCGCCGAGGCGCGGTAGGGCATGCCGTTCGGGCCGACGGCGTGCTCCAGTTCCGCATCGCCGGCGGCGAGGGTGAAGACCTCCGTCGCCGCGTTCGGGCAGGCGGCGGCGCAGGCGCTCCGGTGCAGCGGCAGGTCGGCCCTGTCGTGCAGGGCGCCGAGGGGGAACAGGTAGCCGTCGCAGCGGCGCACGCAGACGGTGGTGTCGCCGCTCCGGCCGGACGACAGGGCCGCGACCTCGTTCCGCTTCACGGCACGGCGGCGCTCCCCCGTGGCGTAGCGGAAGGATTCCGGGCGCGGCGTGTGCACGACGCGCTTCGGGATGCGGTCGAGCCTCGGGCGCGGCAGGGCGTTGTAGCGGGTCGGCTGGGGCGGGGGGCGCAATGCGGCCTGACGCCGGGCGCTGCCCCCAAACAGCATCTCGAAGAAGCCGGCGATCCCATCCCGCTCCGAGGCCTGGACGAAGGTGCTGCCCACCGCGACCGAACCGAGACCGAGGATCAGCCCGGCGAGGGCCGTGCCGAGCATCCTGCGGCGGCTACCTCCCGAGGCGATGCCGGCGGCGAGCGCCGTGACGAGGCGGCGTCCCCCCAAGAGCTGCAACACGATCGTCCCTCGCCGCGCGCAATATGCCGCGACTCAGGCGCGCAGGACGCCGCCGGGCAACAGAGGTAAACAACGGATGAAGAGCATTCCTCGTGGGATGTCCCGAAATCCGACGCTCGTGCGCCGTGCCATGACTGACTTCAGCCGACGGATATTCTCAAAGACTGTCTTCGCATCAGGATGTCGGGGCTCAGTTGCGGACCCGGCGCCGGTCGCTCACGCGGACGGGGATCGGCTGGAGCACGGGCGGCGGCGCGAGGCCGCGCACGATGCTGTCCACGAGGTCGGCCATCGCCTTGCCGAGGCCGGACAGGCGCGTCTTCACGGCGCCGAACCCTGAGGTGCGCGCCTTGCGTGCAGTCGTGAACCCGAAATCCGGCATCGCTCACCTCGCGAAGGCGTCCTTGACCCTCTCACGAACGCCGTCCGCTGCCGACTGTTCCTCAATAGGTTATGCACGTCACGTTGCGACACAATGGCTCCAAGCACGGGAACCGTAGCTGAAACTTGGCGTTTTGAAGGCAATGACAGCACGGACGTTCGGACGTGCCGAAGCTTTAGAAGGATCTTCGAGATGCTTGGTTGGGCCGTCACTTTCCTCGTCGTCGCCCTCGTGGCCGCTCTGCTCGGGTTCGGCGGTATTGCCGGCACCGCAATGGAAGCTGCGAAGCTCGTCTTCTTCGTCGCGATCGTTCTCTTCGCCATCTCGGCCGTCGTTGGCCTGATGCGCGGCCGTTCGCCGACACTGTAACGACGGGTCGCCCCGGCGATTAAACGGAAAGGGCCGCTCCATCGGAGCGGCCCATTTCGTTTCGGGACGAACAAACGAGAAAAAAGATCAGCCCGGTTCTCGGTCGTTGGCATCGAGGCGGGCGATCAGGTCGGCGAACCGATCCGGCACCGGCTGGGTCGCGACGGAATCGTACATCGAGCGCAACTGCAGCGCGATGCGGTCACGGATCTGCGGCGAGAGCGTCGCCGCCCTGCGCGGTTCCCGCTCGCCGGCTTGGTCCTGAGGGTCTTCGTGTTCCGGTCTCTCGGTCAACATGTCACCTTCAACCGTCTCGCCACTGGCTCGGGCGACGGACATCTCGTTTCGGAGATCCTCTCCCGATCTCTCCACCGTCATCCGAGCGCCCCTTGTTGCATGCTCGCACACGGCCACATTGTGCTGCGGCTCGAGTTGCGTCATGGCTTCGGCGGCAACGTCCGCTCTGCAGTTCGGTTCCGCTTTGTGCGGAACGGAGCTGCGGTCCCCGCGTTGGGCGGGAGGCCAAGGATCTAAATTGCCACGGTCCGGGCACCTTTCCGACCCAGTGCGGTGGGACGGGGGTCGGCGATCAATGGCGAGGCACAGGTAGAACGAATGTCGACATCGCAACTCGTGGTGCAGCATCTGCCGTATCTGCGCCGCTATGCGCGTGCGCTGACCGGCAGCCAGGTGGCGGGTGATGCCTACGTGGCGGCGACCCTGGAGACCTTGGTCAACGAGCCCGATACGCTCGGGCGCAGCACCAACATCAAGGCGGACCTGTTCCGCGTCTTCACCCGGATCTGGAACTCGCTCTCGGTGAACGGCCGCAGCGAGCAGGTGCAGCACGATCTCCCGGCGGAGGTTCGCCTCGGCCAGATCACGCCGCTGCCCCGGCAGGCCTTCCTGCTCTCGTGCCTCGAAGGCTTCTCGGAAGAGGATGCCGCGACGATCCTGGGCGTGGATGTCGCCGAGGTCCGCGACCTCGTGGATGAGGCCGGGCGCGAACTCGCCGCCGACATGGCGACCGGCATCCTCATCATCGAGGACGAGCCGCTCATCGCCATGGATCTCGAGGCGCTGGTCGAGGGCCTGGGTCACAACGTGATCGGCGTCGCCCGTACCCGCACCGAGGCGGTGAAGATCGCCAACAGCGAGAACCGTCCGGGCCTCATCCTGGCGGACATCCAGTTGGCGGACGGCTCGTCGGGCCTCGACGCGGTGAACGACCTCCTGAAGACCTTCGAGGTGCCGGTGATCTTCATCACCGCCTATCCCGAGCGGTTCCTCACGGGCGAGCGTCCCGAGCCGGCCTTCCTCATCGCCAAGCCCTTCCAGCCGGCCAACGTGTCGGCGGTGATCAGCCAGGCGCTGTTCTTCCAGCAGACCGCCCGGCGCCGCGAGGCCAAGTCGGCCTGATCCACCCGAACCTCACCCGTTCGGCAAGAGCCCCGGCCCCGGCCGGGGCTTTTTCATGTCCGGACATAAAGAAACGGGCCGGAGCACGCTCCAGCCCGTCAAAGAGGTTCCGGCCGATGCACAAGGGGAATGCGGGGAGGACCAAGTGGCCGGGTGAGGACAAAACGGCGCCACGGCACCCCGGTTCCGCGCTTTTTAATTCGCGACGTGTTTTTCGCGTCACACGGCGAGGCTGTGGATAACGGGGGTGCGGCGCCGCACGCCGTCCCCGGCGCAGTGCGAATACTGACTCGTTAAAGAAGCATGACAGTGGAGGAACCGCATAACGCAGTCGGCGTTATCAGAACATCCTGTCAAGCTCCTCGTGAGGTCACGGTGATGCGGCGGTCTGGTGTCATTCTCGGGATCGGTGCCCCGGCGGCTCTGCTCACCGTGCTCGCGCAGCCGGTCGTCCGCGACACGGCCGATCAATTCGCCCCGTCCATCCCGGTGGTGGCCCCGGCCTCGCCGATGGTGCTGCCGGGGATGCGTCCCGCCTCCCTCGCCCTGAGTCCCACCCGCGTCGCGGGGATCGACAAGGGGATTCGCGGTCCGATGGCGAGCGAAATGCAGATCCCCACCGGCCCGATGCCGGTGAAGCCCTTCCGCCGCTTTCAGCGCGAGGGCTGCGAGGCCCCGCTCAGCTCCCTCGTCGGCCCCGAGGCCCGGCGGATGGTGCCCGGCCGCTGCATCTCCTGAACGCATCCCAAGCCGACGAAAAACAGCCCCGCTTCGTGCGGGGCTTTTTTGTTGCCCACGAGACGATGCCACATACGAAAACGGCGCCGGTCCAGGGGACGCGGCGCCGTACGCAACTCACGCTTCACACATCACTCGCCGCGACCGGTCCCCGTGGACTGGCCACCCTTGCGGCCGGCGTTCGAGGCCAGCTCGCGGTCCTGCGAGAACGAGCGCTTCTCGGCCGGAACGGAGCGACCGCCCTTGCTCGCGATTTCGCGCTGACGCTCGATATCCATCGAGGCAAAGCCTCGCTTCGAGGTCGAGTTTCCGGATGCCATCAGTTCCTCCTCAGGCTTCACTGCACTCGTCAACAACCTTCAGCAATAACCAAGGTTCCTGCTAGGCCTGCGAGCTAGGCCGGAAACCGCACCTGAGCTTGGCAGCAACCGCCACGCTTGCGAAAACGTTGGCGACTACATCGCGGCCTACGTGCATTGGCCGTTTTTTTGCAGCGCAGGATCTCAGCGGATGACCAATCGCAACATGGTGAACGAGGGCGCCAAGTCGGTCGCCCCGAACGAGGCGCCCCTTCCGGCCATGCCGGCACCCGAGGATGCGGCCCGTCCGACGACCCACGAGGACCCGATCGACTCGCCCCAGCCGAACGCCAGCGCCAAGCGCGACGCCCCCGACGGCCAGAAGCAGGGTCTCGCCACCAAGCGCTGACGCGGATCAGGCAGTTTCCTGCCGCCCGCGAATGCGGATGAGCACGAGGATCAGGCCGGCGATGGCGAGGATCGTCGCCACCCCGGCCACCGTCAGGATCCGCGCGATCAGCGGCGTATAGACGCCCTTCGCCGCATCGTAGCCGTAGCAGAGCAGGGCGAGGCGGTCGGAGAGGGTGCCGACCTGTCCCTCGCCCGCTTCGGTGAGGGCGAGGCGCAGATCCTTCCCGTCGAGGGCGAGGGGTGACAGGACGCGGGCGAGACGCCCGTCCCCCGTCAGGAGCAGCGCGGCGGCGGGGTGCGCGAAGCTGTCGCTGGCTGCGTCGTAGGCGTAGCGGTAGCCGAGGTCTCCGGTGAGCCGGGTGATGCCGGCCGCATCGGCGACGAGGGTCACGGGCCGCCCCGGCCGGTCGCCCCAGATCGCGGCGATCCTCTCCCTGGCCGTGGCCGCGTCGTCCTTCGGGTCGATGCCCACGAGGACGAGGCGCCTGTCCTTCGGATCGAGGCCGGTCTTGGCGAGGGCGTCGCCGGACAGTCCGATCATCGGATCGCAGACATTGCCGCAGGTATAGTCCACGGGCAGGAGCAAGGCCGGGCGGCCGTCGAGCACGGCGCCGAGCCGCGTCGTCTCGCCGGTCAGCACGTCGGTGACGGGGAGGTCGAGGGGGGCCCGCGCGCCGGGCGCGGGGGCCAGCGCCACCCGGTCGAGTTCGGCGCGGGCGAGGCGCGCCTCGGCAAACCCGCCGGGGGCGAGGGCGAACAGGGCCGCGAGGGCCAGCAACCGCACGGGACTGGACAAAGACCGGACAAGCCGCATGGATGGACCGGCCGGGCGAGGAGACGTCGTCCGATCGTCTTCCCGGTCGCGGAGCATCGCATGACCCTCGACACCGAGGTTACGTCCCTCCGCCAGGTCCCGCTGTTCCGGGAAGTGGAGCCGGCGCGTCTCAAGCTCCTCGCCTTCACCAGCGAGCGGGTGCATTTCGAGCCCGGCCAGCGCTTCTTCGCGCGGGGCGACGTGTCGGATGCCGCCTACGTCATCCTGGAAGGCAGCGCGGAGGTCAGCATCGACGGCCCGGCGGGCCCGGTGCGCCTCGCGCTGCTGGGCGCCGACGCGCTGGTCGGCGAAATGGGCATCCTGGCGGACCAGCCGCGCTCCGCGACGATCACGGCCGAGACCGCCGTGACGGCCCTGCGCATCGACCGGGGCGTGTTCCTCGAATTGCTGGCGCAGTTCCCCCAGATCAGCATCGCGCTGATGCGCGTCCTGGCGACGCGCCTCGAACAGACGAACCAAGCACTTGCGGAAAGCCGGGGCTGATCCGTCCGCCCGCGCCGTCATGGCGTCGGATAGGTGATGAATTCGAGGAGCGATCCGTCGGGATCGCGGAAATAGACGCTCCGCCCGGCCCCCGCCGCGCCGTGGCGCTCCACGGGGCCGAGTTCCACCGGCACGCCCGCCGCCTCCAGATGGGCCATGGCTTCCTCGATGCTCCCCGACCAGCGGAAGCACAGGTCGCTGTTACCGGGCAGGACCGGCTGCGCCGCCACCGGCTCCGGCGTCACCCCGGGCCCGTGGCAATTCAATTGCACGCCGCCGAACCGGTAAGCGAAGCCGGGGCCCCGCGCGATCACCTCGGCGCCGACCACGTCCCGGTAGAAGGCGTTCGAGCGCTCCCAATCGCTGACATGGATGACGCAATGGTCGAGGTGGATCGCCGGACGGAGATCCATGACCGGGGCCTCGACGGTCTCGGTCGGTTGCGTCTGGGTCTCGGGCATGGGGGGGCCTCCTACCGGCCCGGATGATCTAGGGCGCCGGATGCGGCGCAAAAGCTACATCGGTGGGGACGTGATCGGGCTAGGCAGACAAATCACGATTGCAAAGGCACCTCATGGCCGCGCCACGCCCGAACAATGGCCGCCGCATCAGGACGGTCTGTCTCGCGTTGACGGCCATCCTGTCGCTCGGCGCCTGCCAGACCCGTCAGTCGCAACTGGCGCAGGACGACGAATCGGCGTGGTACATCGGCGCGAAGGCCGACAAGCCGTTCGACATTCCCCTGGTCGATACCGGCCGCCTCGATCCGAAGTACCGACGGCAGACCGTCGCCTATACCGGCCTGGAGGCCCCCGGCACGATCGTCGTGGACATCGACCAGCGGCAGCTCTTCCTCGTGCAGGAGGGCGGCACGGCGCTCCGCTACGGGGTCGGCGTGGGTAAGGCGGGCTTCTCGTGGAAGGGTGAGGCGCGGGTCGGCCGCAAGGGCGTCTGGCCGGATTGGAGCCCGACCCCGACCATGGTCTCCCTACATCCCGACCTGCCGCGTACCCGCAAGGGCGGGCTCGACAACCCCCTCGGGGCGCGGGCGCTCTATCTCTACCAGGGCAACCGCGACATCCTATTCCGCATCCACGGGACCAACGAGCCGTGGAGCATCGGCGAGCAGATGTCCTCCGGCTGCGTGCGCATGCTCAACGAGGATGTGGCCGACCTGTACGAGCACGTTCCCGTCGGGGCCCGCGTGATCGTCAAGCGCGGCAGCCGGCCGCGCGTCTGAAGCGGTTAGCTCGACGGCGTGGCGTCGGCGGCCCTGCGGGCGGGGCCGCGCGCCGCGTCCGCCTGCGATCCGTCGCTGCCCAGCACCGTCGCCGCCGTCAGACCCCCGCGCCGAACGTCGTCCGGGTTCGGCGGGCCGATGACATGCGCGGCGGCAACCATGAGGGCGAGCGTCGCGGCAAAGCCGTAAGCAAGGGTGCTGAAGGTGCGCATATGGCGTCAACCGGGACGCCCCGCGCCCGTTCCACCGCTCTGGCGAGCGTGGCGATCTTAAGTCAACGTTTTACCAAATATGCCACAAACATCCGGCAGGGATCGTCGCCTCTATCGACATCCTGACAGGACATTGTGGATCTGGACCCCCTGATGCGGAGATTCGTTCTCGCTCTCGCCCTCCTCGGCTGCACCCCCTGCCTCGCCGAGCCGCTGACCGGCCCCGCCACCGTGGTGGACGGCGATACGCTCGATCTGCACGGCACCCGCGTCCATCTCTACGGCATCGACGCCCCCGAGGCGGGGCAAGTCTGCGAGAATGCCGCCGGCCGCTCCTACCCCTGTGGGAACGAGGCCACCCGGCTCCTGCGCAAGCGCATCGGGGAGGGGCCCGTCACCTGCGAGCCGCACAAGCCCGATGCGAAGGGCCGCCTCACCGCGACCTGCAAGGCCGGCGGTGACGATCTGTCGGCCTGGCTCGTGAGCCAGGGCTACGCGCTGGCGAGCCGCGCGGTCACGCCCGCCTATGTCCGGCACGAAGCCCATGCCTGGGCCACCCGGAAGGGGATCTGGGCCGGCACCTTCGAGCCCCCGGCCGATTGGCGCCACGACCACCGCCGCCGGGAAGCCACCGCCGACCCCGCGACGAATTGAGCGGTCCTACGGGAGCCCGCCCAGGGCCAGCGCGAGGCCGAGAAGGACGATGCCCGCGCCCATGAGGAGGAGCGCCGCCCGCCGCGTGTCGTCCGCCCGCCGGGTCGTGCGCTCGCTCACCGGAGCAGGCCGGCGAGCATGGCGGTGAGGCCGAAGCAGAACGAGACCAGGGCGGCCGCGAGCAGCGCCCGGTCGATCATCCTGTTGCGGGTGCTATCGAAATCGTCCTGAAGCATCGCCCGACCCTCCCGATCCGCGACAGTGGCGGGGGCATGTTTCCGGCCTATGTCGCCTCCGCGCTCACATCTCCAGCGAGGGCGGAAGCGCCGCGCGGATGCGGCTCACGAAGGTCTGCACGGAGCGCGGCAGGCGCCGCCCGCGCATCGACTGGATCTGGATCCGCCGCGACAGGGGCATGCGCGAGCGAATCGGCAGGCTGACGATCTCGTTCAGCCGCAGGGGAGTCTGCACCGGCAGCGCGGACATCAGCGCCAGCCCCCGCGAGCGGCGCACGAACGGCAGCAGTGCCGAGAGCACGTTCGCCGTCAGCACCGGCTCCACCACGATCCCCTCCGCTTGGCAGGCGGCATCGAAGACGAGCCGCACGGTGGTGTCCCGCGTCGGCAGGGCGAGGGGATAGTTCGGCATGTCCGAGAGCGCGAGTTCCGGCGCCCCCGCGAGGGGATGGTCCGGGGCGGCCAAAGCGATCATCTCCACCGTGCCGTCATAGAGCACGTCGACCCCCTCGGCCGGGGACATGGCGAAGGTGATGGCGATGTCCGAATCGCCCTGCGCGACGAGGGTCGTCGCCTGGGCCGGGGGCAGCATCGACACCTCGAAGCGGATGCCGGGATAATCCGCGTGGAACTCGGCGATGACGGTGGGGATGATGTCGAGGGCGAAGCCCTCCGAGCACGAGACCCGGATACGCCCCCTGGCGAGCCCCTCGATCTCGCGGATCTCCATCACGACCTGATCGGCCCGGACCAGCACCTGATGGGCGTGGCGGGCCAGCAATTCCCCCGCCGGGCTGAGCGCCATGCCGCGCGGCAGCCGCTCGAACAGCACGCAGTCGAGTTCCGCTTCGAGGTTGGCGATCTGGCGGCTGATCGCGGACGCGGCGACGTTCAGTTGCGACGACGCGGCGGTGATGGATCCGGTGCGCGCAACCGTCAGGAAGTAGCGCAGGCTCGTGGTCTGCATCCGGTCTCCCTTGCCGATTCGGCATGGCATCCATCGCCAAATTCTACTTGTTGCGATGGTTCCTGCACAACATGCTGGCAAGGTGAAAAAACGGGCATGGGCGGACGGCCCATCCGAGTTGTGGAGCAGAACTGTATGCCGCCACGCACTCTCGTCGCCGCTTTGCTTGCCAGCTTGCTCGCCGGTCCCGCACTCGCAGGAAAAGCGAACGACACGTTAGTCTATGCGTCTGACTCCGAGCCCGAGAACGTCAGCCCTTACCATAACAGCGCACGGGAAGGTGTCATCCTCGCCCGCAATTGCTGGGATACGCTGGTCTACCGCAACACCAAGACCGGCGCCTACGAGCCGATGTTGGCCACCAGTTGGAAATGGGTCGACGATACGACCCTCGACTTGGTGATTCGCGAAGGCGTTACCTTCCACAACGGCGATGCCCTTGGCCCGGAAGACGTCGCCTTCACCTTCAACTATGTCCTGACCCCCGAGGCGCGCACCGTGACGCGCCAGAACGTCGACTGGATGAAGTCGACCGAGGTCACAGGCCCGCATTCGGTGCGGATCCACCTGAAGCAGCCGTTCCCGGCGGCTCTGGAATACCTCGCCGGCCCGACGCCGATCTTCCCGGCGGCCTATTTCAAGAAGGTCGGGCTCGACGGCTTCGCCAAGGCGCCGGTCGGCAGCGGCCCCTACAAGATCGTGTCCGTGGACAGCGGCCGCGGCGTGAAGATGGAGCGCTTCGCGCAATACTGGGCCGGCAGCCCTCTCGGGACGCCGAAGATCGGCAAGCTGGAATTCCGGGTCATCCCCGATGGGGAGAGCCGGATGGCCGAATTGATGACCGGCGGCGTCGACTGGATCTGGCGGGTGCCGAGCGATCAGGCCGACCAGCTCCGGGCCGCGCCCAACATCACCATCCTCAATTCCGAGACGATGCGCGTCGGCTTCCTCCAGTTCGACACCCTCGGCCGGGCGAAGGAGAACTCCCCCCTCAAGGATGTCCGCGTCCGGCAGGCGATCTCCTATGCCATCGACCGGAAGGCGATGGTCGACAACCTCGTCCGCGGCTCGTCGCGGGTGATGAACGCCCTGTGCTTCATCGACCAGTTCGGCTGCGTCGATCAGGGCGTGATGCGCTATCCCTACGACCCGGCCAAGGCCAAGGCCCTGCTGAAGGACGCCGGCTACCCGAACGGGTTCGAGATCGATCTCGGCGCCTACCGGGAGCGGGACTACGCCGAGGCGGTGATCGGCTATCTCGGCGCGGTCGGCATCAAGGCGCGGCTCAACTACCTGCGCTACGCCGCCTTCCGCGACACCCTGCGCTCCGGCAAGGTCTCCATCGGCTACCAGACCTGGGGCTCGTTCTCGGTGAACGACGTCTCGGCCTTCGCGGGCGTCTACTTCCGGGGTGGCGAGGAGGACCTGACCAAGGATCCCGAGGTGATCGCCGACCTCCAGGCCGGCGACAGCTCGACCGATCCGGCCAAGCGCAAGGAGGCCTACGGGAAGGCTCTCGGGCGGATCGCCTCGCAGGCCTATGCCCTGCCGATGTTCTCCTACTCCACCAACTACGCCTTCACCTCGGACCTGACCTTCACCGCCCAGCCCGACGAGGTGCCGCGCTTCTACGCGGCGTCGTGGAAGTAGCGGGGCGTCCGCCATGCTCGCCTTCACGCTCAGGCGCATCCTCGTCGCCTTCGCCGTCGCCTTCACCGTCGCGGTGGCGAGCTTCCTGCTCCTTCATCTCTCGGGCGACCTCGCCACCTCCATCGCCGGCCCCGACGCCTCGGGGCCGCAGATCGAGCAGATCCGCCGGGATTACGGCCTCGACCAGCCGCTGCTGACGCAGTTCCTGGCCTGGGGCTGGAAGGCCCTGCACCTCGATTTCGGCAACTCGTTCTACTTCCGCGAACGGGTGATCGACCTGCTCGCCGCGCGGCTGCCCATCACGCTCTATCTCGGCGTCATCGCGCTCGCCGTGGCGCTGCTGGTGGCGATCCCCCTCGGTGTGCTGGCGGCGGTGCGGCGCGACACCTGGATCGACCGGCTCGCCCTGTCGGTCTCGGTGCTGGGGCAGGCGATGCCGAGCTTCTGGTTCGGGCTCACGCTGATCCTCGTCTTCTCCGTGAACCTGCGCTGGCTGCCGGTCTCGGGCAACGCGACGTGGAAGCACTTCGTCCTGCCGGCGGTGGCGCTCGGCTATTACGCGATGCCCGCCGTGATGCGGCTCACCCGCAACGGCATGCTGGAAGTCCTGTCCTCGGACTTCGTCCGCACCGCCCGCGCCAAGGGCCTGCCGCCGCGCAAGATCCTCATCCGGCACGCCCTGCGCAACGCGGTGATCCCGGTGATCGCCCTGGCGGCGGTGCAGTTCGGCTTCATGCTCGGCGGCTCCATCGTGATCGAGGCGGTGTTCTCCCTCCAGGGGCTCGGGCAGCTGGCCTGGGAATCCATCGCCCGCAACGACTTCCCCGTGGTCCAGGCCATCGTGCTGGTGCTGGCGATGATCTACATCGCCCTGACGCTGGCGGCCGACCTGCTGAACGCCTTCCTCGATCCGAGGCTTCGCCAGTGATGACCCTGCCCACCGACCGGGCGGCCCTCGCCGCCACTCTGCCGCCGGACACGGACAGCCCCTCCGCCGCCGTGATCCCCGCGGCCGCGCGCTCCCCCGGCGCCATCGTCCTCGGCCGGTTCATGCGCCACGGCGGCTGCCTGATCGGCGGCGGGCTCCTCGGGTTCATCGTGCTCGCGGCGCTGGCCGCGCCCCTCGTCGCCCCGCACGATCCCTACGCGCAGGACGTGTCCCGCCGCCTGATCCCGCCGCTCTGGCACGCCAAGGGGACGTGGGACCACATCCTCGGCACGGACAAGCTCGGGCGCGACTATCTCAGCCGCCTCCTCTACGGGGCCCAGATCTCCCTGCTCATCGGCGTCTCGGCGGCGCTGATCTCGGGGGCGATCGGCACCTTCCTCGGGGTCTGCGCCGGCTATTTCGGCGGCCGGGTCGATGCGGCGGTGAGCTACGTCGTCACAACCCGCCTCGCCCTGCCGGTGGTGCTGGTGGCGCTCGCCATGGCCTCCCTCGTCGGCGGCTCGCTGAAGGTGGTGGTGCTGGTGCTGGGCTTCCTGCTCTGGGACCGGTTCGCCGTGGTCGCCCGCGCGGCCACGCAGCAGATCCGCAACCAGGATTTCATCAGCGCCGCCCGCGCCTCGGGCCTCACGAACCTGCGGATCGTCCTGCAGGAGATCCTGCCCAACATCGGCAACGCGTTGATCGTGGTGGCGACCCTGGAGATGGCCCACGCCATCCTGCTGGAGGCCGCCCTGTCCTTCCTCGGCCTCGGCGTGCAGCCGCCGCTGCCCTCGTGGGGGCTGATGATCGCCGAGGGCAAGCAGTACATGTTCTTCCAGCCCTGGGTGATCACCATCCCCGGCGTGGCGCTGCTGGTCCTCGTCCTCGCCATCAACCTGCTGGGCGACGGGCTGCGCGACGTGACCGCCCCCGAAGGCCGCAACTGACGGGTCACTTTCCCCGACATTCCCATCCGAGAACACCGATGACGCGCGACGACGCCATTGCCCGAGCCACGGCCCATTTCGATGCGGGCGGCTTCCTCACCCTCCTGCGCGAGGCGGTGTCCATCCCGACCGAGAGCCAGCGCCCCGACCATGCCGGCCAGCTCGACGCCTACCTCAAGGACTTCATCGTTCCGCTCGTCGCGAAGCTGGGCTTCCGGGACACGTCGATCCTGCCGAATCCGAACGGCGCGAACGGGCCGTTCCTGATCGCCAGCCGCCACGAGGGCGACGACCTGCCGACCGTCCTCGTCTACGGCCACGGCGACACGGTGCGCAGCTACCCCGAGCAATGGCGCGACGGGCTCGACCCCTGGCAAGTGACCGTCGAGGGCGACCGCTGGTACGGGCGCGGCACGGCCGACAACAAGGGCCAGCACATCCTGAACCTCGTCGCCCTCGGGCAGGTGATGGAGGCGCGCGGCGGCCGGCTCGGCTTCAACACGAAGCTCATCATCGAGATGGGGGAGGAACTGGGTTCGCCGGGGCTTCGCCCGTTCTGCCGGGCGCAGGCGCAGGCGCTGAAGGCCGACGTGCTGATCGCCTCGGACGGGCCGCGCCTCAACGCCGAGCGGCCGACGCTCTTCCTCGGCTCGCGCGGCGCCTACAATTTCGAACTCTCGGTGAACCTGCGCGAGGGCGGCCACCATTCGGGCAATTGGGGCGGGCTGCTGCGCAACCCCGGCACGGTGCTCGCCAGCGCCATCGCCTCCATGGTCGATGCGCGCGGCACCATCCTCGTGGAGGGCTTGCGCCCGCCGCCGATCCCGGAGGGCGTGCGCGCGGCACTCGCCAACATCCGCGTCGGAGAGGACCCGAACGCGCCGAAGATCGACGAGGATTGGGGCGAGCCGGGCCTCAGCCCCGCCGAGCGGGTGTTCGGCTGGAACGCCCTCGAGGTGCTGGCCTTCCGCACGGGCGATCCCGACGGGCCGGTCAACGCCGTGCCGCCCCATGCCATGGCAGTGATGCAGCTGCGCTTCGTCGTCGGCACGGAGTGGAAGACGCTGATCGAGACCGTGCGCGCCCATCTCGACGCGAACGGCTTCCCGATGGTCGGCGTGCGCCCCGCCCGCGCGGCGGAGGTGTTCCAGGCGACGCGCCTTCCGGTGGAGGACCCCTGGGTCGGCTGGGCGCTCGGCTCCATCGAGGCGACCACCGGGAAGAACCCGGCGCTGCTGCCGAATCTCGGCGGCTCGCTGCCGAACGACGCCTTCTCCGAGATCCTCGGCCTGCCCACCCTGTGGGTGCCCCATTCCTATCCCGCCTGCCAGCAGCACGCCCCGGACGAGCACCTGCTCGGCTCGGAATCGCGCGAGGCCATTGCCATCATGGCGGGCCTGTTCTGGGATCTCGGCGAGGATGGCCCCGCCATCCTGCGCCGCCGCGCCGGAGGAGCCTGAGCCATGTCCGAGCCCGTCAGCCCGGTCGTCCGCATCCGCGATCTCACCATCGCCCTGCCGAAGGGCGCCGACCGCCCCTACGCGGTCGAGGGGCTGAAACTCGATCTGGAGGCGGGCAAGATCCTCTGCGTCGTGGGGGAATCGGGTTCGGGCAAGTCGATGAGCGCCTACGCGCTTACCGGCCTCCTGCCCCGTTCGCTCAAGCCCACCGCCGGGACCATCACCTTCGAGGGGCGCGACCTCCTCGGCCTCGGCGAGGCGGAATGGCGCGACCTGCGCGGGCGCCGGGTGGCGATGATCTTCCAGGAGCCGATGACGGCGCTCAATCCGGTGATGCGCATCGGCGACCAGATCGCCGAGATGTACGAGGCGCATGACCTGTTCACCCGGGCGGAGCGCCGGGAGAAGGTGGTGGCGCTGGCCACCGAGGTCGGCCTGCCGAACCCCCGGGAGATCGTCCGCGCCTATCCGCATCAGCTTTCAGGCGGCCAGCGCCAGCGGGCGATGATCGCCATGGCGCTCGCCCTCGAACCCTCTGTGCTGGTGGCCGACGAGCCGACCACCGCCCTCGACGTCACCACGCAGGCGCAGATCCTGAAGCTGATCCGCGAGTTGCAGCGGCGGCGCGGGATGAGCGTGATGTTCATCACCCACGATTTCGGTGTGGTGGCCGACATCGCGGATCAGGTCGCCGTGCTCCAGCGCGGCAAGCTGGTGGAGTTCGGCCCGGCGGCCGAGGTGCTGCACAACCCGCAGGCGCCCTACACGAAGAAGCTCCTGGCGGCGGTGCCGACCCTCAACCCGCCCAAGCGCGAACCCCTCGACGGGGCGCCCGTCGCCCTCTCGGTGAGCGGGCTGAAGAAGACCTACCTGACCAAGGCCGGATGGTTCGGGCCGCACCGCATCGTCAACGCGGCCAACGCCGTCACCTTCGACATCCGCCGGGGCGAGACCCTGGGCCTCGTCGGCGAGTCGGGCTCCGGCAAATCCACCACGGCGCGGCTCGCCATCCGCCTGATCGAGCCGGACGGCGGCACGATCCGCGTCGGCGACCTCGATTATTCGGCCCTGGAGCCCGCGCAGCTGCGCGAGGAGCGCCGCCGGATCCAGATGATCTTCCAGGATCCCTTCGCCTCCCTCAACCCGCGCCGCACGGTCGGGCAGATCATCACCGCCGGGCCCATCGCCCACGGTGTCCCGCGCAAGCAGGCGCGGGCCAAGGCCGAGGAACTGCTCGCCCTCGTCGGCCTCGACCCCAGGGCCTACGACCGCTACCCGAACGCCTTCTCCGGCGGCCAGCGCCAGCGCGTCGGCATCGCCCGGGCGCTGGCCATGGAGCCCGACGTGCTGGTGGCCGACGAGGCGGTCTCGGCGCTGGACGTCTCGGTCCAGGCGCAGGTCCTCGACCTGCTGGAGGACCTGAAGAAGCGCCTGTCCCTGGCCATGCTGTTCATCACCCACGATCTGCGGGTGGCGGCCACGATCTGTGACCGGATCGCGGTGATGCATCGTGGGCAGGTGGTGGAGATGCGGCCCACCGCCGAACTCTTCGCCGCGCCCGCACACGATTACACCCGCAACCTGCTCGCGGCGGTGCCGGGGGCGCAGGCGGCGGAATAGCCTCCGTTACGGCTCGGAAACCTTTCCAAGCGAAGAGAGGGCAGCGGGCTTATGTAGCGGCCCGCGCGGTCGCGTTCCAGATTCATGCCGTGCCGTCGCTTTAAGGCCCGCCACGGTTCGGGCTCTGGAAGCGGCCCGGTTGTCCTGGCAGTATGGGCACGCGACGCTTTCGGAGGACGGAGTGGTTCGCAGCCCATGACGCAGGACAGCCCCCGGCATCCTGACGACAGCGAGCCGGGAACGGTCCGGGACGAGGCGGCGCGGGTCGAGGCCCTGGCCGCCCTCGGGATCCTCGGCACCGCGCCGGAACCGCATTTCGAGGCGGTCTGCCGGGTGGCGAAGCGCGTCTTTGGCGTCGCCGGGGCCTTCGTCGCGCTGATGGGCGAGGAGCAGGTCTGGCTGAAGACCCCCTGCGAGCTGATCCCCACCACGGCCCCGAGGCGCCAGACCTTCTGCCATGTCACCGTCGAGCGCGGCGTGCCCATCGTCGCCCACGACACCTGGGAGCACCCCGAGTTCCGCGACCTCGCGGGGGTGAAGGGCGAGCGCGGCATCCGCTTCTATGCCGGCACCCCGCTCTGCCTGGAGCCGGGGCTGCCGCTCGGCACCTTCTGTCTCGTGGACACCGCCCCGCGCGCGTTCACGGCGGACGAGGAGGCGACCTTGACCGATCTCGCCGAGACGGTGATCGCCCATCTCCGGCTCGCCCTGTCCGACGCAGAGCGCCTGAAGGCCGCCGCGACGGTGGAGGCGCGGGAGGCCGTCATCTTCAAGCAGAACGGCGAGATCGAACTGCGCGCCCGGGCGCAGGAGAGCGCCGACGCCCAGCTGATGATGGCCGAATGGCTCGCCTCCATCGGCACCTGGGAAGTCACCCTCGCGGACGGGCGGGTGACGTGGTCCCCCGGCCTCTACCGGATCGCTGGCCTCGATCCGGGCGCGCCCCCGCCCACGATGCGGCAACTCGCCGACTTCTATCACCCCGACGACCGCGCCCGCATCCAGGCGACGGTGGCGGAGGCCATCGCGGCGGGGGGCTCCTTCGCCTACGAGGCGCGGATCCTGCGCCCCGACGCCACGATCCGCGACGTGGTGGTGCGCGGCGTCGCCCAGGCCGACGCGGGCGGCGCGGTGACGGGCCTCGTCGGCGTGCTCATCGACGTCACCGAGATGCGGCAGGTGCAGGACGCCGTCCGCCGCAGCGACGTGCGGTACCGGGGCCTCGCGGAGAGCCTGCCGCTCCTCGTCTGGACCATGCGGGTCAGCGACGGCGAGGCGACCTATCTCAACGCGCAGTTCCGCACCTATTACGGCCCCATCGGCCCGGGCCGGGCCGAACGCCTCGCCCGCAACCACCCCAACGATGCGGCCGCCATGGAGACGGCGTGGAAGCGGGCGCTGGACAGCGGCGTCGGCTATTCCGGGCAGTGGCGGATCCGCCGCCACGATGGCGTGTACCGCTGGCACCAGATCTCGATCTCGCCGATCCTGCTCGACGCCAAGGGCGACATCCTCGAATGGCTCGGCACGGCCCTCGACGTCGATGACATCGTCACCGCCCGCATCGCCGTGGAGGATGCGCGCCAGCTCCTCGGGCTGGCCCTGGAGGCGGCGGGCGCCGGGACCTGGGATTGGGACATGCAGACCGGCGTGGTCTCCCTGGCCCCGGAGAGCGCGCGGATGCACGGGCTCGATTGCCCGAACGGCGAGCCGCGCCTGTTGAGCGCCGCCGTCTGGACCGGCCTCCTCAACCCGGACGACGCGGCCGATGCCTGGAACGAGGTCCGGCGGGCCATCGATTCCCGCAGCACCTACGCGGCGCAGTTCCGCGTCGGGGATCGCTGGATCTACGGGCGCGGGCGCACGGTGTTCGGCTCCGACGAGCGGCCGATGCGCATGGTCGGGCTGCACCTCGACATCACCGATTCCAAGGCGACCGAGGCGGCGCTCCGGGCGGCGACCCACGATGCCGAGGTCGCCCGCGCCGAGGCCGAGCGGGCGAGCGCGGCCAAGAGCAACTTCCTCGCGGCCATGAGCCATGAGATCCGCACCCCGCTCAACAGCATCATCGGCTATGCCGACCTGCTCCTCGAAGGGGACACGATCCACGGCGAGGACCGGCGCCGCCTCGCCCTCATCCAGAATTCCGGCGCGGCGCTGCTGACCGTCGTCAACGACGTCCTCGACTTCTCGAAGGTCAATGCCGGCGAACTGACCCTCGAATCCCTGTCCTTCCCCCTCGTCTCGATCATCGAGGCGGCGATCTCCATCGTGCGCGGGGCGGCGCTCAAGAGCGGCCTGACGATCACGGTCGAACTCGATCCCGACCTGCCGCGCTTCGTGGTCGGCGATTCGAGCCGGCTGCAGCAGGTGCTGCTGAACCTCCTGAACAACGCGGTGAAGTTCACCCCCGAGGGCTCCGTCACCCTGAGCGTCTATCGCCAGGGCGAGGCCCTGCGCTTCGCCGTCACCGACACGGGCATCGGCATCGCGCCGGAGGACCAGTCCCGCCTGTTCCGCCGCTTCAGTCAGGTCGATGGCTCGATCAGCCGCCGCTTCGGCGGCACGGGGCTCGGCCTCGCCATCTCGCACCAGCTCGTGGAGCTGATGGGCGGACGGATGGGCGTCGAGAGCCGCGAGGGCGAGGGCTCGACCTTCTGGTTCACCCTGATCCTTCCGCGCGGGGACGAGCCGGTCCACGACCCGGCCCCGACGCAGCAACCGGCCGCCACCTCTGCCGAGGCGAGGCGCCATCTGCGGCTGCTCCTGGCCGAGGATGTCGCAATCAACCGCGAACTCGCCTGCGCGGTGCTGGAAGCCCAGGGCTACGAGGTCGCGGTGGCGGTCGATGGCGCCGAGGCGCTGGCGGCCGTCGAAGCGGCCTTCGCGGGCGGACGCGGCTTCGACCTCGTGCTGATGGACGTGCAGATGCCGGGCGTCGACGGGCTCGCCGCCACGCGCCGCATCCGCAGCCTCGCGGCGCCCGCCTGCGACGTGCCGATCGTGGCGATGACGGCCAACGTCCTGCCCGAGCAGGTCGAGGAACTGCTCAAGGCCGGCATGGACGACCATGTCGGCAAGCCGTTCAAGCGCCAGGACCTCTGCGCCATCATCGAGCGCTGGACGATGCCAGATGCGCGCAAGCGCCTCGCCAAGCCGGAGCCGGACCCGCCCCGCGTCGATCCGCAGACGCTGGACGCGGACGTGCTCGACGCCATGCGCCTGCGCTTCGGGCCGGAGCGCGTCGACGGCCTGCTCGACATGCTGGCGGGGGAATTGTCCCAGCGCTTCCGCGTGCCGGCGAACGACCGGCAGGAGATCGCCCACGACGCCCACGCCATGGTCTCGGCGGCGGGGATGCTCGGCTTTGCCGGCCTCTCGGACCTGTGCCGCGAATTGGAGGCCGCCGCCCATGCGGGCAGCGACCTGTCTCAATTGATCCGGCGGCTGGAGGTGCAGCGGGCCAGGACCCTGCGGGTCATCCGCACCTTGCGCGCCGCCTGAGGGTCAGGCGGCGGGCGCCTCGTCCTCGTCCTCGATGGGATCGGCGGTCCAGGCCGTGGCGAAGGCCGCGAGCTGGCGCGGATCCGCCAAGGCCGCGACGCTCAGGCTCCGGGGCGCCGGCTCCGCCCCCGGATAGGGGCTGAGCAGCACGTCCACCCGCACGAGGCGGCCGCCCGGCGCGTTCGCATCGATCCAGGCTTGCGCCTCCGGGGTGAGGCGGTCGGGCGCGGCGAGCGCCCGCGCGTCGCCGCGCAGGACGAGCACGTAGGGACCGAGCGACGGATCGGCCTTCTTGACCGCTTCGATGACGTCGATCACGCGAAGTCGTTGAGTTGCACCTGGGCCTGGGCCTCGGTGAAGTTCGGGATGTCGGCGAAGATCTCGGCGCCGTGCGCCTCGGCGGCCTTGGCGAAGGCGTCGGCCGATTCGAACTTCAGCAGCGCCATCACCTGGAACGGGGCCGGGCCGCCATCGGGCGTGCCCTTGCCCGTCACCACCGTCGCCTCGTGCAGGCCGAGGCTCGACCAGCGCTCGCGCACCAGCGGCATGTGGGTGTTCAGGTAATAGCCCATGTCGAACTTCGGTCCGGCCGGGTACATCACGCTCACGAGGATCACGGCGTTCTCCCTTGTGGTCTGCCTAGGGCATCGATCCAGACGAAGGCGTCAGCCGTGTCTGGAAAAATTGATGCAAAAACAAGAAGCGAGTGCAGAGGCGCATGAACGGAGTGAATGCGTCTCTTCACTAGTGCAGCTTCACGCGCGAGACCGTGCGCCGGGTCAGGGCGCGGGCCATCGCGTCGATCGTCGTCTTCACGCTGCCGTGCAGGGCGCGCTCGTGCATCTTGTAGAGCGAGCGGTACATCATCCGGGCGAACAGGCCGACGATCAGCATGTTCCGGCCCCGGATGAAGCCCATCAGGCTCCCGACCGTGGAGTAGTGGCCGAGGGAGACCAGCGAGCCGAAATCCCGGTACTTGAACGCGGTCAGCGGCTTGCCGGCGATCTTGGCCTCGATCTGCCCGATCAGGTGCGTCGCCTGCTGGTGCGCGGCCTGGGCGCGGGGCGGGATCGGACGGTCGGAGCCCGCCTCCACGAGGTAGGCGCAATCGCCCATCGCGAAGATGTCCGGGTCGCGGGTGGTCTGGAGGGTCGGGGTGACGACCAGCTGGTTGGTCCGGGTGGTCTCCAGGCCGCCGATCCCCTGCAGGAAGGGCGGGGCCTTCACGCCCGCCGCCCAGACGACGAGTTCCGACGGCAGGAACGTGCCGTCCGCCAGCGCGACGCCATCGGCCCGCACCTCGGTGACGCGCGCCTTCAGGCGCACGTCGACGCCGATCTTGCGCAGCATCTGCATCACCTCGGCCGAGAGCCGTTCCGGCACGGCCGGGAGGACCCGCTCGGCGGCCTCCACGAGGGTGATGCGGATGTCCTTGTCGGGGTCGATCTTGTCGAGGCCCGTGGCCACCACGTCGCGCAGGGTGCGGTGCAACTCGGCCGCGAGTTCGGTCCCCGTCGCGCCCGCGCCGATCACCGTCACGTGCAGCTGGCCGGGGCGCACCGGCCCGTCCTGGGTGTGAGCCCGCAGGCTCGCATTCACGAGGCGCTGGTGGAAGCGCACCGCCTGCTCCTGCGTGTCGAGGGCGATCGCGTGCTCGGCCACGCCGGGCGTGCCGAAATCGTTGGTGGTCGAGCCCACCGCGATCACCAGCGTGTCGTAGCCGACCTTGCGCTCGGGCGTGACCTGCCGTCCCTCGGCGTCGAAGCTCGGGGCCAGGGTGATCTGCTGCGCCGCCCGGTCGAGGCCGATCATCTGGCCGATCCGGTAGCGGAAATGGTGCTGGTGCGCGTGGTGGAGGTAATCCACCGCGTGATGGCCGACATCGAGGCTGCCGGCGGCGACCTCGTGCAGCAGCGGCTTCCAGATATGGGTGCGCGCCCGGTCGACCAGCGAGATCTCGGCCTTCCGCCGCTTCCCGAACCGGTTTCCGAGCTTGGTCACCAGTTGCAGGCCGGAGGCGCCGCCGCCCACCACGACGACTCGATGAGGAGTTGTCTCGCTTCCCACTGGGACCATGGATGCCTCAAGACTCTCGACGTTCTGATCTTCGCGCCGATGAAGGACCTGCATAGACCGACGCGTCCGTGCTTTGCCAGTTATTCCCGCACGGCGTCTTTCACGAAGACGCCGTGCCGCGTTGTCGCGTCAGTTCTGCGGCGCGCCGGGCTGGCGCAGGGGATGGGATTCGGCGAAGGCCGGAAGGGCGAGGCAGGTCTCGGCGATCCGCTTCACCGTGGGGTAGGGGCCCGTGTCGACGCCGAAGATGCCCGTGCCGACCCACAGGCTCACGAGGCAGAGGTCGGCGTGGCTCACCGCGTCGCCCTGGCAGAAGCGCCCGGTGCCCGGCTCCGAGGTCAGGCGCGTCTCCAGCGTCTTCAGCCCGGTCTCGAAGGTGTGGCGCACGAAGGTCATCATGCGCTCCTTCGGCAGCCCGTATTCCTCCATGAGGAAATTCCGCACGCGCGGCACGTAGAGCGGGTGGGTGTCGCAGGCGACGAGTTGCGCCAGGGAGCGGGCCCGCGCCCGTTCGCGGGGATCCGCCGGCAGCAGGCGCTCGCCGCCCTTCGCCTCTTCCAGATAATCGAGGATCGCCAGGGACTGCGTGAGGGGAGGGCCCTCGCCGTCGAACAGGGCGGGCACCGCGCCCTGCGGGTTGATGGCGCGGAACTCCGGCTTGTGCTGGTCGCCGGCATCGAGGTCGATGAACGTCTCCTCGTAGGCCAGCCCCTTGAGCTTCAGGGCGATTCGCACCCGGAAAGCGGCGGCGGACCGCCAGTTGCCGTACATGTGCATCGAAGCCGCTCCACCGGGTCAGAACCAAAAAAGGGGCGGGCGCCGCGATCGGCACCCGCCCCCTGTGTCGCGCGGGGAAGTCTCCCCGTCAAAGGTCCTAGAAGCCGCCGAACTTGTAGTTGAAGCCAGCGCGGACGATGTTGCCCTCGGTCTTGAAGCGCGAGAGGTACGACGGGGCGCCGGTGGCGACCGCGTTCACCACGACGTTCTGGGTGCCCAGGTCGTAGTGGATGTACTCGGCCTTGATGGTGATGGCGTCGTACTTGATGCCGAGGTAGCGGCCGATGGCGAAGGTGTTCAGGAAGCTGTCGGTCGGCAGGGCGAACTCGATGCCGCCGCCGTAGGCGTAGCCGGTCTTGAAGTCGTCGTAGCGGCCGGCGAACTGCAGGGCGCCGCCGGGGGTGTAGAAGTTCACGTCGTGGAAGACGTTGCCGTAGGCGAGACCGCCGGTGCCGTACACGAGGACGCGGTCGAAGGCGTAGCCGACGCGGCCGGTGAGGGTGCCGAGCCAGTCGAGGCTCTGGCGGTACTGGCTCGGGTTCGGCAGGACGCCGCCGGCGAGCGGGGCGCCGAGGATGAAGCGGTTCTTGGTGATGTCCGTCCAGTCGATGCTGTTCGCGATACCGACGACGATGCCCGAGCCCGGCGTGAACTGGTAGTTGTAGCCAGCGGTGCCGCCGATGTTGGCGATGCCGTCCTGCGAGGTCGTCACGGAGGCGGGCCGGCGGCCGGCGGCGACGTTGCCGGCGGTCACGGCGTTCAGGCCGCTGGTGTTGATGCGCTGGTTGTCGGTGAAGGTGTAGGCCGACTCGAGACCGGCGTAGAAGCCCGTCCAGGTGAAGACCGGAACCGGCGTGAAGACCGGCGGCGGCGCGGCGCGGCGCGGCAGGTCGGCGGCCGAGGCAGCGGTCGCCAGCAGGGCCGTCGCGGCGGTGGACAGGAGGACTTTCTTCATCATGGAGGCGAGACCCGGTGTTTCTCTAATTCGTGTCTGTGGCCAAGTTAATCGCGCGCTCCGGCGGTGCCTATGCCCTCAAAGACACAGTACTCGGTCAAAGCGGAGCAGTTGCGGTTGAGGGGCCCGGCGGCCGAATCCGCCTTGACAGGGGCACGGGGATTCGGCGTGGCCCTTGATCCCGGCCTGCCGACCCTCTAAGCGGTCGGCGCTTTTCGCCCCCGTGAAGCGTCGGGGCGGCCGAGCTGGAACCGGGGCGCCCGCGTTGCCCCCTCCGCAGGAACGGGAATCATGGGCAAGGAAAAGTTCTCTCGTACGAAGCCCCACTGCAACATCGGCACGATCGGGCACGTGGATCACGGCAAGACGTCGCTGACGGCGGCGATCACGAAGGTCCTGGCGGAGTCGGGCGGCGCGACGTTCACGGCCTACGATCAGATCGACAAGGCGCCCGAGGAGAAGGCGCGCGGGATCACGATCTCGACCGCGCACGTGGAGTACGAGACCTCGAACCGTCACTACGCGCACGTCGACTGCCCCGGCCACGCCGACTACGTGAAGAACATGATCACGGGCGCGGCGCAGATGGACGGCGCGATCCTGGTGGTGTCGGCGGCCGACGGCCCGATGCCGCAGACCCGCGAGCACATCCTGCTCGCCCGTCAGGTCGGCGTGCCGGCGCTGGTGGTGTTCCTGAACAAGGTCGACATGGTCGACGACGAGGAGCTGCTCGAGCTCGTCGAGCTCGAGGTGCGCGAGCTTCTGTCGAAGTACGACTTCCCCGGCGACGACATCCCGATCACCAAGGGCTCGGCCCTGATGGCGCTCGAGGACAAGGAACCGAAGATCGGCAAGGAAGCCGTCCTGAAGCTCATGGAGAGCGTGGACGCCTACATCCCGCAGCCGGAGCGCCCGATCGACCTGCCGTTCCTGATGCCGATCGAGGACGTGTTCTCGATCTCGGGCCGCGGCACGGTGGTGACGGGCCGCGTCGAGCGCGGGATCATCAAGGTCGGTGAGGAAGTCGAGATCGTCGGCATCCGCCCGACGACGAAGACGACCGTGACCGGCGTCGAGATGTTCCGCAAGCTGCTCGACCAGGGTCAGGCGGGCGACAACGTGGGCGTGCTTCTGCGTGGCACGAAGCGCGAGGACGTGGAGCGCGGCCAGGTCGTGTGCAAGCCGGGTTCGGTGAAGCCGCACTCGAAGTTCAAGGCCGAGGCGTACATCCTGACGAAGGAGGAGGGCGGCCGCCACACGCCGTTCTTCACGAACTACCGCCCGCAATTCTACTTCCGCACGACGGACGTGACGGGCGTGTGCACGCTGCCCGAGGGCACCGAGATGGTGATGCCGGGCGACAACGTGACCATGGACGTGGTGCTGATCGTGCCGGTGGCCATGGAAGAGAAGCTGCGCTTCGCCATCCGCGAGGGCGGCCGCACCGTCGGTGCCGGCGTCGTCGCCGCCATCAACGACTGATCGCCTCCGCAGCGATGACGGGAAAGGCCGGCCCCGCGCCGGCCTTTTCCTTTTTCGGCCTCCGGGAGGCGCGGCGGCCCTTGCATCCGCGATGCGGTTGCGGCATGGAGCCTTCGCGCCGCGCGAGCGGGGCACACAGGAGTGTAGCTCAACTGGTCAGAGCGCCGGTCTCCAAAACCGGAGGTTGCGGGTTCGAGTCCCTCCACTCCTGCCAGTCCGGTCCGCCAGCCGCTCCTCGGTCGACAAGTCGCCCGACTTGCGTTAGAGCGGCTCCGATCCGAGATCTGAAACGACCGTCGGTGCGGGCTGGAAAGGCCCTCGGCGCCGGCCGTTCGCGTTTTTGAACGCGGCCGTAAGGCACGAATCCGTCAACGAATCTGGCGCCATGGCATCGAACGAAGCGACGAAGAAGGTGGACCTCGCCCGCGGCACGAACCGTGGTCGCGATGTTGCGCCGCCGGCCCGTCAGACTCCGCCCGCCAAGGTGCCCCAGAAGCGCGTCGGCCCCGGCGAGTTCTTCTCGCAGGTGCGCGACGAGGGCCGCAAGGTCACGTGGCCGTCCCGCCGCGAGACCACGATCACCACGATGATGGTCTTCATCATGGTGGTGGTGACGAGCCTCTTCTTCACCGTGGTCGATCAGGCCATGCGCTTCATCGTCGGCCTGATCCTCGGGCTCTGAGGGATCCTTCCGGTCCCGGACTTCATCGGAGTTGAGCGAACGCCGTGTCCAAGCGCTGGTACATCGTCCACGCCTATTCGAATTTCGAGAACAAGGTCGCCCAGTCCATCAAGGACCAGGCCGCGCAGCGCGGCCTGACGGACCTGTTCGACGAGGTGATGGTCCCGACCGAGAAGGTCGTCGAGGTTCGTCGCGGCCGTAAGGTCGACGCCGAGCGCAAGTTCTTCCCCGGCTACGTGCTGGTGAAGTGCGACCTGACCGACGAGGTCTATCACCTCATCAAGAACACCCCGAAGGTCACGGGATTCCTCGGCGCCGACAAGTCGAAGCCGGTGCCGATCCCGGACGCCGAGGCCGAGCGCATCAAGGGTCAGGTCGCCGAAGGCGTCGACCGTCCCAAGCCCTCGATCTCCTTCGAGATCGGCGAGACCGTCCGCGTGGCGGACGGGCCGTTCGCGAGCTTCAACGGCACCGTCGAGGAAATCGACGATGCCCGCTCCCGCCTGAAGGTGGCCGTGTCGATCTTCGGCCGCGCCACCCCGGTGGAACTGGAATACGCCCAGGTCGAGAAGGCCTGAGCGTAACACCCGCGGGAGATCCGCCCGGCTTCGCCTCCGGGAGCTTCGGATCGCACCGCGACCTGCAACCGTCCGACCCGCCGCGCCTCGGCAGCGCGGGGGTGGATGAACATTGGGAGCAGTCCCTATGGCGAAGAAGATCACGGGCTACGTGAAGCTTCAGGTCCCGGCCGGCGCGGCCAACCCGTCGCCGCCGATCGGCCCCGCGCTCGGTCAGCGCGGCCTCAACATCATGGAATTCTGCAAGGCCTTCAATGCGAAGACCGCGCAGATGGAGAAGGGCACCCCGATCCCGGTGATCATCACCGCGTATCAGGACCGCTCCTTCACCTTCGAGATGAAGCAGCCCCCGGTCACCTTCTTCCTGAAGAAGGCGGTCGGCCTGAAGATCGGCAAGAAGCCGGCCTCCGGCTCCAAGACCCCGGGCAAGGGCCCGACGGTCGGCAAGATCACCGAGGCTCAGCTTCGCGAGATCGCCGAAAAGAAGATGCCCGACCTCAACTGTGATTCCGTCGAGGCGGCCGTTGCCATGATCCGGGGTTCCGCCCGGGCCATGGGCCTCGAAGTCACGGCCTGAGGAGGGACACATGGCACGCGAAGGAAAGCGCATCCGCGCCGCCCGCGAGGGCCTGGAGCCGACCAAGCTCTATTCGATCGCCGATGCGGTCAAGCTCGTGAAGGAGCGGGCGACCGCGAAGTTCGACGAGACCGTCGAGGTCTCCATGAACCTCGGCGTCGATCCGCGCCATGCCGACCAGATGGTCCGCGGCGTCTGCAACCTGCCGAACGGTTCCGGCCGGACGGTGCGTGTGGCGGTGTTCGCCCGTGGCGCCAAGGCGGATGACGCCAAGGCGGCGGGTGCCGACATCGTCGGCGCCGAGGATCTCCTCGAGATCGTCCAGGGCGGCAAGATCGACTTCGACCGCTGCATCGCGACCCCGGACATGATGCCGCTCGTCGGCCGTCTCGGTAAGGTGCTGGGCCCGCGCGGCCTGATGCCGAACCCGAAGGTCGGCACCGTCACCATGGACGTGAAGGGCGCCGTGGCCGCCGCCAAGGGCGGCGCCGTGGAGTTCCGCGTCGAGAAGGCCGGCATCATCCATGCCGGCGTCGGCAAGGCCTCGTTCGACGCCGACAAGCTCGTCGAGAACATCAAGGCGTTCGCCGATGCGGTCGCCAAGGCCAAGCCGGCGGGGGCCAAGGGCACCTACGTCCAGCGCATCGCCGTCACCTCGACGATGGGCCCGGGCGTGAAGGTCGAGCCGAACACGGTTCTGACCGCCTGATCGGTCATAAACCTGCGACCTAGCGAAGCGCCCGGCCGGCAACGGCCGGGCGTTTCGCGTTTCTAGCCCAGGTCGACGTTCGCAATCGCACCATTCCTGGTCGTAGAGGGGGCGCCGGCACGATTAGCTGTGCTAGATAGGCGCCCATGCGTAGCACCGTCTCCGTCACCTCCCGTCGACGCATCCTGTGCGTCTTCCCCGCCTACACGCCGTCCTTCGGCACGTTCTCCCACGCCTACCCATTAATGGGCGGCGTGAAGGCGTTCATGCCGCCCCAGGGGCTCCTCGTCATCGCGGCCTACATGCCCGAGACCTGGGAGTGCCGGTTCATCGATGAGAACATCAAGCGCGCCACCGCGGCGGATTTCGCCTGGGCGGACGCGGTGTTCGTGTCGGGCATGCACATTCAGGAAGGGCAGATCCACGATATCTGCGAGCGCGCCCACGCGGCCGGCAAGCTCGCGGCGCTCGGCGGCCCCTCCGTCTCCGGCGCGCCGGAGAAGTATCCGGATTTCGATTGCCTCCATATCGGCGAGATCGGCGACGCCACCGACCGGCTGATCGTCCGCCTCGACGAGAGCGTCGACCGTCCGGCCGCGCAGGAGACCTACGAGACCGGCGAGCGTCTGGCGCTCGCCGACTTTCCGACGCCGGCCTACGAGGCCGTGCCGCTCAAGCGCTACCTGATCGGTTCGCTGCAATTCTCCTCGGGCTGCCCCTACCGCTGCGAGTTCTGCGACATTCCGCAGCTCTACGGCCGCCAGCCCCGGCTGAAGGGCCCCGAGCAGCTCTGTTCCGAGCTCGATGCCATCATCAGCCAGCCCGGCCACCCGGCGGTGGTCTACTTCGTGGACGACAACTTCATCGGCAACCGCAAGGCGACGCGCGAGATGCTGCCGGTGCTGGTGGAGTGGCAGAAGCGGAACAACTACCCGCTCCAGTTCGCCTGCGAAGCGACCCTCAACATGGCCAAGCAGCCCGAGATCCTCGAGCTGATGCGTCAGGCGAACTTCATGACCGTCTTCGTCGGCATCGAGACGCCGGAGGCGGAGGCGCTGAAGGGGATCGACAAGACACACAACGCCGCCGTGCCCATGTACGAGGCCATCGAGACGCTCAACTCCTACGGGCTTGAGGTGACGTCGGGCATCATCCTCGGCCTCGATTCGGATAGCGACAAGTCCGAGCAGAACCTGATCGACTTCATCGACCGCTCCGCGATTCCGGTGCTGACGATCAACCTGCTCCAGGCCCTGCCGAAGACGCCCCTCTGGGACCGGCTGGAGAGGGAAGGGCGCCTCATCCACGATGCGGCGCTGGAATCCAACGTGCTGTTCAAGCGCCCGCACGACACGGTGGTGGCGAGCTGGCGCCGGGCCATCGCCCACGCCTACGAGCCCGAGAAGATCTTCGAGCGGTTTAAGCACCAGTGCGAGACGACCTACCCGCACCGGATCACCACGCCGACGGCGGGCAAACTCACCTTCACCAACCTGCGGCGCGGGCTGATCCTCGGCTTCAACATCATCACGCGTGTCGGCCTGTTCTCCGACTATCGCGGGCCATTCTGGCGGGCGGCGGCCTTCGCCCTGAAGCGCGGGCAGATCGAGGCGGTGTTCAACATGGGCTTCGTGGCCCACCACCTGATCCGCTTCACCCGCGAGGCCCTGCGCGGCGAGCACAACGCCTCGTTCTACGCGGCCAAGGCCGCCGAGGCGAAAGAGGCGCAGGAGCGGACATGGTGGGAGAACGCCCGTCGGCGATTCGTGCCGGAGCGCGAGGCGGCTTAGGTCGCCTCCACCTCGGGTTTTATCCTGCCGCAGAAAGACCAGTGTAAGACGTGTGGATAAGCCATCGGGGCGAAGGAAACTTTGCCTCGATGCGAAAAGCTGGCCCCAGATGGGGCAGAGACGTGACAGCCTAAGACTCCGATCCTAAGCTTGGTCGGTCAGTCGATCATCCTCCGATGCGACGGCTTCGGGCATGGAAGCCTGTGGCGGAGCTAGCCGGCCGCCGCCAGAGAGCAGGCTCGTCGGAGGAGGTGAGGACGTTGATCGTGTTTCCGCTGATGGTGAGCATCACCATCGCGAAAACGCGAGATGGGTGGCGGTTCGCCATCCATCTCGCCATGATGATCTAGTCGGATCGTCTGATAAGAGGGCCCACGGGCTTGCCCCCCGTGGGCCCTCACCGAGGAAGATATCCCCGAGACGCAAAAAAGCAAAGCCAGCGGGATCGCGCCTGCCCGCTGCGCGAGCCGGTGCATGGCAGCCATTCCGGGCTTTGCCCCTTGCCTGCGGCGGAAAAGTCGCGTTGCGGGCCTTGGCAGGCGGCTTGCTAGGTTCTATACACCGCGCCTCACGCTATTTACGTCATTGAGGGAGACGGCCGATAGGCCGGCTTCCGTTTGAAATGTCGTCCGGGCAACCGGACGTCACTGGCCGGCGGGATCCAAAGGGCGACGAGCCCGGTGGAGCTCAGTCCGGCCGTGTCCTGTCCGAGACTGCAGGCGCCGGTTTGCTGGCTTAATCCCCCAGCCTGCACAGACGGGGATGACCGACGTTTTACGACAGCCGCACCAGGGCTTCGGTACTGGGGGGGCAATCGGTTTGAACCAACTCACCCGCAGGGTCCCGTTCAGGGGTTCGTCGGGGACAGGGCCGCGAAGCGTCGTTCGGACGTTCACGGTCTTTCGCGAGGCCGAGCACGTCCGGGCGGCATGTGCAACCGGCGGAGCCAATCCAGGTTCCGCCAACCGGAGAGAGCCCAGTGGACAGGACAGCAAAGGCTGATCTCGTCTCGACGCTCAACGGCGTGTTCAGTCAGAGCGCCGTCGTCGTCGTGGCCCACTACAAGGGCCTCACGGTCGCCGACATGCAGAAGCTGCGTTCGCAGATGAAGCAGGCCGGCGCCACCGTGAAGGTCGCCAAGAACAGCCTCGCCGGCATCGCTCTGGAAGGCACGGACGTCGCCTCCATCAAGCCGCTCCTGAAGGGCCCGACCCTGCTCGCCTATTCGGGCGATCCGGTCGCCGCCGCGAAGGTCGCGGTCGACTTCGCCAAGACCAACGACAAGCTCGTGATCCTTGGCGGGGCGATGGGCACGACCTCCCTGAACCCCGATGGTGTGAAGGCGCTCGCCTCGCTCCCGTCGCTCGACGAACTGCGCGCCAAGCTCGTGGGCCTCATCCAGGCTCCCGCGACCAAGATCGCTCAGCTCAGCACCGCGCCGGCGGCCAAGCTCGCCCGCGTGTTCGGGGCTTATGCCAAGAAGGACGAGGCCGCCTGAGGCCCCTTCAAAATCAACCCGTTCGAACCGATATCCTGAAAGGAATACGACATGGCTGATCTCGCCAAGATCGTCGACGACCTGTCCGCCCTGACCGTGCTCGAGGCTGCCGAGCTCGCCAAGATGCTCGAAGAGAAGTGGGGCGTCTCGGCCGCTGCCGCCGTCGCCGTGGCCGCTGGCCCGGCCGCCGGTGGTGCTGCCGCTGCCGTCGAGGAGCAGACCGAGTTCACGGTCGTTCTCGCCGCCGCTGGCGACAAGAAGATCGAGGTCATCAAGGAGGTCCGCGCGATCACCGGTCTCGGCCTCAAGGAAGCCAAGGACCTGGTCGAGGGCGCCCCGAAGCCGGTCAAGGAAGGCGTGTCCAAGGACGACGCCGCCAAGCTCAAGGCCCAGCTCGAGAAGGCTGGCGCCAAGGTCGAGCTCAAGTAAGACGGCGATGGGCCGGCCACGGCCCATCACTCCCCGGCGGTCCGCACAGGGCTGACCGGGACCGGAGCCCGCGGGTGCGAACGCCCGCGGGCTTAAGGTCGCTTCGGGCGACCGGTGGCCCCTGAAACGGGGCCGGCGGAATTCGGGACGGGTGGCGTGGTCCGGCGGGGCGCGCGTCACAGCCACGGTGCGGGAGCCCAGAGCTTCCCCGGGCAACGGGCACGCGGAATGGAGCGAGGTCACATGGCCAACACGCTGGTCGGTCGCAAGCGCATTCGGAAGTTCTTCGGCAAGATCAAGGAAGTGGCGCAGATGCCGAACCTCATTGAGGTTCAGAAGGCGTCCTACGACCAGTTCCTGATGGTCGACGAGCCGGAAGGCGGCCGCGCCGACGAAGGCCTGCAGAGCGTGTTCAAGTCGGTCTTCCCGATTTCGGACTTCGCCGCGACGGCCCTCCTCGAGTTCGTGCGCTACACGTTCGAGCCCCCGAAGTACGACGTGGACGAGTGCCGCCAGCGCGGCATCACCTTCGCGGCCCCGCTGAAGGTGACGCTCCGCCTCATCGTGTTCGATGTCGATCCGGACACGCAGGCCAAGTCCGTGAAGGACATCAAGGAGCAGGACGTCTACATGGGCGACATGCCCCTGATGACGGAGAACGGCACCTTCATCGTCAACGGCACCGAGCGCGTCATCGTCTCCCAGATGCACCGTTCGCCGGGCGTGTTCTTCGACCACGACAAGGGCAAGACCCATTCCTCGGGCAAGCTCCTGTTCGCCGCGCGCATCATCCCCTACCGGGGCTCGTGGCTCGACGTGGAGTTCGACGCCAAGGACATCGTGCATGTCCGCATCGACCGGAAGCGCAAGCTGCCGGTGACGTCGCTGCTCTACGCGCTGGGCCTCGACGGCGAGGAGATCCTGTCGACCTTCTACAACCGCGTGGTCTACGACCGTGACGGCGCCGACTGGCGCGTGCCGTTCGATGCCGAGCGCATGAAGGGCATCAAGACCACCTCCGACCTGATCGACGCCGAGTCCGGCGAGGTCGTGCTGGAGGCGGGCAAGAAGCTCAACGCCCGCAACGCCCGCCAGATCACCGAGAAGGGCGTGAGGTTCCTCAAGGCGACCGACGAGGATCTCGTCAGCCAGTACATCGCCGAGGACCTCGTCAACATGCAGACGGGTGAGATCTGGGCCGAAGCCGGCGAGGAGATCACCGAGAAGCTGCTGAAGTCCCTGGACGACGTCGGTGTCACCGAATTGCCGGTGCTCGACATCGACCACGTCAACATCGGCCCGTACATCCGCAACACCCTCGCGGTGGACAAGAACTCGGCCCGCGAGGGTGCGCTGTTCGACATCTACCGGGTGATGCGCCCGGGCGAGCCGCCGACGCTGGACACCGCCGAGGCGATGTTCCACTCGCTGTTCTTCGATTCCGAGCGCTACGACCTCTCGGCGGTCGGCCGCGTGAAGATGAACATGCGTCTCGACCTCGACGCCGCCGACACGGTGCGCACCCTCCGCAAGGAGGACATGCTCGCGGTCGTCAAGGCGCTCGTGGAGTTGCGCGACGGCAAGGGCGAGATCGACGACATCGACCACCTCGGCAACCGCCGGGTGCGCTCGGTCGGCGAGCTCATGGAGAACCAGTACCGGCTGGGCCTGCTCCGCATGGAGCGCGCCATCCGCGAGCGCATGAGCCAGGTCGATATCGACACGGTCATGCCGCAGGACCTCATCAACGCGAAGCCGGCTGCGGCGGCGGTGCGTGAGTTCTTCGGCTCGTCGCAGCTGTCGCAGTTCATGGACCAGACCAACCCGCTCTCCGAGGTGACGCACAAGCGGCGTCTCTCGGCGCTCGGCCCGGGCGGTCTGACCCGCGAGCGCGCCGGCTTCGAGGTGCGCGACGTGCACCCGACCCATTACGGCCGCATCTGCCCGATCGAGACGCCGGAAGGCCCGAACATCGGCCTGATCAACTCGCTGGCGACCTTCGCCCGCGTGAACAAGTACGGCTTCATCGAGACCCCGTTCCGCCGCGTGCGCGACGGCGTGGTGACGGACGAGGTCGCCTACCTCTCGGCCATGGAGGAGGCGAAGTACTACGTCGCCCAGGCCAACGCGCAGATGGACGAGGCCCGCAAGCTCACGGAAGACCTCGTGGTCTGCCGCCGGGCGGGTGAAGTCATCGTCGTCGGCCCCGAGCGCGTCGACCTCATGGACGTGTCGCCGAAGCAGCTCGTGTCGGTTGCGGCGGCGCTCATCCCGTTCCTCGAGAACGACGACGCCAACCGCGCCCTCATGGGCTCGAACATGCAGCGCCAGGCGGTGCCCCTCGTCCGCGCCGACGCCCCGTTCGTGGGCACCGGCATGGAGGCGGTGGTCGCCCGGGATTCCGGCGCGGCCATCGCCGCCCGGCGCGCGGGCATCGTCGATCAGGTGGACGCCACCCGTATCGTCATCCGCGCCACGGAAGAGGCCGACGCCAACAAGCCGGGCGTCGACATCTACCGTCTTCAGAAGTTCCAGCGCTCCAACCAGTCGACCTGCATCACGCAGAAGCCGCTGGTCCGCGTCGGCGAGTTCGTGAAGAAGGGCGAGATCATCGCCGACGGTCCCTCGACCGAGTTCGGTGAGCTGGCGCTCGGCCGGAACGTGCTCGTCGCGTTCATGCCGTGGAACGGCTACAACTTCGAGGATTCGATCCTGCTCTCCGAGCGGATCGTGAAGGATGACGTGTTCACCTCGATCCACATCGAGGAGTTCGAGGTGATGGCCCGCGACACCAAGCTGGGTCCGGAGGAAATCACCCGCGACATCCCGAACGTCTCCGAAGAGGCGCTCAAGAACCTGGACGAGGCCGGCATCGTCTACATCGGTGCCGAGGTCCATGCCGGCGACATCCTCGTCGGCAAGATCACGCCGAAGGGCGAGAGCCCGATGACGCCGGAGGAAAAGCTCCTCCGCGCCATCTTCGGCGAGAAGGCCTCCGACGTGCGCGACACGTCCCTGCGGGTGCCCCCGGGCGTCACCGGCACCATCGTCGAGGTGCGGGTGTTCAACCGGCACGGCGTCGACAAGGACGAGCGCGCCCAGGCGATCGAGCGCGAGGAGATCGAGCGTCTCGCGAAGGACCGCGACGACGAGCAGGCGATCCTGGACCGCAACACCTACGCCCGTCTCGCGGATGTGCTGATCGGTCAGGCGCCGGTGGCCGGGCCGAAGGGCTTCAAGAAGGACACCACGCTCACCCGCGAGCTGATCAACGACTACCCCCGCTCGCAATGGTGGCAGTTCGCCGTCATCGACGACCGTCTCATGACCGAGATGGAAGCGATGCAGAAGCAGTACGACGAGTCGAAGAAGCGCCTCGAGCAGCGCTTCCTCGACAAGGTCGAGAAGCTGCAGCGCGGCGACGAGCTTCCGCCCGGCGTCATGAAGATGGTCAAGGTCTTCGTGGCGGTGAAGCGCAAGATCCAGCCGGGCGACAAGATGGCCGGCCGTCACGGCAACAAGGGTGTCGTGTCGCGGATCGTGCCGATCGAGGACATGCCGTTCCTTGAGGACGGGACGCACGCCGACATCGTGCTCAACCCGCTCGGCGTGCCGAGCCGCATGAACGTCGGTCAGATCCTCGAGACGCACCTGGGCTGGGCCGCTGCGGGCTTGGGTCGCAAGGTCGCGAAGGCGGTCGATGCCTATCTCAAGAACCAGGACATCACCCCCCTGAAGGAGGAGATGCAGTCCATCTACTCGCCTTCGGAGCTCGAAGGCCTGTCCGACGAGGATCTGCTGGAGGCGGGCAACAACGTCCGTCGCGGCGTGCCGATGGCCACTCCGGTGTTCAACGGCGCCAAGGAGGCGGATATCGAGCAGATGCTGGAGATGGCCGGGCTGGACCGCTCGGCGCAGTCGACGCTCTACGACGGGCGCACCGGCGAGCCCTTCGACCGCAAGGTCACGATGGGCTACATCTACATGCTGAAGCTCCACCACCTCGTGGACGACAAGATCCACGCCCGGTCGATCGGCCCGTACTCCCTCGTCACCCAGCAGCCGCTGGGCGGCAAGGCGCAGTTCGGCGGTCAGCGCTTCGGCGAGATGGAGGTCTGGGCGCTGGAGGCTTACGGCGCCGCCTACACCCTGCAGGAGATGCTCACCGTGAAGTCGGACGACGTGGCCGGCCGCACCAAGGTCTACGAGGCCATCGTGCGCGGCGACGACACGTTCGAGGCGGGTATCCCCGAGTCGTTCAACGTGCTCGTCAAGGAGATGCGCTCGCTCGGCCTCAACGTCGAGCTGACGTCCTCCAAGAAGGCGGCGAACGACCAGCTGGAGCCGCCCGCCGACGCGGCCGAGTAAGACGTCGAAAAAACCTCCCGTGGCGGCGTCCGCGCCGCCACGGTCGAGCGGGGAGGGGAAGAGCCTCCGGCACGACGGCGAGCCGAACCCTCCGGGGTCACGGCGCCGGCCCTTTTTTTGAAGACGCTGCGGCCCGGCGCGGGGCTGGCGGCGTCGAGCCGAGGAGCGGATCATGAACCAAGAGGTCATGAACCTTTTCAACCAGCAGCCGCAGCCGGTGAACTTCGACCAGATCAAGATCTCGATCTCGTCGCCGGAGAAGATCCTCTCTTGGTCCTACGGGGAGATCAAGAAGCCCGAGACCATCAACTACCGGACATTCAAGCCCGAGCGCGACGGCCTGTTCTGCGCGCGCATCTTCGGGCCGATCAAGGACTACGAGTGCTTGTGCGGCAAGTACAAGCGCATGAAGTACAAGGGCGTCATCTGTGAGAAGTGCGGCGTCGAGGTGACGCTGGCGCGCGTCCGGCGCGACCGCATGGGCCACATCGAGCTGGCCGCCCCCGTCGCGCATATCTGGTTCCTGAAGTCGCTGCCCTCGCGCATCGGCCTCCTGCTCGACATGGCCCTCAAGGACCTCGAGCGGATCCTGTACTTCGAATCGTACTGCGTCATCGAGCCGGGCCTCACCCCCCTGAAGGAGCGTCAGCTCCTGACGGAGGAGGAGTACCTGCGCGCCCAGGAGGAGTACGGCGAGGACAGCTTCACCGCCATGATCGGCGCCGAGGCCATCCGCCGGATCCTGCAGGAACTCGACCTCGACAGAATCGCCAACGACCTCCGTGAGGAGATCGCGGTCACGACCTCCGAGCTGAAGCCGAAGAAGCTTCTGAAGCGCCTCAAGATCATCGAGGCGTTCCAGATGTCCGGCAATAAGCCGGAGTGGATGATCCTGACGGTGATCCCCGTGATCCCGCCGGACCTGCGCCCGCTGGTCCCGCTGGATGGCGGCCGCTTCGCCACGTCCGACCTCAACGACCTGTATCGCCGCGTCATCAACCGCAACAACCGCCTGAAGCGGCTGATCGAGCTGCGCGCGCCGGACATCATCATCCGCAACGAGAAGCGGATGCTGCAGGAGGCCGTGGACGCCCTGTTCGACAACGGCCGTCGCGGCCGCGTCATCACGGGCGCCAACAAGCGTCCGCTGAAGTCGCTCGCCGACATGCTGAAGGGCAAGCAGGGCCGCTTCCGCCAGAACCTGCTCGGCAAGCGCGTCGACTACTCGGGCCGTTCGGTCATCGTGGTCGGCCCGGAGCTGAAGCTGCACCAGTGCGGCCTGCCGAAGAAGATGGCTCTGGAGCTGTTCAAGCCGTTCATCTACGCGCGCCTCGACGCCAAGGGTTTCTCGGCCACTGTCAAGCAGGCCAAGAAGCTCGTGGAGAAGGAGAAGCCGGAGGTTTGGGACATCCTCGATGAGGTGATCCGCGAGCACCCGGTGATGCTGAACCGCGCGCCGACGCTGCACCGCCTCGGCATCCAGGCCTTCGAGCCGAAGCTGATCGAGGGCAAGGCGATCCAGCTGCACCCGCTGGTCTGCGCCGCGTTCAACGCCGACTTCGACGGCGACCAGATGGCCGTGCACGTCCCGCTGTCGCTCGAGGCGCAGCTGGAAGCGCGCGTCCTCATGATGTCGACCAACAACATCCTGCATCCGGCCAACGGCCAGCCGATCATCGTGCCCTCGCAGGACATCGTGCTCGGCCTCTACTACCTGTCGATCGTGGGCGAGGGCCTTCCGGGCGCCTTCGACGGCACCAACAAGCTGAACCCGATGCAGGGCGTCTACGGCAACCTCGGCGAGCTGGAGCACGCCCTGGCCGCCGGCGTCGTGAAGCTGCACTCGAAGATCAAGTGGCGCTGGAAGGGCATCGGCCCGGATGGCGAGCCGCTGACCAAGACCTACGAGACCACCCCCGGCCGCGTGATCCTGTCGGGCGCGCTGCCCCTGCACCGGAAGGTGCCCTTCGACGTCGTCAACAAGCTGATGACCAAGAAGGAAATCTCGGCGATGATCGACACCGTCTACCGCCACTGCGGTCAGAAGGAGTCGGTGATCTTCTGTGACCGCATCATGGGCCTGGGCTTCACCCACGCCTTCAAGGCGGGCATCTCCTTCGGCAAGGACGACATGGTCGTGCCGGAGAACAAGTGGGAGATCGTCGAGGGCACCCGCACGCTCGTGAAGGATTACGAGCAGCAGTACAACGACGGCCTCATCACCCAGGGTGAGAAGTACAACAAGGTCGTCGATGCCTGGGCGAAGTGCTCGGACAAGCTCGCCCAGGAGATGATGGGCCGGATCTCGTCCGTCCAGAAGGACGAGACGGGCGCCGACAAGCAGGTCAACTCGATCTACATGATGTCCCACTCGGGCGCCCGTGGGTCGCCCGCGCAGATGAAGCAGCTCGCGGCGATGCGCGGCCTCATGGCCAAGCCGTCGGGCGAGATCATCGAGACGCCGATCATCTCGAACTTCAAGGAAGGTCTGGACGTGCTGGAGTACTTCAACTCCACGCACGGTGCCCGTAAGGGCCTCGCCGACACCGCCCTGAAGACCGCCAACTCCGGCTACTTGACCCGCCGCCTCGTCGACGTGGCGCAGGATGCGGTGATCCGCGAGGTGGATTGCGGCACGACCAACGGCATCAAGATGCGCGCCATCGTCGATGCCGGCCAGGTGGTCGCGACGCTGGCCACCCGCATCCTCGGCCGTGCGGCCGCGGAGGATCTGGTCGCGCAGGACGGCACGGTCATCGTGAAGACCGGCGAGACCATCGAGGAGCGGCACCTGCCGGCGATCAACGCCGCCGGCATCCAGGAGGTGAAGATCCGCTCCGTGCTGGTCTGCGCCACCCGCAGCGGCGTCTGCGCCACCTGCTACGGGCGCGACCTCGCCCGCGGCACGCCCGTCAACATGGGTGAGGCCGTCGGCGTCATCGCGGCGCAGTCCATCGGCGAGCCGGGCACGCAGCTCACGATGCGTACCTTCCACATCGGCGGCGCCGCCCAGATCGCCGACTCGTCCTTCATCGAGTCGAGCTTCGAGGGCACGATCAAGATCCGCAACCGGGCTCTCGCGAAGAACTCGGACGGCGATCTGGTCGCGACCGGCCGCAACGTGGCGGTGGTCATCGTCGGCGCGGACGGGGTCGAGCGGGCGGTCCACCGCCTGCAATACGGCGCCCGTGTCCGCGTGGACGAGGGCGACAAGATCAAGCGTGGCCAGCGCATCGCCGAGTGGGACCCCTACACCCGTCCGATCCTCACCGAGGTCGATGGGATCGTGGCCTACGAGGACCTCTACGACGGCCAGTCGATGACCGAGACGACCGACGAGTCGACGGGTATCGCCAAGCGCGTCGTGGTGGATTGGCGCGGGTCCGCCCGGACCTCCGACCTGAAGCCCTCGATGGTCGTGGTCGACAAGGACGGCAAGGCCGTGAAGCTGCCGCGCGGCGCGGATGCCCGCTACGCGCTGCCGGTCGATGCCATCATCGGCTACGATCCGGGAGCCAAGGTGAAGGCCGGCGACATCCTCGCCCGCGTCTCCACCGACTCGGCCAAGACCCGCGACATCACCGGCGGTCTGCCGCGGGTGGCGGAGCTGTTCGAGGCCCGGCGCCCGAAGGACGCGGCGATCATCGCCGAGAAGTCCGGCACCATCGCGTTCGGCCGCGACTACAAGAACAAGCGTCGGCTCACGCTGACGCCGCATGACGGCTCGGAGGCGGTCGAGTACCTGATCCCGAAGGGCAAGCACATCCACCTGCAGGACGGGGACGTGGTCGAACTCGGCGATTACATCGTCGACGGAAACCCGGCTCCGCACGACATCCTGGCGATCAAGGGCGTGGAGGAGCTTGCCGCTTACCTCGTCAACGAGATCCAGGAGGTTTACCGGCTGCAGGGCGTGTCGATCAACGACAAGCACATCGAGGTGATCGTCCGTCAGATGCTGCAGAAGGTCGAAGTGACCGATGGCGGCGACTCGGACATCCTCTCGGGCGACCAGATCGACCGCACGGAACTCGCCGAGTTCAACGAGAAGCTGATTGCCGACGGCAAGAAGCCGATCCAGGGCGTGCCGGTTCTGCTCGGCATCACCAAGGCGTCGCTGCAGACGAAGTCGTTCATCTCGGCGGCCTCGTTCCAGGAGACCACCCGGGTGCTCACCGAAGCCGCCGTCAACGGCAAGGTCGACACCCTGGAGGGGCTGAAGGAGAACGTCATCGTCGGCTCGCTCATCCCGGCCGGCACCGGTTCGCTCGTCGCCGACATCCGTTCGGTGGCCCGTCGCCGGGACAACCTCATCCTGCAGCAGCGCCAGACGGAGAGCGGCATCGATCCGGTCGAGGGCCTTCCGCCCGCCGCCGAGTGATCGATCCACCCTTGCGAGACCCGAAGGGGGCGGCCGAAAGGCCGCCCCTTTTTCGTATCCGCGCCGGTCGCCCCGCCCGTTAACCACCGGTCAACCATCCCGCCCGATAAATTTCGTGAGGGCCACTTGCCGCCGCCATCGGCGGGCAGCGTGGCGAGTGCGGCACATCGGAACGGGTCGGCAGGGCGTGGCGACGAGACGAGTGCAACAGGAGACCCACCTGCGCTGGCTGTCGGCGGTGTTCACGCCGTGGATGGCCGGGCTCGGGCTGCTCGTCTCCTTCACCGCGAGCGCGGGCACCGAGAGCACCGTGGGCTCGGGCGTGCTCGGCGCCGCCGATGTCCGCCGGGCCGTGCCCGCCATGCCCGCCGGCACCGCGCTGATCGGCGCGGCCATCCGGCGGATCGGCGAGGATCCCCAGCGGCCCGAACCCATCGCCTTCACCCGCGAATCCGGCCTCGCCATGCTGTTCGGCGACGTGACCGGCGGCGTCAGCGGCATGATCACCACCGGCTCCGCCGTGTGGGATTCCGAGGCCGAGCCGACTTCCGGCTTCATGCCCGTCGCGGATCTCGGCCTGACGACCGGGGCCGGCACCGCTCAATCCACGGGCGCGGCCACCGCCGACCGGACCGACGACGAAGACGGCAACCGCTTCGACGGTTCGACCCCGGCGGTGCCGAAGGCGGTCGCCCTGTCGTCCACCACCCCGGCCCCGGCGGACGCGATCCCCGTGGAGATCACCGCCGCCAGCCTCGTGATGCCCGACTATCCCCTGCGCAGCGGCGCGGAGATCGAGGCGGCGCCGACCGACGAGGCGCGCAGCCGCTACGCCGACCTGATCGACCCGGAGGCCCAGGACAAGGAGCAGCGCTGCCTGTCCGAGGCGGTGTATTTCGAGGCCCGCAGCGAATCCGAGACCGGGCAGGCCGCCGTCGCCCAGGTGGTGCTCAACCGGGTGAAGAGTGGCCTCTATCCGCAGAGCATCTGCGGGGTCGTCTATCAGAACCGGCACCATTACATGGGTTGCCAGTTCTCCTTCGCCTGCGAGGGCAAGTCCCTGCGCATCAGCGATGCCTCGGCCTGGTCCAACGCCACCCGCGTCGCCCGCTCCGTCCTGGAAGGGCGGACCTACGTCGCGGAGGTCGGCGGGGCGACCCATTATCACGCCGATTACGTGAGGCCGGGCTGGTCGCGGCGGATGCGAAAGCTCGACGTGATCGGCCGGCACATCTTCTACGGCCTGAAGCCCGGACAGACCTGAGCCGGCTTGAGAGCTGCGAAACACAACCCCCGCCGGTGCGAGCCGGCGGGGGTTTTTGTTTGCCGCCGGGGTGCAAGTTCAGTTGGTTCCGCGAAAGCGCGAACAACAGTTAACGAACGAATCGGACGGTTCTACGCAGTTCGGCCCATAGATTAATTTTACTGTGATTCAGGATCTCGGTTGCTGCGAAGCTCGGGATACTGCTTTCCTCGTTGAGCGTAGGGCGCGGAAATCTCCGCGGCCCGGATTGTCCCACGCTTCAAGAGGTTCGCAGCGATGACCGCGCCGGTCGCCAAGACTGTCCTGATGGCCGCCGCCCTGGGCGGCCTGTTCTTCGCCGCCCCGGCCATGGCCGGCGGCTGCTACGGTGGCGGCTGCTACCGCTACGCCACGACCCCGCCGGTCTTCGATACGGTGCAGCAGAACGTGCTGGTGCGCCCGCCGCGCACCGTCTACCGCACCATCCCGCCGGTCTACGACACGGTGCAGGAGCAGGTGATGGTCGCCCCCGGCGGCCGCGTCTGGCAGACGAGCCGTGGCCCCGGCGGCGAGTTGATCGGCTGCTGGGTCGTCACCCCGCCGCGCTTCGCCCTCCGCCAGCGCACCGTGCTGGTCCGCCCGGCCGAGACGGTGCCGGAGACCTACCCGCCGGAATACGCCACCGTCAGCCGCCGGGTGCAGGTCGCCCCGGCGCGGGCGGGCTGGGTGCCGGTCGGCGGCGGCTATGGGGCCTACGGTGGTTACGGCCCGGGCTATGGCGGCCCGCTCGTCGGCTCGATCCCGGACGCGTTCGGCATCACCGGGGCCAGCTCGGCGGATATCGGCGTCGGCCTCGGCTTCTCCCGGGGCAGCATCTACGACGGTTACTGAGTGACGCACGGCCCGGATCGACCATCCGGGCCGTCTTGATTCCGGCGACCTGCGGCGTACCTCCCCGTCATCGACGGGAGGAGCAGGCGATGGTCACGTTCAAGGCGTGGGTGGTCGACAAGACCGAGGGCGGGCAGAGCCTCGCCTTCCGCGACTTCGACGAGGCTGACCTGATGGACGGCGACGTCACCATCCGCGTCGGCCACTCGACGCTGAACTACAAGGACGGCCTCGCGCTGACCGGCCGCTCGCCCGTGGTCCGCCGCTTCCCGATGATCCCCGGCATCGATTTCGCCGGCACGGTCGAGACCTCGGACCATCCCGATTACAAGCCCGGCGATCAGGTGGTGCTCACCGGCTGGGGCGTCGGCGAGACGCATCTCGGCGCCTATGCCGAGAAAGCGCGGCTGAAGGGCGACTGGCTTGTGCCCCTGCCGGAGGGCCTGACGCCGGAGCAGGCCATGGCGGTTGGCACGGCGGGCTACACGGCGATGCTCTCCCTGATGGCCCTGGATGCCCATGGCGTCACCCCCGCCGATGGGCCGGCTCTGGTGACGGGCGCCTCCGGCGGCGTCGGCTCGGTGGCGGTGGCGCTGCTCGCGCGGGCCGGCTGGCACGTCATCGCCTCCACCGGCCGGGCCAACGAGACAGATTACCTGAAGGGCCTCGGCGCCGCCGAAATCCTCGACCGGGCCGAGTTGGAGAAGCCCGGCCGCCCGCTCGGCAAGGAGCGCTGGGCGGCGGCCATCGATGCGGTGGGCTCCGCGACGCTGGCCAACGTCCTGGCGATGACCAAGGCGGACGGTGCGGTGGCGGCCTGCGGCCTCGCGCAGGGCATGGACCTGCCGACATCGGTCGCGCCCTTCATCCTGCGCGGTGTCTCGCTCCTCGGCATCAACAGCGTGACGACGCCCCAGGCGAAGCGCCGCGCGGCCTGGGCACGGATCGCCCGCGACCTCGATCTCGACAAGCTCTCCTCCATGACCCGCACCGTCGGCTTCGACGAGGTCGGCCGTCTGGGCGAGGCGATCCTGGCCGGGCAGGTGCGTGGTCGCACGGTCGTGAAGATCGCCTGATCCGGGATTCGCGAGCCCGTTGGAACCGTCACCTTAGCGAACCGGTTGGTCATTTTATGAGCGTCGCATTCGTTAAAGAGCCTGAGGGCGGGGAAGCGTTCGAGAACCTTCCCGACCGTCCCATCTCGCCTCACACCAACTTCGTCACGCCCGAGGGCCTCGCGCAGATCGAGGCCGAGGTCGCGCGGCTGGAGAAGGAGGTCGCGTCCCTGGACCCGACCGACAAGGCCGAGGATTCCCGCATCGGGCGCGACCTGCGCTACTGGGCGTCGCGCAAGAACACGGCGCAGCTCGTGGAGCCGAAGGCCGGCGACACGGTGCATTTCGGCGCCGCCGTGACGATCGTGCGCGAGGACGATTCCGGCAAGGAAACTAAGCAGACCTTCCGCATCGTCGGTGAGGACGAGGCCGACCCGCACAAGGGCTCGATCTCCTACGTCGCGCCCCTGGCCCGCGCCATCACCGGCAAGAGCGTCGGCGACGTGGTCGAGGTGAACGGCAACGACGTCGAGATCCTCGAAATCAAGAACTGACCGCCCTTCCCTCGAAGAGGGGCCGCAGGGGCTGAATCGCCGCCGCGACGTGATCCATGAGGGCACGGACCCGCGCCGAGCGGCGCAGGTCCTGGTGGGTCAGCAGCCACAGATCCGTGTGCAGTTCGGGCTCCAGGCCGCCGAGACGCTGGAAACGGGAATCGGCGTCGCCCTCCGCGCAGGGGAGGGGGCCGATGCCGATGCCGGCGGCGATGGCCTCCCGCAGCCCGGCCACACCGTTCAGGCAGAGGACGACGCGCTCCGGCGCCGTCCGCCGATGAACGAAGCCAGCGAACAACCCGCCGGCCACGCTCTCGCTGAGCCCGACCCATCTTTCCTCCGCGAGCGGTCCGTAAGACCGGTCAGCCATGCCGTAGAGGGCCCAGCCCACGCCGGTCAGGCGGCGGCCCACGAGGGTTTCGTCCGGCCCCCGACTGGCGCGCAGGGCCACGTCGGCGTCCCGGCGGGACAGGTTGAGGGTTTCCTCGGCGAGGATCAGTTGAAGCCGCACGGCCGGGTGCCGGCGGGAGAACTCGGCCAGGATCGGCATGAGGAACGTACCCGCCAAGCTCGTCGGGGCGGTGATCCGTAATTCCCCGACCATCGCGTCCGACTGCCCGACGACCTCGCGGGCGAAGCCGTCGATGTCGGCTTCCATCCGCGTCGCGACATCGAGCATCGCTTGGCCGGCGGCGGTCGTTGTGTAGCCGCTCCGGTGCCGCTCGAAGAGGCGCGCGCCCAGCGATTTCTCGATGGCGCCGAGCCGCCGGAACGCGGTGGAATGGTCGATGCCCAGGGCCTCGGCGGCGCCGGTCAGACCATGTCCATCGGCCACCGCCTTCACGAAGCGGAAATCGTCCCAGCCGGCCTGCATCGTGGCTCCTTGCAATCCTGCAAGGTCATTCTTGCACGGTATGGGCTTCCTGCAAGCGGCGGGACGGGCGATGTGAGCGGCATCGCGCCGCTACGGCGCCCAGCGGAGGAGTCATCGCCTTGGCCAAGATCCTTGTGCTCTACTACTCGACCTACGGCCACGTGGAGCAGATGGCCTACGCCGTCGCCGAGGGTGCCCGCGAGACCGGCGCGGAAGTCGTCGTGAAGCGCGTGCCGGAACTGGTGCCGGAAGAGGTCGCCCGGCAGAACCACTTCAAGCTCGACCAGCAGGCGCCCGTCGCCACGGTGGCGGAGCTTCCCGAATACGACGCGATCATCTTCGGCACGCCGACCCGCTACGGCAACATGGCCTCGCAGATGAAGCAGTTCATCGACCAGACCGGTGGCCTGTGGATGAAGGGCGCGCTGGTCGGCAAGGTCGGCTCGGTCTTCACCTCCACCGCCTCGCAGCACGGCGGCCAGGAGACGACCCTCACCAGCTTCCATACGGTGCTGTTCCACCACGGCATGGTGGTGGTGGGCCTGCCCTACGCCTTCCAGGGCCAGGCCGGTCTGGAGCAGGTGAAGGGCGGCACGCCCTACGGCGCCAGCACCCTGGCCGATGGCGACGGTTCGCGTCAGCCGAGCCCGATCGAACTGGACGGCGCCCGGTTCCAGGGCCGCCACGTCGCCGGCATCGCGGCGAAGCTGGCCTGAGGCCAAAAGAAAAGGCTCGGATTTCTCCGAGCCTCGAAAGGTTGAAGGCCGTATGGGGGCTGAGTGGCCTTCCTGTCATATGAACGGGCCGGCGGCCTTTCTGTTCCACAAAAAAATCAGCGGGGCGCCGCGGCCCTTCCCAGCCGGTCGCGAATCGCCTCGCCGAGACCCTCGGGCGGGATCGGCACCACTGCGATGGTCGCCGCGCCCGAGGCGTCGAGATCGCGCAGGGCCCCGAAGAGACGGGCCGCCGCCTCGGTGGCATCGCCCGCCTCGCTGAGGTTCACCACCGCGCGGGCGGCGTCATGGCCCTCCGGCCGGAAGGAGCCGAACAGCATCAGCGCCTCGCCGGGGGCGATCCGCCTGGCGTCGAGGCGCACCGCCGCGTTCGGCGCGTAATGCGAGGCCAACAGCCCCGGCCCCACGGGGGCGTGGGTATCGGCGGCCTCCGGCCCTTCGGGGTCGTAGCCGAGCACGTCGCGCAGGCGCTCGCGGGTGATGCCACCCGGCCGGAGCAGGCGCGCCCGCCTGCCGAGGCAGGCGACCACCGTCGATTCCAGCCCGACCCGCGTATCGCCGCCGTCGAGCACCGCCGCGATGCGGCCGTTCAGGTCTTCGAGCACATGAGCGGCGCGTGTCGGGCTCACCCGGCCCGAGCGGTTGGCCGAAGGCCCGGCGACCGGGCGGCCGAACGCCGCGAGGAGGGCGCGGGCGGCCTCGCTGCCCGGCACGCGCAGGGCGACGCTCGGCAGCCCGGCGCGGGCCAGTTCGCAGACCCGCGTCCCGGCCGAGGCCGGCACGACCAGGGTGAGGGGGCCGGGCCAGAAGGCGTCGGCGAGGCGGTTCGCTTCCTCTCCGAACACGCCCTGCGCGCGGGCGGCCCCGGCATCCGGGACATGTGAGATCAGCGGGTTGAAGCTCGGGCGGGCCTTGGCCGCGTAGATGCCGGCCACCGCGTTCGGATCGGTGGCATCGCCGCCGAGCCCGTAGACCGTCTCCGTCGGGAAGGCGACGAGGCGCCCCGCGCGGAGCAGCGCCGCCGCCTCCGCGATGCCCGCCGCGTCGGCAGGCAGCAGCCGGGTTTCGGCCGGGACCGTTGACCCCGGATTGCTCATGCGGGATGCCATCTCCGGCGGCATCGCGCCGCCCCGTGGGTTGAGACCGTACCCGCCCTAGCGCCGGCAGCGTGGCGGGGTCAAACCAGGGAAGGCCGGAGCCAAGGTGAGGACACGTCCATGAGCTACCGCGCGCCCGTCTCCGAAATGCTCTTCACCCTGCGCCACGTCTCGGGGCTGGAGGGGGTCGATCCGGACGACGCGCAGGCGATCCTCACCGAGGCCGGGCGCATCGCCGCCGACGTGCTGGCGCCCCTGAACCGGGTCGGCGACCGGCACGGGACGCGCTTCGAGGACGGCCGCGTGACCACACCGCCGGGCTGGCGCGAGGCCTACGCCACCTTCACCGCAGGCGGCTGGAACGGCCTCTCGGCCGATGCGGACCATGGCGGCCAGGGCCTGCCCAAGGCCATCGAGGCGGCCTGCACCGAGATGTGGAGCGCGGCGAACCTCTCCTTCGGCCTCTGCCCGCTGCTGACGCAGGGCGGGATCGAGGCGCTGGCGGCGCACGGCTCGGACGAATTGAAGGCGCGCTACCTAGAAAAGCTCGTCACGGGCGAATGGCCGGCGACCATGAATCTCACCGAGCCGCAGGCGGGCTCGGACCTTGCCCTGCTGCGCACCCGCGCGGAGCCGGTCGGCGACGGCCGCTACCGGATCACCGGCTCGAAGATCTACATCACCTATGGCGAGCACGACCTTTCGGAGAACATCGTCCACCTCGTCCTCGCCCGGCTGAAGGATGCGCCGGCGGGCACGCGGGGCATCTCCCTGTTCCTCGTGCCGAAGGTGCTGCCGGACGGGTCGCTCAACGATCTCCGCTGCTCCGGCATCGAGCACAAGCTCGGCATCCACGCCTCGCCGACCTGCTCCATGGCGTTCGGCGACAATGGCGGGGCCACGGGATGGCTGATCGGTGAGGCCAACAAGGGGCTGGCCTGCATGTTCACGATGATGAACGCGGCCCGCCTCGGCGTCGGGGTGCAGGGTGTCGGGGTGGCCGAAGCCGCCACGCAGAAGGCGCTGGCCTATGCCGCAGAGCGCCGCCAGGGGAAGGCCATCGGCGCCGCCGAGACCACCAGCCCGATCATCGCCCACCCGGACGTGCAGCGGATGCTGCTCACCATGAAGGCCTACACGGCGGTCTCGCGCAGCCTCTGCTTCCTCACCGCCGCCGCCCTCGATGCCGCGCACGGACCGGAGGGGCGGGCGGCCCACGACAGGGCCTCGCTCCTCACTCCCGTGGCGAAGGCGTTCTCCACCGACATCGCCAACGAGGTCGCCTCGCTCGGCGTGCAGGTCCATGGCGGCATGGGCTTCGTGGAGGAGACCGGCGCGGCGCAGTTCATGCGCGACGCCCGCATCCTCGGCATCTACGAGGGCACCAACGGCATCCAGGCCATCGACCTCACCGCCCGCAAGCTGCCGCTCAACGGCGGGGCCACGGCGCGGTCGCAGATCGCGTGGATGCGCCGGGCCGCCGAGGGCCTGCTCAAGAACGCGGACCCGGCCTTCGGCCAGATGGCGCCCCGCCTGCGCACCGCCATCGAATCCCTTGACCGCGCGACGAGCCATCAGCTCGCGGCCCTCGGTTCGAACCGGCCGGAGGCGGCGCTCGCGGGGGCGGCGCCGTATCTGCGCCTGTTCGGGCTGGCGCTCGGCGGCGCCTGCCATGCCCGCGCGGCCCTCGCCTCGGCGGCGGCGCTGAAGGGCGGCGAGACCGATCCGGCCCACCGCGCCCGGATCGCGCTCGCCCGCTTCTACGCGGAGAACCTGCTGCCGGCCGTGTCCGGCCTGGAGGAGGCGGTGCTGGCCGGGGGCGCCTTCACCGAGGATGCCGCCCTGGCGCTCGCCGTTTGAGGACCCGGCCATGACCGACTTCATCACGATCAGCGACGGCGAGAACGGCGTCCGCCTCATCGTCATCGACCGGCCGCAGAAGAAGAACGCCCTGACCGGCGCGATGTACGACGCGATGCGCGGGGCGCTCGAAGAGGCCGACGCCTCGGCGGCGATCCGCGCCGTCGTCTTCGCCGGCCAGCCGGGGGTGTTCAGCGCCGGCAACGACCTCGCGGATTTCCTGGGCCAGGCGCGGAACGGCTTCAGCGACGCACCGGCCCTGCGGTTCATCCGCCAACTGGCCCGCACCGACACCCCGATGGTCGCCGCCGTGGACGGCATCGCCGTCGGCATCGGCGCGACGCTGACGCTCCATTGCGACCTCGTCTATGCCAGCCCGGTGGCGCGGCTGCGGATGCCCTTCGTGGAGCTCGGCCTCGTGCCGGAGGCCGCGTCGAGCTACCTCCTGCCCCTGCGGGTCGGGCGGTTGAAGGCCACGGAACTGCTGCTCCTCTCCGAAACCCTCGATGCCGATGCGGCCCACGCCCTCGGCCTCGTCAACGCGGTGATGCCCGCCGACATGGTGGTGGAGCACGCCCTCGCGCAGGCCGCCCGCCTCGCCGCCCTGCCGCAGGGGGCGCTGGCTGCCTCGCGCAGGCTGATCCGGGGCGACCGGGAGCGGGTGGAAGCCGCCCTGGAGGCGGAGGCCAAGGCCTTCGACGCGCAGTTGCAATCGCCGGAATCACAGCAGCGGCTGCAAGCCTTCCTGTCGCGCGCCAAGCCGGCCTGAGCCGTGGCCGCACCCGATCTCTCCCACAAGGTCTGTCTCGTGGCCGGCGCCTCGCGGGGTGTCGGACGGGGGCTGGCGCGCGCCCTGGGGGAGGGCGGCGCGACCGTCATCGTCACCGCCCGGTCGAGCGAGACCGGGCCGCGCACCGAGATGCGCAGCGAGGCCATCGAGGACACCGCCCGCATGGTCGACCTCGCCGGGGGGCGGGGGCACCATTACCTCTGCGACCACCGCTCCGAGCGGGCGACGGACGAGATGGTCCATTGGGTGCTCCGGCGCTTCGGCCGGATCGACGTCGTGGCCAGCGCCGTCTGGGGCGGGAACGAGGGCTTCGACGGCGAGCGCTACGCCGACGGCACCGCCTGGGGCACTCCGTTCTGGCGCCGCTCGGCCGAGCCCTATCTCGGGCTGATGCAGGCCGGTCCCGTGCCGGCTCTGCTCCTCGCCCGCGCCGTGGCGCCGGCCATGGTCGCCGCCCGTTCGGGCCTCCTCGTCCTTGTCTCGTTCGGGACGGCGGACGCCTATCTCGGCGACGTGTTCTACGATTCCGCCAAGGCCGCCGAGAACCGCCTCGCCCTGGCCTTCGCCCGGGAACTCGCGCCCCACGGCGTGACCGCCCTCGGCCTCTCGCCCGGCGCGGTGGCGACGGAGCGCGCGCGGGAGATCGACGAGGAGCACCCGCCCGGCGAGACGCCGCTCTATGCCGGCCGGGCGCTCGCGGCGCTCGCCGCCGATCCGGGCGTGTCGGCCTTCGCCGGTCAGGTGCTCCATGCCGGGGACCTCGCCCGACGCTACGGCTTCACCGACGCGGACGGCGCGCAGCCCGAGCGGCTGCGGCTCGCGGAGTAGGGCACCCGCGCAAATCAGCCTCAATTGCAGCGCAGGTTTCCCGTAAGGGTGCTATGATGCCGGTGGATTTAATTCTGCCGGCTAAGGTTGCGAGGCGTTGATGAACCGTAAGTCGGACGTGAACACGGCTCCGCGGGTTCTGCTCGTGTTTCCAAAGTTCTACGAAAACTCGATGTGGAACTTCAAGGAGGCCATGGAGATCCAGGGCGCCCGCGCCGCCGCGCCGCCGCTGGGCCTGATAACCTTGGCCGCGATGCTGCCGGAGACGTGGCAGATCACCCTCATCAACGCCAATTGCGAACCCCTGATCGACGAGGCGATCCGCGCCGCCGACCTCGTGATGACCGGCGGAATGCTGCCGCAGGAGCCGGATTGCCTGGGTATCATCGAGCGCTGCCGGTCGCTCGGCACGCCGGTCTGCGTCGGTGGCCCGGCCCCGACCTCGACGCCGGACGTGTACGACCGCGCCGATTTCGTCGTGGCCGGCGAGGCCGAGGGGATCCTGTCCGAGTTCGTCGCCGCCTGGGAGCGCGGCGAGCGCAGGGGCCGCTTCACCGCCGCGAAGTTCACGGCCGACGTGACCACGAGCCCGATCCCGCGCTTCGATCTGCTGACCTTCAGCCACTACCTGTATATCGGCGTGCAATTCTCGCGCGGGTGCCCGTTCACCTGCGAGTTCTGCGACATTATCGAGCTCTACGGCCGCTCGCCGCGCACCAAGACCGCGCCGCAGATGCTGGCCGAACTCGACCGCCTCTTCGCCCTCGGCTATCGCGGCCACGTCGACTTCGTCGATGACAACCTCATCGGCAACAAGAAGGCGATCAAGCTCTTCCTGCCCCACCTGATCGCGTGGCAGGAGGCGCACGGCTACCCGTTCAAGTTCTCGACCGAGGCCTCCCTCAACCTCGCGGACGATGAAGAACTCCTCGACCTGATGCGCCGGGCGAATTTCTTCGCCCTGTTCACCGGCATCGAGACGCCGGACGAGGCGACGCTGATCCAGACGCAGAAGAAGCAGAACACCCGCCGGTCCATCGCGGAGAGCGTCCACAAGCTCTACGAGGCCGGCATGTTCGTGACGGCGGGTTTCATCGTCGGCTTCGACAGCGAGAAGGACAGCATCACCCGCGCCATGGCGACCTGCATCGCCGACACGGGCATCCCCATCGCCATGGTCGGCCTGCTGTTCGCGCTGCCGAACACGCAGCTCTCCCGGCGGCTGCGGCGCGAGGGGCGGCTCTACGCGAACTACGCCGAGACCACCGCCGACCAGGGCGACCAGTGCACCCAGGGGCTGAACTTCGTGACCTCACGCCCGCAGCGGGACGTTCTGGCCGATTATCGCGGTGTCCTGGAGCAGATCTACGAGCCGAACGCGTTCTTCGCCCGGGTGCGCGAGACGGGGCGGCGCCTGAACCGCCCGCGATTCGCGGCGCAGCGCATCCATTGGGGCGTGGTGGCGAAGGATCTCGCCTCCCTCACGCGGATCCTATGGCGGGTCTCCGTCCGCCGTCCGGACCTCGCCAAGCTCGCCTGGAGCGTCTTCGCCGAGACCGCCCGGCGCAACCCCGCCGCCCTGGAGGCGGTGGTCACGAACATCGTGATCTACCTGCACGTCTACCCGTTCTCCCGCTACGTGATGCAGGAGATCGACGCCCGGCTCGCCGCCATCGACGCCGGGACCTGGGTGCAACCTCCGGTGCTCGCGCCGGAGGCGGAAGCCACCGCGACCGGCCGGGTCGGCAGGGTGGCGGTGGAGCATTTCGCGGCCGTCGCTTGACGGGATGCGGGATAAGCCCATCCTGGAGACATTCGCGGCCATCGGCGCCGTTTGCGGGGTCGGTGCAAGCTGCGACGGCCGGCGCCGTGACAAATTGTCAGCCCGCGGCTAAGCTTGTCGGAGCTCGCGCGTCAGCGTGCGGGTCCGGAAGCAGTCAGGAGGTCTGAGAGTTTCTCGATGGCAGGCCAGAAGACGGACCAGCGCGACGTTTACATCGGTCAGCGCATTGCCGAGCAGCGGCGGAAGGCCTCGCTGACACAGCGCCGGGTCGCACAAAGCTTCGGCATGTCGGCGGCGCAGCTTCAGAAATACGAGAAGGGGACCAACCGCATCAGTGCGGTCCATCTCGACATCTTCTCCCGGATGATCGGTGTGCCGATGGAGTACTTCTTCCGGGGCATGCCGAACGGCGCGGAGGGGCCGGACGGGTTCGCCGAGGACGCCCAGGTGCCCTACGCGGAGGGAGGTCTGACCGGCCTCGCCGACCTCGTGGGCCGGCACATCAACGAATCCTTCCCGGACGAAACGCGGCGCGACATCGCCGCGGCCGTCCACGTCCTCGAAAGGCGCTTGCGCGGCTGAAGACGCCACACTCGTCCTTTATAACGAACGGGTTCGTCGGATCGTCTTGACCCTTTCTCGGACGGATGGGAAAAGCCCTCCCCTAAGGGTGCGGAGCCGTGAGGGCCGAACGCCCGCGACCTTAAGGCGACGAGAGAACCGATGGCGCGTTCGAATTACCTCTTCACCAGCGAATCGGTGTCCGAAGGGCACCCGGACAAGGTGAGCGACCGCATCTCCGACACCGTCGTGGATGCCTACATCGCCGCGATGCCGGAGGCCCGCCTCGGCGTCGAGACCCTGACGACCACGAACCGCGTCGTCATCGCCGGTGAGGTGCGCGGCCCCGATTCGGTGACCTTCAAGGACCTGGAGGAGCTGACCCGCGAAGCCGTGAAGGACATCGGCTACGAGCAGGACGGCTTCCACTGGAAGAACAACGAGGTTCAGATCTACCTGCACGCGCAGTCCGCCGACATCGCCCAGGGCGTGGACGCGGCCGGCAACAAGGACGAGGGTGCCGGCGACCAGGGCATCATGTTCGGCTACGCCTCGGACGAGACCCCCGAGCTGATGCCGGCTCCGCTCTTCTACGCCCACAAGATCCTCAAGGACCTCGCCGACGCCCGCAAGGCGAAGCAGGGCGATGCCGCCAAGCTCGGGCCGGACGCCAAGAGCCAGGTGACGGTCCGCTACGAGAACGGCCGCCCGGTCGAGGTCACGCAGATCGTGCTCTCCACCCAGCACCTCGATGAGAACCTCGATTCGGCCGACGTCCGCGCCATCGTGGAGCCCTACATCCTCAAGGCCCTGCCGCAGGGCTGGGTGAACGAGGGCACCGTCTGGCACGTCAACCCGACCGGCAAGTTCGTCATCGGCGGTCCGGACGGCGATTGCGGCCTCACCGGCCGCAAGATCATCGTGGACACCTACGGCGGCGCGGCCCCGCATGGCGGCGGCGCCTTCTCCGGCAAGGACCCGACGAAGGTGGACCGCTCGGCCGCCTACGCCGCCCGCTACCTCGCCAAGAACGTGGTGGCCGCCGGCCTCGCCTCGCGGGCGACGATCCAGCTCTCCTACGCCATCGGCGTCTCCAAGCCGCTGTCGATCTATGTCGATCTGCACGGCACGGGGAAGGTGGACGAGGCCAAGCTCGAAGCCGTCCTGATGGACGCCATCGACCTCTCGCCCCGCGGCATCCGCACGGCGCTCGGCCTCAACAAGCCGATCTACGCCCGCACCGCCGCCTACGGCCATTTCGGCCGGGCGCCCGAGGCGGACGGTGGCTTCTCCTGGGAGCGCACCGACCTCGCCGACAAGCTCCGCTCGACCCTCGCCTGACCCTGCCATGACCGGGAGGGCGGATGTCCCTCCCGCGACGGAGGGTGAACACGAGGACGGCCTGGAGGAGGCGGATCGCGCCTTCTTCGGCCGCCGCAAGGGCAAGCGCCTGCGGGACGCGCAGGAAACGCGCCTCGAAACCCTTCTGCCGGCCCTGCGGATCGACCTGCCGCCGGGCGGCGGCCGGATCGATCCCCGGACGCTGTTCGGGCAGATGGACACCCCGCCGGACGAGATCTGGCTGGAGATCGGGTTCGGCGGCGGCGAGCACCTCGCCGCCCGGGCCGCGCAGCATCCCCAGATCGGCTTCATCGGCGCCGAAGCCTTCGTGAACGGCGTGGTGAAGCTCCTCGCCGACGTCGAGGCGCGCGCCTTGCGCAATGTCCGCGTCCGCGACGGCGACGTGGCGCCGCTCCTGGCCCACCTGCCGGATGCCTGCCTTGGGCAGGTCAGCCTGCTCTATCCCGATCCCTGGCCGAAGCGGCGCCAGCGCAAGCGGCGCTTCGTCTCGGACGACTCGCTGGCGCAGATCGCCCGCCTCCTGAAGGATGGCGGCGTGTTCCGCTTCGCCAGCGACATCGACGATTACGCCGGCTGGACCCTGGCACGGGTCGCCCGCTGCCCGGACCTGCGCTGGGAGGCAGCCTCTTCTCGTGACTGGCTGCAGCCCTTCCCCGGCTGGCCCGGCACCCGCTACGAGGCGAAGGCCATCGCCACCGGACGACGGCCGACCTACCTCGAATTCGTCCGGAATACCCGCTGACAAGTCGGGTCCGCGACACCTCTAGCCTTGCCGCCGCCACGCTTGAGCCCCATCCTTGGGGCGCGGGGTGGCTGGATTTGGTGGCGGCTGAGGACGCTCAAGTCCCGTAGAGCCGCGCGTCCAAGGGTTCCTGGCGTGACGGGAAGGGTGAAGCACGATTCCATGGCGATCGACGCGCGCCGGTCGGCCTTCGACGGGGCGCTGGTCGGGCTCGCCCTGCTCGCGGGCGACGGCGAGAGCGTGCTCGTGGCCAACCCGGCGCTGCACGCCCTCCTGGCGCGGCCCTCTGGCAGCCTCGACGGGGCGCCCGTCTCGGACCTCGCCGCCGATGCGGCTTCCCTCCATTCCGGCATCCGCGTCTGGCGGCGGGCGGACGGCGTCGAGATCGACGTGCGCGTGCGCCGCTCCGGCGACACGCTGGTGGTCGAGGCGGTGGACCCGGACGAGGCCGCCCATTCCGAGGCGAACCGCGACGCCATGGCCGCCGCCGGGCTCGGCGAATGGCGCTGGGACCGGGCGAGCGGCGACCTCACCCTGTCCCACCGGGCCGCGCGCATCCTCGGCCAGCCGCCGGGGCGCTCCGTCACCTGGGGCGTGCTGCGGCCCTTCCTCATCGAGCCCGAACGGGTCTCGCGCCTGATCGAGGCGGCGGTGGAGAACCTGGAGCCCTACCGGTTCGAAACGCGCCTCACCATCGAGGGGCGCGGCGTCGTCGTGCAGGTGAGCGGGCAGGCCCTCACCGACGAGGCGGGCGCGGTCAGCGGCATGGTCGGCGTGGTGCAGGACATCACCACGCGGATCGAGACCCGAAGCGAGTTGCAGGCCCACGACCACCGCCTGCGCGCCGCGACGGCGGTCGCCAAGCTCGGCATCTTCGAGTGGCACATGCTCGATGACCACGCGGTCTGGGAGAATGACCGCATGTACGAGATCTTCGGGCATGCGCCGGAGGACGGCACCATCGGCAAGACCGAGTTCCTCAGCGGCATCCTCCATGCCGACGACCGGGCGGCGGTGCGCAAGGCGATCTCGGCGGCCCTGCGCGAGGACCGCGACCTCCACATCAGCGGGCGCATCCGCCGCAAGTCCGACGGGGCGTGGCGCACCATCGACATGGCGGGCCGGTTCGAGCGCGATGCCCCCGACCGGCTGCCCCGTCGCCTGATCGGCGTGGTCGCCGACGTGACCGACCGCCGCCTCGCGGAGGAGCGGCAGACCCTGCTCATCCGCGAGTTGCACCACCGGGTGAAGAACACCCTGGCCACGGTGCAGGCCATCGTCGGCTCGACCGCGCGGACGGCGACAGACATCGACAGCTTCTACGAGGCCTTCGTCGGCCGCATCAAATCGCTGGCCCACACCCATTCGGTGCTCACCGAGGCGACGTGGCAGACGGCCTCCCTCACCGGCCTCCTCGTCAACGAGTTGCGCCCCTACGCCGAGGTGGCCGAGGCCGGCGGCGAGGACGGGCGCGTCGTCCTCGAAGGGCCGTCCATCGACCTGCCCTCCGACATCGCCGTGCCGGTGGGCATGGCGATCCACGAGCTCACCACCAACGCCGCGAAATACGGGGCCCTTTCGAACCGCACCGGCCGCGTCACCGTCGCCTGGGATCTGGAGCCCGGCGGCCCCGCCGGCACGTTGCGCCTCACCTGGCGCGAGAGCGGCGGTCCCGTGGTGCAACCGCCCCGCCGCCAGGGCTTCGGCTCGCGCCTCCTGCACCGGGTGCTCATCACCCAGGTCCAGGCCGAGGTGACGACCGATTATTCGCCCGATGGGTTCTCCCTCACCATGCGCGCGCCGCTGCCGCCACGGAACGCGAGCCTGAACCCGCTGGCCTGAGATCGCCCTTGGGGCAAGCGCCTCGTCAGGCGGCCGTCGCGGTGGCGGCCCGGGAGCGGCCCTTGTTGCGCCAGGGCGCGTCCCTCTCCCAGTCGCCCGCCATGATGCAGCCGAATGGATCGACATGGTCGACCACCTCGGCGAGCCCGTAGCGACCGATCTGCTCGCGCACGGCCCGCGCGTTCTTGTAGGCGCCCGGCAGCTCCGACAGATCCGGTTGGCCGCAGAAGAATCGGACATCCAGGCCCTCCGGAATCTCCGGGCGGTTCTCGCGCAGGTAGGCCGCGCGGCTCTGGTTGCGGCCGGCGCCATGCGGCGCGAAGCCGAGGGTGTCGGGGTTGTCCCGGTGGGCGGTCACGAGCACCGGCTCGGCCATGTTGAGGGGGATCAGCGTCAATCCAACGTCGTCGGCGGAAAAGCCCTTGAACGAGGGGGTCGCGCCCTTGCCATGGTAGAAGAGCCCGTCCGCCCGCTGGAACACGAAGTTGTGCTCGTTCCAGAACCGCCGATCGATCCGCGCGGCGACCCGTGCCATGGCTTGATCGTGGATGACGATGTGGTTCGCCCGCGTCCATTCACGGACGATCTGCAGCGCATCCCAATAGGCTTGGCCGGCGGCGCTGTCGGCCTTCAGCCACGCATTGTGCTTCGGCACGGCCGGCGCGACCTTCGCCGTGTGCCGCTGGGCGGCCTGCATTCCCTTCTTGTAGAGCGTTGCCCCGAAGCCACGGGACCCGTGATGGGTGACGAGGGCCGGCTGGCCCGTCGAGCGCAGCCGACCGACGAAGGCGAAGTGGTTTCCATCGCCCTGCGAGCTGAAATCGCCGATCGCCCGGGAGATCAGGTCGGACGTGAATGCGTTCGCGGCGATCCTCGCAGCGACAGGGGTCGGCAGGGGAGGCGGGTTCGCCCGGCCGCCCGGCCCGAAATGAGTGACGGCCTGCACCGCGTCGAGCAGCGACGCGAGGTCGATCTCGTCCCGCAGGACGGTGATCGCCACGGAGCAGCAGATGTCGGCCGAGTGGAAGCCCGGATGGATCGCGTCCCGGCAGGCGACGACGCCCCCGACGGGGATCGTGCCGGGCGCATGGCCCGACGGACAGGCATCCGGCATCACCGCACCCGCGCTGATCGTCGGCACCCTCATCAGGTGGTCCATATGTTCCAGGACAGCCGCCGCGTTCTCGCGCTCCAACTCGGTCTCCGCGTCGAGCGCGACGGCATAGGGAGCGGCAACCGTCCGCATCGGAATGGCCTGAGGGACGAGCGTGAGCACGGCCGCTAGGATGGCCTGCCGGTCGGCCCCCTCGGCGGACATCCGGTTGGCGAGGGCGAGGGCGGAGCCCATGTGCGAGCCGGGCGGCACCCCCCACGCGACGAGCGTCTTTCCCGAAATCCCCGGCATGAGCCTACCCGGATGCGCGAATTGTCGCAGGTCTAGTGATAGGCGTGATGTCATGCTTCCCGCAAGCCGGGGCTGGATGCCGGGGAACCGCGCACCGGGCCGGTGCCGGTCGCGCCATTGACTTCCGCACCGCAGCGCAGCATATGCGGCATGCAGCGTCAGCGGCCACATCGATGGACCGCCTGAGGGGGCTGCGTGACGGACGGGCTTCAGCGCCGCGGTCCGGCCCCCCTCTTCATAACGTGCATGCACCCGGACGGCCCCATCACGCGGGCTTTCCCCACTCGATGGACCGCCCACACGGTGCCGCAGCCTCTCGCGCGGCCGGCCGGTCTGCTGCGACGGATATCACTTTGACCCAGTTCTCCGATTTCGGCCTCGCTCCGCCCGTGCTCCGGGCGCTCGAGGAGGCCGGCTACACCACGCCGACGCCGATCCAGGCGCAGGCCATCCGCCCCGCCATGGAAGGCCGCGACCTCTGCGGCATCGCCCAGACCGGCACCGGCAAGACCGCCGCCTTCGCCCTTCCGATCCTCCACCGCCTCAGCCTGGAAGACCGCCGCCCGCCCCGCCGGGGCTGCCGCGTCCTCGTCCTGTCGCCGACCCGTGAGCTCGCCAACCAGATCGCCGACTCGTTCTCCGATTACGGCAAGCACCTGCGCTACACGAACACCGTCGTGTTCGGCGGCGTCACCATCGGCCGCCAGGAGCGGGCGCTGGCGCCGGGCGTCGACATCCTCGTGGCCACGCCGGGCCGGCTGATCGACCTCGTCGACCGCCGCTCGCTGACCCTCGAAGGCGTCGAGATCCTCGTCCTCGACGAGGCCGACCAGATGCTCGACCTCGGCTTCATCCACGCCCTGAAGCGCATCGTGCGGATGCTTCCGCAGAAGCGCCAGAGCCTGTTCTTCTCGGCCACCATGCCGAAGAACATCGCCGGGCTGGCCGCCCAGTACCTGAACGATCCGGTGCAGGTCGCCGTCACGCCCGTCGCCACCACGGCCGAGCGCGTCGAGCAGCAGGTGATCTTCGCCCATACCGGCGCGAAGCAGGCCCTGCTCGCCCACATCCTGCGCGATCCGGCGATCGACCGGGTGCTGGTCTTCACCCGCACCAAGCACGGCGCCGACCGGGTGGTCCGCGGCCTCGACAAGTCGGGTATCGCCGGCGCCGCCATCCACGGCAACAAGAGCCAGCCCCAGCGCGAGCGCGCCCTCCAGGCGTTCCGCGACGGCGAGTGCCGCGTGCTCGTCGCCACCGACATCGCCGCCCGCGGCATCGATGTCGATGGCGTCAGCCACGTCGTGAACTTCGACCTGCCGAACGTGCCCGAGAGCTACGTCCACCGGATCGGCCGCACGGCCCGCGCCGGCAAGGACGGTCTCGCCATCTCGTTCTGCAACGACGAGGAACGCGCCTACCTCCGCGACATCGAGCGGCTGACCCGCCAGAAGGTGCCGGTCGTCGGCTTCCCCGAGGGGTTCACGGCCCCCTCCGGCGAGGCCGCCGCCGAGATCGCCCGCGAGGAGGCCCGCCGTCCCCCGCGCCAGCAGCAGCAGCCGCGCGGCGCTCGCCAGCAGGACGGTCGCGGCCGTCCGGGCCAGGGCCGTCCGCAGCAGGGTCGCGCCGAGGGCTCTCGTCCCGGTGCCGGCCCCGGCCAGCACCGCCAGGGTCAGAACGGTCAGGCGCGTCCGGCCGAGGGGCGTCCGCAAGGGCGTCCCGCGCAGGGCGCCCGCCCGGCGCAGGCTCGTGACGGCCAGGGCCGCGACGCCCGCCCGCAGCAGCCGCGCTCCGGCCGGGACAACCGTCCGCGCCAGGGCGAGGCGTCCGGCCGTGGCGGCAATGACGGCCGCAGCATCGGTTGGCTCGACCGCGCCCCGCGCTCGTAACCGTCCCGTCTTCCGACGCGCCACAACGACCTTATCTTGAGGCCATCCGGCCGCGATGCGTTCCGCGTCGCGGCCGTTTTCGTGGGAGACGGTGATGCGCTTCGAACTCTACCGGGATGCCGGCGGCCAATGGCGCTGGCGCCTGCGCGCCCGCAACGGCGAGATCATCGCCGAATCGGGCGAGGGCTATGTCCGCCGCGAGGATTGCGAACACGGCATCAACCTCGTGCGCCAGAGCGCCGAGGCGAAGATCGAGGACATGACGACGAAGATCGCGTGAGACACGTTTGACTCCCTCCTCACGCCACCGATATTATGACCATATGGTCATTTGCTGGAGTATGGCGTGAGGAGCGTTCCGATCGTCGAGGCCAAGGCGCATTTCTCGGCTCTGCTGGCTGAAGTCGAGGCCGGCGCGGAAATCGCCGTGACGCGCCATGGCAGGATCGTGGCGCGGATCGTCCCCGATCAACCCCGGAGCGCGGCCGACCTCTTCCGCGATTTCTGGACCTCCGCCGAAGCCATCGATTTGGCGGCGCCCGAGGACCCCCCGGCGGAACCGGTGGCGTCCTGGGACGCGTGAGCCGTGCCACTCCTGTTCCTGCTGGACGCGAACATCGTCATCGCCGCGCTGAAGGGACACCGTGAGGTTCGAAGGCGACTGGAAGCCGAACCGGCGGCGGCGCTGCGCCTCTCCACCATCGTGTTGGGCGAACTGGAATTCGGCGCGGAGAAGAGCGCCTATAGCGACCGCAATCGCGCCAACCTGGCCGCTCTGACGGGGCGCATCCCGGTGGTCGGCATCGATCCGGAGACGGCCCGCTGCTATGGCCGCATCCGCGCGCATCTCGAACGGCAGGGCACGCCGATCGGCGCGAACGACACCTGGATCGCCGCCCAATCCATCGCCATCGGCGCAACGCTGGTGACGGACAATCTCCGTGAGTTCTCCCGCGTGCCCGACCTGCGGGTGGAGACGTGGCTGACGACGCCGGACACGTAACGCGCCCCGCCCATCGCGTCCGGGCCCGCCCTGCGCTATGGTGCTGGTTCGGCACGGTCGGCGTCAGATCCGACTGGCCGCGAGGAAACGCGGACTACTCGCCATGAACGATATCGCCGAGCGTCACGCGGAGGCGCGTGCGTCGCGTGACCTCTGGCAATCGATCCCGCTCGATTGCATCCTGTGCGCGGTGTTCGTGTTCGCCGCGGCGGGGCTCACGCTCGCCGGGGTGTTTCCTTGAGGGCGGCCCGATGCAGGTTTCCGGCACTGCGGACGAGACCAACGGGGAGACGCCGCAGGGCGACCTGACGGTGCGCACCATCGCCATGCCCGCCGACACCAACGCCAACGGCGACATCTTCGGCGGCTGGGTGCTGTCGCAGATGGATCAGGCGGGCGGCATCGCCGGGGTGGAGCGGGCACGGGGGCGGGTCGTCACCGTCGCCCTCGACGGCATGACCTTCCTGCGCCCGGTCTCCGTGGGCGACGTGCTCTGCGTCTACACCCGCGTCGCCCATGTGGGCCGCACCTCGATGAAGATCGAGGTCGAGGCCTGGGCGCGGCGCTTCCGCACCCAGAACCGGGAGAAGGTCACGCGGGCGACCTTCACCTTCGTCGCCATCGACGACGAGGGCCGCCCGCGCGCGATCGCTACTTGATCACCCCGCAGGCGATGCGGTCCCCCGCGCCGCCGATGGGTTGGGTGGTGTGGTCGTCCTCGTTGGCGTGGATGATCAGGGCCGAGCCGTCCCCGTCCTTGAGCCCGCCCTCGCCGGTCAGCGCCGTCTCGGACGAGACCTCGGCATTGGCCGAGCCATCCTGATTGGCGAAGATGTTCGGCAGGTCGCCCTCGTCCGGCCCGTCCGGGTTGAGCAGGCCGTGCTTGCTCTGATCGTGGTTCACGTGGGCCTTGGAGTTCATGAACTTCGGATCGGAGCAATCGCCGACCGCGTGGAAATGGATGCCGTGCCAGCCGGGGGGCAGGCCGCCGGGCTGGATGGTCAGGCGCAGGACCAGGGTGTTCGCCCCGTCGCGGATCGCGAGCTTGCCGATCGTGTCGCCCTTGGCGTTCTTGATCGGGCTCTCGTAGGTCTCGGGGGTGGCGGGTTTGGCCGCGTCCTTCGCGGGCTCCTGCGCGAAAGCCCCGCTTGCCGCGAAACATCCCAGTGCGGCGAGCAGCGTCAACGTGCGTGTCATGCGATGGCCCTCTTCTCTGGCCGCGGTTAGGTAGGGGTCGCGGGCGGCGCCGACACCCCTACCCGAGACCGGAGACACATGACCCGCGAGCGGCAGAGAGCCGACCTCTATCTGGTGGAGCACGGCCATTTCGAGAGCCGCGCCCGGGCGCAGGCGGCCATCCGCGCCGGGCGCGTGCGGGTGGACGGGCGCGTGCTCGCCCGCGCCTCCGAGACGATCCCGCCGGGCGCGTCGGTGGAGGCGCAGCCCGAGCATCCCTTCGCCTCGCGCGGAGGGCTGAAGCTCAGCGCCGCCCTGGATGCGTTCGGCCTCGATCCGGCGGGCTTGCCCTGCCTCGATGTCGGCGCCTCGACCGGCGGCTTTACCGATGTGCTGCTCATGCGCGGGGCGGCCCATGTCCACGCGGTCGATGTCGGGCGCGATCAGCTGCATCCGCGCCTGCGGGCCGATCCGAGGGTGACGAGCCGTGAGGGTGTCGATATCCGTAGTCTCGCACCCGGCAGTCTCGATCCGGCGCCGCGCCTTGCCAGCGTGGATGTCAGCTTCATCTCCCTGCGCCTCGTCCTGCCGGCCCTGTGGCCGCTGCTGACGCCGGGGGCGTCCCTCGTCACGCTGATCAAGCCGCAATTCGAGGCGGGGCGCGAGCGGGTCGGGCGCGGCGGGATCGTCCGCGATCCCGAAATCCATGCGGAGGTCTGCGCGACGGTGCGCGGCCTTCTCGAAGGCCGGGGGGCCACGATCCTCGGCCTCGTCCCGTCTCCCGTCGAGGGCGGGGACGGCAATGTCGAATTTCTGATGGGGGCGAAGCTGCCGTGAGCGAGAGCGTCGAGATCATTCGCCTGGGCGCGCGCGGCGACGGCATCGCGCAGGACGGGACCATCGTGCCCTACACCCTGCCGGGGGAGCGCGCCGCGATCCGCCGGGAGGGCTCGCGGGCCGAACTCGAGGAGATCGAGCGGGCGTCGCCGGAGCGGGTGGAGCCGTTCTGCCCCTACTTCATGCGCTGCGGCGGGTGCCGCACCCAGCATCTCGCCCGCGAGCCGGAACTGGAATGGAAGCGGGGCATCGTCGCGAACGGGCTCGCGCAGGCGGGGCTCCCGGTCGTGCCGGAACCGACCCTCGACGCCCATGGGACGGGGCGGCGGCGGCTGACGCTGCATGTCCGCCTCGTCGAGGGGCGGACTGAGGCGGGGCTGATGGAGGCGCGCAGCCATGCCCTCGTGGACCTCGACCATTGCCCGATCACCGTGCCGGCCCTGCACCGGGGGCCGGATGTCGCCCGCGCCCTGTCGGTGCCGATCGGCGGCGGCCGCAAGCCCCTCGACGTGGCGGTGAGCGCCACCGACCAGGGGCTCGACGTCGACATCCGCGGCCACGGGGCGGTCTCGCCCGGCGCCAGCGCCGCCCTCGTCCGCATCGCGGGGGAACTCGGCCTCGCCCGGCTCTCGCTTCACGGGGAGCGGCTGATGGAGGCCGAGCCGGTCTCGGTCGCGGGCGAGGGTGCGCGGCTGTTCCCGTCGCCCGGCGGCTTCCTGCAGGCGACGGCGGCGGGGCAGGCGATCCTCACCGGCCTCGTCCTCGACGCCCTCGGCCCGAAGGTGAAGAAGGTGGCCGACCTGTTCTCGGGCTGCGGCCCGCTGGCGCTCGCCATGGCGAACCGTGCCTCCGTCCACGCGGTGGAGGGCGAGGCCTCCGCGCTCGCCGGGCTCGACCGCTCGATGCGGGCGGCGACCGGCCTGAAGCGCATCACCCAGGAGCGGCGCGACCTGTTCCGCCGCCCCCTCCTGCCCCTGGAACTCAAGGCCTACGACGCCGTGGTGTTCGATCCGCCCCGCGCGGGCGCCGAGGCGCAGGCGAAGCAGCTCGCGGCCTCCGCCGTGCCCGTCGTCGTCGGCGTCTCCTGCGATGCCGGCACCTTCGCCCGCGACGCGGCCACCCTGGTCGCGGGGGGCTACCAGCTGGAGCGGGTGACGCCGGTCGATCAGTTCCGCCATGCCGGCCATGTGGAGATGGTCGGCGTGTTCCGGCGGGAGAAAGTCCGGCGCTAGGTCAAGGCAACTGCCGCGCGCATCGTACGTTTTCCCGACGACGGAGACCCGGACGATGCGCGCCACGACCCTTTCCCTGCTGATCGCCTCGCTCATGCTGCCGGGCTCGGCCCTGGCGCAGGGCCGCGTGGCCCCCGACGAGACCGGCACCGGAGGCGGCCCGCGCTCGACCATCACGGCGCCCAACACCAACAGCCTCGGCGTCACGAAGCCGCCGGGCACGTCCATGGGGCCGGGGGAGGTGCCGTCCTCGCGCGAGCGGCGGCAGGAGCGCTCCCTGACGAACCGGATCGAAAACAGCATCTGCGACGGCTGCAACTGAGGCGCCCGGCGGCGGCGCTGTCACGGAACCTTCAAGAAACGGGGTCACATGCCGTCGGCCCCTTGCGCCTCCCGACCGCCTGCGGGATGCCGGGGCCGCCACAAGCCGCCGCGTCCCTGAAGAGATTCCCGCGTGATCTTCATCCATCAGCCCGTCACGGAGGCCGGCCAGCGCCTGCTCGAACGCCGGGCCGTGAACCTGCAGGACGTGATCCCCGAGGACACGATCTGGCTCGACCTCATCCGCCCGACCCGCGAGGAGGAGCTGAAGGTCGAGGAATTCGCCGGGATCGAGGTGCCGACCCGCGAGGAGATGAAGGACATCGAGCCGTCCGAACTCCTCTATGTCGAGGACGGCGCCCGCTACATGACCGGCCGCGTGCTCTCGAAGGTCAGCGATTCGGAGGAGCCGGGGCTCGCCGGCATCACCTTCATCCTGCGGGGCAACCGGCTCATCACCGTGCGCTACGAGGAGCCGCAATCCTTCCGCATGTTCGCGCAGCGGGCGGGGCGGGCCACCGGCAACGGCCACGCCACCGTCGCCTCCGGCGACGCGATCCTCGCCGGGCTGATCGAGGCGGTGATCGACCGGGCGGCGGACGTGCTCCAGCTCCAGGGCGAGCGAATCGACCGCCTGTCGGGGACGATCTTCGAGGTGCAGGACGACCCTAGCGCCCGCAACACCGCCCTGCAGGACACCCTGCGGGCCCTGGGCCGGCACGGGGACCTCATCTCCAAGCAGCGCGAGAGCCTCGTTTCGATGGAGCGGATCCTGCTCTCGCTCTCGGCGACCTACCGCACCAACAAGGCCCCCCGCGACCTGCGCGAGGATGTGCGCTCCACCCTGCGCGATCTGCAATCGCTGGAGGAGCACGCGACCTTCCTCTCCACCAAGATCCAGTTCCTGCTCGACGCGACCCTCGGCCTCGTGAACCTGGAGCAGAACAACATCATCAAGCTGTTCTCGGTCATGGCCGTGGTGTTCATGCCGCCGACGCTGATCGCGTCGATCTACGGCATGAACTTCAAGTCCATCCCCGAACTGGACTGGTCCTTCGGCTACCCGATGGCCGTGGTGATGATGGTGGTGGCGGCCGTGCTGCCCTACGCCTTCTTCCGATGGAAGCGCTGGCTGTGACGAACACGATCGGAGAGGCACGTCACAGTTTCAGGATGTCGAGCCGTTCTGGGAGTTCATCTCAGGCCCGCTCCATGCTGGAGCCTTCAGCCCGCAGCTGCGCTCCGTGAAGGCGCCCCCCGGGGGCGGGCCTGCAGTTCGTCGGCCACGTCAAGGTGGACGGGCGCACGGAGCAGGTGACCGTGACCCTGAAGGACGCCGCCGACACCGACCTGTGGCAAGTCACCCCCGCCCCCGCGCGGGGGTGAGGGCGCCGCCGCTCAGGCGGTGGTGATGTACTCGCGCAGGGCCTGGTGCTCGGCCTCGACGGTGGCGATGCGGCGCGCCACCACATCGCCGATGGAGACGATGCCGACGAGGCGTCCGTCCTCGCAGACCGGGATGTGGCGGAAGCGGCCGTTGGTCATCAGCTCCATCACGTCCTCGATCGTCGTGGAGCGGTTGCAGGTCGTCACGTTGGCCGTCATGTGGTCGCCGACCGGGGCGTCGAGGGTGGCGGCGCCGAGCCGGGCCAGGGCGCGCATGATGTCCCGCTCCGAGACGATCCCGACCACCGTGCCGTCGGGATGCGCGACGACGAGGGCGCCGATGCGCTTCTCCGCCAGGATGTGAATGACGTCCCCGAGGGTCTTCTCCGGGCCCACCGTGGCCACCGAAGCTCCCTTTTCCGACAGAATCCGCGCGACGGTCATCGACCCCTCCCTGTGTCATCGGTTGGGTGCACCGTCAGCTCCGGCGCACCGGTTGCGACATGCCGGCCGGGTTGGTCCCGGCTCTCGATCGTGCCCGAGTGTGTGATTGTTCCGGCGCCCTGGCAAGGCCGCCGGTCATCGCGTTGGGGGAGATTTCCTGTCGAGGAGGGGGAAGAGCAGGAAGCCGGCGATGAAGCCGCCGAGATGCGCGTCCCACGCCACCGCCGCGCTCTCGGCGCCCAGCGGCAGGCTCACGATGCCGAACAGGAGGTTGGTGACGAACCAGATCGCCAGGAACGACACCACCGTCCGGTTGCGCAGCAATTCGGGGATCGTCTCGGCCGGGCGGTGCGCCGGCTTCTGCCAGGGCTGCGTGCCGTAGCCCGAGACCGGCGGCTGGAAGACGAAGCGCGCCGCCGCCGCCATCAGGGCCGAGATCCCCGCCGAGGCCCCGACCAGGGGCGTGGCGCTCAGCGGATCGATCAGGATGTGGAGCAGGCCCCCCGCGATGATGCCCGCCAGGGCGAGGGCGCCGTAGCGCCACGCCCCGCAGCGCCGGGCTACGGGCGTGCCGAAGGCCGCGAGCCACACGCTGTTGAACAGCACATGCATCCACGAGCCGTGGAGCAGGGCGTAGGTGGCCAGCGTCCAGGGCTCCAGGCTCTGCTGGCCGGTGACGTAGCGCGCGAAGGCCTCACGCATCGCCGCGACATCGGGATCCCCCGAGGCCGCCGCCTGGATCACCTCCGCGATGCGGCTCGGGTCGAACCACACCGTCCACCGGGCGGGAACCAGGGCGAGGTCGAGCACGACCTGGATGTCGCGCACGTCCGAAAGGAGGTACTCGCGAATCGCCTGGATCGCGACGAGCACGGCGATGGAGGCCGTGACCACCCCCGGCATGTTGAAGACCGGGGCACGGCTCTGGCGGGGGAAATCGGGCGAAGCGTCCATTGCCCCACATGTTGTCACTGGAAAGTTGCGGACAAGCCCGCGCTGCCACACGAAGGCGAATCCTCGGGGTGCAACTCCTTCTCAGCGTTGTGTTGTGCCGGAGGGTACAGGCTTCAGTGGCGATCAACCTTAACCAAAGCGTAACTCGCCGGATGCATCGGCGCGCCCGAGGGCATAGGGATTGCGGCCAGGGACGGTAACCGCCCGATGCGCGGCCGCAGACGTCGTCCAGACGTTTCGGAACGGGCATCCACGAGGCACTTTTGTACCGATCCGGGACAGACATGAAGCATCCCACAAGTCATCTGCTTCACGCTTACTGGGAAAAGCTCCGCGGTGATCGTGCCGCGCCGGAGCGGGCCGAAATTGAGCCTGGCGAGATCCGTCATCTTCTGGCGGATAGCCTGATCCTGGAACTCGACGTGCCGGCGCGCTCGGCGATCATCCGCCTCGCGGGGACGCGGGTCTGCGCCCTCTACGGCCGGGAATTGCGCGGGCAGCCCTTCAGCGCCCTCTGGGGCGACCGGGCCTGCGACGCATGGCGCCTCGCGGAGACGGTCGCCCTCGACACGCTCGGCGTCGTGGCGGGCCTGCGCGGCGTGAACCGCGCGGAGGAGGGCGTCGATCTCGAACTCCTGCTGCTGCCCCTGCGCCACCGAGGCCGCCCGCATATCCGCGCCCTCGGCGCGCTGAGCTTCGTCGGGGCGCCGCCCTGGCTCGGCCTGAAGCCCCTGGAGCGGGCCGAGACGACCTCCCTGCGCATCCTGGCGCCGCGCAGCCGCAGCGCCCGCCCGCCCGCCGCCGGGCCGGGTGAGGGCATTCGCCGCGTGTTGATGCCCGATGCGCCAGTGCGGCGGGGGCACCTGATGGTCCATCCCGGCGGGCGCGCCTGAGCCGGTCCGTCTTTCTGACGAAAGTGCGACAAGAACCCTGCCGGTGAAGGCATTCCGTAACTCGTGATCACTACGGTTGCCGCAGCGAAGCTTACTCGGCGACTGATCTTGGCATGATCGCGGTGGATGCCGGCCCACTCCAGACTTTAAGAAGTCGCCCCGTCGTGGGCGTGGCGTCGAACCGTCGCCAGCACCAGCGGGTGCGCGTTGCCGTGCTCGGCCGCTACATGCTCTCCGACCGGCGCGAATATCCCTGTCAGACCGTCGACATGTCGCCCGGCGGCGTCCGCCTGACCTGCGCCGTCCTCGGCGAGATCGGCGAGCGGGTGGTGCTCTACCTCGAATTCATCGGCCGGATCGAAGGGGTCGTGGCCCGGCACACGGCGGGCGGCTTCGCGGTGAAGCTCGCGGCGACGTCGCGCAAGCGCGACAAGCTCGCCTCTCAGCTCACATGGCTCGCCAACCGCGAGATCCTCGGCCTGCCCGAGGGCCGCAGCCACGAGCGCGTCGTGCCGGAGAAGCCCAGCGTCACCCTGAAGCTCGAGAACAACCGCGAGGTCATGGCGCGGCTCATCGACATCTCGCTGTCGGGCGCCGCCATCACCTGCAACGCGACCCCGCCGATGGGCAGCATCGTGCTGGTCGGCAGCACGCCGAGCCGGCTGGTGCGCGTGTTCGAAGGCGGGTTCGGCGTGCAGTTCCTGCTGCCGCTCTCCCCCGACCGCTTCCATGCCGGGATGACGCTGTAGGAACCCGGCTCAGATCTTCTTGGCGAGTTCCGCCGCCGTCTGCTCCGGCGGACGGGAGATGTCGAGGGCGCCGAGGAAGCGGTTCTGCGCGTCCATCACGTACACGATCGCCGTGTGCTCCATGACGTAGTCGCCCTTCTGGTCCGGCACCTTGCGGGCATAGGCGCGGTAGGCCTTCTCGACGGCGGTGATCTGCTCCGGCGTGCCGGTGAGGCCGGTGATGCGCGGATCGAAACTCGACAGGTAGGTCTTCAGGCTCGCCGGATCGTCGCGTTCGGGATCGACGGTCACGAAGGCGACCTTCATCGCCTTGGCCTTGGGGCCGAGGGCCGCCAGCACGTCGGAGATCTGCTGCAGCGTCGTCGGGCAGACGTCGGGGCAATGGGTGAAGCCGAAGAAAACGAGATGCGTCGCCCCGGTGAAATCCTTCTCCGTCACCGTGCGCCCGTCCTGGTCGACGAGGGTGAACGGGCCGCCCACGGCGGCGGTGCCGACGGAGGTCACCTCCGGCCGCAGCATCACGAAGGCGGCGGCGGTGATGCCGACGAGCCCCAGGCAGAAGGCGAGGAGCGGAATGAGGGCGCGGCGCATGGCGTGAGGAACCCCGGCACTGGTGTGCCGGGGTGGTGCACGGAACGAACCCGGTCTTCAAGCCCGCACGTCGCCGCCGGGCGAGGCGGATCCGCTCAGGGCTGGCGGGCGGGCTCGGCGGCCTGCGCGTCCTTCGGCTTCTCCTTGCCGAGGTAGATGTATTCCGGCGCCGCGCGGAGCTGGTCCTTCGTGGTGTCGATCGTGGCCTTCAGGGTGTCGTTGTCGCCCCGGCCGACCTTGATCGCGGTGGGGTCGATGGCGACGTATTTCGCGCCGATCCCGAGGAAGCCGCCGACGCCGACGATCCAGGCCTTCACCTGCTGCTTCTCGTCGAGGACGAGGTCGGCGATCTGGCCGATCGTCTCGTTCGCGCTGTTGGTCACGCTGAGGCCCACGAGCTTGCTCGACACCATGTCGGAGGGCGCCTGGGCGACGAATTTCGGGCGCAGGTCGTCGGAGAGCGTCGCCGGCTTGGCGGCCACGGGACCCCCGGCCGCCGGGGTGTCGGCATTCTGGGCGAGGGCCGGGACGAGGGCGGCGGTGACGAGGGCCGTCGCCAGGGCGACGGTCGCGAGCGGGTTGCGCATGGTGCGGGAGCCTTCCGGTCGGGCAGCCGCGTCGGCTGCGACGCCCGCTCAAGGGTCAGCGGCACCGCAGGGTTCCACGCGCGATGTTGAAAACGTTGCGCTTTGCCGGCTGAGCGGCGATAGCCGGTCCCCGATGCCCCGCCTGACCCTCTACCAGCCCGACATCCCGCAGAATGCCGGCACGATGATGCGCATGGCGGCCTGCCTCGGCCTGCCGGTGGAGATCGTGGAGCCGGCGGGGTTCGACGTGTCCGACCGGCACCTGCGCCGCTCCGGGCTCGATTATCTCGATCACGTCGCCATCACCCGCCACCGGTCCTTCGCGGCCTTCGAGGCGTGGCGCCGGGAGGCGGGGGCCCGGCTCGTCCTCGCCACCACGAGCGGGGCCGTGCCCTACACGGACTTCGCCTTCCGCCCCGGCGATTGCGTGATGGTCGGGCGGGAATCGGCCGGCGTGCCGGAGGCGGTCCACGCCGCCGCCGACGCCCGCGTCGTGGTGCCGATGCGCTCGGGGATGCGCTCCCTCAACGTCGCCATGGCGGCGGCGATGATCCTCGGCGAAGCCCTCCGTCAGGTCGGGGACGCAACGGATCGCCCCGAGCGGGCTTGACCCGACAGATACCTTCAGCCCGCGCCCACCTGAGAGAAGCCTTGCCGGATCAGCTCCAACCCAATCCGTCCCGCCGCCATGCCGATCTCGGGCCGGACTTCTTCGACGTCGTCGCCCCGGCGCGTTTCCCGAAGACGGTCCTGCGCCATCGCAACCAGCCTTGGGCCGAGCGAGTGGGCCTCGGCGGGCTGACGGACGAGGAATGGGTCGCCCATTTCGGCCGGTTCGAGCCGCTGCCCGGCAGCTTCGAGGAGCCCCTGGCGCTGCGCTATCACGGGCACCAATTCCGCTCGTACAACCCCGAACTCGGGGACGGGCGCGGCTTCCTGTTCGCGCAACTCCACGACCTGAAGGACGGGCGGCTCCTCGATCTCGGCACCAAGGGCAGCGGCACCACGCCGTGGTCGCGCACCGCCGACGGGCGCCTGACCCTCAAGGGCGGGGTGCGCGAGGTGCTGGCGACCTCCATGCTGGAGGCGCTGGGCGTCTACACATCGAAATCCTTCAGCCTGATCGAGACCGGCGAGGACCTGATCCGGGGCGACGAGCCCTCGCCCACGCGCTCCTCGGTGCTGGTGCGGCTCTCGCACGGCCATATCCGCATCGGCACGTTCCAACGCTTCCTGGCGCTGGAGCAGCCGGAGAACGTGGGCAAGCTCCTTGACCACACCATCGCGACGCATCGGCCGGAGCTCTGGCGCGAGGGCGTCGAGGACCGCGCCGCCGCCTTCCTGGAGGACGTGACGGTGCGGGTGGCGCGGATGGGCGCGCAGTGGGCGGCGGCGGGCTTCGTCCACGGGGTGCTCAACACCGACAACATCAACGTCACCGGCGAGAGCTTCGATTACGGCCCCTGGCGCTTCCTGCCGGAATTCGATCCGAACTTCACGGCGGCCTATTTCGACCAATCCGGCCTCTACAGCTTCGGCCGCCAGCCGGAGGCCCTGTTCTGGAACCTGTGCCGGCTGGCCGATTGCCTGCTGGCGCTCGCCCCGCAGGCGCGGCTGGAAAAGGCCCTCGAAGGGTTCGGCCCGGCCCTGCAGGAGGGTTTCGCGCAGGCCCTGTTCGCCCGGCTCGGCCTCGCCCCGGCCCCGCAGGCGCAGACCGACCGCCTCGTCGCCGCGATCTGGCGCTTCCTCGGCGACAGCCGGGCGCCGTTCGAGCGGTTCTTCTTCGATTGGCGCGGGGGCCTCGCCAGCGCGGAGCGGGCTGCGGCGAGCCCGAGCGCGAGCCATTACGCGACCGAGAATTTCGCCCCGGTGCGAGCCGCCTTCGAGGGCGTGGAACCCTCGGCGGAGGCGCGCCTCGATCACCCGTATTTTGCGGGCGAGCCCTGCACGATGCTGATCGATGAGGTCGAGGCGCTGTGGGCGCCCATCGCGGAGCGGGACGACTGGTCCGTCTACGAGGCCAAGCTCGCGCGGATCGGGGAGATGGCGGACGCCTACGGGACTGCGCCCGCGCCGGTCTGATCGGCCTGCGCGGCAAGCGCCTCGGCCTCGATCCGGCGGCGCTCCTCGGCGTGGCCGGCGGCGATGGCCATCGCCATCAGGCGCTGCGTCAGCCGCAGCACCAGCCAGAACAGGGCGAGGCAGAACAGGGTGGCGGCGGCGGCCTTGAGTGGATCCACGCGTCTCCCCTATTGCGGCAGGGCCGATCGGAATGGTCGGTTGCGCCCCACATAGATCAGGTGCCCCCGGTTGCGCGAGACTTTCCATATCGAAGTGATCGGGCCGGATGGCGAGGAGGTCGTCACCCGGATCTCCGTGCGCGTCGCGAATCTGGAGTTTGCGCAGGAGCGCGCCCTGCGCCTGTTCGCCCGTTCGCGGGTGCCGCAGCGCCGGGACGAGCCGGCCCAGGCCGTGCGGGTGATCGACGGCGCGGGCCGGGAAGTGTTCCACCGCACACGATTCGAGGAAGGCGACTGACGGCGCCTAGCCCTTCGCCCGCCGCTCCCGGAGCCTGAGTCGCAGACGCGCCAGCCTCTCGCGCGCCCGCTCCAGCTGGGCGGCGAGGGGAAAGAGCGGATCGCGCCCCGATTCGATCAGGCGGTGGGCGATGGCCCGGCGCTCCATCCAGAACAGGGTGGCGAGTTCGAAATCCGGCGGCGCGCAGGAATCGATCCGGTCGATTGCGGAGGTCGCCAGCACCGCCTCGGTCAGGCGGTGGACCAGCTGGACGCCCGTCGCGACGGCCGGGTCGGTGTCGTCGTGGGCGACCTTCAGGACGAAGGCGTCGCGGCCCGCGAGGGGCAGGACCATCGAGGCGAGGAGCGTGTCGCCCCTGTGGAGCCGCGCGATTCGCACCCGCCCCCCTTTCGCCAGGGCGGCGACGGCGGCGCGCAGGAGGGCGGCTTCCGCCGGCCGCTGGGCGAGGGCGGTGCCGGCGCGGCCCTTCCAGCTCGCGGCCTCCAGGGCGATATGCGCGTCGAGGGCGGCGGGGAAAGCTGCCTGATCGGCCAGCATGGTGAAGGTGACGGGGCCGTCCGCGTCGAGGCGGCGGCGGGCGCGGCGCAGCCGGCGGCGGCGGTTGCCGGAGAGGTGATCGAGATAGGCGCCCCGCGCCGCCGGATCGAGCCCGGCGGCATCGAGCAAGCCCCGGTCATGCCCCCAGTAGGCGTCCTGCCGGACACCCGCGTCATCGAGGAGGGCGCGGAAAGGGCCGTCGGCGGGGGCGTTCTGCAGGAGCAGGCGCGGCGGCTCGCCGAGGGCCTGCGGCGCCGCGAGGAACGCGGCGAGGGCGGCGGCGGGATCGTCTCCGTCGAGGAGGGGGATGCCGAGGGGCGCGTAGCCGTGGGTCCAGCCCATCAGCACCGGCAGGGGCAGGCCCCAGCGGCGGGCGATCCGCCGATGCGGCCACGCGGCCAGCAGCCGCGCGCCCGGTTCCTCCGGCGGCCTGTCCGCCACGAGGAGCATCCGCACCCCGCCGCCGAAGGCCGGCGCGGCGGCGAGCGCATAGGATGCCTCGTAGAACGGGTTCGCGATGAGGGCGCGGGCGCCCAGCGCCTCCCAGGCGCCCACCCAGGGCGCGGCGGGGTCGAGGGGCCGGATCGCGGCGACGAGACCGCCGGGCAGGGGCGCCGTCGCGGAGGGGGAACGGGTGTCCGGCAGGGGGGGCTTCGGCATCGGGGCGGGGGCGATCATGCCGCGAGCCGGCGGCGGATCGCCCCCGCCAGACCGAGCATGTCGAGGCGCCACGCCACGGTGACGAAGGCCGCGCCGAGGACGAGGATACCAAGCACCTGCCCGGGGGGCTGCGTGCCGCCGGGCAGGAGGCCGATGCCGACCACCACCAGCCCCGCCGCGAGGGCGGCGGCGAGGATGCCGGCCATGTCGGGCAGCGGCAGGGGCATGGCGGTGCCGGCCCGCTTCGCGCCGACGATGAGGACGAGGCAGGCGGCGGCCTGCCCCCCCGCGAAGGCGAGGGCCGCGCCCATGGCGCCGAGCCTGGGGATCAGCAGCAATGAGGCCGCGGCCACCGTCACGAGGGTGGCGAAGGCGGCCGCCGCTTCGAGCCGGCTGGTGCGGGTGAAGTAGATGACCTGCCCGAAATAATACGAGCGGAACATCATCAGGATGCTTGCCAGAATCAGCACCGGGACGAGGCGGCGCGCCTCCTCGCGGTAGCCCGGCCCGAGCAGGATCGTCACCACGAGGTCGTCGAAGCACAGGAAGAACACCGCGCCGAAGGCGGCGATGGCGGTCATGGACCGGGCGGCATCGCAGAGCACGCCCGAGGCCGCCGCCATGCCGCCGCGCCGCGCCTCGCGCTTGGCGATGGACATGAGCGAGAGGGCCAAAGCCTCCCCGAACACGATGAAGCTCTGGCGCAGGAAGTCCGCGATGGCGCCGTAGGTCCCGAGACCCGCCGGCCCGACGGTCTTGGCGATGATCAGCCGGTCGAGGCTCTGGGCCAGCGCCGCCGTGGCGAAGGACAGGACCAGGGGCCAGCCATAGGCGAGGAGGCGCAGGGCCTCGTCGCGGCTCCCTGGCCCGCGCATCAGCGGCGCGATGGTGACGAGGGCGGGCAGAGAGCCCAGCGCGTTCGCCACAGCGATGGCCATGGCGAGGTCGACCGGGTCGTCCGTCGCCTTCAGCACGATGCTGCCGAGGGCGAGCATCAGCACCGCCCGGCACAGCACGGCGGCGGCCACGGCGCCCGCCGCGAGGCGGGTGCGGGCGATCTCGGTGGAGCCCTCGAACAGGACGAAGCCCAAAGCCAGCATCAGGATCGCCCCCGCCGCCGGGGGGGAGATCAGCCCGAGGAGGGCGGCGAGCCCGGCGGCGGCGCCGGCGAGCAGCAGCGAGCCGCCGAGGAGGCGCACCACCGTCCCGATCTGCGCCGAGGCGCGGGCTTCGTCGTAGAGGGCGAAGAACGCGAATTTCGGCCATTGGCAGGTCGCGCCGTAGAGCACGAGCGCCCAGGAGAACAGGTACAGGTAGCTGCCGTAGATCTCGCTGGGCGCGAGGCGCGTGAACACCGCCACGGAGACCATGTTCAGGGCCGCCGCGACGCCGCGCGAGCCGACATAGATCAAACTGTGCCGAGCGATCATGGAATCGCGATCGGTGCGCTGCCCGAATCCCCGGATGGGGCGGGTCCGTGCTGTCGTGGGTCGAAAGGGAGGGCGGGGCTGTCGGTCACGCCGCTCCGTTGCAGGGGCCGTGCCTTCAGGCGGCACCCCGCGTGCCGGCCTCGCCGCCGCCGTCCACGAACGCCTTCAACTCGTCGAGGGAGGCGAAGGTGAAGCGGCCGTTCGGCGTATCCGCCTCGATCGCCCCGTCATCGAACATCATGTAGGTGTTGCCGCCGGAGCTGTAGCGCCCAACCACGGCGCGCTCGGGCTTCGCCTCGGGGGCCGCGTCGAGGCTCGACCGCAGGGCCGGCTCCGGCGCCGGCTCCGGCGCCACCGGCTCGGGGCGGCCGGGCACGAACAGGTCGTCGGCGGGCTCCGCGCCGACCGGCTCCGGCTTGGCGGGTGCCTCGGGCGGCTTCACGTCCGCAGGGGGCGTCGCGGGCGTGGCGAGGCCCGGCAGAGGCAGTTCCGGCTCGGCGGCCAGGGGGCGCGGCGGCAGGACGAGGGAGGGCTCGATCCGCGCGCGGTCCGAGCCCATGCCGACCACGGGCGGGACGGGCACGGCCGTCAAGAGGTCGTGGCCGACCTCTTGCGCCGGGAGGTCCGGCACCTCGACGGGCGCGGCCTCGGCGTGGACTGCGCCGTCGCGCAGGACCCGCTCGATGCGGCGCAGCCAAGTGGCGACGACGGCGAGGCCGAACAGCAGGAGACCGGAGGAGGCGACGACCGCGCCCCCATAGACCATCGCCATCCCGCTTTCGAGACGTACGTAGGGGAAGCCCTCGACGACGGCGATCACCCCGGCGATGAGCATGGCGGCGGCGAGCGCGAACAGCGCAGCGATCATTGTACACTCTGGACGCGGGCCGAGAGGGCCCCGAAGATGGCCGGCACGATAAGGCGCTGCACAGGTTTTGCAAAACCTGTTCGCACAGCCCTATCGGCGTTGCCGATGACGCAGGCCCGACTTACGTACCGGACGTCAACCCGGGGGCCCCCCGCCGGGGGCATGCGGTTGCCCTCGGCCGCACGGAGACATTCAATGACTTTCACCCTGCCGGAACTGCCCTACGCCTACGACGCCCTCGGGCCGTACATGTCGAAGGAGACCTTGGAGTTTCACCACGACAAGCACCACAAAGCTTATGTGGATACCGGCAACAAGCTGCTCGAAGGCACCGATCTGGCCAGCAAGAGCGTCGAGGAGATCGTAAAGGCCGCCTACAACACGAATCAGGCGCTCTTTAACAACGCCGGCCAGCACTACAACCACATCCATTTCTGGAACTGGATGAAGCCGAACGGCGGTGGTGCCATCCCCGGCGCCCTGGCCAAGAAGATCGATGAGGACCTCGGCGGCGCCGAGAAGTTCAAGGCCGACTTCATCCAGGCCGGCGTGACGCAGTTCGGCTCGGGCTGGGCGTGGCTCGTCGTGAAGGACGGCAAGCTCGCCCTCATGAAGACCCCCAACGGCGAGAACCCGCTGGTCCACGGCGCCAAGCCGATCCTCGGCGTCGATGTGTGGGAGCATTCCTACTACATCGACTATCGCAACCGCCGCCCCGACTACCTCAAGGCGTTCATCGAGAACCTCGTGAACTGGGAGCACGTCGAGAAGATGTACGCCGAGGCGACCGCCTGAGGCGCATCCCACCGGGCGCCGCGGCATGCGGCTGTGGCGCCCGGGCCCTTGAGATGAAAGCCGAAACCCGATCATGATCCGCTCCATCCTCTCCGTCGGCGGGTGGACGCTCGTTTCGCGCGTGACCGGCTTCGCCCGCGACGTGGTGATGGCCGCCGTGATGGGCGCCGGCCCCATCGCCGATGCCTTCGTCGTCGCCTTCCGGCTTCCCAACCATTTCCGGGCCATCTTCGGCGAGGGGGCGTTCAACACCGCCTTCGTGCCCTCCTACGCCTCCCTGGAGGAGGCGGGGGCGACCGGTGCCGCGCGGCGCTTCGCGGACCGCGTGTTCACGCTGATGCTGATCGTGCAGCTCGTGCTGCTCAACCTCGCCCTGCCGCTGATGCCGTGGGTGGTCCATGCCCTGGCGCCGGGCTTCGAGGAGGGCGGCGAGCGCTTCCAGCTCGCGGTGGCGCTCACGCGAATCACCTTTCCCTACCTGCTGTTCATGACCCTGGTGACGCTGCTGTCGGGCATCCTCAACGCCCATCGCCGTTTCGCCGTGGCGGCGGGCGCGCCGGTCCTACTCAACCTCGCCATGCTGGCGGCCCTCAGCCTGACGGCCCTGTTCCCCAACGCCGCCTATGCCGCCGCCTGGGGCGTCTCGGTCTCGGGCTTGCTCCAGTTCGGCCTGCTCTGGTGGGGCTGCCGCCGCGCGGGGGTGATGCCGGACCTCGCGGTGCCCCGCCTCGATCCGGCGCTGAAGCGGTTCTTCGCGGTGCTCGGCCCGGCGGTGATCGGTTCGGCCGGTTTCCAGATCGCGGCCTTCGCCGACACGATCATCGCCAGCTGGCTGCCGACCGGCGCGGTCTCGGCGCTCTATTACGCCGACCGGCTTTACCAACTGCCCTTCGGCGTCATCGCCATCGCGGCGGGCACGGTGCTGCTGCCGGAGATGAGCCGCCGCATCGCGGCCGGCGACGTGGCCGGCGCGCATGGGGCGCAGAACCGGGCGGCGGGGTTCTCCCTGGCGCTCTCGGCGCCCTTCACCGTCGCCTTCCTGACGATCCCCGGCCTCATCATGGCAGCCCTGTTCCAGCGGGGCGAGTTCAGCGGCGAGGACGCCGCCCGCGCCGCTTCGGTCCTCGCGGCCTATGGGCTGGCGCTGCCGGCGGTGGTGCTGGTGCGCAGCGCCGTGGCGAGCTTCTACGCCCGCCAGGACACCAAGACGCCCCTCTGGGCCTCGCTCACCGCCATCGCCGTGAACGTGGTGCTGAAGCTGTGGCTCACCGGCCCCTACGGCGTCACCGGCCTCGCCATGGCGACGGCGGTCAGCCAATGGGTCAACCTCGCGATCCTCGTCGGCCTCGCCCTGCGGCGGGGCTGGGCGGCGCCGGGGCGGACCCTCGGCCTCACCGTCGCGGGGGTGGTGCTCGCCTGTATCGCCCTGACCGGAATCGCCTTGTTCGGTCGGCCCGTCGCCGAGGCGCTGGTGCCGGCCCTGTCCCACGGGCGCGAGATCGCGGTGCTCGTCCTCCTCGGCCTCGCCGGGGCCGTGGTCTATGGCGGGCTGCTCCTCGGCTTGCTGCACCTGTTCGGGCTTCGCCTGCGGCGGGCGTGAACGGAGCGCCGCCGGTCGAGTTGATGGCGGAGAATGCGAGGAGGCCGCATGTCCGACGTGAACCTTCTGGATGGAATCCGCGCGGCGGTCTTCGACGCCTACGGCACGCTGTTCGACGTGAACGCGGCGGTGGAGCGCCACGCCGCCGCGATCGGACCGCAGGCGACGTCCCTCTCCGAGACGTGGCGCACCAAGCAGCTGGAATACAGTTGGATCCACGGCCTGATGGGCCGGTACGAGCCCTTCTGGACGCTGACCGAACGGGCCCTCGATTTCGCCCTGGCCAAGCACCCGGAGGTGGACCGGGGGCTGCGCGAGCGGCTGCTCGACGCCTATCGCGACCTCGACGCCTACGCGGAGGTGCCGGGCGTGCTCTCGGCGCTGCGGGAGCGGGGCTTGCGGACGGCGATCCTCACCAATGGCGACAAGCCGATGATCGACCGGGCCGTGGCCTCGGCCGGGCTGTCGGGGCAACTCGACGCAGTGCTGACGGTGGACGCGGTGCGGATGTTCAAGACGCACCCGGACGCCTACCGGATCGCCCTCGATGAATTCGGCGTGAGCCGCGAGGAGGTGCTGTTCTGCTCCTCGAACCGCTGGGACATCGCGGGGGCTGCCGCCTACGGCTTCCGCCCGGTCTGGATCAACCGGAAGGGCCTGCCCGACGAGTACCCGGACTTCGCCCCGGTGGCGGTGCTCGGCTCCCTCGACGGGCTGGTCTAGCCCGGCGGCCTTCCGACAAAATTAAGGCTCTCGCGCTCTCATCCGCTCAACACGAGCAGGAGAGTTCTCGCGTGTCCGTTCACCCGTCCTTGTCCACGATCCGCGCCGGCGCCCTCGCGCTGGCCGGTCTTCTCACCGTCACCGCCATGCCCGCCACCGCCCGCGACGGGCATAATGGCGCGATCATCGGCGGCCTCGCGGCCGGCGTCGTCGGCGGCATGGTCGGTAGCGCCATTGTGAACGGCGCCAACAACCCGCCGCCGCCGCCCCCGCCGGAATACCGCCCGCGCCGGGTGCTGGTGGAAGACGAGCCCGAGACCGTCATCGTCCACGAGCGTCGCGGCCCGATCTGCCATTACGAGCGCCGGAAGGTGTGGCTCGACGACGAGAACTTCACCTTCAAGCGCGTGCAGGTCTGCGAGTAAGGGGGGCGGGCTGCGGGCACCCCGCCCGCAGCCTCACACCCGCATCGGCATCAGCACGTAGAGCGCCGAGGCGCCCTCCCGATCCTGGATCAGGGTCGGCGAGCCGGGATCGGCGAGCTTGAACAGGGCGGTGTCGCCTTCGAGCTGCGCCGTGATGTCGAGCAGGTAGCGGGCGTTGAAGCCGATATCGAGGGCGGACGCCGCGTAGTCGACGTCCAGCTCCTCGGTGGCGCTGCCCGCATCGGGGTTGTTCACGGAGAGGGCGAGGCGCCCGTCCGTCAGCCCCAGCTTCACCGCGCGGCCCCGCTCCGACGAGATGGTCGAGACGCGGTCCACCGCCTTGGCGAAGGTATCCCGTTCCACGGTCAGGCGCTTGTCATTGTTGGCCGGGATGACCCGCTGATAATCGGGGAAGGTGCCGTCGATCAGCTTCGAGATCAGCGTCAGCCCGTCCGCGAAGCGCAGGCGGATCTTGGCGGGCGACAGGTCGATGCCGACCATCTCTCCGCCGTCGTCGAGGAGCTTCTGGATCTCGGCCACCGCCTTGCGCGGCACGATCACCCCCGGCATCCCGACGCTGCCCGCCGGGGCGGGGATCTCGACGCGGGCGAGGCGGTGCCCGTCCGTCGCCACCGCGCGCAGGACCGGCGCGCCGTCCGATTCCAGGACGTGCAGGAATATGCCGTTCAGGTAGTAGCGCGTCTCCTCGGTGGAGATCGCGAATTGCGTCTTGTCGATGAGACGCTTGAGGTCGGTAGCGCCGATCTCGAAGCCGTGCGGCATCTCGCCCGTGGCGAGATCGGGGAAGTCGCCCTCCGGCAGGGCGCCCAGGGCGAAGCGCGAGCGGCCGGAGCGGATCGACATCTGCCCGCCTTCGCCGCCGGTCTCCAGGGAGACCTGCGCGCCCTCGGGGAGCTTACGCACGATGTCGTAGAGGACATGCGCCGGCACGGTGGTGGCGCCGGGATCCGACACGTCGGCGGCGATGCCCTCCGTCACCTCGATGTCGAGGTCGGTCGCCTTCAACTGGAGCGTCGATCCCTCGCCGCGCAGGAGCACGTTCGACAGGATCGGGATGGTGTTGCGCCGCTCCACCACCCGGTGGACGTGGCCGAGCGACCTGAGAAGGGCCGCGCGCTCGACGATGACTCTCATCGCACAAACTCTGACTATTCGGGACCGCGGCGGCCCCTGGAAAACGGTCGTTCAGCTTGGCGAAGCGCCGGAGCGAAGGCAAGGCCGTGCAGCCCAACTCGCACAGGCGAGGCGTTCAAACGCCCGCCTTAGCCACGCTTGTCGAGGGGACGGCCGAGCAGCCGGGCGAATTCCGCCTCGATCTCCTCGACGGAGAACGGGTTGCCGGCGGATTTCGGCTCGGGCTTTGTCGCGGCCGGTTCAGGACGCTGGGGGGCGGCCTTCTTCTCGGCCCGCGTCGGCCGGGCAGTAGGCTCGGGCTTCGGGGCCGGCTCGGCCCCGGCCTTGCCCGACATCCCGGAGGCGACCGGATCGAGGGGCGGGGCCACCAGGGCGGCCATCGCGGCAGCGATCGGATCGACCTGCGGCGGGGCCGGCGGCGGTACGACCGGCGCCGGCGGCGTGGGAGCCGTCGACAACGTGGGCGGCGGGACGACCGCCGAACTCGGACGCGCGATGGCGGCCTGGAGCTGGCGGGCCATGTCCGACAGGACGGCGGGGTCCACCGGGCGCGGATCGGCCGCCGGAGGTGTCACTTGAGGCGGCGTCAGGGGCGGGAGCGTCACCGGAGGGGATGTCAGCGGCGGCATGGCGATGCTGGCATCCGGCAGGCGGATCGGCTCGGCGGCCCGTTCGGCCAGACGCTCGGCCTCGGGCTTGCGGTCGAGGGGCGGCGTGGCGCCGCGCGGCGGCCGGGGGCGCATCAACGCCTCCCGCACCGAGCCAGGCGGGGTCGGGAGGACCGGCGCGGGCGGCGGCGGCGGGCTCGGCGGCGGAACGGGGATGTCCCGGCCCGGCTCGTCGCCAGCGATCAGGGCAGCGTCGAGGGGAAGGCGCACGGGCGGCGGGGCGCTGGAGCCCGGCACCGGCGGGGGCACCACCACCGGCATCTCGAAGGCGGGTTCGGGGCGGCGCGGCGGTGTTTCGAGGATGGGGCGCCCGGCCTCGGCGATGGCGCGGGGCGGCTCGGGCAGGCGGCCGGCTTCCGCCAGCGGATCGGGCAGGGGCTCGGCGGCGGGCTCGGCGCGGAGCGTCGCCTCGGGCAGGGGCCGCTGGCCGCGCTGGATGTTGCGTTCGATCACCACGTCGTTCGGGCCGCCGACGAGGAGCAGATGCTCCACATTGTCCCGCCGCAGCAGGATCAACTGCCGGGCGCGGTCCAACTCGTAGACGTCGACGATGCCGAGGCGCGGCTGGCGCGTGCGGCCGCTGCGCCCCTGGAGCGCTCCGCCGGTCCCGGTGAGACGGCGGACCACGAGCACGATCGCGGCCAGTGCCGAGAAGATGATCGCGAAGATGACGAGGTACTGGATGACCGGGGAGCCGTCAGAGCCGAACACGGATCGTAGCCATGACAAGGTTACGCACTCGCACATTCCTGCCGTGGCGAGTTCCGCGGCAGGCCCCACGTCATAACACGAGGCCGCGCCAAACGGGCAGGCCGAATTAAGGCTTCGTTAACAGCTCGTTGGTGTGCCGGGCGCGTTAACGTGCCTGTTCGGGTCGGGTTGATCCGGCATTCGTGCGTCCAGGAGGGGACGGCGAGGTCTTTAACGGCGCGTTAACCATGCACACGGCAGTTTTTGCCGAGCCCGGACCTGCCGGGTGCGCCGCGCGAGGGGGCCATGGCCATTTCCGACCTGCCCATGCTGGCGATGCTGCGCACCCGGATGCAGTGGAACCAGGCGCGCCAGACCGTCATCGCCCAGAACGTCGCCAACGCCGATACGCCGGGCTTCAAGCCCCAGGATCTCACCGAGTTGCGCTTCGACAAGGGCACCGGCCAGGCGCAGCGGAGTTCGCCCGGCCTCGCCCTTACGGCGGCGGGCCATCTGGCGCCCATCGGACAATCCGACGCGGCGGGCGACCCGAGGAAGGTCAAGGATTTCGAGATCCGGCCGAGCGGCAACGGCGTCAATCTCGAGGACGAGATGATGAAGGCCGGCGACATCCAGACCGATTACCAGCTTGCCGCCTCGCTCTACCAGCACAGCCTGACGACCCTGAAGATCGCCATCGGCAAGAGCTGATCGCACCCGGCCTTTTGAGCGTGCGGAACTCCTAGAGAGAGGGGCGGGCGGTGGAATTTTCGAAATCCCTGGCGGCATCGACATCCGGCCTCAAGGCCCAGTCCGGCCGGATGCGGATCATCGCGGAGAACATCGCGAACGCCGATTCCGCGCCGGCGAGCAAGGGCGCCGAGCCCTATCGCCGCAAGATCCCGACCTTCACCAGCCATCTCGACCGCGAGACCGGCGCCAACGTCGTGGAGACGGGCCGCGTGCGGCGCGATTCGAGCGCCTTCCGCGTGAAGCACGACCCCGGCAACCCCGTCGCCGACGCGAAGGGCGACGTGTCGATGCCGAACGTGAACCCGCTGATCGAGAACATGGACATGCGCGAGGCCCAGCGCAGCTACGAGGCGAACCTCAACATGGTCACGACGACGCGCAAGATGATCGCGCAGACCCTCGCGATCCTGAAGTAGGGGCGGCGCCATGGCTTCGAGCAACTTCGCGGCGGGCGCCTATGCCGCCGTCCAGGGACTCGCCTCAGGGCGGCCCACCCCCCGCGTCCAGCAGACCCAATCCCCCGGCGAGGGCTTCGCCGGCCTCCTCGGACAGGCCATCGACGGCGTCGGCGATGCCGGCCGCCGGGCGGATGCCCAGGCGATCACCGCCGCCTCCGGCAAGGCCAACGTGGTCGATGTCGTCACCGCCGTCGCCGAGAGCGAGACGGCCCTGCAAACCATGGTCGCCGTCCGCGACCGCATGATCTCGGCCTACGAGGAAATCATGCGGATGCAGATCTGACGCCGCGCGGAACCCCACGATGACCGGCCTCGCCATCCTCGACGTCGCCCGCGACGGCATCTTCGTCTTCCTGAAGGTCGCCGGCCCGCTGATGCTCGTCGCCCTGTTCGTGGGTCTCGTCGTCTCGCTGGTGCAGGCGCTGACGCAGATCCAGGAGCAGACGCTGATCTACGTGCCGAAGATCGTCGCGGTCTTCGCGACCCTCCTGCTGATGCTCCCGTTCATGGGCGATGCCATGGCCGGCTACATGACCCGCATCGCGGCGCGGATCGCGGCGGGCGGGTGATGGCGCCCGTCATGCGCTATAGGGAGGCGCATGAACCTCCTCCTGCCGGGCGTGGCCTCGGCCTTCCTCCTCGTGTTCGCGCGGGTCGGCACGCTGATCATGCTGATGCCGGGCGTCGGCGAGCAGACCGTCTCGCCGCGCCTGCGCCTCGCCTTCGCGCTGATGGTCACGCTGGTGCTCTATCCCATGGCGCGTCCGCTGCTCGGCGGCACGGAGGGGATCGCCGGGCCACGCTTGATCGCGCTCCTGTTCGGGGAGACGATCATCGGCCTCGTCATCGGGCTGACCGTGCGGATGGTGCTCGCCGCGCTGCAGACGGCGGGCCTCATCATCTCGCAGCAGCTCGGCCTGTCGTACGCCATGACCGTGGACCCGACCGTGGGCGGGCAATCGGCGGCGGTGGGCAACTTCCTGTCGTTGCTCGGCATCACGCTGATCTTCGCCGCCGACCTGCACCACCTCGCCATCGCGGGTATCGCCCGGAGCTATCAGGTGCTGCCGCCGGACGGGGTGCCGGCCTTCGGCGACGCGCTGATGCTGGCCCTCAGGGCCGTGGCGCGGGGCTTCACCCTGGCCGTGCAGATCTCCGGCCCGTTCATCGCCTTCGGCATCCTGTTCAACCTCGGGCTCGGGGTGCTCTCGCGGCTGATGCCGCAATTGCAGGTGTTCTTCCTGGCGGTGCCGGCCTCGGTGCTGATCGGCATGCTGATTCTCGCCGGGTCCCTCGGCGTGATGATGGGCGTCTTCATCGACGACATGGGCCGGTATCTCGGCGAGTTCGTCGGGCGCTGACCGCCCCCGGCCGGAGGCGCTGAGCCATGGCCGAGGGCGCGGAACAGGAAGACAAGACCGAAGAGCCGACTCCGCGGCGGATCGAACAGGCGATCGAACGCGGCGACGTCGCCAAGAGCATCGAGGTGAACACCCTTGCGATCCTCGGCGCCTTCACCCTCGCCCTCCTCGTGGCCGCGCCGAGCATCGCCAGCGGCCTGATGCGCAGCCTCACCAGTTTCCTCGCCAACGCCCACCAAGTGCCGGACGGGCCCTGGGCCATGGCGCGGGCCGCCCGCAGCGGCCTGTGGATCTGGCTCGAAGCCGTGGCGGTGCCGGTGGGCGTCGCCCTCGTGGCGGGCGTCGCGGCGGGCTATCTCCAGCACCCTCCGGTGTTCAACGCCGAGGCGCTGATGCCGAAATTCGAGCGCATCTCGCCCATGGCGGGGTTCAAGCGCATCGTCGGCGTCGAGGCCCTGTTCCAGTTCGGCAAGGGTCTCGCGAAGATGATCGCCGTCGGCGTCGTCGGCGGCGCCATCCTGTGGCGGGACCGCGACCGGCTGGAGGTCTTCGCCCGGCTCGATCCCGGCGCCTGCCTGCCGGCGGTGCTGACCCTCAGCCTCAAGCTCCTGGCGGGGATGCTCGCCGTCCACGTCGCCATCGCCGGGGCGGATTATCTCTATGCGCGTTTCCGCTGGCGCGGCCGGCTGCGGATGTCGAAGGAAGAGATCAAGCAGGAGATGAAGGAATCGGAGGGCAACCCCGAGGTGAAGGGCAAGCTCAAGCAATTGCGCATGGCCCGCTCCAAGAAGCGGATGATGGCCGCCGTGCCGGGGGCCACCGTCATCGTCACCAACCCGACCCACTACGCCGTGGCCCTGCGCTACGAGGCGGGGATGCCCGCGCCGATCTGCGTCGCGAAGGGCGTCGACGCCCTGGCGTTGCGCATCCGCGAGGTCGCGAAGGCGCATGACGTCGCCATCGTAGAGAATCCGCCCCTTGCCCGCGCCCTGCACGCCACCGTGGAGATCGACCGGGAGATTCCGGCCGAGCACTACAAGGCGGTGGCGGAGGTGATCGGCTTCGTGATGCGCCTGCGCCGCCGGGCCGCGTGAGGGCGGGGCTACCCTTCCTCCACCATTTTGCGCGAAGCTCTTGATGGGCTTGGTGCCGTCCGTGGTCCGACGCCCCTTGCCGTGGGGCGGACCGCGGGCCAAACCGGAGCCCGTTTCTGGAAAGACCCCGATGGCCGACGTGACCGGATCCCCGGCCCCGACTTTGAAGGCAGACCCGGCGAGGCCGGAGAGCACGTCCGAGATCCTGGCGGTTCAGCCGCCGGTGAACGGGTCCATCGACCGTTCGGAGCAGCCCGGCCGTGTCGGCCTGCTCCTGATGCTCGCGGGGCTGCTGGTGGGCGCGGCGATCGGCTTGTCTTTCGTCGCCAATGAACAGGCGCAGGCGCTCATCGTGTGGCTGCTGGCGCTGCTCGCCATGGCCGGCGTGTTCTTCCTCTTCGCCCTCGCCATCGGCGCGATCCAGCTCTCCGGCAGCAACGCCCGGGACGACATCACCCGCGCCATCGTCGATGGCGGGCCCGACGGCGCCCTCGTGGTGGAGGATGGCGGGCGGCTCATCTACGCCAACGCTTCGTATCTGCGCCTCGCCGGGGGCGACAGCTTCACGAACCTCGCCCCCGTGGAGCGGATCTTCGTCGGCTCGCCGGAGGTGTCGGAGGCGGTCTACCGCCTCTCCCAGGCCGCCCGCGACGGACGCCCGCACACCGAGGAGATGCGCATGGCGCCGCCCCTCGGGCAGATGGCGGGCGTGGCGGGCGAGCGCGATTTCGGCTGGTACAGGGTGTCGGTGCGGCCCCTGCCGCGCCCGCGCCGGGCCGCCTCCCTCTGGACCGTCGCCGACGTGACGGCCGAGCGCGAGCGGCAGGAAAACGTCTTCCAGGAACTGCAGCACGCCATCGACTATCTCGACCACGCCCCGGCGGGCTTCCTGTCGATCAGCCCCACGGGCACCATCGTCTACATGAACGCCACGCTCGCCGCGTGGCTCGGCTACGATCTCGCCAGCGTCGGCTCGGGCGGGCTGCACCTCACCGAGATCGCCCCCAGCGCCGACGTCCTGATTCGCACCGCCGGCCTGCCCGGCGAGGTCCGCACCGACCGGTTCGACCTCGATCTGCGCCGCCGCAACGGCCACACGGTGCCCGTGCGCCTCTACCACCGGGTCGCCTTCGGCAAGGACGGGAAGCCCGGCGCCTCGCGCACCTTCGTCATCAACCGCTCGGCCGGGGCCGACGCGGACGAGCCGCAGCGCGCCGCTGAGGTGCGCCTCGCCCGCTTCCTCAACAACTCGCCCATCGCCATCGCGACGCTCGACCGCAACGGCCGGATCGCCCGCGCCAACGCCTCGTTCACGCGGCTGTTCGGCACCGCGCCGCTCACCTCCGACGAGGCGGAACTGGAAGGGGAGGGCGGCACCCGCGCCGAGCCGAACCTCAACGATTCGGTCGTGGACCGGACGGCGCTGGAAGCCGGCCTCAACCGCGCGGCCAGCGGCATCACCGAGGCCGAGCCCATCGAGGTGCTGCTGCAGGGGCCGGGCGGACGCTCGGCGCGGCTGTGGCTGAGCCCGGCCGATGGCGGCAACGAGGGCGAGCAGGCGGACGAAGCCGAGCGGGTGATCCTCTACGCCCTCGACACGACGGCCCAGCGCCAACTGGAGCAGCAGGTCGCGCAGGCGCAGAAGATGAACGCGGTCGGCCAGCTGGCCGGGGGCATCGCGCACGACTTCAACAACGTCCTGCAGGCGATCATCGGCTATTCGGATCTGCTCCTGGCGAGCCACCGGCCGAACGATCCGGCCTTCCAGGACATCATGCAGATCAAGCAGAACGCCAACCGGGCGGCGGGCCTCGTCCGCCAGCTCCTGGCGTTCTCGCGGCGGCAGACCCTGCGGCCGGAGGTGATGAATGTCGGCGAGAGCCTGTCGGAGCTCACGCTACTTCTGAAGCGCCTCCTCGGCGAGCGCGTTACCCTCGAACTGAAGCACGGGCGCGACGTCTGGCCGGTGAAGGCCGACGTGAACCAGTTCGAGCAGGTGATCGTGAACCTCGCGGTGAACGCCCGCGACGCGATGCCGGAAGGCGGCAAGCTGACGATCCGCACGGAGAACGTGGTCGATCCCGGCCCGCAGGCGGCGACCGACGGGCGCGGCGGCCCGCCGGCCGGGGATCACGTCCTCATCGAGGTCTGCGACACCGGCCAGGGCATCCCGGCCGAGCTGATGGAGAAGATCTTCGAGCCGTTCTTCACCACCAAGGAGATCGGCAAGGGCACGGGCCTCGGCCTCTCGACGGTGTTCGGCATCGTCAAGCAATCCGGCGGCACCATCGACGTGCAATCGACGGTGGGCCGGGGCACGGCGTTCAAGATCTATCTGCCCCGCCACATCCCCGTCCCGGAGGTGGCCCCGGCGGAGGCGCCGGCCCTGGCCGACGGGCGGCCGCAGGATGCCGCCGCGTCCGGCACCAAGGCGGCCCCCCCGGCGCCCCGCCGACCGGCGACGGACCATACCGGCCAGGGCGTGATCCTCCTCGTGGAGGACGAGGATCCGGTGCGGGCCGTGAACAGCCGCGCCCTCTCGGCGCGGGGCTACACGGTGCTGGAAGCCGCCTCCGGCCTGGAGGCGCTTGCCATCGTCCGCGACGGCGAGCAGCCCATCGACCTCGTGGTCTCGGACGTGGTGATGCCGGAAATGGACGGCCCGTCCCTGCTCCGTGAGGTGCGCAAGCACCAGCCGCACCTGAAGGTGATCTTCGTCTCGGGCTATGCCGAGGACGCCTTCCGCAAGAACCTGCCGGAGGGCGAAGCCTTCAACTTCCTGCCCAAGCCCTTCAGTCTGAAGCAGCTCGTCGAGACCGTGAAGAAGACGATGGCGGATTGAGGCTGAAAGCCTCACCGCTCCAACGAAAAAGGCCGCCCTGGACGAACCGGGGCGGCCTTTTTTTATGAAACAGCGAATGCCTCAGGCGGCGTCGGCGATCTGCGACGGGCCGGAATCCTTGCCGCGCGCATCGACGTCGCGATCCACGAACTCGATCACGGCGAGCGGGGCGTTGTCGCCCTGGCGGAAGCCGGCCTTCATGATGCGGCAGTAGCCACCCGGACGACCCTGGTAGCGCGGGCCCAGCACCGAGAAGAGCTTCTTGACCATGTCGGCGTCGCGCAGCTTCGACATGGCGAGGCGGCGGGCGTGCACGCTGTCGGTGCGGGCGAGCGTGATCAGCTTCTCGACGACCGGACGCAGGTCCTTTGCCTTCGGCAGGGTGGTGACGATCTGCTCGTGCTTGATCAGCGCGGCGGACATGTTGGCGAACATCGCCTGGCGATGCTCGGCGGTGCGGTTGAAACGACGACCGCGGTACCCGTGACGCATGGTGGCTCTCCTGTTGTTCGCGACCGCCGTGCCAAGGGTCGGCCGCCTGTTGAGCGAATAGCGAAGTAGCGAATAGCGAGTGGTCGGCCGCAGTAAGGCTCCACCATCTCGTTTCGCAAGCTTCCCTATTCGCTATTCGCTATTCCCTATTCGCCCACTAAGCGCCGCAGGCGCTCAGTAATGCTCTTCGAAGCGCTTGGCGAGATCTTCGATGTTCTCCGGCGGCCAGCCGGGGACATCCATGCCGAGGTGCAGGCCCATGCCGGCCAGCACTTCCTTGATCTCGTTGAGCGACTTGCGGCCGAAGTTCGGGGTGCGCAGCATCTCGCCCTCGGACTTCTGGATGAGGTCGCCGATATAGACGATGTTGTCGTTCTTCAGGCAGTTCGCCGAACGGACCGACAGCTCCAGCTCGTCCACCTTCTTGAGCAGCGCCGGGTTGAAGGGCAGCTGCGGCGTGAGCGGCGCGGCCTCTTCCTTGCGCGGATCCTCGAAGTTCACGAACACCTGGAGCTGGTCCTGGATGATGCGGGCGGCATAGGCCAGCGCATCCTCGGGGCTCACGGCGCCGTTGGTCTCGACCGTCATGGTCAGCTTGTCCTTGTCGAGATCCTGGCCCTCGCGGGTGGTCTCGACGCGGTAGCTGACCTTCGTCACCGGGGAGAACAGGGAATCCACCGGGATCAGGCCGATCGGCGCGTCCTCGGGGCGGTTGCGCTCGGCCGGGACGTAGCCTTTGCCGGTCGAAACCGTGAACTCCATGCGGATCTCGGCGCCGTCATCCAGCGTGCAGATGACGAGCTCGGGATTGAGGATCTGGATGTCGCCGACCGTGCCGATGTCGCCCGCCGTCACCGTGCCGGGGCCGGTCTTGCGCAGGGTCATGCGCTTGGGGGCGTCGGTCTGCGAGCGGATGGCGATCGTCTTGATGTTCAGGACGATGTCGGTCACGTCCTCGCGGACGCCGGGGATGGACGAGAACTCGTGCAGCACGCCGTCGATCTGCACCGACGTCACCGCCGCGCCCTGGAGCGAGGACAGCAGAACGCGCCGCAGGGCGTTGCCCAGGGTCGTGCCGAAGCCGCGCTCGAGCGGCTCGGCGACGACCGTCGCGATCCGCTTGGGGTCATCGCCCGTCGAGACCTGCAGCTTGTTCGGCTTGATGAGTTCCTGCCAATTCTTCTGAATGACCACGGTCCTACCTCTCACGCCTCGCGGGTCCGCATCGTCCGGTACCCACGTTCCGGCCGGGTGGGGGCGCCCCCTGGCACACCGCCCGGTCTCGATTCATCTATCTGGACTCACTCGCCGCCGACCCACAGGGCCGGGACGAAGCTGTACCCGGCCCCGTCGCGATCGACGTAGCCGAGGGCTGGGAATTCCAGGTGACAGCCGGCGATGAAGCTCCGCTCCGACGCCGCCTGATCCATGATCCGCTTGCGCGTCTCCCGGGCCTGATCGCCGTCCACGTCGAAGCCGACGCCCGCATCGGGGTTCTTGAACTGGATCGCCGGCAGGTGGACCACATCGGTCCAGATCAGCAGCGACTCGGCGCCCGACGACACGCGGAAGCCGCAATGCCCCGGCGTATGGCCGGGGAGATGGACCGCCTCGATGCCGGAAAGCACCTCGCCGCCGCGATGCTCGCGCATCCGGCCGGCATAGGGCGCCACGGCATTCCGCGCGCCCTCGAAATACGATTTGGCATCCTGCGGCGCCCGGGAAAGCGCCTCGTCGGGAAGCCAGAACGCCGCCTCATCCGAATGCACGACGATCTCGGCATTCGGGTAGACGGCCTTGCCGTCCTGGGCGAGACCGCCGCAATGGTCGGGATGCAGGTGCGTGATCAGCACCGTCTCCACGTCCTCGGGCGCGACGCCGGTGGTCGCCAAAGCGGCGCCCAGGCGTCCCATGGTCTCGACCGGCGCCAGGGCGCCGTAGCCGGTATCGACCAGGACCGGCTTGCGGCCGGGCCCGGTGATCAGGAAGGAGTTCAGAGTGATCTTCGGCTGCTCGGTGCGGAAGCCGGCCCGCTGCAGGCGCGCCGCCTCTCCCTTGTCGATGCCCGTGACGAGATCGAGGCTCGCCTGGAACCAGCCGTCGTTGAGCGCGGTGACCGTAAGGTCGCCGAGGTTCCAACGCAGCACGCCGGGCAGTGGCTTCGATCCCGCCATAAGCTTCTCCCTTTTCGCCGAAGGATGGTCGATCAGACGCGACGACGCTTGCGCGGACGGCAGCCGTTGTGCGGGATCGAGGTGACGTCGCGGATCGAGGTCACGGTGAAGCCCGCGGCCTGGAGGGCGCGGAGCGCGGACTCGCGGCCGGAGCCGGGGCCCGACACCTCGACTTCGAGGGTGCGCATGCCGTGCTCGGCGGCCTTGCGGCCGGCGTCTTCGGCGGCGACCTGGGCGGCGTAGGGCGTCGACTTGCGCGAGCCCTTGAAGCCCATCGCGCCGGCGGACGACCACGAGATGGTGTTGCCCTGGGCGTCGGTGATGGTGATCATCGTGTTGTTGAACGAGGCGTTCACGTGGGCGACGCCCGACACGATGTTCTTGCGTTCACGACGACGAACGCGTTGCGGTTCCTTGGCCATCTGACTTCCACTCTTCCTTCAGGCACGCCCGTAATACCAGGCGCTCGGGATTCTTTAGGGACTTGGCCTTGCGGTCTTGCAGGACCGGCGAGGCTGAGCGGGATCCGCCAAGGGACACCCGCCGCGGGAGGAGGCCGAGCGACGCACGGCCTCCCAATCCAAAAAAATTACTTCTTCTTGCCGGCGATCGGCTTCGCCTTGCCCTTGCGGGTGCGGGCGTTGGTGTGGGTCCGCTGGCCGCGCACGGGCAGCTGCTTGCGGTGACGCAGACCACGGTAGCAGCCGAGATCCATCAGCCGCTTGATGTTCATCGAGATCTCGCGACGCAGGTCGCCTTCCACGATGTAGTCGCGGTCGATGGCTTCACGGATCGAGAGAACCTCGGCGTCGGTCAGTTCGTTGACGCGACGCTCGGCGGGGATGCCCACCTTGCCGGTGATCTCTTCAGCCTTCTTGGGGCCGATGCCGTGGATGTACTGAAGCGCGATGACGACGCGCTTGCCAGTCGGGATGTTAACGCCTGCGATACGGGCCACGGTCTCACTCCATGTGAGGCCCGGCGGTGCCGGGCTCGGGTTTCGCGCGCGTCCGGTGGAGGCCGGCCCCTGCGCGCGTGCAACGACGACGCGGCCCGTGGCGGCCCCTCTTCAGGGCACCTCGAACCATCGTTCGGTTGGACGAAGGGGGGTCTGCTACTCCGCGCGAGGCGGCCTGTCAATCTTATGGGAACAAAAAGCAATGACGCAGGCGACGCATCACGGCGATACCCTCCGACGCTACGTGGCGGGCGTGATGCAAGCCGCCGAGCCGAACGCCGAGGAAGTCGTCCCCATCCTGCTCGCGGTGGTAGGTGGAATCCTCGCCGTCGCGGAGCCGGAGAGCGTGAGTCTCCAAGATGCCGATGATGGGGCGGGCGGGACGCTCTGGGCCTCGTTCGGCGGCGAGCGGGTGGCCTTCCGCTACAATCCGATGACCGCGATGATCGAATTGCGGTCGGGGGATCACGAGGAGCATCCCTTGCGCCGATTCGGCCGCCGCTCCCTCTCGGTGGATATCCTCAACTTCTTCGGGCCGAGCCGCGCGGCCGAAGCCGCGCGCACCCGGCCCTGACGGGTCAGCGCATCCGCTGATTCGACAGGCGGCAGGTGCGGCCTTCGTCGCGATAGCCCCCTGGGCAGCGCCGGACGCAGGCGCCGGCGGCGTATTTCAGCGGCGGGCGGCAGGCGTTGCGGAACTGCTTCTGGCCGTAGACGAAAGATTGGGCCGGGCTCTGCGCGGCGGCGGGCAGGGCGCCCCCTGCGACGAGGAGGGCGGCGGCCAGGGTCAGGCGGGCGATCATCGGTGCTTCCGGACAAGAAAAAAGGGGCGCCCGCCGGCCGGCGAACGCCCCTCGGATGACCCGCCCAACGCCTCAGGAGGCGATGCGCTCCCGGTGCGGCTCCAGGATTCCCGTCAGATCCTCTGTGACGGAGTCGATGGGCTTCATGCCGTCGACGGTCTTCAGCATGCCGAGCTTGTCGTAATAGGCCGAGAGCGGCGCCGTCTGGGCCCGGTAGGCCTCCAGGCGCTGCTTGAACACTTCCGGCGTATCGTCCTTGCGCACGGCCTCGCCGCGGGCGGCGGCTTCGGCGGCGCGGTTGGCGATGCGGCCGACCAGGGCGTCCTCATCGACCTTCAGCTCGATCACGGACGAGAGTTCGAGACCCTTGCCGGCAAGCATCTTGCCCAGCGCTTCGGCCTGGGCGACGGTGCGGGGGAAGCCATCGAGGATGAAGCCCGGCTTGGCGTCAGCCTGCTCGATCCGGTCGGCGACGATGCCGACGACGATCTCGTCCGAGACGAGCCCGCCCGATTCCATCACGGCCTTGGCCTGCAGCCCAACGGGCGTGCCGGCCGCCACGGCGAAGCGGAGCATGTCGCCGGTCGAGAGCTGCGGAATGCCGTACTTCTTCACGATTCGCTCGGATTGCGTGCCCTTCCCCGCGCCGGGCGGTCCGAGCAGAATGATGCGCATGGCGTTGTCCTCTTAGGGCCCGCTTTCCCGGGCTCCGGATCCATTCGACGACGCCAGCCCGGGCATCGCCCCCTTGGGGTCTGTTTCTAGCGCCTTGCGCGGACGGCGATAGCCCGCCATTGGGCGGACTTCGCTCATTTCCGCGCTTCTGTCGCCGTTCAGCGGCGGCGCTGGCCGGCCGACGCACCCCGGAGCTTCGCGCGCTTCACAAGGCCCTCGTACTGGTGCGCCATCAGGTGCCCATGGATCTGCGCCACGGTGTCCATCGTCACCGTCACGAGGATCAGCAGGGAGGTGCCGCCGAAGCCCAGGCTCGCCGAGGCGTAGGAGGAGAGGATCTCCGGGCAAAGGCACACGAGGGTCAGGTACAGGGCACCGATCACCGTGATGCGGGTCAGCACCTTGTCGAGGAAGGCCGCCGTGCGCTCACCCGGACGGATGCCGGGGATGAAGCCGCCATGCTTCTTCAGGTTGTCGGCGGTCTCCTGCGGGTTGAAGACAACCGCCGTGTAAAAGAACGTGAAGAAGATGATCAGGGCCGCGTAGAGCGCCATGAACAGCGGCGTGCCATGGCCGAGATAGGCCGTGACCGCACCGAGCCAGCCGCTGCCGTTGTTCGCCGAGAAGCTGGCGGCGGTGGCCGGCAGCAGCAGCAGCGACGAGGCGAAGATCGGCGGGATGACGCCCGACGTGTTGAGCTTCAGCGGCAGGAACGAGGTCTGGCCCTCGTACATGCGGTTGCCGACCTGACGCTTGGGGTAGTTGATCAGGATGCGGCGCTGGGCGCGCTCCATGAACACGATGAAGTAGACCAGGGCGACGGCGGCCACGGCCACGCCGAGGATGATGACCGGCGAGAGGGCGCCGGTGCGGCCGAGCTCCAGGGCGCCGATGATCGTCACCGGAAGATGCGCGACGATGCCCGCGAAAATGATGAGCGACGAGCCGTTGCCGATGCCGCGCGAGGTGATCTGCTCACCGAGCCACATCAGGAACAGGGTGCCGCCGGTCAGGGTGATGACCGTCGAGGCGAGGAAGAACGGCCCCGGATCGATGGCCGCCGAGGAGCCCTGCAGGCCCACCGCGATGCCCCAGGACTGCACGAGGGCCAGCACCACCGTCAGGTAGCGAGTGTACTGGTTGATGACCTTGCGGCCGGACTCCCCCTCCTTCTTCAGCGCTTCCAGGCTCGGGATGACCGAGGTCAGGAGCTGCACGATGATGGAGGCCGAGATGTACGGCATGATGTTGAGCGCGAAGATCGCCATGCGCTCGACGGCACCGCCGGAGAACATGTTGAACAGCCCGAGCACGCCGCCCGATTGCTGCTGGAAGTTCCGCGCGAACTGCTCCGGATCGATGCCGGGGATCGGCACGTAGGTGCCGAGCCGGAAGACGATCAGCGCGCCGATCGTGAACCAGATGCGCTTCTTCAGCTCATCGGCCTTGGCGATCGCGCCGAAGTTGAGGTTGGCGGCAAGCTGCTCGGCGGCTGAGGCCATAGCGTCGCGTCCTACGCGTGTCGCCGGGCGAGTGCCCGGATGAAACGAAAAAAGCGGCGGCCCGCGCGAGGTCGCGTGGGGCCGCCGCTCGATGGTCTCCGACTTAAAGGCCGGGGACGCGCCGCGCAACGTGTCGCGCGGCCGCCGTCTGCCTCAGGCGGTCGCCTCGGCCTCGGCCTTGCCGCGGGTCGAGACGCCGGAGGCGTAGACCACGCTGACCGAGCCGCCGGCCTTCTCGACGGCCTCGACGGCCGACTTGGAGGCGCGGGTGACTTCGAAGCTGAGCTTCGAGGTCAGCTCGCCGACGCCCAGCAGCTTCACGCCGTCGCGGGGACGGGCGAGGATGCCGGCGGCGACGAGGGTCTCGACCGTGATGGTCGCGCCGGCCTCGAGCTGCCCCGTGTCCACGGCGGCCTGGATCCGGCCGAGGTTCACCTCGTTCAGGTCCGCCGCGTGGATGTTGTTGAAGCCACGCTTCGGCAGGCGACGGTGAAGCGGCATCTGGCCGCCCTCGAAGCCCTTGATGGCCACGCCGGTCCGGGCCTTCTGACCCTTCACGCCGCGTCCGGCGGTCTTGCCCTTGCCGGAGCCGATGCCCCGGCCGACACGCATCCGGTCCTTGGTGGCGCCGGGATTGTCGCTGATCTGGTTAAGCTTCATCGGTCACCTCCTCAGGCTTCGAGGACGCGAACAAGGTGATTCACCTTGCGGATCATGCCGCGCACGGCCGGCGTGTCCTCAAGCTCGGCGACCCGGTGCAGCTTGTTCAGCTTGAGGCCGATCAGCGTCGCGCGCTGGCTGGCCTCGCGGCGGATCGGCGAACCGATCTGCTCGATGCGGACGGTCTTGGTGTTGTCAGCCATGCCATCCTCCCTTACGCGACCGCAGCTTCGGACGTATCGGCCGGATCGGCATCGCGGCGGCGCGACTGAAGCGCGGACACCTTGAGGCCCCGGCGAGCCGCCACGGCGCGCGGGCTGTCCTCGTTCTTCAGCGCCTCGAAGGTGGCGCGAACGAGGTTGTAGGGGTTCGAGGAACCGAGGCTCTTGGCCACGACGTCCTGCATGCCGAGGGTCTCGAACACGGCGCGCATCGGGCCACCGGCGATGATGCCGGTTCCCTGCGGGGCCGCGCGGAGGATCACCTTGCCCGCGCCGTGACGTCCGTTGACGTCGTGGTGCAGGGTCCGGCCCTCGCGGAGCGACACGCGGATGAGCCCGCGCTTGGCGGCCTCGGTCGCCTTGCGGATGGCCTCCGGCACCTCACGGGCCTTGCCGTGGCCGAAGCCGACGCGGCCCTTCTGGTCGCCGACGACGACCAGGGCGGCGAAGCCGAAGCGACGGCCACCCTTCACAACCTTCGCGACGCGGTTGATGTGGACGAGCTTGTCCACGAACTCGCTGTCGTGCTCCTCGCGGTCTTCGCGGCGGCCGCGGCCCCCGCCTTCACGTTCACGTGCCATAATTCTTGCCTATCTCACTGGCGCGAGCCCGGAGGCCCGCTCGCTCGATAGTCCCTCCCCGGACGGGGGAGGGACGATTTCACTTAGAACTCCAGGCCACCCTCTCGGGCGGCCTCGGCCACGGCCTTGACGCGGCCGTGGTAGATGTAGCCGGAGCGGTCGAAGATCACCTTGGTGACTCCGGCGGCCTTGGCACGCTCGGCGAGGAGCTTGCCGACGGCAGTCGCGGCGGCGACATCGGCACCGGTCTTCAGGTCGCCCTTGAGCGACTTGTCGATGGTGGACGCGGCGGCCAGGGTCTGGCCCTTCACGTCGTCGATGACCTGAGCATAGATCTGCTTCGACGAACGGAACACCGAGAGACGCGGACGGCCATTGGCCGCCGCCTTGATCGCCCGACGAACGCGCGCCTTGCGCCGATCGAGGGCTTCGAGCTTACGAGACATCTTCGCCCTCCCTTACTTCTTCTTGCCTTCCTTGCGGAAGATGAACTCACCCTCGTACCGAACGCCCTTGCCCTTGTAGGGCTCGGGGCCGCGGTAATCGCGGATCTCGGCGGCGACCTGGCCCACCTTCTGCCGGTCGATGCCGGTGATGGTGATTTCGGTCGGCTTCGGGGTGGCGATGGTGATGCCTTCCGGCACGGCGTACTCGATGTCGTGGCTGTAGCCGAGCGACAGCTTGAGCGCCTTGCCGGCCATGGCGGCGCGGTAACCGACGCCGGTGATCTCGAGCTTCTTGGAGAAGCCGTTCGAGACGCCGGTTGCGATGTTGGCGATCTGGGCGCGCGAGGTACCCCAGAGGGACCGGGCGGGCTTCGACTGGTTGACGGGCTCGACCTCGATGGCGCCGTCCTTCATGGCGACGTTCACGAGGGTCGGAACGACGAACTGCAGTTCGCCCTTCGAGCCCTTCATCTTCACGGTCTGGCCCGTGACGGTGGCGGTGACGCCCGCCGGAACGGGAACCGGCTTCTTGCCTACGCGAGACATGGGATGTCCTCCTCCGTCCCGATCAGAACACGGTGCAGAGCACTTCACCGCCGACGTTGCGCTCACGCGCCTCGTGGTCGGCCATGACGCCCTGCGGGGTGGAGACGATGGTGACGCCGAGGCCGTCGGCCACGCGCGGCAGCTCGCCGACAGACGAGTAGACCCGGCGGCCCGGCTTCGACACGCGCTTGATCTCACGGATCACGGGCTTGCCGTCGTAGTACTTGAGCTCGATGGCGAACTCGGACCGGCCGTTGCCCAGCTCGGTCTGCGCGAAGTCGCGGATGTAGCCCTCGCGCTTCAGCACGTTGAGCACGCTCGCGCGCAGCTTCGAACCGGGCGTCTGGACGACATTGCGACGGCGCAGCTGGCCGTTGCGGATACGGGTGAGCATGTCACCCACGGGATCGTTGACCATGTGGGGACCTCCTTACCAGCTCGACTTGACGAGGCCGGGGATGAGCCCCCGGTTGCCGAGCTCCCGCAGCGCGATGCGCGAGATGCCCATCTTGCGGTAGTAGGCCCGCGGACGACCCGTGATCTCGCACCGGTTCCGGATGCGGGTGGCCGACGAGTTGCGCGGCAGTTCGGCGAGCTTCAGGCGCGCCTCGAAGCGCTCCTGCATCTCGATCGACTCGTTGTTCGCGATATCGAGCAGCGCCTTCCGCTTGGCAGCGAAGCGCTTCACGAGATCCTTGCGATGGTTGTTCTTCTCGACTGAGCTTTTCTTCGACATGTGTCTATCTCCAGTGTCCGCGTCTGACGTTCGGGAACGTCACTGCCGGAACGGGAACTTGAAGGCCGCGAGCAGTGCCTTGGCCTCGGCATCGGTCGTGGCGGAGGTCGCCACGACGATGTCCATGCCCCACATCTGCTCCGCCTTGTCGTAGGAGATCTCCGGGAACACGAGGTGCTCCTTGAGACCCAGGGCGTAGTTGCCGCGACCGTCGAACGAGCGCGGGTTCAGGCCGCGGAAGTCACGCACGCGCGGCAGCGCGATGGTGATCAGGCGGTCCATGAACTCGTACATACGCTGCTTGCGCAGCGTCACCTTGCAGCCGATCGGCATGCCCTCACGGACCTTGAAGGTCGCGATGGCCTTGCGGGCGCGGGTGATGACCGGCTTCTGGCCGGCGATGAGGGCGAGATCGCCAGCCGCCACCGAGGCCTTCTTCGAGTCCGCGGTGGACTCGCCGACGCCCATGTTGATGACGATCTTCTCGATCTGCGGCACCTGCATCGGGTTCTTGTAGCCGAACTCTTCGATCAGCTTCTGACGAACCACTTCGTCGTAGTGCTTGCGCAGCCGCGGGACGTACGCGTTCTTGTCGGCCTCAGCCATCGATCTGATCCCCCGTGCTCTTGGCGAACCGGACCTTGCGCCCGTCTTCGAGGATGCGGAAACCCACGCGGGTCGGCTTGCCGTTGGCATCCGCGACCGCGATGTTCGAGAGTTGGATGGCGGCCTCCTTGGAGATGATGCCGCCTTCCTGGTTCTGGGACTGCTTCTGGTGCTTCTTGACGAGGTTCACGCCGCGCACAAACGCCCGGCCTTCCTTCGGCAGCACCTGAATGACTTCGCCCGACCGGCCGGCGTCACGGCCCGTCAGCACGACGACCTTGTCGCCCTTGCGGATCTTGGCAGCCATCACAGCACCTCCGGGGCGAGCGAGATGATCTTCATGTGGTTGCGGGCGCGCAGCTCGCGCGGCACCGGTCCGAAGATGCGGGTGCCGATCGGCTCCTTCTGATTGTTGATCAGAACGGCGGCGTTCTTGTCGAACCGGATCACCGAGCCGTCGGCGCGCTTCACGTCCTTGGCGGTGCGCACGACCACCGCCTTCATGACGTCGCCCTTCTTCACGCGACCCCTCGGGATCGCCTCCTTGACCGACACGACGATCACGTCGCCGACGCCGGCATACTTCCGCTTCGACCCGCCGAGAACCTTGATGCACATCACACGGCGTGCACCAGAGTTGTCGGCGACGTCCAGATTCGTTTGCATCTGGATCACGTGCGTGACTCCTTCTCTCAGGCGGGTTTCCGCACGCGGGCGGTATTGCCCGGCGGACGACGCCTGATGGGGATCTGTGGTCCCCGGCTCATGTGAACGACCGCGCTGTCGGCGTCAGGGACGCCGGCGCGGTCACCGCGGTGGAACGGGCGCGAGGCCCATCCGAATTGTCGCGAAGGCCGGGGCCATACATCGGGTGGGCGAGAAACGCAACCGCTGGGGCCCCAGAAACAGGCCGCTTCCGAGGGGCGCCAAAGCAAGACGGCGCCGCCTCGGGTGAGACGACGCCGTCCTTACAGGAAGTCGGAGAATCGCCGCGAATCAGGCCGGCTGATCGAGGGGTTCGTTCTCGAACAGGAAGTCGTCGAGACTCGGGATCGTGACGGGAGCGGCCATGGCCGGCTTCGACAGGCGCCACGGGCGATCCATCCGCGCGCGAATCGCCTCCGACGGGCGAAGGCGGCGGCCGCGCCCATCCTCGCCCAGCTCCTCGATCGTCACGAAGCCGTAGACCTGCAGGCGTGAGGCGGTGAGCTTCGTCTCCCGGTCGTCCGCGCCGAGAACCATGGAGCCCAGAGCGTAGACCGTCTCCATCAGGACCCGCTGCTCGCCACGGCGGCGGAGACCCGACTCGCGCTCGGACATCGGCGGGGGAGCCGACACGCGGCGGAAGGGGACGACGTTGCTCGCTGCGACGCAACCCATACGCGACTATCCTCGAACACCACCCAGCGCGCCCGCCTCGGGCACACCGTCGATGCGGACAATTCGACGAATCGGATTAACCCCCCGTGGACTCCGTTTCGCTAGGACTGCCCCGATCCGGCACGGGCAGGGCCTTCCACAGGGCGGTCACTCTTCTTTAATGGCTCTCGGGGGTGCGTTTTTCCGGTTCCGGAGCATTGACCGGGGCGGGTGTTGCGTCTAGAAGCGCCCCACTTCGGTTGGCATTCGGCAGCCGACGGCCTGCGGGTTTGACCCGAACCGCCGTCCTCGCCCCCGACGCGACCTGAAGGCTCAAATCGCCTGACGCTTAAGTCAGATCCGTAGGTACGAACGCGCCTCCCGAGGCGCGATCCTCTGCCCACACCGCGCCGAGGGGCTTTGACTAGCCCTTCCGGCGCATATTCGTTTTGCGGACTGCTCCGGCAGTTCGGAAGGGACCGAGGAAGAGGGCACAGGATGCCGACGATCAATCAGCTGATCGCCCAGCCGCGGAAGATCCAGCGGAGCCGTAATAAGGTTCCTGCTCTGGACGCTTGCCCGCAGAAGCGTGGCGTGTGCACCCGCGTCTATACGACGACGCCGAAGAAGCCGAACTCGGCGCTCCGTAAGGTCGCCAAGGTGCGACTGACCAACGGCTTCGAGGTCATCGGGTATATCCCCGGCGAGGGTCACAACCTTCAGGAGCACTCCGTGGTGATGATCCGCGGCGGCCGCGTGAAGGATCTTCCGGGCGTGCGCTACCACATCCTTCGCGGTGTCCTCGATACGCAGGGCGTGAAGAACCGGAAGCAGCGCCGTTCGAAGTACGGTGCAAAGCGTCCGAAGTAATTTCTTCGGTCCGCAGACAGCTTTTCCACTGCCTGACAAGGATGCCGCCGGCCTTTCGCTCAAGGCGGCCTGCGTTAGGTGCTTAAGATCTACTCATTGGAAGTTAAGCCAATGTCCCGTCGTCACTCTGCAGAGAAGCGCGAGATCATCCCGGACCCGAAGTACGGGGACGTGGTGCTGACGAAGTTCATGAACTCGATCATGTACGAAGGTAAGAAGTCGACCGCCGAGAGGATCGTCTACGGCGCCTTCGACATCGTCGAGAACCGCGCCCGCGCGAACCCGATCGAGGTGTTCCGCGCCGCGCTGGACAACGTCGCCCCGATGATCGAGGTCCGCTCCCGCCGCGTCGGCGGTGCGACCTACCAGGTTCCCGTCGAGGTTCGTACCGAGCGTCGCCAGGCTCTGGCCATCCGCTGGCTCATCCAGGCCGCCCGTTCGCGCAACGACCGCACGATGGTCGAGCGCCTGTCGGCCGAGCTGCTCGACGCCGCGAACAACCGCGGCAACGCCGTCAAGAAGCGGGAAGACACGCACCGGATGGCTGAAGCCAACCGCGCCTTCTCGCACTACCGCTGGTAAGCGGCCCACCCGTCTCTCAGGAGCAGTCCGATGCCCCGCACGCACGCGATCGAGGACTACCGCAACTTCGGCATCATGGCCCACATCGATGCCGGCAAGACCACGACCACGGAGCGGATCCTCTACTACACCGGAAAGTCCCATAAGATCGGCGAGGTCCATGAGGGCGCCGCCACGATGGACTGGATGGAACAGGAGCAGGAGCGCGGCATCACGATCACGTCCGCCGCGACGACGTGCTTCTGGCGCGAGAAGCGCCTGAACATCATCGACACTCCCGGCCACGTGGACTTCACCATCGAGGTCGAGCGCTCCCTGCGCGTGCTCGACGGCGCGGTGTGCGTCCTCGACGGCAACCAGGGCGTCGAGCCGCAGACCGAGACCGTGTGGCGTCAGGCCGACAAGTATGACGTGCCGCGCGTCGTGTTCGTCAACAAGATGGACAAGATCGGCGCCGATTTCTTCAAATGCGTGGCCGACATCATCGACCGCGTCGCCGGTAAGCCGGTGTGCCTGCAGCTGCCGATCGGCGCCGAGAGCACCTTCAAGGGTGTGGTCGACCTGATTAAGATGAAGGCCATCGTATGGTCGGGCGAGGCGCTCGGCGCCAACTACGCTGAGGAAGAGATCCCCGCCGACCTGCAGGATCAGGCCGTCGAGTACCGCGCCAAGCTGGTCGAAGCCTGCGTGGAGATGGATGACGAGGCCATGATGGCCTACCTCGACGGCCAGGAGCCGAGCGAGGAGGGCCTTCGCAAGCTCGTCCGCACGGCCGTGCAGCGCCGCGCGTTCCATCCCGTGCTCTGCGGCTCGGCCTTTAAGAACAAGGGCGTGCAGCCGCTCCTCGACGCCGTCGTAGACTACCTGCCGTCCCCGGCCGATCGCGGCGAGATCAAGGGCATCGACTTCAAGACCGAGGAAGAGGTGGTTCGCCACCCGACCGACTCGGATCCCTTCTCCATGCTCGCCTTCAAGATCATGGACGATCCCCACGTCGGCACGATCACCTTCTGCCGCGTGTACTCGGGCAAGGTCGAGTCGGGCGCCAACGTCATCAACTCGACCCGCGACAAGAAGGAGCGTGTCGGCCGCATGCTCCTGATGCACGCCAACAACCGTGAGGACGTCAAGGAGGCCTTCGCCGGCGACATCGTCGCCCTGGCCGGCCTCAAGGACACCCGCACGGGTGACACCCTCTGCGACTCGCAGAAGGCCGTCATCCTCGAGAAGATGGAATTCCCCGAGCCGGTGATCGAGATCGCCGTCGAGCCGAAGTCCAAGGCGGACCAGGAGAAGCTCGGCATCGCGCTCTCCAAGCTCGCCGCCGAGGATCCGTCCTTCCGCGTCTCGACGGACCAGGAATCGGGTCAGACCATCCTCAAGGGGATGGGCGAGCTGCACCTGGACATCAAGGTCGACATCCTGCGCCGCACCTACAAGGTCGACGCAAATATCGGCCAGCCGCAGGTGGCGTACCGCGAGAAGCTGACCCGTCGGACCGAGATCGACTACACCCACAAGAAGCAGACCGGCGGTACCGGTCAGTTCGCCCGGGTGAAGTTCGTGGTCGAGCCGAACGAGCCGGGCGCCGGCTTCGCCTTTGAGTCGAAGATCGTCGGCGGCGCGGTGCCGAAGGAGTACATCCCCGGTGTCGAAAAGGGCCTCAACTCGGTCCTGACCGCCGGTATCCTCGCCGGCTTCCCGGTGGTCGACATCAAGGTGGAGCTGGTGGACGGCGCCTACCACGACGTCGACTCGTCGGCCCTGGCCTTCGAGATCGCGTCACGCGCGGCGCTCCGTGAAGCCCTCCAGAAGGGCGGCTCGGTGCTGCTTGAGCCGGTCATGAAGGTCGAGGTGGTGTCTCCCGAGGAGTACACCGGTTCGGTCATCGGCGACCTCAACTCCCGTCGTGGTCAGATCCAGGGCCAGGACATGCGCGGCAACGCCAACGTCATCAACGCGATGGTGCCGCTGGCCAACATGTTCGGCTACGTGAACCAGCTGCGCTCCTTCTCGCAGGGACGCGCCAACTTCACGATGCAGTTCGATCACTACGAAGAGGTGCCGCGCGGCGAAGCCGACAAGGTCATCGCCAAGTACGCGTAAGCTCCATCTCTTCGTCCAACCTCAATTCGAATTAGGAGGCTCTTATGGGCAAGGAAAAGTTCTCCCGCACCAAGCCGCACTGCAACATCGGCACGATCGGGCACGTGGATCACGGCAAGACGTCGCTGACGGCGGCGATCACGAAGGTCCTGGCGGAGTCGGGCGGCGCGACGTTCACGGCCTACGACCAGATCGACAAGGCGCCCGAGGAGAAGGCGCGCGGGATCACGATCTCGACCGCGCACGTGGAGTACGAGACCACGAACCGTCACTACGCGCACGTCGACTGCCCCGGCCACGCCGACTACGTGAAGAACATGATCACGGGCGCGGCGCAGATGGACGGCGCGATCCTGGTGGTGTCGGCGGCCGACGGCCCGATGCCGCAGACCCGCGAGCACATCCTGCTCGCCCGTCAGGTCGGCGTGCCGGCGCTGGTGGTGTTCCTGAACAAGGTCGACATGGTCGACGACGAGGAGCTGCTCGAGCTCGTCGAGCTCGAGGTGCGCGAGCTCCTGTCGAAGTACGACTTCCCCGGCGACGACATCCCGATCACCAAGGGCTCGGCCCTGATGGCGCTCGAGGACAAGGATCCGAAGATCGGCAAGGAAGCCGTCCTGAAGCTCATGGAGAGCGTGGACGCCTACATCCCGCAGCCCGAGCGCCCGATCGACCTGCCGTTCCTGATGCCGATCGAGGACGTGTTCTCGATCTCGGGCCGCGGCACGGTGGTGACGGGCCGCGTCGAGCGCGGGATCATCAAGGTCGGTGAGGAAGTCGAGATCGTCGGCATCCGCCCGACGACGAAGACGACCGTGACCGGCGTCGAGATGTTCCGCAAGCTGCTCGACCAGGGCCAGGCGGGCGACAACGTGGGCGTGCTGCTGCGCGGCACGAAGCGCGAGGACGTGGAGCGCGGCCAGGTCGTGTGCAAGCCGGGTTCGGTGAAGCCGCACTCGAAGTTCAAGGCCGAGGCCTACATCCTGACGAAGGAGGAGGGCGGCCGCCACACGCCGTTCTTCACGAACTACCGCCCGCAATTCTACTTCCGCACGACGGACGTGACGGGCGTGTGCACGCTGCCCGAGGGCACCGAGATGGTGATGCCGGGCGACAACGTGACCATGGACGTGGTGCTGATCGTGCCGGTGGCCATGGAAGAGAAGCTGCGCTTCGCCATCCGCGAGGGCGGCCGCACCGTCGGTGCCGGCGTCGTCGCCGCCATCAACGACTGATCTCGTCACATCAGAACCTGAAGGGAGGGGCGGGGATCCGCCTCCCCGCCCTCCCTCTCAAGGCCCGAAGGTCATGAACGGTCAAAACATTCGCATTCGCCTCAAGGCGTTCGATCACCGCATCCTCGATGCCTCGACCCGCGAGATTGTCTCGACGGCGAAGCGGACGGGCGCGCAGATCCGGGGCCCGATCCCGCTGCCGACGCACATCGCTCGCTTTACCGTCAACCGCTCGCCGCACATCGACAAGAAGTCGCGCGAGCAGTTCGAGATGCGCACGCACAAGCGTGTCCTCGATATCGTCGATCCGACTCCCCAGACTGTGGACGCGCTGATGAAGCTCGACCTCGCTGCCGGCGTCGACGTGGAGATCAAGCTCTGACCCTTTGAGGGTTAGAGCTTACCGTTTCACCGCGCGGGGGAGATACCTATGCGCTCAGGGGTCATTGCACAGAAGGTCGGCATGACCCGCGTCTTTACGGACGCGGGGGAGCATGTGCCGGTCACGGTGCTCAAGGTCGATCAGTGCCAGGTGGTTGCCCACCGCACGATGGAAAAGAACGGCTACGTTGCGCTGCAGGTTGGCGTCGGCAAGGCCAAGGTCAAGAACGTCTCCGCCGCCGAGCGTGGCCGCTTCGCGGTCGCCAAGGTGGAGCCGAAGAAGAAGCTCGCCGAGTTCCGCGTGTCCGAGGACGCGCTGATCCCGGTCGGCGCCGAGATCACGGCGGATCACTTCATCCCGGGGCAGTTCGTCGATGTGACGGGCACCACCACGGGTAAGGGTTTCGCCGGCGGTATGAAGCGCTGGAACTTCGGCGGTCTGCGCGCCACTCACGGTGTGTCGATCTCCCACCGCTCGATCGGTTCGACCGGTGGCCGCCAGGATCCGGGCAAGACCTTCAAAAACAAGAAGATGCCGGGCCATCTCGGCGTCGAGCGGGTCACGACCCAGAACCTGCGCGTCGTGCGCACCGATCCCGAGCGGGGCCTGATCCTCGTCGAGGGCGCGGTGCCGGGCGTGGCTGGCGGCTGGATCCAGATCCGCGACGCGGTGAAGCGCAAGCTCCCCGCCGACGTGCCGCTGCCGGGCAAGTTCCGTGAGAACGGTTCCTCCGCCGACGCGTCTCAGACCGCCCCCGAGGCCCCCGCGGCTGAGGAGACCGTGTGATGAAGCTGGATATCACCACCCTCGACGGAGCCGGAGCCGGCTCGGTCGACCTGAACGAAGAGATCTTCGGCCTGGAGCCCCGCGCCGACCTTCTGCAGCGCATGGTCCGCTGGCAGCTCGCCAAGCGGCGTGCCGGCACCCATGCCGTGCAGAACCGCTCGGACGTGAACCGGACCCGCAAGAAGCTCTACAAGCAGAAGGGCACCGGTAACGCCCGTCACGGCGCGGCGTCTGCGCCGCAGTTCCGCGGCGGTGGCCGTGCCTTCGGTCCGGTCGTGCGCGACCACAGCCACGATCTTCCCAAGAAGGTCCGTGCGCTGGCCCTGCGTCACGCCCTGTCCGCCAAGGCCAAGGCCGAGACCCTGATCGTCGTTGACGACATCAAGGTCGACAACCACAAGACGAAGGGGCTCATCGAGACCTTCGGCAAGATGGGCCTGTCGAACGCCCTGATCATCGGCGGTGCCGAGGTCGACGTGAACTTCGGCCGGGCGGCTCGCGCCATCCCGCAGATCGACGTGCTGCCCGTCCAGGGCATCAACGTCTACGACATCCTGCGCCGCGAGAAGCTCGTGCTCACGAAGGCGGCGGTCGACGCGCTGGAGGAGCGTTTCAAATGAGTGCCGATCCGCGCCACTACGACATCATCGTCTCCCCGGTCATCACCGAGAAGGCGACGAACCAGACCGAACAGAACAAGGTTGTCTTCCGGGTTGCCCCGAAGGCCACCAAGCCGCAGATCAAGGAAGCGGTCGAGAAGCTGTTCGACGTCAAGGTGACCGGCGTGAATACGCTCGTCACCAAGGGCAAGAAGAAGGTTTTCCGCGGGCTTCGCGGCCAGCGCTCGGATGTGAAAAAAGCGATCGTGACCCTGGCCGAAGGCCACACGATCGACGTCACCACCGGGCTCTGAGGACGGATTCGAGGACGAGCCGATGGCTTTGAAGACATTCAAACCGGTCACGCCGAGCCTGCGTCAGCTCGTGCTCGTTGACCGCCGTGAGCTCTACAAGGGCAAGCCGGTAAAGGCGCTGACCGAGGGCAAGAGCTCCTCGGGCGGCCGCAACAATCTCGGCCGCATCACCGTCCGCTTCCGCGGTGGTGGTCACAAGCGTTCGCTGCGTAACGTCGATTTTAAGCGTCGTGACCAGCTCAACGTGTCCGCGACCGTGGAGCGGATCGAGTACGATCCGAACCGCACCGCGTTCATCGCGCTGATCAACTATCCCGACGGCAAGCAGAGCTACATCCTGGCTCCCCAGCGGCTCGCCGCCGGTGACAAGGTGGTGGCCGGCGAGAACGTGGACATCAAGCCGGGTAATGCCGGCCCGATCGGCTCCATGCCGGTCGGCACGATTGTCCACAATGTCGAGCTGAAGATCGGCAAGGGCGGCGCGATCGCCCGCTCCGCCGGCAACTACGCTCAGATCGTGGGCCGCGACCAGGGTTACGTGACGGTTCGCCTGAACTCAGGCGAGCAGCGTCTCGTGCACGGCCAGTGCTTCGCGAGCGTCGGTGCGGTGTCGAACCCGGACCACATGAATATCTCGCTCGGCAAGGCCGGGCGGAATCGCTGGCTCGGCAAGCGCCCGCACAACCGCGGCGTGGCGATGAACCCGGTCGACCACCCGCATGGCGGCGGCGAGGGCCGCACCTCCGGCGGCCGTAACCCGGTCACGCCGTGGGGTGTGCCCACCAAGGGCAAGAAGACCCGGTCCAACAAGCGGACCGACGTCTTCATCCTGTCCAGCCGCCACAACCGCAAGAAGTAACCACCATGGCACGCTCTCTCTGGAAGGGGCCGTTCGTCGACGGCTACCTCTTCAAGAAGGCCGAGGCGGCGCGGGGTTCCTCGCGTTCCGAGGTCATCAAGATCTGGAGCCGCCGCTCCACGATCCTGCCGCAGTTCGTCGGACTCACCTTCGGCGTTCACAACGGCCAGAAGCACATTCCGGTCTACGTCACCGAGGAAATGGTCGGCCACAAGTTCGGCGAGTTCTCGCCGACCCGCACCTTCCCCGGCCACGCGGCCGACAAGAAGGCGAAGAGGCGCTGATATGGGCAAGCAGGCTACCCCCCGCGCGCTCCCCGAGAACGAGGCCAAGGCGGTGGCGCGCATGCTGCGCGTTTCCCCGCAGAAGCTGAACCTCGTGGCGCAGCTCATTCGTGGGAAGAAGGTCGAGACGGCGCTCGCCGATCTCCAGTTCTCCCGCAAGCGCATCGCCACCGATGTGAAGAAGTGCCTCGAAAGCGCGATCGCCAATGCCGAGAACAACCACGATCTGGATGTCGACGACCTCGTCGTCAGCCAGGCCTTCGTGGGCAAGGCGTTGGTCCTGAAGCGCTTCCACGCCCGTGCCCGCGGTCGCGGCGCGCGCATTCTGAAGCCCTTCTCGAACCTCACCATCGTGGTTCGCGAAGTCCGCGCGGCGGAAGCGGCGTGAGGAGGATCTGATGGGTCAGAAAGTCAACCCGATCGGTCTCCGGCTCGGCATCAACCGGACCTGGGACTCCCGCTGGTTCGCCAACAAGGGCGAATACGCGAAGCTCATGCACGAGGACGTCGCGATCCGCGCCGCCCTGACCAAGCAACTGAAGCAGGCGGCGGTCTCCAAGATCGTCATCGAGCGTCCGCACCGGAAGTGCCGCGTCACCATCCACTCGGGTCGTCCGGGCGTGGTGATCGGCAAGAAGGGCGCGGACATCGAGAAGCTGCGCAAGCTCGTCGGCACGATGACCAAGGCCGACGTGACCATCAACATCGTCGAGGTCCGCAAGCCCGAGATCGACGCCACCCTGGTGGCCGATTCGATTGCCCAGCAGCTCGAGCGTCGTGTCGCCTTCCGTCGCGCCATGAAGCGCGCCGTGCAGTCGGCCATGCGTCTCGGTGCCGAGGGCATCCGGATCAACTGCTCCGGTCGTCTCGGCGGTGCCGAGATCGCCCGTCAGGAGTGGTACCGCGAGGGCCGCGTTCCGCTGCACACCCTGCGTGCGGACGTGGATTACGGGACCGCCACGGCGTTCACGACCTACGGCACCTGCGGGATCAAGGTGTGGGTGTTCAAGGGCGAGATCCTCGAGCACGATCCGATGGCCCAGGACAAGAAGGCCCAGGAAGAGGGCGGCCGCTCCGGCGGGCGCCGCGAGCGCGACGGTGAGGGTGGTCGTGACCGCCCGCGTCGCGAGCGCGAGCACGCGTGAGGTAAGCCATGCTGCAACCTAAGAAGACCAAGTTCCGCAAGCAGTTCAAGGGCCGCATCCACGGTGCGGCCAAGGGCGGCTTCGATCTGAACTTCGGGCAGTTCGGCCTGAAGGCGATGGAGCCCGAGCGCGTCACCGCCCGCCAGATCGAGGCCGCCCGCCGCGCCATCACGCGTGAGATGAAGCGTCAGGGCCGTGTCTGGATCCGGGTATTCCCGGACGTCCCGGTCTCGACCAAGCCGACCGAAGTCCGCATGGGCTCGGGTAAGGGTGCGCCGGACTTCTGGGCCGCGCGCATCCACCCCGGCCGCATCATGTTCGAGGTCGACGGTGTCGCCGCCGACATCGCCCGCGAGGCCCTGCGCCTCGGCGCGGCGAAGCTGCCGGTGCGGACCCGCATCATCACGCGCATCGCCGATTAAGGAGATCGTTCGTGAAGACCATCCAACGCCATGCCGACCTGAAGGCGCTGTCCGCTGATCAGCTCTCCGATGAGCTGCTGAACCTCAAGAAGGAGCAGTTCAACCTGCGCTTCCAGGGGGCCACCGGCCAGCTCGAGAACGTCTCCCGCATCCGTGAGGTGCGGCGGGACATCGCCCGCGTGCGCACGCTGCAGCGTCAGCAGACGCTCGCGTCCGCCGCCAAGGCTTGAGGAGAACACCATGCCGAAGCGCGTTTTGCAGGGTGTCGTCGTCAGCGACAAGGGCGAGAAGACCGTCGTCGTGAAGGTGGAGCGTCGCTTCACCCACCCGGTGATGAAGAAGACCGTCCGCCGTTCGAAGAACTACCATGCGCACGACGAGGCCAATGCGGCCAAGGTCGGGCAGACGGTGTTCATCGAGGAGTGCCGCCCCTTCTCCAAGCTCAAGACCTGGAAGCTGGTCGAGGGCGAGGCCGCCACTCAGACCGAGGCCGGCGAAGCCGCCTGAGGCGCGGTCGGGCAACACGCTCGACCACGCTCCTTCCTCGGACCATGACGGCGAAGCGATCCCCCCGCGGGATCGCTTCGCCGTTTTGCGTTCTGGTGGCATTCGTCAGCTTAAGCGCCGTTGGGCCGCGTGGCGGATGGTGATGACCGTTATGCATTCCGCAAGCTCGTCCACTTGGTAGTAGATGAGGTAGGGGCGGCGCGGGACCGCGAGGACGCGCGTGTTTGGCGTAGTGCCCTCATGGCCGACGAGGTGTCCGACATGCGGAAACCGTGTCAGCAGGTCGAGCGTGGCGCGGATCGTCGTTTGAGCATCCTGCGCGGCGGCGGGATTCCGTTCGGCTAGGTAATCCGCGATCTCCGTCAGCCGCCTGACCGCGCGGCGGGAGAGTACGAGTTTCACGGGGTGAAGCGGCGGAAGGCGTCCTCGACCTCGGCGTCGCTGGCGATGTCGCCCCGCGCAATCTCAGCAAGTCCTGCCAGCACGTCGTCAAGATGAGTCGGATCGATGGGGGAGAGTGTCCCCATCCGGGCGAGCTCGAGCATCACCTGGGCGATGTCGTCCTGGGTCTCGGCCGGCATCCGGCGGACGGTATCGACGGCCTTCTCCAACAAGTCGGTCACGGCGCAGTCCATCCCTCCACGAACGGCAACGGCCCCGGATCATCTCCGAGGCCGCGCTATTCTCTCGAATACCCGAGACCACGGCAAGGCCGTGGCGGGTGAGGCTTACGCCTCGCCCGGGTCCAGATCGTCCTCGGTCGGCTTGGCGTTCTCGAGGATCTTCTCGGCGACGAGGCCGGAATTCTGGCGGATCATGCCTTCGATCTTGGCGGCGATCGCCGGATTGTCCCGCAGGAAGCCCTTCGAGTTCTCACGGCCCTGGCCGAGGCGCTGGCTGTCGTGGGAGAACCACGCGCCCGACTTTTCGACGATGCCGGCCTTCACGCCGAGGTCGATCAGTTCGCCGACCTTCGAGATGCCCTCGCCGAACATGATGTCGAACTCGACCTGCTTGAACGGCGGGGCGACCTTGTTCTTCACCACCTTCACGCGGACCTGATTGCCGATGGCCTCGTCACGCTCTTTGAGGGTCGAGACGCGGCGGATGTCGAGGCGCACAGAGGCGTAGAACTTCAGGGCGTTGCCGCCCGTCGTGGTCTCGGGTGAGCCGTACATCACACCGATCTTCATGCGGATCTGGTTGATGAAGATGACCATGCAGTTCGAGCGCGAGATCGAGCCCGTCAGCTTGCGCAGGGCCTGGCTCATCAGACGGGCCTGAAGGCCGGGCTGGCTCTCGCCCATCTCGCCCTCGATCTCGGCGCGGGGCGTCAGCGCCGCCACCGAGTCGACCACCAGCACGTCGATGGCGCCGGAGCGCACCAGCGTGTCGGTGATCTCCAGGGCCTGCTCGCCCGTGTCGGGCTGCGAGATCAGCAGGTCATCGAGGTTCACGCCGAGCTTGCGGGCGTAGACCGGATCGAGGGCGTGCTCGGCGTCCACGAAGGCGCAGACGCCGCCCTTCTTCTGGGCCTCGGCGATGGTGTGCAGGGCGAGCGTGGTCTTGCCGGAGGATTCCGGACCGTACACCTCGATCACGCGGCCGCGCGGCAGGCCGCCGACGCCCAGCGCGATGTCGAGGCCCAGCGAGCCGGTGGAGATCGTCTCGACTTCCTGCACCTTGTCGTTCTTGCCAAGGCGCATGATCGAGCCTTTGCCGAACGCCCGCTCGATCTGCGACAGGGCGGCGTCGATCGCCTTCGACTTGTCCTTATCAGCGGGGGGCATATCCAACACTTTCAGCGCGGGCTGGGCCATCTGGCGACGCTCCTTATGGAGAGGATGGGCGCCGATCACAACGCGCCCGCCGGAGCGATTTCGTACTCTATTTGTTCTCGTTCGGCAAGGGCGGGAACGGCGTTCCGAACCGCGGAACGCCGCGGGTTCTAACCTGTGATTGAGAACGCGAGCCGCGAGCGCGCAATCGCGCGTCAGGATCCGCGAATCATCGCCGGATCCTTCACGACGATCCAATCCTCCACGACGAGCGCGTCGAGGCCTGTCGTGTAGAACATGAGGATCGCGTCCTCCGCCGTATGGAGGATCGGCTTGCCCATTACGTTGAAGCTCGTGTTGAGCAGCACCGGCACGCCGGTCAACTCGCGGAACGCCTCGATGAGGGCGGCATAGGCGGGGTTGCGCCGGGCGGTGACGGTCTGGAGCCGGCCGGTGCCGTCCTCGTGGACGACGGCGGGCACCTTGTCCCGCACGCTGTCCTTCCAGACCAGCGTGCGCTCCATGTAGGGGCTGTCGGCGAAGTCCTCGAACCAGTCCGGGCCGGCCTCGGCGAGGATCGACGGGGCGAAGGGGCGGAAGGCCTCGCGGTATTTTACCTTGGCGTTCAGCGCGTCCTTGGCGCCGGCCGGGCGCGGATCGGCCAGGATCGAGCGGTTGCCGAGGGAGCGGGGGCCGAACTCGGCCTGACCCTGCACCCAGCCGACGAGGCCGCCGGCGGCCAGGATGCGCGCGGCCTCGCGGCTTACGGCGCCGTGGCCGAGGCGGCGGGCGCGGGGCTCCTGCTCGGCGAGGCGCTCCATCGGCGTGGTCGAGACCCGCGCGCCGAGATAGGGCGTCAGCGGCCGGGATTCCTCCGGCGGGCCGGACCAGCTGGGGTGGTCCTCCTGAAAGGCCAGCCACGCCGCGCCGACGGCGTTGCCGTCATCGGCCGGGGCCGAGGGGACATGCAGCCGCGTGAAGGGCGAGCGGCCGAGCACGCGGCCGTTATACGAGGAGTTCAGCCCGCAGCCGCCCGCGATCACGAGGTTTTCGGACGGGGCGAGGGCATGGGCCTCGGCGACGAGGACGTCCATGAGGGTGCCGAACAGGTCCTGCCCGCAGCGGGCGAGGTCCGCCCAGCCGTTTTCGAGGGCATCGGCGGGGCGGCGGGCCAGGAGTTCGGCGGCGACGCCGCGGATCGTATCCGCATCGGCGAAGCGCAGGCGCGTGCCCTCCACCCGGTAGAGGCGGGCGAGGATGGCGGCGAGGTCCGGATCGGGGCGGCCATAGGGAGCGAGCCCCATGATCTTCCATTCCTCGCCCTTCACCTGATCGAACCCGGCGAGGTCGGTGATGAGGCCGTAGAGGAAGCCCAGCGACCCGCGCCCGCGATGGCGCTTCACCTCCTCGATCCGCCCATCCTTGAGGCGGTGGATCGCCGAGGCGCCGGTCTCGCCCATCCCGTCGACGGTCACGGAGGTGGCCTCCGCGAAGGGGCTTCCCCACAGGCCGTAGGCGGCGTGGCAGAGATGGTGCGGATAGCGCCGCTGGCCGACGACCCGCGCGCGGGGTGGGCTGCCGCCGGTGCGCACGTCCTGGGTGAGGGCGAGCAGGGTGCCGAGGCCGGCGCGCTGCTGCGCGAGATGGAGGTCGGCGATGAAGACCCGCTCGGCCTGTTCGGGCACGAAGGACGCGTTGAGATCGACCGGATGCGCGGCCAGCGTCGGCAGGTCGAAGGTGCCGGCCTGGGCCTGCCCCTTCAGGAAACCGCTGAACTGCTCGCCCCAGGTGGAGGCGACGACGATCTCCGAACCCGGCGGGACGAACTCGCGCAGCAGCGGCGCGATGATCGCCGGGGCATCGGGCTCGCAATTCGGCGCCCGCTTGTATTGCAGGAAGCGCTCCGTCGCCTCGGCGAAGAGTAGCGTGCCGTCCGGCCCCACCAGGGCGAGGGCCGGATCGTGGAAGGTGGTCGCGAGACCGAGATAGAACCGCATCCGCGCGGGGTTAGCCCGCGCCGTTCCAGCGATCAACGGCCGAGGGCGGCGCGGATCAGGGCGAGGCCGTCCGGGCTCGACCATTCGGCCCCGCCCTTCATCACGCCGATGGTGCAGCCGGCACCATCGATCAGCAGCGTCGTGGGCAGGCCCGCCGAATCGGCGTGGCGCTGGACGGCGGGCAGGACGCGCCCGCCGGGATCGGCGTAGAAGGGCAGGTGGGTGATGCCCGCCTGTTTCAACCATTCCGCCGGCTTGTCGAGGTTGCGCGTGTCGACGTTGATCGCCACCACGTCGAAGTCCTTGCCGCCCATCTGCGCCTGGAGCCGGTCGAGGGCCGGCATCTCGGCCTTGCAGGGGGCGCACCACGTCGCCCACAAATTCACCAGCAGCAGCCGGCCCTTCATGGCGGCGAGGGTCGTCTCGGCGCCGTCGGGGCCCTTGAACGTCAGGTCGGGGGCGGGCTTCGACTGCTTCGGCGCCTGCATGCCGGCGACGTCGCCCCTGGCGGCGGCATCGACGCGCGTGAGGGCGGGGGCGGAGCCGGCGCAGGGGCCGGAGGCCATTCCCCCGTTGCCGCCCACGAGACCGCTCCCGTATAGGGCAAGCCCGGCAAGGCCGAGCGCCGCGAGGCCGGCGCCCGCGATGAGACCTTTGCGGACGGGCATCAGGCTTGCCTCTTGGAACTGGCGCGGCGCGGAAGGATCGACATGAGCAACCGGATGTGGGGCGGGCGCTTCGCGAGCGGCCCCGCCGAGATCATGGAGGAGATCAACGCCTCCATCGGGTTCGACAAGCGCCTCGCGCCCCAGGATATCCGCGGCTCGCTGGCGCATGTGGCGATGCTGGGCAAGGCGGGGATCCTGCCTGCGGAGGATGTGGCGGCGATCGAGGCCGGGCTCAAGAGCGTCCGTGACGAGATCGAGGGCGGCAGCTTCGTGTTCAAGCGCGAGCTTGAGGACATCCATATGTCCGTCGAGAGCCGGCTGACCGAGATCGTCGGGCCGGGCGCCGGGCGCCTGCACACGGCGCGTTCGCGCAACGATCAGGTCGCCACCGACATGAAATTGTGGGTGCGCGACACCCTCGATTCCCTCGATGCCCAGGCCGCCGACCTTCAGCGGGCGCTGGCCGAGAAGGCGCTGGCCCATGCCGGTACGGTGATGCCGGGCTTCACGCACCTGCAATCCGCCCAGCCGGTGACGTTCGGGCACCATTGCCTCGCCTATGTCGAGATGCTGGCCCGGGACCGGGGCCGGTTCCGCGACGCGCGGGCGCGGCTCAACGAATGCCCCCTCGGGGCGGCGGCGCTGGCGGGCACCTCGTTCCCCATCGACCGGCACGCCACGGCGGCGGCCCTCGGCTTCGATCGGCCGACGGCGAACTCGCTGGATTCCGTGGCAGACCGCGACTTCGCCCTCGAAGCGCTCTCGGCGGCCTCGATCTGCGCCGTCCACCTGTCGCGCTTCGCGGAGGAACTGGTCGTGTGGACCTCGGCCCAGTTCGGCTTCGTGAAGCTGTCGGACGGCTACACGACCGGCTCCTCGATCATGCCGCAGAAGCGCAACCCCGACGCGGCCGAACTGGTCCGCGCCAAGGCGGGGCGGATCGTCGGCGCGCTCACCGGCCTGCTCATCGTCATGAAGGGCCTGCCGCTCGCCTATTCGAAGGACATGCAGGAGGACAAGGAAGGCACGTTCGACGCCCTCCAGGCCCTCTCCCTCTGCCTCGCGGCCATGACCGGCATGGTGCGGGACCTGGAGCCGGTGGCCGACGTGCTCGCCAAGGCGGCAGGCTCCGGCTTCAGCACGGCCACCGACCTCGCCGACTGGCTCGTGCGCGAACTCGGCATGCCGTTCCGGCAGGCCCACCACGTCACCGGCCGCCTCGTCGGCGCGGCCGCCGCGAAGGGCGTGGGCCTCGAAGACCTCTCCCTCGCCGAGATGCAGGAGGCCGAGCCGAAGATCACCGAGGCGATCTACGCGGTGCTCGGCGTCGAGAATTCGGTGGCGAGCCGCACCAGCTACGGCGGCACGGCACCGGACAACGTCCGCACCCAGGCGCAGGCCTGGCTCGGCCGTCTCGACGAATCCTCACGCTGAGATGATGCGGCGCAACCAGCGAGGCGGTGGCGCGTTCACCGTCTAGCTAGGTGCGCCGCGTTATGGGGGTAAAGCGCGCGACCGGAGAGACCGCACAGCATGTCGATCGAGAGCTGGATGACGCCCGAAGAGGTTGCCGATCTCGCTGCCCATGCGAGCGCGGTCATCGACGCCGCCCTGGTGGGCACCGACCTGTCGCGGGAGGTCTTCTGGGCCGCCGTCCGCAAGGGCTACAACACCCCCTACAACGATCCGCCGAAGCGCCGGGCCCTGCCCAACGCCGTGCCGGCCCCGGTCACGGTGCAGATGGACGCGGACAGCGAGCCGTCGCCGGCCCTCGTCGCCCCGGCCATCGCCGCCGCCGAAATCCGCGCGGTCTGAGCCGGCTCACGGCTGATCAGTCCACGGCGCTCGTCGCCGGCTGCCTTGCTGTTGTCCCGAGCCGGGTTCATTAATCGATCCCTAACGGCAAAGCTCGCTCCGGCTCGCGCCCGCAGGGAATGAATATGGTCCGCGTCTCCCATCTGATTCCGGTCGGCCTCGTCACTTTGCTCGCCTGTGCCGCGCCACCGAATTCGATGGCAAACCGCCTGTTCGGCGTGGCACCCGCCCTGGCGCAGGACGCGGAGGCACCGGCCGAGGCGGCGCCCAGCCGGCGCTCCCGCCACGCCTCGCGCCGGAGCAGCCGGAAGTCCGAGACGAGCCAAGTGACCCCGCCGGGCATGCAGCAGGCGGTGCCGGTGGCGATCTTCGGGGATTGGAACGTCTTCGTGAACGGCGAGGCGCGCAGCCGGATCTGCTACGCCATCGCGCAGCCCCAGACCCGTTCGCCCAAGACCCTGAAACGCGACAGCGCCTATCTGTTCGTCACGGTGCGCAAGGCCGAGAACGTGCCCAACGAGGTGGCCGTGATGTTGGGCTTCCCGCCCAAGCCCGCCGCCGCGCAGGTCAAGGCCGGCTCCCCGGCGATGCCGACCGATCCGAGCCTGAGCCTCGGAGCGTCCCGCTACGGGCTTGTCGTCAAGGACGGCAATGCTTGGCTCCAGAACCCGACGGACGAGACGCGGGTGGTGACGGAGATGAGCGGCCGCGCGCCGAAGCTGACCATCAAGACCACCTCGATGCGCGGCAACCCGACCAGCGACGAATACGAGTTGGCCGGCTTCGCGGACGCGATCAAGCGCGCCCGCGAGGAATGCGCCAAGTAGAGCGCGCGACCCTGGTCAGGCTCTAGACGGCGACGGCGCGCGGGGTCTTCCGCGCGCCCGGACGCGTTAGATCGCGGACGGCGCGGGCCGCCTGCTCGGGGCTGCGGAACAGCATGCCGTCGAGGCCGTCGAAATCCCGCGAGGCCGAGAAGAACCGCACGCCGCGATCCTCCGGCACCGCGATGCCGGCCGCGACCTCCCCCACTTCGATCACCCGCGCGAGGGCGGGGCCCGGCTCGAAGGGCAGCGGCGGTGGTTCGCCTGAGGGGAGGGGGGTGTCTGAGTGATTCACGGGCGTGACGAGCGAAAGGGATGTGGGCATCGGACGAGCGACTCCCTGGGCCGGCGCAAGAGCCGTGCCTGATTGCGGTGACGGGCCGGTGACTTCCGAAACGATCGGAGCGGGCGGCTAGCGTCGACAGCGCGGATGGAGCTGGTGCGCGAACCGATTCGACATGAGCATGACAGTCACGTTGTCCTCCACAGTGAAGGACCGCGAGGCGAAGCCGAGCCCTCGCAGTGCTTTAGCGTTTGGTGACGCGGCGCAAGCGACGCTAATCAAATCACCGCGGCCGCCCTTTGCAAGGCCGACGACACCATGGTGCCTCCACGAACATCAGACGTCAACGGAATTGTCTTCCGTTTTTGCGGCCGGGCTCAGTGGAATTGTGGCAACGCTCGCCAGTTGCTCAGCAACGCAACTCTGAAGTGCATTTCTAATCTGTGATGACTTTGGAGAGATTCAAATAATCCGAGAACACCGTGCCCGCCCCGGCGCGCAGGAGATCGGTGCCGTCCCGGTCGTGGCCCCAATGCCCGCCGCCGGTGAAGCCGACGACCCGCATCCCGGCCGCCACCGCCGCCGTCACGCCGGGCACGCTGTCCTCGATGACGAGGCAGGAGGCCGGCGCCGTGCCCATCTGTTCGGCGGCGAACAGGAACAGGTCCGGGAAAGGCTTCCCGCGCGCGACCTGCGCGGAGGAGAACACGTTGCCGGAGAAGAGATCGAGCAGGCCGGTCAGGGCGAGGGAGTGGCGCAGCCGCACCGGATCGCTGCTCGACGCGACGCAGACCGGCTGGCCGAGGCCCCGGATCGCCGCCGCGACGCCGCGCATCGCCTTCAACTCCCGGTCGAAGGTGGCGAGGGTCTCGGCCTTCACGGCATCGACGAAGCCCTCGGGGGCGGGGATGCCGTAATCGCGCTCGATATGCCCCATGATCGAGACCATGGAGGTGCCCGCGAAGCGGTTGCGCACGGTGTCGAGGTCGATGGGTACGCCGATGCGGTTGAGGCCGGCGGTGAGGGTGGCGAGGCTCAGCGGCTCGCTGTCCACGAGGACGCCGTCGCAATCGAAGATCACGAGGGCGGGTGTCGCGCTTGCCATGCCGAGCCCTCGTCCCCCTCGCGCGGAGGGATGCCCTCCGAAGCGGGGCTGTGGCACGGGGCCCGGCGGCAGGCAACCGCTTGCACCGGCCCGCCGCAGCCCGTAGGCGGAATGCCGCGCCGCCCCGGCGCGGTTCGATGACCCGGTGATGCTCCGTTTCCTCGCCCGCCTGCTCGGTCTCGTGTTCATGGCCGGCGGCTTCGTCGCCCTGGTCTATGACGGCGCCCGCTCCATCGCGAATAACGGCCCGCGCCTCACCTCCGTGTCGGACGTGATCACCACCCTGTTCAAGGACAGGGCGGGGGCGCTGCAGACGGGGGTGGAAGGCGCGGCGCCCTGGCTGTGGCACGTGCTCGGGCTGCCGCTCACCCTCGCGCCGGCCTCCCTGGTCGGGCTCGTCCTCGGGGCGTTCCTGCTGTGGCTCGGCCAGCCCGGCCGCGAGCCGATCGGCTTCCTGACGCGGCCCTGAGGCGCCGCCTCAGCGCCGGTCGAGCCGCGCCTCGGCCTCGGCGAGGCGGCTCTTCAGGTCATCGATCTCGGCCTGCATCCGGTGATGCTCCGAGGCGTCGAGCTGCGAGGCGAAGAAGTAGACGACCTTGCCGTCCTCGTCGCGGACCGGGCCGACATAGAGGGCGTTGTGGAAGGTCGAGCCGTCCTTGCGGTAGTTCAGGATGTCGATCTTGATGTCGGTCTCGTCGCGGATGGCGCCGCGGAGCCGCGCGACGGCCTCGGGATCAGTGTCCGGGCCCTGCAGGAAGCGGCAATTGCGCCCCGTCACCTCAAGGCGGCTGTAGCCGGTGAGCTTGAGGAACGCCTCGTTGGCGAACACGATGGGGTTGTCGAACTGCCGGGGGTCGGTGACGATCATCGGCATGCGGGTGGCCCGCACCGCCGCCGCGAAGGGGTCGCCCAGTTGCGCCTCGCTCTCGAGACTTCCGAGAAGATGGGTGGTGGCCTGCTCCGTTCCCACCTGTCTCGTCCCCCTGTCCGGCGCCGCGTCGCCGAGTACAACCAGAAATACCGGCCCGCGGTCTAGTCCCTCGAAACATGTTTCCCGCTGCGGCGAAGAGATGCCTTCGCTTTCGCGGTGGAGCGGGCGATCCCATCTTGGGGATGGTACGAACAATCACGCGGGGCGAGCGATGTTCCTTTTCCGCAAGAAGGTCGAGATGCCGAATGCGGCCGACGCCCTGCCGGGCCGTCCGACGCCGCTTCGCACGGCCGAGCGCCACTTCGTGAACGGCAACCCGCTGAAGGGGCCCTATCCCGAGGGTGCCGAGACCGTCGTGCTCGGCCTCGGCTGCTTCTGGGGCGCCGAGCGGCGCTTCTGGCAGGTGCCGGAGGGCGTGTTCGTGACGGCGGTCGGCTATGCCGGGGGCTACACGCCGAACCCGACCTACGAGGAAGTCTGCACCGGCCGCACCGGGCATAACGAGGTGGTGCTGGTCGCGTTCGATCCGGCCGTCCTGCCCCTGGGCGCGCTGCTGCGGATCTTCTTCGAGAGCCACAACCCGACCCAGGGGATGCGCCAGGGCAACGATGTCGGCACGCAGTACCGCTCCGGCATCTACACGAACGGGCCGGAGCAGGCCCACGTCGCGAAGGGCGTCCGTTCGGCCTATGCCGAGGCGCTGCGCGCGCGACGGTTCGGCGACGTGACCACCGAGATCGTCCCCCTTGGCCCCTTCTACTTCGCTGAGGAGTACCACCAGCAATATCTGGCCAAGAACCCGGGCGGCTATTGCGGCCTCGGCGGCACGGGCGTCAGCTGCCCCGTGGAGGCCGGCGCCCCGGCCTGAGCCTCAGCCGGTCGGCGTCTTCGCCACCGGCTTCAGGAGACCCGTCGCGCTCGCCACCGGGACACCCTCGGCATCCCGGATCTCGGCCTCGCAGAACAGGATCGAGCGCCCGCCGCGCGTCACGCGCCCCACCGCCTCCAGCGTGCCCCGGCCGGGGTTGAGGAAGCGCGTCTGCATGTCGAGGGTCACGACCGGGCATCCGGCGGTGAGGCGGGCGGCGGTGCCCATGGCCACGTCGAGCAGGGTGCAGACGATCCCGCCATGGGCGATACCCAAGTTGTTACTATGCTCTGGGCGCATGACAAGCCTGAGGCGGGTGCGCCCCTCCGTGACGTCCAAAGCTTCTATTCCGCAGAACCGCACGAATGGAATCTGCGCTCCGAAGATGGTCTCGGGATCCCATTCCGTCATTTTGACGCCTCTTCATCCGCGCCCCGGCAGTGAGCCGACCGCGCGATGCTCGCAACGGTCGTACAGTGCAGGCATACCAGATACGGCAAGTTTAGACCGATCAATGTCGAAACCCGTACTACTCGCGTCGTAACCCTTCAAAACGAGACGCGGCTGGAAGCCGAAGCGCTTGCGCGTCTCAGGCTGCTTCGAGCAGGAAGTTTCGTTTCGGACGACTGCGCTTGAGGCCTTTGCGAATAATCATGACAGATTTCTCTGTGACTGACCAAAATTGTGTTCTCATGTCTCTTGATTTTGGCGCACAAACGTTAGAACCGTCGCTGAAGCCCCAAGGAGAGGGAATCAACGATGGACGATACGGCAGCAGTCCCCTACGAGAGCTTGATCGAGCAAGCTTCGGATATCGTGTCCGCTTATGTCTCGAATAATTCGGTCCCGGTCGGGGAACTGCCAGCGCTTCTCGCCGGCGTGCATGAGGCGTTACTGAAGTTGGCGTCTCCCGCCCCGGCTGCGCCGGAAGTCGCGGACAAGCCGACCCCCGCGCAGGTGCGCAAGTCGATCACGCCGGATGCGCTGATTTCGTTCATCGACGGCAAGCCGTACAAGACGCTCAAGCGTCACCTCTCGCGCAATGGTCTGACCATTGAGCAGTATCGCGAGCGTTACGGCCTCCCGCGCGATTACCCGTCCACCGCCGCGAGCTATTCGGCGCAGCGTTCGGAACTCGCCCGTAGCCTCGGCCTCGGCCAGCAGCGCCGCAAGTCGTCGGCCTCGGCCGCCGCCGAGGAGCCGGCCGCGCAGGACGAGCCGGCCGAGAAGCCGAAGCGCGCCCCCCGCGCCCGCAAGACGAAGGAGCCGGCCTAGTCGCCGCCGGCCTTCCCGCGGGAAGGCCCTCCGAGATGGGGGCGCGAGCCCCCGTTCTCACCGGGACCATGCCGACTTGAAAGGTGCCGGCCCTCAGGGGCCAGGCACCTTTTGTGTCTCAGCGGGAATTGCCGCCGCCCCCGCCGCCGCTGCTGCCGTTCGGCACCGCCAGTTCCGGCCGCCCGGCATTGCCGCCCGCCGCCGAGTTCGACGTGTAGGTCTCCGCGCCCGTGGCGCCCCGGGGGATCGTCACGTTCACCGACCCGCCCGTGTTGTTGCGGTCGATGATTGCGAAGCCGCCGGGGGCCGGCGGGGCGACGCCCGGCGGAAGGGGCTGGGCCAGGACGGCGCCCGTCGCCAGCGGCAGGACGGCCAGGGCCGCCGCCAGGGAAATGCCCGTCTTCGTCATTCTCGACTCCTCGGATTGGCTGTTCTGAGACATGGGTGCAGCCCGTCTGCCGTGGAAGGGCGGCCGATGCGCCGCTATCTCACCGTCAGGACCGGACGATCCGGTCCCGTATCCCGGAGACCGGATTGGGCCAACGTTACGGGCTGGAGATCCGCGCCGCATCCCCCGCCGACGCACCGGGCCTCGCGGCGCTGATGGCGGATCTCGGCGCCCCCGCCGACCAAGCCGCCCTCGCGGGGCGGGTCGAGGCCCTGGCCAGGGCGGGCGGAAGCGCCCTCATCGCCGTGGAATGGGGGCCGCCGAGCGGGATCGTCGTCCTGCAGGCGGTCCACGATCTCGCAGCGGCCCGCCCGGCCGGGCTGATCGCGACCCTCGCCGTCGCCCCCGATGCGCGGCGGCGGGGCATCGGGCGGCTGCTCGTGAAGGCGGTGTCGCGCTCGGCCCGACTCGCGGGATGCGACCGGCTGCTCCTCGTGCCCGATGCCGGGGCGGCGGGGCTTATGGATTTCGCGGCGGCGACCGGCTTCCTGCCGGAGGGCGGTCTGCTCGTCCGGCCGCTGCTGCGGCGCGGGCCGCAGGCCGAGTGAGACGGTCCCAGGGTGGAGCATATCGGAAAAGGCGCAGCTTAAAGGTCGATTCACGCCGCTGGCTTAGGTTCGGCTAACGGTACTCGTGCGTAAACCGGTCCCTGATGCCTGCATCTGATGCGCTGCCGGACCTTTCCGGGCTCCTCGAACTGTCGAGGATCGAACAGCTCGATCTCAAACCCGTCGTCCTGCGCGTGCAGACGGACCTCTACTTGCGCGCGCCCCGCCGGGACCGGGCGGTGCGCGAGACTTTTACCTCCCTGGCCTGTGGATTGATCCCGACCGTCGATCAGGAAACCCTCCGCCTCGTCGCCGAGAAGCTCGCCACCCATCCCGAGACGCCCCCGGCCGTCCTGGAAGCCCTGGCGGCACGGGGCATCATCGCGCCCCCGGCCGCCGCCGAAACGGACCCGGCCGAAGACGCTCCCATGCCGGCCATGCTCACGGCCCGGCTCGCCTCGCTCCCATCGCTCCGCCGCGAGGCGATCGAGGACCTGTCGCGCGACGGCCGGCCGGAGGTCGATCTCGCCCTCGCCCTCAACCGGGGGATCGTCCTGGGGGGCGAGCCCCTGCGCCGCGTGGTCGGCCGGGCCCGGCGCGATGCCGATCTCGCCCGTGTCATCCTCGCCCGGCCGGATCTCGCGGCGGGAGACCTCGCCCCGCTCTATCTCCACGCCGATCCGGCCACGCGCGAGGGCATCGTCCGCGCCGTCGAGGCGACGGCGGGGCTGCGGCCCTGTCCGCCCGTGCCGCGCGGCCTCGGCGCGGCGCTGACCGCGCTGTCCACCGACCGGGACGTGCCGAGCTTCGTCGAGACGCTGGCGGCCTCCCTCGGCCTGCCGGCCGATTTCGTGACCGAGGCCGACGCCCCCGATGGCCGCTACGACCTGCTGACCCTGGCCATGCGCGCCGCCGGTTTGCACGAGGACGAGGCGGTCTACGTCTTCCTCACGCTCAACCAGGGCGTGGCGCGCTCGGGGGAACGGGTCACGGCGCTGGTGGCGGTGTTCCGCTCCCTCGGCCGCGCGGCGGCCCGCGACCTGCTGGCCACGCTCCTCGACCGGCCCCTGGCCGAGCGCACGCCAGACCTCCACCGGCCCTATCACGGCCCGGAAGCCTCCTTCCGGCATGGCGCCGAGCGCGCGGCGCCGGTGCGCGCGACCCCGCCCGTGCGCAACCGCCTCGACGGCAGCCGCTAGACCGTTCGCGGATCGGCCGGCGTTTTACCGCTCCACGCCACGCCAGGCGGGGCTGCGGTCGGCTTCGTTGAGGGTGTCGCGGGATGCGGCCGGCTCCTCGGCCCCGGCCCGGCGGCTCAGTTCGGCGATCAGCCCCTTGGCCAGGACATCGCGCACCACCCGCTCGCGGGTCTCCGGCGGCACGAGGGCCGTGACGGCCGGCGCCGCCGCCTTCGCGGAGGGGAGGGTGGCGAGCTTGCGCGCCTCCTGCACCGGATCGGCGCCGCCGCGCAGCAGCGCGAGATAGGACAGCGCCCCGACAACCAGGACGACGCGCAGGACGAACAGCATGGGGCGCCCCTTCGTGAATGCGGAGCGGACGATTGGCCCGGTTCGGTGAAGCCGGCGTCAACCGTCGCCGCCATTCCTGCGAAATGGTGAACGTATTCCCCAGGTATCTCGGTTACTTCGTGGAAAGCATCTCTGGCAGTCGCGAAGGTTCCGCAACACTCGTTTAAGGGGGGTCTGAGAGCTTATCCGTGTCGTTCGAAGTCGAACAGGAAGCGTTCCGGGTGTCTGACAATCACCTTGGCGCCGCGGGTGTGAGTCTTGACCATCCATAAAGTCCTGACCAGCCTGTTCGACGAGCGCCTTGCCGGTCTCGTTCACCGCTCGGCGAGCGAGGATTCCGGCATGCGGCACCGCCACGAGCGGTTCCTCGTCTCCCGCCTCGCCACCGGTCTCGTCACCATGGCGGCGCTGCCTCCCTACCTCCTGTGGCGGGGCGTGCCCTCGGCGATCGAGGCCGCCGCCTTCGCGAGCCTGCTCCTGCCCGTCATCGCCGCCGTGCTCCTGTCGCGCACCGGCTCCCTCTGGATCGCCCACGCGGTGTCCTCGGCGGGGCTCACCGGCCTCGTCGTCTGCCTCGCCATGATGACCGGCGGCCCGGCCTCGCCCGCCGCCGTGTGGCTCGCGGTCATCCCCCTCGAAGCCCTGGTCTCCGGCTCCTGGCGCGCCACCGTGGCCGCGACGGTCCTCGCCGCCCTCGGCGTCGGCGCCGTGCTGATCGGCTCGCTGTGGCTCGGCGCCAACCCGGTCATCTCCCTTCCCGTGAACATCGCCCTCCCGGTCTTCGCCCTGGCCGCCCTCGGCCATGTGGCGGCCCAGGCGGTCGAGCACCTGCGCAACGAGGGCGCATGGCGCGAGCGCCTGCGCAGCAACGAGGCCCGCGACCGCCTGCTCCTCTCGGCCATCGACGACCTCGTGACCTGGCACGATTGCAACGGCCGGGTGATCGAGGCCTCCGCCTCGGCGATCAAGCTCGTCGGCAGCGACGCGGCGACCCTGCGGGGCCACGGCCTCCTGAAGCGCGTCCACGTCGCCGACCGGCCGGCCCTGCTGAGCGCGCTCAGCGACGTCGCGGCCACCGGCCGCCCGGCGACGCTGGCCGTGCGGCTGCACGTCGATCCGGCCGCCCGCCGGGCCGACCGGGCGGATCTGATCCATGTGGAAATGCGCGCCCACCGCATCGCCGATGCGGGGCTGGCCGGCGAGATGACGGTGGTCGCCGTCACCCGCGACATGACCGAGCATCACCGCCACGCCCAGGAACTGGAGGCGGCGCGCACGGCCGCCGAACTCGCCGACGCCGTGAAGGGCCGCTTCCTCGCCAACGTGACCCACGAGCTGCGCACGCCGCTCAACGCCATCATCGGCTTCTCCGAAGTGCTTTCGGGAGCGGGCGGCATCACGATCGGGCCCGATCAGTCGCAGGAATATGCCAGCGTGATCGAGCAATCGGGCCGCCACCTCCTCGACGTCGTCAACACGCTCCTCGACATGAGCCGGATCCAGAGCGGCAACTTCGACTACAAGCCGGACCTGATGGACGCGTCCGAACTGGTCCTGTCCTGCTGCAACCTGATGAAGCTCAAGGCCGGCGAGGGCGCGGTGCACCTCATCGCCAACCCGGCCGGGCCGCAGGAGATCGTGGCCGATCCCCGCGCCTGCCGTCAGATGCTCATCAACCTCATCTCCAACGCCCTGAAATACACGGGCGCGGGGGGCACCGTGTCGGTCAGCCTCAACCGTGCGGTGGACGGGCTCGAGATCACCGTCGCGGATACCGGCGTCGGCATCGCCGCCGAGGACCTGCCGCGCCTCGGCACCCCGTTCTTCCAGGCGGGCACCAGCGGCTATGCCCGCAGCCACGAGGGCACCGGCCTCGGACTCTCGGTTGTGCAGGGTCTCGTGGGCCTGCACGGCGGCACGATCCGCATCGAGAGCGCGCCGGGCCTCGGAACGATCGTGACGGTGACACTTCCTTATGCCGGTTGCGATCAGGATGCGCCGGGCGGCCCCGCGCCGATCTTCACCGCCATCCGCGGTGCGGCGCAGGCAAAGCCCAAGGTTGTAAGGCTCCCCCTCGGCCTGTTCGACCCCGAGCCGATCTCCGGCGCGGTGGCGGCGTCCGATCTCACCGTATCGGTGCCGTTCCGGCGGGCCGGCTGAGGAGAGCCTGGAAGGAGATTCGATGGCTGGCTATCGCGAGATCACCGTCGCGAGCGAGGGGCGCCAACGGCGTCCGGCGCGGGCCGCTCAGAGACCAATGCCGTCCCTGCGGAAGGGGGGCTGGAAGGCCGTCGCGGCCGAGGTGCTGCGCTTCGGCTTCGCCGAGGGCAAGGTCCTGTGCCGCGAGCGGCCGGGGGCGGTCTTCGGCGCGGTGATCGCGCTCGGCGCCGCCGGCTTCATCTGCGTCAACGCCCTCGATTCCCAGAAGGGCCGCCACCCGGCGCCGATCCTGCCGCAGGTGCCCGCCAAGGTCGCCGCGAAGGTGCCGGCGCCCGCCGCCGCCCCTGCGCCCGTCCAGCGGGACGCCGCGAAGGAGGCCCCCAAGGAGACGGCGAAGACGGCCGCCGGGGATTCCATCGGCGACCTGATCCGCGCCGAGGACACGACCGCCTCGGTGAACCCGCGCCAGAAGCCCGTCGCCGCCCCCGCGAAGGCCGAGGCGTCGGCCGCCGACGTGGCGGTGACACGCGCCCAGCGCGCCCTGACGAAGCTCGGCTACGGGCCGATCAAGGCCGATGGCGCCATGGGGCCCGCCACCAAGGCGGCCATCGAGAAGTTCGAGCGCGACCGCAAGCTGCCGGTGACGGGCGAAGCGGCCGGGCGCACGCTGAAGGCCCTCGAAGCCGGGGCCGCGAAGGGGTAGGGCTACGCCATGCCCCGCCTGCGTTCCGATTTCTGGGTCTCCGCGCATCTGCGCCGGCTCAACGACCTCACCATTCCCGCCGTGCTCCGGCGTCGCGGCGCGGCGGAGGCGGGGGCGATCTTCGTGAAGATGGACCGCCTCGACGGTACCGCCGACCTCTACGGCCCGGCGCCCCAGGCGCTGATGGCCGAGCCCGACGATCTCGGCGAGCGGCGCTTCACCCCCGTGCTCGCGGGCGCCACGCCCCTCGACGTGGAGGAACGGCTCACCCGCGAGATCCGCTTCGATTCCGATCTGTGGATCATGGAGATCGATGACCGCGCCGGCCGGCACTTCCTCGACATCGCCGAGTGAGGCGTGACGGACGGCGATGCGCCGCTATCCCCACAGGTCTGGGTCGGGCGGGAAGATGGTGCTGCCCTCGTAGCGGAGCGGCGGCTCGCGGTCGCGGGCCAGCAACAGCGGCCCGTCGAGGTCGATGAAGGCGGCGCCGCCGGTCAACAGCGTGGCGGGCGCCATGCCCAGTGAGGTGCCGAGCATGCAGCCGACCATCACGGTCAGCCCACGCGCCCGCGCTTCGTTCGCGAGCATCACCGCCTCGGTGAGGCCGCCGGTCTTGTCGAGCTTGATGTTGATCGCGTCGTAGCGCCCGGCCAGGGCATCGAGCCCGGCGCGGTCGTGTAGGCTCTCGTCGGCGCAGACCGGCACGGGGTGCGGGATGGCGGCCAGCAGATCGTCCTCGCCCGCCGGCAGCGGCTGCTCGATCAGCGCGACCCCCGCCGCAAGGCAGGCCGCGAGGTTGGCCTTGACATTCGAGGGCCGCCACGCCTCGTTGGCATCCACGATCAGCCTGGAATCCGGGGCGCCGTCCCGGACGGCGGCGATCCGCTCCGGGTCGCCGTCGCCGCCGAGCTTCACCTTGAGCAGCGGGCGGGCCGCCGCCTTGCGCGCCGCCTCGCCCATGCTCTCCGGCGTGCCGAGGCTCAGGGTGTAGGCGGTGGTGGCCGGCACGGGCGCGGGCAGGCCCAGGATCTCCCAGGCGCGCCGCCCGGACCGCTTCGCCTCCAGGTCGAGGAGGGCGCAATCGAGCGCGTTCCGGGCCGCGCCCGCCGGCATCAGCCGGGCCAGGGCCTCACGGTCGATGCCCCCCGCCAGGACGTCCGCCTGCGCCGCGATGAGCGCCGACACGCTCTCGACGCTCTCGCCGTAGCGGGGATAGGGCACGCACTCGCCCCGGCCCGCATGGGCGCCGTCCTCGATCCGCGCGACCACGACGGCGATCTCGGTGCGGCTTCCGCGCGAGATGGTGAAGGCCCCCGCGATGGGGAACCGCTCGACCGACAGGCTCAGGCGGCGGGCCATGGTCAGGTCTCCGGGAAGTCGGCGACGATCCGGTCCACCAGCGCCTCGACGCCGAAGCGCACCGGGTCGGTGGCCGGCAGGCCGTACTCGGCGGCGAGGCCGTCGAGGAGCGCGCGCGCCTCGTCCTCGGCGAGGGCCTGCGTGTTCACGGCGATGCCCACGGGGCGGATGTCGGGGTTGGTCAGGCGGCCGAGCTGCACGGTGAGGTCGATGACCTCCCGGATCGTCGGCAGCGGGTGCGCGACGCCGCGCATCGTGGTGCGGGTCGGCTCGTGGCAGACGACGAAGGCGTCGGGCTGCGCCCCGTGGAGCAGGCCGAGGCTCACGCCCGCGAAGGACGGGTGGTAGAGCGAGCCCTGGCCCTCGATGAGGTCCCAATGGCGCGGCGCGGCCTCCGGCGAGATCGTCTCGACGGCGCCGGAGATGAAATCCGCCACCACGGCGTCGATGGCGACGCCCTTGCCGGAGATGAACACGCCGGTCTGGCCGGTGGCGCGGAAGTCGGCGTCGAGGCCGCGCGCGCGCATGCCCTTCTCAAGCGCCAGCGTCGTGTACTTCTTGCCGACCGAGCAATCTGTGCCGACGGTCAGCAGGCGGCGCCCCACGCGGCGAGTGCCCTTGCCCGTGGGGAAGGTCTCGCTGCTGTGGCGCACGTCGTGGAGCTTGCTGCCCCGCTTGGCTGCCGCCTCGGCGATGGCGGGCACGGCGCCGAGGCGGACGTGCAGCCCGCTCGCTATGTCGAACCCGGCTTCGATGGCGGCGACGATCTCCTTCACCCAATGGTCCGGCAGGACGCCGCCCGCGTTCACGACGCCGACGACCAGGGTGCGGCACCCCTTGGCCAGGGCCTCGGGGAGGGTGAGGTCGGGGATGCCGAGATCGGCCTTGCAGCCCGGCAGGCGCATCTGGCCGATGCACCATTCCGGCCGCCAATCCTTGATGCCGTAGGCGGTCTTGGCCGCCAGCGCGTCGGGCACGTCGCCGAGGAACATCAGGTAGGGCGTGGCGATCTGCATCGGACGGACCTCTCGCTTCGTCCCGTCTATGCGGGATCGGGGCGCCGTCCCGCAAGGCGGAAGCTCGACCGTTCCCGGTGCAACCTTGGCCGATCCTCGTTGCCCCATGTGAAATCCGACACAACCGACCGGAGCTTCGACCGATCATAACCTGTGTGGTGGTCGCTCCCCGGCCCAGGGCTAGGCGGGACAACGCATCTCAAACAAGTCCGCGGCCCTGATGGAAACCCCCCTGTCGCGAAAGCTGAAAAACTTCGTACCCCTCACGATCGCCGACCGGGACATGCTTGCGGAGGTCCTCGAACCGCCGAGACTGATCGAGCCTCGGGCGGATATTGTGGAGGAGGGAGAAGATCCGCGCGCCGTCAACGTCGTGATGAGCGGCTGGGCCTGCCGTTACAGGCAATTCGAGGATGGCCGCCGCCAGATCATCTCGATCCTCCTGCCGGGGGATTGCTGCGACCCGCACATCTATCTGCTCGACCGGCGCGACCACGCCATCGGCGCCCTGACGCCCGTGGCCATCGCCCGCATTCCGGGCACGGCCATGGCCGAGTTGAAGAGCCGGAACCCGTCCCTCGACCTCGCCTTCCACCGGGAGGAACTGGCCGGCGCCGCGATCCAGCGGGAATGGACGGTGAGTCTCGGGCGCCGCTCGGGGGTGGAGCGCCTTGCGCACCTGTTCTGCGAATTGCACGCGCGGCTCGCCGCCGTGGGCCTCGCAGACGGGACGAGCTGCCCGATGCCGCTGACCCAGCCCGACCTCGCCGACGCCCTCGGCCAGACCACGGTGCACATCAACCGGACGTTGCAGGATGTGCGGGCGGCCCGGCTCCTCAGCCTGAAGAGCCGGCGCCTGACCCTGCTCGATCCCGAGGGGCTGCGCCGGCTTGCCAAGTTCGATCCGTCCTACCTGCACCTGCGGGCCGCGCGCGATGCGGCGCGCGGCCTTGAGGCGATCAGGCCCTGAGCGGCGCCTAGAGGACCGGCATCGCGCCGGCCACCGTGATCAGGGCGCCGGAGGTGTAGCTGCTCTCCTCGGCGGCGAGCATCACATAGGCCGAGGCGAGTTCGGCGGGCTGGCCGGGGCGGCCGAACGGCACCTGGCTGCCGAAGGACTTCACCGCGTCCTCGCTCATGCCGGCGGGGATGAAGGGCGTCCAGATCGGGCCCGGCAGCACGCCGTTCACGCGGATGCCCTTCTCTGCGAGGAGCTGCGCGAGGCTCAACACCATGTTGCTCAGCGCGCCCTTGGTAGCGCTGTAGGCCATGAGCGTCGGCATCGGATGCTTCGAGTTCACCGACGAGGTGAAGATCACCGACGAGCCCGGCTTCAGATGCGCGAGGGCCGCCTTGGTGACGTAGAACGAGCCGAACACGTTGGTCTTGAAGTGGTCCTCGAAGATGTGGTCCTCGATCTCGTCCAGGCTCTTGCCGGGCTGCTGGAAGGCGCCGTTGTTCACGACGATGTCGAGCCGGCCGAACGCCTCGGCGGTCTTGGACACGATCTCCTTGGCGTAGCTCGCCTGCTTCAGGTCGCCCGGCAGGAGCAGCGCCTTGCGGCCCGCCTTCTCGATCCACTGGCCGACCGCCTCGGCATCCGCCTGCTCGTCGGGGAGGTAGGAGATCGCGACGTCGGCGCCCTCGCGGGCATAGGCGATGGCCACCGCCCGGCCGATGCCGGAATCGCCGCCGGTGATCAGTGCGGCCTTGCCGGTGAGCTTGCCCGAGCCCTTGTAGCTCTCCTCGCCGTGGTCCGGCTCGGGGCTCATCTTGCCGGTCTTGCCGGGGAAGCTCTGCGGCTGGCCCTCGAAGGGCGGACGGGGATACTTGTGAAGCGGATCGGTCATGGGGTGTCCTTCTGCAGGCGCCCTGCGCCAGTTACCCCGCCAACAGGACGCGGTTCGCTCACGTTCCACGCCTGTCCCGTGGCGATGGGACGCGAACAGGAGGCCCGACCATGCCCGCCGACCTGACCGGACGCCGCGTCGCCTGTTTCGGCGAATGCATGCTCGAACTGCGCACGCGGCCCGACGGGCTGCTCTCGCGCGGCTTCGGCGGCGACACCCTCAACACGGCCCTCTACCTCGCCCGGCTGGGGGCGGCGGTCGATTACGTCACCGCCCTCGGCGACGACGATTTCAGCACGGAGATGCTGCGCGCCTGGGAGGACGAGGGCATCGGCACAGGCCCTGTCCGCCGCATCCCCGGCAGCCTGCCGGGGCTCTACGTCATCGAGACCGACCCGGACGGCGAGCGGCGCTTCCTCTACTGGCGGGACGCGGCGCCCGTGCGCCGGCTGTTCGACCCGCCCCATAGCTCGGCGACGGAGGCGGCGCTCGCCGGGGCGGGACTCGTCTACCTCTCCGGGATCAGCCTGTCGCTCTTCGCCGGACCGGCGCGGGAGGCGCTGTTCGCCGCCCTGGAAGGGGCCCGCGCGGGCGGGGCGCGGATCGCCTTCGACACGAATTTCCGGCCGCGCGGCTGGCCCGATCGCGCGCTGGCCCGGGAGGCCTACGACCGCATGGCCGGGCTCAGCGACGTGGTGCTCGCGGGCTGCGAGGATTGGGCCGCGCTCGCGGGGGACTGCTCACCCGACGCGGTGCTGGCTTGGCTCGACGGGGCCGGCGTCGCGGAGGCGGTGGTGAAGCTCGCCGAGCCGGGCTGCCTCGTGCGCGGTGATGGCCCCGCCGAGGCGGTGCCGGTGCCGGAGCGGGTGTCGCCCGTCGACACGACCGCCGCCGGGGACAGCTTCGCCGCCGGCTACCTCGCCGCCCGCCTCCGGGGGGAGGCCCCGGCCGCCGCAGCGCGGGCCGGGCACCGGCTCGCCGCCGTGGTCATCGCCCATCCGGGCGCGATCATCCCCCGCGAGGCGATGCCGGGCTAGGGCGCCTTCAGCACCGCGCGGCAGGCGGCGGGCAGGGCGGCCATGGTCATCGGCGGCCTGGGCTTCGGCTTGGTCTTCGGCGGCTTGGGGTGAAGCACCGCGTCGGAGAACCAGTAGCCGAGGTCGTCGCAGCCGTCGCCGGAGGGCGGCGGGTCCTGCGATTGGCAATCGCCCTGGCCCGCCGGGCAGCTCAGGCGGATATGGTAGTGATAATTGTGCCCGTACATCGGGCGGACCTTCGACAGCCAGCGCCCCCCGCCGGATTCCCGGCACAGGGCCTTCTTGATCGCGGCGTTGACGAAGATGCGCTCCACCTCCGGCTGCTCGGCGGTGAGCTTGATCAGTTGCAGGTGGTTCGGCGTCCAGACATCCGGGTCGATGTCGAGGCGGTCGCTGCGGACCATGTCCGTGGCGGAGGTCTCCTCGCGCTCGGCGCGGCTCATCCGGTGGTCGGGCATCGGCGTGAGCCACACGTCGGCGTCGATGCCGATCTGGTGCGAGGCGTGGCCGGTGATCATCGGCCCGCCGCGCGGCTGCGCCATGTCGCCCACGAGGAGGCCGGGCCAGCCGACCCGCGTCGCCTTCTCGGACAGGCGTTCGAGGAAATCGACCATCACCGGCAGCCCGTACATCCGGTTGCGGGAGGGGCGCATCACCTGCCAGTGCGGCCCGTCGAGGGCCAGCGCCTCGCCGCCGGAGAAGCAGCCCTTGGCGTAGAAGCCGTAGATGTGCGGCGCCCCCGAACTCGGGCGGGTGACGCGGCCGAACAGGGCCTTGGCCGGCGTCGAGGGATCGTCCGGATTGGCCAGCGGCGGCAGGGGCTTCGGGTTCACGCTCCCCCTGTCCTGGGCATGCGCCGCGCCGGTCAGGGCCAGGGCGGCGAAGGTCGTGAGGCAGGCGAGGCGCGGAAGCGTCATGCGGGCGTCGGTCCGGGAGGCGCGGAGAAACGCTGCAGCCTCGCCGAAGGCCGCGGCGTTTTTCGGGCAGGATCGCGGGAGCGTCAGCCCTTCGACGGCCCGCACCAGCCGGGGAGGTAGCCGGCCTCCTTCGACTTGGCGAGGGAGAGCGCCTTCTCGAGCGCCGCCGAGAAGTCGTCCTCGACCCGCTTCCCCTTGATGTTCCGGCGCAGGTAGTCCGCCCACAGGAACTCGCTGAATGGCGTCGTGTCCTTGGCGAAGCCCCCGGCCCGGCGCAACTCGCCCGCGAGGCTGCGGAACGGGTCGTCCTTCAGGTCGGACATGGATTTCGGGATGTCCGTGAAGTCCCGGCGGATGCCCTCCTCGTCGTAAGGGTGCACCCAGGACTTGTGATCGCACACGGTCCAGAAGGCGTCCCTGCCGAGGTCGTGCAGGTCGGCGACCACCGTCACCAGCACCTCCTCCACGCCCTCCTCGTGCAGGGCGCGGGAGAGGTGGTGATGGTCGATGACGAAGTGCCGCTTCTTCGGGCCGAGCAGGGTCGGGATCATGTGGGCGCCGAGGAAGGCGCGTTTCTTCTCGGCATCGTATGCCTGCCAGCGGCGCCGCTTCTCGGCGACCTCCCTCAAGCCAACGGTCATCTGCGTCGGGCGCAGCTCGCTGATCGGGATGCTCTTCAGGAGCGGTTCGCGGTTGGCCATGAGCGCCTCTCGGGAGGTTGCGTCGTGATCACGCAGGTAGATCACGGCGACGGCGCAAGTCACGGCCGGGCGGCTCCCTCACGGGGCAGGGGGGATCACGATGTGAGGAGGAGCCCCTTCCGCGCGGCGTCGAGGACATGGACACGGATCGCGGAGGAGAGGTTCTGCTCCCCGCGTGCGCCGTCGATGGCGCCGATCAGCGCCTGGACCGAGCGCCCTTCGCCCGCGGCGAGGGCGGTGAGCGCCTGCCAGAACGGGTCTTCGAGGGACACGCTGGTGCGGTGGCCGGCGATCATCACCGACCGTTTGACGATCCCGCTCAACGGATCGGCCTAATCCTTGGCCCCGTCCTCCGGCTCTTCGAGGCGGTGGCCCTCGTGCCGGGTCTCCTCCAGCGCCTTGCGCTTCTGCTGCAGGGTCTTCGTCTTCTTCGGGGTGCCGAAGGCGATGCGGTTCGTCTCCGCCTGCGCGTCGGCCTCGGCGCGGGCGCGGGCCTTGCGGACCTGACGAAGGTTGATGACCTCACCCATCCCGCGAACCCTCCCTGTCCGTCATCGGGGCCGGCGCAAGAACCGCGCCGGCCCGTCCCGGTCTTACTCGGCGCTCGGCGCCAGCATGGTCTCCGGCCGCACGACGCGCTCGAACTCTTCCTCGGTCACGTAGCCGAGGCGGAGCGCTTCTTCCTTCAGGGTCGTGCCGTTCTTGTGCGCCGTCTTGGCGATGGTCGCGGCCTTGTCGTAGCCGATGGAGGGGGCGAGCGCCGTGACCAGCATGAGCGACCGGCTCATCAGGTCGGCGATCTTGTCCTCGTTGGCCTTGATGCCGACGACGCAATTGTCGGTGAAGCTCACCGCCGCGTCGGCGAGGAGCCGCACCGATTGCAGCACGGCGTTGGCGATCACGGGCTTGAACACGTTCAGCTCGAAATTGCCCTGCGAGCCGGCGAAGCTCACCGTGGTGCCGTTGCCGATCACCTGGGCGCAGACCATCGTCAGCGCCTCGCACTGGGTCGGGTTCACCTTGCCCGGCATGATCGAGGAGCCCGGCTCGTTCTCCGGCAGGGAGAGTTCGCCGAGGCCCGAGCGCGGGCCGGAGCCGAGCAGGCGGATATCCTGCGCGATCTTAAACAGGCCGGCGGCCAGCGCCGAGAGCGCGCCCTGCGTGAAGACCAGGGCGTCGTGGGTGGCCAGCGCCTCGAACTTGTTCTGCGCCGAGGTGAAGGGCAGGCCGGTCAGTTCCGCGACCTTCGCCGCGAAGCGGTCGGCGAATTCGGGGTGGGCGTTGAGGCCCGTGCCCACCGCCGTACCGCCCTGCGCCAGGGCGAGCACGCCCGGCAGGGTCGCGGCGACGCGGGCGCCGCCGAGGGCCACCTGGGTGGCGTAGCCGGAGAATTCCTGGCCCAGCGAGACCGGGGTCGCGTCCTGCAGGTGGGTGCGGCCGATCTTCACGATGCTCTCGAAGGCCTTCGCCTTCGCGTCGAGGGCTTCGTGGAGGTGCGAAAGGGCGGGCATCAGCCGGCCCTCGATCTCCCGCGCCACGGCGATGTGCATCGCGGTGGGGAAGGTGTCGTTCGAGGACTGGCCCCGGTTGCAATGGTCGTTGGGGTGGATCGGGCTCTTGCCGCCGCGCTGGCCGCCCATCGCCTCGTTGGCGAGGCTCGCGATCACCTCGTTGGCGTTCATGTTCGATTGCGTGCCCGAGCCGGTCTGCCAGACCACCAGGGGGAACTCGTCGTCGTACTCGCCGGCCACGACGGTGGCGGAAGCGGCGGCGATGGCGTCGGCGAGCTTCGGCTCCAGGACGCCGAGATCCTTGTTCACCAGCGCGGCGGCCTGCTTCACGAGGCCCAACGCATGGACCAGCGGCGCCGGCATGTGCTCGGTGCCGATCTTGAAGTTCTGGATCGAGCGCTGGGTCTGCGCACCCCAGTAGCGATGGGCCGGAACCTCGATCGGGCCGAAGGTGTCGGACTCGGTGCGGGTCGCGGTTTCGGTGGGCGACATCGTGGCCTCTACGTCTGGTGCGGTGCGGTGCCTACTTAACGGAGGCGGGGGCCGAGCGCGATGCCGCAGGGTCGGGGCTGCCCGACATCCATGCCGCTCTGTCCACCATTAACGGCGGGGCGGCGACGGCCACCACGAGCCCGGGAGCGACGAGCCTGTCCACCGACCTATCCGATCCCGTCCAGGGACACGCCGCCGCGACTCGCTTCCGCCCGCCGGTCCCGCCGCCGCTGACGCAGCCGCTCGGCCTGCTCGACTTCCTCAAGGCCGCCCGGCGCAACCCGATCACCACCTGGGCGGATGCCCATTTCCGACTGCCCGTGGTGGCGGCCGAGGGCGTGATGGGGCGCATCACCGTGGTGAGCGAGCCGTCGCTGATCCGGCAGGTGCTGATCGACAACGCCGAACGCTACCGCAAGGACGACCTCCAGCGCCGCGTGCTGGCGCCCGGCCTCGGCAACGGACTGCTCAGCGCCGAGGGCGACGAGTGGCGGCTGCAACGGCGGACGCTCGCGCCGATCTTCTCCGCGCGCACCGTGCGTAGCTTCGAGGCTGCGATGAACGCGGCCGGTGCCCGCATCGCCAAGCGCCTGCGCCGCCGCGACGGGATGCGCGTCGATGTCGCCCTGGAGATGACCCGCGCCACCCTCGACGTGCTGGAACGGACGATCTTCACGCAAGGGTTGTCCGGCGACCCGGACGCCCTGGGCCGGGCGATCACCCGCTTCCTCGAAGCGGTCGGGCCCATCGACCCCCTCGACGTGTTCGGCATGCCGGATTTCATCCCGCGCATCGGCCGGCTGCGGGCGCGCCCCGCCGGGCGGTACTTCGCCGAGATCGTCGATGAACTCATCACGCGGCGTCGCGCGCTGATGGAGACCGCCGAGGCGCCGCAGGATCTCCTGACCCTGCTCCTCGCCGCGCAGGATCCCGAGACCGGCAACGGCCTCACGGACCTCGCGGTGCGGGCGAACATCGCCACCTTCATCGCCGCCGGCCACGAGACGACCGCCAACGCGCTCACCTGGGCGCTCTACTGCCTCTCGCAGGACGAGCCGGCGCAGGAGCAGGTGGAGGCGGAAATCGATGCGGCGGGCGAGGGGGATTTCGCCCTCGACGCGCTCCCCTTCACGCGAGCCGTGGTGGAGGAGGGGATGCGCCTGTTCCCGCCCGTGCCCTTCCTCAGCCGTCAGGCCATCGAGCCGGATCGGTTCGGGCGGATCAAGGTGCCCAAGGGCTCCCTCGTGCTGATCGCCCCCTGGGTGCTGCACCGCCACCATCTGCTCTGGGACGAGCCGGATGCCTTCATGCCGGAGCGGTTCATGCCCGGTCGGCGGGAGCAGATCGCGCGCTTCACCTATCTGCCGTTCGGGGCAGGGCCTCGTGTCTGCATCGGGCAGAGCTTCTCGGTGCAGGAGGCGACGATCCTCCTCGCCCACGTCCTCCGCGCCGTCCGCTTCCGCCTGCCGCTGGACCATCCGCCGGTGACGCCCCTGCACAGGGTCACGCTCCGGCCGGAGCACGGGTTGCGGATGGATGCCGAGGTGAGGGGGTGAATTCCCCCGTCATTGCGAGTGCAACGAAGCAATCCAGGGCGTCGGAACACCTCCGAACGGAGCGTGTCCCTGGATTGCTTCGCTCCGCTCGCAATGACGGAAGCGTCAGCTCTTCTTGCGGAAGGCGTCGAGGCTGACGACCTCGGCCGTGCCTTCCTCGCCGTCCTTCTTGGCGGCAGGGCGGGAGGCCTTGTCGTCGGTCTTGCCGCCCTGGGTGGCGGCCGGCAGCACGGTCGGGACGCCCGTCGCGCCGATGGTCGCGAGGCCGGTGCCGGTCTTCGGCTTGACCTCGCCCGGCTCGGACGCCGCGCCGCGCGGGCCGTTCTTGGCGACCGGCGCCTCGGGCTCGGCCGGGAGGTCGTTGCCGACCTCGCCGAGGTCGAACTTCAGGCCGAACTGCACGGAGGGATCGAAGAAGCCGGAGAGCGCATCGAATGGCACCAGCAGCCGCTCCGGCACGCCGGAGAAGGACAGCCCGACCTCGAAGGCATGCTCGGTGACGTTCAGGTCCCAGAACTGGTGCTGCAGGACGATCGTCATGTCCTGCGGGTACTTGTCCCGCAGGGCCTGCGAGATGCGCACGCCCGGCGCTTCCGTGCGGAACGAGACGTAGAAGTGGTGCTCGCCCATCAGCCCGTTCTGGGCGGCATCCGAGAGCACCTTGCGGACGACGCCGCGAAGGGCGTCCTGCACCAGCAGGTCGTAGCGAATCAGGTCGTCTGCCATTCTGCGTTCGCTTTGCCCGACCCGTCCGCCGCCCCTACGCCCTCGTCGATCCACCTTCGCCCCTGCCGAAGCCCCGTGGGTTCCACCGCGGCCTTGCGGCCATCGGTCCTGGGCTTGGGTGGAGGCGCCGGGTACCGCCCCCGGGTCCGATAGGTTTATTTCGAAGAACGTTTATCGCCATGGCCGGCCTTACGACCGGCAAAACGAATATAGAGGGGATCGGCCCGGTTTTGAAGCCCGATCACGCCGCAACCATGCCGGAGGCGATGGGCGATCCGGCGAGTGTGGCCGCCGACGCGCACCCACGCGATCGGACGGGCGCGCATGGGCTCGGGCCGACCTTCCTCGCCCTCGGCCGGATGGTCGCCTTCGGCATCGTCTGCCTCGGCGTCGCGAGCCTCGCCGCCCTCGGCATCGTGCGGGTGGGGTTCGACCTCTGGTACGGGATCGATCCGTTCCTGCCGACGGCGCGGCGACCGTTCGTCGGCGTGGTGCAGCTCGCCCACAGGGCCTTCGCCGTCGATGTGCTGCGACAGGTTCTCCTCGCCTCGATGGTGATCGCCTGGGCGTGGCGGCGTGACCGCAGCGGCTGGCGCCGCCGCCTCGCCCTCGACAGGGAAAAGGCGAACGGCCTGCGGCCCGTGGTCCTGCTCAGTATCCTGCTGTTCTGGCCGGTCCTGCACATCGCCTGGGTGACGGGCACGGCCGAACTGATGGGCGGCGGTTTCGGGCGGGGCTTGCGCCTCTCGCCCTTCATGGACCGGACGGCGGTGGTGGCGTGGCTCGCCTACCTCACGATCCTCGCGCCGCTCGCGGAGGAACTGCTGGTGCGCGGCGAGATGTATCACCTCGTCAACCGCAGCCTTGGGGCGGTCTGGGCGGTGAGCGCGACGGCCCTCGTCTTCGCGCTGGCGCATATCTCGTCTTTCGGCCTCGCCCGGCCAATCTCGCTGCTGCCGCTCGCCTTCGCCCTCGGCCTGCTGCGCTGGCGCACCGGACGGCTCTGGCCCGGCATCGCCCTGCACGGATGGTCGAACCTCGCGCTGGTCGTCTACCTGCTCTGGCCGCACTGACCCTGGGGACAGGGCCGCGCCGGGCTTGCCCCCGGCGACCCGGCGGCGCAGGCTCGTCCGATGGACGCGTATCAGAGCCTGCTCCGAAAACTCCTCGACGAGGGGGTGGCCAAGGAGGACCGCACGGGCACGGGGACCCTCTCGGTCTTCGGGCACCAGATGCGCTTCGACCTGAGCCAGGGCTTCCCGCTCGTCACGACGAAGCGGCTGCATCTGAAGTCCATCGTCCACGAATTGCTGTGGTTCCTCGCGGGCGACACCAACGTCGCGTATCTGCGCGAGAACGGCGTGACGATCTGGGACGAGTGGGCCGACGCGGCGGGCGACCTTGGGCCGGTCTATGGCCGGCAATGGCGCTCCTGGGCGAAGCCGGATGGGGGCAGCGTCGATCAGATCCGCTGGGTGCTCGACGAGATCGCCCGCAACCCGGATTCCCGCCGCCTCGTGGTCTCCGCCTGGAACCCGGCCGATCTCGACCGGATGGCGCTGGCGCCCTGCCATTGCCTGTTCCAGTTCTACGTGGCCGAGGGGCGGCTCTCCTGCCAGCTCTATCAGCGCTCGGCGGACGCCTTCCTCGGCGTGCCCTTCAACATCGCGAGCTATGCGCTGCTGACTCATATGGTCGCGCAGGTCTCGGGGCTGGCCCCCGGCGATTTCGTGCACAGCTTCGGCGACGTGCACCTCTACCGCAACCACCTCGACCAGACCCGCACCCTGCTGGAGCGCGAGCCGAGGCCCCTGCCGCAACTGCGCCTGAACCCGGCGGTGCGCGATCTCTTCGCCTTCCGCTTCGAGGACATCGCCATCGAGGGCTACGCCCCGCACCCGGCGATCTCCGCGCCGGTCGCCGTCTGACCATGGCCGCACCGACCATCGCCCTCGTCGTCGCGGTCGCCCGCAACGGCGTCATCGGACGGGACAACGGGCTCGCGTGGCACCTGTCGAGCGATCTCAAGCGGTTCAAGGCGCTCACCATGGGCACGACGATGCTCATGGGCCGCCGCACCTGGGAGTCCATCGGGCGGCCCTTGCCCGGCCGTCGGACGCTGGTGCTCACCCGTGATCCCGCCTTCCGGGTGGAGGGCGCCGAGACGGTGCATGATTGGGAGAGCGCCGTCGCGGCGGCGGGGGACCGGCTGATGGTGGTGGGCGGCGCGAAGGTCTACGCACTCGCCCTGCCGCAGGCCGACATCATCCACCTGACGGAGGTCGAGGCCGAGCCCGAAGGCGACGTGCGTTTCCCGGCCTTCGACCGCGCGGCCTACCGCGAGGTGTCCCGCGAGGCGCACCCGGCCGGGCCCAGGGACGATTATCCTTACGCATTTATCGACTTGGCACGATTGCGCTGAGGCGGCCCGTCGCGGTTGTACTCGGGCCTCGCCGTGCCCACCTGCCAGCCTTGACAGCGAGGGGGGCGGACCCGCAGGTGCCGTGAGGGGTCCGCCGTCGCCTGCGCCTCTGTGGATGTCGACGGTGTGAATCCCAGGCGATTGGGCGGCACTCGGGATTGAGCCGGCGGGTGCGACCGTTGGCAGGGGGCGCCCAGACGCGGGCGCGGCGGGTGCGGCAGGTCAGGAGACGACGGCCAGGATGCCTTGGAGCAATCAGAATGGCGGTGGCGGTGGTGGCGGCCCGTGGGGGCGCCCCAACGGCAACGGCGGTGGACCCTGGGGCGGGGGCGGGGGCGGTGGCAACACCCCGCCGAACCTCGAGGATCTGTTGAGGCGCGGCCAGGACCGCCTGCGGCGGATCATCCCCGGCGGTGGCGGACCGGGCGGCCCCTCGGGCAGCGGCTCCGGCTTCGGCGGCGGTCGCGGGGCCCTGGTGATCGGGGCGCTCGCCGTGGCCGTGTGGCTCGCCACCGGCTTCTATAAGGTCGAGCCCTATCAGGTCGGCATCGAGACCATCTTCGGCCGTTATGTCGGCTCGACGGGCGAGGGCCTTCGCTACAACTTCCCCTATCCGATCGGCGGCGTCGTGAAGCCGAATGTCGGTCAGGTGAACTCGATCCAGGTCGGCTACCGCACCGGGCCGGGCCAGACGCGCAACCGCGACGTGCCCGACGAGAGCCTGATGCTGACCGGCGATGAGAACATCGTCGATCTCGACTTCGAGGTGCAGTGGCGGGTGAACCCGCTCAAGGCCTCGGACTTCGTGTTCAACATCCAGAACCCCGAAGGCACCATCAAGGCCATCGCCGAGAGCGCCATGCGCGAGGTGATCGGCCGCCGGAACATCCAGGCGATCCTCACCAACGAGCAGGCGAGCATCGCGCAGGAAGTGAAGGAGATGGTCCAGAAGGCGCTGGACGAATACGGCGCGGGCGTGCGCATCGAGGTGGTGCAGCTCGTCTCGGTGAACCCGCCGCCGGAAGTGCGTCCCTCCTTCGTGGACGTGAACGCCGCGCAGCAGGACGCGGACACCGCGCAGAACGAGGCGAAGACCTACGCCAGCCGTGAGGTCCCGCAGGCCCGAGGCAAGGCCTCGCAGATCGTCCAGGCCTCCGAGGCATACAAGACGAAGGCGACCGCCGATGCCACCGGTCAAGCGGCGCGCTTCAACGAGGTCTACGCCTCGTACAAGCTCTCCCCGGAGATCAGCCGCGAGCGGATCTTCCTGGAGACGATGGAGAAGGTTCTGGGCTCCGTGAACAAGGTGATCATCGACCAGAACGGGTCGCCCGGCTCCGCCTCCACGGCGGCGGGGGTGCTGCCCGTGCTGCCCCTCTCCGAGTTCGGCGCCCGTGGCCCGGCCCAGACGGGAGCCGCCCGATGAACCAGGCACTCCGCACCGGCCTCATCGTCGTCGCGGCGATCGTGGCGATCGGCCTCTACGCGTCGGTCTTCGTCGTCGGCCAGATGCAGCAGGCCCTCGTCCTGCAGTTCGGCCGCGTCCGCGCCGTTCTCAACGCCACCGGCGAGGAGAAGCCGGGCCTCTACTTCAAGATCCCGTTCGCCGAGACGGTCATCACCTTCGACAAGCGGGTGCTCGATCTCGACCTGCCGGTCCAGACGATCCTCACGGCCGACCGGCAGAACCTCGAAGTCGATGCCTTCGCCCGCTACCGGATCCTCGATCCGCTGCGCTTCTACCAGTCGGTGGGGAACATCAACCTCGCCAACCAGCGCCTGCAGAGCTTCACCAATTCCGGCCTGCGCAGCGTGCTCGCCCGCTCGACCCGCGACGCCATCGTCAAGAACGAGCGCGGCCAGCTGATGCACAACATCCAGGAAGACGTGAACCGGCAGGCCAGGGCGCTCGGCATCGAGATCGTGGACCTGCGCATGACCCGCGTCGATCTGCCCGCGCAGAACTCGGCCGCCGTCTACCGGCGGATGAAGACCGAGCGCGAGCGGGAGGCGGCCGACATCCGCGCCAACGGCGAGCAGGCGGCGGCGACCATCCGCGCCAAGGCCGACCGGGAGGTGACGGTGATCCTCGCCGAGGCGACGCAGAAGTCCGAGCAGCTGCGCGGACAGGGCGACGCCGACAAGAACCGCATCCTCGCCGATGCCTTCGCCAAGGACCGGGACTTCTTCGCGTTCTACCGCTCGATGCAGGCCTACGAGACGGGGCTGAAGGGTCCCGACACGCGCCTCGTGATCAGCCCGAACACGGATTTCTTCCGCTTCTTCAGCGATCCGAAGGGCCAAACTGGGCAGGCGCCGGCCAATGGGCGCCCCGGCCAGGATCCGGCGGCCACGACGGGCTCCACGGTGGGCGCGGCGCGCTGACCCCGACGCTGGACGCTGCGCGTCCGCGGGCTACCTTTGCACGGGCATGACCCGTGACGAACCGCCGGCCGCCATGCAGCGGCCGGCGCCTGAGGGAAACGCTTTGCTGAAGAGGTCCGCCATGAACCCCGTCGAGGCATCCCGTCCGGGGCCGTTCACCCGCCTGCGCCCCGTCGCCACGGCGATCATGCTCGGCGTCACCGTGCTGGGCGCGACCCTGCCGGCGCCGGCCTTCGCCAAGGGACCGGCCTCCCTCGCCGATCTCTCCGAGCAGGTCACCGACGCGGTGGTGAACATCTCGGCTTCGACCACCGTCGAGGCGCGTTCCAGCCGCACCATGCCGCAGCTTCCGCCGGGCACGCCCTTCGAGGACCTGTTCGAGGAGTTCTTCAACAAGCGCGGCGGTCGCGGGGGCGGCGGCGGCAACAGCGAGGAGGCGCCGCGCTCACGCAAGTCGAACTCGCTTGGCTCCGGCTTCATCATCGACGCCTCCGGCATCGTGGTGACGAACAACCACGTCATCGGCGACGCCAACGACATTCAGGTGATCCTGCACGACGGCACGAAGCTGAAGGCCGAGATCATCGGCAAGGATTCCAAGATCGATCTCGCCGTGCTGCGGGTGAAGCCCACGGCCGACCGCCCCCTCAAGGCAGTGCCCTTCGGCGATTCCGACAAGATGCGGCCGGGCGATTGGGTGATCGCCATCGGCAACCCGTTCGGCCTGGGCGGCTCGGTCTCGGCCGGCATCGTCTCGGCCCGGGGCCGCAACATCGAGTCCGGCCCCTACGACAACTACATTCAGACCGACGCGGCCATCAACAAGGGCAATTCCGGCGGCCCGCTGTTCAACATGGACGGCGAGGTCATCGGCATCAACACGGCGATCCTGTCGCCGACCGGCGGCTCGGTGGGCATCGGCTTCGCCGTCCCGTCGAACACCGGCAAGCAGGTGATTGACCAACTGCGCGAGTTCGGCGAGGTCCGTCGCGGCTGGCTCGGCGTGCGCATCCAGAACGTGGACGACGCCACCGCCGAGGCTTTGGGCCTCAAGGGCGGCGCGCGCGGCGCCCTCGTCGCGGGCGTGGACGAGAAGGGCCCCGCCAAGACCGCCGGTCTCGACGTCGGCGACGTCATCGTGAAGTTCAACGGCACGGCGGTGAAGGCGTCGAGCGACCTGCCTCGCATCGTCGCCTCCACCCCGGTCGGCCAGAAGGTCGATGTGGTCGTCGTGCGCAAGGGCGAGGAAGTGACGAAGGCGGTCACGCTCGGCCGCCTGGAGGACAACGAGAAGCCGCAGCAGGCCAACCTCAAGCAGCCCGACGCCGACAACGCCGTGCGTCAGGCTCTGGGCCTCAACCTGTCCTCGCTCACGGACGATCTGCGCAAGCGCTACAACATCAAGGACGGCCAGAAGGGCGTCGTGGTGACCCGCGTCGATCCCAGCTCGAACGCCGCCGACAAGCGCATTCAGCCGGGCGAACTGATCGTGGAGGTCGGCCAGGAGGCCGTCTCGACGCCGTCCGACGTGACCAAGCGCATCGACGCCCTGAAGAAGGACGGCCGCAAGTCCGTGCTCCTGCTCGTCGCCGCCGCGAATGGTGATGTGCGCTTCGTGGCGCTTGGGCTGGACTGAGATAGAGCCGACACACGGATCCCGGCCCGCACCTCATCCTGAGGTGCGGCGAAGCTGCCTCGAAGGATCGCTCCAGAGATCGCTGCGTGATCTGGAACCTTCCTTCGAGGCCTGCTTTCACGGGCACCTCGGGATGAGGTTGGTGGGTGGAACGGGGTGAGAGATTGTAACTAAGGGTTGCAATCTCAGTATTGCTCAACCCAATATTGTTAATTCGCCCGATCGCTGGCTATTGCCATGCCGGATAGCTAGAAACGTCGTCTCCGACGCTCTGGTTGATTTGACGATCCGGCATGGAACTGCTCCGCTATTTCGACGACACGACGAGCCGCGCGGTCCATGCGCGGCGCGAGTACCTGTCGATGATGATCCGGTCGCAGTGCGATTCGGTGGTGCAGTACGGGATCCTGAAGGGGTTCCGCGTGCCGCCCAGCAACTGGGCCGAGATCATCTCCAGCGCCTACATCCTCGGGACCTACGAGGTCTCCGTCTGCGCCATCCTCGATCTGCTCCGCAGCCCCCGGAAGGTGCTGGTCGACCTCGGCGGGGCGGATGGGGTGTTCGGCGTGGGGCTGGTCGAGGTCGGCGCCTTCGGCCGAAGCCTCATCTTCGAGCTGGACGCCGACCGGCGGCGGGGCCTTGCCGAGATGGCGCAGGCCCACGGCGTCGCAGACAAAGTCTCCGTCTTCGGCGAGGCGACGCCCGATTTCCTCGATCTCGTGGAGGCGCGCGGTGTCCCGCTGCCGCAATGCGTCGTGCTCTGCGACATTGAGGGGGCGGAGTTCTCGCTGTTCTCCGACGCGGTTCTCAGCCGGCTTCAGAAATCCCACGTCATCATCGAACTCCACGATTTCCTGCTCACCGACCCCGTCCGGCGGGAGAGCGCCATCGCAGAGTTGAGGCTGGCGGCCGAGCGCTATTTCGACGTGTGCGAGGTCAAGGACGGCCTACGCGACATCCGCAACATCCCGCTCCTGCGGAACTGGTCGGACTGGGATTCGTGGCTGCTCTGCGTCGAGGCGCGCTACCGGATGATGTCGTGGCTCTGGCTTCGCCCCAAGGGCGAGGCCGCGCTGACGGCGGCCGCCGTGGACGAACTGGTGATCGATTACCAGCGGCGCATCTTCGCCGCCTGATCAGCCGACGAATTCCGAGGCCGCATAGCCCTGAAGGTAGAGGAGGGCGGTGAGGTCGGCGTGCTCCACGCGCACCCGCGCGGCGGCGGCGACCGCCGGTTTGGCGCGGAAGGCGACGCCGAGCCCGGCCTCGCCCAGCATGTCGAGATCGTTGGCGCCGTCGCCCACGGCCATCGTCTCGGCGGGCGCGAGGCCGAACCGGTCGCGCAATTCCATGAGGGTCGCGCGCTTCTCGGCCTTGCCGACGATCGGGTCCTCGACCGCGCCCGTGAGCTTGCCGTTCGCCACCGCGAGGCGGTTCGCCCGGTGCTCCGCGAAGCCGAGCTTGGCCGCGATGGGGCCGGTGAACAGGGTGAAGCCGCCGGACACGAGGCAGGTATGGGCGCCGTGGGCGGCCATGGTCTGCACCAGGGTGCGCCCTCCGGGCGTCAAGGTCAGGGTATCGGCGATGAGGCCGTCCACCACGCCGATCGGAATGTCCTTCAGGAGGGCGACGCGCTCGCGCAGCGCGGGCTCGAAGGCGACCTCACCGCGCATCGCCCGTTCGGTGATCGCCGCCACATGGTCCTTGAGGCCGAGCGTCCCAGCGAGTTCATCGATGCATTCCTGCTCGATCATGGTCGAATCCATGTCGGCCAGGAACAGGCGCTTGCGGCGGTGGGCGTCGGCCGGCAGCACGGCGAGGTCGATGGGCTCACTGCCGAGCGCCGTCCGCAGGCGCTCCGTGAGCGCGGCGGCGTCGGCAGGATCGCCGTCCACGAGGATTTCGGCGGCGACCTCACGGTGGAGGATGCGGGTGGGATGCTCGGTGGCGAGCACCCGGCGGCTTTCCGCCAGCACCGCATCCGTGATGGCCGGGCGGTCCGGGTTTGCTATCAGGACCGCGACCAGCATGCGGAGGTAAGCCTTGCCGTTGTGGGAAGCCGGGGATCGCCCGGCGGCGGTTCTCATCGCAGGCCCGACCGCCTCGGGCAAGTCGGCCTTGGCGAGCCGCATCGCCCGTGCGGCCGGCGGTGTCGTCGTCAACACGGATTCGATGCAGGTCTATGCGGATCTGCGCGTTCTCACCGCCCGGCCCGATGCGGCCGAGGAGGCGGCCGTGCCGCACCGGCTCTACGGCCATGTGGACGGGGCGACGAACTACTCCCTCGGCCATTTCGCCCGCGATGCGGCGGCCCTGCTCGGGGAGGGCGAGGACCGGATGCCCGTCTTCGTCGGCGGCACCGGCCTGTATTTCCGCGCCCTCGAACAGGGCTTCTCGGAGTTGCCGCCCGTGCCGGAGGCGGTTCGCGCGGAAATCCGCCGTGAAGCGGAGGGGCGGCCCACGGAGGCGCTGCATGCCGACCTCGCCCGCCGCGATCCCGAGGGGGCGGCGCGGCTGCGCCCGAGCGACCGGATGCGGGTGATGCGGGCGCTGGAAATCCTCGCCGCCACCGGCCGCCCCATCGCGAGCTTCTACGGCGACCCCGTGCCCGGGCCGCTGGCGGGCCGGCATCTGGTCAAGCTGTTCCTCGCCCCCGACCGGGCGGTCCTTCGCGAGCGGATCGATGCCCGCTTCCGCACGATGATCGCGGCCGGGGCGCTCGATGAGGTGGCGGCGCTCCGCGCCCGGCGGCTCGATCCGATGCTGCCGGTGATGCGCGCCCACGGCGTGCCGAGCCTGATCGCCCATCTCGACGGCACGCTCGCCCTGGACGAGGCCATCGCCAGGGGGCAGGCCGACACCCGTGCCTATGCCAAGCGGCAATTCACGTGGTTCCGCCACCAGATGGGCGAGGCATGGCGCTGGGTCGATCCCGAGGATGCCGCCCGGCCGGACTTCTGCTAGAGGAACGGCATCTTCCCAAAGCCGCAGATCCTGCCCGTGACTTCTCCCGCCTCCTATGCGGACGAGCCGGCCGCCCTTCCGGGCTGGCGGTTCTCCGTCGCCCCGATGATGGATTGGACCGACCGGCATTGCCGCGCTTTCCACCGGGCGCTGTCGGGCCGGGCGCGGCTCTATACGGAGATGGTCACGACCGGCGCGGTGATCCACGGCGACCGGGAACGGCTACTCGGCTTCTCGGAGGTCGAGCATCCGGTGGCGGTGCAGCTCGGCGGGTCCAACCCGGCCGATCTCGCCGAATCGGCGCGGATCGCCGAAGGGTTCGGCTACGGCGAGATCAACCTCAATGTCGGCTGCCCGTCCGACCGAGTGCAGGAGGGCCGCTTCGGCGCCTGCCTGATGCGCGAGCCCGCCCTCGTCGGCGCGTGCGTCGCCGCCATGAAGGGCGCCGTGCGGGTGCCGGTGACGGTGAAGTGCCGTATCGGCGTCGATGATCAGGATCCCGAAGCCGCCCTCGATGCCCTCGCGGAGGCCGTCGTGGCGGCGGGGGTGGACGGGCTCGTCGTCCATGCCCGCAAAGCTTGGCTCAAGGGCCTGTCGCCGAAGGAGAACCGGGACGTGCCGCCCCTCGATTACAGCCGGGCGGCCCGCCTGAAGCAGGCGCGGCCGTCCCTGCCGCTGGCGGTGAACGGCGGCCTGCGCACCATCGCGGAGGTGCAGGCGCGCCTCGCGGAGGTCGACGGTGCCATGGTCGGCCGCGCGGCCTACATGGAGCCCGCCCTGCTGCTACGGGTCGATCCCGATCTCTACGGCGTGCCGGCGCCCGCGCCCGACGCCTTCGCGGCGCTCGAAGCGTTCGAGCCCTACGTGGCGGGCGTGCTGCAATCGGGCGAGCGCCTTCACGCCGTGACGCGCCACATGCTCGGCCTGTTCAACGGGCGGCCCGGCGCCCGCGCCTTCCGCCGCCACCTCTCGACGCACGGGATGCGGCCCGAGGCGGACCTCGACACCCTGCGCGCGGCCATCGCGCTGGTCTCGCGGGACAGGGGCGACGCGCGGGAAGCCGCCTAGTGCATCGATCCAGACGAAGGCGTCAGCCGTGTCTGGAAAAATTGATGCAAAAACAAGGAGCTAGGGCAGGGACGCATGAACGGAGTGAGTGCGTCACTGCCCTAGCGCCCCTGGGTCATGACCAATTTGTCGCCCCGCACCTCGTAGCGGGAGAGGCGGTCCAGAAATGTCTGGCCGAGGAGGTTGCCGGAGAGGGCGCCGGGCCGGGCCACCATGGCGTTCACGTTGCGCTCGGTGATCGACCCGACCGAAAGGGAGTCCAGTTGGATCGGGGCCGCGCTGGTCGGGCCGTTCGCGGTGGAGACGCGGGCGGTGAACTCGTCGGGCCGGGGCGTGAAGCCGAGGGAGGCCGCGTTCTCGGCCGTCAGCACCACGCTGCTCGCCCCCGTGTCGAACAGGAAGTCCTGGCTCGCCCCGCCGATCTGGCCGCGCACACGGAACGTCCCGTCCGAGCGCCGCGTGACCGTGACCGTCCCGCCGGGGCCGTCCACCGCCGCGCCGGGGCGCAGGTCGCCCATCACCCCCGCGGAGACGTCCTGAAGGCGGTCGCGGTAACTGTAGCCGAGGACGAGGGCCGCGCCGATCAATCCCCAGGCGGCGAGCGCCTGGACGTGGCGTAGCGGCGAGGCCCGGAACTGCCGCCAGAACCCGGCGACGATCAGCGCGAGGATCGTGCCCGTCCACGCGATGTTGGCGAGCATGTCGGGGGAGAAACCGCCGCCGATGGTGTCGCCGCCGTCCGACAGGACGAGGGCGGCGAGGACGAGCCCGAGCGCCCCGAGGCCGAGCCAGATCATGCGCCGGAGGGCTCCGCCAGGGCGGGGTAGGCGGCGCGCAGCCGTGCATCGAGCCCGGCCATGATCGCTTGCCGCTCTGCTTCGCGCATCATCCCCCAGGCGGCGATTTCGGCGCGGGTCCGGCCGCAGCCCCGGCACAGGCCGGTCGCGTCATCGAGCACGCAGATCTTGGTGCAGGGGCTGGACGGCTTGGGCGGGCTGGCGGGCATGCGGGGGATGTGGTGGGACGAGGGTGGCGCGGTCAAGGCGCCAGGGCCGCGACGAGACCGAGCAGGGCGGCGATCTCGGCGGCCTGCTGGCAGGCGCCGATGACGTCGCCCGTCTGCCCGCCGAGGCGCCGCCGGGCGAGGGCGGTGACGCCATAGGCCGCGAGGCCGCAGAGGACGATCATCGCGGCGATCCCGCCCGGCTCGAGCCCGAGGGCGAGGGCGGCGAGCGCCAGCGCCAGCCCGACGAGACCGGCCATCGCGAGGCTCCCGTGGCTGGGGCGCCCGGCGGCGGCCGAGAGCCCGTCGCTGCGGGCGGGGGGCAGCAGCACCATCGGCGCCAGCGCCGCCACCCGCGAGAGGGAGGCGGCGAGGACGAGGCCCGTCGCGGCGGGCAGGCCGGTGCGGTCGAGGAGCGTCGCCAGCGCACCGATCCGCAGGGCGAGGGCGAGGAACAGGGCGAGGGCGCCGTAGGAGCCGATGCGGCTGTCGCGCATGATCGTGAGCATCCGCGCCCGGTCGCCGCCCGCGCCGAGCCCGTCCGCGAGGTCGGCGAGGCCGTCCTCGTGCAGTCCGCCCGTCGTGACGGCGAGGGTCGCCGCCGCGAGGGTCGCCGAGAGGAACGGCCCCAGCCCCCCGAGCCAGCCGGCGGCGAGCACCAGGGCGGCGGGCGCCGCGAGGATCACGCCGGCCAGCGGCAGCATCCGGGGCAGGCGGGTGAAATCCGGAGCGCGGTGGGGGTCCGGCTCGCCCGGCAGTTGCGGTACCGGCAGGCGGGAGTAGAAGCGCAGGCACGCGGCGAGATCGTGCAGGGCCTCGCGCCCTGGCCACTCGGCCTCGCCGCCGGTCTGCCTGTCCATCGAAGCGGTCCCGCATGCCCGGTTCGATGCACCGGCTCCACCATTCATAGCGGGCGGCGCCGGTTTCGTCCGCCCGGAACGCGGCTACCCACAGGATCGAGGCAGCGATGAGCGGGCCCTTCGACGACATCCGCAACCTCGTCCGCACCATGCCGGGCGCCGATGCCGAGGCCGCCGCCACCGTCGCCGAGCGCGATGCGGTGCTCACCAAGCCCGCAGGCGCCCTCGGCCGGCTCGAGGATCTCGTCGCGTGGCTCGCCGCATGGCAGGCCAAGGCGCCCCCGAGCTTCGACCGGCCGCTGGTCTGCGTCTTCGCCGGCAGCCACGGGGTGACGAGGAAGGGCGTCTCGGCCTTCCCCGATGCCGTGAACCGCCAGATGCTCGACAATTTCGCGGCCGGCGGCGCGGCCATCAACCAACTCTGCTCGGCCTATGGGCTCGGCTTCAAGGTGTTCGACCTCGCCCTCGACGTGCCGACCGGCGACATCACCGAGGGCCCGGCGCTGGACGAGCGCGCCTGCGTCGCCACCATGGCCTTCGGCATGGAGGCGGTGGCGGCGGGCACCGATTGTCTCGGCATCGGCGAAATGGGCATCGGCAACACCACCGTCGCGGCGGCGCTCTACGCCGCCCTGCTCGGGGGCGATCCCGCCCGTTGGGTCGGGCGCGGCACGGGCGTCGATGGCGCGGGGTTCTCGCGCAAGGTCGCGGCGGTGGAGGCGGCGCTCGCCTGCCATGCCGGGCATCTCGACGATCCGCTCGAAGTCCTGCGCCGCCTCGGCGGACGCGAGATCGCGGCGATGGCGGGCGCCATCCTCGCCGCGCGGCTGCAGCATGTGCCGGTGGTGATCGACGGCTACGTCTCCACCGCCGCGGCGGCGGTGCTCCATGCGCTCGATCCGTCCGCCCTCGATCATTGCGTCGCGGGCCATGTCTCGGCCGAGGGCGCCCATGCCGAGGTGCTGGAACGGCTCGGCCTGAAGCCGGTCGTGTCGCTCGGGATGCGCCTCGGCGAAGGCTCCGGCGCCGCCGTGGCGATGGGGATCATCAAGGGCGCGCTCGCCTGCCATAAGGGCATGGCGACCTTCGCCCAGGCGGGGGTCTCCGAGAAGGCGGCGCCCCCCACGGGGTGACGCCGCGCTCTCCCGGCGGGAACCCCCCGCCGCCCTTGCGGGCGGAGCGAAGCGATCTCAGCCGGTCTTCTCGATGTTCCAGAAGAATTGGACCGGCGCCATGACCATGCCCTTGAGCTTCCTGCTCACGGCCATCGGTTGCTGAACGAGGCCCGCCGGGGCGTAGGGCACGACGGAGAAGGCCCTCTCCTCGATCTGTGCCGCCAGCGCCTTCTGCCGCGCCTCGTCGGTGGTCGCGATCCATTCGTTGCGCAGGCCCTCGAGCATCGGGTCGTCCGGCCAGCCGAACCATGCCGCCTGGCCGTTGGCGCGGATCAGCGGGTGCAGGGCCGGGTTGAGGACGTCGGCACCCGACCAGAGGGTGTGGAACACCGACCAGCCCCCGGCATCGACCGGCCCCCGGTTGCCGCGCCGGGCGATGAAGCTGCCCCAGTCGGTGGAGACCAGATCGACGTTCATCCCGAGCTGCTTGAGAAGATCCTGGGTCACGAGCGACTGGTTGTAGGCGATCGGCTGATCGGCCGGCGCCAGCAACACCACCCGCTCCCCCGCGTAGCCGGCCTTGGCCAGCATCGCCTTGGCCTTGGCGAGGTCCGCCTGCATGGCGGCGCCCCCGCCCGCCCCAGTCGACATCGGCGAGCCTGGCGTGAAGAAGGTCTTGGCTTCCTTGTAGTATTCCGGATTGCCGACCACCGCCTGAAGATAGTCGTCCTGTTTCATGGCCATCATCACGGCCCGCCGGATCTCGGGATTGTTGAACGGCGGCTGCGTGTGGTTGAACCGCATCAGCAGGATCACCCCGAGCGGCACGTTGCGGATCTCGATGTCCGATTTGCCCTTCAGAACGGGAATGAGGTCGATCGGCGGCTGCTCGTACCAATCGACAGCGCCCTGCATCATGGCGCCGACCGCCGCCGAGGCCTCCGTGAGCGCGAGCCATTCGATCCGGTCGATCTTGGCGACCTTGCCGCCGGCCGCCCAGGAGGGCGGCTCCTCGCGCGGCCGGTAGGCGGCGTGGCGTGTGTAGATCGCGTTCTGGCCCGGGATCCATTCACGCGCCTCGAAGCGCCACGGGCCGGAGCCGAGCGCCTCGGTGATCGGCTTGGAGGCATCCTGCCGGGCGATGCGCTCCGGCATGATGAAGGGCACGTTGGACGACAGCTTGCCCAAAGCCGCCGGCAGCAGCGGGAAGGGCTGTTTCAGGCTGATGGTGAAGGTCCGCGCGTCCTCCTGCCCGTACTCCGCCACGAACCCGGCCAGCGTCTGCCCGAAGGCATCCCGCTTGGACCAGCGCGCGATGGAGGCGATGCAGTCCTTCGCCTCGACGGGGGTGCCGTCGTGGAAGGTGAGCCTGTCCCGGAGATGGAAGGTCCAGCGCAGGCCGTCCGGCGCCGTCTGCCACGCGCTGACCATCTGGGGCTGGATCCGGAACGACTCGTCTGTCGCGAACAGCGTGTCGTAGACGAGGTAGCCGTGGTTGCGGATCACGTAGCTCGTGGCGACGATCGGATCGAGGGATGGCAGCGGCGTCGAGGGGATGAAGCGCAACACGCTGCCGCCCGACTGCGCCCTCGCACGATAGGGGAGGCCGATCCCGGCGGCGGCCGCCGAGGCGGTGCCGGCCAGTAGCTGGCGACGGTGGAGCGTCATCGCGGTCGACCCCTCTTGTGCTCGGGCATCGATGCCCTCATGATTTTATACAATTTCAAGCCAAGGGTCGGCCGTCAAGGGTTCTGTTTCGGGTGGGAATGTTGAGTGGGCGAAACGATGAAGAACCGGACCATCGCGGGTTCGATCGGCGCCGAGATCCGGCAGCGCATCCTCGACGGGCGCTATCCGGCCGGGTCGCAGCTGCGCCAGGACGGCTTGGCGGCGGAATTCGGCGCCAGCCGGATTCCCGTCCGCGAGGCGTTGTTCCAGCTTGAAGCCGAGGGGTTGGTGCGGATCCATCCGCACCGGGGCGCGACGGTGGCGCCGCTATCCCCGGCCGATGCGGCCGAAGCCCTGGAACTCCGGTCGATCCTCGAGCCGCGCCTCCTCGCGCTCTCCGCACCCCGGTTGACGGAAGCCGATTTCGATCATGCCGACAGGCTGTTGGACGATTACGCCGCCGCCCTGCGCGACGGTGCGACAGCCCGCTGGGGGACGCTCAACACGCAGCTGCACCTTCTCCTCTACAGCCGTGCGGATCGCCCGCGCTCGCTCGGCCTCGTTGGCTCCCTGTTGACGGAATGCGACCGCTACACCCGTGTCCAGCTTTCGACCGACGCGGCGGAGCTGGCGCGGGCCGACCGCGAGCATCGCGAGATCGTCCGCCTCTGCCGGAACGGGCATGCATCGGCCGCCTGCGCCCTCCTGTTCGATCACATCACGCATGTCTCGACCGCGCTGCTGGCGTTTCTCAGCGAACCGAAGGTGCGCACCGAGAACGTCCATATTGTATAAAATCCTTGCGCGGGAGGCTGATCGCTGTCACAGAAAGGCGACCCGCCCGGCGCGCCGACGCCGCTGCGCCCCTGCCTCCTCAGACCGGACGAACCGCCGATGGCCTCCGACCGACAGATCTTCTCCGGCACGATCCCGGCCCTGATGACGCCCTGCCGCCCGGATCGGTCGCCCGATTTCGAGGCGCTGGCCCGCAAGGGGAGGGAACTCGTCGCGGCGGGGATGTCGGCGGTCGTCTATTGCGGCTCGATGGGGGATTGGCCGCTCCTGACCGACGAGGAGCGGATGGAGGGCGTCGAGCGGCTTCTCGCGGCCGGCGTGAAGGTGATCGTGGGGACGGGAGCCCAGAACCCGAAGCGGGCGGCGGCGCTCGCCGCCCATGCCAAGGCGGCCGGCGCCCATGGCCTGATGGTCATTCCGCGCGTCCTGTCGCGCGGCAGTGCCGCCTCCGCGCAGGAAGCGCATTTCGCCGGTATCCTGGAGGCGGCGGTCGACCTGCCGGCGGTGATCTACAACAGCCCCTATTACGGGTTCGAGACCCGGGCGGACCTCTTCTTCCGCCTGCGTGCCCGCTACCCCCATCTCGTCGGGTTCAAGGAGTTCGGCGGCGCCCAGTCGCTGACCTACGCGGCCGAGCACATCACCGGTCAGTCCCCCGACATCACCCTGATGGTCGGCGTGGATACGCAGGTGGTGCACGGCTACGTGAATTGCGGTGCCAAGGGGGCCATCACGGGCATCGGCAACGTCCTGCCGCGCGAGGTGCTGCACCTCGTGTCGCTGTGCGAGAAGGCGGCCACGGGCGACGTCTCGGCGCGGCGGAGAGCGATGGAGCTCGATTCGGCCCTCGGGATCCTGTCGAGCTTCGACGAGGGGACCGACCTCGTTCTCTTCTACAAGTACCTGATGGTCCTAGAGGGGAACCCGGAATACGCCCTGCATTTCAATGCCTCCGACGAGTTGAGCGCCGGGCAGCGCCATTACGCGGAGACGCAGTTGAAGCTATTCAAGGCGTGGTACGCATCGTGGGCCGAGGAATGCGCACGGGACGCGGCCTGACCGTCTCGAACCGGAAGGGCCGGCGCACTGCGCCTTTGCGCCGGAGGGGCCGTCGGCGCTATGGCGGGGGCGCGATCGTTCACAGCCCACGAACCCCGTCATGAGAATCACCCAGGCCTTCACCTTCGAGGCGGCCCACCGCCTGCCGAACGTTCCGGCGACCCATCGCTGCCACCGGATGCACGGGCATTCCTACCGGGTCGAATTGACCGTCGAGGGGCCGGTCGATGAGCGGACGGGCTGGGTGATCGACTTCTACGACATCGAGTCGATCTTCGGCCCGCTCCTGCTGCGGCTCGACCATCATTGCCTCAACGAGGTCGAGGGGCTCGAAAACCCCACCGCCGAGAACATCGCGGCCTGGATCTGGCATCGCCTGAAGCCGGACCTGCCCGGCCTCGCGCGGGTGCGGATCAACGAGACGCCGATGTCCTGGGCCGACTACGATGGTGACTGAGCGCATCGCGGGAGACGACGCGGCCCTCGTCCTGTTCTCCGGCGGGCAGGATTCGGCCACCTGCCTCGCCTGGGCGCTCGACCGTTACGTCCGCGTCGAGACGCTGGGCTTCGATTACGGCCAGCGCCACCGGATCGAACTCGATTGCCGGGAGAGCCTGCGCACCGGCCTCGTGGGCATCGACGCCGTCTGGGGGCAGCGCCTCGGCGAGGATCACGTGCTCTCCCTCGACGCGCTGGGCGCCGTCTCCGACACGGCGCTAACCCGTGAGACCGAGATCGGCTTCGAGGCGTCGGGCCTGCCGAACACCTTCGTGCCGGGGCGCAACCTCGTCTTCCTGACCTTCGCCGCCGCGCTCGCCTACCGGCGGGGCATCCGGCACATCGTCGCCGGCATGTGCGAGACGGATTATTCCGGCTACCCGGATTGCCGGGACGACACGGTGAAGGCCCTGCAGGTGGCGCTGAACCTCGGCATGGAGCGCCGCTTCGTGCTGCACACCCCGCTGATGTGGATCGACAAGGCAGCGACGTGGCGCCTCGCGCAATCCCTCGGCGGCGCGAGGCTCACGGACCTCATCGTGGAGGAGAGCCACACCTGCTACCTCGGCGAGCGCGGGGCGCGCCACGCATGGGGCTATGGCTGCGGCCAATGCCCCGCCTGCCGGTTGAGGGCCGAAGGCTACGCGCGCTTCACGGCGACGGCGGCCTAGAACCGGCGGCGAGCCCGCCGACCAGGGCCGCCAGCGTATCCCCGAAGGCGGCCGGGCTCGCGAAGAGCCGTTCCATCAACAGCGCCCCTTCCAGGGTGGCGAGGATCGCGCGGGCCTGCGTCGCGGGGTCGAGTCCGGGGCGCAGGCTCCCGTCGGCCACGCCCTCGCCCAGCACCTCCTCCAGCCACGCGAGGTGCTTGCGGAAGAACGCCACGACGTCCGCGCGCAGGCGCTCCGGCAGCGCCTCGCCCTCGATGGCCAGCGCCGCGCAGAGGCAGCCGAGCCCCTGCTCGACCCCGCCGAGATAGAGCTTGCCATAGGCGGCGATGCGCCCCGGCCCGTCCGGCACCTCGGCGCGGATGGAGGCCATCGCCTCGGCGTACCGGGATTCGTAGGCCGCGATCAGCGCGGCGGCGAGGTCGGCCTTGGTCGGGAAATGATGGTGGATGCTCGCCTTGCGGATGCCCACCGCCGCCGAGAGGTCGGCATAGCTGAATCCGGCATAGCCCCGGCTGCGCACCAGGGTCTCCGCCTCCATCAGCAACTCGGCCCGGGTGTCCCGCATCGCTCTCCTCGGCTCTGCATCACGATCACGGAATCATCAGCGCCGCTTGACGCCCCTGGAAATCTACCTACTAATTGGTCGGAAAGAAAGACCGGGAGGTTTCGGCATGGCGGCTTCGTCCGTTCATCCGACGAGAAGCGGCCTGACACGGCGGCAATCGCTGTTCGGCGGCCTGTGCCTGTGCTGTCTCGGGACGGCCGGCCTCTCGCCGCGCGCCTACGCCGAATCCTTCACGATGGACGAGGTCGGCCCCGGTATCTTCATCCGCAAGGGCCTCATCGCCGATGCCGATGCGCAGAACCTGGATGCCATCGCCAATATCGGCTTCATCGTCGGCAAGAGCGGCGTGCTCGTCACCGAATCCGGCGGGAGCCTCGCGGACGGGCAATGGCTGCGGGGCGAGATTGCCAAGCGCACGGACAAGCCGATCACCCACGTGGTGCTGACCCATGTCCACCCGGACCACGCCTTCGGCGCCGGGGCCTTCGCGGCGGACAAGCCGGTCTACGTCGGCCACGCCAAGCTGAAGGAGGCGCTGGACGCGCGCGGCGAGTTCTACCGCAAGCGCCTCATCGACCTGTTCGGGGAGGAGAAGACCGGGCCGGTCGTCTACCCGACGATGGCGGTGGCGGACACCGCCGAGATCGACCTCGGCGACCGCAAGCTCGCCTTCACCGCCCACGGCCCGGCGCATACGACGAGCGACCTGTCGATGCGCGATTCCCTGAGCGGCCTGCTCTTCCCGGCGGACCTGCTCTTCGTGGAACGAATCCCCTCCCTCGACGGCAGCCTGAAGGGTTGGCTGACGGAGCTGGAGCGGATCAAGTCAACCGGCGCCGCGCAGGCGGTGCCCGGCCATGGCCCGGTGCGGGTCGAACTGGCTCCAGCGGTGGCGGACCTCACCGCCTATCTCACCGCCCTCCGGGACGAGACCAAGGCGGCCATCGCCAAGGACGTGCCTATCGACAAGGCGGTCGGATTGGTCGCGCAGGGCCAGCAGGACAAGTGGAAGCTGTTCGAGCACTATAACCGCCGCAACGTGACGGTGGCTTACCAGGAACTCGAGTGGGATTGATCCGTCATCAACCGATAAACACAACAACGGGAGACCACGCCATGCGCCCGACCCTCGCCTTCGCCCTCGCTTTTTCCGCCGCGACCCTGTTCGCGCCGCTCGCCCAGGCGGCGGGCGCGTCCGATACCGAACAGGAGCGCAACGCGCGCTGGCAGGAGATCGCCAAGTCGATCTTCGGCGACAAGACAATCGAATCCACCGATACGCTGGTGAAGATCGAAGCGCCCAAGCGCGCCGAGGACGCGGCCCTCGTGCCGATCACCCTGTCGATGCCCGACCGCGACAAGATCAAGTCGGTCTCGCTCATCATCGACGACAACCCGGCGCCCTACGCCGCCAAGTTCGAGTTCGGCCCGGCCGCCGACACCCGCGAGCTGAAGCTGCGCGTGCGGGTGAACAACTACACGGACATGCACGCCGTGGTGGAGACGCCGGACGGCAAACTCTACGAGGCGAAGCAGTTCGTGAAGGCCTCCGGCGGCTGCTCGGCGCCCATGGGCATGAGCGACGAGGAGGCCATGAAGGGCATGGGCGACATGCGCATGAAGTTCGCGGAGGTGCAGCCCGGCAAGCCCGTCGAGGCGACGCTGATGATCCGCCACCCGAACTTCTCGGGCATGCAGATGAACCAGGTGACGCGTGATTTCACGCCGGCCCGCTACATCGACAAGGTCACGGTCTCGGCCGGCGACGAGACCGTCTTCACCATGACGGGCGACATCTCCATCGCCTCGAACCCGGTGATCAATTTCGGCTTCAAGCCGGATGGGAAGGCACTCAAGGTGGCAGCGAGCGACAACCAGGGCGGTCGCTGGTCGCACAGCTTCAACGCGCCGAGCCCGACGAACTGATGGGGCCTCGCGGCCTTTATCTGGGGCGGGCGGCGGCCATTGCGGCGGCCGCCCTCTGCCTCGCCGCCGCCGAGCCCGCCGACTCGCCGGTGAACGTGCCGGAGCCGCCGGGTCTCTATACCGGCCCGCAGCGGGGCTACACGCCCCCGACCCTGAAGGGCGCCCGCGTCGTCGACGGGGCGACGGTCGCGGAGATGATCGCGGGCCCGGACAAGCCGGTGCTGATCGACGTGGCCATGCGCGAGCGCAAGCCCGCCAACTTCCCCGAGGGCCGGCTGTGGTTGCCGGTCCACCCGTCGATTCCCGGCGCGGTCTGGCTGCCGAACGCGGGCGCGGCGCCCCTGCCGCCGGAGCGCGAGACCCTGTTCTTCGGCCGCGTGGAGCAACTGACCGGCGGCGACAAGGCGAAGCCCATCGTGGTCTTCTGCCATGTGGAGTGCTGGGGAAGCTGGAACGCCGGCAAGCGCCTCGTGGACAAGGGCTACACGGCGGTGAGCTGGTTCCCGCAAGGCGTCGAGGGTTGGCAGGATTTCCACGAGACCCGGAACCTCACCGAGGACCCGGAGTGGAAGCAGGCCACCGGCCCCTGACATCTCCTCCGTTCCGCCGCGACCGGCCCCTGTCTCGGGGCGTCGCCTGTCGTATAAGGCGCCACGCCGGATCCCGGCGGTGAGCGTTGGGAGCGCGGGATGTCCCAGGTCATCCAATCCCGCCGCCTGCGGGCGGTGGACATGGGCAAGCGCAAGGCCGAGGGGCGCAAGATCGTCGCCCTCACGGCCTACCACGCGCACACGGCCGGCATCGTCGATGCCTTCTGCGATTTCATCCTCGTGGGCGATTCCCTCGGCATGGTGATGCACGGGATGGAATCGACCATCCCCGTCACCCTGGAGATGATGATCCTCCAGGCGCAGGCGGTGATGCGCGGCACCGCGAAGGCGCTGGTCGTCGTGGACATGCCCTTCGGCTCCTACGAGGCGAGCCGGGAGCAGGCCTTCGTCAACGCTTCCCGCGTGCTCAAGGAGACCGGCGCCGGGGCGATCAAGATGGAGGGCGGCGCCCATTTCGCCGACACGGTGGCCTTCCTCGTGCAGCGCGGCGTGCCGGTGATGGGCCATATCGGCCTCACGCCGCAGGCGGTGAACGTGATGGGCGGCTTCAAGGTGCAGGGCCGCGCGCCGGACGACGAGCGCCGCCTGCTGGAGGATGCCCGCGCCATCTCCGAGGCGGGGGCCTTCGCGATTGTGCTGGAGGGCATCGTGGAGCCCGTGGCGCGGGCCATCGCCACCTCCCCGAAGGTGACGGCGGCCACCATCGGCATCGGCGCCTCCTCCGTCTGCGACGGGCAGATCCTCGTGCTGGAGGACATGCTCGGCCTGTCCGAGCGGACGCCGAAATTCGTGCGCCAGTTCGGTTCGTTGCGCGCCCATATCGAGGGGGCGGTGCAGGCCTATGCCGAGGAGGTCCGCGCCGGGACCTTCCCGGGGCGGGACCAGACCTACGGTTAGAGCGACCCGACCCGGCGCGCGGACAGGCGCAGGCCCGGCGCCGGGCGTTCCAGCAGCACCTCCCGGCGGAAGCGCACGAGGCGGGCGGGGCGGCCCGCCGCGCCGCTGGTGAGGCTCTCCGTCTCCTCGACCAGCCCCTGCTGGGCGACGAGGCGGCGGAAATTCTGCTTGTGCAATTGCACGCCCGACAGCGCCTCGACGGTGCGCTGCAATTGCAGCAGCGTGAATTCCGGCGGCATCAGCTCGAACACGACGGGGCGGTATTTGATCTTGCCGCGCAGGCGCCCGATCGCCGTGGCGAGCACGCGGCGATGGTCGAAGGCCATCGGCACGCCGGTCGGGTCGCCCGCTCGGCCCGGCCCCGGATTGCCCCGCGATTCGGGGATTAGCCCCGCCTCGAACAGCAACTCGTAGCGTTCGAGCACACGCTCCTCGTTCCAGGTGCCGCCGTTCATGCCGAAGGTCAGGCCCAACCGGTCGAGGCGGCGCTGGCGCAGGGCCTTGTCCGGGGTCTCGGCGGCCCAGGCCATGAGACGGGGCTCGATGGCATCGAGTTGCGCGGGGCGACCCCGGCGGAAATCCTCGTAGGGCAGGTAGCGGTACCAATTGTGCCACGCGGCCTCGGCGAGGCCGGCGGGACGCTCCTCCCGCACCAGGGCGAGATAGGCCACGGACAGGGCATGCGCGGCCGGCGCGTCCTCACTGCCGGAACGGTCGCGGTCGCCGAAGGTGTAAAGCTGCTCGACATAGCCGAGGCGCTGGTTGGTCTGGCGTTCCACCCAGGCGCGCAGCCCGCGTTCCAGGGTGGCGTGCTCCGGCACCAGGGGGCCGGCGGGAAGGCCGTCGCCCCGGCAGGTGGCCTGTCCGGGAACGCGAATCGTCAGGGCGCGGGGCTCGCCTTCGTTGGCGGCCACGATCACCGCCACGAGGCCCACGGCCGAGCGGTCGGTCTCCGGTTGCCCGTCGCCCGCGCCCGTCCTTCCGCCCATCTTCTCCTCGGCGACCGACATGCGCCCGGACTCGTCTCCCGCCTGCCCGAGGCCGCCCCGCGTGAAGCCGCCCGGCGCTATAGGCGCGAGGACGGGCCATCCGTCAACGCGGCGGGGCGGCACTGGTATGCTGCTCAGAGAAGAGGCACGAGAAAGTCGGTTTGGATTGCCAAATTATCCCTTGCGTTTGCGGGCGAATCTGGATTGATTCCAAACGCAAGATGCCTGAACGCACAGCACCAAACCTCTGGTGGCAATTAACCCCCGCACAGCGGGCGATGCTGCGGCGTCTGTGGTGCGAAGGGCCTTTGCCGACCCCCGATCCCGGTGAGATGCGCACCGTGCGCTCCCTCGTGCGGCGCGGTCTGCTCCGCACGCGCGACCGCGGGCGCGACCGCGCCTCCGATCCCGGATGTTGGTTTCTGACCGCGCGGGCCATTCGACTTGTGTCGCAGGCGGAGGGGGCGGCGCCGGGCGCCCAGCCGAAGCCGGATGCGGCGCTCGCCGGAGAGAGGCAGAGCGAGGAGGCCTGAGGCCTCCCCGCACGACGTCAGGCGCCGAGGCCGCCGACGCAGATGTACTTCACCTCGAGGTAATCCTCGATGCCGAGGCGGCCGCCTTCACGGCCGAGGCCCGATTCCTTCACGCCGCCGAAGGGTGCCACCTCGGTGGTGATGATGCCCTCGTTGACGCCGACCATGCCGTATTCCAGCGCCTCGGAAACCCGGAACATCCGGCCGAGGTCACGGGTGTAGAAGTAGCAGGCGAGGCCGTACTCGGTGTCGTTGGCCATGTGGACCGCCTCGGCCTCGTCCTTGAAGCGGAAGAGGGGGGCGAGCGGCCCGAAGGTTTCCTCGCGGGCGACATCCATGGCCGGGGTCGCGTTCACGACGACGGTCGGCTCGAAGAACTGGCCGCCCAGCGCGTGGCGGTGGCCACCCGCGATGACCTTGCCGCCCTTTTCGAGGGCGTCGCGGATATGGGCCTCGGTCTTCTCCACGGCGGCCATGTCGATGAGCGGGCCTTGGGCCACGCCCTCGTGCGTGCCGTCGCCGACCTTGAGCCTGTTCGCCGCCTCGGCCAGCTTCTCGGCGAAGGCATCGTAGATGCCGTCCTGCACGAGAAAGCGGTTGGTGCAGATGCAGGTCTGGCCGGAGTTGCGGAACTTGGCGAGCATGGCGCCCGCCACCGCGCGGTCGAGGTCGGCGTCGTCGAACACGATGAAGGGCGCGTTGCCGCCCAGTTCCATCGAGACCTTCTTCACCGTGCCGGCGGCCTGCTGCAGCAGTACCTTGCCCACCTCGGTGGAGCCGGTGAACGTCACCTTCTTCACCAGCGGGTTGCCGGTCAGCTCGCCGCCGATGGCGCGGGCCGGGCCGGTGAGGATCGAGACTAGCCCGTCCGGGATGCCGGCCATCTGGCAGAGCTTGCCCCAGGCGAGGCCCGAGAGCGGCGTCTGCGAGGCGGGCTTGATGACGATGGGGCAGCCGGCCGCGAGCGCCGGGGCGAGCTTGCGGGCAATCATCGAGGAGGGGAAGTTCCACGGGGTGATCGCCGCCACCACGCCGATCGGCTCCTTGGTGACGAGGATCTTCCGGTCCGCCCACGGGGAGGGGACGGTCTCGCCGTAGACGCGGCGGGCTTCCTCGGCGAACCACAGGACGTAGGCGGCCGACATGCCGACCTCGCCCCGCGATTCGGCGAGGGACTTGCCCTGCTCGGCGGTGAGGATCTGCGCCAGATCCTCCTGGTTCTCGGTGATGACGGCGGCGAGCTTGCGGAGGAGCGCGGCGCGCTCGTTCGCGGTCTTGGCGCGCCAGGCCGGGTAGGCGGCGTGCGCGGCCTGGATGGCGCGCTTCGTCTCCTCGGCGCCGGCATTCGGCACCCGCGCGATGACCGCGCCCGTGGCCGGGTTGGTGACGTCGATCTGGCCCGCGCCGGACTTCGACCATTCCCCGCCGATCAGGCAGGCTTCCACGAGAAGTTCGGGGTTCTTCAGGCTGAGGCGACCACCGGTCTCAGGCATCCAACGGTTCCTTGGGCGGTGACGGCTCGGTCTGGGCGCGCGGGGGCACGCTGCGAGCCGTGCTGCGGGCCTGAGCCTCCGCGCGCGTCTCGAACACGTGGGGCGCAAGATCCCGCGATTGCAGGGAGGCGCCGAGCTTGAGCCGCATGAAGGCACTCGTCGTGTACCGCGAGGCCGTGGCGTAGTAGCGGCTTTCCAGATAGGCGATCATCGAGAAGTAAGCTTCGGCCACGGCCGGATCAAGCTCGAAGCCGTCGTAGTTGGCGATCAGGTGGACACGCTTGCCGATCTGTTGGCAGGTCCGCTCGAATTCCCGCCGCACGAGATCGACATCCTCCACCGTGCGGACCTGGAAGCCCTCGTAATTGGCGAAGAGTGTATTCCGCTCGGCATCGTAGGACATGCGCTCCGACAGGCTCATGCCCAGCAGCCACTGCTCCAGGCCCATCGCCTCGTCCCGGAACAGGCGCGAATCCATCGGCGCGGGGTCGCGCACGATGGGCGTGAAGTCCATGTGGGCGAGGATGTCCCGCCCGATGTCGATGCCCGGCGCCACCTCGACGAGTTCCACGCCCTCCGTGGTGCGGCGGAAGACGCAGCGCTCCGTCACGTAGAGCACCGGCTGCCCGCGCTCGGCCGCGTAGGCGCCGGAGAACGTCACCTGCTCCACGGCGCGCACGAACTTCTTGGACCTGCCCTCCGTGAGGATACGCAGCGTCCCGTCCGTGACGCCGATGTCGAGGCCCCCCGCCGTGAAGCTCCCGGCGAAGACGAGGCGCTTGGCGTTCTGCGAGATATTGATGAAGCCGCCGGCCCCGGCGAGCTTGGTGCCGAAGCGGCTGACGTTGACGTTGCCTTCCTCATCCGCCTCCGCGAGGCCGAGGCAGGCGAGGTCGAGGCCGCCGCCGTCGTAGAAATCGAATTGCTGGTTCTGGTGCAGCACGGCGGCCGGGTTCAGCGCCGCGCCGAAATCGAGCCCGCCCTGGGGCAGGCCGCCGATCACGCCGGGCTCGGCGGTGAGCGTCAGGTATTTCAGCACCCGCTCTTCCGCCGCCACCTTGGCGACGCCCTCCGGCACGCCGATGCCGAGGTTCACCACGCCGCCCATCGGCAGTTCGAAGGCGCAGCGCCGTGCGATCACCTTGCGGATATCGAGGGGCAGGGTGCCGATCCGGTCCAGGGGCACCCGCTGCCGGCCGGTGAAGGCGTGGTTGTAGGGCGTCGCGTAGGTCTGGTGGTGGTTCTCGGGCTTCGAGAGCACCACGCAATCCACCAGCACCCCCGGCACCGTCACCTCGCGCGGGGCCAGCGACCCGTTCTCGGCGATGCGCTCCACCTGCGCGATGACGAAGCCGCCGGAATTCTTCGCGGCCATGGCGGCGGCGAGGTTGTCGAGCGTCAGCGCCTCGCGCTCCATGGTGACATTGCCGGCCGGGTCGGCGGTGGTGCCGCGAATGAGCGCGACGTTCACCGGGAAGGTCCGGTAATGCAGCCACGGCTCGCCGTGCAGGTCGATCAGGCTGACGAGGTCTTCCGTCGTGCGGTCGTTCAGCTTGCCGCCGCCCTTGCGCGGATCCACGAAGGTGTGGAGCCCCACCTTGGTGATGTGGCCTGCGGTCTTGGCGGCGATGTCCCGGTAGAGGTGCGAGACCACGCCCAGCGGCAAATTGTAGGCCTCGATCGTGCCCTCGATCGCCATGGCGCCGAGCTTCGGCACGAGGGACCAGTGCCCGCCGACGACGCGGCGGATCAGGCCCGGCATGGCGAGGCGGTTGAGGCCGCGATCCTTGCCGTCGCCGGGGGCGGCGGCGAACATCAGGCCGAGGTCGCGGGGGCCCTTGCCCTCGGTGAAGCGCTTGGCGAGCGCCAGGATGAGTTCGTCGGGGGTGCCGATGCCGACGAAGCCGGAGACGGCGACCATGTCGCCGTCCTGCACGATGGCCACGGCCTCGTCGGCGGTGACGATCTTGTTCTTGAGGCCGGTGGGCAGGCGCTGACCGTCAGCCACGGGCGGCGATCCAATCCGCGATGCCGGAGCCCAGCAGCTTCTGCGCCTTGCCGCCGACGAATACGCCGACATGCCCGCCTGGCAGGCCGAGTTCGGTGTAATCCTCGGTGCCGATCTTGCCGCGCAGGGCCTGCGAGGTCGCGGGCGGGATGATGTGGTCGTCCTGCGCGAACACGTTCAGCACCGGGCAGGTGATGTTCTTGAGTTCCACCTTGCGCCCGCCGAGTTCGAAGTCGCTCTTCACCAGCTTGTTGTCCTGGTAGAGGTCCTTCAGCCATTGCTTGGCCGCCTCGCCGGGATGGTCCGGCCGGTCGGAGATCCATTTCTCCATGCGCAGGAAGTTCAGGAACTTCTTGCGGTCGTCGAGGGCTTCGAGCAAATCGAGGTTGTACTTCGTCATGGTGCGCATGGGCGTCATCATGGAGAAGACCGAACCCATGAACTCCCCCGGCAGGGAGCCCTGCGCGGCGATCAACTGGTCGATGTCCTCGCCCGAGAGCGAGCGCACCCAGATGTTGATGAAGCCGTGGCCCTTGCGGTTCTCGACGGTGTCGGCGTGGAAATCGACCGGCGTGATCGTCAGCACCATGGCGTTGACGGTCTCGGGGTAGAGCGCCGCGTAGCAGGTGGTGAAGACGCCGCCCTCGCAGATGCCGAGCAGGTTCACCCTCTCGCGGTTCGTCGTGTCGTTGATGAAGGCGACGCATTCGGCAAGATAGCCGTCGACGTAATCGTCGATGGTGACGAAGCGGTCGGCCCGGCCGGGATTGCCCCAATCGACCACGTAGAGGTCGAGGCCGAGGTTGAGGAGGTTGCGGACCAGCGAGCGGTCCTCCTGCAGGTCGGCCATCGTGTAGCGGCCGATCAGCCCGTAGACGATCAGGACCGGCGGCAGGCCCCGGCTCTCCGTGAGCGGCCGGTAGCGGTAGAGGCTGACCTTGTCCTGGCTCCAGACGAGGTCCTTCGGGGTCGTGGCGATGCGCACGTCCTCGTCGCGGACGCTGGCGAAAAGCTTGGCGCCCTCCGCCATCTTGCGCCCGAGGGCGCCGACCTCGGCCATCATCTCGGCGGGGGTGAGGTCGAGGGGCGTGGCGGCCGGGGTGCCGCGTCCGCCGCCGTCCGTGGTCTCAGCCATGGCTTTCCTCCCGTGTCGCCCCGGCCTTCGCGCGCTTCGTGGCGGCGCGCTTGTCCTTCTTGAGGGAGCGGACCTCCCGGCGAAGCTCGGTGAGGCTGCGGTGGACGTCGTCCAGTTCCGCCCGGCTCGGCTGGCCGTAGAGGTCGCTCATGAAGCCGGCCACGTCCTGCTGCGCGAGGCGCAACTCGGTGGCCGCCTTCAGCATGTCGCGCTGCGAGGCGAGGAAGGCGTCCGAGCGCTGCACGTCGAGGAGCACGCCGTTGGCGGTCTCGATCCAGTGCTGCATCATGTCCCGGCCGGTCGGGTAGGTCTCACCCCGCGCGGCGCGGGCGTTCGCCTCGCGGGCGAAGGTGCCGGCGGCCCGCGTCCAGGCGTCGAGCATCACCGCCTGATGCTTCCCCTGCGCCTGCCGCAGGGTGGCGAAGGCGGTGAACAGGGCGGCGAAGCGCTTCTCGGATTGCCACAGGTCGGCGAGTTGCGGCCCCTCGGACATCCGGTTGAGGGTCGCGCTGAAATCGCTCGTGCCGCCGAGCCAGGCTTGGGGGTCGAAGATCCGCGCCAGCACGGCGCCGGCCGTGGGGTCGCTGGTCGCGGCCACGCTCTGGAGCGAGGCGGCCAGCGTCTGCGACAGGGAGGTCGCCGCCGCCCAGGCTTGGGTGAGGGAGGTCTGCGCCTCCGCGAATTGGCCGAGATCGGGGGCCGGCGGAAAGGCGCCGAAGGCCGCCGCGCCGTTGCCCATGCCGGGGGGCGTCAGGAAGCCCATCCCCGTGCGGGCCCAGAACTCGCCCATCGCCTTGAACGCGTCGAACTGGTCCATCCTGGCGTGTCCCCCGTCCGTTGCTCATTCCGCTCTCGACCTCATCCTGAGGTGCCCGCTTTGGCGGGCCTCGCCGCACCTCAGGATGAGGGGAGGGAGGGGATGAACCGACCCCTCCCGCGTCCTTTTCGTTACGCCGCCGGGCGGACCTCGCCGAGCGCCCCGGCGTAGATCGCGTAGGCGTCGTCGTAAGTGACCTCGCGCGGGTTGTTCACGAGGAGGCGGGTCTGCTTCATGGCGTCCGTCGCCATGCGCTCCAGATCGCCCTGCTTGACGCCGACTTCGCTGAGCGAGGCCGGCACCTTGCAGTCGTGGCAGATCGCCTGAAGACATTCCACGAACCGGGCGGCGGCCTCGGCCTCGGGCAGGTCGGCGGCGGCGGGGTCGAGGATCGGCGCCAGTTCCGCGTAGAGCCCCTGCGCGTGGCTGAGGTTGAAGCGCATCACGCCCATGAGCACCAGGGCGTTCGAGAGCCCGTGCGGCACGTGGAAGATCGCCCCCACCGGATAGGCGAGCGCATGGACCGCCGCGACCGGCGCGTTCGCGAAGGCCATGCCGGCCAGCATCGAGCCGAGCAGCATGCCGGAGCGCGCCTCGACGTTCTTGCCGTCCGAGCAGGCGGTGCGGATGTTGGCCGAGAGCAGGGCCAGCGCCTGCTTGGCGAGCTGGTCCGAGATCGGGTTCTTCTTGTTCTTGCTGGTGAAGGCCTCGATGGCGTGCACCATCGCGTCGATGCCGGTGGCGGCGGTGACGTGGGCCGGAAGACCCAGCGTCAGTTCCGGGTCGAGCACCGCCCAATCGGGCAGGAGCTTCGGGGCGACGACGCCCTTCTTCTCGGTGGTCGGCGTGGTGACGATGGAGATCGGCGTCACCTCCGAGCCCGTGCCGGCGGTGGTCGGCGCGAGGATCAGCGGCAGGCGGTCGCCCTTGGCGAGGCCGACGCCGTAGATGTCTTCCAGCTTGTCGTCCGACTTGGCGAGATAGGCGACGAGCTTGGCCGTATCGAGCGCCGAGCCGCCGCCGATGGACAGGACGAGGTCCGTGCCGAGGTCCCGCGCGCGGGCGGCAGCGGCCTCGATCACCGTCGAGGGCGGATCGGCCACGACGTCCTCGTAGACGTCGACGGCGATGCCCGCCGTGGCGAGGGCCTCCTCGGCGGAGCGGGTGAGGCCCGCCGCCCGGACGCCCTTGTCGGTGACGAGCATGACGCGCCGGGCGCCGTAGCTCGCCACGATGTCGGGGAGCTTCTTCGAGGCGCCGGCCTCGAACAGGACGTTCGGTGTGGTCTGGAAGGTGAATGGGTTCATGGCGCGCCTGTCCTCCGGCTCACTGGGCCTGCTCGAAGGGCTTCACCTTCGCGCGCAGCTCCTCGACCAGCACGCGGGTGTTCTCCGAATAGTCGATCGGCACGGCCACGAGGTGGACGCCGCCCGCGTTGAACGCCTTGTCGAGGGTCGGCACGAGGTCCTGCACCGATTCGATGCGGTGGCCCGTGGCGCCGTAGGATTCGGCGTATTTCACGAAGTCCGGATTGCGGAACGTCATGCCGTAATCCTCGAAATGATCGACCGCCTGCTTCCAGCGGATCATCCCGTAGGCCGAATCGTCCAGCACCAGCACCACGAGGTTGAGGCCGAGGCGCACCGCGGTCTCCATCTCCTGGCTGTTCATCATGAAGCCGCCGTCGCCGCACACGGCCATCACGCGGCGGCTGGGGTACAGCATCGCCGCCATCATCGCGGAGGGCAGGCCCGCGCCCATCGTGGCCAGCGCGTTGTCGAGGAGCAGCGTGTTGGCGACGTAGGTGCGGTAGTTCCGGGCGAACCAGATCTTGTACATCCCGTTGTCGAGGCAGACGATTCCGTCCTCCGGGATCACTTGGCGCACGTCGTGGACGAGGCGCTGCGGCGTGACGGGGAAGCGGTCCTCGGTCGCGCGGTCGGCGATGTGGCTGAGGATGTGCTCGCGCAGGGAGAGCAGCGCGCCGGCGTTGGGCAATTTGCCCTCCAGTTCGTCGGCGAGCAGCTTCAGGGTCGGGCCGAGATCGCCCACCACCTCCGCGTCGGGGTAGTAGACCTCCTCCACGTTGGCCGGCACGTAGCCGATATGGATGACCTTCTGGTCCTTCTGGCCCATGAAGAAGGGTGGCTTCTCGATCGTGTCGTGGCCGATGGCGATGATCACGTCCGCCCGGTCGATGGCCTCGTGGACGTAGTCGCGCTCGGAGAGGGCGGCGGTGCCCATGTAGAGCTTGGTGCCGCCCGCGACGGTGCCCTTGCCCATCTGCGTCGTGAAGAACGGGATCTGCGTCCGGTGGACGAAGCCGCCGAGCTCGCCCGTGGCGCGGGGCCGGCTCGCGGCGGCGCCGAGCATGATGAGCGGGCGCTCGGCCTGAAGGATCAGTTCGGCCGCGCGGGCGATGGCCTTCGGATGGGCCACCGGGATGTCGATCGGGTGCGAGGGCACGAGGCTCGCGTCGGCCTCCTCGGAGGCGATGTCCTCCGGCAGTTCGAGCAGGACCGGGCCGGGCCGCTCCTCCATGGCGACGCGGAAGGCGTCGCGCACGATGGTCGGGATCGAGGAGGCCGAGACGATCTGCCGGGCCATCTTGGTGATCGGCTTCATGGAGCTGATCACGTCCACGATCTGGAACTTCGCCTGCCGCGAGGTCAGGATGCCCTTCTGGCCGGTGATGATGATCATCGGCATGGCGCCGAGGTGGGCGTAGGCCGCGCCCGTCGAGAAGTTGAGCGCCCCCGGGCCGAGGGTCGAGAGGCACACGCCGGGACGGCCGGTGAGGCGCCCGTGGGTCGCGGCCATGAAGGCGGCGGCCTGCTCGTGGCGCGTCAGCACCAGTTGGATCTTCGAGGTCCGCAGGGCCTCGACCACGTCGAGGTTCTCCTCGCCGGGAATGCCGAAGATGCGATCGACACCCTCGTTCTCCAGGGCTGCGACGAGAAGCTCTGATCCTTTGGGCATCGTAGTGTCCGCTGAGGTGACGAGGGGGCGGAACGAAAGCGTTCGGCTGAGGCACGGCACCGCCCGTCGCCTCGGCGGCCCGCCCAAGGGGTTCGTTCGGGACCGAGAAAACCGTCCCTGCTCGCCCGGTTAGAGGATTCCCATCCCCACCGGGTCAAGGCCGGGAGCCGCACACAAGTCACAGATGGCGCCGGTTCTCATTCCGGGGCTGTTGGACTGTCCCCCGACAGCTGAACCAACAGGTTTCGCAGCCAGCGATGGGCTGGATCCCGGTCGTATGAAGTATGCCAGAGCATCGAGACTGCGACCTCATCGAGTGGGACCGGCACCGGGCTCACGCTGAGCCCGAGCGAGCCGGCGAAGAAGGTCGCGAGCCGCGCGTGCATGGTCGCGATCAGGGGCGCCGCCCGCACGAGGGACGGCACGACGAGGAATCGCGGCGTCGTCACGGCGAGTTCCCGCGAGCGCCCGATCAGCGCCAGCGCATCGTCCACCACCCCGTGCGCGGTCTCGCGCAGGGAGGTCAGGACGTGGGGGAACCGGAGGTAGTCGTCCAGGCTGATCGGGGCTTCGAGCCCGACGAGGTCCGCGTTGAACAGCACCACGTAGCTGTCGCGGTAGAGCAGCCGCTGCTTGTGGTGGACCTGCCCCCGCGTGAAGAATCCAAGGGCGAGGTCGACCCGGTCGGCGTCGAGTTCGTCGAGGATGCGCACCGCCTCCACCGAGCGCAGCAGCAGCCGGATACCCGGCGCGTGCGTGCGCAGATGCGCCACGAGATGCGGCCCCAGCAGGATTTCGAGACTGTCCGGCAGGCTGACGATGAAGGTCCGCTCCACCGTCGCCGGGTCGAACTGCTCCTCGCGATGAACCAGCGCCTGGACCCCGCGCAGCACCCCGCGCAGGGGCTCGGCCAGGGCGAGGGCGCGGGGCGTCGGGCGCATCCCGTCCGGCGCGCGGGTCAGAAGCTCGTCGTCGAACAGCCGGCGCAGGCGGGCGAGGCTCGCGCTCATGGCCGATTGGCCGATGCCGATCCGCGCGGCGGCCCGCGTCACGCTGCGCTCCTGCAGCAGCGCGTCGAGGGCGACGAGCAGGTTCAGGTCGAGGCGCGCGAGATCGATGTGGTCGATCGCCATCAGCGAGGCGCCCGGTTCCGGCCGGCGCGCCGCATCAGCTGGCCCCGCGTTCGCCGGGCCGGTCCGCCCCCGGCGGCTTGTAGTCGGCGGCGGGTTCGGCCCGCTGCAGGGCGACCTGGGCGGCGTGGAACCACCAGAGCGGCAGGTCGCGGTTCGAGCCCAGGAGGTCCGAGATCCAGCCCTCCTTCGGCATCATGTCGGCCCGGTCGGCGAAGAGCTTCAGCGCCCCCTCGACGCGCTCCCGCTGCGCCCGCTCGCGGATCGCCTCGCGCTCTGCCGCCGCCTGCGACTCCGCCGCCGCCACGAGGCGCTGGGTGGCGAGGTCGTCGGCATCGAAGGCGAATTGCTGCCAGAACGCTTCCGCCTCGCGGGCGACGTCCCGCTCCCGTTCCAGGGTCTTCAGCGCGGCCTCGGTGCCGGCGCGGGCCGCGTCGGCCTTGCGGGCGCGGTCCAGCATCCGGTTGTTGGCTTCGAGCAATTCGCGCTCCCGCTCCGCCGCGATCCGCTGGCGGCGCAGGACGCGCAACTCCTCCTCCATCTCGCCGCGCAGCCGGTCGCCGCGCTCCAGGCCCGCGATGAAGTCCTTCAGCGGCCCGTCGAGCAGGGCTTCGGCGCGGGCGCGATAACGCTCGCGCAGGCCCGGATGCTCGCCGTCCAGCCGGTCCCCCTCCCACTCGGGCGCCCCCGCGAGGCCGCTCCCGTCATGCTCGTAGAGGCGACGGGCGATGGCCTCGCACAGGGGCGACAGACCGGCAGCGGGCGTACTCATGACTCGACTCGCTTGGCTCCGCCGATGGCAACGCCGGTCCCGCGCCATCGATGCAGGATTCGCTCCTGGGCGAGGATGCGCTCGCCCGCCTCACGCGGGAAGGGGTTCGCTGGGTTCCGTGTGGTCGAAAAGGCAGGGCGCGGGGATCTCGTCGCGGGCGCCCAGGCGCGCGATGAGCCGGTCGGCCACCCGCAGGGCGTTGGCGATGATCGTCAGCGTCGGGTTCACCGCCCCGATCGACGGGAAGAAGCTCGCATCCGTCACGTACAGGTTGTCGAGCCCATGGGCCTTGCAGTCCCGGTCGAGGACGGAGGTCGCCGGATCGGTGCCGAAGCGCAGGGTCCCGGCCTGGTGGGCGGTGCCGCCGATGGGCACGTCCTTGCCGAGATAGAGCGAGCGGTCGAACAGGTGCGGGTGGATGTGGGTCTTGTCGCAGAGCGCCTGCAGCTTGCGGCGCAGGCGCTTGTGCGCCTCCGCGTTGGTCTCGGTGAGGTCGAGATGCACCTTGCCGCCCTTGTAGAAGATGCGATTCTCGGCCTTCGGGATGTCCTCCGAGGTCAGCCAGAAATCGACGGAGTGCTGGGCGATCCAGTCGAACGGCTTTTCGGGAAACCATTGCAGGAAGCCCGGCAGGCCCTCGCCGTGGATCTGCGCCCCGTCCGACTTGCCGACCATCTGGATGTGGCCGAGGGGGAACTCCCAACTGTCCTTCGGGTCGGGGTCGCCGAAGTAGAAGTCGTTGACGCCGAGCGTCTTCTGGAAGCGCGTCGGGTTGGGGATCTTCGAGATCGCCAGCACCGTCGAGTTGTTGTGGCGCATGTAGTTGCGCCCGACCTGCCCCGAGGCGTTGGCGAGCCCGTCCGGGTGGCGGTCCGTCGCGGAGCGCAGCATCAGCAGCGCCGAGGAGAGGGCGCCGCAGGCCACGACCACGAGGTCGGCGCTGGCCGCGAAGGGCTTGCCGTCGCGGGTGCCCTCGATGCCGGTCACGCTGTGGCCCGCCGCGTCGGTGACGAGGCGTTCGACATAGGTCCGCGTCGAGAGGGTCAGGTTCGGGCAGTCGCGCAGCGCCGGATCGACGCACATCACCTGCGCGTCCGATTTGCCGTTGGTGGGGCAGGGGAAGCCGTCGAACGATTCGCACTTGACGCAGGGCGAGGTCGAGAGCGGCTGGCCGTCGCGCTCCTGGAGGCGCACCCCCACCGGCAGGTGGAACGGGTGGTGCCCCTCGCGCTTCAGGTCCTCGGACAGTTGCTCGATGCGCGGCTCGTGGGTGACGGGCGGATGCGCGTAGGGCTTCCTGGCCCACGGCTCGGTCGGGTCCTCGCCGCGCAACCCGTGGACGTGGAACAGTTCCTCGGCCGCCTGATAATACGGCTCGAACTCGTCGTAACCGACCGGCCATGCGGGAGAGAGCCCGTCCTGGTGGCGGATCTCACCGAAATCCTTCTCGCGCAGGCGAAACAGGATCGAGCCGTAGAACTTCGAATTACCGCCGACATAGTAGTGCAGGCCGGGATGGAAGCTCTTTCCATCTGAGGAATACCACGTCTCCTTGGCCTGATAGTATCCATCGACGATAACCGCCTGGCTGTCCCAGTTGCGCGGCTCCCGGCGCAGGTAGTCCCCGCGCTCCACCAGCAGGATGCGCTTGCCGGTTTGGGCGAGGCGCCAAGCCATCGTCCCGCCGCCGGGGCCGGAGCCGATGATGATGACGTCGTAGCGTTCGCCCTGCATCCAAGTCTCCGCTGGATCCGTTCCGCGCAGCCAACGCCCAAGGCGCCGCCTGGATCGGGGGCCCGGTCCAAATTCCCCCGCGACGTGTATCCACAGCAACCAGTGGTTAAGTGCTTTTCCTGACGTCACCTTCAGGTTCGTTTGCGAACGTCCCCGCTCGACCCGGCGCGGAGACGTTCATGCCGATCACCGAACTTATCCTGGCGGCCATCCTGCTTGCCCTCGCGGGCGGCATCGCGATGGCGTCCCGCGTCCGGCGCCGCCGGGTGACGGACAGCGAGGAAGAGAGCCTGCACGACCGCGTCTGGCGGGCGAGCGAGGGCGAGGAACGCTACCGCACCCTCGTGGCCGCGACCACCGATCTCGTCGTGCAGCGGGACGTGCACGGGCGCATCACCTATGCCGACGAGGGCTATGCGGGGCTGTTCGACCGCGCCCCCGCCGACCTCATCGGCGAATCGATCGAACCGCATGTCCTCGACGGGGAGACGGTCTCCGTGCGCGCCGACGGGCTGCGCCGGATCGAGACCCGCATCATCGCCGCCGACGGCCGCGAGCGCTGGTTCGACGTGGTCGAGGTGCCGGTCGCGGACGGCGACGGGCCGATGCAATGGATGCGAGCGGGCCGGGACATCACCGAGCGCGTCGAGGCGGTGAAGGCGCTGGATGCCGCCCTGGCGCGGGCCGAGAGCGCGAGCGTGGCGAAGTCCCGCTTCCTCGCCACGGTCAGCCACGAGATGCGCACGCCGCTCAACGGCATCATCGGCATGACCGATCTGCTGATCGGCACGGGGCTCGACCCCGAGCAGAAGACCTACGTCGATGCGGTGCGGGCGAGCGGCAAGGCGCTCCTGGGGTTGATCGACGGCATCCTCGATTTCTCGCGGATCGAGGCCGGGCGCCTCGACCTCGCCGCCGAGCCCTTCGACGCCGCCGCCGTGGCGGAGGGCGTCGTGGAGCTTCTGGCGCCCCGCGCGCAGGACAAGGGGCTGGAAATCGCCCTCGACGTCGCCGCCGAGGTGCCGCCTTCGCTGATCGGCGATGCCGACCGCTTCCGCCAGATCCTGCTCAACCTCGCCGGCAACGCCATCAAGTTCACCGAACGCGGCGGCGTCGGCGTCGCCCTGGCCTTCGGCCGCGACGGGCTCGCCGTGACCGTCACCGATACGGGGCCGGGCATCCCGGAGGAGCGCCTGCCGCGCCTGTTCGAGGAATTCGAGCAGGGCGACGAGAAGGGCGCCAACCGTCACGAGGGCACGGGCCTCGGCCTCGCCATCACCCGCCGCCTCGCCACGCGGATGGGCGGGCGCGTCGAGGCGCAATCCCGCGTCGGGATGGGCTCGACCTTCCGCGCCCTGCTGCCGCTGCCGGTCGCGCCTGCCGAGGGCGAGGGGACGGCCGAGGCGCCGCGCCTCGCCGGCCGCCGCTGCCTGATCGTGGCCGATTCGCCCTTCCAGGCGCCGTATCTCGCCAGCGCGCTCGCCCGCCACGGCGGCGCGGCGGTGATCGTGCGCGGCCTGGAGGAAGGGCTCGATGCCATCTCGGCCGTCGCCTTCGATGCGGTGATCGCCGACCGGGCGCTGGGCGACGCGGCGGTGCGGCGGATCGCCGAGGCCGCCCGCAGCTGCGGCGTGCGCCGCCGCCTCGTGCTGCTCTCGCCCTTCGACCGCCGGGATTTCGGCGCGCCGGCCTCCGCCGGGTTCGACGGCTATCTCATCAAGCCGGTGCGGGCGCGCTCGCTGGTGGAGCAATTGGCCGTCTCGCCGGCCGTCGCCGCGCCCGTGCGGCCGGCCCCGCAGCCTGCGCCGGCCTCCGGGAGCCTGCGGGTGCTGCTTGCGGAGGACAACCCGATCAACACGCTGCTCGCGACCCGCGCCCTGGAACGGCTGGGCTGCCACGTCGTCCACGCGCCCGACGGGGCCGAGGCGGTGGAGCGCTTCAGGGATTCAGGACCGTTCGACCTCGCCCTCATCGATATCCGCATGCCCCGGCTCGACGGGCACGACGTCGCCCGGCAGATCCGCGCGGCCGAGGCGGATCAGGGCGGGCATCTGCGGCTCATCGCGCTGACCGCCAATGCCAGCCGCGACGACGAGGCGAAGGCGCACGCGGCCGGGTTCGACGGCTTCCTCGCCAAGCCCCTCGACCTGAAGGCCCTGCCGGACCTCCTCGCGCCGCTTCAGCGCAAGGCGGCGTGAGGGCGGCTCAGTCCTCGTCCGACAGGGGGCGGCGCGGCTCCGGCTGCGCCTCCTCCTCGTCGTCCTCGACGGGGACCGCGTAGCGCTCGTTGAACCAGCGGCCGAGATCGACGTCGGCGCAGCGCTGCGAGCAGAACGGGCTGAACGCGGGCGCTGCCGGCTTGCGGCAGATCGGGCAGGGCGCGCCTCTCACGCCGCCGCCCCCCAGGCCGCGCGGACGGGATAGCCCTCGCCGTCGAGCAGGCTCAGCGTCTCGTAGAGCGGCAGGCCGACCACGGCGCTGTAGGAGCCCACGAGCTTGACCACGAAGGCGCCCGCGATCCCCTGGATCGCGTAGCCGCCGGCCTTGCCGCGCCATTCCCCGGAATCGAGATAGCCCTGGATGTCGCGGCCGGAGAGGCGCTTGAAGCGCACCCGCGTCTCGATCACCCGCTCGCGCCGCCCCTTGGGCGAGAGCAGGCACACCGCCGTGTAGACCCGGTGCTGCCGCCCCGAGAGCAGGCGCAGGCAATCGGCGGCCTCGTTGGGCAATTCGGCCTTGGGCAGCACTCGCCGGCCCACCGCCACCACCGTGTCGGCGGCGAGAAGCCATGTCGGCGTCGCGTCCTGCGCCCCGTGCAGGGCGGCCTCCGCCGCCGCGAGCTTCGAGCGCGCCAGACGGCGGGCGAGATCGCGCGGCGGCTCGGATTTGCGCGGGGTCTCGTCGATGTCGGCGGGCAGGAGGGAGTCCGGCTCGATCCCCATCTGCTGCAGCAGCGCGAGCCGGCGCGGCGAGGCCGAGGCGAGGACGAGGCGTGTCGCGCGCGCCGGGGCGCCGGCGGTGTCGGGGGAGGCGTCCATGATGCTCCGGTCCGGCCGGCCCCCGCCATGGCTGTGCCGGGCCGGCCCTTTGCTGCGCGCTTGATAGGGGAAGGCGCCGTTCTTGTGAACCACGCGGACGCAGCGCCGGCTCATCTCGCCCAATGGTTGCGAATGCCTGCCGTTAACTGCGCGTTAACTACGACCGACAACAATCACCCGTAACGAAGCGGGTTTGAATCCGATGCCCAACGTAGATCCCCGAGTTCGCCGACCGGTCCTTGTGAACACCACCGGCGTCGCCAGCGCGATGAGCGAGCTGCGCCAGAAGGCCGGCTCCACCGCCGAGATGTGGCGCCTGCTCACCGAGCGTTTCGTGGTCGACCTCGACGCGGTGGCGACCCTGCTGCCGTCCGAGGAGCCCGAGACACAATGGCTTCCGGCCCGCGCCTGACGCACTTCGACTGAATTCAACCGTTTTAAGCCGGCTGGCATGACGCATGCTAAGCCGTTTGATGGGTGGAGGGGACGTCCAGGCAACAAGAACGCGGTCGCTCGCACGCCGGAGCATTCCGCGGACCTTTCGAACACTCGAACATGAGGTCCGTTATGCCGGAATTGTTGGCCGTTGCCCTGGTCTGTGCCGGGACGCTGATCGCGCAGGATTGCTCCCGCGACACCGCCCTCGATGTCATCGTCTCCCCCGCCCACTCGCCCATGGAGTGCCTGATGCACGCCCAGGCCATGGCCGCGCAGGCCGGTCTGCCGGGCGGCGGGGACCGCTACCTCAAGGTCGCCTGCGAGCATCGCCGCACCGACCGGGCCGTCATCGCCCGGCAGGCCTCCTGACGGGGGCGACGCCCCACGACTCGGCCTATCGTTAAGACCTGAAGTCCGGCCCTATAGCCGGACGAACTGACTGCTTCTTCACCGGGAGGTTGCAGTTTTCTGCCGAACAGGTGTGCAGGTCGCCGGGATTTCAGCGGAGTACGCACTAAAATTGGTGCATCGTTGCCACAGGTGGCCCGTTTCGGGAGGATACTCCCCTATGGGGGAGTTGCCGGGCCGGCGGTGGAGGCACATCGTTGGAGGGCCATGCAGATGCATTTGCCCGTAAGGCCTGCGCCTCCGCCTCCTCCCTTCTTCGCCCGCGTGCCGGGCCGCGCACCTGCGAGCTCCCGACCGATGCTGTACGACGCGTTCGATCTGCAGAGCGATCTCGCCGAGCAGATGAGGGGCTGGGGCCGCCTCCTCGACTCCGCCTGGTCCCCCTGGGCGATGTGGGGCGAGCCGATCAACTGGATGTCGGCGGGGGCTCGCATGATGATGCGCACCGGCCTGACCTTCGCCCGTCCCGCCTACGGCATAGAGACCGTGATGGTCGGCAACCGCGAGGTGGCGGTCGCGGAGGAGAAGGTCGAGGTCACGCCCTTCGGCACGCTGCTGCGCTTCCGCAAGGACATCGTGACCGAACAGCCGAAGGTGCTCGTGGTGGCGCCGCTCTCGGGCCATTTCGCGACGCTGCTCCGCGCCACCGTGCGGACCATGCTGCCCGACCACGACGTCTACATCACCGACTGGCACAATGCCCGCGACGTGCCGCTGGCGGACGGGGTGTTCGGCTTCGACGATTACGTCGCCCATCTCGTCGGCTTCCTGCGGACGATGGGCGAGGGCTCGCACATCGTCGCCGTCTGCCAGCCGGCGGTGCAGGCGCTCGCCGCCGCCGCCGTCATGGCCCAGACCAAGGATCCCGCCGCGCCGCGCAGCATGACGCTGATGGCCGGGCCGGTGGATTGCCGCGTGAATCCCACGGGGGTGAACGAACTCGCCACCTCGAAGCCCATCGAGTGGTTCGAGCGCAACCTGATCGCCACCGTGCCCGCGCGGCACAAGGGGGCGGGGCGGAAGGTCTATCCGGGCTTCGTGCAGGTCTCGGCCTTCATGTCGATGAACGCCAAGCGGCACATCCAGGGCCATTCCGACCTGTTCTGGCATTTCGCCAACGGCGAGGTCGACAAGGCGACGGCCATCGAGACCTTCTACGACGAATATTTCGCCGTCCTCGACCTCGCGGCGGATTTCTATCTGGAGACGGTCAAGACCGTGTTCCAGGACTACACGCTGGCCAAGAACGAACTGACGTGGCGCGGCGAGGCCATCGACATGCGCGCCGTGCGCAGGACGGCGCTGATGACGGTGGAGGGCGAGCGCGACGACATCTGCGCCCCCGGCCAGACCATGGCGGCGCACGATCTGTGCACCAGCCTGCCGCCCTACATGCGCACCCACCATCTCCAGGCAGGCGTCGGCCATTACGGCGTCTTCGCCGGGCGGAAATGGGAGAACCAGATCTACCCGCAGGTGCGCAACTTCATCCAGTCGCACGCCTGAACCCGCAGCGCCGATTTGACCCGGCGTCCGGCCGGGGCCACCATGCTAACCTCGGTGGATGGGCGCTGCGGCGCCGGAGCGGAACGGCGGATCGGGCAGCGTGACAAGCAGCCAACGCGGTGACGGAGCGGACGGCCGGCGGACGAAGTCCGGCGAGGCCGCACGGCTCGATCGCCTCGTCGCCCAGGCGAAGGCCGTCGTCCTGTGGGAGGCCGCGTGGCCGATCCTGTGGCGCAGCCTCGGCCTCGTCCTCGCCTTCCTCGCCCTGTCCTGGGCCGGGCTGTGGCTCGACCTCCCGCCGCTCTGGCGGAAGATCGGCCTCGGCCTCTTCGCCCTGGCCTTCGTCGCCACGCTGATCCCCCTCGTCCGCCTGCCGCGCCCCGGCCGCAGCGCCGCGCTCGCCCGGCTCGACCGGGAGGCCGCCGGCCGCGATCCGATCTTCGCCCACGGCCCCGCCTCGGCGGCGGAGGACGTGCTCGCCGTCGGCACGGGCGACGCGGGCAGCCGCGCCCTGTGGGAGTTGCACCGGGCGCGGGCCGCGCGGGCGGTAGCGGCCCTCCGGGTCGGCCGTCCGAAGCCCGGCATGGTGCGGCGCGACCCCTACGCGTTCCGCGCCGGGCTGATCGTGGCCGCCGCCGCCGCCCTGTTCGTCGCGGGGCCGGAATGGCGCCAGCGCCTCACCGCCGCCTTCGACTGGAGCGCCCCGCCGGCCCCCGGCCCGAATTTCCGCGTCGATGCCTGGATCGACCCGCCGCTCTACACGCGGATGCCGCCCCTGCTGATCTCCATCGGCGCGGGCGACCAGCACCTGCGGGCGCCCGTGAACTCGCAACTCATCGTCCGCATCGCGGGCGAGGGGCAGGGCGCGCACACGAACCTCACCCCCGCGCGCGGCCTCGTGTCCGTGCCGGGGCAGGCCCCGCGTCCGGATTTGCGCGAGGAGCGCTTCCGCGTCACCGGCGCGGCCGACCTGACGCTCGCCACCCCCGCCGGTTCGCAGCGCCTGACCATCGACGCGATCCCCGACACCGCCCCCGAGGTCACGCTCGTGGGCGGGCCGGAGGTGAACGGGCGCGGCACGTTCAACCTGACCTACCGCGCCAAGGACGATTACGGCATCGCCTCCGCCGAGGGGCTGGTGCAGCCGCTGAAGCCCGGCCGCTCGCTTGTGCCGCCGCCGCATATCGCGCTGGCGCTGCCCTCCGATCCGAGCGGGCAGGCGGACACGAAGTCCCTGGTGGACCTCACCGACAACCCCTGGGCCGGCGCGCGGGTGCGCTTCCACATCGTCGTGAAGGACGAGGCCGGGCAGGAGGGCACCACCCCCGTCAGCGAGATGACCCTGCCGGGCCGCCCGTTCCGCGATCCCCTCGCGCGCTCCCTCGCCGAGGAACGCCGCCGCCTCGTCACCGAGCCCGACGGCGGCCGTCCGCGCGTCCAGGCCGGGCTCGACGCCCTGCTCATCGCGCCGAACCTGTTCACCCCGCAGCCGGCGATCTTCCTCGGCCTGCGCACGGCGACGAACCGCCTGCGCCGGGCCAGGACCGATGCCGAACTCACGGAGGTCGCCGACCTTCTTTGGGAGATGGCCCTCAAGATCGAGGACGGCGACCTGTCCGATGCCGAGAAGCAGTTGCGGCAGGCCCAGGACCGGCTGAAGGAGGCCATCGACCGGAACGCGCCGGACGAGGAGATCAAGCGCCTGACGCAGGACCTGAAGCAGGCCCTCGACAAGTTCCTGAACGAAATGGCCCAGAAGCAGGGCCGCGACCCGAACCAGCAGAGCCAGGAGCAGCAGCGCGGCGATCAGAAGAACGCGAAGTCGGTCACGCCTGACGATCTCAACAAGATGATCCAGGACATGGCCGACGCCATGCAGCGCGGCGACACCGCCGAGGCGCAGCGCCTGATGGAGCAACTGCGCAACGTCCTGGAAAACCTGCAGACGGCGCAGAAGGGCCAGCAGGGCAACGAGGCCGCCAAGCAGATGCAGAAGCAGATGCGCGACCTCGACCAGATGACCCGCGACCAGCAGGAGCTGCGCGACGAGACGTTCAAGGATGGCCAGCAGCCGCGCAACGGCCAGCAGCGTCCGTCGAACCGGGGCGAGCAGCAGCAGGGCCAGCGCGGCGGCCAGCAACAGCAGCAGCAGGGCCAACAAGGTCAGCAGGGGCAACAGGGCCAGCAAGGCCAGCAGGGCGGGAAGAAGCAGCAGGGCCAGCAGGGTGGCAGCCCCGGCGACCGGCAGCAGGCCCTGCGGGAGCGCCTTCAGGAACTCGAACAGCGCATGAAGGAGAACGGCATGCGCGGCGAGCAGGGGCTCGACGATGCCGAGCAGGCCATGCGCGATGCCGAGCAGGCGCTGAAGGACGGCCAGGAAGGCGATGCCGTCGAGGCCCAGGGCCGCGCCCTCGACGGGCTCCAGCGCGGGGCCGAGGGCATGGCGCAGCAGATGCAGGAGATGGCCCAGGCCCAGGGCGAAGGCCAGCAGGGCGAGGGCCAGCAGCCGGGCCAGGAGGGCCAGGCCGGCGCCCGCGACGACGACCCGCTCGGCCGCCCGACGCGCGGCAAGGACATGAGCGACGGCCGCGTCCGCGTGCCGACCGCCGACGAATCGGCCGTTCAGCGCGCCCGCCGGATCATGGAGGAGCTGCGGCGCAAGCTCGGCGATCCGAGCCGGCCGCAGGAGGAGCTGGATTACTTCGAACGGCTGCTTCGGCGGAACTGAGCGTTCAGCCCGTCGCGTAGCCGGCGAGGTGGAGCAGCAGCCCCGCCGCCGCGCAGCCGCCGAGGACGGTGGCGAGCCCCGCGCCGAACCGCAGCGTCGCGACGATGGCGGCAAGCGACAGGACGAGCGCCGCCGGATCGAGGCTCGACAGGACCGGCACGTCAAAGGCGAAGCCGGGGGCACGCACGGGCTGCACCTCCCGGAAGATCGTGTGCAGGGAGAACCACACCGCGAGGTTGAGGATCACCCCCACCACCGCCGCCGTCACGGCGTTCAGTGCGCCGACCACCCGTGCGTTGCCGCGCAACGCCTCGGCGAAGGGGGCGGCGAGGAACACGAACAGGAAGCAGGGCACGAACGTCACCCAGGTGGCGAGCAGCCCGCCGAGGATGCCGGACACGAGCGGCGCGAGATCGCCGGGGTTGCGATAGGCCCCAATGAAGGCGACGAACTGCATCACCATGATGAGCGGCCCCGGCGTCGTCTCCGCGAGGCCGAGCCCGTCGAGCATTTCCCGCGCCGAGAGCCAGTGGAAGCTCTCCACCGCCTGCTGCGCCACGTAGGCGAGGGCGGCATAGGCCCCGCCGAAGGTCACGACGGCCATGGTCGAGAAGAAGGTCGCGATCCGCGCGAACACGTCGCCGGAGCCGAGCGCCAGCAGGATCGCCCCCACCGGCACCAACCACAGGGCGAGGCAGATCGCGGCGATACGGAAGGCCGCGCGCCGGTCGCGGGTATGGGCGGGCAGCGTGTCGCCGAGCAGGCTTGTCGCCTGGGCCGGGGACGCCGTGCCCGCGAAGGCCGTCGAGCCGGCGCGCGCCGCGACGTAGCCGATCAGCCCCGCGCCCAGCACGATCAGCGGGAAGGGGATGCCGAACAGGAAGATGCCGAGGAAGGAGGCGGCCGCCAGCGCCCATTGCGCCCGGCTCCGCAGGGCCCGTCGGCCCACCCGCAGCACCGCCTGCAGCACGATGGCCAGCACGGCGGCCTTCAGCCCGAAGAACAGCGCGCCGATGGCCGGCACCTGCCCGTAGAGGGCGTAGATGATCGACAGCGCCATGATCGACAGGGCGCCCGGCAGCACGAACAGCACCCCGGCGATCACCCCGCCGAGCGTCCGGTGCATCAGCCAGCCGAGATAGGTGGCGAGTTGCTGCGCTTCCGGGCCGGGCAGCAGCATGCAGACGTTGAGGGCATGCAGGAAGCGGCCCTCATCGACCCAGCGCCGCTCCTCCACGACGATCCGGTGCATCACCGCGATCTGCCCCGCCGGCCCGCCGAAGGACAGGGCGGCGATCCGCGCCCACACGGAGGTCGCCTCGCGCAGGCTCACTCCATGGGACGGCGGCTCCGTCATGGGGCGGGGGGTATCCAGGGCGCCTCGGTCTCGACCTTGCCGAGGCAGCATTTCTTGAACTTCTGGCCGGAGCCGCAGGGGCAGGGATCGTTCCGGCCGACATCCTTGAACGGGTTGCGCTGGGGCTCGCCATAGCCCTCGCGGGTCCATTCGAGGGCGGCGACGGGGTCGTCCAGATAGCCGTAGAGTTCCGGCGGCAGGCGCTCCCTGTCGTGCGGGTGGCGCTCGGCCTCGCGCAGGGTCTCCTTGAACCAGTCCGGGTCGCTGTGCTCGGGGTCGATCCGCCCGTCCTTGCGCGCCGCCTCGACCCTCGGGGCGAGGTCGCGGAAGCCCAGGGTGGCGATGGCCTCCTCCCAGGCGGTCCAGCCGCTGTCGCCTTCGACCGACGCCTTGGCGTCATCGAAGCGCACCAGCACCCGGTGCAGGGCGTCGCGGTCGATCCGGCCGTCCAGGCACAGGAAGGTGCAGGCGGCGAGGATGGCCTCGCGGATGCCGTCGTCCAGGCTCGAATCGAGGATCAGGCGGAACAGCGGCTCGGCCTGCCCGTCGTAGAGGCTCGCCAGCACCCGCGAGAGCGTCGCCGTCACGGCGTCGCCCAGCACCGCATCGATGAACTCGCCGTCCTGCCGCAGGAAGCCGAGGAGGGGCGCCAGGGCGCGCGTATCCCGCGCCGAGGCCATGAGGTGCAGGCCCCAGAAGACGAGGTTCGCCTGTCCCTGGTCGAGGTCCTCGCCCTCGGCCGCCGCGTTCAGGAGCGGGAGGGTCGCCTCGGCGATGGCCTCGGGATGCTCCAGCGCCTTGCGCAGGGCCGGCGCCGGCAGGTGGATCGCCGCCGCCAGATCCTCGATGAGCGCGGAGAGCGGCGTCATGCGCGCAGGCTCGCCCCGGTGCGCTTGGAGACCTCGGCGACGATCTTGGCGCTCACCGCCTCGATCTCCGCGTCCGTCAGCGTCTTGTCGGTGGGCTGCAGCCGCACCGCGACGGCGATGGACTTCGACCCCTCGGCCACGCCCGGCCCCTCGTAGAGGTCGAACACCTCGACCCCGGCGATGAGCTTGCGCTCGGCGTTCTGCGCGGCCTTCACGACGTCGCCCGCCGGCACGTCGCGGCCCACCACGAAGGCGAAGTCGCGGGTCAGCGGCTGGAATTCCGAGAGGGCGAGGGCCGGCTTCGCCTTGGTCGGCTTGTGCTTGGGCAGAGGCAGGGCGTCGAGGATCAGCTCGAAGGCCACGAGGCTGCCCTTGAGGTCTAGGGCCTGCATCGTGCGCGGGTGGACCTCGCCGAACCAGCCGATCTCGGTCTTCGGCCCGAAGCGCAGGGTGCCGGAGCGGCCGGGATGCAGCCAGGCCGGGCCGCCGGCCGTGACCTGCAATCCGCCGGTCGGGATGCCGAGGCTCGCGAGCAGCGCCATCGCATCGGCCTTGGCGTCGAAGGCATCGACGGTGCGGGTCGCGCCGTCCCAGTGCCGGCCGGCGCCGAGGAGGGCGGCGGTGTTGCGCCGGACACCCGCCGCGCGGGTGGTCTGGCCCTCCGGCTGGTCGTTTGCGAAGCACTGGCCGACCTCGAACAGGGCGGCGTCCGGGTAGCTCCGGTCGGCGTTGCGCTGCGCGGCGCGCAGCAGCCCCGGCACAAGGCTCGGGCGCATGTCCGACAGGTCTGAGGCGATGGGGTTGGCGAGCTTCAGGTCCGCCCCGCCACCGCCGAACAGCGTCGCGTCGGGGTGGGGGATGAACGACCACGTCACCGCCTCCATCAGGCCCCGGCTCGCCAGGGCCCGCTTGGCGGTGCGGGTGCGCTTCTGCATGGGCGTGAGCAGCGGACGGCCGACGCCCGCCGGGCGGGGGAGGGGCTTCGCCTCGATCCGGTCGAGGCCGGCGATGCGGATCACCTCCTCCACGAGGTCGGCCTTGCCCTCGACATCCGGCCTCCAGGACGGCGTGAGCACCTTCACCCGGTCGCCCGTGCCGGAGACGTGGAAGCCCAGCGCCTCCAGCGTCACCTTCATCTCGGGCCGGGGCAGGTCGAGCCCGGCGAGGCGGCGCACCTCGGTCCAGGGGAAGTCGATGATCCGCTCGGTCTCCGGCGGCTCGCCGCTGACGCTCGCCTCGGTGGCGGTGCCGCCGCAGAGGTCGAGGACGAGCTGCGTCGCCAGGTCGAGGCCCGGAACGGTCGAGAGCGGATCGACGCCCCGCTCGAAGCGGTAGCGGGCATCCGTGACGATGCCGAGCCGCCGCCCGCTCTGGGCGATGTTGGCCGGATCCCACAGGGCCGATTCGATCAGCACGTCGGTCGTGCCCTCGTCGCAGCCCGACGCCTCGCCACCCATGATGCCGGCGATGGATTCGATGCCGGCCTCGTCGGCGATCACCACGGTGTCGTCGGTCAGCGTGTGGGTCTTGCCGTCGAGGGCGAGCAGCGTCTCCCCCGCCTTCGCCCGGCGGATGGTGAGCGCGCCCTTCACCTTGGCGGCGTCGAAGACGTGGAGCGGGCGGCCCCGGTCGAAGGTGATGTAGTTGGTGATGTCCACCAGCGCGTTGATCGGCCGGAGCCCGATGGCCCGCAGCCGAGCCTGCATCCACTCGGGCGAGGGGCCGTTCCTGACGCCGCGCACGAGGCGCAGGGCGAACATCGGGCACAGGCCGGTATCCTCCGGCGCGAAGTCGCGGACGACCGTGACAGGGCAGCAGCCCTCGCCCCGGATCTGCGTCGCGGTCTCGCGCTTCAGCACGCCGAGCCCCGCCGCCGCGAGGTCGCGGGCGATGCCATGGATCGAGGTGCAATCCGGCCGGTTCGGGGTGAGGTTGATCTCGATGACCGGGTCGTCCAGCCCCGCGAAGGCGGCGTAGGGCGTGCCGGCGGGGGCCTCGGTCGTCAGGTCGATGATGCCGTCATGGTCCTCGCCGAGGCCGAGTTCGGCCGCCGAGCAGAGCATGCCCCGGCTCTCGACGCCGCGGATGTTGCCGACCGACAGGGTGATGTTCTTGCCGGGCACGTAGGTGCCGGGGGGCGCGAACACGGTACGCATCCCCGCCCGCGCGTTCGGCGCGCCGCAAACCACCTGTACGGGCGCGCCCTCGCCGGTGTCCACGGAGCAGACCCGCAGCCGGTCGGCGTTCGGGTGCTGCTCGGCGGTGAGGACGTGGGCGATGACGTAGGGCTTCAGCGTCGCCGCCTTGTCCTCGATCCCTTCGACCTCCAGGCCGATGCGGGTCAGGGTCTCGGCGACGGTGTCGAGGGACGCCTCGGTGTCGAGGTGATCCTTGAGCCAGGAGAGGGTGAATTTCATAGGGTGCGGCTCGGGAAGAGGGACGGTCGAGGGTGCGGCGCGGGTCTTTAGCCCGTCAGCCCGCCCACGAGGCTCGGCACGTCGAGGGGCCGGAAGCCGTAATGATCCAGCCAGCGGACATCCGCCTCGAAGAACGGCCGCAGGTCGGGCATGCCGTATTTCAGCATGGCGATGCGGTCGAGGCCGACGCCGAAGGCGAAGCCCTGCACCGTGTCCGGGTCCAGCCCGCAATTGCGCAGCACGTTCGGGTGGACCATCCCGCAGCCTAGGATCTCCAGCCAGTCGGTGCCCTCGCCGAAGCGGATCTCGCCGCCCTTGCGCGAGCACTGGATGTCCACCTCCGCCGAGGGCTCGGTGAAGGGGAAGAACGAGGGGCGGAAGCGCATCTTTACCCCGTCCACCTCGAAGAACGCCTTGCAGAACTCTTCGAGCACCCATTTCAGGGAGGCGATGTTGGCCGCCGTGTCGATCACCAGCCCCTCGACCTGATGGAACATCGGCGTGTGGGTCTGGTCGGAATCGTGCCGGTAGGTGCGGCCGGGGATGATCACCCGGATCGGCGGCTGCTGGCTCCGCATGGTGCGGATCTGGACCGGCGAGGTGTGCGTGCGCAGCACCTTGCGCTTGCCGTTCGCGTCGGGCGCCAGGAAGAACGTGTCGTGCATCTCCCGCGCCGGGTGGCCGGGCGGGAAGTTCAGGGCGGTGAAGTTCAGCTCGTCCGTCTCGATGTCGGGCCCTTCCGCCACCGCGAAGCCCATGTCGGCGAAGATCGCCGTCACCTCGTCGATCACCTGGCTGATCGGGTGGATCCGCCCGCGCGCCTCCGGCGCCTCCCGGCCGGGGAGGGTGACGTCGATCCGCTCGGAGGCGAGGCGTGCTTCGAGGGCGGCTTCCGCGAGGCCGGTCTTGCGCGCCGTCAGGGCGGTGGCGACCCGGTCGCGCAGGCCATTGATGAGCGGGCCGCGCTCCTTGCGCTCGTCCGGCGTCATGGCGCCGAGCGTCTTCAGGAGTTCGGAGACGCTGCCCTTCTTGCCCAGGGCGGCCACGCGCACGGCGTCGAGGGCGCCCTCGTCGGGGGCGGCGGACACCTGGGCCAGGAGATCGCGTTCGAGGCTGTCGAGATCGGTCATCGCTTCATTCGGATCGCGGGGGCCGTGCCGCCGACGGGTGTGCTTTTGCGCGCCGCTCGCATTCATGCAAGCCGCGCGGCTCCAAAAACGACGAAGGCGCGGCACCCCTCGGGCACCGCGCCTTCCGTCACATCAGCGAAGGGTCCGCTCAGGCGGCCTTCTTCTCCGGCTGGGCGGGAATCGCGGCCTTGGCCTTCTCCACCACGGCGGCGAACGCGGCCGGCTCGTGGATGGCGAGCTCGGACAGGGCCTTCCGGTCCACGACGATGCCGGACTTCGCCAGGGCGTCGATGAAGCGGGAATAGGTCAGGCCATGCTCGCGGACGGCGGCGTTGAGGCGCTGGATCCACAGGGCGCGGAACGTGCGCTTCTTATTCTTCCGGTCGCGATAGGCATACTGCATGCCCTTCTCGACCGCCTGCTTGGCGATCCGGATGGTATTCTTGCGCCGGCCGTAATAGCCCTTGGCGGCCTTCAGGACTTTCTTGTGCTTGGCGTGAGAGGTCACGCCGCGTTTGACGCGGGCCATCGGTTATCTCCTGGATTTCGACTCAGACAGTATCGGCTTGTGTGAAGACTTACCGCGCGTTCGGCAGGAAGTACTTCTTCACGTTGGCGGCGTCGCCCTCGAACAGGGTCGTCGTGCCGCGCAGGTTGCGGATCTGCTTCGTCGTCCGCTTGATCATCCCGTGGCGCTTGCCGGCCTGGGCGTACATCACCTTGCCGGTGCCGGTGATCTTGAAGCGCTTCTTCGCGCCTGATTTCGTCTTCAGCTTGGGCATTTGGCTCTCCTGGTTGCGCGAAACGCCGGTTCGGCCCGCGAGGACCGGGTTGGGTTTGCGCGATGATGCTTCTGAAGGAGCAGCATGAACCGCCACGGCAGCCCTTGATCGGCCGGGCGGTCCAACGCGGGGCGGCTTATGGCAGAAACCGCCCGTTCCGGCAACGCCTTCGTGACGGCGCGCGAAATGCAAGCCGGTTTCTCGGGCAGGAGGGATGCCGGGGAAAGCGGGGAAGGGGCGGCCGACAGGGGTCACGCAGCCGTGACGAGGGGGGCGCAGGAACCATAACCTTGGCTTTCTGTTTCATTCATGTCCCGCTCAGGCCGATCTCGTTAGACCCCGCTCAAAGTCGGTCACCAAGGAGACACTTCGTGCGCATTGCTCAGATTGCTCCGCTCTCGGAGGCGGTCCCTCCGAAGTTCTACGGCGGCACCGAGCGTGTCGTCAGCTGGATCACGGAAGAACTGGTCCGCCAGGGCCACGACGTGACCCTGTTCGCGAGCGGCGATTCGGAGACGTCGGCGAAGCTCGCGGCCTGCACCCCGGAGGGCCTGCGCCTGCTCGGCTACCGCGACCATACCGCGAGCCACCTCGCAATGCTGCATCAGGTGCATCGTCGGGCGCACGAGTTCGACGTGCTGCACTTCCACATCGATCTGCTTCAGTATCCAATGTTCGAGGACATGAACCACAAGTGCATCACCACGATGCACGGTCGCCTCGACGTGCCGGACTTCATGCCGGTCTACCGCACCTTCACGGGCATGCCCCTGGTGTCGATCTCCGACAACCAGCGCCTGCCGATGCCGCCGAACGTGAACTGGCTCTCCACGATCCATCACGGCCTGCCGGCGCAGAACTGCCCGTACTACCCCGAGGCGAAGGGCGGCTACCTCGCCTTCCTCGGGCGCATCTCCCCCGAGAAGCGCCCCGACCGCGCCATCGAGATGGCCATCCGCTCGGGCACGCCGCTCAAGATCGCCGCCAAGGTCGACAAGGCGGACCAGGATTACTGGAACGAGGTGATCGAGCCCATGATCCACCACCCGCTGGTGGAGTTCATCGGTGAGATCAACGAGGAGCAGAAGAAGGACTTCCTCGGCAACGCCCTGGCGCTCGCCTTCCCGATCGACTGGCCGGAGCCCTTCGGCCTCGTGATGATCGAGGCGATGTCGGCCGGCACGCCGGTGATCGCCTTCCGCAACGGCTCCGTGCCCGAAGTCATCGCCGACGGCGTGAGCGGCGTGCTCTGCGATTCGATGGACGATGCCGTCGCCGCCGTGGCGAAGGTGAAGGCCATGAGCCGCGCGGGCGTACGCCGCCACTTCGAGGGCGGCTTCACCGCCGAGCGCATGGTTCAGAAGTACGTCGCGGCCTACGAGGAGCTTCTCTCCCGCACCGCCGAGGTGATCCGCCTGCCGAAGGCCACGTTCAAGACCGTGCCGAGCGACGTGAACGGGTCCTCGCGCCCGGCCATGCCGGCGGCGGCTTTCCCGGCCTGAGGACGCGAATTCGGGCGGCACCGGGCTTGCGAGGGACCGGTCGCCCGTCCTAGCGTCGCGAAAGCGACTCATCCGACTGCTTGAGACAGGGCCGCCGCATCGAGGCCGATGCGGCGGCCCTCTCGATTCCGCGACATCCCCGGAGAAGCCTGCATGGCGGCAAAGACAGACCTCGCGACGGAAACCCCGTTCGGCCACGGATTTCAGGATGCGGACGAGGTTCTGCCGACCTATCACATCGAGGCGCAGACCTCCCTGGTCGAGCGCCCGCTGCGCTCGCTGAAGTTCGGCGAAGCCTTCGGCGTCCTCGATTCCTACGGCGACATCGGTGTGCAGCCCGGCCCCGAGGGCCTGTACTTCCAGGATACGCGCTACCTCTCCCGCCTCGAAGTGAAGATCGAGGGCCAGCGGCCGCTGATGCTCTCCTCCGTCATGCAGGACGACAACGGCGCGCTCAGCGTCGACATGACGACGCCGGACATCCGCCTCGACGCCCATGACGAGACCTCGATCCCCCGCGAGACGGTGGCGATCGAGCGCACCAAGTTCCTGTTCCGGGGTGCCTGCTACGACCGGATCGGCCTCCGCTCCTACGACACCAAGCACCGCCGCCTGCGCGTGAGCGTGGCGTTCGACGCCGATTACCGCGACCTGTTCGAGGTGCGCGGCACCGACCGCAAGGAGCGCGGCAAGCGCGGCGTGCAGGTCGCGAGCCCCACCGAGGTGCAGTTCCGCTATGTCGGCCTCGACGACGTGGTGCGCACCACGAGCCTGCATTTCGGGCCGAAGCCCGCCTTGCTGGAGCCCGGCAAGGCCGAGTTCGAGATCTCGCTCTCGCCCGGCTCACAGACCTCCCTGTTCATCCGCGTGGTGTTCGAATCGCACCGCGCCTTCACCAAGCCGCCGACCGAGACGATGGTCGGCGAGGATGCCGCCGCGCGCCTGACGCAGGTGGCCAATGGCGGCGGCTCGCCCAAGCATCCGAAGGGCCTCGGCGAGGGCATGATCTTCGCCCGCGCCTACCGCGATTCCCGCCGCGACCTGCGGGCGCTAACCGCCGGCATCACCACGATCATCTCCTCGAACGACCAGTTCAACGAGGGGCTCTGCCGCGCCACCGCCGACCTCTACATGCTGGCGAGCCGCACGCCGGAGGGCATCTACCCCTTCGCCGGCATCCCCTGGTACTCCACCGTGTTCGGCCGCGACGGCATCATCACCGCGATGATGGCCCTGTGGATCGATCCGAAGTTCGGCCGGGGCGTCCTGCGCTACCTCGCTGCCACGCAGGCGAAGGCGGTCGATCCGGCCGCCGACGCGCAGCCCGGCAAGGTGCTGCACGAGACCCGGCGCGGCGAGATGGCGATGCTCGGGGAGGTGCCGTTCCGGCACTATTACGGCACCATCGACGGCACGCCGCTCTTCGTGATGCTGGCCTGGGAATACTACCTCGTCTCCGGCGACCTGCAGACGATCCGCGACATCTGGCCGGCGCTCGAACTCGCGCTCGAATGGATGAACAAGTACGGCGACCGCGACGGCGACGGCTTCGTGGAATACGCCCGCGACACCGACAAGGGCCTGGAGAACCAGGGCTGGAAGGACAGCCACGATTCGATCTTCCACGCGGACGGCCATCTCGCGAAGGGGCCGATCGCGCTGTGCGAGGTGCAGGGCTACGTCTACGCCGCCAAGAACGGCATGGGTCAGCTCGCCGGCCTGCTCGGCCACGACGACATGGCCGAGCAACTGACGGCCGAGGCCAAGAGCCTGCGCGAGAAGTTCGATCAGGCCTTCTGGAACGAGGAGATCGGCACCTACGCCCTCGCCCTCGACGGTGCGAAGAAGCAATGCGCCGTGCGCTCGTCCAATGCCGGCCACGCCCTGTTCACCGGCATCGCCAAGCCGGAGCGGGCCGCCCGCGTCGCGGAGACCCTGCTCGGCAATGACGGGTTCAACGGCTGGGGCGTGCGCACCATCGCCAAGGGCGAGGCGCGCTACAACCCGATGTCGTACCACAACGGCTCGATCTGGCCCCACGACAACGCGCTGATCGCGATGGGCCTCGCCCGCTACGACCGCAAGGCCGAGGCGGCGCGGATCTTCCAGGGGATGTTCGACACCTCCCTCTACCAGGACCAGAAGCGGCTGCCGGAGCTGTTCTGCGGCTTCATGCGCCGGCCTCAGCGCGGGCCGGTCTCCTATCCGGTGGCGTGCAGCCCGCAGGCCTGGGCGGCGGCTGCGCCCTTCGCCTTCCTCGCGGCTTGCCTCGGCCTCGAACTCGACCACGACCGCAACCGGGTCCTGTTGAAGAACCCGATCCTGCCGGCCTTCCTCGACGGGGTGACGCTGTACAACGTGAAGCTCCGCGATTCGCGGCTCGACCTGCGCTTCCAATCCTACGACGGCGACGTCACCGTGAGCGTGATGCGCCGCCACGGCGACGCGCGGGTGGTGGTGATGAAGTAAGGGGTCGCCGGTGTCCGCCTCAGCCCTCGACCTCGCCCAGGCCCTCATCCGCTGCCCCTCCGTCACCCCGGAGGATGCGGGGGCGCTCGGCGTGGTGGCGGGGGCGTTGGCGGAGGCCGGCTTCACGGTGGAGCGGCCGGTCTTCGCGGAACCCGGCCATCCCGACACCCCGAACCTGTTCGCGCGGATCGGCCGCGAGGGTCCGTGCTTCGCCTTCGCGGGCCACACCGACGTGGTGCCCACGGGCGAGACGGCCGCGTGGCGGCACGACCCGTTCGGCGCGGTGATCGAGGGCGGGATGCTCTACGGGCGCGGCGCGGCCGACATGAAGGGCGGCGTCGCCTGCATGATGGCGGCGGCCCTCGCCTTCGTGGAGAAGCGCGGCGGCGCCTTCCCCGGCTCCATCGCCTTCCTCATCACGGGGGACGAGGAGGGGCCCGCCGTGAACGGCACGGTGAAGCTCCTCGACTGGGCGCGGGCGCGGGGCGAGCGCTTCGACCATTGCGTCCTCGGCGAGCCGACCAACCCCGGCACCCTTGGGGAGATGATCAAGATCGGCCGGCGGGGCTCGCTCACCGGAAAGCTCACGGTGCTCGGCCGGCAGGGCCACGTCGCCTATCCGCACAAGGCCGAGAACCCGATTCCCGGCCTCCTGCGCCTGACCACGGCGCTGATCGCCGAACCGCTCGACGGCGGCAGCGCGCATTTCGACGCCTCGAACCTCGAATTCACGACGATCGACGTCGGCAACGCGGCGACCAACGTCATCCCGGCGACCGCGCGGGCGGTGTTCAACATCCGCTTCAACGATGACTGGACGGGCGACAGCCTCGGCGCCGAGATCCGCCGCCGCCTGGACAAGGCGGCCGGCAATTCGGTGCGCTACCTCCTCGACCTGCAGCCCTCGAACTCGCCGGCCTTCCTGACCCGGCCGAACGCCTTCGTGGATCTCGTCTCGGAGGCGATCCGCGCCGAGACCGGCCTGACCCCGGTGCTCTCCACCACCGGCGGCACCTCGGATGCGCGCTTCATCAAGGATGTCTGCCCGGTGATCGAGTTCGGCCTCGTCGGCGAGACGATGCATCAGGTCGATGAGTGCGTCGCGGTCGCCGACATCGAGCGGCTGACGGCGATCTACGGCCGAGTGCTCGACGCCTACTTCCCAGCCTCGTAATCCACCCCCACGAAGGTGAGCCCGCAGGCCGGCGCAAGGGGGCCGCAGCGGGTCTTGTCACCCGTGGCGAGGATGTCGGCCACGTCGTCGGCCGAGAGCCGGCGGCATCCCGCCAGCATCAACGTGCCGACCATCGCCCGCACCTGATGGTGCAGGAAGGAGCGGGCGCAGGTCTCGATCACGATCTCCCCGTGCTGGCCCATCCATTGCTGGCTCACGTCGAGCTTTTCGAGGGTGCGCACGGGGCTGTTCGCTTGGCACTCGGCGGCGCGGAAGGCGGTGAAGTCGTGCAGGCCGGTGAGCCTCTGCGCGGCCGCGTGCATCAACTCCGCGTCGAGTGGCCAGGGGACGTGCCAGACATGGGCGCGGGTAAGCGCCGCCGGGCTGCGCCGGTTGAGGATGCGGTAGCGGTAGTGCCGGCGGATCGCCGAATGCCGCGCGTCGAAGGTCTCGGGCACGATCTCGGCCGCGATCACCGCCACCGGACGCGGACGCAGATGCGCGTTCAGGGCGTCGCGCACCGTATCCGTCCGCCATTCCTTGGCGAGGTCGAGATGGGCGACCTGATGCGTCGCGTGGACGCCGGCATCCGTTCGCCCCGCGCAGGTGAGGCGGGCCGCCTCACCTGAGAACCGCGTCACCGCCGCCTCGATGGCGCCCTGCACGGTCGGGTCGTCGCTCTGGCGCTGCCAGCCGCAGAACGGGCCGCCGTCGTATTCGATGACGAGCTTGTAGCGGGGCATCAGCCGAGGCGCGCGCCCGGTACCAGACGCGCGCCGCGCACGAACTCGCCGCCGGTGGCGCTGCCGCCCTTGCCGGCCCGGCGCGTTTCGAGGAGCCGTACGGCGCCCGAGCCGCAGGCGATGGTCGCCTCGCCGTCGAGGAGGGTGCCGGGCTCGCCCTCGCCCTCGGCGGGGCGGGCGCGCAGCACCTTCACCCGCTCCGGCCCCTTGCCGAGATCGGCCTCCAGGAAGGCGCCGGGGAAGGGCGACAGGCCGTTGATGTGCGCGGCCACCGTCGCGGCATCGCGCGACCAGTCGATCCGCGCCTCCTCGTTGGTGATCTTGTGGGCGTAGACCACGCCCTCCTCGGGTTGCGGCGTGAAGGTGAGGCCCCCGCCGTCGAGGGCCTTCAGCGCATCGGACATCAGCCCGGCGCCGACCGGCATCAGCGCATCGTGCAACGCGCCGGCCGTCATCCCCGCCGTGATCGGCACCCGGGCCTCCAGGGCGACGGGGCCGGTGTCGAGCCCGGCTTCCATCCGCATCACCCCGATGCCGCTCTCGTCATCGCCCGCCATCACCGCCCGATGGATCGGCGCGGCGCCCCGCCAGCGCGGCAGCAGCGAGCCATGCAGATTGAGGCAGCCATGGCGGGGCAGGTCGAGGATCGCCTGCGGCAGTAGCATCCCGTAGGCCACCACCACCGCGACGTCGGCGCCATGGCCGGCGAAGGTCTCGGCGGCCTCCGGCGTGCGCAGCGTCGCGGGCGTCAGGACGGGGGCGCCGAGGCTGTCGGCCAGGGCGTGGACGGGGGAGGGGCGCAAGGCCATGCCGCGCCCGGCCCGCGCCGGGGCGCGGGTGTAGACGGCGGCGATGGCGTGCCCGTCCGCCGCCAGCCGCGCCAGGGTCGGCACCGCGAAATCCGGGGTGCCCATGAAGACGACGCGCATGGCGGGATCAGGCCGCGTCGCGCTTGGCGGCCTTCGTGAACTTCTTCATCACCCGGTCGCGCTTCAGCTTCGACAGGTGGTCGATGAACAGCACGCCGTTGAGGTGGTCGATCTCGTGCTGGATGCAGGTGGCGAGCAGGCCGTCGGCCGCGATCTCCTGCTCCTTGCCGTCGAGGTCGCGGAACTTCACGCTCACGCGGTCCGGGCGCTCCACCTCGGAATAGTATTCCGGGATCGAGAGGCAGCCCTCGTCGTAGACGCGCTTCTCCTCGGACGCCCAGACGATCTCGGGATCGATGAAGACGCGCGGCTCACGCACGCCCTCCTCCTTCGAGGTGTCGATGGTGACGACGCGCTTGGCCACGCCGATCTGGATCGCGGCCAACCCGACGCCCGGCGCGTCGTACATGGTCTCCAGCATGTCGGCGACGAGGGTGCGGATCTCGTCGGTGATCGGACCGACCGGCTCGGAGACGAGCTTCAGGCGCGGATCGGGCAGGATGACGAGGGGGCGAATGGTCATGGCGTCTACCGGCGTGGCGCCGGAAGAGGGCGCCCTAATCAGTTGTGGCAATATGGCGGCACCCGAGGGTGGTCAAATACCGCCGGGTCTAGAACACCGTCCGGCTGCGGATCGCCGCCGAGAGGGTGCCCTCGTCGAGATAGTCGAGTTCACCGCCCACCGGCACGCCGTGCGCGAGGCGGGTGATCCTTCGGTCGAGATGCCGGATCGCCTCCGTGATGTAATGGGCGGTCGTCTGCCCATCCACGGTGGCGTTCAGCGCGAGGATCACCTCGCTCACCGCCGGGTCGGCCGCCCGCTCCACGAGGCGTGCGATGTTCAGGTGCTCCGGCCGCACCCCGTCGAGGGCGGAGAGGACGCCGCCGAGCACATGGTAGCGCGCCTTCACCGCCCCGGAGCGTTCGAGCGCCCAGAGGTCCGACACGTCCTCCACCACCACGAGGGTCGTCGGATCGCGGCCGGGGTCGCGGCAGACGGTGCAGGGCTCGCTGGTATCGACGTTGCCGCAATTCGAGCAGACGACGATCCGCTCGGAGGCGACCCGCATGGCCTCGGCCAGCGGCGCGAGGAGCGTGTCCCGCTTCTTGATGAGTTGGAGCGCGGCCCGGCGGGCGGAGCGCGGGCCCAACCCCGGCATCCGGCCCAGCAACTGGATCAGGCGTTCGATCTCCGGGCCGGCGACGGCTTGAGGCATCGGGTCTCGTGGGTCTCCGGCGGATCGGCATTCCGTCTAGAACGCTCCTGGCCCAAGGGGAAGCGGGTGCGGCGCGAAGAAGCGGATTCGGCAATATCCAGCATGTCGCGATAGACTTCGTGGATTTTGTAATGGTGTTGGAGGGGCTCCCTCCGTTCAGGTTACTGGCGAGTTGCTATGCTGATCGCCATGACGTTTGGGCCGCATTGATATAATTGGGCTCAGGCGACGTTGCGAGGCCCCTACGAAGGTCATATTGACGGCGACGCTTTGCCGTCTACGCAACGGAAGAGCCGTGTGACGGCCTTGCCGTCCGCTTGTCAGGGTGCGCCGTGCGCAGGTGCCCGGGAGATTCGCTTTTGAACAACATCGGTGATTTCAACGCGGCCCACGGCGCTGAGGCTGCCGGCTTCCGGGAGCTGAAGGCGGTTCACTGGAACTTCGAGGCCCCCCGGCTCTACGAGGAGGCGCTGACCCGCAAGGAGGGCCAGCTCGCCCGCGGCGGCGCCTTCGTCGCCACCACCGGCTCGCATACCGGCCGCTCGCCCAAGGACAAGTTCGTGGTGCGGGACGCCTCCACCGAGAACGAGATCTGGTGGGACAACAACGGCGCCATCACGCCGGAGCAGTTCGAGACCCTGCGCCAGGATTTCCTGAAGCACGCCGAGGGCAAGGAACTGTTCGCCCAGGACCTCTACGGCGGCGCCGATCCGGCCCACCGGGTGAAGGCCCGGGTGTTCACCGAGTTCGCGTGGCACTCGCTGTTCATCCGCAACCTGCTGATCCGGCCGGACCATTCCGAGCTCGCCGGCTACACCCCCGACCTGACGATCATCGACCTGCCGAGCTTCCAGGCCGACCCGGCCCGGCACGGCTGCCGCTCCAAGACCGTCATCGCCATCGACTTCGCCAAGAAGCTCGTGCTGATCGGCGGCTCGGCCTACGCCGGCGAGATGAAGAAGTCGGTCTTCACCTACCTGAACTACACGCTGCCCAAGCAGGGCGTGATGCCGATGCACTGCTCGGCCAACGCGGCCCTCGACGCCGAGGGCGGCTCGGCGATCTTCTTCGGCCTGTCGGGCACCGGCAAGACCACCCTCTCGAACGATTCCTCGCGCCAATTGCTCGGTGACGACGAGCACGGCTGGTCGAACGAGGGCATCTTCAACTTCGAGGGCGGCTGCTACGCCAAGACGATCCGCCTCTCGCGGAACGCCGAGCCCGAGATCTACGCCACCACCGAGCGCTTCGGCACGGTGATGGAGAACGTCGTCATCGACCCGCTGACGCGCGTGCCGGACTTCGACGACGCCTCGCGCACCGAGAACACCCGCTGCGCCTACCCGCTAGACTTCATCGCCAACGCCAGCAGCACCGGCCGGGCCGGGCATCCGAAGAACATCGTGATGCTGACCTGCGACGCGTTCGGCGTGATGCCGCCGATCGCCAAGCTGACCGGCGCCGAGGCGATGTACCACTTCCTCTCGGGCTACACCGCCAAGGTGGCCGGCACCGAGCGCGGCCTGACCGGCCCCGAGGCGACCTTCTCGACCTGCTTCGGCGCGCCGTTCATGCCCCGCCACCCGAGCACCTACGGCAACCTGCTGCGCGACCTGATCGCCAAGCACAGCGTCGATTGCTGGCTCGTCAACACCGGCTGGACCGGTGGCGGCGTCGGCACCGGCCGCCGCATGCCGATCCGCGTCACCCGCCGCCTGCTGGCCGCCGCCCTCGACGGTTCGCTCTCGAACGCCGAGTTCCGCCGCGACCCGTATTTCGGTTTCGCGGTGCCGGTCTTCGTCCCGGGCGTCGAGCCGCACATCCTCCAGCCGGTGAAGACCTGGGGCAACAAGAGCGCCTTCGTCGAGACGGCGGCCCGCCTCGTGAAGATGTTCGAGGACAACTTCAAGCGCTTCGAGAACCACGTCGACGCGGATGTCCGCGCCGCCGGCCCGAGCGCCCAGGCCATCGCGGCCTGATCCGACAGGCGGCGTCCCACGGGGCGCCGCCGCTTGCCATCGCAGCCCGCGTCAGACCCGCCGCAGCGCCTCCTCCAGCAAATCCGGGTCAAGGGTGAAGTTCCACAGGCGTGAGGCTTCGTCGGAGGGGATCCACTGCCCGTATATCGCTGCGTAGCGGTGGTCGCAGACAGAGGCGAGATCGTAGAAGAACGGATCGGGCCAGCCCGTGGCATCCGGCGACAGGTGGACCACACGCGTCCCCGGCCGGCAGAATATCGTGTTGGTCATGGCCGCCCCCATGATGCCGACCACGACATTCGCGTACGCAAAGCGGACGACCTGCTCGGTCGGGCTCATCGTCTCGGGATCGAGGATCTCGAAGCCACGCTTCTGCAGGATAGCCATGATCTCAGCGCGGTTCACGATCGCGCGCCCGCGGAATGGCTGCCGGTCGATGAAGATCCGGCGCCCGGCGCCCCTGAGCGTGTCGAGAGGCGCCGTCTTCATACGCTCCATCAGCGCCCGCCGTCTGGCGACACTGGTGTTCCGGCGCAACAGGTGCCGCACCGATCCGATCGCGGCCGGGGATTTTGCGACCGGCTGATAGCAGCACGGCGTGACATGGTAGAGCAGGTTGAAGCCGTAGACCTTCTCGCGGTTCAGGAACAGGACGTGCCAATCGGTATCCCAGCCGAGGAACAGGCGGATCGTCCGAAGGCGAACCTCATCAATGGTTATGTTGTAGGAAGGCGTGACGATCGTGATCGTTCTATTCGGATAGATGTGCCGCAACATGTAGAAAGCGCGCAGGCGCGGCAGGTCGTCGGTTAGCCAATGCCCGTAATTATGCGACCCGACCGAGGCGAGATGGAGGTAGACCCCCGATTCGTTGGGCCACTCGTCAACCCGAGGGTCGTATGCGCGTGAACCCTCCGCCGAGGGAGCATCGTTGAAGCGGCAAGTCTCGTAGAGGATCCGGAGCTGCCCCTCCTCGTGGAAATGGATGATGTCGCCATTGATGCGCACATCACGGGACTCGCAGACATAGGACGGCGGCATGGTCCGGAAGGCCGCGTCGATGTCCCGTCCCATCTGGGCAATCCGATCTACCGCCTCCGGCTCGGTTCCACCCAGGTATCGCGGAGTGGGTCGCGCATAGGTGTAAGCGGGATAAAGTGGCGCGACCGCCCTGGTACGAGGGTTCGGCCGTGCCTTCATGGCCGCAAAGAGGTCCGGGTGGTTCCCGAAATCCGTCTCGGTTCCCGTAATGGCCTCGGCGCACGAAAAGACGAGGCTGTCCTTCGGGACGTGGGATCCGATTGGGCGGGGGAGAAGGGGTATATTTTCCGCCCCTCCGGGTTCTGTTTCTGGATATTCAGCCACGCGTCGATCGCAAGAAAAGGGCGTCAGATCTTTCACCTACCTCAAATTGGAAAAAATAGCGTGTGATCGAGGCCGTTCAGGATGTCGGTGGAACGCATTACTGGGTTCTGCCGGTACATTTGCACGATGCGATCCTCGTTGCTCGGAATGGTGTGATGCTCGCGGACGATCTCGCCGTACCGTTCCTTGAGGACGCGGTTGTCAGGATCCAGGTCGGTGATGCAGACGAGCCCCGTGGGCGGGCAATCGACAAGTTGTATCGTGAGATCCGGGCGGTACTCGCGCAAAATAGGAATCAGCTTCCAGACGTCGCCGGTCCACATTTGCTTGAACTCGTCGCTACGTTCGAGGGCCGGGTCACGGACAGTCATCGCTCCGTTCAGCGGCATGCAATCGTGCAGTATGATCAGGCCGTTGGGCTCGCTTACCGCTTCGGTGTTGTAGAAGTCCCGCAGAAGGTACTCAAACTGGTGAAGGCCGTCGAGGAAGGCGAGGTCGAAGCCCGCACCTAGCATCACCCGAACGTCGGTTTCGGCGAAGAACCGGTCGCTGGACATCCGGTGCAGAAAGGTCCGCCGCTTGTCACGCGTTACGTCCTCTTGCAACACGTAGGACGGATCGATCCCCACCGCGGTATCGCAGCCGACGCGGCACAGCATATGGCCGTAATGGACGCCGATCTCCAGATAATTTCGGGTCTCGCGCTTGCGTGATATTGATTCGATAAAATCGATATAGTTTGCACCCGTAAATCCGCGTGGCATAGCTGTGTGTTTGATTGTCGATGCAGCCATAGATTGCCATCCTCTTTGTTGCCATAAATAGATTAATGAGTTTCAAAAGGGAAGCCGACACGCCGATGTCAATCCGCCTCCAGCGCGGCGATGGCGTCGGCCATCACGTCGAGCGGAAGCGTGAAATTGCGCCGCGCCGCTGGCACTTCGGACTCTGCCCATTGTCCATAGACCGCGCAGTAGCGATGGCCGCAGATCGCCGAGAGATCCCAGAAGAACGGGTCCGTCCATTCTGGATCGGGTGCAATGTCGAGGACACGGCTGCCGGGTTGACAGAAGACGACGTTAGTCATCGCGGCGCCCATGATCCCGGCGATGGTCCTGGCCCTGGCGAAGCGCACAACCTGCTGCCGGGGGGAGAGAGCTTCCGGATCGATGATGTCGAAGCCACGCGTCTTCACGAAAGCGACGATCTCGTCTCGATTGGTGAGCGTTCGGCCCCGCCTGACCGCTCGGTCCACGAACAGGCGCTGTCCGCTGTTCCAGGTCTCTCCTCGAGCCGGGGGGAGCAAGCGTTCGAAAGTGTATCGAGCCCTCGCGAACCGTGTCTCCGCGATGAGGCGCGCACGCATCGCCGCCGTCGCCTCGGGTGACTTGAGGACCGGTTCGAGACTGCAGGGAGTCACATGGTACAGCCGGGCGAAGGCATAGACCTTGTCACGCGCGAGGAAGACCGTGCGAAAGTTCGCCTGCGGGCCAAGATACAGCGCGATCATCCGCCGCCGGACCTCATCCATATGCGCATCGTAGGAGGGCAGGGCGATCGAGATTACCTCCCTCGGATGCCGTCGGCGGAGGGCAAAGTAGGCTTCGAGACGTGGCATGTCGTCGATCAGCCAGTGGCCGTAATTGAATGAGCCGGCCGAGGCGAGAAGAAGGTGGACGACCCCATCGTCGAACCAGTGGTCAATCCGATCCTCGTTCAATCCGGGCGCCCGGATCACGTGGCGTTCGGTGATGCGGCAGGTCTCGTAGAGAACGCGCAGCGCCCCGTTCTCGCGATAATGGAGTACATCGCCACTCAATCGGATGTCCGACGACACGCACAGGAGTGTCGCCGGCAGCGAACGGTGTCGGTCGCCGACGTCCGCGAAGTGGTGCGCGATAGCTGCGACACCCGCCTGATCACGACCTCCGAGATGGGCCGGTGGCGGGCGGTCATAGCGGCAGGCCGGAAACAGGGTTTCCACCACCCGCGTCCGAGTGTTCGGACGCGATAGCAGGGACGCATGCAGATCCGTGGCCCCGCCAAAACTGGCTTCGGCGTGGGTGGCCGCCTCGGGGCAAGAGAAGACGAGTGCTTCGGCGGGAATGCCGTCGCCGACTTGGCACGACACACCCGCGTCGGATGGCATGGGACGCCTAGAAGGGCAGCTTCATGCCGGGCGGCAGGGGCAGGCCCTTGGTGAGGTCGGCCATGCGCTCCTGCATGACATGCTCGGCCTTGCCGCGCGCATCGTTCGAGGCGGCGACGATCAGGTCTTCCAGGATCTCGCGCTCGTCGGCCACCATCAGAGCGGGGTCGATGCTCACCCGGCGCAACTGGCCCTTGGCCGTCATCGTCACGCGGACGGAGCCGCCGCCGGAGGCGCCCTCGACCTCGACGGTGTCGAGTTCGGCCTGCATCCCGGCCATCTTCTCCTGCATGGCCTGAGCCTGCTTCATGATGCCCATCAGGTCGCGCATGCCGGATTCCCTACACCCATCGATCGTGCCTGACCGGGAGGCACCGCGCCTCCCGCCCGAAAACCTCAATCCTGTGGTGCCCCGTGCGGAAGCAAGGGGCCAACCTTCGAAGCCGCTCCGCGGCACCTCAGGATGAGGTGGCGGGTCGGCCGATTTCCTGCAACGCCCCTAAAGGTCGTCGCTCTCCGTTTCCTCGACGCGGGCCGCATCGACATCGCCGAGGATTTCCTCCTCGGCCGTGGCGCCCGAATCCATCGCCGTCTCGCGCACGTCGACGATCTCGGCCCCCGGAAACCGCGTCAGGGCTTCCCGCACGAACGGATCGGCGGCGGCGTTCTCCCGCCGCGTCTCGCTCGCCATGCGGCTGTTCTCGGCGAGCGTCGGCGCGCCGTCTTCCTGCGACAGGCTCACGACCCAGCGGCGACCTGTCCAGGCCGTCAGCGACGCGGAGAGGTCGTTGGCGAGACTCGGCCGCCCCCCGGCCGCGAGGCGCAACTCGATCCGGCCTTCCTCGAAGCGCACGAGGTGCACGTCGCGTTCCAGGGCGGCCTTCATCAGGATGTCCCGCCGCGCATCGGCCAGGGCGACCACGTCCTCGAATCGCGCGAGCCTCGGACCCGCCTCCGCGGCGGGCGCGGGCGTCGGCGCCGGGCGGCGGGCGGGGGCGGCCAAGGGCGCGGCCACAGGCGGAGCGTTCACGGCCTGGGCCGGCGGCGGCACGAGCCGTTCGAGGACCGGGCGCGGCGCGGCGAGGGCGACGGGCGCGGGCGGCGTCGGCGGAAGGGCCTGGCGCGGCTCGCCCTCGCCCCCGGCGGCGGCTTCCTCGCGCAGGCGGCGCAGGGCTTCGTCCGGGGTCGGGAGGTCGGCGGCGTAGGCGAGGCGGACGAGGGCCATCTCGGCGGCGGCCAGGGGCCGGGGCGCGGATTGCACCTCCGGGATCGCCTTGAGCAGGATCTGCCACGCCCGCGACAGCGCCCGCATGGAGAGCTTGCCCGCGAACTCCGCCCCGCGCAGGCGCTCGGTCTCGCTGAGGGTCGGGTCGGCGGCGGCGTCGGGGACGATCTTGAGACGGGTGACGAGGTGGGTGAAGGCCGCGAGGTCCGACATCACCACCGCCGGGTCGGCGCCGGAATCGTATTGCGCGCGCAGTTCGGCGAAGGCGGCGGGCACGGCGCCCCGCATCACCGCCTCGAACAGATCCACGATCCGCGCGCGGTCGGCGAGGCCGAGCATGTCGCGCACGCCCTGCGCCGAGACCGTGCCGGCCCCGTGGGCGATGGCCTGATCGAGGAGCGAGAGCGAATCGCGCACCGAGCCCTCCGCCGCGCGGACGATGGCGGCGAGGGCCTCGTCCTCGACACCCACCTTCTCGGCCTCGCAGATGCGGGCGAGGTGGGTGCGCAGAACCGGCGCCTCGACCCGGCGCAGGTCGAAGCGCTGGCAGCGCGAGAGGATCGTCACCGGGACCTTGCGGATCTCGGTGGTGGCGAACACGAATTTCGCGTGGGGCGGCGGCTCCTCCAGGGTCTTCAGGAAGGCGTTGAACGCCTTCTCCGAGAGCATGTGGACCTCGTCCACGATGTAGACCTTGTAGCGGGCCGAGACCGGCCCGTAGCGGATGCCGTCGATGATCGCGCGGACGTCGTCGATGCCGGTATGGGAGGCGGCGTCCATCTCCAGCACGTCCATGTGCCGGGATTCCATGATCGCTTGGCAGTGGACGCCGAGTTCCGGCATGTCCACGGTCGGGCCGGTGTCCGGCATGCCCGCGCGGGCATAGTTGAGGCCACGGGCCAGGATGCGGGCGGTGGTGGTCTTGCCCACACCGCGCACGCCGGTCAGCATCCAGGCCTGGGGAATGCGCTGGGCCGCGAAGGCGTTGCCCAGGGTGCGGACCATGGCCTCCTGGCCGATCAGGTCGCCGAAATGGGTGGGGCGGTACTTGCGCGCCAGGACGCGATAGGGCGCCGGCTGCGAAGTCGGGGCTTTGAGCCCGGGAAGCCCCGGCTCGTCGTCAGGCGTGCCGGTCGTAGCGTCCATGACGTGTCGGGTAAGGAGCTTTGCGCCCTGGATCAGGGGTGGGAGGCTGGACAGAGACCCGCTCGGTCTCGTTAGGGCTGCTTCCTTCCGGACCTGACCCGGTTGGCGAGTGAAACGTCCCCCGCCAACCCCCCGCCGGCTATATGGCCGGCTCGCCGCGCGAACGCAAGCCGGCCCGCGCCGCCCGTCCTCAGAACGCGTTGCGGTAGGCGCGGCGCGAGAGAACCGTGAGGATCATGATCTGGATGTCGAGCCAGATCGACCAGTGGTCGATGTAGAACAGGTCGTGCTCCACGCGGCCCGCCATGTCCTGGTCGGTCTGCGTCTCGCCCCGGAAGCCGTTGACCTGCGCCCAGCCGGTGATGCCCGGCTTCACGTTGTGGCGGCGGGCATAGAGGGCGATGCGCCGCTCGAAGCTGCGGTCGTGGGCGAGCGCGTGCGGACGCGGGCCGACGAGGGACATGTCGCCCAGGATCACGTTCAGGAGCTGCGGCAGCTCGTCGAGGTTCGTCCGGCGCAACAGGGCGCCGATCCGGGTGATGCGGCTGTCGTTGCGGGTGGCCTGAACAAAGGCCGCGTTGCGCTCCGCCTTCATCGAGCGGAACTTGAACACGTCGAAGGGCTGCTGGTTGAAGCCGTAGCGGCGCTGCCGGAAGAAGACCGGGCCGGGGCTGTCGAGCTTGATCGCCGCCGCGATCATCGCCAGCAGGGGCGAGAGGGCGAAGAGCGCGAGCAGCGCCACGACCACGTCGAAGCAGCGCTTCAGCACGATCTCGCCGAGGTTGAGGGGGCGGCGGCCGATATTGATGCCGGAGACCTTGCCAACGCGGGCAACCTGCATGTCCGGAAAGCGGTCGAGCACGGTGCCGGGGCGCAGGTGCAGTGCGGCGGGCACGCGCAGGAAGGCGTCGATGCAGCGTTCCACCTCGGCGGCGTCGGCCCAGGGCACGAGGACGAACACGTCGTCCGGCCGCAGGAAACGCACCACCGAGACGGCGAGGTCGAGGTCTTCCTGAAGCTGCTCGTAGCGCGTGGCGGCGTCGGCCTGCGGATCGGTGCGGCGAAGGTAGCTGGTGCCGACCACGCGCAGGCCCGGCCCGTCGGTGTGGTTGCAGGCATAGAAGGCCTGGATATCCTCCTCGTAGCCGACGAGATGAACGCGGCTCACCGTGGGCGAGGCGGGGTTGAGGCTGCGGCCGATGAGACGGCTCATCGCCAGCCGGCTCGCGAACAGGGTCGGCAGGCCGACGAAGAAAACGACGATGGAGACGAGGCGCGAATAGTCTGTTGTCGTCTTGGTGAGGAAGCCGATGACCAACACCACCGCCCAGGCGACGAACCACAGAGAAACCACGCGACGCAGGCCGGCGCGCCCCTCGACGAGACGGTCGAGGGCGTATTCGCCGCGCAGGGCGTTTGTGGTCACGATCACGAGACTGAGGAGCGCGGTGAGTTGAAGGCCCCGGGTCTCGGTCGGCCACGCGTCGTCGTTGGAGAAGGCGATCCGGTAGGAGAGTTCGCTCGCCAGCGTCACGCCCGCGATGGCCGCCAGATCCGCCATGGCCGCCGCGACGGAGAGCATGAGCCGCATGACGCCACGGCCGCGCTGCGGCAGCAGCGCCGCCCAGACGCGGCGGCGGCGCGTCGCCGTTCCCAGCGTGATGGGCTCGTACGATTGTGGGACCCGCTCTTGAAGCATCGGTGTGGCTGTCCCGTACCGGTCGGTCTCTGTGCCGTTTTGAAACGAACGTGGTTTCAGTCACGGCTCCCACCGGGGGGGTGAGCAAGCGTCGAGCCTGCCCCCGTGACACACCCTATTCCGGCCCGGTCCGAGGATGTCGATCGCCCCTTCCCGGCTTCAGTCTCGCGCGTGCGATGAACTCCCTCGCGACAGCACGTCGCTCCCGTCGATGCTTGAAAGCATGCGCGGGAATAGCCGTACCATAACGAGACGGCAACTCCGCGAAATACTTATTTCACGGCCAGCTTCGATCCGCCGGAATCATTCAGGCGCGCGGGCCGGCGTGAATGCCGGCCCGGCGAATTCCTATGCGCTGCGTACAATGCAGATGAGCTAGCAGATTAAAGCTCTTGAACCGACACAAATCCTTCAAAGTTCGGATGATCCAGATACAAAGGTCGAGTCGAAGGTGCGCGACTATGTACCTTTCTGAACTGCTCGGAACGGGTCCAGGCCTCGAAATCCGCCTGAGACCGCCACACCGTATGAGATGCATACAGAATATAGTCAGACGTTTCGGGGCCTCGGAGCAGATGGAAGTTAATAAATCCTTCCATCTCTCCCAGATGACTGTCGCGGTTGCGCCAGACATCCTCGAATTCGGCGGCGGCATCCTTGACGACTTTAAAGCGGTTCATAGCGAGAAACATAAGATAAATTCCTTCGTTCTGGCCGGTGACTGAGGCAAAACTTGGCAACGGGTGGCGACGTTCCGCAATCAAGTGCTCTGAGGTTGCGATGTATAGAACGACACAACCGGTGAGTTCAATTCGGAAATTGGCTCGGAAACGCTCATCTGACTTCGTGAAACCACAACGTGCACTGCGTGACTTGCAGATTTCAAAGATTTGGGGTCCTAGTGATTGCGTCGGTGACACGATGCACCGCCCCGGAGCATGAAGGGGATGCTTTCCGGTGACGCACCAACGACGGGGTGGGGAAAGTGGACAGAAGTGAGAATAAATTGACGGATCTGCATTTGAAAGGCAGTCGCCCCGCTGGGAAGGACGCGATGCCGCCGCTGATGCCGAAGCAGACCACGGATGTCGACCGGCTCGTCGGCCTGAGAATTACCGCCCTGCGGAAGGCCCGCGGCCTGAGCCAGACCGCCCTGGGCACCGCCGTCGGCGTGACCTTCCAGCAGGTGCAGAAGTACGAGAAGGGCCAGAACCGCGTCGGCGCGGGGCGCCTGCGTGAGATCGCCCGGCTCCTCGAAGTGCCGGTCTCGGCCTTCTTCGACGACAACACCTCGTCGGACGGGCCGCAGGAGGACGTCTTCAGCTTCCTCAACGCGCCGGGCTCGGTGGAATTGCTGCGCGCCTACACGCAGATCGTGGACGACCAGATGCGCCGCGACGTTCTGGCGCTGGTCCGCAGCGCCGCCCGCCTCGCGCATCTGCGCGCCACCGCTGCCGAGGCCGCCGCCCAGCCGTGAGGTCCGGCCGCCCTGCGGGGGGGCGGCGGGTCAGTCTCCGGCCGCGATCAGGTGGAAGAAGCTTCCGCTGACATGCCCGAGGCGATGACCCGTGAAGCCCAGGTCGGTGCCCTCGGCGTCGGTGATGCGGGCGAGGGCGATGCGCTCGTCCGGCGGGTCCGACGTGACGCTGGCATAATGGAACTCGTGCCCGACGAGGCCGGTCCCCGACCGGCCCAGGGCGCAATCTCCGGCGAGCCGCGCCACGCGGTAGCCGAGATGCAGCTTCCGCCGACGATAGGACGTGGCGACGGGGAGAAGGTCCAGCATCGGATGGACCGCCCCGTCCGCGTCTTCCAGGTTGTCCCCCAGCACCATGTAGCCCCCGCATTCGCCATGGACGGGGCGGGTCCGCGCGAAGGCCCGCATGCCCGCCACGAAGCGTGACGCGGCGGCGATGCGGCCGGCATGGAGTTCCGGATAGCCCCCCGGCAGCCAACAGCAATCGCAATCCTCGGGCGGTGCTTCGTCCGCCAGCGGCGAGAACGGCACCAGCACCGCTCCGGCCTCCCGCCACCCCGCCTCCATGTGCGGGTAGACGAAGCTGAACGCCTCGTCCTGCGCGATGGCGATCCGCTGACCCGGAGGCGGCACGAGGGGGCGACTGCCGCCCATCGGGGCCGCGCCGCCAGCGGCGGCCACGAGGGCATCGAGGTCGATCCCGGCCTCGGCCAGCCCGGCCAGATGCTCCAGGCGTGCGGCAAGGTCGGCGGTCTCCCCCGCCTGGACCAACCCGAGATGCCGCTCCGGCAGGACCAGCCCCGCCTCACGCGACAGGGCGCCGAAGACCCGGAGCCCCGCCCTCTCCATTCCCGCCTCCACGAGACGGCGATGGCGCGGGCTCGCGACCTTGTTCAGGATCACCCCGGCGATGCTCAGGCGCGGATCGTAGAGCGTGCAGCCGAGGGCCACGGCGGCGGCGGACTGGGCCGCGCCTGACACGTCGATCACCAGAATCACCGGCCAGCCGTAGCGCGCGGCGATGTCGGCGTTGGCGCCGGAGCGGTTCTCTGCGGCGCGGACCCCGTCGAACAGGCCCATCGAGCCCTCCGCGAGGACGATGTCGGCCTCGGCCGCCGAGGCGCCGGCCAGGGTATCGAGCAGGGCGGGGGCCATGGCGAAGCTGTCGAGGTTGAAGCTCGGCTCCCCCGTTGCGGCCCGGTGGAAGGCCGGATCGATGTAATCGGGCCCGCATTTGGCGCCCCGAACCCGCATGCCCCGGCGGCGCAGGGCCCGCATCAGGGCCAGCGTGACGGTGGTCTTGCCCGAGCCGGAGCGCGGCGCGGCGATCAGAAGGCCCGGCGCACTCATGCCGAACGGCCCCCCACGGCCCCGTTCGGCCGGAAGCGGCGGTCGTAATCGGCGGCGTAAAGCGCGCTCTCGCGGAAGTCCTCAGCCTCTAGTGCGGGTCCGACGAAAATAATTGCGGTCCGCTCAAGATTTGCTGCATGCACAAGTTGTGGGATCGTCAAGAGCGTTCCACGGACTACTCGCTCGTCGGGCCAGGTCGCGCGGAACACTACGGCCACCGGGCAATCAGCCCCGTAGAAGGGCGTCAATTCGGCGGCGACCATCTCGATGACGTGAATCGACAGGTGGATCGCCAGCGTCGCCCCCGTCGCGGCGAAGGCGGCCAGCCGCTCGCGCTCCGGCATGGCGCTGGCCCGGCCGGAGGTCCGCGTGAGCACCACGGACTGGGCGAGGCCCGGCACGGTGAGTTCCCGGCCGAGCACCGAGGCCGCCGCCGCGAAGGCGGGCACGCCGGGGGTGATCGTGTAGGGGATGCCGAGCCGGTCGAGGCGGCGCAGCTGTTCGGCCAGGGCGCTCCAGATCGAGAGATCGCCCGAATGCAGGCGCGCCACGTCGTGGCCCTCCGCATGGGCCGCCTCGATCTCGGCCACGATCGCGTCGAGGGAGAGCGGCGCCGTGTCGACGATCCGCGCGCCCTGGGGGCACCAGGACAGGATCTCCGGGGCGACCAGGGAGCCCGCGTAGAGGCAGACCGGGCAGGCGGCGATGCGATCGCGCCCGCGCACGGTGATGAGGTCGGCCGCGCCGGGGCCGGCGCCGATGAAATGGACCGTCATCCTTCAGCCCTCTGGCGGGTTTCCGGCCGGAAGGCCAGTGCGCAGGTGACGCTGCCGCTGGCGATCCTGTCGAGCACGAGGCGCGAGTCCGGCCCGGCACAGGCGAGGGCCGCCGCCTCGCAGAGGGAGCCGACGCCGCGCAGGGCCTCGATCCGCGCCGAGCGGGTCGGCACGCGGGCATCGCAGGCGAGGAGCGACTCGGGGGTGACGCCCTCCGGCACGAGGCCGAAGGCGCTCGCCGCCTCGCGGAGCGCCGTGTCGCCGGCCCGGTCGTAGGCGGTGGCGATGGCGGCGAGCCGAACGGGCGCGATGCCGGCCTCCGACAGGGCACGCCGGATCAGCGCCGCGATCTCGGACGCGTCGGCCCCCCGGCGGAAGCCGATGCCGGCGACGATCATCGCGGCTTCGTCCAGGCCCATTGCGTCACCGGCATCGCCGTCCGCCAGCCCTGGAGGCCGCCGACCGCGCTCGCGCGGGCCACCGAAACCCGGCGCAGGCTTCCGCCCCGCGAGGCATAGGCCGCGAGCAGGGCGGCTTCGCCTTCGAGGGTCACGGCGTTGGCGACGAACCGCCCGCCCGGCTTCAGCGCCCCGGCCGCAAGGTCGATCAGCCCCGGTTCCGACACGCCGCCGCCGACGAACACGGCATCCGGCGGCGCCAAACCGTCTAGGGCGGCCGGCGCCCGGCCGAGGACGACCGCGAGGTCGGGCACACCGAGGGAGTGGGCGTTGCGGCGGATCCGCTCCGCCCGCTCGGGCCGCGCCTCGATGGCGGTGGCCCGCAGGGACGGCGCGCGCAGCATCCACTCGATGGAGACCGAGCCGGCGCCCCCGCCGATATCCCACAGGTGCTGCCCCGGCTGCGGCCGAAGGGCCGAGAGGGTCAGCGCGCGGATCTCGGCCTTGGTGAGCTGGCCATCGTTCTCGAACAACTCGTCATCGAGCCCCGGCGCGAGGGGCAATCCCTCGGCCTCGCCGCAAACCTCGATGGCCAGGGTGTTGAGGGCGGCGATGTCGCCGAGGTCGAAGGCGTCGGCGCGGGCGCGGCGGATGCGCTCGCGCGGGCCGCCCATCGCTTCGAGCACCGTGACGGCGCTGGCGCCGAAGCCGCGCGCGGTCAGAAGCCCGGCCAGGGCGGACGCGGTGCCGCCGTCCCAGGCGAGGACGAGGAGCCGCGCCCCCGGCCGGAGATGCGGCACGATCCGCTCCAAAGCCCGCCCGTGCAGCGTGACAGGGCCGATCTCGGCGAGAGGCCAGCCGAGCCGGGCGCAGGCGAGGCTGAAGGCGGAGGGCTGCGGGAAGGCGGCGATCTCGTCCGCCGGCACCAGTCGGGCGATCTCGGCGCCGATGCCGTAATGGAACGGGTCGCCCGTCGCCAGGATGCAGGTCGGCCGTCCGCGCCGGGCAAGGATGCCGGGATAGGCGTCGGTGATCGGGCTCGGCCAGATCCGCGTCTCGGCCGTGAGCGGTGCGGCGAGGTCGAGGTGACGGCGCCCGCCATAGACGATCTCGGCCGCATCGAGGGCGGCGCTTGCGGCGGGCGAGAGGCCGGCGCGGCCGTCCTCGCCGATCCCCACGATCGTCAGCCAGCGGCTCGACACGGGCTCACCGGACGAGGACAAGGCGGCCATGCCCGAATCCCCGACGCGACTTCTGATCCTCGGCGGCACCACGGAGGCGACCGCCCTCGCGCGGGCGCTCGCCGACGATCCGGCCTTCGCGGCCGTGCTGTCGCTCGCCGGCCGCACCAGCGCGCCGATGGCGAGCCCCGTGCCCCTGCGGGTCGGCGGGTTCGGCGGTGCCGAGGGGCTGGCCCGCTCTCTCCGCGAGGGGGGAATCGGGGCGATGATCGACGCCACGCATCCCTTCGCCGCGCGGATCTCCGCCAACGCGGCGCGGGCCGCCGAGCTCGCCGACGTGCCGTTGCTGGCGATCCGCCGCCCGGCCTGGGAACGGGAGGCGGGCGATGCCTGGATCGAGGTCGACGACATGGCGGCGGCGGCCGGCGCCCTCGGGCCGGTGCCGCGCGTGGTGTTCCTCACCATCGGCCGGCAGGAGGTCTCGGCCTTCGCCGGGTCGCCTCACCATGCGTATGTCGTGCGCAGCATCGAGCCGGTGGGCGATGCCCTGCCGGTGCCGCGCCTCACCACCATCGCCGCGCGCGGTCCCTTCGATGCCGAGGCCGAAGCCGCGCTGATGCGCGAGGCCGGCATCGAGGTGGTGGTCAGCAAGAATGCCGGCGGCGCGGCGACCCACGGCAAGATCGTCGCGGCCCGCCGCCTCGGCCTGCCGGTGGTGATGGTGCGCCGGCCCACCAAGCCGGAGGTCCCGAGCGTGGCGGATGCGGCCGGGGCGCTCGCTTGGCTGCGCGATCACGCCGCCCCCGGCACGCTGCGCAGGGTGTAGACGAAGGGCGCCTTGCCCTCGCGGGGGATCAGCCGCGTGCCGGAGGCGCCGAGGATCACCATCGTCGCCATGTCGGCGGGCGCGGCAGGCGCCTCGGCGAGCGTGGTCACGCGGATCGCCTCGTCCGGCCGGCTGATGGCGCGGGCGAACATCACGGGGGTCTCCGGCGGGCGGATGCCGGCGGCCAATTCCAGTGCGGCGCCGAGCTGCCAGGGCCGTGCCGAGGAGATCGGATTGTAGAGGGCGATCACGAAATCCGCCCGCAGCACCGCCTCCAGTCGCGCGGTCACGACCGGCCAGGGCTTGAGGTTGTCGGAGAGCGACATCGCGCAAAAATCCCCGCCGAGTGGCGCCCCGAGGCGCGCGGCGGCGGCCAACATGGCGGTGATGCCGGGCTCGACGGTGATCGCGAGGTCGCGCCAGCCGGGCTCGCCATGCTCCACGGCCTCGAACACGGCCGAGGCCATGGCGAAGACGCCGGGATCGCCCCCCGACACCACCGCCACATGCCGGCCGGCGGCGGCGAGGCTCAGGGCATGGCGGGCGCGGTCGACCTCGACGCGGTTGTCGCTGGCATGGCGCACGAGGCCGTCCCGCTCCGGTACGCGGGCGACGTAGGGGAAGTAGCCGATCAGGTCGGTGGCCGCGTCGAGGGCGCGGCGGGCGGAATCCGTCAGGAGCGACGGGTCGCCGGGGCCGAGCCCGACCACCGTGACGCTGCCGCTCACGGCCGGCGGCCTTCGCCCGGCACGAGGACCATGGAGAAATACGGCGCCGAATCGTCGGCCTTCACTTCCAACGGGATGACCCGCTCGCCCGCCATGGTCCCGCGCTCGACATAGACCGCGCGGGACAAAAGCCCCGCCTCGGTCAGCGCCGCGCGGACCTTCGGCAGGTGCCGGCCGAGCTTCATCACCACGGCGGCGTCGGTGCCCTTCAGGCGCTCGGTCAGGACCGGCAGCGGCAGGGTCGCGGGCAGCACTGTGAGCACGTCGTCGCCCCAGGTGATCGGCGTGCCGGCCCGCGTCCAGCAGCCGGACATGCCGGTGACGCCGGGGATGACCTCCACCGGGAAGCGATCCTTCAGCCGCCGCCACAGGTGCATGAACGAGCCGTAGAAGAAGGGATCGCCCTCCGACAGGATCGCCACGTCGCGGCCGGCATCGAGATGCCCGGCGAGCTTGTCCGACGCCTCGTCGTAGAAGGTCGCGAGGGCGGAGACGTAGTCCGGGTGTTCCGGGTGAAGCTCGGTCGTGTAGGGGTAGGCGAGCGCCATCTCGCGGGACGGATCGCTGAAGATCGCGTCGGCGATGCCGCGCGCGTTGCCGCGCTTCCCCTGCTTGCAGAAATGCACGAGGACCGGCGCCCGCTGCAGGATGCGCAGGGCCTTCACGGTCAACAGGTCCGGGTCGCCCGGCCCCATGCCGACACCGTAGAGCGTGCCGGTGGCGACCGCTTGCGCCACCTCTTCCGTCTCACCCTCGAAGGGCATCAGCCCGTCCATCACTCGACCTCGCTGGCGAGCGCGTTGACGGCCGCCGCCGCCATGGCGCTGCCGCCCCGGCGCCCGTGGACGACGACGAAGGGCACCCGCCCGTCACGCGCCAGCGCCTCCTTGGATTCCGCCGCGCCCACGAACCCGACCGGGATGCCGATCACGGCGGCGGGCGGCGCGACGCCCTCGTCCAGCAATTCGAGCAGCCGGAACAGGGAGGTCGGCGCGTTGCCGACCGCGACGACGCTGCCGGGCAGGTGCTCGCGCCACAATTCCATCGCCGCCGCCGAACGGGTGGTGCTCTGGCGCTGGGCCATCTCCGGCACGCGCGGATCGCGCAGGGTGCAGACGACCCGGTTGTCGGCGGGAAGCCGGGCGCGGGTCACGCCGTCGGCCACCATATGGACGTCGCACAGGATCGGCGCGCCGTTGGCGAGCGCCCGTGCGCCGGCCTCGGCGAAGCCGTCCGACATCTCGACGTCGGCGGGCAGGTCGGTCATGCCGCAGGCGTGGATCATGCGCACGACGCAGCGTTCCGCCGCCCCCGACCAGCGGGCGAGGTCGGCCTCGGCGCGGATGATCGCGAAGGACTTCGCGTAGATCGCGCCGCCATCGCGGACATACTCGTAACGCGACGTGTCGTGCTGCACGGCGGTCGGGCTCGCGCTCATGCCGGTCTCCGGTTCCTCCCCCCGTCGTTGGTAGCCGACGCGAAGGCGGCGGCAAGCCCGAGAGTTGCCGCCCTTCCTAACCGCTCCAAAGCCGCCTCGATAGGGACTTCCAGTTGGTGTGAATCGCCGGGCGCTCCACCGACGATAATGGCGTAGGCCCCCTCGCGCCCGACGAGGGTCAGGTCGGCCGGGCCGGGCTTCGCGCAGCCCTTGGCACAGCCCGAGACATGCGCCGAGAGGCCCCGCGCCGCGAGGGGGCGAAACGTCTCTGCGAGGCGGGCGGCGTCGAGGAGCGTCGGCGTCGAGCCCGAGGCGCAGGCCGGCGCCCCCGTGCAGGCGGCCACCGCCCGGCGCGGATCGTCCGCCGCGACGATGAAGTCGGCGGCGAGGTCGGCGAGGCGGATTCGCTCCGGGCGGGAGGGGAGCAGCACCATGCCGCGCGAGGGCGACAGGCGGATCTCCGGCGCGCCGATGTCCTCCGCGACGGCGATCAGCCGCTCCCATGCGCCGACGGCGCAGCGGCCGAACGGGGCGTCGAGGGCGAGAACGGGCCGGCCGTCATGGGTGGACAGGCCGGGCGCCGGAACCGCCACCGTCATTGCGAGCGGAGCGAAGCGATCCAGCGGCGCCACGTTCTGAGTGTCTGACCGAGAAGTCGGCGGTTCTTTCACCCTCGACCTCATCCTGAGGTGCCGGAGCGCGGCGGTGGCCTCGAAGGAGGGCTCCAGGGATCGCGGCGCTGTCTGGAGGCCTCCTTCGAGGCCGCCGCGCGGCACCTCAGGATGAGGGGGAGTGAGGGGAGGAATCGGCTTTCCGGCCAGACTCTGAGACGTTGCGCTGCCCCGGATTGCTTCGCTTGGCTCGCAATGACGGAGATCGTCGGGATTCACATCCCGCATCCGTCGTTGGCCCGTCGCGACGAAGGCGGCGAGCAGGGCGCCGATGGCGGACGGGGTGTCATCCGAACCGCATTCCCATGCGGACGTCCCCGCGACGATGGCCACGCGATCCGCCGGCAGCGGCAGGACGGACAGGTCCGCCTCGTCCATCGCCATGCCCACCGCGACCAGCGTCTTCGGCGGCAGGCCCGGTACGCCGCGCCCGATGTCCTCGATGGCCTTCGCCAGCGCGGAGAGGCCTGCCTCGGCGAAGGGGCTCGTCAGCGTCAGCCGCTGGGGGCCGCCATCCCGGCGGGTATCCCCAATGCCGACGTGATCCAGGAGGGCGGCGAGCGGCGCGGTGGTCGCCTCGGTGACGCCCCGGATCTGCAGGTTCGCCCGCGCCGTCAGGTCGAGATGGCCGTTGCCGTAGCGGCGCGCGCCCTCGGCTACGGCGCGGCTCTGCGCCAGGCTCAGCACCCCGAGCGGCGGGTGGATGCGCGCGAGGAGGCCGTCGCCGGTCGGCATCGGCCGGCTGAGACCGGGGCACCAGCCCCGGCGGGCGGAATCGGGGAGGGCGCGGCTCATCCGGCCAGCTCGCCGAGGAGGGCGTCGGCGGGAAGCGCGTTGCGGCGGCTCGTCCAGAGGCCCCGGTCGCGGGCCTCGTCGAACCGGTCGAGGATCGCCCGCGTCGCGGCGGGGTTCGCGGCGCGCAGGCGCTCGAACACGTCGGGGTCGGCGATCCAGGCGGAATAGAGCGCCTCGAACCCGGCATCGGTCACGGCATCGCTGCCGGCGGCCAGGACGAACACCGCATCGAGCCCCTGCGCCAGTTCCTGCGCGCCCCGATAGCCGTGGCGCAATTGCGCCGCGATCCAGCGGGGATCGGCGAGGCGGGCGCGGATCAGCCGGGCGGAATCCTCCCGCGCGGTGCGGGCCTTCGGGCGCTCCGGCTCGGACACGTCGAGGCTGTAGAGGGCCGGCTTGGCGCCGCTGAGCGAGGCGGCGGCACTGAACCCGCCCATCGCATCGACGGCGGCGTCGCCGTCGAACAGGTCGCGCTCGGCCACGTCGAAGGCGTGGGCATAGGCATCCGCCTGCGCCACCCGCCGGCCGAAGCCGGCATCCGGCCCCTCGCGGTCGCCATAGGCGTAGCCGCTGGCGTCGAGGTAGGCCCGGCCGATCGCGTCGCGCTCCTGCCAGTCGCCGTCGAGGGCGAGGGCGGCGGCCCCCGCGCCGTAGCGGCCCGGCGCCGCGCCATAGACCCGTGCCCCGGCCTCGCCCCGGCGGGCGGCGGCGGCGAGCGGGTTGTCCTCCTCCTCCTCGTCGCGGGCGGCGACGGCGCGCACGGCCCGGTCGAGGAGGGCGAGCGTGTCGGGGAAGGTGTCGCGGAAGGCGCCGGAGACGCGCATCGTCACGTCGATCCGGGGGCGGTCGAGCACGGCCAGCGGCATCACCTCGAAGCCGGTGACGCGGGTGCTGGCATGGTCCCAGACCGGCCTCACGCCCATCAGCGCCAGGGCGTGCGCGACATCCTCGCCCCCGGTGCGCAGGGTCGGCGAGGCCCAGAGGTCCATGACGATCCGCGCCGGATAGGCACCCTCGTCCTGCAGGTAGCGCGTCACCACCGCCTGCGCGGCCCTCTCGCCCAGCAGCGTCGCCGCCCGGCTCGGGATGGCGCGCGGGTCGAGGGTGGTGAGGTTGCGCCCGGTCGGCATCACGTCGAGCCGCCCGCGCGAGGGCGAGCCGGCCGGGCCGGGGGGCACGAAGCGTCCGTCGAGGGCCGCGAGCAGGCCGGCGCGCTCGCCCGCCGCGCAGGCGCGGACGGGCTCGGGCGCGTCGTCCGGGGCGCGGCCGAAGATGTGCAGCCCATCCCGGAACGAGGTTTCGCCGAGGTCGCAGAGATGGGCGTCGAGGGCGGTCAGGGCCTCCTCCATCGGGGCGCCCTCCGGGATGCCCGCGCCGGCCAGCAGGCCATGGCCCTCGGCTTCTTCCAGGATGGCGGCGGCCAGCAGCTTCGCCCGGCGTGGGTCGAGCACCGTGGCGGCGGAATATTCCTCCACCAGCTCGCGCAGGCGGGCCGTCTCCGGCGGCAGGCCGGCGCGGGCGACGGTCGGGGTCAGGTGGCCGAGCGCGATGCCGCCGAGGCGCCGCTTCACCGGAGCCGCCTCGCCGGGATCGTCCACGACGAAGGGATACACCACCGGCAGCGCCCCGACGCAGAGGGAGGGCCAGCACAGCGGCGAGAGCGCCACGGCCTTGCCCGGCAGCCATTCGGTGGTGCCGTGGGTGCCGAGTTGGACCAGGGCGTCGAAGTGGCGGCGCAGGCCGAGATGGAAGGCGAGGTAGGCGTGCGTCGGCACCCGGTCGGGGTCGTGGTAGCCGGCCTTGCGGTCGGCATCGCGGCCCCTGTCGGGCTGGAGGAACAGGGCGCAGGTCTCCCCGACCCGGCGGAAGCGGAACGCCCCCTCGCGGCAGAGGGGATCGGCCTCCGGGGCGCCCCAACTCTCGGAGAGGGCGGTGCGGGCGTCCTCCGGCAGCGCGGCGAGCCACGCGGCATACTCGGCGAGGGGGACCGCGAAGGTCGCTTCGCCCTCGGTCAGCGCCGACATCGGGTCATCGGGCAGCGGCGCGGCGGGATAGCCCGCCCCCGCGAGGTCGGCGAAGAGGGCGCGGGCGCTTTCCGGCGTGTCGAGCCCCACGGCGAAACCGGCCCGTCCGCCGCGTGCGGGATAGTCCGACATGACGACGGCCACCCGCCGTTCGGCCGGGGGCAGGGCGGCAAGGCGCAGCCAGCCGCGTGCCCGCTCCGCGAGGGCCGCGATGCCCTCCGCATGCGGCACGAGCCGGCGCTCGGAGAAGCCTTCGGCCTCGGGAGCCTCCTCCTTGAACGCGATGGGGAAGCCCGACAGCCGCCCGTCGAATTCCGGCAGGGCGATCTGCATGGCGAGATCGGAGGCGCCGAGCCCCCGCGACGAGACCTCCCAGGCCGTGCGGGGTGAGCCGACCGTGAGGGCCTGCAATACGGGGCATCCCGCCCGGTCGAGGATGAAGCCGGCATCGTCCCGCGCCGAGAAGGCGGTGGCCGCGATCACGATGTCGGGCCGTCGCGCGGCGAGCGCGGCCTCGACGGCGGCGACCGCCTCCGGGTCCTTCAGGCTCGACACGGCGAGGACCATGACGCCGATCCCGCGCTCACCCAGCGCCAGGGCCAGCGTGTCGAAGGGCGCCGTATCCCCGCCGAGCACCGCCGAGCGGTACACGAGGAGGAGGGCGAGGGGTTCGCCCGCCATCGGCACCACGCTCCGCCCCGCCGCCAGGGCCAGATCCAGCGTCACCGGCCCGCAGCCGGCGCAGGAGGGGAAGCCTCGCGGCAGGGGCTGCGGCGGGGGCACCGGGCCGCCACCGTCGAGATGGGTCGCGAGGCGGTGGAACAGGCGGCGCAGATTCTCGGGGCCGCCGGCACGGAAGTAGCCGTCGAGGTCGTCGGCCAAGGCGGCGTCGGTGCTGAAGGCGGCGAGGCGCGGGTCGGGCCGGTCGTCCCCCGGGAGGACGGCGAGCACCACGCCATGCGCCCGCGCAGCCTCGGCACAGCGCTCGACGCCGTAGCGCCAGTAATCGAGCCCGCCGAGGCAGCGGATCACCACCGCGCGGGCGCGGGCGACGACCTTCTCCACGTAGAGATCGACGGAGAGCGGATGCCGCAGCTTGGCGAGCTTGGCCAGCCGCAGCGAGGGCAGGTCCGGCGCGGCGGCATGCGCGCGTGCGAGTCCGGCGAGGTCGCTGTCCGTAAAGGACAGGATCACGAGGTCGCCCGGCTCCTGGCCGAGATCGATCGCCGCCTCGCCCTCGTCGAGGGAGACCGTATCGACGCGCAGGAGGTGCATCGCGCCTCCTCGGCTTATCCCGCCAGGGCGCTGGCGACGGCGTTCTGGTCGAAGCCCTTCAGGCCGATCACCACGAGGCGCCCGTCACGGGCCTCGCCCGCGCGCCAGGGCCGGTCGAAATGGTGCGACACCCGGCGACCCACGCCCTGCACCACGAGGCGCATCGGCTTGCCCTCGACTTCCACGAAGCCCTTGATGCGCAGCACGCCCTCGGTCTCGGCCGCCTTCTCGACGCGGGCGGCGAGGTCGCCCGCCGTCACGGCGGCGCGGACGGGCAGCGCCACGGTCTCGAAGTCGTCGTGGTCGTGGTCCTCGCCCTCGCCGTGGTGCGAGGGGCGGTTGGCGAGGTCGTCCTCGGCCGCCGCGCCGAGGCCGAGCAGCACGCGCGGGTCGATCACGCCGTTGGCGGTCTCCACCACCTTCACGGCGCGGGGCAGGTGGCCCTGCACCTCGGCCCGGACCTTGGCGAGGCCCTCGGCATCCATCAGGTCGGTCTTGTTGAGCACCACGAGGTCGGCGCAGAGGAGTTGGTCCTCGAACACCTCTTCCAGCGGGTTGTCGTGATCGACGGAGGTGTCGGCCGCGCGCTGGGCGGCGAGCGCCTCCGGGTCCTCGGCGAAGGCGCCGGTCGCGACCGCAGGGCCGTCCACCACCGCCACCACGCCATCGACGGTCACGCGCGAGCGGATCGCCGGCCACTGGAACGCCTGGACGAGGGGCTTCGGCAAAGCGAGGCCGGAGGTCTCGATCAGGATGTGCTCCGGCGGCTCGGCGCGGGAGAGCAGGGTTTCGAGGGCCGGCACGAAATCGTCCGCGACGGTGCAGCAGATGCAGCCGTTCGGAAGCTCCACGATGGAATCCTCCGTGCAGCCCTCGATGCCGCAGGCGGCGAGGAACGAGCGGTCGAAGCCGACATCGCCGAACTCGTTGACGAGGATCGCGAGCTTGCGGCCCTTCGCGTTCTCCACGACGTGGCGGACGAGGGTCGTCTTGCCGGCGCCGAGGAAGCCGGTGACGATCGTGCAGGGGATCTTCGCGACGATGGTCATTCGGCGGCCTCAGGCAACGGGGGAAACGGCGGGATGCGGGCGATCACGCCCGAGCGGAATTCCTTCGGGCGCTCCCGCCAGGGGACGATCCCGTCCGGGGTGCCGGCATAGGCCCTGAGGCCATCGAGGATGGTGGTCGCGGCGGCCTCCGCGTCGAGGTCGCCGTAGATGTAGGTCCAGCGGTTGGGCGACGCCACGGCCACCGTGCAGGGCCGCTTGCAGACCGAGAGGCATTCCACCGGCTCGACGCGCAGGCCCTCGGCCCGTCGCGCCAACTCGGCATGGAGGCGTGCCCCGGCGCGGGGTCCCTCCGGGTCGTCGCCCTCGCGCTTGCAGGTGGTGCAGACGTAAAGGGTCGTGACGGGCTCAGGCATGACGGCGCCTCGCCGGGCCGACATTCTGCCACGCCCAGCCGAAGCCGAGGCCGATCATGGCCCAGAACACCGCGCCGATGGCGAGCGAGCGCGCGGCGAACTGCGCCGCGAGGGCGGCCGGCAGTTCCGATGCGCCGTCGGGCGGTGGCGGCGCTCCGGCGATGTGGGGCCCGGCGATCAGCACGAGCCCGCCCAGGATGGCGATGAACGACCGGCGCACGCCGATGAGGTAGAGGCCCATCGCCGTCGCGGCGGCGGTCATCACCCACCACGCCTGCCGGGCCAGAAGCGGCGCCGCCTCCTGCCCCGGCAATTCCGGCGGCAGGCCGAGGGAGGGCGCCAGGGAGACGCTGGCAAAGCCGGCCAGCGCGAAGGCGAGGCCGGTCTGCAGCGTCGGCTCGCGGCCACACGCGATCAGCACCGCGCCGAGCATCAGGGCGTAGCCCACGCCGCCGACGAGGGTCGCGAGGCCGGTGAAGGCCATGCGCTGGAAGCCGGGGGCGGGCTGCCATTCCGGTGCGGCATCGGGCGCCGCGTGGTCGTGGCCCGCATGGGCGAGCACGATCGGCAGGGCAGGGGGCAGGGCCTGTGCCGCGCGGCTGGGCTCCCGCTGCTCGTACTTCTCCGCCTCGATGATGAGGGGAGAGGTCAAGGCGAGTTGCAGCCCCGTGGCGACGACAGCCGCGAGGAAGCCGGCGGCCAGCGCCGCCGACAGAAGGCGAAGGATCATTCCTGGCGCGTTCGCGTCAGTGGCAGGGGAAGTTCTGGGCGTGCCGGAAATCGTGCGCCGCGTTGTGGAGCGCGATGGCCGGCGAGAAGCCCGCCATGAACACGAGGCCGAGGCCGAGGAACGCCGCCAGCGCGGCCGCCATCAGGCGCTCGTTGGCGCGGGTGGCGACGGGGGCAAAGGACGAGGACTGCGTCGTGGTCGTCATCTGGGCTCTCCAGCCGCCCCACCGGCGGCGTTGTGAAAAGTCGGGATGACGGCAGGTCTCCTGGCTCGCGGCTCGGCGCGCCCACCGCCTTCCCGGATCGCTCCGGTGGCTGCTGGCAGGCGCTCGCCGCTTACAGTTGCGGGGGCAGCCGCGGGGTCGGGCAGGCCCTCACCGCGTTCCCTTTTCACCCCTCTCGGGGCACCGTCATCCGCCCTGTGTAGACGGAGTCCGTGCCCGGCACAACGGCGACGACAACCCGATCAACCGGGCACGACCACGCAATGCCGGGCCGAACGCGCCGGCAGCGTCAGGCGCAGGGTGCCGCCGGAGACGGGCTCGGCCGCGCCCAGGGCGGCCATCTCGGGATGGCGGGCATCGAAGCCGTACTGCGTGAGGCGCGAGGCCGGCAGCGGTCGCTCGAAGGCGATCTCCACCGGCCGCGTCTCGGCCGCGCGGTTGATCGCCACGAGATGCAGTCTCGCCCCGTCCGTGCCGGCCCGGACGGTGAGGCCATCGGGCCGCGCGGCCTCGACGGGCAGGGCGTTGTCGGGGAAGCGGCCGCCTCGGCCGTCGTAGTTGCGATAGAGCCGGAAGGCCGTCCCGAGCCAGCCGGCGAGGGACCCCCAATGGGCGGTGAGCAGCATCTCGGGCCGGGCGAACCGCGCGAGGGCGTCGGCGAGGGCGAGGCCGGAGGCGAGTTGGCCCGCGCCGCCGTAATTGTACTCCGTCACGGCGGTGCGCGTGCCGGGGAAGTTCGCCGCCGTCAGCCGTTCGAGGCTCGGCATCAACGGCAGGGCGAGGCCGCCCTCGTTCGACACGGGCAGCGCCTGCGAGACCCAGCTCGCCTCGCGAAAGCCCGGCTCGGTAAGGGAGCGCGGCGCATCGAGCAGCGGCCCGGCCAGGGCCGGATCCTCCGTGCGGAACAGGGTGCCCCGCTCGCTGAACGGATACCAATGCACGTCGAGGGCATCGAGCAGGCGCTTGCCCTCGCGCTCCGAGGCGAGGCGGAAGGCGTCGAGATACGCGGCCAGGAAGCTGCCGTGCTGCCGGAAGGCGTTCCAATCGGGGGCGTTCTGCAGGCTCACCATCCCCGTGGTGCCCCAACTCGCCGGGCCGATCACCCAGGCGTCGGGATCGATGGCCTTGATCGCCCGCGCCGCCTTGATCGACCGGGCCAGCAGATCCGCGATCCGCACCGGCTGACGCACGATGCGCGGGTGCTGTGTCGCCCAGAGGCCGGGCTCGTTGTCGAGGATGTAGCCGCGAATGCCCGTGGCGCCGGAGGCGGGGCCGTAGCGGGCGACGAGCCGCGCCAGGAGGTGTGGGATGTCCGCGACGCGTGGGTCCACGGGCGCGGAGGCGTCGCGCCGTCCCTCCCACGAGACCGGCACGAAGCGCGGGGAGGGGGCCGCTCGGTCGGCCGGGACGGGGCCGTCCTTGTCGGCGGCGACGTAACCCGCGAGCGGCAGGGTGACGATGCTGCGCGCGCCCATCGCCAGCGAGGCGCCGTGCATCGCCGCAATCACCGCGCCGGGCACGCCGCGCTCGGCGGGGGGCAGGCCGAGGCTCTGGCTCAGGAAATCGCCGTTCGCCTGCTGCCAGTCCTTGCCGGCGTTGCAGGCATTGTTGGTCCAGTTGTAGCTCGTGGCGAAGTTGCCGCCGAACCGGCGCAGGGTGACGCCGGCCGCCCGGTCGAGCTCCGCCGAGCGTGGGCCGCCGTCGAGGGTGCCGATCTCACCCGAGCCGTAGATCAGCGGGCTCACCGGCACCGGGTCGGCACCGTTGCGGACTCGCACGCCCAGCGGCTCGCCCGCACGGGAGGGGCCCGCCCAGATCGTCGCCCCGGCGCCCGCGAGCAGCGCCCGGCGGCTCGGCCTCACGAGACGAGCCCGGACCCGTAGAGCGATCCCCGGAAGCGGGTCATCCAGAACACCTTGCCGAGGCCGCCGCAGGCCGCGATCCGGTGGTGGCGCGCGGCGGGCGGGTTGATCGGCTTCAGAAGCAGCGACAGTACCCCGGAGATGATGGTCTGCGCGACGCCGACCAGCATCCACCGCGCTACCTCCAGGCGGCGGCGGGGGGAGGCCATCTCATGTACGAAGGTGCGGATCTGGCCACTGAGGAAGCGGCGGCGGCGGACATAGGCCCAGTCGAGACGGCGCGGGGGCACCCATTCCGTCACCTCGGCGGCGGCCGCCCAGCCGAAGCGCCGCCCCTCGTGGACGAGGCGCTGCAGGAACAGGCTGTCCTCACCGCCGATGCTGTTCAGCCGTTCCTCGAACGGGCCACCGGGGATCGCGCAGACGGAGGCCGCGAAAAGGGAGTTGTTGGTGCCGAGATAGGCGGCGCGGTGGGTGACGTCTCCCCCGTCCTCGGCGGTGACGCCCCGCGCGAAATAGGCCGCGAAGGGTCCGATCTCGCGGTCGTCGTCGGCCCGCGCGCTCACGGGGCCGAACACCGCATCGTAGGCGCCCCGGCGGGCGACGGCGAGGAGCGCCGCCAGCCAATGCGGCCCGCCGGTCTCGTCGTCGTCGATGAAGGCGATCCACTCGCCCCGCGCCGCCGCCACGCCGGCATTGCGCGCCGTGGCGATGCCGGGTTGGGGCACGGAGACGTAGCGCACCGGCATGGGCGCGCCCTCGGCGAGGCGCTCGATGAGGGTGCGGGCATTGCCGTCGGAGGAGTTGTCCACGACGACGATCTCGGCCCCCGTGTCCGGCGGCAGGCGCTGCGCGAGGATGCATCCCAGGGCGCGCTCGAGCGCCTTATGACGATTCAGGGTGGGGATGACCACGCTGACCGCGACCGGCTCGGTTCCGGGCATACCGTCTCCGATGCTCCCTGAGAAGTTCATTAATAGATAACCGGCGAGTTATAATTTGTACGCCGTTGCGACTTATTCCAGCCGGAAGTAAAGTCGGCATCTGATATCGTGAGATCAATACCGCATTTGCGCGTTAATTTCTCCGACAATGGTAAACGAAATGCTGTAGACGGCGCCGGGCGGACAAGAATCGCGTTCGTCGGCTGCGGCTATGTCGCCGATATGTACCGGCAGTGCCTCGATCTGCATGCGGACGGGCTCGATCTGATCGGCGTCTACGACCGTGACCCGGAACGGCTCGCCGCCTTCGCGCGCACCTGGGGCGACAGGGCCTTCGGCTCGCTGGCCGAACTCCTGGCCGAGCCGGGCGTGGTCGTGGTGAACCTGACCGATCCGGAGAACCACGCCCCCGTCACCCGCGCGTCCATCGCGGCGGGTCGGCACGTCTATTCGGAGAAGCCCCTCGGCCTGACGCTGACCGAGGCGCGCGGCCTCAACGACGCGGCGGCGGCGGCCGGCGTGCGCCTCGCCGCCGCGCCGAGCAACATCCTGGGGGAGCAGGCGCAGACCCTGTGGCGGGCGGTGCGGCAGGGCGCGGTCGGGCGGGTGCGGCTCGTCTATGCCGAACTCGACGACGGCATGGTCCACAAGGCCGATTACCGGAACTGGATCAGCCGCAGCGGGCGGCGCTGGCCGGCGGAAGGCGAGTTCGAGACCGGCTGCACCTTCGAGCATGCGGGCTACGTCGTGACGCTGCTCGTGGCGATGTTCGGGCCCGTGCGGCGGGTGACGGCCCATGCCTCCCTGCTGATCCCGGACAAGGAATGCGACCAGCCGGTGCATCCGGCGCCGGATTTCTCCTGCGGTCTCCTGGAGTTCGACGGCGGCATCGTCGCGCGGGTCACGAACTCCATCGTCGCGCCCTACGACCACCGCCTGCGGATCGTGGGCGACCGTGGGGTGCTGCAGGTCGAAGAGCCGTGGGATTTCGCCGGCCCCGTCCGATTGAAGCGCACGGCGACGAGCCGGCTCGATCGCTTCCTGGAACGGCGCCTGCCGTTGCGGCGGGGCAGGGTGGTGCCGCCCGCCCGTCCGGTGCCGTTCCGGGCCGGGCGCGGGCGTCCGCCGATGGATTTCATGCGCGGCATCCGGGACTTCGCGGATGCCATCGCCTCCGGCGCGCCGGGGCGGATGGACGCGGATCTCGCGGTCCACATCACCGAAGTCACCGAGATGCTGCAGCACCCCGAACGCTTCCCGCGCCCGGCGCCGGTTTCGTCCGCGCCTGGGGCGATGCGGCCGATGGAGTGGGCGGTCTGACGACCCGCAGGAGAACGCGACCCGTGGACGTTCCAAGCCCCCCGACCCTGATCACCCTGTCTTTCTCGGGCGATCTCGATTGCTGCCGCCTGCTCTGCGAGACGGCCGACCGCTTCGCCCCCGCCGGGGCGGCGCATCTCCTCGCCGTGCCGGCGGCGGACATGCCCTTGTTCCGGCCGCTGGCCGGCGGGCGCCGGGCGCTCGTCCCGCAGGAGGAATTACTGCCCGGCTGGCTGCGCAAGCTCCCCCTGCCGGGGCCGGAATGGCGGCGGCGCCTGCGGCTGCCCCGGCGCAACGTCTACATCTCGTTCAAGGGGCGGCCGGTGCGGGGCTGGATCGCCCAGCAGATCATGAAGCTCAACGCCGCCGCCGGGGCGGCGACGGACACGGTGCTCCACCTCGACAGCGACACCGCCTTCGTGCGCCCGCTGCCCGCCGGGGCGCTGGCCCAGGACGGGCTTCTGCGCCTCGCCCGCTTCCCCGGCGCGGCGGACGATGCCATGCACGCGCCCTGGCACCGCGCGGCCTCGACGCTACTCGGCCTGCCGCCGACGGACTACCACGGGGCCGACTACATCGATCAGTTCGTGACGTGGCGGCGCGCCAACGTGCGCGGCCTGCTGGAGCGGATCGGCGCCGTCACCGGGCGCGACCCCATCGAGGCCCTGGCCGCCACGAGCGACTTCTCCGAATACATCCTCTACGGCGTCTATTGCGAGCATGTGCTCGGGCTCACCGCCTCCGGCCATGCCGGGGCGGAGGAGAGCCTGTGCGAGACCGTCTGGTCCGAGGGCGGCGGCATCCCGGAGGTCCGGCCGGGCCGCTACGGCCTCGGCATCCAGTCGACCATCCCGCTCTCCTGGGAGGCGCGACGCTCCATCGTGGGCACGGCCATCGCGCGGGGCTGAGGGCTCAGCGCGCCCGGCGCCGGTATTCCCAGACGCGGCGGAAGATCTGCGGGCCGTCGATCAGGTAGCGGCGGCCGAGCCGCCGTGGCTCGCAGGCGAGGCGGAACAGCCATTCGAGGTTGAGCGTCCGCAGGATCGCCGGGGCGCGGGCGCGGTCGCCGACGAGGAATTCCAGCCCGGCGCCGATGCAGAGGCCGACGCCCTTGGCGATGCCGCGCCGGGCCAGCGCGTTGGCCAGAAGCTCCTGCTGCGGCGAGCCGACCGCCAGCACGACGAACCGCACCGGCCGCGCCTCGATGGCCTCGACGGTGGCCGCGAGCTTGGCGGGGTCGGTGCGCAGGCCCATGGGCGGGCGGATCTGCTCGACCCGCGTCAGCCCGCAGAGATCGGCCACCGATTCCGCGAGCCCGTCGCCGCCGCCGACGATGAGGATCGGCGAATCCGCCGTCAGCTTCGGATGGGTGAGGAGCGCGGCCACGAGGTCCGAGCCCGGCACGGGGGGCAGGTCGGTGCCGCAGGACTTCGCGAGCAGGGCCAGCACGCGGCTGTCGTTGATGCACAGCCACGCCTCCCGGTAGAGGCGGCCGACCTCCGGATCCTCGGTGATCCGCACCATGTGATCGACGTTCGGCGTCACGAGGTAGCGGAAGCTCTGGCTCGCCGGCACGGCGAGGAGGGTGTTCAGCGCGCCGTCGAGGTCGAGCCTGTCGAAGGGCAGGTCGAGGAAGTCCGTGCGCGGCTCGGCCTTGGACGGGAAGAGGGCAGGTTCGGCGGTGGTGGCCATGGCTCGTCCCTCGCTCACGCTACTCGTGTCCTGAAACAGTACGATCCGTCCCGTTCCGGGCCAGGGAGGCGCCGCTCCCGGCGCTCGCTGCAGGGATCGGGCCGAGGGCTTCGCCCAATCCGTCGGACAGGCGGATGGTGGGGCGGAAGCCGAGTTCGGTGCGGGCGCGGGCGGTGTCGTACTGCGCCGCGCGGGCGAACAGGCGAAGCTCCCCGGAGGCGGGGACGAGGCGTAGGGCGCGGGGCACGGGCACCCGCAGCCGCCCGAGGGCCTTGGCCGGCAGGGCGAGGGCCCGCAGCAGGGCGAGCCGCGCCGGCGTGAGCGGGTGCGCGGGCTTCGGCCCGGCGAGCATCGCGAAATAGGCGTTCCAGGTGGGCGTGTCCGGGCCGACGAGGTTGGCGGCGATGAGGCCCTTGCCCGGCCCGTTCAGCGCGGCGAGCGCGCAGCGGATCGCCTCCGCGACGTCGCAGACGTGGATCAGCGCCGCCACGCCCTGTCCGCGCGGGCCCAGGGGGCCGAGCACCCCGGCGCGCAAAGCGGCGGCGGGCCGCTCGACCCAGAGGTCGCTGCCGCGCCCGTAGACGACGCCCGGCCGCAGGATCGCCACCCGCCGCCCGGGCCGCGCCGCGACCCAGGTTCGGAGCATCGTTTCGCAGGCGCGCTTGGCGACGCAATAGGGATCGTCCGGCGCGGCCGTGGCCGGAGGGGCGTCGGGCTCGCCGATCCGGCCTTCCTCGGGGCCATAGACCGCAATGGAGCTGAGATGGACGACGCGGTCCACCCCCGCCCGGTCGGCGGCGGCGAGGAGGGCGCGCAACTGGTCCGGCATGGCGACGGCGGAACGGCCGCCCGCATGGACGACACACGACGCGCCCGCCAGGGCGGCATCGAGGCTGCGGGGATCGTCGAGGTCGCAGCGCACGGTGCCCTCGGCGGGGCTGCGGCCGTCGGGCAGGCGATGGAGCCCTGCGCGGACCCGCAGGCCCGTCTCCCTCAGCCGGGCGACGGTGGCCCGGCCGATGAAGCCGCCCGCGCCGGTGACGAGGACCGGGCCGGTCATCGCGCGCCGGCCAGGTTCGTCCGCCCGAGGAGGGGGCGGATCCGCTCCACGAGGGAGTCGAAGCTCGCGCGGCTGATGAGGAACAGCAGCGGAATGTAGATGATCACCCCGGCGGGGATGGCGATGAGGAGGGCGACCACCTGACCCTGCGAGTCCGCCAGCTGGATGCCGAGCCACGCGACGATCACCGCCATCGTGGCCGCGGCGAGCCATACCCCCGAGAGCCGCCGCAGCAGCGGCCAGGGCAAGAGGCCGATCCGGGGGCCGTTGACGAGGACCGTCGTGACGGTGAGCGCGAAATCGCCCGCGAGCCGCGCGAGGCCGATCGTGGCGGGGTGCATCCCCACCGTCGCGACCAGGGCGGCGGCCAGGGTCACGAGGGCGACGACGTAGGACAGGAGCACGCTCTGCGGGCGACCGCTCGCGGAGAGCGCCGTCTGCACCACCTGCGAGGGCAGGGCGAGGAGTCCCCCGGCCGCCAGCGCCGCCGCGATGGGCTCGGCCGTGGTCCAGCCCGGCCCGGCCATGAGCGGCACGACGAGGGGGCTGACGGCGGCAAGGCCCATCATGGTGGGCGCGACGAAGGCCGAGGTCTCGCGGGCCACCTCCGCCGCCGCCTCGCCGACATTGTCCCGCGACAGCGCGCTGCCCCGGAAATGTGGGAAGCAGAGGTTGTGCGTCACCGCGACGATGGCGCCGCGCACCGGCTCGATGAGCCGCATGGCGATGTTGAGGTAGCCAAGGACCGTCAGCCCGAACAGCGCGCCCGTGAGGGTGTTGTAGACGACGTAGGTGGCGTTCTCGACGAGGCGCGAGGCCAGGACCAGCCCGGCGAAGCGGTTGAACCGGCCCAGGCGTCCCCAGGACCAGGAGGGGGCGACCCTCAGGCCGAGCATCCAGAACAGGCTCGCCGCCGTCGCGAAGACGAGGACGATGCGCAGGCTCACCAGCGCCCAGATCCCGGCCCCGGCGATTCCCAGGCCGATGGCCACGAGGGCGCCCGCCAGATGGCCGACGATGCTCGACGCATTGATGACGTAGAACGCCTTCCGCCGCCGCGCGACGGCGGTCGCCATCGTCATCGGCCCCTGCGCCAGCAGGAGGAAACCCGTTCCGGGGAGGAGCAGGTGGAGGTCTTCGCGGCCGTAGACGTGATCGAGCAGCAGGCCCGCCGGCACGCAGAGGGCGAGGAAGACGAGGGCGGCCACGGTCGAGAGACCGAGCACCGCGCCGAGATCCGCCCGGCGCACCACCTTCGCCTGGGTCAGCGCCTCCTCGTAGGGCGTGCCCACCGCCATGGAGAAGGCGGTGACGATGGAGAGCGTGAGCGCCGTGGCGCCGAAATCCCCCGGCGGGAGCAGGCGGGCGAGGAAGGCGGTCGTGGCGGACAGGATGACGAGCCGGCCCGCCGCATCGGCGAGCCCCGCTCCGATCCAGCCGCCGATCCGGCGGATCGTCATGTGGGCTCCCGCCGGAAGGCCAGGAGGCTGATGAGGATCGAGACGTTGGCGAGCACCTGCCCGCGCATCCACAGGCTCGATTCCGTGGCGTTGTGCACGAGCACCACCAGGGCGATGACGAGGAAGGTCGCCGCCGCCACCGCGTCGGCGCGCTGGATGCCGCGCGAGAACAGCTTCCTGGCCAGCGCCAGGATGGTGAGGATCTGCGCCAGCACGGCGAAGATCAGCGCGGGAGCCCCGCCCTGAAGCCGCAGATCGAGGTAGCCGTTATGCGCCTCGTTGATGACCACGTCGGCCCGCTCTCCGATCTTCAGGGTGGCGAGCCAGGAGCCGGGTGGCGCGCGCAGCAGGGGATCGTTGGCGTCGCCGACGTCCCAGAATGAACCGAACCCATAGCCGGTCCAGGGCCGGCGCGCGATCTCCGAGGCCGCGAAATCCCAGATCTGGGTGCGGCCGGTGAAGCTCGAATCGTTGCCGGGGGTGAGCAGGCCGACGAAATCGCCGCCGAAGGCCGTGACGCCGAGATAGGTCACGCCCACGGCCCCGACGCCCGCCAGCGTCAGGAACAGGGCGGCGGCGGGGCCGAGGCGCCGCAGCACCAGCATGCAGGGCAGGAGGCCGACGCCGAGCAGCGCCAGCATCATCGAGGTCTTGCTCTTGGTGAGCACGAGGAAGCCGAAGGCGGCGACGAAGAATGCGAAGCCGGCCAGGATCCGGCGCGGCGTCGGGCGCGCCAGCGCCCACCCGACGCTGACGATCACCGCCAGCATCGCCACGAGGCCCGCGACGTTCTTCTGCTGGTGGTAGCCACGCACGCCGATCTCGGTGAAGGCGAAGGCCGGGTTGAGGGCAGTGACGGCGAGATCGCCCGCGATCACCACCACGAGGATGCCCGCCATCAGGCCGAGCGTCCGGCGCAGGGGGCCGATCCCCGCCGCGATGGCGAGGGTGATGAGGCAGAGGAACACCATCACCATCACGCGCCGCACGGCGATGTCCGGGAAGGCGGCCCAGGTGACGCTGGCGCAGAACCAGCCGAGCACCAGCCAGACCGGCCAGGAGCGCATCACGAGGGGCAGCACGACCCGCCGACGCCGCACGATCTCGAACAGGGCGATGCCGGTCATCGCCAGCACGGCGAGGCGTTCGGTGGAATTGCCGTCGCCGGAGGTGATGGCGCTGGCATCGGACATCGGCATCACGCCGATGAACATGTAGGCGAGGAAGGCGAGATACAGGGCGGCGGGCAGTGCCCGCAGGAACCAGGGCGCACGCCGGGGCCGTCGGGCGGACGCGCGCGTCTCGGCGAGGGCCGAGAGGCCCTGCGCCTGCGTCAGACTCGGGAGCGCTGTGGTCACCGGAAACGCGCGCTCACGCCAGCGCCCCCTTCTCGCCGGCCAGGGCGAAGCGCTGGGGCAGGGGCCGCGAGCGGGCCGGGGCCGGCACGACCGGATCGGCGCCCGCGACCACGAACAGCGCGCCCGCGATCTTGTCGGCGCTCGACAGCAGCGCCGCGCGCAGGTCCTCGATCCGGTCGGCGGTGGCGACGCCGGCCTCGGCCACGATCACGATGGCGGTGGCGGTCGCCGCCGAGCGGCGCAGGCGCGTCTCGTCCTGGCCCTCGCCGCCGTCGATCACGACGCAATCGTAGCCCTCGTCGCGGTCCGGCACGGCATCCGGGCTCACCCGCTCGCTCGCCGCCGTGGCGCAGAAGGGCGGGTAGCCCTCCACGGTGCAGGAGACGACGCCCGATTGCGGATCGCGCGGGATCATCCAGGTGAGCCGGCCGGAGCGGGCGTCGCCATCGACAAGGAGGGCCCGGCGTCCGCGCGCGGCCTGCGCCAGGACGAGGTTCTGGGCGATGATGGTCGAGATCGGCCCATCCGAGGCGGAGACGATGAGCAGGCGCACCTGCCCGTGCTCGGCGGCCTCGTCGAGGTAATCCGCGAGGCGGGTGAGGATCCGTGCCGAGGGCGACCCGCGCGCTCCCGCGAGCACGGCCACGGTCTCGCGCGCCTCCCGCAGGCGCTTGCGCGATAGGGGCAGCGTGCCCAGCACCGGGATGCCGGTGCGCGCCGTGAGCCGTTCCGCCGAATGGATGCGCCCGCCGCGCCGGTCGAACAGGATCGCGCCGCCGGCACCGCCGAGCAGCCCGAGGAGCCCGGCGGCCGCGACCACCAGGGCCGGCGACAGGTCGGCCGATTGCGGATCGGGCTTCGACGTGCCGACCAGCGAGACGTTCGCGGTGCCGACGCTCTCCTGTTCGAGGAGTTCGCGCTCCCGCGACAGGGTCTTCTCGTAGACCGAGCGCTGGGCCAGGGCCTCGCGCTCCAGCTGGCGCAGGGTGACGAGGGCGGTGTTGGTGCGCGACGTGTCGGATTCGGCGCGGGCGAGGTCGCGCTCCAGGGACGCCTCGCGGGTGCGGGCGGCGGCGAGGTCGGCGCGCAGGGAGGATTGCAGGCGCCCGGTCTCGCGGGAGATGGCGGCGCGCAGGCTGCGGACCTGCGCATCCACTTCCACCGCCGCCGGATGGCGGGGCCCGAGCGTGGCGCGCAGGTTGTCCTGCTGGCGCACGACCTCGGCGAGGTTCAGGCGCAGCTGAGAGAGGGTGGTGGATTCCACCGTGTCGGCGCCCGCGCCGTCGGAGGGCGTGGCGCTGCGGCCTTCGAGGGCGGCCACCCGGGAGGAGACGGCGCGTGTCTGCGCCTTGGCGGCGAGGAGCTGCGAGTTCAACTCGGCGATGCGCGCGGCGTTGAGGACGCGCCCGTCCTGATCGACCACGCCGATCTCGCGCTTGTAGGCCTCGACGGCCTGCTCGGCGGCGATGACATGCTCGCCCTGGCCCTTCAGGGTCGCGCCGATGGCGTCGCGGGCCTTGATCACCACATCCTTCCGGCGGCGCTCGGCATCGTCCACGAAGGCTTGGCCGATGGCCCCGGCGAGGCGGGACGCCTTCACCGGGTCGTCGGCCCGCACCGTCAGGTTCACGACGAAGCTCTTACCCTCGCGCTGGAAGGTGGTCTGCTTGCCGAGGATCTTGCTCGCGACATCGACCGGATCGGCCTCCGGGCCGGTGCTCGACAGGCCGACCATCTCCTTGATCCGGCCGACGAGGCCGGGCCGCGCCATGTAGGCCGGATCCTGGGTGAGGTGGAGGCGCTTCACGACCTCCTGCAGCACCGCGTCGAAATGCAGGAAGCGCGACTGAGTCTCGATGACCGCGTCGTTCACGTCGGCGGAGGGCGGCTGCGGCACGAGTTCGTTGCTGACGACGTTCAGCCCGCGCGGATCGAGCAGCACCTGGGCGGTGCCGAGATAGTTCGGGGTGCGCAGCGCGATGACCGGCGTGGCCAGTGCCACGGCCCCGAGGACGCACAGCGTGATCGCGAAGGCATGGCGCCGCATCGACGCCAGCGCCTCCCGGATCTCCAGGCGGAACGCGTCCCACTCGTCGGTCTCGGCAGCGTAGGAGCTGCGAGGGCTCTGACGTTCGACCAACTGCATCGACCGGCTTCCCCGATATCGCGACGCCCCGCACCCGGAGGGGCAGGGCACGGCCCGGCACGAGCCGCCTCCGGACGGGACGATCCCGGCTGGAGCCGTCATGCCGGCGGGCGCATGGCCCGTATCGACTGTTTTGTAACGCGCGGCCGCTTGTCTTGAGTTAAAACTGACCGTGAAGTCCGTGCTGCAATTGCCGACAGCGTTAACAGTATCTTTTCGGCGAATTGGATGCGCGACGATTGATCAAAACCCGAACCGGGCGATCAAGAACTGGCGGCGGGGGCGAGGGAGGCGGCTTCGGTCCTGTAGAGGGGATAGAGCCGCCGCCACAGGAGCTTGCCGGCGATGCCCGCCGCGCGGATCGCGACGCTGCGACCGGGCGCCTCCTTCCGGAGCAGGGCGAGGGCCGTGAGGGGCAGCAGGCCGACCTGAACCAGGGATTTGGCGAGCAGCACCGCCTCGTCGCGCAAGGGGTGCGCGCTCGTGCGGATCAGCGTGGCGGCATAGGCCTGCCCGCCCGCGAAATGGCGGCGGACGAGATAGCCGGTGCGGCATCGGTGCGCGGGCACGAAGTCGGTCGCCCGCGCCGCCGGCAGCCAGCCGAACCGACGCCCGTCCCGGGCGAGGCGGCAGAGGAGATGAAGATCCTCGCCGCCGCATTGCCCGAAATGCGGGTCGAACGGGTCGGGGCCGGGGAGGGCGGTCGCCCGGCGGAACACGCTGTTGGCCGTCGAGAGCACGAAGCCCTGCGAGGCCGGGCGGGCGAGGGCGAAGAGGTCGTGCCCCGCCGCCTGATCGCCCTGGCGGGTGAACAGGGTGCGGGAGGCCGGCGTCACCGCGCCGGGATCCTCGAAATGCGGGGTGATCGGCCCGAAGAACACGTCGTGCGGGAAGCGGTCGAGCCCGTCGAGCACCGCCGCCAGCCAGCCGGGTTCCGCCTGCTGGTCGTCATCGAGGAAGGCCAGCGCCTCGCCCTCGGCCGCCCGGCAGCCGGCGTTGCGCGCCACCGAGATGTTGGCCGGATGGGCCGTGCAATAGCGGATCGGCAGGGGCGCCCCCGGCGCCAGGCCCTCGACCACCGGCCGGGCGGTCTCGCCGTCGCTGTTGTCGACCACCACGATCTCGACGTCGCCGGCCTCGGCGCCGCGCTGCGCGGTCAGGGAGCGGAGGAGGGCGCCGAGCAGCGCCGGCCGCTCGTAGGTGCAGATCACCACGCTGAGCCGCATCACAAGTCCTCCGGCGAGGAGATGCGTCTATCGCGAAAAGCTCACCAAACGGTGTGGCCGTTTCGTCAGTTTCCGGTGTCGGCCCGGTCGGTCTCCAACTGTTGCAGCAACTCGGCGAGGCGCGGGTCGATGGGCTCGTCGATGACCGGATCGTAGAGGGCGCGCAACTCCCGCCCGAGGCGACGGCGGGTGAATTCATCGAGGACGGGCGCCTGCGCCGGGATCGGGATGGTGCGGAGCGTGAAGGCTCCGGCGCGGCGCGGGGTCTCGGACATCATCAAGAGATCGGACTCGCTGTGGTCGGCGGCAAGCGCATTTGTCGAGTTTTGCGCAATAGCGCGAAGCTGCCCAGCAGGAAATGCTTGTCGGCTAAAATGATGCGATCACGATCACTCGAACTTGTTGCCGGAGCCTCGGCGCGGCAATGTGCCCCCGAGGAGACCCCCGTCCCAGCATGACCGAACAGCGTATCCTGATCACGGGCGTCGCCGGCTTCATCGGCAACCACGTGGCCCATCGCCTGATCGGCGAGGGGCGGGCCGTCACCGGCCTCGACAGCGTGAACGCCTATTACGACACCGACCTGAAGGAGGCGCGCCTGCGCCGGCTGGCGGGCGGGCGCTTCGCCTTCCACCGCCTGGACCTGACCGACCGGGACGCACTCGACGCCCTGTTCCGGGAGGGGCGCTTCACCTGCGTGATCCACCTCGCCGCCCAGGCGGGGGTGCGCTACTCCCTGACCGATCCGCATGCCTACGCCGCGAGCAACCTCACCGGCTTCCTCAACGTGCTCGAAGGCTGCCGCCGCCACGGGGTGGGGCACCTGATCTACGCCTCGTCCAGTTCGGTCTACGGCGCGGTGACGGCGATGCCGTTCTCGGTCCACCAGAACGTGGACCATCCCGTCAGCCTCTACGCGGCCACGAAGAAGGCCAACGAGCTGATGGCCCACAGCTACAGCCACCTCTACCGCCTGCCGACGACGGGCCTGCGCTTCTTCACCGTCTACGGCCCGTGGGGGCGGCCGGACATGGCCCTCTACCTGTTCACGAAGGCGATCCTGGCGGGCGAGCCCATCGAGGTCTTCAACGAGGGCCGGATGCGGCGGGACTTCACCTATATCGACGACGTGGTCGAGGCGATCGTGCGCCTGATCGACCGCCCGGCCGCCGCCAACCCCGATTGGGACGGGGGCGAGCCCGATCCCGGCACGAGCCTCGCGCCGTACCGGATCTACAACATCGGCAATTCCGAGCCCGCCGACCTGATGGGGATGATCGGCCTTCTGGAAGCCAAGCTCGGCCGCAAGGCGGTGCTGAACCTCAAGCCGATGCAGCCCGGCGACGTGCCGGAGACCTTCGCCGACGTCGCCGACCTCGCCCGCGATGTCGGCTTCTCGCCCGCGACGCCCCTCGAAGCCGGCATCGGATCGTTCGTGGACTGGTACCGCGCCTACCACCAAGCTTGACGGGCGTCCCCCATCCGCGTCCGGTGGCATTGCAACGGGTGCGGGCGAGGCGCGGGACAATGGGTGGTCGCAGGATCGCGGTGATCGGGCTCGGCTATGTCGGCCTGCCGGTCGCGGTGGCCTTCGCCAAGGCCGGGTTCGACACGCTGGGCTTCGACATCGATCCCGCCCGCGTCGCCGAGATCGCCGCCGGCCGGGACCGCACCGGCGAGGTGCCGGAGGCCGACCTGCCGGCCCTGACGGTCAGCGCCGCAGCGGACGACCTGCGCGGACGCGACTTCTACATCGTCACGGTGCCGACGCCGATCACGGCCGCGCGCAGCCCCGACCTGCGGGCGCTCGAAGCGGCCTCGCGGCTGGTGGGCGGGGTGCTCTCGCCCGGCGCCATCGTGGTCTACGAATCCACCGTCTATCCCGGCGTCACTGAGGAGGTCTGCGCGCCGATCCTTGAAGCGGCATCCGGCCTGACGGTGGGCCGAGACTTCGCGCTGGGCTACTCGCCGGAGCGGATCAACCCCGGGGACAGGGCGCATCGCCTCGACAGCGTGGTGAAGGTCGTCTCGGCGAGCGATGCCGACAGCCTCGCCATCGTGGCGCGGGTCTACGGGGCCGTCGCCCTGGCGGGGGTGCACCGCGCGCCCTCGATCCGCGTCGCGGAGGCGGCGAAGGTCATCGAGAACGTCCAGCGCGACGTGAACATCGCCCTCATGAACGAACTCGCCCTGATCTTCGCGAAGATCGGCCTCGATACCGGCGACGTGCTCGCCGCCGCCCGGACCAAGTGGAACTTCCTGCCCTTCCGCCCCGGCCTCGTGGGCGGGCACTGCATTGGGGTCGATCCGTATTACCTCACCCACCGGGCGCAGGAGGCGGGCCACCATCCCGAACTCGTCCTCGCCGGACGGCGGATCAACGAGGCCATGGCCCCCCATGTGGTCGAGACCTGCATCCGCCGGCTGCTGCGGCGGGGCCGGCCGACGCCCCGCGTGACGGTGCTGGGCGTGACCTTCAAGGAGGACATCCCCGACATCCGCAACAGCCGCGCGGCCGACGTGGTGCGCGGGCTCGCCGCGTTCGGGCTGACCGTCCAGGCCGCCGACCCCATGGCCGACGGACTGGCGGTGGCGCACGAGCACGGCTTCCCCCTCACGCCCCTCGCTGCGCTCGAACCCGCCGACGCGGTGATCCTCGCCGTGCCCCATCGCGTCCTGCGGGAGCGCGGGTGGGACGGCATCCTCCCGCTCCTCGTGGAGGGCCGGGGCGATGTCCTCGACGTGACCGGCGCCCTCGACCGGGAGACGGCGCCCCCCGGCGTCGATCTCTGGCGGCTGTAGCCCCTCAGCGGGGCGGGCGTGCCTCGTTCGTGGCGGGCGGCAGGGAGTTCGGGCTGCGCAGCACGATGAGCAGGCTCCCCACGACGGAGAGCCCGAGGGCGATGGAGAATAGGACGAAGATCCAGCGGGGCATCAGCGAGCCTTAGCACGGGTGGGGCGATTGGTGCGCTGCACCTATTTTAATCCGTCGCCACGGCCCAGATTCGTGACGGAAAGCGAAGAAAGTCGCATCTCGACGCATCCTTGGGGCGTTGCCAGCATTGAGCGTATCAGCTTAGACCTTTTCTAGTCGCGGCGGGTGTCACCCCTCCGCGCCGGCCTAGGCCGTAATTAGGAGGAAATTCATGCGTCAGCTCGTTCTCGGTGCCATCCTCGCCGCGATGATCCCCCTGTCGGCCCAGGCCCAGGATGCCGGCGATGCGGCAGCCGGTGAGAAGGCGTTCGCCCCGTGCAAGGCGTGCCACAACTTCCAGAAGAACGGCGTCGGACCGGACCTGAAGGGCGTCGTCGGCCGCAAGGCGGGCACCTACGAGGGCTACAACTACTCGGCCGCGCTCAAGAACTCGGGCATCACCTGGGACGAGGCCAACCTGCATGAGTGGCTGAAGAACCCGAAGGCGAAGGTGCCGGGCACCAAGATGATCTTCCAGGGCTACCCCGACGACAAGAAGATCAACGACGTGATCGCCTACCTCAAGACCCAGTCCTAAGGCGTCCTGCCCGGTCCCCGTGGCCGGGCATCGTCACACCGCGCCCGGCCCCACGGCCGGGCTTTTTCATGGGCGCCTCAGGTCAGGTCGTTGCCGCGCAGCCCGTCGCGGAGCGAGACGAGGTCCTGCAGCAGGTCCTTGCGGCCCTTCATGTCGAAGCCGGTCATGCCGCCGGCCTCGTCGGGGATGCAGGCCAAGGTACCGCGCAGGCCCTCGCCCGCCTCGGTGAGGAAGATGCTCACCTGCCGCTCGTCCGGCCGGTCGCGGGCGCGGCGGACCCGGCCCGAGGCTTCGAGCCGCTTCAGCAGGGGCGTCAGCGTGCCGGAATCGAGGAACAGCTTCTCGCCGATCTCCTTCACGGTGAGGCCGTCCTCCTCCCACAGAACCATCAGCACCAGATACTGCGGGTAGGTGAGGTCGTAGCGCCCGAGCAGGTTGCGATAGGCCCGGCCGAAGGCATGCGCCGCCGCGTAGACCGCGAAGCAGAGCTGGTTGTCGAGCCGCTGGGACTCGTTCAGACCGGTCTCCCGCGTCTCCGGGCCGGTCTCGGTCTCGGTCGTTGTTGCGCCTTGGCGCCGTGCGGCGGGCCCCGCCATTCCGTCTACCTCTCGAACATCCGCAAACGCGCGCCGTCCAGCCCCCATCGTCCATACGTAGACACTTGGCTGCGCTCGCACAATGAATTCAGTGGCAAGTCACGCCGCGTCAAGGGGGTTATCCATCAGCGGATGCAGATCTCGGACCATCGCCTTCAGGCGGTCGTCCAGAACGTGCGTGTAGATTTGCGTAGTCGAAATGTCCGCGTGGCCCAGCAGTTCCTGCACGATACGCAGGTCCGCTCCGTTGTGGAGCAAGTGACTCGCGAAGGCATGGCGGAGAACGTGCGGGCTAACCTTGTCCGCGCGCAGGCCGGCGGCGGCGGCGGCATCCTTCAGGTCGCGCGCGAAGGCTTGGCGCGTCAGGTGGCCGCTCTCACTGTCCGCCGGGAAGAGCCATGGGCTGTCCTCCGGCACCGCCGGCAAATGCGCGGCCATGGCGGCCCGGGCGGTCTCGGTGAGGGGCACCATGCGCTCGCGCCCGCCCTTGCCCTTCACCACGAGGAGCCGCGCGTCGATGCTGGCGGCGGTGCGCGGCAGGGCCACGAGTTCCGAGACGCGCAGGCCCGTGGCGTAGAGCAGTTCGAGCAGGCAGGCCATCCGCCGCGCCCGCCGGGCGGGGCCGGGGGCTTGGTCGGGCAGGGCGGCGGCCTGCTGCGCCCCCGCGAGGAGGCGGTCCACCTCGGCCACCGAGAGCACCTTCGGCAGGGGGCGGCCCTTGCGCGGCCCCGAGACCGGGGCGCTCGGGTCGGTCTCGGCCGCGCCCTCCGCGTAGAGGAACTTGTGGAAGCCGCGCACGCAGGACAGGCGCCGGGCGGCGGTGGAGGGCGAGAGACCCCGGGTTTCGAGATCGGCCACGAAGCCGCGCAGGGTGGCGGTGTCGACGTCCTCGACGCCCAGCCCGGCGCGGGCGAGGTAGGCGAGGTAATCCGTGAGATCCCGCCGGTAGGCGTCGATCGTGTTGGCGCCCGCGCCCCGCTCGGCCGCCAGCATTTCGAGGTAATCGCCGACCTCCGGCGGAAGCGGCCCCGCCGTCCCGCTCACTTGGGCGGCTGGAGCTTCGAGGCGGGGATGGACACGGTCATCTCCCGCGGGGTCGGCTTCACGAAGGTCGCCAGGGCGAACATGCCGGCGAAGACGAGGCCGGCGAGGATCGCGATGGTGGCGAAGAAACGGAACAGGGTCGGCACGTCGGTCGATCCTCGGGGCGGACGGGCGCGGGTCGGGAAGGCCGAAGGGCCGCCTTGCTGAGCCGCTACGGAAAGCCGGGTTGCACCATGCGAACGCGGCGCTGACAAGGCCGGCGGGGCCACAGGTTCCGGACGAACGGCGTGTTTCGCGCTGACCGTGAAACGCGCTAAGAGCCACCCGCAGGGTGCGGTCCGTGTGGCCGCAGCCGGGGCGCTGCCCAAGGGCGACCCGGTGTCGGCGTCGAGTAGAATGTCTGTTGTGGGTCCGATGAACGAAACGGAGGCCGGCGAGCCTATCGAAGCACGGCTGCGGCGGGGCCTCGGGCTCCGGTCGATCGTGCTCGTGGGTCTCATGGGCGCGGGCAAGAGCACCGTGGGCCGCCGCCTCGCGAGCCGGCTGGGCCTCCTGTTCAAGGATGCCGACAACGAGATCGAGGCCGCCGCCGGCCTCACCATCCCCGACATCTTCTCCATCTACGGCGAGCCGAGCTTTCGCGACGGCGAAGAGCGGGTGATCGCCCGCCTCCTGCGCGCCGGCCCGCTGGTCCTCGCCACGGGCGGCGGCGCCTTCCTGCGCGAGTCCACGCGCGAGCGCGTCCGCGAGCGCGGCGTCTCGGTGTGGCTCAAGGCGGATCTCGACGTGCTGATGCGCCGGGTGCGCAAGCGCGGCAACCGCCCCCTGCTCCACACCGAGGATCCCGAGGCGACCATGCGGGCGCTGATGGAGATCCGCCACCCGGTCTACGCCGAGGCGAACGTGGTGGTCGTCTCCCGCGACGTGTCGCACGACCGCGTCGTGGACGACGTGATGGAATCCCTCGTCGCCTTCCTCGATCCGCCGCCCGCCCTGGCGGCCCAGTGAGCCGCCAGACGTGACCGAACCGCTCTCCGTCCATGTCGCCCTCGACGGCGGCCGCGATTACGACATCCTCATCGGCCGGGGCCTCGTGGCGCAGGCCGGCGCGCGGCTCGCGGCGCTCGGCGCCAGGGCGGCTGGAATCGTCACCGATTCGAATGTCGGCGCCCTCTACGCCGCCGACCTGAAGGCGAGCCTGGAAGCCGCCGGCCTGCGGGCGGGCATCGTCACGGTGCCGCCGGGCGAGGCGTCGAAATCCTACGGACGCTTCGCGGAGGTCTGCGACGGGCTTCTTGCCTTGAAGATCGAGCGCAACGACCTCGTCGTGGCGCTCGGCGGCGGCGTGGTGGGCGACCTCGCGGGTTTCGCCGCCGCGAGCCTGCGGCGGGGCGTCCGCTTCGTGCAGGTGCCGACGAGCCTGCTGGCGCAGGTCGATTCCTCCGTCGGCGGCAAGACCGGCATCAATTCGCCCCTCGGCAAGAACCTCATCGGCGCCTTCCACCAGCCGCGCCTCGTGTTGGCCGACACGGCGAGCCTCGACACGCTGTCGGAGCGCGAGATGCGCGCGGGCTATGCCGAGGTCGCGAAATACGGGCTGATCGCGGACGACGCCTTCTTCGCGTGGTGCGAGGCCAACTGGCGGGGCATCTTCTCCGGCGGGCCGGAGCGGGACGAGGCGGTCGCCGCCTGCTGCCGCGCCAAGGCGGGCGTGGTGATCCGCGACGAGCGCGAGGACGGCGAACGCGCCCTCCTCAACCTCGGCCACACCTTCGGCCACGCCCTGGAGCGTATCACCGGCTACTCGTCCGAACGTCTCGTCCACGGGGAGGGCGTCGCTATCGGCCTCGCCCTGGCCTTCCGCTTCTCGGCCCGGCTCGGCCTGTGCGCCGGGCAGGAGGCGGGGCGTGTCGCGAACCATCTGGCGCTCGCCGGCCTTCCCACCCGCCTGCAGCAGGTGCCCGGCGGCAGCGGCGATGCCGAGGCGATCCTCGACGCCATGGCGCAGGACAAGAAGGTCCGCGACGGCGCGCTCACCTTCATCCTCGCCCGGGGCATCGGCCGGAGCTTCATCGCCCCGGGCGTCGACCGGGCGGCGGTGCGCGCCTTCCTCGAAGACGAGTTGGCGGCGCAGTGAGGCGTCCGCGCGTCTTGCTTTGAGCGGGGCGGGGGGCTATGAGCGTTCCCGCGTCCGGGCCCTGGGTTCGGCGGGTTGCCGGTGTAGCTCAGTGGTAGAGCAGCGCTTTCGTAAAGCGAAGGTCGGGGGTTCAAATCCCTCCTCCGGCACCACTTCTTCCCCTTCATTGCGAAATGTTGCGCCGGGCCGCTGAATTGCGGCGGAAAGCGGGCCCGCGCCGGGTTTCGCCCCGAAACCGTCCGGTTGCGTCCCGGATCGATCACATCCACGCCGTGAAATCGCCCCTCCGGTTACGCTGATTGCGCCTCAGCGGGATCGCCGTCCCGCGACGAGGAGGATGGGCGTCCCGATGATCGACCGCACGCAGCCCGCCGCTGGCCCGACCCGGAGCCGCCGCCGTTCCTGGCTGCCGCCGCTTGGCCTCCTCACGGCCGTGGTGGCCCTCGCCGCCATCGGCCATGGCCGCGTCGCCGACCTGCCCGTGCCCCGCGCCGAGGAGCGGGTCGCCCTGCGGATGCCCGAACCGGTTCAGGACGAGGCCCCCGCGCAGGCCGCGCCGATCCCGTCGCAGGACGTGCTCGACCCCTGGCACACCGATCTCGCGGGCAAGCTCTCGCGTTGGGCCTGGACGGCCCCCGATGCCCCCGTCGCGGAGGAGGCGCCCGCCCTGGTTCCCCCCGCCGCCGAAGCGACCCCGCCGCGCACGGCCATGACGGTGCCCCTACCGGTGCCGCGCCCGCCGGAACTGCGGGGCACCGCCCCCCGCCGCGCCGGCCGCGCCCCCGTCCGCCAGGAGGCGGCCCTGCCGCCGCAGCCGGCGCCGGAGGACAACCGCTCGTTCCTCGAAAAGCTGTTCGGCGTCGAATCCTCGCCGGCCCGCGCCTACGCGGCGCTGGAGACGAAGCCCATCGACCTCACCCCACGCCCGCGCCTCAGCCCGCCGCTGGCCCCGCCCCCGGGCGACGGCGGCACCGCGATCTACGACATCACCGCCCGGATCGTGACCCTGCCGAACGGCGACAAGCTCGAAGCCCATTCCGGCCTCGGCGAGATCATGGACGACCCCCGCCACGTCAACGTGCGGATGCGCGGGGCGACGCCCCCCGGCACCTATGCCCTGACCGAGCGCGAGCAGCCCTTCCATGGGGTGCGGGCGATCCGCCTGACGCCGGTCGGCGGGCCGGAGGCGGTCTATGGCCGGGTTGGGCTCCTGGCGCACACCTTCATGCTTGGCCCGACGGGCGCCTCGAACGGCTGCGTCTCCTTCCGGGATTACAGCCGCTTCCTCGAGTCGTATCTGCGCGGCGAGATCCGCCAGCTCGTCGTCGTGGCCGGTTCGGGCGGCGCGCCGCCGAACCTCGCCTCGTCCGCTACGGTGCGGATGGCGCGCAACTGAGCGCGTTCAGGCCGCCAGGCTGTCGAGGAACAGCGTCACCGCCAGCAGGTCCGCCGCCCCTCCGGGGCTGAGGCGGGCCTCCACAAAGGTGGTGTGAAGGGCGAGCGCCCGCTGCCGCCACTCCGCCGCCCCGACCCCGCCCGCGTCGAGGAAGGCCCGGGCCGAACCCTGGGCGAAGCTTAAGCCCTCCGGGCCGCCCCGGTGCAGCAGGTTGGTGTCGTCGAGTTCGGCCATCAGGGCGAACAGGCACTGGACCCGCGCCGCCTGCCCATCGCCCGGCGCGAAGTCGCGTCCCCGCCGGAGGGCCGGAAGGCCCACCTCCCGCACGGCCGGGAAGCCGGCCGCCGCCTCCGCGCTCGCCCCGCCGACGCCGTAGCGCAGCGACGCCCGCCCGCCATGGGTGACGGGGGACGCGGGCCGCCGGGCGATCTCGCGGCCCCAGAGGGCCCCGACCTGCTCGGCGCGCGCCTCGGCAGACTGGGCCACATCGCCCGCCCGACCGGCGGCGGCGCAGATCAAACCGAGGGAGAAGATCGCCCCACGATGGGCGTTGACCCCACCGGTCGCGGCGAGCATCGCCGCCTCGGCGTCGAGGCCGATCCGGCGGAGGTCGGAGAGCGGGGCGTCCGCCGCGCCGGCACGAACGAGGTCGGCGAAGAAGGGGGCGATGGCCCCGGCGCTGCGCCGGAGCGTATCGGCGTCCATGTCGCGATGGCTGCCCGAATCGACCGGGCTGACGAGGCCGGGCTTGGGATAGGCCTCGAGTTCGTCGATCAGGGCGCGGTGGGCGAGGTCCGCGATGCGGGCGATTGAGGCGGGATTCGGCACGCCGCCTCATACAACGCTTGAGCCCTCACGCACGAAAACGCCCCCCACCCGTGATGACGGGAGAGGGGCGTTTCTCTCTTAGCGCGGCGGCGGGGCCGAGCCCTGGCCGTTGCCCTGCTGCAGCAGCGGGGTGATGCGCCGGACGGTGACGCGACGGTTCTCGCGGCTGGCGCCCTGCGTGTTCACCTTCAGGTACTGCTCGCCGTAGCCCTGGGTGGTCAGGTTCTCCGGCGGCACCTGGAACTGCTGCGTCAGCACCGTGGCCACCGATTGCGCCCGGCGATCCGACAGGGACAGGTTGTCGATGTCGGTGCCGACCGCGTCGGTGTAGCCCTCGATCAGGAACACCTCCTGCGGGTTGGCGCGAACCGCCTTGTTGATCGCGTCGGCGATCACCGAGAGGCGGCGGGCCTGATCCGGGGTGACGGTCCACGATCCGGTGTCGAAGTTGATCGTGTCGATGTCGACCGAGCGCATCCGGGCGCGCAGATCCGGGCTGTAGCGGATCTGGTCCAGGGTGTAGCGGCGGTCCACCGCCACGACCGGCGGGGCGGTGAGGGCCTCGTAGACGAGACCCGGATCGGCCTGATCGTACTCGACCACGTAGCGGTCGCGCGGGATGCGGATATCCGGCGGCGGCAGCACCACGACGTCGTCGTAGATCGGACGCGGCGGACCGGCGTAGCTGTTGTCGATGATGACGACCTCACGCCCGTCCGGGAACCGGCGGTAGCGGCGCAGCAGCCGGCCGTCGTCGTCGGTGACGGTGTAGATGCGGTCGCCGCCGGGGCGGTCGATGTAGCTGATGTAGTCGTCGCCCCGGCGCTCGTAGCGGTAGCCACGGGGGTCGAGGTCGCGGAACCGCTCGTTCTCGTCGTGGCGGATCAGGTAGCCGTTCCGGTCCTGCACGATAACGCGGCCGGGCTCGCGGTAATAGGTGCGGCCGTCCGCGCTGAACTCGCGACGGTCGCGGCGGACCTGATCGTAGTCGCGCACCTGATCGTTCTCGCGGAAGCCGCCGGGGATGTAGCCGGGACGGCCGGGCGCGTTGAAGTCGCTGCGCGGCGCGCCGCCGGGGCCACCCCGGTCGTCGCGGAACTGGCCCAGGCCCGGCGGCTGGCCGGGAACCTCACCCGGCGCGCCGGGGACGGCGTTCGGGGCAGGCTGGCCCGGCGGCTGGAACGGACGGCCGGGGACGCCCGGCCGCATGTTCGGCGGCAGCGGACGGTTCGGCTCGGCACCGGGCGCGCCATCGGGGCGCGGGCCGGGCTGGCCGGGAGTCCCCGGCGCGCCGGGCGCGGCGTTCGGGGCCGGAGGCGGGGCGTTGCGGTCGCCGCCAGGGCGGGGGCCGTCGTCCGGACGCTGCACGGGGCGGCCGGGCACGCCCGGCGCGGCGTTCGGCGCGGGCGGCTGCGCGTTGCGCTCGGCGCCGGGGGGCGCGCGGTCGGGACCGGGGCGGTTGTCGCGATCCTGCGGGCCACGATCCGGGCCGGGACGGTCGGGACGGTCGGGACGGTCGGGGCCACCCTGCGGCTGCGGCTGCAGCTGCGGCTGCGGCTGCGGACGCGGCGGGGCCTGACGATCCTCGCGGGGCTCGGGACGCTGCTGGCGCGGCTCCGGCGCGTCGGGACGGGCGTCCGGCCGACGGTCCTCGCGCGGCTGGCGCTGCTGCCGCTCGTCCTGTTGCTGCGGCCGGCGGTCGTCGCGATCCGGCCGCTGCTCACGCTGGTCCGGGCGCGGTTCGGGCCGTTCGCGCTGCGGCTGCGGCTGCGGCTGGGGGCGCGGCGGGGCCTGCCGCTCCTCGCGGGGCTCGGGACGCGGCTGGCGCGGCTCGGGCGCCTCGCGCGGCTCCGGCCGTTCACGGGCGGCGGGCGGTGCGCGCTCGGGGCGCGGCTCGGGGCGTTCGCGCTGGGCCGGTCCGGGACCGCCACGCTCGGGGCCGCCGCGCTCGGGACCACCCCGCTCGGGTCCGGGGCGGGGTCCGCCGGGACCACCCGGTCCACCGGGGCCGCCATGGCCGGGGCCGCCGGGTCCGCGCTCCTCGGGACCCCCCTGGGCCACGACGATGCCCTCCGGCCGCGCGGCGGCGACCTGGGCGAGGGCAAGGGCGGGCAGGACGGTGCCGGCCAGGAGAAGGAGGCGGAAACGCTGCATCGGCATCTCGTTCAGTACGGGCGGTACCGAACTTCGCAGAGGCCGAATGGTTCCCTGTTCAGGGCGTCATGCGGGCCGGCACGGCCACGAGATCGGGGGCGATCACGCGGACGGCGACGTGCTCGCCCTTGTGAATCTCCGGCGTGTTGACCTTCTCCTCGCCGGCCTTGCCGCCGTCGATCCCGGCGCGGCCGGCGGCGTCGGCAGCGAGTTCGGCCGCCGTCCGGTCGGCGCGGCCGACGAGGGTCAGGCGCACCTTCGGGCGCGACAGGGCCTCGGCCTGCATCGGCGTGACGAAGATGTCCCCCTTGTGCCGCACGAGCATGCTCTCGGCCTTCACCAGGGATTGCGCCCAGGTCTTGCCGTCCGGTTTGCAGGAGCAGTTCGGCACGAAGGCCTTGCGGAACTTGAAGGCGTTGGCGAGGCTCGTATAGGCGCGGCTGCCCTTCACGGTCGCCGCCTGCTTCAGCGCCTCGTCGCCATGCGGCATCGAATAGGCCACCGCCTCGGTGCCGGGGCAGAGCGCCTGGCACATCTCGTCGGCGCCGCCGCGCCCCTCGGGCAGGTTCGGCATCGGGAAGTACCCACCGTCGCAGGTGCGCACGCAGATCACCTGCCCGCCGCCCCTCGCGTAGCTCTCGCCCGTGGACGTGCTCTCCCGCGCCGGGCAGGTGCGGGCGACGAGGCCCTGCAATTCGCGCTTGCGGGCGCCGTTGTCGTCGATCACCGCGCCGCCATAGGTGGCGTTGAGAGCGCGGATGCGCTGCTCCACCGCCCCGCATTGCGGGGGCCTCGTGTCGAAGAACAGGAACTTGCCGCCCTCGCAATTGAGGCTGCGGAAATAGGTCTGCAGACGGCCGATCTCGTCCTGCAGGGCGCGGGTCGCGCTGGCCCCGGTCTGGACCGAGACCAGCTCCGCCCGGTAGCGGCGGCATTCCGGGGAGGGCAGTTGCGGCTGCGGCGCCACGGGCTCGACCCTGGCGGGCGAATTCGGCGTCTCCGGCAGCGGCGACGGCAGGGCGGCGGCGGGGGCCGCGCCGAGTCCGACGACGAGCGCCAGCGCCGCCAGGACGTGGCGGGCCGGGCTGGCAAACGGCGTGGAACGCATCCGTGTCATCGCTGAAATCGCGCTCAGAATCAGGCAGCGACCGCGGCGCGGCCGGTTCGTGTTCGCGTGGGAGACGAATACAACATTAGTCCTCCTCGCAGCCGGGCGTCACCCCTCCTACATCCGTCCCGGTATCGTCACGGGGGAATTCGCAGCCCATGTTGTTTCGCAGTCTCACCCGGTTCGGTCTCGCCGCCGCGCTGGCGGTATCGGCCGCCTCGGCGGCCCTGGCGCAGGACCCCGACCGGATCTTCGACAAGTCCACGGTGTGGCGTCCGCTGACGCCGAACGACAAGCTCGTCGTCTACGGGATCGACGACCCGGCCGTCACGGGCGTGGCCTGCTGGTACACGCAGCCCGAGAAGGGCGGGATCAAGGGCACCCTCGGCCTCGCCGAGGACGTGTCGGACATCTCCCTCGCCTGCCGCCGGACCGGCCCGGTGCAGTTCAAGCAGAACAACCTCAAGCAAGGGGAGGTGGTGTTCAGCGAGCGGCGCTCGCTGATCTTCAAGTCGATGCAGATCGTCCGCGGCTGCGATGCGGCGCGCAACACGCTGATCTACATGGTCTATTCGGACAAGGTCATTCAGGGTTCGCCGAAGAACTCCACCTCGGCGGTGCCGCTGGCCCCCTGGGGCACGGAGCCGGCCGCCAAGTGCTCCGACTTCGTGAAGTGACAAGCCTGCCAATCAATCCTGGCAGGTGATGCGGATCGGGCGGTCGGCCGGCTTGGTGACGGCCGGCTGCTCGATGGCGCCGGTATACTCGTCGGCGGCGGCGGTGCCGTAGGAGCCGGCCGAAGCGAAGCCCTGGGATTCGCACCACGCGTTGGCGACGACCTGCCCGCACTCGCTGCCCGGCGAGGTCAGGCAATCGGCCACGCCGTAACCGTCGCTGGAGGGGATCAGGAAGGTCTTCTCGACATGGTTCGCCGCCACGCGGGGCGTCTCGCCGTCGCTGCCCGCGAGGGCCTGCCCGGCAAGGCCGAGCGCCGTCAACGCGGCAATGGCAAGGGATCCGGCAGCTTTGCGTCGCATGGGGTTTCCTCTGTCACGGGAACGGTGACGTGACGATCGCTGAGGGGACGGTCGGAGAGGAGCGTTAAGGAATCCTTACGCCTCTGCGTGGTCCCGCCGCCCGTCTCCCTTCTCGAAATCCTCACCCTTTTGCGTTAGCCCCATCGGGCGCCGAGCACCGTCGCGGCGGTGCAACAGGCGTGCGGGCCGAGCCCGGCGGATCGCCACGGTTTCGCCGCGCCGCCGCCGGACGGCCGCCTCGCCCCCTCTGGGCGAGGGGTCATTGGGAGATCGGTCGCGGGGCAGGGCGGCCGGGAGGAACGGGGTTTCATGGCGCCGATGTTGCGGCTCTACAACACGCTGACCGGGCAGAAGGACGCCTTCCGCCCGATCGATCCCGGCAACGTGCGCCTCTACGCCTGCGGACCCACCGTCTACGACGCCGCCCATATCGGAAATGCCAGGCCGATCATCGTCTTCGACCTGCTGTTCCGGCTGCTGCGCCACCTCTACGGGCCGGCGCATGTCACCTACGCCCGCAACGTTACGGACGTGGACGACAAGATCAACGCCCGCGCCGCCGAGCGCGGCATCACCATCCGCGAACTCACGGACGGGACGCTGGCGCAGTTCCACAAGGACGTGCGCGACCTCGGCATCCTGATGCCGGAGGACGTGAATCGTCCGGGCGAAAATCCGCGCTTCATCGAGCCCCGCGCCACCGATCACATTGCCGAGATGACGGCGATGATCGAGGGTCTGGTCGCGGCGGGCCACGCCTACGTGGCGGACGGGCATGTCCTGTTCGACGTGCCCTCGATGCCGGATTACGGCCGGCTCTCGAAGCGGCCCCTCGACGAGATGGAGGCCGGCGCCCGCGTCGAGGTCGCTCCCTACAAGCGCTCGCCCCTCGATTTCGTGCTTTGGAAGCCCTCGAAGCCGGGCGAACCCTCGTGGCCCTCGCCCTGCGGGATCGCGGCGCCGGGGCGGCCGGGCTGGCACATCGAGTGCTCGGCCATGTCGGCCAAGCACCTCGGCCAGACCTTCGACATCCACGCGGGCGGGATCGACCTCATCTTCCCCCACCACGAGAACGAGGTGGCGCAGTCGCGCTGCTGCTTCGGCACGCCGGTCATGGCCAACGTGTGGATGCACAACGGCTTCCTGCAGGTCGAAGGGGAGAAGATGTCGAAGTCCCTCGGCAACTTCATCACCATCCGGCAGGTGCTGGACGATTGGCCGGGTGAGGTCGTGCGCCTCAACATGCTGAAGACGCATTACCGCCAGCCGATCGACTGGACCCTGCGCGGGCTGGAGGAATCCAGCCGGATGCTGGACCGCTGGTACGCCACGGCCGGCGATGCCGAGCCGGCGGGCGGGATGCCCGAGAGCGTTCTCGCGCCCCTCCTTGACGACCTCAACACCCCGGCGGCCATGGCCGAGCTGCACAAGCTGACGGCGCCGGAAGCCCTGCGCGCGGCGGGCAACATCCTCGGCTTCCTCCGGCTGACCCGCTCGGAGCGCGAGGAGTCCCGCGTCGCCGCCTCCGGCATCGATGTTGCTGCGGTCGAGGCGCTGATCGCGGCCCGCAAGGAGGCGCGGGCGGCAAAGGACTGGGCGGCCTCCGACCGCGCCCGCGACGCCCTCGCGGCGATGGGCGTGGCGGTGAAGGACAACAAGGACGGCACCACCACCTGGACCGTCGCCGGCTGAGCGCGGATCACTCGGGAGCACGCATTTGCGCATCGTCGGTAGGGTCCGCCTGTGTCTCGCGGCGGCCATGGCGGTCTTCGCCGCCTCGCCCGGCCACGCCATCGACGGCGGGTCGGTGGCGGGCGGGGATGCCCTCGCCCAGGCCACGGTCGGACTCGGCACGATCACCAAGCCGGAGGACGCGCTGCGCCTCACCCGCTGCTCCGGCGTGCTCGTCGCGCCGGATCTCGTGCTCACGGCCGCCCATTGCGTGAACGGCGATCCCCTCGGCGCCCTCGTCGTGTTCTTCAAGGGCGGCAACCCAATTCGCCCCGTTTACGCGGCGAAGGTCGCGGCGCGTTACAGCCCCGATCCTGGCGAGATGCTGCCGAACGCGGCGCCGGACATCAGCATCGCCGACCTCTCCGTCGATCTCGCGGTGCTGCGCCTCACCGAGCCGGTGCGCGGCCGCCGCCCCGTGCCGCTGGCGAGCGACCCGAGCCGCGTGCCGAAGCACCTGCGCTTCGCGGGCGCGGGCCTCTCGCGCACGGGCGTCGGCCGCCTTCGGACGGCGGGGCTGACTCCCGTGGCCTCGACCAGCACTGGGCTGACCATCGCCCGCGTCGATGGCGGCGGCCGGATTTGCCTCGGTGATTCGGGTGGGCCGGTCGTCGCGACCGACCGGGGTGGTACCTACGTCTGGGGCGTGGCCAGCGCGGTCATCTCGCAATCGGCGCCTTGCGGCACCTACGTCATCGTCGCTCCGGCGGCGCAGGTGTTTACCGGGGCAGGGGTGCGATAGCGCCTCACCTGATGGTCTGGCCGAGGAGCCTGAGCGGCCCCTTCATCCCACCTGCGTCTTTGCTTCGCTGCACTCGCAAGGACGGAGGTGGTCGTCGCCTGTCCGGCCAGACTCTCAGGATGAGGTGCGAGGGTAGGAGCCGCCTCGACATGACCGGCCGCCGATCGGGAAGGGCTGGCCGGTTGCCCCGCCGCATCGACGCCATTGCTTCCCAAAAAAGTTAAGGCGCCCCCGCGCGGAATTCCGCTCGGGAGCGCCCGTTCTTCAACTCGATCGAGCCGGTGGACTCAGAGTCCGCTGAACTTGTAGTTAAGCCCGGCGCGGATGAGGTTGCCTTCGTTGGTCACCTTCGCCTTCAGGGTCTCGTCGATCTTGATGGTCCGGCGGCCGAGATCGTAGTGCAGGTATTCGACGCGGAGCGTGACGGCATTGCCCGCATTGTCGAACTGCGGCAGCGCGTACTCGATGCCACCGCCGGCGGCGTAGCCGGTTAGAATGCCGGCCTGCCGGAAATGCTTCATCGTGCCCGAGTCGACGTCTTTGACTTTGCCTTCCTGATACGTCGTCTCGGTCGAGGTATAGGTTCCGCGCGTCCGGATATCGGCCAAGGCCAGACCACCGGTTCCGTAGACGAGGAAGCGATCGAACGCGTACCCGGCCCGGCCGCGGACGGTGAAGAGCGCGTCGGTGGATGACTCTCCGACGTAGCGGTCGACGTAATTGAAAGAGACGTTCGGCAAGTTCGGCACCGTAATGGTGGACGTGCTTTCCAAGCTGCGCTTGCGGTGCAGGCCGACATATTCCGCGTCGGCCTCGGCGCCGAGAACGAGACCGTTGCCCGGAGTGAGTTGATAATTGTAGCCGAGTTGGCCGCCGCCGGTGAAGCTGTTGCTCTTCAGGTCGACCTTGTTGGCATTCAGCGCGGCGAACGTCGAAGCCAGGTCGGTGCTCGTGTTCGCGATGCTGTCGCGGCCGAGGGCGTATCCAGCATTCACGCCGGCATAGAGCCCGGTCCAGTTGAAGGCCGGCACCGGGGTGAAGACCGGCGGAGGAGCGGCGCGGCGCGGCAGGTCGGCAGCGAAAGAACCAGACGTCAGAAGTGCAGTTGCAACCAGTGATAGCGGAAATCTGTGCTTCATCTGTACCTTCCCCCTCGGCCAAACAATGCGCCGGATGCGCCGTTATAGGGCCTTGGTCCGGTAATGATGTTGCGCTTGTGCATCACATTTGGTATTAAAACCTATTCAATACATAGATATCCGATCAAAAGACTTTATTCTGAGGTATCTCGAGATAATAAGATTTGAGCGATATCGGCCGTTCACTGCACAATCTCGGAGACGGCTCGAATTAGTATCAGGGTGGCCTGGATCGGCTCAGACGCTTTGTCGTCGCTCGCAAGGACTGACAGGCGTGGTGATCCAACGGGGCCAGACATTGTTTCGGACGGCGCCGGCGACGATCGGGCCGCGCTGTGCCGTGTATGCAAAAACCCCGCCGGCCGAGGCCGACGGGGTCTGAAGCGTCCGGGTGGAGTATGAGGCGAATCGACCGCCATGCGCTCCTCGCCGTCCATCGGCTCGCGCAGCACGTAGCCGCGGCCCCAGACGGTCTCGATGTAATTCTTGCCCTGGCTGGCATTGGCCAGCTTCTTGCGCAGCTTGCAGATGAAGACGTCGATGATCTTCAACTCGGGCTCGTCCATGCCGCCGTAGAGATGGTTGAGGAACATCTCCTTGGTGAGGGTCGTGCCCTTCCGCAGGGAGAGGAGTTCCAGCATCTGGTACTCCTTGCCGGTGAGGTGGACCCGGGCGCCGCCGACCTCGACGGTCTTCTGATCGAGGTTCACGATCAGGTCGCCCGTGGTGATGACCGACTGGGCGTGGCCCTTCGACCGGCGGACGATGGCGTGAATGCGCGCCACAAGTTCATCCTTGTGGAACGGCTTGGTGAGATAGTCGTCGGCGCCGAAGCCGAGGCCCTTCACCTTGTCTTCGATGCCGGCGAGGCCCGACAGGATCAGGATCGGGGTCTTCACCTTCGCGACGCGAAGGTTGCGAAGCACCTCGTAGCCCGACATGTCGGGCAGGTTCAGGTCGAGGAGGATGATGTCGTAGTCGTACAGCTTCCCGAGGTCGATACCTTCTTCCCCAAGATCAGTCGTGTACGTGTTGAAGTTCTCGGACTTCAGCATCAACTCGATGCTTTGCGCCGTGGCGCTATCGTCCTCGATCAGAAGTACCCGCATCGTCGGTCCCCAGCCCAGCCGGCCGTATCAGTGCGCGCACACGTCCCCGTCGACAGCCTGCCACCGGCCTGTGGACAGGCGCCCCACCGCTCTTGACGTGAAACGCTATGAGTTAATCGTTAACAAAACCTGATTCCCGCCCGCAAGCTCTTACTTGCGCGATCGACCAGCTTGGCCGGAGAAAATTCCCCCGGCATCGCTGGTGGAACGCCCGTGCGTCCCCTCGACCGCGGCGCGTTTGGCCCACGACACGACACTAAGTGCTTCGGCCGCAACGATCCGGCGCGGAGGCGTCACCCGCCTGCCACACCCCGACGGTAATGCGTGGGGGAGGGCAGGAAAGTCGTCCCGGCACCAGGCCGCTACAAGCCCGATGACCGCAGTGTTAAGGAGGCGGGTAAACGAACCGTTGAGGACGAGGCCGTTGGCGAACGAGCCGGCAAGAACCGTTGCGAATTTGTCGGCGGCGATCGGCGGCCTTGAGCGGGTCGAAACGCTGTCGACCTACGGCCGCGTCGTGGCCATCCGGGGCCTTCTGGTCGAGGTCGCCGGGCCGGTGGCCGCGATGCGCCTCGGCGGGCGCCTCGATATCGAAGGCGCGGGCGGGCAGGGCACGATCCCCTGCGAGATTATCGGCTTCCAGGGGGACCGGGCCCTGGCCATGCCCTTCGGCTCCCTGGAGGGCGTGCGCCGGGGCTGCCCCGCCTTCGTCCGCGACGAGGCCGCCGGGGCGATCCGTCCCTCCGGCGACTGGCTCGGCCGCGTCATCGACGCCCTCGGAAGACCTGTGGATGGGCTCGGGCCGCTGACGCAGGGCGGGCAGATCTACCCGTTGCGGGCCGATCCGCCGCCCGCCCATGCCCGGCAGAGGGTCGGCGCGCCCCTCGATCTCGGCATCCGCTGCATCAACACCTTCCTTACGATGTGCGCCGGGCAGCGCATGGGCATCTTCGCTGGCAGCGGCGTCGGCAAGTCGGTGCTGCTCTCCATGCTCGCGCGCTACACGGCGGCGGACGTGGCGGTGATCGGCCTCGTGGGCGAGCGCGGGCGCGAGGTGCAGGAATTCCTGCAGGACGACCTCGGCGCGGCGGGCCTCGCCCGCTCCGTCGTCGTGGTCGCGACCTCGGACGAGCCGGCGCTGATGCGGCGCAACGCGGCCTACGTCACCCTCTCCGTGGCGGAGCATTTTCGCGACCAGGGCGCGCGCGTGCTGTGTATGATCGATTCGATCACCCGCTTCGCCATGGCCCAGCGGGACATCGGCCTCGCGGCGGGGGAGCCGCCCACGGCCAAGGGCTACACGCCCACCGTGTTCTCCGAATTGCCGCGCCTGCTCGAACGCGCCGGGCCGGGGGTCGGGGCCGGCACCATCTCGGCTCTCTTTACAGTGCTGGTCGAGGGCGACGACCACAACGAGCCGGTGGCGGATGCCGTGCGCGGCATCCTCGACGGGCATATCGTGATGGAGCGCTCCATCGCGGAACGGGGGCGCTACCCGGCGATCAACGTGCTGCGCTCGGTCTCGCGCACCATGCCGCGCTCCTGCGATCCGGCCTACCTTCCGGTGGTGCGCCGGGCGCGGCGGGTCCTCTCGACCTATGCGGACATGGAGGAGCTGATCCGGCTCGGCGCCTACCGCGCCGGCTCGTCCCAAGAGGTCGATGAGGCGGTCGCGCTCATGCCAGATCTTGAGGCTTTTCTGGGGCAGGGTAAGGAAGAAGCAACGTCCATCGGCGATGGTTACGCACGGCTCGCCCAGATCGTCGGGGGAGCCTGAACGAGTCGCGCATCGGGCGGCAATGGCCGGCGCGCACCGCGTGGAGTGAGCGTCCCTCAATGAAATCGCGTGACACGCTGATCCGCCTGCGACGCTTTCAGGTCGATGAGAAGCGTCGCCGCGTGACCCAGATCGAGATGATGATGGCGGACTTCAACCGCATGGCGACCGAACTTGATCGGGAAGTCGCCATGGAGGAGTCCCGCGCCGGAATCACCGACGTCGGTCACTTTGCGTACCCGACCTATGCCCGCGCGGCGGCGACCCGACGGGACAACATGCGCCAATCGGCCCAAGCCCTCGAAGGCCAGTTGGCCGAGGCGAAGGCCGAGCTCGGCGAAGCCTTCGAGGAATTGAAGAAGGTCGAGATCCTCGACGACCGCGAGCGGTCCGCCGAGCGCGCTGCCGAGAATGCCCGCGATCAGGCGGCCATGGACGGTATCGGCCTCAACCGCGCCCGCGCTTGAGGCTGCACGAAACCGTCACGATCGGATGACATGGGAGCGCGCCGGCAACCGGGTCCACCGGGTTGCGGCGCGCCGCTTAGTGGCGCATCAGGGGCCGTTCCCGAGGCGTCATCATCCATGAAGAAGCTCAGCGAGTTCCTCTGGCCGCTCATCGGCCTCGCGGCCGTCGTGATCTCGGGCTATTTCCTGTATCAGGAGCTCAAGACCACCTCGATCTCGGCGATCGGAGACGCAATCCTCGCGATCCCGCCGCACCGGATCCTGCTCGCCGCGCTCTCGACCCTCGTCGCCTACGCCGCCCTGGCCTGGTACGACCGGATCGCGCTGCTGCATCTCGGGGTGCGCCACATCTCGTGGCTGTTCGTCTCGCTCTGCTCGTTCACGACCTATGCGCTCTCGCACAACATCGGCGCCTCGGTCTTCTCCGGCGCCCTGGTGCGCTACCGCGCCTACACGGCCAAGGGCCTCACGGCGGCGCAGGTGGCGGTGCTCGTCGCCCTGTGCTCCTTCACCTTCTTCCTCGGCACGGTGTTCCTCGGCGGCCTGACGCTCGTCATCGACCCCGAACTCCTCACCCGCCTCGACGGCAAGCTGCCGAGCTTCCTCACCGATCCGAAGACCGCCTACATCGTCGGCGCCGGCATGCTCGGCTTCGTGGCGCTCTACGCGGTGGGCTCGATCCTGCGGCTCCGCCCGCTGCACATCCGCTCGTTCAAGCTGGAATATCCGCGCCCCGGCATCATGGCGCGGCAGCTGCTGGCGGCGCCCCTCGAACTGCTCGGCGCGGCGGGCATCATCTACTTCGCCCTGCCGGATGCCATGAACCCCGGCTTCATTCCGGTGCTTGCGATCTTCCTCGCCTCGTTCTCCGTGGCGCTCGCCTCGCACGCCCCCGGCGGCCTCGGCGTGTTCGAGATCGTGTTCATCACCGCCATGCACATCACCGACGCCGCCCAGAAGGACGCGGTGATCGCGGCGGTGATCGTGTTCCGCATCTTCTACTTCTGGATCCCGGCGCTGATCTCGATCGTCGTCGTGGTGGCCTTCGAGCGCTCCCGCCTCGCCGCCGCCATCGGCACGGCCGCCCATCCGAAGTCGCCCAAGCCCGTGCCGGAGGCGCCGGTCTCGGTGCCGGGCCTCGATGCCCACGAACTGGAGCGGGACCTCAAGCGCAAGGCGGTCTGAGCGCGCCTCAGGCGACGTCGCGCAGGCGGGGCGCCGGGGTGACGGCTTCGGCGGACACTCCGCCGCCCGCCCGCTTCACCCGGTACGACGCCTCGTCCGCCCGGCGCAGCAGGTCTTCCAATTGCGCCCCGTGCGCCCCGGCGACGGCGTAGCCGAGGCTCACACCGACACTGAGGCCGCGCCCGTCGATCCGCATCGGTTCGCGCAGCTGCCCGTGGATCCGGGCGGCCAGATCCTCGGCCTCCTCCGGCCGGCGGACGGCCCTCTGCAGCACCACGAACTCGTCGCCGCCCATCCGGGCCACCGTCGCGTCGGCCGGGACGGCGGCGACGAGGCGCCGCGCGACCTCGGCCAGGACGGCATCGCCCGCCGCGTGGCCGAAACGGTCGTTGATGCCCTTGAAGCCGTCGAGGTCCAGGCAGTGGATCGCCACCAACGGGTCGGTCTCGGTCTCGTGGCGGGCGAACGCCCGGCGCAGGCCGAGCCGGTTCTCCAGGCCCGTCAGCGGGTCGTTGCGGGCAAGCCGTGCCATCTCGATCCGCATGGCGACGTGCCGCACGGCGGTGGAATGGGCGTGGCGCACGCTCTCGAAGGAGCCGATCAGGAAGACGAGGAAGGTCAGGGCGATCACCCGGTGGGGCGTGTCGTCCCACAACGCCGCCGCGACGACGGCCGGCACGCCCGCCACGAGCAGCGAGATGATCGCGATGCCGGGCCGAACCGACACGCGGGCGACGACCCCGGAGCCGTAGCCGAACAGCATCCCGGTCGCGAGCAGCTGAAGCTGGATGTCGGACTGGTGGAAGACGACGAAGGCCACCGCGCCCACCGCCGAGGCCATCCCGACGGTCACGATGAGATGCGCCGCCTCGAACCGCGCGGTCATCCGCGCATCCGGTATGCCGGTTCGGGCCATGCGGACCTGCACCGCCATCAGCACCAGCTTGCCGAGGCAGGCCAGACCGCCCCAGATCGCGGCGGCCAGCAGCAGATCCGCGCCGATGGCGGCATGGACGAACAGGCTGACGCCGACCAGCGTCACGCCCATGATGCTGGTGGGAATGAGGGAATAGGCGAGGTCCGCCACGAGCAACGCCCGCACTTCCGGCGTCTCGCGAAACGAGTCCTGGCGGGTGATCTCCACGGACGGACCCTCAAACTGCGCGCAACGGTCGATGCGGCCGAGTAGCCACCCTACGTATTAAGGATTGATTTCTAGGATATAGACACGGTTAAATTGTGATAAGTCTCTTCAACTCGTTGTTGTGCTTGCACCGATGCGGCGCATATTGCCGTATCCCGGCCTGACAAGAAACGGTTCTCAGATGGATCCGACCGTCCGCAGCCGGGCGCGGGGATGGATCTCGGCTTGGCTCATGACGGGGGTCTCCCGGCGGAACCGCTCGATGATCGAGCGCACGAAGGGCCGGGACTGCGCCGAGGTCACGAGGACCGGCATCTCGCCCATGCGCGCGGCCGATTCGAACCGGTCGCGCACGGCGTTCACGAACTCCGAGAGCTTGGAGGGCTGCATCGCGAGGTAGCGCTCCTCGCGCTCGCCGATGATCGAATCCGCGAAGGCCTGCTCCCAGGCGGGGGACAGGGTGACGATGGGCAGGGCACCGTCCGGCCCCTGGTACTGGGCGCAGATCTGCCGGCCGAGGCGGGCGCGGACATGCTCCACCACGTCGCGCGGGTTCTTCACGCCCCCGGCGACCTCGGCGATGCCCTCCACGATGGTGCCGAGATCGCGGATCGAGACCCGCTCGGCGAGGAGGAATTGCAGCACGCGCTGGATGCCGGTGGTGGAGATCTGCGACGGGCAGACCTCCTTGAGCAGGTCGCCGTGCTCCTTCGGCAATTCGCGCATCAGCTTCTGCACCTCGACATGGTTCAGAAGCTCGGAGACATGCGCCTTGATGACCTCGGTGAGGTGGGTCGAGACCACCGTGGCGGCATCCACCACCGTGTAGCCCTTGAGCTGCGCGTCGTCGCGCAGGGAGGCGTCGATCCAGGTCGCGGGCAGGCCGAAGGTGGGCTCCAGCATGTGCTGGCCGGGCAACTGCACCTGCCCGCCCATCGGGTCCATCGCCATGAACTGGCCAGGGAAGATCTTGCCCGTGCCGGCCTCGATCTCCTTCACCCGCACCACGTAGGCGTTGGCATCGAGCTGCACGTTGTCGAGGATGCGCACGGAGGGCATCACGAAGCCGAGTTCGGCCGCCAGCTGTCGGCGCAGGGCCTTGATCTGGTCGGTGAGCCTGTCCTGCCCCTCGCCGTTCACCAGCGGCAGCAGGGCGTAGCCCATCTCCAGTTTCAGGTCGTCGAGCTTCAGGAGGTCGGTGACCGTCTCCTCCTTCGCGGCGGCGCCGCCGGGCGCGGCCTCCACCGGCATGCCCTGCGCATCGACGGCGGGCGCCTCCTTGGCCGTCTTGTTGAGCTTCCAGGCGGCGTAGCCCGCTCCCCCGCCGAGCAGCAGGAAGGGCAGGATCGGCATGCCGGGCAGGAGGCCGATCAGCAGCATGACCGCCGCCGACATGCCGAGGGCTTTCGGGTAGTTGGCGAGCTGCTTGCCGAGCGCCTTGTCGGCGGCGCCGCGCACGCCGGCCTTCGAGACGAGGATGCCGGCCGCCGTCGAGACGATGAGCGCCGGCACTTGGCTCGCGAGCCCGTCGCCGATGGTGAGCAGGGTGTAGCTCTTGGCGGCGTCGCCGAAGCTCAGCCCCTGCTGCGCCACGCCGATGATGATGCCGCCGATGACGTTGATGAAGGTGATGAGCAGCGCCGCCACCGCGTCGCCGCGCACGAATTTCGAGGCGCCGTCCATGGCGCCGAAGAAGGCGGATTCCTCTTCGAGGGCGGCGCGGCGGGCCTTGGCGACCTTCTCGTCGATGAGCCCCGCCGAGAGGTCGGCATCGATGGCCATCTGCTTGCCGGGCATCGCATCGAGGGTGAAGCGGGCCGCGACTTCCGCGATGCGCCCCGATCCCTTCGTGATGACGACGAAGTTCACGATGATCAGGATCGCGAAGACGATGATCCCGATCAGGAAGTTGCCGCCCATCACGAACTGGCCGAACGCCTCGATGACGTGGCCGGCGGCGGCGGTGCCCTCGTGCCCATGGCCGAGGATCAGCCGCGTCGAGGCGAGGTTCAGGGCGAGCCGCAGCATCGTCGCGATGAGCAGCAGGGTCGGGAAGACGGTGAATTCCAGCGGGTTGTCGATCGACAACCCCACCATCATGATCAGCACCGACAGGATGATCGACACCGCGAGCAGCAGGTCGAGCAGCACCGACGGCAGCGGGAAGATGAGCACCGCGAGGATGCCGAGCACGCCCGTCGCGAGGAGCAGGTCCGACCGCCGCGACAGCGCCTGAAGGTCGCCCCGGCTCGGCAGGCCGATCTGGCCGAGGAACGCCGCCGCGCCGCCGATCCCCCCACCCGTCGGCGTGGCCACCTCGCTCATTCCGCTCCCCCGCCGGGCCACGCCCGTCCCACCCGGCAAGATTTGCCGGGCAGATGGTTAGCGGCCCGTTAACCGGAACCGCGCGGCGCCCCGGGGTTTGACCGGGCAGGATCGAAGGAGGCCCCATGCCGGACCGCGCCGTCACCGCCCTGTTCGAACGCTACGCGGATGCGCAGGCCGCCGTGGAGCGCCTCGAAGCCCTCGGCATCCCCCATGCCGACATCGCCATCGTCGCGAGCCATTCTTCCGATGCGCCCGACGTCTCGGCGCCCGGCACCGCTCCGGTGGCCGGCGAGGCCGAGGCCAACGCTGCTGGGACGGCGAATGCGGGAACGGCCGGGACCGGCGCCACGGTCGGCAGCCTTCTCGGCGGCGGCGCGGGGCTGCTGGCCGGGCTCGGGATGCTCGCCGTGCCGGGCGTCGGGCCGGTGGTGGCGGCGGGCTGGCTCGTCTCGGCCCTGACCGGCGCGGGGATCGGCGCGGCGGCGGGCGGGCTCGTCGGAGGGCTCACCGGAGCCGGCATGAACGAGGCCGAAGCGGCGGCCTATGCGGAGGGCGTGCGCCGGGGCGGCACCCTTGTGACGGTACGCAGCGAAGCGGGCCGGGCGGATCAGGTGATCGCGGCGCTCAAGGAAGCGGGCTCGATCGATCTCGATGAGCGGGCCGAGGGCTGGCGCGCCGAAGGCTGGACCGGCGGCACCGCCGGGGACGAGACCGGCAAGGCGCCGCATCAGGTCTTCGGCGGCAACCGGTCCTAGTGCATCGATCCAGACGAAGGCCTCGGCCGTGTCTGGAAAAATTGATGCAAAAACAAACGCTAGGGCAGAGACGCATGAAGGGAGTGAGTGCGTCGCTGCACTAGGGGCGCTATTGCAGGAGGGCGTGGCGTTCGGACAGGATCCAGACGATCTTGCAGTTCTGCCCCGGCAGGCTTTCCGATTGCAGGAACACCTCCGTGCCGTGCGGCGCCGTGAGCGAGGCCGACTGGCTCAGATCCTTGCCGATGACCATTTCCTGGCCCCCAATCATGATCCGTGCCCGGATCGGCGCCGGATGGCCGGAGAGGTACATGACGGTGAGGGCCAGCGTTTCAAACCGCCGGGTGGTCCGAAACCGGATCTCGTGATTGCCGGCGCCGACGATGCTCAAACCGTCGCTATCCCTAAAGGCGTGCCACTGCACGCCCTCCTCGCCGTCGATGGACAGGATCTCGAACCCCATCGCCGTCGCCGCGCCCTCGACCTGAGCCGGCACGACCTTCACGGGCGCGACCAGCGACTCCGCCAGGGCGAAGGGCTGCCCGGCCCGCAGGGCGTGGCCGCCATGGATGCTGTAGAAGCGCCAGCTGTTGAGGAAGCGGATATCCGTCGTCATGTGCAGGCCCCGGATCGGGCCCGAGGCGGAAAACAGGACGATCCGGCCTTGGGCGTCCCGCCCCTCCATCACGCCATGCTTGGTGACGAAGTTCTGCGTCTCCGGCAGCAGCTTCACCCGTTCCTTCGCCCCCCACAGGTGCAGGAAGGTCGTGTCCAGTCCGTAGGTCACGCGGAAATCGGTGCCGACGCGGCTCTGGCATTCGCGGACATGGGCCGCGAAATCCCGCCACGCCTGCGCGGTGCCGGCGATGAGCCCGGCTTGCAGGGCCCCCCCGTAGAGATGCACCACCTCGTCCCGCACCATCTGCGCGTGAACCTGCCTGAGCGGGCCGATCAGCGGGTCGGTGACGAAATTACAGAGAAAGGCGTCCTTGCAGACATGGATGTCGGGGCCCTCGACCAAGGAGAACAGGTCGAACGTCTCGCTCGGAAACCAGATGTCGGCATCGTAGAGGGCGATCTTGCGCAAGCCGGGATTGAGATCGCAGATCCGCGCCACTTCGAGATAGCGGCCCACCGGCAAGGAGGGCTCCTCGGCCAGCACCACGTTGACGTGCTGGCCGCGCAAGATGTCGATCTTCCGCTGGGACAGCCCGAAGCTGATCACCACGATGTGGCCCTGGTAATCCCCCAGCCGCAACGAGAGGATGAAGGGGACCAGCATCTCGTACCACGCCCGGTCGTTGTCGTTCATCGCAACGCAGACAGCGTGTTCGCCGGGATTCATTCCAAGTCACCGTGCCGATTGCGCTGCTAAGTTGTATGCTTTAAAAACAACAACTTGTACTGTATTGGCGCACTCGTCGCAGTGTAATTGGGGTCTATCCCTCCTTCAAGCCGCTCTGCGGCTCGTTCACTCCATGAGCTTGCGGACGAACAGGGCCGTTGCGAACAGGAGCGCCGCCCCCGCCGCGATGAGGCTGGTCATCAGCAGGCGCCGGGGCTGGGTGGAGGATTCCGCCCTGACCGGCTGGACGATGGGGCTGAAGAACTCGATCTGCCGCGCGGCCACGATGCGGGCTCGCTCATGGGCGGCGAGCACCAGTTCGTAGTATTTCGTCGCGTTCTTGCGTTCGTTTTCCAGGGCCTCGAAGCGGGTCAGCGCCTCGGACAGGACGCGCTTCTGCTCCGGATCCTGGGTCGCCGAGGTCTTCTCGATCCGCGCGATGTTCTCGTCGATGTCACGGATCTGCTGCTTGAGATCCATGATCCGGCGGGATTCCGGCCCGAGGTCGCGCTGGCCGATGGCGAGCTGCACCGCGAGGTTGATGCGGTTCGCCCGCAATTCCGAAATGACCTTGAGGTTGGCCTCGTTGCTCTTCTGCGCGTCGAGGACGCCTTCGCGGTTGCGCAGGTCGCGCACGGCGAGGCTCACCTTCCGCAGGCGCTCATCGGCCAGCTTCAACTCGCGATTGCTCTCCGCGAGGGCGTCGTTGCGGGCGGTCATGCTAAGTTCGTTGACCATCCGCTCCGCCTCCTTGAGGACGGCCTTGGAGATGGCCAGGGACTCGTCGGGGTCGAACGCCTCGACCCACAGGCTCATGATGCCTGAGGAGGATTCCACATCCACCTCGACCCGCTGCTTCCAGTATTTGATGAACTTCTCGATCGGCTTGTCGGCATCGAAGCGCGAGAGAAAGTCGATGCTGTCGCGGCCGAACCATTCCCGTACCGGCAGCTGCTTCTGGATGGTCTCCACCATCGGCCGGCTGAGGATGTAGCTGTAGGTGATCAGCGTATCCTGCGCGATCATCTGCTGCGGCACGCCGGCATTGGTGCCGACCGAATCCGGCGTCGCCTTCTCGGCGCTGCCGATGGCGGGGCGGATGGCGAAGCGGGCCTCGGTGACGTAGCGGTCGGACGCGATCAGCCCGTAATAGATCGCCCCCGCCAGGGCGGGCAGCACGAAGCAGATCACGAAGAGGACCGGCACCCAGGGGTCGCTCTTGACGTGGCTCTGGTACGACCGGATGCCCTTGCGACGGTCGGCGAAGCGCGACATCCGCGCGAATTGCCGAAGCGATTCCGCGATCTGCTGCTGCCGGTCGGCCGGCGTGAGCGGCCTGCCCTCGGGCTTGCCGATCTCCATGTTCATCGAGTGATTCCCGATCTGTCCGAACGTCCGGCGCCGACGCGATGGTCGGCCATCGACCCCTGCAGCGATCTGCCATGCCAGGGCCTCACGGCAAAAGCATGTCGGCGGCGGGCCGGGTCTCAGGCGTTGAGGCGGTGATAGACCTCGATCGCGTCGTTCACGTCCTCGTAGACGATGGCGCGGCCGTTGAGGAGCACGATGCCCTGCGTGCACCAGCCCCGGATGACCTCCATCGAGTGGGAGATCATGATGACGTCGGCATGCTTGCGCCGCTGCGAGAACACCTCCTCGCAGCGCCGGGCGAAGCGCCCGTCACCCACCGACGTGACCTCGTCGATCAGGTAGCAATCGAACGGGATCGCCATGCTCATCCCGAAGGCGAGGCGGGCGTTCATGCCGGAGGAATAGGTCCGGATCGGCACGTCGAGGTAGCTGCCGAGTTCGGAGAAATCCTCCACGAAGTCGAGCACGCGCTTCGGGTCCTCGCCGTAGATGCGGGCAATGAACTTGACGTTGTCGCGACCGGTCATCTGCGGGTGGAAGCCGCCGCCGAAGCCGAGCGGCCAGGAGACGCGCAGGCCACGCTTCACCACCCCCCGGGTCGGCTCCTCCGTGCCGGCGATGAGCCGCATCGTGGTGGACTTGCCGGCGCCGTTGATGCCCAGGATGCCGTAGGAAATGCCCGGCTTCAGGGTGAAGGACGCTTGCTCCAGGATGGTGCGGCGATGGCCGTCCGTCTTGTAGACCTTCGTGACGTTCTCGAAGCGGATCAACGAGAGGGCCTCCGTACCGATGCGGGCGAGCCCTGCGGCAGGAAAGAGGCGAATCTGAGGATGCCGCAGGGTCTTAGAGATGGCCCTGCGCGATGAGGCTTGCGTGGAAATCGCCCTGGTAGGTGTGTTGCCCGAGGTGATCCAGCTTCGAGTGCAGGTCGGCGTAGACCTTGCCGCCCATGTCGCGCCAACGGCGGCAGAACGCATAATCCTCCGACAGGTAACGGCCCGAATCGGGGTCGACCATGCAATCGAAGAACAGCCAGTAGAGATGGGCGAGGGGGTCCTTCTCCCGCCCGTCCGGGACGTATTGCAGGTCCGGGTAGTGCCGCATCATCTGCTTGAAGACGTCGCGCTTGATCGCCATGAAGCCGGTCGTGGCCTCCGCGACTTCGATGAACCCGTCACCGTCCGTGTAGGGCGGGAGCGGTTCCAGCCCCTGACCCACGGGGTTGAAGGCGTATTGCGTGTAGTGCCGCTGGAATTCCGGATAGGTCATGCCCGCCGGCAGGCCTTCCTGTGGCCAGTAATTGATCTTCAGCGGGTAGACGCCGGAGCAGATGTCCCGGTCGGCCAGCAGGATGCGGTAAACCGCCTGCGGCGTGAAGGCGATGTCGGAATCGATCCAGAACAGGTGCGTCAGCGATTCGTCGGCCAGGAAGTCCCGCACCATCCGGTTCCGGGCGCGGGTGATCAGGCTCTCACTACGCATCGCCAGCTGCGTCGTCATGCCCAACTGGGAGCATGAATATGCCAGGGCGTAGATGCTGGTGACGTAGTTCATCGACACCGCCGAGATGTAACAGGGCGTCGCGAACATCACTTTCATCGAGCGCAGCGCCGTATCCGGCAGCAGCATGAGCACGTCTCCGTGGGGCAATGCGGTCGAGAGGGGCCGATACCCTCGCTGTACCGTTTCACGGAGGCGATCAAAAGTGTTTTCGCCGGGACCGGCGTAAATACAATTGTGAATACTTTAGTTCTATGTCCGCAATCTTCGGTTGCACCCCGCCGGCGACCATCCCTGGCCGCCGGCGGCGGGCGGTCCTAGAAGACCTTCTGGAACCAGCCGTGCGAGTCGTTGGTGTTGCCCCGCTGGATGTCGACCAGCAGGCTGCGCAGGCGGCGCGCCACCGGGCCGGCGACGGCGTTGCCGATGGTGAAGTCGTCTTCGCGGCCGCGCACCCGGCCGATGGGCGTGATCACCGCCGCCGTGCCGCAGGCGAAGGCCTCGGTCTGGCGGCCGGACCGCACGTCCTCGCGCCACTGGTCGATGGCGTAGAGTTCCTCGCGCACGGTCAGCCCCGCTTCGCGGGCGAGCGTGATGATCGAATCCCGCGTGATGCCGGGCAGGATGCTGTCCGAGAGGGGCGGGGTGAGCAGCGTGCCGTCCTCGAAGACGAAGAACACGTTCATGCCGCCCAGCTCCTCGACGTACCGGCGCTCGGCCGCGTCGAGGAACACCACCTGCTCGCAGCCCTTGCTCGCCGCCTCGGCCTGGGCGGCGAGGCTCGACGCGTAGTTGCCGCCGCACTTGGCCGCGCCCGTGCCGCCGGGGGCGGCGCGGGTGTAATGCTCGGAGAGCCACACCGTGACGGTGCCGTTCGGGTCCTTGAAGTAGGAGCCGACGGCCGAGGCGATGGTGATGAAGAGGTATTCGGTCGCCGGCTTCACGCCGAGGAACACCTCGTTGGCGATCATGAACGGGCGCAGGTAGAGGCTGCCGTCCGCCGTGTCGGGGATCCAGGTGCGGTCGATCTCCACGAGCTTGCGCTGGGCGTCGATGAACGCGTCCTCGGGAAAGGGGACCATCGCCATGCGCTCGGCCGAGCGGCGGAAGCGCTGGGCGTTCGCCTCCGGCCGGAACAGGGCGGCGCCGCCATCGGCGGTGCGATAGGCCTTCAGACCCTCGAAGATCTCCTGGGCGTAGTGCAGCACCGCCGCCGCCGGATCGAGGGGAATGGGGGCCCGCGCGGTGATCCGCGCATCGTGCCAGCCGCGCCCCGCGCTGTAGCGGGCGATGGCCATGTGGTCGGTGAACACCTTGCCGAAGCCCGGATTGGCCATCAGGGCGGCACGGTCCTCGGCCGAGCGGGGGGCCGGGTTGGTCTCGATCTCGAACGTCAGGTCGCTCACGGTCAGGTCCTCTCGGTCGGACCCGCGCCTTGCCTCACGGCGGGACGGCGCGGCTCCGGACCCATGTTCCGGCGCGCTCCCCGCGTGGGACGGGCGTCCGCGGCGGCGGGGAGCGCATCCGATGCCTTATGGCGTGGTCTGCGCCGGGACGCCACTGCCCTCCGGCCGGATCGGGTCGTCGCTGAGTTGCAGGCGGCGCAGGCGGGCATAGGCGCCGCCATGCACCACGAGGTCGTCGTGCCGGCCGGTCTCGATGACCCGTCCCGCCTCCATCACCGCGATCCGCCCCGCGTCGCGCACGGTGGAGAGCCGGTGGGCGATGACGAGGACGGTGCGCCCGCGCATCAGCCGGCCCAGGGCCTCCTGCACGAGGCGCTCCGATTCGGAATCGAGGGCTGAGGTCGCCTCGTCGAGGAGGAGGATCGGCGCGTCCTTCAGGAAGGCGCGGGCCAGCGCGATGCGCTGGCGCTCGCCGCCGGAGAGCCGTCCGCCGCCGGAGCCGACGCGAAAGGCATAGCCGCCCGGCAGGGCGGAGACGAAGCCGTGCGCCGCCGCCGCCTCGGCCGCCGCCTCGATCTCGGCTTGCGAGGCGCCGGGGCGCCCGAATCCGATATTGGCGGCGATGGTGTCATCAAACAGCACGACCTCCTGCGAGACGACGGCCACCGCCGCCCTCAGGGAGGAGAGAGTGACGCTGCGCACGTCCTGCCCGTCGATCAGGACGCGGCCCGCATCGACGTCGTAGAGGCGCGGCACGAGGTTGAGCAGGCTCGACTTGCCCGAGCCCGAGCGGCCGACGAGGGCCGTCACGCCGCCCGCCGGGGCGGTGAGGTCGATGCCCTCCAGGGCCGGCGCGTCGGCGCGGTAGCGGAAGCGCACCGCCTCGAAGCGGATCTCGCCCGCGCCGACCATGAGCGGCACCGCGCCCGGCGCCTCGCGGATCGTGGGCGCCTCGTCCATCAGGTCGAAGTAGCGCCGCAGCGCCGCCGCCGCCTCCTGCAGGATGGCGTTGAGGTTGCCGAGCGCCCGCGCCGGCTGGGCGGCGAGCAGCAGGGCGGCGACGTAGCCGGTGAAATCGCCGACCGTGCGGTCGCCGTTCAGCACCCGCTGGCCCACGAGGACCAGCACCACCGCCACCGCGAGGCCGCCGCCGATTTCGAGAAGCGGGTCGAGCCGCCCGCGCGCGTTGGCGGCCTTCATCTTCAGGCGGCGGACCTCTTCGAGGGATCCCGCCGCGCGGCCCTTCAGGTAGCCCTCCATGGCGAAGGTCTTGGCGACGCGGGCGCCCTGCAGGCTCTCGGAAATGAGGCTCGCCGTGGCGCCCATCTGCTCCTGCGTCGAGGTCGAGACCTTCCGCAGCTTCTTGCCGATCTTGCCGATGGGCCCCGCGACGAAGGGCACGGTGATAGCCGCGACGAGGGTCAGGATCGGGTCCATCCAGAGGAGGGCGGCAACGAGCCCGATCAGCATGGCGATGTCGCGCAGGAGCACCGTCGAGATGCGGGTCAGCGCCTCCTTGATGAAGGCGAAATCGGTGGTGAAGCGCTGGGTGAGGGCGGCGGGGCTCTCCCGCCCGAGCTGGGCGAGGTCGGCCTCGATGAGATGGCCGTAGAGGGCGGCCTGCATGTCGGCCTCGACGCGGGTGACGACCTTGTTGGTCAGCACCGTCTGCCCGTAGAGGGCGAAGCCGCGCAGCGACGTGACGAGCACCACGATGATCGGCCCGTAGGCGATGGCCGAGGCATCCTTGCGGTCGAACGCGTCGAACGCCGCCTTGATGAGCGCCGGATACAGCCCCGTCGAGGCGCCGACCACGGCGACCAGCACCATGACGATGGCGAGGGCCGCTCGGTGGGGGGAAAGCCATTCCCGCCACAGCCGGGCGAGCAGGGGGGCCGTGTCGCCGGGCAGGCGTGCCATGGAAAGTCCGGTTCGAACCCGTGTGGCGGCCCCGGTGCGGAGTCGCGGAGGCGGTGTGCCGCCCCCGCCGCCGCGGATCAAGCCATTCCGGCCGAAAGAGGGTTCGGCGGCGCGGGACGGCATGATCGCGAGGGGCCCGATCCCGCCTTGTGCATGTAACACTGTTACATTATCAGGCCGCGACGGCAGGGAGATCCACGGTGAGCGGAATGGTGCGTGTGGCGGCTGTGCTCGCCGTGTTCCTCTGGTCGGGGGTCTCGGCCGTCGCGGGGGATGGGCCCCTGCGCGCGGTGGCGACCTTCTCGATCCTTGGCGATCTCGTGCGGCAGGTCGGCGGACGGCACGTCGAGGTGACCACGCTGGTGGGGCCGGGTTCGGACGTGCACTCCTTCAGCCCCGCGCCGGGGGATGCGCGGACCCTCGCGCGGGCGGACATCGTGTTCATGAACGGGCTCGGCCTCGAAGGCTGGATCGAGCGGCTGATCCGCGCCTCCGGCACGAAGGCCCCCATCGTCACCGCGAGCCGGGGCGTCCCGACCATCGCGGAAGCCGATCCGCATGCCCATGCCGGCCACGGGCACGACGACATCGATCCCCATGCCTGGCAGAGTGTCGCGAACGTGAAGATCTACGTCGCCAACATCCGCGACGGGCTGGCGAAGGTCGATCCCGTCCATGCCGAAGACTATGCCGCCGCCGCGACGGCATACGAGGCCAAGCTCGACGCCCTCGACCGGGACGTGCGCGCCGCCCTGGAGCGGATCCCGCCGCAGAACCGTCGGCTCATCACCACGCACGATGCGTTCGGCTATTTCGGCTCCGCGTATGGGCTGACGATCCTGGCGCCGCAGGGGCTGTCCACCGAGAGCGAGGCGAGCCCGCGCGACGTGGCCAAGATCATCACCCAGATCCGCAAGGAGAAGGTGCCGGCGGTCTTCCTCGAAACCGTGACCGATCCGCGCCAGATGGAGCGCATCGCCCGCGAAAGCGGCGCCCGGATCGGCGGCGAGGTCTATTCGGACGCGCTCTCCCCCCCGGACGGCCCGGCGCCGACCTATCTCGCGATGATCGCTACGAACGTGAAGGCCTTCGCGACCGCGCTCGCGCCACGGTGAGGGGGCCGGGTGGGCTGACACAGCGTAAACCAATGGTTAAGAGGCCCGCCCTACCTTGAGGAGGGAGGGTGCCGGCCGAACCTCGACCGTGAGGTCTCCCGGGCCTGAAGTCATGGGAGAACGCGTGGCTTGGGGGCCTGATGGCTGGGGGCCTGACCGCTGGCGACTGTACCGGCTGGTCGGGCGGGAGGTCGCGCGCACCGCGCGCGCCGCCGCCGCGCGCGTCAGCGCGCCGCCCGCGATTCTCGCGCGTGTCCGCGTCGGCGCCCTGGTGATCGCGCCGCAGGACCTGCGCACCTCCGACGCGACCTTCGCTGACGACATCTATGCCGGGCTCTTCGTCTTCGCGGGCCGCTCGCTCGCGGCCGGCGGCGGCTCGCCCTTCGATTACGCGCCGCCCTCGCCGGAATGGGCGGACGAGCTCTACGGCTTCGGCTGGCTGCGCCACCTGCGCGCGGCGGATACGGCGCTGGCCCGCGCCAACGCCCGGAGCTTCGTCTCCGATTTCATCGCCGGCCGGGGCGATCCGGTCCTGGCGCGGCAGACACCCGTCGCCGCGCGGCGGCTGATCTCGTTCCTGTGCCAGTCGCCCCTGGTGCTGGAAGGGGCCGATCACGGCTTCTACGACAGCTTCCTGCGGGCCATCGGCCGCAACGCGCAGCAATTGGAGCGCGACCTGCGCAAGGGCGTGATGCCGGCCGCGCGGCTGAACGCGGCGGTGGCGCTCTGCTATGCCGGCCTGTGCTGCGAGGGGATCCAGTCGATCCTGCGCCGGGCGACGCGGGTGCTCTCGCGCGAACTGGAACGGCAGATCCTGGCCGATGGCGGCCACCGCTCGCGCAATCCGCGCTTCGGCATGGAATTGCTGCTCGATCTCCTGCCCCTGCGGCAGGCCTTCCTCAGCCGCTCCGTCGAGCCGCCGGCCGCGCTGCTGCGCGCCATCGACCGGATGCTGCCGCTCCTGCGGCTGCTGCGCCACCCGGATGCCTCGCTCAGCCACTTCAACGGCATGGGCGCCACCGACGCCGACCACCTCGCGACGCTCCTCGTCTACGATGACACGTTCGGGCGGCCGATGATGCACGCGCCGAATTCCGGCTACGAGCGGATGGAGGGCGGGCGCGTCGTCCTCACCGCCGATGTCGGGGCCTGCGCGCCGCTGCCCTACACGGTGAGCGCGGGGGCGGGCTGCCTCTCCTTCGAGATGTCGAGCGGGCCTCAGCGGATCGTCGTGAATTGCGGCCTGCCGGCGAGCGGGCCGGACATGCGCCTCCTCGCGCGCTCGACGGCGGCGCATTCCACCGCGACGGTGTCCGATGCCTCCTCCTGCCGATTCGTGGTGAAGTCGGGCTGGTGGTGGGAGCGGCGCATGAGCGCCTGGATCAGCCGCCGGATGGGCCCCGTGGTGCTGCGCGGTCCGGTGGCGGTCGCCGCCGAGCGCGACGAGCAGGCGGACGGCATCGTCCTCGCCGCCCGGCACGACGGCTACATGCAGGAATTCGGACTCGTCCACGAGCGGCGCTGGCACCTCCTGCCGGAGGAGGGGCGCCTCGAAGGGCACGATGCCTTCATGCGCCAGGGCAAGGGCACGACCTCCCGCCTGCCGGGGCGCACGCGCGGGCTCTCCGTGGCGGTGCGCTTCCACATCCATCCGGCCATCGCCGTACGCCACGTGCCCGGCGGGATCGAACTTGCCTCCGCGCTGGGGGAGGTCTGGCTGTTCGATGCCGAGGGCGCCGAGGTACGCATCGAGGAGAGCGTCTACTTCGCCGGCCTGAGCGGGCCCCGCCGCACGGACCAGATCGTGCTCTACCTCGCCGTCACCGACGCGGCCGAGGTCCGCTGGACCTTCGCCCGCCTCGCGGATGGCGCCCGCTGAGGGTTTCAGCGGCGGCGGAGGGTCATCCGCCGAGGCTGGCCGCGCGCGGCGGTTCCATGGTAGCGCACCGCGACATACAACCACTTCGGCCCGACTCATGACCCACGATCACGTGCGGGTGTCCCGCGCGCTCCTGTCCGTTTCCGACAAGGCCGGCCTCGTCGACTTCGCCCGCGCCCTCGACGCGCGCGGCATCGCGCTGGTCTCGACGGGCGGCACCTTCAAGGCGCTGACGGAGGCCGGCATCCCGGTCACGGAGGTGGCGGACCTGACCGGCTTCCCGGAGATGATGGACGGCCGGGTGAAGACCCTGCATCCGGCGGTCCATGGCGGCCTGCTCGCGATCCGCGACAACCCCGAGCATCAGGCGGCGCTGGCCGCGCACGGGATCGGCGCCATCGATCTCCTCGTGGTGAACCTCTACCCGTTCGAGGCGACGATCGCGGCCGACAGGCCCGACGAGGATTGCATCGAGAACATCGACATCGGCGGCCCGGCGATGATCCGCGCGGCGGCCAAGAACCACGCCGACGTGGCGGTCGTGACCGACGTCTCGGATTACGGCACGATCCTCGACGCCCTGGAGGCCGGCGACGGCACGCTCGGCTTCGCCCTGCGCCGCAAGCTGGCGCAGAAGGCCTATGCCCGCACCGCCTCCTACGACGCGGCCATCGCCAACTGGATGGCGACGCGGTTCGAGGTGGACGAGCCGCAGCCCTTCCGCGCCTTCGGCGGCAGCCTCGCCCAGGGGCTGCGCTACGGCGAGAACCCGCACCAGAGCGCCGCCTTCTACCGCTCGCCCGGCATCCCGCGCGCGGGCGTCGCGACGGCCCGGCAGCTTCAGGGCAAGGAGTTGTCGTTCAACAATTTCAATGACACGGACGCGGCCTACGAATGCGTCGCCGAGTTCGACCCGGCCCGCACGGCGGCGGTGGCGATCATCAAGCACGCCAACCCCTGCGGCGTGGCCGAGGGCGGGAGCCTGCTCGAAGCCTATGAGCGGGCGCTTGCCTGCGATCCGGTCTCGGCCTTCGGCGGCATCGTCGCCCTGAACCGGACCCTCGACGCCGTGGCCGCGCGCAAGATCGTGGAGATCTTCACCGAGGTCATCATCGCCCCCGGGGCGAGCGAGGAGGCCATCGCCATCCTCGCGGGCAAGAAGAACCTGCGCCTGCTCCTCGCCGGCGGCCTGCCCGACCCGCGCGCGCCCGGCGTCACGGTGCGGACGCTCGCGGGCGGCCTGCTGGTCCAGGGCCGCGACGCGGTGGTGGTCGATGAGATGCCGTTCCAGGTCGTGACCAAGCGCGCGCCGACCGAGGCCGAGGCCTTCGACATGCGCTTCGCCTACCGCGTCGCCAAGCACGTGAAGTCGAATGCCATCGTCTACGTGAAGGACGGCGCGACGGTGGGCGTCGGCGCCGGACAGATGTCGCGGGTTGATTCCTCGCGCATCGCCGCCTGGAAGGCCCGCGAGGGCGCCGACCGGCTCGGCCTCGCCGACAGCCTCGCCAAGGGTGCGGTGGTCGCCTCCGACGCGTTCTTCCCCTTTGCGGACGGCCTGCTCGCCGCCGCCGAGGCCGGCGCCACGGCGGTGATCCAGCCGGGCGGGTCCATGCGCGACAACGAGGTGATCGCCGCCGCCGACGAGGCGGGGCTGGCGATGGTCTTCACCGGACACCGCCACTTCCGGCACTGAAACGAAGAACCCCTCGCGCCGCAGGGCGGGCGAGGGGTTCGATCATGGTCCGCCGATCAGGCCAGGAGATCCCGGTCCTTGGTCTCGGGGATGAAGATCAGGCCCACCACGAAGGTGAAGAGCGCGATCACGATCGGGTACCAGAGGCCGTAGTAGATATTGCCGGTCTGGGCCACCATCGCGAAGGCGGTGGCGGGCAGGAGACCGCCGAACCAGCCGTTGCCGATATGGTAGGGCAGCGACATCGAGGTGTAGCGGATCCGGGTCGGGAACAGCTCCACCAGCGCGGCGGCGATCGGGCCGTAGACCATCGTCACGTAGACCGCGAGGATGAACAGGATCCCGATCACCGCGAGCTTCTGGCTCGTGAAGATGTCGAGCGGATGCGCGGCCTTGATCACGGTCGGGTTCGCCGTGGCCGAGGGGTAGCCGGCCTCGGTGAGGGCGGCCGACACCGTCTTGGCGAAGGCCGGGTCGGCCACGGGGAAGTCCTTCCCCTTGACGGTGACGACGGTCGGCGTCCCGGCCGCCTGGTTCTCGGTCGTGTAGTTGACGGCGGACCGGGCGAGCAGCGCCTTGGCGACGTCGCACTCCTTCGTGAACTTGGCCGTGCCGACCGGGTTGAATTGGAACGAGCAATCGGCGGTGTTGGTCTTCACCACCACCGGCACGTCCTTCTGGGCCGCGTGCAGCGCCGGGTTGGCGCTGGCGGTCAGCATGTTGAACAACGGGAAGTAGGTGAGGGCGGCGAGCAGGCAGCCGCCGAGGATGATCGGCTTGCGGCCGACCTTGTCCGAGAGCGCGCCGAACAGGAGGAACCCGCCCGTCACCGCGATCAGCGACCACGCCACCATCACGTTGGCGGTGAACTGATCGACCTTCAGGATGCTTTGCAGGAAGAACAGCGCGTAGAACTGGCCGGTGTACCAGACCACCGCCTGGCCGGCGGTGAGGCCGAGCAGCGCCAGCAGCGCCCACTTGGCGTTCTTCCACTGGCCGAAGGCCTCGGAGAGCGGTGCCTTCGAGTGGGTGCCCTCTTCCTTCATCTTCTTGAAGGCCGGGCTCTCGCTCATCTGCAGGCGGATCCAGACCGAGATCGCCAGCAGCGCCACCGACACGAGGAACGGGATGCGCCAGCCCCAGACCTGGAAGGCCGTGAGCGTGGTCGTGGTGCCGTCGGCGTTCGTGACGGTGGTGGCCGGGAACGCGCTGTTCACATAGCCCTGCGTCGACAGGATGATGATCAGCGAGAGCAGCAGGCCCAGCGTCGCGGTCGCCTGGATGAACGACGTGTAGAAGCCGCGCCGGCCTGCGGGCGCGTGCTCGGCCACGTAGACCGCCGCGCCGCCGTACTCACCGCCGAGCGCCAGCCCCTGAAGCATGCGCAGGACGAGCAGCGACACGGGCGCGACCCAGCCGATCCCGTAGGCATTCATCGTGTTGTAGGAGGGCAGCAGGCCGACCGCGAAGGTCGAGATGCCCATGATCAGGATGGTGACGAGGAACGTGTGCTTGCGGCCCACGAGGTCGCCGAGGCGTCCGAACACCAGGGCGCCGAAGGGGCGCACGATGAAGCCGGCGGCGAAGGCGAGAAGGGCGAAGATGTTGCGCGTGGCTTCCGGGTAGGCCGAGAAGAACTGCGCTCCGATCACGGTCGCGAGGGAGCCGTAGAGGAAGAAGTCGTACCATTCGAAGACGGTGCCGAGCGAGGAGGCCAGGATGACCTTCTTCTCGCCCGCGGTCATCGGCTTTACGGTCTCTCCGGCCCGCGGTAACGCGGCTGCCATTGCCATCTGTCGTGCCCTCCCTCGTGGATTACGGCGCCTTTCCGGCGCGGTCTGCGTTTTTCGCAGATCACCCATGCGTTACATCAGGAGCGCGGCAAGCCCAACTGGTAAAGCGTTCGTGAACCCCAACTTTCAACACATCCGGCACGAAGCGTAATCAAGCCGTGGAACGAAAACGGGGCACGACTTGCGCCGCGCCCCGTTCCTCGTTCGGTGAAGAATTAAAACTGGTCAGTGGGCGTGGGCGCCCACGGCGCCGATGCCGGTCTCTGAGCGCACGAACTGCGCCTCGAACGCTGCCCGCTCCCGCTGGGCCCGACGGGTCCTGTCCATCAGCGACACGATCCAGATCGTCGCGAAGGCCAGGGGCATCGAGAACAGGGCCGGGTTGTCATAGGGGAACAGCGCCACCGGATGGCCGAAGGTCGTGACCCACACGGCCTTCGAGAGCACCACCATCACCACCGCCGCCGTCAGGCCCACGAGGCCGCCCGTCAGCGCGCCCCAGGTCGTGGTGCCGCGCCACAGGATCGACATCGCCAGCACGGGGAAGTTGCAGCTCGCCGCCACCGAGAAGGCGAGGCCGACCATGAAGGCGACGTTCTGGTTCTCGAAGATGTAGCCGAGCACGATGGCGACGATGCCGATGCCGACCGCCGCGATCTTGGAGAGCCGCACCTCGGCCGCCTCGGTGGTGCGCCCGCGGGCGAACACCTGGGCGTAGAGGTCGTGGCTGACCGCCGAGGCGCCGGCGAGCGTCAGGCCCGCCACTACCGCGAGGATCGTCGCGAAGGCCACTGCCGAGATAAAGCCCAGGAAGTACGGGCCGCCCACCGCGTTGGCGAGGTTCACGGCGACCATATTGGTACCGCCGACCATGTCCTTCAGCTTGTCGAAGGTCCCGGCCGCGCCGAGCTTGAAGTAGCTCGGGTCGGACATCAGCAGGGCGATGCCGCCGAAGCCGATGATGAAGGTGAGGATGTAGAAGTAGCCGATCAGGCCGGTGGCGTAGAACACCGACTTGCGGGCGGCCTGCGCGTCCGAGACCGTGAAGAACCGCATGAGGATGTGCGGCAGGCCGGCGGTGCCGAACATCAGGCCGACGCCCAGCGAGATCGCCTCCACCGGGTTCGACACGAGGCCGCCCGGCGCCATGATCGCATCACCCTTCGGGTGGACGTCGACGGCCTTCTTGAACAGGATCTCGGGGTTGAACCCGTAGGAGTAGAGCACGGCGCCGGCCATGAAGGTCGCGCCGCCCAGCAGCAGGCAGGCCTTGATCACCTGCACCCAGGTGGTCGCCTTCATGCCGCCGAAGGCGACGTAGACGATCATCAGCACGCCGACGATGGCCACCGCGTAGAGATAGGGCAGGCCGAAGAGCAGCTGGATCAGCTTCCCCGCGCCGACCATCTGGGCGATCAGGTAGAACGCCACCACCACGAGGGTGCCGGTCGCCGAGATGATGCGGATCGAGGTCTGGTCGAGGCGGAAGCTCGCCACGTCGGCGAAGGTGAACTTGCCGAGGTTGCGCAGCCGCTCCGCGATCAGGAACAGCACGATCGGCCAGCCGACGAGGAAGCCCGTCGAGTAGATCAGCCCGTCGAAGCCGGAGGTGTAGACGAGGCCCGAGATGCCGAGGAACGAGGCCGCCGACATGTAATCGCCCGCGATGGCCAGCGCGTTGGTGCCGGCCGAGATGCCGCCGCCGGCCGCGTAGAAGTCGGCCGCCGACTTCGAGCCCATGGCCGCCTTGTAGGTGATGCCCAGCGTCAGCAGCACGAAGAACAGGAACATGCCGATGGCGGGCCAGTTCGTGGCCGCCTGCTGCACGGCGCCGAGATCCGGCCCGGCCGCGTAGGCCGCCGTCGCCGCCATGGTGGCGAGGGTCAGGCCGAGGAAGAGGGGAGCGTGGCGCATCAACGGGCGACCTTGCGCTTGAGGGCGTCGCTCAGGGCGTCGAAGCGCGTGTTCGCGCGGGTGACGTAGATGCCGGTGAGCAGGAAGGCGAAGAGGATGACGAAGACGCCGAGGAACAGGCCCAGCGAGGCCGTGCCGCCGCCGACCTTGATCGCCAGGACCGACTTGTCGAACGCGATGAGGCCGATGAATCCGAAATAGACCACCAGCATCAGGCCGGTGAGGATCCAGCCGAACTTGGTGCGCTCGGCCACGAGCTGCTGGAATTCCGGCGTCCGGGCGATGCGTTCGAGCTGCGGATCGACGGTGTCCGTGCCCACCGCTCCTATGGGCGTGACCTTCGCCCCCAGCCGTCCAACCCTTGACCCACTCATCGAACCATCCTCCCGGGAAGGCGCTTTGGCCTTCCGCTCCCTGGTCACGCTTTGTCGTGTTCGCTCTTGTTATTGGGGGCGGCCGCCTCTCCGGCGACCGCCCCGTATTCTTGCCCACGCGATGTGGGAAAGATCAGCCCCGGTTCTGCCGGTTGTCGATCAGGTCATCGACCACCGCCGGATCGGCGAGCGTCGAGGTGTCGCCGAGCGAGCCGAAATCGTCCTCCGCGATCTTGCGCAGGATGCGGCGCATGATCTTGCCGGAGCGGGTCTTGGGCAGGCCGGGGGCGAACTGGATCAGGTCGGGCGAGGCGATCGGCCCGATATCCTTGCGCACCCAGGCGACCAGTTCCTTGCGGAGCGCGTCGTCGCCGTCCTCGCCCTCGTTGAGGGTGACGTAGGCGTAGATGCCCTGGCCCTTCACGTTGTGCGGGTAGCCGACCACCGCCGCCTCGGAGACCTTCGGGTGCGCGACGAGGGAGGATTCGACCTCCGCCGTGCCCATCCGGTGGCCCGAAACGTTGATGACGTCGTCCACGCGGCCGGTGATCCAGTAATAGCCGTCCGCGTCGCGGCGGGCGCCGTCACCGGTGAAGTACTTGCCGGGATAGGTCGAGAAGTAGGTCTGCTCGAACCGCTCGTGGTCGCCGTAGACCGTCCGCATCTGGCCCGGCCAGGAATCGGTGATGCAGAGGTTGCCCTCGCAGGCGCCCTGCAGGGGCTTGCCCTCGGCATCGACCATCTCCGGCTGCACGCCGAAGAAGGGGCGCGTCGCCGAGCCCGGCTTCAGGGCGGTGGCGCCCGGAAGCGGGGTGATGAGGATGCCGCCGGTCTCGGTCTGCCACCACGTATCCACGATGGCACAGCGGCTGTCGCCCACCACCTTGTAGTACCATTCCCAGGCTTCCGGGTTGATCGGCTCGCCGACCGAACCCAGCACCCGCAGGCTCTGGCGCGAGGTCTTCTTCACCGGGCCCTCGCCGCCGCCCATGAGGGAGCGGATGGCGGTCGGCGCGGTGTAGAAGATGTTGACCTTGTGCTTGTCCACGACGTCCCAGAAGCGGGAGTTCGACGGATAGGTCGGGATACCCTCGAACATCAGGGTCGTCGCGCCGTTCGCGAGCGGCCCGTAGACGATGTAGCTGTGGCCCGTGACCCAGCCGACATCGGCCGTGCACCAGTAGACGTCGCCCTCGCGGTAATCGAAGACGTATTCGTGGGTCATGGAGGCGTAGACGAGGTAGCCGCCCGTGGTGTGCACCACGCCCTTCGGCTGGCCCGTGGAGCCGGAGGTGTAGAGGATGAAGAGCGGGTGCTCCGCCTCCACCGGCTCGGCCGGGCACTCGTCCGTCACCTGCTCGGCGGCCTCGTCGTAATAGACGTCGCGGCCGGGCTCCATGGCGACGGCGCCGCCCGTGCGGCGCACGACGACGACATGGTCGACGATCGGCGTGCCGAGGCGCTTGATCGCCTCGTCCACGTTGGCCTTCAGCGGCACCTTGCGGCCGCCGCGCAGGCCCTCGTCGGCGGTGATGACGAGTTTCGAGCCGCAGCCCTGGATGCGCTGGGCAAGGGAATCCGGCGAGAAGCCGCCGAACACGATGGCGTGGATCGCCCCGAGCCGGGCGCAGGCGAGCATCGCGTAGGCGGCCTCGGGCACCATCGGCAGATAGAGGGTGACGCGGTCGCCCTTCTCGACGCCGCGGTTGCGCAGCACGTTGGCCCAGCGGCAGACCTGCGCGTGCAATTCGCGATAGGTGATGTGCTTCGACTCGTCCGGGTTGTCGCCTTCCCAGATAATCGCTGTCTGCTCGCCGCGCGTCTCGAGATGACGATCGACACAATTGTAGGCGACGTTGGTCTTGCCGTCCTCGAACCATTTGATCGAGACGTTGCCCGGTTCGAAGCTGGTGTTCTTGACGCGCGTATACGGCGTCATCCAGTCGATCCGCTTGCCGTGCTCGCTCCAGAAGGCGTCGGGATCCGTGACCGACGCCTGATACATCTCGCGATACTTGGCATCATCGACGAGGGCGCCATCGCGCCATGCGTCCTGGACTTCGACGACTCGGCCTTCCATCGTGTTTCATCCCTGTTTTGGTGCCTGATCGTATCGCGGTTCACACCGCGCAGCCAGGACTTCCAAAGTCGTGTAGCGTCATGAAGGCGGCTCCGGTAACCCCGGAACTTCCCCCTGCGCACAAGAACCGACCGGCTCGAGTTAAATTGAGCGCAATGGAAACGTGATGAACGGGGCGTCACCGCGCTGTCAAGCGACTTTCCAGAATGAAACAGTCAAGCGCCACTAACAATCCGGTCAGCCGGGTTCTTGCGATGACAAAGCAGCGGACTTGTCTCGCCCGCTCGAACGGGTGCCGCGCCTCGACGGCAGAAGGATCTCGACCAGCGTTCCTTCATCCCCCCGGGCCGTGGAGCGCAGGCGCCCGCCATTGGCCTGGATCAGGGCACGGGGCAGGGCGAGGCGGGGCTCGTCCTCGCTCGCGGCGGATTTCGCCGCCTCCTGGGCCGGGCTCCCGTCGCGGACGCGCAACGCCACCTCGGCGTTCTCGCCACTGCCCGTCGAGACGATGACCTGCCCCCCGGCCGCCGAGCGGCGGATGGCTGCCTCGATGACGAGGGTGGCCGCGCGGCGCACGCTCGCCTCATCGACCTCGAGTTCGGCGAGATCCGCCGAGAAGCTGGTGCGCAGGACGATCCGCCCCCGCGCCGCGTCGGCGTGGAGCCCCGCGACGCATCCGGCGACCACGTCGTTCAGCGCCAGCGGGCGGGGCGAGAGGTCGATCAGCCCGGCCTCGATGGCGGCGAGGTCCGAGAGTTCGGCCATGCGCTCCACGATCCGCTCGCCCGCATCGCGGATGTCCGTGAGGCAGGCGCGGTAGCGGCGGTCGCCGAGGGCGCCGTAGCGTTCCTCCAGCATGGCGTGGGTCAGCGAGAGGATCGCATCGACCGGCTCGCGCAATTCGTGATCGAGGCGCAGCAGGCTGCTGGGGCGAGGCAGGGCGGGTTCGGGCCGGGCCGCCGGAGCCGCGCTGCTCGCCGTCGAATCCGGCAGGCGGTGGAGCACCGCGACCCGCTGCCCGTCCGCGCGCGGCGGGGCGAGGGCGAGGGTCATCGCCCGGCCTTGGGCGAGGACGGCCGAGGGCGCCTCGCCGCTGCCGGTCAGGGCCGCCGCGAGGGGCACGGCGCTGCCCGCGTCGAACAGCCCGGCGAAGGCGCTGCCCACCAGTTCGGTGGGGCTGCCGCCGAGGCAGGCCGCCGCCGCGCGGTTCAGGGTGACGACCCGCCCGTCGCGGTCGATGGTGACGACGCCCGCCTGGAGCGCGTCGAGGGCGGCCTCCGCTCCGAGCGCCCGCCCGGCCTGGACCTCGCGGGCCAGACGTTCGGCGGCGAGTTCGCGCCTGGGGTCGTTCTCGTCCAGGCCGCGCAGCAGCAGGATCGCCGCCGGGCCGCCGGCCCAGGCACAGATGCCGCGCGTGACCTCCACGGGGAAGGCGCCGCCAGCCGCCGTGCCGATGGCGGTCTCGTGCGATTGGCCGCTGCGGAAGTTCGGGGGGCCGCCGGGGAATACCGCGTGGATCCCCGCCGCGCGCAGCGAGTCGAGGTCGGCGTGGCGGGTCATGTCGAGGAACGGACGGTTCACCGCCAGGATCGCTTCGCCACGATGCACCATGGCGGCCATGGGCAGGCTGTCGAGGAGGCCGCCGCTCTCGTCGCCCTCGTCCGTGATCGCGGGCGCGATGTCGGCCCGCATGCCGGGGAAGGGCATCACCGAACCGGCGAGGCGCTCGGCCAGGGGGGCGGCGCTGTCGTCGTCGCCGGCATAGCGCGCCCCGAGCGCCCGCGCGATCTCGCGGAAGGCGGCGTGCTCGTCGTTGGAGAGCGTGCCGTCGGCGCCGCTCATCCCATCCTCGTCCGAGGCGAAGGCGATCAGGTCGTCGGCGAGGGTCGCCGGCCCGGCATCCGCCCGCGCGACGCCACGGATCGTGCCGAATCCCTCGAAGACCCGGAAGGGTGCGCCGTCCCGCGCCGAGGGCGCCCCTGAGACCTCGGCATGGACGATGTTGAGCCCGAGGCGGAAGCTGATCGGCAGTTTGCGGAAGGTCGCTCGGCCCGCCAGCGCCGCGAGGAGCGCGCGCAGGCCGGAGGCATCGCCCCCGGCGAGCCTGCGCCAATCCTGTCCAGCGAGCCCCGACAGGGGGCCCGTGAGGCGGGTGAGCGTCCCGGCCTCGTCGCTGCGCCACAGGAAGCGGTCGCCCTCGCGCGGGGGTTCGAGCGCGGGCGAGGGGGCTTCCGGGGCAGGGGGGCGGGGCGCCTCGATCCTCGCCGCCGGGGCGGGGGCGAGACGCGGCAAGGCCGGCGCCCCGGACGGCACGGCGAGATAGACCGGCCGACCTTCGTCATCCGCCGCGCGCGACACGAGGAACAGGGAGGGCGGCGCGATCCGGCGCGGATCGAGGCGCAGGCGCACGATGCGGTGGCCGCCCTCGGACGGGCAGCAGGCGGCGAGCTGGCGGGCGATGCCGGGCAGGTCGAGCCCGCGCAGGGCCTCGGCCAGCCGCGCGGCGGCCGGCGAGGCATGGCGTAACCGCCCATCCCCCGCGTCGAGGACGAGATGGCTGCCGGTCGAATCCTTCAGGGCGGCCGCCAGCGCCGTATCGCGCTCCCAGAGCGCGAAGGCCGGCGACAGGCGCGCGTCCCGCTTTGTGCTGTCGGTGTCCAAGCCCCGCGACTCCGCTCCCGGCTGCGAATGTTCGTCCCGTCCGGTGCGTCCGGCATGCGTGTTCTGCATGCGAACGACCCTGTTTGTAGCCCTTAGTAGCGCCAATGGCTGGACTATGGCGCTAGCCGTCACACGTTTACGTCATGTCAACCTTAATGCCTGCGGCGCGGGTGGCATATGGCTGCGAATCGATTATTGTGCAGTGCACAACGCGCCATCAACAGCCGCTAACGAGAGGACGGCCCCCATGAGCAACACCCCCAATTACGAAATCCCCACCGAAATGCGCGATTTCGCCGAGAAGAGCGTCGATCAGGCCCGCAAGGCGTTCGACAGCTTCATGGGCGCCGCCCGCCGCACCGCCGACACCGTGCAGGGTTCGGCCGAGGTGGCCCGCACCAACGCACAGAGCGTGTCGTCGCGCGGCTTCGAGTACGCCGAGCAGAACGTGAACGCGGCGTTCGACTTCGCCAAGCGCCTCGTCCGGGCGCGGGACGTGCAGGAGGCCATGCAGATCCAGGCCGATTTCGTCCGCAGCCAGTTCGCGGCCATGCAGACCCAGGCCAAGGAGTTCAGCGGCATCGCGCAGAGCGCCATGCAGGAAGGCGCCGAGCGCGCCAAGTCCGCCATGCAGCAGAGCGCCGAAGAGGCCCGCCGCGCCATGGAGCAGGGCCGCGACGCCGCCAACCAGACGGTCGAGAACGCCCAGAACGCCACCGAGCGCGCCGCCAACCACTGATTCGGATCGTCCGAGTCACCGTATCGGTAGACGGCCCGCCCCACCCCGGGGCGGGCCGTCTCGTTTTCGCCCCCATTCCCGCTGACAGCGGCGAAACGGGGCCGATGCGGCCCGATTGGAACGGGAGTGCGACGATGAACGGATTCCGTGGTGGCGCGCGCTGGCTCTGCGGCGCCTTGGGCGCGCTGGCCCTCGCCTCGTCGGTCACGACGGCCGGCGCCCAGTATTACGACGGCCCGCGCGACGGCTACGAGCGCCGTGGCCCGGCCTACGAGGAAGAGTATGCGCCGCCGCGCCGCCGGGTGGTGCGCGAGGTCGGCTACAATTGCGATGCCGTGCAGCGCGGGTTGACCGGGCCGCGCCCCTATTCCTGCCCGCTGCCGGGCCCGCGTCCGCTCGGCGCCCGCTGCTTCTGCGATCTGCCGATCGCCTCGTTCAGCCCGGCGCAGACGGCGGTCGGGCACGTCGTCCCGTAACGCAAGAAACCCTGCCCGGCGGGTCGCGCCGGGCAGGGCTCCTAAAGGTCGCTGCGCAAGCGGCGATCAGTTCAGGACGACGACCTTCGCGCCGACCTTCACGCGCTCGTAGAGATCGCTGACGTCGTCGTTGGTCATGCGAATGCAGCCGGACGACACCGCCTGACCGATCGTGTCGGGCTCGTTGGAGCCGTGGATGCGGTACTCGGTTCCGCCGATATACATGGCGCGGGCGCCGAGCGGGTTCTCGATGCCGCCGGCCATGTAGCGCGGCAGGTCGGGACGGCGGGCGAGCATCGCCTTCGGCGGCACCCACGACGGCCATTCCTTCTTGGCGGTGATCGTCTTCACGCCACCCCAGGTGAAGCCCGGACGGCCGACGCCGACGCCGTAGCGCAGGGCCTCGCCGTTACCCAGCACGAGATAGAGGCGCCGCTCCGAGGTCGAGACGACCATGGTGCCCGGCGCGTAGTTCGCGGTGAAGGGGACGACCTCGCGCGGGATCGGCTGGACCTGCGCCTGCGGCGCGGCCTGCACACCCTGGCCGTAGCTGGGGTTATAGGTGCCCTGATAACCGTACGGGGATTGTTCGGTGTAGTAATCCTCCGCATCGCTCCCACCGAAGGGATCGTAGGACGACGCGGCGAAGGCGGGAGCGGAAAGAACGCAGACGCCGAGGAGCGCAGCGAGCGCAGTGACCGAGGTCTTCATGGTGCCTACCTGTGCAGTAACCTTTGCTGTTACAAGCGGGACCATGCCACGTGAGTTCCACGAGGGTCCTGGGATTTTTATTCCCACCGCAAATACGTAAGTTTTTATGTTTCAACAGTCTCCGGCCCGGTCCGGAGCGCGGCGCAGGTCCGTCCCGCTTTCGCGGCGGTTTGTGACTCGCGCCGACCCGCGCTAGAGCGGGCCGCCATGTCTCACAACACGTTCGGCCACCTGTTCCGCGTCACCACCTTCGGCGAGAGCCACGGGGTCGCGCTCGGCTGCGTCGTGGATGGCTGCCCGCCCGGCTTGGCGCTGGAAGCGGAGGAGATCCAGGCCGAACTCGACCGGCGCAAGCCCGGCCAGTCGCGCTTCACCACGCAGCGGCGCGAGCCCGATCAGGTGAAGATCCTCTCCGGCGTCTTCTCAGATGACCGCACCGGCGGGCGCCAGCTCACCACGGGCACGCCCATCGCGCTGATGATCGAGAACACCGACCAGCGCTCGAAGGACTACTCCGAGATCCGCGACAGCTTCCGGCCGGGCCACGCGGACTACACCTACGATGCCAAGTACGGCATCCGCGACTATCGCGGCGGCGGCCGCTCCTCCGCGCGGGAGACCGCCGCCCGCGTGGCGGCCGGCGCGGTGGCGCGGAAGGTCATCCCCGGCGTCACGATCCGCGCGGCCCTCGTCCAGATGGGCCCGCACGCCATCGACCGCAGCCGCTGGGACTGGGACGAGGTAGCCCGCAACCCGTTCTTCTGCCCCGACGCGGAGACGGCGGCCTATTATGAGGAATACCTCGACGGCATCCGCAAGGACGGCTCGTCGGTGGGCGCGGTGATCGAGGTGGTGGCCGAGGGCGTGCCGCCGGGCCTCGGCGCGCCGGTCTACGGCAAGCTCGACTCCGATCTGGCCGCGGCGATGATGTCGATCAACGCGGTGAAGGGTGTCGAGATCGGCGACGGCTTCGCGGCGGCGGCCCTGCGCGGCGAGGACAATGCCGACGAGATGCGCGCCGGCAATGGCGGGCGCCCGCGCTTCCTCGCCAACCATGCGGGCGGCATCCTGGGGGGCATCTCCAACGGCGAGCCGGTGGTGGTGCGCTTCGCGGTGAAGCCGACCTCCTCGATCCTCACCCCCCGGCAATCGGTGAGCCGGGACGGCACCGAAATCGACCTCATCACCAAGGGCCGCCACGACCCCTGCGTCGGCATCCGGGCCGTGCCCGTGGCCGAGGCGATGATGGCCTGCGTGCTGGCCGATCACTATCTCCGTCATCGCGGTCAGGTGGGGCAGCCCTGACCCTTGATGCCGCTCCTCCGGGAGCGATCCGTCGCGATTTTAGGACGTCAGCCGTGAGCCATTGCACCGTCACCGAAGTGATCGAAGCCTTCGCCCGGGGCGAGATCGTCGTCGTCACCGACGATGACGACCGCGAGAACGAGGGCGACCTCGTCGTCGCCGCCTCGCTCTGCACCCCGGAGAAGATGGCCTTCATCATCCGCAACACCTGCGGCATCGTCTGCACCCCGCTGACGCTCGCCGAGGCGCGGCGCCTGCGCCTCGACCCGATGGTCGCCTCGAACGATGCGCCCCTCGGCACCGCCTTCACCGTCACGGTGGATGTGAAGCACGGCCTCACCACGGGCATCTCGGCCGAGCAGCGCTGCAACACGGTGCGGGCGCTCGCCAACGGCAACATGGGCGCGGCCGATTTCGTGCGGCCCGGCCACGTCTTCCCGCTTATCGCCCGCGACGGCGGCGTGCTGATGCGCTCGGGCCATACCGAGGCGGCGGTGGACCTGTGCAAGCTCGCCGAACTGCCGCCGGTCGGCGTGATCTGCGAGCTCGCCAACGACGACGGCACCGTGATGAAGGGGCCGCAGATCGACGCCTTCGCCGAGACGCACAAGCTCAAGCGGATCTCGGTCGCCGACCTCATCGCCTACCGGCAGGCCCGCGACCGGCTGGTGGAGCGCGTCGGTCATTTCCAGGTCCAGTCGGCGCACGGGGCGATGACGGCGCACGCCTATTCGACGCCCTTCGAGACGATCCAGCAATTCGCCTTCGTGATGGGCGATATCGGCGACGGGCGCGACGTGCTGGTGCGCCTGCACCGGTCGAACGTCGCCGCGGACGTGATCGGCGGCGGCACGCAGATCGATGCGGTGCTGCGCCGCTTCGCGGAGAGGGGCAGGGGCGTTCTCGTCTACCTGCGCGACGGGACGGCGGGCGTGCCCCTCAAGAGCGTCAACGACGAGGGCGCCGAGGCCGTGCGCGCCCGGCAATGGCGCGAGGTCGGCCTCGGGGCGCAGATCCTGCGCGACCTCGGCGTGGTCTCGATCCGCAACCTCGCGACTTCGTCGCGCTCCTATGTCGGCCTCTCGGGCTTCGGCATCGAGCATCTGGGCGACGAGCCGCTGTAAACGCGGCCGCGCAGGCGCGGATCAGTTGGTGATCCGCGCCTGCGCCCCGGCGGCCAAGAACATCTGCTGGACGGCGGTGTTGATCTCGCTCGGCGAGTCGGCCGCGTAGGCGTAGCTCGACGATGTCGCGCAGGACGACAGGTTCGAGGCGATCGAGCTCGCCAGATAGGCCTTCACGAAGTCGAACACGCTATTGAGCGTCGCGCTGCTGCTCTGGAGGTTCGAGGGCGGCACGATGTACTTCGTGTTCAGCGTCATCAACGTGTAGCCCTTGGACTTGATCGAGTTGCAGGCGGTCGGGTCGAAGGACTGGATGATGATCGGCACCGCGAAGCCGGTGAGGCTCTTGCAGTTGGGGGTCTGGCACGGGGAATAGGGCGAGAAGTTCGAATCGTAGCCGTCCACCCAGTTGCTGCCGGACTTCACCTTCATGTCCGAATCCTGCACGCCGTCGGTGATCAGCATCACGAAGCCCTGGGCCGTGGCCGAGGTCAGGCCGTTGCCGTCTGTGTTCAGCGAGTTGCCGAGGGTCTGGAGGCTGTACGTCGTGTTGGTGCCGCCGTCCTTCGCGCTGTCGGTGATGTCGAGGGCCTGAACCGTCGTCACCGCATTCGAGATCTTGTTGGACAGGGGGAACACGTTGGTGAACTGCGTGCTCATCGTCCAGACGGAGACCTGGAAGCGGGTCGCGTTGCCGGAGGAGATGATCTGCTTCAAGGCCGAGACGACGGCGTTCTTGGCCACGTCGATGCGCAGCGTCGCGCCCTTGTTGCGGGCGAGATCGGTCGTCCCGGTGTGGTGGCAGGCGACGGCGCAGCCCCCGGTGGCATTGTAGACGATCTGCTGGTCCGCCGTGGTGGCGCCGATGCCCATCGAGGACGAGGTGTCGATCACGATGTGGATGTTCGTGAAGGCGGGGATCGTCAGGGTCGAACCCGCCGTGCCGGTGAAGCTCGCCGTCTTCGTGCCGAGCACGCGCATGAAGATCGTCGGCATCGAGAACGAGTAGGACGCGCTGGCGCTCACCACCCGGCCGGACACGCTCATCGTGATGTTCGGGGTCGGCACGGCCGCCGGCAGGGAGCCGGTATTAGCCTTGAACTGCGCCAGCGCCTGCGCCTTCCCCACGGTGATCGCGTTCGTCGTCGGATCGCCCGTGCCGGTATAGGTCACGATGTAGGTCTGGGCGCTGGTGATGGCGGCGATCACCGCCGCGTCGGCGGCATGGTCGAGCTTCGACTTCGCCGCCAGTTCCATGCCGTAATCGACCGACAGGCCGATGAAGCCGATCATCGGGATCGCCGAGAAGGCGGTGATCGTGGTGAGGCTGCCCGCGCGGGCCGCCCAGGCACGGCGCACCATCGTGAGAAGTCGGCCGAGCAGGCCGGATCGCAGCGTCGATGCGCGCATGGTCAGTAACCGGAGCATGCTTGGCCAAATCCATCGTCGCCGCTGCCGGCCGTGTACTTGAGCGAGCTGACGTAGCGGGGGTTGATGTACGACGAGCGCTTCAGGGTGACGGCGTTGAGCAGCCCCGTGAACACGGCCGGCGACCAGGTGTAGGTGACGTCCGCCACCACGACGAAGAGCGGGGAGCCGTTGCCGCCCTGCGGGTTCGCCACCGGGGTGAACAGGCTCGCGGGCAGGGTCGTCGGGCTTGGGGCGTTGGTGTCGGTGGCGGAGGATTGCAGGCTGCCGCAGACCCGCTGCTTGGCCCCGCCGGTCCAGTTGACGGCGGCCTTGTAGGTGCACCCGCTCGTGCAGCCCGAGACGGTCGGCGCGAAGCTGATCCCCGTCAGGGAGATGGTGATGTCGTTCGCCCAGGCGATGCCCTTGCGCGTCGAGTCGCTCAGCACCTTCGGGAAGGTCAGCATCGTGGAATCGACGGCGTAATGCAGGTCTGTCGAGGAGACCGTCGTGTCGGCATCGGCCGCGAGAATCTCGGCGATGGAGTTGGCGGTGTCCGTAAGCTGGCGCGACTGCCGCACGAAGCTCGAATACTCGAAGATCCCTGCCGAGACGCCGAGCAGGATCGGGAAGATGAGCGTGAACTCGACGGCGGCGATCCCCGCGCGATCACGTCCGAACCGGGTGAGGAGGGCGGCGGGCACCATCGTCAGCAGCCCGCATAGGCGGCGCCGCCGCTATACGGCTCGGCCCGGAACGTCGCCGTCGACATCAGGACGTTGACCTTCTTGCCCTTGTAAGTGACCGACGCCGACCCGGCGAACAGCATCGTGAAGTAGCTGGCCGGGTACAGGATCTGCACCACCACGTATTGCCCGCCCGAGCCGGGGCAGAAAAGGTTCTGCGTCACGTCGAGGGGCGGGACGACGAGGGCACTCTTGGCCGTGTTGACGTAGGAATAGTACCCCGTCTGGGTCGATGAGGCCGGCACCACGCTGATGTTCATGAAGACGTCGCCGCAGGCGAAGTTGGCCGGCAGCTTCGGGCAGACGATCGTGGTGCGGAACTGGCTGGCGGTCATGCCGGCGGTGGAGACCGCACCCGTCATCACCGCGCGGGCGCTTCCCCGCGCGGCGGAATCGAGCGCCGACATCATGAAGAACGTGTAGCCGACCTCGAACACCCCAAGCAGCGTCAGCATGAACGGAACGATCAACAGGCCGAATTCGACAGCCGTCGTCCCCGTCCGGTCGCCGCGCAGCTTCCGGATCGCCGCCGTGCACCTGTGTGAGGATGCTGCCATGGGGCCGCGAAGCACTCCTGTATCGAGGCCGCGACCCTATTTGCAAAAGGTCTAATAATTCATTCAACCAGTGCGCGAGATCCCGCCCCGGTTCGTGCAACGCACAAGTGCTGCGCAAGCATCGTTTCGTTTATTGTTTCCGGCGTCAGTGGCCCATCAGGGCGTTGACGTGCGCCGCGACCGACTTGGACAGCCCTTCCAAACTGTAGCCTCCTTCGAGCACGGAGACGACGCGCCCGCCCGCGCTGCGCTCGGCCGCCTCCATGAGGCGTCTTGTCGCCCAGGCGAAATCCTCCGCTTCCAGGCGCAGGTTGGCGAGCGGGTCCAGCCGGTGCGCGTCGAACCCCGCCGAGATGAGGATGAGGTCCGGCCGGAACGCCTCGAGCCGGGACAGGATGCCGGCCTCGAACGCCTCGCGGAACACCTCGCCGTCGTCGTTGGCGTGGAGCGGCACGTTCACGATCGTGTTCTTATTGCCCCGCTCGGAGGCCGCGCCGGTGCCGGGATAGAGCGGCATCTGGTGGGTGGAGCAGTAGAGCACCGCGTCGTCGTCCCAGAAGATGTCCTGGCTGCCGTTGCCGTGGTGGACGTCCCAATCGACCAACGCCACCCGGTCGACGCCGAAGGCCGCGCGGGCGTGGCGGGCGGCGATGGCGGCGTGGTTGAACAGGCAGAAGCCCATCGCCTTCATCCGCTCGGCATGGTGGCCCGGCGGGCGCATGGCCACGAAGGCGTTGCTGCACTCCCCGCGCATCACCGCGTCCACGGCGTGCACCGCGCCGCCGATCGCCCGCAGTGTCGCCTCCATGCTGCCGGGGGAGAGGATCGTGTCGGCATCGATGCCGACCATGCCCTGCTCGGGCACCGCCGCCATCAGCGCGTCCACGTACTCGGCCGGATGGGCGAGGGTGGCGACGGAGGGTTCGGCCCGGGGCGCCTGCACCCGGACGAGGGACGCGAACCGCTCGTCCTCCAGCGCGCGCTCGATCGCCCGCATGCGGGCGGGGCGCTCCGGGTGCCCCTCCGGCACCACATGGTCGAAGCTGGCGGGATGGCTCACGTAGAGGGTCGTCACGCGGGCTGTCTCCCGAAATCCACCCCGCCGCGCCTCCGCGTCGGGAGCCGGCAATGTGCCACGCCGCCGCCGTGCGGACTACGGGGCGATGGGAGCCTGGGTTGTAAATCCGTGCGATCCGACACCGGCCTGGGCCGTGGTCATTCTCCGCTAACGAAACACCGCAACCTTCGAATAACGCTCTCTCGTTGGCAGGTGTTTACCTGAAGAGCCGTTCAGATTTGGCCGTTAACCTCCGGAAGATCAGCCGCCTCGTACTGTCCGATACACGGAACGACAGGGACGACCTCTCAGAAGGTCGCGAAGGCAGGCTCAGATGATCCAGATCTCCGTTGAACAGTTCTGCAACCATGCCGTCTCGGCCGGCGAGATCTCGGCGGAGGACCTTCTGGCCCTCAAGCGCGAGGTGATCCCGGACGGCATCACCCGCCGCGAGGAGGTCGACCTGCTGGTCGCCCTGGAGCGCGCGGTGCCGAGCTCGGAGGATTTCGCCGACTTCCTCGTGGCGACGGTGGTGGATTACGTGGTGTGGGGCGAGCGCTCCACCGGCTACGTCGACCGCGAGACCGCCACCTGGCTCGCCGCCACGTTCACCGGCCGCTCCGGCCCGAGCCCGGTCGCCGCGCGGATCGCCCAGGAGATCGTGCGCGAGGCGCAAGGGTCGGCCGAGTCGCTCACCGCCTTCGCCCTCGAAGCGAACCGCTGGATCCGCGAGCCGGCCGCCCGCTCCCGCCGGCACTTCGCCCTCGCGGCGTGAACCGCCTATCGGTACAGCTTCCGTCCGCGTCACATCTGCTCTATCGGAACGAATAAGCCGGTCTGCAATCCGGCGATCCGATGCAGGGCGGCCCGAAGGATGTTCGATAAGATTCTGATCGCGAATCGCGGCGAGATCGCCTGCCGGGTGATCAAGACCGCGCGGCGCATGGGTATCAAGACCGTGGCGGTCTACTCGGATGCCGACCGCGACGCCGTGCACGTCGCGATGGCCGACGAGGCCGTCCATATCGGTCCGGCCGCCGCGTCGCAGTCCTACCTCGTCATCGAGAAGATCGTGGAGGCCTGCAAGCAGACGGGGGCGCAGGCCGTGCACCCCGGCTACGGCTTCCTCTCCGAGCGCGAGGCCTTCCCGAAGGCGCTGGAAGCCGCCGGCATCGTCTTCATCGGCCCCAATCCCGGCGCCATCGCCGCGATGGGCGACAAGATCGAGTCGAAGAAGGCCGCCGCCGCCGCCAACGTATCGACGGTGCCGGGCTTCCTCGGCGTCATCGACAGCCCCGAGCACGCGGTGACCATCGCCGACGAGATCGGCTACCCCGTGATGATCAAGGCCTCGGCCGGCGGCGGCGGCAAGGGCATGCGCATCGCCCATTCCGCCGACGAGGTCGCGGAGGGCTTCGCCCGCGCCAAGTCCGAGGCTTCGTCCTCCTTCGGCGACGACCGGGTGTTCGTCGAGAAGTTCATCACCGACCCGCGCCACATCGAAATCCAGGTCATCGGCGACAAGCACGGCAACGTGATCTACCTCGGCGAGCGCGAGTGCTCGATCCAGCGCCGGAACCAGAAGGTGATCGAGGAGGCGCCGTCGCCGCTCCTCGACGAGGCGACCCGCCGCAAGATGGGCGAGCAGGCCGTCGCCCTCGCCAAGGCGGTGAATTACGATTCGGCCGGCACGGTCGAGTTCGTGGCGGGGCAGGACAAGTCCTTCTACTTCCTCGAAATGAACACCCGCCTGCAGGTGGAGCATCCCGTCACCGAGATGATCACCGGCCTCGACCTCGTCGAGCTGATGATCCGCGTCGCGGCCGGCGAGACGCTGCCGCTCTCGCAGGCGCAGGTGAAGCTGAACGGCTGGGCCGTGGAAAGCCGCGTCTACGCCGAGGACCCGACCCGCAACTTCCTGCCGTCCATCGGCCGGCTGACCACCTACCAGCCCCCGGAGGAAGGTCCGCAGGGCGAGGCCATCGTCCGCAACGACACCGGCGTGGAAGAGGGCGGCGAGATCGCGATCCACTACGATCCGATGATCGCCAAGCTCGTCACCTGGGCGCCGACCCGCCTGGAGGCGATCCACGCGCAGGCCGAGGCGCTGGACGCCTTCGCCATCGACGGCATCCGCCACAACATCCCGTTCCTGTCGGCCCTGATGGCGCATCCGCGCTGGCAGGAGGGTCGGCTCTCCACCGGCTTCATCGCCGAGGAATTCCCGAGCGGGTTCGCCGCGCCGGAGCCCGAGGGCAAGGTCGCGACGCGGATGATGGCGGCGGCGGCGGCCATCGACCACAAGCTCAACCAGCGCAAGCGCGGCATCAGCGGCCAGATGCGGGCGCCGGGCCTGTTCGCCTTCGAGAACGAGCGGGTGGTGACGCTGGCCGGCGAGCGCTTCCCCGTGACCGTCGAGACCGACGGCGAGGGCGTGATCGTCACCCGCGAGGACGGCGCGGCCTTGCACGTCGCCAGCGACTGGCGCCCCGGCCAGCCGGTCTGGATCGGCACCATCGACGGCGAGCGTTGCGCCATCCAGGTGCGCAGCCTCCTCAACGGCGCGTTCCTGCAGCATGCCGGCGCGGCGGCCGAGGCGCGGGTGTTCACCCGCCGCGAGGCCGAACTCGCCGCCCTCATGCCGGTGAAGGAGCAGGCAGGCTCCGGCAAGCAGGTGCTCTGCCCGATGCCCGGCCTCGTGAAGCAGATCCTCGTGGCCGAGGGCCAGGAGGTGAAGAACGGCGAGCCCATCGCGGTGGTCGAGGCGATGAAGATGGAGAACGTCCTGCGGGCCGAGCGCGACGCCACGGTCGGCAAGATCCACGCGAAGGAAGGCGACAGCCTCGCCGTCGACGCGGTGATCCTCGAATTCGCGTGACCGCCGCGCGACCGTGACGGCGATCCACAACGAGCAGACGAAGCTCCTGGCGACGGCGTTGAACAACGTCGCCGTCGCCTACGTCGTCATCGGCTTCGTGACGCCGATGACGGCCCTCAGCTTCGGGGTCGCGAGCGCCCCCGTGGCGCGGTTCGAGACCCTGTCGTTCTCTCTGGTTTGGCTTTTGACCGGAGTGACACTACATTTGGGTGCGCGGCGGGCCCTGCGGAGCCTCAGGCCATGACCTTCGACTGGTACTTCGTCACTTTCGGCATTCCGGCGATCACGCTGGCCATCGCTTACGCGGCGGTGCTCGCAAACGAGCGCGCGACCCGGCGGCTCGACCATCGCCAGCCCGGCGAGTGATCGCGCCGACGCCCCACGAGATTTGCCGCTCTATTTCGCCTACGGCGCCAACATGGACGCCGCCGCCATGGCCCTGCGCTGCCCCGTCTCGCGCCTAATCGGGCGAGGGCGTCTGGCAGGCCACCGCTTCATCGTCATGCGCGAGGGCTACGCTTCGGTGGTGCGCGACCCTGCGCGGGTCGTCCACGGCGTACTGTGGGAACTGGCCCTCGACGACATCCCGGCCCTGGACCGCTACGAGGGCGTGGCGAGCGGCCTCTACGCCAAGGCGAGCTTGGCCGTCCGCACCGAGGCAGGCGTGCGCCGGGCGCTCATCTATCTCGGGCGGTCGACGGCGCCGGGGCGGCCGCGGCCGGGCTACCTCGAAGCGGTGCTGGCGGCGGCCTCGGCGGCGCAATTGCCGGCGCCCTATCTCCGCGAGATCGGCGGCTGGCTGCGCGGGCCGCCTTGGTGAAGGACAAGACCGCATGAGCGACGTGCGCACCGTCTCCGTCATCGTCCGGGGCCGTGTTCAGGGTGTCTCCTACCGCGCCTGGACGAAGGAGAATGCGGATGGACTCGGCCTGTCGGGCTGGGTGTGCAACCGGCCGGACAGGAGCGTCGAGGCCCTGTTCAGCGGACCCGCGGACAATGTGGAGCGGATGCTCGGCCTGTGCCGCAAGGGGCCGCTCCTCGCCCGCGTCGATGATGTGGCCGTCAGCGAGGGCGCCACGCCGCCCACAACGCCCGGTTTCACCGTCGAACGGAGCTGATCCTGGGTCGAAGCGGGTTCTGCCCCGGCGATGCGGCTGGTAGAGCCGGTCGATCATGACCGACCTGTCCACCGCCGCCCCCGGCTTTTCGCCCCTCGATCTCGGGGCCCTGCTCTATTTTCTCGCGGCGTGGACGGCCTACGGCGTCAGCGTCAGCCGCCTGCGGGGCCAGCGCATCTCCCTCAGCCGCATCATGGACCGCCACCGGGAGAACTGGGCGCGGCAGGTGATCGCGCGGGAGAACCGCGTAGTGGACACGCAGATCAACGCTTCGCTGCAGAACGGCACGGCCTTCTTCGCCTCGACCTCGCTGATCGCCCTGGGCTCGGTGCTCACCCTGTCGCGCTCCGGCGACGACGTGATCAACCTGTTCGCGACCTTGCCCTTCGGCACGGTGGCCAACCGCCTGACCTGGGAGGTGAAGGTGGCGGGGCTCGCTTGCGTCTTCACCTACGCCTTATTCAAGTTCGCCTGGGCCTACCGGCTGTTCAATTACAGCGCGATCCTCCTGGGCGCCGTCCCGCCGAAGGGGGCGGACGTGCCCGAACCCGAGATGCTGCGCACGGTCAGCCGCATCGCCTCCATGAACGTCAGCGCGGGGAGCCATTTCGCGCGGGGCCAGCGGGCGTTCTTCTTCGCGCTGGCCTATCTCGGCTGGTTCGTGAGCCCGGTCATCCTGTTCGGCTCCACGACGTTCGTCGTGTGCGTCATGTGGCACCGGCAATTCCTCTCGCGCATCCGGCGCGAGTTGCTCGCCCTAGGCGAATGCGAGCATGAGGGTCCTTTGGACGGGAGCAGGCGATGAGTGCGGATGCGGAGACCATCGCTGAGACGATGCTGCGCCTCGTGGAGGCGCGCGGCGCGGGCAAGACGATCTGCCCCTCGGAGGTGGCGCGGGAACTCGGCGGGCCGCACCCGGACGGCTGGGGGCCGCTGATGCAGCCGGTGCGGCGGGTGGCGGTACGCCTCGCTCATGAGGGGCGCGTCGCGATCCTGCGCAAGGGCCGCCCGGTGGACCCGGACGACTTTCGCGGCATCTACCGGCTGGCGCTGCCCGAGGGCGGCGGCGAGGCCGGGCCGGGCAGCCAATCGGGAATGTAGCCGGCGAGGCGATAGGCCACGAGGCCGATCCATTCCTTCGCGGCGAGGTCGAGCTGCAGCAGCCCGTCCGAGGCGAAGCCGTGGACATGGAGCACGTCGCCCCATCCCTTGGTCCTGTAATCGACGGGAACGGCCTCGACGGTGAAGCCCGCCTGCCGGAAGCACCCCACCGCGCGGGGCATGTGCCACGCGGAGGTGATGAGCAGCCAGCGCTCGCCGGGCTTCGGATGGACGAGATCCGCCGAGAAGATCGCGTTCTCGCGGGTGTTGCGCGAGCGGTTCTCGAGGATCATCCGGCTGCGTGGCACGCCGATGACGTCCGCATGGCGGCTCACGATATCGGCCTCGGAGACGCCGCCGCCGATGAAGCCGCTGCCGCCGGAGAAGACCAGCCGCGCCTGCGGGAAGCGTCGGGCGAGGTCGGCGAAATAGATCGGTCGTTCGCCCGCGTCGTTGACGACGACCTGATCCCGCACCTCGGACAATCCGGTCTCGATGGCCCCGCCGAGCATGATGATCCCGGTCGGCGCCGGGCCCTCCGCGTCGAAGGCCGGGAAGCGCTGCTCCAGGGGCAGCAGCGCGATTTCCGAGGCCGGCCCGAAGCCTGCGAGCAGCAGGCCGAGGGTACCGGTGAGGGCGAGGGTCGCGCCCGTGCGGCGCCTACGGGTGACGGCGAGGAGGAGGATGCCCGCCAAGCTCAGGAAGATCAGCAGGTTCGAGGGGGTGATCAGGAAGTAGATCACCTTCGAGGCGGGGAAGAACATCCCCCTCAGACCGAGCCGGTCTCGGCCTCGAACCGCGCGCGGGCGCTCGAGTCCGGCGGCAGCAGCCCGTAAAGGCTCGTGCCCTTCTCGGCCTCCCGCTGCAGCCACAGGTCGAGGCGCTGCTGCTCCACCGCCTCAAGGGCGACCTGCTCGGCCATGTCGGGCGGCACGATCACGACGCCGTCCGGCCCGCAGACGACGATGTCGCCGGGATGCACCGCCGCGCCGCCGCAGGCGACCGGCTGCCAGCTTCCGGCGAGGGTGAGGCCGCCCGCCGCCGCGCCCTGCGCCGCCCAGACGGGCAGGCCGACCTCTTCCGCCACGGTGGCATCGGTGACGAGACCCGCCGCGCCCCGGCTCGACAGGCGGCCGGCGAGGATGGCGCCGAAGGGGAGGTTTCGGCCCGTGCCGGCGGTGTCGATCACCACCACCGCGCCCTCGGGCACCGATTCGATGGCGGTCGCGAGATCGCCGATGCCCTCGCCGCGGGCCGGCACCATGCGGAGCGTATGGGCGGGGCCGACGATGGTCGTGCTCGACCGCCGTCCGATGCCGGCGGGGACGAAGTCGCGCAGGCCGGCCCGTTCGAGGGCCCGCGCGATGCTCGCCGTGGTGACGGCGCTCAGGGCATCGCGCAGGGTGGGGTCGATGGCCATACGGACGCTCCGGCTCAGGTTTTCCATGGGGGGATGGCGTGACCCCGGCGGCAACGCAAGCGCCGCCTTCCCCGATCCACTGCCTCAGCCCACCGGCTCGGCGAGGGCGCGGGCGGCACCGGGCCGGACGGCGATGCGCTCGTACCAGCGGCGCAGGTTCGGGCGGTCCTGCCGCTCGGCCGGGAGGTTCAGCCAGCGATGCGCCGCGCAGCCCAGCGCGATGTCGGCGATGCTGAAGCTCTCGCCTACAGCGTAGTCGCGCCCGGCGAGATGCCCGTCGAGGATCGCCGCATAGACCTCCGAGGCCGCGAGCGAGGCGGCGATGAGGGTCCGGTTCGGATCGGCCGAGCGGAACAATTGCCAGAAGGCATCGCGCATGGCCGGGGTGAAGCTCGTCGCCTGCCAATCGAGCCACTGGTCGATTTGGGCGCGCTGGCGCGGGTCGAGGGGCGGCGCGAGCGCCGGGCTCAGCGAGGCGACGTAGCGCATGATCGCGTTCGACTCCCACAGGACGAAGCCGTCCTCCTCCAGGGTCGGCACCGAGACCGTTCGGGTTCATGGTGCGGTAGGCGGGCTCGCGCACCACGCCGAAGGCGCCGCCCGCGTCGAGGCGCTCGTAGGCGAGTTCCGCCTCGTCCAGGGCCCAGACGGCCTTCTGGACGTTCACCGAACTCAATCGGCCCCAGAGCCTGCGCATCATCGGGTCTCCTTGGGTGGGTAGGGGTGCGCCCGGCCGGCGGGGTCGGTCACGTCCAGGCCGGCTTCGGTCTCGCTCAGGTAGTTCGGCCCGATCGGCACCTTGCCGTGCCCGCCGGGGATGTCGAGCACGAAGGTCGGCTGCGCGAGACCGGAGAGGCGCCCCCGTAACCCGCGCATCAGCGCCTGCCCCTCCGCGATGCCGGTGCGCAGATGGCCCGTGCCCGGCGCGAGGTCGCCGTGGTGCAGGTAATAGGGCTTGATGCGGTTCTCCACGAAGGTCCGCATCAGCGCCTCCAGGGTGGCGGCATCGTCGTTGACGCCGCGCAGGAGCACCGATTGGCTCACCATCGGGATGCCGGCCCCGACGAGCCGCGCGCAGGCCTCGCGCGCTTGCGGCGTGAACTCGCGGGGGTGGTTGGCATGGAGCGCCACGAACACCGCGCCGCCGAACCCGGCCAGGGCCTCGACCACCGCGTCGCTCACGAGGGCGGGCTGCACCACCGGCACGCGGGTGTGGAGGCGCAGCACTTTCACGTGGGGGATGGCGCCAAGGCGCTGCGCGATCATGCCGAGGCGCCGAGGCGAGAGGGCGAGCGGATCGCCCCCCGTCAGCACCACCTCCCAGATCGCCGGATCGGCCGCGATATAGGCGAACGCCGCCGCGAACTCGGCCTCGTTGAGGGTGCCGAGCCCGTCCGGCCCGACGCTCTCCCGGCGGAAGCAGAACCGGCAATAGACCGGGCAGACATGGAGCGGCTTCAGCAGCACCCGGTCGGGATAGCGGTGGATCAGGCCCGGGAGCTTTTCATGCTCCCCGTCACCGATGGGGTCGGCGCGCTCCTCCGGCGTGGCGAGCAACTCCTCGGCGCGGGGCACGAATTGGCGGGCGATGGGGTCGGCCGGGTCCGTGGGGTCGATCAACTCGGCCATGTCGGGGGTGATCGACAGGGCGTAGCGCGCCAGCACCGGCCGCAGCGCCGCCAGCTCGGCTTCCGTGACGAGGCCGGCTTCGGCCAATTGCTCCGGGTGGCGCAGGATGCCGCTCACGGGGCGGTCTCCGCGACGGGCGTCCAGAGAACGTCCTCGATGCGCCCGGCGCCGCAGGCCAGCATGACGAGCCGGTCGAAGCCCAGCGCGATGCCCGAAGCCTCCGGCATCCGCGCGAGGGCCGCGAGGAAATCCTCGTCCACGGGATAGCGCTCGCCGTAGACGCGCTCCTTCTCGTCCATCTCCGCTTCGAAGCGGCGGCGCTGCTCGGCCGGGTCCGTCAATTCCCCGAAGGCGTTGGCGAGTTCGACGCCGCAGGCATAGAGCTCGAAGCGTTCGGCCACGCGGGGATCGTGCGGCGCCGGCCGCGCGAGGGCCGCTTCGCTGATCGGGTACTCGCACAGGATCGTCGGCCGCCCCAGGCCGAGATGCGGCTCGACACGCGCCACCAGCACCCGCGAGAACAGGTCGGCGAAGGTGTCGTCCGCCGCCACCCGCAGTCCCGCCGCCGTGACGCCCGCCGCGAGGCGGTCCCGGTCGGTGGCGCCGTCGGCAGCGATGCAGGCCAGGAGATCGATCCCGGCGTGCCGGTCGAAGGCCTCCGCCAGGGTCAGACGCTCCGGCTCGGCGAAGGGGTCGGCCGCGCGGCCCCGCCACGTGAAGGTCGGCGTCCCGGCCGTCTCGGCCGCGAGCGCCATGAGCGCGGCGGCGTCGCGCATCAGGGTCTCGTAGCCCTCGCCCGCGCGGTACCATTCGAGCATCGTGAATTCGGGATGGTGCAGCGGCCCGCGCTCCCGGTTGCGGAAGACGTGGGCGAGGCTGAACAGCCGGGGCTCGCCCGCCGCCAGCAGCTTCTTGCAGGCGAATTCCGGCGAGGTGTGCAGGTGCAGGGCGGTGCGGGCCCCGCTCGCGCCGATGGCCTGCGTCGAGAAGGCCGAGAGATGCGCTTCGTTGCCGGGGGAGACCTGCAGGCAGGCGGCCTCGATCTCCACGAAGTCGCGCGCCTCGAACCACGCGCGGAAACGGGCGGTGATTCGGTTGCGCAGGATCAGCCTCGGCCGCCGGTCGGCGTGCCGGGCGGGCATCCACCAGGGGGAGGGGGCGTCAGCCACGATGCGGGCGCTCCGGGGGAAGTCGCGTGGCGCCGCTGGCAACCGAACCGCGAATGAGATAGTTGCGGACATCCGCTCGCGGAACTGCGCCCTCCGCGCGCCGCCAGAACCTCTTCAATTTAGGACCATTTCCCGTGAAGGTGATCGCCTCGACGCTCCGCAAGGGCAACGTCGTCGAAAAAGACGGCAAGCTGTATGTGATCCTGTTCGCGGAGAACATCCACCCTGGCAAGGGCACGCCGGTCACGCAGCTCGACATGCGCCGCATCACCGACGGCGTGAAGGTCTCGGAGCGTTACCGCACCACCGAGCAGGTGGAGCGTGCCTTCGTGGAGGATCGCGAGCACACCTTCCTCTACAACGACGCCGAGGGGTTCCACTTCATGAACCCCGAGAACTACGAGCAGATCGCCGTGCCGGAGGACGTGGTCGGCGATTCCGCCCCGTACCTTCAGGAAGGCATGGCGGTGATGCTCTCCGTCCATAACGGCGTGCCGCTGACCATCGAGCTGCCCCAGCGCGTGACCCTGGAGGTCGCCGAGACCGAGCCGGTGCTCAAGGGCCAGACCGCTTCGTCGTCCTACAAGCCCGCGACGCTCTCGAACGGCGTGCGCACCACGGTGCCGCCGCACATCGCCGCCGGCACCCGCGTCGTCGTGATGACCGCCGATGGCGCCTACGTCGAGCGCGCCAAGGACTGAGTCAACGCGCGCCGTCGCCCTCGGCGGCGGCGTAGCAGCCCCGTGACAGAGCCTGGGCGCGGGCGCGCTGCTCCACGGTGTAGGGGCGCCCGTCGTCCCGGAACAGATCCTCGCGCACCAGGGCCTCGCTGGTGCAGCGGGCCGCCACCCGGCAGGGGTCGCTCTCGCCCCCGCCGCGCGTGCACATGGCGAGGTAATCCGCCCGGAACGCCTTGAGCCCGGCCTTCGGGTTCGGCCCCATGACCTGCGCCAGGGCGAAGGCGAGGCCGAACAGCATCGGCTGGTGGATGAGATAGACCGCGAGGCTGTGCCGCCCGGCGAAGGTCGCGCCCCGGCCGATCACCCCGCGCGGCTCCCAGGCGCCCAGGCGCGAGCGGGCGAGCACCGGCAGGCCGAGCCGCCCCAGCACGATCCCGACCAGCACCAGCCCGAACCACGGAAACAACGGCACGTAATCGTTGGTGTGCGGGGTGAGCCGCCCGAGGCCGAGGAACCAGAGGGCGGGGGAATCGAGCCAGTCGGCGTGCACCGCCAGGGGCGCGGCCAGGATCGCGGCGGCGGCGGCGAGCGTCACCGGCCCGGGCAGGAACAGGAACGGCAGGCCGAGCACGCTCGACACGGCGATGCAGTGGAGGATGCCGAAGAACACGTAGGCATCGGGAAAGACGAGGCGCGTGGCCACGGTGACGGCGAGCGCGCCAGCCGCGATGCGCCCGAGGCGAAGCAGCGTGGGACGAAGGCGCAGGCCCCGTCCGTTCATCAGCACCAGTCCGACGCCGACGAGGATCAGGAATGAGCCGGCGATCCATTCGGCCGCATGGCGCCCGATGGGGGTGGCGGCGTAGTTCTCGGCCGTCAACCGCACGTTGCCGAGGTCCCAGAGCGCATGAAAGCACGCCATGGCGAGCAGGGCGACGGCGCGGGCGGCGTCGATGATGGGCAGGCGCCGCGTGGCGGGGGCGTCGGACGGGGGAAGCGCGACCATGCTCCGCTCAAACCATGGGCGGCGCGTCGCCGCCACCGCTTTCATGCTCTCGCAAACGTGAGCGGCTGCGCGCGAAGTCGCGGGCAAGGGTGCGATCTGTCTTCGCTTCGGTTCAAGCGGAAATCGGAGATTGCGTCGCTCGACGCGCCGCCGCTCAGCTTGTCCTTGGGCGCGGCTCAAAACTGTTGCGGCCCTGCCGCCCCGCCCAAGATTGCAACCCTGGCAGGCTCGGTTGCCGGCCAAATGGGCTTCCAGCGAATCAGGACTTCGTTAATCTTCTCTCGTGAGCGCGCTTCGCGATTCAGTGTAGGTAGTTTCGGCCATGTCTGACGAACGCGGATCCGGGCCGGAGATCCCCCAGATGCCCGACGGGCATGCGGCTGAGCGCGCGGACGAGCCGCTGGACCTGATCGAGGTCTCCGGTCGCATCAAATGGTTCGACGTTTCCAAGGGCTTCGGCTTCATCGTCCCCGATGACGGCTCGCCCGACGTGCTGCTGCATGTCACCTGCCTGCGCCGGGACGGATTCCAGGCCGCGAGCGAGGGCGCGCGCATCGTCGTGGAGGCGGTGCAGCGCCCGCGCGGCTGGCAGGCGTTCCGGGTTGTCTCCCTCGACCAGTCGGCGGCGCTCCACCCGTCCGAACTGCCGATGCCGCGCACCCATGTCACGGTGACGCCGACGAGCGGCCTGGAGACGGCGGTGGTGAAGTGGTTCAACCGCCTGCGCGGCTTCGGCTTTCTCACGCGGGGCGACGGCACGCCGGACATCTTCGTGCACATGGAGACCCTGCGACGCTACGGCATCGCGGAATTGAAGCCGGGCGAGTCGGTGCTGGTGCGCTACGGCGACGGCTCGAAGGGCGTGATGGCCGCCGAAGTGCGGCTGCTCGAAGGCGGATTGCCCACCTCGCATTGAGTCCGCACACGAATCGGTGTCGGGTGGATGCGTCGCGCTCCCGTGAGGGACGCGCTATGTCGGATCTTTCCCAGGCCGCGACGGCCCGTTCCGCGTGAGGCTCGATCCTTGATCTGCGTTTCCCGATCCGCCCGCTTCCTCGCCACCCTCCTCGTCACCGGCATCGGGCTCGCCCCCGTCGCGATTAGGACGGCGATGGCCCAGACCGTGGTGAAGGCGGCCCCGGTGCCGACCGAGCCGCTGACCATCGCCACGAAGGGCGGCCCGCGCCAATTCTCCGTGGAGGTGATGCGCGACGATGCCGGGCGCAGCCGCGGCCTCATGTTCCGCCGCCACATGGCCCCCGACCACGGCATGCTGTTCGATTTCGAACGCAGCGAGCCCGTGACGATGTGGATGAAGAACACCTATCTCCCCCTCGACATGGTGTTCATCCGCGCGGACGGCACGGTCGCGCGGGTCGCGGCGGACACGGAGCCGCTGTCGACGGCCATCATCCCCTCGAACGGTCCCGTCCTCGCCGTGCTCGAACTCAATGCCGGGACGGCGGCCAAGCTCGGCATCAAGGAAGGCGACCGGGTCGAGCATCCGATGTTCGCCAAGCGCTGACCGCGCCAGCCCCCGGCCCCGACGGAGCTTCCGCGAACAGGACAAGAACAAGCGCTTGACGCATTGGGTGTTCCGGTTCAGTGTTCGTGGAACGTTCCATTAACAGTTGGGGCTTCCCGATGAACGGCGCGGTCTCCGTCGAACTCTTCCGCAACGCCGAATGGTCTGTCCAAGAGGACGGGCTGGAGCATCGCGGCACGGGCTATTTCATTGCCCGTGGGGCGGTGGCGGCCCGCCGGGCCGAGCGCCTGTGGGATTGGCCGCTCCAGATGGCCGAGAAGGGCTGGTGCCGGCCGAGCCTGTTCCGGGAGGCGTTCCTCGCCGCCCTCGACCGGTTCGGCATCGAGCGCGACACCGACCTGACCCGCTCCTTCGCCCTCGGGTTCGGGATCCGCGCCGTGGAGGACCGCAGCGCGGACGGCTTCGTGAAGATCTCCGAGGTGCTGCGCCCGCGCGAGGCTCCTCCGGCCGTCGCCCCCGCCCGCCGCGCCGTTCGGAGTTACGCCGCCGTCTGATTCCTTGAAGCTGACAGCAAAAGGCCCCGGCGATTCCCATCGCCGGGGCCTTTGTCGTTGTGGTGCCCTGAGGATCAGGCCGCGAGGGCGAGGCGATCCTCGGCGTCGTCCGCCTGGGCGGCCATGAACTGAGCCCGGGCGAGGTCGGCGAAGCGGCCGTTCTGGGCGACGAGATCGTCAAAGGTGCCGCTCTCCACGATCCGGCCCTCGTGGAAGACGAGGATCCGGTCCGCGTCTCGGATGGTGGCGAGGCGGTGGGCGATCACGAAGGTCGTCCGGCCTTCCATCACCGCTTCGAGGGCGCCCTGGAGCTTGCGCTCGGTGGAGGCGTCGAGCGCCGAGGTGGCCTCGTCGAGGATGAGGATCGGCGGGTTCTTCAACAGGGCGCGGGCGATCGAGAGACGCTGGCGCTCGCCGCCGGAGAGCGACCGGCCCCGCTCGCCGATCACCGTGTCGAGCCCGTCCGCCTGCCGGGCCATGAACTCGCCGGCCTGGGCGCGGTCCAGGGCTTCGAGCATCTCGGCATCGGTCGCGTCCGGACGGCCGACCTGCAGGTTCTCGCGGATCGAGCGGGCGAAGAGCATCGGCTCCTGGAACACCACGCCGATGTTGTGGCGCAGCGACGAGAGGGCGACGTCGCGCACGTCCATCCCATCGATGCGGATCGCGCCGGCGGCGGGATCGAAGCTGCGGTGCAGGAGGCCGAGCGTGGTCGACTTGCCCGAGCCGGTGGTGCCGACCAGCGCGATGGTCTCGCCCGGCTTGGCCGAGAAGGACACGCCGTCCAGCGCCTTGCGGCGGCCGTCATAGGTGAAGCCGACGTCATCGAAGGTGACTTCGCCCTCGAAGCGGGCGACGTGCTTGGCGTGCGGCCGGTCGGCCACGGACGGCACCGTGTCGTAGATTGCGAAGAACTCGGCGATCTTCGGCGCCTGCTGGAACAGGCCGTTCACGAAGCCGACCACATGGTCGAGGCGCGAGACCAGGGCGGTGGCGAGGCTCATGAAGGCCACGACCTCGCCGACCGTGGTGGAGCCGGCCTGATAGAGGGAGATGCCGGTCACGAAGATCGCGGTCATGGTGATCGTCGCCGAGGCGCGGGTCGCGACGTTGGCGAGCGCCCACCAGGACAGGACCGGGATCTGCGCGGCGAGGAGCTTGGCGATGATGTCGCGCATCGCGTCCTTCTCGGCCTTGGCGCGGGTGAAGGACTGGATCACCGCGACGTTGCCGAGCGCATCCGAGGCGTGGGCCGCGAGGCCCGAGTTGAAATGCTCCACCTGACCCTGAAGGGTCTCGGTGCGGCGCATGACGAAGGTGGTCAGGGCCGTGAAGGCGAGGACCAGCACCACGAGGATCGAGCCGAGCTGCCAGTTGATGAACAGGGTCATCGGCAGGAGCACGCCGAGGGAGACGAGCGCGACGAGGTGGTCGCGGAAGAAGCCGAGCCACAGCCACGCCATGCCGTTCGTGCCCTCCAGCATCGCCTTCAGGACGCGGCCGGAATGGTTGGCCGAGTGGAAGGCCAGCGGCAGATCGAGGACGTGCTCGAAATAGGCCGCCATGCTGGACAGGCGGTTGCGGTGGGACAGACGGTCGGAATGCAGGGCGATGAACACCCCGGCGCCGATGGTAAAGAATCCGAAACCAACCCAGGCCAGGATCAATGGCAGCATCTGGGTCATGGCGTTGCCGCCGCGTTTCAGGTGCGTGAGCCCGTCGATGATGCGGCCCATGAGCAGCGGTTCGGCGAAGGACGCCACCGCCAACAGCACGTTGGCGAGCGCGAGCGAAATCGCGAGTCGCCGCTCGGCCTTCAGGAAACCCAGAACCCGTCCGTAAAGACGAACCATCGTACCGCTCCGCCGCCGGCTCCGGCCCGTTCAGGCTCGAAGCCGCCCCTCTCGTCATTGCTCAGGGGCATTGCCCCTTGTGCCGAGGCGCTTATGCCCTTTCCTCGCTGAACGGGCGATGACGCGATGTGACAGGATCCGCGACCTTTACGCTTCATTCAGCACGCCGGCCTAACGCTACCGGCGTGTCCGCCGCGATCCCGATCCGGCCGACCCTGATGATCGCGCCGGGCCACAGCACATGGATCTCGCTACCGCACTGGGGCTCCTGTCCGGCGTCGGCGTCGTCATCGGCCTGATCATGCTCGATGGCGGGCATTTCGGCGCCTACGTCTCGGAGCACGCCCTCGTGGTGGTGTTCGGCGGCGCCACCGCCGCGACCATGATCCGCTTCCCGTTCTCCACCATCATGCACGGCATCCCGATGGGTCTGCGGTTCGCGTTCATGACGCGCTCCGTGAAGCCGATGGAGCTGATCGAGGAACTGACCCGGATCGCCGACGTGGTGCGCAAGTCGGGCCCGATGGCCCTGGAGAACATGGAGATCTCCGACCCGTTCCTCGCCCAGGGCGCCCGCTACATCGCCGACGGCTACGACCGGGAGTTCATCCGCGACACGATGGAGCGGGACCGCGACAACTTCCTGCTGCACCTCGACGAGGGGTCGAAGGTGTACCGCGCCTACGGCGACTGCGCGCCGGCCTGGGGCATGATCGGCACCATCCTCGGCATGGTCGCGATGTTCGCCAACATGTCCGATCCGTCGAAGCTCGGCCCGGCCATGGCGACGGCCCTGCTCGCCACCCTCTACGGCGCGGTGATCGCCAACCTGATCACCCTGCCGCTCGCCGACAAGCTGCACGTCAAGCTGGAGGAGGAGGACGTCTCCCGTTCCCTCATCATCGACGGCATCCTGCTGATCCGCGACCAGAAGAGCGCGACGCTGGTGCGCGAGATGCTGGTCGCCTACCTGCCGCACAACAATCGCGAAGCGCTGCTGGAGGCGGCAGCCTGACATGGCCAGGCGGAAGCGCGGCGGAGCGCATGGCGGCCACGGCTGGTTCGTCACCTTCGCCGACCTGATGGCGCTCCTCATGAGCTTCTTCGTGATGGTCGCCGCCTACTCGACGCAGGACCAGAAGAAGCTCCAGCTCGTCGCGGGCTCGATGCGCGACGCCTTCGGCGTGTCCAAGGATTCGAAGTTCGCCGGCATCACCGAGGTGGACGGCATTCCCGCCGCCGACCGCCTGAAGAACCTGCGCGACATCCCGCCCGAGAGGGCGACCGACCGCACCACGCCGCCGGCCATCGACAAGGGCGCCGATGACGGCCTGCGCGACAAGGGCCAGGCCGAGAATTTCGGCCTCGCCGCCGCCTCCCTGCGGCAGGCGCTTCAGGACATGCCGGACTTCGCGGAGATCTCGAAGAACGTCATGATCGCCCGCAACGAGAAGGGGCTCGACGTCTCGATCGTGGATCAGGATGGGCGCTCGATGTTCCCCGAGGGGTCGAGCCGGCCGAACGACCGCACGCGGCGGCTCATCGAAAAGCTCGCCCCCGCGCTCCGGCAGATGCCGAACCGCATCACCGTCACCGGCTACACGGCCACCGACCGGCCGGGGCGCCGCCCGTCCGGGCCTCCGTGGGAATTGTCCGCCGGCCGGGCGATCAGCGTCAGGGAGATCCTGGCCAGCGCCGGCGTGCCCGACGACCGCTTCAGCACGGTGGCCGGCAAGGCCGACACCGAGCCGCTGTTCCCGGACGACCCCTACATGCCGGCCAACCGCCGGGTGACGGTGACGCTCCTGAAGGAGTCGCCCCCGACCCCGATGATAAGGGGGATTCCCTGATCCGCCTCAGCGCGCGGTGAGCAGCGCCCAGTACACCTTGTACTTGGAGCCCGGCGCGTAGGCCGTGGCGATGCCCATGCGGGTCGCCTGCGTATCAAGCATCGTCGCGTTGTGGGGCGGGCTCTCCCGCCAGCCGGAGAAGGCCTCGGCCAGGGTGTGGTAGCCGGCCGAGAGGTTGGCGTTCACGTCCGAGTAGCCGAGCCGCGTCACCGCCGCCTTCACTGTCTGCGCCTTGCTCGGCCGGTCGGCCGCCGCCATGGCCGCCACCTCGGTCTCCGCGAGCTTCTGCAATTCGGGATCGACGGTGAGCGGCCCCGCGCCGTGGTTGCGGCGGTAGGACGAGATCATGTCCCGCGCGGTCTCGGTGTCGACCTGCGCCGTGTTCGAGGCCAACGGCAGGTACAGGGCGGGCACGGCGTTGTTGACGGGGACGTTCGAACTGCAGCCGCCGAGCAGCGCCGCCGCCACCGCCAGCGCGCCGAGACCCATGCCCGTCTTCCGTCCGCCCGACCCGTTCACGTCCGTCATCCCCATACCCCCGCCATCGAACCCGCCATATAATGATCGCATCAAGAATGCGCATCGCCGGCAAAGAGTGACCGGACGTTTACCGATCGCAGGCATTCTGGTTGCGCACGAGACGAATGCGGGACGATGTCAGAATCCGTCGGCCCTTCTCCTTCGCTCCTGGACGGTGACGACGCCGTCGCGCGATACGCGATTCAAGCCGCGATCATCCGGGCGCAGGCCGCCCTGCTGAAGCGGCAGGAGGGGATGCTGCGCCGGGTCGACCTGCCCGGCGGCGTCGGCCTGTGGTCGTGCCGCCTGCGGGACGAGGCGCTCGACTGGTCCAGCAACAGCTTCGACATCTTCGGCATCCCCCGCGGGGCGGCCCTGTACCGCCCGCGCGTGTTGCAGATGTACGAGGCGGCCTCGTTGAAGCTGCTGAACGTCCTGCGCACCAAAGCCCTATCGCGGTTGCATAATTTCGAGTTCGACAGTGAGATCGTCACGCCGGGGGGCGAACGCCGCTGGTTGCGGACGCGGGCGGGCATCGAGACCCGGGACGGCGTGCCCCACCGCCTGTTCGGCACCCATCAGGACATCACCGCCGACATCGCGCGCCTCGCCGAGCTTCACCGCAGCGCCGACCTCGACCCCCTCACCGGCCTCGCGAACCGGCGGGCCTTCGAGCGCTGCTTCGGAGAGCCGGAGGCCTGCGGCTGCCTTCCCACGGGCGCCCTGATCCTCATCGACCTCGACGGGTTCAAGGCCATCAACGATGTCCACGGCCATGTGGTGGGGGATGCCTGCCTGAAGCGCGCGGCGGCGCGGCTGGCGCGGATCTGCAAGGGGGCGGACCTCGTGGCGCGGCTCGGCGGCGACGAGTTCGCCGTGCTGGTCCCGCGCCCGGCCGATCCCGTCGTCCTGCGCGCGCTGGGCACCGCCATCGTCGCCGGCCTCGGGCGGCCCTTCGCCCATGCCGGCCTTCTCCTGAAGGTCGGCGCCTCCGTGGGCATCGCCCGCGCGGAGGCGGACACCACGCCGGGCCTCTTCGCCCGCGCCGACGCGGCGCTCTATGCCGCCAAGGAATCCGGCCGCAACACGGCCGTCCTCGACCACGACGGGGCCGAGAAGCCGCGCGCGGCGCGTAAGCCCGCCTAGATCGGCGCGGTCGCGGTCTTCTCCGGCGCCTGCGGGCCCTTCTCCGTCTCCTGGGTCGGGCGCACGAAGGTCTTGGCGATCTCGCCCATCGCGCTCTGCATCCCGTCGAGTCCCTGGATCGTGACGATGCTCGACCCCGGCCCCATCGGCGGGATCAGTCCCTGCTCGGTGAGCGTCCGGAACACCGCGAAGTTCAGGTCCGTCTGCACCTTGAGGCCGAGGGAGACGTCGCTGATCCAGGCGAGGAGTTCGAATTCGAGGAACGTGTCGCCGATCTTGCGGAACACCACGCGCGGCGGCGGATCGCGCACCACGTTGGGATGCGCGTCGGCGCAGCCGGTGATGAGCTCGGCCGCCCGCACCGGGTCCTGGTTGCGCAGGACGTTGACCGTGAGCGACAGCCGCCCCGTCCTGTCGCCGCGCACCCGGTTCTTCACGATGCCCGAGATGAGGTTCGAGTTCGGCACGATCACCGCCGAGCGGTCGAAGGTCTGGATCTCGGTGGAGCGCACGGAGATGCGCTTCACGATGCCCTCGGAATCGCCGATCACCACCTGATCGCCGACGCGGATCGGCCGCTCCCAGAGCAGGAGCAGGCCCGAGACGAAGTTGTTGACGATGGATTGCAGGCCGAAACCGATACCGACCGAAAGCGCGCCGGCGACGATGGTGATCTTCTCCAGGCTCAGGCCGAGATACGAGAAGGCCAGGGCCAGCGAGAGCAGGAAGCCGCAATAGCCGGCCACCGTCGAGATCGAGTTGCGTAGGCCCGCGTCGAGGTCGGTGGCCGGCAGGTAGGTCTGGTCGAGCCAGCGCTGGATCGCGCGGGTGACGATCACGCCGATCGCCAGCACCCCGATCCCCAGCACGATGGAGGACAGGGAGATCGTCACCCCGCCGACCTGGAAGCCGAAGAAGGCCGAGCGCATCGAGGCGGTGATGTCGGTGGAATCGAGGCCCCAGGGCGCCAGGATCAGCAGCGCCGCCACGAGGATCAGCACCACGCGGGCGGCCCCCGTCGCCAGCACCGAGATCTGGTTCAGCGAGCGCTTGCGCAGGCCGGTATTGGCCTGCAACGCCGTGGCGAGGCGGCTCTCGTCGGTGAGGGCCTTGCCGAGGAACGTGTCGACGCTCTGCACCAGCAGGTACAGCACCACGAGGATGCAGGTCGCCCAGATCAACTGGTCGGTGAGGAAGGTCGCCAGCGCCACGTAGCCGCCCAGCGCCGCGAAGCCGATCACCACCACCGCGATCCAGCCGACGAGGCGGGCCGGGCCGCCGATGCCGGTCGTCGTCTTGGTGGGGACGTAGGGGCCGAAGCAGGCTTCCTCCTCCTGTTCCGTGTCCGCGAAACGGTGCAGGCCGATGGCGAGGATCAGCGAGGTCGCCGCCGCGCCGATGCCGCGGGTGGCGATGGAGATGGTGAGCGCGGCCGAGATGCCGGAATTCAGTGCCTCCACGGATTTCACCACCGTCGCGATGGTGGCGATGCTGACCGCCAGCAGCTTGAGGCGCGTCGCGGCGGAATCGCTGACCGGGGCCGGGCGCCAGGCCGGCTTGTCCGGGCTGAGCAGGCCGTCGCACAGGGCCTCGACGGCGGCGATGAAGGCGAGGCCGCCGAGGATCGCGCCGGCCACCGGCAGGAGCCGGGAGGGGAGCAGGTTGGTCTCGTCGAGGGCGTAGAACACCGCGTAGGAGCCCGCCACCGCCGGCACCGTGCCGACGAGGATGACCCGCCACGCCCCCATCAGCGTCGCCCGGCGGGAGGGTTCGGTCTTGTTCTCGTCGCGGCGGGCGGCGCGTGGCGCGATGTTGCGGCGGCCGAAGTACAACGCCACCGACACGCCGAAGGCGAGGCCGAGGAGCAGCAGGTTGCCGATGCTGCCGTTACGCGCGAACAGCACGCCGATATCCGCCACCGCACTCTGCAGCGAGCGCATGTCGCGCGGCAGGTCGGCGACGACCTTCTCCCAGAGGGTCGGGCTGATGAGCGGGTGCGTGCGCAGGAACAGGTCGCGGGTGAAGGAGGCCCGGCGCCGGTTCGAGACGCGGTCCACGAGCTGGTCGCCCTGCACCACGAGGGAGCGGGCGAGACGCTGCGTCTCGTCGATGCGGGTGACGGCGGCTTCGCGCTCGGCGCGCTGCTGCGCGACGTCGGGGCTTTCCTCGCCCTCCTTCGGCTTGGGGCCGAGCTGCGACAGGCGCTCCCGCGCGGAGGCCAGCGGATCGTCAAGCCGGCTGACGATGGCGCGCACGTCGTCCGTCACGGTGGTGACGGATTCGCGGATCGCGGCGAGGTCGGTGGGGGGGACGTCGGTGTGGCCGAGTTCCTTCTCGCGCTTGTCGAGTTCGGCCTTGGCCTCGTCGAGCTTGGCGCGGACGGCCTTGAACTGCTCCGGCGGTTCCACCTGCGCGATGGCGGGCTTGGCCTCCGGCTTCTTCGCCTCGGCGGGCTTCGCGGGCGTCTGGGCGGCCGGAGCCTGCGGCGCGGGTTCTTGAGCGGACGCGGGGAGGGGGGAGGCAAGGCACAGGGCCGTCCCGAGGGCGGCCAGAATCGCGAGCGGCGTGGTGCGGAGCCGGCGCGGGCCGTGCGGCGTGGTCACGCGCACTGGCGGAAACTGCATAGGCAAACCTCTCGACGGGTGGCCAGGACGACGCCGGATGACGGGGCCTCCGGCGATTCGCGGGCGAGTCGCGGCGGGCGGGCCGCGCGGGGCGGCCGTTTCGCCAGACGAATAAGGCCAAAGCGTGCGTGACCCAACCCCCGGAGCCCCATTGCCCCGCCGGAGCCGCGAAAAGCGCAATCGGATGTGGGTGCGTCCCTGCGGACGGCGCGGACAGCTTCACAAGGGTGTCACGGTGGGATTAGATGAAGCCCTTATGGACAGGGCCTTTTCGTCACCACGCGAAGGGGCGCGGCCTGCGGATCTCACGTCCCGGCCCGGCCGCGTACCGTATCCGAGTGCCAGCCCCGGCGCGTGTTCGCGCCGGCCTCCGGCCCTGTTCCCCATTCTCACACACGTTCCGACACCGCGCGAGGCGCGCGACGGGATCCGCCCTGCGGCGGTCTCCCGACGCCGCTCTCCGCCCGTTTCCGGCCGCGAGCGCGGCGGATGGGCGGGGCGCGGGACACTTCCCGCGCGCTGGACGCGCCAGAGATAGCCGTGAGCGAGACGCGCCGATGATGGACCTTCAAACACTCGTCCTGAACGCGGATTATCGGCCGCTCTCGTATAATCCGTTGTCGTTGTGGTCCTGGAAGGACGCGTTCACGGCCCTCTTCCTCGACCGCGTGACCCTGGTCGCCAGCTACGACGTGGAGGCGCGCTCGCCCTCGCGGTCGCTGCGGGTGCCGAGCGTGGTGGCGCTGAAGAACTACGTGGCCCTGGCGCGCAGCCCGGCCTTCACCCGCTACAACATCTACCTGCGGGACGGCTTCGCCTGCCAGTATTGCGGCCTGCGCCTGCCCTCGGGCGGCCTGACCTTCGACCACGTGGTGCCGCGCTCGCGGGGCGGCCTGTCGAGTTGGGAGAACGTCGTGGCCGCCTGCTCGCCCTGCAACCTGCGCAAGGCGAACCGTACCCCGGAGGAGGCCGAGATGCCCCTCATGAACGCGCCGCGCCGGCCGACGCGGTACGAACTGCACCATCGCCAGCCGGAATTCGACCACCGCCAGTATCACCACACCTGGCTCGACTATCTCTACTGGGACAGCGAGCTGGAGAGCTGATCAGCGGCCGTAGGCGCCGTAGCCGGACGGCAGGCCCGGCGGCTCGTTGTACATCGGCACCGCGTTGTTGTGCGGAAGGTAGCCGCTGATGACCGGCGGCGGAGACACGTAGCGCGGCGCCGGCACAACCCGGCGGTAGACGCGCATATGGCGCGGCGGCGCATCGGAGAAGGCGTCCTCGTGCGCCACGGCGGGGGTGAACCCGCCGCAGAGCAGGATCGCGAGCAACGGCAGGCCGAGGGCCCGCGAACCGAGGGTCATGAGAGGCTCCGGGATCAGAACTTGACCGCCGCGCCACCGCGGAAGGTGTTCAGCTGAACTTGGCGACCATTGAACTCTGGGAAATTGAGATACTGGTATTCGGCACGCAGCATCACGTTGGGCGTGATGGCGTAGTCGATACCCGCGCCGGCGGCGACGCCGACCACCATTTTAGAGGTCGTCACCTGGGCGAAGGGCGCCGCCGGATACGGAGGACGATACAGGTTCTGGCTGAAGTTCGCCTCGCCGATGGCCAAACCGCCGGTGACGTAGGGCAGGAAGCTTCCGATGGCGTAGCCGGCGCGCGCACGGATCGTCCCGTAATTCTCGAAGCTCGTCCGGTTCGTTGCCGTGACTGCGTATTGCGGCGGCAAGTTCGTCGCAGTTCCGATCCAGAGCGATTTGCGGCTGTTGTGCGTGTAGTCGGCCTCAAGGCCGAGGACGACGTCATCGAACTGAGCATTGAAGCCGGCATAAGCGCCAAAGCTATCGTTCGAACCGCGTGACGCGAAGATCGTCGAATTGTAGAGGCTGTAGCCAGCGGCCGAAGGCGTCGAATTGGCGTAGTTCAGCAATGCCGCCTGGGCATCGGCTCGCTTCGTCAGGCTGCCGGAGGTCCAACCACCGTGCCCGCCGATATAGAACCCGCTCCAGTCGATGACGGCGACGGGGGGCGGATCGAAGTCCGCGCCGCGGAGGTAATCGTAGTCGAGGTCGGCGGATTGCGCCGTGCCGACCGCGCTCAGGGCCAACAGTGAAACCAGGATCTTACGCATCCCAACAATCCTCGGGGCTGCGAAGCCATTGAATCTTCACGCCACGGTTTAGGGGTACCGCAGTAACCTTAATCGATCGTTGCATTAAGCAAGTTCAGCGTGTTTCGCCTCAAGCTGAACTCAATCTGCAGTCCGCGACAAACACGAACGGCGCGGGAAGCCCGCGCCGTCCGGAAACGTCCTGTAGGTTCGATCAGTACTTGCGGACCAATGGCTCGGGCATGAGCGGCGGGAGCGCGGGCACGAAGGCGCTGCCGATCAGGTAGCGGACGCCGAGCTTGATGTCGTGCGCCTCCAGGTTCTTCGCCTTCAGCACGGTGGTGCAGGCGGGCCCGGCGGCGTCGAGGCAGGTCAGCGCGCCGGTCTGGGCGTGGCCGAGGTTCAGGTAACGGTAGGCCAGTTCGACCTTGAAGTTCGGGGTCACGTCGTAGGCGAGACCGGCATGGAGCGCCCAGGCGAAGCTCTCCGTGGTCTTCGACTTGAAGACGCCCGGCGAGGTCGGCTGGTTGTAGACGTACGGCGAGTAGAAGTTGGTGACGCCGCTGTCGGTAAAGCCCGAGAAGTAGTTGAACGCCGCGCCGACGCCGCCGCCGACGAACGGCGTGATGCCGTACCACGTGCCGAGATCGAAATAGCCGTTCGCGAGGACGACGGCGGCGTCGTAATGGCCGCTGGTTAGGTTGAAGTTGCGGCCCGTGGGATCGCAGCCGCAGCCGCTGCCGAAATCGTTGTAGCTCGACAGGCGCAGCGACGCCGTGCGGTACTCGCCGGTGACGTCGGCGCGGAAGAAGTTGTTGAACTGGTAGCCGACACCGACGCCCGCGAAGAGGCCGCCCGACTGGGACTCACCGAAGAAATGCGTGCCGGGAATGTCGTTCACGGCATACTTCGGAGCGGTGTAGATGCTGGCGCCCACATCGCCGCGCAGATACCAGCCGCCGGCGAAATCGATCGGCGGGGGGAGCGGCGGGGGCGGGGGCAGAAGATCGGCGGCGAATGCCAGACCGGGTGCGCCGACGCTCGCCACGAGCGTCGCGACGCGCACCAGAGCATGAAGCTTGGAGCGGGCCATAAGGATTCCTTCACTCGTATCGTGTGCCGGAAGCTTAGTGCCGGCTGATTGACATTCGTGAGGATGACGGGAACACCTTAAATCGGGCTTAACGTTAAGTTTTAGTCCTGATAAAGTTTTCGACCAGTACGCGAAGTGTTGCGCGGCCGTTAAGGTCTCGGAAACATGCCGGTTACGAGGCTGGGATTGGGTTTGGAAGATTTCGGAAGGGTTTCGGGAAGGTTCGGCCGATGACCGGCGACGATGTACGCGCCCTGGCCCGCCTCCTGCCGGAGGTCATCGAAGGCGCGCATCGCGGCAACCCGGATTTCCGCGTCGGCGGACGGGTGCTCGGCACGCTGTGGGTGGAGGAGGAGCGGGTGGTGCTGCGGCTGAGCCCGGAGGCGCAGGAGGCGTTCTGCGAGGCCGAGCCCGACCTGTTCCAGCCCCTCGACGGCGCCTGGGGGCGCCGGGGCTGGACCAACCTCGACCTGTATGAATGCGAGGAGGACACCCTGCGCGAGGCGTTGCTCGCGGCGTGGCGGATCACCGCCCCGGCCGACCTCGTGCTGCGCTACGAGGGGCGGCCGGGCTGAGCCTACGTCAGGCGGCGGCCTTGGCGACGGCCTCGACCACCTCGTCCACCACCTCGGCGACCAGTGTGCGGTCGTCACCCTCGGCCATGACGCGGATCACCGGCTCGGTGCCGGACGGGCGGATGACGAGGCGACCGGATTGGCCGAGCCGCCCCCGCGCCTGCTCGATCACCGTCACCACGCTGTCCTGCCGCAGGGGCTCGCCGGAGCGGTAGCGGACGTTCTTCAGGATCTGCGGCAGCGGATCGAAGCAATGGCAGACCTCGCTCACCGGCTTGCCGCTGCGCTGGACGACGCTGAGCAATTGCAGGGCCGCGACCAGACCATCCCCGGTCGTGGTGTAGTCCGACATGATGATGTGGCCGGATTGCTCGCCGCCGAGGTTGTAGCCGTGCTCGCGCATATGCTCCAGCACGTAGCGGTCGCCCACGGCGGTGCGCGCGAGGTTCAGGCCGATGCCGCCGAGGAAGCGCTCCAGGCCCAGGTTCGACATGATGGTGGCGACGACGCCCGGCTGGGTGAGGCGCTCGTCCTCCTTCCAGGAGCGGGCGATGGCGGCCATCAGCTGGTCGCCGTCGACCACATGGCCCTTCTCGTCCACGATGAGCACCCGGTCGGCGTCGCCGTCGAGGGCGATGCCGATATCGGCGCGGCGCTCGCGCACCATGTCCACGAGGGCGGTCGGCGCGGTGGAGCCGACATCGCGGTTGATGTTGAACCCGTCCGGCTCGACGCCGATGCTGATCACGTCCGCGCCGAGTTCCCACAGGGTCTCCGGCGCGACGCGGTAGGCCGCGCCGTTGGCGCAATCCACCACCACTCGCAGCCCGTCGAGGGTGACGGAGCGGGGCAGGGTCCGCTTGGCGAACTCCACGTAGCGGGCATGGACGGATTCGATCCGCTTCGCCCGGCCGAGGTCCGAGGAGCCGGCGAGGCGCTTGTGCAATTCGGCGTCGATCAGCGCTTCGATCTCGCGCTCGACGTCGTCGTTGAGCTTGAAGCCGTCGGGCCCGAACAGCTTGATGCCGTTGTCCTCGAACGGGTTGTGCGAGGCCGAGATCATCACGCCGATGTCGGCGCGCATGGAGCGGGTGAGCATCGCCACCGCCGGGGTCGGCACGGGGCCGAGGAGCAGCACGTCCATGCCGACCGACGTGAAGCCCGCGACAAGGGCGGTCTCGATCATGTAGCCAGAGAGGCGCGTGTCCTTGCCGATCACCACCCGGTGGCGATGGTCGCCGCGCTGGAACACGAGGCCCGCCGCCTGCCCGACCTTAAGGGCGAGTTCCGGCGTGATGATGCCGTTGGCGCGGCCACGGATGCCGTCGGTCCCGAAATACTTGCGCAACGTCGCGTCTCCGGCGCCGTTCGGGGCGCGTCCGGCCACCATAGCAGATTTCGCCCCCGGCCGCGTTTCGGGCGGGGACGTCGTGAATCGGGTGCTCCGCGATAAAGGCGGTCGAAATGGGGCGGGCAACCTGCGTCGTCCAACGAAAAGGGGCGCCTCGCGGCGCCCCTCATCACGTCAGTTCACCGAGCCTCAGACCTGCGGCTGAGGTTCCATCCCGCCGTCGCTCTCCTTCGGCCGTCCGCGGCCGGCGGAGGGGACCGAGGAGGGCCGGGCCGGCGTCGAAGGCGTGTCGCCGCCGTCGCGGACCGGGGGCTGGCCCTTGATGAGGTTGCGGATCTCCTCACCGGTCAGGGTCTCGTATTCGAGGAGACCCTGCGCCAGCGACTCCAGGTCGTCCTTGCGCTCGGCGAGGATGCGCCGGGCATCCGTCAGACCGGTCTCGACCAGACGGCGCACCTCAGCGTCGATCTTCTGGGCGGTCGACTCGGACACCGATTGCTGGCGGCCCATCGACATGCCGAGGAAGACCTCGTCGTTGTTGTCGCCGTAGGCGACGGTGCCGAGCTCGGGCGAGAAGCCCCAGCGTGTCACCATCATCTTCGCGAGGCGGGTGGCCTGCTCGATGTCCGACTGGGCACCGGAGGTCACCTTGTCGTGGCCGAAGATCATCTCCTCGGCGACGCGGCCGCCCATCATGATCGCGAGCCGCGAGGTCATCTGCTCGAACGACATCGACAGCTTGTCGCGCTCGGGCAGCTGCATGACCATGCCGAGCGCACGGCCGCGCGGGATGATCGTGGCCTTGTGGACCGGGTCGGTCGCCGGGACGTTGAGGGCGACGATGGCGTGGCCGCCCTCGTGATAGGCGGTCAGCCGCTTCTCATCCTCGGTCATGACGAGGGTGCGCCGCTCGGCGCCCATCATCACCTTGTCCTTGGCGTCCTCGAACTCGTGCATCGTCACGATCCGCTTGCCGCGACGGGCGGCGAGCAGGGCCGATTCGTTGACGAGGTTCATCAGGTCCGCGCCCGAGAAGCCGGGCGTGCCACGGGCGATGGTCTTCAGGTCGACGTCGGGAGCCAGCGGCACCTTGCGGACGTGGACGCGCAGGATGCGCTCACGGCCGGTGACGTCGGGGTTCGGGACCATGATCTGGCGGTCGAACCGGCCCGGACGAAGCAGCGCCGGGTCGAGCACGTCGGGACGGTTGGTGGCCGCGATGATGATCACGCCCTCGTTCGCCTCGAACCCATCCATCTCCACGAGGAGCTGGTTGAGGGTTTGCTCGCGCTCGTCGTTGCCGCCGCCGAGGCCGGCGCCGCGATGGCGGCCGACCGCGTCGATCTCGTCGATGAAGATGATGCAGGGCGCGTTCTTCTTCGCCTGCTCGAACATGTCGCGCACGCGGCTGGCGCCGACGCCCACGAACATCTCCACGAAGTCGGAGCCCGAGATGGTGAAGAACGGCACGTTGGCCTCACCCGCGACGGCGCGGGCGATGAGCGTCTTACCCGTGCCGGGCGGGCCCACGAGGAGCACGCCGCGCGGGATGCGGCCGCCGAGGCGCTGGAACTTCTGCGGGTCGCGGAGGAACTCCACGATCTCCTGCAGATCCTCCTTGGCCTCCTCGACGCCGGCGACGTCATCGAAGGAGACGCGCCCATGCGCCTCGTTCAGGAGCTTGGCCTTCGACTTGCCGAAGCCCATCGCCCGTCCGGCGCCGGACTGCATCTGGCGCGACAGGAAGATCCAGGCGCCGATGAACACGAGGATGGGCAGCCAGCTCACGAGAAGCTGGATGAACCAGGGCGTGTTGTCGGACGGCGGGCGCGCGGTGATCTGCACGCCCTTGCCCTGGAGCTTGGTGACGAGGTTCGGGTCGTTGGGCGCGTAACTGGTGAAGTTGCCGCCGCCGACATAGGTGCCGGACACGTCCTGCCCGGAGATCACCACCGACTGGATCTTGCCGGCATCGGCATCGTTCAGCAGTTGGCTATAGGCGATCTCGCTGCCGCCGCCCCGATGCCCAGGATTCTGGAACAGCGTCACGAGGGCGAGCACAAGCAGGAAGATGACGACCCACAAGGCGAAGTTGCGGAAATTCGGGTTCATCGATCGATCCTTGGCGCGCGCGGTCCCCCAGATGGCTCTCGCGCAGCAGCGCCAGCCCGTCCGATCACGCATCGCCAATGTAGGCGGGGGGGTGTTCGTTGCCAAGTAAGACGGTCGGCGGTGCCGCAGGCCCGGCATTCTTCCGGGGAGGAGCGGGCACAAGTGTCACCGTTCCGCTGCCATCGGCCGACACGCAGTACCCCGCGAGGGTTCGCCGCAGGGTTGCTCCGGCGTGCAAGGCGGGGAGCAAGGCGTCGAGCACCAGGGCTTCGAGCTTCTCCAGTCGGTAGCTGGCTCCGCCCGCCCGCGTGATCGCCAGATCGATGCAGCGCAGGGCGACGGCCTCCGGCAGGGCGCGAAGGCGCCTTCCGTCGAGGCGCAGCGTGCCGTCCGGGGCCGGGAGCAGGGCGTCGCGAAGGGCGGTCTCCGCAGTCTGCCGCAGGGCGGCCTCATCGCGGGCCGCGCGCTGGGCCAGCCGCGCGAGCCGCGCACTCGTCAGGCCCTCGGCGGCGAGGGCCGAGGCCGCCGCACGCAGGCGGGCGCGGGCGAAGCGCGGATTGGTGTTCGAGGGATCGTTCAGGAACGTCAGGCCCCGCGCCTCGCACCAGCCGACCAGCACCGCCTTGTCGAGGCCGAGGAAAGGCCGCCCGAGCCGCAGGCCCGGTGCGAGCATCCGCTCGGGGCGCATGCCCGCGAGCCCGGCCAGGGCGCTGCCGGCGGCGAGACGCATCAGCACCGTTTCGGCCTGATCGTCGCGGGTATGGGCGGTGAGGATGAGATCCGCGCCGATGGCGGCGGCATGGGCGGCGAGGAGCGTGTAGCGCGCGGCGCGGGCGGCGTCCTGAAGGCCGGTGGCCGGCTTGTCGCCCTGCCAGCGCAGTACCGCGTGGGGCAATCCGAGATCGGCGGCGGCGCGGCCGACCGAGGCGGCCTCCGAGGCCGCTTCCGGGCGCAGGCCGTGATCGACGGTGGCGACCTGGAGGGGCGTATCGGGGCGGAGGCTCGCCGCCGCGTGCATCAGCGCGGTCGAATCGGGGCCGCCGGAGACGGCGAGGAGGAGCGTTCGCGAGAAGTCCGGTCTCAGCCAGGGGCGGAGCGCTTCAAGGACGGGATCGTCCGGCGGGGTCACGCCGCGCAGCGGGCGCGCTTCTGTTCCCGCGTCACGCCCTGGCGCACGCCGGTCCCGGCATTCGGGAACTTGCGCTCGAGTTCGGCGAGGGTGGCGCAGGCCTGCTCCTTGGCGCCCAGCGCGTTCAGGGAGACGCTGAGCTTCAGCATCGCCTCCGGGGCCTGGGCCGAGCGGGCGTAATCGGTCGAGACCTTCAGGAACTGCTCCGCCGCCTCTCGGGTGCGGCCCCGGGCGAGGTAGCTCTCGCCCAGCCAGTAGGTCGCGCCGGGCACGCGGGCGTCGCGCGGGTGCGATTGCAGGAACTGGCGCAGGCTCATCTCCGCCTGCTCGTATTGGCGCGACTGGATCAGTTCGACGGCCGAGTCGTAATCGGCTTCGGCATCCGGCGTGCCGGTGGCGGCGACGCTCTCGCTGGGGCGCGGCGCCACCGGGGGGATCGCGCCCGTGCGGCGCGGCGGGTTCAGGTCGACGGGCTCGTCGTAGGGGCCGGTGGCCTCGCCCTCGTCGTCGAGGGCGCCGCGCGGGAGGGGCGCGGCCTCGGCGGTCTCGCGGGAGGGGAGCGGCGCGGAGGGTTCTGCGGCGCCGAGCCGCATCGGCGCGCCGGGCGCCTCGGGGTTCTGCTCGGGATCGAAGGCGTCGCCGCGCTTCTGCGGCGGCTGACGCGTGCCGCCCTGGTTGAAGCCGGGATTGCCGCCATTGACCGAGTTCGGCGCGGCGGGAGCCGGCGCGGCCGAGGGCGCGGGGCTGCGGGCGGGCTTCGCGGCGGCGGCGGCACCCCCGCCGCCCTTCTCGTTCAGGCGGAATTCCACATCCTCCTGGAACTTGCGCAGCTGCTCCTTGAGCTGGCGGTTCTCGTATTGGAGGGTCTCGATCTGTCCCGACATCGTGCGGGACTGGCTCTCGAGCCGCCCCAGCCGAACGACGAGTTCGGAGGCGTCCTGCGCCGCCGCTGGTCCGAACAGGGCCGGCAGGATCACGAGGGCGGCGAGGAAACGTCTAGGGAGGCGGGCGTGCATGGGGCTCGGCTTGCAGTCAGCGGGCGGGGCGCGCCCTAACAGAACGCCCCGTCCGCGGCAAAAAGACGGCCGGTGGGCCGGATCAGGCGCCCGCGCCCCTATCGAGCACGATCACCGCGCGGCGGTTCTGCGACCAGCACGAGATGTCGTTGCACACGGCCACCGGACGCTCCTTGCCGTAGGAGACGGTCCGCATCCGGCCGGCGGCGATGCCACGGGTGGTCAGGTAGTCGAAGACCGACTGGGCGCGGCGGGCGCCGAGGGAGAAGTTGTACTCGCGGGTGCCGCGCTCGTCGGCATGGCCTTCCACGATGAACGTGTAGCGCGGGTAGCGCTGCAGCCACGTGGCCTGCTTGTCGAGGGTGGCGGTGGCAGTGGGCGTCAGATCGGTCGAATCCGATTCGAAGAAGACGCGGTCGCCGACATTGACCACGAAATCCTGGGCGCTGCCGGGCGTCGAGGCACCGCCGGCGCCGTTGGCACCGTAGGCCGAGGCGTCGGCGAGATCGCTGTCCTTGCTGCAGGCGCCGAGCCCGAGGGCGGCGCAGACCGAGAGACCGAGGGCGACGGCGCGCAGGCGCCGGGTGATGATGGCGGACATCGTGTACGAAACTCCTCGGGCGGTGCCGAAGGCCGGCTGGGGTCTTCGAGGCAGGGCCGCGTCCGTTTGTCTGCGTCCTATTAAGGCTACGATGGTTAAGCCCGGGTTCAGCGGGCCGCCCGAAACGGCGCTTGCGCCCGTGGCCTCCGTCGGAGCGTGCGCCGACGCACCCGCGCTCCGGTGAGGCACCTGGAATGCGGCCCAGGCACGGCATCTCCCCCGGCAGGCTGCGTTTTCGCCGGCTCGGTGTCGGCCGGGCCACAGGTGCAGGGCGGGCGCGAAAGCTCCGCACATGTTTAACCGTGCCTTAATCGGGTCGCTCGATCCTAAATCGTCGCGTTCATCGGTGCGCCCCCCATGCTCCAGAGCCAGAGCGTCCTGATCGTCGAAGACAGCTATCTCCTGCTGGAGATCGTCGCGAACCTGTGCGAGGCGCGCGGCATCCGGGTGCTTGAAGCCTCGACGGGGGAAGCGGCGCTCACCCTGCTGCGCAACCGCGGGGAGGAGGTCGATTGGCTCCTCACCGACATCCACCTGCCGGGCCTCATCGACGGCTGGACGGTCGCGGGGGCGTTCCGGGCGATCAAGCCGGAGGGGCCGGTGGTCTATACCTCGGCGGATACGTCGTCCCGGAACCGGGGCGTGCCCGGCAGCCTGTTCCTGCGCAAGCCGTTCCAGGTGCGCGAGATCGATGCCACCGTCCGTGCCATGGCGGAGGGCTTCGCCGTTCCGGCCGTGCGCTACGCGGCGGGCTGATCCGACCCGCGGAACAGGGCGACGACCTCCGGCAGGCTCAGCCAGATCTCGACGCGCGCGCAGTGCAGGTCGGACGGGGACATCCCGTCATAGAGCGCGTAGCTCGCGGCGACGAAGGCCGGCAGGTCGTAGAGCACCGGGAACGCCCCGTCCCGCGCCTTGGCCTTGAACAGGTAGGAGCCGGCCAACCCGAACTGCGCGGCGATCGGCGGGTAGATCGGCCAGATCACGTCGTGGACGAGCTCGTCGGCGAGGTAATCCTCCACCTCGACCGGCGCCGGCTCGATGCCGGCTTCCCGCAACAGCCGCTTGGCGATGTCGCCCACCACGAACGGCTTCGGGTGGTTCATCAGGTGCATGAAGGCGCCGCGCCGTGCCCAGCGGGTCAGTTCGCGGTCGAGGCTGAAGCCGGCCTGCTCGGCGCCGCCCGTCAATTCGCGCACCGCCGGCTCCCACCAATCGAGATAGCCGAGCCGGGCGAAGACCTCCTCGCGGAACAGGCCGACCGCACGCGCCGCATCGAGCCCGAGCCTGTGCGCCGTCAGCACGATGGCCGAGTGGTACTGCCCGAGGGGGGAGGGGGCGAGCTTCAGGGAGGCGAGATCGGAGGCCGCGCCGGCATAGACCATGTCCGGGTGGAAGGCCGAGAAGACGATGGAGGGCACCAGCGTCAGGCGCGGCTCGATCTCCTTCAGCCGCGCGCTGCCGCCGCCGGGGATCAGGCCCTCGGGAAACGCTTGGGCGAAGACGCGGTCATGCCCGTGCAGCACCCGCGCGAGGGCGTCGAGCCGGCCATGCTCGCGCTTCAGCGTGCCCATGGAGAGGTAGCGCACGGGGCTCTGCGGCGCGAGCAGCCGCATGGCCTGGGCCAGCGCCCGTGCTTGGCAATTGCCGATGATCGCGATGGAGGGGCCTTTGCGCGCCTGGTCCTCGCGGGACCGGTTCCGCCACGCTGTCGCCCAGGAAGGGGCCGACAGGGAGAGCGCATGGCGCGCGCGCCGGGGCAGATCGGTCAGGGCCACGTTGCGCGCTGGTCTTGAGCGGAGGGCGGCTGCGGCGTAACCCGCCGCGGCGGCAAGAGGGTTCGGTGATGGCGAATAATCCGTACACGGGTCTACCGGCCGAGCGTTTCTGGCGCAAGGTCGTGAGCAACGTGCCGCCCTTCGCCGTCAATCCGCACCCGAAGGGCGCCTTCACCATCGCGCCGACCGACAAGGTCGCGACGGGCGGATCCTGCTTCGCGCAACGGGTGGCCGAAGCGGTGCGCGGGGCCGGGTTCAACTATTATCTCACCGAGCCGCCGCTTACCGGCATGACCGAGTCCGAGGCCAATGCCCGGCAGTTCGGCACCTTCTCCGCGCGCTACGGCAACCTCTATTACACGCGCCAGTTCGTGCAGCTCTTCGACCGCGCCTACGGCCGTTTCGAGCCGGAGCTGAAGGCGTGGCTGCGCGACGACGGGCGCTATGTCGATCCGTTCCGGCCGACCGTCGAGCCGCAGGGCTTCGCCAGCGAGGCGGAGGTGATCGCCGCCCGCGACGCGCATCTCGCTGCCGTGCGCCACCTGTTCGAGACCCTGGACGTCTTCGTGTTGACCCTCGGCCTCACCGAGGGCTGGCGCTGGCGGGCGGACGGGGCGGCTTTGCCCCTGGCACCGGGCGTGGCCGGCGGCACCTTCGACGCGGACCTCTACGAGTGCGTCAATGCCGGCTCGGCCGAGGTCCTGGCCGATCTGAACGGGTTCCTCGACCGGCTGTGGAGCGTCAACCCGACGGCGCGGGTGATCTTCACCGTGTCGCCCGTCCCGATGATCGCCACCTACATGGACCGGCACGTCATGGAGTCGAACAGCTACTCCAAGTCGGTCCTGCGCGTGGCGGCGGGGGAGGTCGTGGCGCGCAACGACCCGCGCGCGGTGTATTTTCCCGCCTACGACATCGTCACCAGCAACGTGAATGCGGGGCGCTACTACAACGACGACCAGCGCACCATCAACGATGCCGGCGTGCGCCACGTGATGCGGCTGTTCCTCGCCACCTTCGCGAAGGACAGGATCTCGGCCGCCCCGCTTCAGGCGCCCGTCGACCTCGCCGCCGAGTTCGAGGGCAATGCCGGCGTGATCTGCGACGAGGAGGAGATCGAGCGCAGCGTCGCCTGACGCCGCGCGAGCGTTGTTACGCGCCGATCCACTTCATCACGATGAGGGTGCCCGTCACCGTCAGGGCGCCGCCGATGCGGGTGGCGATCTGGGCGAAGGGCATCAGCGCCATGCGGTCGGCGGCGGTCAGGATCGCCACGTCCCCCGTGCCGCCCTGGCCGCTGTGGCAGGCGTTCACGATGGCCGTCTCGATCGGGTACATGTTCATGGCCCGGCCGACGAAGAACCCCACCGTCATCAGGGTCCCCACGGTCGCGATGATGGTGATGAGATTCACGAGGGTGAACGCCGCCATCAGGTCCTTCCACGGGGTCAGCGCCACGCCGATGGCGAAGAGCAGAGGGTAGGTCATGCTGACCTGCACGAACTTGTAGACCACGAAGCCGCCCGCCTGGAGCCGGGGCGAGACCGCGCTGGCGAGCTTGGCGAACACCGCCAGGAACAGCATCGCCACGGGCGCCGGCAGGCCGGTGAGGTGGTGGCACATCACACCGAGCAGGTAGAGCGTGATGGCGGTGAGCCCGGCCGCACCGATCGTGGCGGGGTCGATGCCCTTCTGCGCGGCCTCGGCCTTGGCCTGGGCGTCGCTGGACTTGAACTCCTCGGCGTCGGGCTGGAGCTTGCCGTTGCCGGTGAGGTGCGGCTTCTTCTTGCCGACGTAATTCAGGGTGCCCGACAGCACGATGGCGGTGAGCGAACCGAGCATGACCGGCGGCAGCACCTGCGCGAACATCACCCCCTGCTGCGTCCCGAGGATCGCGGCATAGCCGATGGAGAGCGGGATCGCGCCCTCGCCGACGCCGCCGGCCATGATCGGCACTACGATGAAGAAGAAGGTCTTGTAGGCCCCGATGCCGAGCAACGTGCCGACGAGGGTCCCGACGAGGCCGGCCGCCACGGAGCCGACGGCCAGCGGCGCGAAGATCTTCAGGAAGCCCTTGATCAGCACCTCGCGGTCCATGCCCAGGATGGACCCGACGATGATCGTGGCGATGTAGATGTAGAGGAAGTTCGTGAACTTGGTGAAGTCGACGATCGCCTTCTCCATCTGCGGCGGCACGAACTTGTAGTAGACGAGCGCCGAGGGGATGAAGGTCGCGAAGATCGCGCCCGCGCCGATGTTCCTGAGGATCGGAAGCCGCTTGCCGATTTCGGCGCAGGTGAAGCCGCCCATCACCAGCACGGCGATCATCGTCGGCCCGTCCGGCTTGATCTCGCCCTCCTGCATCAGGATCGCGATGAGGACGGCCAGGATCAGGTAGACCGGCAGCGGAATGATGCCGATCTTGATGTCGATCAGGCGCCACCACCCCTCGGGCCAGAAGCGGCGGGAGGCCGGCGCGACCGCCTGTGTCACGGTGGCGGCGCTCGGGCTCGAAGCTCCGGTACTCATCGCTGTCCTCCGAAATCCGGCCTCTGGCGGGCCGGTCCGTTGTCCTGTGCGAAGCCCTGGCCGGATTCGGAGCGGGCGGCGCCGTCAGATGTCGGTCTGGGGTATCAGCGCGCTATCGGGGCGGCAACGCGGCGGGAGAGACAACGAACTCGCAGTGTAGTTCATCCCACGCGGATGTCATTCCGCGAAGAGATCGCGTCGGCATTGCATCGCGCCGCGCATTTAGGCGGCAGGACAACAAAAAAGGCCCGGCGCTGGCGCCGAGCCTCGAAGACCGCATGACACGGGGTTCATCCGGGGCGCCGGGGAAGATTCTCCCCGGCGCTTATTGCGACTTAGAAGTCGCGCTGGACGCGGAAGCGCGCCTGGAACACATCGGTGCTGGAGATCGTCTTCACCGGGATGCCCGAATTCACCTGGGCGGCGGTGTAGTTGAACTTCTGGGTGTCGAGCACCCGGCCGTTCTGGACACCGTACTGAGCGTAGATGCCCTCGAAACCGATATCGAGGTCCTTCACCGGCGACCAGATCAGGTTCGCGCCGGCATAGAGCATGTACGTGTCGCGCAGGTTGCCGTTGAGATTGTAGAAGCGCGTGCCGGGGACGCCGACGCCGAGAGCCGAGACGGCCGTGCTGCCGGCATTGGCACCGCCGGCGCCGGGGATGAAGCCGAAGTAGGCACCCTGGGCGGCGCGGGCGCCGGCACCGAAGGTGTTCTCACCGTAGGAGGCGAACACCGCCGAACGCCACTCGGGAGCCCAGTAGTGCAGGAACGACCCGACCACCGAGAAGCTCGTGGAGAGCTGCATCTGGTTGGTGAACGGGTTGATCGTCGCGTCCGAGAAGTTCTGGTTGAACGACGCGCCCTGGATCGAGGTCGGGTTGATCGCGTAGGAGCCGCTGTACGAGCCGTTGCCGGTGTACATCTGCGCGCCTTCGGCATAGGCGCCCTGGAGGTAGAAGGCGTCGCCCGGCGCGATGAACGGGGCGTTGATCTTCAGGCCACCCTGCACGGCCCAGCCGTACTCGCTCTGCGTGCGCGGGGCGACCGCGTTGACGGCGGTGAGGGCCTGACCGGCGCTGTTGAAGCCGAGGAAGCCACCCTGCGAGATGACGTTGCCGGTGTTCAGCTCGTGGACGGCGGCGGAGATCTGCGCCGAACCCCAGGGCTGATCGTAGCGCAGCACGCCGACGAAGTCGGGCATGCGGTTGCGCTGGATGCCGTCGGTGAAGCCGAAGCCGATCGGGGCGCCGGCGGCGTTGACGCCGAGGACGACCGGGATCAGCGAGTTGGCCTGACCGAAGATGGCGGTGGAGGTGCTGCCCACCGTGGCGGCGAGGGCCGAGGTCGGCGAGTAGATCGGCGAGCGGCGGAAGCTCGGATCTTCCATCGACAGGGTGGCGGAGAAGCCGTTGCCGACCGTGGCGGTGTAGGCGAGGAGGTTCGTGGAGGAGACGTCCGAACCCGACGTGCCGGCCACGAACTCGAAGTCGTGAGCGTAGAAGTCGAAGAACGAGGACGCGCGACCGGCGGTCAGGCCGGCGAACTGCACGAAGGCCTTGTCGGTGTTGAGGAACTGCTCGACGCGGCCGAACTGATCGATGCCGGTGCCCGGGAAGGCGTTGGCGATACGGATCTGGGTGCCGGAGTGCAGGGTCGGGATGCCGGTGCGGCTGGCGGCCTCGATGCGCAGGAAGGCGCGCAGGGTGCCGTAGCCGGTCTGGGTGCGGGCATCGACGTTGATGCGGGCGAGACCGCGGTAGCCGCTGTAGTCGCCGTTGCCCTGGCCGCGGCCGAGGGGAGCCTGATAGCCGTACTCGAAGCGGGCGCGGCCCGAGAGACGGAGGCAGGTGTCGGTGCCGGGAATGTAGAAGAAGCCGGCGCCGTAGGCCGAGCAGACGCGCACGAATTCGATCGGGACCGCCTTCTTGACCGGCAAGTCGGCGGCCTGCACGGCGCCGACGGCTGCGAGAGCCGCAGCCGACCCGAGCAGAGAGCTCTTCAAGAGCTTCATCATCATCTCCAAAGCTTCGAGACCCAAGATGCGGACTGCCCGGTTTTCCGGATCACGCCGCGTTCTTTTTTTGATCTGGCCCGCGTCTTAATTGGCGGGCTCCAGCGGGCCGTCGCTTGGCGATGCCCCCGTGCCCAATCACCATGTGCGAACGGCCAAGCCGGTTCAACTTGGATTTGTCTTTCCCCGTGTCGTTGCGACGTGATGTTGCTGGCCCGCAACATTTTGGGAAGGCTATTGCCGGCAAAGGTTTGCGTCCTGTGCATGAAGCTCGGGCAAAGTGCGGTCGCTGCCCGTTGGACGTGCAGTGTTGCTGGGGCATCGGCGCACCGAAGGCTCGGTTTCTCAGGCGGCCGAGTCGGTTCGGCCGACCCACGGATGGAAGATGACGGCAGATTCGCGAGATACCCGCGCCACTCTTATTGGGTTTGGGGCAATTCTATTGTGGGCTCTGCTTGCCCTGTTCACGGCGGCATCCGGCGGAGTGCCGCCGTTTCAGCTGGCGGCGATCACCTTCCTGATCGGTGGTGCGCTCGGTTGCACCCGCTTCCTCGTCCGGCCCGATCTGGCGCGGGCGCTGCGCCAGCCATTGCCCGTGTGGCTCCTCGGGGTCGGCGGGCTGTTCGGCTACCACGCGCTGTACTTTACGGCCCTGCGCCTCGCGCCGCCGGCCGAGGCGGGGCTCATCAACTATCTCTGGCCGCTGCTGATCGTGCTGTTCTCCGCGTGGCTCCCCGGCGCGAAGGGGCTGCGGCCCGGCCATGTGGCGGGCGCGCTGATGGGGCTCGCGGGCGTCGGCATCCTGTTCGCCGGGCGGGATATCGGCTTCGGTACGGATGCGCTGCCCGGTTACGCCGCGTCTCTCGCGGCGGCCTTCGTCTGGGCCGGCTATTCCGTGCTGTCCGCGCGGGTCGGTGCGGTCCCGACCGAGGCGGTCGCCGGCTTCTGCCTCGCGACCGGGCTCCTCAGCCTCCTCTGCCACTTCGCCTTCGAGACGAGCGTCTGGCCGCAGGAGGCCAGCGCCTGGGCGTCCATCGTCCTGCTCGGCCTCGGCCCGGTCGGCGCCGCGTTCTACCTCTGGGATATCGGCTGCAAGCGGGGCGACGTGCGCCTCCTCGGCGTCGCGGCCTATGCGGCGCCGGTTCTCTCGACCCTCATCCTCGTGACGGCGGGATACGCGCCAGCCCGGCCGGCGCTCGCCCTCTCGTGTCTGCTCATCGTGGCCGGGGCGCTGCTCGCGGTGCGGGCGTCGCGGACGGCCTGACGCGTCAGGCGCGGGGGAGGGGGCGCCAATCCGGCGGGGCGAGTTCGAATCCGGCGAAGTCGAAGCCGGGCGCCACGGTGCAGCCGACCAGGGTCCAGGCGCCGAGGCTGGTGGCGGTCTGCCAATGGCCGGCGGGCACCACGAATTGCGGCCGCTGCCCGCGACCGATCTCCGGGCCGAGATGGTGGGCCGAGGCATCGTGCCCGTTCGGGCTCACGGTGATCACGAGGGGCGCGCCCGCATACCAATGCCAGATCTCGGCGGCATCGACCCGGTGCCACGCCGAGGCCTCGCCGACATCGAGCAGGAAGTAGATCGCCGTGCCGACCGACCGGCCGTCCGCGCTGCGGGGATCGCGGAACGTCTCCTTGTAATGCCCGCCCTCCGGGTGCGGCTGCAGCCCGAGCGCCGTGATCACCTCGGCCGCGCTCATGGAGGCGATGTCTTGCATGGGCTCAGGTCCTTCCCGCGCGCGATCCGCGCCCGGCGAGCTTAGGGCGCCCGCAGGCGTCCTCCCAGCCTTGTTCCCCTTCGGTTCGGGTGATACCGGCCGCAATCCTCATTCACCGAGCCGATCCCGTGTCCCAGAACCCGAATGTCCGCCTCCACCGGGGCGACCTGCCCGCCTCCTACGATCCCGGCACCTCCGTCGCGATCGATACCGAGACGCTGGGCCTCAACCCCCACCGCGACCGGCTCTGCGTCGTCCAACTCTCGACGGGCGACGGGACGGCGGACGTGGTGCAGATCGTCCCCGGCGGCCCGGCCCCCGCGACCCTGATCCGGGTGCTCGGCGACGAATCGGTGCTGAAGCTCTTCCATTTCGCCCGGTTCGATCTCGCGGTGCTGTTCCACCGGCTCGGCGTGATGCCCTCGCCGGTCTACTGCACCAAGATCGCCTCCAAGCTCGCCCGCACCTACACCGACCGGCACGGCCTGAAGGACGTCGTGCGCGAGACAGTGGGGGTCGATCTCTCGAAGCAGCAGCAGAGTTCGGATTGGGGCGCCGACACGCTCACCCAGGCGCAGCTCGATTACGCCGCCTCGGACGTGCTGCATCTCCACGCTGCCAAGGCGAAACTCGATTCGATGCTCGCGCGCGAGGGGCGCACCGATCTGGCCGAGGCGTGCTTCCGGTTCCTGCCGTCCCGCGCCCGGCTCGACCTGCTCGGATGGGACGAGGCCGACATCTTCGCCCATACCTGAGCGCGAAAGCTCTACACTGCGACGTTTGAGACGCGGAAGACTGCGGATTCGCGCTTTATCGGAGTGGGGGTGAGGTTTTGCGGTGACGGTTTCCGTTCAGGATACTGCTAGCCTGAACGGGCCCGAGCTTAGCAACTGGGCCAGATCCTCCTCGCCGGTCACTTCCCGATCAGGCCGGCGAGGAGGGTCCGTCGACCGCGCCGGCCCGGGCTTCAGTGAGGCCGCGGATGCGAGACCCGCGGCCCTTGCCCCATCAGAGCGAGTAGTACTGCACGAACTCGATCGGGTGCGGGGTCATCTCGTAGCGCAGCACCTCGGCCATCTTCAGCTCGATGAACGACTCGATCTGATCCTCGGTGAAGACGTTGCCGGCCGTGAGGAAGGCATGGTCCTTGTCGAGGCTGGTGAGGGCTTCGCGCAGCGAGCCGCATACGGTCGGGATGCGGCGCAGCTCCTTCGGCGGCAGATCGTAGAGATCCTTGTCCATCGCCGCGCCGGGATCCATCTTGTTGCGGATGCCGTCGAGGCCGGCCATCAGCAGCGCCGAGAAGGCGAGGTACGGGTTGGCGGTCGGATCGGGGAAGCGCACCTCGAGCCGCTTGGCGTTCGGGCTCTTCGTCCACGGGATGCGGCAGGAGGCCGAGCGGTTGCGGGCCGAATAGGCCAGCAGCACGGGGGCCTCGTAGCCCGGCACCAGCCGCTTGTACGAGTTGGTCGAGGGGTTGGTGAAGGCGTTCAGCGCCTTGGCGTGCCGGATGATGCCGCCGATAAAGTACAGGCACTCCTGGCTCAGGCCGGCATACTTGTCGCCCGCGAAGAGCGGCTTGCCGTCCTTCCAAAGGGACAGGTGGACGTGCATGCCCGAGCCGTTGTCGCCGTAGACGGGCTTGGGCATGAAGGTCGCGGTCTTGCCGTAGCTCTGCGCCACGTTGTGGATGCAGTACTTATAGATCTGCAGGTGGTCGGCGATCGTGGTGAGCGTGTCGTACTTCAGGCCGAGCTCGTGCTGGGCGCTGGCCACCTCGTGGTGGTGCTTCTCGACGGTGGCGCCCATCGCGGCCATGGCCGCGAGCATCTCGCCGCGCATGTCCTGCGCCGAATCCTGCGGCGGCACCGGGAAGTAGCCGCCCTTGGTCTGGATCCGGTGGCCGAGGTTGCCGCCCTCGTAATCGGTGAAGCCGTTTGTCGGCAGCTCGGTCGAATCGAGCTCAAAGCCGGTCTTGTACGGGTCGGCGGAGAACTTCACGTCGTCGAACACGAAGAACTCGGCCTCGGGGCCGACATAGACGGTGTCCGCGATGCCGATCTCCTGCAGGTAGGCCTCGGCGCGCTTGGCGGTGCAGCGGGGGTCGCGACCGTAGGGCTCGCCGCTTTCCGGCTCCAGCACGTCGCAGACGACGGAGAGCGTCGCGGCGGAGAAGAACGGGTCCATGCAGGCGGTGGACGGATCGGGCATCAGCAGCATGTCCGACTCGTTGATCGCCTTCCAGCCGGCGATCGAGGAGCCGTCGAACATCTGGCCCTCGGAGAAGAAGGCGTCGTCCACCATCGAGACGTCGAAGGTCACGTGCTGCCACTTGCCGCGCGGGTCGGTGAAGCGGAGGTCGACGTAGCGGACGTCGTTGTCCCGGATCGTCTTGAGCACTTCGGCTGCGGTGGTCATCGTGGCGTCTCTCCTGGCTTTCGTTCAGCCGGGCCGACCCATACAGCCCGGCTCGGCTCGGCACCACCCGGGTTAAGGGAATCACGCTCAAGCCGTGGGCTCAATTAAACTGCGTCAGGCACCTGCTCGCTGCGGTCCGACCTCCGAGTCAGAGCCGATCTCGCGTCGTCCTCAGGAAGTCCTTGAATCCTTCTGCCGAGCGGAAATAAATATCACTGTCTGTCGCCGACCAAAGTCGCTGCAATTCTTGGTGTGTGAGGTTTAATTCGAGTATCTTGGCGATGAACCTACGTAGATTAGCTGATTTTTTCGAATCGTATCCTCTAGCTATATAATCTATGATTTCTTCCTCTGAGGTTCCAAATAGGTGTATATCTTGGATAAACATGCGACCAAATTGCTTGAGTTCTTCAGATGGCTGCATTTTAATCACCGTCGTTTCGAGAATAGGCCGTGATAATGCGATAGCCACGGGCTCTTGTTTAATCATTTACGATAAATGCGCCGACACTATATGTGTTGCGTATTTAAAGTTTTAGGACATCTTTACTAAAAGCTTCGCGTCCCGTCGGGTAGCCGAAGTGCCGGAGTTATAGAGGCTTTTTCAGACCTCCCCTCAGCTGCCGAATCTACCTGTAGTGAATTTGTCTTTCCAAGATGCTTTATAGAGCATGGTTGCTGCCATCGTATTATTCGCGCAAATCGAGGTTATAGAGAAGTTTATCAGGATCTGCGGTGAAGATGATGTTGCTGGCATCTTGCGAAAAGCCTTAAACACCTTCGCCTTCCTTCGTCCGCCGGCCGTTGCCGAAACGCGCGGTTGATTTGGGCCGAAGGTTTTGAGGAACAGTCCGCAACGAAGAAGGGCCACCGGCACCGTCAAAGCTGAAAGGCGCCAACGTTGCCGCTAAATTCGAACGGGATCGATTTCCTCCCGCTGCCCATCAATCTCGCGAATCTAAAATAGGATAAAAAGCAGCATTGTAAAAATGGCTTGAAATGCCCGGCCTCGTCGTGCCGGCGTCTCACGATTCTGTGACCAATTGGGATGGAACATCGCAGTTTGCGCCGCGCCAATGGCACGATGCATGCTTAGGGTTCGGCGACCGTCGCAAAGGCGGCGTGCCGTTCGCCGGAGCCCCATGATCTGCGGGGCGCCGCGTCGACAAGGGATCGAGAGATCGGCGAGAGACCGGAATGACGAAATACAAGCTCGAGTATATATGGCTCGACGGCTACACGCCGGTGCCAAACCTGCGTGGCAAGACGCAGATCAAGGAATTCGACAGCTTCCCGACCCTTGAGCAGCTTCCCATGTGGGGCTTCGACGGGTCTTCCACGAAGCAGGCCGAGGGCGGCAGCTCCGACTGCATGCTCAAGCCCGTGCGCCACTTCCCCGATCCGGCCCGCAAGAACGGCGTGCTGGTGCTCTGCGAAGTGATGATGCCGGACGGCAAGACCCCGCACGAGTCGAACAAGCGCGCGACCATCCTCGATGACGCGGGCGCGTGGTTCGGCTTCGAGCAGGAGTACTTCTTCTACCAGAACGGCCGTCCGCTCGGCTTCCCCGAGCAGGGCTACCCGGCCCCGCAGGGCCCGTACTACACGGGCGTCGGCTACTCGAACGTGGGCAACATCGCCCGCCAGATCGTCGAGGAGCATCTCGACCTCTGCCTCGAAGCCGGCATCAACCACGAGGGCATCAACGCCGAGGTGGCGAAGGGCCAATGGGAATTCCAGATCTTCGGCAAGGGCTCCAAGAAGGCCGCCGACGAGATGTGGATGGCCCGCTACCTCCTGCAGCGCCTCTGCGAGAAGTACTGCATCGACGTCGAGTACCATTGCAAGCCGCTCGGCGACACCGACTGGAACGGGTCGGGCATGCACTGCAACTTCTCGACCGCGCTCATGCGCGAAGTCGGCGGCAAGGAGTATTTCGAGAGCCTGATGAAGGCCTTCGAGGTCAACATCGAGGACCACATCGCCGTCTACGGCCCGGACAACCACATGCGCCTTACCGGCAAGCATGAGACCGCGCCGTGGAACAAGTTCAGCTACGGCGTGGCTGACCGTGGCGCCTCGATCCGCGTGCCGCATTCCTTCGTGAACAACGGCTACAAGGGCTATCTGGAAGACCGCCGTCCGAACTCGCAGGGCGACCCCTACCAGATCGCTTCGCAGGTCCTGAAGACCATCGCCTCGGTGCAGGACGCCAGCTCTGCTGCGGCCTGAGACCAAGTCGGTCTCTCGATAAAAGAGAGCCGGGCCTTTGGGTCCGGCTTTCTAGTTTTTAGGGTGTCAGCGCTCCCGGGGGCGGTCGTCGTCGCGGATGGCGGCTTCGTGGTACCACGCGCCGCCGCTCACCACGGGCACGGGTTTGGTGGCCTCGACGGGCCGGCGGGCCGCCTGCGCGCGACGGAAAGCTGAGAGATCGTAGACTTTCGCGGACCCGCGCAGCTCGTGTTCGGCCATCGCTCAGCCCTCCTGGCTCTGTGGAGCGGCCCATTCGGCCGCCCCGTCAGGAGGAATGTAAGGTCACGCGTTGCCGGCAACCATGCCAAAACCGGTTTTGCCGGATATTCGTGCAAGAGCGAAAATCAGGCAGTCCGGGAATAGTGTCCCTCGACTGCCGCCGCGCTCAGATGGCGTCCGGGCCGGTCTCGCCGGTGCGGATGCGGATCGCCTCTTCGATGGTGGAGACGAAGATCTTGCCGTCGCCGATGCGGCCGGTCTGGGCCGACTTGCGGATCGCGTCGACCGCGCCTTCCACGAGCGCGTCCGACAGAACGATCTCAAGCTTCACCTTGGGCAGGAAGTCGACCACGTACTCGGCGCCGCGATAGAGCTCGGTGTGGCCCTTCTGGCGCCCGAAGCCCTTGGCTTCGATCACGGTGATTCCCTGAAGGCCCACCTCCTGGAGGGCCTCCTTCACTTCGTCCAACTTGAAGGGCTTGATGATCGCTTCGATCTTCTTCATGCCGCTCGGGCCTGTCTGTACACGTCGCGGGACAGTAACATCGCCGCGACCCAGCCGCCACGGCGTTTTGCCGTCGCTTGGCTAGAAACTGCCTATTTCGTGCTCAATTCCTGCGCATCATTCAGGCGATCGGCGTGATTCTGTCCATTAGGTGAGCATCCGATGGTCGAGGCTAGGGCAATGAGCGGTGCAGGGACTCGGGTGCTCAGCGTTGCGGCGGTGGGCAAGCTCGATGCGGCGGCCATCGCCGGCGGTGTGCCGGGCATCGCCCTGATGGAGGCGGCCGGCGCGGCGGTCGCCGGGCGGGCACGGGCGCTGGCGCCGCAGGGCGGGCGGGTGCTCGTCCTGTGCGGGCCGGGCAACAATGGCGGCGACGGCTTCGTCACGGCGCGCCTCCTCGCCGCCGACGGCTATGGCGTGACGCTGGTGCTGCTGGGGGACCGGGCGGCGTTGAAGGGCGATGCCGCCCTCGCGTCCGAGGCATGGTTGGAGCCGGTGCTGGCGGACCTGCCGGGCGACCTCGCGGGCACCGACCTCGTGATCGACGCGCTGTTCGGCGCCGGCCTCTCCCGCGACCTCGACGGCGCGGCGCGGGCCATGGTCGAGGCGGTGACGGCGGCGCGCCTGCCCGTCCTGGCGGTCGATGTGCCGAGCGGCGTCGATGGCGACAGCGGCGCGGTGCGTGGCGTCGCCTTCGCGGCGGTGGAGACCGTGACCTTCGTCGCGCGCAAGCCCGCGCATCTGCTCGAACCGGGCCGGTCGCTCTGCGGCCACATCCATGTGGCGCAGATCGGCGCGGGGGAGGCGGCCCTCGCCGCCGGGCTCGCAGCCTCGCTGCCGCCGCTCCATCACAACGGGCCCGACCTATGGCGGGGTGAATTCCCGCGACTCACGCGGGCGAGTCACAAGTACACGCGCGGCCACGCGGTCGTGGTGTCCGGCCCCGCGACCAAGACGGGCGCGGCGCGCCTCGCCGCTCGCGCGGCCCTGCGCGTCGGGGCGGGGCTCGTGACGATGGCCTCGCCGGCCGCCGCCCTCGCGGAGAACGCGGCCCATCTCACGGCGATCATGCTCCGCCGCTGCGAGGAGCCCGACGACCTTGACGATCTGCTGACGGACGAGCGGCTGAACGTCGTCCTGCTCGGGCCGGGGCTCGGCGTGGGCGAGCCGACGCGGGATCGCGTGGCGGTGGCGGCCTCGGCGGGGCGTCGCCTCGTCCTGGATGCCGATGCGCTGACGAGCTTCGCGGGCGGGGCGCGGCACCTCGCCGGGCTGATCGCGGAAGGCGGCGGCGAGGCGGTGCTGACCCCCCATGCGGGGGAATTCGCCCGGCTGTTCGACGAGACGAAGGTCATGCAGGCAGGCAGCAAGGTGGAGCGCGCCCGCGCCGCCGCCGTGCTGACGGGGACGGTGATCGTGTTCAAGGGCGCGGATACGGTGGTGGCGCATCCGGACGGGCGGGCCGCGATCAACGACCACGGCACGCCCTATCTCGGCACGGCCGGCTCCGGCGATGTCCTCGGCGGTCTGATCGCCGGGCTGCTGGCGCAGGGAATGCCGACGTTCGAAGCCGCCTGCGCCGCCGTGTGGCTCCACGGCGATGCCGGCCTGCGGCACGGGCCGGGCCTCATCGCGGAGGACCTGCCCGAACTGATGCCCGCCGTGCTTGCCGGGCTCAGGTGACCTCGAACGAGGTCCAGAGCCCGGTATCGAATCGCTCCAGCACGGTGGCGCTGATAAGCCACCGGCCGGGGTTGTCCGCGAGGAACGCGATCCGCGCCGTGCGGCCTTCGAGCAACTGGAACGTGTCGAGCCAGTAGGGCTCCCAGCCGTCGTCCAGCGGGTGGAGCAGGCGGAAGCAATGGCCGTGCAGGTGCAGGGCCTGGGGGAAGGCGGTGTCATTGCGCAGCGCCAGCACCACGACCTGCCCGCGCTTCACCGTGAAGATCGGCGCCTGCCCGGCGGCGCCGCTGGTGCCGTTGATCGCCCAGACCTTCTTCGGATCGCCGGTATAGACCGGCTCCGGCGCGGCCTTGTCCTTCGCGTCACCGGTCTCCTTCGGAACGAAGGCGCCGCCGGTGATGACCACGTCCCGCCGCATGGCGTTTTGCAGCTTCACCTCGGCAGGAAGTTTCTTGTTCTCGCCGATGGGGCCGATGGGTGCGCGCTTCTGAGAAAGCTTGTCGCCCTTCGTGGTCACGCTCGCCAGGGTCAGGCCGGAGCCGATCAGCGCGATGACGCTCGCCTTCGCGCCCTCCTCGTCGGGAAGGTCGATCATCAGGTCGTAGCGGGTGCCCGGCGGGAAGGGCAGGGTGGCGCGCAGGGGCTCGAACGTGTCCGTGGGCTGGCCATCGACGGCGGCTACGTAGACCTTCACGCCCTCGAAGCGCAGCCGCGTGCCCCGCGCATTGCAGCCGTTGGCGACCCGCAGGCGGATCCGGCTGCCGGGTCGCGCCTCGAGGGTCTGCGGCACCGGGCCGCCATTCACCGTCACCAGATTGCCGAGCCGCCCGCTCGCGGCGGCGAAGCTGGTCTGCCCGAACGGCATCAGGGTGCCGTCCCCTTCGAGCCGCCAATCCTGCAGCACCAGCCCGAGATCGGCATCGACGGCGGGCGGGTTCGCCTCCTCCACCACGAGCATCCCGGCGAGCCCCCGGCCGGAAGGCTCGCTCGATCCGCCGACCACGAGGGGCCGGATCAGGAAGGTGCCCGCGTCGGGGGGCGTGAACTCATAGAGGAAGTCGCCGCCGGGCGGCACGGGGGCCTGTGTCACCCCGCCGACGCCGTCCATGGCGTTGACGTTGCGCACCCCGTGCCAGTGCAGCGACAGGGGCTTGTCGGTGGTGTTCTTCAGCCGGAGCCGCACCGGCTGGCCGAGTTTCACCCGCACGATCGGCGGCGTGACCTTCCCGTCGAAGCACCAGATCGCCGTCTCCGGCGCCGGCTCCGGCTTGAACCGGACCTTGCCCGGCCCCGCCTGCAGCCCCCTCGGCTCCGGCGCGGCCGGCGGGGTCTGAGCCCTGGCCGTGCCGGCGAGGCCGAGCACCGCGAGGCCGCCGACCATCGCCCGCCGCGAGGGCGCGACGGCGAGGCGCGACGGCCGGGAATCGGGCCCCGGAATCAGGACGGGATGCGGCGTGGACTCGTCGGCCATGGATCCTCGTGGGCGGCGGGACAGCGCCGCTCCATAACCGCGCGAGGGCGATGGCGCCACCGGAGGCAAGAGGCCGAACTTTTTTGCTGCGGCCGCCGTCGCGCGTGCTATAGGGCGCGCTTCCGGCGGCCGGCGACGGGCCGGGTTGTCGGCGCGCGCGGGCGTGGCGGAACTGGTAGACGCGCTGGATTTAGGTTCCAGTGTCGCAAGACGTGGGGGTTCGAGCCCCTCCGCCCGCACCAGGCCACCCCGCGACGGCAGGAAGCTCCTGCGTCTGCCGACGCCCGCCTCCTTCCCTGCCGTTGAACCTCGGCCCGGATTCGATGGGGCGGGGCGGCACACGATTCTGGAAGAGCGACGACGATGCAGGTCACCGAGATCAACACCCAGGGCCTCAAGCGGGAATATCAGGTCCTGCTGGCCGCCCAGGAACTCGAGGAGCGCCTGACCAGCGAACTCGCCGGCATGAAGGACAAGGTGCAGTTGAAGGGCTTCCGCCCCGGCAAGGTGCCGGTCGCCCACCTGCGCAAGGTCTACGGCCGCTCGGTGATGGCCGACGTCGTGCAGAACGCCGTGAACGAGGCGAATCGCAAGATCGTCAGCGACAACAACCTGAGGCTCGCCCTCGAGCCGCAGATCGAGTTCCCCTCCGATCAGCAGGAGGTCGAGAAGGCCCTCGACGCCAAGGCCGACCTCGCCTTCAAGGTCGCTCTCGAAGTGATGCCGAGCTTCGAGCTCGCCGACCTCTCGGATGTCAGCCTCACCAAGCTCGTCGCGACCCCCTCGGACGAGGAAGTGACCGAGGCCCTCGACCGCATGGCCGGTCAGAGCCGCCCCTTCGCCGACCGTGAGGAGGGCGCCGCCGCCGAGAAGGGCGACCGCGTCACCATCGACTTCGTCGGCCGCATGGACGGCGAGGAGTTCCAGGGCGGCAAGGGCGAGGGCATCGACCTCGAACTCGGCTCGAACACCTTCATCCCCGGCTTCGAAGACCAGCTGGTCGGCGCCAAGGTCGGCGAGCAGCGCCTCGTGAAGGTCACTTTCCCGGAGGGCTACGGCGCCGAGCAACTGGCCGGCAAGGATGCCGAGTTCGACGTGACCGTCACCAAGATCCAGCAGCCCGGCGAGGCGAAGATCGATGACGAGTTCGCCAAGACCATGGGCATGGACACCCTGGCCGACCTGAAGGACGCCATCTCCAAGGCGATCGGCAGCGATTACGAGGCCGCCTCGCGACGCCGCCTGAAGAAGGGACTGCTCGACGCCCTCGACGGCAAGTACGCCTTCGAGCTTCCCCCGTCCCTCGTGGCGCAGGAATTCGCGGCGGTGTGGGCGCAGGTGGAGCAGGACCTGAAGACCCGCGGCAAGACCTTCGAGGACGAGGGCACCGACGAGGAAAAGGCCAAGGGCGAGTACCGCAAGATCGCCGAGCGCCGCGTGCGTCTCGGCCTTGTGCTTGCGCAGGTCGGCGAGAGCGCCGATATCAAGGTCTCCGACGAGGAGGTCAATCAGGCCCTCATCGCCCGGGTGCGGCAGTTCCCGGGCCAAGAGCAGCAGGTCTGGGACTTCTACCGTAAGAATGCGCAGGCGCTCGCGGAGCTGCGGGCCCCCCTGTTCGAGGAAAAGGTGGTTGACCACGTCCTCGGTCAGGTGAAAGTCACGGAAGAGCCCGTCGCGAAGGACGCCCTGTTCGCCGACGACGAGGAAGACGACACGACCGGTGAAAAGCCGGCTGAAAAGGCCGATTCGGCCGACTGAGCCCGCGCCTACCTTGGGCAGCGGGCAACCATTTTAGGCGATGGTTAAGCATCGCCGTTGTTCGCTGGCATGCCCGGTGGCCCGTGATTCGACGGGCCCCGGGCCTCACCCCCGGGGCAGGATGAGATGAGAGATCCGATCGACGTCTACAACAACGCCCTCGTGCCGATGGTGGTCGAGCAATCGAGCCGCGGCGAGCGCGCCTTCGACATCTACTCCCGCCTGCTGCGTGAGCGGATCATCTTCCTGACTGGCCCGGTCGAGGATTACGGCGCGTCGCTCATCGTCGCGCAGCTCCTGTTCCTCGAGGCCGAGAACCCGAAGAAGGAAATTTCCTTCTACATCAACTCCCCCGGCGGCGTGGTGACATCGGGCCTCTCGATCTACGACACGATGCAGTTCATCCGCTGCCCGGTGACGACGCTCTGCGTCGGCCAGGCCGCCTCGATGGGCTCGCTCCTGCTGACGGCCGGTGAGCCCGGCCACCGTTTCGCCCTGCCGAACGCCCGGATCATGGTCCACCAGCCCTCCGGCGGCTTCCAGGGGCAGGCGACGGACATCCTGATCCATGCCCGCGAGATCGAGGCCCTGAAGCGGCGCCTCAACGAGATCTACGTGAAGCACACCGGCCGCGAGTACGAGGCGATCCATACGGCGCTGGAGCGCGACAACTTCATGACCGCCGACGCGGCCAAGGAGTTCGGCCTCATCGACGAGGTCATTCAGAAGCGGCCCGAGCCGGCCGCCGCCTGAGCGGACACGACGCGCTGCCGCGGCCTTGATCCTGCCGCGGCAGCGTGTTTGCATCGGGGGATGTGACCTCACGGTCAAAGGCGCGCAGCACACTGTTTCTTTAAGCGAACCCCCTTACGTTTCACGAAATGGCCATGCGCCCCTTTGCCGGCAGCGCATGTGGGGAATCGGAGACCGATATGAGCAAGTCTGGCGGCAACGACTCCAAGAGCACGCTGTATTGCTCGTTCTGCGGCAAGAGCCAGCACGAGGTCCGCAAGCTCATCGCCGGCCCGACGGTGTTCATCTGCGACGAATGCGTCGAGCTGTGCATGGACATCATCCGCGAGGAGTCCAAGTCCTCTCTGGTGAAGAGCCGGGACGGCGTGCCCACGCCGAAGGAGATCCGCCGCGTCCTCGATGACTACGTCATCGGTCAGGACTTCGCGAAGAAGGTTCTCTCCGTCGCGGTGCACAACCACTACAAGCGGCTCGCCCACGCGACGAAGCACAACGACGTCGAGCTGGCGAAGTCCAACATCATGCTGATCGGGCCGACGGGCTCGGGCAAGACGCTGCTCGCGCAGACGCTGGCCCGCATCCTCGACGTGCCGTTCACCATGGCCGACGCCACGACGCTGACCGAGGCCGGTTACGTCGGTGAGGACGTCGAGAACATCATCCTCAAGCTGCTTCAGGCGTCCGACTACAATGTCGAGCGCGCCCAGCGCGGCATCGTCTACATCGACGAGATCGACAAGATCTCCCGCAAGTCGGACAACCCCTCGATCACCCGCGACGTGTCGGGCGAGGGCGTTCAGCAGGCGCTCCTGAAGATCATGGAAGGCACGGTCGCCTCCGTGCCTCCGCAGGGCGGCCGCAAGCACCCGCAGCAGGAGTTCCTGCAGGTCGACACCACCAACATCCTCTTCATCTGCGGCGGCGCCTTCGCCGGGCTGGAGCGGATCATCTCGCAGCGTGGCAAGGGCACCTCGATCGGCTTCGGCGCCGCCGTGCAGGCCCCGGACGACCGCCGCACCGGCGAGATCTTCCGCTCGGTGGAGCCGGAGGACCTGCTGAAGTTCGGCCTCATCCCCGAGTTCGTCGGCCGTCTCCCCGTCCTGGCGACCCTCGAGGATCTCGACGAGGCCGCCCTGAAGAAGATCCTTCAGGAGCCAAAGAACGCCCTGGTGAAGCAGTACCAGCGCCTGTTCGAGATGGAGAACGTCGACCTGACGTTCCAGGACGAGGCTCTGTCCCTCGTCGCCCGCAAGGCGATCGAGCGGAAGACCGGTGCCCGCGGCCTGCGGTCGATCCTGGAGACCATCCTCCTCGACACGATGTACGACCTGCCGGGCCTCGAGTCCGTGGAGCAGGTCGTGATCGGGCCGGAGGTGGTCGAGGGCAAGTCGCGCCCGCTCTACATCCACGGCGAGCGCGGCAAAGAAGCGCCCGCCAGCGTCAGTGCGTAAGGACGATGACAGCCCGGCGTTGTAGTGCCGGGCTGCGCTGTCCCGTTCTCCTTGAAAGGCGTCCGGGGCGTCATCATTTCAGGCTCAGCGCGGTGGCCGTACGCTCCTTAGAGGTACGGTACCGCGCCACCAGCCGCTCAATCTCCCCAACAAGACCCTCGCGGCCCGGTCGGCCGTGGCAGCGTGCTTGCTCCGTCTGCGGAGGAGCATCCTGTCCGGCATTCCTGATGAGGTTTCCGATATGACCCAGTCGAAATCGCGCCAGCCGGTCATTCCGGGCTCGACGGGCTCTTACGCCGTCCTTCCCCTGCGCGACATCGTCGTCTTTCCGCATATGATCGTGCCGCTCTTCGTGGGGCGCGAGAAGTCCATTCGCGCGTTGGAAGAGGCCGTCCGCTCCGACCGCCACATCCTCCTCGCCACGCAGATCAACGCGGGCGACGACGATCCGGCGACCGACGCGATCTACAAGATCGGCACGCTGGCCAGCGTCCTCCAGCTGCTGAAGCTGCCCGACGGCACCGTGAAGGTGCTGGTGGAAGGTGTCGGCCGCGCCAAGATCGCGAACTTCACCCGCTCCGACGAGTATTACGAGGCGACCGCGCTGGCGCTCCATGACGAGCTCGGCGATCAGGTCGAGGCCGAGGCGCTTGCGCGCTCGGTGCTCTCGGAGTTCGAGAACTACGTCAAGCTGAACAAGAAGATCTCCCCCGAGGTCGTCTCCGCCGTCACGCAGATCGACGAGCCGTCCAAGCTCGCCGACACGATCGGCTCGCACCTGCTCGTCAAGATCGCCGACAAGCAGGGCATTCTGGAGACGCCCACCGTCGCCCAGCGCCTGGAGAAGGTGCTGTCGCTGATGGAGAGCGAGATCTCCGTGTTGCAGGTGGAGAAGCGCATCCGCACCCGCGTCAAGCGGCAGATGGAGAAGACGCAGCGCGAGTACTACCTCAACGAGCAGATGAAGGCGATCCAAAAGGAGCTTGGCGACTCCGAGGATGGCCGCGACGAGCTGGCCGAGCTCGAGGAGAAGATCGAGAAGACCAAGCTCTCGAAGGAAGCCCGCGAGAAGGCGACGGCCGAGCTGAAGAAGCTGCGCCAGATGTCGCCGATGTCCGCCGAGGCGACCGTCGTGCGCAACTACCTCGACTGGATGCTCGGCATCCCGTGGGGCAAGCGCTCGAAGATCAAGAAGGACCTCCTCGGCGCGCAGGCGCTGCTGGACGAGGATCATTTCGGCCTCGACAAGGTCAAGGAGCGGATCGTCGAGTACCTCGCCGTGCAGCAGCGGGCGAACAAGCTCACCGGCCCGATCCTGTGTCTCGTCGGCCCTCCCGGCGTCGGCAAGACGTCCCTCGGAAAGTCCATCGCCAAGGCGACAGGTCGCGAGTTCGTACGCCTGTCGCTGGGCGGCGTGCGGGACGAGGCCGAGATCCGTGGCCACCGCCGGACCTATATCGGCTCGATGCCCGGCAAGATCGTCCAGTCGATGCGGAAGGCGAAGACGTCCAACCCGCTCATCCTGCTCGATGAGATCGACAAGATGGGCATGGACTTCCGCGGCGACCCGTCGGCGGCCCTCCTGGAGGTGCTGGATCCCGAGCAGAACTCGACGTTCAACGACCATTACCTCGAGGTCGATTACGACCTGTCGAACGTGATGTTCGTGACGACGGCGAACACGCTCAATATCCCGGCGCCGCTGATGGACCGGATGGAGATCATTCGCATCGCCGGCTACACCGAGGAAGAGAAGGTCGAGATCGCCCGCAAGCACCTGATTCCGAGCGCCATGAAGAAGCATGGCCTCGACAAGAAGGAGTGGTCGATCACCGATGACGGGCTGATGATGCTGGTGCGCCGCTACACGCGGGAAGCCGGCGTCCGCAACCTGGAGCGGGAAATCTCCAACCTCGCCCGCAAGGCGGTGAAGGAGATCCTGATCACCAAGGCGAAATCGGTGAACGCCACGGAGGACAACCTGCCGACCTTCCTCGGCCCGCCGAAGTTCCGCTACGGCGAGATCGACGCGGACGATCAGGTCGGTGTGGTGACGGGTCTGGCCTGGACCGAGGTCGGCGGCGAGTTGCTGACGATCGAGGGCGTCATGATGCCTGGCAAGGGCAAGATGACGGTCACGGGCAACCTGAAGGATGTGATGAAGGAGTCGATCTCGGCGGCGGCGTCCTACGTCCGCTCGCGGGCCCTCGACTTCGGCATCGAGCCGCCGCTCTTCGAGCGTCGCGACATCCACGTCCACGTGCCGGAAGGCGCGACGCCGAAGGACGGTCCGTCCGCCGGCATCGCGATGGCCACCGCCATCGTCTCGACCCTGACGGGCATCCCGGTTCGCCGCGACATCGCGATGACCGGCGAAGTGACCTTGCGCGGCCGGGTGCTGCCGATCGGCGGCCTAAAGGAGAAGCTGCTCGCCGCGTTGCGCGGCGGCATCAAGACGGTGCTGATCCCCGAGGAGAACGCCAAGGACATCGCCGAGGTGCCCGACAGCGTGAAGAACGGTCTTGAGATCGTTCCGGTCTCGCGGATGGAGCAGGTGCTGGAGCGGGCGCTCTTAAGCAAGCCCGAGCCGATCGAGTGGGACGAGCCGCTCCCGCCAGTAAAGCCGGCCGCCCGCCCGGACGAGGAAGGCGCGGCCTTCATCGCCCACTAGGATCGAAAGAGCCCGGAGCCTCACCGCTCCGGGCTTTTTCATATGTCTGACGTCGAGGCGGCGGCCCTTGCCTAGACGCCCGGCAATGCCGTATCGACCACCGCTGCGGGCGGTTAGCTCAGTTGGTAGAGCGTCTCCTTTACACGGAGAGGGTCGGCGGTTCGAGCCCGTCACCGCCCACCATTGTTGTCAGCCGACTTCGCTTTCCGCTGCCCTCCGCATACTCGGATCCGCGCGGTCTGCTGAACGCTGCAACACTCCGCCGAGGTTTGAGCCATGGCATTCGCACGACGGTCGGCGTCGGAAACGAAGGCGCGGGATTTGGGTCTGGCCCTCGCGCGACTCGCGGAGGGCGATGGTACGCCGTCCGCCATCGGCGTCGATCGCCTGAAGGCCGTCAATCCGCGCCTCACGCCGCAAGCCGTCGGGCTGATGATCCGCAAGGAGCGCGTGATCGTCGAGGAGACACTGTCCGAGCGCGGGCTGGTGCTCGCGGATTATAGCGATCAGGGCCCCGGACGCGGGATGGAGTTCGCCATCGACGCGGCCTCCTAGGACCGCGCGGACTTCGCTCAAATCCTTCCATGGGGAATGGACCGGCCGCCTCAAAGGGCTTATATTGGCCGTGAGGTTGACGACCGATTCGTAATAACGTTTCAGGACCCGGGGGCGGTACCCGGCGCCTCCACCATAAGCATCCTGCCCCGGATACCGTAGGGGGTAGAGCGAGCGCCCACCATTGCGGGTCGCGCGCTGCCAGGGTGCTTCTGCTGGGGGCGAAACAGGATCGACTGGACGGTAAAGGGATCGCGAGTTCTACCCTGTTTCGGCAGGATAAGATGCGACTTTCGGTAAGGACTCGACCGGTCTGGCGCAGGCAACCCCTGTTCCGGGCACCTGACCAAAACTCTAAATGCCAACGATAACGTTGTCATGGATGCCCGCCTCGCGGCGTAAGCATCTTGCGGCAGGGCAGCCGTAGAAACAGAACCCAGGGCTTCGGCCCTGGGGCCCACCTTTCCCCATCATCTCACTTCGACGCCTGGATCGAAACGCAGCGTGCCGACGCGTCGGGTGGCCTGCCCGGTGTCGCTTGGGTGTTGGACGCCGTCCACCACCGGAACCTCGGCGAAATCGAACGGGCTGACGCCATTGAGGCAGGCGACGTTCACGCCGTACAGGTGCGGGTTGGATCGGCGCTGGTGGTGCGTGTAGATCCCGCAGCGTGAGCAGAAGAAGTGCTGCGCCGTTCCGGTGTTGAACCGGTAGCTCGTCAGCGCATCCTCGCCCCGCGTGAAGCGGATGCTTCCCATCGCCGCCGAGGCCACGACCGCGCCGCGCATCCGGCAGTAGGAGCAGGTGCAGCGGCGGATGGTGCTGAAGTCCTCGGCGAGCGTCACCTCGAACTGCACCGCGCCGCAATGGCATTGCCCGGTTCGACTGGTCATGGCGTCTCCTGCGCAGATTGGGCCGTAAGGCGGGGGGAGAGGCAGAGCATCAGCGGAACGACCATCGCGGCCGTCGCGGCGGCGGCCATCGCGGCCCAGCCCGGCCCGACGATGTCGCCCAGCGGGCCGTAGAGCAACGGCGTCGCCAGGGCGCTCCCGCCCAGCGTCCACGTGTAGAAGATCGCGAAGGCGCGCTCGACGTGGCCTCCGGGCGCCAGATCCGGCACCGTCCCGTAAAGCACGGACGACGTGCCGTTCAGCATCAGCCCGAGCAGCGGCAGCACCGCGAGCGCCGGAGCGAGGGGCAGGAGGACGACGGCGAGGATCGCCACCGCCGTGCCGGCCTCAGTGACGATCACGCTGCGCGTCACGCCGAACCGCTCGCCCAGCCGCCCGAACACGGCCTTGCCCAGGGCACCGCCGATGGCGACGAGCCCGAAGGCGATGCCCACCAGGGATAGCCCCGCGCCCTTCGCCTGGAGCAGGAACGGCAGGTAGATGAGGAAGGCCGGGCGCGCGGCGTTGTCGAGCATCCCGATGGCCACGAGAAGGCGGAAGCCCGTCGGATCGGGCGCCCGGGTCGGAGCGGGGGAGGCCTTCTTCGCGGACGCGGTGCCGCGCGAAGCCGGGTCACGCGGGAGCAGGCAGGCGACGATAGCCGCGACGACCAAGCCCGCGCCGGCGACGAGCCACAGCACCGGCCGCCAATCGGTGCGGACCAACAGGAAGCCGACGAGGGGCGGCAGGGCCGCCTTCCCGAGATCGCCCGTGAAATTGTAGGTGCCCAGCGGGCCGCGTGCCGCCACGCCGTAGGTGCGGGCGATGACGGACGAGGCGAGCGGATGCTGCGTGCTGCTGCCGGCGCCGGAGAGGGCGAGGGCGCAGCTCAGGCCGATCAATCCGCCGGAGGCGCCGGCCAGGGCATAGCCGCCCGCACCGAGCAGCGTGCCGAGGGCGAGCACCGTTCGCACGCCGAACCGGTCCGCGAGCGCGGCCGCCGGCATCTGCAGCCCGGCCAGTGCGCCGACATAGAGAGAGCGCAGCACCGCGAGGGCGACGTAACCGAGCCCGAACTCCGCCTGCCAGACCGGCAGCAGCACGTAGATCATGTCTGTGTAGCCATCGTGGAGGGCGTGGTTCACGCCGACGACGACGAGGGAGCGCCGGCCATCCACTGCGGCGTCGTCTTGCTCGCTCCGAGCACAGGGCAGTGTCCGGCTGTCGGTGATCATGCTCGTGAGGATGCCCGTCTCCCCAGGGCCCGACAAACGCCTTATGCTGACGCTCACGTGAGGAAAGCTGACGCATGCATCGCCGCCTGCCGCCGCTCAACGCGCTGAAGGCCTTCGAGGCGGCAGGTCGCCATGGGAGCTTCACGCTGGCGGCGGAGGAACTGCGCGTGACCCACGGCGCGGTCAGCCGGCACATCCAGACGCTGGAGGCGTGGCTCGGCATCCTCCTGTTCGAGCGGCACAACCGGCGCGTCGTCCTGACGGAGGCGGGGCGCGGCTATCTCCCGGAGATCGGCGCGGCCCTCGACCGGATGGCCCTCGCGACAGCCCGCCAGATGGAGCGCAGCCCATCACATGTGCTGCATGTGAACGCGCTGGCCACCTTTACCCTGCGCTGGCTCATCCCCCGTCTGTCGGCCTTTCAGCGCGCGAATCCCGTGGTCGAGATCCGGTTGACCACCTCGAACGTGCCGCTCGCGCAGATCATCGAGCCGTTCGACATCGCCATCCGGGGCGGCCCCGAGACGCGGCCGGGTTTCGTCGGGCGGCAATTCCTCACGGAACGGCGCATCCCCGTGTGCAGCCCGGCGCTTCTGCAGCATGGACCGTTGGAGGAGCCCCGGGATCTGGCGGGGCACACACTCCTGCACGCGGCGACGCTGACCGAGGTCTGGCCGCAATGGCTGCAGGCGGCCGGCGTCCCGGACCTCCAACCGCAGGCGTCGGTGACGCTGGAGCACTTCTATCTGACGCTCCAGGCGGCGCTCGACGGGCTGGGCGTGGCGATGGGCCCGGAACGGTTGATCGCGGACGACGTGGCGGCGGGCCGGCTGATGCTGCCCTTCGCGGGCCCCGCGCTGCCGGCGCGGAGCTACCACACCTACGTCCCGGAGGCGCGCGCCGAGCACGCCGCCGTCCGGGCGTTCTGCGATTGGCTGTCCACCACCGCCTGAGGCGGGACGGCCTCCCGCGTCAGCGGATGCCGCCGCTGGCGGTGATGTTCTCCCCGGTGAGCCAGCGGGCGTCGTCGGAGGCGAGGAACGTGACCACCCCCGCGATGTCGTCGGGCTGGCCGGCGCGGCCGAGGGGCGTCTGCGCGACGAGACCGGTCTCCATGTCGGACCCGACGACGCCGGCCGTGTGCGTACCCTCGGTCACGACGAAGCCGGGGCTGACCACGTTCACGCGGATCTTGCGCGGGGCCAATTCATTGGCGAGCACGCCGGAGATGGCGTTCACCGCGCCCTTGGTCCCGGCATAGGCCGCCGCGCTCGGCGTTTTCACGTGCGTGATCGCCGAGGAAATGTTCACGATGCTGCCGCCTTCGCCGAGATGCTTCACGGCCGCCTGGGTCGTCAGCAGTACGCCGAGCACGTTGATGTCGAACTGCCGGCGGTAATGCGCCTCGGTCACGTCCTCGATCGCCGCGAATTCGTAGACGCCGGAATTGTTGACCAGCACGTCGAGCCGGCCGAACTCCTTCACGGCCGCGTCGATCACGCCCTGCGCGTCGGACACCTTCGACACGTCCCCCCGCACCGCGATGGCCCGGCCGCCGGCCGAGGCGATGGCCGCCACCACGGTGTCGGCACCCTCCCGGCTGGAGGCGTAATTCACCACCACCGCGGCACCCTCTTTCGCCAGCGCCTTGGCGATTCCCGCACCGATGCCCTTCGATGCCCCGGTCACGACGGCGACCTTGCCCTCAAGCTTCGACATGTGTGCTAACTCCGACAGGGGGCGGCCGCGATGTCGTGGCCATCGTCCCATAGTTCGGAAATTCGGAACTAACGGAGCGCAGTTCAAGACCCCATATGGATGAAAGATGAGACCGTTGCTTCACCCCGCCATCGAGGACGTGCGACCGGACGCGATCCTGCACGCCCTCGCCGACCCGAGCCGGGCGGCGATCTTCGCCAAGATCATGCAGGCGGGCTGTGTCGAGGCCTGTTCCGCCGTGGCGGCGGTCGGGGATCGGGTAATCCCGAAATCCTCGTTGTCCAACCACTTCAAGGTGCTGCGCGAGGCCGGCTTGATCCGCAGCGAGCGCCACGGCGTCGAGGTGCGCAACCATTCCCGCTGGGAGGAGATCGAGGCGCGCTTTCCCGGGCTGTTGGCCGGGATCATCAACGCCTATGCGGCGGACACTGGGCGCAGCCGGGACAAGACCTGAGGATCGGCCGCGCGCTTAGGCGCGGATGTCCAGGAGCTGGCCCTGACCGGGGGGAGCTGGGGGCGAGGCCGCGTTGGCCGTCTGGGCCACCATGTCGGCGACGGATTTCTGGGCGTCGATCTGCTGCCGCGCCACTGCCGTCCCGACGGATTGCGAGAAGCTTCCGGCCTGCATCTGGACGACTTGGGTAGCGATGCTGTTCATGAGTGACGGTAACACTTCAGTCGTGAAGGCATCGTCACCGCTTTCACTCGCTTTGAAGCGATGACGCCGTTACCGGGACAGCTTGTTCGTGGCCCAGCGGAACGCCACGCCCGACATGTCCAGCGCCGTCAGCACGGCAATGACGTACACCACGGTCATCAGCATCGCGTTTCCCCTATCGCCTCTCGGTCGCAGCGATCAGGTGGCAGATATCACCGATTCACGGCTTTGTTGCGATGGCCACGCTCTTGGTCCGCTGGGTACGGATCGGCGACGGGCGGGGGCGATCCGCCGATGATCCGGCCCAGCAGGCCCCCCGGCCGGTTGCCCTGTGCGGCGACGATCCGGCGTGCCTCCTCGACGCTCATGTTGCAGGCACCCGGCATCCCTCCGAGGGCGCCCAGGGCCCGCTCGTATTCAGGAAGGTTGATGCAGCCCGGCACGCCCCAGGCCCCGGCCGAAAGGGGCGCAGCCGAAGCGGCGAAGAGAGCCGCCGCCAAGGGCGTGGTGATCCGCACGATCAGGACTCCCGTCTACACGATGCCGCTGGCCTCGTAGGGCCATGGCAGCCCGAGATGGGCGGCGACAGCGGACGGATCGTCGCCGACCTCGCGGACGGCGGCAATGATCGCCTCGACGGGCACCTGGAAGCGCCGCGCCCAGTAGGCGGCGGCGCTCGGATCCGCGACGTTCACGTGCTTCGGCTCTTGGGTCAGATCGGCCATGTCACCCTCCGGCAGGGGCAATCCGCCGGAGGGGATTTTGGTTCTAGCCGACGCGGCTGACGTTCCAGAACAGCGGCAGCCCGGTGAGCATGTTGTCGAGGTCGGAGCGATAGGCCGAAGGCTGGAAGTACTGCCCGCAGGGGAGATAGGCGCCGACTTCTAGCGCCCGCGCCTGGATCTTGGCCGCGAGCGCCTGCTGCGCGGGCAGGTCCGGGGCCTGGAACCACGCGTTGCGCAGGTCCTCGATGGGCGCGTCCGTCAGCCAGCTCGGGATGCCCGAGCGGCCGTTGCCGCGCGCGGCGAGGTGGTAGGCCGGCGAGAGCTGGTCGAGCCCGCCCGAGAAGACCCCGAACATCGACCAGCCGCCCTGGTCGATGGGCTTCGCGTTCAGGATGCGCTGGTTCACCGTGCCCCAATCGGTGGCGACGTAATCGAGGTTCAGCCCAAGCTTTCGGCAGACATCGCCCATCACCTCGCAGATCGCGGAGATGCGCGGCACGTCCGTGCCGGCGAGCAGCACCACCTTCTCGCCCTTGTAGCCCGCCGCTTCCAGGGCGCGCTTCGAGGCGGCGAGGTCGCGGGGGCCGGTCAGGGCCTTCATGCCGGCATCCGAGGCCATCGGCCCGCCGGGGGTGAAGATCCCGCAGGGGCCGCGGCGGATGGCGTGGTCGGTCCCCGCCACCGCGTCCATCATCTCGCCCTGGTCCACCGCCGTCAGCACCGCGTGGCTGATGGCCGGGTTGTCGAAGGGCGGCTGCGTGTGGTTCAGGCGGATCTGGCCGATCAGCCCCGTGCTCTCGATGAGCGCGACCTTGATGTCCGATTGCCGCGACAGGGCCGGCACGAGATCCACGAGGGGCTGCTCCCACCAATCGATCTCGCCGGAGCGCAGGGCGCCGGCGGCGGTTGAGCCATCGGGGATGGTGCGCCATTCGATCCGGTCGAACCGCGCGATCTTCGGGCCGGCGGTGAAGCTCGCCGTGCCGCCCTCGCGGGGCTTGTAGCCCTCGAATCGGCGATAGACGTTGAGGGAGCCCGGCACCCGCTCCTGCGCCACGTAGCGGAAGGGGCCGCTGCCGATCATCTCCGTGACGGCCTGGGTCGGCGGCACGGCGGCGAGCCGCTCGGGCATGATGACCGGCACGTAGGAGACCGGCTTCGCCAATGCCTCCGGCAGGAGCGGGAAGGGGCGCTTCAGCCGGAACAGCAACTCCTTGTCGGTGGGGGCGGTGAGTTCGTTCACCGCTGCGAACAGCGCGCTACCGAACGAATCGCGCTGGCCCCAGCGCTTCAGGCTCGCCACCGCGTCGCGGGCGAGGACGGGGATGCCGTCGTGGAAGAGCAGCCCGTCGCGCAGGGTGAGCCGCCATGTCAGGCCGCCATCCTCGACGCTGTGGCCCGCCACCATCTGCGGCTGCGCGCGGTAGGACGAATCGAGGCCGTAGAGGGTGTCGAACACCATCAGCGCGTGCGTGCGCGTGACGTAGTTCGTGGTGATGATCGGATCGAGCAGCGCCAGATCGGCATAGGGCACGAAGCGGAGGGTGGAGGCGCTGGCCGCCCGCACCAGGGCGGGGCGGGCGATGGCCCCGGCCAGCAGGGCGCCGGCACCCGTGATCACCGTGCGTCGCTTCATCGAGCCCCTCTCGAATTTTGAATATCGTGCCTTCCGCTGAGGCAACGCCCGTGCCGAACCGCCTCGCGGGAGAAATTTATTCTCTCCAACGCCAATTCGCGAACACAACTGGACGCCGGCTGCACAGATAATAAGCTGCCCATCCGTTGGTCATGCGGACGGAGAGTACGGCGAGGGTGGCCCAGCGCTTGCAACGATCCCAACCGAGCCCGGTGATCCCGGCGTCTCACCGACCGTCGCGCGGATGCGGGCTCGCCATCGAGCGCCGGCCATCCCGGCACCGTGTGCCGCGCGAGTCCAACGAACGATTGATGCCCTCCGGGGGCTGCTCGATGGGGCGGCCAGCCCCGGCTTGGAGACGATGATGGACCGCAGGACCTTCCTGAAGACTTCCGCCGCCCTCGGCGCCGCCGGCCTCGCGGCTCCCCGTCTCGCCACCCCGGCCCTGGCACAGAACGCCAAGGTCCTGCGCTTCGTGCCGCAATCCAACCTCGCCAACTTCGATCCGGTCTGGGGCACCCAGTACGTGGTGCGGAATGCCGGCGCGATGGTCTGGGACATGCTCTACGGCGTCGATGCCAACCTGAAGCCGCAGCGGCAGATGGTCGGCTCGGAGGAGATGAGCCCCGACGGCCTCACCTGGACCTTCAAGCTCCGCCCCGGCCTGAAATTCCACGACGGCGAGCCGGTCCTCGCCAAGGACGTGGTGGCGAGCCTTAACCGCTGGATGGCGCGCGATCCGATCGGCGTGATGATCAAGGCCATCCAGGACGAGCTGGCGGCGGTGGACGACACCACCTTCCGCTGGCGCCTGAGGAAGCCCTTTCCGAAGCTGCTCTTCGCGCTCGGCAAGACCAACGTCCCCGGCGCGTTCATCATGCCGGAGCGGATCGCCAAGACCGACCCGTTCACGCAGATCACCGAATATGTCGGCTCCGGGCCGATGAAGTTCCTGAAGAACGAGTGGGTGCCCGGCGCGCGGGCCGCCTTCGAGACCTTCAAGGACTACAAGCCCCGCGACGAGCCGGCCTCCTGGCTCGCGGGCGGCAAGCGGATGCTGATCGACCGGGTGGAATGGGTCATCATGCCCGACGCCGCCACGGCCTCGGCGGCGCTCCAGAACGGCGAGGTCGATTGGTGGGAGAACCCGATCCCCGACCTCGTCCCGCTCCTGCGCAAGAACAAGGACATCCGCGTCGACATCGCCGACCCGCTGGGAAATGTCGGCTCGTTCCGGATGAACCATCTGCTCCCGCCCTTCGACAATCCGAAGATCCGGCAGGCCGTCCTCGTGGGCATGAACCAGGAGGATTACATGCGCGCCATCGTCGGCGACGACGAGGCCCTGTGGAAGCCGCTGCCCGGCTTCTTCACCCCCGGCACGCCCCTCTACAGCGAGGCCGGCGGCGCGAAGGTCGGCAAGGGCGACATCGAGACCGCCAAGAAGATGCTCAAGGAGGCGGGCTACAAGGGTGAGAAGGTGGTCTGCGTCGTGGCGCAGGATCAGCCGATCACCAAGGCGCAGGGCGACATCACCGCCGACCTCCTGAAGCAGATCGGCTTCAACGTCGATTTCGTGGCCACCGATTGGGGCACGGTGGGCACCCGCCGCGCCTCCAAGGCGCCCATCGCGCAGGGCGGATGGAACATGTTCCATACGTGGCACGCGGGCGCGGACGCCATCAACCCGGCGGGCTACCCGGCGGTGCGGGCCAACGGCGACAAGGCGTGGTTCGGCTGGCCGACCGTCCCGGGAGTGGAATCGGGCATCGCCGAATGGTTCGATGCGCCGGACGAGGCGTCCGAGAAGGCGGCCATCGACAAGACCAACGCCGCCGCCCTCGACGGCGTGGTCTACGCGCCGACCGGCTTCTTCCTCGGCTACCAGGCGTGGCGCAAGAATGTCGAGGGCATCGTGAAGGGGCCGCTCCCCTTCGTCTGGGGCGTCTCGAAGGCCTGAGGTTCCGATGCTCGGCTATATCAGCAGGCGGGTCCTCGCCACGATTCCGGTGATGGCGGTGGTGGGGCTGTTCGTCTTCAGCCTCCTCTACCTCTCCCCCGGCGACCCGGCCGCCATCATCGCGGGCGATCAGGCGACGCCTGCGGATATCGAGCGCATCCGCGCCTCGCTCGGGCTCGACCGGCCCTTCCTCGTCCGCTTCGGCGAGTGGGCGTGGCGGATCCTCCACGGGGATCTCGGGATCTCGATCTTCACCAACCTGCCCGTCACCACCATGATCGGGCAGCGGGTCGAGCCCACGGTCTCGCTGATGTGCGTCACGCTGGTCTTCGCCATCGTCGTGGCGGTGCCGCTGGGCGTGCTGGCGGCCTGGAAGGCGGGGAGCCTCATCGACCGCATGGTGATGGGCCTCGCGGTGGCCGGCTTCTCGGTGCCGGTCTTCGTGGTGGGCTACATCCTGGCCTACGTCTTCGCCCTGCAGCTCAACTGGCTGCCGGTGCAGGGCTACACGCCCCTGTCGCAGGGCCTGTGGCCTTGGCTCTCGAACCTGATCCTGCCGTCGGTGACGCTCGGCCTCGTCTACATCGCCCTCATCGCGCGGGTGACGCGGGCGACCATGCTCGACGTGCTGAGCCAGGATTACGTGCGCACCGCCCGCGCCAAGGGCCTCGCCCAGCACAACGTGCTGTTCGTCCATGCCCTGAAGAACGCGGCGGTGCCGATCGTCACTGTGATCGGCATCGGCATCGCCCTGCTCATCGGCGGCGCGGTGGTGACGGAGACCGTCTTCGCCATCCCCGGCCTCGGGCGGCTGACGGTGGATGCGATCCTGCGGCGCGACTACCCGGTCATCCAGGGCGTCGTGCTGTTGTTCAGCTTCATCTACGTGCTGGTCAATCTCGCCATCGACCTGTTCTACACGATACTCGATCCGAGGATCCGCTATTGAGCGCGACGATCGTTCCCCACATGGACGCCGCCGCCCCGGCCGTGGCCGCTCCGCTCCCCGACGTCATCCCCCCGCGTAAGGCGCGGGGGCCGGTTTGGCGGTTCGTCCGCCGCTACCCGACGGTGGTGGTGGGTGGGGTCATCCTGACCCTCATCCTCCTCGCCGCGCTGCTGGCACCCTGGCTCGGCACGGTCGATCCGACCGCGCTCGCCCCGGCCAAGCGCACGCGCCTGCCCTCGGCGCAATACTGGTTCGGCACCGACATGCTCGGCCGGGACATCTACTCCCGCGTCATCTACGGGGCGCGGGTCTCGCTGCTCGTCGGCTTCTCGGTGGCGGTGCTGGCCTCCATCGGCGGCCTCGCCATCGGCCTCGTCTCCGGGATGGTGCGCTGGCTCGACGGCATCGTCATGCGCATCGTGGACGGCATGATGTCGATCCCGCCGATCCTGCTCGCCATCGCCCTCATGGCGCTGACGCGGGGCTCGGTGCAGAACGTCATCATCGCCATCACCATCGCGGAGATTCCCCGCGTCGCCCGCCTCGTGCGCGGCGTGGTGCTGTCCCTGCGCGAGCAGCCCTATGTCGAGGCGGCGGTGACGACCGGCACGCGGATGCCGGCGATCATCTGGCGGCACATCCTGCCCAACACCCTGGCGCCGATGACGGTGCAGGCGACCTACATCTGCGCCTCGGCGATGATCACGGAAGCGATCCTCTCCTTCATCGGCGCGGGCGTGCCGCCCTCGGTGCCGACCTGGGGGAACATCATGGCCGAGGGCCGGGCCCTCTGGCAGGTGAAGTTCTACATCATCCTGTTCCCGGCCATCGCCCTGTCCCTCACCGTGCTGGCGGTGAACCTCGTCGGCGACGGGCTGCGCGATGCCCTCGACCCCCGCATGGCCAAGGAAGTGTGAGGTGCAGCGCATGAACGAGGCACCGCTCCTCTCCATCGAGAACCTTCAGGTCCATTTCCGCACCCCCGACGGGGTGAACCGGGCGGTGGACGGCGTGTCCTTCGCCATCGGCGCGGGCGAGACGCTGGCCATCGTGGGTGAATCCGGCTGCGGCAAGTCCGTGACCTCGATGTCCATCCTGCGGCTCCTGCCGGAGCCTCCGGCGGCCATCGCGGGGGCGATCCGCTTCCAGGGCACGAACCTGCTCGACCTCTCCGACAAGGAGATGCGCAAGATCCGCGGCAACGACATCAGCGTGATCTTCCAGGAGCCGATGACGAGCCTGAACCCCGTCCTCACGGTCGGGCGGCAGATCGGCGAGACCCTGCGCCTGCACCAGGGTCTCAGCCGGGCGCAGACGGAGGAGCGGGCGGTGGAGATGCTGACGCTGGTCGGCATCCCCGAGCCGAAGCGGCGGGTGCGGGAATATCCGCACCAGCTTTCCGGCGGCATGCGGCAGCGGGTGATGATCGCCATCGCGCTCGCCTGCTCACCGAAGCTCCTCATCGCCGACGAACCGACCACGGCCCTCGACGTGACGATCCAGGCGCAGATCCTCGACCTGATGCGCGACCTGAAGCGCCGGGTCGGCGCGGCGATCATGCTCATCACCCACGATCTCGGGGTGGTGGCCGAGGTCGCGGACCGGGTGGTCGTCATGTATGCGGGCCGCAAGGTGGAGGAGGCGGCGGTGACGGACCTGTTCCGCAATCCGCGCCATCCCTACACGCGCGGCCTGATGGGGGCGGTGCCCCGCCTCGGCTCCGCCGAGCACGGCGAGACCGGGCGCCTCGCCGAGATCCCCGGCATGGTGCCGAGCCTGAAGACCCGCATCGAGGGCTGCGTCTTCGCCGGGCGCTGCCCGCAGGTCGCGGAGATCTGCCGAACGGCGGCCCCCGCCCTCGAACGCAAGGGGCCGGCGCATCTCGCCGCCTGTCATTTCGCGCCGAAGGACGCGCTCGCGGCATGAGCGGCACCCCTCAGACCCTGCTGGAGGTCAACGACCTCAAGAAGCATTTCGCCCTCGGCGGCGGCCTGTTCGGCCGCGACAAGAAGGTGCTCAAGGCGGTGGACGGCCTGTCCTTCACCGTGGCGCGGGGGGAGACCCTCTCGCTCGTGGGTGAATCCGGCTGCGGCAAGTCGACGGTCGCCAAGGCGCTGATGCGCCTCTACCGGCCCACGGCGGGGCAGGTCGTCCTCGGCGGCACGCGGATCGACGAGATGTCGGACGGGGCGCTGCGGCCCCTGCGCCGCCGCATCCAGATGGTGTTCCAGGACCCGTTCTCGTCCCTCAACCCGCGCATGCGGGTGCGGGCGATCCTGTCCGAGCCGATCCGCAATTTCGGCCTCGCCCGGAACAGGGCGGACATGGAAAGCCGCCTCGCGGCCCTGATGGAGCGGGTCGGCCTGCCGCGCGAGGCGCTGGGGCGTTACCCGCACGAGTTCTCCGGCGGCCAGCGTCAGCGCATCGGCATCGCCCGCGCGCTGGCGGCCGAGCCGGACCTCATCATCTGCGATGAGGCGGTCTCGGCGCTCGACGTCTCGGTGAAGGCGCAGATCGTCAACCTGCTCGGCGACTTGCAGCGCGAGCTCAACCTCGCCCTGCTGTTCATCTCGCACGACCTCGCCATCGTGGAGCACATGACCCACCGGGTGGCGGTGATGTATCTTGGCAAGATCGTCGAGATCGGGCCGCGCCGGGAACTCTTCACGGCGCCGAAGCACCCCTACACGCAGGCGCTGCTCTCGGCGGTGCCCGTGCCGGAGCCGGGGGCGGCGCGCACCCGCATCGTCCTCAAGGGCGATGTGCCGAGCCCCATCGCCCCGCCGCCCGGGTGCCGCTTCCACACCCGTTGTCCCTACGCCTTCGACCGCTGCCGCACGGAGGTGCCCACGCTCGACCCCGTGGGCCGCGGCCACTTCGCCGCCTGCCACCTCAACGAGGCGTCAGGCGGGGAGGCGAGGGGTCACTTGTCGCCTTCGATGGCGCTGAGCGGCGTCCAGTAGCACTTGCTCCCGCCCTCCTTGGGGAGGAGGCAGGCATAGCCCATCGTGCGGTTCTGCATCGTCACCTCCTCGCCGGTCTTCCAGTTCCGGCACTCGCCCGAGGCGAGGCTCGCCTGCAGGAGCTGGCCGAAGCCGCCCTCGTCGCCCGCCTGGACGAGCTGGAACAGGCGCTCGGTCACTTCCTGCGCGTGGCAGCCGAAGCGGTTCTTGGTGATCGTCTCGGCCTGGGCGGCGCCGTAGCCCGCGCCGAGGAGGACGAGGGCGAGAGCCGAAGCTCGGCCGAGGGCGGTCTTCTTCACGGAACGGTCTCCTCCGGTTGTTTCAACCTGCGTGTGCAGGGCGATCTGGTCGGAAATCGGAACGGGAGAAAAGTGGCCGATGGGCGCGGCGCCCTGGCGTCCTCCGGCGGACCCATTATGTCCTTGCCCGATGACGCACGTTCTCCAAGTCGCCGCGCCGGAGAAGCGCCGGATTCCCTCTGTCGAGAGGCTGCTCGCCCACCCGGAGGGGCAATCCCTCGCCGAATCCTTCGGACGTAGCGCCGTGACGGATGCGATTCGGGGCGAACTCGCGCGGATCCGCTCCGGCGAGGCCTCGGCGGGGGACGAGGCGGCGATCCTCGCCCGCTGCGGCGAGGCGCTGGCGGCCGAGCGGCGACCGTCCCTGCGGCCGGTCTTCAACCTGACCGGCACGGTGCTGCACACCAATCTCGGCCGCGCCCTGCTGCCGCGCTCGGCGGCGGAGGCCGTCACGGCGGTGATGGTTCAGGCGACGAACCTCGAATTCGACCTCGCCACCGGGCAGCGGGGGGAGCGCGACGACCATATCGAGCGGCTGATCTGCCGGATCACCGGGGCCGAGGCGGCCATCGTCGTGAACAACAACGCCGCCGCCGTGCTGCTGGTGCTGAACGCGCTCGCGATGCGCAAGGAGGTGGTGGTCTCGCGCGGCGAACTCGTGGAGATCGGCGGGTCCTTCCGCGTGCCGGACGTGATGGTCCGCGCCGGCTGCAAGCTGCGGGAGGTCGGCACCACCAACCGCACGCATCTGCGCGACTTCGCGGAGGCGATGGGCCCCGCCACCGGCCTCGCGATGAAGGTGCATCCGAGCAACTACGCCATCAGCGGGTTCACCGCCCAGCCCGATCCGGACGCGCTCCACGCCCTGTGCCGCGAGCGCGGCGTGCCGCTGGCGGAGGATCTCGGCAGCGGAAGCCTGATCGACCTCGCCGCCTACGGCCTCCCCCCGGAGCCGACCGTGAGCGCAGCCCTGTCGCGGGCCGATGTCGTGACCTTCAGCGGCGACAAGCTCCTCGGCGCGGTGCAATGCGGGATCGTCGCCGGGCGGAAGGATCTCCTCGCGCGCATCCGCAAGAGCCCGCTCAAGCGCGCCCTGCGGGTCGACAAGATGACCTACGCGGCCCTGGAGGCGGTGCTGCGCCTCTACCTCCACCCGGAGCGGCTGCGCGAGGAATTGCCGACCCTGCGCCTGCTCACCCGGGAGCGGGCGGACATCGCCGCGCAGGCCGAACGCCTCGCCCCCGAGGTCGCGGAGCGTCTGAAGGGCCGCGCCGGCGTGGCGGTCGCGGAGACGATGAGCCAGATCGGCTCCGGCGCCCTGCCGGTCGAAACCCTGCCCAGCGCCGCCCTGGTCCTGACGCCGGAGGCGGAGGGCCGCTCGCGCGGCACGGGAGGCCGCTGCCGCCGCCTCGCCGAGAGACTACGCGGCGCGCCCGTACCGATCATCGGACGGATCAAGGATGATACAGTCCTGCTCGATCTACGCACCCTGGAGGACGAACGGGGCTTCCTGGATAGCCTTGCGGCGTTGTAGGCCTGATATCTGCACCTTCCGCGAATGATGCGGTGCGAAATCTCTCATGCGTCCGGCCCACGCATGCGATTTCCCGGCAATGTGCTAAAGCTGTCGATGCAGTCGGCGCGACGCCGGGCGGAACGGCCGACGTAGAGTATTGGACGAGCGTTCACGATGGCGGACACGGCAGAGACGATCGACCATCCGTCCGTCGCGGAGTCGCTGCGCCTCGACAACCAGCTTTGCTACGCGCTCTACGCTGCCGCGCACCGGATGACGAAGTCGTACCGGCCGCTGCTCGAACGGCTGGGCCTCACCTACCCGCAATATCTCGTGCTCCTCGTCCTGTGGGAGCAGGACGGCGTGACCGTCTCCGAGATCGGCCGGCGCCTGCGCCTCGATTCCGGGACGCTCACCCCCGTGCTCAAGCGCCTCGAAAGCGCGGGCTTCCTGCGGCGCACCCGGCGGCAGAGCGACGAGCGCGAGGTCGAGATCGGCCTGACGGATCAGGGCCGGGAGCTGCGGGTGGAGGCCGCCACCGTGCGCGAGACGGTGATGTGCCAGCTCGAAATGAGCGAGCCCGAGATCCGCAACCTGCGCCGGGACCTCAATCTGGTGATCGACCGCCTCGGCGCGCCCGAGTGAGCCTCACCGCCGCAGGCGGTTGCCGAGGACGAAGCCGAACAGACCCATCAGGATGATCCCGACCGCGCCTTCGAGGCCGACGAGGAGGTTGGTGACGCGGCCCGTGGGCTTCAGGCCGATCTCCGGCGGGTTCGCCGTCATCATGTTGAGGGCGCTGTAGCTCATGAGGTCGAGGGGGTTGTAGGTCGGCCCGGCCTCGGGACCTTCGAGGATGATGAGCCCGCCGGTCATTCCGTAGAGCACGGCGAAGACGCCGATCAGCAGGACGAAGGCGCGGGCGATGCGCGACAGGCTCTCGCCGTAATCGCACAGCCATTCCACGAAGCGGTCGGCGATCCAGCGATAGCCGTGGCGGGTCACGCCTCGCCAGTTCCGCGCGGCCCAGGACGCCTTGGCCTGCGCGCCGGCATGGTGGCGGCCCATCCGGCGGCCGCGTTTGTAGGCCCAACTCGCCCCGTCCTGATCGCCGATACTCTTCCAGTTCTGTTCGAGGGCGAGGTAGCTCGCCTGGGCGGCGGCAAAGTCGCCCGCCACCTCCTCGCCCACGGCGCCGCCAAGCTGCTCGACATGCATCCGGGTGCCGTTGAGCCACGCGCCGGAAAACCGGGCGTGCGTCAGCCGGCAGGTCGCGAGGTTGAGGCGAACGAGGTTCGTGTCCGACAGGTCGGTGCCGGAGAAATCGGCCCCGTCGAGCTTCGCCCCGGTGAAGGATGCCCCGCGCAGGCGCGATCCCGTCAGCACCGCCTTCGTCAGGCTGGCGCCCTCGAAATCCGCATGGGTCAGGTTGGCGTCCTTGAGCTTGGCCTCGTCGAGCCGCGCGTCGCGGAACACGGTGTCGTCCGCGTCTGCCCCGGTGAAATCGGTGCCCCACAGGTCGGCGCGGGTGAAGTCGGCCCCGTCCAGCAGCGCCTCGGAGAAGTCGGCGAAGCGCATCGCCGCACCGCCGAAGCGCGCATCCTCCAGCATCGCCTGCGACAGGCTGATCTGCCCGGCGACGACATGGGTGAAATCCGCGCCGGAGAGGTCACTTTCGGTAAGGTCCGCCTCTTCGAGGATCGCCCCGGTGAAGCGCGCCGAGCGCCCGACCGCCCCGGCGAGCTTCGCCCGGCGCAGGTTCGCGCCGCTGAGATCGGCATCGTCCAGCCGCGCCCGCGAAAGGTCAGCGCCCGTGAGCGCGAGGCCGCCGCTCTCGGCGTCGCGCCAGGGGGCGTCGTCACCCTGCGCGGACAGCGCATCGCGGCCGCAATCGAGGCGCGCGAGATCGAGGCCCGGCGCGGCGAGGGGTTCGGTGCGGCCCAGCCGGTCGAGGAAATCGCGCATCCGCTGATCCGGCACGGGGGCGCCCGCGACCTGTGTCGTGTCGTTCATGGCCGATCCATGCCGGAGGCCGGCGCCGGGCGCCAGCCTCCCGGCCTGCGGCGCTCACGCTTCTGCGATCACCTTCACGGCAATCGACTTGGCGGCGGGCGTCTTGCTCTGGGCATCGTAGTGCCAGAGGGGGATCAGCACGTTCATCTCGGGGTAGTAGCCGCCGCAATTCCCCTCCGGGATGTCGTAGGCCACGACCCTCAGGCCCCCGAGCCGCCGGTTCACCCCGTCGTCGCTCACCGTCTCGACGGCGGCTTTCTCCCCATCCCGCAGGCCGAGGCGGGCGATGTCCGCGCGGTTCATGAACAGCACGTCGCGGGTGCCGTCGATGCCCCGGAAGCGGTCGTGGTAGCCGTAGATCGTGGTGTTGAACTGGTCGTTCGACCGCAGGGTGATGAGGTCGAGGATATCGCCGCTGCGCTCGGGGAGATCCGGGTCGGCCTCCAGGCCGCCGGGCACCACGAAATTCGCCTTGCCGTTCTCGGTTTCCCAGCGCCGCTCGCGGGCGGGGAGGGGCTTGGCGAGGCCGCCCGGATCGAACATCCGCCCGTTCAGGTCGTGGAAGACGGTGGGATAGGTCGCCTCGATGGCCTTGCGCACGAGGGAGTAGTCGCCGACCCAGGCGTTCCAGTCGATGCGCGGGTTCGGCGGCAGGGTCGCCTTGGCGATCCCGGCGATGATGGCGGGCTCGGACCGCAGTTGCGGGCTCACCGGATCGGCGGCGCCCTTCGAACCGTGGAAGCGCGCGGTGGAATCCTCCATCGAGACCGCCTGCGGCCCGGTGGCCTGCCGGTCGATCTCGATCCGGCCGAGGCAGGGCAGGAGGTAGGCGACCTCGCCGTTCACGAGGTGGGAGCGGTTGAGCTTGGTCGCGACCTGCACCGTCAGGCGCTGCTTGCGCCACGCCGGCTCCATCACGCCCGTATCCGGCACCGCCCGCAGGAAGTTGCCGCCGAGCCCGATGAAGGCGCGGACGCTGCCGTCGAGGACGCCCTCGCAGGCTTCCACCGTGTTGAGGCCCTTCTCCTGCGGCGGCTCGAAATTGTAGAGCTCGCGCAGCTTGTCGTTGGGCGCCAGTTCCGGCTTCTCGGTGATGCCGACCGTCCGCTGGCCCTGGACGTTCGAATGGCCGCGCACCGGGCAGATGCCGGCGCCGGGCTTGCCGATGTTGCCGCGCAGCAGGAGCAGGTTGGCGAGCATGCGCACCGTCTCGGTGCCCCGCCGATGCTGGGTCAGCCCCATCCCGTAGATGCCGATCGTCGCCTTCGCGCGGGCATAGACCGTGGCGGCGCCCTCCAGGGCGGTGCGGCTGAGGCCGGAGCGCTTTTCCAGCGCGGGCCATTCCTGCTCATCGCAGAATTGCTCGAACGCCTCCAAACCGTGCGTGTGCTCAGCGATGAAGGCGTGATCGAGAACCCCCGGCTTCCCGGCGGCCCGCGCGTGACGGTCGGCGGCGAACAGCGCCTTGCACAGGCCGGTGATGGCGGCGAGGTCCCCGCCCGCCTTCACCTGATGGTACTGGGTCGAGATTTGCGTCGAGGACCGCGTCAGCATCTCCACGGGGGATTGCGGATCGGTGAAGCGCTCCAGGCCCCGCTCCTTGAGCGGGTTGAAGGTGATGATCGAGGCGCCGCGCTTGCGGGCTTCCTGCAGCGGATGGAGCATCCGCGGCGAGTTCGAGCCGACATTCTGCCCGAAGAAGAAGAGCAGGTCGGTTTCCTCGAAATCCTCCAGTCGCACCGTGCCGACCGGCGAGCCGATGGATTGCGGCAGCGCCACCGAGGTCGGCTCGTGGCACATGTTCGAGGAATCGGGGAGGTTGTTGTTGCCGTAGAGCCGGGCGAGCAGCGCCCACATGTAGCTCGATTCCAGCGAGGCCCGGCCGGAGGCGTAGAACACCACCGATTTCGGTTCGAGCGCCTTCAGCTCGCGGCCGATCTCGGCATAGGCGTCCTCCCAGGTGCAGGGGCGGTAGCGGTCGGTGGCCGGATCGTAGCGCATCGGGTGCGTGAGGCGCCCGGCTTCCTCGAGGGCGTAATCGCTCCACGTCAGAAGCTCGCTCACCGTATGCGCGGCGAAGAGGTCGGGGGTCGCGCGGCGGCGGGTCTGCTCCCAGGCCGTCGCCTTCGCGCCGTTCTCGCAATACTCGAAGGCCAGCGGCTTGGCCGGCTTCGCCCAGGCGCAGGACGTACACATGAAGCCGCCGGGCTTGTTCTGCTTGGTGAGCAGCGCCGTGCCGGTGATCGGCACGCCTTCCCGGGTCAGGATCTCGAGGAGCGAGCGCGCCGAGCCCCACCCGCCGGCAGGCCCGTCGTAGGGTTCGATTGTGACCTTCCGGGCCCGGTCGTCCTGGCTGCCTGCTTGGTCCATGACCGTCTCCCGCCACACCATCGTTGCTGCGTGAACGCGGCAGACGCCGTAACGATCAAAGTCAGACGGCCGCAGGGATCAGGACACGGCGGCGAGCTTGTCGGCCATGGTCTGCACCTTGTCCCGCCGGGTCGAGAAGATCAGCGTGAAGAACGTCCGCTGCACGCCGAGCTCGGCGAGCCGCGCTTCGCATCTCTCGGCGAGCGCGCAGATGTCGGAGAGTTCGCCGTCGATGTTGGTGCCGTTCGGATGCATCGTGGCATCGAGCCCGCTCGCCTCGATGATCGCTTTGATTTCGCGGACATAGGGCGACACCGACGGGCCGACACCCATCGGCACGATGCACAGGTCGGCTGACACCTTCATGGGCGGATCCTCGGCTTCCTCACGCGCGCACCAAGCCTATACGCGAAGGCAGGCGCCATCCAACTGAGGTTGACCCAGTAGGAACCACGAGGCGTTCAGACATTCCATGTCGGCGTGCAAGCCGAGGCACGACCCACGCATTGTCCGGGTTCCGGTCACAGGGCGAAGAAACCGATACTTGCGATGACCATGATCGCGGTGGCCAGCCAGCCGCCGACGCGCATCGGCGTCGAGAGACTGAGCCGCCCCATGAGGCGGCCATTGCTGGCGACGAGCATCAGCGCGGCCATGACCGGCGCCGCGAGGATGCCGTTGACCACGGCGGCCCAGTACAGCGCCTTGACCGGATCGAGCGCGGTGAAGTTCAGGGCGACACCGGCCAGGGTCGCCACCGAGAGCGTCGCGTAGAAGGCCTTGGCCTGCCGCAGACGGCGGTCGAGGCCCTCGCTCCACTGGAAGGTCTCCGCGAGGGCGTAGGCGGCCGATCCGGCCAGGACCGGCACCGCCAGAAGTCCCGTCCCGAGAATGCCGAGGGCGAACAGCGCGAAGGTGAAGACGCCGGCGATCGGCCGCAAGGCTTCGGCGGCCTGGGCCGAGGTCTGGATGTCCGTGACCCCGTTCGCGTGCAGCGTCGCGGCGGTGGCGAAGATGATGAAGATGGCCACGACGTTCGAGACACCCATCCCGACCACCGTGTCGGTGCGGATGCGCGCGAATTGCGGGCCGGCCTCCCGGGGCGTGCGGCAGAGCGGACGGACACCGCGTCTGTTCAGGTCCTCGACCTCCAGCGCCGACTGCCAGAAGAACAGGTAAGGGCTGATCGTGGTCCCGAGGACCGCCACCATGGCCGTCGCGCTGACGGCATCGAAGCGCAGGTGCGGGACGAGGGTTGCGAACAGGGCCTCGTCCCACGGCACGTGCACGGTGAACACCACGGCGACATACGCGAAGAGGGTCAGCGTCAGCCATTTGAGGACGCCCGCATAGGGGGCGTAGGGGATGAAGATCTCCGCGACGACACACAGGATGCCGAAGCCGATGGTGTAGAGCTTGGGATTGCCGCCCAGCAGAAGGGTGAGCGCGGCGCCCATGGCGCCGAGGTCCGCGCCGAGATTGACGACGTTGGCCACGAGCAGCAGCAGCACGATGGAGCGCACGAGCCAGGGCGGATAGTGGCGCCGCAAGTTCGCCGCGATGCCGCGGCCGGTCACGCAGCCGATGCGGCCGCTAATCTCCTGGATCACGATCATGAAGGGCAGGCTGAACAGCATGGTCCAGGCGAGCCCGTAGCCGAACTGCGCACCGACCTGAGAGTAGGTGGCAATGCCGCTCGGGTCGTCGTCAGCGGCCCCGGTGATGAGGCCGGGCCCGAGCCGGCGGAGCATGCCGATGGCGGACGGTGACGTGCGAGGCGCTTCGCTGGATGAAGTCCTCATCCGGCCGGCCGGATGAGTTGGGTCCTGAGCGGAACCGGGGAGGCCGGCTAGTCCGTCGGGTGTGTCCGGAGAATGTCCGGGCGGTTCAGTGACGGACCCTGTGTCACCCGCATTCGGGCAGCGCCTTTGCAGATCGGGGATGAGGGACATCGGTTCCGGGTTTCAGTCGCCTTGAGAGTTTGCTCGCGGGGAGATCGAAGACGGCCGTCGCCGGGCAGGCCCTTCGGCTCGCGATAGCTTCGCCGACGGTTCATGCGAAACATAATCCCGGATGCGACGAACTTACGCTCTCTCCGATGATTGTTGCATCGAAATGGGCGCCATCATCGTCATCGCCGCCTCAGCGGGGGGCCTCGATCCGCTCCGACGGATCGTTTCAGTGCTGCCGTCCAGCCTCCGCGCCTCCGTGTTCGTGGTCCAGCACATCGGGGCGAACCCAAGTCGTCTCCCCGATCTCCTCAGCGCATGGGGCAGTCTCCCGGCAGCCTTCGCCCGGCACGGACAGGCGATCGAGCGCGGCCGCATCTACATCGCGCCGCCCGACCGTCACATGCGGTTGCAAGGTGGCGTGATCCGGCTGGATCACGGCCCGAAGGTTCATTTCACCCGCCCGGCTGCCGATCCGCTCTTCGTCTCGGCGGCCGTCGCCTACGGCGAGCGCGTCGTCGGGATCGTGCTCAGCGGCGGCAATAGCGACGGGGCCGAGGGCATACGCGCCATCACGGCACGCGGTGGCCTTGGCCTCGTGCAAGATCTCGCCGAGGCCGAATACCCCGAGATGCCCATGGCCGCGCTCAGGCTCGATCACCCGGAGGCACCCCTCCCAATCGCCCGACTGGCCGAGCGGATCGTCGCGCACTGCTTGTCCAGCGATTGACGGTGTCGCCAAGGCGGACCCCCACGTCCCCAAACGGACATCAGTGGGACAGCAGGCAGCAGACGGGCGCCTGCTCCAGCAGATCCCGCGTGACCCCGCCGAAGAACCATTCGCGCATGCGGCTGTAGCCGTAGGCGCCCGTCACGATCAGGTCGGCGTCGAAGTCGAGCGCAGCCTTTCGCACGTCCTCTGCGATCGGCCAGCCCGAGGGCTTGGACACGTGCGCCGTCGCGTTGACGTCGTGCAGCGCCAGGTAGCGCACGACGTCCTCGACCTCGGCACGATCCTCCCCGTCCGAGACGCGGAACACCTGAACCTCCTGGGCGCGCCTGAGCAGCGGCATGGCGTCCGACACGACCCGGCGTGTCTGGGGGGTGTTCTTCCAGCCGACCAGCACGCGCCGCCCCTCCAGGTGCTCGATGCCGGGCGGGACCACGAGGACGGGTTTGCCCAGTCCCATCAGGACGTCGCCGGCATCGACGGCCATGCCGACCGTCACCCCCTCGTCATCCGCGTAGCGGGCGACCACGACGAGGTCCGCGACCCGCGACTGGCTTTCGATGAACAGGACCGGGGAAACGAGGTCCGAGCGCCAGACGACCCGGTCGTTCAGGCAGGAGGCATGGCGGAACACCTGCTCGACGCCCGCGAGCCGGTTCAGCGCCGCCTGACGGATCTGTTCGATGACCATGCCCATCGGCACGGCGGTCTCGCCGTAGCCGCGTGGGTAGTCCGGCATGCACGCGGCGGCCCCGACGAGGCGCGCGCCGAGACGGTGCGCGAGATCGGCGGCGAGACGCACCCGCGCCGGGGCGTGCAGGCCGTCATCGACCGCGACCATGATACTGGCATACGACATGGTGACCTCCCAAGAACCGGGATTCCCAAGGGCGACGTTGCGGGCATCCCGACGGTGCGGCCTTGATCTGCCTCAAGCCCGCCGGGCCCGGCCGTGAAACCCTCGTAGAACCGGCGGCCGGGTCGACGCGGGACACGGGATGCGTCCCGGCTGTCAGGCGTGGACCTCGGCGATGATGCAGCCGGGATCGACCACCTCGTTGATGGGCGCCAGAACCGCCAGACGGCCCTCGGCGGGGGACGCGATGTCGTGCAGGGCCTCGCCGATGCGCACGGCGGCGACGGCTTCCCCCACCCGGACACGCGCCCCGTCAGGGACGAGCCATCGCTCCAGGACGCCCTCGGGAAACATGCCCGTGGACCAGAGGTCTTCGGCTACGTGGATGTCGGCCATGATCGCCTCCCGTGACTGGGCACTGGCCCAGGAACACCGGGGAAGGAGAGACCGGCGGGTGAGGGGCCGCGTTGATCTGGATCACTCGATGCGGCCGGGACGGCCTTTGCGCTGAATCAATGTCCCAAGGTCTGCGGCGCCTAGCGTCGCCTCTCGCCGGGCATGGCCGGTCCTCATCCGAGGAGACCGAGATGAACGACAGGCTGATCCGCCAGAACGTCATCGACGAGCTCGACTTCGAGCCGAGCATCGATGCGGCGCATATCGGCGTCGCGGTCGACAAGGGCCTCGTCACTCTGACCGGACATGTCGGGACCTGCGCGCAGCGGGTCGCCGCCGAGAAGGCAGTCCGGACGGTGCGCGGCGTGGTCGCCGGCATCATCGACAAGGTCGAGGTGAGCCCCAAGGCGAGCGTGTCTGAGATTCGGGCGAAGATCATGGCCGCGCTCAAGCGCAACGCCAAGTTGGAGGCGGACGCGAAGATCACGCTGGAGGGCAAGGTGAACGCTTGGCACGAACGCGGGCTGGCCGAGAACGCCGCGTGGTCGGCGCCGGGAGTGCGCGTCGTCGACGACCGGCTGACCCTGGCTTGAGGCGCGACGGCGAGGGCGGCGATCGCCCCCCGCGGTCCCGCGCCCGCTCCTTAAGGAGATCCTCGATGATCCTCACGAACATCATGGTCGCGGTCGACCTCGGCGAGCCGGCGCATGACCGCGTCCGCTTGGCCGCACGTCTCGCCGACGACTTCCACGCCCGCCTCATCGGCGTCGCGGCCGAGATGCCGGATTACAGCTGGGCTCCAGCCGGCCCGACGCCGGGCGGGGTCTACGGCGCCCCCTCGATCCGGGAAGAGGTGCTGAAGGATCTCACACGGGCCCATACGCGCTTCAGGGATGCCGCGGGGGCGTGCGACCGGATCGAATGGCGCTCGACCCTCGACTTCCCGCTCCCCTTCCTGATCGCGCAGGCCGCCGCCGCCGACTTGGTGGTCGTCGGGGGCAGAGGCGGCGGCGCCTCGGCCCTGGCGGTCGATCCGGGCGATGCCCTGATGAGCCTGGGCAGGCCGGTGCTCGTCGTCCCTCCGGGGATCGACCATGTGGGCGCCCAGCGCATCGTGGTCGGCTGGAAGGACACCCGTGAGGCACGCCGCGCCGTGAGCGACTCCCTGCCGTTCCTGAAGCGGGCGGCCGAGGTGATCATCGTCTCCGTCGAGGACACGGCGGGCGGCGACGGGCAGGACACCCTTCGCCTGCTTCAGGCTCACAGCGTCCACGCCATCCGCGTCCGTCGCGATGCCCAGGGCGCATCCGTCGCCCGGGCGCTGGTCGAGGCGGCCGCCGAACACGGCGCGGATCTGATCGTCACGGGTGGGTACGGTCACGGCCGGCTGCGGGAATGGACCTTCGGCGGCGTCTCGCGCGACCTGCTGGCCGGCGCCCCCATCTGCTGCCTGATGAGCCACTGATATGGGCCGGCGGCCGTGCCGCCATTCTGCCGTTCGGCCGTCCTGGCGCCTGCCTTCTCAGCGTTCCAGCGATTTCAGGTAGGCGATCAGGGCTTCGGCCTGATCGGGGTCGAAACGGAACTCGGGCATGCTCGGGTGGCCGGTGCGGATGCCCTCGGCCAGGGCTTCGCTGAGGTCTTCCACCGGGTAGCGCGTGTGCAACTCGCGGAAGGGCGGTGCGTCACGCAGCGGGCTCGCCCCGGCACGCCCGATGGCGTGGCAGCGGGCACAGTTGGTCCTGGCAAGGGTCTCGCCTTCCTTGACCTGCCGGTCCCAGGCACCGGCGGACCCGGTGGCGATCAGGATGGACAGCAGCGCGAGGGCGCTCGCGGGCGCGGGGGTGGCCGGGCGCATCAATGGCTCATCAGGCAGCAGACGGTGGTCGTTTGCAGGATGTCGCGGGTGGCGCCGCCGAAGACCCACTCGCGCAGTCGGCTATGTCCGTAGGCGCCCATCACGATGAGGTCCGCGTCCTCCCGTTGGGCGAACCGGAGGATCTCGTCCGCGGCGCCGATCTCCGGCTTGCGCAGCAGGTGCGTCGTGGCTTCGATCCCGTGCCCGGCCAGGTACTCGGCCGCGCCCTCGGCGCCCGCGTGCTGCGCGTCCGGCCCCACCGCCACCACGCAGACCTGCTCGGCATGGCCCAGGAACGGGAGAGCGTCCTGGAGGACGCGGCGTGCCTCGGGCGTGTCCTTCCAGGCGACCACGACCCGCTTGGCCGAAAGGTGCTCGATGCCCGGCGGGACGACGAGCACCGGACGTCCCACCTGCATCAGGAGCGCGCCGGTAGGCACTGCCATCGGGCCGGGATCACCGTCCGCCGGACCCTGCCGGCCGACGACCACGAGGTCGGCGATGCGCGCCTGCGACCCGAGGTAGGTCAGCGGGCCGGTGGGGGCGGAGCGCCAGTCCGTCCGGGGCGCCTGCCCGGCCCGGCGCTCGAACAGCGCCTTGGCCGCCGCGAGCTGTTCGTCCGTCAGGCGCTCCTCGATGGCCCAGACGCGTTCGACTTCCAGCATGTCGCCGACCGGCATGGGGCCGAGGACCGGGCGTGCGGCGACGCCGGTCAGCTTGGCCCCGAACCGCTCCGCGAGGCCCGCCGCCAGCCGGACGCGGTCCGAGGCTGCTGCCCCCAGGTCGACCGAGACCATGATGTTCGAGATCCGCATGACCGCCTCCGATGCCCGGGCCTGTCGGCGCGATGGAGGGACACTGGCCCTTGTCCGCAGGGACGACCTTGATCCACCTCAACGCCATCGGCGTGACCCGGTCAGTGTTCCACCACGTGCTGGAGCCGGGCGCGGTGCAGGCTGACGTGGCGGCCGCCGACCCGTTCCAGGGCCCCGTCCTCCTCCAGCTGCGACAGGGTGCGCGAGACGGTCTCGATGGTCAGACCGAGGAAATCGGCGATGTCGCGTCTGGTCATCGGCAGGGCGAAGATGCCGGTGCCGCCCAGGCGCTCGTCCACCTCCATGAGGAAGGTCGCGACGCGCTCCGCCGCGGAGCGGCGCCCGAGCAGCAGCATGTGGTCCTGGGCGTGCCGCAGGTCGTTCGTGGCCATGCCCCAGAGCAGGCAGGCGACCTCGGCGCTGACGGTGGCGGCGCGCTCGACCTGCCGGCGCCTGAAGATCAGGACCCTGGTGTCGGAGATCGCCTCGGCGGTGTGGCGGTGGGTTTCGCCCTGCTCGAACCCGAACAGGTCGCCGGGCAGGTGGAAGCCGGTGATCTGTCGCCGGCCGTCGCTCAGCACCTTGTGGGTACGGGCCGCGCCACTCACCACCCTGTACACGAGCTCGGCCTCCTCGCCCTCGCCGTAGATCTCCTCCTCGCGGCCGTAGGCGAAGGGCGTTCCGATGACCTCGGGGCAGCCCGCGAACAGCGGGGTGATGGGCGGGCCATAGGCGAGGGGAGAACGGCTTCTCACCGCGTGGACTGGTATCGACGGCGGATCTTCCAGGCTCATCGCGTCGCTCCTCACCCGTGTCGGCTGAGGTAGAGTTGTCGCGCGACCCGGCGAACGACAGTCCGGCCGCTCTCTTAAGAGATTTCGCTTAAGGGCAACTACGTAACCACCTGCGCCAATTGGAAGGCATGATCTGGATCAATGTTATATTGGCGGCATGGTAGACGATGGCGGATACCGCATAACACGGAGATCCCCATGAATTCCGGACAGACGACGCATCCCCACGCCCAGTCTTCCATCGACCCGGTCGAGACGTTCGGGAAAGGCCTGAATGCCTGGCACACCGTCATCTTCGGCCTGCCGCTGCGCCTCGCGGCCGAGACCGTGCGCTTCACGGGACGACGCCTCCAGGCGCAGGCGGACCACCTCGCGGCGCTGGCCCAATGCGGCTCGCTCAAGGACGCGGTGTCGCTTCAGACGGCGTTCGTGACCAAGGGCGTGTCCGACTACCGCGACGAGGCCGCCACGCTGTCGCAGAACGTGACCGAGACGACCTTCCCAAGGGCGGCCTGACCGAGCCGCGTCGGGGATTCCTCAGACCCTGACGCGGACGGCGAGGATGCGTCGAACGGCCTGGATGTGTCCGGTCAGGCCAGCCTCGCCAAGACCGCCCAGCGCACCAGTTCCTGCAGGCTGGCCGCCTGGGTCTTGGCCATGAGCTTGGCCCGGTAGATCTCGACGGTCCGCGGGCTGATGTCGAGCGCGCGGCCCATATCCTTGCTGCTCTCGCCGGCGACCAGATGGTCGAGCACCTGCCGCTCCCGCTGGCTCAGCGTGGCCACGCGCCGCACGAACTCCCGAAGGGCGGGGTCGGTCGACTCCGCCGGGCCGCCGCGCTCCAGGGCGGTGCGCAGCGCCTGGATCAGCGTCGTGTCGTCGAATGGCTTCTCGATGAAGTCGCAGGCCCCGAGCTTCATGGCCGCCACGGCCAGCGACACGTCCCCGTGTCCCGTCATCATCACCACCGGTAGCTCGTGGCCGGTCGCCCGCAACCGGCGGAGCAGTTCCAGGCCGTCGATGCCGGGCATCCTGATGTCGGTCAGGACGCAGCCCTCCGCGACCGGCCCGAGCCCGGCGAGCAGGTCGGCGCCATCGGCGTAGAGCCGGACGCCGAAGCCCTCGGTGTCGAGGAGGAAGCCGAGCGAGTCCCGCATGGCGGGGTCGTCGTCCACGACGTGCACGAGGCTATGGCCCATCGGTGGGATCTCCCGCGGAGGCGGTCGCCAGCGTCAGGCGGAAGGTGGCCCCGCCAGCTCCGTTGCGCTCCACCGTCAGCCGCCCGCCATGTGCCTCGATGATGGTGCGGCAGATCGAGAGGCCGACGCCCATCCCGCTCGCCTTCGTGGTGACGAAGGGCTGGAAGAGCCGGTCGGCCACCTCGTCCGAGATGCCCGGACCCGTGTCCGACACCGCGATCTCGATGAGGTCCGAGGAGAGCGCATGGGCCTCGACCGTCATCTCGCGGCGTTCGCTCCGCTGCATGGCCTCGCGCGCGTTCCGCATGAGGTTGACGAGGACCTGCTGGACCTGAACCCTGTCGGCCAGCGCCGCCTTCAGGCCAGGGGCCACCCGGATGTGGGCGACGACGCCCTGCTCCCGGGCGCCGACGAGGGCCAGGGCGCTCGCCTCCTCGATCAGCCGCGAGACCGGCTCCAGCCTCCGCTCCGTCTCGCCGCGGGTCACGAACTCCCGAAGGCGGCGAATGATCTGGCCGGCCCGCAGGGCTTGCTCGGCGGTCTTGTCCAGAACCTCGATCGACCGGGCGATGGCCTCCGGCCCGGCCCTTTCGAGCAGGCGACGGCAGCCCTTGGTGTAGTTGGCGATGGCGCCGAGCGGCTGGTTCAATTCGTGCGCCAGGGCCGAGGCCATTTCGCCCATGGCGCTCAGGCGCGAGACGTGGACGAGTTCGGACTGGAGTTCGTCGAGCCGGGCCTGGGTTTTCTGATACTCCGTCAAATCGTTGACGAAGCCGGTGAAGAACACCTGCTCGCCCGAGCGCATCTCGCCGATGGCGATCTCCATCGGGAATGTCGAACCGTCGGCCCGTCGGCCCGTCACGATCCGGTTGGTCCCGATGATGCGCCTCTCCCGCGTCCGACGGTAATGATCGAGGTAGCCGTCGTGTTCGTGACGCATCGGCTCCGGCATCAGGATGTGGACGTTCCGTCCGACCGCCTGCCCGGCCGGGTAGCCGAACAGGCGTTCGGCGGCGGCGCTGAAAGAGTGGATGAGGCCGGCCTCGTCGATGACGACCATCGCCTCGGGCACGGTGTCGAGGATCGAGCGCAGGTGGGCGTGGCGGGCCCGGAGGTCGGCCTCCGCCTGCTTCTGCTCGTGGATACTGTACACGACGCCGCGATGCCGGATCGGTCGCCCATCGGGGCCGAGCTGCACACGCCCACGGGAGCGCAGCCAGCAGGTCGGCCCGGCCGGCCGCATCACGCGGTAATCGACCTCGTAGCCGCCGCCCTCCCGCAAGGCGCGCTGGATCGCGTCGGACCTCGCCTGACGGTCGTCGGGATGCACCAGCACCTGGGTCGCGGCGAAGCTGGTCAGGCTCTCCGGCGGAACCCCGAAGAGGCGGGCGCAGGTCGGCGTGACCGAGACCCGGCCCGTTGGGATGTCGAGCGACCAGATGCAGACGCCGACGTCGTCGAGGGTCTGCCGCAGTTCATCGACGGTCGATGTGCCGTCGCCGGCAGGGTCCAGGCTGGGCGCGTCGATGGGGCTCGTCATCGTTTTCACCCCAGACGAAGCGCGTCGACGATGCTACTCCGTGGTGCGCCCGGCGAACAGCACGGACTGCGCGGAACCGCTTGGCACAAAGCGACGCGCGCCGGCGGCTGGATGGGGCTTCGTCAGACCCTGGGACTGGGCGGAGGGGCTACCCGCCACGGGGGCCGCCGAGCGCGCGCATGGCGTTGAGGATCACGGCGACGTCGATGGCTTCCTGCAGCAGCGCCCCTCGGAGGGGGGTGAGGTAGCCCAGCGCCGCCGCGACCATGCCGGCGACCGACAGCCCGAGGCCGACCCACACGCTTTGGAGCGCGATGGCGCGGGCGCGCTTGGCGATCCGAATGGCCTGGGGCAGCGGAGCGAGGCTGTCGATCAGCAGGACGACATCCGCCGCCTCGGCCGCCGCCGCCGCACCGCGCGCGCCCAAGGCCACGCCGAGGTCGGCGGCCGCCAGGGCGGGCGCGTCGTTGACCCCGTCTCCCACCATCATCACGGGACCGTTCCGACGCTCGGCCGCCACGGTGTCCGTCTTGCCCGCCGGATCGAGGTCGGCGGCCACGGCATCGACGGGCAGGCCGGCCACCAGCGCCTCCGCGACGGCGCGCCGGTCTCCGGTGGCGAGCACCACCCGCTCGATGCCGCACGCACGCAGCGCCGCGAGGGTGTTTCCGCCGTCCGCCCGCAGGGGATCGGCGAATTCCAGTCTGGCGGCCGGTGTGCCGTCGATGGCGACGAGCACCGTCGCGACGGCCGCCGTGGCGTCTCCGACCCCGTCAGCCGGCGGGAAGAGAACGTCGTGGGCCGTCATCAGGCGCGGCCCTCCGACGAGAACGGGCCGCCCCTCCACGTTGCCGGTCACACCCTCGCCGGGAAACTCCGCGACCATCGCCGGCTGCGAGAGGGCCAGACCTCGTGCCCGCGCCGCCTCGACCAGGGCCCGCGCCACCGGATGGCCGGAGGCTTGGTCGAGGGACGCCGCGAGACGCAGGACTTCGCCCTCGTCGAGGGAACCGAGAACGCCCGTCGAGACGAGCCGGGCGGTGCCGTGGGTCAGCGTGCCGGTCTTGTCGATCACCAGGACGCGGACCTTGGCCAGCATCTCCAGAGCCCCGCCACCCTTGACGAGGACGCCGATGCCGGCCGCACGCGAGAGGCCCGAGACGAGGGCGACGGGCACGGCCAGGATCAGTGGGCAGGGCGTCGCCACGACCAAGACGGCCAGCGCCCGGATCGGGTCGCCCGTCGCGATCCAGGCGCTTCCGGCCAGCGAGAGCGTGAGGACGAGGAAGGCCAGCCCGTAGCGGTCGGCCAAGCGCGCCATCGGAGCCTTCTGAGACCGCGCCGCCTCGACGAGCCGGACGATGCCGGCATACGTGCTCTCGGCCGCGAGCCGCTCCGCGACCAGGGTGAACGGCTCGCCCGCGTTCACGGTGCCGCTGAGCACGGGATCGTTCACCCCGAAGGCGACCGGTAGCGCCTCGCCGGTGAGGCTCGACCGGTCGAGAATGGCGCGACCGGCGGCGACCCGGCCATCCACCGGCAGGACATCGCCGACGCGGACCAGGATGTGGTCTCCTGGAAGCAGGGCCCCGAGGGGCACCTCCTGCCACGTCCCGTCTTCCTCGCGCAGGGCGGTTCGCGGCTGGCGCGCGATCAGCGCCGTCATCGCCCGCCCGGCCCGGCCGGCCGCGTAGGCTTCCAGCGACTGGCCGCCGGCGTACATCAAGGCGATGACGGCCCCGGCCAACGGCTGCGACAGGGCGAGCGCGCCGCCCATCGCGAGCAGGGCGACGAGGTCGAGCCCGATGTCGCCGTGCGCGAGGCTCGTCACCACCTGCGACGCCAGGAGAACGAGGACCACCAGGGTCGCGAGTGTCCATGCCCATGCGGCGGCTTCGGGATGACCCGACGCCTGTGCCGCCAGACCCGTGCAGAGGCCGATCAGCGGCAGCACCGCGAACCATCCCCGCAGCCGCGGCATCCAGCCGTCGTAGGCCGGCCGCTCCGTCTCGGTCGGGCTCAGGGCCGCCGTCGTCATGGTCGGGATCGCCCTCAGCCGGCTTGCAGGTCTCGGTTTGGACTCAGTCCGTTCGAGGGGCCTTGCGGTAAATCAACCCACGATCATCAGGCTGGCGGAGAGGGGCAAGGTCTCGCCAAGCGCCTGCGGGCGTCAGGCGGCAGGACTGCCGATACCGATGAGGGGAAGCTGGAGCGGGTACCGGGAATCGAACCCGGGTATTCAGCTTGGAAGGCTGCTGCTCTACCATTGAGCTACACCCGCGCGACGGCTCGTCTAGCATGGCGGCCGCCGCCTGAGAAGGCGGGCTTCAGGTTGTAAGACCGAGCGCGGCACGGGCCTCCGCAGGTGTCGCGACGCGCCGTCCGTGGCGGGCGACCGCCTCGGCCGCGAGGCTCACCAACTCGGCGTTGCTCGCCGCCAGCCGGTCCCTGGTGACGCGGATGTTGTCCTCGAGGCCGGTGCGCACCGCATCCGCCCCGCGCGCCAGCGCCCAGTCCATCACCACCGCTTGGTTGCGGCCGATACCGGCGGCCGTCCAGGTCGCCTTCGGCAGGGTGCGGCGGCACTCGTTGAGCAGGATTTCGAGGAGATGCTCCTCCGCCGGCATGGCGTTCTGCACGCCCATCACGAACTGAACGTGCGGACGCTCGTCCATCAGCCCCGCCTCGATCAGGCGCTTGGCCCCGTGCAGGTGCGACAGGTCGAAGATCTCGATCTCGGGGCGGACGCCGTTCTGCTTCATCTGCGTGGCGAGGTCGGTGACCAAGCTCGCGGCATTCTCGTAGACGATGGTCGGGAAGTTCACCGAACCCGTCGAGAGCGAGGCCATGTCCGGCCGGTGCTTCAGCGAGAGGCCCCGCGCCGCCGGATCGCGTCCGCGCCCGCCCGTCGAGAACTGGACGATCATGCCGGGGCAATGCCGGCGCAGGCCCTCCTGCACGGCGGCGAATTTATCGGGGTCGGAGGACGGGCTCTCGTCGTCGTTGCGCACATGGATGTGGGCGAGGGTCGCGCCGGCCTCGAAGGCCTGCTGCGTCGACTCGATCTGCTCCGCGACGGTGGTCGGCACGGCGGGGTTGTCCTTCTTGCGGGGCACGGACCCCGTGATCGCCACCGCGATCACCACCGGCGCGTCGTTCCCGTTTGCCGCCATCGCGCGTCTCCTCTCCCTGATCGGTCCCGCCCCCGGGGGGTGATAGCGCCTGCATCGGCACGACAGAAGAGCGTCACCCGGGCTTGAGTCGCCGCCGGGATCGTTGCACCTCTCGCTTGGGGGCGAAGGGGATTGGGATGGACGACACGGTGCTGGTCCTGAACGGGCCGAACCTCAACCTGCTCGGCCAACGCCAGCCGGAGATCTACGGCTGCGCGACGCTGCGCGACGTCGAGGATCTGTGCCGGGCCACCGCCGCCGGGTTCGGGCTGACGGCCGAATGCCGCCAGAGCAATGCCGAGCACGTCCTGATCGAGGCGATCCATGCGTTCCGCGTCGGATGCGCCGGCATCGTCATCAATGCCGGCGCCTACACCCATACGTCGGTGGCGATCCTCGATGCGCTCAACGCCTGCGAGGTGCCGGTGATCGAGTGCCACATCTCCAACGTGCATCGCCGGGAGGAATTCCGGCACCATTCCTACGTCTCGAAGGCCGCCACCGCCGTCCTCGCGGGCTTCGGCATCCACGGCTACGCCCTGGCGATCCGCCACCTCGCGCATCTGCGCGCGGGCACAGGGTCGGAGAAGGGTTGACGCACGCTGCCGATGGCCTGAGGAAACCCCTTAAATCCGCTCTCCCCGAAAGCCGTGACATGACTTCCTACTTGCCGATCGACCGGAAGCTGATCGCCCGCGAGGCGGCGAAGATGTTCCTGGAGATCGAGGCCGTCCATTTCTACAAGGGCGAGCCCTTCAAGTTCACCTCCGGCTGGGCGAGCCCGGTTTATACCGATTGCCGGAAGATCATCTCCTTCCCCCGCCTGCGCTCGGCGCTGACCGACTTCGCGGTGGCGACCATCGTGCAGGAGATCGGCTACGAGTCGCTGACGCATATCGCGGGCGGCGAGACCGCCGGCATCCCCTTCGCCGCCTGGATCGCCGACCGGCTCGGCCTGCCGATGCAGTACGTGCGCAAGAAGGCCAAGGGCTTCGGCCGCAACGCGCGGATCGAGGGCGAAGTCGTCGAAGGCGCCAAGACCCTGCTGGTCGAGGATCTGGCGACGGACGGGCGCAGCAAGATCAACTTCTGTTCGGCCCTGCGCGACGCGGGCGCGGTGGTCGATCACTGCTTCGTGCTGTTCTACTACGACATCTTCCCCGACAGCGATGACCTGCTGAAGGAGAACGGCCTCACAATGCACGCGCTCACCACGTGGTGGGACGTGCTCGAAGTCGCCAAGGAGATGGGCACCTTCGACCCCGCGACGCTCAAGGAGGTGGAGAGCTTCCTGCACGAACCGGCGACGTGGTCCTCCGCCCATGGCGGCATCTCCGCCTTCGGTCAGGGCTGAGCGCGCCATGGCCGCGTCCCCCCTCGACCGCCTCGTCATCCGCAAGCCGGACGACTGGCACATCCACCTGCGCGACGGCGCCATGCTGCGCGCGGTGCTGCCCTACACGGCGGCGCAGTTCGCCCGCGGCATCATCATGCCGAACCTCGTGCCGCCGGTGACGAGCGTGGACGCCGCCGCCGCCTATCGGGACCGCATCCTGGCGGCACTGCCGGAGGGGCAGAGCTTCACGCCGCTGATGACCTGCTACCTCACCGACGCCACGAGTCCGGACGAGATCGAGCGGGGATTCCGCGAGAAGGTGTGGATCGCAGCCAAGCTCTATCCGGCCGGGGCCACGACCAATTCCCACGCGGGCGTCGCCGACCTCGCCAACATCGCCCCCGTGCTGGAGCGGATGGAGCGGATCGGCATGCCGCTCCTGATCCACGGCGAGGTGACGGACCCGGCGGTCGACATCTTCGACCGTGAGGCGGTGTTCATGGAGACGAAGCTCCTGCCGCTGCTCGCGCGGCACCAGGGGCTGAAGGTGACGGTGGAGCACGCCACCACCGCCGAAATCCTCGACGTGGTGCGCGCCCACGCCCCGCGCGTCGCGGCGACGATCACCCCGCACCACCTCGTCATCAACCGCACGCACATCTTCCAGGGGGGCCTGCGGCCGCACCTGTATTGCCTGCCGGTGGCCAAGCGCGAGCGGCACCGCCTCGCCCTGCGCAAGGCGGCGACCTCGGGCGAGAGCTGCTTCTACCTCGGCACCGATACGGCGCCGCATCCGGTCGGCGCCAAGGAATCAGCCTGCGGCTGCGCGGGGGTGTTCTGCGGGCCCACCGCCCTGCAAACCTACGTTCAGGTCTTCGACGAGGAAGGCGCCCTCGACCGGTTCGAGGGTTTCGCCTCCCTCCACGGCGCCCGCTTCCACGGCATCGAACCGAACGCCGAGACCATCACCCTGGAACGGTTACCCGGCCGGATCGTCTCCTGCGTCGCCGTGGACGAGACCGAGGTCGTCGTCTTCCGGGGCGACGAAACCCTTCCCTGGACCATCGGGAGCGCATGACCATGCCTGGCGCGGACGGTATCACCGCGCTCGGCGCGGTCCATCTCTCCGCCGCCATCCGCGGCCGGGCGATCTCCTGCGTGGAGGTGATGCGCGCCTATCTCGACCGGATCGCGCGCCTCAACCCGACCTTCAACGCCATCGTCGCCCTGCGCGACGAGGCGATCTTGCTGAACGAGGCCGCGCAGGCCGATGCCGTCCTGGCGCGGGGCGAGCCGGTGGGGGCCCTCCACGGCTTCCCCCTGGCGGTGAAGGATCTCGACCCCGTCCGGGGCCTGCCGTTCACCCAAGGGTCGCCGATCTTCGCCGAGCGGATCGCGGAGGCCGACTCGATCATGGTCTCGCGCCTGCGGGCGGCGGGGGCGATCTTCATCGGCAAGACCAACATCCCCGAATTCGGCCTCGGCTCGCACAGCTTCAACCCGGTCTACGGCGTCACCGGCAACGCCTACGATCCGGGCAAGACCGGCGGCGGGTCGAGCGGCGGCGCGGCAGTAGCCGTCGCCCTGCGCCTGCAGCCCGTGGCGGACGGCACCGACCATGGCGGCTCGCTGCGCAATCCGCCGGCCTTCAACAACGTCTACGGCCTGCGCACCTGCTGGGGGCGCATCCCGTCCGAAACCCTCGACGTGTTCAGCCCTAGTCTCAGCGTTCACGGCGCCATCGGGCGCAGCCCGGCCGATATCGGCCTGATGTTGTCAGTGCAGGCCGGCTACGATCCGCGCTGCCCGAACTCGATCCGCCAGGATCCCGCCGGCTTCGCCGGGCCGCTGGAGCGGGACTTCCGGGGCGTCCGCATCGCGTGGCTCGGGGATTTCGGCGGGCGCATCCCGTTCGAGCCGGGCGTGCTGGAGACCTGCCGCGCCGCGCTCACCGCCTTCGCCGATATCGGCTGCCTCGTGGACGAGGCGGTGCCCGATTTCGACATCGAGCAGGTCTGGCACGATTGGGGCGTGCTGCGCGCCTTCACCGTGTCGGCGAATCTCCGCCCCCTCGTCATGGACCCGGCCCGCCGGGCGCTGATGAAGCCCGAGGCGGTGTGGGAAGCCGAGCGCGGCGCCGACCTCACGGCCGATCAGGTGATGGCGGCGCTGGAAGGCCGGACGCGCTGGTACGGAGCGCTGCGCCGCTTCATGGACGTCTACGACTTCGTGGTGATGCCGACCGCGCAGGTCTTTCCCTTCGACACCGCGACGCGCTGGCCCGACACGATCGACGGGCAGGCGATGGACACCTACCATCGCTGGATGCAGATCGCGGTGCCCGCGACCATGGCCGGGCTTCCCGCGCTGGCCGTGCCGGCCGGGTTCGGCCCGAACAACCTGCCGGTGGGAATCCAGATCGTCGGGCGCAATCACGGCGAACTCGCCTGCCTGCAGCTCGGCGCGGCCTACGACGCGGCGAGCGGCTGGGTGCGCCGCTTCCCGCCCCCGGCGGCGTGAGGCGTTGCCGGCAAGGTTTCTCGTGAGTCGGGTCGTTGACCGGCCGACTTTCCGGGAGTAAGACGCGCAATCCTTGGTGCGAGGCCTCCGAACGATCGGGGGATACACGCCGGGCGGAGTTTGGTTTTCGCGATGCGCACGGTCCTTATTGTAGCGGTGGCGTCACCGACCGGGCGGCTCTAACACGAGCCGCAATCCGGCTGGTGGCGCTTGCAGGGTCCCTCGGGGCCCTTTTTTGTTGCCCGCGACAGGCGCATCGGAACGAGGGACGGCCAGCGACAAGGCCGATAGGACGAGGAGACGGACATGGGCGGCGAGGTCATGACCGGGGCCGAGATGGTCATCCGGGCGTTCCAGGATCAGGGCGTGGATACGCTCTTCGGCTATCCGGGCGGCGCGGTGCTGCCGATCTACGACGCGCTGTTTCACCAGGAGGCGGTGAAGCACATCCTCGTGCGCCACGAGCAGGGCGCCGTTCACGCCGCCGAGGGCTATGCCCGCTCGTCCGGCAAGGTCGGCTGCGTGCTCGTCACCTCGGGCCCCGGGGCCACCAACATCGTCACCGGCCTCACCGATGCGATGCTGGATTCGATCCCGCTCGTCTGCATCACGGGCCAGGTCCCGACGCACCTGATCGGCACCGATGCCTTCCAGGAATGCGACACGGTCGGCATCACCCGCCACTGCACGAAGCACAATTACCTCGTGAAATCGATCGAGGACCTGCCGCGCATCCTGCACGAGGCGTTCTACGTCGCGAAGAATGGTCGCCCCGGTCCCGTCGTCATCGACCTGCCGAAGGACATCCAGTTCGCCTCGGGCCTCTACGAGCGCCCCACCACGATGCGGCACAAGACCTACAAGCCGGCCGTGAAGGGCGACCCGGAGCGCATCCGCGCGGCCGTCGAGCTGATGGCCGGCGCCCGCCGCCCGGTCTTCTACACCGGCGGCGGCGTCATCAACGCCGGCCCGGAGGCCTCGCGCCTGCTGCGTGAACTCGTGGCCGAGACCGGCTTCCCCATCACCTCCACGCTGATGGGCCTGGGCGCCTATCCGGGTTCGGACGAGAAGTTCCTGGGCATGCTCGGCATGCACGGGACCTACGAGGCCAACCTCGCGATGCACGAATGCGACGTGATGATCTGCATCGGCGCGCGCTTCGATGACCGCATCACCGGCCGCCTCGATGCCTTCTCGCCGTTCTCGAAGAAGATCCACGTCGATGTGGACGCCTCCTCGATCAACAAGGTCGTGAAGGTCGATGTCGGCATCCTCGGCGATTGCGCCTACGTGCTCGCCGACATGCTGGAGGCGTGGCGCGCCCTGCCGTCGAAGCCGGAGAAGTCCAACCTCGAAGGCTGGTTCCAGAAGATCCGCCAGTGGAAGGCCCGCGACTGCCTCGCCTACTGGCCCTCGGGCACGATCATCAAGCCGCAATACGCGGTGCAGCGGCTCTACGAGGCGTGCAAGGACCGCAAGACCTTCATCACCACGGAGGTCGGCCAGCACCAGATGTGGGCGGCGCAGTACTTCAAGTTCGAGGAGCCGAACCGCTGGATGACCTCCGGCGGCCTCGGCACCATGGGTTACGGCCTGCCGGCCGCCATCGGCACGCAGCTCGCCAACCCGGACGGGCTCGTGGTCGACATCGCGGGCGAAGCCTCGATCCTGATGAACATCCAGGAGCTTTCCACGGCCATCCAGTACCGGCTGCCGGTGAAGGTGTTCATCCTCAACAACGAGTACATGGGCATGGTCCGCCAGTGGCAGGAACTGCTCCATGGCTCGCGCTATTCGCAGAGCTATTCGGAGAGCCTGCCGGACTTCGTGAAGCTCGCGGAGGCCTACGGCGCCAAGGGCATGCGCTGTGAGAAGCCGGGCGATCTCGACGCGTCCATCGCGGAGATGCTCGCCTATGATGGCCCGGTCCTGTTCGACTGCGTGGTCGACAAGACCGAGAACTGCTTCCCGATGATCCCCTCGGGCAAGGCGCACAACGAGATGCTGCTCTCCGATTACCTCGGCGAGACCGGCGTCGAGCTGGGCGACGTGATCTCCGAGGAAGGGAAGATGCTGGTCTGAGCCCCGCTCCGGGGATCAGCCGTGTCGGCCCTCCTCAGACCCGTGGATGCTGCCGGTGCGCAGCATCCGCAGCGCCAGGGCGAGGCGCCGCCGGAGCCCGCGCACCGGCACGTCCGGCAGTTCGCCGTGCCGTCGCCCGTCGAGGGGCGGCGTCGCGGCGGCGCGCTCGGCCGGGCTCGCCGCCTCGTGCTTGCGCAGCGTGACGAAGAACTCGATCGTGTTGCGCGCCGTGGGGTCGATGCGGGCGATCTCGAAGGGGATCAGCCCGAGCGCGATCACCTCCCGGAATACGCCGAGGAAGCTCGCGGGCGTGTAGACCGTGCAATGGGCGTCGTAATAGCTGCCATGGGCGGCGACGTTGCGCGCATCGATGAGCGCCCGCGCGAGCTGGCCCTCGAAGATCGGCTTCGGATCGCGTTCCCGCCCGGCCCAGACGGCGAAGGGATCGACCTCGGCGACGCGGGACACGTAGTCGAACACCTGGGTGGGGCTCGCGAGCCGCGCTCCGGCGATATGGTGGCCGACGAGGTCCGCCGTCGTGGAGGGGCGGCGGTGGAAATCGAAGGTGAAGCGCTTGTCGGGGACCGCGAGGAAGATCACCCCTCCCTCGCGCAACACGGCGGCCAGTTCGTTCAGCCAGCCGAGCGGGTCCGCGATGTGCTCCATGACGTGGCTCGCGACGATGTAGTCCACGGGCGCGCGCGGTCCCAGCGCTTCGGCGAGGCTCTGGTGTTCGAGGACGAGATCGACCTCGACGATCGGCTGCGCGTCGGGTCCGATGACCGACTCGTGGCCCGCGTATTTCGCGCGGAGGTCGTCGGTGGTCCGGTGGTCGGCATAGAGGATGTCGCCGTCCTCGCGCCGGATCAGCGGCCGGTTCAGGGGGCCGAGTTCGACGCCGAGGCGTCCGCTGGGGCACACGGCATCGAGGGCGCGCTGTCGGGCTGTCATCCGCCGCGCCGTTATCATGCGTCTCGGGGAGCGTCCAGGCGACCTTCCGGGGCGGGACTTCGCAGGGACCGGCCCGATGCGGGCCGCAACAACAGGACGGGACCACGGGCATGAACGCGATGAACACCCACTACCCGGATCCGGTCCGGGTCGAAGCGGTGAACCGTCACACGCTGGCGGTGGTGGTGGACAACGAGCCGGGTGCCCTGGCGCGGATCTCCGGCCTGTTCTCCGGTCGCGGCTACAACATCGAGAGCTTGACCGTTTCCGAGACGGAGGAGGCGCGCCACATCTCGCGCATCACCATCGTCACCACGGGCACCAACGCCGTCATCGATCAGATCAAGGCGCAGCTGGACCGCCTCGTCTCCGTGCACCGGGTGGTGGACCTGACCCTGCAGGGCAACGCCCTGGAGCGGGAGATCTGCCTCGTGAAGGTGAAGGGCGAGGGCGAGCACCGCAGCGAGGCCCTGCGCCTCGCCGCCGCCTTCGGCGCGAAGACGCTGGACGCGACGCTCAATTCGTTCGTGTTCGAGCTGACCGGCGCGACGGAGGAGGTCGACCGGTTCGTGCGCCTGATGAGCGTGATCGGCCTCGTGGAGATCTGCCGCACCGGCATCGCCGCGATGAGCCGGGGTGCCGAGCCGCTTTAGGATGGAGATGGCGCGTCTGCTATGATGCGCTCGTCCCTTGGGAGTCGCGAGCCATGGAAGCCAAGGTCGTCCGCTGGGGTGACGATCTCGTTGTGAGATTGACCGACTCGGAGGCCGAGGAACTCGGCGTCCGGGAAGGCCAGACCGTGGAGATCGTCGCGAAGCGCGAGCGGGAATCCGAGTCTCGACCTTGGACGGGTCGCCGCTACGCCGATGGATCACCGGCCTACACACTCGCTGAAATGGTCGAGGAGATGCGCCGCCTCGGGCCCGACTTCGAGCCTCCGACCGTGGATTGGGGGGCGGATCGCGGTTCCGAGATCATCGACGATGACTATTCCCGGTGAAACGGCGCTTCAGGCCGGCGATTTGATTCTCGTCGAGTTCGGCCCGGTTCGCGGGACGGAGCAGGATGGGCGCCGTCCGGCCCTCATCATTTCGGAAGCGCTGATGAATGCTGCCACGCGTCGTGTCATCGTCTGTCCGATCACGAGCAACATCGAACCCTGGCCGACCAAAGTGATGCTGCCGCCGGGACTGGGTACGACGGGGGCGGTCCTGACCGATCAGGTTCGCTCCATCGATCAACATGCCCGCATTCTGAGACGTCTCGGTTTTGTGCCGACGACGACCCTCACCAAGGTTCGCCATCAGGTCGCGACGTTGATCGGCATCGAAGCCCCCATCAATACTGGACAGCAATGACCGCCCGCACCCTCTACTACGCCCCCGGCGCCTGCTCGCTGGCGGCGCATATCGTCCTTGAGGAATCTGGCCTGCCCTTCGAAGGCAAGGCCCTCGATCTCGCCAGGGGCGACCAGCGCTCCGGGCAATACCTCGCCATCAACGACCGGGGCCGGGTGCCGGCGCTGGTCGAGGATGGCTGGGTGCTCACCGAATGCTCGGCGATCATGCGCCACGTCGCCCGGCAGGTGCCGGAGACGGGCCTGTGGCCGGCGGACCTGCGCGAGATGGCGGTCGCCGACGAATGGCTCGGCTGGCTCGCCTGCAACCATCACGTCACCTACGCCCATGTCCGCCGCGCGGAGCGCTACACGAACGACGAGGATGCCCATGACGGCATCCGCGCCAAGGGCGCCGACACCTACGGCGATCTCTGCACCATGACCGAGGTGCGCCTGTCCCACGGGGGCTGGGCGGTGGGCGACCGCTTCACCGTGGCCGATGCCTACCTGATGGTCTTCTGGGTCTGGGGACGCGGGCCGTTCTTGAAGTTCGACATGGCCGGTCGCTTCCCCGCCTGGACGGCGCACGCCAAGCGTGTGGCCGCCCGGCCGGCGGTGCAAGCCGTCTTCGCCCGCGAAGGCTTGGCGCTGCCGGCCTGACGGCGGACCAGCCCTGTACGGTTTGGCCTTCCGTTCAGAGGCTTGCGCGGCTAAAAGCCCGCGCTATCGCACGGCCGCACACCCACGGAGCGCCCGCGCGCGCTCACCGACACGAAAGAGGACATTGCCGCCATGCGGGTCTATTACGATCGCGACGCCGACCTGAACCTGATCAAGGGCAAGAAGGTCGCCATCGTCGGCTACGGCAGCCAGGGCCATGCCCACGCGCTCAACCTGCGCGATTCGGGCGTGAAGGACATCGTCATCGCCCTGCGCGAGGGCTCCGCCACCGCCAAGAAAGCCGAACACGAAGGCTTCAAGGTCCTGTCGGTCGCCGAGGCCGCCAAGTGGGCCGACGTGGTGATGATGCTCACCCCGGACGAGCTGCAAGGCGACATCTACCGTGAGTCGCTGGCCGGCAACATGAAGCAGGGCGCCGCGCTCCTCTTCGCCCACGGCCTGAACGTGCACTTCAACCTGATCGAGCCGCGCGCCGACCTCGACGTGCTGATGGTCGCCCCGAAGGGCCCCGGCCACACCGTGCGCTCCGAGTACCTGCGCGGCGGCGGCGTGCCGACGCTGATCGCCATCGCCCAGGATGCCTCGGGCAACGCCCACGACCTCGGCCTGTCCTACGCCTCCGCAAACGGCGGCGGCCGCGCCGGCATCATCGAGACCACCTTCAAGGAAGAGTGCGAGACCGACCTGTTCGGCGAGCAGGCCGTGCTCTGCGGCGGCCTCGTGGAGCTGATCAAGGCCGGCTTCGAGACCCTGGTCGAGGCGGGCTACGCCCCCGAGATGGCCTATTTCGAGTGCCTGCACGAGGTGAAGCTGATCGTCGACCTCATCTACGAGGGCGGCATCGCCAACATGAACTACTCGATCTCCAACACAGCCGAGTACGGTGAGTACGTCACCGGTCCGCGCATCATCACGCCCGAGACCAAGGCCGAGATGAAGCGCGTGCTGAACGACATCCAGTCGGGCACCTTCACCCGCAACTGGATGCTGGAGAACAAGGTCAACCAGACCTCGTTCAAGGCCACCCGCGCCAAGCTCGCCGCCCACCCGATCGAGGAAGTCGGCACCAAGCTGCGCGGCATGATGCCGTGGATCTCGGAGAAGGCGCTGGTCGACAAGTCCCGCAACTGATCTCCACCGCCGTGAGGCAACGGGGCCGGCTCCAGAGATGGGGCCGGCCCTTTTCTTTGCGCGCGGCCTCTGGAATGAACGGTTCCAACCACAAGTATGGGAGGAGCCTTTGGACACGTTGTACGGTGAAGCGCACCGCGCCCTTCAGGATGATTTCGGCACGACGAAGCTCGCCGACTTCCTCGACAAGCATCACGTCCACCGCGCCATCGATGAGCAGGACCGCGCCTTCATCGAATCGCGTGACATGTTCTTCCTCTCGACGGTGGACGAGAACGGCAACCCGACCGTCTCCTACAAGGGCGGCCCGACCGGTGTCGTGTCGGTCGTCGGCGACAGCACGCTCGCCTTCCCCGGCTACGACGGGAACGGCATGTTCCTGTCGATGGGCAACATCGTCGGCCAGGGGAAGGTCGGCCTGCTGTTCATCGATTTCGAGACGCCGCACCGCCTGCGTGTCCAGGGCACCGCGCGGATCGTGAGGGACGACCCGCTGCAGGCCCGCTACCCGGAGGCGCAGTATATCGTGCGCGTCGAGGTGGAGACGCTGTGGGTGAACTGTCCCCGCTACATCCACCGCTACACGAAGGTCGAGCAGAGCCGCTATGTGCCGAAAGACGGCCAGGAGACGCCGCTGGCGCAGTGGAAGCGCCTTGACTTCGTGCAGCCGGTCATCGCGGACGAGGATCGGGCGCGGGTCGCCGCCGAAGGCGAACTCGATCTCGGGGCCTACGGCGAACTCGTCGCGCGCGGGCAGGGCTAGAGCCGTGTCCGGCTGGGTTGAATCGTTGGGGGTAGCGGGCAGTCTGCGGATCTGATTCGATGTTGGGCTTTCCGAGGAGGTCGGGATGCCGTCAGCGCTATCGATGGATCTGCGAGAACGCGTGATCGCGGCGATCGAGGCGGGAGCTTCGCGCCGACAGGCGGCCAAGCGCTTCGGGGTCGGCCCATCCAGCGCGATCCGCTGGCATGAACGCTTCCAGGCGGAGGGCGCGATCGCGCCCCGGCCCTCGTGCGGGCAGCGACCCGCACCGGCCCTCGAAGCGCACGCTGAGCGGATCCTTCAGGTCGATCGGGAGCAGCCGCAGGCCTTCCTGCACGAGGTGCGTGATATCCTGGCCGAGCAGGGTGTCCGCACGAGCGTCAGCGGGCTGTGGCGGTTCTTCGCCCGGCATCGGATCACCCGTAAAAAGGGGCTGTCTACGCGGCCGAGCAGGAGCGTCCGGACGTGAGAGCCGCACGGGAGGCGTGGTTCGAGGGCCAACTCGACTTCGATCCCGACACCCTCGTCTTCATCGATGAGACGGCGACCGCCACGAACATGGCCCGCACCTATGGTCGGGCTCCACGCGGCGAGCGTTGCCGGCTCCTCGTGCCCCAGGGCCATTACAAGACCACCACCGTCACCGCCGCCCTGCGCACCAGCGGCTTGGTCGCCACCACCCTGTTCGACGGGGCCACCAACGGCGCGCGCTTCCGCGCCTACGTCACCGACACCCTGGTCCCGGTGCTGAAGCCGGGTGACACCGTCATCCTCGACAACCTGCAATCCCACAAGGTCGTCGGCGTGCGCGAAGCCATCGAGGCGGCCGGCGCGCGGCTCCTCTACCTCCCGGCCTACTCGCCCGACTTCAACCCGATCGAGCAGGCCTTCTCAAAGCTCAAGGCGCTGCTGCGCACCGCCGCTGCCCGAACCGTCCCAGACCTTTGGGCAGCCATCGCCCGGGCCTTCGCAGCCTTCACCCCAGCGGAATGCCGCAACTACATCGCCGCCGCCGGATACGACGCTTATGACCCAACCTAAACGACAACAGCCCTAGCCAAACTCACGGCCCCTTGCGCGCCACGATGAAGACGCGCGGGAAGGCGAGCAGCCGGCGCCCGTCCGTTTGGGGCGGGTAGGCGGCGTCGATGGCCGCCTCGTAAGCCGCGAGGAAGCCGGCGCGCTGGTCCTCGTCGAGGGGATCGAGGAAGGGGCGCAGCCCCGTGGCGCTCACCCAGGAGACGATCGCCGCCGCATCGGCCATGCGGTGGTGATAGGCGGTGCGCCAGACATCGACCTCGGCGGCCAGCGGCGCGAGGACGTCGTAATAGCCGGCGGGCTCCAGCATCCGGCCGAGGCGGCCCGCCACGGCCGGATCCCCGATGGCCGAAGCCCAGGGGCCGGAGGCCGCGACCTCGCGCATGAGCCGGTGGGTCGGCTCCGCGAGGTTGTCGGGCATCTGCACGGCGAGCACCCCGCCCGGCGCCAGATGGCCGAACAGGCGCGCCAGCAAGGCCGGGTGATCCGGCAGCCATTGCAGCACGGCGTTGGCGTAAATCAGGTCCGGCGCCCGCTCCGGCTCCCAGGTCGCGGCGTCGGCGAGGCCGAAGCGCAGATGCGGCAGGCGCGCCCGCGCGCTGTCGAGCATGGCGGGGGAGGTGTCGAGCCCGACGATCTCGGCTTCCGGGTACCGGGCGGCGATGAGCGCCGTCGAGTTGCCGGGCCCGCAGCCGAGGTCGATGGCGAGCGCCGGCCTGTCGAGGGTCACGCGGGCCAGCAGGTCCGCCGCCGGTCGGGTCCGTTCGTCCTCGAAGCGGGTGTAGAGGGCGGGGTTCCAATCGGCCATGTGGGCTCCCCTCTCTCGCGTCAGCGGCAGCCGAGTTGGTCGGCGAGGTCCGCCAGATCGGAGGCCGCGTAGGTCACGGGTACGCTCGGCCCCGTTTCGCCGCCCGCCGGCCCGTTCTCCGAGGGCCGGGCGATGTGGGCGGTGGAGAGCCCATGGCTCGCCGCCGCCGCGAGGTCGCTCGAATGGGCGGCGACCATCATCGTCTCCTCCGGCGCGAAGCCGAAGGCGGCCACCGCGTCCCGGTAGAGGGCGGGCTTCGGCTTGTAGTCGCGGGAATAGCCCGCGCCGAGGATCGCGTCGAAGACGAGGCCGTTGCGGCGGGCGAGGTCGACCATCAGCCGCACCGGTCCGTTCGAGTTCGGCGCCAGCATGAAGTGCTCGCGCAGCCGTGCCAGGGCGGCGGGCACTTCCGGCCATGCATCGAGGCGGTGCCACGCCTGGACCAGTTCGGCCCGCACCGCGTCGGACACGTCCGCGATGCCGAACTGCGCCAGCACGTCGGGGAGCGATTCGGCGTGAAGCGTGTCGAGATCCACGAAGGGGCGGGCGCCCGAGCGCACGGTCTCCATCGAGGGCTGGTAGCGCCCCCGCCACGCATCGGCGAAGGCGCCGGCATCGAGGTCCGGAGCCTGCGCGGAGAGGAGGCGCCGCGCCTCCCGCGCGACGCCGGAGCGCCAATCGACCAGCGTCCCGAAGACGTCGAAGACCAGCGCCCGGATCGTCATCCCCGCGTCCTCCGCACGAACCCGACGATGTCCTTCACCGCATCCAGGGTCTCCTGGGCGATGGCCTCGGCCCGCTCGGCGCCGTCGGCCAGGACGGCGTCGATATGGCCGGGATCGGACGAGAGCCGGCGCATCTCGGCGGCGATGGGCGCGAGGCTCGACACGGCGAGGTCGGCCAGCGCCGGCTTGAACGCCGAGAACTGGGCGCCGCCATGCTCGCGCAGCACGTCCTCGCGGGTCGTGCCCGCGAGCGCGGCGTAGATGCCGACGAGGTTGTCCGCCTCCGGCCGTTCCTTGAGGCCCGCGACCTCGGAGGGCAGGGCCTCGGGATCGGTCTTCGCCCGGCGGATCTTCTGGGCGATGGCGTCCGAATCGTCCGTGAGGTTGATGCGCGAATTGTCCGAGGGGTCGGACTTCGACATCTTCTTCGTGCCGTCGCGCAGGGACATGACCCGCGCCGCCGGGCCGCCGATGATCGGCTCGGTGATCGGGAAGAAGCCTTCCCCATGGCCCTGCGCCGTGATGGAGGCGCCGAAATCGGTGTTGAACTTCTGCGCGATGTCGCGGGTCAGTTCGAGGTGCTGCTTCTGGTCCTCGCCGACGGGCACATGCGTCGCGCGATAGGCGAGGATGTCGGCGGCCATCAGCACGGGATAATCGTAGAGGCCGATGGAGGCGTTCTCCCGGTCCTTGCCGGCCTTCTCCTTGAACTGGGTCATGCGGTTCAGCCAGCCGAGGCGGGCGACGCAGTTGAACACCCAGGCGAGTTCGGCGTGCTGCGGTACCTGGCTCTGGTTGAACACGATGGAGCGCTTCGGATCGATCCCGGCGGCGAGGAAGGCGGCGGTGACTTCGCGGATCTGGCCGCGCAGGGCCTCCGGGTCCTGCCAGACGGTGATCGCGTGCATGTCCACGACGCAATAGAGGCATTGCGCCTCGCGCGCCTGCATCTCCACGAAGCGCCGGATGGCGCCGAGGTAGTTGCCGAGATGGAGGTTGCCGGTCGGCTGGACGCCGGAGAACACCAATTCCTTGAACGCGGCCATCGGCGCCGATCCTGTGAGTGAAGGGCCGGGTCTCACGGGGTCACGTCTCGCCAGCCGGGCGCCGGTTAGTGGAACCTCGCCGCCGAAGGGTCAAGCGGAGGCGATGCTCAGGGTTCGCGCATCTCCACGAGTGCGCTCGGGCAGAGATCCACCAGGGCGCAGCGCCCGCAGGCGGGGCGGCGATAGTGGCAGACCTGCTGACCGTGCATCATCAGGATCTCGTGGTTGTCGTAGAGGTCCTGCGCCGACCAGTCGGCGGGCAGTTGCGCCAGCAGCAGGACATGCGCGGGCCCGAGGCCGACGCGCGGCCCGATCAGCCCGAGGCGCTGGGCGACGCGGTGGTGGTGGCTGTCCACCGGCAGAGCCCGCATCCGCAGGGACGAGAAGGCGAGCACGGCGGCGCTGGTCTTCGGTCCGATGCCGGGGAATTGCTCCAGCCAGCCCCGCGCCTCCTCCGGGGGAAGGTCGGCCAGGAAGTCGAGGCTGAGCCGCCCGGCCCGGACGTCGATGGCCGAGAGGATCTCGCGGATGCGCGGCGCCTTCAACTCCGGCCACGTCACCCCGGCGATGGCCTCCTCGATTGCGGAGAGGTCGGCGCACATTACCTCCTCCCAGGTCGGGAAGCGGGCGCGCAGGCTCTTGAACGCCTTGCCGGAGGCGGCGTTGCGCGTGCGGTGGGAGAGCAGCGCCGAAATCAGTTCGGACAGCGGCTCCTTCTCGCTGAAATACGGGATCGGGCATTTGTACACGGCGCAGAGCCGCGCATGCACCACGAGCGCGAGGTCGCCCGCCCCGTCGATCTCGGCGGCGGGCACGACCTTGGGGGGCGAATGATCGTTCGCGGCGAGCATAACCGGCAAATCACCGGCAGCTTGGCCACGTTCCCGCCCGGAGTCGGCGGCGGCAAAATGTCCATCGGCGAGCGGCCGGGCCGCCCGCGCAAAGAGGAACCCGCTCACGGACGTCACTTCAGCAGGGCGTAGATGCTGACGTCGAGGGTGTCGTCCGCGCCGTCCTTCAGGTCGGTCACGTATTCCTCCACGAACTTGTCCTGCACCACGATGTCCTTGGCATCGAGATAGGCGGTCAGGGTCTCGTAGGTGGTGTCGATGCCCTCGTAGGAGCCCCGGTGGGCGAAGCGCAGGGCCTTGCCGGAGGGCGTCGTGCCGAAGCGCAGCCCGTCCTCGGAGACCGGCGGTGTGGCCGGCGCGGCGGCGACGGGGATCATCGCCTCGAAGTCGAAGCCGGCATCCTCCGTCTTGGTGAAGACGGCGATGGGGCGTCCGGCCGGCTTGATCCCGGCCTTGGCGAGGTCGGCCTCGATCTGCGCGAAGGCCTTTTGCAGGCTCGGCACGGCCTCTTCCCACTTGGCCTTGCCGGAGAGGATGGCGGCGGGCTTCGCGGGCAGCGTCACCTCATCGACGTCCCCCGCCTCGGCGGGCTTGGCGACGAGGGGCGGGCGCGACGGATCGGCGGGCTGCGCCGCTTGGCCCGCGGGGGGCGGGACGATGGCCTGTTCCGGCGCCGGGGCCGCACTCTTGTTCGGGTCGGCCGGCGGGTTCGGCGCGGTGGTCGTCGGCAGCGGGTTGGTCTGCGCGGGGGAGGGGGGCTGCTGCGCCGCAAGGGGCATGGCGGTAGCCAGCCCTGCGGCGAGGGCGCAGAGCGCGGGGACGAGACGACGGCAACGGGTCACGCGGGTGGCTCCCATCGGCGGCGGCGACTCGGGGTCTCGCGGCGGCCGGGTGTTAACGTAATTCGGTTCCGCCGGTGCCGCGAGGCCGTCCGCCACGGGTCCCGGCCTGTGCGGCGGATCTGCAACGCTGCGGCGCACTCGCGCTTGGGCGCCGGGTTTGCCATAAGCGCGCGAACCCCTCCGGCAGATCCTTTCGTATGAGCGCACTCGCCCATCGACGTTTCCTGAAGATGCACGGCGCCGGCAACGCCATCGTCGTGCTCGACCTGCGCGGCACGGTTTTGCGCGTCTCGGCGGCCGAAGCGCGGGCCATCGCCGCCGATCCGGGCTCGTCGTTCGATCAATTGATGGTGTTGCACGATCCCGTGAGCGGGGGGACCGACGCCTTCATGCGCATCTACAACACGGACGGGTCGGAGTCCGGCGCCTGCGGAAACGGCACCCGCTGCGTCGCCTACGCGATGCTGGACGACCCGGCCATGGCCCGCCCCGCCGAGGGGAGCCGCCTGCTGCTGGAGACCAGCGCCGGCCGCGTCGGCGTGCGGCGCAACTCCGAGCGGTCCTTCACCGTGGACATGGGCCGCCCGCACCTCGCCTGGGACGAGATCCCGCTGGCCGAGCCCTTCCCGGACACCCGCCGCATCGAGTTGCAGATCGGGCCGATCGACGACCCCGTGCTGCATTCGCCGGGGGTGGTGAACATGGGCAACCCCCATGCGGTGTTCTTCGTGGATGCGGACCCGGACGGGTACGACCTGGGCAGGATCGGGCCGCTCCTCGAGAATCATCCGGTCTTCCCCGAGCGGGCCAACATCTCGGTGGCCCAGGTGCTGGCGCGGGAAGCGATCAAGCTCCGGGTGTGGGAGCGCGGCGCGGGCCTGACGCTCGCCTGCGGCACGGCGGCCTGCGCGACCGTGGTGGCGGCCTCCCGCCTGCGGATGATCGGCCGGCAGGCCAATGTGAGCCTGCCCGGCGGCGACCTCTTCGTGGAGTGGCGGGCCGACGACCATGTGCTGATGACAGGCCCGGTCGCCCTCGTCGCGGAAGGTACCCTCGCGCCGGAGCTGTTCGCCGGGATCGATTGTTGAGCGTCGAGACCCTGTCCTTCGGCTGCCGGCTCAACACTGTCGAGACGGAGGCCATGCGCCGCCTCGCCGCTCGCGATGGGCGCCCGCGCCTCGTGGTGAACACCTGCGCAGTGACGCAGGAAGCCGGGCGGCAGGCGCGCAAGGCGATCCGCCGCGCCGCCCGCGCTAATCCCGAGGCCGAGATCGTCGTCACTGGCTGCGGCGCCGAGGTGGAGACCGAGGCCTACCGCGCCATGCCGGAAATCGGGCGGCTGATCGGCAATGCCGAGAAGCTGAACCCCGCCGCCTGGACCGGTGCGGCGCGGGGACCCGGCGCGGTGATGGAATCCTTCACCGCCGAGCGCGCGGACGTGCCGGAGATGGCGGGGCACACCCGCACCTTCGTGCCCGTGCAGAATGGCTGCGACCATCGCTGCACCTTCTGCGTCATCCCGTTCGGGCGGGGGCGCTCCCGCTCCGTGCCGGCGGGCGCGGTGGTGGAGCAGGTGGCCCGCACCGTCGAGGCCGGCGGGCGCGAGGTGGTGCTCACCGGGGTCGACCTCACCGCCTATGGCCGCGATCTCGATGAGGGCCTGTCCCTCGGCGGCCTGGTGCTGCGGATCCTCGCGGAGGTGCCGGACCTCGCGCGGCTGCGGCTGTCGTCCATCGATTCCGTGGAAGCCGACGACGCCCTGCTCGATGCCATCGCCGGGCAGCCTCGGCTGATGCCGCATCTGCATCTGTCGCTTCAGGCCGGCGACGACCTCATCCTCAAGCGCATGAAGCGCCGCCATTCCCGCGACGACGCGATTCGCTTTTGCGCGCAGGCCCGCGCCGCCCGGCCTAGCCTCGTCTTCGGGGCGGATCTCATCGCGGGCTTCCCCACCGAGACCGAGGCGCAGTTCGGCCAGACCCTCGCCCTGGTCGAGGAATGCGGCCTGACGCATCTGCACGTCTTCCCCTATTCGCCCCGCCCCGACACCCCGGCCGCGCGGATGCCCCCGGTGGCGCCGGAGGCGATCCGCGCGCGCGCGGCGCGTCTGCGGGAGGCGGGCGATGCCGCCCGCGCCCGGCATCTCGCCGGTCAGGTGGGGAAGTCGCTGACGGTGCTGGCCGAGCGCGGCGGTACCGGCAGGGCGGAGGATTTTTCCACTGTCTGGCTCGGTGACGGCACGGAGCCGGGGGCATTCATCTCGGCGCGTATCGTCGGCCATGACGGGACGCGGCTGATCGCGGACTGTACCTATTCGTTCGTCCAACACGGTCCCTCATCCTGAGGTGCCCGCGTCAGCGGGCCTCGAAGGAGGGCTCCAGCGATCGCACCGCTGTCTGGAGCCCTCCTTCGAGGCGGCTGCGCCGCACCTCAGGATGAGGGTGGGTGAGGGGAGGAATCGGCTTGCCGGTCAGACTCCCGAGACGAGGTTGTTGCGTGGAGGCCGAGTTCACGAAGCGCCGCCTCCATATGCACCGGAGCCGGTGCCTGAACGACGATGGGCTCACGCTTCGGGTAGAGCGGCAGCGACAGGGCGCGGGCGTGGAGGTGGAGGGCGCTGCCGCGCGGCGCGCCGCCGTAGATCGGGTCGCCAAGGATCGGCCAGCCCGATTCGGCGCAATGGACGCGCAATTGGTGCGTCCGCCCTGTCACCGGCTTGAGTTCGAGCCATGTCCGTCCCTCGGCCCGGCCGAGGACGCGCCAATGGGTCAGGGCCGCATCGCCCGCCGGATCGGCCTTCATCCACCACGAGCGCGGATCGGAGGAGCGGCGGGCGAGCGGCATGTCGATGCTGCCGGCCTCCCCGGCGGGGCCGCCGGAGACGATGGCCCAGTAGGTCTTCTCGGCCAAATTGCCGGAGAAGAGCTTGCCGAGGCGGGCCAGCGCCTTGGCGTGGCGGCCCAGCGCGAGGCAACCGGACGTGTCCCGGTCGAGGCGGTGCGCGGCTTCCGGCCGGCGGGGCAGGCCGAAGCGGAGCGCGTCGAGATGGTCGGTCAGCGTCTCGCCGCCACGGGGGCCGGGATGGACCGGAAGACCCGCAGGCTTGTCGATGACGAGCACCAGGGCATCGCGATACAGGAGGCGCGCGCCTATGTCGGTTGTATGAGGCATCGGATTCGGGACATGCGCCGGATTCGGGCGGAAGGCGAGGGTTTATGACGAGCGAGGACAAGCCCGGCTGGTTCGGGCGCCTGTTCGGGCGCAAGGGCAAGGACGAGGTCAAAGAGGAGGTGCCGGCCACCCCCGCCGAGGGCGAATTGGATTTCGCCACGGGCGCGGAGGATGTGGAGCACATCCCGCTGCCCGAGGACGAAGACGCCACCGAGGGCGCCGACCTGCTGCCCGTCGAGGGCGAGGACGAGAAGCCCCCCACCGGCACGGCCGGCGACCGGCCGGCGCACGGCGCGGACCCGGTCGATACCGGCACCATGAACCGCGAGCCGAACGTCTCCCCGGCGGTGGAGGTCTCGCCCGAGCCGGATGTCGCCCTCGACCCGGACATCCAGCCGACCGACACGGCTGCCGCCCTGGCGCACGATGCCGGCGCGGGCCCCGACCGCGAGCCGGAGGCCAAGGGCTGGTGGAGCCGCCTGACCACGGGCATGCGTCGCACCTCCACGGCCCTGTCGGACCGGGTGACGGGGCTGTTCACCAAGCGCAAGCTCGACGCCACCACCCTCGAAGACCTGGAGGACGCGCTGATCCAGGCCGATTTCGGCCTGGAGACCGCGGTGAAGATCTCCGAAGCCGTCGGCAAGGGGCGCTACGAGAAGGGCATCTCCCCCGACGAGGTGCGCGCCATCCTCGCCACCGAGGTCGAGCGGGCGCTGGAGCCGGTGGCCAAGCCCCTGGAGATCGACACGGCGAAGAAGCCGTTCGTGATCCTCACCGTCGGGGTCAACGGCGCGGGCAAGACCACGACGCTCGGCAAGCTTTCCTCCAATTACCGCGCCGAGGGCCGCTCGGTGATGCTCGCGGCCGGCGACACGTTCCGCGCGGCGGCCATCGAGCAATTGAACGTCTGGGGCGCCCGCACCGGCTCGCCGGTCATCAGCGGTGCCCAGGGGGCGGACGCGGCGGGGCTCGCCTTCGATGCGCTGAAGCAGGCGCAGGCGGCGGGCACCGACATCCTCATGATCGACACGGCGGGCCGCCTGCAGAACAAGACCGGCCTGATGGCCGAGTTGGAGAAGATCGTCCGCGTCCTGCGCAAGCAGGACCCTGAGGCGCCGCACGCGACGCTGCTGATCCTCGACGCGACGGTCGGCCAGAACGCCCTCTCGCAGGTGGAGTTGTTCTCCCAGGCCGCGCCGATTACCGGCTTGGTGATGACCAAGCTCGACGGCACGGCGCGGGGCGGCATCCTCGTGGCGCTGGCGGCGAAATTCGGCCTGCCGGTGCACTTCATCGGCGTCGGCGAGGGCGTCGAGGATCTGGAGCCCTTCGCGGCCCGCGATTTCGCCAGGGCCGTCGCCGGCCTGGAACGGGACTGAGACCATGCAGATCGAAGCCATTCCACCGCGCCGGCACCTGCCGCCGCTCGCCAAGCTCGGGCTCGAAATGGGTCCGCTGGTGCTGTTCTTCCTGGCCAACGCCTTCGGCGAGCGGTTGGGGCTCGACGGCGATCAGGTGACTTACGTCGCCATCGCGCTGTTCGTGGGCGCGACGATCCTCTCGCTCGGCATCCATTTCGCGCTGTTGCGCCGGGTGCCGATCATGCCCCTCGTGTCGGGGGCGGTGGTGCTGGTCTTCGGCGGCCTCGCCCTGGCGCTGAGGGACAAGACGTTCTTCGTCATCAAGCCGACCATCGTGAACAGCCTGTTCGGGCTGATCCTGCTCGGCGGGCTGCTGTTCAAGAAGCCGCTGCTCTCGGTGGTGCTCGACAGCGTGTTCTCGCTGACGGAGGAGGGCTGGCGGCGCCTCACCTTCCGCTGGGGCCTGTTCTTCCTGGCGCTGGCGGTGCTGAACGAGATCGTCTGGCGCACGCAGGATTACGAGTTCTGGGTGAAGTTCAAGGTGTTCGGCATCATGCCGATCACCGTGCTCTTCGCCCTCGCCCAGACGCCGCTGCTGATGCGCTACGAGCAGAAGCAGCCGGAGGCGTGAGGCGTCAGCGCGCCTCCGCCACCTTCCCGGCGGCGCGGATGCGCGCGAGGACGCTCGAAAAATTCTCCGGGGTGAGGATGCCGACGATCTTGTCGCGGATCACCCCGTCCGGCCCGATGATGAAGGTCTCCGGCACGCCGTAGACCCCGAAATCGATGGCCGCTCGCCCCTCGGCATCCGCGCCGACGGCGGAGAAGGGCACGCCGTGCCGGGCCAGGAATTTCTGACCGGCCGCCGGGTTCGGCTCCTTGTAGTCGATGCCGACGAAGCGGATGCCGGGCTCGCGGGCGAGCCGCATCAGCATCGGATGCTCGACCTGACAGGGCGCGCACCACGACGCGAAGACGTTGAGGACCGTCACGCCGCCCTTGAGGTCGGCGCTCGACAGGCCGGGGACGGGTGCGCCGTCCTTGGCGAGGCCAGGCACGGCCGGCAGGTCGAAGCTCGGCGCGGGCTTGCCGATCATCGCCGAGGGCAGGGCGGACGGGTCGGCGCCGGAGCGCAGGCGCAGGAACATCACGCCCGCCAGCACGGCGAACACCAGAACCGGCAGGATCAGAAGCAGCGAGCGCCGGGCGGGCGGCGCCGCGATGTCGTGGGTCTCGCTCACCGGCGGTCCTCCCCGAAGCGTTTCAGGGCGCGGCGCTGGGCGGCGCGGTCGCGCAGGGCGTTGCCCACGAGGCCGAACATGATCAGCGCCGTGAAGGCGTAGGCGGCGACGATGAAGCCGCCATGCGATCCGAGATCGAACACGATCGAGCCTACAGGGCTTGAGGAAGCGGCGCGGCGGCGGGGGCGGGCACGATCCGGCGGGCGCCCGAATCGAGCCGTTCCGCCTCGCGGATCGTCAGGGTCCGCACCCGGCGGCGCATGATCTCGGTGCGCATCGTGTAGAGGTGCAGGGTCGAGCCGCCGAGCGTCCCCGCGAAGATCATCAGCAGCAGCGGATAGAGCATCGAGGGGTCGATGGTGGAGCCGCCCATCCGCAGAATCGAGGCCGGCTGGTGCAGGGTGGACCACCAGTTCACCGAGAACTTGATGATCGGCAGGTTCACCGCGCCGACCAGCGTGAGGATCGCCACGGCGCGCGCCGCCCGGTTCGGGTCCTCGATGGTGCGCCACAGGGCGATGAGGCCGCAATAGATCAGGAACAGCACCAGCATCGAGGTGAGCCGCGCATCCCAAACCCAGTAGGTGCCCCACATCGGCTTGCCCCAGAGGGAGCCCGTGACGAGGCAGACGAGGGTGAAGGCCGCGCCGATGGGCGCGGCGGCCCGCTGGGCCACGTCCGCCAGGGGATGGCGCCACACCAGGGTGCCGATCGCCGACAGGCTCATGGCCCCGTAGAAGAACACCCCGAGCCACGCCGCCGGGACGTGGATGTACATGATCCTGACCGTCTCGCCCTGCTGGTAATCGGCGGGGACGACGAAGAAGGTCTGGTAGAGCCCCACGGCGAGGGCCGCGAGGGACAGGGCCGTCAGCCACGGCACGGCCTTCCCCGACCAGCGCATGAAATGGCCGGGGTTGGACATCCGGGTCCAGAGGGAGGGCGTCATCGTCACGGTCTCGGACATGGCTCTGCTCCTACCTCAGGGTGCGGTGCAGCAACAATGCGCGCTTCGGCGCGGGCTCTCTCAACGGTGGAGCGCGTCGGCCTCGGGGGTGAAGCGCCCGTCCGGCCCGTGCAGGACGAGGGGCGGCACGAGGGAGAAGGGCGCCCGGCTGCCCTTCACGGCAGAGACGAGGATGCGGATCGCCGGCTCCTCCGGCTTCGCGTGGACGGGCCGCACCGCGATCCCGCCGAAGCGACCGGCCAGCGCGGCGAGGCAGCGGGGCAGGGCGTCGGCCCGGTGGATCATCCCGAGTCGCCCGCCCGGCCGCAGGATGCTCGCGCAGGTGCGGATCCAGCCGTCGAGCCCCTCGGCCGGGAAGCCGTGGGCGCTGGCCTTGGCCGCGTCGGGGGAGGGGCGGTAGCGGCCGTCCTCGAAGAAGGGCGGGTTCGTCAGTACGCAATCGAAGCAGTCGGGCGTGAGGCCGGCCTCCTCCCGCGCGCGGCCGGGGGCGAGGACATCCGCCTCGATCACCTCGGCCGCCACGCCGTTCAGCGCGGCGTTGGCGCGGGCGAGGTCCGCGAGGGCGGGGTCGCGCTCGACCAGCGTCACGCAGACGCCCGGCCGCAGGATCGCGCTGGCAAGGCCGACGATGCCCGGCCCCGACCCGAGGTCGCACAGCCTCTCCCCCGGCGCGGCGGCGAGAAGCCGCGCCAGGAGCACGCCGTCCGTGCCGGCCCGGTGGGCGCCGCGCGGCGGCTGGCGCAGGCGCAGCCGCCCCCCGAGAAAGGCGTCGGCTTCGCTCACGGCACCCGCAATTCGTCCGCGAGCCCGGCATCCTTGAGGATACGGCGGGCTTGGGCGGCGTGATCGTCCGGCACGAGCAGGCGCCGCCCGAACATGCCGATGGAGCCTTCCATGGCGCTCATGTGCTCGTCCGCCACGAGGACTGGGATGCCCGCATCCTCCAGCAGCGAACGCGCGAAGCCGATGAGCACGATGTCGTTCGCCCGGATCAGTTCGACCAAACCCGTCTCTCCTCCGTCTGCCGGGATTCCGGTATGGGGTTGGCGCATTCGCCGCGTGGAGTGCGGAAGCCGCCTGTCCCATATCCGCCCATGTTGCGACGCCGCAGGCACCATGCGATTGAGCGGCGCCGATGTTTTCCGTGCGGACGTCTCCCGCGCGGCCCGGTTTGGGAGTCACGGATCTTGGGTATCGCCGGCACGATCGAGAACCCGCAGAAGCCCGACGATGCCGGGCTGAACGACCTCGTCGCGCTGGTGGCCGACGGGATGAAGCGGGTCAACTCCACGATCCTCTCCCGGACGGGCTCCGACGTCGCGATGATTCCGGAGGTGGCGAACCACCTCATCGCCTCGGGCGGCAAGCGCCTGCGGCCGATCCTCACCCTCGCCTGTGCGCAACTCTGCGGCTACGCGGACCAAGCCGGCAAGGACGGGGACGTGAAACTCGCCGCCAGCGTCGAGTTCATGCACACCGCGACGCTTCTCCACGACGACGTGGTGGACGAGAGCGACATGCGCCGGGGCCGCGTCGCCGCGCGCATCAAGTGGGGCAACGAGGCGAGCGTGCTCGTCGGCGACTTTCTGCTGGGGCAAGCCTTCCGCATGATGGTCGAGGTCGGCTCGCTCCGGGCGCTCGACATCCTGTCCGCCGCCGCCACGGTGATCGCCGAGGGCGAGGTGATGCAGTTGGCCGCCGCCAAGAACCTGGAGACCAGCGAGGAAGCCTACCTCGCGGTGATCCGGGGCAAGACCGCCGAACTCTTCGCCGCCGCCTGCGAGGTCGGGCCGGTGATCGCCGGGCGCAGCGAGGCCGAGCAGGAGGCCGCCCGCGCCTACGGCATGAATCTCGGCATTGCCTTCCAGCTCATCGACGACGCGCTCGATTACGGCGGCACCTCCACCGAACTCGGCAAGAACGTCGGCGACGATTTCCGCGAGGGCAAGATCACCCTGCCGATCGTCCTCGCCTACCGGCGCGGCAGCGAGGAAGATCGCGCCTTCTGGCGGCGGACCCTGACGCGCGGCGAGATCCGCGAGGACGACCTCGCCACCGCCCTGGCGACCCTGCGCCGCCACGGCACCCTGGAAGAGACGGTCGCCCGCGCCCGCCATTACGGCGAGAAGGCCAAGGCGTCGCTCTCGATCTTCCCGGAGGGGCCTGTGCGGTCCGCCCTCCTCGATGCGGTGGAATTCTGCGTGGCGCGGGCGCACTGACGCCCGTGTGCGCTTCGGCACAGGAACGGCAAGCGTCGCCTTAACCGATGGGATTAAGGGGTTTAGGCCGTCTCGCATCACCCACACGGAGATGCCCTGTGAAGACGTTCGCCACCCTCACCCTCCTGCTCGCCGGGATCGCCAGCGCGCAGGCTCAGACCCCGCCGACCCGTGACCCCGCCCAGATCCCGGCCGGCACCTACGCCGTCGATCCGAACCACACCCAGGTCGGCTGGCGCGTCTCGCATATGGGCTTCTCGAACTATGCCGGCGGCTTCTCCGAGGCGTCCGGCACGCTGGAACTTCAGCCGAAGAATCCCTCGGCCTCCAAGCTGACGATCAAGATCCCCGTCGCCTCGGTGACGACCACCAGCGCCAAGCTCACCGACGAGCTGAAGGGCGACCAGTGGCTCGACGGCACCAAGTTCCCGGAAATGACCTTCGTCTCCACCAAGATCGCGCCGGCCGGCAAGGACCACGCGAAAGTGACCGGCGACCTCACCCTGCACGGCGTGACCAAGCCCGTGACCCTCGACGTCACCCTCGTCGGTGCGGGCGTGAACCCCCTCGACAAGAAGATGACCGTCGGCTTCGAGGCGACCGGCGTGGTCAAGCGCTCCGAGTTCGGGGTGAAGACCTACCTGCCGCTGATCGGCGACGACCTCCACCTCACCATCGCCGGGGCGTTCGAAAAGCAGGACTGATCCGGCGGGAGTTATCGACAACCGGGGCGGCCGCGTTAAGGGATCCTTTATCCTCTCGGTGAAGGCTAACAGGTGCTTTCTGCCGAACGGATCGTCCCGTGGCCGCCCTTCGCTTCTCCCTCCCGGTCCTCTCCGCCGCCGCCATCATGGTTGCGCTGACCGCCGCCCCGGCGCTGGCCGGGGACGCGGCCTCCGCCCACACCTCGTGGAGAAGCTGCCTCGGGCGCGCCTATGTCGAGGGCGCGGCGTTCACCGGCCGGGACCTCGCGGCGGATGCCGCGCTCCGGTCCTGCCGGGGCGAGGAGACCGCCTACCTCGCCGCCCTCTCGGATTCGCCGCTGCTCGACGCGGACGACATCGCCCAGGCGCGGCCGGACCTCGTGGCGCGGGCGCGCGCCGCCCTGCTCGAGACCGTCAGCGGCCCCCGCGCGGTCCTGCGCTGACCCTCACGATTTCAGCCTATGCTTGATCTTCGCCGTCAGGCCGTCGCGCACGTCGCGATAGGCTTCGAGGCGCTGCTCCCGCGACGCATCCTGCACGAGCGTCGGGTCCGGAGTCGGCCAGTACTCCACGTCGGCGGCCAGCATGTGCGTCAGCGCGATGGCCTTGTGGTGGGCCTCCGGCGCGAGGGTGATGATCAGGTCGAAGTTCAGCCCCTCCCAATCCTCCAGTTCCTCGACGGTGCGGGGGCGGTGGCGGCTCGCGTCGATGCCGATCTCGTCCAGGGCGGCGACCATGAACGGGTCGATGGGCTCGCCCTGCCGGACGCCCGCCGACTGCACGTAGATCGACTTGCCGAAATAATGGCGCGCGATGGCCTCGGCGGCGGGGGAGCGCACCGCGTTGTAATTGCACATGAACAGCACGGATTGCACCCGCTGCTTGCGCGGGGCCGGATCGGGTGGCGGCTCGGCCATGACGGCTCAGACCGGACGCGGGTCCGCCACTGATTTCAGCCCTTCCAGTGGAGGGCGAAGATCAGCGTGAACAGGCGTCGCGCCGTGTCGTGATCGAGATCGACCTTTCCGTCGAGCCGCTGCTTCAGCGTCTCGGAGGCTTCGTTGTGCAAGCCGCGCCGCCCCATGTCGATGGCCTCGATCTGGCTCGGCGAGGCGGTGCGGATGGCGTCGTAGTAGCTCTCGCAGACCATCTCGTAATCGCGGATGACCCGGCGGAACGGGTTCAGCGAGAGCAGATGCGTCATCACCGGCTCGCCGTCGGCCGTGGTGATGGCGAAGGAGAGCTTGTTCTCCACGAGGCCGAGGAGAAGCCTGAACGGACCCTCCCGGCCGGGAATCGAGAAGCTGTTGCCCTCCAGGATGTCGTAGAGCGCGATGGCGCGCTCATGCTCCTGATCGGGGTTGCCACGGGCGATGGACGCTTCGTCCAGCGTCACCGCGACGAGGCGGTTCGGCCCCTTGTCCGCCCCCCGCTCCTTGTCCGACATCCCCGCAGCCTCACAAGTTCAGCCGGATCGCCACGGAACGGGCGTGCCCGTCCAGCCCCTCCGACCGGCCAAGCGTTATCGCCGCCGGCCCGAGCGCCCGCAAGCTCTCCGGCGTGCAGGCGAGAACGGTGGTGCGCTTCATGAAATCGAGCACGCCGAGCCCGGAGGAGAACCGCGCCGAGCGGGCGGTCGGCAGGACGTGGTTCGGCCCGCCGACGTAATCGCCTATCGCCTCCGGCGTGTGCGAGCCGAGGAAGATCGCGCCCGCGTTGCGGACCTTGAGGGACAGGGCCTCGGCGTCCTTCGTCTCGATCTCGAGATGCTCGGGGGCAATCCTATCGACCAGCGGGACCGCTTCGTCGAAGTCCCGGACGCGGATGATGGCGCCGTAATCGCGCCAGCTCGCCTGCGCGATCTCGGCGCGGGGGAGGGTGGCCAAGGCCCGCTCGACCGCGCTTTCCACGGCGTCCGCGAGGTCGCTGCTGTCGGTGATCAGCACGGCCTGCGCGGCGACGTCGTGCTCGGCCTGGGCCAGCAGGTCGGCGGCGATCCAGTCCGGGTTCGCCTCGCCATCCGCCAGAATCAGCACTTCCGACGGGCCGGCGATCATGTCGATGCCGACCTGCCCGAACACCCGGCGCTTGGCAGCCGCCACCCAGGCATTGCCGGGGCCGACGATCTTGGCGACCGGCGCGATGGTCGCGGTGCCGTAGGCCAGCGCCGCCACGGCCTGCGCGCCGCCGACCCGGTAGATCTCGTCCACCCCGGCGAGATGCGCGGCGGCGAGCACCAGCGGGTTCAGCACACCATCGGGTGTGGGCACCACCATGACGATGCGCGGCACGCCCGCCACCCGAGCCGGGATGGCGTTCATCAGCACGGAGGACGGGTAGCTCGCCGTCCCGCCCGGCACATAGAGCCCGACCGATTCGAGGGCCGTCCAGCGCCAGCCGGACGTGACGCCGAGCGCGTCCGTCGCCTTGTGGTCGGCGGGCGTCTGCGCCTTGTGGAAGGTCTCGATGCGCTCGGCCGCGAGGCGCAGGGCGTCCAGGGCTTCTTGCGGACAGGCGGCGACGGCGGCCTGGACCTCATCCGGTCCGATGCGCAGGCGCTCGGCCGAGAAGTCGGCACCGAGCCGGTCGAAGCGGCGCGTGTACGCCACGAGGGCGTCGTCGCCCTTCTCCACCACGTCGGCGATGATCTTGCGGACGGCATCGTCCACATCCTCGGAGATCTCACGCTTCAAGGTGAGCAGGTGCGCGAAGTCCTTCGCGAAATCCGGCTCCCGGCTGTCGATGCGGACCATGGTCGTCCCCCCTCCGTGTCAGGCCGCCGGCCCGTTCGTATCGTCGTGGCCCGGGCGCCCGCCGGCTTCCCAGACCGGCCCGAGATCGCGCATCCGCGCCTCGATGCACTCCACCTCCAGGCGGATCGTGCCGTTGCCGGAGAACAGGATCTCGACCTGCCCCGAGGGTGCGTCGCCCGGCGTGAAGGTGATCGCCAGCAGGCTGAGCGGCATCGCCTCCGGCCCCTGGTCCAGCCCACGCATGCGCACCGCCAGCACCCGCTCGAAATGAAGGCCGCTCAGCCGACGCTGCGGCGGCGCCTTCGGACCCGCCGACCAGTCGAACCGGCGCAGCACTAGGGCGAAGCGCTTCTCGCCCTTCAGATAGGTCAGATCCTCCGGCCGCAGGATCGCGTCCTGCAGATGAGCCGAGATCACGGTGAGGTCTTCGGCGTCCAGGGCGGCGAGCTTCAGAAGCTCCATCGAGAGGTTCCGGTCGGGTGAGGGTGCCCAAGACGGGGCGGCATGGCGTCAGTAGCGGCGCCGGCTTGTCCGGGCAACGCCGCTATGGTCGGATCGCACCGCCTCATGCACCGTTCATGATGGCACGCCTAAGTTGTGGGCGACCGTGGCCGCCGGAAAGCGGCCGAACGATTGAGCAGGACGATGACGGTGAAGCGCATCACGCTGGCGGTGTTGGCCGCCCTCGCGCTCGCTCCGGCGCTGGGTACGCCGGCGAGCGCGCAGTATTACCGCGACGAGGACGATTACCGCCCGCGCCGGCCCCCGCCGCCGGATTACTATGACGACCGCCCGCGCCGCTTCCAGCGCGACGATTACGATTACGGCCCGCGCCGCTTCGGCCGGATCTGCGTGACGGCCCGCGGCAATTGCCCGACCCGTCCGGGCCCGTTCAACGCCCCCTGCGGCTGCGAGATCCCCGGTTTCGGCCTCAAGCGCGGCGCCATCGGCGGCTGACGCGACAGCGGTGGCGGGCGGCTCGGGCCGCCCGTCGCCGTTTCAGGCTGCGTCCCGATCCAGGCGATAGGGTGCCGCCAGCGCATCGATCGGCAGATGCCACGCCTCGCTGATGAGGCGGATCTGCGCCAGGGTGAGGTGCCGCTTCCGGTTCAGGATCTCCGACGCCCGCGCCCGCGATCCCAGAAGTTCCGCCAGCTCGGCCTGCGAGCGACCCATGTCCTCGATGGCGAAGTGCAGCATGTCGACCGGGTCGGCCGCGGGGATGGGGTGGTGCTCGCTCTCGTAGGCTTCCACCAGGGTCGCGAGGATGTCGATCTTATCGCCGTTGGGTGTCCCGCGAGGCGCGCCCCAGAGCCGGTCGATTTCCTGCAGCGCCGCCTTGTGGTCCTCAGCGGTTCGGATGGGTTTGATCTCCATGAGATGAGCCACCCCTAGAATTGCGAGACGGTTAAAGCATCGATCGCGTCGTACTCGGCATGCGTCCCTAGAAACTTGACGAAGACAATCTGCTTCTCGAAGTCGAAGGCCGCGATAAGACGGAATTGCCCACCGGCAATCTCGAACCTCACGCGATCCCCGTTGAGGACTTTCGCCTTCGGGAAGGCCGCCTGAACCTCCGGCATCGAGGCCGGCTCCAGGATTTTGAACGCCCGGTGCCAGCGGTCGATGGCGGGCCTCGCTTTCGGATGTCGCTCAGTGAATCCACGGAGCGAACTGAAGGCGATGACCCGCATAACGCATTTGATAGCGTGTTTCCAATCTGGGAACAAGCGATCCGTGCGACTTACCCCCGCACGCGTTCGATCTGCGCGCCGCAGCGGTTGAGCTTGGCTTCGAGGGCCTCGAAGCCCCGGTCGAGGTGGTACACGCGGTTGATCTGCGTCTCCCCCTCGGCAGCGAGGCCTGCGATCACGAGGGAGACCGACGCGCGCAGGTCGGTCGCCATGACCGGCGCCCCGCGCAGGCGGTCGACGCCCTCCACGATTGCCATGTCGCCGTCGAGACGGATCTTCGCGCCGAGACGGGCCAGCTCCTGCACGTGCATGAAGCGGTTCTCGAAGATCGTTTCGCGGATATGCGACTGGCCCTTGGCCAGGGTCATCAGCGCCATGAACTGCGCCTGCAGGTCGGTCGGGAAGCCGGGGAACGGATCGGTGGTAACGTCCACCGCCGCGATCCCGCCGCCGTTGCGGCGGACGCGGATGCCGCCATCGACCGGCGTGATCTCGGTGCCCGTCGTTGCCAGCACGTCGAGGGCCGAGTGGAGCAGGTCCGCGCGGGTGTCCTTGAGAATGACGTCGCCGCCGGTCATCGCCACGGCCATGGCGTAGGTGCCGGTCTCGATCCGGTCGGGCAACACCTCGTGGCGGGCGCCGCCGAGGCGGGCCACGCCCTCGATCTCGATGCGCGGCGTGCCCGCGCCCTTGATCCGCGCGCCCATCTTGTTGAGGCACTCGGCGAGGTCGACCACCTCCGGCTCGCGGGCGGCGTTCTCGATCACGCTCGTGCCGTAGGCCAGCGCGGCGGCCATGAGGGCGACATGCGTGCCGCCGACCGTGACCTTCGGGAAGGACACCTGCCCCCCGCGCAGACCCTTCTTCGTCTTCGCGATGACGTAGCCGCCGTCGATCTCGGTCTCGGCGCCGAGCTGCTGCAGCGCCATGATGAGCAGGTCGACCGGCCGGGTGCCGATGGCGCAGCCGCCGGGCAGCGAGACCTTCGCCTCGCCGAACCGGGCGAGCAGCGGCGCGATCACCCAGAAGCTCGCCCGCATGGTCGAGACGAGGTCGTAGGGCGCCGTCGTGTCGATGATGTTCGAGGCGGTGAGGCGGATCGTCTGGCCGGTCTCCGAGGTCTGGCCCGGCCGCTTGCCGACGACCATCTGGTCGACGCCGTGATTGCCGAGGATGCGGAGCAGGGCGGTGATGTCCGCCAGGCGCGGGACGTTGATCAGCTCCAGCGTCTCGCCGGTCATCAGGCTGGCGATCATCAGCGGAAGCGCCGCGTTCTTGGCGCCCGAAATCGGGATCGTGCCGTTGAGCGGCGCGCCGCCGGTAATGTGGATGCGATCCATCGGGTCCGTCCTGGTGCCCCCGCAGCGGCGGCGGGAGCTTGAAAACTGTATCGGGCGGGGAACGCCCAGGCTTAAGTGAAGCCTGCTATAGACCGGATTTGTCGGAATCGGGACCGCGCGCCGCGAAAGACGGCTCAGCTTCGCTCGCGCGACGCATCGTCCCGCTCGGTGGTGGGCTTTTCCGGCGCCGCCCGGCCGCGCTCCTGGGCCTTGCGCCGACGCAAATTCGCTCTGAGCGCCGCCTTCAAACGCTCTTCCCGCGCCGCCGGTTTGTCCTCGTGCATTGATCTGGATCCAGGGAGGGTTGCAGGGCGCAATGGGCCGACCTTCGACTTGTAGCGGTTCCAGATCGGCGTGAAGTCGGTATACAACGCGCACCCTCACGACAGCCAACCGGCGGCGACCCCCTCAGAAGGACGCGCAATGCCTGCACACCGGAACCCCGGCAAGACGCTCTCCCCCGTGGCGGAGGTGCGGGCGGGTGCCGGCTACGACTCGTATTTCCGCAAGGCCCTGGACGGCTTGCATAGCGAGCGCCGCTACCGCGTCTTCGCGGACATCGAACGTATCTCCGGCCGCTTCCCGGTGGCGAAGTGGCGCCGCCCCGACGGCTCCGTCGCCGAGATCACCGTGTGGTGCTCGAACGATTACCTCGGCATGGGCCAGCACCCGGACGTGGTCGGCGCCATGACCGAGACGGTCGCGCGCTGCGGCGTCGGGGCGGGCGGCACCCGCAACATCGCGGGCAACAACTCGCCGCTGGTCGATCTCGAGCGCGAACTCGCGGACCTGCACGGCAAGGAGGCGGGCCTCGTCTTCACGTCGGGCTACGTGTCGAACCAGGCCGGCATCTCGACCATCGCCAAGCTGATCCCGAATTGCCTGATCCTGTCGGACGCCTTCAACCACAACTCGATGATCGAGGGCGTGCGCCATTCCGGCTGCGAGAAGAAGATCTTTCGCCATAACGATCTCGGCCATCTCGAGGACTTGCTGCGCGAGGCCGGCGACCGGCCGAAGCTGATCGCGTTCGAATCGGTCTACTCGATGGACGGCGACGTGGCGCCGATCGGCCGGATCTGCGACCTCGCGGAACGCTACGGCGCCATGACCTATCTCGACGAGGTCCACGCGGTGGGCCTCTATGGCGAGCGCGGCGCCGGCATCGCCGAGCGCGATGGCGTGATGCACCGGGTGGACGTGATCGAGGGCACGCTCGCCAAGGGCTTCGGCTGCGTCGGCGGCTACATCACCGGCTCGGCGGCGATCTGCGACGCCGTGCGCAGCTTCGCCCCGGGCTTCATCTTCACCACTGCCCTGCCGCCGGCCGTGGCGGCGGCGGCGACGGCCTCCGTGCGCTACCTGAAGCGGTCGAGCGCGGAGCGCGCCGCGCATCAGCGTCAGGCCGCCGCGACCAAGGCGGCCCTGGACGCGGCCGGCTTGCCGCTGCTGGAGACCGAGACCCATATCGTCCCGGTGATGGTGGGCGATGCCGAGCTGTGCAAGGCCGCGGCCGACCATCTGCTCGAACGGCACCGGATCTACATCCAGCCGATCAACTACCCCACCGTCCCACGCGGGACGGAGCGCCTGCGCATCACCCCGTCGCCGTTCCACGACGCCGCCCAGATCGCTCGCCTCACCGAGGCGCTGAAGGAGACCTGGGCGACGCTCGGCCTGCCGCGCGCGGGCACGGTGTTCGTCGAAGCGGCTGAGTAGCCTGCCCGGCAAGGTGGGTCCTACCCTCCACCTCATCCTGAGGTGCCCGCGTCAGCGGGCCTCGAAGGAGCGCTCCAGAAGCCTCCGCGATCCCTTGAGCCCTCCTCCGAGGCGGCTTCGCCGCACCTCGGGATGAGGGTGAGAATGGGGTTGGCTGGTACGACACCAGTCCACGCGAATGACGGCGAGCGCGCCGTGGCCTCGCCATCGCAGCCTCCTGCCTGTAACCACCGTCGCAAATCCGCGACGCAAGAGTCCAAGACGCTATGATTTCCTCGCCCCTCATGACCGTGATGGTCGATGCCGCGCGCAAGGCCGCCCGCAGCCTGCGGCGCGACTTCGGCGAGGTCGAGAACCTCCAGGTCTCGCGCAAGGGGCCGGGCGATTTCGTCTCCGCCGCCGACCGCAAGGCCGAGGAGGTGGTGCGCGATGCCCTGTTGAAGGCGCGCCCCGGCTACGGCCTCGTGCTGGAAGAGGGCGGCATCATCGAAGGCACCGACAAGAGCCACACGTGGCACGTCGATCCCCTCGACGGCACCTCCAACTTCCTGCACGGCGTGCCGCATTTCGCGGTCTCCATCGGGCTGGAGCGCGAGGGCGTGATCGTCGCGGGCGTGGTGTTCGATCCGATCAAGGATGAGCTCTTCGTCGCCGAGCGTGGCAAGGGCGCCTACCTCAACAACCGCCGCATCCGGGTCGCCGCGCGCACCGAGATGGCGGACGCCCTCGTCGGCTACGGCACGCCCTATCTCGGGCGCGGCAGCCATCCGCGCCTCCTGCGCGAGATCTCCGCCGTGATGGCGGTCTCCGGCGGCACCCGCCGCATGGGTTCGGCGGCGCTCGACCTCGCCTACGTCGCCTGCGGGCGCCTCGATGCCTACTGGGAGCGTGACCTCCAGACCTACGATTTCGCCGGGGGCGTCGCCCTGGTGCGCGAGGCCGGCGGCTTCGTGACCTCGGCGGACGGCGCGGCCGAGCCCCTGGCGCCGCGCTCGGTCTGCTGCGGCAACGAGAGCCTGCAGCGCGACCTGCTGGCGATTCTCAAGAAAGCGCAGGGCGCCGGCTGAGGGGCGCCACCTGGCATCGCGCCAGCCCATCTGCTTTAACCGCCCCGTTCGTCAGGGAAGATCGCCGCATGGAAGCCCGCCGCCACGTCTCCCTGAAGGAATCGATTCGCTCGATTCCCGATTATCCCAAGCCCGGCATCGTCTTCCGCGACATCACCACGCTTCTGTCGGATCCGCGCTCGTTCCGGCGGGCGGTGGACGCGCTGGTGCACCCCTACGCGGGCGGCGGCATCAAGCAGGTGGCGGGAATCGAGGCGCGGGGGTTCATCCTCGGGGGCGCCATCGCCCACCAATTGTCCTGCGGCTTCGTGCCGATCCGGAAGAAGGGCAAGCTCCCGCACAAGACCGTCTCGATGGCCTACGCCCTCGAATACGGCACCGACGAGATCGAGATCCACGTGGATGCGGTAGGCCCCGGCGACCGGGTGCTGCTGGTGGACGACCTGATCGCCACGGGCGGCACAGCCATCGCGGCGATCAACCTGCTGCGCAAGATCGGCGCGGAGGTCGTGGCGGCCTGTTTCGTGATCGATCTGCCGGAGATCGGCGGCGCCAAGCGCCTGCGCGACCTCGGCGTGGAAGTGCGTACCCTCATGGAGTTCGAGGGACACTAAGGAATGGCCCGAAGGGGGCTGCAAAACGTTGACTTGTGCCAACCCTTCCGCCATAAGCCGGCCACCCGCGACGGGGCGCCCCACTTGGGCGCCCTTCGTGTTTGCGAGACATGCAGGACGCGTGAAGGTCGGGAGCGGCATAGCCGCCCGCGAGCGCGCCTCGACCTTTGAAGGCCATTCGTCATGAAGAGAACCTATCAGCCGAGTAAGCTCGTCCGTAAGCGTCGCCACGGCTTCCGTGCGCGGATGGCGACGGCCGGCGGCCGCAAGGTGCTGGCCCGTCGCCGCGCCCATGGCCGCAAGCGCCTGTCGGCCTGAGCCCGGCGGGTCGAGACCCGCCGCCGCGCCCCTGGCGCGGCCCCTTCCGGGGCATTGAAGCCGGGATCGAACGGTCGATGGCGACGATCGAACGGCTCAAGAAGCGGCCCGACTTTCTGGCCGCTGCCGCGGGCCGCCGTTTTCACACCGAACGGATGACGGCGCAGGGTATCCTGCGCTCTGAGGAAGCCGGTGGCCTGCGCCTCGGCTTCACCGTCACCAAGCGCGTCGGTCATGCGACCGAGCGCAACCGCATCAAGCGGCGGCTTCGTGCCGTCGTCGCCGAGGTCGCCGCCGGCTTGCCCGCCGACCTCGCGGGCCGCACCGCCGATATCGTGCTCGTCGCCCGCCGCCCCGCGCTCCATGCGGATTTCGCGGCCCTCGCCGACGATCTCCGCAAAGCGATTCCCGCGGTGGCCCGCGCCGGCAAGCCGGACTCCGGCGGCAGGCCGAACCCCCCTTCATCCCGACGCGGAAAGCGCCCCCCGGCGCCGCCCGCCTCCCCGAACAAAGGCCTTGGTGTCCCCAATGGGCAATGACAAGACCAACATGTTCGTGGCCATCGGCCTGTCGCTGCTGGTGCTGCTCGGTTGGCAGTACTTCGTGGCCGGGCCGCGCCTCGAGCAGCAGCGCCAGATCGAGGCCCAGAACAAGGCGGCCCAGGCGCAGACCCAGCCGCCGGGCGTGACGCCGGACGGCGTGCCCTCGCCCTCGCCGAAGGAGGGCGGCCCTGCCGCCCCGGCCCCCGGCACCGCGCCGACGCCTCCGGGCGGCCCGGTCTCCCGTGAGGCGGCGCTGGCCCGCGCCCCGCGCGTGAAGATCGAGACCCCCGCCATCTCCGGGTCCATCAACCTGAAGGGCGCCCGCATCGACGATGTGGCGCTGAAGAATTACCGCGAGACCATCAACCCCCAGAGCCCCGAGATCGTCCTGTTCTCGCCGGCCGGGACGGAGACGCCCTATTACGCCGAGTTCGGCTGGGTCGGCGCCAACGCGAAGCTGCCGAACAGCGAGACGGTGTGGACCTCCGACGGCAAGACGCTCTCGCCCGGCATGCCCGTGACCCTGACCTGGGACAACGGCGAGGGCCTGACGTTCAAGCGCATCGTCGCCGTCGACGACAAGTACATGTTCACCGTGCGCGACTCGGTCGAGAACAAGGGCTCGGGTGCGGTCACGCTCTACCCGTACAGCCTCGTCTCCCGCTGGGGTAAGCCGCACACCCAGGGCTATTACGTCCTGCACGAGGGCATGATCGGCTATCTCGGCGACGACGGCCTGCAGGAGATCACCTACGACAAGCTCGCCAAGGAAGGCGCCTATGGCGGCGCCAACACAAAGGGTAAGGCGTTCAGCAACGTCACCGGCGGCTTCCTCGGCATCACCGACAAGTACTGGGCGGCGGCCGTCATTCCCGAGCAGAATGCGCCCTATACCGGCGCCTTCACCGACCGCACCGATGGCGCCACCAACGTCTATCAAGCGAGCGCCCGTGGCGACGCGGTGAACCTCGCCGCCGGGGCCTCGGCGACGGCCACCCAGCGCCTGTTCGCGGGCGCCAAGGAGGTCAACGTCATCAACGGCTATCAGAAGGAGTTCGGCCTCCGGCACTTCGATCTGATGATCGATTGGGGCTGGTTCTGGTTCATCACCCAGCCGATGTTCCGGGCGCTGGACTTCATCTACCGCCTGTTCGGCAATTTCGGCGTCTCGATCCTGATCGTGACCCTCGGCCTGAAGCTGCTGTTCCTGCCGATCGCCAACCGGTCCTACATCTCGATGGCCAAGATGAAGGCCGTCCAGCCCGAGATGACCTCCATCCGGGAGCGGTACAAGGACGACAAGATCAAGCAGCAACAGGCGATGATGGAGCTGTACAAGAAGGAGAAGATCAATCCGGTCGCCGGCTGCTGGCCGGTGCTGATCCAGATCCCCGTCTTCTTCGCGCTCTACAAGGTTCTGTTCATCACCATCGAGATGCGGCACGCGCCGTTCTTCGGCTGGATCCACGACCTTGCGGCGCCGGATCCGACGAGCATCGTGAACCTGTTCGGCCTGCTGCCCTTCACGCCCCCGGAATACATCCCGATCCACCTGGGCGTGTGGCCGATCATCATGGGCATCACGATGTTCGTGCAGATGAAGATGAACCCCGCGCCGCCGGACCCGGTGCAGGCGCAGATCTTCACCTTCATGCCCATCATCTTCACCTTCATGCTCGGCTCGTTCCCGGCCGGACTGGTGATCTACTGGGCGTGGAACAACAGCCTGTCGGTGCTGCAGCAATACGTCATCATGCGCCGCAACGGCGTGAAGGTGGAACTGTGGGACAACCTGCGCGGTACGTTCAAGCGCGGCTCCAAGACACCGGCCAAGACGGCGCCGACCAAGGGCTGACGTGACCACACCCGATACGACAGACGACGAGACGGCCGGCCTCACCGAGGCTGGCCGCCTGCTGTTCGCCGGCAGCGCCGACTTCTACGCCGCCGCGCAGACCCTCGACCGGCTGCCGCCGATGGAGAGTCTCGAGATCGCCTTTGCCGGGCGCTCGAATGTCGGCAAGTCCAGCCTCATCAACGCCCTGACCGGGCGCAACACCCTGGCGCGCGTCTCGCACACGCCGGGCCGCACGCAGCAATTGAACTTCTTCCGAATTGGCGAGCGCCTGTCCCTGGTGGACATGCCGGGCTACGGCTACGCCGCCGTCGAGAAGGCCAAGGTCGAGGCCTGGACGAACCTCATCCATTCCTACCTGAAGGGCCGCGCCAACCTCGCGCGGGTCTTCGTGCTGATCGATTCCCGCCACGGGCTGAAGAGCATCGACACGGACGTGCTCGACGGGCTCGACAAGGCGGCGGTGAGCTATCAGGTCGTGCTGACCAAGGCCGACGCCCTCAAAAAGAGCCAGATGGAGGCCCGCCTCGCCGGCATCCGCGAGGCCCTGGCCAAGCGCCCCGCCGCCTATCCCGAGGTGATCCTGACCTCCAGCCGCGACGATTACGGCGTGGCGGACCTGCGGGCGGCGGTGGCCCGGCTGCTCGCCGAGCGCGGCCTGTGAGGCTGGCGCCGCCGGACCGGGCGCTCGGCGCCTTCGCCTGCCTGTGCGGACTCCTCGGCGTCGCAGCCAGCGCGGCGGCGGCGCACATCCCTGGCGCCGATTCGCTGAAGACCGCCGCGCAGTTCCTGCTGTTCCACGCCCCCGCCATCCTCGCCCTCGTGGCCTTTGGCGCGGCGGGGCTGGTGCGGGCGCCCCTCGCCCGCATCGCGGCCGCACTGCTCGCCCTGGGGCTTTGCCTGTTCTGCGGCGATCTCAGCCTGCGCGCGCTGGTGGGCCACGCGCTGTTGCCGATGGCCGCCCCGAGCGGTGGCTTCGCCCTGATGGGTGGCTGGCTGCTCGGGATCGTCGCGCTGCTCGTCCCGGCCCGCGTCTAGCGGTCCTTCAGCGCCGCGTCGTAGAGCGCGGCGGCATCCTTGTGGAAGGCCGCCCGCGACGCATCCCGCCCGTAGAACATGTGCCCGCCGGGATAGACGGCGAGGTTGAGCCGGCCGCCGCCGTAGGGGGGCACCTGCGCGATCTGCAACTTCGACGCGAAGTACGGCGTCACCAGATCGGTCGCGCCGTGGACCACGAGCACGCGGAACTTGCCATCGAGCGCCAGCGCGCCCTTCAAGGCCGTCAGGGCCTCCGGGGCCTGCCGACGCGAACCCCAATTCCAGCCGCTGTTCACCGCGCCGTTCAGCAACTCGTAGCGCATGTTCGGCACCGGCCATTTCAGCGTCCGGGCGTAGAGGTCCAGCATCGCGCTGGTGAGCGGCGCCTGCATCGCCATGAGTTGCGGATCCTCGAAATGGGATGCGAGCGAATCAGGCTCCGGGTCCCAGCCGGTGATGCCGGTGTCGTAAAGGCTCGTCACCCGGCCGTTCTCGCGGCCATACTCGCGCTGCACGCCCCGACCCGAGGGACGGCCCGCCTGCCGGCGCAGGAACTCGCGGTCGAGCCCGGTGAGGGGGGCGAGCCGGTCGGCCATCCGGTCGACGGCCTGCGTGTCGCCCGGACCCTTGAGAAGGTCGGCGAAATAGGCGCCCGTGGCGTAAGCCTCGGCGTCGGCGAGGGAGGCCGAACTCGGGTCCTTGCCGCCGCGCTCCTGCGCCGTCGCCGCCAGGGAGGGCAGGCGCAGCACGAAGCCCCAGGGATCGGAGCGCGGCCGTTCGAGCCACGCGAAATCGAGGACCGGCGAGAGCAGCACCATGCCCGACAGCCCGATTCCGATCTCCTCCTGCAGCTTCGCGGCGATGAGCGGCCCCCGGAAGCCGCCGTAGCTTTCGCCCACGAAGAATTTCGGGCTCGCCATGCGGGTGTTGACCCGCAGGTAGCGCGCGATCACCGCCGAAAGGATCGAGGCGTCCGAATCGACCGACCAGTACTTCTTCGGATCGCCGTCCGTCGCGCGGCTGTAACCGGTGCCGATGGGGTCGATGAAGACGAGGTCGGTGAAATCGAGCCACGTCCCGTCGTTCGGCACGACGGCGACGCCCTGCGACGGGCTGATGCTGTCCTTGCCGAGCGGCAGGCGCCACGGCCCGATGGCGCCGAGGTTGAGATAGGCCGACGACGCGCCGGGGCCGCCATTGATGGCGAAGGTGATCGGCCTCTCGCGGCCCTCCTCGGCGGGGCGCGTGAAGGCGATGAAGCCGATCTCGGCCTGAAGCTTCCCGCCTTCGTCCACGATGGGCAGGCTGCCGGCGGTGGCGGTGAAATCGAGCTTGCGCCCATCCGGGAGGGTGAGGCTCTGGCTCGTCACCGAATCGGCCGGCAGGCGCCGTCCCTCGGGGCCGGAGGATTGCGCGCGGGGCGGCGGGCCCTGGTGGGCCTCCTGCGCCGCGAGCGGCAGGGGCAGGGCGAGGGTCAGGAGGAGGGCGCCCGCGAGGCGGCCGGCTCTGTGCATCGTCATGGAGGGCGTCACGCCTTCTTGTTCCAGCGGCCGGATTCGTCCTGCTGCCAATAGGCGACCGCGTGGCCCGCCTCCTTGGCCTGCTTCCACTGCTCCCGGGCGCGCAGAAGCGCCTCCTGATCGGTGCCGTCGAACAGGATGCAGATGCGGGCATACGCGCCGGCATCCGCCGGAAGGTCGGCGCCCTCCACGAGGAAGCGGATCGAGGCGGCGTTCGGGTTCGCGTCCTTGAGGGTCAGCACGACGGGCTGGCTCGCCGCATCCGGCTCGCGATCCGTGCCGTGCGGCAGGAAGCTCTCGTCGGCATAGGTCCAGAGCTGGTCATCAAGGGCGGACAGCCGCTCCTCGCTCGCGGCCTGGATCGCCGCCTGCCAGCCGCGTTCCAGCGACCGCTCGACGAGGGTCGGCAGCACCCGTTCGAGGGGCTGGTGCTGGAGGTGGTAGAACAGGATCTCTGTCACGATCAGCGTAAGATAGGGCTGCACCGTCCCTCAGCGAAGGACGGCGGCAGGATCACGCAGCGCGACCGATCCATCACACGAGGCGGCTCTGCTCGATCGCCGCGCCGACGAAGCCCTTGAACAGCGGGTGCGGATCGAACGGCCGGGACTTCAGCTCCGGGTGGAACTGCACGCCGATGAACCACGGGTGGCCGACATGCTCCACCGTTTCCGGCAGGAGCCCGTCCGGCGAGAGGCCGGAGAAGCGCAGGCCCTTGGCCTCCAACCGCTCGCGATAGGCCATGTTGACCTCGTAGCGGTGGCGGTGGCGCTCGGAGATGCGCTCCGAGCCGTAGATCTGCGCGATCTTCGATTCGGGGTCGAGATGCGCGTCGTAGGCGCCGAGCCGCATGGTGCCGCCGAGGTCGCCCTCTGCCCGGCGCCGCTCCAATTCGTTGCCGCGCAGCCACTCGGTCAGCAGGCCGACCACCGGCTCGGCGGTCTCGCCGAACTCGGAGGAGTTCGCCTGCGGGATGCCGGCCAGCGAGCGCGCCGCCTCGATCACCGCCATCTGCATGCCGAAGCAGATGCCGAGATAGGGGATCTTCTTCTCGCGGGCGTAGCGGGCCGCGCGGATCTTGCCCTCGGCGCCGCGCTGGCCGAACCCGCCCGGCACGAGGATGCCGTTGAGCCCTTCGAGGAACGGGGCCGGGTCCTCGCGCTCGAACACCTCGGCCTCGATCCACTGCAGGTTCACCTTCACCCGGTGGTTGATGCCGCCGTGGGTCAGGGCCTCGATCAGCGACTTGTAGGCGTCCTTCAGCCCCGTGTACTTGCCGACGATGGCGATGGAGACCTCGCCCTCGGGATTGCGGACCCGCTCGGCGATGGTCCGCCACCGGGCGAGATCCGGCTCGTCACCGTGCTCCAGGCCGAAATGGCCGAGCACTTCCCGGTCGAGCCCGGCGGTGCGGTAGGAGAGGGGCACTTCGTAGATCGACGCCACGTCTCGCGCCTCGATCACCGCCGTCTCGCGCACGTTGCAGAACAGGGCGAGCTTGCGCCGCTCCTCCACGGGAATCGGCCGGTCGCAGCGGCAGAGGAGGATATCGGGCTGGATGCCGATGGAGCGCAGTTCCTTCACGGAGTGCTGCGTCGGCTTGGTCTTCAACTCGCCCGCGCTCGGGATGTAGGGCAGCAGGGTCAGGTGCACGAAGGCGGTGGTGCCGCGCGGCAGTTCCTGGCCGAGTTGGCGGATCGCCTCGAAGAAGGGCAGGCCCTCGATGTCGCCCACCGTGCCGCCGATCTCGACCAGCACGAAGTCGAACGCATCGTTCCCTTCGAGGACGAAGTCCTTGATGGCGTTGGTGACGTGCGGGATCACCTGGATCGTGGCGCCGAGATAGTCGCCCCGCCGCTCCTTGGCGATGATGTCCTGATAGATGCGCCCGGTGGTGATGTTGTCGGCCCGCGAGGCCGGCACGCCGGTGAAGCGCTCGTAATGCCCGAGGTCGAGGTCGGTCTCGGCGCCGTCGTCGGTGACGAAGACCTCGCCGTGCTGGGTCGGGCTCATCGTGCCCGGATCGACGTTCAGGTAGGGGTCGAGCTTGCGCATCCGCACCCGGTAGCCGCGGGCCTGAAGCACCGCTGCCAATGCCGCCGAGGCGAGCCCCTTACCGAGGGAGGAGACCACGCCGCCGGTGATGAAAACGTACCGCGTCATGGGCCTCGATCCATAAAGAAGGCAGCCGCGTTTGCCAAACGGAGAACCGTCGCAAACCGGCGGTGGCTGGGGATGAAACGCGAAACGGCCGCGGGTTCGGAACCCGCGGGCGTATCCGTGCGAAACTCGGGCAGGACGCGGGCCGTGGACGACCCGCGCAAGACGTCAGCGCGACTGCGGCGCGGTCGGGACACCGGATTCGGGTGCCGGCGAGGCGGGCGCCTGCTCGGGCGCCCGGTCCTGCGCCCTGCGCAGCGTGTCGAGGAGGTTGTCCGCGCCCGCCGGGGCCTTGGTCGCCGGGGCGCCGGGCACGGCCGGGGCGCCCGTGTCGAGGATCGACTTCGGCGCCGCCGACCGGTGCGACATGACCGCGAGGGTCATGCTGGTGACAAAGAACATGGCCGCGAGAATCGCGGTGGCCCGCGTCAGGGCGTTGGCCTGGCCGCGGCCGGTCATGAACCCGCCGACGCCGCCCCCGCCGCCCCCGCCGAGGCCAAGGCCGCCCTCGGACCGCTGCAGCAGCACGACGCCGATGAGCGAGAGGACGATAAGAAGGTGGACGACGATCAGGACGGTCTGCATCGGGGATCCGGTTCACTCGCCCGCGCCGACCGGGTGCGGTCTAGGCAGGGGCGCGGGGCGGCGTCCGGCGCCGCTCCATCGAGATGCACCGGGCCTTACACCATGCGGACGCCAGCGCCAACCACGCCCGCGTCACGGTTCAGTAGCGATCCGGCACGTGCATCTCGGCCGGGATCGGCGCGCGGAGGTAATCGGCGTGACGCACCCGCGCGGGCAGGTGGACCGGCGGGTGCTCCACCTCGCCGTAGGGGATCTGTCCGAGGAGATGGCTGATGCAGTTGAGCCGCGCCCGCTTCTTGTCCACCGCCTCGACCACCCACCACGGCGCCTCGGGGATGTGGGTGCGGGTCAGCATGTCCTCCTTGGCGCGGGTGTAATCCTCCCAGCGCCGCCGCGATTCGACGTCCATCGGCGAGAGCTTCCACTGCTTCAGCGGGTCGGTGATCCGCATGGTGAAGCGCAGGGCCTGCTCCTCGTCGGTGATGGAGAACCAGTATTTCAGCAGGACGATGCCGGAGCGCACCAGCATGCGCTCGAACTCCGGCACGGAGCGGAAGAACTCCTCGACGTCGCCTTCGGTGCAGAAGCCCATCACCCGCTCGACGCCGGCCCGGTTGTACCAGGAGCGGTCGAACAGGACGATCTCCCCCGCCGCAGGCAGGTGGGCGACGTAGCGCTGGAAGTACCATTGCGTCCGCTCGCGCTCGTTCGGCGCGGGCAGCGCCGCCACGCGGCAGACGCGCGGGTTCAGCCGCTGTGTGATGCGCTTGATGACGCCGCCCTTGCCGGCCGAATCGCGGCCCTCGAAGATCACGACGACGCGCAGCTTGTGGTGCTGGACCCAATCCTGCAGCCGGACCAATTCGTGCTGAAGGCGCAGGAGTTCGCGGAAATAGAAGCGCCGGTCGAGCGCCCCATGGCCTTCGGCCGGGCCGAGGGCGTCGAGGCGGGACTCCTCGAGATCCTGCTCAAGCTCCTCGTCGTAGCTGTCGAGGATCTCCCGGCGGATCATCTCCACCAGGGCGGGATGGGCGGAACTCAGATCCTCGGACATCGGGCGCTTTCGGACGGGACTCGCCCACCCTCAAGACCAAGTCAGTGTGACACCCATGCGAAGCCCGGGGCGTTGCGCCCCGGATTCGTCTCAGGCGTAGGCCTTGCAGATCCCCAGGAAATCGTCGGCCACGAGGCTCGCGCCCCCGACGAGGGCGCCGTCGACGTTCTCGACCGAGAGGATTTCGCGGGCGTTGCCGGGTTTCACCGAGCCGCCATAGAGGATGCGGATCTTGTGCGCTTCCTCGCCGGCCAGCTTGTCGAGCATGTCGCGCAGAGAGGCGTGGACCTCGGCGATGTCCTTCGGCGTGGGCGTGCGCCCGCTGCCGATGGCCCAGACGGGCTCGTAGGCGATCACCGTATCGGCCGCCGTCGCACCCTTGGGCAGGCCGATGGCCAATTGGGCGCGCACGATGTCCAGGGCGCGGCCCTGCTCGCGTTCCTCGATGGTCTCGCCGACGCAGATGATGCCGCAGAGCCCGGCGCGGCGGGCCCCGAGCGCCTTGGCGTGGACGCCGTCATCGGTCTCGTGGTGGTAGGCGCGCCGCTCGGAATGGCCGACGATCACGTATTTCGCCCCGAGGTCGGCCAGCATCTCGGCCGAGATCGAGCCGGTGAAGGCGCCGCTCTCGCGGGCGTGCAGGTTCTGGCCGCCGATGGCGATGTTGGACCCGTAGGCCGCCGCCACGCAGGACCCGATCAGGGTCGAGGGCGGGCAGATCAACACGTCGATCCGGGAGCACAGATCGGGCGACAGGCCGTCGCGAATCTGTTCCACCACCGCGATCGAGGACCGCGTGCCGTTCATCTTCCAGTTGCCAGCGACCAGGGGCCGCCGCCCGCCCTGCGTCATTCCCCGCCCCACTCCTCACCGCTGCGTGATCCGGCGGCCGTACCAGAGCAAGCTTAGGCGCGCAAACCGCGCGCGAACCCTTTCTCCCCGCTGCGGGCGGGGACGGTGACGCGGCCGAGCCTTTGTTTCACCGCGCGAATGGTCTATCGCGAGCCGCGACGAAGCATTTTCCAGACCGGCGTTTCCAAGACACACCATGCTGCAGGGCATCCGCGCCGCCACCGAGCACTGGCTCGGCAAGATCGTTTTGGCGATCATCTTCTCGCTGCTGATGTTCGGCATCGGCATCTACGGCGTCGAGGATCTGATCCGCGGCGGCGGGACGAGCGCCGTCGCCACGGTGGGCAACACCAAGATCTCGTCCGAGCAGGTCCGGCAGGCCTACCAGAACCAGCTCGAGCGCTATCAGGTGCAGCTGAAGCGCGCCCTCTCGCCGGAGCAGGCGCGGGCGCTCGGCCTGGACCGGCAGGTGATGTCGCAGCTCATCACCGAGGCGGCCCTCGACCAGAAGACCCGCGACCTCGGCCTCGCCGTCCCCGACAGCGCCGTGCTGCGGGCGATCCACGAGGAGAAGTCGTTCCAGACCGCCCAGGGGCAGTTCGACCCGCAGCTGTTCTACCAGACGCTCCAGCGCGCCGGCCTGAACGAGCAGCGCTTCGTGAACGAGCAGCGCTCGGTGATCGCCCGCATCCAGCTGGCCGAGGCGGTCTCCGGCGGGATCAGCGTGCCGACGGCCCTCCGCGAGTCGGTGCATCGCTACACGACCGAGCGGCGGGCAGTGTCCTTCCTGTTCCTGCAGCCCTCCGATGCCGGCCAGATCGCGGCCCCGACCGACGAGGAGCTGAAGTCCTGGTACGAGGGCAACAAGGACAAGTTCCGCGCCTCCGAGTACCGCACGGTGAACTTCCTCGTGGTCGATCCCGAGACGGTGGCGCAGTCCGAGCCGGTCTCGGACGAGGACGCGCGCAAGGCCTACGACCTCAACAAGAGCCGCTACGGCAGCCCCGAGAAGCGCACCATCCAGCAGATCGTCTTCCCCGATGCGGCCTCGGCCGAGGCGGCGCGCAAGGAGATCGAGGAGGGGGCCAAGACCTTCGATCAGGTCGCCGAGGCGCGCGGCACCAGCGGCAGCGAGCTGACGCTGGGCACGCTCTCCCGCGACGAATTGTTCGACAAGACCGTGGCCGAGGCCGCGTTCAGCCTGCCCGAGGGCGGCGTGAGCCCGCCGGTGAAGGGCCAGTTCGGCCAGGTGCTGCTGCGGGTCACCAAGATCGAGCCCGGCACGGTGAAGCCGTTCGAGGAGGTCTCGGGCGAGATCCGCAAGAATCTCGCCCTGCAGCGGGCGAAAGACAAGATCGAGGATATCCGCGACGCCATCGAGGACCAGCGCGCCAGCGCCAAGTCGCTCGCGGACATCGCCGCCGAGCGCAAGCTCAACCTCGTGGCGGTGCAGGCGGTGGACGGCCAGGGCAAGGCGCCGGACGGCACCCGCATCGGCACCATCCCCGATGCGGACACGACCCTGCCGGCGGTGTTCCGCGCCGAGATCGGCGGCGACAACGAGCCCCTGCGCACGAAGAGCGGCGGCTACATCTGGTACGACGTCACCAAGATCGACGGCGCCCACGACAAGCCGTTCGACGAGGTGAAGGACGCGGTGAAGGCCGGTTGGATGCAGGCTGAGACCGCCAAGCGCCTCCAGGCCAAGGGCCGCGAACTGGTCGAGAAGCTCGACAAGGGCGCGAGCATCGAGGACGCGGCCAAGGAGGTTGGCGTGAACCCGCAGGAGACTTCGGACCTCGCGCGCAACCAGCCGAAGGACATGCTCACCGCCGATGTGGTGAACCTGATCTTCGCGACGCCGGTCGGTAAGTCCGGCAGCGCGGCCTCGGGCGATTCGCGCGCCGTGTTCAAGGTGACGTCGGCGACGATGCCGGCCTTCGTGGCCGACAGCCCCAGCGACAAGACCGTCACGCAGAACTTCCAGTCGGCCATCGCCGACGACGTGCTCTCCCAGTACATCACGGATGTGCAGAAGAACGCGGGCGTGAAGGTCGATCAGGCGGCGCTCCGCAAGGTCTTCGGCGGCGAGTACTGATGTCGGACCTGCCCGATTTCGACGCCTTCCGGGTCGCCTACGAGGCCGGGCGTCCGAGCCTGATCGAGATCGCCCTGGTGGCCGATCTCGAAACGCCGGTCGCGGCCTTCATGAAGCTCCGCGCCCGGCATGCCGGGCCCGCCTTCCTGCTCGAATCGGTCGAGGGCGGGGCGGTGCGGGGGCGCTACTCGATGATCGGGCTCGACCCCGATCTGATCTGGCGCTGCTGGGACGGCGCGGCCTCCCTCGCCCGCCAGCCCGATCTCACCGCGTTCGAATCCGATGGCCGGCATCCCCTCGCGAGCCTGCGCGGGCTGATCGCCGAGAGCGCCATCGGCGCCGACGAGGACCGCGACCTGCCGCCGATGGCGGCGGGGCTGTTCGGCTATCTCGGCTACGACATGGTGCGCGCCATGGAGCGCCTGCCGGTTCCGAACCCGGACCCGCTCGGCGTGCCGGACGCGATCCTGATGCGCCCGCGCCTGATGGTGGTGTTCGATTCGATCCGCGACGTCATCACGGTGGTGACGCCCGTGCGCCCGGCCGAGGGAATCTCCGCCCGCGCCGCCTATGAGGCGGCCCTGGCGCGGATCGACGGCGTCGCGGCCGCGCTGGAAAGCCCGCTGCCCATCGAGGCGCGGATCGACCTCGCGACGGTCGCCGCGCCGGAGCCGGTCTCGAACACCACGCCGGAAGAGTTCGCCGCGATGGTTGCGCGGGCGAAGGAGTACATCGTCGCGGGCGATGTCTTCCAGGTGGTGCTGTCGCAGCGCTTCGAGGCGCCGTTCACCCTGCCGGCCTTCGCGCTCTATCGCTCCCTGCGCCGCACGAACCCGGCGCCGTTCCTCTGCTACCTCGATTTCGACGCCTTCCAGATCGTCTGCTCGTCGCCGGAGATTCTGGTGCGGGTGCGCGAGGGCGTCGTGACGATCCGGCCCATCGCCGGCACCCGCCGCCGGGGCGCGACGCCGGCCGAGGACCGGGCCCTCGCGGAGGAACTGCTCGCCGATCCCAAGGAGCGCGCCGAGCACCTGATGCTCCTCGATCTCGGCCGCAACGATGCGGGCCGCGTCTCGCGGATCGGCACCGTGCGCGTCACCGATCAGTTCTTCATCGAGCGCTACAGCCAAGTGATGCACATCGTGTCGAACGTGGAGGGCGACCTCGACACGCGGCACGATCCCCTCGACGCGCTCACCGCCGGCTTTCCGGCGGGCACCGTCTCCGGCGCGCCGAAGGTGCGGGCCATGGAGATCATCGACGAGTTGGAGAAGCAGAAGCGCGGGCCCTATGCCGGCTGCATCGGCTATTTCGGCGCGGGCGGCGAGATGGACACCTGCATCGTGCTCCGCACCGCCGTGGTGAAGGACGGGCGGATGCACGTCCAGGCGGGCGCGGGCATCGTCTACGATTCCGACCCGGCCTCCGAGCAGCAGGAATGCGTCAACAAGGCGAAGGCGTTGTTCCGGGCGGCGGAAGAGGCGGTGCGCTTCGCGGCGCAGGCGCGGCGGGGGCAATAGCGCGCCATTGACCCGCCCGCCCCGACGCGCCACACCGCGCCAGGGTTCGGATCCGCGCCATGTCCAAAGTCCTCGTCATAGACAATTACGACAGCTTCACCTTCAACCTCGTCCATCTGATCGGCCCGCTCTGCGACTCGATCGAGGTGGCGCGGAACGATGCGCTGTCGGTGGCCGACATCCGCGAGAAGGCGCCGGACGCGCTGGTGCTCTCGCCGGGCCCTTGCAGCCCGAACGAGGCCGGCATCTGCCTTGACGTGGTGCGCGATCTCTCAGGCGAGATCCCGATCTTCGGCGTCTGCCTGGGGTTGCAGGCCATCGGGCAGGCCTTCGGCGGGGATGTCGTGCGCGCACCCCTTCCCCTGCACGGGAAGGTCTCGACCATCCGCCATGGGGCGAGCGGCCTGTTCCGGGGCATCAACGACAGTTTCGAGGCGACGCGCTACCACTCGCTGGTAGTGGACCGGGCGACCTGCCCTTCAGCACTCGCCGTGACCGCCGAGGCGGATGGGCTCATCATGGGCCTGCAGCACGAGGCCCTGCCGGTGCACGGGGTGCAGTTCCATCCGGAGAGCATCCGCTCCCAGCACGGCGCGGAAATCGTGAAGAACTTCCTCGATCTCGCCAGGGCCTGGAACGCGCAGCGTGACAGGCCCGCCGCCGACGTGCATTGACGCCGCCAGCCCCGCTCCCTGCGACGATTCCGATGGACAGCTTCAGACCGCTCCTCGCCAAGGTCGCCGGGGGCCAGCCCCTCGAGCGCGCCGAAGCGCGCGCGGCCTTCGACCTGCTCCTGTCGGGGGAGGTGACTCCCGTCCAATCCGCCTCTTTCCTCACGGCGCTGAAGATGCGCGGCGAGGATGTGGAGGAGATCGTCGGCGCTGCCGAGGCGATGCGGGCGCGGATGGTGCGCGTGACGGCGCCGGCCGGCGCGGTCGATGTCGTGGGAACGGGCGGCGACCATTCGGGCAGCGTCAACGTCTCGACGCTGGCCGCCATCCTCGTCGCGGCCTGCGGCGTGCCGGTGGCCAAGCACGGCAACCGTGCCGCGACCTCCCGTTCCGGCGCGGCCGACGTGCTCGCGGCGCTCGGCGTGGCCCTGGGGCTCGATCCGGCGGAGCAGGAGCGCTGCCTCGCGGAAGCCGGCCTGTGCTTCCTCTTCGCCCAGACCCATCACGGCGCGATGCGCCATCTGGCGGGGGTGCGGGCCGAGTTGCCGGTGCGGACGATCTTCAATCTGCTCGGCCCCCTGTGCAATCCGGCCGGCGTCACCCGCCAGCTCTTCGGCGTCGCGGACGGCGCCCGCGCCGAGCCCCTGACGCGGGTGCTGGCCGAACTCGGCAGCGAGCGGGTCTGGACCGTGCACGGGTCGGACGGGCTCGATGAGATCACCGTCACCGGTCCGACAGGCGTCGTCGCCCTGGAGGACGGCCGGATCACGCGGTTCAGCATCGACCCGCGCGATGTCGGCCTGACCCTGCGCGCCCCGGAGGAGCTGCACGGCGGCGATCCGGCGCACAACGCCAAAGCCCTCGAAGCGGTGCTCGCGGGCGAACGAAACGCCTACCGCGATATCGCAGTTGTCAATGCGGGCGCGGCTCTCGTCGTCGCGGGAAGCGCCGGGACCCTGGCGGACGGGGTCGCCCGGGCGCAGGATGCGATCGATACCGGCGCGGGCCGTGCCACCCTCGCGCGTCTGGTGCGCGTGTCGCAAGAATGCTCGAAGGGGCAGGAGAGCCGATGACCTCGCTGACGCAAGAGGCCGCGCCCGACCCCGCCGCCGAGGCGCCCGAGCGGCCGAACGTGCTCGCGCGGATCGAGGCGTACAAGCGCCGCGAGATCGCCGAGGCGAAGCTGCGCGTGCCGCTGGCCAAGCTTGAGAAGAAGGTCGCGCAGGCCGATCCGCCGCGCGGCTTCGCGCAAGCGATCCGCGCCCACCGGGCGGAGGGGCGCACGGCCCTCATCGCCGAGGTGAAGAAGGCCTCGCCCTCGAAGGGGCTGATCCGCGCCGATTTCGATCCGGCCACCCTCGCGGCGGCCTATGAGAAGGGCGGCGCCACCTGCCTCTCGGTGCTCACCGACGAGCCGTCCTTCCAGGGCAAGCCCGATTACCTGATCGCCGCGCGGGCGGCCTGCCGCCTGCCGGTGCTGCGCAAGGACTTCATGTTCGAGCCGTATCAGGTCTACGAGGCGCGGGCCTGGGGGGCCGATTGCATCCTCGTCATCATGGCCTGCCTCGATGACGACGAGGCCGCCGCCCTGGTCGAGACCGCGCACGACCTGAAGATGGACGTGCTGGCCGAGGTCCACGACGAAGCCGAACTGGCCCGCGCCCTGCCGCTCGGCACCGCCCTCGTCGGCGTCAACAACCGCAACCTGAAGACCTTCGAGGTCTCGTTCGACAACGCCTTGCGGCTGAAGCCCGGCATCCCGGATGATCGCATCGCCGTGGCCGAGAGCGGCATCGGCAGCCATGCCGACGTGGAGACATTGGCGAAGCACGGCCTCGACACGGTGCTGGTGGGCGAGAGCCTGATGCGCCAGGGCGACGTCACCAAGGCGACCCGCGCTCTGCTGTTCGGGGACACGGGCAAGAAGTCCAAGGCATGAGCGAGGGACTCACCCATCTCGACGCCTCGGGCGCGGCCAACATGGTCGATGTCACCGACAAGCCCGCCACCACCCGCACCGCCCGCGCGGAGGGATGCGTGGTGATGCTGCCGGACACCCTGGCGCTCATCCGCGAGGGCGACGCCAAGAAGGGCGACGTGATCGGCACGGCCCGGCTCGCCGGGATCATGGCAGCCAAGCGCACGCACGAACTCATTCCGCTCTGCCACCCGCTGCTCCTCTCGAAGGTGCGGGTGGAGTGCGAAGAGGATCCGAGCCTTCCCGGCCTGCGCCTCACCGCCGAGGTGCGGGTGCAGGGGCCGACCGGCGTCGAGATGGAGGCGCTGACCGCCGTCTCGGTCGCCTGCCTCACCGTCTACGACATGGTGAAGGCGGTGGATCGCGGCATGCGCATCGAGGGCATCCGCCTCCTCGCCAAGGATGGCGGGCGCTCCGGCGCCTACAGGGCAGACGCAGCAGAGTGAGGCCGACGCCGATGAGCGGCTTGATCCCCGTCGCCGAGGCGCTGTCCCGCATCCTCGCCAGTGTCGCCCGGCCCGTCGAGGCCGAAAGCGTGCCCCTCGCGCGCGCCGCCGGCCGGGTGCTCGCGGCGCCGGTCGCTTCGACCCGCACGCAGCCGCCGTTCCCGGCTTCCGCCATGGACGGCTACGCCGTGCGGGCGGCCGATGCGGGCACGGTCGGCGCGCGCCTGACGCTCGCCGGCACCAGCGCCGCCGGCCACGGCTTCTCGGGCACGCTCCAACCCGGCGAGGCGGTGCGGATCTTTACCGGCGCCCCGGTGCCGGAGGGCGCCGACGCCATCCTGATCCAGGAGGATGCCGAGGCCGAGGGCGACATGGTCCACGTCCGCGAGGCGGTGGAGCAGGGCCGGTTCATCCGCCGGGAGGGGCTCGATTTCGCGGCGGGGCAGGTGCTGCTGGCCGCAGGCATGACCCTGGACGCACGCCGCCTCGCCCTGGCGGCCGCCGCCGGGCATCCGCGCCTCGACGTGCGCCGCCGTCCGCGGGTGGCGATCCTCGCCACGGGGGACGAGTTGGTCGAGCCCGGCGCGACGCCGGCCTGGGACCAGATCGTCGCCTCGAACAGCCTCGCCCTGGCCGCCCTCGCGGAGGAAGCGGGCGCCGAGGCCATCGACCTCGGCATCGCCGCCGACGATCATGCGGCGCTCGAAGCCGCCTTCCGCCGGGCGCGCGAGGCGAAGGCTGACCTGCTCATCACCCTCGGCGGCGCTTCGGTGGGCGACCACGACCTCGTGCAGGCGGCGCTCGCCCGCGAAGGGCTGGAACTCGGCTTCTGGCGGGTCGCCCTGCGGCCGGGCAAGCCGCTGATGCACGGTCGGCTCGGGGACATGCTGGTGATCGGCCTGCCGGGGAACCCGGTCTCGTCCATCGTCTGCGGGCTGCTCTTCGTGGTGCCGGCGATCCGGGCGATGCTCGGAGATCCCCAGGCGGGGGCCGACCGCACCGAGCCGGCGCTTCTTGGCCGCGATCTGCCGGCCAACGATGGCCGCGCGGACTACATGCGCGCCGGCCTCACGATGGAAGCCGGGCAACTGCCCGTCGCCACCCCCGAGAACCGGCAGGATTCGTCCATGCTCGCCGTGCTCGGCCGCTCGGAGGCCCTGCTCGTCCGCGAGCCGCATGCTCCGCCCGCCAAGGCAGGTGAGCCGTGCCGGATCATCCGCCTCGACCGGCGGCTCGTCTAAGGCGCCACCCGCCAGATCTTCAGCGGTCCCTGCGAGGGCTCGGGACGCAGCCACGCCGCGCTCGCCTCGCCGCGCGTGAGCCGGGTGGCGAAGGCGGTCTCCGATTGGAGGTCGTCCGCCGGCCGCGTCGGGCAGGCGACGAGGTAGGTCGCGCCCTGCGAGGCGGTCGCCCGGCGCAAATCCGCCTCGGTGCCGCCGAGCCCTTCGAGGGAGGCGGCGATCTGCGGCACCGCCCGGTGATAGGGCGCGGCCACGATCGAATGAGCCGTGTTCAGCAGGATCGCCGGCCCCATGAAGACGGGTGCCAGCACCGTGCCCCGTGGCAGGACCGCGAGATCCCGCAGGGCCGTATCGGTGAGGCAGATCCTGGCGCCTTCGGGGTCCTTGGCGGTGCGCGTCCAGGGCAGCAACGTCTCGCCGAGGACGGCGGGCGCGATCCAGACGGTGCTGACGAGGCCGGCGGCCGTCACCGCCGACAGCTTCTTCCAGCGGATGCCAGATGAGCCGAGCGCCCGGTCTATGAAGCCGCCCGCCACGAGGGGCACGAGGCCGCTGGCGACATAGAGGCCCCGGACTTCCATCAGCCCCATGACGAGCCCCGGCCACAGCAGCAACGCGGCGACCGCCCATTCTCGCCCGCGCCGCGCGAGGCAGGTGGCGGCGAGCGTCGCGAGGATCAGGACGGGGTAGAAGACCAGCCCCTCCCACTGGCCCCGCGCGATGAACGTCGCCGCGCTGGTCATCTCGTTGACCTTCAGCAGCCAGTGTTCTCGCACAACAGCCGTCATGCCGGTGAAGGGCCCCGCGAGGCAGACGGGAAACAACGCCGCGAAGCCCGCCACCACGGCGAGGCCGAGCCCGGCCACGGCGGCGAACCGCGCGGCGGGACGCGCCAGCACCCGGTCGAGGCCGGCGCAGGCCAGGGTCAAAGCGAGCCCGCCTGCCGCGAGCATGAGCCACGGTGGCGACAGGGCATCGCAGGCGGTGATGCCCCACCGGGTTGGATCGGTCTGCACGCCGAACAGGATCGGCGCCGTCAGGCCGAGCCCGAGGCCGAAGCCGACGAGCGCAGCCAGCGCAGCCCGCCCGCGCAGGCCCCAATCTCCGCAGAGGAACAGCGCCCCCACTGCCACGTAGGGCAGCCCTTCGAGCCCCACCGCCATCGAGGCGGCGGCGAGTATTCCCGCAACGAGCCCCGCCCGGCCGCCACCCCGCATCAGCGCCAGCGCCATGCCGAGGATGATCGTGAGTTGCAACCCGTGGTGATCGACCCGCCCGGCGGCGAATTGCACGGTGACGCCGATGGTCTGCGTCGCGACCACGAGGGCGATCAGCCCCGCCCTGTGGCCGAAAATGGCCCCGGTCCCGCGCATCAGCACGACGGCGTAGAGCCCGAACAGCGCGATCGGCCAGAACGCGGCGGCGAGGCCGACCGCCATGCCCTGGCCGGTGAGGGGGGTGAGGAGCAGGATCAGCCCGGCCAGCGGGGCATCCACGAGCCGCGACCAGTGGCTGACGATCCCGGCAGGCGGCCCGAAGCGGTGCTGGACGAGATCGAACCAGCCCTGTCCGTTCACGAGGTCGCGCACCTCGACGAGGCGCATCGCGTCGTCGGGATCGGGCACGCGCAAATGGTGGATGACCATGCCGAGATCGGCCGGCGCGATCATCGTGGCGAAGCCGAAGGCGGCCAGCAGCCAGAGCAGGATCGCCGGGTTGATGCGCCGCGCGGGCAGTTCGGCCGGCGGGGCTCGGTCCGGCATCGTCGTCTCGTCTCCCCGCCCGGAGGGGGCGCCGGGCCGCGCCTCAGGATGAAGCATTGTTGGGTTAACCAATCGTCAGCCGTTGCTTCCTAGGGTTGTGCCCGCGAGGAGCCGACCGATGTTCACACCAACCTTGCAGGGACGGGAACGCGCGATCCTCGTGGGCGGCGCGCTCGTGTCCGCGCTGTCGTGGTTGGCGATGCAGCCCTGGAACGTCCATGGCTGGATGATCGGGGCGCCGCTCGGCCGCGACTTCGTGAACTTCTGGATGGGCCCGCGTCTCGTGCTCGCGGGGCAGGCGGCGATCCTCGGCGACCTGCCGGCCTACGGCGCCGCGATCAAATCGACCTTCGGGCTCACGCGCGATCCCGGCCTGCTCTTCGTCTATCCGCCGCACGCGATGCTCGTCTTCGCACCGTTCGCGCTCATGCCCTTCGCGCCGGGCGTGTTTCTTTGGACCGCCCTGAACCTCGCCGCTCTCGCTCTGACGACGCGGATGCTGTTACGCGGCGCGGCGCTCCTCGGCCCGGCGCTGGCCGTGTGCCTCTCGCCGCCCGCCGTGGCGATGGTGATGTACGGCCATTTCGACGGCTTCCTGGCGCTCGCCGCCACGGTCGCCCTCACCCAGGCGGGGCCGCGACCGGTGCTGTCGGGGCTCTGCCTCGCCTTCCTCTCCACCAAGCCCCAATTCGCCGCCGCCATCGGGCTGATGCTCCTGCTCAACGGCCAGTGGCGCTGCCTCGTCGCGGGCGCCGTCGCGACGCTCGCCCTCGTCGGGCTCTCGGTGGCCGTGTTCGGCATCGACGTATGGAGGATCTTCCTCACCGTGCTGATGCCGGTGCACAGCGCCTTCATCACCGAGTTCAACGCCAAGATGATCGAGACTTCGGTCTCCGCCTATTTCGCGGCGCGGTTTTCGGGCGTGCCCGGCAACGTCGCCTGGGCGATCCAGGGGGTCGTGAGCGCGGCGGCGCTCGCCTTCGGCACGAAGGCGCTCCACCGTGGCGCGGGCGAGCCGGGCACGCTGGCGGTCATCCTCGTCGCGGCCCTGGCGATGCAACCTTACGTGTCCCACTACGACCTCGCCATCGCGGCGCCCGCCGTGACGCTCCTCATCCTCGGGCGCGCGCCCGGCGCGGCGCCGTTCACGGTGGCGGCGTGGGTGCTGATGCCGTTGGCGCGCATCCTCATCGTGTTCGACCTGCCGATCCTCGGAATCCTCGTGACGGGCTCGCTGTTCGCGCAGGCCAAGCGCCTGTTTCGGCCAGAAGATGCCACGATCATTGATGTCGGCGGCCTCGCGGCAGCGAAGTCTTAACCCTGCCCGGACATGAATCGAGCAGACGCGCGCTGACATGTATCGATCCGGGCCGGAGCGACTGATGAGTCATCACACCGAGACGCTGGTGATCGGCGCTGGGCCGGCGGGTCTGACGGCCTCCTACCTGCTGTCGAAGCACGGCCACGCGGTGACGGTGCTGGAAAGCGACCCCGCGCAGGTCGGCGGCATCTCGCGCACCGTCTCACACAACGGCTACCTGTTCGACATCGGCGGCCACCGCTTCTTCTCGAAGTCGAAGGCGGTGGTGGACCTGTGGGACGAGATCCTCCCCAACGACTTCATCGAGCGGCCGCGCCTGTCGCGGATCTATTACAACGGCAAGTACTACGCCTATCCGCTCAAAGCCTTCGAGGCGCTGAAGAATCTCGGGCTTGCGACGAGCGCCGCCTGCGTCGCCTCCTACCTCTACGCCCGCGCGCGGCCGGTGCAGGCGCCGAAGAACTTCCACGAATGGGTGCGCAACCAGTTCGGCGAGCGCCTGTTCTCGATCTTCTTCAAGACCTACACCGAGAAGGTGTGGGGCATGTCCTGTGATGCGATCTCGGCCGATTGGGCGGCGCAGCGCATCAAGGGGCTCGATCTCGGGGCTGCGATCCTCGATGGGGTGAAGCGCTCCCTCGGCCTGCGCAAGCGCCAGAAGGCCGGCGGGCCGGTCATCAAGACGCTGATCGAATCGTTCCGCTATCCCCGCCGGGGGCCCGGCATGATGTGGGAGGCCGCCGCCGCCAAGACGCAGGCGCAGGGCGGCAAGGTGCTGCTCGACCGCCGGGTCGATTCGCTGTCCTTCGACACTGGCACCGGCCTCTGGACCGTGTCCGCGAAGCGCGGCGACGGCAGCCGCGAGACCTTCACCGCCAAGCACGTCATCTCGTCGGCGCCGGTGCGCGACCTCGTGAACGCCATCCGCCCGCGTCCGCTCAGCACCTTCAACGCGAGGGCGCTCGCCTATCGCGACTTCCTGACGGTGGCGCTCATCGCCAAGTCCGACAGGAATTTCCCCGACAACTGGATCTACATCCACGACCCGTCCGTGAAGGTCGGCCGCGTGCAGAACTTCCGCTCGTGGTCTCCGGAGATGATCCCGGACGAGGCCCATACCTGCCTCGGCCTCGAGTATTTCTGCTTCGAGGGCGACGGGCTCTGGACCTCCTCGGACGAGGATCTCGTGGCCCTGGCCAAGGCCGAGATCGGCCGCATCGGCCTGATCGACCCGGCCGACGTAGTCGATGCCTGCGTCGTGCGCCAGCCGAAGGCCTATCCGGTCTACGACGAGGACTATTCAGCCCACGTCGCCACCGTGCGCCGGGAATTACAGCGGGATTACCCGACGCTGCACCTCGTCGGCCGCAATGGCATGCACAAGTACAACAACCAGGACCACGCGATGATGACGGCGATGCTGACCGTGGAGAACATCCGCGCCGGCACCCGCCTTCACGATGTCTGGCGGGTCAACGAGGACGCCGAATACACCGAAGCCGGGATTTCCGGGGCGCAGGACGCGCTCGGCAGCGAGCGTCTGGTGCCGCGCAAGGTGGCCTGAAACGCCAGCGACATAACCGCCAAAACCGAACCTGTCCGAAGTTTCACGCGACAGGTTCCTCCCCTGCCGCTATCTCGCCACGTCCCGCGGCCATGTCCGCGGGTCCCGTCCGTTCGCGGTCGGGGGGACGTGAAGGGAGATGGGTGTGGCGGCGATCAGGACCGGACTCGGTATCCAGGCCGTGGTGACCGCGCTGTGCGCGCTGGTCCTGCTGGCGTTCCCCGGCGTTCCCAGCCCACCGCTCTACGTCTCGCTGGCGGGCTTCACGATGGCCGCGATCCTCGTCGCCTCGAACACCATCTCGGCCTATCTCAAGGTCTTCATCTCGGTTTACGGCGTCGGCTATCTGCTGCTTGCCGGGTCGCGGGCGCTGGCCGAGGCGGGCGTGCTGCCGCCCTTCCTCGCCGCGCTGCTGCCGCCGGCCTTCGCGGCGACCGGCGCCGTGGTCTTCGCTGGCATCGTGCTCGGCATCTCGTACCTTGAGCCGATCCGCGCCATCACGATGATCGCCGATCCGTATTTCGCCAACCGCGACGCGCCGACCAAGGAAATCAGCCTGTTCAGCTGGTTCGGCAGCACCGAGGGGCGCATCGGGCGCAATCTCGTCGCCCTGTCGATCTTCGTGAACTTCGCCGACGTCGCGCTGACGCTGCGGTTCAACTTCTTCTACCGCGACATGTACAACTCGCTGCAGGAGTACAACGCGGACGCCTTCTGGCATCAGCTGCTGTGGATCTTCGTGCCCCTGGCGGCGCTGAACATCGCCATCGGCATGTTCGACCTGTTCGTGGATTCCTCCCTGCTGATCCGCTGGCGGACATGGCTGACGCACAGCCTCACCGGCCGCTGGCTGGGGGAGGGCACCCATTACCGCATCCCGTTCACCGACGAGGAAGCGGACAACCCCGACCAGCGTATCCAGTCGGACGTCGATGCCTTCATCCGGCAGACGGCGAGCCTGTCGATCCGCCTGCTGAGCCAGGCGGCGCAGCTCGTCTCCTTCATCGTCATCCTCTGGACGATCTCGAAGGACTTCGTGCTGCCGTTCACGGATACGGTCGTGCCGGGCTTCCTCGTATGGCTCGTCATCGCCTACGCTGTCGTCGGCACGTGGCTGACGCACCTCATCGGCCGCCCGCTCATCGGGCTGAACTTCCGTCAGGAGCGGGTCGAGGCCGATTTCCGCTTCTCGCTGGCCCGCAACCGAATCTATTCGGAGCAGATCGCCCTGCTGCGCGGCGAGAAGGCCGAGGCCAGCCGCCTCTCCTCGCTGTTCCACATGGTGGTGGCCAACTACACCGGCATCATCTTCCGCCGGATCAAGCTGATCGCCTTCACCTTCAGCTACCGGCAGGCGAGCGTCATCTTCCCCTACCTGATCGCCGCGCCGTCCTTCTTCGCCAAGAAGATCACGCTCGGCGCCCTCCAGCAGACCGGCAACGCCTTCGGTCAGGTGCAGACCTCGCTGTCCTTCTTCGTGGACGCCTACACCACGCTCGCGGCCTACAAGGCCAACACGATCCGTCTCGGCTCCTTCCGCCGGGCGATGACCAAGGCCGAAGCCATGGGGACGACCGGCGGCGGGCTCACGCAGGGCAACGCCACCTCCGGCGGCGTCACCGCCACGGGCCTCGCCCTCGCCCTGCCGGACGGCCGCGAGATCGTCGCCGCCGACACGCTTTCGCTCCCGAAGGGCGTGGCGACCCTCGTCACCGGGCCTTCGGGCTCGGGCAAGTCGACGCTGTTCCGCGCCATCGCCGGCATCTGGCCCTTCGGCCGGGGTCGCATCGACGTGCCGGCCGGGCAATCGTCGCTGCTCCTGCCGCAGCGGCCCTACATCCCGCTGGGGACGCTCCGCGACGCGGTGGTCTATCCGAACGACCGCGCCCGGTTCTCGGATGGTGAGATCCGGCAGGCGCTCACCGATGCGCAATTGCCGGGCCTGATCGACAAGCTCGATGAGGACGACGTGTGGGAGCGGCGCCTCTCCGGCGGCGAGCAGCAGCGGCTCGCCATCGCGCGGGCGCTGCTGGCCAAGCCGGCATGGCTGTTCCTCGACGAGTCGACCGCCTCGCTGGACGAGCCCTCGGAGGCGAAGATCTACCGGATGCTGCGCGAGCGGCTGCCCGAGACGACCATCGTCTCCATCGGCCACCGCTCGACGCTGGAAGCCCTGCACGACCGCAAGGTGGTGCTGGAAAAGGAGGGCACGCATTTCGTGCCCCGCGAGTCCATGCAGGCGATGCCGGCGGAGTGATCCGCCCTCAGGCGGTCTTCCGCAAGCCGGAGGCCGCCCGCGCCGCCGCCGTGATGGCGGCCGAATCCGGCGCGCCGGGCTTCACCACCCAGCTCCCGCCGACGCAGAGCACGGACGGGAGAGCGAGCCAGTCCGGGGCGGTGGCCTCGGTGATGCCGCCGGTCGGGCAGAAGCGCACCTGCCCGAACACGGCCGATTGCGCCTTCAACGCCTTGATGCCGCCCGCCGCCTCGGCCGGGAAGAACTTGAACCGGTCGAGCCCGTGGTCGAGCCCGCGCATGATGTCGGCGGCGGTAGCGACGCCCGGCAGATAGGGCACGCCGTTCGCCTTGGCCGCTTCCGTCAGCGGCGCCGTGAGCCCCGGCGAGACGATGAACTCGGCCCCGGCCTTCATGGCGGCGTCGAGATCGCGCGGGTTCAGCACCGTCCCCGCGCCGACCACCGCGCCCTCCACCGAGGTCATCTCGCGGATCACGTCGAGGGCGGCGGGGGTGCGCAGGGTGACTTCGAGGGCGGTGAGCCCGCCCTTCACCAGCGCCTCGGCGATGGGCCGGGCCTGGGCCACGTCGTCGATCACCAGTACCGGGATGACCGGCACGGAGCGCATCAGCGTGTCGATGCTGGCGAGGTCGTTCATGGTGCCGTTCCTTTCCGTTGCCTGGGATCCCGCCCAATGCCCTCATCCTGAGGTGCCCGCCTCGGCGGGCCTCGAAGGAGGCGTCCAGATGCCTCTGCGATCCCTGGAGCCCTCCTTCGAGGCGGCTGCGCCGCACCTCAGGATGAGGTTGTGCAAGGGGTGAGCGTGGGTGTTCTCTCGCCTAGAGGCCGGCGGCGGCGAGCATGGCCGAGGCGCCCTGCTCGGCCCCGTCGGCGCCGGCGCGCATGAAGGCGAACAATTCCCGGCCGGTGCCGGCCTGCGGCTTCGGCGTCGGGGCAAGGTCGCGGGCTTCGAGGTCGGCCTCGTCCACCAGCACCTCCAAACGACCCTCGGGGGCCGAGAGGCGCACCATGTCGCCGTCGCGCAGCCGGGCGATGGCCCCGCCGGCCAGAGCCTCAGGAGTCAGGTGGATCGCGGCGGGCACCTTGCCCGACGCGCCGGACATGCGCCCGTCCGTCACCAGCGCGACCTTGAAGCCGCGATCCTGAAGCACGCCGAGCGGCGGGGTGAGCTTGTGCAGTTCCGGCATCCCGTTGGCGCGCGGACCCTGGAACCGCACGACGACCACGACGTCCCGCTCCAACTCGCCGGCCTTGAACGCCTTCAGCACCTCGTCCTGATCGTCGAACACCCGCGCCGGGGCCTCGATGACGTGGCGCTTCTCATCGACGGCGCTGGTCTTGAACGTCGCCCGGCCGAGGTTGCCCTTCACGAGGCGCATGCCGCCATCCGACTGGAACGGGCGATCCGGCCGCCGGATCATCGTGTCGTCCAGGCTCTCCGGCACCGCATCCTCGAAGACCAGTTCCTCGCCCGACAGCTTCGGGTCGCGGGCATGGTCGCGCAGGCGCCCGCCGGACACGGTGAGGATGTCGTCGTGCAGCATCCCGGCATCGAGCAGGGCGGACATCACGAAGCTGATCCCGCCCGCCGCGTGGAAGTGGTTCACGTCGCCCGCGCCGTTCGGATAGACGCGGCAGATCAAGGGCACCACCGCCGAGAGCCGGTCGATGTCCTCCCAGTCGATGACGATGCCCGCCGCGCGGGCGATGGCCGGCAGGTGGATGGCGTGATTGGTCGAGCCGCCCGTGGCGAGCAGCCCCACGGTGGCGTTCACGATGGCCTTCTCGTCCACGCACCTGCCCAGCGGACGGTAATCGTTGCCGTCCGCGCCGATCTCGGTGAGCCGGTGGATCGCCGCGCGGGTCACGGCTTGCCGCAGCTTCGTGCCGGGGTTGATGAACGAGGCGCCCGGCATGTGCAGGCCCATCATGTCCATCATCATCTGGTTGGAGTTGGCCGTGCCGTAGAACGTGCAGGTGCCGGCCCCGTGATAGGAGGCGGATTCGGATTCGAGCAGTTCCTCGCGGCCGACCTTGCCCTCGGCATAGAGCTGGCGGATCCGCACCTTCTCCTTATTGGCGAGGCCCGAGGGCATCGGCCCGGCCGGGATTAGGATCGTCGGCAGGTGGCCGAAGCGGAGCGCGCCGATCAGCAGGCCGGGCACGATCTTGTCGCAGATGCCGAGGAGCGCCGCGCCGTCGAACATGCCGTGGCTGAGCGCCACCGCCGCCGAGAGGGCGATGGTGTCCCGCGAGAACAGCGACAATTCCATGCCGCGCTGCCCCTGGGTGACGCCGTCGCACATGGCCGGCGTGCCGCCCGCAACCTGCGCCGTGGCTCCGCGCTCGCGGGCGAAGACCTTGATCTGGTCCGGGTAGCGTCCGTACGGCTGATGCGCGGAGAGCATGTCGTTGTAGGCGGTGACGATGCCGATGTTCATCGACCGCCCGGCCCGGATCGCCGCCTTGTCCTCCCCCGACGCCGCAAAGCCGTGGGCGAGGTTGCCGCAGGCCAGCGTCGGCCGGTTGACGCCGGATTCGCGCTCCCGCTCGATCAGGTCGAGATAGGCGCGGCGGCTGTCCCGCGAGCGCTCGACGATGCGCGCGGTGACGGCCGCGACTTCCGGATGAAGGTCGCTCATGGGTGTTTCTCCTGCGGCATGCAGGTGAGACTTTACGCCAGAAATTGCGAGGGGATCACGACGGCATCGCCACCCGCCCCGCGTGACGCGCATGCCGGGCGGGGGCGGGAGGGGTCAGTATTCCCAGAAGATGCGCTGAAGCTCCTTCGCGTCGCTCGTCTTGGTGAGCGCCACGGCGGCCAGAAGCTTGGCCTTCTGCGGGTTGAGGTCGTGGGAGACGACCCAACCGTACTTGTCGTCGGGCTGCTCGGCGTTGCGCACCACGAACCCGTCCGGCACCCGCGCCGAGCGGATGATGATCGTACCCTTGGCGCTGATGTCCTTGAGCTTGTCCACGAGGTAATCGGCCACCGAGCCGTTGCCGGTGCCGGCATGGATGATCGCCTTGGCCCCCGCCTGGACCTCGGTGTCGTAGACGGCCGGGATCATGTTGCCCGAGCCGTAGACGATGCCCACCAGCGGCAAGCTGTCGATCTGGTCGATGTCGAACTCGGAGCTCGTGTTGTGGCGCTTGGCCAGCGTCCGGTAGAAGTAGGTCTTGCCCTCGACCACCATGCCGAGCGGGCCCCACTGGCTGAAGAAGGCGTTCGGGACGACGTTCGTCCGCTTGGTGACGTCGCGGCCGCTCTGGATGTAGTCGCCCATCGTCACCGTGACGCCCTTGCCGATGGCCTCCTTGCTGCCGGCCACCGTCACCGCGTCGAGGAGGTTCAGGGCGCCGTCCGCCGAGAGGGAGGTGGAGGGGCGCATCGAGCCGACCACGACGATGGGCTTGTCGCTCTTCACCACGAGGTCGAGGAAGAACGCGGTCTCCTCCAGGGTGTCGGTGCCGTGGGTGATGACCACGCCGTCCACGTCGTCCTGCTTCAGCAGCGTCGAGACGCGCTTGGCGAGCTGGATCAGCTTCGCGTCGGTGAAGCTCTCGGAGCCGATCTGGAAGGCCTGTTCGCCGCGCACGTTGGCGATGGTGGTGATCTGCGGCACGGCGGCGATCAGCTTGTCCACCGGCACCTTGGCCGCGACGTAGCTCGCGCTGTTCGTGGCGTCGGCGCCCGCCCCCGCGATGGTGCCGCCCGTGGCGATGATGACCACGTTGGGCTTGCGTGCTTCGGTCGTCGCCTGGGGGTCCGGCATCTCCTTCGCCCCGAGCGGTGCGGCCTGGAGGCCGAAGGCCAGGGCCAGCGGCAGGGCCGCCGACAGGAGGAAGCGACGACGAAGCTGCATGTAGAATCTCCCGCGACGAGCTTTCGCAGTGCGGTGATCGTAGCCGTAGCCTCGACCCTGGCAAGCGGCCGGGCCGGTTTTGGATCGCTATTCAAGCTTAGGCGTTATTCTTTCTCGGTTAGAGAACGGAGGTTGTCATGCCTGATCTTTCCGACCTGATGGATGAGCTTCAGGGCAGCGAGATCGCCCGCGAGGCGATGGCGCATCTGGAAGCGGCCCTCGCCCACCGGAGCGACGCCGAGCGCGGCGCCTTCTGGCGGGCGGTGGACCTCTACTACTTCTCGCGCAAGGCGCCCCCCGAGCCGGAGATCGCGGCGGAGGAGGCGGCGCCCCCGCTGCCGGCCTAGAACACCGAGATCAGGACGATGCCGGCCACCATCACGGCGGCGCCGACGAGGCGTGCCGGGCCGGCCTTCACCTGCTTCATCCCGAGCCAGCCGAAATGGTCGAGGGCGACGGAGGTGAGCAGGTTGGCGGTGATGAGCAGGCCGTTGAACGCGCCGGCCCCGACCTTGTCCACGAAGAGCAGGCCGGCGAACACCGCCACCGCCCCGGTGATGCCGGCGAGCGGCATGTACCAGCGCACGCCCGCCAGATCCTCGCGCTTCGGTAGCGGCGTCGGGCGCAGCAGGAAGATGAAGGCGAAGACGAACACCACGGGCACGAAGGACACCGTGGCGGCGAGCCAGGGGTTCACGAGGGCGCCGCGCAGCTGCGCGTTCCACACCACGCCCACCGCCATCAGCATGCCGGCCACGATGATGAACGGGTAGAGCAGCTTGCCGGCGGTGCTGGTGTGCTCACTCCCGTCCTTCTTGCCGCCCGAGCGGGCGATGAAGACGACGCCGACCGCCATGAGCAGGCCGCCGAGCCACGGCAGCGGCTTGAAGCCTGCCGCCTGCAGCCCGAACAGGCCGAACGCATCCAAGGCGAGGGAGGTGAGGATGTTGGCAGTGAGCGTCAGGCCGTTGAACGGCCCGGCGCCGACCTTGTCGATGAAGGCGAGGCCGCCGAACACCGCCACGGCCCCGGCGACGCCGCCGAGCGGCGCGTACCACGGCATCTTGGACAGGGTGTCCAGGCTCGGCATCGGCGTCGGCATCGTGAAGAACAGCGTCGCGAAGACAAAGACGATCGGCAGGAAGGACACCGTGGCGGCGAGCCACGGGTTGACCACCTTGCCGCGCAGCTGCGCGTTCATGGAATTGCCGAGGGCCTGAAGGCACCCCGCGACGATGATGAAGGGATAGAGCAGGGTCGCAGTCACGCCGCGTGGTCTCCGGTCTTCGACAGGGTCAGAGGTAGAGAAGCGCGGCCAGCGCCAGGATGAGGGCCGGCGGCATCACCAGCACCCCGAGCTTGAGGAACTGGCCGGCGGACACGTCCTGGCCCTCGCGGCGGATCGCCGTCAGCCAGAGGATCGTGGCCAGCGACCCGGTGACGGAGAGGTTCGGGCCGACATCGACGCCGATGAGGATGGCGCCCGCCACCTTCTGCGAGACCTCCGCCGTCTGCACCGCCGCGCCCGCGAGCAGGCCGGCGGGCAGGTTGTTCACGAGGTTCGAGCCGAAGGCCACGGCCGCACCCCCCGCCCAGGCGGTCATCGTCGGATCGGCGGAGGCGTAGGACTTCAGCGTGTCGGCCAGCATCTTGAGGACGCCGGTCTTCTCCAGGGCCTCGACGAGCACGAAAAGCCCCGCCACCAGGGGCAGCACGCTCCACGACACGTCCTTGGCGACCTCCACGACGCCGCCGCGCTTGATGGCGAGCACGACGATGGCGGTGGCGAGGCCGGCGACGAAGGTCGGCAGGCCGAGTTCGATGCCGGCCGCCGAGGCGCCGATGAGCGCGGCGCCGGTGAGGACGATGCCGAGCCCGGCGACTTTCCCGCCGGTCTCCAGCGGCTTCGTCTCCACGTCGGCCTCGATGTCCTGCTTGAGGGACCCGTTCTGGGTGACGCGCAGGACGAGGTAGGTCGTCACGATGGCCAGCAGGGAGGGCAGGGCGAACAGGCGCAGCCAGGTCCCGAGCGGCGGCATGTTCTGCGCGAAGACAACGAGATTGGCCGGATTCGAGATCGGCAGCACGAAGCTCGCCGCGTTGGCGATGAAGGCGCAGATGAACAGGTAGGGCAGGGGGTCCTTCACCTTTGCCGCCTTGGTCGCGGCGTAGACGGCGGGCGTCAGCACCACGGCGCAGGCGTCGTTCGAGAGGAACACCGTCACCACCGTGCCGACGATGTAGACGAGGAGGAACAGGCGCGTGGCCGAGCCCTTGGCGGCGCGCACCGCGTGGCTCGCCAGCCAGTCGAACAGGCCCTCCTTCCGGGCGATCTCGGCCAGCAGCATCATGCCGATGAGGAAGAGGTAGACGTCCGTCCCCTTGGCGATGCCGTCGATGGCGACCTGCCAGGGCAGCAGGCCAAGCACCACGAGGAGCGCGGCGCCGAGCACCGCCCAGATCGCCTCGGGCCAGGAGAAGGGGCGCAGGATCACGCCCAGCGTCGCCAGGGCGGCGATGCCCCAGGTCGCGAGGTTCGGTGTCAGGGTCAGGGCACCCATCGCGGTGTCGGTCTTTCGGTCAGAAGGAAAAGGAAATCACCAGTCGCGACCGGCCCGGTTCGGGCCGAGTTGGTCGCCCCGCACGCCCTTATCGAGCCAGGCGCCGAGGCTGCAGGCATCGCTGCCGGGCCTGTCCGGGCGCGTCGGGCTGAGGAAGACGCTGCTTGGCGGTTCGATCACGTCGCGGTCGATGTGGTCCGGCCCATACCCCGGCCAGCGGGGATCGATCGCCTCCACTGCGAGGCGGCGGGCGCCGTAGGGCCATTCGACCGAGGCCGAATAGGCCGGTCCGTCCGCGATGCGCTCCATCATCTGCCACGGCCCGTCATCGACGCGGCAGCGGCAGGGCGAGGGCGTCTCGTCCGACAGCACGACCGCGCGCACGGTGATGCGTCCCGCCTCATCGCCGCGCAGGCCGTGCGTGGCGAGGCGCCGGTCGGCGGGGCTGGTGATCAGGACGAGGGGGCCGACCCTGTCGAGGGGACGGAAGCGCCAGCTCACCTCGCCCGCGTCGATGGCGCCGACCGCGTAGCCGACGGACCCATCCTCGTTCTGCCCGACGGAGCGGGCGGCGGCGTAGGTGGTGCGGCCGTCATGGGCCAGTTCGTTGTAGTGCGTGTGGCCCATCTCCACGAGGCGCACGCCCTGGCCCCAGAAGAGGCCCGCGACTTCCTTGGCTTCCTTCTTTTCCAGATCGTCGGGATAGGCGTGCATGAAGACCGCGCAGGTCTTCCCCTCGCGGCGGGCGCGCACGACCTCCGCGCTGAGCCAATCCATCTGCATGGGGCCGATGCGGAAATCGAGGCCCTTGCCCTTCTGGCCGAACCCGGCGCTGATCATGTCCACGAACAGGCAGCGCACATCGCCGTAATCGGCAGCGTAGTAATATTGCGGGATCGACGCGCGCTGCGGATCGACCCCCGGTCCCGCCGGGGGCTGAAGGAGGTCGTTGGCCACGCTCGGATGGCGCCCGGCCATCACGGCATCGTGGAAGCGGGCGAAATCCGCCATCGCGCCGTATTGCCGGTCGTGGTCGCCGGGGATGAGCAGGACCGGCAGGGACGGACGGCCCCGCAGCGCCTCCTCGATCAGCGCGTATTCGGCGGCGGCACCGTTCTCCGCGATGTCGCCCGGCAGGTAGACGAAGTCGAATGCGTCCCGGCCGAAGGAGGCGATCCGGTCGAGGATCGCGACGAGATCCCGGTGGTGGGGGGCGTCCCGCACCGTAAGGTGCTGGTCGCCGACATGCAGGAAGACGAAGGGCCGGGACGACCCGTCCGAGGGAGGCGTGCTCATGTCGGCCTGCTCAGGCGGTCGCGGCGGCGCGGGGCAGGGCGTCGTTGCCGGTCGCCGGCAGATCGTCCCGCGTTTCCGGCATCAGCATGAGGTACAGGGCGAAACCGACACCCGCGATGGCCGCGAGGGAGAGGAACGCCGCCGAATACCCGGCCGAGACGATGATGACGCCGGCCAGCGTGGCGCTGAGCGAGGCGCCGACGCCCTGCGCCGTCGCGACCGCGCCCTGCGCGGCATTGAAGCGCCCGCCGCCGCGCGTCAGGTCGGCCACGACGACGGGGAACAGGGCGCCGTAGATGCCCGCGCCGATGCCGTCGAGGAGCTGCACGCCCACCAGCCAGAACGGACTGTCCGAGAAGGTGTAGAGCACGCCCCGGATCGCCAGGATGGCGAAGGCGACGAGGAAGATCGGCTTACGGCCGATGGCGTCGGCCTTGGCGCCCACGAAGATCGCGGTCGGCACCATCACGCATTGCGCCGCCACGATGCAGATCGCGATGAGCGAGGTCGCGTGGTCCTTGCCCGAGATATGGGTGAGCAACTGTCCGACCGAGGTCAGCATCGCCGCGTTGGCGAGGTGGAAGATCGCGCAGAGCACCGCGAAGAGCAGCAGGCCCTTGCTCTTGAGCAGGGTCTTGAGGCTCGACGGCTCTTCCTCGTTCTTGGTCTCGGGGGTGGTCATGCCCCGGGCGAGGTCGTCGTCGATCTCCTTGGCCGGCACCAGCAGCATCGCTCCGATGGAGAGGGCTGCCAGGATGCCCATCAGCCAGAACACCACCACCGGCCCGAAGAAGTAGGCGAGGCCGCCCGCCGCCGCCGCCGAGACGGCGTTGCCGGCATGGTTGAAGCCCTCGTTCCGGCCGATCCGCTTCGAGAACATCTTGGGGCCGACGAGGCCGAGGGTGATCGCGGCCAGGGCCGGCGCGAAGATCACGCCCGCGACGTGGGCGAGGGATTGCGTGGCCGTGACCACGTAGAAGTTCGAGACGAAGGGCAGGACGAGGCAGCTCGCCGTCACCGCGATCGCGGCGGCGATTACCACCGCCCGCTTGTGGTTGGTCCTGTCGATGAAGGCCCCGGCGGGCGTCTGCATCACGAGGCCGAGGATGCCCGCGATGGTCATCACGAGGCCGGTCGTCGCCTCGTTCCAGCCCTGGTCCGGGCCGCGCACGGCGATGAGGTAGATCGCGAGATAGGGGCCGAGGCCATCGCGCACGTCCGCGAGGAAGAAGTTGAGGGCGTCGAGGCCGCGCAGGGCCTTCTCCGAGGGAGCCTTCGTGCTCCCGTCCCGCATCTCGTTCGGCACCGATGCCCCGGCCATGGATAAAATCCTCGATTGCCCGCCCCCTGCGGACCGAGCGCCACCATGACGCGCCACGGCAGGTGCAGTTCCGGTTGCCAGTCTCTGATGACGATTAGTTGAGCAAATCGGCTGAATCCGGCAGGTTTCACCCGCTAAAGAGTGTCTTCGCTGTCTGATTTAGCGACGTGCTCTGTCGTATTTTGCGACAGTGCCGGATCATCGACGGCGAGGCCGTACCGCTCGATCTTCGCGTAGAGCAGCTGCCGCTGGATGCCGAGGCGCTTGGCGGCGCGGGTGCGGTTGCCGCCTTCCTCGTCGAGGGCCCGCGCGATCATCCGGCGTTCGAGCCGCGCGACGGCCCCCGGCAGGTCACCGGCCTCGTCCCCGGGCGTGTCCGGTGCGGCGGGTGCGCTGCCCGGCAGGTCGATCTCGTCGGCGGCGATCATCCCGCCGCGCACCAGAACGGCGGCGCGCTCCACCACGTTGCGCAATTCGCGGACGTTGCCGGGCCAGGGATAGGCCAGCAGCCGCGCCGCCGCCCCGGCGCTGAGGCGCTTGCCGAAGGCGGCGAGGAAATGCTCGGCCAGCGGCACGATGTCGGCGAGGCGGTCGCGCAGGGGCGGCAGCGCGATGGGGACGACCGCCAGCCGGTAATAGAGGTCGGCGCGGAAGCGGCCCTCCGCCACGAGGGCCGGCAGGTCGCGGTGGGTCGCCGCGACGAGGCGGACATCGATCCGCAGCGGACGCCCGCCGAGGGGCGTGACCGTGCGGTCCTGGATCACCCGCAGGATCTTGGCCTGCATGGCGGGGGCCATGTCGCCGACCTCATCGAGGAACAGCGTGCCGCCGGCGGCCTGGGCGAAGGCGCCGCTCCGGTCGGCGGTGGCGCCGGGAAAGCCGCCGCGCGCATGGCCGAACAGCTCGATCTCCAGGAGGTCGGGCCGGATCGCAGCGCAATCCACCGGCACGAACGGCCTCTCGCGCCGCGCGGAATAGGCGTGGATGGCGCGGGCGACCTCCTCCTTGCCGGTGCCGGTCTCGCCGCCGATCAGCACCGTCGCGGGGTTGTCGGCGACGAGGCCGATGGTCTTCTGCACCCGGCGCATCGCCTCGCTCGACCCGACGAGCCCACCTGCCGGGCGCTTACCCCCCTGCACCGGATCGGGCCGCGACCGCTGGAGCATCCCGTCCAGGGCGGCGGCGAGGTCGGCCCGGCCCACGGGCTTCGTGAGATGGTCGTGGGCGCCGAGCCGCATCGCCTCGATGGTGTTGGCCGGGCTCGCATAGGCGGTGAGCACGAGGACCGGCGGCGGCTCGGCCTGCGCGCGGATGCGGGCGAGGGTCGCCATGCCGTCGAAGTCGCCCGGCATCCGCAGGTCGAGGAGCACGGCGTTCACGCCCCCCGCCGCGAGGCGCGCCAGGGCTTCGCTGCCGCTCGCCGCGACGACCGGACGGTGGCCGAGATCGCCCACCGTCTCCGCCAGACCCTCCCGCAGGGCGGCGTCGTCATCCACGATCAGGACGGTCGCCATGGCAGCTCCATGATGAAGGTGGCGCCTTCCCCCGCCGAGGAGGGCGCCAGGGTCACGTCGCCCCGGTGCGCCCGCGCGATCTCGCGGACGATGGCGAGGCCGAGGCCGGTGCCGCCGGGACGCGCGGTGGCGAAGGGCTCGAAGATCGCCGTGCGCAGGTCCGGATCGACCCCCGCGCCGGAATCCGCGACGGCGATCTCTAGCAGCACGTTGCCCTCGCGGACGACACGCCGGGCCTCCACGCGGACGGTGCCGCCGTCGGGGCTGTGCTGGATCGCGTTGAGGATCAGGTTCTCCGCCGCGCGCACGATTTGCGCCCGGTCGAGATGCGGATCGTCCCCTGGCGGCAGGCTGCCGGCCTCGATGGCGATGCGGACATCGCGCGCCTCGGCCAAGTCCCGGTGGTCCTGCGCGCATTCCGCCAGCAGCGGGCCGACCGGCACCGGGCTGCGGGCGATGGAGCGCGGCTGCGTCAGGTTCAGGAGGTCACGCAACAGGGCGTCGACGCGGGCGATCTGCCCGAGCACCGATTTCAGGGCGGTCGCCGCCCGTTCGGGCTCGCCGTTGGCCAGGGCGTTCTCGGCCTTCAGCCGCATGGCGGCGATGGGGTTGCGAATCTCGTGGGCGAGGTCGGCGGCGAGGCGTCCCACCGCCGCGAGGCGTTCGGCGGCCACGGCCCGCTCGCGGGCGGCGCGTAGCCGCCCCCCGGCGGCGTTCAGGGCATCAACCAGCCGGTCGAGTTCCGATTCCCCCGTGCGCTGCAGATGCGGCAGTTCCTCGGCCTCCGCGAGGGGCGAGGCGAGGGCGGCCTCCAATTGCGCGATCCGGCGGGAGAAGCCGATCAGGAACCGCCCGAGGAAGATCGCGGCGCCGACCACCGTCACCGCCAGGAATCCGAGGCCTACGAGCAGCCGCATGTAGGACGGCCCCTCGGCCACATGGGCGCGGATCATCGTCCAGGCGGTGGCGTCCGGCCCGTAGGCGCGCAGCGGACAGCCCTGGAGCACGAGCACCTGCGTCCGGTTCGGCCGCCGCAGCGTCACGGCGTGCTCCACCTGCAGCGCCTCGGTCGTCACCGCCGCGATGACCGGACGCTCGGCCTCCGGCAGGTCGGTCTTCGGGCCGGTGCCCTCATAGGTCGGGAAGGCGTAGGCGACCGAGCCGCCGGAGGCCGTCCAGATGCCCCCCTCGACCCCGGGCAGGGCTTCGAGGGCCAGGGCGACGATGCGCTCGGGGGCGGTGCCCGGCGGGAGGGGACCCTTGCGCCCGGCCACCCGGTCGATGATCTCGCGGCATCCGCGCGTCACCGCCACCTCGGCTTCCGCCACCTGCACGGCGGTCGATTGGCCATAGAGCCCGTAGAGCAGCAGGCCCGTGGCGGCGCCAGAGGCGAGCAGCATCATCCACAGCGCGGACAGGCGCGCCCGCAGGCTGTTCGTCCTCAAGGGCGGGCTCCGCGCGGCGCCGTCGGGCTGCGGGATCCGCCCCGGAGCGACATCGTGACCGATGGGGCCCGGAGGGGTTGGATGATGACGGTCAGCGGGGCATCCTGTGACCTGCGAAGTCAACCGATCTATGAAAAGGGACAGTGCCATTGTCCACGCCCGCCCTCGTCAATGCGAGCACGCTCGCCGAACTCGGCGACGTGATCGGGCGGGAACGATTGGAGAAGCTGATCGCCCGCTTCTCCCAGGCCCTGGCCGACGCCTTCCCGGATGGCGAGCGCCCGACCGCCGAGATCGGGCGCGAGGCGCACACCCTGGTCTCGATGTCCGGCATGCTCGGCTGCGACGCCTTCAGCGCCGCCTGCCGCACCCTTGAGCACGAGGCGAAGGCGGGCGATGGCATCGCCGCGCCCCTCGCCGAGGCGCGGCGCCTGCGCGACGCCACCCTCGGCGCCCTCTCGGAAAACAGCCTCGCCTAGCTTGCCCGCTGGAAGATCTGGGCCTCGGCGGGCAGGGGCGGCAAGGGGCTCTCGAAGGTGAGCACCGCCCCGCTCGCGGGGTAATCCAGCGTGACCGCGCCGCCGAAGCTGTGGGCGAGGCTGCGGGCGATCAGCCGCGTGCCGAACCCCGTGCGCGTCGGGGGGGCGACGGGCGGCCCGCCGATCTCCTCCCAGCGGAAGCACAGGACCGGATCGCCCTCGGGCCGGGCCTCGGCCACGCGCCACGTCACCGCGACATGGCCGGCGGGGGTCGAGAGCGAGCCGTACTTCGTGGCGTTGGTGCCGAGTTCGTGCAGCATCAGCGCCAGCGTCATGCCCTGGTGGGCGTTCAGCGTGACGTCAGGCCCCTCGACGCGGAAACGGCCCGGCACGCCGTCGCCGTGCAGCGACACGGCCGTGCCGACGAGGGCCGTCAGCGAGGCGCTGGCGAAGGAGCCCTGCACCAGAACGTCATGCGCCTGCGCCAGCGCGAGAAGCCGCGCGGAGAGGGATTCCGATGCGGTTTCGAGGGAGACGGCGTTGCGCAGGGTCTGCGCGGCCACCGCCTGCACCAGCGCCAGCGTGTTCTTCATGCGGTGGGCGAGTTCCTGCATCAGCAGGGTCTGGCGCGCCTCGGTGGTCTTCAATTCCGTGATGTCGCGGGCGACCGCCAGGATGCGCTCCGGCCGCTCGTGGGCCCCGAGGATCGGCGTCACCGCGATGTCCCACCACGTCGCAATCCCGCGCACCTCCAGTTCCGCCTGGAACCGGTTGGCGCGGCCGAGCCGGGCCGAGTGCAGGCCGGAGAGCACGGCGCTGCGGCTGTCGGGGCAGATCCAGAAGTCGACCCAGAGCTGGCCGAGCGCCCCCGCCGCGCTGACGAGGCCGAGGATCGAGGGGCCGTTCTCGCTGAGCGTGATCAGGCGCCCGTCGAGATCGAGCACCGACACGAAATCGTTCGTGGTCCACAGCAAGCGCCGGTTCAATTCCTCGCTGGCCTGGAGCTTCGCGTTCAGTCCCTCGGCGCTGGCGAGGCGGGTGGCGCTGTCCTCGGCGACGATGCGCCCGCTCTCCACCATGCGGTTGAGGCGCGCGTTGCGGCGGATCTCGGTGTCGGCGAGTTCCGTCGCCTGGCTCAGCAGAAGCCGCAGCCGTGCGTTCTCGGCCTCAAGGTCCTCACGCCGGACGACGGCCGGTTCCAGGTCACTCAGCGCAACAAGCAGATCCATCGCAGCGCCCCCGCCGTACCCCACCGGAGGCCCCGTCACGGGGCTCGAGCCCTGCGAAAGCGCGGTCGGCGACGGTCAATTCGGAGCGGGGACGGCGGTGGCGGACCGGGTCCGCTTCTCTCTCGCCGCCCCTGCCCGCAACCGCGCGATTCGAGGGGTGCTCGACCGTATCATGCGGCCAAGCTGCCGCAAGCGAAGACTGTTTCAATTCGCTTGCGACAAAAGCGACGAATCCGCAGAATTGTATTGGAGGATACGTTCAGCGTTTTCGCATAAGCAATACCAGCCACCCGATGCCGAGAATAAACACGACCAAGCCGATCGACACAAAAACCGGAGTCCCGAGGTCGATGAGCCGGGGGGCGAGCTGGGTGGCGAAGGCCGCGACCACGAGGGCCACCGCGACGCGGGCGGCGGCGCGCTCGATCCCCCGCGTGACCTTGTCGAGGCCCTTGATCTCGATCTCGACGGTGACGCGGCCCTGCTTCAGCCGCACCAGCATCAGGTGGATGAGCGTCGGCAACTCGGACGCGGCACCGTAGAGGCCCGCGCCCAGGGCCTCGGCCTTCTGCTTCAGCCCGTCGAGGGAGAATTGCGAGCGCATGCTCGCCCGCACCGTGGGCGCGGCGGCGGCGAAGAGGTCGAAGTTCGGATCGAGATGGCGCATCACGCCGTCCGCCGTCACGAGGCCCTTGAACAGGATCGCGAGGTCGGTCGGCATCGCGAGGTCGTTCTCGCGGGCCATGTTCATGAAGTCGGTGAGGACCAGCCCGAGGTTCAGCGGGATCGTGGAATGGCTTTCCACGAAGGCCTGGGCCGAGACCTGCAGCTTGGTGAGGTCGGGGTTGCTGGTGCCGGTCCAGTCGAGGAGCACGGCCATCAAACCGTCCGCGTCCTGCTTCAGCATGGCGCCGATCAGCACCAGCAACTGGTTGCGCCGCCGCTGCGAGAGGCGGCCGATGATGCCGAAATCGATGAAGCCGATGCGGTTGCCCGCCATCGCCAGCATGTTGCCGGGGTGCGGGTCGGCGTGGAACTGCCCCTCGATCAGGGCCATCTGCAGGAAGGCGTCGGTGCCCTTCTGGGCGAGCATCTTCTTGTCGATGCCCGCCGCCTCCAGGGCGGCCTCGTCATTGGGCGGGATGCCGTGAATGAAGTCCTGCACCAGCACCCGCTCGGAGCAATACTCCCAGTGGATGCGCGGGAACACGATGTCGTCGCGCCCCTCGAAGATCTGGGCGAGTTGCTCGCAGTTGCGGGCCTCGTTGAGGAGATCCAGCTCGCCGTTCAGGCCGTCGGCGAGGTGGCGCATCTGCTCGCGGGGCTGGTAGCGGGCCATGTCCGGCCACTCCGCCTCCACGATGCGGGCGCCGTGCGCCATCAGCCGCAGGTCGGCCTCGATGATCTTGCGTAGGTTCGGCCGCACCACCTTGACGATGACGTCCTCGCCCGAATGCAGCCGCGCCCGGTAGACCTGGGCGATGGAGGCCGAGGCGAGGGGTTCGGTGTTGAACTCGGCGAAGATCTCCGCGGCCGGGCCGCCGAGGTCCTGCTCCAACTGGTCCTTGATCTGCTCCCACGGCACGGGAGGGACCTGGCTGTGCAACTTCTGCAACTCCTCCGTCCAGGCGGGGGAGAGGAGATCGGGCCGGCTCGCGAGGATCTGTCCGAACTTGATGAAGGTCGGGCCCAGCGCCTCGATGGCCCGGCGCATCCGCTCGGGCTCGGAGAGGCGGGTGACATCGACGCGCGGCTGGCGACGCGGCAGCAGCGGAAGCGCACGCAGCCCGAGACGGTCCACGACGCGGGTGACGCCGAAACCGATCAGGATCGAGGCAATCTCCGACAGCCGCTGGCGGTCGCGTGCGGCAACGAAGGCGGTTTTGAGCATGAGGCTGGCGGCATTCCTGAATGGGGCTTCACCGCAGCCCGATCTTAAGGACTTTTTTGGGACCTACTTACGCAGATCCGCTGCCGGCATCGCCGCAGGGCGATGCCGGCGCGGTGGTTCAGCCCTTCACGGCGCCGTCGATGGCGTCGAGAACGCGGTCGATGTTGTGGGTGTTCAGCGCGGCGACGCAGACGCGGCCGGTCTCGAGGGCGTAGACCTCGTGCTCCTCACGCAGGCGCACGGCCTCGTCCGGGCTGAGGCCGGTATACGAGAACATGCCCTTCTGCACCTTGATCGCCTCGAAACCCCGGTCGGGGTGGCGCTGGTGCAGGCTGTCGGCCATGCGCACCCGCATCGCCTGGATGCGCTCGCGCATCTGGCCGAGCTCCTTCTCCCAATCGGCCCGGAGCGCCGGATCGGTCAGCACGATCTCGACGATGGCCGCGCCGTGCGTCACAGGATTGGAGTAGCTCCACCGCACCAGCCGCTTGGCCAGGGCCTCGACCTTGGCGCGCATGGCCGGATCGGCCGCGACGATGGTCAGGGCGCCGACGCGCTCGCCGTAGAGCGAGAACGACTTCGAGAACGACGAGGCGACGAAGAACTCCTGGCCCGATTCGGCGAAGCGGCGCACCGGCGCGGCGTCGGCGTCGAGGCCCAGGCCGAAGCCCTGGTAGGCGATGTCGAGGAAGGGGATGAGCCCGCGCTTCTGCATCAGCGGCACGAGGTCGGCCCATTCCTCGTCCGTCAGGTCGGCGCCGGTCGGGTTGTGGCAGCAGGCATGCAGCACGACGATGGTGCCGGCCGGCATCGTCTCGAGGGCCGCGCGCATGGCCGGGTAATCGGCGCCGCCGGTCTCGTCGTTGAAGTAGGGGTAGTCCACCACGGTGAAGCCGGCCTGGGTGAACAGGGCGCGGTGGTTTTCCCAGGTCGGGTCGCTGACGGCGACGGTGGCGCCGGGCTTCAGCTTGGCGAGCACGTCGGCGCCGATCTTCAGGGCGCCGGTCCCGCCGACGCTCTGGAGCGTCGCGGCCCGGTTCTGCGAGAGGATCGCCGCGCCCTCGCCGAAGAGCAGCGCCTGCACCGCGTCCCGGAACGGCTTCGTACCCTCGATGGGCCGGTAGGTCTTCGGCAGGCCCTTCTCGATCCAGCGCCTCTCGGCCTCCTGCACCGCCCGCAGGCGCGGCACCTTGCCCTCCGCGTCCGTATAGACGCCGATGGCGAGGTTCAGCTTGCCCGGGCGGGTGTCGGCATTGAACGCCTCGAACAGGCGCATGATGGGGTCGAGCGGCGCATCCTGGATGCCGGCGAACAACGAGGTCATGAAAATGGTCCCGAAACGGCTGGGGCGACCCGCCGGGGACGATGCTTCGCCGCCGCGGTACTGCGGATCGGGACGCCTTATCGCGCAGATCGCGCGGGACCGCGACCCTGTCTGCACGCAGGGCTGGTCGAAAATCCATGACGACTATCGCCGCGCGTAGGTGAGGCTGCGTATACTCGCGCAAGTTTGTATCCGCCGAGGCCGCCCCGGACCATGAGAGCCCTCGCCCTGGCCCTGTGCTTCCTCGGGACGCTGCCCGCTGCCGCGCAGGTTTCGCCGCCGGTCCGGATCGGCCTGTCCGCGCCGCTTTCGGGGCCGGATGCCGGCTTCGGGCAGGGCCTGCGCGCGGGCGCCGAGCAGGCGGTGGCCGATCTCAACCGCGCGGGCGGGCGCCGCTTCAGTCTCACCGCCGCCGACGATGGGGGCGATCCGAAACAGGCCGCCGCCGTGGCCGCGCGGTTCGCCGCCGACGGGATCGGCGCGGTGGTCGGCCCGTTCGAATCCGCCGCCGTGGCGAAGGCGGCGCCGGTCTACGAGCGGGCCGGCACGGTCCTCGTCGCGCCGGGCGTCACCTACGGGCCGCTCACCGGGCGGGGGTTGTGGAACCTGTTCCGCCTCGGCCCGAGCGATCCGCAGCAGGCCCGCGCCGCCGCCGACTATCTCGCCAGGGTCTATGCCGGGAAACCGATCGCCATCCTCAACGACCGCACGACGTTCGGGCGCGGCCTTGCCGACGCGGTCGCCACGCGGCTGCACGACCTCAACCAGCACGAGGCGGCGTTCGAGGGGATCGAGCGCGGCAGTCGCGATCTCTCGGCGCTGGTGAAGCGCCTCGCGGCGGCCAAGGTGGCGGCGGTGTATTTCGGGGGCACGGGCGCCGACGCCGCCACCCTGGTGCGGGCCATGCGTGAGGCTCACCTGACGGCACCCCTCGTCGCCAGCGACGGAATCCTCGCCCCGGCCTTCGCCGCGAGTGGCCCGGCGGGTGAGGGCACGGTGATGACGTTGCCCTCCGATCCGCCGCGCCTGCCCGACCTCAAGGTCGGCAAGGCGGCGCCCCGCACGCCGGAGGCGGATTCGGCGGCCGCCAGCGCCTATGCCGCCGTGCAGCTCCTCGCCCAGGCCCTCGACCGGGGGCAGGCGGCCGATGCGAAGGGCAAGGTGAACGGACGCAAGCTCGCCGACGCCCTGCGCACGGGTAAGTACAAGACGGTCCTCGGCGATCTGTCCTTCGACGGGCGGGGCGATCCGGCGGGCGGGATGGTGTTGCTGCGCGTCTGGCGCCGCACGCCGGACGGGCGGCTCGATTATGCCGGGCAAGAGCCGCCATCCTGAGGAAGAATGGTGAAACGGATTGTATTGCGGCACCGGGATCGTCGCAGCCGACTTGCGGCTGTGTTCCATGGCGACTAAATCCGTGCTTCGCCGCCGGGCAGAAGTGATCCCCCTTTCGGATCGGACCGTCGTGCTCCGGCGTTTTTCAGACGACACGGGTTGTCGAACGCTGTTTTGCCGGAACGCCTGCTGCCGGACGGTCCGACTGGAGAAGGTGTATGGCCAAAGAAGAGTTGATGCAGTTCGACGGTCTCGTGATCGAGATCCTTCCCGATGCCCGCTATCGGGTGCAGCTGGACCAGGGCCACGAGATCGTCGCCTACACGGCCGGCAAGATGAAGAAGAACCGCATCAAGACGCTGGCCGGCGACCGGGTGACGGTCGAGATGTCGCCCTACGATCTGGAGAAGGGCCGCCTCGTGTTCCGTCACAAGGACGAGCGCGCCTCCGGTCCCCGTCCGCCAGTGCGCGGCGGTCAGTTCCGTCGCCGCTGAGGTGACGAGGCCGGGCGGCGGCGCCGCCGCGGCTTATCCCCTCCTCACACTCACCGCGCTGCTCTGGGCGGGCAACGCCGTCACCAGCCGGTGGGCCCCGGGCCATGTGTCGCCGCAGGTCATCACGACCCTGCGCTGGCTCGTGGCCTGCACGGTGCTGATCCCGTTCGCGGGTCCGCGCATCCTGGTCGAATGGCCGATCCTGCGGCGGCACTGGCTGCGCATCCTGCTCATGGGCGGGCTCGGCTACACCGCCTTCAATTGCCTGTTCTATGCGGCCGGCACCTATACGGGCGCGGTCAACCTCGCCCTGTTCCAGGGGGCGATCCCGGTCATCGTCATCCTGGCCAACCGCATCGCCTACGGCGTGCCGGTGGGCGGGGGGCAGGCGGTGGGGGTGGTGCTCACCCTCGCGGGCGCGGCGATGGCCGCGAGCCATGGCGACCTCTCCGTGCTCACGAACCTCGCCTTCAACCGGGGCGACGTGCTCGTGTTCGGGGCCTGCCTGCTCTACGCGGGCTATACGGTGGTGCTGCCTATGCGGCCGAAGGTGTCGGCGCTGGGCTTCTTCGGCGCCATGGCCATCGCGGCCTTCGTGACGTCCCTGCCGCCGCTCGCGGTGGAATGGGCCACGGGCCATTCCGTCTGGCCGAGCCACGAGGGCTGGGCGATGGTCGCCTTCGTCGGCCTCGGGCCCTCGCTGCTGTCGCAGCTCTGCTTTATGCGCGGGGTCGAACTGATCGGCCCCAACCGCGCGGGCCTTTTCGTGAACCTCGTCCCGATCTTCGGGGCCGGGCTCGCCGTCCTGGTGATCGGCGAGCCCTTCGGTCCCGTCCAGGCGGCGGCCCTGGCGCTCGTGCTAGGCGGGATCGCCTGCGCCGAGCGCTTCAAGCCGCGGCCCGTGTCGGAGCCGGCTTACTCGCAGACGCGGACGCGGCGGAACAGCACGTCGCCATAGGCATCGACGTAGCGGCGACGCTCGAAATGGCAGACCGGGCCGTAATCCTCTTCCACGTAGACCGGGGGCGGGGCCCGGTAGACGGGGCGGCCGGGGTAGTAGCCGTTGTTGGCCGAGCCGGCGATGGCGCTGCCGACCGCGAGGCCGCCGATGGCGCCGAGCGCCGCAGCGCCCGCCGGGCCGATGCCGTCCCGCGCCTGTGCGGCGGGGGCGAGGGAGATGACGCCGGCCAGTAGCGCGGCGGTCGCGAAGGTCGTCCGCATGTCCGTTCCTGTGATGAGTCCACGCCTTGCGACGTTGAGCCTATCACACATGAGCTTTCGGGCGATTATTCGGCGAAGTCACGGCGCTTGACGGACGGCGTTTCGCGTTCGAAACCGGGCCATGGGTGAGGAAACCGGCATGGTGACACGCGGCTTCGTCGGGCGACGGCAGCCTCCGGAGACCGGAGCGCGGCTTCCGCCGGGCCAGTACCTGACGCAGGATTTCCCGATCCTGCAGATCGGGCCGAATCCGGTGATCGACCTCTCCACCTGGCGCTTCACGCTGCGCGAGGGGTCCCGGCCCATTAAGGCGTATCGCTGGGAGGAGCTGGATGCCCTGCCGCGCACGAAGTGGCACGGCGACATCCACTGCGTGACCAAGTGGTCGAAGTTCGACACGGCATGGGAGGGCGTCACCATCGACGACCTCTTGGCCGATGCGAACATCTCGGCGCCGACCGCCTACCTGCTGGCCGAATCCTTCGACGACTACACCACCAACGTGCCGGTCGTGGATCTCCTCAACGGCAAGGCGATGATCGCCACGCGCTACGCGGGCGAGCCGATCCATGCCGACCATGGCGGGCCGGCGCGTCTCTTCGTGCCGCACCTGTATTTCTGGAAGAGCGCCAAGTGGCTGAAGGGCCTGCGCTTCACCAACACCGACACCGCCGGCTACTGGGAACTGCGCGGCTATCACATGTACGGGGACCCTTGGCGTGAGCAGCGGTACATCGGAGATTGAGCCGGCGACGGCCGAGCCCATCGTTTTCCGCTGGCACGAGGCCGAGGTCGCCTCCGTCACGGTGGTGACGCCCCACGTGAAGAGCGTGCGCCTGCGCTGCGCCATCGCCGGCCGGCAGCGGGCGGGGCAGCATGTCGACGTGCGCCTCACCGCCTCGGATGGCTACCGGGCGAGCCGCAGCTATTCCGTCGCCTCGGTGCCGGACGACAGCGGGACCCTCGAACTGCTCGTCGAGGGCCTGCCCGGAGGCGAGGTCTCAGGCTGGTTCTTCGATTCCGCCGAGGTGGGGGACCGCCTCGAACTGCGCGGACCCATCGGCGGCTCGTTCTCCTGGGATGGGCCGGATGGCGGGCCGCTCCTGCTGGCCGGCGGCGGCTCGGGCGTGGTGCCGCTCCTCGCCATGCTGCGGCGGCGGGCCGAGGTGGCGCCGGAGATCCCGGCGGCGCTGATCTATTCGGTGCGCAGCCGCGCCGAGGCCATCGCCCTCGAAGAGCTGGAAGCCCGCCACCGCGACGAGCCGAACTTCTCGCTGTTCCTGCGCACCACGCGGGAGGGCGAGGGGCGAAGGATCGATGCCGCCCTGGTGCGGGCGGCCCTCGCCGGGATCGGCTCCCCCACCAAGGTGTTCCTCTGCGGCTCGAACCGCTTCGTCAGCCCGGCGGCCGACCTCATCATGGCGGCGGGAGTCCCGCCCACGATCATCCGCACGGAGCGGTTCGGCGCCTGAGCCGCGAGACCCGGAACCGGGCGTCGGCATGACCGTTCGATCCGTGCCGGCAATTGCGCCGTCGTTGGAGGTCTCGATGCCCGGGATGTTGTCTCGCCTTGCCTTCGTCACCCTCGCCGTCGTCGGCTTGACCGGCACGGTCGCCGCCAGGGACGCCTCGGCCCCCAAGAAGAAGGGCCACACCACGACCCTCAACGGGTTCAAGCCGGCCTATCAAGCCAATACTCACGTTTCCGGTACGGCTCGGCCTTATACTTGGCCGGTTTCCGAGCGTTACCGGCCGGTGTCTCAGCCATATTTCGGCCGAGCTTACTGAGCGCGCGTTGCGCGAATGAATTGGCGGCGGTCGCCAGGACCGCCGCCCTGCGTCGATCCTGCGGCGGACATTGGCGGATCGGCAATTGCGTAGAAACAACGGAGGCGCATAAGCGGGGTCCACCGGTTGGACCGGATTCGCGCTGTGCCCCGCTACTTCATCGACCTCCATGACGGCAGCAACCTCGTCCGCGACAAGGAGGGGTTCGATCTGCCGGACCTCGACGCCGCCCGCGCCCAGGCCGCGCGAATCATGACGCGTATCGCGCAGGGGATCGCCGAGGGGCCGGAGCGGCAGGACTACGTCCTGGCCGTGCGCACGGAGGACGGCACCGTGCGCCTGAGGATGCGGATGTCCCTGGACCCCGAGCCCTCGGAATAGTCCGAACGCGCAAGCAGGCCCCTCATGCCCGGGGTGGAGTGGTCAGCCCGCCCCGCAACCGTTACCATGCGCGCCTCGGACCAAAACGGGCGGCCTTCGGATGGACGCTCTCAAGCGTCCCGCGCGGGCCATGAGCGCCGCGTGTCTGTCCTGATGATACCGCGTCGTTCGATGCCGACTGGGCTTTGCCCCGGCGGACGGCGCCTTACCGAAAGCCTGACCGAAGTGCCCTTCCCGAACTTGCCCGCTCCCCTCTCGCGGGCCCTGGCCGAGCGCGGCTATGCCGAACCCACCCCCGTCCAGGCGGCCGTGCTCGAAGCCGCCGGCGGCGGTCGCGACCTGCTCGTCTCTGCCCAGACCGGCTCCGGCAAGACCGTCGCCTACGGCCTCGCCATGGCCGACATGCTGGTCGGCGAGGACGAGACCATGCCGGCCCCGGCCGCGCCGCTCGCCCTGGTGATCGCCCCCACCCGCGAACTCGCGCTGCAGGTGCAGCGGGAACTCGAATGGCTCTATGGTGCCGCGCAGGGCCGCGTGACCGCCTGCGTCGGCGGCATGGACCCCCGCCGCGAGGCCCGCCGCCTCGCCGACGGTTCGCAGATCGTCGTCGGCACGCCGGGCCGCCTGCGCGACCACCTGGAGCGCCGCTCCCTCAACCTCTCCACCCTGCGGGCCGTCGTCCTCGACGAGGCCGACGAGATGCTCGACCTCGGCTTCCGCGAGGACATCGAGTTCATCCTCTCGGCGACGCCGCAGGAGCGCTCGACCTACCTGTTCTCCGCGACGCTGCCGAAGGGCATCGAGGCCCTGGCCGAGCGCTACCAGCGCGACGCCCTTCGGCTGGCCGTGAAGAGCGAGACGCGCGGCCACGCGGACATCGCCTACAAGGCGGTGCGGGTGGTCCCGCGCGAGATCGAGCACGTCGTGCTCAACCTCCTGCGCGAGGCCGATGCCCCCACGGCCATCGTGTTCTGCAACACCCGCAACGCGGTGCGCCACCTGCAGGCGAACCTGACCGAGCGCGGCTTCTCCGTGGTCGGGCTCTCGGGCGAGATGGGGCAGGGCGAGCGCAACGCCGCCCTCCAGGCCCTGCGCGACGGCCGGGTGCGGGTCTGCGTGGCCACCGACGTGGCGGCGCGCGGCATCGACCTGCCCTCGCTGAGCCTCGTCATCCACGCCGACCTGCCGCACGACGCCGAGACCTTGCAGCACCGCAGCGGCCGCACCGGCCGGGCCGGGCGCAAGGGCACCTCGGTGCTGCTGGTGCCGAACGCCCGTCGCCGCCGGGCCGAGCAGATGCTCGCCATGGCGAAGGTGCAGCCGGAATGGTGCGGCCCGCCTTCGGCCGACACGATCCGCGGCCTCGATGCCGAGCGGATGCTCAGCGACACCCTGATCGCCGAGCCGGCCGCCGAGGACGATTCGGTGATGGCCCAGATGCTCCTGACCCATAAGAGCCCGGAGGAGCTGGCCAACATCGTGGCCCGTATCTACCGCACGCGGCTGCCGGCGCCGGAGGAGGTCACGGACCCCGGCGAGGGGCGCGCCCGCGCGGAGCGTCCGCCCTACGATCCGATGAACCCGGAGAAGATCGCGGCGATGGGCCCGGCGGTGTGGTTCCGCCTGAACCTCGGCCGGCGCGACAACGCCGACCCGCGCCGCCTGCTGCCGCTGCTGACCCGTCGCGGCGGGCTCGACCGTCAGGAGATCGGCGCCATCCGCATCTTCGACCGGGAGACCAAGTTCGAGGTGCGCGGCCACGCCGCCTCACGCTTCGCGGAAGCCTTCGCGCGGAACGGATCGCCGGAAATCCAGGTCGAGGCGCTGCCTGCGGAATTCGCCCCGGCGCCCCGCAAGGGGCCGCCCGGCGCCGGTAAGGGCCCTGGTTCGCCCCGCGCCGACCGCCACCGCCGCAATGCCGGCAAGGGCGGGTTCAAACCCCAGCAGCGGGGCTGAGTCCCTAGAACGCGCTGCGGACGGCGTCGCCCAGCGCGCTCACGCTGTCCTTGATCTTGCGCCCGGTGGGCGCGAGCGAGGGCAGCTTCACACCCAAGATCTCGGTCTCGTCCGAATCGGCCTCCGCCGAGGCGGTCTGCGTCACGGTCGGCTTGGCCATGGCGGGGGCAGGGGCCGGCTTGGCGGCCGCCGCCTTCACGGCGGGCTTGGGTGTCTCGGCCTTCGCGGCCTTCACCGGCTCGGGCACGGGCTTGGCCGTCGCCACCGGGGCCGGCTTCGGCTTGGCCGGAACCGGCGTCGCCACGGCGACGGGCTTGGGCGGCGCGACCTTGGCCGGCGCTTCCGCTACCGGAACGGCCTCGTCACGGGCCCGCACCGTTTCCGACGGGCGGGGCGCCAGGGCGGCGACGCTGCGGTTCGGCGTGACGATCCGGGCGGCGGGCGGGCTCGCCTGAACGGCCACCTCGGTCGGCACCGGGATGCGCTCTGTCGGCTTCACCGGGGCCGGACGCTCGGCGACGGGCTTCGGCTGCGGCGCCGGTAGCGTGGGCGTGCCACCGTCGAAGGCCTTCGGGTCGGCGGAGAAGGAGGCCATGCGCGGGCCCGGCGCGGGCTTCGGCGCCTCGGCCTTGCTCTCGGTGATCTTCACGGGCTCGCCGGCCCGGGCGGGCAGGCCGTCCTTCAAGTCGGGCCAGCTCGATGCGAGGCCCTGGCCGATGGCCGGAGGCTGCGTCAGCCGCGGGGCCGGCGTGACGAGCCCCGCCATGACGGAGGACGCCGCCACGGCGAAGCCGGAGAGCAGCGCGGCGCCGGTGGCGCTGAGGAGCAGCGGCCGCGCCAGCGAGCGCTTGCCCTGCGGCGCGGCGGCGGGACGGGCGGTGCGCCGCTCCGACATGTCTAATGATAACTCGGACATCGGTTGCGATCTCGGACCTGATGCGCGACGGTCGCCATCGGAACGCCCGGATTCGGCCGGTCCGGCCCGATGCGCCCGCCGGCTATCGGCAAGCTCACCGATTGATGGCTCGCAATACGGCACAATGATGTCGCCGTGCGACGACCCAGTGTCGTTTCTAGTCGAGTCCGGTCGCGTCGAAGTCATCCACAGGATTTACGGCGTTTCGCTTAAGGAATAGTAGTCGAGCCGTCCTTCAGGACCTCACCCTCTGCTCCCCTGGAACGGGTTTCGTCACACCGTGGATACGCGCCCGAACCTGCTGCCGCCGCATCGGCCCGCCCGGGCGAGGTCCATGCCCTGGTCCGGCTGGTCGACGCGGACCCGTCTCATCGCGGTGGTGCTGCTCATCGACCTGCTTGCGGCCGTCACCTCCTGCGCGGTGGTGGTGCTGAACGCCCGCACGGCGGTGCGGGTCGAGACCCGCGCCTCCCTCGCGACGGTGGAATCCCTGGTGGCCGACACGATCCGCCTTTCGGATACCGCCTCGCCGGAGGCGCTGCTCCAGGCCCTCGACCTGCGCTTCCGGGTGCTGCGGCATGTCCGCGTGGCCGTGCTCGATGCGCAGGGGCAGCGCGTCGGCCATGCGGGGCCCGACAAGCGCGCCGAGCGCGAGGCGCCCGCATGGTTCGCGCGGATGATCCTGCCGCCCATCGAGCGACACAGCCTGCCCATCGCGGTCGGCGGCCGCGTGCTCGGCACGGCGCAGATCACGACGCAGCCCATGGACGAGATCGAGGAGATCTGGGGCTACGCCCGCGCCCTCTCGCTCACGACCTTCGCGGTCAACCTCGCGATGCTGGTGGCGCTCTATCTGGCGCTGGCGCGCATCCTCGCGCCGCTGCGCCGCCTCGGCGAGGCGCTGACGCAGCTCGAACACCACGATTACACCGCCCGCCTCGCACCGCCGGGCACGCCCGAACTGGCCGTCATCGCGGAGCGGTTCAACAAGGTCGCGGGAGCCTTGGCGCAGACGCGCTCGGCCAATGCCAGCCTGAACCAGAAGCTCCTGACCGCACAGGACGACGAGCGCCGCCGCACGGCCCTGGAACTCCACGACGATTTCGGCCCCTGCCTCTTCGCCCTGGAGGCCAACGCCGCCTCCATCGCCCGCATTGCGGCCGGGGCGAAGGAGGTGGACCGCTCCAAGCTCGCGGCCCGCGCGGCCGAGATCGGCACCATCGTCGGGCAGGTGCAGGGGGTGAACCGCGCGCTCCTCAACCGCCTGCGCCCGCACGGGCTGGGGCAGGCCCCGCTGCCGACCTGCCTCGACCTGCTGCTGCGCGGCTTCGGCGAGCGGCACCCCGGCATCGCCTTCGTCGGGCAGTTCGACGGGCTCGCCCGGGGCTACGGCGATCTCCTCGACCTCACCATCTTCCGGTGCGTGCAGGAGAGCGCCACCAACGCCGTGCGCCACGGCGGCGCGACCCGCGTCGAGGCCACCGCCGCCGAGCGCGACGGCAACGTCTACGTGGAGATCCGCGACAACGGCACCGGCATCCCCACCGAACACCGGATCGGCCTCGGGTTGTCGGGGATGCGCGAACGCGTCGAGGCCCTGCAGGGGACTTTCGCCCTTGACAATATCGGCCCGGGGGCGATCGTCCGTATTGCCATTCCGATCCCGCCCGAGCGGAGCCCGGAGCCCGGCCACGAACTCATCTCCGCGCAAAGCGTATGAACGCCATCGCCTCTCAGATCGAGCCTGCCAGCACGCGCCTCCCGGTGCTCGTGATCGACGACCACCCCATCGTCCTGCAGGGATGCCGCCGCGTCCTGGAGGATGCGGGCGTCGAGACCATCGCCGAGGCGACGACGGTGGTGGGCGGCTACCGCATCTTCCACCGCCTGCGGCCGCCGGTCGTCATCTGCGACCTGACCTTCCAGGGCAGCGGGCTGGCCGGGCTCGGGCTGATCCGGCGCATCCGCGCGGTGGCGCCGAACACGCGCATCCTCGTCTTCAGCATGCACAACGATCCGGTGATCGTCGCCCGCGCCCTCGAAGCCGGGGCGCTGGGCTACGTGCTCAAGGATCACGCCTCGGCCGAACTCTTCGACGCCTTCGAGAAGGTGCGCATCGGGGAAGTCTATCTCGACCGCCGCCTCGCCACCGAGGTGGCGATGCTGCGCGCCGATGCCCGCCGCACCCCGGAACTGCAATTGACGCCGCGCGAGCAGCAGATCCTGGCCCGTCTGGCGCAGGGCCGTTCCTACGGGGCTATCGCCTCCGACCTGTCGGTGAGCTACAAGACCGTCACCAATTCCTGCTCGCAGATGCGGCAGAAGCTCGGTGTGCGCACCTTGGCCGAACTCATCCACGTCGCCGTCACCCACGCGCAGCGCCAGGGCTGAGCCCGCGCAGGCGATGCAAACGGGCCACGGCCCGTCGCAACCTGTCCCCGGCTGCTTGATTTCCGCGAGGCGGGGCCGAATGTTGCGATGCACGTTTGGCCTGGAGCGGACATGTCCCTGATCGCACGCCTGCGTGCCTACGCGGTGGAGGCCCTGGGGATCGGCGCCTCGGAGGCGCGCGACCCCGCCGACGACACGCATCTGGCCGCGACCGCCCTGCTCGTCCATGTCGCCCGCGTCGACGGCATCCTCGCCCCCGCCGAGAGCGAGCGCCTCGCCCGCCTCGTGGAAGGCCGCTACGCCGACGGTCCCGCCGCCGCCCACGCCCTCATCGCCCGCGCGACCGCCGTGGACACCGAGGTGCGGGACGTGGCGAGCCTCGTGGAGATGATCCCGCACGAGGCCAACGGCGCCGAGCGCGAGGCGCTGCTCGCCATGGCGTGGTCGGTCGCCGGGGCGGACGGCAAGGTGGACGAGTTCGAGGAGGCGCTGGTGGAGCGCCTGGGCCGTCTCCTCGGCTTCGATGAGGCCGGCATCGCCGCCGCCCGCCGCAGCGGCCTCTCCGGCGTACCCGCCGAATGACTGCCAGCCTCGCGCTGATCCTGCTGGCGCAACTCTGCGGTGAGGCGTTCGCCCGAGGGTTCGGCCTGCCCGTGCCTGGTCCGGTGATCGGCATGGGTCTGATGCTCGGCTTCCTGCTCCTGCGTGATTCGGCCCGCAGCCCCCTCCCGCGCCTGCTGCCGCCGCCGCTGGTGGACGGCACGCTGGAGACCATCGCCAAGGGGCTGCTCGCCAACCTCTCGCTGCTGTTCGTGCCGGCGGGCGTCGGCGTGGTCGGGCGGCTCGATCTCCTGAAGACGCAGGGCGCGAAGCTCGCGGTCATCCTACTCGTCTCGACGGCCGTCTCGCTGCTCACCACGGTCTTCGTCTTCCGGGGCGTCTCGGCCCTGGTCGACCGGCGCGGCCGCAAGGACGAGGGCTGAGCGATGGTGGGGAGCGACTTCTCCCTGTGGGTGTATCTCGCCCGCACGCCGCTCCTGTGGCTGACCGTGACGCTCACCGCCTACGTCGCCGCCGACAGGATCGCCGCCGCGACCGGGCGGCATCCCCTCGCGAACCCGGTGCTCGTCGCGGTGGTGTTCGTGGCCGCCGTCCTGGCGCTGACCGACACGCCCTACCCGACCTATTTCGAGGGCGCGCAGTTCGTGCACTTCCTGCTCGGGCCAGCGACGGTGGTGCTGGCCTTCCCGCTCTACGAGCGCCGGGCCACGGTGATGCGCGCCCTGGTGCCGATGCTCGCCGCGCTGGCGGCGGGCTCGGTCGCGACGCTCGTCTGCGTGATCGTGCTGGCGCGGCTGTTCTCGATCCCGCAGCCGATCCTCGTGTCGCTGGCCCCGAAATCCGTGACCTCGGGCGTCGCGATGGGCATCGCCGCGACGCTCGGCGGTGACCCGACGCTGACCGCGATCCTCGTCATCCTCACCGGCATCATCGGGGCGATCCTCGTCACGCCGATGATGGAAGCGCTGAAGATCTCGGACATGCGGGCGCGGGGCTTCGCGGCCGGGCTCGCCGCGCACGGCATCGGCACGGCCCGTGCCTTCCAGGTCAGCGAGGTCGCCGGCACCTTCGCCGGGATCGCGATGGGGCTGAACGCCTTCGTCACCGCGATCCTCGCGCCGCTGGCCCTGCACCTCTTCAGCTAGGCGTCGAGCCGGGCGGCCACGTCCTCAGCGAGGGACAGGCTCGATGTCAAGCCGGGGCTCTCGATGCCGAACAGGTGCACGAGGTTCGCAAGTCCGTGCTCGGCCGGGCCCTCGATGCGGAAATCCGCCGCCGCCTCGCCCGGCCCCGTGAGCTTCGGGCGCAGGCCCGCGTAATCCGGGAACAGGGCACCATCCGGCAGGCCGGGCCAGTACCGGCGGATCGCCCCGTAGAACGAGGCCGCGCGGCCGGGATCGACCCGGTAATCCGGCTCGTCCACCCATTCCACGTCCGGCCCGAACCGGACGCGGCCGTTCAGGTCGAGGGTCAGGTGGATGCCGAGCCCACCATCGATGCGCGGCGCGGGATAGATCAGACGGGTGAAGGCCGGCTTGCCCGTGCAGCCGAAATAATTGCCCCGCGCGAGATGGAGGCGCGGTACCGAAGCCGTCGGGTAGCCCTGCGTCCTCGCCGCGATGGCGGGGGCGCCGAAGCCAGCCGCGTTCACCACCGCGTCGAAGGGCATCGTGTCCGGTTCGTCGCCGCCGAAGCTCGCCTGCCATTGCCCGTTCTCGCGAGCGAGGCGCTGAACCGGGGTGCGGAGGGCGAGCGCGCCGCCGCGGTCCTCGATCTCGCCCTGCAGCGCGAGCATGAAGGCGTGGCTGTCGAGGATGCCGGTGTTCGGCGAGTACAGGGCGAGGGTGCAGGTCAGATTCGGTTCGAGGCGCTTGGCCTGATCTGCATCGAGCAGTTCGAGCCCGGCGACGCCGTTCGCCTCGCCCCTGGCATGGATGTTCGCGATGGCGTCCGCCTCTCCCGCGTCGCAGGCGACGATCAGCTTGCCGCAGCGGCGGTGGGGCACCCCCGTCCTCTCGCAGAAGTGGTAGACCTGCTGCACTCCTTTGACGCAGTTCCGGGCCCGCGACGATCCCGTGGGATAGTACATCCCGGCATGGATCACCTCCGAACTTCGGGAGGAGACGCCCGTGCCGATCGCCTGCTCAGCCTCCGCCACGATCACGGTGTGACCCCGCAGCGCGAACGCTCGTCCGATCGCGAGGCCGACAACTCCCGCTCCCACGACGAGCACGTCCATCAGGCGTTCCTCTCGAAATTCAACATATGCGTTCTTTAGAAGGAAGGGTAACAGGCTGAAACTATCGTAACCGGGCCCATTTCGCTGAAGGATGCATGAAAAAGGGGCCTTCGCGCCTCAAAAAGAGCTTCGGAATAAGTCGCGGTGCCGTTGACGAGTGAATGCAATCATAAGTAGTATAGTATCCTAGTGTACACCGGCTTTGGCGGGTCGCCCGATTTTCTCGGGCGACGGACCACCTGGGGGGAGTCGGAGCACGCCCGCATGCTCATGGCACCGACGTGAAGACGGCCGCGACAAGGCCTGCCGCGCGAGGGTGGAAACCAGGGACCGCACGATGACCGACAAGCCGACCGTGGAACTCGCGACCCGGATTTTGACCGCCTACGTGAGTCGCAATCGTGTCCCTGCGAACAATTTGCCCGAACTCCTGACCGAGATCCATCAGGCGATCGATCACCTCGCCAAACCGAAACAGCCGACGCTCCAGCGTCCGTCGCCGGCCCAGGTCGCCGCCTCCATCCGCCCGGACGCGATCACCAGCTTCGAGGACGGCAAGCCCTACAAGGCCCTGCGCCGTCACCTGACCCTGCGGGGCCTGACGCCGGAGACCTACCGCGCGAAGTGGGGTCTGCCGGTCGATTATCCGATGGTCTGCGCCACCTACAGCGCCCGCCGCTCGGAGATCTCCCGCGAGATCAGCGTCGGCCAGCAGCAGCGGGCGAAGCTCTCCCTGGTCGAGACGGCCAAGGGCGCGACCGCTACGATTCAGTGACCTGCTGGATCAGCAGCGCCACGAGGCCCGACCAGCCGGTCTGATGCGAGGCACCGACACCGCGCCCCGTATCCCCGTGATAATACTCGTAGAACAGGATGTGGTCCCGGAAGTGGGGATCCTCCTGTTCGAGGCGGCTGTCGCCATAGACCGCCCGACGCCCATCCGGCCCCCGTGCCGAGAGGGCGATCAGCCGGCAGGACAACTCGTCCGCGATCTCGCGCAGATTGTGTCTTTGCCCCGAGCCTGTCGGCGCCTCGACCGTGAAGTCGGGGCCGAAATAGTCGTGGAAGCGGTGCAGGCTCGCGATGAGCAGGTAGTTCACCGGCATCCAGACGGGTCCGCGCCAATTCGAGTTGCCCCCGAACAGGCGAGAGCGTGATTCCGCGGGCTCGTAGGCGAGGCCGAGGTCGCGCCCGTCCCAGGGGAAGCAGAACGGCGCCTCCGCGTAGGCCCGCGAGACCGCCCGCACCCCGTGATCGGACAGGAACTCGGCCGGATCGAGCATCCGCTGCAGCAGCGCCTTCAGCCGGTGGCCGCGCAGCAGGGAGAGCAGTGCCGAGCGCCCGGCGCCCGGCTCGTTCCAGTGGGAGACGAGCCGCCAGAGGTCGGGCCGGTTCTGTTGGAAGAAGACCAGCCGCTCCTTCAGGCGCGGCAGGCGCTCCACATCCGCTTCCCGCAGCACCGCCACCGCCAGGATCGGGATGAGCCCGACCATGGTCCGCACGCGAATCGGCAGACGCGCCTCCGGCGTCTCGATCACGTCATAGAAGAAGCCGTCCGCCTCGTCCCACACACCGTCGCCCGTCGCCGCCGCGATGAGGAGGAAGTGCTCGAAGAACTTCCCCGCCATGTCCTCGTAGGCCGGGTCCGCCAGCGCCAGCTCGATGGCGATTCGCATCAGGTTGAGGGCGTACATCGCCATCCAGGCGGTGGCGTCGGATTGGGTGAGCGTCGCGCCGCCGCCGAGGGGCTTCGAGCGGTCGAAGATGCCGATGTTGTCGAGGCCGAGGAAGCCGCCCTGGAACAGGTTGCGGTCGTTGGCATCCTTGCGGTTCACCCACCACGTGAAATTCAACGTCAGGCGGTGGAAGACGCGCTTGAGGAAGTCGTGGTCCGGCCGGCCGGTCAGGTCCCGGTCCATCTCGAACACCCGCCACGCCGCCAGGGCGTGGAGCGGCGGGTTGGCGTCCTCGAAGCCCCATTCGTAGGCGGGCAGCGCCGCGTTGGGGTGGCTGTAGGCATCCCCGACGAGGAGCAGGATCTGGTTCTTGGCGAAGTCCGGATCGATCATCGCGAAGACGAGGGATTGGAGCGCGAGATCCCAGGAGGCGAACCAGGGATATTCCCAGGCATCCGGCATGGAGATGATGTCGTTGGCGCGAAGGTGCGTCCAATCGTGGTTGCGCCCGTGCCGCCGCTCGGCCGGCGGCGCCGGCTGGCCGGGATCGCCGACCAGCCACTCGCGCACGTCGTAATGGTAGAGCTGCTTCGACCACAGCATCCCCGCCAGCGCCTGCCGCTGGACGCGGCGCCGGTCGGGATCGGGGGTCGAGGATTGCAGCGCCGCGTAGAAGGCGTCCGCTTCCGTCTCGCGCATCGCGAAGGTTGTGTCGAAATCCGCGAACGGCTCTCCTGCGGCATCGGCGGGGCGCAGGCGCAGGCGGATCTCCCGCGTCTCGCCCGGTGCGAGGCGGAAGGAGAAGCGGGCGGCGCATTTCGTGCCGGCCCGGTCATCGACGGCGCCGGCCTCGCCATGGACGACGTGCCGGTCGATCCCGTCCTTGAACAGGCCCTCCGCCGGGCCGACGCCGAACACGCGGTGGAGGTTCGTCTCGTTCTCGGTGAACAGCCACGCATCCGGCCCGTCCGCGTGCAGGCGCAGGGGCGCCAGATCCGGGTGGGTCGCCAGGATTCCGCCGCCCTCGTCGCGCCGCAGGGCCGGCTTCTCCATGCCGGGCTGCCATGACCATAGGTTGCGCGCCCAGAACTGGGGCAGGAGGGTGAGGTCCGCCGCGTCCGGCCCGCGATTGGTGGCGCGGACCCGCATCAGGATGTCGTCGGGCGCGGCCTTGGCGTAGGCGATCTCGATATCGAAGTAGCGGCCCTCGTCGAACAGGCCGGTATCGAGGAGCTCGAATTCCGGCGCGTCCAGACCTCGGTTGCGGTTTTCCGCGAGCAGGCGGGAATAGGGGAACTCTGCTTGCGGATACTTGTAGACCATCCGCATGTAGGAATGCGTCGGTGTGCCGTCGAGATAGTAATATAATTCCTTTACGTCTTCGCCGTGATTGCCTTCCTCGTTTGTCAAACCGAACAGCCGCTCCTTCAGGATCGGATCGCGACCATTCCAGAGGGCGAGAGACAGGCACCACCGCAGATGTCGTTCGCCGAAACCGCCGATACCGTCCTCGCCCCAGCGATAGGCGCGGGAGCGGGCGTGATCGTGAGGGAAATACGTCCACGCATCGCCCCCGGCACTATAATCCTCACGGACGGTGCCCCATTGGCGGTCGCTGAGATATGGGCCCCACTCCCGCCAGGCGGGGTCGGAGCGGGCGGCAACGAGGCGAAGTCCTTCTACTGTCTCGAAAATTTGCGTCACGCGATCCACCCTTTCCATCTCCGACGCTTCCACCGGCGGCCGGTTCCCGTCAAGCCGATGACACACCCAGCCCGAGAATTAGCTGCCACCAAGCAACCTAAGCTTGGCCATTCGAACTACTTATGAGATAGTTGGCCGTCGCCCCCGGACCGGCGTCTACACGAGAGGACGCCCGTGCCGGGTCTCGACCCCGCCACCCTGCTGATCGCAAGCTGCGCGACGACCTTTCTCGTCTGCGTGCAGTTCTTCGTATCCTGGCGCCAGCACCCGGATTCGCCGTGCCTGGGGTATTGGGGCGTCGCCCATTTCATCGGCTCCCTGGCCTCGGTCGGGCTGGCGATGCGCGGTCACATCCCGAACTGGATCTCCATCGGCGTCTCCAACGTGGTCATGATCAGCGCCTACGGGCTGATCTGGCGCGGCGTCAGCCTGTTCGAGGGGCGGCGGCGCCATCCAGCCTGGGCCCTGGCCGGCGGCATCGCGTGGGGTTTGCTCTGCCTCATCCCCGAATTCTATGGGTCGATCGCCCTGCGCGTGGCTTTCGCCTCCACGGTCGCGGCGCTCTATTGCTTCGGCGGCGCGTGGGATTTCTGGCGCGGGCGAGGGGAGCCCCTGGCCTCGCGGACCTTCGCCGTGGGGCTGCTTGCCGTCTACGGCGTCTGCTACGCCGTGCGGGTGCCGGCGGCCTTCCTGGCGCCCCTGCCGAAGCCTGAGGCGGCCATCGCCGCCTATTGGGTGGCGGTGCTGTGCCTCGCCGCGATGCTGTTCTCCATCGCCTCCGCCTTCACCTTCATCGGTCTCGTGAAGGAGCGCGCCGAGCGGATGCAGAGCGTCGCCGCGCGCACCGATTCGCTGACCGGTATCGCCAACCGCCGGGCCTTCGTGGAGACCGCCGACCGGCTGCTCGCCACCGGCACCGGCACGGCCCTGCTGCTGTTCGACCTCGACCGCTTCAAGGCGATCAACGACCAGTTCGGGCATGAGGTCGGCGATGCCGTGATCGTCGGCTTCTGCGCGGTGGCGACGGAGACGCTGCCGACGCGTACGATGTTCGGCCGGCTCGGCGGGGAAGAATTCGCCTGTCTGCTGATCGGCGCCACGCCGGCCTCGGCCATGCTCGCGGCGGAGCGGGTTCGCCGGACCTTCGCCACCGTCGCCCTGCCGGAAATGTCGGACCTCTCCCTCAGCGTCAGCGTGGGGGTTGCGGTGGCGACGCCCGATTGCGACTTCGACCGGCTGTTGCGTCGGGCCGACGAGGCGCTCTACGTGGCGAAGAAGGGCGGACGGGACCGGGTCGAGATGGCCGAGTACGTCCTGCGCGTGGCGTAGGGCGCCCCGCGCCGCCCCCTCGCAGGGATGCCATGGAATCGACCGAACGCCTGGACCGGCTGGAGACGCGCCTCACCGAGCAGGAGGCCACCGTCGAGGATCTGAACCGCATCGTCACCGACCAGTGGCGGCAGATCGACCGGCTCACCCGCCTCGTGTCGGCGCTGCGCGAGCAGGTCGAGGAGGCGACGGCGCGGGCCGCGCAGCGCGGGCCGGAGCCGCCGCCACCCCATTACTGAGACCGGATCAGAAGTTGGCCTGCGTGACGAACTTCGTCACGAGGTAGGCGTCCAGCGCCTCCGGCCCGCCCTCGCTGCCGTAGCCCGAATCCTTCACGCCGCCGAAGGGCACCTCCGGCAGGGCGAGGCCGTGGTGGTTGATGGAGATCATGCCGCTCTCCACCTGATTCATCACCCGCGCCGACCGCTCCACCGAGCGGGTGTAGGCGTAGGCGGCGAGGCCGTAGGGCAGGCGGTTCGCCTCGGCGAAGGCCTCGTCGTCGTCCGAGAAGCGGTTGATGATCGCGACGGGCCCGAAGGGCTCCTCGTTCATCAGCCGCGACGACAGCGGCACCTCGGTGAAGACCGTCGGCTCGAAGAAGTTGCCCCGGTTGCCGATGCGCTTGCCGCCCGTGCGCAGGGTGGCCCCGGCCGCTTCGGCGTCGGCGGTCAGGGATTCGATGGCATCGAGCCGGCGGCTGTGGATCAGCGGCCCCATCTTGGTCTCGGGGTCGAGCCCATCGCCCACCTTCACGCCTTTCGCGAAGTCGCTGAAGCCCTGGACGAACCGGTCGAACACCGAATCGTGGACGAGGAAGCGCGTCGGCGACACGCAGACTTGGCCCGCGTTGCGGAACTTCGACGGTGCCAGGACCGAGACCGCCTTCTCCACGTCGGCATCGCCGAACACGATGGCCGGGGCGTGCCCGCCGAGCTCCATCGTCGCGCGCTTCATGTGCTCGCCGGCCAAGGCCGCGAGCTTCTTGCCCACCACGGTCGAGCCGGTGAACGAGATCTTGCGGATCACGGGGTGCGGGATGAGATAGGCCGAGATCTCGCCCGGATCGCCGTAGACGAGGGACAGGGCGTCGCCGGGAATGCCGGCATCGAGAAAGGCGCGGACCAGTTCGGCGCAGCTCGCCGGGGTGTCCTCCGGCCCCTTCAGGATCACGGTGCAGCCGGTGCAGAGCGCCGCCGAGATCTTGCGCACCGCCTGGTTGATCGGGAAGTTCCAGGGCGTGAAGCACGCGACGGGGCCGACAGGCTCCTTCACCACCGCCTGCAGCACGCCGTCGGCGCGGGCGGGGATCACGCGGCCGTAGGCGCGCTTCCCCTCCTCGGCGAACCAATCGATGATGTCGGCGGCGGCCAGGGTCTCGACCTTCGCCTCGGCCAGGGGCTTGCCCTGCTCCATCGTCATCACGCGGGCGATGGCATCGGCGCGCTCGCGCAGGAGATCGGCCGCCTTGCGCATGCGCTTGCAGCGCTCGAACGGGGCGACGGAGCGCCATTGCGGGAAGGCGCGGGCGGCGGCTTCCAGGGCCTCGTCGAGGTCAGCCGTCGTGGCGACCGCACAATGTCCGATGGTCTCGCCCGTCGCCGGGTTGAGCACGGGCAGGGTCCGGCTCTCCGCGCCGGAGCGCCAGCGCCCGGCAATGTGCAGGTCGGTGTTCGGATACATGTCTCGCTCCCGGGACGGCCGCCGATTCACGGCCGATCACCATGCCGGATTTCGGCACGGGGGAGGGCTGTCGGCAATCCCGAAAACGAGATCGCAGCCCCGCCCAGGACGTGACCCTCAGGCGGCGCGCTTGGCGGCGGCGACCGGCTTGGCCGGGGGCGTGACCGCAACGGGGCTGCCCCTGCGGGCCTGGAGCGTCGCGCCCTTCGGCACGACCTGCCAGCCTTCGCGGCACCCGTCGATGGGCTCGGAGACGACCACGAGACCGCCGGGCCCTTCGCGGAAGTAGAGGCTCGGCGGACGGCCGTCGGAGGCCCAGCGATAGGCGGTCAACGCCTCGCCGTCCGTCACCACGGCGGTGAAGCGCAGGGCCTCGGTCACGTTGGCGGCCTGCATCAGGCCCCGGATCGTCTCGACGGTGCGCGCCATGGCGCCGACCGGATCCTCGGCGAGGCCGTTCGCCAGGGCGAGGAGGAAGATCGCCTCGGAATCGGTGCTGCCCCGGCGGCTGTCGTACAATTCGTCCGGGATCAGTGCTTCGAGCCGGCGCTTGATGCGGCAATACCCGCCGATCTGACCGTTGTGCATGAACAGGTGCCGGCCATGGGCGAAGGGATGGCAGTTCGCCCGCGCGGTCGCCGTGCCGGTAGCGGCGCGGACATGGGCGAAGAAGGTGCGCGCCCGAACCTGCCCGCAGAGGTTGACGAGGTTCTCGTCGGACCACGCAGGTGAGATGTCGCGATAGACGCCCGGTTCCGCGCGTTCGCCGTACCAGCCGATGCCGAAGCCGTCCCCGTTGGTCTCGGTCTTTCCTTCGTCGGCGTGCAGGGACTGATGCACGAGCGAGTGCGTCGGCGCGCAGACGAGGTCGGAGAGAAAGACCGGCTCACCGCTATAGGCGAGGAAGCGGCACATGATCGGACCTAGTTCCTCAGACGCGAAATGGCGGGGGATCCGCTCGGACGCGGCCCCGGCCTGAACGCCGGGATGCGTCATATAAGTGTAAACGTCGCGCCGGTTCGGTGAACAGTTTCTTAACCGCCGCCGCCCTGCGCATAATTGAGGCGTCACGCCTGCGTGCGCGGCGAGCTGACCGCTGGGCAGGCATGAGCCACGCTTCTGCGACTCTTGTAGGCGGCTTCATGGCGGGCCAGCATGGCCGAATCGGGGAATCACTTGCGCGCGTCGGCATCTTGCCCCCGCAAGAGGCATTGCCCCCCTTTTAGGACAGGAGCCTTCGATGGACTGCGCACGCACCGAGAGTCACGCCCCCGTCGCCCTCGTCGTGGAGGACGATGCGGCGATCCGAGACCTCGCGACGGCGGTCCTTGAGGAAACCGATCTTGGCGTCATCGCCTGCGAGAGCGCGGAGGACGCCCTCTCCGTCCTGGAGCGGGACGACGTGACCGTCGCGCTGCTCTTCGCCGACATCCGCCTGCCCGGCAAGATGGACGGCGTCACCCTCGCCAAGGCGGTCGAGCGGCGCTGGCCCGACGTGCGGGTGATCGTCACCTCCGGTGCCAAGCAGGACGTGACCCTGCCGCGCGGCGCCGTGTTCATGCAGAAGCCGTGGCGCGCCCTTGACGTGCTTGTCCAGGCCGAGCGCGCCACGCTGGAAACGAAGAAGGCGGCCTGACGCCGCCTCCTCTACGCCAAACGGAAAAGGCCCGGACCGTCGAACGGTCCGGGCCTTTTCCAATTTCGGTCGGTCATCCCGCCATGATGGCGGGAGAGCCGGATCAGGCCGCCGTGGCGGGCGCGGCGTTGGCAGCCGAGAACTGGTTGTTCTGCTGCGGCGTGGCGGCGGGCAGGCCGGGACGACGGCCGGCGCCGGCAACCCGGGGCTTCGGCTTCGGAGCGGCGATCAGCCCCTCGCGGATCGCGGTCTTGCGGGCCTGCTTGCGGGCGCGGCGGACGGCCTCGGCCTTCTCGCGGGCGCGGCGCACGGACGGCTTCTCGTAAGCCTTGCGCTGCTTCATCTCGCGGAAGATGCCCTCGCGTTGCATCTTCTTCTTGAGGACGCGGAGCGCCTGGTCGACGTTGTTATCGCGGACGAGTACCTGCAACGGAAAAGATCCTTTGGCCTAAGTCTGTGGAACGCGCGACCAGTCGCCGATGCGTAAACCGACAAAGTCCCTCGGCCGGATCGAACCGGGGAGGGATGCACGGATCGGTCTACGAATCGGCACGTGGAACGCGCCTTGGCGGGGCTTCTACACCAAGCGCCGCCGAGTTCCAAGACACGCGCGTAGGGTTCGCGCCTGACATGCGAGGGCGATTTGGCCTTCGCGCGCCGGGAGATGCTATGCTCTGGCCATGACGCACGACCAATCGCAGCAATTCGCCAGCGACAACTACTCCGGCATCTGCCCGGAGGCCTGGGCCGCGATGGAGGCCGCCAATTCCGGCCATGCCCCGGCCTACGGCGAGGATGCCTGGACCGTCCGTGCGGCGGACGCCTTCCGCGCCCTGTTCGAGACGCCCTGCGAGGTGTTCTTCGCCTTCAACGGCACCGCCGCCAACGCCCTCGCTTTGGCCTCCCTGTGCCAATCCTACCACAGCGTCATCTGCGTGGACTCGGCCCATGTCGAGACCGACGAGTGCGGCGCGCCGGAGTTCTTCTCCAACGGCTCGAAGCTGCTCACCGTCCGCACCGAGGGAGGCAAGCTGACGCCGCAGGCGATCCGCGGGCTCGCCACAAACCGCAGCGACATCCACTTCCCCCGGCCGCGCGTGGTGACGATCACCCAGCCGACCGAGACGGGCCAGGTCTATTCGCTGCGCGAGATCGGCGCCCTGTCGGATGAGTGCCGCCGGCTCGGCCTCGCCCTCCACATGGACGGGTCGCGCTTCGCCAACGCCTGCGCCAGCCTCGGCTGCAGCCCCGCCGACATGACGTGGCGGGCGGGCGTCGATGTGCTGTGCTTCGGCGGCACGAAGAACGGCATGCATGCCGGCGAGGCGGTGGTGTTCTTCGACGCCAAGCTCGCGGAGGATTTCGGCTACCGCTGCAAGCAGGCGGGCCAGCTCGCCTCGAAGATGCGCTTCCTCGCCGCCCCCTGGGTCGGAATGCTGGAAAGCGGCGCGTGGCTGCGCAACGGCGCCCACGGCAATGCCTGCGCGACGCGCTTCGCGGAAGCCGTGGCGGGTCTGCCCGGCGTGCGCGCCCTGTTCCCCGTGGAGGCGAACGCGGTGTTCCTCAGCCTGCCGCCGGCCATGGCGGAGAGGCTGCGGGCGCGGGGCTGGCGCTTCTACACCTTCATCGGCGGTGGCGCCCGCTTCATGTTCGGCTGGGACGCGCAGGACCAGCGCGTCGATGCGCTGATCGCCGACCTGCGGTCGCTGGCTGCGGTTGCGGCCTGACGCCGGCTCAGATCAGCGCGAGATTCGCCGGGTCGTTGCCGGGGAAGATTCGTCGCAGGGCGTTCTGGTCGAGGCCGTAGAGGCGCCCGAGCAGGCCCGAAAGCAGCGAGCGGTAATCGGTCAGCACCGGCCAGTCGCGGTTCTGGAACAGATGGGCCTCGTCGGCGCGGACCTGCGGGCCGGCGATCCGCCCGCCGCGCACTCCGCCGCCGAGCACCCAATAGACCGAGCCGTGGCCGTGATCGGTGCCGCGCGAGCCGTTCTCGCGGAAGGTGCGGCCGAATTCCGAGACCACCACCACCACCGTGTCTGACCAGCCCGGCCCGATCTCCTCCACGAATCCGGCGATGCCCCGGCCGAGTTCGCCCATGCGCTCGGCGAGGTAGCCCTTGGCCCCGCCCTGGTTCACGTGTGTGTCCCAGCCGCCGACATCCACGAAGCCGAGATTGAACGTGTCGCGCATCAGGCGGCCGATCCGCCGGGCGGAGAGTTCGAAGCCGCGCGGCGAGGTTGCCCCGCGATCCGCTTGGTCGGCGTGGTTCGAGATCGATTGGTAGACCTCGTCGCGGACGCGGAAGCCTTCGGAGACGGCACCGGCCAGGGGCGTGTCCCGGTACATCGCGGCGATGAGTTTGGCCTGCCTGTCGTCGATGCCCGGCTTGCCGATTCCGGTGATGGCCATGTTCGGCACCGGCTCTCCGCCCCCCCGGAAGATCAGCGGCAATTGCTCGGTGAAGGCGATGGGCCGCACGCGGGTCAGCTCGGCCGCGAGCCGCGCCATGAAGCCGGAATTGTAGTCGCGCGAGGCGCCGACCGTCTGGCCGAGTTCGATCGTGTCCTGCGTCTCGAAATGGCTGCGGGTCAGGTCGTCGGTGCCCGCGAAGGGCACGAAGGCCGCCTGTCCCTTGGCGTAGAGCGGCAGGATCGTATCGCGCAGCGCCGGGTGCAGGCCCCAATCGCCGTCGAGGGCGAGCGCGTCCTGCCGCGAGACAGCGAGGTTCGGCCTCACGCGGTAGTAGAAGTCGCTGCCGGTCGGGATCACGACGTTGGCCGCGTCGTAGGCGCCGCGCAGGAACACGACGAGGAGCCGCGCATCCGCCTTGGGCGCAGCCCAGACGCGGCCGGCGATGGTGGAGAGGCCGAGGCCGGCGCCGAGGCCGAGGAGATCGCGACGGTTCATCGGGCGAATTCCGGTGAGGCGAGGTAGAGCGTGTTCCAGTCCTGCGGCGAGATCGCCTGCGCCAGGGCCGCGCGGGTCGCCGTGCCGAGGTTGGCTTCGAGGGTGGTGAAGAACAGGCCGTTGGCGAGGAGTGGGAAGGCCGGCGCGTCGGGTTCGTCGCCGGAGGCCGGCTTGAACAGGCCCGCCGGGCCGGAGCCGATCTGCCGCGCCACCTCGAACCGGGCGGACATCTGCCCCGGCCCCATCCAGGCCGCCGGATCAATCGGGTAGCCATCCGGGGTGGTGCGGGCCAACAAACCCTCACCGAGGCGGTTCAGCCAGCCGATGACCGGGCCGGTGTTGAGGATCACGCGGCCGTCATAGGCCATGCGCAGGGCCGAGAGGACGTAGCGCATCGGGTCCTTGAACCCGCCGTCCCGCGTGGCGGCGAAGGCCGGGCTGTGGACCAGGGCGTCGATCACGGCGGCGATGTCGCCGTCCGTGCGGGTGAAGACCGCCGCGAGGGTCGCCGCCAGGGCGTCGTCGGGGGCGCGGCCGAGATAGTAGGTGGCCAGCGCCCGGGTGACGTTGCGCGCCGTTGCGGGGGAGCGGGCGATGAGGTCGAGGGCTTCCTCGACCTCGCCGAAGCCACGGCCCGCGATCGTATGTCCGAGGAAGAGCTTGTCGCCGTAATCGTGCCGGTTCGGATTGAAGACGAACAGCCCCTCGCGCAGCAGATCGGCCCGGTGCTCCGGCTTCACCTTGATCTCGTCGCGGTTGGGGGCGATGCCGACGCCCGTGAGGATCCGCGCCAGGGCCTCGACATCGGCTTGCGTGTAGCCGGAGCCGACGCCCATCGTGTGCAGTTCCATGATCTCGCGGGCGTAGTTCTCGTTGATATGGCCCGCTGCGTTGTCGGTGTTGTCGAGGTAGCGCAGCATCGCCGGGTGGCGCAGCGTGGCCTCCAGCAGGTCGCGGAAGCGGCCCAGCGCGTGGGGGCGGATGGCGGTGTCGATGTAATCGCCGACCCAGATCCGCACCGGCCCCTTGGCCTGATGCACGTTGAACCGGTTGAACCAGAACCACGTCAGGCGCTCGCGCAGCTGGTCCGGCGCGTAGAGGGCGCGCAGGATCGCGGCGGAGGTGGAATGCCGGGCATCGGCGTTCAGGAGCGCTTGGTGATACTGGCGCGCACTCTTGCGCGCGTCCGGGTCGGGCTCGGATTCGGCGGCCTGCCTGAAGGCGAAGAGGGTGAGCGTGTGCTCGTAGAGCCCGTCCCTCGGCCCGTCGTTGACGACGCCCTGCACGGCGGCGGGAAGCGGCGAGACGGCCGGCGGATGGAGTTGTTCCTTCAGCCACGCCTCGCGGCCCTTGGCGCGCAGCTCGGCGAAGGAGGTCGGCGAGACGCCCCAGGTGAGGGCGTCGAGGAAGGCGGCATCCTCGATTGCCGAGGGCGCGGCCGATAGCGGCGAGGCGGCGAGCCAGAGCGCGGCGCCGGCCAGAATCGATGTCCAGGCGGGTCGCATCATCGGTCCGGGTCCTTTCCACGCCCGTCGGTGCCGGGGACCGTGACGGTGGCGCCGGAGAATGTCCGCGATGTGTCGCGAAGTTTGCGTTGCGTTGCAGCCGCGACGGGCGCCCTTGGCCGGTTGCGGCGCTCGGGGTACACCCGGCGCAAACCGCACCCGCGCGACGAAGACCTTCCCATGTTGATGCAGACACGAACCGAGGCGCCTCCGGCCGATCCGGTGGCCCGGCGGCGGACCTTCGCCATCATCTCCCACCCGGATGCGGGCAAGACGACGCTCACCGAAAAGCTGCTGCTGTTCGGGGGCGCGATCCAGCTCGCCGGCGAGGTGAAGGCCAAGCGCAACCGCGTTTCCACCCGCTCGGACTGGATGGGCATCGAGAAGGAGCGCGGCATCTCCGTCGTCACCTCGGTGATGACGTTCGAGTACGGCGATTGCGTCTTCAACCTCCTCGACACGCCGGGCCACGAGGACTTCTCGGAAGACACTTACCGGACCCTCACCGCCGTCGACTCGGCCGTGATGGTGATCGACGCCGCCAAGGGCATTGAGGCGCGGACGCGCAAGCTCTTCGAGGTCTGCCGCCTGCGCGACATCCCGATCGTCACCTTCGTCAACAAGCTCGACCGCGAATCACGCGATCCGTTCGACCTGCTGGACGAGATCGAGAAGACGCTTGCCCTCGATGCGGCCCCGGTGACGTGGCCCATCGGCTCCGGCCGCAACTTCTCCGGCACTTACGAACTCGGCATGAACCGGGTCCGGCGCCTCGACGCCGCCGACGACGCCGGCACCGTGCCGGTCTCGGGGCCGGACGACGCGCTGTTCGATGAGCTTCTGACCGAGAACGGCGCCGCCGATGCATGGCGCGAGGAAGTGGAACTCGCCCAGGGCGGCCTGAAGTCGTTCGACCTCGACGCCTTCCGCGAGGGCCACCTGACGCCGGTCTTCTTCGGCTCGGCGCTGCGCAATTTCGGCGTGCGCGACCTGATCGACGGCCTCGCCAAGGTCGCCCCGGCCCCGCGCGGCCAGGATGCCGACAAGCGCCGGGTGGAGCCCACCGAGGCGCGGATGACCGGCTTCGTGTTCAAGATCCAGGCGAACATGGACCCGAACCACCGGGACCGCATCGCCTTCATGCGGGTGTGCTCGGGCAAGCTGAACCGGGGGATGAAGGCCAAGCTGGTGCGCACCGGCAAGCCGATCTCGCTCTCGGCGCCGCAATTCTTCTTCGCGCAGGACCGCGCCATCGCGGACGAGGCCTTTGCCGGCGACGTGGTCGGCATCCCGAACCATGGCACCCTGCGCATCGGCGACACCCTCACCGAGGGCGAGGAGATCGTGTTCCGGGGCGTCCCGAGCTTCGCTCCGGAAATCCTGCGCCGGATCAAGCTCACCGACGCCATGAAGGCCAAGAAGCTGAAGGAGGCGCTTCAGCAGATGGGCGAGGAGGGCGTGGTTCAGGTCTTCGTGCCCCACGACGGCAGCCAGGCCATCGTCGGCGTGGTCGGCGCCCTGCAGCTCGACGTGCTCAAGGAGCGCTTGCAGGCGGAATACGGCCTGCCCGTCGATTACGAGACCTCGCGCTTCACCGTCTGCCGCTGGGTGTCGTCGGACTCGGAGGTCGCCCTCGACAAGTTCCTCGACAGCCACGGCTCGGCCATGGCCAGCGACCTCGACGGGGCGCCGGTCTTCATGGCCTCCACCGCCTTTTCGCTGCGGTACGAGGAGGAGCGCTACCCGGACGTGCGCTTCACCGACGTGAAGGATTACCAGAAGCGGGCGGAGTGAGAGGCCGCGCCGCCTAGTACTTCCCGAGCATCGGGAATTCCTGCGAGAGGGTCGATTGCGTCGCGATCGGCGCCTCGCGCTTGCGCGGCTTCCGGTTGATGACGTTCTTCAGCTTCGTCTTCAGGACGGCGATGTCGAACGGCTTCAGGATGAACGCGTCCGCCCCGGCCTGGTGGGCGAGGTTGATGTCCTCGAACTCGAAGGACGACTCGGTCAGGATGAAGGGCGTGTTCATCAGGTTGTCGTCGCCGCGGATCTCCCGCAGCAGCGTCAGCCCGTCCATCGGCTCCATGTCGAGGTCCGAGATGACGAGGGCGTAGCGGCGGGTCCGCAGCTTTTCCATCGCCTCGGGACCGTTCGTCACGCCGTCAACGTCGGGGAAGCCGATGCGCGACAGCAGCATCACCACGAGGCGAAGGAGCTTCTCCTGGTCGTCCACGACGAGGATCGGCGGGTGTTCGATGGGCTCGCTCATGGAACCTCAGACGAAAAGATGATCGATGCCCTGGCGGGTCATCGCGTCGGCCTGGAGCGCCATCGCCAGACTCAGGATTGCGGACGGTTTGGGCGTTCCGCGTTGAAACATGGGCAGCAGGTTGGCCTTGGCGAAGAGATTGTCGTTCGGCGCTCCGCGTTGAGCGCACTTGAACGAATGGACGAATTCGCGCTTGGCGATTTCGCGCCACTCGCAAATCTGGACCTCCCGATGCCGCTGGTCGGCGTTGATGCGTTCGAAGGTCTCCTGCACCGAGGTGCGTTCGCCCTCCACGATCTGCGCGGCGAAGTTGGCCTCGATGATCAGGAAGCTCGTGATCACCGCGAACTCGTTCTTCTTCTGCGCGACCCGGGTGATGTCGTCGATCTGAGCCGAACGCTTGGCCAGATCGGCCGACAGGGTGAGCCGCGAGAAGTAGATGATGTGGACGAGGCTCGTCCGCTTGGCCCGCATATCCCGCTGTCCGCATCCCCGACCGGCCGCGACTCGACCCGAAGCCGGCACCTCGCGGGATGATCGCTGAGGTAAAATAACGTGCCGTAAACGCCGGGCGATAAAGCAGTCTTCTCCCGCTGCGGATTCGACTCTGGACCCTGCAGATTTTGCCGGCCCGGCCGCGACTGCTCGGCGCCGGATGCCGGGTTGGCCGGACGCTCTAGAAAAAGATCGAGCGATTGCAATGGCTTAGTCTTGGCACGGGGGTTGCTGCGGGGAGCCGTTGCGTTGGCCCTCGTGCCGGGAACCATGTGCCATGGATATCTTTTCCGCGTTGCAGACCTCGGTCTCTGGTCTCCAGGCGCAGTCCTACGCGATCAGTAACATTTCCGGGAACATCGCGAATTCTCAGACCACCGGCTACAAGCGCGTCGACACCAGCTTCATCGACCTGATGGCGGAGCAGACCTCCAAGCGCGAGGTCGCGGGCACCGTGCTGGCGCAGGCGCAGCTCACCAACACGATCCAGGGGAACGTGATCTCCTCGCAGGTGGCGACGAACATGGCCATCAACGGCCAGGGCTTCTTCACCGTGCTCCAGAAGACCGGCGACGCCAACGGGCAGGCGAGCTTCGGCAGCCAGACGCTCTATACCCGCCGCGGCGACTTCGCGCCGGACAAGGACGGCTACCTCGTCAACGGCGCGGGCGATTACCTCACCGGCCAGAACATCGACCCGGCCACGGGCCAGTCCACGAGCAACGGCCTCATCAAGATCGGGAACTCGACCCTGCCGGCCAAGGCGACGACGACGATCTCCTACAGCGCCAACCTGCCGGCCTCGCCGACCACCGCGAACTCCACGACCTCCGGCTCGGATCTCTACACGCCGGCCGACCCGGCCTCGGTCCTGTTGAGCTCAACCGGCACGGCCACGCAGATCGCGAGCGGCGACGCCGCCAACTTCGTCGGCAGCAGCATCGCCGGGCCGGCGGTGACGGGCTACACCTCCACCGGCGCCCCGGTCACGGTCACGACCCGTTGGGCCAAGGTCCAGGATTCCAACACCGTCACGAACCCGGCCACCCCGTCCGTCTGGAACCTCTATTACCAGTCGGACACGACGGCCTCGGCCTCGAAGAGCGCGTGGACCAATGCCGGCTCGGCCTTCACCTTCGATTCGGCGGGGCAGCTGACCAGCCCGACGGGCGGCAGCATCAACATTCCGAACCTGACCGTCAGCGGCACCAACCTCGGCAACGTCTCCCTGAATTACGGGCAGACCGGCCTGACGCAGTACGCCGACGCCTCCGGCTCCGCCACGACCAACACCCTGACCCAGGACGGGTACACCTCCGGCACGCTGTCCAGCGTGGCAGTGACCGCCGACGGCAAGATCAACGGTACCTTCTCCAACGGGTCGGTGGTGGGCCTCGCCTCGGTGGGCTTCGCGCGGTTCACGAATCCCGACGGCCTGAAGCCCGACACCAACGGCCACTACTCCCAGACGGTGGATTCCGGCTCGCCCCTCGCCGGCCTCGCCGGCAGCACCATCGTCGGGGAGAGCACCGAACAGTCCAATACGGACATTGCGTCGGAATTCTCAAAGATGATCGTAACCCAGCAGGCGTACTCTGCGAACACGCGGGTCATGTCGACCGCGCAGACGATGATGAGCGACCTCCTGAACGTGATCCGGTGATCGGACCCACTCTCGTCTCGTAGGAAAGGGCCACGCCCGTGAGCATGGACGCGCTCTGGACCGCTACGGCGGGCCTCAAGGCGACCCAGGCGGCGATCAGCGTCGTCTCGCAGAACGTCGCCAATGCCGGCACGGCCGGCTACGTCCGGCGGACCATCGACACCGTGTCGACGGCGCCGGGCAATACCGGCGTGGCCTCCGGCGCGGTGACGCGCAGCTTCGACGCCGCCGCCCTGAAGCAGCTGCGCTCCGAGACCGCCGGGGCGGCCTACACCGCCACGCGCTCCAGCATCACGACCCAACTCGACAAGCTCTACGGCACGCCGGGCACGTCGAGCGCCCTCGACGGCGTGTTCAACACCTTCACCCAATCGGTGCAGGAACTCTCCGCGAGCCCGACCTCGGCCGCCGCCCGCAGCACCGTGCTCAGCAACGCCGCGACGCTGGCGAGCCAGATCAACGGCGCCGCCTCCACGGTGCAGAATCTGCGCACCGGCATCGAGGCGCAACTCGGCACCGACACGGCCATGGCCAGTTCGCTGCTGAAGAACATCGCGGCGCTGAACTCCAAGATCCAGAACACCACCGACGCGTCGTCCAAGGCCGACCTTCAGGACCAGCGCGATCAGGCGATCAACAGCCTGTCGAGCTACATGGACCTCAACACGGTCGATCAGCGCGACGGCACCGTCACCGTGCTCACCGGGTCGGGCGTCACGCTCGTGGACCGCAGCAACGCCGCGACCCTCAGCTTCGACGGGCATGGCACGCTGAACGCTGCGTCCAGCTACTCGACCGATGCGTCGAAGCGCACCGTCGGCACCATCACCGCCACGACGCCCGGCGGCGGGCAGATCGATCTCGGCGCCCCCGGCGCCCTGCGCTCGGGTTCGCTCGCCGCCGGGCTCGAACTGCGCGACACGACCCTGCCGCAGGCGCAGCGCCAGCTGGACGACCTCGCCGCCGGCATGGCGACCTCGCTCACCAACAAGACCGTCACGTCCACGACGAACCCGGCCCAGGTCAACCTGTCGGGCATCCAGGCCGGCAACACGCTGACGATCCCCGTGACCTTCACGGATGGCAGCGTGCGCAACGTGACGCTCGTGGCCGCCAACGGCGCCAGCAAGGCCGTCGAACCGTCGCTGACGACGGACGCCACGAGCTTCGCGCGGACCTTCGACATCTCGTCGGGCACCGACCTTCAGACCTCGATCAACGCCGCCCTCTCCGCCATGAGCGCGGATGCGACGAAGGCGGGCTACAAGAACGTTCCGTCGATCACGGCGACCGTCACGGGCACGACGGTGAGCCTCGCCGGCGGCGCCAACACGACCATCGGTGGCGCGACGGCAAGCATCACCCAGCCGAAGGGCGTTTCGGACTTCGCCAGCGGCTACCCGCAGATCGCCCTGTTCACCGACGGCGCCAGCGCCCTCTACACGGGCAGCGTGGATTCCAGCCCGCAGATCACCGGGTTCGCCCAGCGGATCGCGGTGAACACGAACCTCACCAACAATTCCGCCTACCTGACGGCGTCCGGCCCCAGCGACCTCACCGCCTCCGGGACGCGGGCGCAGGCGCTGTTCACCTCGCTGACCGTGACGCCGCAGACCTTCTCCTCCGCAAGCGGGATCGGCGGCGTCACGGCGCCCTACTCGTCGTCCGTGTCGCAATTCGCGCAGGACATCATCTCCGCGCAGGGCGCCGCCGCCAGCGCGGCCACGTCCCTCGACAACACGCAGCAGGTGGCGCTCTCCACTGCGCAGAGCCGCTTCTCCGCATCCGCCGGGGTGAACATCGACTCCGAGATGTCGAACCTCATCGCCCTTCAGACGGCCTATGGCGCGAACGCCCGTGTGCTCACGGCCGCCCGCGACATGCTCAACCAGCTGCTGCAGATCTGATGACAACCATCGCGCCTTTCGCGGCCGGCAGCTACATCGCCAACCGCAACACCTCACAGCTCCTGAATCTGAAGTCGCAGCTGAGCGACCTCACGAACCAGCTGAGCAGCGGCCTCACCGCGCAGAGCTACGGCGGCCTCGGCAGCGGACGCACCGCCGCGCTCTCGGCGCAGGCCTCGATCAGCGCCCTGAACGGCTACAGCGCGGTGATCGACACCGCGCAGACCCGCGCCAAGCTCGGCACGACCAGCCTCACGCAGGTCGCGACGGTGGCGGCCGACACCAACACGACCCTGCAGAACGGCCTGCAGAGCACCTCGACCGACACGCAGGCGGCAAAATCGACCGCCCTCAACAATCTCAACGCCGCGCTCGACGCCCTCAACCAGTCGGACGGCAGCGTCTACCTGTTCGGCGGCAAGAACGGGTCCACCCCGCCGGTCCTCGATGCCAGCACGATCCTCTACGGGACGAGCAACGCCAACGGGACGGTCGATGGCCTCTCGACCATCGTCAACGAGCAGGTCGCCGCCGATCTCGGCCCCAATCAGGATGGCCACCTCGCATCGAGCGTGGCGGGCAGCGTCGTCTCGCTGAGCGAGGGGGCCAGCTCACGCTCGGCGGCACCGAACGGACCCTTCGGCTTTTCCGTCGGCGGCGCCGTGGCGAGCAACACCGCCTCGATCACCTTCGCGCAGAACGCGACGGCCGGCACCTCCTCGCTGACCGTGGCGAGCCAGCCCGCCTCCGGCGACACGGTGACGGTGACGCTCACCCTGCCGGACAAGTCGACCACCTCGATCACCCTGACCGCGTCGTCATCCGCCACGACGTCGGGTGCGAACACCTTCGCCATCGGGGCGAACACCGACGCCACCGCCTCGAACCTGAAGGCCGCCCTCGCCAGCGCCATCGGCGGCGCGGCCACGACGACGCTCTCGGCCAGCGCCACGGCGCGGGCCTCCACGAACTTCTTCGCCGCCTCCACCGATGCCGGCACGACGCCCCGGCGGATCTACACCGATCCGTCCACGGGCGGGCCGACCTACGCCTACCCGACCACCACGCCCGCCACGGCGGTGAAGCAATCCGTGGTCTGGTATCAGGGCGAGAGCGGCACCGACGCCACCGCCCGCGCGTCGCAATCCTTCCAGATCGGCTCCAGCTCCACGGTGCAGCTCGGCGCGCGGGCGAACGAGACGCCGATCCAGAACGTGCTCGCGGGTCTCGCCACGATCGCCCTCGGGATGCCGACCGGCAGCACGGCGAGCAACGCGCAAGCCTATCAGGCGGTGGTCAATCAAGCGACGCCGCTGCTGGCGGCCAACGCCACCGGCCAGAGCGTTCAGGACATGGTCACGGACTTCAGCCTCGCCTCGGCGCGGATGTCGAACGCCAAGACCGCCAACGCCGCCCAGCAGAGCACCCTGCAGGACACGGTGGACGGCATCGAGCAGGCCTCGACCGAAGAGGTGGCCACGAAGCTCCTCGATCTGCAGACACGCTTGCAGGCAAGCTACCAGATCACGTCCTCGCTCTCGAAGTTGTCATTGGTCAATTACATCTCGTAGCGCTTCACCGGGCCGCCGGACGACGATGAAACTTCACACTGTCGCCGTTTTTGAGGCGTGTCTGACGCCCGCGAACGGCCCGCGCGACGCTTGGGCCTGCCGAACCAGCCTCTCCTCCGGCGTGACGCCGTGAACGACCGCAAGTGATCGGGTGTCGGATGACGTCTCGCGAGCCTGTCGAAGAGATCCGCCGCCTCGGGGCCGCCAATGCGATCGGGGCCATCGTGCTCGCCGAGCAGGTCGTCGACACCCATGTCGCCGGCTTCGCGAACAGGGCCGAGCGATCGCTCGCCCTCGACGCCCTGTTCCGCGATCTCGCCCGGCTGCGCCGCCGGGAGCCGGACCTCGACGGGTTCATCACCGAGATCGAAGGCTACCTCGACACGCTCCACCGCGACCTCGTCGGGCTCGCGGCCTGATGCACCGGGCGCTGCTGGCTCTCGCCGCCCTGCTCGTCGGCGGCGCGGGCGCCGACGCCCTCGACCTCGATCTGGCGAAGATCGCGCCGACCATGGAGGCCTGTCCCGGCCGGCCGGGCTTCGTGCGGATGCCGGGCGCTCCGAATTGCACCCGCCTGTCGGGCCGGGTCGCGGCGGGCGTCGATGCGCGGGCCGGCGCGGGCGGGGTTGCGACGCGGCCGGTCGCTGCCGGACGCATCGCCATCGACAACAGGGCGGACACCGATTTCGGCGAGGTCCGCACCTATGTCCGCGTCGGCAACGGCCGGCGCTGATCTCTTAGAGCGAGCGCGACACCACCAGAGGGCCGCTGCGCGCGCCGCGTCCGTAGGGGGAGGGCGCCGTCCGCGCGGCGCCGTAGCCGGCGGGTGCCCGCGACTTGGCGATGTCGTCCGCCAGCGAGCGGATCAGCCCTTCGCAGACCGTCCGGGCCGTGGCGAGCACGGCCTGGTTCGCCTCGACGGCGGCGGTGAAGGTCTTGTGCGCCTCGCGCAGGGTGGTGACGCCCTGCGGATAGAGCCGCGCCATCGCCACGGCGTTCGCCTTGGCCGCCTCCAGCCCACGCATGTAGGCGGCAGCGAGCTCCGTCTTCGGCTCGGCAGCCACGACGCCGGCCTTCAGGCGACCGGCGCGGATATGCGCCGCTTCCTCGTCCAGCACGGACTTCAGGGCATTCATGTTCGCGAGGATGCCCGCGACCAGCGCCTCGGCGCCGGCCCGGTCCACCAGTCGCAACGGTTCAGGCGCCGACATTGGTCGCCCCCTGCATCTTCATCATCTCGCGGAACACCGAATCGGCGATACCCACGCCGCCACTCTGCACGATCTTGTTGGCGTATTCCTTCGTGAGCATCGACCGGTAGACGCCGCCGCCCGTGCCGTTCTCGCCGAGCGGCCCGTCCGTGCCATCCGACTGTGTCATGCGGTCGAGGCTGTTCTCCAGGAACATCTTCTCGAAGTCGGTGGCGGTCTTCTTGACCTTCGTGGCGTTGGCCGGGCTCACATTCGTCGAGGCCGTCTTCTCGGCGACGCTCCCCGAGATGGACTTCGCGACCCCGATGGCGGCGCTCGCCGCGATGCTGGCTAGCTGGATCATGGTCTCCCCCCCTCACATGAGTTCGATATCGGCCTGAAGCGCGCCTGCCGACTTGATCGCCTGCAGGATCGAGATCAGGTCGCGCGGGCCGACGCCCAGGGCATTGAGCCCGTCCACGAGGTCGCGCAGGCTGACGCCCTCCTTCACGAGGGCGAGTTTGTTGCCGTCGCCGGTATCGACCTTCACCCCCGTGCGCGGCACCACCGCCGTCTGGCCGTTGGAGAACGGCGCGGGCTGGCTCACCTGCGGCTGCTCGGTGATCGTGACCGTCAGGTTGCCCTGGGCGATGGCCACCGTGGAAACCCGTACGTCGCGGCCCATCACGATGATGCCGGAGCGCTCGTCCACTACCACGCGGGCGGCTTGATCCGGCTCGACCTTCAGCTGCTCCACCTCGGTGATCAGCCGCATCATGTTGCCGTGATACTTGCCGGGGATCTGGATCGTGACGGTGGCCGGGTCGGTGGGCTCGGCCGTGTCGGCGCCCATGAAGTCGTTGATCGCGGAGGCGATCCGCTTCGAGGTGGTGAAATCCGGGTTGCGCAGGGACAGGCGCAGGTTGCGCGCGTCGCTCAGCTTGAATGCGATCTCGCGCTCGATATTCGCGCCGTTCGAGATGCGCCCGTTGGTCGGTACGCCGCGGGTGATCTTGGCGGCGTCGCCCTCGGCCGAGAAGCCGGCGATGGCGATGGACCCCTGCGCCAGGGCGTAGACCTCGCCATCGGCGCCGAGCAGGGGCGTGACGAGAAGCGTCCCGCCCTGGAGGGATTTCGCGTCGCCGAGCGAGGAGACGGTCACGTCGATCCGCGTGCCCTGGGCGGCGAAGGGCGGGAGGTTCGCCGTCACCATCACCGCCGCGAGGTTCTGCGTGCGCATCGTGGCGCCGCGCGTGTTCACGCCGAGCCGTTCCAGCATCGCCTGCAGCGACTGCTTGGTGAACGGGATGTTGTTGAGGGTGTCGCCGGTGCCGTTGAGGCCGACGACGATGCCGTAGCCGACGAGCTGGTTCTGGCGCACGCCTTCGATGGAGGCGAGGTCCTTGACCCGCGACAGGGCGAGGGCCGGCACGGCGAAGGCCATCAGCGTCACGAGCGCTGCGGCAATGACCGGGATCAGGCGGGTCGTCGGAAGACGGAGTTGCATGCCGGGTTCGGTGAGGTGGCGGGGCCTGCTCCGATAAGGCCAGCGCCGTGCCAACCGGGCCAAACCCGTAAGTCCCTGTTTCCGCACCGTTTCCGTAGCGGGCCTCCCTGATGGGGCCGGGCCGGTTCTTGCCGACCCGGCAGGTTCTGCCGCCCCGTTTACTGCCGCTTAACCCTGTCGGGCCGAGTGTCGGCTCACCCCTTCCGGCACCGTATGAGATGATGCGCGTCGATTCCCGCCAGCCGATCCGGACGACCGTCGGCGTCTCGGCCGGGCGACGCGACGGGGTGCGGGGCTTCAGCCTCGACGCCACGCCGGACGCGCCCTCCCACACCTCGGCTCCCGCCGGCCCGGCGACCCTCGCCGGACTCGATGCCGTCCTCCTGCTTCAGACCGAGACCGACACCCCGCAGGAGCGCCGCCGCCGCGCCGCCCGCCGGGGCCACGACCTCCTCGACGGGCTCGACCGCCTCAAGGCGTCGATCCTCGGCGGGCGGGTGGGCGCGGGCGAGCTGCGCGCGGTGGCCTCCCGCCTCGCCGAGCGCGCCGGTTCCTCCGGCGACCCGCGCCTCGACGGGCTGATGGCTGAGATCGAGCTTCGCACGGCGGTGGAACTGGCGAAGCTGGAGATGCGGCGCGGGGTGTGAGGCCGCGCTACCCCAATCGCCGCCGCAGCCCGCCGGCCGCCGGTTGCGGGGCGCCGGGGGCGGTTTCCGCGCCGAGATCCGGCACGGCGATGATCGGCGCGCCGCGCAGGTCGCGGCGGGTGACGATGGCGCCGCGCTCTTCGAGGAAAGCGAGCATCCGCCGCGCCCGGCCGCCCGAACTCGTGCCGTAAGCCTCCGCCAGCGCCGCATCCGTCGGGCAGGGCGCGCCCTCGATGGCCGCGCGGGCGACCACGAGGAATAGCCCGGCGAGGTCGTCGGGCAGCCCGGCGGCGATCTCTTGCGCCTTCCCCCAGCCCGAGCCGTCGCTCACCTCGCTCCCGCCCTCGGCCCGCGCCACGGCGAGGCGGCGCTTGAACTCGGGCAGCGACAGGGCCTCTCCCCGGATGCGGCGGATGCGGCAGCGGACGGTGAAGTCCTGGTAGAGGGTCGCGGGCGTGCAGGTGCCCGCATCCGCGTCGGTGATGACGGAGTGCATCACCTCGGCGATGATCGCGTCGCGCTCGGCCGGATCGAGGGCGTCCTCCTCCGGCTCCTCGGAGGGGACCGGCGGACGGTAGGAGGCGAGCTGCGACAGCACGTCCTGCACCGGGGCGGCCTTGGGCTGGCGGCGCACGGGCGGCGCCTCGCCGCGGGGCTCCGGCGTCAGGATCAGGGCGCGGGCATCCTCGATGTCGCTGGGGAGCGGAAGCAGGCCCGGCGCGGCGGCGCGGCTGACCGTCTCCGTCGCCCCCACCGCGATGGTCATCGGGCGGCGGGAGAGGGCGGGCCCGAGCCCCACGAACTGGCCGCGCGGGAGATCGCGGAACGTTTCGGCCTGCCGCCGCTCCATGCCGAGGAGGTCGGCGGCGCGCGCCATGTCGATGTCGAGGAAGGTGCGGCCCATCAGGAAGTTCGAGGCTTCCGCCGCGACGTTCTTGGCGAGCTTGGCGAGGCGCTGGGTCGCGATCACCCCCGCCAGCCCGCGCTTTCGCCCGCGACACATCAGGTTCGTCATGGCGCCGAGCGAGAGGCGGCGCGCCTCGTCCGAGACCTCGCCCGCCGCCGCCGGGGCGAAAAGCTGCGCCTCGTCCACCGCCACCAGCACCGGGTACCAATGCTCGCGGTCGGCATCGAACAACCCGCCGAGGAAGGCGGCGGCGGCGCGCATCTGGCCGTCCGCGTCGAGGTTGTCGAGGGTCAGTACCACGGACACCCGGTGGACGCGGACCCGCGCCGCCACGCGCTGGAGCGTGGCGTCGTCGCCATCCGCCTCCACCACGACATGGCCATAGCGCTCCGCGAGGCTCGCGAAATCGCCCTCCGGGTCGATGATGGCCTGCTGGACGTAGCCCGCGCTCTGTTCGAGCAGCCGGCGCAGCAGGTGCGACTTCCCGGAACCGGAATTGCCCTGCACCAGCAAACGCGTGGCGAGCAGTTCGGTCAGGTCGAGGAGAGCCGGGCGGTCGCCCGTCAGTCCGAGATCGATGTCGCAGCGCATGCCGCCCCTTTATCACGCCTTGTGCCCGAGAGGCGGGTCCGCCATGCGCCTGTCCACGGCTTCGCGCCTGGACCGGCGGCACAGGGCCGGGTAATCGCCACGCCCCACCCCACACGAACCGATCGGATTGCCCCGATGGCGGCCTGCGGCCTCGACTTCGGCACGTCGAACACGACCCTCGGCCACCGCGCGCACGGCGGCCCGGCCCTCCTGCCGCTGGAGGGGAGCCATGTGACGGTGCCGAGCGCGATCTTCTTCGAGCCGCGCCGGGATCCGCTGATCGGCCGCGCGGCGACGGCAGCCTATGTCGCGGGCAAGCCCGGACGGCTGATGCGCGGGCTGAAATCGGTGCTCGGCACGCCGCTCATCGAGGAAGCCACGCCGGTCGGCCGCGAGCGCCTGCGGCTGCGTGACGTCATCGCCCGCTACATCGCCATCGTGAAGGCCCGCGCCGAGGAGCAGGCCGGCACGACGTTCGACGCGGTGGTCCACGGGCGGCCGGTCCATTTCGTGGACGGCGACCCGGAGGGCGACCGCCGGGCGGAGAACGTCCTGCGCGAGATCGCCCGCGAAGTCGGGTTCCGCGACATCGCGTTCCAGTACGAGCCCATCGCCGCCGCCCTCGACTACGAGCGGCAGGTGGAACGGGAAGAGATCGCCCTGATCGCGGATATCGGCGGCGGCACCTCGGACTTCTCCATCGTGCGGCTCTCGCCCGAGCGGCGGCGTCAGGCCGACCGGGCGGCGGACATCCTCGCCAACGACGGCGTGCGCATCGGCGGCACGGATTTCGACCGGCAGCTCAGCCTCGCGACGGTGATGCCGCTCCTGGGCTTCGGCAGCCCGATGAAGCGCGGCGACCTCGACGTGCCGGGGGCCTATTACCACGACCTCGCCACCTGGTCGGCGATCAACCGCCTGTATGACGGGCGCACCCTGCGCGAGATCGACGACGTGCTGCGCGACTGCGCCCGGCCGGACCTCGTCGGGCGCCTGCGCACGGCGGTGGAGGAGGAGCGCGGCCACGCCCTCGCCGGGACGGTGGAAGCCGCCAAGATCGCGGCCTCCGAGACCGGCGATGCCGCCATCGACCTCGGTCCCATCGAGCGCGGCCTTTCGGCCTCCCTCGACCGGAGTGGTCTCGCCACGCAGACGGACGGGCTCGCCCGCGCCGTCGCCGCACGGATCGGCACTTGCCTGCGGCAGGCCAACCTGCCCGCCGAGCGGATCGACGCCCTGTTCCTCACCGGCGGCTCGACGGGGCTGCCTCATCTGCGCGCCGCCCTGGCCGGCTGCCTGCCGGAGGCGCGGATCGTGGCCGGCGACACGTTCGGGTCGGTGGGGCTCGGCCTCACCATCGCGGCCGAGACCCTCGCCGGGCGGTCGCGCGCCGACGCCTAAGCCGTATTGCGGGCAATTCAGTTGCCGGCGATACTTAAAGGCGTGGCACGTTCGCGGGAAATGTCGCGACATAAACCATCTTCGTCGAGATGGCGGAAGACCTGTCGTAAATTCGCCGGGTCACCCCTAATCCCTAGATTGCATTAGTCCTTGCTCAACGATTTGTGATTAGGTTTTGTCCTGTCCAAAGGGGTCAAAGGCCATGCAGAAGATCTTTTCCGCATTCGTGAAGGATGAGGGCGGCGCCACCGCCATCGAGTATGGCATGATCGCCGCGCTGATCGCGGTGGTGATCATCGGGACGCTGCAGGTCATCGGGACCCAGCTGAACGCCAAGTTCGGCTCGATCTCCGCCCAGCTGCAGTAACCTGACCGGCCTGGGGCAGCGCCGCGTGTTGACGTGGCTGCCCCGATTTCCGAAAAGGCGCGCCGCTTAGGGGAGTCAGGCGGCCCGGCCGCGCCGCTGAATGCTATTCAACTCCTACGTCTTCCTGCTTGCCTTTCTGCCCGCCGCCCTCGTGCTGCACGGGCTGGTGGCGCGGGCCGCGCCAAAATGGCGGCTGCCGCTCCTCGTCCTGCTGTCGTTCGTGTTCTACGGATGGTGGGACCTGCGCTTCGTGCCGCTGCTCGGCGGCTCGATCCTCGTCAACTGGCTGGTCGCCCGCGCCTTCGGCCGGCGTTCGCTGGCGTGGCTGATTCCGGCCGCCATCGCCGGCAACCTCGCCCTGCTGGGCCTGTTCAAATACGCGGACTTCCTCGCGGACCTCGCCAACCGGATTCCGGGGCTCGACGCGCCGCGGCTCGGGCTCGCCCTGCCGCTGGGCATCTCGTTCTTCACCTTCCACCACATCATGTACCTCGCGGACCTGCGGGCAGGCCGCGCGCCGTCCTTCGGGCTGGTGAAGTACGCGCTCTACATCTCCTTCTTCCCGCAGGTCCTGGCGGGGCCGCTGGTGCGCTGGTCGGAGATCATGCACCAGTTCGAGGAGCGCCCCTACGCGCGCCCCGACGCCGCCGAGCGGTTCGGGCGAGGGTTGATCCTCCTCGCCGTGGGCCTCGCCAAGAAGGTGTTCCTGGGCGATCCGCTGGCGGCCTACGTCAACCCGGTGTTCCAGGCGGCGGCGCAGGGCAAGGCCATCGCGCTGGGTGAGGCGTGGCAGGCGACCCTCGGCTTCACCTTCCAGATCTATTTCGACTTCTCCGGCTACACCGACATGGCGCTCGGTATCGCGCTGATGTTCGGCCTCGTCCTGCCGCAGAACTTCGACGTGCCCTACCGCGCGACCTCCCTCCAGGATTTCTGGCGGCGCTGGCACATGACCCTGTCGCGCTTCCTGCGCGACTACCTCTACATCCCCCTCGGCGGGAACCGGCACGGGCTGCCTCGTCAGGTCGGGGCGCTGTTCGCCACCATGGCGCTGGGCGGGCTGTGGCACGGCGCCGGCCTCACTTTCCTCGCCTGGGGGGCGCTGCACGGGGCGGGGCTCGGCGCCGGCCTGCTGACCCGTCGCGCCGGCTGGCGCATCCCCGCGCCCCTCGGCTGGCTGATGACCGGCGTGTTCGTCGCCCTGACCTGGGTGCTGTTCCGCGCGACCTCGTTCGACGCGGCGCTCGCCATCTACAGGGGCCTCCTCGGGTTCACCCCCGGCGTCTCCGAGTTCAAATGGCGGGCCATCGCCGTGGCGGGCCTCGTCGCGACCCTCGGGCCGACCGCCTGGAACGCCGTCCACCGCCTGCCGCCCCGGCGCAGCCTCGCCCTGGCCGTCGCGCTGCTGTTCGTGCTCGTCCTGCTCAAGATCGGCGACGACGCGAACTACGAATTCATCTACTTCCAGTTCTGAGGATGGCGGGCGGCCTTCCCACCATCGCGCGGCGCTGGCGCGGGTTCGCCGCGGCCGTGCTGCTCGGCACCGCCGGCCTGCTGGCGGGCTACCTGGCCCTCGCCGTGATCGTCGATCCCTACGAGACGGGGCGGGTGAAGCTTCTGTCGCACGGGGCGATCCGGCCGCAGGGGCCGCGCACCGCCATCGCGTGGCGCGGCCGCGACCCCGCCTTCGAAGGCGCGCTGATCGGCAACTCGCACCTGCAACTGATCGAACCCTCGGTCCTGACCGAGCGGACGGGCATCCCGTTCGTGCAGCTCACGATCCCGGCCACGGGCGCGGCCGAGCATTTCGCCGTGCTCCGCTGGTTTCTGCGCAATCACCCGCAGCCGGCGGCCATCGTGCTCGGCGCCGACGCCTTCTGGTGCGCCGACGACCCCGCCTTCCCGAACCCGAACCCCTTCCCGTTCTGGCTGATCGGCGACTGGCCCGGTTATCTCTCCGGCCTCCTGCGTCTGCCCGCCGCCGAGGAGGTGGCGAGCCGCATCGGCTGGCTGATCTCGGCCAAGCGCCCGAAGGCCCCCGCCGATGGCTGGTGGAATTACGAGCCGGATTACCTTGCCCTCGGCTTCGGGCGCGATCCCGTGCTGATCGCGCGGCTCGACAAGCCCGTCGGCGCGGAGCCGGAGCCGCACCGGGGCGGGCCGTTCCCCATCGCCGAGGCGTTCCGCGCCGCGCTCGCCGCGATCCCGGAGGCGACGCCGGTCGTGCTGCTGATGCCGCCGGTCTACGCGGCCGGCGAGCCCCCCACCGGCTCGCCCCGCGCGAAGGCCGAGGTTGCCTGCCGGGCGACGATCCGCGCGGAACTCGCCCGCCACCGCCTCAGCGCGGTGGTGGATTGGCGGGACGGACGCCCTCAGCTGAGGGACCCGAGCCTGTTCTTGGACCAGACCCATTACCGCCTGCCGGTGGCACGGGAGATCGGCGCTGAGATCGCCAATGCGATCATTCGGTTGCGGGCGAAGGACGCGGAGTGAGGCGCGCGACCGTGGCAACCAAGCCGCACGCAACGACGCAGTGCGGCCGAGGCCGGATGGAACGCCGCCCCCGCGTTGTGGTGGCTTCGAGCCTCGACTATACGGCACTCGAATTATCGCCGCATACCGGCCACCCTATTCGGAAGAGGGCGACGCATGGCGAAGGTGACTCTGGAGGACGGCTACGTTCCGTCCGAGGCCGAGCCCTTCATGAATGAAAGGCAGCGCGAGTATTTCCGTCGCAAGCTACTGAATTGGAAAAGCGAGATCCTGCGCGAAGCCCAGGATACGCTGACGGCGCTGCAGAGCGAGAACGAGAACCACCCCGACCTCGCCGACCGTGCCTCGTCCGAGACCGACCGCTCCATCGAGCTGCGCGCCCGCGACCGGCAGCGCAAGCTGACCGGCAAGATCGACGCTGCCCTGGCGCGTCTCGAAGACGGGTCTTACGGCTATTGCGAAGAGACCGGCGAGCCGATCTCCCTCAAGCGCCTCGACGCGCGGCCCATCGCAACCCTGTCGCTCGAAGCGCAGGAGCGACACGAGCGCCGCGAGCGCGTCTATCGCGACGATTGATCGGCCCTCCGGCGACCCTATCCTCGATGGGCGCGATGGCGCGCCTTTCGGAGCATCCATGAGATCCCTGCTGGCCGTCGCGCTGATCCTCGCCCTGGGCGCCTGCGGGGAATCGAAGCCCGGCCCCGCCGGCCCGCCCGGCCCGAAGGGGGACCAGGGCCCCGCCGGTCCGCAGGGGCCCGCCGGCCTCAACGGCGCGACCGGCGCCAGCGGCCCCGCCGGCCCCCAGGGTCCGAAGGGCGAGCAGGGGCAAGCCGGTCCCTCGCCCAACAGCCAGATCCGCCTCGACGTCGCCTGCCGCAAGGACGAGGAGCTGATCGGCGCCTATTGCCGGGGCATGTCGGTGCTGCCCTCGGTGAGCGTCACCGAGGGGGTCGCGACGGTGGCCTGCATCGATCTCGCCTCGAAGCCCGCCAAGGACGCCACGCCCGTGGCCGTGTGCATGAGGAAGCCGTGAGACGCGCCCCGATCCTCCTCGCCGCCCTGCTCGCCACGGCGCCCGCCCTCGCCGAGCCCTTCGTGCCGGGCGACCAACGGGCGGTCGATCTGGTGAAGGCCCACGTCACAGACGGCTACGTCACCGTGGGGCGGACCATCGCCCATGCGGAACGGATCAGCCGGGGCGCCTTCGCACTGACAGGCTATCAGGTGGAGCAGCGGCCGAACGAGCCGTTCAAGCATGTCCGCATCTGCTACCGCCTCGGCATCGATGTGCCGGCCTGCCCGGTGGAATATCTGGTCGGCACCAACCCGCCGCATGTCGAGCCGTCCGACCGCTATGACGGGATCGGCCGCGATCTCGAACACGGGCCGCGCGCCTTTCTGAGGGCGCTTGCCCGCGAGGCCGCATTGCAGCGCCAGCCGGAGATGCAGCGTCGGGTCCAGGCGGCCCTCGACCCATACAACCCCTACGACTGGCGCTAGCGCCTGTTCAGAGCAGGCGCGGGAAGCCGAGCAGCCGCTGGGGCGCGAAGGGGGCGATCGGCACCGCCGGCTCCCGCCCCGTGGCGAGATCGGCGACGATCTCCCCCGTGATCGGGCCGGTGGAGAGCCCGATATGCCCGTGGCCGAAGGCGAAGATCAGGCCGGTGTGGCGGGGGGCGTGGCCGATCACCGGCATCCCGTCCGGGGTCGCGGGGCGCGAGCCGAGCCATGGCTCGTTGTCGAGGGGGCCGCCGAGACGCAGGGTTTCCGCCGCCTCGCGGCTCGCCGCCTCGATCTGCGAATGGTCGGGCTTGGCGTGGCGTGCGTTCAGTTCGACGCCCGAGAGCACCCGCACCCGATCCGGCCCCATCGGGGCGATGATCGAGGCCGCCCCGGTATCGAGGACGGGGCAGGTGAGGGGCGGGCTGTCCGGGTGCAGCGCGTAATGCCGGTGGTAGCCGCGCTCGGCGGCGATTGCGAAACGATAGCCGAGGTCCTTCGTGAGGGTGCCCGAGGCGGCCCCGGCGGCGAGGACGACCTGCTTCGCCGCGAGCGTCCCGCTGTCATGCGTCACGCTCCAGCCGTCGCTCCCCGGGGTGAGGCGCGTGACGCTGCCCCGGATGCGCCGGCCGCCGCCCTGGGCGAACAGGGCCTCGCAGGCCTCGACGAGCCGGCCGGGCTCACGCACGGAGCCGGTCTCGGTGAGGAGCATCCCCCGTGCGTAGCGCCGCACGAGGGCGGGCTCGCGCTCGCGCAGGGCGTCGCCGTCCAGGATCTCGAAGGCGACGCCGTGGCGTTGGAGGATGTCGCGTTCGAGCGCCGCGCCGGCAAACGCCTCCTCGGTGCGGTAGGCCTTGATCCAGCCGGTGCGGGCGAGGCGATCCGTGGTGCCGGCCCTGGCCGCGAGCCGTTCGTGGGCGGCGTAGGCGGCGCTGGTGAGCGGCAGGAGCGCGGCGGCGGCTTGGCGCCAGCGCGATTCCCGCGCGTTCGCCAGGAAATGCGTGAGGTAGGGCAGGATGCGCGGCAGGTGTGGATAGTCGAGGCGGAGCGCCCGGTCGGCGTTGAGGAGATAGGACGGGAGCTTGCCCCACAGGGCGGGGCTCGCCATCGGCAGGATCGAACCCCGGCTCACCACGCCGGCATTGCCGTAGGAGGTGCGCGCTCGCGCCTCCCCGGGATCGCACAGGACGACGTCGAGGCCGCGCTCGCGTAGCGCCAGGGCGCAGGCGAGGCCGACCATGCCGCCGCCGATGACTGCGATTTCCGCACGCTCGATCATTCCGCCACCGCTGCCAAGCCGCCCGAACGCCGCCTTGTGGCGGATTCGGGCGGGCCCGAACAGGTGCGCTGGCGGAATGGCTCAGCTGTCAGGAGCCGCCGCCGGACGCGCCGCCGGCGCCTTGCTGCGGGACCGCGCGGCTTGGCTGCTCCGCATTGCCGCCCACAGCGGTGTCGGTGGTGATCGTGTCCGCGCCCGTGCCCGAGCGGGCGATCGTGGTGTTGGCGCCGGGGCCGCTGTTCTGGACGTCCGGCGCCACGACGACGGTGCTGTTCGGCGGGGTGGTCGGCGCCACCGCCCTGGGCGGGCCGATGTCGCGCGGGGGCGCGGGCTTGTTGCCGGCCTCCTGCGCCATGGCCCCGCCCGCCGCGAGGGAGAGAATCAGAATCAACGCTGTCCGCATCGTTCACCCCGTCAGTTGGAGGCCGCAAGAACGGCCGGGCACCCGCCCTGTCGGCGGGGTCGCGTGCCCTCGGGATGGCTCACGCTCCCGTGAACACGGGCAGTCAACGTGAAGAACCGCGTTGTGTTTCACCCTGAGCCGGCGAGATCCGGGCTGGGAGTTTCGCGGGGGTTTGCTAAGGAGCGGCCATGACTTTCGTGCGCTTCGCCCCGTCCCCGACCGGCTATCTCCACATCGGCAATGCCCGGCCGGCGCTGCTCAACGCGCTGTTCGCCCGGCGGAACGGCGGGAAGTTCCTGCTCCGCCTGGACGACACCGACCTCGCCCGGTCCACCGAGGCCTTCGCCCAGGCCGCCCGCGAGGATCTCGCATGGCTCGGCATCGTGCCGGACCTGTTCGCCCGGCAGAGCGACCGCAAGGCCGAGCACGATGCCGCCGCCGAGCGGCTGAAGGCGGCCGGACGGCTCTACCCTTGCTACGAGACCCCGGAGGAGTTGGACCGCCGCCGCAAGCGCCAGCTCGGTCGGGGCCAGCCGCCGATCTACGACCGGGCGGCCCTCAAGCTGACGGCGGAAGAGCGCGCCGTCTTCGAGGCCGAGGGACGGCGCCCGCACTGGCGCTTCCTGCTCGACGCCCGCACCGTGTCCTGGGACGACCTCGTGCGCGGGCCGGCGCATATCGACTGCGCCTCGCTCTCCGACCCGGTGCTGATCCGCGAGGACGGCACCTACCTCTACACGCTGCCCTCCGTGGTGGACGACATCGACTTCGGTATCACCCATGTGATCCGGGGCGAGGACCACGTCACCAATACCGGTGTGCAGGTGCAGATCTTCGAGGCGCTGGGCGCCCCCGTGCCGGTCTTCGGCCACCACAACCTGCTGACCACGGCGGACGGGGAAGGGCTGTCGAAGCGGCTCGGCCACCTCTCCCTGCGCGGCCTGCGCGAGGCGGGCTACGAGCCCGCCGCCGTGCGCTCCCTGGCCGTGCTCACCGGCTCGGCGGAATCGGTGCGGGCGGTGGAGGGGTTCGATGATCTCGCCGGGCTCATCGACCTGTCCGAGATCTCCCGCGCCCCGGCGAAGTTCGACGAGGGCGATCTCGACGGGCTCAACGCCCGCCTCGTCCACGCCATGCCCTACGCGGAGGCCGCCGAGCGGCTGCGCGCGATGGGCGTGCCGGATGCGCAGGCCGAAGCCTTCTGGCTCGCCGTGCGCGCGAACCTCGGCAAGGTCGCGGAGGCCGCCGAATGGTGGCGCGTGGTCGAGGGCCCCGTCGCGTCGCGCATCGAGGATGCCGCCCTGATCGCCGCCGCCCGCGAGACCCTGCCGGAGGGGCCCTTCGACGGCGAGACGTGGAAGGCCTGGACCGGCGCGGTGAAGGCCCGCACGGGGGCGAAGGGGCGGGGGCTGTTCATGCCCCTGCGCCTCGCGCTGACGGGGCTCGAACACGGGCCGGACCTCGCCGGCCTGCTGCCGCTGATCGGCCGGGAGCGGGCGCTCGAACGACTGTCGGTTTAGGGAAAGGTCGCTTTAACCATCCGGGCGCGAAATTCGGCCGTCCGGAAGGGAGCGATTCACGCATGACCGAACTGACGCACGAGAACGCGCACGCCGTCGACCGGCTGACCCTGAACCTGTTGCAGGATGCCTATTTCGATGTGGTCGCCGTCCTGCGCGGCGCCCAGCCGAAGGCCGCCGCCGCGATCCTGGCGGTGATGGAGCAGCGCGTGGCCAACACCCTCACCCGCATCGAACGGGACGAGGACGCATCGGGCGTCGTGACCGCCGTGAGCGCGCGGCTCGATGCCATCATGAAGCAGGCGCACGGCCCGGTGGCCACGGCGCAAGCCGCCTGAGCAGAGCTGCGGCGGGCAGGAGGGCGGCCGGTCGGTGACAGGACCGCCCACCCTTGCTATGCGGCTGACGCGTCCGGTACCCCACCGACCGATCCCCCATCGCGGTCTCCGCGAATCGGCCGTGACGCGGCGGGGACGGGCCGGACCGAAGCTCTGAGACCATCCGAATGAACATCTTCGCCCAGTTCGAGGCGCGTGTGCGCGAGGCCCTCGAGGCGCTGACCCGGAACGGGACGCTGCCCGAGGGGCTCGATTTCGGCCGCGTGGTCGTCGAGCCGCCGCGCGATCCGTCCCACGGCGACCTCGCCACCAACGCCGCCCTGGTGCTGGCTAAAGAAGCGAAGACCAACCCGAAGGTGCTGGGCGAGGCGCTGGCGCAGGAGCTGCGCGCCGATCCCCGGGTGGCCGAGGTGTCCCTGGCCGGGCCGGGCTTCATCAACATGCGCCTGCAGCCGGGCGTGTTCCACGAGGTGGTCCGCGCCGTTCTCGCCGATCCCGCCGGCTTCGGCCGGGTGCGCCTGCCGGGCGGACCGGTGAATGTCGAGTACGTCTCCGCGAACCCGACGGGGCCGATGCATGTCGGCCACGGGCGCGGCGCGGTGTTCGGCGATGCCCTGGCGAGCCTGCTCGTCGCCGCAGGACGGGACGTGACGCGCGAATACTACATCAACGACGCGGGCGCGCAGGTCGATGTGCTGGCCCGCTCGGCCTTTCAGCGCTACCGCGAGGCTTTGGGCGAGCCCTTCACCATCGGTGAGGGGCTGTATCCGGGCGATTACCTGAAGCCGGTGGGCGAGGCCCTGGCGCGGAGCCACGGCCGTGCGCTCCTCGACAGGCCGGAGGCCGAGTGGCTGCCGGCGGTGCGCGACGTCTCCGTGTCGATGATGATGGACATGATCCGGCAGGATCTCGCGGCCATCGGCATCAAGCACGACGTGTTCTTCTCCGAGCGGCAGCTCCACGAGAGCGGCGCCGTGGGCGCCCTGCTGAACGATCTGCGCCAGCGCGGCCTCGTCTACGAGGGCCGGCTTCCCCCGCCCAAGGGCCAGTTGCCCGAGGATTGGGAGGACCGCGAGCAGACCCTGTTCCGCACGAAGGATTTCGGCGACGACACCGATCGGCCGCTGCTGAAATCGGACGGCAGCTTCACCTACTTCGCCGCCGACATCGCCTATCACCGCGAGAAGGTGCTGCGCGGCGCCGAAGAGATCATCGACGTGCTCGGCGCCGACCATGGCGGCTACGTGAAGCGCATGCAGGCGGCGGTGAAGGCGGTGAGCGACGGCAAGGCCGTCCTCGACGTGAAGCTGTGCCAGCTCGTACGGCTTCTGCGCGCGGGCGAGCCCGTGAAGATGAGCAAGCGGGCCGGCGAGTTCGTGACGCTGCGCGACGTGATCGACGAGGTCGGCCGCGACGCGATCCGCTTCATGATGCTGTTCCGCAAGAACGACGCGACCCTCGACTTCGACCTCGCCAAAGTGGTCGAGCAATCGAAGGACAACCCCGTCTTCTACGTGCAGTACGCCCATGCCCGCGTCCGCTCGGTGCAGCGGCAGGCGCGCGAGGCGTTTCCGGGCGCCGACCTCGCGCCCGCTTCGCTGCTCGCGGAGGCCGACCTGTCGCCGCTCAGCGATTCGGGCGAGGCCGAGATGATGCGACTGATCGCCCAGTACCCACGGGTCATCGAATCGGCTGCGATGGCTCACGAGCCCCACAGAATCGCGTTTCATTTGTATGAGATGGCAGCTTCGCTGCACGGTTTCTGGAACAAGGGCAAAGACTTGCCGCAATTACGGTTTGTTAATGCAACGGATCGAAAGTCCACATGGGCGAGGTTGGCGCTCGTCGAGGCCGTTCGATCGGTGTTGGCCGACGGTCTCAGCCTCCTCGGAGTGAGCGCGCCGGACGAGATGCGCTAGCCCAAATCGTACCGGTGAGGCACCGGTCCGCCACTGGTTGAGGAAGCTGCCATGACGAACGCGTCGCGCGCTCAGATCGATCTGGAAGCACTCGCGCGCGATCTGCGTCACGAAGAGGGTGCGGCGCGGGCGGCGGCGAAGGCCGACCCGTTGGCCGAACTCGCGAAGATCGTCGGGCAGGACGACCCGTTCCGCGCGCTGCTGGCCGCCCGCAACGGCACCCGCCCCGCGCCGGAGGAGGAGCCGGCCCCGGAGGCCGCGTGGCCCCTGCGCACGGACACCCGCTTCGCGCCGGAGGAAGCGCCCCGCGCGACCCCGGCCGACGCCTTCGACCAGTATCTCGCCTCCGTCGAGCGCGACATGCAGGCCTATCCGGCCGCCGACCATTCGGCCGAGAGCGGGCCTGAGCCCGAGCTTGACGATTCCTACGACGACACCCGCTCCCTGCGCCGGGCCGCCCCGCGCCGCCGCTTCGCCTCCGTGGGCGCCGGCCTTGCCGTGGTCGCCATCGCGGTGACGGGCGCACTGACCTACAAGGGCATGCACGGCAAGGGTGACGGCAGCGTGCCGGTGATCCAGGCCGACACGACCCCCCTCAAGGTCGCCCCGAAGGTGGCCGACGGCGTCGAGATCCCCGATCAGAACCGCCAGATCTACGATCGCAACGCGACCTCGAAGGACAGCAGCGGCCAGATCAAGGTCGTGAACCGCGAGGAGCAGCCCCTCGACGTGTCGGAGGCCGCCCGCGCCGCCGGGGGCACCTCCGCCGCGCAGGGCACCACGCCGGGCAACGGCCCGTTCGAGGCGTTCGGCGAGCCGCGCCGGGTGCGCACCGTCTCGGTGAAGCCGGAAGCCCCGCCCGCGCCCCCGGCGCAGGCCGAGGCGGCGCCCGCGGCGGTCCCGGTGCCGACCATGGTTCTGCCTGGCAACGACACGGCCTCCGCGCCGCCCGCGCCCGTCGCCGCCAAGCCGGTGAAGCCGGTCGTCGTCCGCTCGGCCGACGCGACCCCCGCCGCCGCGCCGACCACTCCCGAGCAGCCCGTCGCCGCCGCGCCGAAGCCGGTCGCCGCGCCGAAGAAGGCGCCCCAGCGCGTGGCCTCGGTCTCGCCGGACCAGATGCCGGCCGCGAGCCCCGAGACGACGCAGGCCACCTCGGCGGTCGACACGACCACGCCGGTCAGCGGCTTCTCCGTGCAGCTCGGCGTCCGCAGCTCGGCCGGCGATGCCCATGCCGCCTTCCGGCAGTTGCAGTCGAAGTACAGCCAGCTCGCCGGCAAGCCCGAGCTGATCCGTCAGGCCGAAGTGAACGGGAAGACCATCTTCCGCGTCCGCGTCGGGCCGCTGTCGAAGGACGAGGCGTCGAGCCTCTGCTCCTCGCTGCAGGGCGGCGGCGGCCAGTGCTTCGTGGCGAAGAACTGACCACGGCCGACTGATCCGGCCGACCGGACCGAGTCCCCCCGGCCACACCGATCCGCGCACGCACGGAACCGGCCCTCGCGGCCGGGTTCCCGCCTTGCGCGGCGGCGGGGGCGGCCCGATTCTCCACAGCTCGATTCGCTCCCCCGGCCCCTTTGCCCCGGAACGCCGCACGATGACCTCCCGCGCCCTGATTCTCGGCTGCGCCGGCAAGACGCTCCTCCCCGAGGAGGCGTCCTTCTTCCGGGATGCGCAGCCCTGGGGCTTCATCCTGTTCAAGCGCAACATCGGCACCCCCGACGAGGTGCGTGCCCTCACGGGCGCCTTGCGCGACTGCGTCGGCCGGGCCGAGGCGCCGATCCTCATCGACCAGGAGGGCGGCCGGGTGCAGCGCATGGGCCCGCCGCACTGGCCGAAATACCCGGCCGGCGGCAGCTACGGCCGCCTGAACGGCTCGGCCGAGACCATCGCCCGCCTCGGCGCCCGGCTCATCGCCCACGACCTCGCGGAGGTCGGCATCAACGTCGATTGCGCGCCGGTCCTCGACGTGCCCTCGCCGGGCTCGCACGACATCATCGGCGACCGCGCCTATGGCGACAGTCCCGAGGCGGTGGCCGCCATCGGCCGGGCCGTCGCGGAGGGGCTGATGGCGGGCGGCGTGCTGCCCGTGGTGAAGCACATGCCCGGCCACGGCCGCGCCGCCTGCGACAGCCACAAGGGCCTGCCGGTGGTGGACGCTGCCCTGGCCGACCTGCGCGGCCGGGACTTCGCGCCGTTCCGCCTGCTGGCCGACCTGCCCATGGCCATGAGCGCGCATGTGGTGTTCACGGCGATCGACCCGGATCGCCCCGCGACACAATCGCCCGTCGTGATCCGCGACATCGTTCGCGGCGAGATCGGCTTCGACGGTCTGCTGATGACCGACGACCTGTCGATGCACGCCCTGACCGGACCGTTCCGCGCCCGCGCCGAAGCCGCCTTCGCGGCGGGGATCGACATCGCCCTGCACTGCAACGGGGAAATGGACGAGATGCGGGCCGTCTGCGAGGGCACGCCGCTGCTGTCGGGCGATGCCGCCCGCCGGGCGGAGGCCGCCCTGGCCCGGCTCGGGAGCCTCGGCGACGGGCTCGACCTGCCGGAGGCGCGGGCGCGTTTCGCGGCGGCTTTCGCCGAGGCCGCCTGACGCGCAGCCCACGACCCTCCACTGGCGTGACCCCTCCACCCGCTGCTTGCGCTTGTGTTCCGGGGGCGCGCTCCCTAGGTTCGCGGGAAATTCCTGAAGTAGGCGAGGTGCTCCGGTCGCGTGGCCTCAAGGTCAACGCGGAGCGCAGGAGGTCGTCATGGGTAGCATGAGCATCTGGCACTGGGTCATCGTCGCGGTCATCGTGATGCTGCTCTTCGGACGCGGCAAGGTGTCCGATCTGATGGGTGACGTCGCCAAGGGCATCAAGGCCTTCAAGAAGGGCATGGCCGAGGACGAGACGCCGCCGCCGGCCCAGCCGGTCGCGCCGCCGCAGCAGCCGGTGCGCACCATTCCCCACACCGCCGAGACCAGCCCCGGCACCGCCGTTCCGGCGAGCCACCTGCCGGGCGGCGAGAGCAAGACGATCTGAGGATCAACCGGGAGCCGTTGGGGCGCGCGTGCCCCCTCGCAGAGAGGCGTGAGGGGAGCGAGACCCCCACGGCCGCAGGACCGTCGACGACATGCTGGACATGAGTTGGGGCGAGGTGATGCTGATCGGCGGCGTCGCCCTCATCGTCATCGGACCGAAGGACCTGCCGAAGGCGCTCCGCACCGTCGGTCAGGTCACGACCAAGCTGCGCCGCATGGCCGGCGAGTTCCAGATGCAGTTCAACGAGGCGATCCGCGAGGCGGAACTCGATGAGGTGCGCAAGGAGGTCGACGGCATCCGCGACACGGTGCGCGGCGGATCGATGTTCAATCCGGTCCAGACGATCCGCGACGAGTTGCGCGGCGCCGTCGAGGGCCGGCCCACGAAGCCGGAGGCTTCGGCCACGCTTCCCGCGCCCGAGACAGAGACCGAGACCTTCGGCCCGCCGAAGCCCGATCCGGTGATCGAACCGCCGCCGCCCCCGCCCGCCCCGAAGCCGCGCAGCCTCGCCGACGCGACTGCGAGGCTGAAGGCCGAGCGGCAGGCCACGCAGGGCGACACCCCGCCCGTGCCCGGCTCCGTGGACGATCCCTACGGGACGCCCGAGCCGGTATCCCACCGCAACGAGACGGCCGCACAATGATGACCGAGGCCGACGAGGCCGATATCGAGGCGTCGCGGGCGCCGCTGCTCGAACACCTGATCGAATTGCGCTCGCGGCTGATCAAGTCGCTGATCGCGTTCGTGCTGATGTTCTTCGCGTGCTTCTTCTTCTCGCGCGATATCTACAACATCCTCGTCTACCCCTACGTCTCCATCGTGGGGGCGCAGAACGCCGAGCTGATCGCCACGCACTTCCTTGAGCAGGTGTTCACGAACATCAAGCTCAGCGTGTTCGGCGCCGCCTTCCTGGCCTTCCCGGTGATCGCGACGCAGATCTATGCCTTCGTGGCGCCGGGGCTCTACCGCAACGAGCGCAAGGCTTTCCTGCCCTACCTAATCGCCACCCCGATCTTCTTCATCCTCGGCGCGCTGGTCGTGTTCTTCCTGGCGATGCCGCTGCTCATCAAGTTTTCGGTGTCTCTGCAGCAGGTCGGCGTCGCGGGCGAGCCGACGATCAAGCTGCTACCGAAGGTCGATGAGTACCTGTCGCTCATCATGACGCTGATCTTCGCGTTCGGCCTCGCGTTTCAGTTGCCGGTGATCCTGACCCTGCTCGGGCAGGTCGGCATCATCGACACCAAGTTCCTGCGCGAGAAGCGCCGCTACGCCATCGTGCTGGTCTTCGTCGCGGCGGCGATCCTGACGCCGCCGGACGTGATCTCGCAGCTCTCCCTCGCGATCCCGATGCTGATCCTCTACGAGGCGTCGGTCTTCTCGGTGGCGCGGGTCGAGGCGCGGCGCAAGGCGCAGCGGATCGCGGACGGGTTGGAGCCCTAAGGCTCCACCCGCAGCAGGACGTGCTTCTTCTTGCCGAAGGACAGCTTGATGACCCCGTCCGCCGTCAGGTCGGACGGGCGTAGCACCGCCTTGTCGTCGCTGACCTGAACGTCGTTCACCCGCAGCCCGCCGCCCTTGATCTGGCGGCGCGCCTCGCTGGTCGAGGGCACGAGCTTGGCGTGCTCCGGCCCGAAGGCGGTGAGCACGCCGAGGCCGGCTTCCAGCACCGCACCCGGCACGGTGATGGTCGGCAGGTCGGCGGCAAGCGAGCCTTCCACGAAGGTCTTGCGCGCCGTCTCGGCGGCGGCGTCGCCGGCCTCGCGGCCGTGCATCAGCGCCGTCGCCTCGGTGGCGAGCACCTTCTTCGCCTCGTTGATCTCGGCGCCGCCCAGCGCCGCCAGCCGCGCCACCTCGTCCATCGGCAGGAGGGTGAACAGCTTGAGGAAGCGCGCGACGTCGGCGTCCTCGGTGTTCCGCCAGAACTGCCAATAATCGTAGGGCGAGAGCATCTCCGGGTTCAGCCACACCGCGCCGGCGGCGGTCTTGCCCATCTTGGCGCCGGAGGAGGTGGTGAGCAGCGGGCAGGTCAGGGCGTAGAGCTGCGGGGTGCCCATGCGGCGCCCGAGATCGATGCCGTTGACGATGTTGCCCCACTGGTCCGATCCGCCCATCTGCAGGATCGTCCCGTAGCGGCGGTTCAGCTCCACGAAGTCGTAGGATTGGAGAATCATGTAGTTGAACTCCAGGAACGACAATTCCTGGTCGCGCTCCAGGCGCATGCGCACGCTGTCCATGGAGAGCATGCGGTTCACCGAGAAGTGGCGGCCGATATCGCGCAGCATCTCGATGTAGTTGAGCTTGGTCAGCCACTCGGCGTTGTCGACCATCATCGCGTCGTTGCCGGCCTCGCCGAAGCGCAGGAACCGGACGAAGGTCTTGCGGATCTCGGCCTTGTTGGCGTCGATCTGCTCGATGGTGAGGATCTTGCGCGATTCATCGCGGCCCGAGGGGTCGCCGACGCGCGTGGTGCCGCCGCCCATCAGGGCGATGGGCTTGCCGCCGGTCGCCTGCAGCCAGTGCAGCATCATGATCGAGAGCAGGTGGCCGACATGGAGCGAGGCGGCCGTGCAATCGTAGCCGACATAGCTCGTCAGGCGCCCTTCCTGGGCGGCGGCGTCGATCCCGGCCATGTCGGAGGCCTGGTGGATATAGCCGCGCTCGGTCAGGATCCGCAGGAAGTCGGATTTGGGCGTGAAGTCGGCGCTCATCGGGTTCACGAAGTTCGGGGCGGGCGACAGGGTGCGGCCCGCGTGCTAGCTCCCCGTCATGGGGAACGGCTGGGCTCTTAACAGCCCAGTCCGGGAAAGGCACGGGGGAAGGTATGGCGATGTCGCGCGCGATCGGCCTGATGAGCGGCACCTCGCTCGACGGTGTCGATGTGGCGCTCATCGAGACGGACGGTGAGACCGTCCGCGTGGTGAAGGGCCACAACAACTTCCTCGAACCGCTCGGCCCCACCGGCTATCGCGGCTATTCGGACGAGGAGAAGGCGCTCCTGCGCGCCGCCACCAAGGACGCCGAGGCCATCGTCCAGCCGGGCGACCGGCCGGGCCGGCTGCCCGAAGCCGAGAGCTTCGTCACCGAGGCCCATGCCGAGGCGGTGGAGCGCTTCCTCGCCGAGAACGGTTCTGACGCCCTCCGACATCGACGTGATCGGCTTCCACGGCCAGACGGTGATCCACCGGCCGGATCAGCGCATCTCCGTGCAGGTCGGCGACGGGCAGGCGCTGGCGAGCCAGCTCGGCATCCCGGTCGTCTCGGACCTGCGCCGGGCGGATGTGGAGGCGGGAGGGCAGGGGGCGCCCCTGGTGCCGGTGTTCCACAAGGCCCTGGCCGAGGCGTCGGGCTTCACCGGGCCGGTGGGCATCCTCAACATCGGGGGCGTGGCCAACGCGACGCTGATCGATTCGAAGGGCGGCGTCATCGCCTTCGACACCGGGCCGGGCAACGCCCTCATCGATGAGTGGATGCAGGAGCGCGAGGGCAAGAACCTCGACGACGGCGGCCGCACCGCCGCGCGGGGGCGCCCGGACGAGCCGCTGCTGGCGTGGCTCCTCACGCACCCGTTCTTCTTCCGCAAGCCGCCGAAGTCGCTCGACCGGAACTGGTTCTCGCACAAGCTGGCGGGCCAGCTCTCCACCGAGGACGGCGCGGCGACGCTCACCGCCTTCACCGCCCGCGCGGTGGCCCGCGCCCTCGACCACGCTCCCGAAATCCCGACCCGCTGGATCGTGGCCGGCGGTGGGGCGCGCAACGGCGAATTGGTGCGCCTGCTGAACTACCATTTGCGCTCGGAGATCACGACGGCGGACGCCATCGGCTGGTCCTCGGCCTATCTCGAAGCGCAGGCCTTCGCCTTCCTGGCGGTGCGCTCGCAGAAGGGCCTGCCCATCACCTTCCCGGCGACGACGGGCGTCCGCGAGCCGATCAGCGGCGGCAGCCTCGCCCTACCGTGAGCCTCGGCTACGCCCTCCGACGCATCGTCGAGGAATATCCCCTCGCCAAGCTCGAACCGCCCGCCGGGCATGTCCTCGCGACGGTGATCCGCAAGGGCGCCCCCGACGAGTTGCGCAAGGCGCTGGAGCCGGTGGAGGGCACCTTCCTCGTGAAGGGCAGTCCGGGGCGCGGCACCCATTGGGCGGCGGTACCGTGGCTCGCGGTGTTCGACCCCTCGGTGACGACGAGCGCCACGCGGGGCTACTATCTCGTCTACCTCTTCCCCGCAGACCGGGAGCGGGTGCATCTCTCCCTGGCACAGGGCACCGTCGCGGCCCTGCGGGAGCACGGCCCGCGGGCCCTGGACCATTTGCGCGCGAGCGGCAACCGGCTGCGCGAGCGGCTGACGGATTTCGCGGAGCGATTGCCGGTCGCGAGCGTCAGCCTCGGTACGGCCGGCGAATTGCCCGAGGGCTACGAGGTCGCGCACATCCTCGGCCTGTCCTACGGGCTGGACGACCTCGGCGACGAGGCACGGCTGCGGGCCGATCTCGCGCTCGGGATCGAGGCCTACCGGGCGCTCAAGGTGCGCGGCGGGCTCGCGTTCTGACTTGCCTCAGCCGACCTCGTCCGTGTGGACGTCGAACCGGGCGAGGTTGGCGAAGCCGAAATTAGTGGAGATCGCGACGTCGGTGGCGTCGCGGCCCCGCGCCATCACGATGCGGCCGATGCGCGGCCGGTTGTGCCGGGCGTCGAACGTGTACCAGCGCGGCCCGTCCGGCCCTTCGAGGAACACCTCGAACCACGCGGAGAAATCCATCGGCGCCGGGTCCTTCGGCACGCCGATGTCGCCGAGATAGCCGGTGGCGTAGCGCGCCGGGAAGTTCATGCAGCGGCAGAAGGTGATGGCGAGGTGGGCGAAGTCCCGGCACACGCCCTCCCGCTGCTGGAAGCCGTCATGGGCGGTGCGGGTCGCGTCGGCACGCTGGTAGTCGAAGCGGATATGGTTGTGGACATAGTCCACGATGGCCTGCACCCGGCCCCAGCCTTCCGGCGCCGTGCCGAAGAGCGACCACGCCGTCTGGGAGAGCTTGTCGGTGTCGCAATAGCGCGAGCCCAGAAGGTAGACGAGCACTTCGTCGGGCAGGTCCTGCACCGGGATCTGCCGGGCCTCGGGCACGATCGGATCGGGGAGGCCGCTGTCCTGCACCTCGAAATCGGCCGAGACGGTCAGCCGGCCCGGCGGGGCGAGGATCCTGTGGCAGAGGTTGCCGAAATCGTCGCGATACTCCCGCGTCTGCACCGGGGGATCGAAGGTGAGCACGTGCGGGGTCAGCACGTCGGGCATCCGGTTCGGATGCACGCTCACCATCAGGATCATGGGAGTCGGTTGCAGCGTCTCGAACGCGATATCGAAGCCGGTCCTGATCCGCATCGTCCCCACCTTGTGTTTGCAATCCCAAGGCGAGACTCGTGCCAAGGCTCCGGTCGGCCGTGCGATTAATCCTCAGCTGATGGGAGGTGCCGGCTCACGGGCGGCGCGCTCGGCCTCGACCAGCACGTCCATCGGTCGCCAGGGCTTGGCGATGAACACGGCGTCCGGCGGCAGGTCCGGGCGGCGGATGACGTGGCCGGAGGTGACGACGAGCCGTGCACGCGGCCACAACGTGGCGACGGCGCGGGCGAGCTGCATCCCGTCCATTTCTCCGGCGAGGCGGACATCGGCGAAGACGAGGGCCACTTCCCCGCCGCGCTGGCGCAGGACCGCGAGGGCTTCCTCGGCGCTGGGGCAGCCGATGACCTCGAGTTCGGTCTCTTCGAGCAGGGTCTCGGCGAGTTGGCGGATCGCGGGCTCGTCCTCCACCACGATGGCGAGGTGGACGGGCTTCGCTTCGCCGACGGGGCGGTCGTGTCCGCTGCGCTCGGGGGCGGGGGCCGGCTGCGCCTGCTTCACCCGCTTCACGAGGGCGGCGAGATGCGCCGGCACGCCCTCGGTGATGAGGTCGTCGTAGAAAGAGGCCAGCGTCTGCCCGATCTGGTCGAGCGGAACGCCCGGCGTCAGCGTGTCCGTGTAGGGCACGGGCGTCTCAGGATGCGGCTTCCTCAAAGATCCCCCCGACACAGTGTCACGCCGCTTTGTCGTGCGGCTACCTGGGTAGAGAAGTCGGTAATCCCCGCTCGGTTGCGATTGTCGCACCGAAAGTCGCGCGGCTCGCGAGAGCTTTACTGAGTTTCGACGGCGGAATCCGTGTCGGCGTAGGCCATGATGCCGGAGAGCGCGCGGACATTCTGATAGCGCGTGCCGCGGGTCTGCATCATCGCCTCGAACTTCTCGTGGACCTGCGCCACGGACAGGCTCATCGGCTTGCGATGGCGGCCGCGCCCGGTGAAGCGGTTGGCCGCGAAGAAGATCGAGCGGTTGGCCCGCGCCGGGCCGGGGAGCAGCACGGCGGCCGCCGCAGCCGGCTTGTTCACGACCTTGTCGAGGAAGTCGCCGGCATCGTCCGGGCCGAGGAAGTGGGCGAGGTAGACCTCGCCGAGGGTGAGTTCGCGGCCGATGCGCTGGCTGATGCGGGCGGCGTCGCGCTTCAGCATCTCGCCCGCCATGAGGGCCGATAGATAGGGATCGCGGCGCAGTTCGAGGATGCGGGAGCGCTCGGCCGCGTCGGTGATGACCGGCTTGTCGTTCGCGTCGGCGGTGACGAGGGCGGCTTCCTTGGCCATCCCATACTTGCCGCCGAAGTCGCGCACCACGCCGAGCCACGTGCGCTCGATGAACTGGTAGAGGCCGGTGGCCGAGGAGGTCTTGGCCTGCACGGCGGTGATGAAGCTCGATTCCTTGTCGGCGACCGCCATCAGCAGAACGGGGTCGGTCTGCACGGCCTGCGCCGCCTTCACGATCGTCTGCACCAAGTGGCGCCGGATCTTCATCGGCCCGAATTCGAGGATGTCGTTCGGGTCGCCGCCGGAGGATTGCGACAGCAGGTAATCGTAGGACACCCGGTCGACCCCGCTCGACCCGACATCGGTGTCGAGATCGTGGATCGGGGCGAAGCTCGCGGAGGCGCGCAGCGTCGCCTTCTCCAGATCCTCGCTGAGGGCGACGAGGTGGAGGTTCGGGCGCGGCATCCGGATCTCGGTCGCGGCCTCGGCGCTGGTGACGGCCTGGGGCAGGCCGATCTTGCTCAGGTCCACGCCGGACCCGATCAGCGCGGCGCTCAGCGAGCCGGCGAGGAACGTGACCGTCAGGAGCGAGCGGACGAGAGCCGTCGTGCTGCCGTGCGAGGCGCCGACCGGCGAATGCGCCGCGATGGCGCCGTGGTTGCCCTTCCCGAAACGGCGGACCTGCGCCGCGCCGGACTTCGCGTTACCCGTCTTCCCCGATCCGACCGCGCGGCCCTGCATCGTGATTCCGTTTCCCGCTGCGCCGACGTGGCGCCGATGGATTCAATCTGGCTTGACAGATGTGGCGACAACACGGCCGTGCTTGTGGCGAGCGTGGGGCAACCCCAGGCGATTTCACGGCGCCATGGCCGCGCCGGGCGGCCAATCTTCGCTCTCGCGTGCAAGCCGCACTCTCGCTTCGTGACTCCCGCCTGTTCCATCCTTAAGAGGACGCTACAGGGAGGTCCGCCCAAGCGGGCCTCCGACACATGACGTGAGAAGCCTGAAAGTCTGCCAGATGAGCGGCGTCAACGAGATCCGGTCGACCTTCCTCGACTTCTTTGCGGAGGCCGGCCACACGGTCGTCCCGTCCTCGGGACTTGTCCCGAAGAACGACCCCACCTTGATGTTCACGAACGCCGGCATGGTGCAGTTCAAGAACGTCTTCACGGGCGTCGAGAAGCGGCCCTACGACCGCGCGGTGACGGCGCAGAAATGCGTCCGCGCCGGGGGCAAGCACAACGATCTCGACAATGTCGGGTACACGGCGCGCCACCACACCTTCTTCGAGATGCTCGGCAATTTCTCGTTCGGCGACTACTTCAAGGAGCGCGCGATCGAGCTGGCCTGGACGCTCATCACCAAGGAGTTCGGGCTTTCGCCGGAAAAGCTTCTCGTCACCGTCTACGCGGATGACGACGACGCGGCTTTGCTGTGGAAGAAGATCGCCGGCTTCCCGGATCACAAGATCATCCGCATCGGCACCTCCGACAACTTCTGGCAGATGGGCGACACCGGCCCCTGCGGCCCGTGCTCGGAGATCTTCATCGATCAGGGCCCCGAGCTTCGGGGCGGCCCGCCCGGCAGCCCGGACGAGGACGGCGACCGCTTCCTCGAATTCTGGAACCTCGTGTTCATGCAATACGAGCAGGTGGAGCCGGGCTCGCGCCATCCGCTGCCGCGTCCCTCCATCGACACCGGCATGGGCCTGGAGCGGATCGCCGCCGTCCTGCAGGGCGTGAAGTCCAACTACGACACCGACCTGTTCCGGTCGCTGATCGAGGCGGTGGCGCATGCGGTCTCCCGCGCGCCGGAGCCCGCGACCATGGCCTCCTACCGGGTGATCGCGGATCACCTGCGGGCGGCGTCCTTCCTCGTGGCGGACGGCGTGCTGCCGGGCAACGAGGGGCGGGGCTACGTCCTGCGCCGCATCATGCGCCGCGCCATGCGCCACGCCGAGATCCTGGGCGCCCGCGAGCCCACCATGTACCGGCTGGTGCCGGCGCTGGTGCGCGAGATGGGGCAGGCCTATCCCGAGTTGATGCGCGCCGAGGCGCTGATCGGCGAGACGCTGAAGCTCGAGGAGACGCGCTTCCGCCGCACCCTGGAGCGGGGCCTCTCGATCCTCGACACCGAGAGTCGCGACCTGCGGCCGGGCCAGAACCTCTCCGGCGAGACGGCCTTCACCCTCTACGACACCTACGGCTTCCCCCTCGACCTGACGCAGGACGCCCTGAAGGCGCGGGGCATCGGCGTGGACACCGACGCCTTCCAGGCGGCGATGCAGCGCCAGAAGCAGGCCGCCCGCGAGGCCTGGAAGGGCTCGGGCGAATCCGCCACCGAGGCGGTATGGTTCGGCCTGCGCGAGCGCGTCGGCGCGACGGAATTCCTGGGCTACGAAACAGAGACCGCCGAGGGCGTCGTGACCGCCCTGCTGTTCGAGGGCGCGGAGACCGCCGAACTCAAGGCCGGGCAATCGGGCTTCGCCCTGCTGAACCAGACGCCGTTCTACGCGGAATCCGGCGGTCAGGTCGGCGATACCGGCACGATCCTCACGGCCGGCGTGAAGGTGCGCGTCACCGACACGGAGAAGAAGCTCGGCGACCTCTTCGTCCACGCGGTGACGGTGGAGGAGGGTACGCTCAAGGTCGAGCAGCCCGTCGAGCTGAAGGTGGACCATGCCCGGCGCCGGGCGATCCGCGCCAACCACTCCGCCACTCACCTGCTGCACGAAGCCCTGCGTCAGGTGCTCGGCGATCACGTCGCGCAGAAGGGCTCGCTGGTCACGCCGGATCGCCTGCGCTTCGACATCAGCCACCCGAAGCCCATCGAGGCGGAGGAGATGGCCCGCGTCGAGGACATCGCCAACGCGGTCCTGCTGCAGAATGAGCCGGTCGTGACCAAGCTGATGGCCGTGGACGACGCCATCGAATCCGGCGCGCGGGCGCTGTTCGGCGAGAAATACGGCGACGAAGTCCGCGTCGTCTCCATGGGCCTGCCGACCGGCGAGGCCGGCAACAAGGCGTTCTCGGTGGAACTCTGCGGCGGCACCCATGCCGGGCGCACGGGCGATATCGGCGCCATCACCATCGTCGGTGAGAGCGCCGTCGGCGCCGGGGTGCGGCGCATCGAGGCCCTGACGGCCGACGCCGCGCGTCGCCACCGGGCCGAGGAGGCGCGCACGCTGGCCTCCCTGGCGGGCATCCTTAAGGCCCCGGCCTCGGAGGCGCCCGACCGGCTCACGGCCCTCATGGAGGACCGTCGCCGCCTGGAGCGCGAACTCACCGAGGCGCGGAAGAAGCTCGCCATGGGCGGGGGCGGCACGGCCGCCGCCGACGCGCCGAAGGAGGTCGCGGGCGTGCGGCTGATGGCGCGGGTGGTCGAGGGCGTGGAGATGCGCGACCTCAAGAGCCTCGCGGACGAGGGCAAGGGCCGCCTCGGCTCCGGCATCGTGGCCATCGTCGGCGTCGCGCCTGATGGGAAGGCCGGGCTCGTGGTCGGCGTCACAGAGGATTTGACCGGCCGCTTCGATGCCGTCGGCCTCGTGCGGGCGGGCGCGGAAGCGCTGGGCGGCAAGGGCGGCGGCGGACGCCGAGACATGGCCCAGGCCGGCGGGCCGAACGGCACGGGCGCCCAGGCGGCGCTCGATGCCATCGAACAGGCGCTCGGCGCCGCAGCCTGATACGAAAAAGGCCGCGCCCTCCGGCGCGGCCTTTTTCTTAGCGTGCGAGGGGCTTACTTGCCGCCGCCGCCACCCTGCGGCGCGACGCGCGAGGGCTGGCCGGCATTGCCGGCGGCGGCCGAGTCGTTCGAGATCGAATCGGCGGGGCGACCGGTCGGCGAGTACGAGACCGCCGCGTCGCCACCCGTGGCGTTGTTCAGGGGCGTCTCGACGCCCGGCGCACCGCGCGGCACGACGACGGTCGTGGCGGTGGGGCTCTCGATGACCTGCGCGAAGGCAGGGGGCGCGACGGCGAGGGCCATCGCGGCGGTGATCGTCAGTGACGTGAAGCGGGTCATGTGGTCCGTCCCTTGCTATGTGGGACGTGGAACCAAGGTTGTGCGCTATCGATCCATCGTGCGGAATCGCAGGGTGTGGCAGCGCACAAAATAGGCGGGATTAATTCCCGTCATAGATCACTTTGTCCGCGTCCACGTCTGGCTCTTGCAGAGGAAACCGAGGACGCAGCCCGAGACCTCCAGGGCGTCGGGCTTGGTCAGCTTCAGCGAGCCCGAATAGGTCTTTCCGTCGTTCGGATTGTAGAGCGTGCCCGAGAAGCCGGCGCCGTCGGGCTTGCGGGCATCCAGGATCTGCACGCCGATCACGCTGCGGCCGCGCAGGGACGGGTCCGGGTTGTTGGCGTCGAGCGCCTTGCCCGGCGCGCTGACGATGGTCCCGCAATAGCCGCCGCCGCAGGGCACGACCTTCACCCGCGACTTGCCGGTTTCCGTCAGCCACAGGCCGCTCGGATCGCCCGGCGCGGCGTGAGCAGGGGCGGCGAGACCCACGAGCAGCGCGAGACCGGCGAGGCGAGGCGATACGGGCGTCAAGGACGGTCTCCTAGCGGGATGGCGGCAGCGTCGCGCCGAGATAGGTTTCGATCACCTCGCAGAACGGCGCGCCCGCGCTGGTCACGAGGAGGGCATCCACCCGCACCAGCGGCGCATCGGGGCCGGGCTCGGCGGCGAGCGGATAACTCTCGACGGAAACGACCCGGCGCACGGGCGCCAGCGGGCGCACCACCCGGCCGAAGGGCACGTCCGACCCGTCGAGGGCTGCGTTCATTTCGGGGGTGAGTCGGGCCGGCACGTACCAATTGTCCGCCTCGGACAGGACCCTGTCCCCGCAGGCCAGACGGACGTGGCGGTAACGGACGGGCTCGTCGGGCCCGACGCCGAGGCGTGTGCGCTGCTCAGGCGTGGGCGCCTTGTCCGCGCCGATCTGGCGATGGGCGACGAGGCGGGCCTGACCGGCGAGCCCCTTCTCGGCGCACCATGATTCGAGGACGGCGGTCGCGCTGTCGGAGCGCAGGATGCGGCCGCGCAGATCGGCCACCATCGCCTCGGCGGAAGAGGCCGGGCGGATCTCGGCGATACCTTCGGCTTGCGTATTCGTCGGTGTCGCGATCACGGCGGACAGGATGCCGACCGCGCTCAAGACAGTGCCAAGGGAAGAGGATCCGGAGCGCGACCGAGCAGAAGCAGCACTGGGATCCGAAAAAGAAATGGTGGAGCCTAACGGGATCGAACCGATGACCTCTTCCATGCCATGGAAGCGCTCTCCCAGCTGAGCTAAGGCCCCACTATTTTCCGCCGCGGTTGGGGACCGCGGGGTTCGCCGGTCCGGCTGGCGTCCGGCGAGGGCGGTTCTATAAGCGCCCCGCCGGCCGGACTCAAGCCCCTTTCGCGAGAATCTGCAAAAGGGGCTCGACCGGACTGTTCAGCCCTCTTCGTCGTTCTCGATATCGCCGTCGATCAGGTCGGCCACGTCGTCGTCGCCACTGTCTTCCTCCTCGAGGAAGGTGTCGTCGTCGTCGCTGGCCGTATCCCCGTCTTCCGTGGAATCATCCTCGGGCGTGGGATCGGCGTCGTCCTCGGCAGCCTCGACCTCATCGAGGGAGACCATCTCCGGACCCTTCTCGTCCGTCTCGTCTTCGTCGTCGTCGGTACTGCGCGAGATCGCCGGCGGCGCGGCGCGGCTGGTCGTGGCCTGATAGACCGCGCCGCATTTCGGGCAGGTCGCGGGGTCGCGGGCGAGGTCGTAAAACTTCGCGCCGCAGCTCATGCACTGCCGTTTCAGGCCGAGTTCCGGTCGGGCCACGGGGGACACCTCGTCGTCGAGACTTATCTGGGAAGGCGCCCGGTTAGTCGCGGCTGCCGCGCCTGTCAATCGAAGCGGCCGCAGAGGGGAAACGCCAATGTTTTCCCGAACCTCGTCCGCGACGGTGCCCGGCGGCGGCCTCCGCGCGGATGACGAAGGCCGGCGCCCGTGTTAACCGCGCCGCGAACCGGCCTCCGGGACAGACCCGGCGCAGAAGACCCGAACGGACTCCACCCGTGTCGCACGACCTTCCCCCTCAGCCTCTCACAGCCTCGCCCGGCGCCGCCCTAACAGGGCGCCTGCGCCCGCCGGGCGACAAGTCGATCTCCCACCGGGCGATGATCCTCGGCCTTCTCAGCCAGGGCCGCACCCGCGTCGAAGGGCTGCTCGAAGGCGACGACGTGCTGCGCACCGCCGCCGCCGCGAAGGCGCTCGGCGCGACGATCGAGCGGCTGGGCGAAGGACGCTGGACCATCGACGGCGTCGGCATCGGCGGCCTCACCGATCCGGCGGACGTGCTCGATTTCGGCAATGCCGGCACCGGATCGCGTCTCATGATGGGCGTGGTCGGCGGCCAGCCCGTGACCGCCACCTTCGATGGCGATGCGTCCCTGCGCTCGCGGCCGATGCGGCGCATCCTCGACCCGCTGACGCAGATGGGCACGCAGGTCGTGTCCGAGGCGGAGGGCGGCCGCGTGCCCTTGACCCTACGCGGGCCGCAGGAGGCGATCCCGATCACCTATGAGACCCCCGCCGCCTCGGCGCAGATCAAGTCCGCCGTGTTGCTCGCCGGCCTCAACGCCCCCGGCACCACCACGGTGATCGAGACCGCCGCCACCCGCGACCACACCGAACGGATGCTGCGTCTGTTCGGCGCCGACGTGCGCGTGGAGCCCCACGGCCCCGAGGGGCACGGCCGCCGCATCGCGCTCACCGGCCAGCCGACCCTGCGCGGCACGGACGTGATCGTGCCGGCCGACCCGTCCTCGGCCGCCTTCCCGTTGGTCGCTGCGCTCATCACGCCCGGCTCCGACATCGTGATCGAGGGCGTGATGATGAACCCGCTCCGCACCGGCCTCATCACGACGCTGATCGAGATGGGCGCCGAGATCGAGCGCGTGAACGAGCGCGAGGAGGGCGGCGACACCGTCGCGGATCTTCGCGTCCGGGCGAGCCGCCTGAAGGGCGTCGATGTCCCCGCCGAGCGGGCGCCCGCGATGATTGACGAATACCCCGTCCTCGCCGTGGCGGCCTCCTTCGCGGAGGGCACGACCCGCATGAACGGGCTGCACGAGCTACGCGTGAAGGAATCGGATCGCCTCGCCGCCGTGGCGGCGGGCCTCGCGGCCAACGGCATCCCCCACCGCATCGAGGGCGACGACCTGATCGTGGAGGGCGACGGCGCGGCGCCCAAGGGCGGCGGCACGGTCGCGACGCATCTCGACCACCGTATCGCGATGTCGTTCCTCGTCCTGGGCTTCGCGACGCGCGAGCCCGTGAGCGTGGATGACGGCGCGATGATCGCCACCAGCTTCCCGAGTTTCCTGCCGACCATGTCCGCCCTCGGTGGACGGATCGGAGCCTGACATGTCCCTCGTCATCGCCATCGACGGGCCTGCCGCCTCGGGCAAGGGCACCCTCGCCAAGCGCCTGGCCACCCATTACGGCCTGCCGCATCTCGATACGGGACTGCTCTATCGCGCGGTCGCCTTCCTGCTCCTTCAGGCGGGCGATTCCCTGGACGACACCAGGGCGGCCATCCGGGCGGCGGAAAGCCTCAGCGCCCGGCATCTCACCGACTCGCGCCTGCGCGACCGGGCGATGGGCGAGGCGGCCTCGCGCATCTCGACCGTGCCGGAGGTGCGCGAGGCGCTGCTCGCGTGGCAGCGCCGCTTCGCGGCCGATCCGGCCGGGGCGGTTCTCGACGGGCGCGATATCGGCACGGTGGTGTGCCCCTCCGCGGGCGTGAAGCTGTTCATCACCGCCTCCGCGCAGGAGCGCGCCCGCCGCCGCCACCGGGAACTGGCGAGCCGGGGTGAATCCTCGACGCTGGAAGGCATCCTCGCCGACATCGAGGCCCGCGACGCCCGCGATTCCTCGCGCAGCGCCGCACCCCTGCGGATGGCCGACGACGCGGTGAAGCTCGACACGACCGAACTGGACGCGGCGGCGGCGTTCGATGAAGCCCGCGCCATCGTGGAGCGGGCCCGCGCGAGCATCGGTTGACCCTCCCGATCCGCTCCCCTATTGCGGTGGCCCTCGGCCCCGCTCGACGGGGACGCGAGCGCGTAGCTCAGCTGGTAGAGCAACGGACTTTTAATCTGTAGGTCCTGGGTTCGAGTCCCAGCGCGCTCACCACATCTTCGGACAATCCGTCGAACCACCAGCCTCCACTGGACTGTGCTAGGCTGGCGCCATGCTGAGCTGGCCTTCCGAGGGCGATGCCCTGATCGCACCCGCCGTCGCGCGCAACCGCGACGCCATCCTTGAAGTGCTGCGCCGGGTTCTACCTGGGACCGGAACGGTGCTCGAAGTGGCGAGCGGGTCCGGCGAGCACGCGGTGCATGTCGCCCGCGCGCTCACGGGCCTCGTGTGGCAGCCGAGCGATCCCGAGCCCTCGGCCCTGCGCAGTATCGCCGCCCATGCCCGCCTCGCCGGATTGCCGAACCTGCGCGATCCGCTCCCCCTCGATGCCGCTGTGCCGGACTGGCCCGTCACGCAGGCGGACGCCCTCGTGTGCATCAACATGATCCACATCGCGCCCTGGGCCGCCGCCGAGGGGCTGATGGCCGGCGCGGGCCGTCTCCTGCCGGCGGGGGCGCCCCTCGTCCTCTACGGACCGTTCCGGGAGGAGGGGCGGCCGTCGGCGCCGAGCAACGAGGCGTTCGACGCCGACCTCCGCCTGCGGGATCCGCGCTGGGGGCTGCGGCCGGTGGAGGAGGTCGCGCGGCTCGGGCAGGCGCACGGCCTCGCCCTCGCGGAGCGGGTCGAGATGCCGGCGAACAACCTCATCCTCGTCTTCCGCAGGGCTGCTGCCTGAGGGCCGCCTTGCGCCGTGCTCCCGAGGGGGCGTACAGGCTGAGGGCGAGAGCCCACGGAGACTTGTGAGCGCGATGACCGACCGGCTGCCCGGCTTCAACACCCTGGCGATCCATGCAGGCGCTGCCCCCGACGCCGCGACGGGGGCCCGCGCCACGCCGATCTACCAGACCACGAGCTTCGTGTTCGACGACGTGGACCATGCCGCGTCGCTGTTCGGCCTGCAGGCCTTCGGCAACATCTACTCCCGCATCACCAACCCCACGAACGCGGTGCTCGAAGAGCGGATCGCGGCGCTGGAAGGCGGCACGGCGGCGCTGGCGGTGGCCTCCGGCCATGCGGCCGAGTTCCTCACGATGCATGCGCTGATGCAGCCGGGTGACGAGTTCATCGCGGCCAACAAGCTGTATGGCGGCTCGATCAACCAGTTCAACCATTCCTACCGGAACTTCGGCTGGTCGGTGGTCTGGGCCGATACGGACGATCCGGCTTCGTTCGAGGCGGCGATCACCCCGCGCACCAAGGCGATCTTCTGTGAATCGATCGCCAACCCCGGCGGCGTCATCACCGACATCGCCGCGCTGTCGAAGATCGCCAAGAAGCACAACATCCCGCTCATCGTCGACAACACGATGGCGACGCCGTACCTGATCCGTCCGTTCGAGCACGGCGCGGATATCGTGGTGCATTCGGCCACCAAGTTCCTCGGCGGCCACGGCAACTCCATCGGCGGCCTGATCGTGGACGGCGGTACGTTCCAGTGGGCCGGCGATGCCCGCTACCCGATGATGAGCCAGCCCCGGCCGGAATATGCCGGCATGGTCTTGGCCGAGACCTTCGGCAATTTCGGCTTCGCCATCGCCTGCCGCGTGCTCGGCCTGCGCGACCTCGGGCCCTCGCTCTCGCCGTTCAACGCGTTCCTCATCCTCAACGGCATCGAGACCCTGCCGCTGCGGATGCAGCGCCATTCCGACAACGCCCTCGTCGTCGCGAGCTTCCTTGCCAAGCACGAAGCCGTCGAGTGGGTGAGCTACCCGGGATTGGAGAGCGACAAGTATTACGCGCTGGCCAAGCGCTATACGCCGAACGGCGCGGGCGCCGTGTTCACCTTCGGCCTGAAGGCCGGCTACGAGGCGGGGGTAAAGCTCGTCTCGAACCTCGAACTGTTCTCGCACCTCGCCAATATCGGCGACACGCGCTCGCTCATCATCCACCCGGCCTCGACCACCCACCGCCAGCTCACCGACGCGCAGAAGACCGCCGCCGGAGCCGGACCTGAGGTTGTGCGCCTGTCGATCGGCCTGGAAGACCCGGCCGATCTCATCGAGGATCTGGACCGGGCCCTGCGGAGCTAGGGCCGGGGAGGCGTACTAGAACGCCTCCGCCGCCAGCGCCATCGTCGTGCCCGCGCCGGCCCTGATCCGCGCGAGGCGCAAAGCCGTCTCGGGCAGGCTGCGCTCCATGAAGAACCGGCCTGTGACGAGCTTGCTCTCCCACCGGGCGGTGTCGCCGCCCTCGGCCTTCCGCGCCAGCGCCGCGCGGGCGATGCGGCACCACATGTAGCCGAGAGCCACCAGCCCGAGCAGGTGCATGTAGTCGGTCGCGCCCGCGCCTGCGTTGTCCGGGTTGCCCATGGCGTTCTGCATCAGCCACATCGTCGCCTGCTGCAGGTCGCCGAGGGCCGCCTGGAGGGGCGCGGCGAAGGCGGCCTCGTCCTCGCCGCTCTCCTTCAGGAAGGCCTGGACCTCGCCGAGGAAGGCCATCATCGCCCGGCCGCCGTCCTTGGGCAGCTTGCGGCCGATCAGGTCCATGGCCTGGATGCCGTTGGCGCCCTCATAGATCATGGCGATGCGGGCATCGCGCACGAATTGCGACATGCCCCATTCCTCGACATAGCCGTGCCCGCCGAAGACCTGCTGCGCCTCGACGGCGTTGGCGAAGCCGCGATCGGTCAGCACGCCCTTCACCACGGGCGTCATCAGGCCCATCAGGTCGTCGGCCGTCTGCCGCTCCCTGGCGTCCTCCGCCCGGTGGAGCACGTCGCCCTGCAGGGCGGTCCAGAGCACCAGGGCGCGGGCCGCCTCGTTGAAGGCGCGGATCTGCATCAGCGTGCGGCGGATGTCGGGGTGGACTATGATCGGGTCGGCCGCCCGCTCCGGCGCCTTGGCCCCCGTGAGGGCGCGGCCCTGAAGGCGGTCCTTCGCGTAGGCGACGGCGCTCTGGTAGGCCGCCTCGGACTGGCCGAGCCCCTGCACGCCCACCGCGAGGCGGGCCTCGTTCATCATCACGAACATGGCGTTGAGGCCGCGGTTCGCCTCGCCGACGAGCCAGCCGGTGGCGCCGTCGTAGTTCATCACGCAGGTGCTGTTCCCGTGGATGCCCATCTTGTGCTCGATGGAGCCGCAGGAGACGCCGTTGCGCGCGCCGAGGGAGCCGTCGTCGTTCACCAGCATCTTCGGCACGAGGAAGAGCGAGATGCCCTTCGTGCCGGCCGGCGCGCCCTCGATGCGGGCGAGGACGAGATGCACGATGTTCTCCGACAGGTCGTGCTCTCCGGCCGAGATGAAGATCTTGGTGCCGGTGATCGCGTAGGACCCGTCCTCCTTCGGCGCCGCCTTGGTGCGGAGCAGGCCGAGATCCGTACCGCAATGCGGCTCGGTGAGGTTCATGGTGCCGGTCCAGACGCCCTCCACCATCTTCGGCAGGTAGCGCGCCTTCTGTTCCTCCGAGCCGTGGACGAGCAGAGCGGCCACCGCGCCCTGGGTGAGCCCCGGATACATGCTGAGCGCGAGGTTGGCGCCGGAGGCGAAATCCTGGATCGCGGTGTTGATAACCTGAGGTAGCCCCTGCCCGCCGAATTCCTCGGGCACCGACAGGCCCATCCAGCCGCCGCCGGCATAGGCGTCGTAGGCCGCCTTGAACCCCGTCGGCGTGGTCACGCGTCCGTCGGGATGGCGGGTGCAGCCCTCGCGGTCGCCGGCCTGGTTCACGGGGGCGAGGACTTCGTCGGCGAGCTTGCCGCCCTCGCGCAGCACCGCTTCCACCACATCCGGCGTCGCATCGGCGAAGCCCGCGAGGTTGGAGCGGCCCTGGAGTCCCAGCACATCGTTGAGCAGGAACAGCGTGTCGTCCACCGGAGCGCGGTATTGCGGCATGCGAAGTTTCCCCACCTGACGATTCGCGCGGCCATCTGCCGGACCGCCTGCGACGGCCAAATATTAAACGGCCGGAGCCGCCTTCAGCAACGCCCGCGCGAAGGCGCCGGACGCCGCACGGCCACGATGCCGCAACGCGTAAGCCATTGGCGGGGAAGCCATACCGCCGAACGGGCCGGCATTGGCCGCCGGACAGCACGCTATAGTTGCAATCCGGCGGATCAACAGGTTCAGGGCAATCCTCGGCACAACCTTAACCCGATGTTTACCAACAAATTTAATGGTTACGCCAAGGCGGCCCACAGGTTGCAGGACCGGGGATGACCCGGACTGGAACGGTCGGCCACCGCGCTGCTCGCCGATGACGACAGGCCGACGATGAACCGCAACGCGATCTCGCATTTCGATAGTTTCGATCCGGAGGTGATCGAAGCCGCCCGCGATGTCGCGAGCCGTGCCGGCGTCCCCCTCGAGGCGTGGATCGCCTCCGTCGTGCCGCAGCATCTCACCCCACTCGGCGGCAGCGCCGAGCGACAGGTTTCCCAGGAGGCGACCCGGATGGTGCAGGACCCCGCACACGATTCGGCTGGCACCGCTTCCTCCGAAGGTTTGGCCACCCTCATGAACCGCCTCGACGGTCTGGACCGCTCCATGGAAGCCGAGCGCCGCGCGGCGGCCCAGGCCGAGCAGAAGCGCCTCGAAGAGATCGAACTCCGCATCGACCGCGCCCTCCAGACGAGCCCGGTTCAGCAGGTGACCGAGCGCCTCGGCGACATCGAGCGCCGGGTCGCGGAACTCGGCGATCAGGTCACTGTCCGCCCGGCCGCCAAGCGCGGCAAGTCCACCGCCGCCGAGATGCGCGAGGCCGTGCAGGCCATCCGCCAGCGCCAGCGCGAACTCGCGGGGCAGGCCGAGCCGGCCAGCACCGTCGCGACGATGCACCGGGATCTGGAGCGTCGTTTCGTCACCGAGACCGAGGCCATGGGCGAGACGTCCGCGAAGCCCGCCAGCGCCCTGCCGGATTACGTGATGGACGAGCTGCGCCGCGAGGCGTCCCGGCTCACCGAGACCATGGCGCCCCTCGCCACCAACGGCGACATCGCGTCCCTCGAAAGCGCCCTCGATTCGCTCGCGTCGAGCATCGGCCGGGCCCGCTCGGATGCCGAGGTGCCGGCGCTCGCCTTGCCGCTGGCGGTGATCCGCACGCGGATCAACGAACTCGACCATGCCGAGGCCGAGGCCGCCCACGCGCAGGTCGCCGCCGGCCTGAAGCGCTTCAAGAACCGCCTCGACGTCGCCATCGCCTTCGAGGAGGCCGACGCCGACCGTTCGGCCCTCGACGCACTCTCCGCCGAACTCGCCTCCATCCGCGCCGCCGCCGCCGAACTGGCCGAGCCGACGCGCCTGGGCCAAGTGATCGCCCGCGTCGAGGCGCTGAGCGACGACATCGCCCGCATTCCCCCCGCGCCGGAGCCCACGCCGGAGCCCGTGCACATCGTCAGCCCCGCCCCGAAGGTGGAGCTGGCGGACGAGATCAGCGCGCTGGCCGAGAAGGTGGACAGCCTGTCGGCCCGCGCCGACGTCGATGCCGGCGCCCGTCCCCGGAGGGCCGCCCCGGTCGCCGCCTCCGTCGGCGCTTCCGGCGACATGGCCTCGATCCACGCGATGCTGCACAGCCTCGCGGAGAAGGTGGACCGCGTCGGCGAGCGCAACGGCCCGGACGGGCTCGACGCCCTGGAGAAGCAGGTCCTGACCCTGGTCGACAAGATCGAGGCGCCCTCGGCCCTCGATCCGGCGCTGACCAGCCTCGAGCGCACGATGAACGACCTGATGCATCAGGTCGAGGCGCTGCGGGATGTCTCCCCGAGCGAGGCGGTGATCACCCGCGCCGCGAAGGAAGCCGTCGCCGAGACCCTCCGGGGGGTGAACCCCGCCTCCAACCCGAGTGAGTTCGGCCTGCTCCGGGCGAGCCTCGCCGAGATGCAGGCCCGGCAGATCGCCTCCGACGAGCGCCTGAGCGCAACCCTCGAAGGCGTGCAATCGGCCCTCGACCGCCTCGTGAACCGCCTCGGCTCCGTCGAGAGCGCCCCGGCCCAGCGCGCCGCGTCCCTGGACGAGCGCCTGATGACCACGACCACCGTCGAGGCGCCCCGCCCCGCGTGGCGGGCGCCGCAGCGGGAGGAGGCCGAGCCGGCCCCGGTGCTGACCGCCGGCGACGCCCTGCTCGAACCCGGCATGCCCCGCCCGAACCGCGCTCCCGCGATCACGGTCGAGAGGCGCGAGCCTCTCACGAAGGCGCCGTCCATCGACAAGGCCGCTTCGGCCAACGGCGACATCAAGACGAGCTTCATCGCCGCCGCCCGCCGCGCGGCCCAGGCCGCCCAGGCGGAACTCGCCGCCGAGACGCCGGTCGATCGGCCGCTCCGCCAGCGGCCCGTCCCGCAGGCCGCCGCCACGACCGGGCGGATGACCCGCCTGCGCTCGGAAATCGATCAGCACCGCAAGCCGCTCCTCCTCGGGTTGGCGGCCATCGTCCTCACCCTGGGCGCGATCCAGGCCGTCGGCGTGCGCAACGACGACACGAAGGGCGTGCCGCAGCTTGCCCCCGCGCCGGGCGCCGCCACGGCCGAGAAGCCCGCCGACGCCCAGAGGACCGCCGAGGCGCCGAAGGCCCCCCCCGCCGCGATCGCGCAGGACCCGACCACGACGCAGACCGTCGCGAGCCCCAAGGTGCAGGATTCCGCCACCCCGGCGAAGCCCGCCGTGCCGCAGGTTCCGAACATGGCCGGTCTCGCCGGTGACCTCGCCAACGTGCCTGCCGGCCTCGCCAAGGTGAAGCAGGCCGCTCTCGCCGGCGACGGGTCGGCGGTGTGGGAACTGGCGATGCGTGAGGCGGACGGGCGCGGGATGCCGCGCGACCTCGCCGCCGCCGCCAAGCTGTTCGAGAAGCTGGCGAATGTCGGCTACGCCCCGGCCCAGTACAAGCTCGGCGCCCATTACGAGAAGGGCTCGGGCGTGACCCGCGACCTCGCCCAGGCCAAGCTCTGGTACGGCCGCGCGGCCGAGCAGGGCCATGCCCGCGCCATGCACAACCTCGGCGTGATCTATGCCGAGAACCCGGCGGCGGGCGGCAAGCCCGATTTCGCCTCGGCCGCCTCCTGGTTCCGCCAGGGTGCCGAGCACGGGATCCGCGACAGCCAGTACAACATCGCGGTGCTCTACGCCCGTGGCCTCGGGCTGACGCAGGATCTGATGCAATCCTTCGTGTGGTTCGGCGCCGCCGCCGCGCAGGGCGACGAGGATGCCGGCAAGAAGCGCGACGACGTCGCCACGAAGCTGAGCGCGGGCGACCTCGCCCGGGCCAAGAGCCTCGCCGCCTCGTTCAAGCCGCGCCGGCTCGATCCGGCGGTGAACGAGCCCCCGGCGGTCTCCGATGCGGGCCAGGGCCCGGTGAGCCTCCTCGGCGCGCCGATCCCCACCGCCGCCGTCACCCCGCCCAACGCCCGCAAGGCGATCTGAGCCCCCGTCCGCCCCGTCCCGCCATCCGGAACGGGGCGGGGAGGCACAGCGCCGCAACGGCCGTTCTGAACTTGACCGCAGACACCGGATGCGTGACGCCTCCCAGCAGAGCGCGGTCGTTCCGGCCCGGTAAGGTACGGTGCCATGGCCGTGCATGGAACCGGAGGTTGGATGGCGCGCCTACCCGCAGTACCGTTGAGCGCCATCGTGCTCGGCGTGGCCGGGCTCATTCCCTTTCTAGGCTTCGCCGCCCTCGCGGTGTCGGGGAGCGACGGCGGGCTGGGCAATATCGGCCTGTCGCCGCGCACGATCCTGTCGGCCTACGGCGCGGTGATCGCCTCGTTCCTCGGGGGCATCCGCTGGGGCGCCGCCGCCGCGCGCGGCGGTGGCAACGGCGATTACTTCATCGCGATCGTCCCCTCCCTGGTCGCCTGGGCCGCCATGGCGGCGCCCGCCCCGTGGGACCTGCGCATCCTCGGCGTGCTCGTCCTGGCCTGGGGCCTCGTGGACCAGGACCTGTCGCGGCGCGGCCTCGCCCCCGTCTGGCTCGGGCGCCTGCGCCTCGTCCTGTCCGGTGTCGCCGGGGCGGCGCTGCTCGTCGCGGCGTGAGGGCCTAGCCCCGGTCGCCCGGCTGGGTGAGGGCGCGCAGCAAGGCGACGATGGCCGCGCGCTGGTCCGGCGCCGTCAATCGCCGGAACAGCAGGGCCACTTCGGCCCGCTCCGCCGGATCCGGCCCATCGTCGGTGGTGGGGCGCGCGGACCGGAAGGCGGCGGGCGAGACCGACAGCACCGCCGCGATCCGCGTCAGCTGCTCCCGGGTCTCCGGCGGTTCGACCACGGCCATCGCTCATTCCCAGGTCCGGCCTGACGCCCGCGCGGCGCGGCTCCACTCAACCCTCGCAGCCTAGCGCAGCCCCATGCCGAATGTCACCTGAGGTTGCATGCAGACGGCGCCGGGGAGGGCGAGATACCCTGCCGCAGGTCGGGAGATGATGCCTCGATACAATCCAAACGCGAAAATGGCGGCGGATGCCTCGCACCCGCCGCCCCATGCCATCAGGCCGTGCCGTCCGCTCAGGCGGACATCGCGGTCTTGAGGTTCTGGTCCACCTTGTCGAGGAAGCCGGTGGTGGAGAGCCACTTCTGGTCCGGGCCGACGAGGAGGGCGAGATCCTTGGTCATGTGACCGGCCTCGACGGTGTCGATGCAAATCTTCTCCAGCGTGGCCGAGAACTTCGCCAGCTCGTCGTTGCCATCGAGCTTGGCGCGGTGGGTGAGGCCACGGGTCCAGGCGAAGATCGAGGCGATGGAGTTGGTCGAGGTCTCGCGGCCCTTCTGGTGCTCGCGGAAGTGGCGGGTGACGGTGCCGTGGGCGGCCTCGGCCTCCACAGTCCTGCCGTCCGGGGTCATCAGCACCGAGGTCATCAGGCCGAGCGAGCCGAAGCCTTGCGCGGCCGTGTCCGACTGCACGTCGCCGTCGTAGTTCTTACAGGCCCACACGTAGCCGCCCGACCACTTGAGGCACGAGGCCACCATGTCGTCGATGAGGCGGTGCTCGTAGGTGAGGCCGAGCGTCTCGAACTGCGCCTTGAACTCCTCCTCGTAGACCTTCTGGAACAGGTCCTTGAACCGGCCGTCATAGGCCTTGAGGATGGTGTTCTTGGTGGAGAGGTACACCGGATAGCGGCGCGCGAGGCCGTAGTTCATCGAGGCGCGGGCGAAGTCGATGATCGACTGGTCGAGGTTGTACATCGACATGGCGACGCCGGCCTCGGGGAACTTGAACACCTCCTTCTCGATGACGGTGCCGTCGTCACCCTCGAACTTGATGGTCAGGCGGCCCTTGCCGGGCACCTTGAAGTCCGTGGCGCGGTACTGGTCGCCGTAGGCGTGGCGGCCGATCACGAAGGGCTGCGTCCAGCCGGGGACGAGGCGCGGCACGTTCTTGCAGATGATCGGCTCGCGGAAGATCACGCCGCCGAGGATGTTGCGGATCGTGCCGTTCGGCGAGCGCCACATTTCCTTGAGGTTGAATTCCTTCACGCGGGCCTCGTCCGGCGTGATGGTGGCGCACTTCACGCCGACGCCATGGCGCTTGATCGCCTCGGCGGCATCGACCGTCACCTTGTCGGCCGTCGCGTCGCGGTGCTCGACGCCGAGGTCGTAATATTCGAGATCCACGTCGAGGTAGGGGTGGATCAGCTTGTTCTTGATCTCGGCCCAGATGATCCGGGTCATCTCGTCGCCGTCGAGTTCGACGACCGGGTTCGCTACCTTGATCTTCGCCATGGGCCGGGTGCCTTTTCGTGCGCTGTCCTCGGGGCGCACGGCATGCAAGGGCCGTGCGGACGCGCCCGGCGACATAGCAAGGGGCTCCTCCGAGCGGAAGGCTCGGGCTGTCAACCGGCCGGTGTCGTAACCCCCCCTCGACGGACCGCCGGCCCCGTGCCAGAGGGCGGCATGACCCGCGACGACGCCGAAAAGGACCTCGAACTTCCGCCGGGCACGGCGCCGGCCGTGATCCTCGTGGAGCCGCAACTCGCCGAGAACATCGGCATGACGGCCCGCGCCATGGCGAATTTCGGCCTCTCGGAACTGCGCCTCGTCAACCCGAAGAACGGCTGGCCGAAGAAGGGCGTGCGCGAGGCGGCTTCCGGCGCGACCCACGTCCTCGACCGGGCGACGCTCTTCGCCACCGTGGAGGAGGCCGTGGCGGACCTGCATTACGTGCTGGCCACCACCGCCCGCGAACGCGGGCAGATGAAGCGCGTGTTCTCGCCGGAGGAGGGCATGGCCGAACTGGCCGGCCGCGCCGGGCAGCGATGCGGCATCCTGTTCGGGCGGGAGCGGGTCGGGCTCTCGAACGACGAGGTGTCGCTGGCGGACGCCATCGTGACCTTCCCGGTCTCGCCGGATTTCCCCTCGCTCAACCTCGCCCAGGCCGTGCTGCTCGTCGGCTACGAATGGCGCCGGGCGAGCGGCCGGGCGGTGCTGCCCTTCGCGGGGGAGATGCACTCGCCCCCCGCCTCGCGGGAGGCCCTCATCGCGCTGTTCGCCAAGCTGGAGGCGGCCCTCGACGGGGCCGGGTTCTATCCGCCGGAGAAGCGCGGCGGCATCGTGCGCAACATGCGCGACAGGCTGCACCGCATGGAGATGACGGAGCAGGACATCCGCACCTTCCAGGGCGCGCTGCGCTCGCTCACTCGTTCGCGGAAGGGCTGATCGCCGAAAGGTCCGGCGGCTTGCCGCCGCCGAAGCAGCGGCCGACCGCCTCCCAGAACGCGGCCTGCTCCTCGCCTGTGCAGCGCCCGACGCGGGCCGCGACCATGGCAAGGCCCGCCTTGGCGTCCTCGCTGTCGGCGACTTCGGCCTCGGTCGGCGCGGTGACTCGCTCTTGTATCATGGCGTTCCTCCGTGGGGGGACAACGCCCCGGAGCGCGGGCGCTGTTCCGTCCGCCGCCGCAATCGGGCATGGAGGCGCTGCCGGCCGCCTCGATCCGCCGGACGATCTTGAGGAATCCGTGCGGCTCGACGTCGACAATCTCGCCTGCCGCCGCTCCGGCCGCCGGATCTTCGCCGGCCTGACCTTCTCGCTGGGCGAGGGCGGGGCGCTGGCCGTCACCGGCCGCAACGGCGCGGGCAAGTCGAGCCTGCTGGCGATCCTGTCCGGCCGTTTGCGGCCCGATGCGGGGAGCATCGCGGTCTCCGGCGTCGGCGAGGCGACCCTGCCGGAATGCCTGCACGTCGTCGGCCACCGGGACGGGCTGAAATCCGCCCTCACGGCCGGCGAGAACCTGACCTTCGCCCGCGATCTCCTGGGCGCGCCGCGCCTGATGCCGGCGGAGGCGCTGGACCGGCTCGGCCTAGGCCATGCCCTCGACCTGCCCGTCGCCTACCTCTCGGCGGGCCAGCGGCGGCGGGTGGCGCTGGCGCGGCTCCTCGTCTGCGCCCGTCCGCTCTGGCTGCTCGACGAGCCCACCGCCGCCCTCGACGTCGCCTCGCAGGAGGTCCTGGCCGCGCTGATGGCCGAGCACCGGGCCGGAGGCGGCCTCGTCATCGCCGCGACCCACCAAGCCCTCGGCCTGCACGACGCGATGGAACTGCGCATCGACCGCGCCGCGCCGGAGCAGGCCGCGCCCGCTGCCGGGGCGGATGCGGAGGAATGGCTATGATCCGCGCCGGCCTCGCCCTCCTCGCCCGCGACCTGCGGCTCGCCGCCCGCGTCGGCGGATCGGGGACGCTCTCCCTCGTCTTCTTCCTGATGATCGTGGCGCTGGTGCCCTTCGCTTTGGGCCCCGACCTCAACCTGCTCTCGCGGATCGGGCCGGCGATCCTCTGGCTGTCGGCGGTGCTCGCCACGCTGATCGGCCTCGACCGGCTGTTCCAGGCCGACGAGGAGGACGGCTCCCTCGATCTGATGACCGGCGCCCCCGTGCCGCTGGAGGGAATCGTTCTCGCCAAGGTGCTGGCCCATTGGCTCACCACGGGCCTGCCCCTGGCGCTGGCGAGCCCGCTCTTCGGCCTCCTCGTCGCCCTCGACGGCACCGCCATGGCCTCCACCGCCCTGACCCTGGCGCTCGGCACACCGGCCCTGAGCTTCATCGGCGCGGTGGGGGCGGCGCTCACTGCCTCGATTCGCCGGGGTGGGCTCATTCTGGCGGTGCTGGTGCTGCCGCTGATGATTCCGACGCTGATCTTCGGCGTTTCGGCTGCGCAGGCCGCGACGGGCGGGACGGTGCCGTTCCTCGTGCCGCTGGCGGTGCTGACGGGATTGACCCTCATCGCCGCCGTCGTCGGCACGGTGGCGGCGGCGGCGGCGCTGAGATGGCCGGAGTAGTTGTCTCAATCTGCGCCAGCCGTCTGAGGGCCGTTGTCTCGCTCGAAACGAATTAGATTAGTCTAATTTGCAAGAAATTCTACGACAAAACAGTCTCAGTCTAATATATGCTGCCTTTTCCACCATCTTTGCGCACGACAGCGAAGCAATCTAGGGCTGCAAGATTTGCGCAGATGTATTTGATCCCTGGATTTCCTTGCTACGTGCGCAAAGACGGAAGACGTAAAATAAAATATATATTTTGAAGATGTGCTAATCTAGACTGTTTTCTTGCAGTAGGTTTTTTTAAATACTCAAATCCTCCTTCAATATCTTCGCTTCCTCGGAATGTCGAAACTTCAATATGACCGTCTTCGAAGCATTCGATCTCGACACGTAGTCCATATAGTGTCATGTCTACTCGGATAGTGTCTGGTCTAGATCTGTTTAGTGTATATGAGACTTTCCGATCATCCAGCAGGCGCAAGATATTAAAGATTGATCGAGTTTCCACGGTCGTCTACTTTGCTTTTGAAAGCGAAGATCGAACAATAACTCGTAAGCCTTTTTGGCTCCGGGCTCGTTGGCTTGCGCGGCCGCCTTAAGATCAGAGACTTCGGGATCCAAAAACTGTTTCGGAAATTCGCGATTGATCTTTCCGCGGCAATTGGCGGATATGTATTCCTGTCACGTTTCCGCAATTAGTTGATATTTTGGCCGCGATGACTCCCCGCCCGGTTGGTTTATCCACTGCCCGCCGTTCGATTGTCCAGCAGGCGCGCGCGGTTGGCTCGGTAATTACTTTTGTTGAATTACGTACCGCAGTTTTAATAGCTTAACGTTGAGAGTAAGATCAGCTAACAATCTGCGTAGAGACTTTATCTCTGAGAATTGGGGTAAGTTCGAGGTTATCGCCCGATAGCCCTCTCCGGCAAAGATTATTAGGCCTTATATCTGCGTTTAGGTATTTTGTCAGGATCGTTTCGATGCCGGGTGGGCGGAGCGCGATTTGCAAGGTTTTAAATGAAGACTTGAATGGCTCTCCGGGTTCGCACGCGTTGACGCCGGCAGGCCGCATGTCTATAGGAGGCGCTTCGTTGAGAGGCCGCGCTTTTCGCGTGCGCTGCATCTCGGCCATCGCCTGACAACTGATGCGTTGACCGATCCCCGGCCGTGCCGGCCCGTCGGCATCGCCCGACGAGAAACACGAGGACTTACATGGCCAATACCGCTTCGGCCAGGAAAATGACCCGCAAGATCGCCAAGCGCACGGCGATCAACAAATCCCGCCGCTCCCGCATGCGTACCTTCGTGCGCAAGGTCGAGGAGGCGATCGCCGCCGGCAACCAGCAGGACGCGCTGTCCGCCCTGCAGAGCGCCGAGCCGGAGATCATGCGCGCGGCCCAGAGGGGCATCGTTCATAAGAACAACGCCTCCCGCAAGGTGTCGCGCCTCGCCGCGCGGGTGAAGGCCCTGGCGGCCTGATCGCCACGACCCCACCGACCTGACGGTTTTTAAAAAGCCCGGCCATCGCGCCGGGCTTTTTCTTTGCGCGTTGGCCGCCGCGGCCGCGGCCTCACGAAGCGTTAACCCTGCGCCAAAGTTCGCTGCATTGCGGAGTCCACCGGCCCCGTGTAGCTTAACAGAACGTCACCACGCTCAAGCAAAACATGCTGGATCTGGGGATTCCGGCGAATCCCGTGTCGCCGCAAGACTCTAGCTCTTCGCCCAAGCCCGGTTCGGAACACTTGCCGTTGGGAATCTCCGCCATCCCCATAAGTCCCACTGTTAAGGGAACCGCAGGTCTTTGTTGATAGGCTCTTCCAATCGGCAAAAGTTCCTCGTGTCTGGGTTGACTCAACATGTGGAATCAGTCTCGCGCCGTAGTTGCGAGACGCTGACAGCGTGAATCGTGCGTACACGTTGCGGATGATCTTCGTCGGCAACGTGGGGGAGAGCCAGTGATGCGTGTCGACGGAACAGTGGCGAACGGCGACGAGGAGGGGCGCACCCAGGATGGTGGCGCTCAGGAGACCGCTACCCTGGATTACGGCGCGGCCTGGTCTCGCGTGAAGCGCCGCCTGCGCGCCGAGCTCGGTGAGGACGTGTTCGCCAGCTGGTTCGCCCGCCTGGAACTCGAAGGCGTCGCGGGGGGCGCGGGCCGCCTGACGGTGCCGACGCGCTTCCTGAAGAGCTGGATCGAATCCCATTACATCGACCGCGTGCTGGCCACCTTCCGCGCCGAGGCGCCCGATGTGGACCGCGTCGAGATCGGCGTGCGCGGCACGGCGGCCCCCGTCCGCCCCGTCGCCGCCGCGATGAGCACCGCGAAGCCGGCCCCGACCAGCGGCCCGCTCGCCCGCCTGCACGCCACCCCGGCCGCCACGGCCCCTGTGGCGCCGTCGCCGGAGCCGCGCACCGCCTCCGCCGGCGCCGATGCGAACACCGATTTCGCCGGCACGCCCCTCGATGCCCGCCTGACCTTCGCGAGCTTCGTCGTCGGGCGTTCGAACGCCCTGGCCCATGCCGCCGCCGAGCGCATCGCCCGGCACCAGGGGGAGGGTGCCCTCTACAACCCGCTCTACCTCCATGCCGGCGTCGGCCTCGGCAAGACGCACCTGCTGCACGGCATCGGCCATGCCGCCCGCGAGGGTGGGCGCCGGGTGATCTACCTGACGGCCGACCGGTTCATGTACGGCTTCGTCAACGCCCTGAAGACGCAATCCGCGCTCGCCTACAAGGAGCGCCTGCGCGGCATCGACCTGCTCATCCTCGATGACGTGCAGTTCATCCAGGGCAAGTCGATCCAGGCCGAGTTCGGCCACACGATCAACGCCCTCATCGATGCCGGCCGTCAGGTCGTCGTGGCCTCCGACCGTCCGCCGACGGAACTGGAAGCCCTGGAGGAGCGGGTGCGCTCCCGCCTCGCGGGCGGCCTCGTGGTGGAGATCGGGTCGCTGGACGAGCAACTGCGGGTCTCGATCCTCTCGGCGCGCCTCGCCGCCGTGCGGAACTCGCATCCGGGCTTCGATGTGACGCCGCAGGTGGTGAATTACGTCGCCCGGGCGATCACGGCCAACGGCCGCGACCTGGAAGGCGCCGTGAACCGGCTCCTGGCCCACGCGACGCTCAGCGGTACCGCCGTCACCGTCGAGACCGCCGAGACCGCGATCCGCGACCTCGTGAAGAACCGCGAGCCGAAGCGGATCAAGATCGAGGACATCCAGAAGCTGGTGGCGAGCCGCTACAACGTCTCGCGCTCGGACATCCTGTCGGAGCGGCGGACGGCGGCGGTGGTGAAGCCGCGCCAGATCGCCATGTACCTCTCGAAGGTGCTCACCCTGCGCTCCCTGCCGGAGATCGGCCGCCGCTTCGGCGGGCGCGATCACACCACGGTGCTGCACGCCGTGCGCAAGATCGAGAAGCAGATCGGCGAGGACACGGTGCTCGGCGATGAGGTCGAGCTCTTGAAGCGGATGCTTCAGGACTGAGGCGGGCTCAGCAGGGCGCGCAGGCTGTCCGGGAGGCGGACGGCCCGGCCGTCCCGCACGCAGGCCACCGTCACCTCGGCGGCGACGAGGATCTCCTCGCCGCGCCGCACGTCCTGGGACAGGGTCATCGAGGCGCCGCGCAACTCGCGCGTCGTCGTGCGGACGATCAGCTGGTCGTCCATGTAGGCCGGCTTCAGGAAGTCGATCTTCATCCGGCGGACGACGAAGACGAGGCCCTTCGCCTCCCGGTGCAGGTCGGATTGATCGCCCGCGAGGCCGCGCAGAAGCTCCGTCCGGCCGCGTTCCATGAAGCGCAGGTAGCTCGCGTGGTAGACGAAGCCGGAGAAATCCGTGTCTTCGTAGTAGACGCGCACCGGCAGCGCGTGTCCCGCTTCGTCCATCTCAGTCCCTGATCCGCGTGGTCGTGCCGTCGGCACGGGGCGGGTCTCTATAGCGTGTTCGCGTGCCCCTGAATGCGGCGAAGGCCGCCCCCGGCTGGGGACGGCCTCCGCACGCGAACCTTGGTGGGTTCTGGACTTAGCCGCCGTAGCGCATGGCGAGCGTCGACGACTCGGCATGCTCCTGGGCGATGTAGGGCAGCGCCTCGTTGGCGAACTGCCGGCCCTGGGCGTTCTCGCCGCCCTTGGCGTAGCTGTCGTAGAGCGAGAGCGTCCGGGCGTCGGCGCGGGCCTGCTGGTCGATGTAGGTCCGGTCGAAGGCACGGCCGTTCGGGGCCTGCTGCAGCTGCGACAGGCGGGCCTGGCCACGCTCGCCGAGGGCGACGCGACGGCCCGGCTCGGTCGGGCTGTTGTCCACGAGGCCGACGGCGCCGAGGGTGCCGCCCACGATCGAGGTGCCGATGTTGGCGGCGATCGTCACCGGCGCGAGCAGGATGCCGGCCGGGTTCGACAGGTCGGTGCGGATGCCCTGGTTGTCGGAGACGACCGTGCCGCCACGGCTCAGCGAGGTGCCGGCCGGCAGCAGGGCTTCGGTGGTGGCCTTACGCTCGACGAGCACGCGGTTCGCGTAGGAACGGACGCGCGGGTTGCGCGAACGCTCCAGGGCCATGCGGCTCGCCTCGATGCTGGCGGCGTCCGAACGCAGCGCCTCGGCGCGGAATTCCGGGGTCGAGGTGGTGGCCGGGGCGGTCTCGGTCAGGTTCGGGAAGATGCGGACCGGGAGGGCGTCCTGGGCGAGGGCCGGCGTGGCGATGGCGGCAACCGAGAAGCCGAGGGCGGCGAGCGTGGTGTTCTTCATGGTTGGGGAGAATCCTCTCCAAAAGGGGGTTGAGCGGCGCTGGGCGGCGGAGCCCGGCTGCTTGGCACGACATCCCGCATTCGGGATCAGTCGGGCGCTCAACCGGAGCCACACGCCGCTGTTCCATCGATGTTGCATCGCGATCGCGTGATATTCGACGCAGTCAGCGAGCATGGGATTACGCAGACGTAGCCGTTAGACTGGAAGAATTTGAAGGCGTTACAGCGCCTTGGGCCGAAAATAGGCTACGTAGCGCAAGCAACGGCCAAGCTTGTCTGTCGTGTCGCGTTATGTCGCAGGAGAAAGCCTGACCGGAGCGAGATGCATGGCGCGCAATGCGTCAGGCGTCCTCGCCGTTCTGGAACAGCCCGAACTGGTTGGCTGGGTCGCGCTTCGGCTCCGCGAAGCCGAGGTGGCGGAAGGCGTGCCGGGTCAGGACTCGCCCGCGCGGGGTGCGCTGCACGAAGCCCTTCTGGATCAGGAAGGGCTCCACGATGTCCTCGATGGCGTCCCTCGGCTCCGAGAGGGCGGCGCTGATCGTCTCGATCCCCACCGGCCCACCGCCGAAGGAGGTGGCGATGAGGGTCAGGTACTTCCGGTCCATCACGTCGAGGCCGGCGCCGTCCACGTCGAGGAGTTGCAGGGCCCGGTCGGCGATCGCCCGCGTCACCATCTCGGCATCGGCCACGATGGCGAAGTCCCGCACCCGGCGCAGGAGGCGCCCGGCGATGCGCGGCGTGCCGCGCGCGCGCTTGGCGATCTCGTTGGCGCCCTCCGGCGACATGCCGAGCCCCAGCACCCGCGCGCCCCGGCTGACGATCTTCTCCAACTCGTCGATCTCGTAGAATTCGAGCCGGATCGGGATGCCGAACCGGTCGCGCAGCGGCGTGGTGAGCAGGCCGGCGCGGGTCGTCGCCCCCACGAGGGTGAATTTCGGCAGCTCGATCTTCACCGAGCGGGCGGCAGGACCTTCGCCGATAATGAGGTCGAGCTGGTAATCCTCCATCGCGGGATAGAGAATTTCCTCCACCGCCGGGTTCAGGCGGTGGATCTCGTCGATGAAGAGCACGTCGCGCTCTTCGAGGTTGGTCAGCTGCGCGGCGAGGTCGCCGGCCTTGGCGATGACGGGCCCGGAGGTCGAGCGGAAGTTCACCCCGAGTTCGCGGGCCACGATCTGCGCCAGCGTGGTCTTGCCCAGCCCCGGCGGGCCGACGAACAGAACGTGGTCGAGAGCTTGGCCCGTCTTGCGCGCGGCCTCGATGAAGATCTGCATGTTCGCCCGCGCCGCCCGCTGCCCGATGAACTCGGACAGGTTCAGCGGACGGATGGACTGGTCCGCATCCTCTCCGCGCTTCTCGGCCGAGAGGAGGGGATTCGTCGGGGGTTTGGGCTTGGTCATGAACCTTTCGGCGCCTGCGCGTCCGGGACCGCCCCTCCTACCGTGTGGAGTGGGGGAAGTCTAAGCGTGAGGGCATGTCGCCTCTGGCGCGAATCGTCGTGAAGCTGCAACCTTGGCAATGCAACCAAATCCGGCCGGTCAGCGCTTTACGGGTGCGGCCCCGCCGGATCTCTGCACCAGTCCAGGACCATCATGTTGCGATCGCTTTGCCTCGGCGCCGTCTGCGTCGGCCTTGGGTTGGCTTCTGCGCAGGCCCGTTCGACCCGCCCCTTGGAAACGGAGCAGCCCGCCGCCCAGGCGGAGGCGACCGTCCGCCCGGTCTCGGCGATGGTGACGGAGAGCCAGCCTGTTTGCACGCACACCCGCCGCCGCCTCTGGCTCGAAGGCGAGGGCTGGGTCGTCCGCAAGATCGCGACCTGCCGTTAGGCGGGGTTAACGGGCGTTTACGCAGTCCGCGCGGCTGGCGGGGCCGCCGCGCCCGGAACGACATCGGTGATGACCCGTTCCCGGTTCGAGACCGGCCGACACCGGAGCCCCTTCATGCGTACGCGTACACTGACCCTCTTCGCCGTCCTGGCGACCCTGCCTTTCGCGCTGCCCGCCGCAGCGGAAGGGTATCGGTCCTACGGCTATTACGGCACCGGCATCCCCCGCGTGGCCTATGGAAGGGGCTTCGCAGAGCCCTTCGTGGCCGGCGAGTATATCGGGGCGCCCTTCACCCAGGTGCCGAGCCCGAACCGGATCGTCCCGGCCCCGTGGAGCTATGGCACCTATGGCGTGCCGACCGTATCCGGCATCGCGGCCCCGCCGACCGGGGCGCCGACCCTCACGGTGATCCATGCCCCCGGTGCGCGGAAGACGGCGCGCCGCGAGGGTGATGCCGGCGACGTGCGGGTCGTGAACGTCAACGTTCCCCGTCGCTGACCGTCTCGTACCAGCCGGCATAGAGCGTGTTGCGCGCCATGTGCCGGTTGAGGTCGGGCGATCCGTCCTGCCACCAGACCGGCCCGCGCTCGCCGAGGGCGACCTTCGCCACATCGACCGCCGCGCGCGCCGCCTTCATGGATGCCGCATCGCCGCTGCGCTTGGCCTGGGCCACCGCCCGCCGCGCGTCCATCAGGGCGGACACGAAAGCTTTACGCCGCCCTACCGGCAGCGACGGATCAGCGCACCTCCACAGCCTTCCGCGTACGACGAAGTAGCGTCCATCGGGCGTAATCGGCGGCGGGGCCTTCGCCGTTGGCGCGGACTTAAGCTTTTTGCTTTCACGGTGCCCGGAAGGTGAACCGGGACCGCCATGCAGATCGTCGTCGTCGATTCGAGCCAGGTCGTCCTGCGGGTGATCGGCTCGTTGCTCGAAGCGCGCGGGCATACCGTTCACGAGTTCACCGAATCCGATGCAGCCCTGGCCTTCCTCACGGACGTGCCGGAGGTGCGGGTGCTCATCACCAGCCTCGAAGTCCGGCCCATGAACGGGCTCGAACTCTGCTGGGCGGTGCGGCTCCTCGCCGAGGACAGGCGGCCCCTGCACATCATCACGATGTCCTCCGCGAACAGCGTCCACAACCTCGCCGAGGCGCTGGATAGCGGCGCCGACGACTTCATCGAGAAGCCCCCGCGCGCCGAGGAGTTGCATGCGCGGCTGCGCGCCGCCGAGCGCATGGCCAAGCTCCAGGAGGAGCTGATCCGCCTCGCGGAGACGGACGGCCTCACGGGCCTGCTCAACCGGCGTACCTTCCGCGAGCGCATCGACAACACCATCGCGCGGGGCATCACTGGGCGGCCGCCCTCGCTGATCGTGGTCGATATCGATCATTTCAAGCGCATCAACGACGTGCACGGCCACGATGTCGGCGACGAGGCGATCCGCGCCGTGGCGGGCCTCCTCAACGAGAGCGGCATCGTCGGCCGACTCGGCGGTGAGGAATTCGGCATCTTCCTGCCCGAGCGCGACCTCGACTCGGCGCTCTTCCACGCCGAGGGCCTGCGGGTGCGCGTCCGTGCGCTGCGCATCGCCTGCGGCGACGGGACGATCGGCCTGACCTGCAGCTTCGGCGTCTCCACCTGGGCCGAGGCCGACACCGTCCCGGCCCTCATCAAGCGGGCGGATGTCGCGCTCTACGAAGCCAAGGCCGCCGGCCGGAATCGCGTGATGACCGAGACGCGCCGGAATAGCTTGGTGCCGATGTCCCGTCCGAACGTCTCGTAACGGCGCGTCGAAATCATTACAATTTTACGCAATCTCTTTTTCGAACACCGCACCAGGCCAGTTCGCGGAAAACTGGCCCTGGATGTGCGCAGTAATCCTTAATTTCGGCGGTTTGGGGGTGGAACGGATCTTGGAGCTACTTCGGACGACTTGGCCGGAATGTCCCGGTCAGGGAATACGGGGTGCGATAACCATGACCACGCCGATTGGCGTCCTTATCTTGGATGAACCCGAGGACCTGAGCGCCACGGTGCGCGCCAGCCTCGAACACATGCCGGAATTCTCGACCATCGGGGAGGAAGACCTCGCCCATGACGGCGGGCCGGCCGTCGCCCTCGTGTTCCTCGACGAGGCCCGCTTGGCGGATGGCGTCGCGCGCATCAGCGGCCTCAAGGAGCGTCAGCCGAGCCTGCGCGTGCTCGTGTCGTTCAAGGCGCTCACCGCCGACGACCTGCGGGCCGTGCTCGCGGTGGGCGCGGATGCGTTCGTGGCGCGCTCCAAGTCGCCGCGCGATCTCGGCGCCGCCATCGTCGCGCTGGCGGAAGGCGCCGATTGCCTCGTGCGGATGGAGCCGGTTCCGGCGGCCGAGGTGATGGACGGGCAGGGCCTGACGCCCCGTGAGGCGGAAGTGTTGCGCTTCCTCAGCGCCGGCTTCAGCAACAAGGAAGTCGCCCGCCGCCTCGCCCTCAGCGTGCGCACGGTGGAGACGCACCGCCTCAATCTCCGGCGCAAGACGCAGACCGGCCGGCTGAAGGATCTCGTCTCCCTCGCGCGCCAGCTCGGCCTGTCGCCCGTGGTCGATGCGGAGCCCGTCCGCCGCAGCGCCGAGCCGCGCCAGGGCTCGCAGGAGGATCACTCCTCCCGCCACTGAAACGCGTTCAGGCGGCCTTGGCCGCCGAACGCCGTCTCTGCTTGGTCTTGAGCTCCTTGCGGACACGGGCCAGACGCGATTGCAGCAGGCCGAGCACGGCCGCTTCCTCCGCGCGGAGCTTGCCGGGATCCTCGGTGAGTTCGGATTGGACCGCGCCGCTCATCTGATCGAGCAGCGCCCCTTCGAGGTAGCAATCCAGCACCTCGGGATGGATGTAGCACTTCCGGCAGATGGTCGGGGTGTTGCCGAGGCGTTGGGCGACGTCCTCGATCGCTTGGCGCACGTTGCGCTTGGCGCCGGCCTCGCTGTCGAACGCCTCGAAGGCGCGCAGCGCGAGGGCGGCCAGCACCGTGCCGGCCCAGGTGCGGAAGTCCTTGGCGGTGTAATCCTCCCCGGTGATCTCACGGAGGTAGGCGTTCACGTCGGACGAGGTGACGTCGCGCTGGATGCCGTCCTCATCGATGTACTGGAACAGTTCCTGGCCGGGCAGGTCCTGGCAGGCCTTCACGATGCGCGCGACGCGCTTGTCCTTGAGCGAGACGTTCCATTCCTTGCCGCTCTTGCCCATGAAGCGGAAGCTCAGTTCCGCGCCTGCGATCTTCACATGCGGGTCGCGGAGCGTCGTCAGGCCGTAGCTGCGGTTGGTGCGGGCGTAGTCATCGTTGCCGACGCGGATCAGCGTCGTCTCCAACAGGTGGACGACGGTGGCGAGCACCTTCTCGCGCGGCAGGCCCCTGCGCCGCATGTCGGCGTCGATCCGCTCGCGGACCTTGGGCAGGGCGTCGGCGAAGCTCATGATGCGCGAGAACTTGTCGGCCTCGCGCGCCTGCCGGAAATCCGGGTGGTAGCGGTACTGCTTGCGGCCCTTGGCATCCCGACCGGTGGCCTGGATGTGGCCGTTGCGGCGCGGGCAGATCCACACATCGACATAGGCCGGCGGGATGGCGAGCTTCTTGATGCGCTCCAGCGTCGCCCCGTCGCGCACGGGCGATCCCTTGGGGTCGCGGTAGCTGAAACCCTTGCCGCTGCGGCGGCGGGTGAGGCCGGGGCGGCTGTCGTCCATGTAGACGAGCCCGGCTTCCTCGGCGGCGTGTTTCAGGTCGCCGCCGCGCTCGGCCAATTCCACCGCGGCCATGGTGAAAACCCTCCCGTACCGGGCCGGACTTTCCGGCTTCCGACAACTTGGATGCCGAAGCCGCGTTCCGGGTGCGACTTCCGTTTCAGGCCCAGGCGGTGCAGGACCGGGCGATGGAGAACACCGACTCGCCGCGCCGCCTCGTCTTCATCGCCACCGAGGATTGGTTCTTCGCCTCGCACTTCCTGCCGATGGCGCGGGCGGCGGTGGCGATGGGCCTCCAAGTGTCGGTCGTGGCGCGGGTGCGCGACCACGCCGAGATCATCGCCGCGACGGGCGCCCGCGTCGTGCCGTTCGAGGCCGAGCGGTCGAGCCTCAACCCGATGGCGGCCGGCTACGCGGCGGGGCAGCTCGCCGCGATCCTGAAGGCGCTGAAGCCGGACATCGTCCATTGCATCGCCCTCCGCTCGATCCTGGTCGGGGGTACGGCGGCGGCGATGGCGGGGGTGTCCGGCCGGGTCTTCGCCGTCACCGGCCTCGGGCTGATCGGCGCCCGCGAGGACAGCATCGGCCGCACCGGGCGTCTCGCCTTGCGGGCGCTGATCCGGGGGCCGCTCGCCTCCCGCCGCACGCGCTTCCTGTTCGAGAACCCGGACGACGCCCTGGCGCTCGGCCTCGACCCGTCCGACCGCACGGTGACGGTGGTGGGCGGCGCGGGCATCGACCCCGCGCTCTACGCGCCGACGCCCCTGCCGCCGCTCCCGCCCCTGCGGGTGGCCCTCGTGGCGCGGATGCTCTGGTCGAAGGGCGTGGATATCGCCGTCGAGGCCGTCCGCCTCGCGCGGCAGGGCGGTGCGCCGGTCGAACTCTCGCTCTACGGCGCGCCCGATCCCGGCAACCGCCGGGCGATCCCCGAGGCGACGCTCCAATCCTGGAACGGGGAGGGGATCACGTGGCACGGGGCGACGCGCGACGTGGCCTCGGTCTGGGCCGCGCATCACGTCGCCTGCCTGCCCTCGCGCGGCGGTGAAGGCCTGCCGCGCAGCCTCCTCGAAGCCGCCGCCGCGGGACGCGCCTGCGTGACCACCGACGTGCCGGGCTGCCGCGCCCTGGTGCGCGACGGCGTCGAGGGGCTGATCGTCCAGCCGGGTGATGCGGCGGCGCTCGCTGCGGCTTTGTCTCGCCTCGCCGCCGACCCGGCCCTCGTCGCCCGGATGGGCGAGGGCGCCCGCGCGCGGATCGAGACTGGCGGCTTCACCGAGACGGCCGTGACGGACGCCACCTGCCGCCTCTGGCGCGACCTTCTGGATACGTGACCATGCGCCCGCCCGACGATCCCGAAGGATTCATTCGAACCAACACGCGCCTGCTGCCGGTACCGCACGCGCCGGAGATCCGCCTGCACGTCGCCGATGAGGCGACCGCGCTGTGGCAGCGCACGGAGGACGAGCTTCAGGAGATCGGCCTGCCGCCGCCCTTCTGGGCCTTCGCCTGGGCGGGTGGGCAGGCCCTGGCCCGCTACCTCCTCGACAACCCCGCCCTCGTGGCCGGCAAGCGGGTGGTGGACTTCGCCTCCGGCTCCGGCCTCTGCGCCATCGCGGCCTGCATGGCCGGCGCCCACCACGTGACCGCGAGCGACCTCGACGGCTTCGCCGTCGCGGCGATCCGCCTCAATGCGGCACAGAACGGTGTCTCCGAACGGATCGCGCCGACGCAGGCCAACCTGATCGGCGCCCCCTTCGACGCCGACATCGTCCTCGCGGCGGATGTCTTCTACGAGCGCGACGTCGCCGCGATGGTCACGGACTGGCTCACCGGCCTGCAGCGCGAGGGGCGCACGGTGCTGATCGGCGATCCCGGCCGCACCTATCTGCCGAAGGACAGGCTCACTTGTCTCGCCACCTATACGGTGCCGGTGATGCGCAGCCTGGAGGATGCCGAAGTGAAGCGCAGCCACGTCTGGCGGCTGAACGACTGAGCGGAGACGCATCGCAACCCGAAGCCGCTACACTACTTGTCTGGTGGGCGGCCCGTTCCTTGCGCCACCGGCCCCACCTGATTCAAAGGTGTACCATCGTGACACTCACGCCGCGCGTTCCCCGCGTCGTCGCCTTCGCCGCCAGCGCCAAGCGCCCGGCCCGGACACGCTTCCTCGTCGAGGCGGTGGCGGCCGAACTCTTCCGCCTGCGCCGGATCGACCTGCGAGTCTACGATCTCCTCGACGCCGGCCCCGGCCTCGGCGCGACCCAGCGCTCGGACCTGACCCTGCCCGCCGCGCGGATGATCGACGCCATCGAATCGGCGGACGCCCTCATCCTCGGCACGCCGGTCTATCAGGGCGGCTATGCGGGCCTGTTCAAGCACGTCTTCGATTTCATCGACCCGGCGAAGCTCGCCGGTCGCCCGGTGGTGCTGACCGCCACCGGCGGTGGGCTGCGCCACGCGCTGGTCGTCGAGAATGCGATGCGCCCGCTCTTCGGCTTCTTCGCCGCCCATGTGGCGCCGACTTCGGTCTATGCCGGGCCGGACTGCATCACCCATGAGACCGTGACCGACCCGGCCATCGCCAAGCGGATCACGGCGGCGGCAAGCGAACTCTCGGCGCTCATCGACGTCGCCCGTGCGGCCGAGGCCGCGACAACGGCGCGACACACGTTCGAAACCTCCGCAGGTTAGAACCGCTCGACACGCTGCAATGCTCGGTGCCACCCTTCGGCCGGCGCCGCGTCGCGGCGAGCGATCGTCCGGAGGGTGCATGTCTGGTTCCTCGATTCCGTCGCGGCAGGGCGGCGGCCCCGTCCTTCCGGCGACCTACACCACCGCCTCCGGTATTCCCCGCTACAACCCGCTCTCCCAGGCGCTGCACTGGCTGACGGTCGTCCTGTTCCTCGCCATCCTGCCCCTCGCCTGGGTCGCCCTGGCGCTTCCGAACGGCGAGTCGAAGGGCACGATGTTCGTGCTCCACAAGTCGACGGGCCTGACGATCCTCGCGGTGGTGGTGATCCGCATCGTGTGGCGGATGATCAGCCCGGCGCCGGCCGATCCCAAGACGCCGAAGGGTCTCGAACTCATCGCCCGGGTCAACCACTGGCTGCTCTACGCGATCTTCCTGATCATGCCGGTGAGCGGCTACCTGCTCAGCGCCTTCTCCGGCCGCTCGACCCCGTATTTCTGGCTCTTCACCATCCCCGGACTGGAGAAGAACGAGGCCCTGCACAACGCCTTCGAGGCGGTGCACGTCTTCGGCCAGTTCGCCGTGTATCTCCTCGTCGCGCTGCACATCGCCGGCACGGCGTGGCACCTCGTGATCCGCCGCGACGGCCTGCTGGAGCGGATGCTGCCGGTGCAGGACGGGCGCGGCAGCCGCTGAGCCCTACGGCGTCACCTTGCGCAGGACCAGGGTGACGCCTGTTTCCGGATCGCGTCGCCAGCCGCCATCCCCGTTCGGGACGAGATCGATCGTGTGGCCGCGCTTGGCCACCATCGTCATCCGGCCGTTGGCGAAGCGCCACGTCACGGGATCGAAGACCTCCATCCCGTCGTCGCGGCACCCCGGCAGGAGTTTCACCGTGCCGTCCGCCGCGAGGCCGAGGCGGCAGGTGCCCTGCTGGCGCAGCCGGTCGAGGCGGTAGGTCCCGGCCTGCTGCAACAACGCCGGAATGGGGGCGGGGGCCGCCGCTGCCGTGGTGGGCTCCCCCAGGGACGGCACGGCAGCCGGCATCGCTACCGTGTCTGCCGGCGGCGGCTCGGCGCCGGGCGGGCGCATCCCCGCCGTGTCGAGGGGCACGAGGCTGTAGGTCTCGCCGTTCTCCGTGGCGGCATAGCTGCGGCGGTCCTGGCGGCGCTTGAACGGCAGCACCGGACGGACATTGGCGTCCACCAGCCGCACCGCATCCTCGGAGTAGAGCCATCCGGCCACATTGGCCATGAAGGGCAGCGACCGGCGGCATCCGGCGGGGAAATTCACCTTCTGTCCGGCCGGGCCCCTGTCCGGCAGCAGCGTCATCACGCAGCGGCGGTTCGTGCCGTCGCGTGACAGGTCCCAGGTGCCGGGCACCTCCGCGACCTTGGTCGGCAGCGTGTCCTCAGGGAAGGCCGGTGTCATCGGGACGGCGGCGGGCGTCGGCGGGGCCGGCGGCGGCGTGAGGGTGTTCTCCGGCGGCTGCGAGCCGAGGGAGAAGCCCAGCGCGGGGGACATCGCATCCTGCTGCGCGAACGCCGCGACCGGCGCGAGCACCAGGGCCGCCGCGAGGACGAGGGGGGTGGTGCGCGTCACGCCTTCGGGCTCCAGGGCGTCTCGGCGACGGGGGTGATCGGCCCGCGCCCCTCGAACCACGACAGCACGTTGTCCACGACGAGCTGTGCCATTGCGGTGCGGGTGTGCTCCGAGGCCGAGCCGACATGCGGCAGCAGCACGGTGTTCTCCAGCGCCATCAGTTCGGAGGGGACATGCGGCTCCTTCTCGAACACGTCGAGCCCGGCCCCGTGGATCGTGCCGGCCTTCAGCGCCGCGATCAGCGCATCCTCATCGACCACGCTGCCGCGCGCCACGTTGACGAGAATGCCCTCCGGCCCGAGGGCCTGAAGCACCTCGGCATCCACGAGGTTCTTCGTCTCGGCACCGCCGGGCGCCACGACGATCAGCACATGCACCGCCTTGGCGAGGCCGACGGGGCTGTCGTGATAGGCGTAGGCCACGCCCTCCTGCCGGTTGCGGCCGTAATAGGCGATCTCGACCTCGAAGCCTTCGAGCCGCTTGGCGATGGCGCGCCCGATCCGGCCCAGCCCGAGGATACCGACCCGCCGGCCGCGCAGGGAGGCGGTGAGCGGGAAGGGCGCCTTGGGCCAATGGCCCTCGCGCAGGTAGCGGTCGGCCTGCGGTAGCCGGCGGATCGTTGCCAGGACGAGGCCGACGGCGAGGTCTGCGACCTCGTCGGTCAGCACGTCGGGGGTGTTGGTGACGACGATGTTCCGTTGCGCGGCGGCCTTCGCATCGACCGCATCGTAGCCCACGCCGAAATTCGCGATGAGTTCGAGGGCGGGGAGGCGGTCCATCAGCGCGCCGTCCACGCCGCCGCCGACGCACAGGCCCCGGATGCGCGGCCCGACCTCGCGCAGCAGCGCCTCGGGATCGGCCGTGCCGTCGAGGCGGTGGACCGTAAAGCGGCTGTCGAGGGTGCTCTCGACCAGCGGATGCATCCTGCGCAGGAGCAGGATCTCGGCGGGCTCGGCTCCGGGCATCGTGGCGGGCCTCGTGTCGGAAAAAGGCGGGGAGGAGAGCGGTGCGAGCGAGGGCATACGCTGTTGTGTCGGGCTTCCGCTAGAACCGGCATGCGACGCCTCTTCCGAAAACGCCCGCCGATCCTTACTAAGGAGCTTCGGACAGGAGCGACAGCGCCGCCGAGGCCATTCCCGAAGACAGCAAGACCATGACCAGCCCTCGCACCCTCTACGACAAGATCTGGGACGACCACGTCGTCGATGTCCAGCCGGACGGCACCAGCCTCCTCTACATCGACCGTCACCTCGTACACGAAGTGACGAGCCCCCAGGCGTTCGAGGGGCTTCGCGTCGCCGGCCGCAAGGTCCGCGCGCCGGGCAAGACGCTCGCGGTCGTGGATCACAACGTGCAGACCTCGGACCGCACGAAGGGCATCGACGATCCGGACAGCCGCATCCAGCTGGAGGCGCTGGCCGAGAACGTGCGCGACTTCGGCATCGAGTTCTACGATGCCCTCGACCGCCGCCAGGGCATCGTCCACATCATCGGGCCGGAGCAGGGCTTCACCCTGCCGGGCCAGACCATCGTCTGCGGCGATTCCCACACCTCGACGCACGGCGCCTTCGGCGCGCTGGCCCACGGCATCGGCACCTCGGAGGTCGAGCATGTTCTCGCCACGCAGACGCTGGTGCAGAAGAAGGCCAAGAACATGCGGATCACCGTCGACGGCAAGCTGCCGGCGGGGGTGACGGCCAAGGACATCATTCTCGCGATCATCGGCGAGATCGGCACGGCCGGCGGTACCGGCCATGTGATGGAATATGCCGGCGAGGCGATCCGCGCCCTCTCGATGGAGGGCCGGATGACCATCTGCAACATGTCGATCGAGGGCGGCGCCCGCGCCGGCATGGTCGCCCCCGACGAGATCACCTTCGCCTACGTGAAGGACCGGCCGAAGTCGCCGAAGGGCGAGGCCTACGACCGCGCGCGGGCCTATTGGGAAAGCCTCGTGACCGACGAGGGCGCCCATTTCGACCGCGAGGTGCGCCTCGACGCGGCCAACCTGCCGCCGCTGGTGAGCTGGGGCACGAGCCCCGAGGACGTGATCTCGATCCAGGGCCTGATCCCGGATCCGGCCGCGATCGCCGACGAGAACAAGCGGCAATCCAAGGAGAAGGCGCTGGCCTATATGGGCCTGACGCCGGGCACCCGGATCACCGACATCGCCCTCGACCGCGTGTTCATCGGCTCCTGCACCAACGGGCGGATCGAGGATCTGCGCGAGGTCGCGCGGGTGGTGGGCGAGCGCAAGGTCCACCAGAACGTCTCGGCCATGATCGTGCCGGGCTCGGGCCTCGTGAAGGCGCAGGCGGAGGCCGAGGGTCTCGACAAGATCCTGAAGGCGGCGGGCTTCGACTGGCGTGAGCCGGGCTGCTCGATGTGCCTGGGCATGAACCCGGACAAGCTGCGGCCGGGTGAGCGCTGCGCCTCGACCTCGAACCGCAACTTCGAGGGCCGCCAGGGTCCGCGCGGCCGCACGCATCTCGTCTCCCCCGCGATGGCGGCGGCGGCGGCGGTGGCGGGCCGTTTCGTGGATATCCGCGAGTGGCCGAACGCCTGAGCCGAAGAAAATGGCGGCGCGGCGGAATCGCGATTGACGCAGGCCCCTGCGCCGCCTAAACGAACCCCGTCGCCGGCCAAGGCCGACGGCGAGCCCAGGTGGCGGAATTGGTAGACGCGCTGGTTTCAGGTACCAGTCTCGCAAGAGGTGAAGGTTCGAGTCCTTTCCTGGGCACCATCAGCGGCCTAAAGCGCTGATCCGCAAAAGATCCCCTACAAAACTGAGCCGATCACGACCGAACCGGTTCAGAGCTTGAACGCACTGAACCGGCCGAGCCATGTCCGCATCCGGCGGTCAAGCTCCGGGCGGGTCCGCAGGTGGCCGACGAGGAGGGCGCGGGCGGCGGGTGCGAGACCGCGCCAGCTCAGGGGCCGAACGAAGTCCACGAGCGGTAGCGTCTCGCAGCCGAAGCGGCGCTTGTAATCGTAATTACCGATGCTGAAATCGAAGGTGCGGACGCCCTCTGCGTGCAGGGCCGCCATGGTCCGCTCGATGATCAAACGGCCCGGCGAGCAATTCGCCCAACGGCCGCCCGTCTGGCCAATGCGGATCATGATGTAGCGGTCGCCCTGGCGCAGTCCGAGAAGACCCGCCACCATCTCCTGTTCGGCACCGTCGTCCGCCATCAGCGCTGTCAGCACGGCGCTGCCGTCGGCGAGCGCCCGTTCCACCAGCCGGCGGTAGAACGCTGCGACGTCGGGCTCGTTGAGGAAGTATTCCGTCCCCAGCGACGCCATCCGCGTTTCCTGGCGCCGGTCGATCGCCGCCAGCAATCGCTGCGCGTGCTCAGGCTCCGTCACACGCACGAAAGCCGCGCCGGGATTCTTTGAGAAAACCCGCCAGCTGCGCTCCAGCTCCTTGCGCACGGTCTTCTCGAGGCCCGACCGCCGCCATCCGTCGTAATCGCCGTCGATCCGGATGACGTTGCCGTTCAGGGCGCAGGCGACGGCGCCCGGCAGCAGGGTGAGCGGGTTCGGCCGCTGGCGCTGGTCGGCCTCCATCTTGGCGAGGCGGATCAGGTCGGCGCGCGGCAGGGCGCGGCGGACGGCGCGCCACAGCCGGATCGCCTCGGCCCGCCCGCGCGGCGCGGCTGGTCCCAAGATCGGGGCGTTGTAGTCGGTGAGATTGAGATCGGCGAACTCGATCACTCGCAACGAAGCGATCCGCCGCAGCACCAGGGGGAGCACCATGGCGAGATCGCCGGTCCGCCCATCGCGGATCGTCACGATGAGCGTCGTGACGTCGTCCCGGTCCGCCAGGGTTTCGTACCAGCTGTCGAGCCACGTCGCCGTCTGGAAGATCGTCGGCGAAAAGCCGCCACGGAACGCCGACTCGCCGGCCTGCCGTGCGACCTCGACCCGGTACTCGACCGGGGTCGCAGGCTGCCCGGCGAGACCGTGCGCGGGGGACTGACCGAGTTCGCGATCCAGAACGGTCACGCCGCCGCCTGGGCGTCGATGATCTGTCCGGGATTGGCGCCGTCGAGCCGGAAATCGACCACCCGTCGGGCATGGCGCTCGCGCTTGACCCAGCGGCTGTTGCGCAAAGCCTTCTGCAGGACGGCCTTCGACCAGTAGGACGGCCCAGAGATCGAACGGCTTTTCGGCGCGATGCCGAGCCGATGCCGGAGCAGGCCGTTGGCGAGGTTCAGGTTCTGCAACCGATGAATCTCCTCGTTGGTGAAGGAGACCGTCATCGAGACGTTCAGGCAATCGAGGTTTTCGACCCGATGCGGTGCGTTCAGCGGCCAGCTCAACATCTGGCCCGGCTCCAGATCGAGCACGCGGGCATGCTCGTCGTACCAGGGCTCGTAGGGCAGATCGACCTCGATCTCGAAGAGGGCGATATCCTCCAACTGACGGTCGGTCAGGAAGGGCGGCGAGTTCGGATAGACATAGACCCGCTTGCGGCCGATCAACTGCCAGAGATGCTGGCCGGGCAAGTCGGCGTGGTAATAGACCTGCGCCCCCGGAGATGAAATCAGGATGCCCGCGCTGCGATGGCGCGTCGAGAAGCCCGGCAGACGCTGGGCCATCTCCGCAAAGACGGCATCGGCCACGTCGGCGAACCGCTTGTCCACCTTCAGGACGTTGCGCAGGTTCAGCCACATCCGGCCCTTGGAGATCGCGTCGATCACCGCCTCGCCGGGGAGGCCGCCGGTGTCGCCCTCGCGCCAGAAGCGCCGGCCGCCGCGCCCGCCCATATGGATCAGGCTGTACTGATCGCGCGGATAGGTATCGATCAGCTGCGCCAGCGATTCACGCGAGAAGAGCGGCATCGTGTGCAGGCGGTGCTGCAGGCGTAGGGGTTGGTGCCCCCAGAGCGCCGTGTGCTGGTCGGACCAATCGGTGAAAATCGGGTCGCTGCTCTTCGCGTCCATCACAACCTCGCGCCGCCATCCTGTCTCGTCTTGGGACATGCCGTGTTATGCACGTCCCGTCAGTCCTGATTTCGTCCCGACACTGGATCGATATTGTCCCAGGGGGATAGCATATTTGCGATAGTGCAACTCGAGGGCCACGAGGACAATCGCCGCGTCGGAGGGAATGTCACGTCGTAGGAAGGCGGGCAGACGGTTGTCGCGCTCGGCGACGACCGGACGGAGACGCGACGGGCCGCTTGCCATCTCACGCACCTCGAAGGGCCATGGTTCGAGATAGTCGGATTGTTTCGGGTGCATCAATGAGGTCGAATTACTGAATTCACGGCAGCCGCTTCGTATTCCCGGTCGGGGGTTCGCTCGCCACGACGCGGCGCCGGAAGTGCTGCACGACGTGGTGCAGGGGTTTGGGCTTCAGGTCGTCGTCGAGGGGGAGCGAGCGTGTGGGCAGGCCATCGGGGCGCGGCTTGTGCCAGCGGGTCCAGCTGTCGCGGTCGCGCAGGCCCCAGGTCAGCACCGCGTCGGCGCCGCCGGCCGCCGAGATGGCGTCGAGGAGTTCAAAGGCTTGCTGGGCCACGAGGTCGTCGCGCTGGCGCAGATCGGCCGGGAAGGTCTGATCGATGACGTCGAGTTCGGTCACGAGCACCACGAGGCCGAGGGCCCGGACCTCCCTGACGAAGCGGCCGACCGCCTCCCGGTCCACGACGCGATCCGAATAGAGGTGTCCCTGCATCCCGATCCCGTGCAGGGGCACGCCCTTCGTCACCATGGCCTGGGCGGTACGGAGCATCACCTCGCGCCGCGAATCGTAATGCTCGCCCGCGAATTCGAGGAAGTAGTCGCTGAGGACGAGTTGCGCGGCAGGGTCCGCCTGCGCGGCGGTTCGCAGCGCCATCTCGATGTAGTTGTCGCCGATCAGACGGCGCCAGATCGTGTCCCGCAATCCGGTCCCCCGCTCGGGGCTGTCATCCGTGAACTCGTTGACCACGTCCCAGGAGGCGATCTTGTCGCGATAATGGCCCACGACCGTCGTGATGTGTTTGCGCATCTCCGCTTCGGCCTCGGCACGGGTGCGCAGCGTATCGAGCCAGGGCGGCACTTGGCCGTGGAAGACGAGGGCGTGTCCCCGAACGGAAAGACCGGCGGCCTGCGCGAAGCGGACGATGGCGTCGCCCTCGGTGAAATCGAAGCGGCCCCGGCTCGGGCGGAGCCGGTCCCATTTCAGGGCATCTTCGGTGACGACCATGTCGCAGTCGCGGATGATCGCCTGCCGGTAGGCATCGTCCTGACTCAGAAGCTCGGCCTGGACGGCGCACCCCACGGGGGTGCCGAGGGGCATGGAAGGGGGCTTCGGCCGCGACGCGGCCGCCGCGACGGCCGGTTCCAGCGCGAGGGTGGCCCCGAGGGCCGCCCCCCGCAGCGCCGTCCGACGATCGATCCGCGCTCGAAAAGCCATGACGGTCCTCCTTCCGCCGCGTCAGGAAAGCCTTGCCAGGGCGTCGTGCAGGGTCCGCCGGGCCGCTTCGCGGCGGGCCTCGTTCCAGGCGTGACCCGCGGCGGCGGCGCGGGGCTTCGGGCGGCGGACGGCATCGGCCAGCGCGTCGGCGAAGGCCTGCGGCCCGTCCGCGACGATGATCGTTTCCGGTAGCCCGTCGAGCCCGCGCACGCCGAGCGGCGTGGAGACGGCGGGCGTGCCCGTCGCGGCGAGTTCGAGGGTCTTGATCTGAACGCCGGTCCCCGCAGTGGTCGGCACGGCGGAAACGCGCAGGCTCGCCAGGAAGGCGCGGGCGGACGGCACCAGCCCGAGGCGTTGGACGCGGCCGGCGGGCAACGTTTCCGAGCCCGATCCGGCGACGGCGATGCTGAGATCGGGCGGCAGGCGCGGCACGACCTCATCGAGGAACCACGCCATCCCCTGGCGCACGGGGGGCCAGCTCCATGTGCCGATCAGGCCGATATCGTAGTCCGGCGCGAGGGCGGGGGCCGGCTCCGGCGGGGTGGGAAAGAACAGCGGCAGCACTGCCGGCGCGGCGATGCCGAACCGCCTGCGCGCCTCCTTGGCATCGGCCTCCGACAGGAAGAGCGAGAACCGCGCCTCCGCCCCGGCGCGGCGCTCCAGGCGGGCATTCAGCCGGGCCTCGCGGGCGTAGATGGCCCGCCACCATGGACGCGCCGAGTTCTCCGCGACCATCGCGTAGGAAATGGCCTGCACGTCGTGGAAGATGACGCCGAGGGGCAGGCGCCGCGCCAGTCCCGTGACGAACGGATAGAGGTTCACGTGATCCACGATCAGCAGATCGGGGTTCGTGCGGGCGATCTCCGCTTCGAGACGATCCGGCGGGAGGTAATTGTACTTTTCCGACGAGATCGGCAGGCCGGAGCGGAGGGAGCGCCACGCCCAGGCCGCCTGTTCGCGGCGCGGCGCGGTCGCGGATTCGACCGGGATCGTCGCGAGGAGCACCGTCTCCACGGGCGAGGCGACATGGAACGGGGCGCGGCCATAGGCGAAGAGCGTCACCTCGTGTCCAAGGTCCTCCAGCACCGACAGGATCGCCCGCGTGGCGATCTCGCTGCCCGTGCGCAGGGTGTTCGGCACGAGGGTCGTGAGGAAGGCGATCCGCATGGGCGTCGTGGGCAGCGGGATGGTCACGGGGCCTCGCGCGGGATCGCGGGCGGGTCGCGCAGCGCCCGGTAGGTCATCACCGTCGAGACCAGATAGGACGCCAGGAAGACGAAGTTCACCGGCGTGATCCACTCGCCGTCTCCGGCGAAATGCCAGAACACGGCGATCATCAGGGCCGATTTCACCACCGTCACCGCCAGGGCGACGTAGAACGTCGTCGTCATGCGGCCGTTCGCGTAGAGCAGCTCGACTTGGTACTCGATCAGATTGCGCAGCGCCGGCACCAGCCAGAGCAGGCCGAGCAGGCCCACGGCCTTCGCGACCTCGTGGCCCAGCAGGTTCGGCGCGAACCAGAGGGCGACGACGATGCCGCCATAGGCGAGGGTCGAGACGGCGGCGATCATCAGTTCCACGACGACCTTGGACCGCCTTCCCGCCATGCTGCTGCGGTTCACCAGCACCCGCTGGATCATCAGGACGTTGAACGCCCGGATGGGCACGGCCGTGAGGTCGATGACGCGGATGCAGATGGCGTACATGCCCGCCGCGACCCCGCCGCCGAAGGTCAGCACCAGCACCTTGTCGATTTCGGCCTGCAGCGTGTAGGCGAGCCCCGATCCGCTGAGCGCGAGGGCGTTGCGGGCGCGTAGCAGCGTCGCGCTCCGGCGCCAGCGCAACCGCCTGCGCGGCAGGAGGAAGACGAGGATCAGCCCTAGAGCCAGGGTATTGCTGACGAGGTAGAGCACCGCCCATTCCATGAGCGTCGAGCCCGGCAGGAACAGGAAGAGGATCGCCATCGCCGCCTTGCAGACCGCGCCGATGTTGAACGCCAGGGAGGCGTGATCGAAGCGGCCGAGACCGCTGCTGACCGTCGAGGCGGTGTCGATCATCCGCCAGGGCAGCACCTCCGAGGCGACGATCAGGAAGTAGGGCAGGAGGCGATCCGGCTGATCGAAGAACAGCTGGTAGCTCAGCCAGGCCAGGAGCCCGCAGGGCAGGATGCTGGCCGACAGCCAGAGCAGGTAATTGGCATAGTAATGCCCGAGCAGCCGGGGGCGGATCGCGCCGACCTGGAAGAGGTTGGACCCGTACCCGAACGCCGCGAGGCGAGCCAGCACGGTGCCGACGGCCACCGCGCCGGCGAAGAACCCGAAATCGACGATGCTCAGCCCGTGCGTCAGGCACAGGAAATACAGGAGCGAGAGGCAGAGCCGCCCCATCGAGCCGCTGAACAGGTGCGCGTAGTCGCGCAGGGTCGTCGCGCTGATCGACGGAAGCCCCAGACGCTGCCCGGCCCTGCGCAGGCGCGCGAAATCCAGCGCGGGCATGGCGTATCGCTCGGCCAGCAGGCCGAGGCGCCACGGTCTGGAACGGCGGTCAGCCGGCACATTCATGCCTCGGGCGCCGCGTTCCCGGCGTGAGACCGCTTGCCGTCGTTCCGATGGGCCGTCTCCCACGCGGCGAGGCATTCGGCCTCGTAGGCGCGCAGGATGTCGTCCCACACGAAATGCTCGGAAGCCTGCGTGAGGGCGGCCGCGCGGGCCCGCGCCACGAGGACGTCGTCGCGCAGGATCATCTCGATCCCCCGCTCGCAGCTGTCGACATCCGTGAAATACAACTGCGACGCGCCGGCCGTGCCGCGATTGAAGGCGTTGTCGTGCGCGAGCACCGCGTTGCCGGCCCACAGCGCTTCGACCAGGGACGGGTTGGTCCCGCCGACCGTGTGGCCGTGGAGATAGGCGCGGGCATGTCCGCGCAGGGCGGCCACGGTCTCCGGGTCGTAGATCGCCCCGGTGAAGATCACCTCGTCGCTCGCGGCCGCGCGGATCGCCGCGTGGTACGCATTGCTCCCATCGAGCCCGCCGACGACCACCAGTCGGCAGTCGCGACGCTTACGCGAGAAGGCTTGCACGATGGCGAGGATGTTGTTGTCCGGCTCGATCCGGGCAATCGAGACCAGATAGCCATCCTTGGTCAGCCCCAGCCGCGCGAGCGGCGCGGGATCACGGTGCGCGATCGGATCGCCGCCATAGGGGATCGTGACGATGGACCGGCGGGGACGCCGCGTCGCCAGATGGTCGGCGATCTTGGGGTGGTCGGCGATCAGCCGTTGCGACGACCACGCGGCGATCCATTCGTTGATCCAGAACCATGCGCGGATCGCGCGCGACCATTTGGGGCGGCGCCACTCGATCCCGTCCATGTTGGTCAGGACCTTGCGCCCCCATAACCGCAGATACGGAAGCAGGACGGCGCTGTTGTAGCCGAGCACGAGACACACGGCGTCGCGCCGCGCGGCGTCGAGGACGGTGTAGGCGTCGAAGAGAAGTGTCGCGGACGGCCCGTGCCCGGCGACCTCGATCTGGATCAGCTCCACGCCTTTCCAGTGCTCCGTGCGGAAGCGCTGCCGCACCGCGTCCACGTCGTTCTGGCAATAGACGCCCACCCGCCATCCGCGGGCGACGAGGTAGAGGGCCAAACGCTCCGCGAAGGTCTCGAACCCGCCGTAAGCCGCCGGGATGCCCCGCGACCCGAGGATCAGGATCGCAGGCGTTGTCGCCCCGAATTCACCCGTGCGAGTGCCCCGATTCCACTGATCCTGGGCGCTGTCATCCGGCACTGTCGTTCCTCGACCTGTCATGCGTCGCCGATGTCAATTTCGCGGGATGAGGCGGGGCGGTTCCGATCGGGAGAGACCTTCGACAATTCGCTTTCGCACGAAGTCGACGCAGGCCAAAAGATTGCGCTCCAAGAAACGCAATAAACGGCATTGCGTCAATCCTGGGTCGATAAATTATCGATAGCATCCCCAGGGATGTCGAGAAGTCTCGGTAATAATAATCGAAGACGTTATCACGGCCGGCATATTAACCAATCGACCCATTTAGGCTGCTAAAACCGGTTCAATGGGCGCCCGATGTCTCCCGCTCGGTCATGCCTTGACGCGATGACCGGCCAGGAACCGCAGGCCGAAGATCGCGATCAGGAAGGCGACCCAGAACGCCTCGTCCCGCTGGAAGAACAGCGTCTCCATCGAGCCCAGGAAGACGGCGAACAGCCAGATCTGGAAGAACAGCAGCGCCAGATCGCGGTTCTCCGGGATGGCCCGGGAGCGGGCGAAATCGAGGATCGGCAGGACGACCAACGCCCAGCACGCGAGGAGGAGGCCGGGGATGCCGGTGGTGAGGGCGAGGTCGAGGTAGGAATCGTGGGAATGGGAGGCGGTGGCCGCCCAGGGGTTGCTCGCGTCATCGACCGAGTAGCGGGCGTAGTCCGTGTTCCAGAACCCGAGGAAGCCGTAGCCGAACAGGGGTCGCTCCCGGAATTGGTCGATCGCGAAGCTCCAGATGCCGGTGCGGTTCGTGAAGGTGGGATCGCTCATGATCCGGTCGTTGATCGTGGCGATCCCCGGGAGGACGGCCGATCCGACGGTGAAGGTCAGGTACAGCCCCAGCGGCACCAGACAGAAGGCGAGGAGCATCCGCAGGGACGGAATGCGCAGCCCGAGATACGACCAGACCAGTACGAAGGGGACGAGGGCCTGCGGCTGCTTGGCGCCGGTGAAGGCCAGGAAGACGGTCGCGAGGACGACGAGGCTCGGCCCCAGGACGAGGCGCCTTTGCGTAACCAGGTAGATCCCGATCAACAGGAACACGACCATCATCGGGCCGGTGCGGGACTTGTGATCGTAGAGGCCGCGCCATGACCCGGCGAGGTTCACCTCCATGGCGGCATCGCTCTGGTGCACGGCCAGATGCGGCACCAGCAGGACGGCGAGGAAGCAGAGGATCACGACCATCAGGGCAACGCCGCCGAGCCAACTCTCGAATTGGCGGCGGTCGCGGGGCAGGAGCAGCAGCGTGCCGACGATGGCCATGACGATGACGGTCAGGATCAGCCGGCGCACCGCGATGCCGGGATTGATGGCGAAGGCGCAATCCACCAGGAACCACGCCAGGACCGCCCCGTAGGCCGGATGGGCCAGCGGCAGGATCCGGCGCCAGCCCATCTCCACGAGTTGCCACACGCTGAGGCCGAACAGCGTCAGGTACAGGATCTGGTTCAGCAAGTCCGACGACTCGCTCGTCTTCAGGACCGCCCCGCTCGACAGATCCTTCAGCGGATCGAGGGTGATCCAGAACACCGACAGGGTGACGATGAACAAACCCGACCGCCTCGCGAGGTCGAGATCGACGCTCGAGGTCCTCGTAGCGACATCGCCCTTCACGACGGGCGCGCTCCGCGATGGCGATATTGCTCGGGCCGCAATCCCGCCTGCGCCGTCACCCGCCCGATGGCTTCCAGCATCGGATGGACGGCGATGAGCGGATCCCGGGAGGTCGCAAGACGCGACAGTGCGCGGATCAGTCCGACGCCGAGGAGCGCCCCGCTCTTGAGCCAGATGCGCAGCCGCTCCCTCGGGCTCCGCGCGTTCTTGTGCTCGATCATGTAGTTGATCGCGCCGTAGCGCAGGCTGCGCGCGATCACCCAGCGCAGGGTCGTCCGGCTCGCCGGGACGGTCTCGACCGCCCGCGCCGCCGGTTCGAAATAGGCCGTGAAGCCGGCATCGCGGGCGCGCTTGAAGAAGTCGAGATCGCCGCCGCCGACGAAGTCGAAGACCGGATCGAGATAGGGCTGCCCCAGCCGGTCCAGCACGGCCGCGCGCATCACGAAATTGCCGCTGCCGTAGAGGAACCGCACCGGGCCGGCGGCGGTGTAATACGGCTTGAACACCGGGTGATTGGCGAACCGGCCGGCATCCTGCCTCTCGAATTGCGGCACGACGGGTCCGCCGACGAGATCGGCGCCGGAGCGCTCCTGCGCCTCCACGATGCGGCGCAGCCAGTCGGGCTCGGCGATCTCGTCATCGTCGATCATCGCGACGAGGGCCGTGCCGGGATAGAGGTCCCGCGCCGCCGTGAAGGCGCCGTTGCATGCCGAACAATGGCCCGGCTCCGAGACCACGACGGCGACCCCGTCGACCTCGCCCGCGCGGATCATCGCCTCGGCCTTCTCGGCGCCCGCGCGGCCGTTGGGGTCGTTGTCGGCGACGACGCAGGCGAAGGGGCGTTCGAAATCCTGTCCCTTGAGCGAGCGCAGGGTGACGGCGAGGTGGTCGGGCCGCCGCAGGGTCAGGACACAGATGACGACCACCGGCTCACCGGATGGCCGGGCATCCCTGCCGTCATAGGCGACCGTATAGGTCTCCGCTTCGGCCCGCTGTGATGGCATGGTGAGATCACTCATCTGGGCGCACGCCGCATGTCGGGGGCGGATGCAGCCGTACCGAGAAGGCCGGCGACGGTTTCGACCCGGCAGCCGCGCGCGAGCGCCCCGTCCACCGCGTAGGCCAAACGCTCCGGCGTCACCCCGAAGCGGGTGGGCCGGTCCGCCACGTCATGGGCGTAGAAGACCAGCCAGGCCCCCCGCGCAACGGCGTCGTCCAGCACCGCATCGATGCCCGCCTCTCCGATGCTGGCATTCTCCAGGGCTACGGCTTCGAGCCGGCCCCTGTCGGCCCGCCGGCTCATCGGGCCGCCATGGATGCCCCGGCAGGCGAGGAAGCGGCGTTGCAGCGCCATCTTATGCGGCAACCCGATCGCCCCATACGGGTAGGCGAAGGTCGCGAGCGGCTGCCCGATCACAGGCCCCAGGATGCGGGCGTTCTCTTCGACATCGCGAAGGTAGCGTTTGGCTCCGGTCGTCGCGCCGTTCGGATGCGTGGCCGTGTGGCAGCCGATCTCGTGGCCCCGCCGGGCGAGGCCCGCCACCGTCGCGAGGCTGGCCAGGGGATAGAGGTCCCACTCGGTGCCGGCGAGACCGCCGCAGACATAGAACGTCCCGCGCACGCCCCGGTCCTCCAGGATGCGCGCGCCCTCCAGCGCCGCCGAATCGGCGATGTCGTCGAAGGTGAAGCTCACGGTCGCGCGGCCGAGGGCGAGCGGGACCCGGCATGTCACCACGCGCCGTGCGAGGTGGCGCTTCACCTTTTCATTCAAGGTCTCGCGGGTCACGGGCGGGGATCTCGACAATCTCCGCGCATCGTGGGGCAAGAATGTTTCAGAACTCGAAAGCCCCGATCCGCCGGAGCGAGACACGCAACCGCCGGTTGAGACCCGAAGCTGCGCCCTTTCGTTCCGGGCGTGATCACACCGGGAACTCGCGCTTCCCTCCATCCTTATAACACTTGCTAGTATCGAGCCGCCGAGGCGAACGAGCATGTCGGAGCCCGCGTTACAACCTGTGCTCTCTTTTGTCCCCGATGCTTTGAGTGCATCGCAAGTCGGTGTGTGGGAAACGGATTTCGAAAACGACCGGACACGGGGTGATGCCACCCTCGCTGCTCTGTTCGGCGTCGATCCTCTTCAAGCCGCGCAGGGTCTGCCGCTGGCGCATTACGTGCGAAACGTCGTGGCAGAAGATCGCGCCACACTCTACGACAAGTTGAATAGTGTTCGCGCGGCGGGCGGCCTGTTCGTCATCGAATACCGCACGCGGCCGTCACCGAACACCGTTCGGTGGGTTTTGGCGCGGGGTCGTTACGAGCGGATCGAAGGCAACGAGGCGATGACGGGACGAGGGATCGTCATCGACATCACCGAGAGCAAGCTCGACGGGCAGATGGAAGACCGGGCGCTCTTCTTCGCGCCGAACGAGGATGTCCCCTCCCTCGATCATGTCGCCGCGCTGGCGCTGCGGGCACGGGAGGAGATCGACGAACTCGGTGAGCGGGAGGGCTCGCCCCTGCGTAGGGCCGTCGATGCCTTCCTGATGGTCATCGGACGGGCCATCGCGCAGGGTCAGACCGCGATGAGGAAGATGGGCCGCCACGTCAACTGACGCCCGTCAGGTGACGGGGGCGGGGTTGAACAGCGCGAGGTCGTTGTAGAGGCCCCAGCGGTCGGACCACGGGCGCTTGCGCCCGCTGGCGACGTCGAGGATCAGTTCGAACAGGTCATGGCCCGCCTCTTCAAGGCTGCGCTCCCCCGTCGCCACGCGGCCGGCGTCGAAATCGATGAGATCGGACCAGCGCTCGGCCAGTTCGGTGCGGGTAGCGACCTTGATGACCGGCGCCTGCGCGAGGCCGTAGGGCGTGCCCCGTCCGGTGGAGAAGACCTGCAGGGTGATGCCCGAGGCGAGTTGCAGCGTCCCGCACACGAAGTCGCTGGCCGGCGTCGCCGCGAAGATCAGGCCCTTCTCCCTCACGCGCTCGCCGGGGGCCAGCACGCCGCTGATCGGGCTCGCGCCGGATTTGGCGACGGACCCAAGGGCCTTCTCCACGATGTTGTTGAGCCCGCCCTTCTTGTTACCGGGGGAGGGATTCGCGCGGCGGTCGGCGCCGCCCTTGGCGAGGTAGTCGTCGTACCACGCCATCTCGCGCACCAAGGCCTGAGCCACCTCCGGCGTGGCGGCACGGGGGGTGAGGAGGTGGATTGCGTCGCGCACCTCCGTCACCTCGGAGAACAGCACCGTCGCGCCGCAGCGCACGAGCAGGTCCGCGCAGACGCCCATGGCGGGGTTGGCGGTCACGCCGGAGAAGGCATCGCTGCCGCCGCATTGCAGGCCGACGACGAGGTCCGAGACCGGGCAGGTCTCGCGCCGCCGCGCGTTCAGCACGGCCAGCCGCTGCTCGGCCATTTGCATGATCGTGTCGATCATCATGCCGAAGCCGGCATGGTGCTCGTCCTGAAGCCGCGTCACGGCGCCGGTCTGCGTCGCGTCCGGCAGCAGCCGCTCGGAGACCAGCTTCTCGCAGCCGAGGCCGACCACCATCACCTCGCCGCCGAAGTTCGGGTTGCGGGCGAGGTTCTGCAGCGTGCGGATCGGGATATGCGCCTCGGGGGCGCTGATCGCCACGCCGCAGCCGTAGGTGTGGGTGAGCCCGACCACGTCATCGACGTTCGGAAAACGCGGAAGAAGCTCTTCCTTGATCTTGCGGATCGCCACATCGAGCGTGCCCGCCACGCATTGCACGCTCGTGGAGATGGCGAGGATGTTCTTGGTGCCGACCGTGCCGTCCGGATTTCGAAAACCCTCGAACGTGTAGCCGTCGAGCGTGGGCAGGGGCGCGGGCGGGCGGATCGTCAGGTCGAGCGTGTCGAGGTCCGGCGCGGCTGGGGTCTCGACGCGGGATTCCTCCACCCAGCTTCCCTCGGGGATCGTCTCGATGGCGAGCCCGACGATCTCGCCGTAGCGGCGCACGGCACCGCCCTTGGCGATGTCGGAGAGCGCCACCTTGTGGCCCTGCGGCACGAACTCCCGGAGGGTGACGCCCTCCGGCAGGGTGGTCCCCGCCGGCAGGCCGAAGGCATTCACGACGATGGCGACATTGTCGTCCGCGTGGACGCGGATCGTGCGCGGGCTATCCCCCGGCAGGCGGGAGGGCCGCTCTGGTGCGGACACGTCGCTCGGCGTCGCCATCGTCGTCTCGTCCCTCTGCTCAGGCGTCTTTGCGGCCGTCGAGCGTGCGCGGCACGTTCAGCGGGTTGGCCTGCCGCAGTTCCGGCGGCAGCAGGGCGTCGGGCAGATCCTGGTAGCAGACCGGCCGCAGGAAGCGGTCGATGGCGAGGCTGCCCACGGAGGTCGTCCGCCCTTCGGAGGTCGCCGGGTACGGCCCGCCATGCACCATGGCGTGGCCCACCTCGACGCCCGTGCCGAAACCGTTGACGAGGATGCGGCCGACCTTCCGTTCCAGCACCGGGAGCAGGGCGCGGGCGGCGTCGTGGTCGCCCGCGTCCATGTGCAGGGCCGCCGTGAGCTGGCCTTCGAGCTTTCCGAGGACCGCGCGGATCTCGCTCAGGTCGCGGCAGCGCACGACAAGGGACGCGGCGCCGAACACTTCCTCGGCGAGGCTGTGGTCCGCGAGGAAGGAGCCGGCATCGGTGGCGAAGAGCGTCGCGCGCCCCTGCGTCTCGCCGCCGGCCTGGCCCTGCGCGATGCGCTTCACCGCCGCGTTCGATTCGAGCGCGGCGACCCCGGCGCAATAGGCCCTGTGGATGCCGGGCGTCAGCATGGTTTGCGCCGCGACCCCTTCCAGCGCCTGCGCGGCGCCGGAAAGGAAGGCATCGAGGCCTTGGCCTTCCACCGCGAGGATGAGGCCGGGATTGGTGCAGAACTGGCCGGAGCCGAGGGTGAGCGCGCCGACGAAGGCCTTGCCGATCTCCGCCCCGCGAGCCTCCAGGGCAGAGGGCAACAGGATCACGGGATTGATCGAGCTCATCTCGGCATAGACCGGGATCGGCACCGGGCGCGAGGCGGCGAGCTTCATGAGCGCCGTGCCGCCCGCGCGCGAGCCGGTGAAGCCCACGGCGGCGATGCGCGGATCGGAGACGAGGCGCTTGCCGACCTCGATGCCGTCGTCGAACAGCAGCGAGAAGACGCCTTCCGGCAGATCGCATTCGGTGACAGCCTTGGCGATAGCGCGCCCGACCAGTTCCGACGTGCCGGGATGGGCCGGGTGAGCCTTGGCGACTACGGGACAGCCGGCGGCCAGCGCCGAGGCGGTGTCGCCCCCGGCCACGGAGAAGGCGAGCGGGAAGTTCGAGGCGCCGAACACGGCGACGGGGCCGACGCCGATGGCGCGCAGGCGCAGGTCCGGCCGGGGCAGGGGCTTCCGGTCAGGCAGGGCCGGGTCGATCCGCGCGGAGAGGTAGCTGCCCTCGCGCAGGACGCCCGCGAACAGCCGCAGCTGGCCGACCGTGCGGCCGCGCTCGCCTTCGAGGCGCGGGCGGGGCAGGCCGCTTTCCGCCATGCAGCGGACGATGAGGTCGTCGCCGATGTCGAGGATCGCCTGGGCGATCGCTTCGAGGAAGGCGGCGCGGCGCTCCGGCGTGATCTCGCGGAACGTGTCGAAGGCGTCGTCGGCAAGGGCGCAGGCGCGCTCGACCTCATCCGCCGAGGCGGCATGGAAGACCGGCTCGATCTGGTGGCCGGTGGCGGCCTCGACCGCGCGGAAGCTCTCGCCTTCGCCCGCCGATTGGCCGCCGATGATGCTGCGTCCGGTGAGGTTCATGATCGTCTCCATCGCGCCTGAAGGGGTCCCGCCTCAGCGGACGAGGCAGGGGCGCTTGTTGTCGAAGGTCCAGCCCGGGATCAGGGCCTGCATCGCGGCGGCGTCGTCGCGGGCGCCGAGGCCGTGCTTCCTGTAGAGTTGGTACGCGGCCTCGACCTCGTCCCAATCGATCTCGATGCCGAGGCCCGGCCGCTCGGGGACCTGAACGAGCCCGTTGCGGATCCGCAGGGGCTCCTGGGTCAACCGCTGCCCGTCCTGCCAGATCCAATGGGTGTCGATGGCGGTCACGCGGCCCGGCGCGGCGGCGGCGGCGTGGGTGAACATGGCGAGCGACACGTCGAAGTGGTTGTTCGAGTGCGAACCCCAGGTCAGGTCGTGGTCGCGGCAGAGCTGCGCCACGCGCACCGCCCCGGCCATGGTCCAGAAATGGGGGTCGGCCAGCGGGATGTCGACCGAACCGAGCTGGATCGCGTGGCGCATCTGGCGCCAATCGGTGGCGATCATGTTGGTGGCGGTGGGCAGGCCGGTGGCCCGGCGGAACTCGGCCATCACCTCGCGACCGGAGAAGCCGCCCTCGGCGCCGCAGGGATCCTCGGCATAGGCGAGGATGTCGCCCTTGCCCTTGCATAGGGCGATGGCCTCGTTCAGCGACCACGCGCCGTTCGGATCGAGGGTCACGCGGGCCTGCGGGAAGCGCCGCTTGATCGCGGTGACGGCCTCCATCTCGGCCTCGCCCGCCAGCACGCCGCCCTTCAGCTTGAAGTCGTTGAAGCCGTAGGCCTCGTGGGCGGCCTCGGCGAGGCGGGCGACGGTCTCGGGGGTGAGAGCTTCCTCGTCGCGCAGGCGGAACCAGCCGTCGCGGACTTCCGGCTCGCGATAGTCGAGATCGGTGCGGCGGCGGTCGCCGACGTAGAAGAGGTAGCCGAGCAGCTCGACCGCGTCGCGCTGCTGGCCCTCACCGAGGAGCGCGGCCACCGGCACGTTCAGGTACTGCCCGAGAAGGTCGAGGAAGGCGGATTCGACCGCCGTGACCGCGTGGATGGTGATGCGCAGGTCGAAGGTCTGAAGGCCGCGTCCGCCGGCATCCCGGTCCGCGAAGTGGCTGCGCATCGTGTTGAGGACGGCGTTCCACGCGCCGAGCGGCTTGCCGACGATGAGGTCGCGCGCCTCTTCCAGCACCCCCCGGATGCCCTCGCCGCCGGGGACCTCGCCGAGGCCGGTCGCGCCGGTCGAGTCGGTGAGCACGACGAGGTTGCGGGTGAAGAACGGGCCGTGCGCGCCCGAGAGGTTCAGGAGCATGCTGTCGCGGCCGGCGACCGGCACCACCTTCATGTCGGTGACGACTGGGGTGTTGCGCGCGGCGTGCTGGGTCTGTTCGAACGGCATGGTCTGCCTCCCTGGATGCGTTCTCGGTGATCGGAGAGGGGGGCCCGCCCCATGGGACGGGCCCGGGGCGTTCGTGCCTTAAGCCTTCAGCTCGACGCGGCGGATCTGGCCGACGACGACGAGGTAGCAAAATACCGCGGCGAGGGCGTTGGCGCCGACGAAGACCAGGGCGCCGTTGAACGAGCCGGTCTGCTGGACGATGTAGCCGATGACGATGGGCGTCGTGATGCCGGCGGTGTTGCCGAAGGTGTTGAACAGGCCACCCGACAGGCCGCCGCTCTCCTTGGGCGAGGTATCGGCCACCACGGCCCAGCCCAGCGCGCCGACGCCCTTGCCGAAGAAGGCCAGCGCCATCAGCCCGACCACGAGGGCGTCGGCCTGGACGTAGTTGCAGCCGATGATCGCCATCGAGATCAGCATGCCGGCGACGATCGGGATCTTGCGGGCGGCGGTGAGGGAATAGCCCCGGCGCAGCAGCACGTCCGAGATGAAGCCGCCGAGGATGCCGCCGATGAAGCCGCAGAGCGCCGGCAGCACCGCCGCGAAGCCGGCCTGCAGGATCGAGAGACCGCGCTCCTTCACGAGGTAGACCGGGAACCACGTCAGGAAGAAGTAGGTGAGCACGGTGATGAAGTACTGGCCGAAATAGATGCCGAGAAGCATCCGGTTCGACAAAAGCTGCTTCAGGGTGCGCCCGGCCTCGCCGGCCCCGCCGGAACGGGCACCGTCCATGACCATGAGCGCGCCGCCCTGGCGGATGTAGTCGCGCTCGGCGCGGCCCACCATCGGGTGATTCTCAGGCCCATGGACGACCTTCAGCCAGAGCAGCGCGAAGGCGACGCCGAGCACGCCCATCACGGTGAAGACGTGGTGCCAAGAGTAGGTGTGGACGATCCACGCCATGAGGGGCGTGAACAGCACGGTCGCGAAATACTGCGCCGAGTTGAAGAAGGCCGAGGCCATGCCGCGTTCCCGAGCCGGGAACCACGCCGCGACGATGCGGGCGTTGGCCGGGAAGGCGGGCGCCTCGCTGAGCCCCACGAGGAGGCGCAGGGCGAAGAGCAGGATGACGGCGGTGAGGCCGGTGAAGAAGCCGACCGCGCCCTGGATCAGGGTGAAGCCCGACCACACGGCGATGGAGGCGGCGTAGACCCACTTCACGCCGAACCGGTCGAGCAGCCAGCCGCCGGGAATCTGCGCCAGCACGTAGGACCATGCGAAGGCCGAGAAGACGTAGCCCATCTGGACGGGCGTGAGGCCGAGTTCCTTGGCCATGTCCGGCCCGGCGATCGAGATCGTCGCCCGGTCGGCGTAATTGATCGCGGTCGCCATGAAGAGCATCAGCGCGATCAGGATGCGGACGCGGCCGCGCTTGACCCCCGAAGGGGCCGCCGCATCCGCCGTGGCGGTGGTGGTCGTGATGTCCATGGGCGTTCTCCCGGTAGGGCGCGCCCGTTTTCGGACGCATCGTTTTCCGCCGTTGGCCGGCGTGTCGTCTGGGGGCGGGGGCGGGCGGGCCGCCCCCGGAGGATCAGCGGCGGTCGCCGATCAGGGCCTTCAACTCGGCCAGTTCGCCGGCATCGAGATCGGTCAGCGGCGAGCGCACGGGCCCCGCGTGGCGGCCCACGGCGGTCATGCCGGCCTTCACGATCGACACGGCGTAGCCGCGCTTGCGGTTGCGGATCGCGATGTAGGGGAGGACGAAGTCCTTCAGTTCGGCATAGACCGCGTCGCGGTCGCGGCGGCGCACCGACTCGTAGAACGAGAGCGCCCATTCCGGCAGGAAGTTGAAGATCGCCGACGAATAGGTGGTCACGCCCATCTCCAGATAGGGGAGGGCGAAGGTCTCGGCGGTGGGCAGGCCGCCGACATAGGTGAGGCGATCACCGAGGCCGGCATAGACGCGGGTCATCAGCTCGACGTCGCCGACGCCGTCCTTGAAGCCGACGAGGTTCGGGTTGCGCTCACACAGGCCGGCGAGGGTGGTCTCGTTCAGCTGCGCGTTGGCGCGGTTGTAGACGATGATGCCGAGCTTGGTCGCCTTGCACACCGCGTCGATATGGGCGGCGAGGCCGGCCTGCTCTGAGCCGACAAGGTAGGGCGGCAGGAGGAGGATGCCGTCGGCGCCGGCAGCCTCGGCGGCCTTGGCCATCTCGACCGCGAGGGCCGTGCCCTGGCCGGCGGGGGCGATGACCGGCGTGCGGCCACGGGTCTCCTCGATGCAGGCGCGCAGCACCCGGTCGATCTCGGCGGGGGTCAGCGAGAAGAACTCGCCCGTGCCGCCGGCCGCGAAGAGGCCGGAAACCTTGTAATCGGCGAGGCGGGAGAGGTTGTCGCGGTAGGCCGCTTCGTCGAAGCTGAAGTCATCGCGAAAATGCGTGACCGGGAACGACAGCAGGCCGGAGCCCAACTGCTTGGCCATCTCCGCCGGGTTCATCCGCGCCATCGTCATCTCCCATGATTCGCGCCGTTCGGGCGTCTGAACCTTGGGTAGGCCCCGCCAATTGTCGCGTCCAACGTTGATTTTGGATCGATTATCCCGGATGCTGCATCAATGTTCGATCTGGGACACGCCCGCAGTTTCGTCGCGGTGGCCGAGGAGCTGCATTTCGGCCGGGCCGCCGCCCGGCTGAACCTGACGCAATCGCCCCTCTCCCGGCAGATCCAGATGCTGGAGCAGACGCTGGGGGTGACGCTGCTCGAACGCACCACCCGTGCGGTGCGCCTGACGCCCGCCGGCCGCACCTTCGTGGCGGAGGCCTACCGGGTGATCGCGGCGGCGGAGAACGCGGAGCGCGTCACCCGCCGTGCCGCCCGTGGCGAGAGCGGGATGATCCGCCTCGGCTTCACCGCCGCCTCGGCCTACCGCATCCTCCCCCGCCTCGTGACGCATCTGCGCGACCGGCTGCCGGAGATCGATCTCGCCCTGGAGGAGATGGTCTCCGGTGAGCAGATCCAGGCCCTGGAGGGCAACCGGATCGACCTCGCCCTGCTGCGCCCGTCGCCGGCCCTGTCGGAGAGCGCCATCGAGGCGGTGCCGCTCACGCGGGAACGCCTGATCCTCGCGGTGCCACAGGGTCATCGCCTCGCCCTCGGCCGGGCACCGACCCTGGCCGATCTCGACGGCGAGCCGTTCGTGACTTGGTCCCCCCGGGGCGGACGCTACTTCATCGACCTGCTCGATGCGCTGTTCGAGGGCGGCGAGGTCCAGCCCCGCGTGGTGCAGCGGGTGAACCAGGTCCACGCGATGCTGGCTTTGGTCGGCGCCGGGCTCGGCGTCGCCCTCGTGCCGGACGGCGCCCGCAGCATCCGGGTGGCGAACGTCACCCTGCGGGCCATCCGGCTGCCGGCCTCCGCGCAGCCGGAGTTGCACCTCGCCTCCCGCCGGGACGACGCCAACCCGTGCCTACCCACGGTGCGGGAGGTGATCGAGAAGGCCTTTTGACGCTCGGTGCGATTTGGTTCCATCACTATTGATGGGGCGACTACAAGTGCAGATTGAATAAAACGCCCTGTACGTACTCGGCAGGACTTGCGGTCGAGCTGGCGGCCGGACAAAGGTTAAGAAACCGTAGCCTTGCCTGGAGCGAGCCTTGCATCGTGTGATTCGCTCAATGACCGCGGCCTTCGTGACGATCGCCGTGGTGACGCCTACGCTCGATGTGGCCCAGGCGGCGGGTTCGAACAAGCAGCCCCAGAATGCCGGGCGTGCCGCCGTCGAGACGACGGACACCACCTTCATCGACCGACAGGAGAAGATGTGGGGCCGCCTCTCGGCCTCGATCTGTTCCGGCTGCATCACGGCCGCGAACCGCGTCGCTCCGTCGAGCTACGAGAAGCCGGGAAGCGCGCCGGTCGCCGAAGCGAAGCTGGAGACGGTGAAGACGGCGATCCGCACGGCGGCGACGCCGCGCCGGTTCGTCCAGCTGAAGAAGCATTACGCCAAGCACAAACGTCGCGAGAGGCTGCGGCTCGCGGCGCGCGCCCGGTCGAGGGCGGCGATGCTGGCCAAGCGCCACGCCCTGCGCCTCGCCGCCCTGAAGCGGCATCATCCCGCCCCGGCACGGGCCGCCTTCGTGCCGGCCTACGAGGCGCGCTCGATCGATACGGTCTATCGCATCCCCACCGATCAGCCCTTCACCCCGCGTGACGACGGGCGGTGGCACGAGACGATCCTCCCGACCGCCCTGCGCCTGCGCCGGGGCTGAGCCCGGCACGGGCGAGTTGACGCGTCGAGGAACCGGCTGGGCGGCCCTCCCTTGTCCGGGGGACCGCATTCAAGCGGACGGAGTTCTGAGACGATGCGATTGAGACCGGCGACCGCCCTCGGGCTGGCCCTGAGCCTCCTGCCCGCCACGGCCTTCGCGCAGGGCAAGCCGCTGCCGCCGCCGGCAAGCGATGCCACGCCGCCCATCGAATTGTCGATCACCCTGCAGGACGGGAAGCCTGTCTGCGCGCCGGCCGAACTGCTCGTGCCTGCCAACACCAACATCGCCCTGAACGTCGTCAGCCAGGCGAACGCCGAGGTGACGCTGACCATTCCGGGGCAATTCTCGAACGGCCTCGTCGAGCACGCGGACGGCGATCTCGTCCACGTGGCGAGCGAGAAGGGCTATCTGGTGAAGCGCAACGGCAAGGGCCTGCTGAAGCTGCGGACCGAGGGGCCGGGGCAGGTGAAGTACGCCTGCACCGCCACGAACAACCAGAGCCAGCCGTTTACCAGCACCTACACGCGGAAGGGGACGAACGGCTGATCTGCGTCTGAGACGAAGGCGGCCCCGGCGCTGGTCCGGGGCCGCGTGTCACACGATCAGTCGACGACCTTGCCGTCCGGCCCGACCTTCACGGTCTGCTCCTTGTCGGCGCCCGCGACCTTGATCTCGTACTGCACGGCCTTGCCGTCCTTCGACACCTCGGCCTCGTAGGCCTTGCCGCCGCCGGCCTTCTGCTCCGCGATGGCGAGCGCGTCCTTCAGGGTCGTCTTCGCCTCGTTGAAGTTCTTCGTGGTGAGGAAGGTGAAGTAACGCTCGATCGGCTGGTTCTCGGTCTTGTAGACCGCGCCGGTATCGGCATTGATGCCGTATTCCACGAGCTTGCCGCTCGGGTAGACGACCTTCACGGCGTAATGCACCGGGTCCTTGCTGTCGGCCTTCTCGAAGTCGGCGTCGATGGCGCGGCCGCCCTTCTCCTCGCCCTGCATCTCGGCGGTGCTGATCGCCTGCGGCAGGGCGACCTTGGCGGTCTTGGCGACCTGCCACTCCTTCATGTCCTTCATGTCGCCCGTCGTGCCCGTGGTCGTCGCGGTCTGGGCAAAGGCGAGGCTGGTGCCGAGCAGAAACAGGCCGGCGGTCGCGGCAAACGTCTTCGTCATGGCGGGTAAACCCTCGTTTTCGAGTGTGTTGCCGTCATGAACGCCCCAGGCACGGGCCTGTTTCATCGATCCTGATACGATCCTTATGCGGATAGGCTGCGGCCCCTCTCGAACCCTCACGCGGACGCTGAGAGGATCCACGGCGGCGGGGATGAACCCGCCGACCGGACCGCTAACCATGCTCGACCTGATCTTCGTCGCCGGAAGCCTCGCCTTCTTCGCCGCCAGCGCCGGCTATGCCGCCCTGTGCGAGCGCCTGTGAGGAGGCGGCGATGACCCTCGACCTCACCCTCGGCGCCCTCGTGACCGCCGGCTTCCTCGTCTACCTCACCTACGCCCTCGTCCGCCCCGAGCGGTTCTGAGCGGCGGCACGGACTTCACCCCATGACAACCAACGGCTGGATCCAGATCGCGCTGTTCTGCGCGGTCGTGCTGGCGCTCGTGAAGCCCCTGGGCTTCTACATGACCCGCGTCTTTTCCGGGGAGCGCACCCTTCTCTCGCCCGTGCTCGGCCCCGTCGAGCGCGGGCTCTACCGCGTGGCGGGCCTCGATGCCCGGCAGGAACAGACATGGCTCGGCTATGCCGGCGCCCTCGTCGTGTTCCACGTGCTGGGCTTTCTCCTGCTCTACGCGATCCTGCGGTTGCAGGCGCTGCTGCCGCTGAACCCGGCGGGGCAGGGGGAGGTCGCGCCCGACCTCGCCTTCAACACGTCGACGAGCTTCATTACCAACACCAACTGGCAATCCTACGGCGGCGAGACCACGCTCTCGTACCTGTCGCAGATGCTGGGGCTGACGCACCAGAACTTCCTCTCGGCGGCCACCGGCATCGCCGTGGCGGTGGCGATGATCCGGGGCTTCAGCCGCGCCTCGTCGCGCACGCTCGGCTCGTTCTGGGTCGATGTGACCCGCGCGACTCTCTACGTCCTGCTGCCGCTCTGCGTGGTGTATGCGCTGTTCCTGGTCTGGCAGGGCATCCCGCAGACCCTCGGCGCCTCCGTCGATGCGACGACGCTGGAGGGTGCCAAGCAGAGCATCGCGCTCGGCCCCGTGGCGAGCCAAGTGGCGATCAAGATGCTCGGCACGAATGGCGGCGGGTTCTTCAACGCCAACGCCGCGCACCCCTTCGAGAACCCCACCGCCCTCTCGAACTTCGTGCAGATGGTCTCGATCTTCGCGATCGGCGCCGCGCTCACCAACGTGTTCGGCCGGATGGTCGGGGACGAGCGCCAGGGCTGGGCGATCCTCGCCGCCATGGGCGTGCTGTTCGTGGCCGGCGTGGCGATCACCTACTGGGCCGAGGCGCAGGGCAGTTCCGTGCTGAACGGGCTCGGCCTGACCGGCGGCAATATGGAGGGCAAGGAGACCCGCTTCGGCATCGCGGCCTCGGCGCTGTTCGCCGTCGTCACCACCGCCGCCTCCTGCGGCGCGGTGAACGCCATGCACGACTCGTTCACGGCGCTCGGCGGCCTGATCCCGCTGGTCAACATGCAGCTCGGCGAGGTCATCGTCGGCGGCGTCGGCGCCGGGCTCTACGGCATGCTGATCTTCGTGCTCATCGCGATCTTCGTCGCGGGGCTCATGGTCGGGCGCACCCCCGAATACCTCGGCAAGAAGATCGAGGCGAAGGAGGTGAAGATGGCCATGCTCGGCATCCTTTGCCTGCCGCTGATGATGCTCGGCTTCACGGCGCTGGCGGCGGTGCTCCCGGCGGGGCTCGCCGGCCCGGCCAATGCCGGCCCGCACGGGTTCTCCGAGATCCTCTACGCCTACACCTCGGCGGCGGCGAACAACGGCTCGGCCTTCGGCGGGCTGACGGCGAACACCCTGTTCTACAATTCGACGCTCGGCATCGCGATGCTGGTCGGCCGGTTCTTCGTGAAGATCCCGGCGCTCGCCATCGCGGGCTCCCTGGCCGCCAAGAAGACGGTGCCTGCCTCCGCCGGCACCTTCCCGACCCATGGCGGCCTCTTCGTCGGCCTGCTGGTCGGCGTGGTGCTCATCATCGGCGGGCTGACCTTCTTCCCGTCCCTCGCGCTCGGCCCCGTGGTCGAACACCTCGCGGGCGCCGCCGGCCAGACCTTCGGCACGGGCGGCTGATCGCCCGCCGCCGTCACCCCATCCCCTTTCGGACATCTCCCATGTCTCGCCCGACATCCTCCCTGTTCAGCGCGGCCCTCGTCGGGCCGGCGCTCCTCGGCGCCCTCGCCAAGCTCGATCCCCGCGCCATGATCCGCAACCCGGTCATGTTCGTGGTCGAGGTGGTGGCCGCCCTCACCACGGTCCTTTTCCTGCGCGACCTGATCGCCGGGGGAGCGAACCTCGCCTTCTCCGGCCAGATCGTCCTGTGGCTGTGGTTCACCCTGCTCTTCGCGAACTTCGCGGAGGCGCTCGCCGAAGGCCGGGGCAAGGCGCAGGCCGATTCCCTGCGGCGCACCCGCACCGAAATGACGGCCAAGCGCCTGACCGGCGCCGGCCGCACCTACGAGACCGTACCCGGCACCTCGCTGAAGGTCGGGGACCTCGTGCTGGTGGAGGCCGGTGACCTCATCCCCTCCGACGGCGAGGTGGTGGCCGGCGTCGCCTCCGTGAACGAGGCGGCGATCACGGGTGAATCCGCCCCCGTCATCCGTGAATCCGGGGGCGACCGCTCGGCGGTGACGGGCGGCACGCAGGTCCTCTCGGACGAGATCACCGTGCGCATCACGGCGGCGGCCGGCTCCACCTTCGTGGACCGGATGATCGCCCTGGTGGAGGGCGCCTCCCGGCAGAAGACGCCGAACGAGATCGCCCTGAACATCCTGCTCGCCGGGCTCACCCTCGTTTTCGTCTTCGCGGTGGCGACGATCCCGAGCTTCGCGAACTATGCCGGCGGCTCGATCCCCGTCGTGGTCCTCGTCGCCCTGTTCGTGACTCTCATCCCCACGACCATCGGCGCACTTCTTTCGGCCATCGGCATCGCCGGCATGGACCGGCTGGTGCGCTTCAACGTGCTCGCCATGTCGGGCCGCGCGGTGGAGGCGGCGGGCGATGTCGACACGCTGCTCCTCGACAAGACGGGCACGATCACCCTCGGCAACCGGCAGGCCACCGAGTTCCGGCCGGTCCGGGGCGTCTCCGAGCAGGATCTCGCCGACGCGGCGCAACTGGCCTCCCTGGCCGACGAGACGCCGGAGGGCCGCTCCATCGTGGTTCTCGCCAAGGAAAAATACGGCATCCGCGCCCGCGACATGGGAAGCCTCAACGCGACCTTCGTGCCGTTCACGGCGCAGTCGCGGATGTCGGGCGTGGACTTCCAGAACTCCGCGATCCGAAAAGGCGCGGTGGAGGCGGTGATCGCCTCGCTCACCGGCCGCCCGCTCCAGGGGCGCGGGTCGAGCGCGCTCGCCGTCGCGGAAACCGAGCCGGCCGCAGCCAGCGAGATCCGCGCCATCGCGGAGGAGATCGCCAAGGCCGGCGGCACGCCGCTGGCGGTGGCCCGCGACGGCCGGCTGCTGGGTGTCGTCTATCTCAAGGACATCGTGAAGGGCGGCATCCGCGAGCGTTTCGCCGAACTGCGCCGCATGGGCATCCGCACGGTGATGATCACCGGCGACAACCCCATGACCGCCGCCGCCATCGCCGCCGAGGCGGGGGTGGACGATTTCCTCGCCCAGGCGACGCCGGAGGACAAGCTGGCGCTGATCCGCCGGGAGCAGGCCGAGGGCAAGCTCGTCGCCATGTGCGGCGACGGCACCAACGACGCCCCGGCGCTGGCCCAGGCCGATGTCGGCGTGGCCATGAATACCGGCACGGTGGCCGCCCGCGAGGCCGGCAACATGGTCGATCTCGACAGCGACCCGACGAAGCTCATCGAGATCGTCGGCATCGGCAAGCAGTTGCTGATGACGCGCGGCGCGCTCACCACCTTTTCCATCGCCAACGACGTAGCGAAGTACTTCGCCATCATCCCGGCGATGTTCCTGACGCTCTACCCGCAGCTTCAGGCCCTCAACGTGATGGGCCTCGCCTCGCCGCAGAGCGCCATCCTGTCCGCGATCATCTTCAACGCGGTCATCATCATCGCGCTGATCCCCCTCGCCCTGAAGGGCGTCGCCTACCGGCCCGTAGGCGCCGCCTCGCTGCTGCGCCGGAACCTGCTGGTCTACGGCCTTGGCGGGGTGATCGTCCCCTTCATCGGCATCAAGGCGATCGACCTCGCGGTCAGCGCCCTCCACCTCGCCTGAATACGAGTCCGCCCATGCTCACCCAGCTTCGCCCCGCCCTCGTCCTGATGATCGCCCTCACGGCGATCACCGGCCTCGCCTATCCCCTCGCGGTCACGGGAATCGCGGGGGCCGTCTTCCCGGCCAAGGCCGCCGGCAGCCTCATCGAGCGCGACGGCCATGTCGTCGGCTCGTCCCTGATCGGCCAGAACTTCACCTCGGCCGGCTACTTCCATGGCCGCCCCTCGGCCACCACGGCCGCCGATCCGGCCGATGCGACCAAGACCGTGCCGGCGCCCTACAACGCCAGCAATTCGGCCGGCTCGAACCTCGGGCCGACCAGCGCGGCCCTGGCCGAGCGGGTGAAGGGCGATCTCGATACGCTCAAGGCGGGAAACCCCGGCGCCGCCGTGCCGGTGGACCTCGTGACCACCAGCGGCTCCGGCCTCGATCCCGAAATCAGCCCGGAGGCCGCCCTGTTCCAGGTGCCCCGCGTCGCCAAGGCGCGATCTCTCCCCGAGGATCGCTTGCGGGCCTTGGTGACGGCGCGCATCGAGGGCCGTACCCTCGGCGTTCTCGGCGAGCCCCGCGTGAACGTGCTGGCCCTGAACCTCGCCCTGGACGATCTCTCCCGCCCCTGACCCGATGCCAGAGACCGGACGCGACCCGAACCGCCCTTCGCCCGACGCTCTGCTCGATGCCGCGCGCCGGGAGGAGCGGGGGCGCGGCCGGCTCAAGGTGTTCCTCGGCGCCGCCCCCGGCGTCGGGAAGACCTACGAGATGCTGACCATCGGCCGGGCGCGGCTGAAGGCCGGGGCGGACGTGGTGATCGGCGTGGTCGAGACCCACGGGCGGGCGGAGACCGAAGCCCTGCTCGACGGGTTCGAGACGATCCCGCGGACCCGCGTGCCCTACCACGGCACCGTGCTGGAGGAGATGGACCTCGACGCGCTCCTCGCCCGCCGCCCCGACCTCGCCCTGGTGGACGAACTCGCCCACACCAACGCACCGGGCTCGCGCCACCCGAAGCGCTATCAGGACGTGGAGGAATTGCTCGATGCGGGCATCGATGTCCTGACGACGCTCAACATCCAGCACGTCGAGAGCCTGAACGACGTGGTGGCCGCGATCACCCGCATCCGCGTCCGTGAGACGGTGCCCGATAGCGTTCTCGACCGGGCGGACGACATCGAGGTGGTCGACCTCAACCCCGACGACCTGATCCAGCGCCTGAAGGACGGCAAGGTCTACGTGCCGGCCAATGCCGAGCGGGCGCTAAACCATTACTTCTCGCGCGGCAACCTGACGGCTCTGCGTGAACTCGCCCTGCGCCGCACCGCCGACCGGGTCGATGACGAACTCATCAGCCACATGCGGGCCAACGCCATCGCCGGCCCCTGGGCGGCGGGGGAGCGGCTGCTGGTCTGCCTCAACGAGGATCCGCGCGGGGGGAGCCTCGTGCGCTACGCCAAGCGCCTCGCCGATCGGTTGCACGCCCCCTGGACCGCCCTGGTGGTGGAGGGCGCGCGCTCGGCTTCGCTCACCGAAGCCCAGCGCGACCGCATCGCCGACGCCCTGCGCCTCGCAGACAGACTCGGCGGCGATGCCGTGACCATCCCCGGCGGGCGTCGCGTCGCGGAGGACATCCTCGCCTATGCCCGCTCGGCCAACGTGAACCACATCGTGGTCGGCAAGGCGTCGCGCTCCTGGCTGTTCGAATTGCTGAACGGCTCGGTGGTCCACGATCTCGTGCGCGGCTCGGGGGCGATCAGCGTCCATGTCGTGCCCGGCGAGGCGATGGCGCCGGAGGCCGCGAAATCCCGTGGCATCGCCGTCGCCGCGGCGCGGCGCGAGGGGTTGGGGCCGTATCTCTTCGCGATGCTCGTGACCGTTAGCGGCCTCGGCCTCGCGCTGGCGGCGCAGCCGACCCTCGGCTCGGAGAATGCCGACCTGTTCCTGCTGACAGGCGTCGTCGCCGTGGCGATCCGCAGCGGGCTCGGGCCATCCCTCGCGGCGGTGGTGGCGGCCTCGCTCGCCTATAATTTCTTCTTCCTGCCGCCCCTCTACACCTTCACCATCGCCGATCCGTCGAACGTGGCAGCCTTCGTTCTCTTCACCATCGTCGCCGTGCTGGTCTCGAACCTCGCGGCGCGCTCGCGGCTTACGGCGGTGATCAGCCAGTCGCGGGCGCGGGCGACGGAACGGCTCTATGGCTTCTCGCGCAAGCTCGCGGGCTGCGGCACCCTCGATGACGTGCTGTGGGCGACCTGCGCGCAGATCGCCGCCATGCTGAATGTGCGGACGGTGCTGCTCCTGCCGGAGAACGACGCCGTGACCGTCCATGCCGGCTACCCGCCGGAGGATCGGCTGGACGAGGCCGACCTCGCCGCCGCCCGCTGGGCCTTCGACAACGACCGCCCGGCCGGACGCGGCGCCGACACCCTGCCGGGCGCGCGACGCCTCTTCATCCCCATGCGCACCGGGCGCGGCACCATCGGCGTGGTCGGGCTCGACGCGGACGGGACGGGGCCGATCCTCACGCCGGAGGACAGGCGTCTCCTCGACGCCCTGGCCGACATGGGGGCGCTCGCCATCGAGCGCGTCCGCCTCGTGGAAGATCTCGACAAGGCCGAGCGCGCCGCCGAGACCGACCGCCTGCGTCAGGCGCTGCTCACCTCGATCAGCCACGATCTGCGCACGCCGCTCTCCTCCGTGCTCGGCGCGGCGAGCACCCTGCGCGACCTCGATGCCGCGCTGCCCCCGGAGGCGAAGGCGGATCTGCTGGGCACCATCATCGAGGAATCGGAACGGCTGAACCGCTTCATCGCCAACCTCCTCGACATGACCCGGCTGGAAGCCGGCGCCGTGGCCCCGAACCTCGCCCTGCAGGATGTCGGCGAGATCATCGACACGGCGCTGCGCCGGGTGGACAAGGTGCTGCGCGGCCACCGGGTGGTGGTCGAAATCGAGGCGGATCTCCCCGCCCTGCGGCTCGACCCCGTCCTGTTCGAGCAGGTGCTCGTGAACATCCTCGACAACGCCGCCAAATACGCGCCCGAGGGCTCGGCGGTGACGGTGCGCGCCCGCCGCGCGGAATCCCAATTGAGTATCGCGGTGACGGACGAGGGCGACGGCCTGCCCGAGGCGGATACCGAGCGCGTGTTCGACAAGTTCTACCGCGCCCGGAAGGGCGACCGGGTGCGCGCCGGAACGGGGCTCGGCCTCGCCATCTCGCGCGGCTTCGTGGAGGCGATGGGCGGGCGCGTCACGGCCGCCAACCGCCGCGACCGCCTGGGCGCCTGCTTCACGATCAGCCTGCCCGTGCCGGCGGGGCGGACCTCGAAGGACATCGCCGCATGAGCGCCACCGTCCTCGTGATCGACGACGAACCGCCGATCCGCAAATTGCTGCGCATGGGGCTGTCGACGCAGGGCTACGCGATCCTCGAAGCGCCGGACGGGCGCACCGCCCTCGACGTGCTCAAGCGCGAGGGCGCCGACCTCGTCATCCTCGATCTCGGCCTGCCCGACATGCGCGGGCACGATCTGCTGAAGGCGATCCGCGCCGCCCATCCCGACCTGCCGGTGGTGGTGCTCTCCAGCCGCGACGACGAGGGCGGCAAGGTCGAGGCGCTGGACCTCGGCGCGGACGATTACGTCACCAAGCCCTTCGGCATGGCCGAGTTGCTGGCCCGCCTGCGGGCGGCCCTGCGCCACCAACTGGCCACGCAGGGCGAGCGGCCGATCTTCCGCGTCGAGGGGCTGATGGTCGATCTCGTCCGCCGCATCGTCCGCGTGAACGACGCGGAGGTGAAGCTGACCCCGCGCGAATACGATTTCCTGCGGGTACTGGTGAACCATGCCGGCAAGGTGCTCACCCACGCGCAACTGATGCAGGCGGTCTCCACCTCGTCGGACCCACAATACCTGCGGGTCTACATGCGCCAGCTCCGCCAGAAGCTCGAAGCCGATCCCGAGCGTCCGCGCCTCCTGCTGACGGAGACGGGCGTCGGCTACCGGCTTCGCGCCCCCGACGCGCCGTAGATCAGGTGCGCAGTTCGATGCGCTCGCCCGAGACGAGCACCGCGTCGGGCCGGCGGCCAGTCTCGACGCAGGCGTAGTGGAACGCGGCCTGCCGGTCGCGGAACAGGCCGCCGCCGCGTCCATGGATCTCGACGGCGACCCAGCGCCCCCGGGAATCCTGGCCGACGACGAAGGTGTTCATGGGCGCCGGCGAGGCGCTGACGAGAAGTGCGGGTGACATGGGAAGGAGGGGTTCACGCGATCCTCTGAGGACCGCGCCCCCCATGTGAGCCTGCCGGCGTGAGGGTTCGAGGGGGCGAGCCGCCGGCCGCGATAAGGATGTCGTGAGGATCGGCCTCAGAGTGCCCGTTCGGGCTTCTTGCTCGTCAGCCGCAGGCTCAGCGGGCGCCCGGCGATGGCCCCGCCTAGCCCGTCGGTGATCGCCATCGGCAGGCAGCGCGACACCGCGCCGAGCGCCGCCGCGATGAAGCCGCGCTGCTCGTCACCCGTCCCGACGAGGCGGGAATGGGTGATGCGCGGCTGGCCGAGGAGCGAGCCGTCGCGCTTCAGGCTGAACAGCACCGTCACCTCGGAACCCACCGCCCCCGGCGGCACGCCGTCGAGCGTGGCGCAGGCGCCGAGGGTCCGCCACAGCGTGGCGAGATTGTCCGCCGGGGCGGCGTAAGCCCCGGCGGGATGGGCCGCGACGCCGAGGGCGAGAAGGGCGGCGCGGCTCCGGCGCATGGCCTAGCGGGGCGTGAGGGAGGCGGTCTGCCCGAACATGATCTTCTTGGCGTCCTCGCTCATGGTCTTCCCGAAATCGGGGTTGATCTTCGGGGCGTGGGCGTAGGCCGCCGTGGTGCCGGGCCGCTCCGCGATGGCATGGAACCAGCGCTTCAGGTTCGGATGCTGGTCGAGGTCCTGGCCCTGCTTCTCCCACGGCACGATCCACGGGTAACAGGCCATGTCGGCGATGCTGTAATCCGGCCCCGCCACGAACTCACGGTCGGCGAGGCGACGGTCGAGGACGCCGTAGAGCCGGTTGGTCTCGTTGACGTAGCGCTTGATCGCGTAGTCGATCTTCTCCGGCGCGTACTGGCTGAAATGGTGGTTCTGGCCGAGCATCGGGCCGAGGCCGCCCATCTGCCAGAACAGCCATTGCAGCACCTCGTAGCGGCCGCACATCTCTTGCGGGATGAAGCGTCCGGTCTTCTCCGCGAGGTAGAGGAGGATCGCGCCCGATTCGAACAGGCTCATCGTGCCGCCGCCCTTCGGCTCGTGATCCACGATGGCCGGCATGCGGTTGTTCGGGGCGATCTTGAGGAAGTCCGGATCGAACTGCTCGCCCTTGCCGATGTTCACGGGCTTGATCGTGTAGGGCAGCCCGGCCTCTTCCAGGAACATCGTGACCTTGTGGCCATTCGGCGTCGGCCAGTAATGCAGATCGATCATCGCACGTCCTCGTTGCAGGCCGTCATCCCGGCCCGGTGCAGACGCGGGGGAGGTGGGACGGAAGACGCTTCGTATCAAGCGGGCCGAACCGAATCGCGCCGCCGGACTTAAATGCTTGGTCGTCGCCACGCCTGATCCGAACGAGCGCACGGCCGGAGGAGCGAGCCTATGCCGTGGTACGCCGTGCGTCCGCGTGATCCCGCCGACCCGCGCTGGCCCCTGCCGGGGACGGAGCAGATCGTCCTGAAGGCCGATGACCCCGACGAGGCACGGTCGCGGTTCCAAGAGGCCTATCCGAGCGAGCCCTATGGCAGCCCCGCCGTGCCGGTGCGCGATGCGGGGATCGGCAGCTTCAGCAGCGAGCCCGATGCCCTGACGATCGAAGAGACGAGCGAACCTCCCTCACCGAAGGAGTGATGCCATGGACCGCAAGACAGCGCGTTTGCGGGTGACGCTCGACGGCCAACTCGTGGATTACTGGTCGCGCGAGGCTGCCCGCCTCGACGCCCTGGCCGCGAAGGCCCGGTTCGCGTGGCAGAAGCGCGGCTTCCTCCGCAAGGCCGAGCGCGCCCGCGCCCAGGCGGAACGGAGCCGCAGCCGGGAAGCCGAGCGCCAGGGTCCGACGCCCGACACGCCCGCCGAGTTGAGCCTGGGCTAAGAGGTATTCCCGGCACTCCAAGCTTTGCCATGGTCTTCCGGGGGCATCGTCGGATATGCAGCCGGCGTTCACCCACACGGTTCGACCATGGAACGCTCGCAGCAAGCCGCCCTGCTCAGCGCGGGGATCGGCGTCGCCGTCACGGCGCTGAAATTCTACGCCGCGTGGCTCACCGGGAGCCTCGCGCTGTATTCCGATGCGCTGGAGAGCATCATCAACGTGGTCGCGGCGGCGGGCGCGTTCATCGCCCTGCGCATCGCTGCCCAGCCGGCCGACGAGGACCACCCCTACGGCCACCACAAGGCCGAGTTCTTCTCGGCGGTGATCGAGGGCGCGCTCATCATCGTGGCCGCCCTGCTGATCCTGCGCGAGGCCTATACCGGCTTCTTCGATCCGAAGCCCCTCGATGCCCCGGCCGCCGGCTTGGCGATCAACGCCGTCGCGGGCGTCATCAACGCCGCCTGGGCGTGGGCGCTGCTCCGCTGGGGCCGGGAATGGCGGTCGCCCGCCCTGATCGCCGACGCCCGGCACATCTTCGCCGACGTGTTGACCTCGATCGGCGTGCTCAGCGGCGTCGCGGCGGTGTGGTTCACGGGGATGCCGGTGCTCGATCCGGCCATCGCGGGCCTCGTCGCCCTCAACATCCTGTGGTCCGGCTACCGCATGGTCCGCGAGTCGGTCGATGGGCTGATGGACAAGGCCGCGTCGCCCGAGGTCGTCGGACAGGTCCGCGCCCTCATCTCGCAGCACGGGGAGGGCGCCCTGGAGGCGCATGACGTGCGCACCCGCTCCGCCGGCAGCGCGACCTTCGTGGATTTCCACCTCGTCGTGCCGGGGGAGATGACGGTCGCGGAATCGCATTGCATCTGCGACCGTCTGGAAGACGCCCTCGCCACCACGATCCCCGGCACCGTGGTGACGATCCATGTCGAGCCCGGCGACAAGGCCAAGGCGCGCGGCGTGCCGGTGCTCTGACGCGGGCGGGATCAGCTCCAGGCGTGGAACGGCGGGTTGACGCCGTTGAGGGCGTGGTTGCCCACGATGGCGTATTTCCAGCGCACCGGGTCGTGCAGCGTGTGGGTCCGGGCGTTGCGCCAGTGCCGGTCGAGATTCTCGGCGGCGAGGGTCGAGCGGGTGCCCGCAAGCTCGAACAGCTTGTTCGACGCGGCCAGCGCGATCTCGGTGGTGAGCACCTTCGCCTCCGCCACCGCGAGTTGGGCGGCGGCGAGCGTCTCCGCATCCGGCGCGGCGATGGCGGCGTCCAGCGACTCGCCCGCGCGATCGAGCAGCGCCTCGGCGGCGTGCTGGCGGATGGTGAGATCGCCGATGGCCTGGATCGTATAGGGATCGTCCGAGGCGCGCTCCTGCCCGCTGTCGATCCACGGCCGGGCTTTCTCCCGCACGAAGGCGATGGTGTCGTCCAGCGCGGCGCGGCCGATGCCGGCATCGATGGCCGCCTGGATGATCTGGAACACCGCCCCATCCGTGCGCGGCCCCTCGTAGCCCTTCCAGGCCGGGACGAGGTGCGTCTTCGGCACCCGCACATCCTCAATGAGCACCGTGCCGCTCGCCGTGCCACGTTGGCCGAAGGCGGACCAATCGTCGATCACCGTGAGGCCCGGCGCATCCCGCTCGGCGATGGCGTACCACGCGCGCCCCTCGCCATCGACGGCGACGATGGGCACGAGATGCGCCAGCAAAGCGCCCGTCGCGTAAAACTTCTGGCCGCGCACTACGACGTGGTCGCCCTCGTCCACGAAGCGGGTCTCGAAATCGGCGGCGCGCTTCGTGCCCCGCTCCGAGAAGGCGTTGCCGAAGCGGATGCCGCGCAGCACGTCCCCGAACAGCAGCGCCTTCTGCGCCTCGTCCGAGACGGTCCTGATCGCGGCGACGATCCCGAGATGGTTCTGCGCGATCTGGCCGACGGACGGGTCCGCCGCCGAGACGATGGCGATGACCCGCGCCAGGGTCCGGTAGGACACCTCCGGCCCGCCATGGGCCTTCGGCACGTTGATGGACCAGAGGCCGCTCTGCGAGAAGGCATCGACCTCGCGCAGGGGCCGTACCGCGTCACGGTCCCGCTCCGATGCGCCCGCGCGGATCTCGGCGGCGAGGGTGGTGGCGACCGTGATCGCCTCCGCGTCGTCACGGATCACATGGGCCGGCGTCGTGGGTTTCGGCGGCCCGGGCACGCCGGCCGCGCTGCCGCCGAGGGAGTGAGGGGCGAGGGCGATAGTCATGGCAGCCTCCGCGCTCAGGCCGCAGCGGCGGCGGGCGCCGCCTGACTGGCCGCTTCCAAGGCGCGGACCCTCGGCAGGATCTCCCGGCCGAAATACGCCACCTCCTCCTGGAAATGCAGGAAGGCCAGGAGAATGAGGTCGGCGCCGGCATCCTTGAGGGCGATGATGCGCTCCGCGATCTGGTCCGGCGTGCCGATCAAGTTCGAGCGGAAGCCGTCATTGTATTGGACGAGATCCTCGAAGGTGGATTTCGCCCAGTTACCCTCGCCCTCGGGGCTCGCCTTGCCGGCGTTCTTCACCTCGTGCCCGAACGCCTTCACCGCATCCGGGTCGGCATGGGCGATGATCTCGTCGAGGACGGCGCGGGCCTCCTCCTCGGTGTCGCGGGCGATGACGAAGGCGTTCACACCGATCTTCGGCGCGTTGCCGCTCTCAGCCGCCTTGACGCGGATGTCATCGACCTGCGTGCGGATCGCCTCCGGCGTATTGCCGTTGGTGAAGTACCAATCGGAGACCCGCGCGGCCATGTCCCGCGCCGCCCGCGACGAGCCGCCCTGGAAGATCTCCGGCAAGGGCTCCGCCGGCTTCGGCTTCAGCGTGTAGTTCGTGTAGCGGTAGAAATCGCCACGGAAGGTGAAGTTGTCCTGCGTCCAGATCCCCCGCAGGGAACGGATGAATTCCTCCGAACGGCGATAGCGCTCGTCGTGATCGAGCCAGGGCTCGCCGATGGCGCGGAACTCGCCGGAGAACCAGCCCGAGACGATGTTCACCGCGATGCGCCCGCTCGTGAGTTGCGAGATCGTGGCGATCTGCTTCGCGGCCAGCGTCGGGTTCCACGGGCCGGGCAGGATCGCGGCGATGACCTTCAGCTTGGTCGTGGCGGCGAGAAGGGCGTGGCTGAAGGCGACCGACTCGTGTTGGTACTCGGCTCCGTAGCCGGCGGTGAAGCGGATCTGCGTGAGCGCGTAGTCGATCCCCGCCTCTTCCGCGATCTGTGCCAGTTTGCGGTTGTACTCCGCGTCCCAGCTCGTCCGCTGCGGGATACGGCTGATGACGAGGCCACCGGACACGTTCGGCACCCAATAGGCGAAACGAACGGGCTCGGAATCGGTGTGCTCGCGACGAATGGTCATGGCGCGGCGAAGTCCTTCTAAGGGGCGAAGTACATCGCGACGTCTCATGGCGTCCGCTGAAGTACTTCGGCTGATCCGACAGCCAGAGTATCGCCAGCCTATTCCACCCCGTCAAAGGAACGTTCGGCTCTTTTCGAACAAAGACCCGGAACGACGTGCCACCGTCCCCACGTCAGTGAGGGCGGTTCGTTCTCTTGTCCAAATGTATGCAGAACGGGGTGGGTCAGGCCGGCTCGTGCAGCCGACGCCACGCGAACACACCGAACACGCCGACGAGGCAGGCGGCGATGCCGTACCACGTGAAGGCATATTGCAGATGGTTGTTCGGCAGATCGACGCGCAACTGGCCGCCGCGCGGCCACGTCGTTTGGCCCGGCACCGCATCGGCCTCGATCAGGTAGGGCGCGACGTCGCCGAGCCCCCGCGCGGCGGCGATGCCCGCCACGTCACGGTTGAACCATTCGCCCTTCGCGGGATCCGGCGCCGGCACGAACATCCCGCGCGGCTCGCTCGCCCGTAGGATGCCGGTGACGCTGGTCTCACCCTCGGACAGCCCGGCGGCACGGTCGGCCTGCGCCTTCAGTTCCGTTGGCACGAAGCCGCGATTGACGAGGACGGTGCCGCCGTCGTCGCGCACGAAGGGGGTGAGGACATAATAGCCCTGGAGCGCCCGTCCCGGCGTCTCGCCCGCCGCGAGGCCGTGAACCAGCGTCTCCCGGTCGTTGAGGAAATGGCCCGTCACGCGCACATGCCGGAACTCGTCGGCCGGATCCCAGGCCGCCGGAGCCGGCGGCGCAACCGGCTCAGCCTTGGATTGAGCGATGATCCGATGGATCAGGCCCTCTTTCCACGACTTGCGCTCGACCTGCCACGTCCCGAGGCCGATCAGAATCGCCAGCGCGATCAAAGCAGAGAGACCCGGCGCGATCAGATCGCGCCACGCGCCGGCCCGAATACCACTCACAGCTCGAAGCGGCCCTCCTCGGCCTTGTTCTTGAACTGCAGCGCGATCAGCAGCCCCTTCAGGGGGCGCACCAGCAGGAGGCTCAAGCCGATGGAGAGGGTGCCCGCCACCAGGGCGTGGACCCAGATCGGCGGCTCATAGCTGATCTCCAGCCACAGGGCGGTGCCGACGACGATGAGGCCGACGATCGACATGACGAAGAAGGCCGGCCCGTCCGCCGAGTCGAAGCTCGAATAATCGAGGTGGCAGACTTCGCAGCGGGGCCGCACGGTGAGGTAGCCCTGGAACAGGTGGCCTTCGCCGCAGCGCGGACAGGCGCCGCGCAAACCTGTCGGTATCGGCGGGGGGGTAGGCATGGCGATCCAGTACGTTGAGACTGTCGCTAAGATAAGGGCTGCCGCAGAACGAAGAAGGGGCGGCCAAGGCCGCCCCGTCATGTGTTTGGGTCAGTGTTCTTTTCGAAGACCCGCCCGTCAGTGGGCCGCGTGACCGATTCCCGAGCCCCACACGTAGATGGCGGCGAAGAGGAACAGCCACACCACATCGACGAAGTGCCAGTACCAAGCTGCGAATTCGAAGCCGAGATGCTGCTTGGGCGTGAACGAGCCGGCATAGGCCCGCATCAGGCAGACGGCGAGGAAGATGGTGCCGATGATGACGTGGGCGCCGTGGAAGCCCGTCGCCATGAAGAACGTGGACGAGTAGATGCTGCCCGCGAAGCCGAACTCGGCGTGGCTGTACTCGAAGGCCTGGCAGGCCGTGAAGATGACGCCGAGGACGATCGTCAGCCACAGGCCGTACTTCAGGCCCTTGCGGTCCCCTTCGAGGAGGGCGTGGTGCGCCCAGGTGATGGTGGTGCCGGAGGTGAGCAGGATCAACGTGTTGAGCAGCGGAAGGTGCCACGGGTCGAACGCCTCGATGCCCTTCGGCGGCCAGACACCGCCGGTGAACTCCACGCGCGACACCTGAATCGGGTCGGCGGTGTAGAGGGCGGCCTCGAAGAAGGCCCAGAACCACGCGACGAAGAACATCACCTCGGAGGCGATGAACATCATCATGCCGTAGCGGTGATGGAGCTGCACGACGCGGGTGTGATCGCCGGCATCGGCCTCATGCGCGACGTCCTTCCACCACGAGTACATGGTGTAGAGCACGCCGACCGCGCCCAGGCCGAACACGTAGGGGCCCGGCGACAGGGTGCCGATCTGCAGGCTCTTCATCCAGAACACGGCGCCGAACGCCATGAGGAAGCCGGAGAAAGCGCCGATCAGCGGCCACGGACTCGGCGCGAGGATATGGAAGTCGTGATTCTTGGCGTGCGCCTCAGCCATCGTCCCGTCGCTCCTCACGCGGCGGTGTAAGGCCTTCCGGCACCACCGCTCTTGCCCAGCTTACCCGAAGCTTTAATCGCTACGGGCCCCTATTGTCACGCGCCCGCGATCAGAAATCGCGTTTCGTCCCCGATGGTGCCGTGTTGGCCACGGACGCCGTCACCGGCTGCCCGTTCTTCGAGGCGAAATATGTGTACGACAGCGTCATCTCGGACAGATGCGCGGTGTTCGAATCGTCCCGCACGGCCGGATCGACGTAGAAGACGACCGGCACGTCGATGGTCTCGCCCGGCTGCAGCGTCTGCTCGTTGAAGCAGAAGCAGGCCACCTTCACGAAGTAGCCGCCCATGAGGCCCGGCTGCACGTTGAAGGTCGCGACACCGGTCGAGGGCTTGTCGCTCGCGTTCTTCACGCGGAAGAACACGGTCTTGGTCTCGCCGAGCTTCGCCTCAACCTGGTTCGTTTCGGGAGCGAACTTCCACGGCAGGCCGGGCGCGACGTTGGTGTCGAAATGGACGACCATGCTGTCGTTGCTGTGCGCGGCGGCGACCGAGAGGGCGGGGCCCTGCCGGGGAGTGCCGTCGTAGCCCGTCGCCTTGCAGAAGGCGTTGTAGAGGGGCACCGACGCGTAGGCGAGGCCGATCATCCCGAAGGCCACGCCCGCGCAGATCACCGCCGTGCGGGCAGCGCCGCGTGTGGTCGGGGGGCGAGGAGACAAGGCAGTCATCGCGTCTCCCTCTAGAGCGGCCGGTTGAGAACCTGCGGGCCGAGCTTTGCAATGGTCAGCACGAAGAACAGCAGCACCATCGCGCCGAGCGCCAGGGCGATCGCCACAGAGCGCTTGCGGCGGCGCGCTTCCTCCTCGGGGGTGAGGGGCCGATACTCGACCTTAGGATCCGGCATCATGGCTCAGGCCACGACCGCGCGGAACAGGCCGAGGCTCTGCTCGGCCAGCAGCGCCGAGAACAGCGCGAAGAGGTAGAGGATCGAGAAGCCGAACAGGCCCATCGCGGCCTTCTTCTCGGCCTCGCCGGTCTTGTTCTTCAGAACGCGGACGCTGAGCGCCACCATGCCAACCCCGCCCACCGTGCCGACCACGGCGTAGAGGAGGCCGCCGAAGCCGAGGGCCACGGGAACGAGGCCGAGCGGCGCCAGGAACACCGAATACCAGACGATCTGGCGGCGGGTGGAATCCGGGCCGGCGACGTTCGGCATCATCGGAATGCCGGCGCGGGCGTATTCACCGGCCTTGATGAGCGCCAGGGCCCAGAAGTGCGGGGGCGTCCATATGAAGATGATGGCGAACAGCACCAGCGACTCGATGCCGACCTGCCCGGTGACGACCGCCTGACCGATGACCGGGGGCAGGGCGCCCGCCGCGCCGCCGATGACGATGTTCTGCGCGGTCGCCCGCTTCAGCCACATCGAGTAGATCACCGCGTAGAACACGATGGTGAAGGCGAGCAGCGCCGCCGAGAGCCAGTTCGCGGCAAGCCCGAGCACCAGCACCGACGCCACGGAGAGGAACAGGCCGAAGCCCAGCGCTTCGCCGGAGGTGATCTTGCCGGCGGGGATCGGCCGGCCCGAGGTCCGGGTCATCACCGCGTCGATGTCGGCGTCCCACCACATGTTGAGGCAGCCCGAGGCGCCCGCGCCCACCGCGATGGCGAAGAGCGAGATCACGCCGATGGCCGGCGCGACATGGCCGTGCGACACGCTCATCCCGACCAGCGCCGTGAAGATCACGAGCACCATCACCCTCGGCTTCAGCAGGGCGAAGTAGTCCGGAACGTCGCCGCCGACGGACGCGACCGCAGGGCTCAGGGTGTTGGTGGCACTCGTCATCAGGTTCGCTGCTGCTCGGCCCGCGACCACGGTGCGGCATGCGCCACGGGGTCGTCACTCAGGTGCAAGTCCGTTCAAGGTGTCGGGGCTCTGCGGCCCGCGTCCCCCGGCAATCGGCCCCGGGGCGCCCTTGCCGGGAGGTCGCACGCGGCGGCCTCCGGGGAAGGGCGGGGGCCGCGAACGGCCCCCGGCTTCGTGTGATCAGTGAACGCCCGGCTCGTCGATGATGCGGGGCAGCGTCTCGAACTGGTGGAAGGGCGGCGGCGAGGACAGGGTCCATTCCAGGGTGGTGGCACCCTCGCCCCACGGATTGTCCGCGGCCCGCTCCTTCGAACGGAACGCCAGGACGACGCCGATGACGAAGACGAACATGCCGAGGCCGAAGATGTGGCCGCCGTAGGTGGAGACCTTATGCCAGCCGGCGAAGGCTTCCGGATAGTCGGCGTAGCGACGCGGCATGCCGGCGAGGCCAAGGAAGTGCATCGGGAAGAACAGGACGTTCGCGCCGATGAAGGCTAGCCAGAAGTGCAGCTTGCCGGCCCATTCCGGGATGATCCGGCCGGTCATCTTCGGGAACCAGTAGTAGACACCGGCGAAGATGATGAACACGGCGCCGAGCGACAGCACATAGTGGAAGTGCGCGACGACGTAGTAGGTGTCGTGGAGGTACTTATCGACCGCCGAGTTGGCGAGCACCACGCCGGTCACGCCGCCGACGGTGAAGAGGAAGATGAAGCCCACCGCCCAGTGCATCGCGGCGGTGAAGCGGATCGAGCCGCCCCACATGGTCGCGATCCAGGAGAAGATCTTCACGCCCGTCGGCACCGCGATCACCATGGTGGCGAACACGAAGTAGGACTGCGTCTGGAGCGACAGGCCGACCGTGTACATGTGGTGAGCCCACACCACGAAGCCGACGACGCCGATGGCGACCATCGCGTAGGCCATCGCGAGGTAGCCGAAGACCGGCTTGCGCGAGAACGTGGCGATGATGTGCGACACGATGCCGAAGGCCGGCAGGATCATGATGTACACTTCGGGGTGTCCGAAGAACCAGAACAGGTGCTGGTACAGGATCGGATCACCGCCGCCGGCCGGGTCGAAGAACGTCGTGCCGAAGTTGCGGTCGGTCAGCAGCATCGTGATGGCGCCCGCGAGCACCGGCAGCGAGAGCAGCAGCAGGAACGCAGTGACCAGCTCGGCCCAGGCGAAGAGCGGCATCTTGTGCAGCGTCATGCCGGGGGCGCGCATGTTCAGGATGGTGGTGATGAAGTTGATGGCGCCGAGGATCGAGCCCGCGCCGGAGAGGTGCAGGGCAAAGATCGCGAAGTCGACGGCCGGGCCGGGATGGCCGACGGTCGAGAGCGGCGGATAGACGGTCCAGCCCGTGCCGGCGCCGCTGGCGCCCGGGGCGCCCTCGACGAAAAGCGAGCACAGCAGCGAGCAGAAGCCTGCGACGGTGAGCCAGAACGAGATGTTGTTCATGCGCGGGAACGCCATGTCCGGCGCGCCGATCATCAGCGGCACGAACCAGTTCCCGAAGCCGCCGATCAGGGCGGGCATCACCATGAAGAACACCATGATGAGGCCGTGGCCCGTGACGAAGACGTTATAGGTCGCGGGATTGGAGAAGTACTGCAGGCCGGGCTGTTCCATCTCCATGCGGATGCCGAAGGAGAGGAAGGCGCCGATCATGCCCGCGCAGAACGCGAACAGCAGGTACAGCGTGCCGATGTCCTTGTGGTTCGTCGAGAGGAACCAGCGGGCGAAGAACCCCGGCATGTGGTGGTCGTGGGCGTCGTGGGCCCCGGCATGGGTGGCGTGTGTTGCCATCTGAGACGTGCCTTAAGGATGGACGGGTGCGTTGCGAAGGCCGGGCGCGGGTCAGCGCGCGTCGGCGAAGCTCTTGCCGTTGTCGATGGCGGCGTACTTGGTCTTGGCCTCCTTCAGCCATTCCGCGTACGCCTGATCGCTGACGACGCGCACGACGATCGGCATGTAGGCGTGCCGCTGGCCGCACAGCTCGGAACACTGGCCGTGGAACGTGCCTTCCTTGTCGGCGCGGAACCACATCTGGTTCAAGCGGCCAGGAACGGCATCGATCTTGAAGCCGAAGGCCGGCATGGCCCAGGAATGCAGCACGTCGGCGGCCGTGACCTGGATCTTCACGACCTTGTTCACCGGGACGACCATCTCGTTGTCGGTCTGCAGCAGGCGGGGCTGCTTGTCCTCATCGAGGTTGGCGTCGAACGTGAAGCCGCCGCCCTGCTCGGTCTGCGGGTACTCGTAGGACCAGTACCACGCGTGGCCGATGACCTTCACGATCATGTCCGCCTTCGGGTCCGAGAGCTGCGTGCGCAGCAGGCGGAACGAGGGGATCGCGACGGCGACGAGGATCAGAACCGGCACGATGGTCCAGGCGATCTCGATGGCGGTGTTGTGGGTAAAGCGCGAAGGCGCCGGGTTGCGCTTCTCGCCGAAGCGGAACACGCACCACAGGATCAGGCCCAGCACGAACAGTGAGATCGCCAGCGACAGCCAGTGCAGGCCGATCTCGAAATTCAGGATGTCGCGGGCGTTTTCCGTGACCGGGATCTGCCGGCTCATCTCCCACGGCACAGGCTGGCCGAACCCGGCGGCAGAGGCCGGAGCGGCGCCCGCAAGCAATGCGCCGAGGAACGGCAAGGTCGTCAAGGACCTGGTGATCGTCCGCACCGTCCGCATTCCTCTCATGGCTCCCCGTCCATTCGCTGCAGGTCGTTCGCCCCGTCTTGACTGCGCGGGGACCATCGCCGACCTGACGGAATGCCCGATCATCCACTGAACGGGCTTCCGCGGATGGCTTCAGATCACAAGGACGATCGTGGTGCAACCACCCAAGCGTCGCATGGAGGGCTTTCCAAAGGCTGGAAGCGTCGCAGAACAGCAACACAAGTCGCTTCTTTCCGTCGATGCACAGATCAGTGTGGTCGACTACGCTCAAATGGAATTCCGCGACGGGACGAGGCCGCTCGCCGTCGAGGCGCCGGTCAACCTCGTCTACGGCAGCGTGCCGCATGCGGTGATGATGACCACGCCGGGCGATCTCGAGGATTTCGCCTTTGGGTTCAGCCTGACGGAAGGCATCGTGGAGGACGCCTCCGAAATCCGCGACGTCCGGGTCGAGGAGGTCGAGGATGGGCTTCGTCTCCTGGTCGAACTCGCCCCCGGCCGGCTGCGCGAACACCTTGCCCGCAAGCGCGCGATCAGCGGGCGGACGGGATGCGGCGTCTGTGGGATCGAGGATCTGGGTTCCCTGCCGCGCGCCCAGACCCGTGAGGGCCTGTCGCTGCGGGTGCCGGTGGCGTCGATCGCCAGGGCGCTCGGCGCGCTCGATTCGGCGCAGACGCTCGGCGCGACGACGCGGGCGGTCCACGCGGCGGCCTGGGCGCTCCTCGACGGGACGCTCATCGCGGTGCGCGAGGATGTCGGCCGCCACAACGCCCTCGACAAGCTCATCGGCGCGATGATGCGGGCCGGCACCGACCCGGCCGAGGGATTCCTCGTCATCACGAGCCGCTGCTCGTTCGAAATGGTGGAGAAGACGGCCCGGCTCGGGGCGGGAATGGTGGTCGCGATCTCGGCTCCGACCTCCCTCGCCCTCGAACGGGCGAAGGAGCACGGGATCACCCTGTGCGCCATCGCCCGCTCCGATTCCCTCACCGTCTTCACCGGCGGCGAAAGGCTCGTGCGCTAGGAGCTATTGCGCGGCCTCGCCGTCCTTCCCTGGCGTGCCCGGCACGACGGTCGCGCCGCCGATCACGCGCACGTTGCGCTTGCCCTCGGCGGGCGGGTCCTTCCAGTCCGGCTTCGGCGCCGCCGCAGCAGCGACGGGCTTCGGCTCGGGCGGCGGGTTGGCGTTGGCCGCCGGGGTCGCGGGCTCGGCCGGGGGCTGCGCCGCCTCGGGGACCGGCTTCGGCGCGGGGGCGATGGGGCTCACCTTGGCGAGGGACGGCTTCTCCGGCGCCTTGGTCGGGCTGGTGCGGGCCACCTTGCGCGGCGGTTCGGCGCGGTGGCCGCCATCGGGGTTCAGGCCGAGGGGATTGCCCTCGGGCGGACGCACGGCCTCGGCGCCGGGCCGGCGCGGCTGGCGGGCAGCCGGGCCGGGTTCGTAGGGGACGGGTTGCGGCGGACGGGCGACGTCCTCCTCCGTCCAGCCGTAGCCGGGCATGGAGCGGACGGGCGGGCGTTCGAGGCGGGCATAGACCTCCTGGCCCGGCATCCGCTCGCGGCCGACGATGGCACCGCTCGTCGGATCGACCACGACGCGCACCGGTGCGCCGGCGGGGCTGATCGCGTCCACGAGATAGAAGCGGCCGTCGTAGCGCGGGCGCGTCACCCCGGTGAAGCCACGGTCGGCCAGTCGCCACGCGATGACGCGCGGCGGCAAAACGTCATCCTCGAAGAAGGTCCGGGCGAAACCCTGCGCGCTCGCACCGCCGGCCGAGGCCGCGACGAGGCCCGCCGACAGAAGGGCGGCCCGCAGCGCGCGGGATCGCAGCTTGGCGCTCAGGGGATTGGCGCTCACGCTCATCACACTCGTTCCCGTTTCTGGAGACCCGGCCGGGTAGTCCGGTTCCGGCATGGCCCGCCCGGTTCGCCCGGTTCTCGGCCATGCCGGCGAGGTCGTTGCCCCGCATGCCGCTTGTGCTCGGCCCCTTCCGTAGACAAGCCGATTCTGGCGATATTGCGAATGGCGCCGACCATATCGGGCCGGTAGAGCAACTGCCTGGGGTCGCAACCCCGGCAAAGCGCTGAAGCCCTTGCTGAAACCACTCCAATCTGCCAACTTCGCCTATTAGGACAGTAGCACTGTCCCATTCGCCTTGATCGCGTGTCGCGCGCGGGCGCAATCGTCGGCAGAAGAGACCGCGCCGCTGTTGTGCGAGCGGGCCTCCGGGCACCGCCACACGGGGCGGCCCCCTGCGTCTTTTGCGCTCCGGCCGGTCGAAGGTGATATCGAGGCACGAAACCTGCTGGCGGAACCCGAAGGATCGGGCGCGGCTCGTGACGAGGGAAGGACGAGAGGAAGCATGGCTGGACGCGGTTTCGCCCCCGAGCCGAACGCTCCCCGCGGCGCCACCACGGCGCCGCTCATCGTGCGCGACCCTGCTTTCCCGAAAGCCCAGGGCGCCTACGACCCCGCCCATGAGCGCGACGCCTGCGGCGTCGGCTTCATCGCCGACATGCACGACCGGCGCAGCCACTCCATCGTGCAACAGGGTCTGAAGATCCTCGAAAACCTCGACCACCGGGGCGCCGTCGGCGCGGACCCGAAGATGGGCGACGGTTGCGGCATCCTCACGCAGATCCCGCACGCCTTCTTCGCGGAGGAGTGCTCGCGGCTGGGCTTCGAGCTTCCGCCTGCCGGGCAATACGCGATCGCGCAGCTCTTCCTGCCGAAGGCCGAGCAGCCGCGCCGGGTGATCGAGGGCATCGTCGCCTCGACGCTGGCGGCGGAGGGCCTGCCCCTTCTCGGCTGGCGCGACGTGCCGGTCGATTCGTCCGATCTCGGCAAGGCCGTGCTGGCGACGGAGCCCTGCCACCGCCAGGTCTTCATCGGCTGCCCGGCCTCGGTGTCGAACCAGGATGCGTTCGAGCGGCGCATCTACGTCGCCCGCAAGGCGATCTCGAACACCATCTACAAGCACGACGACCAGCGGATGAAGGAATTCTACCCGGTCTCCGTGTCGACCCGCACCATCGTCTACAAGGGCATGGTGCTGGTGAACCAGCTCGGGAACTACTTCCTCGACCTGAAGGACGAGCGGTTCGTCTCGGCGCTGGCGCTCGTGCACCAGCGCTTTGCGACCAACACGTTCCCGACCTGGCGGCTGTCTCACCCGTATCGCTTCGTGGCGCATAACGGCGAGATCAACACGCTGCGCGGCAACGTGAACTGGATGGCCGCCCGTCAGGCGAGTGTCGATTCGGACCTGTTCGGCAACGACATCTCGAAGCTCTGGCCGATCTCCTACGAGGGCCAGTCCGATACCGCCTGCTTCGACAACGCCCTCGAATTCCTCGTGATGGGAGGCTACCCGCTCGCCCACGCGATGATGATGCTGATCCCCGAGGCGTGGGCGGGCAACCCGCTCATGGACGAGGAGCGGCGCGCCTTCTACGAGTACCACGCCGCCCTGATGGAGCCGTGGGACGGCCCGGCCGCCGTGGCCTTCACCGACGGGCGCCAGATCGGCGCGACGCTGGACCGGAACGGCCTGCGCCCGGCGCGCTACATCGTCACCGATGACGGGCTCGTCGTGCTTGCCTCCGAGGCCGGCACCCTGCCGATCCCGGACGAGAAGATCGTCCAGTCCTGGCGCCTCCAGCCGGGCCGGATGCTGCTCATCGACTTGCAGAAGGGCCGCATCGTCTCCGACGAGGAGATCAAGGGCGAGCTTGCCCAGGCCCATCCCTATGCCGACTGGGTCAAGAACACCCAGATCGTGCTGGAAGACCTGCGCCCGGTGCAGCCGCGCGAGTCGCGCGGCGACGTGAACCTGCTCGATCGTCAGCAGGCCTTCGGCTACACCCAGGAAGACCTCAAGCTGCTGATGCAGCCCATGGCCGTCACCGGCCAGGAGGCAGTCGGCTCGATGGGCACGGATACGCCGCTCTCGGCGCTCTCCGAGAAGTCGAAGCTGCTCTACACCTACTTCAAGCAGAACTTCGCGCAGGTGACGAACCCGCCGATCGACCCGATCCGCGAGGAGGCCGTGATGAGCCTCGTCTCGTTCATCGGCCCGCGCCCGAACCTGCTCGACATGGAGGGGGCCTCCCGCCGCAAGCGGCTGGAAGTGCGCCAGCCGATCCTGACCAACGGCGATCTGGAGAAGATCCGCTCCATCGGCCATTTCGAGGACCGGTTCGACACCAAGACCCTCGACGTCACCTACCCCGCCGAGAACGGCGCGGCGGCCATGGAAGGGGCGCTGGACCGTCTCTGCGACCGCGCCGAGGCGGCGGTGCGCGGCGGCTACAACATCATCGTGCTCACCGACCGGGCGGTCGGTCCGGATCGCATCCCGATCCCGGCGCTGCTGGCGACGGCGGCCGTGCACAACTACCTGATCCGCAAGGGGCTGCGCACCTCGGTCGGCCTCGTGGTCGAATCGGGTGAGCCGCGCGAGGTGCACCACTTCGCCTGCCTCGCCGGCTATGGCGCGGAGGCGATCAACCCGTACCTCGCCTTCGAAACCCTGATCGAGATGAAGGACGAGTTCCCGCCGGACCTCACCGACGACGAGATCATTTACCGCTACATCAAGGCCATCGATAAGGGCCTGCTGAAGGTCATGTCCAAGATGGGCATCTCGACCTACCAGTCCTATTGCGGCGCGCAGATCTTCGACGCGGTCGGCCTGAACTCGGCCTTCGTCGCCCGCGACTTCTTCGGCACGGCGACGACCATCGAGGGCGTCGGCATGGCCGAGGTGGCGGAGGAGACGGTGCGCCGTCACCGCGACGCGTTCGGCGATGCCCCGGTCTACCGGAACGCGCTGGATGTCGGCGGCGAGTACGCTTACCGCCTGCGCGGCGAGGTCCACACCTGGACGCCGGACACGGTGGCGACCCTTCAGCACGCGGTGCGCATGAACGTGCCCGAGCGCTACCGGGAATACGCCAAGCTGGTGAACCAGCAGGAGAACCAGCTCAAGACGCTGCGTGGCCTCTTCCGCGTCAGGTCCGCCGAAGAACTCGGCCGGGCGCCGGTGCCGCTCGATGCCGTCGAGCCGGCCGCCGAGATCGTGAAGCGGTTCGCCACCGGCGCCATGTCGTACGGCTCCATCTCCAAGGAAGCGCACGAGACGCTGGCCATCGCCCTCAACTCCTTCGGGGGTCGCTCGAACTCGGGCGAAGGCGGCGAGGAGGTCGAGCGGTTCAAGCCCCTGCCGGACGGCCGCTCGCGGCGTTCGTCCATCAAGCAGGTGGCCTCCGGCCGGTTCGGCGTGACGACGGAATACCTCGTCAACTCAGACATGATGCAGATCAAGGTTGCCCAGGGCGCCAAGCCCGGTGAGGGCGGCCAGCTGCCCGGCCACAAGGTCGACGCCAAGATCGCAAAGGTCCGCTACGCCACGCCGGGCGTCGGCCTGATCTCGCCGCCGCCGCACCACGACATCTACTCGATCGAGGATCTGGCCCAGCTGATCTTCGACCTGAAGAACGTGAACCCGTCGGCCGACGTGTCGGTGAAGCTCGTCTCCGAGGTCGGCGTCGGTACCGTCGCGGCGGGCGTCGCCAAGGCGCGGGCCGACCACATCACCATCTCCGGCTTCGACGGGGGCACGGGCGCGGCGCCGCTCACCTCGCTCAAGCACGCGGGTGGCCCGTGGGAAACCGGTCTGGCCGAGACCCAGCAGACGCTGGTGCTCAACGGCCTGCGTGGACGCGTCGCCCTCCAGGCGGATGGCGGCCTGCGTACCGGGCGGGACGTGATCGTCGCGGCCCTGCTCGGCGCGGACCAGATGGGCTTCTCGACCGCGCCGCTGATCGCGGCCGGCTGCATCATGATGCGGAAGTGCCATCTGAACACCTGCCCGGTGGGCGTGGCGACGCAGGACCCGGTGCTGCGCAAGCGCTTCAAGGGCACGCCCGAGCACGTGGTGAACTACTTCTTCTTCGTGGCGGAGGAGGTCCGGGAGATCTTGGCCGCCCTCGGCTTCACGAAGCTCGAAGAGGTGGTCGGCCGCTCGGACATCCTCGACAAGGTCGCGGCCATCACCCACTGGAAGGCGAAGGGCCTCGACTTCACGAAGCTGTTCCACCGGCCGGATGTCGGGCCCGAGATGCCGATCCGCCATGTCGAGCGGCAGCATCATCCGATCGAGCACGTCCTCGACCGACGGCTGATCGAGGGTGCGCGCGGCGCCATCGCCAACGGCGAGCCGGTGGTGCTCACCGACACGATCCGCAACTCGGACCGTGCGGCGGGTGCCATGCTCTCCGGCGAGGTCGCCAAGGCGCACGGCCATGACGGCCTGCCCGACGACACGATCAAGGTGCAGCTCACCGGTACCGCCGGCCAGAGCTTCGGCGCCTGGGCCGCGGCGGGCGTGACCCTCGAACTGACGGGCCACGGCAACGACTACGTTGGCAAGGGCCTGTCGGGCGGCAAGCTGATCATCCGGCCGAGCGACGCCCTCAAGTCGCCGTCCGAGCGGACGATTATGGTCGGCAACACCGTGCTCTACGGGGCCATCGCGGGCGAGTGCTACATCCGTGGCTCGGCCGGCGAGCGGTTCGCCGTGCGCAACTCCGGCGCCATCGCCGTGGTCGAGGGCATGGGCGACCATGGCTGCGAGTACATGACCGGCGGCGTGGTGGTGTCTATCGGCGAGACCGGGCGCAACTTCGCGGCGGGCATGTCGGGCGGCCTTGCCTACGTGCTCGACGAGGACGGCTCGTTCTCCAAGCGCTGCAACCTGTCGATGGTCGATCTGGAGCCCGTCGAGGAGGAGGATGACCTGATGCGTCGCTTCCACCAGGACGGCGACCTGGAGACCAAGGGCCGAGTCGACATCCTCGCGGACATGTCGGGCCACGACGAGGAGCGGCTGAGCCAGCTCATCACTAACCATCTCAAGTACACGGGCAGCCCGAAGGCCAAGGCGATCCTGGAGGATTGGGCGAGCTATCGCACCAAGTTCGTCAAGGTGATGCCGGTGGAGTACCGCAGGGCGCTGCGCGAGATGGAGATGGCGCGGATGCCGGTGGCGGCGGAGTAGGGGCTTTCATCGGCCTCCCTCCCTCGTGCGTATCACCTACGATTCCGAGAAGCGCGCTCGCACCCTCCGCGAGCGCGGATTGGACTTCGAGAGATGCGGTGAGATCTTCGACGGGACCGAACTGAGCCGGCAGGACACGCGGGGCGAATACGGGGAGACGCGGTGGATCACCGTCGGCTATCTTGAGGACCGCCTTGTGGTGACGGTCTGGACCGAAAGGGATGGCAATCGTCGGGTCATCAGCTTGAGGAAGGCCAATGAGCGCGAACAAGCCCGTTTCGGCGCCCGACTCCGGTCGGACGATGTCGCCGGATGAAATCGGTTGGGACCCGGATGATGCGCCCGAACTCGACGAACGCTGGTTTGCGGAAGCCGAACTCAGGCGAAACGGGACGCTGATCCGGCGGGGGCAACTGGCGCGGGAGACCGAGCAGGTTCCGCTCCCCGCCGACGTGGTTGCGCGGTTCCGCGCTCGCGGAGCCGGGTGGCAGGGCAGGATCGAGGCGGCCCTGAAGGAATGGCTGGCGGAGCACCCCGAGCGGGTGTGATCCGAGGCGTCACGGGCGGATGTCCGACTCGTGCAAGTGAAGACGATTGCGAACGAGCGGGCAGGAAGAGACGAGGACGATGGGCAAGATCACGGGCTTCCTCGAATTCGATCGGCAGGAGCAGAAGTACCAACTCGCCGCCGACCGCGTTCGGCATTTCCGCGAGTTCACGCTCCCGCTGGACGAGCATGACCTCACCAAGCAGGCGGCCCGCTGCATGGATTGCGGCATTCCGTTCTGCCACGGGCCGACCGGCTGCCCGGTCCACAACCAAATCCCGGACTGGAACGACCTCGTCTTCCAGTCGGATTGGGAGGAGGCCTCGCGCAACCTCCATTCCACGAACAACTTCCCCGAGTTCACGGGCCGCATCTGCCCTGCGCCCTGCGAGGAAGCCTGCACGCTCAACCTCGAGAACCAGCCGGTCGCCATCAAGACGATCGAGCAGGCCATCGCGGATCGCGCCTGGAACATGGGCTGGATCAAGCCCGAGGTGCCGGAGATCCGCACCGGCAAGCGCGTCGCGGTGATCGGCTCCGGCCCGGCCGGCATGGCGGCGGCGCAGCAGCTCGCCCGCGTCGGGCACGATGTCCACGTCTTCGAGCGCGAGCCGAAGGCCGGCGGGCTGCTCCGCTACGGCATCCCGGACTTCAAGATGGAGAAGCGCCACATCGACCGGCGCGTGAAGCAGATGGAAGGCGAGGGCGTCGTCTTCCACTACAACGAGAATATCGGCGTTACGAAGTCCGTCGAGGACCTGAAGGCCAAGTTCGACGCGGTGATCTTCTGCGGCGGCGCCGAGGATCCGCGCAACCCGAACCTGCCGGGCCAGGAGCTGGAGGGCGTCCATTACGCGATGCCCTATCTCGTGCAGTCGAACCGACGGGTCGGCCAGGAGCCGATGCGCGGCAACGGCGAGGCGCCGATCCTGGCGAACGGCAAGAACGTCGTGGTCATCGGCGGCGGCGACACCGCCTCCGATTGCGTCGGCACGGCCTTCCGCCAGGGCGCCCTATCGGTGACGCAGCTCGACATCCGTCCGCGCCCGCCGGAGCGCGAGGACAAGCTGACCGTGTGGCCCTACTGGCCGACCAAGATGCGGACTTCGTCCAGTCAGGCCGAGGGCGCCGAGCGCGAGTTCCAGGCGGCGACCCTGCGCCTCGAAGGCAATAAGAAGGGCGTGCTGACCGGCGTGGTTTGCGCCCGCGTCGATGCCAAGCGCCAGCCGATCCCGGGTTCGGAATTCGTGCTGCCAGCTGACCTCGTCTTCATGGCGATCGGCTTCGCCGGTTCGGTGCAGAAGGGCCTCGTCGAGCAGTCCGGCGTCACCGTCGACAAGCGCGGCAACATCACGGCCAACGAGGAGGATTACCGCACCTCCGATCCGAAGATCTGGGCGGCGGGCGACATGCGTCGCGGCCAGTCCCTGGTCGTCTGGGCGATCCGCGAGGGCCGTCAGGCCGCCCGCGCCATCGACGAGGCGCTCATGGGCGCCAGCGTCCTGCCGCGCTGAGGCGGCAGGAACTCAGCCGGGCGGCCAGCGGAAATCGTCGGCCCGTCCCGGCTGCGGGGCGGGGGCGTTGCCGCGCTGGAGGGTTCGCTCCACCGTCCCCATGGAATCGCCTTCCTGGGGTCGGCCGCTCAGCAACGCGCCGCCGGGCGATGTCTCGGTGCGCAGCAACGGCACGACCGGTCCCGCCGCCGGCTTCACCGGCAGAGCGGGTATCCCGGCGGGCTCGGGCAGGCTCGGCAGCATCGCGGTGATCTGGCGGTCGATGGCCGCCGTGTCGCCGGGCTGCGCTTCGGCGCCGTCGAGGCTCGCCCCCGGCACGCCGGCCGGTACGCCCGGTGAGACGGCAGCCGTGGCGGGCTGGTCGGGCAGGGACGGCGCGGCCGTGCCCATAAGCCGCTTCAACTCGATATCGGCGAAATGCGCGAGCTTGCGGTTGCCGGCCTTGGTGAAATGCACGCCGTCCGAGGTGCGCAGCTTGGCGATCTGACCCTCCGGGTCCGGACCCGACGCGGTATAGCGGTCGCGGTCGTCCACGAAGCCGGGCCAGATGTCGACATAGGTCGCGCCGGCCTTGGTCGCCGTCTCCCGCACCACGTCGTTGATCGAGGCGATGTCGCGGGTCAGGCTCTGGCTCTGCATGGGCGGCAGGCCGACCCAGATCAGCGGGATCTTCCGGTCGGTGAAGGGCTTCACCATGGCCTCGACCCGTGCGCGGTAAAGCTCTTTCCAGCGGTCGGTCAGCGGATCGACCGTCGCGTCGCCGTCCTTGATCGGCTGGCGGTCGTTGGCGCCGACCATGACGAGGCCGTAGCGGACCTTGGGGTTTGCAGTCAGGTAATCGTCGGCCACCTTCGGCCAGTCGACGACGTCCTTGCGGACGAGGCCGCTATCGCCCTTGGCCCGGTCGACCACGGCGACGTCGGAATTGTCCTCGAAGGCGTCGTCCAGGCCCTTGGCAAGATGGTCGGCCAGGGAATCGCCGAACACCGCGATCTGCACGCTGGGATCGGTCTTGGCGGCGACGGCCTTCGGCGGTTCCGGCGGGCGCACTCGCTGCGGACGGCGCTGCACACTCGGGGAGCGCTGGCTGTCGGCGGCGCCGTAGTTGCGCTGGCGCGGCGGCGGCGGGCGATAGGCGCGCTCGGGCTGCGGCGCGGCCTGCTGCGGCCGGTCCTCCCACGGCCAGTAGAATTGGCGCTGCGGCTCAGGCTGGGGTGCGTAACGCTGCGGGCGATTGTAGGCGCCGTCGTCGCGATAATAGGCGTCGCGCGGCCGGCGGCGGGGGGGCGCCTGATAATAGCCGCCGCGCGGATCGGAATAGCCGTCGCCCCATTGGGCGGCGGCCTCACCCGGCGCCAGCACCATCAGGGCGAGCACGGCCGCTAGGGAGAGGGGAGAGAAGGATCTCGTCATACGCTCACGCCTTCCGTCCAGCGCACCCGGAGGAAGCGCCCACGATAGCGGAACGAACCTGCGCCGTCTAAGCGCGCGGGCCTGCGATGCTTCACCGCCCCCGGAGATGCGCGAGCAGGGCGGGCGAGGCGTAGCCATCCGCCGGAAGCCCCGCATCGATCTGATAGCGGCGCACCGCCTCGCGCAGTTTCGGCCCGGCCCGGCCGTCCGCCTCGCCCTGATAGAATCCCTTGCCGGCGAGACCCTGCTGCAGCGCCTTGATGCCGGTGCCGTCGAGGCGCGGCGCAGCCGTCGGCCAGGGTGCGGCGAGGGCCGGGCCGCCCGCGAGACGATCCGCCAGATGGCCCACGGCGAGGGCGTAGGAATCGGAGGTGTTGTAGCCCCGGATCACCTCGAAATTGTCGGTGAGGAGGAAGACCGGCCCGCCGCGTCCGCCCGGCAGGAACAGGCTCGCCTTCCCGGAGCGGGGGAGGGCGCCGCCATCGGCCCGCGCCACGCCCCGCGCGGTGAAATCCGAGAGGTCGCCAGCATAGCGGCTGAGGTCGAAATCGTCCGGCAGGCGCACCTCGTAGCCCCACGAGACCGCGGGGTTCCAGCCGAGATCCTTGAGGTAGGCGGCGATGGAGGCGAGGGCGTCGGCATCGTCCCGCCAGATGTCGCGCCGTCCGTCGCCGTCGAAATCGACCGCGTGGCCGAGATAGGTCGAGGGCAGGAACTGCACCTGCCCCATCGCTCCGGCCCAGCTCCCGCTCATCGCCGCCGGGGTGATGTCGCCCCGCTGGAGGATCTGGAGCGCGTCGAGCAATTCGTTCCGGAACAGGTCGCCGCGATGGCCGGCGGCGGCGAGGGTGGCGAGGGCCTTCACGGTGGAGATCGTCCCCGCGCTGGCGCCGAAATCCGATTCCACACCCCAGATTGCCAGCACGACGCTCTCGGGCACGCCGTATCGCAATTCGATGCCCTTCAGGGTCGCGGCGAGGGCCTGAGCCCGCGCCCGGCCCCGCGCGATCCGCCCCGGCGTCACCGCGCCGACGAGATAGTCCCAGACGGGGCGGCTGAACTCGCCCTGCTTCTTCGTCCGCGCGAGGACGGAAGGGTCCGGACCCTTCACGTCACGGAAGGCCGACGCGAAGGTCGCGTCCGACACGCCGCGCGCGGCGGCGTCCCGGCGCAGGTCGGCGAGGAAGCCCGCGAAGGACGGGCTTCCCTCCGGCTTGGCCGAAGCCGGTGCGGCGGCCAGCAGCGCGACGGCGACGAGGGACGCCGCGAGATGGCGCATGGCTCAGACCCGGTTGCGTTTGCTGAGGTGATCCTCCCAGGCGAGGGCCTGGGTCACGATGGTCTGCAGGTCGTCGTAACGGGGCACCCAGCCGAGGCGGTCGCGGATCTTGTCCGCCGCCGCCACGATCCGCGCGGGGTCTCCCGGCCGACGGGGGGAGATGCGCACCGGAAAGTCCTTGCCGGACACCTTCTTCACCACCTCGACCACTTCGAGCACTGAATAGCCGAGGCCGTAGCCGCAATTCAGCACGAGGCTTTCACCATCGCCCCGGAGATAATCGAGGGCGAGGCGATGGGCTTCGGCGAGGTCCGTGACCTGGATGTAATCGCGCAGGCACGATCCGTCCGGGGTCGGGTAATCCGTGCCGTAGACGTCGAGGCGTTCCCGCTGGCCGAGGGCGGCCTGGGTCGCGACCTTGATGAGGTGCGTGGCGTTCGGGGTCGATTGGCCCGAGCGGCCCTTGGGATCGGCGCCGGCGACGTTGAAGTAGCGCAGCACCACGTAGGTGAAGCCGAGCGCGGTGGCGGCGTCCGCGATCATCCACTCGCTCATCAGCTTGGAGCGGCCGTAGGGGTTGATCGGGTTGAGGGTCACGGTCTCCGTCACCGGGACCACCTCCGGCTCGCCGTAGACGGCCGCCGTCGAGGAGAAGATGACGTGGCGTACGCCCGCCTTCACCGCCGCCTCGATGAGCGCCCGGGTCTTCACCGTGTTGGCGAGGTAGTAACCCAGCGGGTCCGACACCGATTCCGGCACCACGATCTTGGCCGCGAAATGGGCCAGCGCGTCGATCTTGTGCTCGCGGATGGTGCGGGTGACGAGGTCCTGATCGGCGACATCGCCCACCACGAGGGTCACGCCCTCCGGCACCGCCCAATCGAAGCCCGTGGAGAGATCGTCGAGGACCACGACGGCCTCGTGTCCGGCATCGAGCAACGCCAGCACCATATGGCTGCCGATATACCCGGCCCCCCCTGTCACCAGCACCGCCATCGCATTGTCTCCGTCGAAGCCGAGAATTAACGCTACACGTAGCGTCCGCCGATATATTTACGTCGGACTGCTGGGCAGTATCATGAAACGGACCTTGCGATGACCGTTGCGGTCTGTCTCATCGTCGGGTCCATCCTCAACTCTATCGCTTCAGGGCCAACGCACGATGAAACCGATCCGCAAGGCCGTCCTCCCCGTCGCGGGCCTGGGCACGCGTTTCCTGCCGGCGACCAAGGCCGTTCCCAAGGAAATGTTGACCGTCGTGGACCGGCCGGTCGTCCAGCACGTCGTGGACGAGGCGCGCGAGGCGGGCATCGAGCATTTCATCTTCGTCACCGGCCGCGGCAAGGCCGTGATCGAGGACCATTTCGACATCGCCTACGAATTGGACAAGACCCTCGTCGAACGCGGCAAGCAGGCCGCCTATGACGAATTGAAGAAGGACCTGCCCCAGGCGGGCCAGACGAGCTTCACCCGCCAGCAGGCGCCGCTGGGCCTCGGCCACGCCGTGTGGTGCGCCCGCGAGATCGTCGGCGACGAGCCCTTCGCCGTGCTGCTGCCCGACATGCTGAGCCGGGGCTGCATGGGCCAGATGCTCGCCGCCTACGAGCGGCACGGCGGCAACGTCATCGCCGTCGAGGAGGTCGCCCCCGAGGAGACGCATCAGTACGGAATCGTCAGCGTCGGCGACACCTTCGGCCAGACCTTCGAGATCACCGGCATGGTCGAGAAGCCCAAGCAGGGCACCGCGCCGTCGAACTATATCATCTCCGGCCGCTACATCCTGCAGCCCGAGATCTTCGGCATCCTGGAGCACGGCAAGAAGGGCGCGGGCGGCGAGATCCAGCTCACCGACGCCATGATCGACCTCATGGCCGAGCAGTCCTTCTACGGGATGCGCTACGAGGGCCGGACCTACGACACCGGCTCGAAGCTCGGCTTCCTCACCGCCAACGTCGCCTACGCCCTGGAGCGCCCGGACCTCGCCGGCCCGCTCAAGGCCGAGATCGCGAAGCTCCTGTCCGAGCAGTGAGAGAGCCCCCCGTTTCGGCGGGGGTGCCATGCGCCAAGAGCAGGAATTGCGACAGGAACGCACCTTGTCTTTTGTGCGACGCACTGTAGTTTGTGCATCGCAGGAACGCGATGGCGTCGCGGTCCTGTTGCCCTTCTTGGGCGTTTCCTCCCTAGACTTCGGGCCACTCCTTCGGGGGTGGCCTTTTTTCTGTGTGGCAGGCTTTATTCGGCCGCCATCCGGGGCAGCGAGACGTTGCCAGCCCCCTTCGCCACCGCCGCGACGATGGATTCGAGGGCCGTGACGAGGGCGGGGAAATCCCGCGTCAGGGCGAGGCTCGATTCGTTCATGTACAGGGCGCGGTTCATCTCGATCTGAAGGGCGTGGCGCCCAAGGTTCGGCTCGCCGTAATGCTCCGTGATGAAGCCGCCGGCATAGGGCTTGTTGCGCACCACGCGGAACCCGTGCGCCTGGAACTGCGCCTCGAAGGCGTCGATGAGGGCCGGGCTGCAGGCGGTGCCGTAGCGGTCGCCGAGCACCACGTCGGCCTTCGCCTCCTCCCGCCCCAGGCTGCTCGACGGCATGGAGTGGCAATCGATCAGGATGCAGGTGCCATGCGCCTTCGCCGTGCGCTGGATCAGCGCGCGCAACATGCGGTGGTACGGCTTGTAAAGCGTCTCGATCCGCGCCACCGCCTCCTGCGCGGTGATGCGGCCGGAATAGATCTCCTGCCCGTCGGCCACCACGCGGGGCACGGTCCCTAGCCCGCCCGCCACCCGCATGGAGCGCGTGTTGGCGTAGGGCGGCAGCCGCCCCTCGAACATGCGCGGGTCGAGTTCGAAGGGCTCGCGGTTCACGTCGAGATAGGCGCGGGGGAAGTTCGCCCGCAGCAGCGGAGCACCCAGCCGCACCACCGGCTCGAACAGCCGGTCGACATGCGCGTCCTCCGAGCGCCGCAGGCTCAGGCCGTCCAGGCGTGAGGCCGCGAGGAAGCTCGGCGGATAGACCGCGCCCGAATGCCCGGTGTTGAACACGAAGGGGATGGAATGGCTCTCCGGCTCGTCCACCGCGAAGGGCGGGGCGAACAGAGAGGCGGGCCCGGTCGGCCCTGACGTTTCCGTGTCGGAGATTGTCATCGTCGGCGTGGACGCTCCGGCTGCGATCCCGTATCCCGTCTGCACAGTCTGGGGCGCGGATTCGCGCCTGTCCACTGGCCGCGTGCTCGGTTGCAACGACACAACGGCCCGTAGGTCATCAGTTTGCGGTACCCGCTTTGGTTACCCGTTGTTTACCAAGCCGTCCCTTTGTGGGATCAACGCTTCGACTCAAGGTCTCGGAACCGTCCGATGAAAATTCTGCTGGCGGAAGACGACAATGACATGCGCCGGTTCCTCGCCAAGGCGCTGCAGAACGCAGGCTACGACGTGCTCTCGTTCGACAACGGCCTCTCTGCGTATAACCGCCTGAGGGAGGAGCCGTTCGAGCTTCTCCTGACCGATATCGTCATGCCGGAGATGGACGGGATCGAACTGGCCCGCCGGGCCACCGAGCTCGACCCGGATATCAAGGTGATGTTCATCACCGGCTTCGCGGCCGTGGCGCTGAACCCGGACTCGAAGGCCCCGAAGGACGCGAAGGTCCTCTCGAAGCCGTTCCACCTGCGCGATCTCGTCAACGAGGTCGAGAAGCTGCTCGCGGCCTGACACGGCTGCGCGTGACCGTGCTGCCATAGGCAAGTTCCGCGCGAAGCCCCTATATGGGAGTTCTTCCGCGCGGGACGCAGCGACGATGCAGCCGGTCACCATCTACACCACTTCCTGGTGCCCCTATTGTGCGGCGGCCAAGAGCCTGCTGTCGCAGAAGGGCGTGGCCTTCCAGGAGATCGACGTGGAGCGCGCCGCCGGCGCCCGTGCGACGATGGTCGAGCGGGCGGGCGGCCGCACGAGCGTGCCGCAGATCTTCGTCGGTACGACCCATGTCGGCGGGTGCGACGATCTCTATGCCCTCGACCGCTCGGGCAAGCTCGATCCGCTGCTGAAGGCATCGGCCGATGCCTGAGCGCTTCGTCGCCGCGTGTATCCAGATGCGATCCGGGCGCGACTCGGCGGCCAATCGCGACGCGGCGGTCGCGGGCCTGCGCGAGGCGGCGGGGCAGGGCGCCCGCTATATCCAGACGCCGGAGATGACCTCCCTGGTGGAGCGCAGCCGCGAGCGACTGTTCGCGGTCGTCACGGACGAAGGCTCGGACCCCACCCTCACCGCCCTGCGTCAGACGGCGCGGGAGGTCGGCGCCTGGGTTCAGGTCGGCTCCATCGCCGTGCGCAACGGCGAGAAGATCGCCAACCGCGCGTTCCTCATCGACCCGGAGGGCAGCATCGCCGCCTCCTACGACAAGCTGCACCTGTTCGACGTGGATCTGCCGAGCGGCGAGAGCTGGCGCGAATCCTCGACCTATACCGGCGGCGGCTGTGCCGTCGCGGCGGAGACGCCCCTCGCCACCTTCGGCCTGACGATCTGCTACGACATCCGCTTCCCGGCCCTTTACCGCGCGCTGGCGGAGGCGGGCGCCACGGTGCTCACCGGCCCGGCCTGCTTCACCCGGCAGACGGGGGAGGCCCACTGGCAGGTCTTGCAACGGGCGCGGGCCATCGAGACCGGCTCGTTCATGATCTCGGCCGCGCAGGGCGGCGTCCATGAGGACGGCCGCGAGACGTATGGCCACTCGATCATCGTCGATCCCTGGGGGCGTGTCCTCGCCGAGGGCGGCACCGAGCCGCGGGTGATCCTGGCCGAGATCGACCTCTCGCTCGTCGCCGATGCGAGGGCGCGCATCCCGTCCCTTCGCCATGCCCGGCCGTTCAGCATCGAACGGATCGGGGCGAAGTCCTGAGACACCGAACCGCACGCGCATGATCCGGTACAATCTGGTCTGCGAGGCCGCGCACGGCTTCGAATGCTGGTTTCCATCCTCGGATTCGTACGAGACCCAGGTTTCGCGCGGCCTCGTCACCTGTCCTCAGTGCGGCAGCGGGTCGGTCTCCAAGGCCATCATGGCGCCGATGATCGCGCGCAAGGACCGCGCCGAGGTGCCCGTCCCGGCGCCGACGCCCGAAACGCCGATGCGGATGATCGCCGAGCCGGAGCGCAAGCTGCGCGAGATGATCAAGGCGCTGCACGACCATGTGGCCGCCCATTCCGAGCATGTCGGCGAGCGTTTCGCCGAGGAGGCACGGAAGATCCATTACGGCGAGGCCGAGGGCCGCTCGATCCACGGGCAGGCGAGCCTCGACGAGGCCCGCGCCCTGATCGACGAGGGGATCGAGGTCTCCCCGATCCCGATGCTGCCGGACGACCGGAACTAGCGCCGCAGCGCCGTCGTCCCGGCGAAGGACGCCAGGACAAAGGAAACGAGCGCGCTCCATCCGGCGAGCGAGACGCCGAGGACGCGCAGGGCTGCCACCGAGCAATCCACGACGCGCACGCTCTGGAGCGAATTCATGAAGTCGCTCACGGCGGCGGGGTTGGCGCCAGAGCCGCCGCCGCAATCGGTCGGACCCGGCCAGAAGCCCCACTCGGCGCCCGCATGATAGATGCCGACGCCCGCGCCATAGAGCAGGCCGAGGGCCGCGAGGCCGAGGGCGAGCCGGGCGAGCCGCTCCGGCGCGAACAGGGCCACGAGGCCGAGCGGCACCGCCGCGTAATAAGGCAGGCGCTCGGTCAGGCAGAGCTTACACGGCACGTAGCCGTAGCCGTATTGCAGCACGAGCGCGGCGCCGACCGTGACCGCCGCGACGAGGGCGAGCCAGAGGCCGGCTGTCTTGAGGCGGACGGCAGCACGCGTATCCATTGCTACAAAATCACCTTGAACAGGACGAAGCCGAGGACGATCACCGCCACGGAGATGGCGGCCACCGCGTTGAGATGCCGATCGAGCACGCCACGAATCTGCACGCCGTAGCGGCCGAGCAGGGCGGCGAGGATGAAGAACCGCGCGCCACGGGTGATGATCGACAGCACCGTGAACCAGAACAGGCTGTAATGGGCCAGTCCCGACGTGATGGTCACGAGCTTATAGGGGATCGGCGTGAGGCCCTTCAGCAGGATCACCCAATGGCCGTACTCGGCATAGGAGCGCTGGAAGGCATCCGCCGAGTTCTGCAGGCCGTAAAGCTTGATGACCCATTCGCCGAGGGAATCGAACAGCAGCGCGCCGATGGCGTAGCCGACCAACCCGCCGAGCACCGAGCAGACCGTCGCGATGGTCGCGTAGAACCACACCCGGTCCGGGCGGCTCACTGCCATGGGTACCAGCATGGCATCCGGGGGCACGGGGAAGAACGAACTTTCCGCGAACGCCACCGCCCCGAGGACGTAGGGCGCTGAAGGGCGGTCGCTCAGGGCGAGGATCCAGGCGTAGAGCCGCCGCAGCATCAAGTCGTCCGGGGAGTGCGAGGAAAGCGGCGTCCCTTCAAGCACAGCCCAATGCGTAACGCCAGAGAGGCGGATGGCGGGAGAAAACTCTTGGCCGCACGGGGCGACCTGTGCGATGAGCGCCACCGCGCGGGTATGGCGGAATTGGTAGACGCGGGCGACTCAAAATCGCCAGCCGCAAGGCGTGGGGGTTCGATTCCCTCTACCCGCACCACAGGCAGGCTCAGTCCTCCTCGGACAGGTCGCGGAACTCGATCTGCACGCTGCTGTAGAGCCGCTTCAGCCACATCTGCGCCTCCGCGAGCTTGGCCCGGTTCAGCTCCGTCTCCTCCTCCGCGCGCCGCGCGCGGGCATCGGCCATCTGCGCCGCGAGTTCGGCCCGCTCGGCGCGCAGATGCGCGTCCCGCGCCGCCGATTCCGCGAGGCGCAGGCGGCGCTCCGTCTCTTCCAGGCGGTGCATGGTGCCGTCGAGGACGGCCTGCGAATGCTGCACCACGTCCTGCGCGAAGCGGCGTGCCTGACGCATCCGCGATCCGACATCGCGGATCAGCTCGATGGCGGCGGGCCAGTTCAGCTCGTCGTCCGATTCCTCCGCGCGAGGCGGCTCGCGGAAGAGCTGCACCACGCCGCTTCCGTGTCCCGGCGCCAGAAGCTGGCGCAGGGTCGGGCGGTTCTCCCCATCGTTGTCGGACAAGGCGTCCCCGTCGGTGTCCGGACGATCATGGAGCCGGCGCGACATCAGCGCGGGCCCTCGTCGAGGACGGTGAACTCGTTGAAGATCGCATCGTGGATCTGCTTGAGCCACGCTTCCGAAACCCGGGCGCGCTCCTCGGCCTGGGCGGCACGCTCCTCGGCGGCGCGCACCCGCTCCATCGCGGCGACCTGCAGATCGGAGGCCTGCGCCTCCGCCGCCCGGACGCGCTCCTCCGCCATCCTCATGTCGGCGCGGGCGCGTTCCAGCAATTCCTCGATATGCGATTCCCGTTCACGGGATTGCGCCTCGACATCGCGGATGCGGGAGGCCGTCGAGCGGATGCGGTCGATGAGGGCGGACCAGTCCGTATTTGGCTCGCGCATCGTGGACCTCGGCAAGTCATCGTCGATAGAAGACCCGAAGGCCCTCAGGATCGTCGCAATGCTGCCTGTCGGCTGCGCGGCTGCGGGGGCTGTCACGGCCGGTGTCTCGAAGTCTTCGCTCCGTTCGAACCGCAATCTCTTCACCGGATGGATGGTCGGAAACATGGTGGACGTTGCCCGCAGGAAGGCAAGACTCGACGTTGAGCCTTGTCGTTAATTTTGTCTGAATTGGCTTGCGACTCAAGTCCCGGAGCCCCGGAACGGCCAAGTTTTCCATCTTTACGAGGCCGTTCCGCGCGATCATTCTCAATGACAGTTAATGTCCATCGGCTCGCTAGAACTTCGCTCTAAAGCCCCGCGACAATCGCTACGGTAATTTCCCTAGAGTTGTACAATTGAGGATGCGCAGCGCTGCCCAGCCCACAGGTGTGGAAACTGACTGCGCGCAACCTTTCCAGCGAAAACGAAAAATGTGATCAATCCCCTGCGCGAGACGGGCGAGAGCGGCCAATTCCGTCACCGCAGGCTTGGATGGGATGAACACCTACGCCGTCGGCGATATTCATGGTTGCGTCGATGGCCTTCGTCTCGTCCTGGAGCGGATCGCGGCGCATGCGGGCGGCGAGCCGCACCGGATCGTCTTGCTCGGCGACTACGTCAACATCGGCCCGGATTCGCGCAAGGTGCTCGATCTCCTGATCGACAGGCCCGCGATCATGGCGCTGCGCGGGCACCATGACATGATGCTGCTGGCCGCCGCCCGGGGCGATGCGCGCTCCATCTGGAACTTCGACTATCACGGCGGCGGCGCGACCCTGCGCAGCTTCGGCGTGGTCAAGGCCGCCGAGATCCCGAGCCGCTACATCGATTTCCTGCGGCGGAAGCTGCTGCGCTACGTGGAGGATACGGAGCGCGTCTTCGTCCACGCCTCCATCGACCCGGCGATCGGGAACATGGAAGACCAGGACGACACGATGCTGCTCGGCGCGCGGGCCCCGCTCGCCCCCGCGGCGGATCTGGGGGCGCCATACCTTGTCCACGGCCATTTCCCGCAGGCCGATGGGTTGCCGGAGATCCTGCGGCACCGCTGCAACCTCGACACGGACGGATGCCGCACGGGCGTGTTCACCTGTGGCATCTTCGACGAGACCCAGCCCGATCCGGTGGACATCATCCAGGTGCGTTAGCCCGGCTTACTTTTGCCGGGAATGCCGCCGAAAGGATCGCTGAAGGTTGCAAATATGCAACAAACAGAAAAACCTCTACCTTGGAGTGTTTTCTCAGACAATCCGCTATCGCGGAAATTGCGATCCGTCTGGGATAACCCGAATTGACTGGTGCCAGGGGCAGAAGTTAAGCGACGAGAACGGCTCGGTGGGCCGGTGCAACCTCGCAGAACGCCCCTTGGGCTGTTCACGGCGGGCGGCGCCGCTCTGGTCTTGATGCCTGTTAATCAATAGGGTCTCTCAACCGCGCGATACGAGGGGTGGCCGGGTTGTGGCTGAGCGCGGAGGAGATCGGGCAATGGCATGGATGCCGATCAAACGCCTGCTGGGGCAGGGATCGGGATCGTCGGATTCGTCGCGGAACTCGGACTCCGCGTGGCTGCCGGAACTGGAACTTGAGTCCCTGAGGCCGGAGCCGAAGCGCCAGCAGCCTCCGCCTCAGCAGCGGCAACCGCAGCCTCCGCGTCAGCAGCAGCCCGCCCCGCCGCCGCGCGAGCGCGACTCCGAAGAGTATGAAGAGATGCGGCAGGCGCCGCGCGAGCAGCCGCGTCAGCAGCAGGAGGCGCCGGCGGCGCATCCCTACAGCGCGTTCGACGCCATCGGCCAGCGCAACGAGATGGTGCGCGTGCGCATCAGCCAGATGATGGAGCGGCTGGACGACCTGAAGACCCTTCAGGCGGATTTCGCGCAGATCCTCGAACCTCTGGCCGGCGTCGCCGACGAACTCCCGCAGGCGAAGATCAAGATCGCCGAGCTCGAAGTCCTGCTCGCCCGCGAGCAGGAGCACATGCGCAACCTGCACCGCGAGTTGAACGAGGTGAACGGCCGGGCCGCGTCCTCGTCCAACGAGCTCGCGGCGGTCTCGACGGATTTGCAGCGCCTCGAAACGCAATTGCGCGAGCGCGATGCCGAGAACGAGGAGTTGCGGGTGCGCGTCCGCGACCGGACGGTCGCGGTCGAGAACATGGAGCGCCAGCTCTTCGCGGAGACCGAGCAGGTCCGCGCGTTGACCGGCGAGAACAAGTCGCTGCGGATTGAGGCGCAGGCCGCCGACCAGGCGATGACCCGCGCCGAGCGCGAGTTGAACGACCTGGGCGAGCGCCTGTCGCTCAGCGAGCAGGATGCCCGGCGTCTGCAGACCCTGGCCGGCGAGCAGGCGGTGCGCCTGTCCGAGGCCGAGGCGCGGGTGGTCGAGCTGACCCAGCAGATCGAGGTGCTGCGCCAGCGCGCCCGCGATCTCGAAATGCAGCTTGGCACCGAGGTTTCCGCGCGCGAGCGGGCCGAGGGTCAGTTCGAAACCGAGATGGCGGCGATCCGTGCCGACCGCGCGAACCTCGCCATGAAGCTGGACGCGTCCCTTGGCCGGGCCGCGACGCTGGAACAGCTTCTCGCCCAGGTCCGCAGCCAGTTGCGCGAGCGGGAGGAGAATGCCCGCACCGCCGACCGGACGCTCAAGGAGCTTCAGATCGAGCGGACGACCCTCGACCGGCGCCTGGAAGGCTTGCAGGCCGAGCTTCAGCGGCAGACGGAGCGCGTCTCCGAGATCCAGCGCCTGCGCGCGGAGGCCGATGGCCGCGCCGACATGCTCACCAAGGCGCTGGCGGCCAAGGAAGCCGCCATGGAGCAGTCGCAGACCCGCGTCGCCGCCCTGGCCGACCGGATGGAGCAGCTGGGCCGTCGGCACGAGGCCGAGAAGGCCGAATTGCAGGCCGCCAACCGGCGGCTCGTGGAGGAACTTCAGAACGAGCGCTCCGAGCGGGCCCTCGCCCAGGGTGCCCTCGACATCGCCCGCGAGACTCGCGCCTCGCTGCAGAAGCAGCATGAGGGCCTGAAGCGCGCCGTCCGCAACCTCCACGGGGTCGATCCGGCCACGCTGCTCGGGCTCTCGATGCCCGAGGCGCGGACCGAGCGCGTTGAGGAGAGCAATGTCACCCCGTTCGCGCCGCCGGAGCGCGAGGGGCGTGACACGAAGCCCAATAACGACATGAATGCGTGAGTGAAGTCACCATGATGGAACAGGTTCGCATGCCCATCGAGGACGACGCCGACGCGGCGGCCTATGCCGCGCTCAAGGCTCATGCCGCCGCTGCCGCCGCGGCGGCCGAAGCCGTGCAGAACTTCGAGCCGGTGCCGCTGCCGGGCAACGTCTCGTTCTTCCCGTCGCAGCCGCAGCCGAGCGAAGGCGGTCCTGTCCGTGACTTCAAGTCCGCCATCGACCTCATCAAGGAAGCGAGCGAGGCGATCCGCTTCTCCGAGGAGCGCGCCTCCGAGTTGGAGCAGCAGCTCCATCAGGTGTCCGGCCGCGCGGCCGAGCAGGTGAAGGCCCTCGAACTTCAGGTCGCCGCGCTGGAGCGCCGGCTGATCAAGTCCGAGGAGCGCGCCCGCGCCGCCGAGGTCCGCGCCAACGATGCGGAGACGTGGCTGTCGCGCCTGCACGACACGATCATCACCAGCTTCCGCCGCCCGCTCCACCCCGGTGAGGGCGAGTCGCACTGAGGTTCATCCGCGCGCAGGTCGTGGCGGGTCCGGCGCCGGGAGGCGCCTTGAAGAAAACCGTTCGGGCGTCCCTCGGTCTCTGAGCCGCGCGGAGGCCCTGTCGGGGTCATGCTGAGGGGACCGGCCGTCGCGTGGCCCGGTCTCTCCGTGGGCGGCGTTGCGATCTGAAACGGGGCGGGGCGATGGCTGAGGGCAACCGGGTGGTCGAGACGCGGGACAGGACGCTGGATGCCGCGCCGCTCCTGATGACGCCGACCATGCGAAAGGAATTGAAGGCGCTCAGCCCCATCGAGCGCGGCGGCGAGATCGCCAAATCGGGCTCGGACATGCCGAAGCCGATCAAGCGGTTCGGCCAGGAGGAATGGGCCGCCGTCTGCGAACGAATCCAGGATGCGGCGGAGTACATCCAGGAGATCGAGGCGAGCCGGCATCAGCAGGAGATGCAGGCCCAGAAGATCTTCGCCAACATGCAGGACGAGATCGCCGCCGCCAATGCCCGTGCGCTGGCGGCCGAGCGGATACTGCACGATGTGCAGCACCGGGCCACCAATTTAGTGAAGACCCTCGAAGAGAAGCTTCAGGCGGCCGAAGACCGCGCCCGTGAGGCCGAAGATTGGCTCAACCGCATCTCCGAGGCGGTGCGCTCCAACCTGAACTTCCCGTAGGCCGCGCGCCTCAGGCGGTTCGGATCCGCCCCGGCTTCGTCTCGATGGCCATGGCATTGCCGCGCCAGACGACGCCGCTGCGCATCCAGGCGCGGGTCCAGACGAAGGGGATGAGCAGGTCGCGGGCGATGAAGGCCGCGATCAGGGCCGGCGAGCGCAGCCACCCGGCCCGGATGGCGAGGGCGTATTCGCCCGCATAGATCAGGGCGACCAGCGCACCGAGGCCGAGGGCGGCCTCCGCCGCATTGGCATAGAGCGCGGCCAGCAGGCAGGGGACGAGCATCCCGCTGGCGATCTCCGGGGCGAAGAACAGCGGGAACGTCACCCGGCGCAGGCGCGCCCAGCGGACCTGGCGGGACCAGATCTCGGCGAAGCTGCGCTGGCCAAGGGGCTGCGAGAACGGCGCGGCGACGAGGTTCACCCGCCGCCCGGCCGCCCGCACGATCTTCGTGGCGGCGGCGTCCTCCGCGATCTCGGCGGCGAGGGCGCGGATGCCCCCCACGCTATCGAGGAAGGGGCGGTGCCAGAGCATGCTCTTGCCCTGGGCGAAGCCGAGGCCCACCGCCTCGCCGGCATATTGCCAGCGCGCCTGGAGGGTGTTCAGGAAGGCGCATTCCACCAGGGCCCAGAATCCATTCGGCCGGGCACCGATGGGTGTCGCGCAGACGAGGCCGGTGTTCGGCCGCCACGCGGCCTGAAGGGTCTGCAGGTAATCGGGCGGCATCAGCACGTTGGAATCGGCCAGCACGATCCAATCGTGCTCCGCCGCGTCCCAGCCGCGCACGCAATTGTTGAGCTTGGGATTGTCGCTGACCCGCTCCTCGCCGACGATGAGCCGCGAGCGGATCCGCGGATGCCGGGCCATCAGCCGCCGCACCAGGGGCAGGACGGGATCGCCCGCGTCGGCGACGCAGAAGATCAGTTCGTAGTCGCGGTAGGCAAGGCGGAAGCCGCTCTCCAGCGTCTCTTCGCTGAACCGCTCAAGCCCGCAGACTGGGCGGACGAGGGACACGGCCGCGCCGTCCGGAAAGGTCGAGCGGGGCATGCGGCGCCTGAGGCGGAAGCCGGCTAGGGCGAGGCTCGCGAGGTTCACCAGAGCCATCGCGAGACAGGCCGCGAGCGCAAGAAAGACGCCGTCCAGCGCGCTGATCATGCGGGAGAGCCGTCGGGCGCCGAGCCGGGCGCGTCGTGGGAGCGCACCTGCGCCCGTGGCGTCCGGCTAACAGCCGCAGCATATCAGTTGTGTGACGCGGTGCAGCTCCCTCCGGCGTCCCCCTTCGGCACGTTGCGAGAGGCATGCGACCCCCCATCTGCTTCCACCCGGCCTACGAAGCGCCGCTTCCCGATGGCCACCGGTTTCCCATGCGCAAATACGGGCTCCTGGCGGAGACGCTGAGGGCGCGCGGGCTCGTGCCCGACGGGTTCGTCGAGCCGGAGCCGGCGAGCGCGGCCATGCTCGAACGCGCGCACGACCCGGCTTATGTCGCGTCCATCCTTGCCTGCGACGTGCCGAGGGCCGTCGAGCGGGAGATCGGATTGCCCGTGAGCGAAGCGCTGGTCCGCCGCTCGCGGGCGAGTGTCGGCGGCACGGTGCTGGCGGGCCGGCTTGCACTCCAGCATGGGTTCGCGGGAAGCGCGGCCGGCGGAAGCCACCATGCCCGGCGGGCGCAGGGCGCGGGCTTCTGCGTGCTGAACGACGTGGCGGTGGCGGCGCTGACCCTGCGGGAGGAGGGCCTGATCGGCCGGGCGATGGTGGTCGATCTCGACGTGCATCAGGGCGACGGCACCGCCGATTGCCTGAGCCGCGAGCCCGACCTGTTCACCCTCTCGGTCCATTGCGAGCGGAACTACCCGTCGCAGAAGATACCGGGCGATCTGGATATCGGCCTGCCCGATGGGCTCGACGACGGCGCGTATCTCTCGGTGCTGGACGCGCGCCTGCCGCCGCTGCTCGATGCGTTCCAGCCGGACATCGTCTTCTACAATGCGGGGGTGGACCCGCACCGGGACGACAGGCTCGGCCGGCTGAACCTGTCGAACGAGGGCTTGCGGGCACGCGACCGCTTCGTGGTCCGCTCGGCCCGGGTGAGGGGCATCCCCATCGTGGGGGTGATCGGCGGCGGCTACTCGACCGATGTCGAGGCCCTGGCCGGGCGGCATGCCCTGGTCTTCGAAGCCCTGGCGGCCGAGGCGGAACTGGGTTGAGGCTTCCCGGCCACGGTGCTTGTGCAATGCGGTGAAATCGTTCCGTCGTAAGGTTTTGAGAAGGTGCGGACCCGAGGATCACGGTTACGACGCCCGGTGCCGATGGACGGCCTGGGTGAAATCAACCGGGGCGCCGTCGAGGTTCGACCATGTTCGCGCGGAGCTGGGAAGCGATCAAAGCGACACTCGCGGTCGCGGCATTGATCGCGGCCGCCCTGATCTCGGCGGACAAGCTCGATCGCCAGAAGGCGTCGCCCTCGCGGGACGCCGCCCTGGTCGAGCCCATCGTGACGGGGGCGATTCCGTCCGCGCGGTGATCAGCCCGGCGGGATGCGGCCGACCGAGCAGAGGGTCCGCATGGTGCTGCTCGTCGGGTCGGCGTAGCAGCTCGCGGACCAGCCGTTCTGCTGGATGAAGGATTTGCGCCCGTCCGAGACGGCGGTGCGGTACGCCTTCGCGATGATCGGCTCCACCGTCCCGGCCGATTCCCCGGTCAGGATTTCGGAGGCCGTCGAGAGTTCGCGGAAGAACGTGGCCGAGGGCTGCGGCTCCGCCGAGATCGCCTGCACGATGGGCTCGGCCCGGCAGGTCACGTCGAACCGGTTCGGCCCCGGCAGGCGGATGTCGATGCTCGGGCCGGAGCGCTTGCCGACCTTGCCGCCGATCGCCGCCGCGATCTGTCGGGTGAGGTCGTCGCATTCGTCGGCATGGGCCGCGAGGGGCGCCAGGGCGAGGCAGGCGGCGAGGACGATCGGCAGGCGCGGCATGGGGTGTTGGTCCCTTCGGTCTGGCGCCGTTCTGGCGTGGGAAACAGCCGCTGTCGAGGGCTCGCGGCAGCCGCCAGACCCTTGAAACGATGGGCCTCTTTTGCCAAATCACCCCTCCCGCCACAGGAGTGATATATGGCCGAGCAGACCACCGAACAGACGTTTTACGGGCTCACCCTCGCGCAGCACCGCGAGCGCATCAAGAAGCTCGGGGCCGAGAAGGGTCTTCAGGGCGAGCATCTCGAGCGGATCACCGCGAAGGCCCTTGAAATGCTCCCGACGATCCGGCTGGACGAGTCGGCCCAGCGTTGATGTTTAGTGGAAGTCGCGGCTGCGATAGGGTTGCCTTTGGGTCGGCGCCCCGAAATCGGTGGTCTCCGCCGGTAGCCGTAGCCCGGCTTCCCGCAGGTCCCGCAGGGATTCGGTGAGGTCGCGAAACCCCTCGGCGACGAGGTGGACCACCTCTCCGGCCCGCTGGACCCGACCCCGGACCGCCAGGAACCGCCCCTGCATGGCGATCCGGCGGTTCGCCTCGAACACCTTCTTCCACACGATGATGTTGGCGATGCCGGTCTCGTCCTCGATAGTGAGGAAGACCACGCCCTTGGCCGTGCCCGGCCGCTGACGCACCAGCACGATCCCCGCGACCATGGCCCGCGTTCCCTGGGGCAGGGCGGGGTCGAGATGGGCGCGGGCGGTGATGGCGCCGATCCGCGCCAGACGCTCCCGGAAGAACGCCACCGGATGGCCGCGTAGCGACAGGCTGGTCGTGGCGTAATCGTCGGCGACGGTCTCCGAGGGGGCCATCGCCGGCAGGTCCGCCGCAGGCTCGTGCCGGAACAGGCCGTCATCGGCGTGCCATGCGAAGAGCGGCAGCGGCGCGTCCAGCAATTCGGCCCTTCGCCCATTCTCCGCATGCGCCGCCGAGGCCCGGCGCGACAGCCCTTCCAGCGCCCGCACCGCCCAGAGCGCATCCCGCCGCGAGAGGCCGAGCGCCCGGAACGCATCCGCCTCCGCGAGCCGTTCCAGCACGTTGCGGGGCAGGGCGAGGGAGGCCTGCAACCCTTCGATGCTGGCATAGCCGTTGGCCCGCAGCCGCACGAGGCGGCGCATCGCGCCCTCGGGCAGGCCGCTCACCAGACGCAGCCCGAGCCGGACGGCGTGGAGGCGTGGCGTCTCGGTGGGCTCCAAGGTGCAATCCCACTCGCTGGCGTTCACGCAGACTTGGCGCACCTCGACGCCGTGGGCGCGGGCGTCGCGGACGAGCTGCGCCGGCTGGTAGAAGCCCATCGGCTGCGCGTTGAGGATCGCGGCCAGGAAGACGTCCGGGTGGGCGCATTTCATCCAGGCCGAGGCGTAGACGAGGAGCGCGAAGCTCGCCGCGTGGCTCTCGGGGAAGCCGTAGGTGGAGAAGCCGCGGATCTGCGCGAAGCAGCGCTCCGCGAAGGCCTGCGGGTAGCCGCGCCGCGTCATCCCGCCGACGAACTTTTCCGCGAAGCCGCCGATGGAGCCGACATGGCGGAAGGTCGCCATGGCCCGGCGCAGGCCATCGGCTTCAGCCGGGGAGAAGCCCGCCGCCGTGATGGCGATCTGCATGGCGTGCTCCTGAAAGAGCGGCACGCCGTAGGTCTTCTTCAGCACCTCCTCCAGTTCGTTCGCCGGCCCGTGGTCCGGGTGCGGGGCCGGGTATTCCACCGGCTCCTGCCCGCAGCGGCGCTTCAGGTAGGGGTGGACCATGTCCCCCTGGATCGGACCGGGGCGGACGATGGCGACCTGCACCACGAGGTCGTAGAACTCCTTCGGTTTCAGCCTCGGCAGCATCGACATCTGCGCCCGGCTCTCGACCTGGAACACGCCGACGGAATCGGCCTTCGACAGCATCGCGTAGGTGGCCGGGTCCTCCGAGGGCAGGTCGGCGAGCGTCGGGTAGTCGACGCCGTGATCGCGCTTCAGGAAGTCGAGCCCGCGCTTGAGGCAGGTGAGCATCCCGAGTGCCAGCACATCGACCTTCATCAGGCCGAGGACGTCGATGTCGTCCTTGTCCCACTCGATGAAGGTCCGGTCGGGCATCGCGGCGTTGCCCACGGGGACGGTCTCGTCCAGGCGCCCGCGCGTGAGGACGAACCCGCCGACATGCTGCGACAGGTGCCGGGGGAAGCCGATCAGTTGCAGGGCGAGGTTCAGGGCCTGCCGCAGGGCCGGGTTGGCGGGGTCGAGCCCGGCCTGCATGACATGGGCGTCGGGCAGGTCCTTGCCCCAGGACCCCCAGACCGTATCGGCGACGGAGGCGGCCACGTCCTCCGACAGGCCGAGCACCTTGGCGACCTCGCGGATCGCCATGCGCGGACGGTAATGGATCACCGTCGAGCACAGGGCCGCGCGTTCGCGGCCGTAGCGCTCGTAGAGGTGCTGGATCACCTCCTCCCGGCGTTCATGCTCGAAATCGACGTCGATGTCCGGCGGCTCGCCCCGGTTCTCGGAGATGAAGCGCGCGAAGAGCAGCCGGTGCTTCGACGGATCGACGGCGGTGATGCCGAGGCAGAAGCACACGGCGGAGTTGGCCGCCGAACCGCGCCCCTGGCAGAGGATGCCCTTGTCGCGGGCGAAATCCACGATCTGGCTGATCGTGAGGAAGTAATGGGCGAACTTCATCTTTTCGATGAAGGCGAGTTCCGTCGCGAGGGTCGTCTCGACGGAGGCTGGGATGCCGTCCGGGTAGCGCCAGTAGCGGGCGCGGTGCCACGTCTTTTCCGCTAGATACTCCTGGGCCTGCCGGCCGGGGGGCACGGGCTCGTCCGGGTATTCGTAGTGGAGTTGCGACAACTCGAAATCGCAATGGGCGGCGATCTCGGCGGTGCGCGCCAGGGCCTCGGGATGGTCGTGGAACAGCCGGGCCATCTCGGCTTCGGGCTTCAGATGCCGTTCAGCGTTGGCTTCGAGGCGATAGCCCGCCGCGTCGAGGGTGCAGCCCTCGCGGATGCAGGTCAGCACGTCCTGCAGCGGGCGCCTGTCCGGGTGGTGGTAGAGGGCGTCGGCCACGGCGACCATCGGCGTGCCCAAGCGGCGGCCGATCTCGTCGAGGAGCCGCAGGCGCAGGCGCTCGTCCCCCCGGCGGCGATGGCTGGTGCCGAGCCAGACTCGGCCCCTCGCGGCGGCGGCAAGGGCTTCGAGGCGGGCGAGGAAGCCGGCTTGCGGTTCCGGCCGGCGCCCGGTCGGGAGGGCGATGAACACTTGGCCCTCGGCGGCGTCCAGCATCTCGGTGAAGGAGAAGCGGCACTCGCCCTTGCGGACGCGGCGGTTGCCGGCGGTGAGCAGGCGGCAGAGCCGACCCCAGGCCTCCCGGTCCATCGGGTAGGTCAGGGCCTCGAACCCGTCTTCCGTGACGAGGCGCACCCCCGGCACGAAGCGGATCGGCGTGCCGTCCTGCGCCATCTGCAGGGCGGCCGAATGCGCCCGCACCAGCCCGGCAACGGTGTTGCGGTCGGCGATGCCGATCCCCGCGAGCCCGTAAGCCGCCGCCTGGACCACGTATTCCTGCGGGTGCGAGGCGCCGCGCAGGAACGAAAAATTGGTGGTGGCGCCGAGTTCGACATAGCCGCTCACGGGAACATCCCGTGGACGAACCACGCGGCCGGGCGCTCCGGCCCGTGCGGCCCATCCCGGTAGAGCCACAAACGGCGACCGGCCTCGCACTCGATGCGGTAATAGTCGCGCGGCTCGGCCTGCTCGCGCCACCATTCGGGGGCGATGCGCTCCGGCCCCTCGGCGCGGGCGACCCGGTATTCCCGCGCCCGCCAGCGGAAGCGGTGGGGCGGCCCGTCCGGTGCCGTGGCGAAGACGTCCTGCGCGGCCTCGCTCCGGGCGAAGAGCACGAGCGGCCGCGCCGGGAGGATGGCCGGGTAGGGCCGGGGCGGGGCGACCCACGAGACGATGCCCTCGGCCCGTTCGGGGACATGGCTCTCACGCGGGGCGAGGCGCTGAAGCCGCCGGCCGATGCGCTGGGCGATGGTGTCGGCGAGGTTCGCCACACGCTCCCCCGCGCCCGATCCGCCGAGACTGGCCTGTTTCGCGGCCATCGGCTCGGCGGAGGTGACGGCGAGGTCGACCGTCTCAAAGCCGAACCCGGCATCGAGGCCAGCGCCGAGCCGTTCGAGCCGCAGCCCGATCAGGCCGGCGATGCGCTCCGGGCTGCGCTCCGGCCGGGACAGGCCGATCTCCAGACTCCGCAACGCCCCATCGACCCGGTGCAGGGTGAGCCGCAGGGCGCAGGCGCCGAGTCCGGCTCGTTCGAGCCGCGGGGCGATCTCCTCCATGAGGGCGCGCGCGGCGGCGATCACGTCGGATTGCCGCCCGATCGGATCGAGGAAGCCGCGCGCGGCCGAAAAGGAGCGCGCTTCGTCCAGGGGCGCCAGAGGCTCGGCTCGGCGTCCATAGGCCTGATCGAGCCGCAGCAACGGCGCCAGCCCGAAGCGCCGGGCGAGGCCGGAGCGGGGCAGGGCCTCCACGTCGGCGATCCGGCGCAGGCCGAGGCGCCGCAGACCGGCTGCGACCTCTGCATCGAGGCGAAGGGCTTCGACGGGAAGCGGGGCGAGATGCGCGGCGTGCTCGCCCGGCGGCACCAGGGCCGGAGAAGCCCGGCCGCTGCGCGCCAGGGCGAAGGCCGCGCCCATCGTGTCGGCCAACGCCATCCGCGCCGGGATCCGCGACCGGGCGAGGCGTTCGGCGAGGTCATCGAGAAGCGCCGCCTCGCCCCCGTGGAGATGGGACGCGCCCTCGACGTCGATGGCGAGCCCGTGGCACGCCTCGGCCGGGCCGAAGGGCGCGACGATGGGGGCGTAGCGCATCGCCCAGCGGCAGAGGCGGTGCAGGGCATCCCGCTCCGCCTCCGGTTCGGCGGGGTGGACCCGCAGGGGGACGCCGATCCGCGCGCGGACCCGACCGAGCAATTCCCCGACCGCCAGGCCGAGGGCGCGGGCCTGCCCATCGAGGGCGACGAGGCGCAGGCCCCCCGGCCCGACGGCTGCGACCGCGTGCGGGCCTTCCTCAGGGGCGAGCCCGGCCCGCTGCAGCCGCGTCATCGGCCAGTCGCTCAGGCAGATGCAGACGATTCGCGGCACTGTCCCACTCCACCAGCCAGGATCCGCCGCGTCCGTTGCGGCACCGTTCGAGGCGCACCCGCCAGCGCGGGGCGTGAAGGCCGCCGAAGCGGTCGGCCCCGGCCGGGGCGGCGGCGACGCGCCAGCGGGTGGCCGCCCCGTTGGGCAGGCCCGGCCCCGCCCGGCGCAGGACGAGGAGGAGGGGCGGTTCGCCCGTCTCTGCGGCGAGTTGCAGGCGCCGCCCGGCCTTGAGCGGCATCCCCTCGCCCACGAGCCCGATCAGCGCGGACAGGCAATTGGCGTGGAGCGCCGCTTCCAGGGCGCGGAACACCTCCCCGTCGCCCCCCGCTTCCAGCAGCAGAATGCGCCCCGGATCGAGGCCGAGCGAGGCGAGCCCGTGGCCGTAGGGGAGGGGGTGCCCCGAGGACGCGATCATCGCCTCGCCCGGCGCCTCCGCGAGGCGGCGGGCGCAGAGGGCCAGGGCGAAGGCCAAGGCGGCGATGGCGTCGACGGGCTCGGCGGGTACGATCTCGTGAGGCGGCCCCAGGGAGAGCCCGCCGCAGGGGAGGTGCGCGTCGATCACCGGATGCCCGAGGGGCATCACGGCGACGGCGCGGGAGGTCTCGGCGGAAAGCTCCGCGCGAAGCCGGGCCAAGCGGTCCGTTGGGCTCGCCGGCTTGGGGGGGCTCGTCGGCGCCTGTGCCATCGTCATCGGGTCCGGTCATGCTCCGAGATAGGAACATAACGGGAACAAACTCAACCCGATCCTTGGCCGTTCCGGAATCTCATTCCCTGCCAGCGGCTTGGCCTGTGGACTGGTGTGGATGGCTGTGGATGCCCCTCGGGGCTGGGCGATTCCACAACCCTAAGGATGAGATTCTCTCATCTGAGCACCATCTCGGAACGATTCATTCGTGATCGTCTGCGACTATGCCCCCGGAAGAGCAGTCTATTTCGGAATCAGATCTTAACGCGTTCGCGTCAAAAAGCTCAAATTTACGATAGATCATCGTTAGCTTTGACAAGGCGCCAGCGCGGCGTATGACTACAACCTCCAATAGAGGACAGCGCAATGGTTTCCGATGAAGTCGTTCGGGACATCCTTCGGCAGAACGAAGCCATGTCCGGGATCGTAGACAGCCTGGGCGAAGACGAAGACTTGTTCGAGAAAGGTCTCGATTCCTTCGGTTCTGTCCAGCTGATGCTGGCCCTGGAGGAACGCTTCGAAGTCGAGTTCCCGGATACGCTCTTGAACCGCCGTTCCTTCTCGACCATCCGCATCATCCGCGAGACGGTGAGCAAGCTCTCCATGGGAGCCGCCGCGTGATCGACCTCACTCGCCGGGCGAAGCGCGTCGCGGAGGTCGCCGCGCTGCACGCCGATGCGGTCGACCGCGAGGGCCGCTTCCCCGCCGAGGCCGTGGCCGCGCTGAAGGCCGAGCGCCTGCTCGGGCTTCAGGTGCCGAGCCAGTATGGCGGCGAAGGCGCCGGCCTCGCGCAGATCGCGGAGGTGTGCTGCACCCTCGGCCAGGCGTGCAGCGCCTCGGCGATGGTGTTCGCCATGCACCACATCAAGCTCGCCAGCCTCGTCACCCACGGGCTCACCAGCGATTGGCATTGCGGCCTGATGGCCAAGGTTGCGAACGAGCAATTGCTCATCGCCTCCTCGACCACCGAGGCCGGCATCGGCGGCGACCTGCGCAACAGCCTCTGCGCCGTCGAGGCCGAGGGCGACCTGTTCAACCTCGGCAAGGATGCCAGCGTCATCTCCTACGGGGCGCAGGCGGACGTCGTCCTCGTCACCGCCCGGCGCAACCCGGAGGCCCCGACCTCCGATCAGGTCCTCGTCGCCCTGATGCGCGACCAGATGAGCCTGAACCGGACCTCGACCTGGGACACGCTGGGGATGCGCGGCACCTGCAGCGAGGGCTTCCGCCTGGAAGCCAAGGGCGTGCCGACCGTCCAGATCATGCCGAAGCCCTTCGCCGAGATCGCGGCGCAATCGATGCTCGCCTCCTCGCACCTCCTGTGGAGCGCGGTGTGGTTCGGCATCGCGAGCTACGCGGTGGACCGGGCGCGCAGCTTCGTCCAGGGCGAGGCCCGCCGCCGCCCCGGCACGGTGCCGCCGAGCGCCATGCGCCTCGCCGAGGCCGCCAGCGCCCTGCAATCGATGAAGGCCACCGTCCTCTCCGGCCTGCGCAAATACGAGGGCGCCCAGCACGAACCGGACGAGCTCAGCTCCATCGGGTTCGCGGTGAGCCTCAACAACGTCAAGACGACCGCGTCCAGCATGGCCGTCGACATCGTGCAGCGGTCGCTCGGGATCGTCGGGATCTCCGGCTACCGCAACGACACGCCGTTCAGCCTCGGCCGCCCGCTGCGCGACGTGATGTCGGCGCCGCTGATGATCGCCAACGACCGCATCCTCTCCAACACCGCCAACCTCCTGCTCGTGCAGAAGGGCGGCGGCCAGCTCCTGAGCGCCTGATGGACAGCCTGCCCGCCCTCGACGCCGACACCTCCACCGAGGTGCCGCAGGATTCCACGACCGTGGAATCCCCCACCTTCCTCGACCGGCTGTTCGATGCCGGCCTCCTCGTGCGCACCGGTGTGGACGGCCTCTACGGCCGCAGCGGCGCGTTCGAATCCGTCGTCGAGGCCCTGGACCGTCTCGTCTCCCGCCTCGGCGGGGAGGACGGCGCCGAGGTGATGCGCTTCCCGCCGGGCATGAGCCGGGCGACCTTCGAGCGCAGCGGCTACCTGAAGGGTTTTCCGCACCTCGCCGGCACCGTTCACAGCTTCTGCGGCAACGAGGCGGACCATGCCCGCCTGCTGGCCTGCGTCGAGGCCGGCAAGGACTGGACCGACAAGCAGGCCGCGACCGACATCGTGCTGACGCCGGCCGCCTGCTACCCGCTCTACCCGACGGCCGCCGCCCGCGGCCCGCTGCCGGAAGGCGGCCTGCTGTTCGATCTGCAATCCTACTGCTTCCGGCACGAGCCCTCGCTGGAGCCGACCCGGATGCAGCTGTTCCGCATGCGTGAATACGTGCGCATGGGCAGCCCGGACGAGGTGCTGGCCTTCCGCGAGCAATGGCTCGACCGGGGCACCCAGATGATGGCCGGCCTCGGCCTGCCGCTGGCGGTGGACCTCGCCAACGATCCGTTCTTCGGACGCGCCGGCAAGATGCTCGCCAACAACCAGCGCAACCAGAACCTGAAGTTCGAACTGAACGTACCGGTCAACAGCGTCGAGAAGCCGACCGCCTGCCTCAGCTTCAATTATCACCAGGACCATTTCGGCACGACCTGGGGACTCACCCAGGCCGATGGCAGCGTCGCGCACACGGCCTGCGTCGGGTTCGGGCTGGAGCGGATCACCCTCGCGCTGCTGCGCCACCACGGGCTCGACCTCGCCCGCTGGCCGGCGGACGTCCGCGCGACCCTCTGGGGCTGAGCCACAGTGTCCGCCAGCCTCGCCATCCGTGAAGACCGGACGGATGCGCCCGCTCATGCGGCGCATCCGCTCCACGGGCAGGACCGGGCCTGGCCCGAAACCAACTGCTACGTGGATCTCTGGATCGAGCTTCTGCACCATCGCGGGCTTGCCCCGGAGGCGATGCTCGGCTTCACGGTGAGGCAGGATTTCGAGGGCGACCAGTTCACCTTCTTCAAGCCGTCCATGGCCGAGATCGAGGCGCTGTACGGCCTGCGCCTCGATGAGCTCGCGGTCTACGATGGCCTGGAACGGCACGCCCTGATCCAGGCCGCGCGCGGCAGCGTCGTGATGGTGGAGGTGGACGCGATCTTCCTGCCCGACACGGCGGGCACGACCTACGGCCGCGAGCACTCGAAGACCACGATCGGCATCCTCGCCATCGACGAGGCGAACCGCCGCCTCGACTACCTGCACAATGCCGGCCGCTTCGCGTTGTCCGGCGCGGATTACGACGGCATCTTCGCCGAGACCACGCTGCCCCCCTATGCCGAGTTCGTGCGGAACGTCGGCGATCCGGTGCCGGCGGCGCGCCTGCCGCACGTCGCCCTCGACCTGCTGCGGAAGAACCTGCGGGGCGCCCCCCGGCGCAACCCGGTGAGGGCCTTCGCGGGCGCCCTCGCCGAGACCGGCGAGGGGCTGGTCGTTCGCCCGCTCTCGGTGTTCCACAAATACGCGTTCAACACGACGCGCCAGCTCGGCGCTAATTTCGAGATGCTGGGCAGCCATCTCGCATGGCTGACGGCCTCCGGCGCGGGCGATTTCACCGCCGCCGCCGAGTGTGCCACCCGCCTCGGGAGCGAGGCCAAGGCGTTCCAGTTCCAACTGGCCCGCGCCTTCGCCAAGCGCAGCGCCGCCGGCCTGCCGCAGCGCCTCGACAAGGCCGCCGAGACCTACGACGAGGTCTTCGCCGGCCTGCGCAACACCCTGGCCTGAGCCGTGGCCCGGATCCACGCCATCGATGGGGCGCAACCGCGTACCGTCGAAGGCCCGTGGCGGCTGCTCGTCACCGGAGCCGGCGCCTGCGCCGGGCCGGGCGACCTCGACGGCCGGGACGGCTGGATCCCGGCCCCGGTACCCGGCACCGCCGCGCAGGCCCTGCGCGATGCGGGCCGATGGCACGAAGCCGAGCCGGCGCCGCTCCACGACAAGGACATCTGGTACCGCGCGCCGATCCCCGGATCCGGCCGCGAGCGCCTGCGCTTCGAGGGCTTGGCTACGAACGCCGAGATCTGGCTCGACGGCGTGCGGATCCTCGCCACGGACTCGATGTTCCGCCCCTTCACCGCCGAAGCGGATCTGACGGCGCGGAGCGAACTCACCCTCTGCTTCCGCTCGCTCGCCGCCTCCCTCGGCAAACCGCAGAAGCGGGGCCGCTGGCGGCCTCGCCTCGCGACGCCGGGCTCCCTGCGGAACGCGCGCACGAGCCTTCTCGGCTTCATGCCCGGCTGGTCCCCGGTGATCGACCATGTCGGCCCGTTCCGGCCGGTGCTGCGCGAGCCCACCGGCACGCCGGCGGCCGACCTGCGCGCCAGCCTCGCCGGCACCACCGGCCGCCTCGTGGCCCGTCTGAATCTCCCCGGCGGGGAGGGCAGGGCCGTGCTCCGCTGCGACGGCCGCCAAGCCGCCCTCCGCGAGGAGGCGCCCGGCCTCTACGCCGGAGAACTCCTTCTGCCGGACGTCGCGCCCTGGTGGCCGCACACCCATGGCGAGCCGCGCCTGCACACGGTGGAGGCCGAGATCGGCGGGTGCCGCTTCGAACTCGGCCGCGTGGGTTTCCGCGCGATCACCACGACGCGCCCGTTCGAGGAAGGCTTGAGCTTCGCCGTCAACGGCGAGCCCGTCTTCTGCAGGGGCGCCATCTGGACGCCCGCCGACCTCGTGGGCCTTTCCGGTGACCGCGACAGCCTGCGCCCGCTCCTCGACCTCGCCCGCGAGGCCGGGGTGAACATGCTGCGCGTGCCCGGCATCACCCTCTACGAGGCGGACGCGTTCCACGATCTCTGCGACGAACTCGGCATCCTGGTCTGGCAGGACCTGATGCTCGCCAATTTCGACTACCCCCACGACGATCCCGCCTTCCGCGACAGCCTCGCGGCCGAGATCGCGGCGTTCCTCGACCGCACCCAGACCTCCCCCTCGCTCTGCGTTCTCTGCGGGGGCAGCGAGGTCTGGCAGCAGGCTTCGATGCTCGGGCTTCCTCGGGAAACATGGTCGGGCGGCTTCCCCGCCGAGACCCTGCCCGGCCTCGTGGCCGAGGGGCGGCCGGATCTGATCGTGGTGCCGAACTCCCCCTCCGGCGGCGACCTGCCGTTCTCGGTGGATGCTGGCGTCGCGCATTACTTCGGCGTCGGCGCGTATCTGCGCCCCTTCGAGGATGCCCGCCGGGCCGAAGTGGGCTTCGCCAGCGAATGCCTCGCCTTTGCCAACGTGCCGGAGCCGGAGAGCCTGCGCCGCGCGGGCCTCACCGACCCGAACGATCCGCGCTGGCCGGCCGGCGTCCCCCGCGACCGGGGCGCCGATTGGGATTTCGAGACGGTGCGCGACCATTACGTCGCGACCCTCTACGGCGCCGACCCGGCGCGTCTGCGCCGCGACGATCCCGAGCGCTACCTCGCCCTCGGCCGCGCGGCGGTGGCCGAATGCATGGAGGCGACTTTCGCCGAATGGCGCCGCGCCCATTCGCGCACGATGGGCGGGCTCGTCCTGTCCTGGCGGGACATCGCCCCCGGCGCCGGCTGGGGTGTGATTGCGCAGGACGGGCTACCGAAATCGGCGTGGTACGCCCTGAAGCGCGCCTTCCGGCCGGTTCAGGTGATGCTCTCCGACGAGGGTCTGAATGGGCTGCATCTCCACGCCCTCAATGAGACGCCCCGGCCCGTCGAGGCCGTGCTGCGCCTCTCCTTCCTCGATGCCGCCGGCAAGGCGGTGGTGAAGGCCGAGCGTCCCGTCACCCTGGCCCCACGCGGGGCCGTCACCCTCACCTCCGCCGAGATGCTTGGGCGCTTCTTCGATGCGACCTGCGCCTACCGCTTCGGCCCGGCGCAGCACCGCATCGCCCACGCCATCCTGCTCGACGGCCAGGGTGACCTGATCGCGGACGCCTTCCATTTTCCCGCCGGCCGGGACGTGGCGCCCGATTCGACGGGCCTCGTGGCCGAACTCGCCGAGGGACCGGAGGGCTGGAGCCTGCATCTCTCGACCGCGCGCCCCGCGCTCGGCGTGCAGATCGACATCGAAGGACAGGGGAGGCCCGCCGAGAACGGGTTTCACCTCATGCCCGGTCTGCCGCGCAGGATTGCGCTCATCGGCCCCGCCGGTCGCCCGCAGGGCACCGTGCGCACCCTCAACGACGACACTGTGGTGAGGATCTGACGCGATGACGCTCGCCCGACCCAACACCGATTTCGCCCATTCCACCCCGGCCCCGGCCATGCCCGTCACCTTCGATGGAATGCTCGGCTGGTACGGCGCCGGCTTCTCGCGACGGGGCATCGTCCTCTGCGGTACCCTCGGCTACGAGCAGATCTCGGCCGGGCGCGGCTGGCGGCGCCTCGCGTCCGACCTCTCCGCCGCCGGCTACCCGACCTTGCGCTTCGATTACCCGGGCGAGGGCGATTCAGCCGATCCCCCCAGCGCCGACGTCGAGACCCTGGTCGCCGCCATCGGCAAGGCCGTCCGCTTCCTCCGGGAGCAGGGCGGCGCGGAGGAGATCGTCCTCGTCGGCCTGCGCCTCGGCGCGACCCTCGCCGCGATGGCCGCCGAAGAGGGCGGGATCGACCGGCTGGTGCTCCTCGCGCCCTTCGCCTCCGGCCGCGCCTACCTGCGCGAGATGACGATCCGCACCAAGACCATCGACCAATTGCCGGATGGCCGCCCGTTCCCGCAGGACCCGGCGGCGCCGGTCTTCGGCGGCTTCCGCCCAGCGCCCTCCCTGCTCGCGAGCGTCGCCACGGTCGACCTCGCCAAGCGCCCCCCGGCCCCCGTACCGGATGTTCTCTGGCTCGGGCCGGACCCGGCCGGGCTCGCCGCCCGCCTTCGCGCGGGGGGCAGCACCGTGACGACGGGGCCGTTCCCCGGCCTCGCGCCGTTCCTCTCGAACGCCCTGATCTCCGAGACCCCCACGGAGGTCTTTGCCACGGTGGCGGGTTTCGTCGTGCAGGGCGCCCCCGCCTCGTTCGGCAGCCCGAGCCTCGCCCCGCCCGCCTCGCCGATCACCGGACCCGGCTGGAGCGAGAGCGTGATCCGGTTCGGCGACAATGTCGGCATCGTTTGCGCCCCCGAGACGCCCGCCTCGGACACGCCGGCCGTGCTGTTCCTCAATTCCGGGGTGAACCCGCGCTCCGGCTACGGGCGCCAGACCACGGAACTCGCCCGCCACCTCGCCGCCGAGGGTGTGCGCTCGCTACGCATGGACATGCGCGGCGTCGGCGATGCCGAGGATAGGCCGGACAAGGCACCGCCCCTCTACACCCTCGACGCTTTGCCCGAGGCCCGCGCCGGCATCGACCGCCTGGACGACGGCAACGGCGTCCTCGTCACCGGCAATTGCAGCGGCGCCTATTTCGGTTTCCACCTCATCTGCACCGACCCGCGCGTGCGGGCGGCCGTGATCTCGAACCTCTATTGCTTCGATTGGGACCCGGCGAACGACCTCGCGGCGGCCCTGAAGCCGAGCTTCCGCAGCCCGGCGGCCTATGCCTCCCTGCTCCGGCGGAAGGATGCGTGGCGCCGTATCCTGCGCGGCGAGGTGAAGGTCCGCGCCATCGCCGGGCGGCTCGCGGGGGTGGCGATGGGCCGTCTGCGCCAGATCGCGGGGAAGATCGTGCAGCCCTTTCCCTCCGCGACCAGCGTCGCGGGCCGGGTCGCCGCCTTCCGCAAGCGGGGCGCCAAGCTGGTCCTCGTCTACAGCACGGGTGAATCGGGCATCGGCGAGGTGGCGCTCCATCTCGGACGTTCGCCCGCCACCGTGGCCCGGCGCCTCGGCCATCCGATGGTCGTGCTGCCCGACACCGACCACAACATGAGCACGCAGGGTGCTCAGGACCGGATGCGCCGCATCATCACCGACACGCTCGCGTCCACGCGCCGCTGATCGTCGTTCGCCGTATCCAGCGGCCACCAACGTGTTGCGGGTCGTCGCCGACCAGGATTGAAACGAGAAACCCCGCCCGGCTCTTCAGCCGGGCGGGGTTTCTTTTTATTGCGGTGCCGGAGGGCTTACGAGCAGCCCGTGGTGCCGCCGCAGGTGTCGCACTTCAGGCAGGTCCCGTTGCGCACGAGGGTGAAGTTCGCGCATTCGGGGCAAGCCTCGCCGACATAGCCCTTCATCTTCGCCTCGGCCCGGCGATCCTCGACCGTGCGCGTCGGCGCGGCGAAGGGCAGGGTCTCGGCGATCTGCACCGTCTCGACGGGCTCGGCCTTCAGGGCCGTGGCGCCGCGCATGGCGTGGACCGTGCCGCCGGCCGCCGCCGGGGAAACCGCGAGGGTCGCCCCCGCCGGGCCGCCCTGGATCACGGTCAGCCGGTCGGCCGAGCCGCGCAGCAGGCCGCGCGACACGATCGAGGCCGCCGAGGTCGACTTCGGCCCCTCGCGGGTGGTGTCGCCCGCCTCTCCGCCGCCGAGCACCGTGTTGCCGATCTCGTTCGGGTTGACGTGGGCGAGGTCCGTGCGGCCGAGATACGAGATCGCCAGCTCGCGGAACACGTAGTCCAGCAGCGAGGTCGCGTTCTTGATCGCGTCGTTGCCCTGCACGAAGCCCGACGGCTCGAAGCGCGTGAAGGTGAAGGCCTCCACGAACTCCTCCAGCGGCACGCCGTACTGGAGGCCGAGCGAGATCGCGATGGCGAAGTTGTTCATCAGGCTGCGGAAGGCGGCGCCTTCCTTGTGCATGTCGATGAAGATCTCGCCCAGCCGTCCGTCGTCGTACTCGCCGGTGCGCAGGTAGACCTTGTGGCCGCCCACGACCGCCTTCTGGGTGTAGCCCTTGCGCCGGCCGGGCAGCTTCTCCCGCGAGCGGATGCGCTCCACCCGCTCGATCACCCGCTCCACGATCCGCTCGGCCGCCGCCGCCGCCTTGGCCGCCGCCGGGGCCTGGACCAGAGCCTCGATCGCCTCGTCGGCATCCTCGTCCTCGTCCGCGATGAGCGCCGAGTTGAGGGGCTGGGAGAGCTTCGAGCCGTCGCGATAGAGGGCGTTCGCCTTGAGGGCGAGGCGCCAGGACAGCAGGTAGGCCGCCTTGCAATCCTCGACCGTGGCGTCGTTGGGCATGTTGATCGTCTTGGAGATCGCCCCCGAGATGAACGGCTGGGCCGCCGCCATCATGCGGATGTGGCTTTCCACCGAGAGATACCGCTTGCCGATCCGCCCGCAGGGGTTGGCGCAATCGAAAACCGCGTAATGCTCGGTCTTCAGGAACGGCGCGCCTTCCAGCGTCATCGCCCCGCAGACATGGGTGTTGGCGGCCTCGATCTCCTTCTTGCCGAAGCCCAGGAAGGGCAGCAGCTCGAAGGTCGGGTCGGCGAGCTTCTCGGCCGGGACCTTGAGGGTCTGGGTCAGGAAGTCGTCGCCGAGCGTCCAGCGGTTGAACACGAACTTGATGTCGAAGGCCGACTTCAGGCCCTTTTCCACCGAGGCGATCTTCTCGTCGGTGAAGCCCTTGGCACGCAGGGTCGAGGGATTGACGCCCGGCGCCTGGCCCATCGAGCCGTGGCCGACGGCGTAGGCCTCGATCTCGGCGATCTCGCTCTCCCGGTAGCCGAGCGTCCGCAGGGCGTCCGGCACGGCGCGGTTGATGATCTTGAAGTAGCCGCCGCCCGCGAGCTTCTTGAACTTCACCAGGGCGAAGTCCGGCTCGATGCCGGTGGTGTCGCAATCCATCACGAGGCCGATCGTGCCGGTGGGCGCGATCACGGTCGCCTGGGCGTTGCGGAACCCGTGCTCCTCGCCGAGGGCGAGCGCCCGGTCCCAGGCGGCGCGGGCATGCTCGCCCAGGTCGCCCTGCGGGATGTTGGCGTGGTCCAGCGGGACCGGGGCGATGTTCAGGAACTCGTAGCCGTCCGCCTCGCCATGGGCCGCCCGGCGGTGGTTGCGGATCACCCGCAGCATCGCATCGGCGTTCTCGTCGTAGGACTGGAAGGCGCCGAGTTCGGCCGCCATCTCCGCCGAGGTCGCATAGGCGACGCCGGTCATGATCGCGGTGAGGGCCCCGGCCAGAGCGCGGCCCTCATGCGAATCGTAGGACAGGCCCATCGTCATCAGCAGGCCGCCGATGTTGGCGTAGCCGAGGCCGAGCGTCCGGTAGCGGTAGGACAGTTCCGCGATCTCGCGGGACGGGAACTGCGCCATCAGCACCGAGATTTCGAGCACCACCGTCCAGAGGCGGTTGACGTGCTCGTAGCCCTCGACGTCGAACCGCTTCGACTCACGGTCGTAGAGGGTCAGCAGGTTCGTGGAGGCGAGGTTGCAGGCCGTGTCGTCGAGGAACATGTACTCGGAGCACGGGTTCGAGGCCCGGATCCGCCCGCCCGCCGGGCAGGTGTGCCAGTCGTTCATCGTCGTGTTGAAGTGCAGGCCCGGATCGGCCGACGCCCAGGCCGCCTCGCCGATCTTCTCCCACAGGTCGCGGGCCTTCAGGGTCTTCGTAACCTTGCCGGTGACGCGGGCGGTGAGGTTCCAATCCTTGTCCTCATCGACGGCGCGCAGGAAGCCGTCGGTCAAGGAGACCGAGTTGTTGGAGTTCTGGCCGGCGACCGTGAGGTAGGCCTCCGAATCCCAATCGGTGTCGTAGACGGGGAACTCGATCTTGGTGAAGCCCTGCTTGGCGAACTGCACGACGCGCTTGATGTAGGCGTCCGGCACCATCGCCTTGCGGGCGGCCTTGATCTCGCGCTTCAGCGCGGGGTTCCGCTCGGCGTCGAAGCAGGCATCGCCCTCGGCCTCGCACTGCGTGCAGGCCTTCATGACGGCGGTGAGGTGCTTGGAGACGACCTTCGAGCCCGTCACCAGGGCGGCGACCTTCTGCTCTTCCTTCACCTTCCAGTCGATGAAGGCCTCGATATCCGGGTGGTCGATGTCGACGATCACCATCTTGGCGGCGCGGCGGGTAGTGCCGCCCGACTTGATGGCGCCCGCCGCGCGGTCGCCGATCTTCAGGAAGGACATCAGGCCCGACGACTTGCCGCCGCCGCCGAGCTTCTCGTTCTCCGAGCGGAGCATGGAGAAGTTCGAGCCGGTGCCCGAGCCGTACTTGAACAGGCGCGCCTCACGGACCCACAGGTCCATGATGCCGCCCTCGTTCACGAGGTCGTCCTGCACGGACTGGATGAAGCAGGCATGCGGCTGCGGGTGCTCGTAGGCGCTGCCCGAGCGGGTCAGCTCACCGGTACGGTAATCGCAATAGAAGTGGCCCTGGCCCGGACCGTCGATGCCGTAGGCCCAATGCAGGCCGGTGTTGAACCATTGCGGTGAGTTCGGCGCCACCATCTGGCGGGCGAGCATGAAACGCAGCTCGTCCATGAACGCCGAGGCGTCTTCCTCGGAGGAGAAGTAGCCGCCCTTCCAGCCCCAGTAGGTCCAGCAGCCGGCCAGACGGTCGAAGACCTGCGTCGCGGAGATCTCGGAGCCGAGGCGCTCCTCCTCCGGCAACTCGGCGAGGGCCGTCTCATCCGGCACGGACCGCCACAGGAACGAGGGAACGTCGTTCTCTTCGACCTTCTTCAACCGGGCCGGGACACCCGCCTTGCGGAAATACTTCTGAGCGAGGACGTCGCTCGCGACCTGACTCCAGCTCTCCGGCACGTCGATGCCGTCGAGACGGAACACGATCGACCCGTCCGGATTGCGGATCTCGCTCAGCGTCTTGCGGAATGCGATGGCCGCGTAGGGCGACTGCCCGGCCGTGGTGTAGCGACGCTCGAACCGCATAAGTCACACCTCTCCCAACGGGGAACGCGTCCCCGGTCCCGCCAGCGGCGGGGGCAGCGGTTCCGACCCGGCCCGCACTGGGCTCGGTTCGGTTCCGCGACGTTAATTTTAGAGACGGGGGCGGCCCACTGAACGCCGTGACCGAAGGGGCACCACCATGTCCGAGAGATTAACGCCTACCCGCCTTTCACGTCAACAAGTGGTGTGAGGGTGGAAGGTTTCCCGCTACATCTTGTGGTGCGGGAGAAATCCCTGTGGATATCCATCACGCCTCGCCTAAGTGTCGTTCTGGCGTCGATGATTTCCGCCGGGATTATTTTGCGTCCACATGGCAACGCGAGCCGCCCGGAAATGCGGGAGCGTGGCCGTGACATCCGTGCGACAGGTCGGCCCACGGCGACGCGGCACTGGACTCGCGGGCGCGGCCTGCCCATAACCGCCACCGACGCGCTCGCGGGCGCGTCACAGAGCGGATCGGGCGATGGCACTTAAAGACACCCTGCTGCGCATCTTCACGTGGTGGAACGGACAGACCGTCTCGGTCGCCGTACAAACCGCGCGCTCGGGCATCTTCGTCGGCGAGGACGAGCTGGGTAACAAGTACTACAAGGCGCAGGGCGCGCTGATCGACCGTTCGGTCGGCAGCGAGCGGCGCTGGGTCGTGTACAACGGCTACGCGGACGCCTCGAAGGTGCCGCCGGGCTGGCGCGGCTGGCTGTGCCATAACGTCGACGTGGCGCCCAGCGAGGAGCAGTACACGCCCAAGCCCTGGCAGAAGCCGCATGTCGAGAACCAGACCGGCACGGCCAACGCCTACCGGCCGCAGGGTTCGCAATTGTCCTGGGGCTCCCGTCCCGCCGCGACGGGCGATTATGCGCCCTGGTCGCCGGAATAGGCGCAGCGCAGCGCCCTTTTGCCGCCACCGTTGCGGTGTTGAAACGGGCGCACCTCGCTTAGCCCAGACCGCCGAAAGGCAGACGCCTTGAGCCGCACCCCCTTCCGCGCCGTCCGGGCGCTCTGCTTCGGTGCCGCGTGCCTCGCGGCGGTGCCGGCCTTCGCCGACAAGATCAAGAATCCGACGGCGGTGTTCTCCGGCCTCGACAAGATCACCGGCCGCATCGTGTCATTCGAGGTCGCCGTGGACGAGACCGTTCAGTTCGGCGCCCTGCAGCTCACTCCGCGCGTCTGCTATTCGCGTCCGCCCACCGAGCCTGCCAAGACCACGGCCTTTCTCGAAGTGGACGAAGTGACCCTCGACAACAAGTACCGCCGGATCTTCACCGGCTGGATGTTCGCGTCGAGCCCCGGCCTGCACGCCATCGAGCACCCGATCTACGACGTCTGGCTCGTGGATTGTAAGGGCGGCAGCGACGTGATCGCCGAGGCGAAGGAGCAGGAGGACGTACCCGCCCTTGCGGCGAAGCCCGAGAAGTCGGGTAAGCGCAAGGACGCGACGAAGACCGCCCAGCAGGTCAACTCGGCCGGGCAGGTGGACGTGGAGGCGCCGCGCGGCGTGCCGGTGCAGCCGAAGCAGAAGCCCTCGCGCAAGTTCTTCCCGTCGAACGAAGGCCCCGCGCCGGCCCCGCCGCCGCCGCCTCAGCCGCAATCGATCTTCGACGCGATCTTCCGCTAGTCCCCGGTCACTCCTCGACCGGTGCCAGCGCCAGCAGCGCCTGCTCTCCGCTAACGCTGCCATCCCCCGGCCAGATGCCCCAATCCGCCTCGCCGTCGAGGGCCGTGGCGAGCCTGCGCTTGTAGGCGTGGCGGGGAATCTCCTCCGCGCCGAACTGGGCGAGATGGTCGGTCACGAATTGCGTGTCGGCCAGCCGGTAGCCGCCCGTCCTCAGCCGCGCCATCAGGTGGACGAGGGCCACCTTCGAGGCATCGCGGGCGAGGTGGAACATGCTCTCCCCGAAGAAGGCCGCGCCGAGAGACACGCCGTAGAGCCCGCCGACGAGCCGCTGCGTGTCACGGGCATAGACCTCGATCGTGTGGACGTAGCCCTCATCGAACAGGGTGCCGTAGAGGTCGCGGATGCGCCCGTTGATCCAGGTGCGCTCGCTATCCCGGCGCGGCCCGGCACAGCCCTCGATCACGCCGTCGAAATCGGTGTCGGAGCGGACCTCGAACACATCCGAGCGGACGGTGCGGGCGAGGCGTCGCGGGATGCGGAACCCGTCGAGGGGCAGGATGCCCCTTGCGCGGGGCTCGACCCAATAGAGCGTCGGATCGTCCGCGTCCTCCGCCATCGGGAAGATCCCGGCGGCGTAGGCCTTGAGCAGGATCTCGGGCGTGATGTCGATACGGGCGCCGTCATGCATGGCGGAAATGTCGCCCGGCGCCGCGCGAAAGGCCAGAGGCCCGAGAGCCGTGCGGCGTCAGGTCTTCAGGTCGCCGCTCGCGAGCGCCGTCTCCAGCCAGTGGATGTCGTACATGCCGTTCTGCACGTCCTGATTACGGACGAGAGCGCGGAACAGGGGCAGGGTGGTGTCGACGCCGTCGATCACGAACTCGTCCAGGGCCCGGCGCAGGCGCATCAGGCACTCGTTCCGGGTGCGGCCGTGGACGATCAGCTTGCCGATCAGCGAATCGTAGTTCGGCGGGATGCGGTAGCCCTGGAAGGCGGCCGAATCGACGCGTACCCCGAGGCCGCCCGGCGGGTGATAATAGGTGATCAGCCCCGGCGAGGGCCGGAAGGTTTCCGGGTCCTCAGCGTTGATGCGGCACTCGATGGCGTGCCCCTCGACCTTGATGTCGCTCTGCACGACCGACAGGGGCGCGCCCGCCGCCACGCGGATCTGCTCGTTCACGAGGTCGATGCCGGTGATCATCTCCGTCACCGGATGCTCGACCTGGATCCGGGTGTTCATCTCGATGAAGTAGAAGCGGCCGTCCTCATACAGGAACTCGACCGTGCCGGCGCCGAGATAGCCGAGCTTCTGCATGGCGTTGGCGCAGATGCCGCCGATCTCGGCCCGCATCGCCTCGTTGAGGGCCGGCGAGCCACCCTCTTCCCACACCTTCTGGTGGCGACGCTGCAGCGAGCAATCGCGCTCGGCGAGGTGAACGGCACCGCCATTACCGTCGCCCAGCACCTGCACCTCGATGTGGCGCGGCTTTTCGAGATACTTTTCGAGGTAGACCGAATCGTCGCCGAAGGCGGCCTTCGCCTCGGAGCGGGCCATGCCGATGGCCTGATCCAGATCGGCTTCGGTGCGGGCGACCTTCATGCCGCGACCGCCGCCGCCGGAGGCGGCCTTCACCAGCACGGGGTAGCCGATCTCGGCGGCGATGCGCTTCGCCTCGTCGCCGGTCTCGACCCCGCCGTCGGAGCCGGGGACGCAGGGGATGCCGAGCTTCAGCGCCGTGCGCTTCGCCTCGATCTTGTCGCCCATGATGCGGATGTGTTCCGCCTTGGGGCCGATGAAGCCGATCTCGTGATGGGCCAGCACCTCGGCGAAGCGGGCATTCTCCGAGAGGAAGCCGTAGCCGGGATGGACCGCATCCGCCCCTGTGATCTCGCAGGCCGCGATGATTGAGGGGATGTTGAGGTAGCTGTCGCGCGCGGCGGGCGGGCCGATGCACACGCTCTCGTCGGCGAGGCGCACATGCATGGCGTCCGCGTCGGCTGTGGAATGGACCGCCACGGTGGCGATGCCGAGTTCCTTCGCCGCCCGCAGGATTCGCAGCGCGATCTCGCCCCGGTTGGCGATCAGGATCTTGTCGAACATGGCGGCAGCTTCCCGGGGCGTCAGGCGATGACGAGGAGCGCCTCGCCGAACTCGACCGGCTGGCCGTCCTCGACGAAGATCGCCGTCACGGTGCCGGCACGGGTCGCGACGATCTCGTTAAAGGTCTTCATCGCCTCGATCAGCAGAAGCTTGTCGCCGACCTCGACCCGCGAGCCGACATCGATGAACGCCTTCGCATCGGGCGAGGGACGCAGGTAGGCGGTGCCGACCATGGGGGAGGGCACCGTACCCGGCTCCGTGCGCGCGGGCTCGGCCGGGGCCAGGGCCGCAGGCATGTGCATCGGCGCGGGCACCGCCGCCGCGATGGGGGCCGGCGCCGCGACCTGAACGGAAACGGGCTCGATCCGGCGGACCACGCGGATGCGCAGGTCCCCCTTCTCGACCTCGATCTCGGAGAGACCGGTCTCCGTGACGAGGTGGGCGAGCTCGCGGACGAGCTCGGGATCGATGGAGTCGTGCTTGGGCATCCGGCCTTCTTCGTCTGGCATCGGGTCCGATGTTCCGGCGGGCGGGGGCTCGAGCTCAACCGGGCGCCGGGGGGGCACCGCGGTTCGCCGCGGGCACCCGTGGTCTTAGACGACGAGGCTGCCCCGCGACAAGCGGCGATGAAAGGTTGTTGCGTCGAATGCCTCAGCAGGAGGCGTGGCCGCACTGGCGGACGTCAGCGATGGTCTTGCGCATCGGCTCGACGCCGACCGCGCCGGGAATCACCTCGTCGCCGATGATGAAGGCCGGCGTGCCCGACAGGCCGAGGCGGTCGCCGAGCCCGCGATTCTCCGAAAGCGCCGCCTTCACGTCCGGGGACGCCATGTCCTTCTGCAGCTTCGCGGTGTCGAGGCCCATCTGCTTGGCGACGTCCATCGCCTTGGCGCCGTTCACGCGGCCCTTCGACTCGAGCAGCTTCTGGTGGAACTCGAAGAGCTTGTCGCCCTTCAATTGCTGCGCCACGGCCATGGCCACCTGGCTCGCCTCGAGCGATTCCGGGCCGAGCACGGGGAAGTCCTTGATGACGACCCGCAGCTTCGGGTCCGACTTGATCAGCGCCTGCACGTCGCTGAGCGCCTTGCGGCAGTAGCCGCAATTGTAATCGAAGAACTCCACGAGGGTGACGTCCCCCGTCGGGTTGCCGGCCACCACGTCGTGCTTGCCGTTCACAAGCATCTCGCGGGATTCCTTGAGGGCGGCGGCCTGGGCGAGGCGCTGCGTCTCGACCTGCCGCTTCTCGGCCTCGGCGAGGGCGTCCTGCAGGACTTCGGGGTTCTTGACGAGGTATTCCTTGATGATCCCCTCAATGGCCGAGCGCTGCGCGTCGGTGAAGGGCGCGGCGGCTTCCTGGGCCAGGGCGGTGGCGGACGCGCCGAGGCTCAGGGCGAGCGCGAGAGCGGGCAGGGAACGGGTGAAGGGCATGGATCCTCGCGGCACGCGGGCGTCTGACAGGCGCGAGCCTATGAGCGAGGGGTTTGGCGTTTTCGCGGCGCGCGGTCAAATAGCCCGTCTGCGCCCGCCGGGCGCGTGAACCCGTCGGATCCCATGCCGCAACCGTCCCGCCGTGCCTCCTCCGTCGCACCGTTCATGGTGATGGACGTGATGAGCGCCGCCGCCGCCAGGGAGCGCTCCGGCCTCGACGTGGTGCATATGGAAGTCGGCCAGCCCTCGGCGGGCGCCCCGCGCCCGGTGGTCGAGGCGGCCCGCCAAGCGCTGACCCTCGGGCGCGTGCCCTATACGGAAGCGCTGGGGCTGCCGGCATTGCGCGAGCGCATCGCGCGGGACTACAGGTCGCGCTACGGCGTCACGGTGGCCCCGGAGCAGGTCGTGGTGACGACCGGCTCCTCGGCGGGCTTCCTCCTCGCCTTCATGGCCCTGTTCGATGCGGGCGACCGGGTCGGCGTGCCGCAGCCGGGTTATCCGGCCTATCGCAACATCCTGGCCTCGCTCGGCGTCGAGCCGGTGCCGATGGTCCTGCGCGAGGAGGACCGCTTCGCCCCCACCGCCGCCCTGCTGCAGGCGACGCACGAGGCGAGCGACCTGAACGGCGTGCTCGTGATGAGCCCGGCGAACCCGTCGGGGACGGTGATCGTGCCCGAAGCGCTGGCAGAGCTCTGCGCGCGCGCCCGGCGCCTCGGGCTGCCGCTCATCTCGGACGAGATCTACCACGGCCTCACCTACGGGGCGCCGGCCGCCACCGCGCTCCAGTTCGAGCCGGATGCGGTGATCATCAACTCCTTCTCGAAGTACCATTGCATGACCGGCTGGCGCATCGGCTGGATGGTCGTGCCGGAAAGCCTGCTGCGCGCCGTCGAGCGGCTGGCGCAGAACCTCTACATCTCGGCCCCCTACCTCTCGCAGGTCGGGGCGCTCGCCGCGTTCGACGCGACGGAGGAGCTGGAAGCCGTCCGCGAGGGCTATGCCCGCAACCGCGCCATCCTACTCGACGCCTTCCCCGGCCTCGGCCTCGGCAAGGTCCATCCGGCGGACGGGGCGTTCTACATCTATGCGGACGTGTCGAACCTGACGGACGACGCAGCCGGCTTCTGCCGCCGGATGCTCGACGAGGCCGGCATCGCCTCGACGCCCGGCCTCGACTTCGACCCCGCCGCCGGGGGCCACCATGTCCGCTTCTCCTTCGCCGGTTCGGAGAAGGATTGCCGCGACACGGTGGCCCGCCTCAGGACATGGCTCGCCTGAGCCCGGTCAGGCCACGCGCACCAGAGAGGTGACGGCCTCGTGCAACTCCGCGAAGTGCTCGATCACCCGGTCGGGCCCGAGTTCGGAGACGTGGGTGTCGGTGTAGCCGAACGTCACGGCGACCACCGGGATGCCCGCCGCCTTGGCGGTGTCGATGTCGGTGCGCGAATCGCCCACCATCACGGCGCGGGCCGGATCGCCGCCCGCGCGCTCGATCGTGCCGGTGAGATGGCGCGGATCGGGCTTCGATTGCGGGAACGTGTCCCGGCCGCAGATGGCGGCGAAGCGGTCGGCGATGCCGAGCAGGCCCAGCAGCTTCACCGACTGCCCCTCGTACTTGTTCGTGCAGACGGCGAGCCGGAAGCCCGAGTCTTCCAGCCGGTCCAGCGCCTGAACGACGCCGTCGAACAGGTGCGAGGAATCGGCCAGATGCTCGCCGTAATGGGCAATGAAATCATCGAACAGCCGCTCGTGCTCGGCCGGGCTGATCTCGCGCCCCTCGGCCTCGAAGCCACGCTTGATGAGGGCCTTGGCCCCGGCGCCGATCAATTCGCGGGCCTGGGACAGGGGTAACTCGGCGAGGCCCTCGCGGGTCAGAAGCACGTTCAGCGTGCCGATCAGGTCGCCCGCCGTCTCGGCGAGGGTGCCGTCGAGGTCGAACACGGCGATGGGCGGGGCGGCCATGGCAAGATCCGTCTGTCTGGGAATGGCGCCTCGCTATCTGGCCGGTGGCGGGCCGGCAAGTCGCGCCATGCCTAAGACTTGCCCGAAACCTCAGCGAGACCGGAGGCTTCCCTCCACCGGATGTCCCATGCGCCCGATCCTGCCGACGCTTCTCGTCTGTGCCACGCTGCACGCCCTGCCGGCTCTGGCGTCCTCGTATGAATTCGTGCCCGCGCCGCAGACCGATCTGAACCGCATGTACCGAGTCGACAAGGTGACGGGCGAAGTCACCTCCTGCCAATACGGGCTCCAGGAATCGGGCGGCGGCATCGGCCAGACCGTGTGCTTCGGCGCGGGTGAGGGCGCGGGCGCCCAGCCGCCGGCGGAATACGGCCTCGTCGCCAGCCGCCACGCCCGCGAGGCCGGTGTGTTCCGGGTGAACTACCGCACCGGCGAGATGAGCATCTGCTTCGTGCTGGTGAAGAAGGAGCAGGTCGTCTGCACCCAGCAATCGAAGGCCGGCGCCGAGGCGCAGGACGGCTCGCCCGTCCCCGGCATCTCCACCGGGCGGCCGGGAACCAGCGCCACGCCCCCACAGGGTGGCCGTCCGTGATACCGGCATCGCGCGAGTCCCGTTCCGGTCGGGCGGCCGGCATGGTAGGGGCGCGGCGAACGTCCCTCAGGGCCAGCCCGATCATGCGCGTCGTCCACCTCGCTCAGACACCCCGGAACCGTCGCCCATGAGCGGGCCCGACCTTCGCCGGGCCGCCGCCGCCCGCGCCCTCGAACTCGTCGAGCCGGGGATGCGCCTCGGCCTCGGCACCGGCTCGACCGCCGCCGCCTTCGTGGACCTCCTCGGCGCGAGGGTGCGCGACGGGCTCGACGTGGTCGGCGTGCCGACATCCGAGGCGACCCGGCGTCAGGCGCAGGGGCTCGGCATCCGACTCGCCACCCTGGACGAGCTTCCGCATCTCGATCTCACCATCGACGGGGCGGACGAAGTCGATAGCAACCTGCGACTCATCAAGGGCGGCGGCGCGGCATTGCTGCGCGAGAAGATCGTCGCCTGCGCCAGCCACCGCATGGTGGTGATCGCGGACGCGGCCAAGCACGTCGCGACGCTCGGCGCCTTCCCGCTCCCCATCGAAGTGAACCTGTTCGGCCTCACCGCGACCCAGCAGGCCGTCGAGGAGGCGATCGCCGCCGCCGGCTGCCGGGGGCCTGTCGACCTGCGGCGCGGCCCGGATGGCCAGCCGGTGAAGACCGATGGCGGCCACGTCATCCTCGATGCCAAGCTCGGCCGCATCCCTGATCCCGAACGGCTCGGCACGGCCCTCTGGTCCGTGCCCGGCGTGGTCGAGCACGGCCTTTTCCTCGGCATCGCGACCGCCGCGATCCTCGCCGCCGATGTCGGCGGGCAAGCCGAGGTCACGATCCTCGGCCGCCTCGCCTGAACCGATCCTCGCAACGACGGAACCCGCTGATGTCCCGCCTTCTCGCCGCCCTGGTCGGCCTCGCCCTCGCGGCCCCCTGCCTGCCGGCCCTGGCCCAGGCCAAGAAGCCCGCCGCCCCGATGCCGGCCGCCAACACCCCGGCCGGGCCGACCTACACGGCGAACCACCTCGCCCTCGCCCGCGAGGTGATGCTCTCCTCCGGGATCGCGCGCTCGTTCGATTCGATCATCCCGTCCTTCGCGGAACAGATCCGCAAGCAGGCCGTCACCCGGCCGGAGCTGCAGAAGGATCTCGATGAGGTGCTGGTCGCCCTTCAGCCGGAAATGGAACTGCAGAAGCAGCGGATGATCGACATCGCCGCGCGGACCTATGCGGCGAAGTTTTCCGAGTCCGAACTCAACGACATCGCGACCTTCTTCCGCTCGCCCGCCGGCAAGCGCTACGTCGAGATGCAGCCGGCCCTTCTGGACGAGATGGTCCGCGCCATGCAGGGCTGGACCGAGGAAGTCTCGGAATACATCATGATCCGCGTCCGCGCGGAGATGGGCAAGCGCGGCCACCAGCTTCAGTAAGCCCCCCATGCACGCGGCCCGGCCGTTCTACGCTCTCGGCGGGGCGGCGCTGGCGCTGTTGCCCCTGGCGATGGTGCTCGCCAACCGGTCGAGCCCGGTCGTCGTGGGCATCGCGGCGCTCGCCTTCCTCGCCGGCCGCTGGCGCGAGGGGGGCGGCGACACGCCGGCCCTGCTCATCGGCCCGCTCCGGACGCCGCTGGGGCTCGCGGCCCTGGCCTTCCTCGCGTGGAGCCTCGTCTCCATCGCGTGGAGCCCGTTTCCGGCTTTGTCCCTGCGCCTCCTCGGCGAATTCCTGCCGACCCTGATCGGGGCCTATCTGCTGGCGCGGCTCGCGCCGGGGCGCATCCCGGAATTCGCCCTGCCGCTCGGCTGCCTCGCCATCGTGGCGTCGGGCCTGTTCGTGGCCATCGACCTCGCCTACGACCTGCCGGTGGAGCGGGCGTTCGGCCGCCGGGTCGCGGCCTTCGTGCACAACCGGCCGGTGCTGACCCTCGACCTCGTGGCGGCGCCCCTCGCCCTGCTGCTGTGGCGGTCGCAGAGGCGGGTCGCCGCCCTCGCGACGCTCGGCTTCGCCGGCCTCGGCGTCCTGCGCTCGATCAGCGGCGCGGCGATGATGGGACTGGCGGCGGGCCTCGCCATGGCGGGGCTCGGCCGCGTGCTGCCGCGCAAGGCGGGTGTGGCCCTCGCCGGCCTCGGGCTCGGCCTCGCCGTGGCGCTGGCGCCCGTCGAGGGCGATCTCCTCGCCCGGCTCATGCCGGAGGCGGCGCACCAGCAACTGACGCAATCCTCGTCGCGGGCGCGGGTCGCCATCGCCCGCAGCTTCGGCACGGCGGTCGCCGCCGCGCCCTGGCGCGGCGCGGGCTTCGGCACGAGCGCACGGTTCGCGGAGGCGCCCGTCGCCGCGCAGGTGCCGCCGGACATGCGGATCCTCCTCGGCGTCGGCCATCCGCACAACAGCTTCCTGCAGGTCTGGGCTGAGCTCGGCGTGCCGGGGGCGTTCCTCGCGGCCCTGGTCCTGATGCTGATGCTGGCGCGGGTCGCCACCCTGCCGGCGGCGGACCTCGCCGTGGCCCTCGGCCTCGTCGCCTGCGCGGCCTCCATCGCCTTCGTGGAGCATAACGGCTGGGCCGGCTGGTGGACGGCCGGGCTCGGTGCTGCCATCACCTGGGCGCGGGCGGCCCGCGCCCGTTCCCGAACACCCGCGACGGATCTGCCGACATGAGCTTCGACGTCGACCTCTTCGTCATCGGTGGCGGCTCGGGCGGTGTCCGGGCGGCGCGCATCGCCGCCGGCTACGGCGCGAAGGTGATGCTGGCCGAGGAATACCGCGTCGGCGGCACCTGTGTGATCCGGGGCTGCGTTCCGAAGAAGCTGATGGTCTATGCCGGCCGCTTCGCCGACGAGTTCGAGGATGCCGCCGGGTTCGGCTGGACGCTGGAGAAGCCGCGCTTCGACTGGTCCGTGTTGAAGGCGCGGCGCGACGCCGAGGTCACGCGGCTGGAAGGCATCTACGACGTGAACCTGATGCGGGCGGGCGTCGAAATCGTCCCCGAGCGGGCGGTGATCGAGGACGCCCACACGGTGCGCCTGCTGACAACGGATCGCCTCGTGCGCGCCGAGCGGATTCTCGTGGCGGTGGGCGCCCATCCGGTGAAGGAGCCGGCCGTGCCGGGGGTGGACCTCGCCATCACCTCGAACGAGGTGTTCGAGTTGGAGACCCTGCCGGAGCGCATCCTCGTCATCGGCGGCGGCTACATCGCGGTGGAATTCGCCGGCGTGTTCGCCGCCTTGGGCAGCCGCACAACCCTCCTGCACCGGGGCGACAAGCTGCTGCGCGGCTTCGACGACGAGGTGCGCGACGCCCTGGCCGAGGCCTACGCCAAGCGCATGGACCTCCGCCTCGGGCGCACCTTGAGCCAGATCGAACGACGGGGCTCCGGCCTTGCCGCGACGCTCGACGACGGCAGCGTGATCGAGGCCGATCAGGTTCTCCTCGCCACGGGCCGCATGCCGAATATCGGCGGGCTCGGCCTCGACCGGGTCGGCATCGTGCCCGACGCCGTCGGCGCGATCCCCGTCGATGAATTCTCGCGCACGACCGTGCCCTCGATCTTCGCCGTGGGCGACGTGACGAACCGCGCGAACCTCACGCCCGTCGCCATCCGCGAGGGCCACGCCTTCGCCGACACCGAGTTCGGCCGGAAGCCCACCAGCGTCGATCACCACCTCATCCCCACGGCCGTGTTCTCGACGCCGGAGATCGGCACCGTGGGCCTCAGCGAGAGCGCGGCGCGCGCGGCCTGCGAGCGAATCGATGTCTACAAGGCGTCGTTCCGGCCGATGAAGGCGACCCTCTCCGGCCGCGACGAGCGGGTGATCATGAAGGTCATCGTCGATTGCGCGACGGATCGGGTGATGGGCGTGCACCTGTTCGGGCAGGATGCGGGCGAGCTGATCCAGGCGGTCGGCATCGCCGTGACGATGGGCGCCACCAAGGCGGATTTCGACCGGACCATCGCCGTCCACCCCACCGCCGCCGAGGAACTCGTGACCATGCGGGTGCCGGCCGTGACCAAGCATCCGGTGGGAGTCGGTTGACGCTATCGTATAGCGGGGCCTCGACGCCGTGCGCCCCTGAGCCATATCAGGCGCATGGGCAAGCACGGCTCTGGCAACGGAAAACGCGACGACGCCCACGACCGGCGTCAAGCAATCATTGACGGCCTTCTGGCCGAAGCCTTGCGGCCGGCGTTCTCGTATCGCCTGCCGAGCCAGGATGCGCTGCCGGCCGACATCCGGCGGGCCATCGACAGGCTGCTCGCCAAGGCGGAGGCGCAGCGCAGCCGCTGCCTGACCTACGACGACCTGGAAGAAGCGCTGCCGCCCCGGGACGTCTCGGCGGAGGATCTGGAAGCCATCTTCTGGATCCTCGCGGAGCACGGGATCGAGGTGGAGGACGGCGAGCCCGGCCTCTAGCGCAGCCCCCTCGCGATCCGTGAGGAATGTCTCTATAAGCCCCCATCCGCGCGAAGGGCGCGGCCGCACGAGTGACGTGCGTGGAGAGGAATCATGGGCGAGCGCTGGACACCGACGACGTGGCGGAACCTGCCGATTCAGCAGGTGCCGGCCTATCCGGACGCCGCCGCCCTGGCTGCCGTCGAGACGCAGATCGCAAGCTTTCCGCCGTTGGTTTTTGCAGGCGAGGCCCGCAAGCTGAAGGCGGCGCTGGCCCGCGTCTCCACCGGTGAGGCCTTCCTCCTCCAGGGCGGCGACTGCGCCGAGAGCTTCGACGAGCACTCGGCCGACAACATCCGCGATTTCTTCCGCGTGTTTCTGCAGATGGCGATGGTGCTGACCTTCGCGGGCGGTTCGCCCGTGGTGAAGATCGGGCGCATCGCCGGGCAGTTCGCCAAGCCGCGCTCGTCCCCGAACGAAACGCAGGGCGACGTGTCCCTGCCGAGCTACCGGGGCGACATCGTCAACGGCATCGGCTTCACGGAAGAGGCGCGGATCCCCGATCCTCGCCGCCAGCTCGAAGCCTACCGGCAGTCGGCGGCGACGCTGAACCTGCTGCGCGCCTTCGCGACCGGCGGCTACGCGAACCTTGAGAACGCGCATCGCTGGATGCTGGGCTTCGTGAAGGATTCGCCGCAATCCTCGCGCTATCAGGACGTCGCCTCGCGCATGACCGATGCGCTCAGCTTCATGCGCGCCATCGGCATCAACCCGGAGACGCACCAGGAGGTGCGGACCACCGATTTCTTCACGAGCCACGAGGCGCTGCTGCTCGGCTACGAGCAGGCCCTGACCCGCGTCGATTCCACGAGCGGCGATTGGTACGCCACCTCCGGGCACATGCTGTGGATCGGTGATCGCACCCGCCAGCCGGACCATGCCCACGTGGAATACGCGCGCGGCATCAAGAACCCGATCGGGCTCAAGTGCGGGCCGTCCATGACGGGGGAGGGGCTCATCAAGCTGATCGACCTCCTGAACCCGGAGAACGAGGCGGGCCGCCTCAGCCTCATCTGCCGCTTCGGCGCGGACAAGGTCGGCGAGCACCTGCCGGGTCTCGTGCGGGCGGTCGAGCGGGAAGGCCGGTCGGTCGTGTGGGTGTGCGATCCGATGCACGGCAACACGATCTCGGCGGGCGGCTACAAGACGCGTCCGTTCGACCGGGTGATGCAGGAGATCGAGGGCTTCTTCGGCGTCCACCGCGCCGAGGGCACGATTGCCGGCGGCATCCATCTGGAGATGACGGGCAAGGACGTGACCGAGTGCACCGGCGGTGCGCGCGCCCTGACGGCCGACGACCTGAGCGACCGCTACCACACCTACTGCGACCCGCGCCTCAACGCGGAGCAGGCCCTCGAGGTGGCGTTCCGCACGGCCGAACTCGTAAAGCGCGAGCGGGCCGATCTCGAAACCCCGCATCTCGACGCGGCGGAATAAGACGAAGGCCGGGCGACGAGCCCGGCCTACCCAACTCAGGCGATGGCGCGTGTCGCGCCGTTCCAGCGGGCGATGACGTTCGGCACGTCGGTGATCGGCACCGGGCGGCTGAAGAGGTAGCCCTGCACCTCGTCGCAGCCCTCGGCACGCAGCCGCGCCAATTGCGCTTCCGTCTCGACGCCTTCTGCGGTCGTCGTCATGCCGAGGCTGGCGCCGAGGCTGATAACTGCGCGGACGATGAAGTCGGTGCCGTCCTCCTCACAGAGGTCGCGGACGAAGGACTGGTCGATCTTGATCTTGTCGAAGGGGAAGCTGCGCAGGTAGCTGAGCGACGAGTAACCGGTGCCGAAATCGTCCATCGACACCCGCACCCCGAGCCCCTTGAGGCTGTGCAGGATCGCGGTGGTCACGCCGGGATTGGCGACGAGCACCGATTCGGTGATCTCCAGTTCGAGGCGTCGTCCCGGCAGGCCGGTGGAGCGCAGGGCGTCCCGCACGGCCGAGACGAGGCTCGCCGAGGTGAACTGCACCGCCGAGACGTTGACGGCGATCTTCAACCCGTCCGGCCAGCGGGCGGCGTCGGCGCAGGCCTGGGCCAGCACCCATTCCCCGAGGGGCACGATCAGCCCCAGTTCCTCGGCGAGGGGGATGAATTCGGCCGGCGAGATGAAGCCGCGCACCGGGTGCTTCCAGCGCAGCAGCGCCTCAAACCCGCAGATCCGCTCGGAGCCGAGGCTGTAGATCGGCTGGTAGTAGACCTCGAACGCCTTGGTCTCCAAAGCGTGGCGCAGGTCGCTTTCCAACTCGCGGCGCGCCTGCAACCGGGCGTCCATATCCGGCTCGAAGTACCGGAACGCGCCCCGCGCCTCGGCCTTCGCCCTGGCCAGCGCCACGTCGGCGTTCTTCAGGAGCTTGCCGCAACTCGTGCCGTCGCCGGGGGCGACCGTGACACCGATGGTGACGCCGACGCTCACGGTCTGGTTCGACAGGACGTAGGGCGCCTTCAGCACGTCGATGATCCGCCGGGCGAGGACGGCGGCATCTTCCGGCCGTTCGACAGCCCGCTGCAAAACCACGAACTCGTCGGCGCCGATGCGGGCGACGCAGTCGATCTCGCGCACGCAGGCGCTCAGCCGGTTGGCCACGGCCACGAGCAACTCGTCGCCGACCGCGTGGCCGAACGTGTCGTTGATCGGCCGGAAATCGTCGAGGTCGAGGGCGAAGATCGCGAAACCCTGGTCCCGCCCGGTCTGCGCGATGGAGGCGTTGATCTGCTGTTCCAGCGCGGTGCGGTTCGGCAGGCCGGTGAGCACGTCGTGATGGGCGAGGAAGGCGATCCGCGCCTCCGCATGGCGCCGCTCGGTGACATCCTCGAAAGTGGCCACGAAGCCGCCATCGGCGGTGTTCCGGCGCTCGACGGCGATGACCTTGCCGTTCGGCAACTCGTCGATCACCGGATAGACCGAAGGCACGGCCGAGCCGTCGCCGTTGGAGCTGACCGCCAGCACTTCCTGCGCGGTCATGCCCGGCGTCACCGCGTTCGCCGGCAGGCCGTAGATCTGGCCGTAGCGGCGGTTCACCACCATCAGCCGGTGATCGGCATCGTACAGGCACAGGCCCTGGGACATGTTGTCGAGGGCCGCGTCGAGGCGCAGGTTCGTCTCGCGAAGCTTGGCTTCCTGCTCCTTCTCGACGCTGATGTCGCTGCACACGGCGACGAAGCCGCCGCCCTCGGTGGCGCTGCGGCTTACGCGCAGCCAGCGCCCGTTCGGCAGCCGGAACTCGCCATCGCAGGACAGGGCCTCGCGGCAGGTGATCTCGCCGGAGGAGTTATCCGCCGTGCCGAGCCCTTCGAAGAACTTCAGCGCCATCGGGTTGGCGAAGGCGATGCCGCCCGTGGCATCGACGACGACGACGCCCTCACGCGAGCTTTGCAGGGCGTCGGTGAGGAGCCGTTCCGCCGATTGGCGCTGGCGGACCTCGCGTTCCATCATCGCGCGGATGTTGTCGCGCATGGCCGCCATGGAGCGGAGCAGGCTGCCGAGTTCGTCGCGGCCGTCGGTGGGAATCGAATCGTCGAGGTGCCCGCCCGCGATTCGCTGCGCCGCGAGGGACGCGGAGACGATCGGCCCCCGGATGCGGCGGTGCAGGAGCCACGCGATTACGCCCGAGCCGAAGATCGCGAGCAGCGCCGCCGCCATGTTGAGGCGCAACTCGCTGCCGACCGCCATCCGCGCCGCCTGGCGGAAGGTGAAGCCGTCGCCGGCGGTGTAGTTCACCAGCATGTCGATCTGGGCGTCGATGGCGTCGGCCTGATGGTCGAGGGCGTCCCAGCGCTCGGGGCGGACGGCGGAGAGGTCGCCGAAGCTGCGCCGGATGTCGTCCCAGGCGGCGACGCCGGTCTGGACGGCGAGGGCGGCGCGCACGGCCCGGTCGGACTGGGCTCGCTCCACGGCGATGGTCAGGTCTTCCGCCAGGGTGGTGTGGAGTTCGGTGATCTGCGCGTCGAGTCTGGCGAGGGCGGCCTTGTCGCGGGTAAGACCCTGCCGCGCGAAGGTGGCGCGCATCTTGGCGAAGTCCGCCGCCGTGGCCCGCGCATAGTTGATGGACATCAACGACTGGTCGTAGGTCCGGCCGACGAGATCGCCGACATGGGCGATGGCCACGATGGCGTAGAAGCCGAGGCCGCCGGAGAGGAGGCTCATCACGAAGAAGGCGATGAAGATGCGCGCCTTGATCGTGGCGACGAAGGCGCCGATCGGCGAGCTTCGCCCGGGGGCTTGCGCCCTCGCTTTCATCGGGAATGCCGCCTCGAAATATTGCATCTCACCGGTTCACCACTCGGTCCGCAACATCGATCCTATGGGTGACATCTTAAAGTGTGATTAGCTGTGCGTTTCATTGAATTACGAAAGTGACGTACCGGACCCATGCTTGCATCACGAACGCAAGCAGCGTGGCCGGGGTGATCAAGCAAAAGGCTTTCTCAACCTTGTATGGCTATGTGTTGTGAAGAAACGGGAGCCTGCATGTCGAGCCTCGCCACTCTCCCGCCGCGCAAGCCTGGCCTTGCAGTGATGTTCCCGACATTGCTGTCGCTGGGTCTCGGCGTCGTCGCCGGCATTCCCGTCGTGGGGAAACTGCAGGCCCTGGGCATCATCGTCTCGCAGAAGGGGCGGACCTTCCATCCCGAGACGCTGGTCGTCTCGAAGGGCGAGACGGTCGTCATCGTCAACGACGACAGCGACCTGCTCCATCACGCCTACGTCGATTCGCCGACCTTCAGCTTCGATTCCGGCGATCAGGAACCGGGCAGCCGCACACCGGTCACGTTCACGCAGACGGGCGTGTTCCAGGTGCTCTGCGGCATCCACCCGAAGATGAAGCTCGTCGTCCGGGTGAACTGATCCTAACGGGCCGCCGAACGCATCGGCTGGTGCCCGGCGGGGCCGTCGTCCCGCTCCACGGGCTGGTCCTCGCGCAGGTCCGGCCACGGCCCGAGGATGATGCGGGTTTGTGCCTCGATGCCGTCCTCGATTTCGAGGGCCCGGCCGAAATCCCGGCGCAGGCGGATGGTCCGCCATGTGGCGCGCCCGTCATCCTTCACCACGGCCACGCGCAACTCCCCCTTGCTGAAGATCGCCGCCTCCGACGGGACGATCACGCCCGGCTTGTCGCGCGGGAGCTTGAGGGTGACGTCGGCATGGATGCCGGCGCGCAGGGTGCCATCCGGGTTCGGCACGTCGACTTCGGTGGTCAGCGTCCGCGAGGCGACCTGCAGCGCGACGGAACTGCGCTTCACCGAGCCGGTGAAGGTGCGACCCGGAAGCTGCGGCACGCGGATCGTCGCCTCGACGCCGGGGGCCACGCCACGGGTGAGGTTCTGCGGCACGTTCACGGTGATGCGCAGGGTGCTGTCCTGATCCATGGTCAGGAGCGGGGTGCCACCGTTGTCGGCCTTCACCAGATCGCCGACATCGATGTTCCGGGTCGTGACCACGCCGTCGAAGGGCGCCACGACCCGCTCGAACGCGGCGAGCGCCTTCAGGCGCTCCACCGCCGCGTCCTGCGCCTTGATGTTGGCGGCGGCGACCTTCACGCCGGCCTCGGCGGCGGCCAGGGTCGCGGCCTGGGACAGGACGCCCGCCTGCGACGTGTCGGCGTTCTGGCGGGAGGCCCAGCCCTGGTCGGCCAGGGTCGTCGTCCGGTTGTTGGTGAGATTGGCCAGGGTGACGTTGGCCTTGGCCTGCTCCACCTGCGCCTCGGCCTGAAGCTTCTGCGCCTTCAACTGGCCGAGTTGCGCCTCGGCCTGCGCCAGTTGCTGGTCGAGATCGGGCGCTGCGATCCGGAAGAGGAGGTCGCCCGCCTTCACGCGGGAGCCGATGTCGATCCGGCGCTCGGCGATGTAGCCCGTCGCCCGCGCGGCGATGGCGGCGGTGATGAAGGGGCGCGTCTCGCCGGGCAGCGTCAGGTCGAGGGGGCCGTCGGCCCGCTCGGCCAGGGCGGTGCGCACGCGGGGCACGAGGTTGCGGATCTTGTCGAGGGTGCGCGTCGCCTCGATGTCGCGCTGCCACTGCCCATAGGCGCCCCAGCCGATCAGGCCCGCCCCGGCGAGGATCAGGAGCACGAACGGCGCCTTGCCCGGCGGGGGCGGCGGCTCCCGGCGTTCCTCACGCGATTCCATCACAGGCCCGCTCCGGCCCGGCGGCGACCGGGCATTGCGGTACGCTAGAGGGGCACTTGCTGGAATACCAGGGCGCCCCTCGCCGCAGAGGGGGTCAGCGCGGGTAGGTCAGGCGCGGCTGACGGGCCGCGATGCGCTTGTGCAGATGCACCATCAGGGCGATGCCGAAGAGCGGCGTCACGAGATTGACGACAGGCACGATCATCATGCCCGCCAGCAGGCACCCGGCGAGGAGCGTGCGCAGGGCATGGTCCCGGCGCATCTGCGCAGCGCCGTCGATCCGGCGGAAGCGCGCCGCCGCCATCTCGAAATATTCCCGCGAGAGCAGGTAGGCATTGGCGGCGAAGAACGCGGCCACGCCGATCACCGGAACGAAGAAGATCACCAGAGCGGCCATGTTCACGAGCAGCGTCAGGCCCGCGAAGCGCAGGGCGTAGAGCATCGAGATTCCGAAGGGCATCGCCTGCCCCGGCGGCTCGCCCGGAAAGTCGGTGCGCTCCACGATCTCGGCGGCGTCATCGAGGAAGAAGCCGGCGACGATGATAGACACGGCCGGCATCAGGTAGGCGAGGGCGACGAACAGGCCGAACCCGGCGAGGTAGTAGGCGAGGCTGTCGAGGATCGGGTACTGCGACGAGATGTGGTGGCTCGCCTGGAATGCCTGGATCAGCCGCGTCAGGCCGAGCCACAGGAGCGCGAGGATCGCGAGGGTGAGGCCGAGCGATTTCCAGAGGATGCCGCGCAGGGCCGGCGACAGCGTCTGACGAAGGGCCGCGGAAGCGGAATCGAGAATCATCGGTTCTGGTCCGGAGCAGATCGAGACGGCAGGGTTGTGGGATCGCGCCCGCTGCGGTGCAAGGGCGGGCGAGAAGCGAGACGGTGACGATGACGACGCAACCGGCCCTGACCCCCGATTTTCGTCCGGCCCTGGCGCCGTTGCCGGCCTCACCGGATGTGGTGATCGTCGGCGCCGGGGCGGCGGGGATCGCGGCGGCGCGGAGCCTCGTCGCGGCCGGGCGGTCGGTGGCGGTGCTAGAGGCGCGGGATCGAGTCGGCGGCCGGGCCGTGACGGTTTCGCTACGCGGGCACCCGGTCGATCTCGGGGCGCACTGGCTCCATGCCGGGCCGATCAATCCCCTCGTGGCCCTCGGGCGTGAGCGCGGCGAGCGCCTGCGCCGGGCGCCGCAGGACGGCCATACCTGGGTTTCCGGCAAGCCCGCCCGCCCTCGGGAAGCCCGCGCGGGCGCCCGCGCCTTCGAGCGCGCCGACCATGCCATGACGGGCAGCGCCGGCAAGGACGGTGAGGATCGCCCCGCCGCCAGCGCCCTGCCGGCCGGGCTCGGGCCCTGGGCCGCGCGCGTCGCGCAGGTCCACGGCCTCGTCTCGGGACGCCCCCTCGGGGAGGTCTCCCTGCACGACTTCCCGAGTATGGAATACGGCGACAACTTCTTCATCGCCGGGGGCTACGGCAACTACCTCGCGCGGCTCGCCGCCGGCCTGCCGATCCGCCTCTCGGCTCCCGTTCGCCGCATCGATTGGGCGGGGGAGGGGGTGCAGCTTTCGCTGGAAGACGGCACGAGCCTGTCGGCGAAGGCCGCCATCCTCACCGTGCCGGTGATGGTCCTGCGCGACGGGCCGGCCTTCTCGCCGCCGCTCCCCAATACGGTGCGGGCGGCCATCGACGGGTTCACCACCGGCATCTACGAGCATGCGGTGCTGCACTGGCCGTCGAGCCCGTTCGGCGGCCGCGACCGGCTCGCGGGCTTCCACGGCCGCCGCCGCTCGCCCTCCGGGTTGCTCACCCGCATCGACGGCACGCCGTTCCACTTCTACGAACTGGATATCCACGAGGCCGCCGCCATCGACGCCACGGGCGGGGGGCCCGATGCGGTGCGCCGGCATGTCCGCGCCGTGCTGGCCGAGCAGGTCGGGCGGGCGCGCCTGCGCGACCTCACGATCCCGGCCATCAGCGCGTGGCGGCACGATCCGTTCGCGCGCGGCTCCTGGGCCGTCGTCCCGCCGGGCCATGCCCAGGCGCGGCTCACCCTGCGCGACGGCATCGGCGGCAAGCTGTTCTTCGCGGGTGAAGCGCTGTCGCGGGAGCAATGGGGCACGGTGGGCGGCGCCTACGAGCAGGGGATACGCGCCGCAGAGGCCGTCCGCACGACGCTGGAAGCCGCAACTTCCACCTGAGATCGGCTTGCCCGAACGGACGCGGACGGGCATTCCCCCGCCGCAACCGCTTCCGGGGAAGGCGATGAACTGGATCGAGGCCATCGGCTATCTCGGGACCGCGCTGACGATCGCGTCCTCCGCGATGAGCACGATGATCCCGCTGCGGATCATCTCCCTCTGCGCGAGTTGCGCCGTCATCACCTACGGCATCCTGATCGGCAGCATGCCCGTCGTGCTGACCGAGTGCATCCAGATCCCGTTCAACGCCTACAGGCTGTGGGAGATGGTGCGGCTCGTGCGGCAGGCGGAGGCGGCGGCGTCCGGCAGCCTGACCCTCGAATGGCTGGCGCCGTTCGGCACCAAGCGCCGCTTCGGCACGGGGGAGACCGTGTTCCGCAAGGGCGACCCGGCCGACGAGCTCTACTACATCGAGAGCGGCGTCTTCCTCGTGCCCGAAGTCGGGTACGAGGTGCGGACAGGCGGAATCGTGGGAGAACTCGGCCTGCTCTCGCCGGGCAACACCCGCACAGCGTCCCTGGTCTGCATGCAGGCGGGGAGGGCGCTGCGGGTGTCCTATTCGGAGGTCAAGCAGCTCTATTACCAGAACCCGGAATTCGGGTTCTATTTCCTGAAGCTGACCAGCGAGCGCCTGTTCCACACGGCCGGCGGCGGCGAACGCATCGCCGCCGGGGATATGCTTTAGAGCATGCTCGGCAGGATACGGTCCGGCGGACGGTGCCCGTCCATGAAGGTCCGGATGTTGATGATGACCTTCTCACCCATGTCGATGCGGCTCTCGTGGGTCGCCGAGCCCATATGCGGCAGCAGCACGACCTTGCCCTGACGGGCGAGCTTCACGAGGCGCGGGCTCACCGCCGGCTCCTGCTCGAACACGTCGAGGCCCGCCGCCGAGATGTCGCCGGCTTCGATCAGGCGGGCGAGGGCGTTCTCGTCGATCACCTCGCCACGGGCGGTGTTCACGACGATGGCCTCGGGCTTCATGAGCTTGAGGCGCCGCGCCGAGAGCAGGTGGTAGGTCGCCGGGGTGTGCGGGCAGTTCACCGACACGATGTCGACGCGGGCCAGCATCTGGTCCAGCGATTCCCAGTAGGTCGCGTCCAGCGCGCTCTCGATGGCGGCCGGGACGCGGCGGCGGTTGTGGTAATGCACCTGCAGGCCGAAGGCGCGGGCACGCTTGGCGAGCGCCTGACCGATCCGGCCCATGCCGACGATGCCGAGGCGCTTGCCGGTGATCCGGCGGCCGAGCATCCAGGTCGGCGACCAGCCGGTCGTCCAATCGTCCTCGGGGATGATCCGCGCGCCCTCGGGCACCCGGCGGGCGACCGCGAGGATCAGCGCCATCGTCATGTCCGCCGTGTCCTCCGTGAGGACGCCCGGCGTGTTGGTGACTGTGATGCCCCGCTCCAGGGCGACGCCGACATCGATGTGATCGACGCCGTTGCCGAAATTGGCGATGAGCCGCAGGTTCGGCCCGGCCTGGGCGAGGAGACCGGAATCGATCTCGTCCGTCACCGTCGGCACGAGCACGTCGGCCTCGCGCAGGGCGGAGGCCAGCGCCTCGCCATTGAGCGGCGAGTCGCTCTCGTTCAAGCGGACGTCGAACAATTCGCGCATCCGCGTCTCGACGGCGTCCGGCAGACGGCGCGTCACCACCACGAGCGGCTTACGCTTCGACACGGTCTCACTCCCCCCGGCGCATGGGCCGCAAGCATCCGTTAACCGAGTTCGGCCACACAGGACTGGCTTCCGCACCCCGGTTGCCGGCTGGCGCCGGCCGTGATGGCCTGTCTAGCAGAGGCCGGGCGGAACACAATCGGAGCGCGGATCGACCGTTGGGGGATCCGCCCCGGACGTCATTCCCGGAGGGACGATGCGCGCGCTACGCCCGACTCTCATCGCCGTCCTGTTCGCCGGCACCATGGGCCTCGCCGGCCCCGCCATGGCGCAGGAGAACGGCGTCGGCCCTGTCACGAAGCTGCCACTGCCGCGCTATGCCAGCCTCAAGACCGACCGCGTGAACCTGCGCGAGGGTCCATCGAAGGACCACCGCACCCTGTGGGTGTTCCAGCGCGCCGGTTTGCCCGTCGAGATCATCGGCGAGTTCGAGACGTGGCGGCGGATCCGCGATTCCGAGGGCACCGAGGGCTGGGTGCTGCACTCGTTGCTGTCCGGCCGGCGCACGGCCATCGTGAATGCCGGCCCGGACAAGGACGGCGTTAAGGCGGCGGTGCCCCTGCGGGCGAGCCCCGACGACACGGCGAGCGATCAGGCCAGGCTGCAATCCGGGGTGATCGGCAACGTGAAGACTTGCGGCGGGACGTGGTGCCGCCTGGTCGTGACGCTCCCGTCGAAGCGCGATGTCGACGGGTATATCCGTCAGAATCGCCTCTGGGGCGTCTATCCGAACGAGAAGGTGGAATGAAAAAGGCCCGGCGCGAGCCGGGCCTTTTCCGTTGGTAATCTCGTGGTCGGCCGCTCAGCCCTGCTGGCGACGGCCGGCGGGGCGGCTGCGGCGGAGGCGGACGATGACCTCGACGCCCGCGATCTCCATGCCCTCGGGAGCCTCGGGCAGAGAATCGACCGTGATGCCGCAATCCGGCATGTCGATCACCGCGCCCTCTTCCTCCAGGTAGAAGTGGTGGTGCTCGCTCGGGTTCGTGTCGAAATAGGCTTTCGACCCGTCGAGGGCGAGCTGGCGCAGCAGCCCGGCCTCGGTGAACTGGTGCAGCGTGTTGTACACGGTCGCCAGCGAGACCGGCACTTTGGCGCGCATCGCCTCGTCGTAGAGCATTTCCGCCGTCAGGTGACGGTCGCCCCGGCCGAACAGCAGCCATCCCAGCGACAGGCGCTGGCGGGTCGGGCGCAGGCCGGCGCGGCGAAGCCGCTCCCGCAGGTCCGAGAGCGGGCAACCGCGACGGCCGGCTCCGTTCGCCTCCGTTTGGAAGGCGGGGATACGACCGCTGAGGACAGCCTGCAGGGGCACCATCTCTGACATTGGGGACTGAACGCTCTGAGAGAGGGCAAACAATGGTTGCGAGTATACGGAAGGCGACCTCGCGTCGCAACCCGGCGCAGCTTGACGGTGCCAGACGCTTTGAACGCGCCCCCGCCCGTGCTAACCCGCCTGCGGACGTGCCGGCGATGGGCGCCGGGACGTCGCTACTGAACGGGAATTGCTGCGCTTTCATGCCGCCTGACGCCGACACCGCGCAATCGCCGGCCCCGAGCCGCCGCTCGAGCTACTCCTACGAGGATCTGTTGGCCTGCGGGCGCGGCGAGCTATTCGGACCGGGCAACGCGCAATTGCCGCTGCCGCCGATGCTGATGTTCGATCGCATCACCTCGATCGGCGAAGAGGGCGGCGCCCACGGCAAGGGCCATGTCCTGGCCGAGTTCGATATTCGCCCCGACCTCTGGTTCTTCCCCTGCCATTTCCAGGGCGATCCCGTGATGCCGGGCTGCCTCGGCCTCGACGCCCTGTGGCAGCTCGTGGGCTTCCATCTGGGCTGGCTGGGTGCGTCGGGCCGCGGCCGCGCCCTCGGCGTCGGCGAGGTGAAGTTCGCCGATCAGGTGCTGCCGACCGTCAAGAAGGTCGTCTACGGAGTCGATCTCAAGCGCGTCCGCCAGGGCCGGCTCGTCCTCGGCATCGCCGATGGCTGGCTGGAAGCCGACGGAAACCGGATCTACGAGGCGACCGATCTGCGCGTCGCGCTTTTCCGGGCCTAGAACGCCTGATATCCGCTCCCATCTAGAAGGCCTGACCGGGTCGAAATCGGCCCGGCTGGTCGAAGTTGAGGGTGGCACGGGCAACGTCTGACGTTTCCGGCTGTTGAGATTGCACCGGCTACCCCTTAGCTGACCGCAACGCGGCGCGGGCAACCGTCGCCGCGACGGAGGTTTGGTCTTTCCATGCGCCGCGTCGTCATCACCGGGATGGGCATCGTCTCGTCCATCGGCAACAACACGCAGGAGGTTCTGGCCTCCCTTCGCGAGGCACGCTCGGGCATTACCCGGGCCGTGCCCTTCGCCGAACACGGCTTCCGCTGTCAGGTCCAGGGTGCCCCCACCCTCGACCCGGAGACGGTGCTCGACCGGCGCGCCATGCGCTTCCACGGCGGCGGGACCGCCTGGAATCAGGTCGCCATGGAGCAGGCGATCCGCGACGCCGGCCTTGAGGACGGCGACGTCTCGAACGAGCGCACCGGCATCATCATGGGCTCGGGCGGCCCTTCGACCCGTGCCATCGTCGAAGCGGCCGACATCGCCCGCAGCAAGGGTCCGAAGCGCGTGGGCCCGTTCGCGGTGCCGAAGGCCATGTCCTCCACCGCCTCGGCCACGCTTGCCACGTGGTTCAAGATCAAGGGCGTCAACTATTCGATCTCGTCCGCCTGCGCGACGTCGAACCACTGCATCGGCAACGCCGCCGAGATCATCCAGGGCGGCCGGCAGGACATCATCTTCGCGGGCGGCTGCGAGGAACTGGATTGGACGCTCTCCGTCCTGTTCGACGCCATGGGCGCCATGTCCTCGAAGTACAACGACACGCCGGCCCGGGCCTCCCGCGCCTACGATGCCGGCCGCGACGGCTTCGTCATCGCCGGCGGTGCGGGCGTGGTGGTTCTGGAAGAGTACGAGCACGCCAAGGCGCGCGGCGCGCGAATCTACGGCGAGATCGCCGGCTACGGCGCCACCTCAGACGGCTACGACATGGTGGCCCCCTCGGGCGAGGGCGCGATCCGCTGCATGAAGCAGGCGATCGCCGGCCTGAAGGGCGTCAAGATCGACTACATCAACCCGCATGCGACCTCGACCCCGGTCGGCGACGACAAGGAAATCGAGGCGATCCGCGAGGTGTTCGGCAACGGCGATGCGTGCCCGCCCATCGCGGCCACGAAGTCGCTCACCGGCCATTCCCTCGGGGCGACCGGCGTGCAGGAGGCGATCTACTCCCTGCTGATGATGAACAACGGCTTCATCTGCGAGAGCGCACATATCGAGGAGATCGACCCCGCCTTCGCCGACATGCCGATCCTCCGCGCCCGCCGCGACGGGGTGAAGCTCGGTCACGTCCTGTCGAACTCCTTCGGCTTCGGCGGCACCAACGCGACGCTGGTCCTGAAGCATATCGACGCCTGACCGGCGGCGATTGGACAGGGCCGCGGAGGGCGGGCTAAGGCAAGGGCTTAGAGCCGCCTTCTCATCGGGGGCGGCGGGCCACTATGAAGACGGTTTCGCATGACAGGTTTGATGGCAGGCCGGCGCGGTCTGATCATGGGCGTGGCCAACGACCATTCGATCGCCTGGGGCATCGCGAAGATGCTCCACGCCCACGGCGCACAGCTTGCCTTCACCTATCAGGGCGATGCTCTCGGGCGCCGGGTCACGCCGCTCGCTGCCAAGCTCGATTCCGATATCGTGCTGCCCTGTGACGTGGAGGATCTCGCTTCCGTCGATGCCACCTTCGACGCCCTCGACGCGCGGTTCGACGGCCAGCTCGACTTCGTGGTCCACGCCATCGGCTTCTCGGACAAGGCGCAGCTGAAGGGCCGCTACGTCGATGTCACGACGCGCGAGAACTTCGTGCGCACGATGACGATCTCGTGCTTCTCCTTCACCGAGATCGCGCAGCGCGCGGCCAAGCGGATGAAGAACGGCGGCTCGCTGCTGACGCTGACCTACGGCGGCTCGACGCGCGTGATGCCCAATTACAACGTGATGGGCGTGGCCAAGGCGGCGCTCGAAGCCTCCGTGCGCTACCTCGCCACCGATCTCGGGCCGGACGGCATCCGCGTGAACGCCCTCTCGGCGGGGCCGATGCGGACGCTGGCGGGCGCCGGCATCGCGGATGCGCGGCTGATGTTCAACCACCAGCGCGCCCACGCGCCCCTGCGCCGCACGGTGACGCTGGACGAGGTAGGCGGCTCGGCCCTCTACCTGCTCTCGCCACTGTCGGGCGGCGTCACGGGTGAGACCCATTTCGTCGATTCGGGCTACAACATCATCTCGATGCCGCGCCCGGACGTGCTTCAGGCGCAGGACGAGGCCGGCGTCGTCGGCGACGCCTGAGGCTACTCCTCCGGGATACGGCCGGGCGGGATCGGCCCGCCTTCGCCCCCGCGCGACCGGCGCGCGGCCCGTTCCGCCCGCGCCGCCGCGACCTCCCGTTGAGAGGGCGGTGCTGACGGGTAGTTCGAGGCAAACGGGTTAGCCGGCGCGGCGCCCGGCGTTCCGCCGAACAGCCTGTCCAGGAAGCCGTCCTCAGCCCGGGCCGGCAGGGCGCTGAGCGTCACGACGCAGGCGGCACAGGCGAGAAGACGGGGACGAAGCGGCATCGAATGACCCTGCGAGCGAGGAGCCGATGCCTCTGATGCCGCATTTGGGCGGATCGGTGGCTGCGGAACCGCTCCGGTGCCCCAGGGGTTCGCGCTCCGAAACCTGTTCACGCGTTCGGAGGCCTCATGTCGGAAGTCACCTATCACATTGTCGAGCACGACGGCGGCTACGCCTACAAGGTCGGCGACGTCTTCTCCGAAACCTTCCCCAGCCGGGAAGAGGCGCTTCAGGCCGCTCAGGCCGCCGCCGCCGAGCAGCAGGTGCCGGGCTCGACCGAGGGCATCCGCTATCAGGACAAGGCGGGCCAGTGGCACAACGAGACCGCGCAGGGCAATGACCGCCCGGTGGCCAAGGTCGAAGAGTAAGGCGTGGCGCGGGGAGGGCGGGTTAGCCGCCCTCTCCCTTCAACTCGACGGTCCCGAGGGCGTCGGCGAGGCGCGCCGTGGCGCTGCCCCGCCTGAGCGGCTTCTGCTGGCTCTCGTGCGGCGCCCAGCCGAGAAGCCACACCAGTTCGAAGCTCGCCCGGATCCGGCCGTCCGTGTCGGCGAAGCGCTCCGCGTAGATTTGCGCCGTACGCAGCAACGTCGCCCGGCGCATCGGGCGCTTTCGGCGGTCGGTCAGGGCGTTCGTCATGCCCATGGCGCGCAGGTCGCGCATCAACGCGAAGGTGTCCGCGTAGCGCACCGTCAGCAAATCGGAATCCGCCACCGGCAGGGCGAGGCCCGCCCGCTGCAGAAGCCCGCCCGCCTCGCGAATCGCCACGAACGGCGCCACGCGCGGACTGACGCCTCCCTCGATCTCGCTTTCGGCCTGGGTCAGGCTTTGGCGCAGTTCCGTGAGGGTCGCCCCGCCGAACAGGCATCCCACGAACAGCCCGTCCGGCCGGAGCGCCCGGCGGACCTGCACCAGCACGCCGGGCAGGTCGTTCACCGCATGCAGGGCGAGCAGCGATACGACGAGGTCGATGCTGGCCGGGCCGACGGGCAGCGCCTCCATGTCGGCCACGGCCCGGCCGGGACCCGCTTCCGGCAAGGGCGAGAGCCGGAAGCGCTCGGCTTCGGGATAGCGCCGCGCCAGGACGGGATCGGCCAATGCGGCGGGGCTGCCGAGATCGAGCACCCGGCGGAAATCGCGGAGCACCGTTCCCAGCCGATCCTCAAGATCCTCGGCGGCGCGTTCGAGCAGGAAGCCGGCATAGCCACGGGCCTGCGCCCGGGCGAGGCGTTGGCGGATCAGGGCGGTGTCGAAGAGGGGGTGGGGAGTACTCATCACCGCCTGAAATGGCGTATGCAGGGGAGCGATACCACCCGCGAAGACGTGAAGTCCGGCGAGGGATGAAAACGGAACTGGAAACCGCAGTCGCCGTTCCTGCCCCACAAGCCAGTCGGCTCATGTCATCGATCGGGAGAAACTCAATGAAGCGTCTGATTCTCGGCACCGTCGTCGCCCTGTCCACCCTCACCGCCACCGGCGCCGCCGAGGCGAAGGGCTGCATCAAGGGCGCCATCGTCGGCGGTGTTGCGGGCCACATGGCGGGCCATGGCGTTGCCGGCGCGGCCGCCGGTTGCGCCATCGGCCGTCACCGGGCGAATTCCAAGGCCCGCGCCGCCGACCAGCAGGCGATGCAGCCTGCCGGGGCGCGCTGAGCACCCTTACCGACAAGTCCGGCGGCGCCCTCAGGGGCGCCGTCGCCTGCCTATGCCGGGCGCGGGATCTTGCGCTGGGCCTCGTCTATCCCCCGACCTGCGCCGGATGCGGCGCCGCCACCGCCGATGCGGGCGCGTTCTGCCCCGCCTGCTGGTCCGGCCTGCGGCTCATCGAAGAGCCGCTCTGCGACCGCCTCGGCATCCCCTTCGCCGTCGATCTCGGGATCGGCCGGCTGACCTCTCCCCAAGCCTTCGCACAGCCCCCCGTCTTCGCGCGGGCGCGGGCGGTGGCGCTCTACGACGACGTGGCGCGCGGCCTCGTCCACCGCCTGAAATACGAGGACCGGCACGATCTCGCCCGGCCGATGGCGCGGATGATGGCCGGCGCCGGGCGGGATCTACTGGCGCAGGCGGATTGCGTCGTGCCGGTTCCGCTGCATCGCGGACGCCTGTGGCGGCGGCGGTTCAATCAGGCGGCGCTGCTGGCGCGGCCCCTCGCGGACGGGGCGGGTCTGCCCTTCCTCCCCCACGCACTGATACGCCGACGCGCCACGCGCTCGCAGGTGGGCCTGAGCCGTGCGGGCCGCGCCGAGAACCTGTCGGGGGCGTTCCACGTCCCGCCCGCCGAGGCGCACCGGCTCGCCGGGCTTCGCGTGCTCCTCGTGGACGACGTGCGCACCACGGGGGCCACCGCGAACGCTGCCGCCCGCGCCTTGCTGCGGGGCGGGGCGGAATCCGTCGATCTGCTCACCTTCGCCTTGGTGGGCGAACCGGTCGGCTAGGCCGCGTCCTTCCGGTCGAGGGTCTTCGCCGAGACCGAGAGGGTGAAGTCGAAGGCTTCGGCGATGCTCTCGTACCAGAGCGAGAGGGGCGTCGCCCGGTTCAGGTGGAGCGAGCCGTCCGCGTCCAGCCCGTCGCGGCTGAGGGTGGCGCCCTGCCGGGTGGCGAGGCGGATCATCGGCCCGTTGCGGGCGAAGCAGCGGACATGGAGATCGCATACGCCCCGGTTCCGCGCCGCCTGCGTGATGCGCGCGAACAGCGCGGCGCCGAGGCCCATGCGGCGGAACGGACGCTCCACCGCGAAGGCGGCTTCCGCCTCCGGCCCGACGAAGTAGTTCGACGGGCCGGGGCCGGCCGGACGCAGCTCTCCGAGGCCGCGCAGGGTCCCGTCCAGGAAGGCGCCGAACATGACGCCGCGCGCGGACATCGCCTGGTCGGCATAGGCCCGCAGGCCGGCCTCGCTGACCTGACCCATGAAGCGGTTGGCCCGGGTGTCGGCGTCGAGGCGACAGAAATAATCCAGCACGGCCTGCCGGTCGCTGAGCCAGAGCCGGCGGACGATGGGTGATGTTTGTGAGTGCCGTTGGTCGGCCATGAACGTCTCCGGTCGTTGGCGCTCCAGCGCCACGGGACACGGACGTTCCTCCCGAATAGACCTGCGATATGGCAGAGCCTTTCGCGTTGTGCAATGCAGCAAAACTGCCGCATGGGTGGTATCGCGGGGGCTGCGATGACGCTCCGACATGGAACGGTTTGCTTGAACCATCGAGTCGGAAGACTTGATTCGAAGGGCCGGGCCACGGCACAGGAACGGCGCCGCCCGGCGCCGCCGGGCATCGGACTTGGCGAGGAACCGGTTTCGTGAGCCAGACATCCGGCGTGGGGCGCGGCCCGTCTCCCGAGGCACGCCGCAGCGCCGTCTCGCCCGGCCCCGTCCATGACCGCTATGAGACGCTGATCGCCACGGGCGCCATCGAGCGCGATCCGGCGCAGGTCGCCGCCGTGCGGAGTCTGGACGCCATCGTGCAGGAGCTCGGCCGGCGCAAGCGCGCCAGCAAGAGCAGCGCCCTCGGCTGGCTGTTCAAGCGCAAGGACGAGCCGGAAACGGTGCGGGGCCTCTATGTCTGGGGCTCGGTCGGGCGCGGCAAGACCATGCTGATGGACCTGTTCTACGAGGCCGCGCCGGGGCCCAAGCGCCGCGTCCACTTTCACGGCTTCCTCGCCGACGCGCATGAGCGCATCCACGCCTACCGGCAGGCGCTGAAGCGCGGCGAGGTGAAGGGCGACGACCCCATCGGCCCCGTGGCCGACGCTCTGGCCGACGAGGCGACGCTCCTGTGCTTCGATGAGTTCACCGTCACCGACATCGCGGACGCGATGATCCTGGGGCGGCTGTTCAACCACCTGTTCCGCCGGGGCGTGACCGTCATCGCGACCTCGAACGTCGAGCCCGACCGGCTCTACGAGGGCGGCCTGAACCGGGCGCTATTCCTTCCCTTCATCGAGGTGCTGAAGGAGCGGGTCTCCGTGCTGCGGCTCGATTCGCGGACGGATTTCCGCCTCGAAAAGCTGGGGAGCGCCAAGGTGTGGCACGTACCGGCGGATGACGCGGCTCGCGCCGCGCTCGATGCCGCCTTCAAGGGCCTCACCGGCCGAACGAAGGGCGCGGAGGCAAGCCTGACGGTGCATGGCCGCGCGGTGCGGGTGCCGCAGGAGGCCGGCGGTGTCGCCCGCTTCGGCTTCGACGACCTCTGCCGCCAGCCACTCGGTGCCTCGGATTACATGGCCGTCGCCCGCGCCTACCACACGGTGTTGATCGACGGCATTCCGGTGATGCAGGAGGCCGAGCGCAACGAGGCCAAGCGCTTCATCACGCTCATCGACACCCTCTACGACCGCAACGTGAAGCTCGTCGCGTCGGCGGCGGCCGAGGCGCAGGACCTCTACACGGCCAGCACCGGCCGGGAGGCCTTCGAGTTCGACCGCACCGTCTCCCGCCTGATCGAGATGCGCTCCGAGGAGTACATCGCCAAGCCGCACGGCCGGGCGACGTCCGAGGCCAGCGGGTCGAGCAGCGGTCTGGTCGAGACGTAGCGGGTTTCAGAAGCCCCGGAACGCCATGGTCAGCGCCCCGATGGCGATGCCCCACAGGGCGAGCGTCGACCACAATGCGCGGATACGCTCGTTACGGGCGAAGCGTTCGAGCCTCTTCGCGTCCCCCGTGCCGGCCTCATCGAGCCGCACCAGCACCCGCTTCAGGCGCACGGCGAGGTCGGGGAAGTCCGTCACCACGTCGGAAAGGGTCCGCAACGCCTCCGCGCCGCTCTGGAGCCGGCCGATGGGGCCGAGATTGTGGGCGATCCACGCGCGCACCACCGGCTCGGCGGTGGTCCACATGTCGAGCTTGGGGTCGAGGGAGCGGGCCACGCCCTCCACCACCACCATGGTCTTCTGCAGCATCACCAGTTCGGTGCGCGTGCTCATGTCGAACAGGGCGGTGACGTCGAACAGCAGCGTCAGCACCTTGGCCATCGAGATCTCGTCGGCCTTGCGCTGGTGGATCGGCTCGCCGATGGCGCGGATGGCCTGGGCGAAATCCTCCACCGAATGGTGCGCCGGCACGTAGCCCGCCTCGAAATGCACCCGCGCGACCCGCAGGTAATCGCGGGTGATGAAGCCGAGCAGGATCTCGGCGAGGAAGCGCCGCTCGTTCGGCCCGAGCCGGCCCATGATGCCGAAATCGACCGCCACCAGCCGGCCCTGTCCGTCCACGAACAGGTTTCCCTGGTGCATGTCGGCGTGGAAGAACCCGTCGCGGATCGCCTGACGCAGGAAGCTCTGGATCACCGCGCGGCCCACTTCGCGCGGATCATGGCCCGCCGCGATGATGGCCGCCGGGCCATGCAGCTTCGTGCCGTCGATCCATTCCGACGAGAGCACGTCGCGGGCGGTCAGCTCCCATTCGGGGCGAGGCACGCGGAAACCGTCGTCGCCCTTGGTGTTCTCGGCCAATTCGGAGGCGGCCGCCGCTTCGAGGCGAAAATCCATCTCCATCAGCACGGAGCGCGCGAGGATCTCCACCACCTCGCGCGGGCGCAGGCGCTCGGCCTCCGGCGAGAGGGCGTGGACGATCCGCGCCATGAAGCGCATGACCTCCAGGTCGCGCTTGAACCCGTCGCGCACGCCCGGGCGCATCACCTTCACGGCGAGGGCGCGCTGCGTGCCGTCCGCATCCTGCACCACGGCCTGGTGGACCTGCGCGATGGAGGCGGCGGCGATGGGCTCGCTGAACGAGACGAAGAGTTGGCCGATCGGCTTGCCGAAGGCGGCCTCCACCACCCGCACGGCGGTGGCCTGCGGGAAGGGCGGCACCCGGTCCTGCAATTGTTCGAGGTCCAGCGCAGCGCGCATCCCGACGATGTCGGGGCGGGTCGCCAGGAATTGCCCGAACTTGACGTAGGACGGCCCGAGCCGCGTCATTGCCGCCGAGAGGCGGGCGGCGCCGTCGCCCAGGCCCTTCCGCTCGATGGAGCGGCCGACCTTCAGGGCGAACCGCAGGACGGCCGGCATCTCGGACGGGTCGGCGAAGGCGAGCGCGCCCTCGCGGACGAGCACGAAACCCACCTTCGCCCCACGGACGAGGTTGATGGCGGCGCCGATCACGAGTGCACCACCCTCAACTGACCTTCCAGCCCGAATGGATCGCCACGATGCCGCCGGAGAGCGGCCGGTCGGTGACGTGGCGGAAGCCCGCGCGCTCGATCATGCCGGCGAAGGCGCCGCGCGTCGGGAACTTGCGGATCGATTCCACGAGGTAGCGATAGGAATCCGCATCGCCCGCCACCCGCGCGCCGATGCGCGGGATGACGTGGAAGGAATACGCCTCGTAGATCTTGTCGAGCAGCGGCACGTCGACCGCCGAGAATTCGAGGCACAGGAAGCGCCCGCCGGGCTTCAGCACCCGCCGCGCCTCGCTGAGCGCGAGATCGATGCGCGGCACGTTCCGGATGCCGAAGGCGATCGTGTACGAATCGAAGGAGGCGTCGGGCAGCGGCAGGCTCTCGGCGTTGCCGGTGACGAAGTTCACCCGGCCCTCGTACTTCTCCGGCGCCCGCTCCGCGCCAACGCGCAGCATCGACTCGTTGATGTCGAGCACCGTCACCCGCGTCGCCGGGCCGCCCGCATCGAGCACCCGGAACGCCACGTCGCCCGTGCCGCCGGCCACGTCGAGATGGTCGTAGGGCCGCGTCTTGGACGGGCGCAGCATCGAGACGAGCTGCGCCTTCCACGCCCGGTGCAGACCCGCCGACATCAAGTCGTTCATCACGTCGTAGCGGCGGGCCACGGAGTGGAACACGCTGTCGACGCGCCCCTGCTTCTCGTTGAGGGCCACCCGCTCGAAGCCGAAATCCGTGGTTTCGCGACCCGAGCCCTCGTCCGACACCGTCATGCTGCTCCCGCCCTTCTCACCCGGACCGCCGAGCGATCCGGGCGTCTTAGCCGGAGTCCGGCCAGCCCGCCATGCGTCCCAGACGGCGTCCCACGGGGTGTTTTCAGCCGACGCGCGCCTTGAGGGCTCCGGCGATGGCCTCGGCCATGGCCTTCGTGCCCACCGGGTTCGCGCTCTCGCCCGCGATGTCGGCGGTGCGGGCACCCCCGGCCAGCGCGTCGGTGATTGCCCCGTCGAGGGCATCCGCCGCGTCGCCGAGGCCGAACGAGTAGCGCAGGCACATGGCCAGGGAGCCGATCATGGCGATGGGGTTCGCCTTGTCCTGCCCGGCGATGTCGGGGGCGGAGCCGTGGACGGGTTCGTAGAGGGCGCGGCGCAGGCCCTTCTCATCGACGGCGCCGAGGGAGGCCGAGGGCAGCATCCCCAGCGAGCCGGTGAGCATCGCCGCGATGTCCGAGAGCACGTCGCCGAACAGGTTGTCGGTCACGAGCACGTCGAACTGCTTCGGGCGGCGCACCAGCTGCATGGCGCAATTGTCGGCCAGAATATGCTCGAGTTCGATGTCGGCGTAATGCTCGGCATGAATGCGGGTGACGACCTCCTTCCACAGGACGCCGGTCTTCATCACGTTGTGCTTCTCGGCCGAGGCGACCCGGCCCGAGCGCTTGCCCGCGAGATCGAAGGCGACATGCGCGATGCGCTCGATCTCGCCCGTCGTGTAGACCTGCGTGTCCACCGCCCGCTTGCCGCCATCGGGAAGCTCGGTGATCTGCTTCGGCTCGCCGAAATAGACGCCGCCGGTCAATTCCCGCACGATCATGATGTCGAGGCCCTCGACCAGCTCCCGCTTGAGCGCGGAGGCCTCGGCCAGGGCCGGGTAGCAGATCGCCGGACGCAGATTCGCGAACAGGTCGAGATCCTTGCGCAGGCGCAGGAGGCCCGCCTCAGGGCGGTTCTCATAGGCGATTCCTGCCCATTTCGGCCCGCCCACCGCGCCGAGCAGGATCGCGTCGGCGTCCTTCGCGCGCTGCAGGGTCGCGTCCGCCAGGGGCACGCCGTGGGCGTCGATGGCGCAGCCGCCGACGAGGTCGGTCTCGGTCTCGAACGAGGCGAGCCCGGTCTCCTTGAGCGCGCCGAGCACCACCTGAAGCCCGCCCGCCACTTCCGGGCCGATGCCGTCGCCGGGCAGGAGCAGGAGTTTGTAGCTGGCCATGGTCGGTCTCGCGCACGATTTGAGAGAACTTGCGCGGCTTTAGTGCGGTCTCCGCCCGAGGGGAAGCCGTCCGCGCCCGCCGTGCCCGTGGTGCCCTTGAGTTTCGAACGGTGCGGATGTACCTCTTCGCGCCTGACGCGCGGCTTCGACTGCGCGACCCATGAGGAGAGACGAGCCTTGGCCAGCGCCGGCTCAGCGTCCGAGATTGCCGGTGCCGCTCACGTGGCCCTGCTGTCGCGCGCGCGCCCGGTCCTCCTTCTCGACCTTCTGCTTACCCGCCCCTGAGGGCCGTCCGGGCGTGCGCCTGGGCCCTTAGGGGAGTTTGTTTCGCGAATAACCGCCCGACGAGGGCATATCCCGCCTCCGGCCAGCAGCCCGGGCGGAGCGCGACAGGGTTCAAGAAGGCGATACCATGAGCACCCAATCCCCGACCCAGACGACCGGCACCCGTGACCGCGTGCTGATCTTTGACACGACCTTGCGCGACGGCGAGCAATGCCCCGGCGCGACCATGACCTTCGATGAGAAGCTCGCGGTGGCCGAATTGCTTGACACGATGGGCGTCGACATCATCGAGGCCGGCTTCCCCATCGCCTCCATCGGCGATTTCGAGGCCGTGTCCGAGATCGCCCGCCGCACCAAGCGCGCGACCATCGCCGGGCTGGCCCGCGCCATCACCGCCGACATCGCCCGGGCGGGCGAGGCGGTGCGGCACGCCCAGCGCGGACGCATCCACACCTTCGTCTCGACCTCGCCGATCCACCTCGCGCACCAGATGCGTAAGACGCAGGACGAGGTGGTGGAGATCATCCTGAAGACCGTGGCCCAGGCCCGCGACCTCGTGGAGGACGTGGAATGGTCGGCCATGGACGCGACCCGCACGCCCATCGACTACCTATGCCGCTGCGTCGAGGCGGCGATCAAGGCGGGCGCCACCACGATCAACCTGCCAGACACGGTGGGCTACGCCACGCCCGCCGAGTACCGGGAGATGTTCCGGGCCGTACGCGAGCGCGTGCCGAACGCCGACAAGGCGATCTTCTCCGTGCACTGCCACAACGACCTCGGCCTCGCCATCGCGAACTCGCTGGCGGGCATCGAGGGCGGCGCCCGGCAGGTGGAATGCACCATCAACGGCATCGGCGAGCGCGCGGGCAACGCGGCGCTCGAAGAGATCGTGATGGCGATCCGCACCCGCGGCGATGTCATGCCCTACGAGACGGGCATCGAATCGCAGATGCTGACCCGCGCCTCGAAGCTCGTGAGCCATGCCACGAACTTCCCGGTGCAGTTCAACAAGGCCATCGTCGGCCGCAACGCCTTCGCCCATGAGAGCGGCATCCACCAGGATGGGATGCTGAAGAATTCCGAGACCTACGAGATCATGACGCCGGCCTCGGTCGGCCTCACCAAGACCTCCCTCGTCATGGGCAAGCATTCCGGCCGGGCGGCCTTCCGCTCCAAGCTGGACGATCTCGGCCTGCACCTGTCCGACAACCAGTTCCAGGACGCGTTCGAGCGCTTCAAGGCATTGGCCGACCGGAAGAAGCACGTCTACGACGAGGACATCGAGGCCCTGGTGGACGAGAACCTCGCCACGGCGCAGGACCGGATCCGGCTGGTCTCCCTGTCGGTCATCGCGGGCACGCGCGGGCCGCAGCGGGCGACCCTGCGCATCCAGGACGAGGCCGGCTCGCGGATCGAGGAAGCGGACGGCAACGGGCCAGTGGACGCGGTGTTCAACGCGATCCGCGCGCTGGTCCCGCACGAGGCGCAACTCGACCTCTACGACGTTCACGCCGTGACCGGCGGCACCGACGCCCAGGCGGAGGTGACGGTGCGCCTGCGCGACGGCGACCGCAGCATCACCGCGCGCGGCGCCGATCCGGACACGCTGGTCGCTTCGGCGAAGGCCTACCTGTCGGCGTTGAACAAGCTCTCGGCCCAGGCCGTGCGGCTCCATGCACAGCACGCTGCGGCCGAGTGAGAAAAAATCGCCGCCGGGGGTGGACAGCCCCCGGTGGCATTGGTATCAGCCCGGCACCCCAGACGGACTTGGTGGCCGGCGGGGGCGATCACTTAGTGATCGGGCGCATAGCTCAGTTGGTAGAGCAGCTGACTCTTAATCAGCGGGTCCTAGGTTCGAACCCTAGTGCGCCCACCAAGACTTCTCACGGACATTCCAATAATCTTAAACCGCATCCACTTCTGGCTGGATTGCGGCAGGCGTTGAGGACGGCAGGTCGGTCTGCCGCCTAGGCCTCGATGAATGGTGCCCCGCACCAAGCCAATCCATCGTTCAGTACTGTCGTGGTCTGCGCGTGCCGAGGGCGAGACCAAGCAGCGCCGCCGCGCCGACACCCGCCACCACGAGGCCGGTGCTCATCGTCCCGGCGGAGGGCACGCCCTTGCGCTTGCGCCAGCCGCCATCGGCGCTCGTGCCCTGCGGGATCGGCTCCTTCAGCGCGCCGTGGGTGCGCGGCCCCGGATCGGCGCGGTCCAGGGCGAAGCGGAAGCCCGCGCCCATCATGCGCTCCGTCAGGCCGGGGGCCAGGGCGTAGCCCGCCTGGGCGAGACGCGCCGGCCAGCCCACCGCCACCTCGTGACGCGGATGGTGGACGAGCCGGACATAGGCGTCGGCCACATCCTCCGGGGCATAGTAGAAATGTCCGGGGTTGAGAATCTTGCCGGACACGTTCGCCCCGTGTTCAAGGCCGGGCGTGTCCACGATGGCGGGGAAGACGCCGCAGACATGGATGTGTTTGTGCCGGGCGAGTTCCTGCCGGAGGCTCGCCGAGAAGCCGCGCAGACCGAACTTGCTTGCCGTGTAGGCCGCCGCGAAGGGCGTCGGCGCCCAGCCACCCATCGAGACGGTGTTGATGAGTGTACCGCGTCCCCGCCGCTGGAAATGTGGCAGCACCGTGTAGGCGCCGTGGATGGCGCCGAGCAGGTTGATCGCGATGGTCTCGCGGTGGAGATCGAGCGGCGCGTCGAGCAGCGGCCCGAACACGCCCGCGCCCGCGTTGTTGATCCAGACGTCGATCTTGCCGAACCGACGCACCGCCCCCTCGGCCAGCGCCTCGACGGCTTTCGGGTCGGTTACGTCGGTGGGAATGGCGAGGGCCTCGCCGCCCTCCTCGCGGATTTGCCGCGCGAGGTCTTCGAGGACTTCGGCGCGGCGCGCGGCCAGGACGACACGGGCGCCCCGCTCGGCGAAGGCCCACGCGGCGGCGCGTCCGATGCCGCTCGACGCTCCCGTGATGACGACCGTCGATCCGCGCACCTGCGCCATGTTCCGCTCTCCTGTCCGTCCCGTTCGAAGGGCGAACCGGGGGCAGGCGCTCCTGTTCCCGCGGCCAAGCGACGTGTCGCCCGGCCGCCGGGATCACGCTCCGAACGTTTCGGGGATACGGACGAGTCCGTCGATGGCGGCCAGGATCTCGCGCCCCGCATCACGCCGGGCGAAGGCTTCGGCGATGATCCCGGCTCGGTCCCGGTAGCGCGGATCGGATAGGGCGGTCTCAACCGCCTTGCGCAGGGCCGCGACGGTGGGCGTATTGGTGGCGAGGTTGATGCCCGCCCCGGACCAGCCGATGCGGGCGGAGACTTCCGCCTTGTCCTCGCTCAAACCCGCCGAGACGATGGGGATGCCGGCCGAGAGCGCCTGACAGACGCTGCCGTATCCGCCGTTGGTGACGAGGAGGTCGATCTCCGGAAGGATCTCGCCGAAGGGCAGGAAGCGCTCCACGCGGGCATTGGCTGGGACCGGAACGGTGAGGGCCGAGACCGGACGACCGCCGGTCGTGGCGATGACGAGCAGGTCGTCCCGGTGTGCCAAGGCCTCGAGGGCGGGCTCCACGACCTGTCCGAACTCCGCGTTGGCCAGGGTGCCCTGCGTCACCAGCACGATCCGCTTGCTCCGGTCCCGCGACGGCCACCATTCCGGCACCGAGGCGTTCGTCCGCGCCATGGGCAGAAGGCCGACGAAGCGCAGCGCCTCCGGCGGCGAACCGAAATCGTATTCGAATTCCGGCACGCTCGGCTGGAGGAAGGCATCCGGCAGGATGGCGATGGACTGGGTGAGCGAGGCCGGCAGGCCCGGCAGACCGAGTTCGGCGAGGCGCCGGTCGGCGCGCGCCCGCACAGGGCCGACGAAGGCCGCGTCCATGCCGGCCTTCAGCTGCGCGTAGCGGGCGAATCCCGCCTCGTCGCGGGCGGGGGGCAGGCCCATCCCGATGGGCGCGCCATCCGGCCTGTCGAGGAACAGGATGCTGATGTTCACGACGACGATCGGCGGCCGGGGCTTCGTATCGAGGAGGAGCGGCAGCACCCCGAGGAACATGCTGCCCGCCACGATCACGTCGGGCGCATCGCTGGCGATCAACTCGCGGAGGCGCCCGGCCTGAGCGGGCATCGGCGCGATGAACCGGCGGTCGAACTCGTTCGTCCAGCGCTCCGGGCCGGGCGGCAGGTTCGGTTCGAGATAGCCGGCCGAGCCGTGATCGTCGTAGGGCGCGAAGCGCAGGCCCGCCTCCGTCACCTTGTCCGCGAAGGCGGGATCAGTGAGGACGGTGACGCTGTCTCCCCGGGCCGACAGCAGCCGGCCGATGGCCAGCAGCGGGTTGACGTGCCCGGTCAAGGGCGTGGCGGCGATCAGCACTCTCACGGCGAACTCCTACGAACGTGTGTCTTCTCCAATCAATTCGCCGGAACGTCCGCGGCGTTGCAGTGCAGCAGCCGCTTAGGTGCGTCGCCGCACGTCGCGTGGGCGATTCACGGGTGGTTCAGGCGCGGGGCCATTTCCTCTGAGTGGTTTCCACCGTGGGCGGCGGCTCTGCGGCTTCGCTGCCTCGCCACCACGCATGATAGCGTAGCGGTGGAACGCCTTTCCGGCCTCGTTCATTCTCCTATTGGATCGATGTGGGGTTGGCTCATCCCCCTCGAGCGATGGTTCATCGCGAGACTTGACGGATGCTACTGACGACCGAATACGATGACGATCATGGAGTCCGGCTGGCCGAGGCGGCCAAGTCGCTGGCGGCCGCGCGCTCGGTGGACGAGATCGTTGCGGTTCTCTGCCGGACGGCCCGCGATATCGTCGGCTCCGATGGAATCGCGGTGGTACTGCGGGAAGGCGATCTCTGCCATTACGCCGCCGAGGACGCCATCGAGCCCCTGTGGCGCGGCGCACGGTTTCCCATGACCGAATGCGTCTCGGGCTGGGCGATGCTGAACGCGCGCACGGCGGTCATTCCCGATCTCGAAAGCGACCCGCGGGTGCCGCAGATCGCCTACCGGCGCACGTCGATGCGCAGCCTCGCCATGGTGCCGATGGGCTCCCCGGAACCCGTCGCGGCGCTCGGCGCCTATTGGTGCGCGTATATAGAGCCCGACGAATCCACCGTCCGGCGGCTTGAGATCCTGGCGCAGGTGGCCACAATCGCGTTCGAACGCCTGTCCCCCTCAGCCTGAACGCGAAGCACCGATGATCGATCTGACCCTGGAGGCCGCCCGCATCGTCGTGGCGACGGCCCTGCGCACCGCGCGTGAGCGGCACCTGAAGCCCATGGCGGTGGTGGTCTACGATGCGCGCGGCGCGCTCCGCTGCGTCGAGGTCGAGGACGGCGCCTCCCTGCGTCGCGCCGAGGTCGCCTGCGGCAAGGCCAACGGATCGCTGGCCCTCGGCATGGGCTCGCGGGCCATCCATGCCCGCGCCGAGGCGCAGCCCTATTTCGTGGCCGCGATCAGCCACCTCGCCGGGCCCGACGCCCTTGTGCCCGTTCCCGGCGGCGTCCTGATCCGGGGCAAGGACGGGCGGTTGCTCGGCGCGGTCGGCATCTCGGGCGACACCTCCGACAACGACGAGATTTGTGCCGTCGCCGGGATCGAGGCCGCCGGGCTCGTGGCCGAGACCGGCGCCTAATGCGCCTGCGTCGGCGGGACTGGCTCGCCGGCGCCGCCGCGCTCGCAGCCACGTCCGGTGTCGCGGCCGCCGGGGATCCGCTCTACCGGCGCGGCAACGACGCCGACCCGGAAACCCTCGATCCGCACAAGTCCTCCACGGTCGCGGAGGCGCATATCCTGCGCGACCTCTGCGACGGGCTGCTCACCTACGACAATCGCGGCGCCATCGTACCCGGCGCGGCGAAGGCATGGACCGTCTCGGAGGACGGCACGACCTATCGCTTCACCCTGCGTCCGGACGGGCGCTGGTCGAACGGCGAGCCGGTGACGGCGGCGGATTTCGTCTATTCGCTCCGGCGGATCATGGACCCGGCCACGGGTGCCAAATACGCCGAGGTGCTGTTTCCCATCGCCGGAGCGGCCGCGATCAATCGCGGCGAGAAGCCCGTGGAGACCCTCGGCGTCTCGTCGCCCGACCCGGCGACGGTCGAGATCAGGCTCGAAGAGCCGACGCCGTACTTCCTCGAACTCGTCACCCATCAGACGGCGGCGCCCGTCCACGCCGCCTCGGTGGCGCAGCACGGCGAATCCTTCACCCGGCCGGGCAACCTCGTGACGAACGGGCCCTACCGGCTGCTCGACAACGTGCCGGGGGACCGCATCCTTCTGGAAGTGAACCCGCATCACCCGGAGGCCGCTTCGGCGGCGATCCGCCGGGTCGCCTTTCTGCCGACGCCGGATCTGTCGGGCGCCGTGCGCCGCTACGCCGCCGGGGAGATCGATTCCCTGTCCGACCTGCCGGGCGACCAGATGGTGGCGCTTCAGGACCGGTTCGGACCGCAGGTGGTGCTCGGCCCGGCGCTCGGCCTCGCGGCGCTCGCCATCAACACCCGCAAGGCGCCGTTCTCGGACGTCCGGGTGCGCCGCGCCCTCTCTTTGGTGATCGACCGGGACTACCTCGCCCAGGCGCTGTTCGGCGACACGATGAGCCCGGCCTATTCCCTCTGCCCGGAGGGGCTCGACCATTACCGCACGCCGCCGGAGACGGCCGGACGCATGGGCCTGCCCATCGACCACGAGGAGGAGGCTCGCGCCCTCCTCACCGCCGCCGGGTTCGATCCGAAGAGCAATCCGCTCAAGGTCGAGTACCGCTTCAACATGAGCGACAACAACCGCAACACGGCGGTGGCGCTCGCGGAGATGTGGCGCGACCTCGGCATCGTGACGCGCTTCGTCTACACCGATGCGAAGACCCACTTCGCCTATCTGCGCGACGGCGGCGATTTCGACATCGCCCGCATGTCGTGGATCGCCGATTACTCGGACCCGCAGAACTTCCTGTTCCTGCTCCAGACCGGCAATGACGGCTTCAATGCCGGCCGCTGGTCGAACCCGGATTACGATGCGCTGCTGAAGCAGGGCGCCCGCGAGCGCGACCTCGCGCGGCGGGCCGACCTGATGTACCGGGCCGAGGAGATCGCGCTGCGCGAACTGCCCTGGATTCCGCTGATGCATTACCGGACCAAGGCGCTGATCTCGCCGCGCCTCCGGGGCTACCACCCGAACCTGCGCAACGCCGCGCCGACCCGCTACCTGAGGCTGACCGCATGATCGGCCTCGTCCTGCGGCGGCTGGGGCAGGGGGTGCCGACGCTGCTCGCGGTGGTGGCGCTGAGCTTCTTCCTGATGCGCCTTGCGCCGGGCGGGCCGTTCGACCTCGAACGCCCGCTCTCGCCGGCCGCGATGGAGAACCTGCGCAAGGTCTACGGGCTGGATCGGCCGCTGATCGCGCAGTTCGGCAGCTATCTCGCGGCGCTGGCGCGGGGTGATCTCGGGCCGTCCTTCTCGTTCCGCGACATGAGCGTCGCCGGGTTGATCGCGCGGGGCCTGCCGGTTTCGGCGACGCTCGGCGCCCTGGCCCTCGTCGTCGCCTGTGTCTTCGGCATCGGGCTCGGCTGCGTCGCGGCGTTGCGGCGGGACGGATGGATCGACCGGGCCATCGGGCTCGGCGCAGCGCTCACCCTCTCGCTGCCGAGCTTTGTCGTCGCGCCCCTCCTGCAGATCGCCTTCGGGCTCACGCTGCGCTGGCTTCCGCTGAGCGGATGGGAGGAGGGCGATCCGCGCCATCTCATCCTGCCCGTCGTCACCCTGGCCCTGCCGCAGGTCGGGGCGCTGGCGCGCTTGACCCGCGCATCCCTCGGGGAGGTGCTGCGCACCCAGCCGGTGCGGACCATGCGCGCCTTCGGCCTGCCGCCCGCCCTGGTGACGCGCCACGCCCTGCGCGGAGCGCTGCTGCCGGTGGTGGCCTATCTCGGCCCGCTCGCCGCCGCCCTGCTGACCGGCTCGGTGGTGGTGGAAACGATCTTCGGCCTGCCCGGCATCGGGCGATACTTCGTCGAGGGCGCCGTCAACCGCGACTACACGCTCGTGATGGGCGTGGTGTTGCTGGTGGCGGTCCTGGTCATCGTCCTGAACCTTGCCGCAGACCTCGCCTGCGCGTGGCTCGATCCGCGCCTGCGGGCGGGACCATGATCCGGCGGCTGGCCCGCGCGCGGAGCGTCGTCGTCTCCCTCGTCGTTCTGGGATTGCTGGCGCTCGCTTGCCTCCTCGGCCCCGCCTTCACCGGCCACGAACCCGACCGCTTCTACCCGGACCTGCGCCAATTGCCCGCCGGGCTGACGGCGCAACCGGACGACGCGCATCTGAAGCCCGCCCTGCAACGGATCGCGTTCCGCATGCGGGCCCGCGTCGCCGCCTCCGAACGCGCGGGCGACCGATTGCGCCTCACCCTGGCGGCGGACCAACCCATCGACCGGCGCAGCCTCGTCTACCTGCCGCGCTCCGACCTGTTCCGCCCTCCGGCGGTGGTGGCGGAGGAGGAGGACGGGCGCCGCCTCGTCCTCGACGTGCCGATTCGCCACCTGCGCTTTCTCCTCGGCACCGACGTGCATGGACGCGACCTGCTCACGCGCAGCCTCGTGGCGGGGCGCGTTTCCCTGGCGGTGGGCCTCACGGCGACGCTGGTGGCGCTGCTGATCGGCGTCGGCTACGGTGCGGCGGCGGGCTATGCCGGCGGGGCGATCGATGCCGCGATGATGCGCGCGGTCGATGCGCTTTATGCGCTGCCCTTCGTGTTCTTCGTCATCCTGCTGCTGGTGTTCTTCCGGGCGAGCCTCGTGCTGATGCTGCTCGCCATCGCCGCCGTGGAATGGCTCGACATGGCGCGGATCGTCCGCGCGCAGACCCTCTCCCTGCGCGAGCGCGATTTCGTCCGCGCTGCCCGCGCGCTCGGCCTGTCGGCGGGGGGCATCGTGCTCCGGCACATCGTGCCGAACACGCTGGGGCCGGTGGCCGTCGCGGCGACGCTCCTCGTGCCTCGCGTGATCCTGTTGGAAAGCTTCCTGTCTTTCCTCGGCCTCGGCGTGCAGGAGCCGCAGACGAGTTGGGGCGTACTCATCGCGGAAGGCGCCCGCGCCATCGAGGCCGCGCCGCACATGCTCGCGGCGCCGGCCTTCTTCCTCATCGCGACGCTGGTCTCGCTGAACCTCCTGGGCGACGGCCTCGCCGACGCCCTCGACCCCCGCGCCGCCTGAGGGGTCAGCCGAGCTGCCGGATCGGGCTGCCGGCCTGCCACGCCGCGATATCCTCGACGGCTTGCGTGAAGAAGCGCGCGTAGTTCGCCTGCGACACGTAGCCGAGATGGGGCAGGGCGAGGACGTTCGGCAGGCGGCGGAACGGGCTGTCGGAGGGCAGGGGCTCGGTGTCGAACACGTCGAGCCCGGCGCCCGCGATCCAGCCTTCCTCCAGCGCGCGAAGCAGTGCGGCCTGATCCACGAGCCCCGCGCGGGACGTGTTGACGAGGTAGGCGCTTCGGCGCATCCGCCGCAACTCGGCCTCTCCGACGATGCCCCGGCTGCGCTCGCTCAGCACGAGGTGCAGGGTGAGGAAGTCGGCGACCTCGCAGAGGGCTTCCTTGGACGGCGCCAGCGTCGCGCCGGCCGCCTCGGCGCGCTCCGCCGTAAGGTTCGGGCTCCAGGCGAGCACGTTCATGCCGAAGGCCTGACCGACCCGCGCGACGAGCGCGCCGATCTTGCCGAGGCCGATGATGCCGAGCGTCGCGCCGGACAGGTCGGCGCCGATGCTGGTCTGCCATCCGCCGCCACGGATGTTCGCGACTTCCTTCGGCAGGTGCCGGGCTAGGCCGAGGATCAGCGCCCAGGTCAGTTCGGTGGGCGGCGTCGGGCTCGACTCCGTGCCGCAGACGGTGATGCCCCGCGCCTTCGCCGCCGCAAGGTCGATGGAGGCGTTGCGCATCCCGCTGGTGATGAGGAGCTTCAGCTTCGGCAGACGCGCCAGCAGATCCGCCGGGAAGGGCGTACGCTCGCGCATGATGACGAGGATCTCGGCCTCCGCGATCCGCGCCACCAGGGCCTCGCGTTCACCAATATACTCCGTGACGGTGGAGACACCGATGCCGTCGAGGCGCCCCCATTCGGCGAGCCCGAGGGCGGCGTTCTGGTAGTCGTCGAGGATCAGACAGGTGGGCATCGTCGGCTTTCAGATGAGAGCGGCGAAGGCGAGGGCGATGGCCGCCGCGCCGGGATCCTCGACGCCCTGCAGATCGCCCGCCGCGAGGTAGCTCGACCGCCCGGTCGCGGCGCGGCCCATGCCGGCGGTGGCGCGGGCGCCCTCGCGGGCAGCCGACGCCGCGCCCGCGAGATCGCCCGATCTCAGGGCTTCGATGGCGGGAATCAGGGCGTCGAGCAGGGTCCGGTCGCCGGAGCCGGCGCCGCCATAGGCCCGCACCCGCGCAATGCCCTCCGCCAGGGCATCCGGCCAGCCTTCTCCCGCTGCGAGGGACGCCCCGGCGGCGGCGAAGAAGATCGAGGCGAGGACGCCGCTCGACCCGCCGGCCGCGCGGCCGACCCGTTCGGCCAGGGCGCGGGCGAGGGCGGGCGGATCGGCTTGCGGCAGCCGGTCGAGATCGGCCAGCACGGCGCGGGCAGCGCCCGCGAAGGTAGTGCCGGTGTCGCCGTCGCCGACCTTTGCGTCCAGGGCGTTGAGGTCGGCCTCGGCCGCGATCAGCGCCTTCGCCACCGCCGCGATCCGCCCGGCGGCGAGGGCATTCTGCGAGGGCGTGAAGCGCTCGCCTTCGAGCCCGCCGGGAAGCGGCTTCACCATGGGCGCCACCACCGTCACCGCCGCCGGCCAGGACGGTATGGGCTCCGGAGCGAGCAGGGCCTCCTCCATCGTTCCGTCGAGGGGAAGGAAGCTCAGCGAGGCACCGTGCATGTCGAGCGCGGTCATGGCCGGCGCCGGTCCGAGCAGCAGCCGCACCCGCTGGCCGAGATCGGTGGCGAGCACGGCGCGGGTCAGGACCTGCATTTCGAGTGCGGTCGTCGCGCCGAGGTTGTTGACGAGCAGCGCCAGCGGCCCATCCTTCGGAAGCGTCGGCGCAAGGCGCTCGGTCATGATCCGCGCCAGCTCCGAGGCCTGCGGCAGGGCGAGGCGTTCGACGCCCGGCTCGCCATGGATGCCGAGCCCGAGTTCCGCCTGCCCCTCCGCCATGCGCTCGGCCCTGTGCGAGCCGGGAATGGTCGCGGTGGAGACGGCGATGCCGAGGGACCGCGCGACCGAGGCCGCCTTCCGTGCCCGCTCCGCGACCTCCGCGAGGGGCAATCCGGCGGCGGCGGCATGGCCCGCGACCTTGTGGACGAACAACGTGCCGGCGATGCCGCGCGGCTGCTTGGCCTCCGGCAGGGCGATGTCGTCAGCCACCAGCACGGTCTCGACCGCGATGCCGAGGCCCCGTGCCCGCTCGGCGGCGAGGCCGAAATTGAGCCGGTCGCCCGCGTAGTTCTTCACCACCACGAGGCAGCCCGCCGGGCCGCCCACCGCGAGGATGCCCGCCAGCACCGCATCGGCCGAGGGCGAGGCGAAGACATCGCCGCACACCGCCGCGTCGAGCAGCCCTTCGCCGACGAACCCGGCATGGGTGGGCTCATGTCCCGAGCCCCCGCCGGAGATGATGGCGACCTTGTTGGGATCGCGCTCGGCCCGGACCACGACGCGGATGTCGGGATAGCCGTCGAGCCGGGCCAGCGCGCCGCCCCGCGCGGCCAGCAGCCCGTCGATGGCGTCGGTCACGAGGCTGTCGCGCGTCTCGATGAAATGCCCGAGTGGTCGCGCCATGACACCCTCTCCCCATCGGCCGCGATTCCCTGCGCGATCCGCCCCGAGGGTGGCCCGATCCGCGCCGGCTGACAACGGCCGTGGGCGGCCGGCGCTTCGTGAGTCTTGGCCGTTGACACGACCCCGACCGAAGCTATCGATGACTTCGCATACAAAATCCGCGGGGTTCACCCGTGGGCCACGAGGAAATGCCGGGCTCGTTCGAAGCCCCCACCGGGAAGGCGTCCGCCATGCTTTTCACCCGCCGCCGCATCCTGTCGGCCGGTTCCACCGCTGTGCTCGCCGGAGTCGCCGCGCCCCACGTCGCCCGCGCCCAGCGAGCCGAGTTCACCTACAAATACGCGAACAACCTGCCCGACACGCACCCGATGAACGTGCGCGCCCGGGAGATGGCGGAAGCCCTGCGCACCGAGAGCGGCGGCCGGTTCGATCTGAAGATCTTCCCGACCAGCCAGCTCGGCTCCGATACCGACACGTTGAGCCAGCTGCGCAACGGCGGCGTCGAGTTCTTCACGATGTCGCCGCTCATCCTCTCGACGCTCGTACCGAACGCCTCGATCAACGGCATCGGCTACGCCTTCCCCGATTACGACAAGGTCTGGGCGGCGATGGACGGCGAACTCGGCGCCTGGGTGCGCGGGCAGATCGCCAAGGCAAACCTCATCGCCATGGAGAAGATCTGGGACAACGGCTACCGGCAGACCACTTCCTCGACCCGGCCCATCGCCGTGCCGGACGACTTCAAGAGCTTCAAGATCCGCGTGCCGGTGTCGCCGCTCTGGACCTCGATGTTCAAGGCGTTCGATGCGGCGCCGACCTCGATCAACTTGAACGAGACCTACTCCGCGCTTCAGACCAAGATCGTGGAAGGCCAGGAGAACCCGCTGGCGGTGATCTCCACCACCAAGTTCTACGAGGTGCAGAAGTACTGCTCGCTCACCAACCACATGTGGGACGGATACTGGTTCCTGGCCAACCGCCGCGCCTTCGAGAGGCTTCCCGCCGACCTGCGCGAGATGGTGGCCAAGCATATCAACGCCGCCGGCATGAAGGAGCGCGAGGACGTCGCCAAGCTCAACGCCAACCTTCAGGACGAGCTGACCAAGAACGGCCTGGCGTTCAACAAGCCGGACCCGGCCCCCTTCCGTGACAAGCTGCGCAAGGCGGGCTTCTACACCGAGTGGAAGAGCCGCTACGGTGAGGAAGGCTGGTCGATCCTCGAGAAGTATACGGGGAAGCTCGCCTGATGGAGGCCACCGCGCCGCGCGGCGGGGTCGCCCCCTGCACGCGGCGGGTGATGAACCTCGCCCATGTCCTTCGCAAGAACGGCCGTCGCCTGCGCGACGGCCTCGGCCTCGTCCAGGCCGAACGCCGCTGGACATGGGCGGACCTCGATTCCCGCGTCGATGCCATGGCCGCCGCACTCGCGCGGCGCGGCGTGGTGAAGGGCGACCGGGTGCTGGTGCAGTCGCGCAACTGCCACCAGTTGTTCGAATCGATGTTCGTCTGCTTCCGGCTCGGCGCCGTCTGGGTGCCGACGAACTACCGGCAGACGCCGGCAGAGGTCGCCTATCTCGCCAAGGCGAGCGGCGCCCGCGCGATGATCTGCGGCAGCGTCTTCCCCGAGCACGCCGCTTCCATCCGGGCCGAGTGCCCCGCCATCGACATCGTGGTCGAGATCGGCGGGGCGACTTTCGGAGAGAATTACGACGCCCTCGTCGCGGACCATGCGGGGCAGGCCGCCCCCACGGCCGATGTCGAGCACGACGATCCGTGCTGGTTCTTCTTCACCTCCGGCACGACCGGGCGGCCCAAGGCGGCGGTGCTGACGCATGGCCAGATGGGCTTCGTCATCACCAACCATCTCTGCGATCTGATGCCGGGCACGCAGGAGGGCGACACCTCCCTCGTGGTGGCGCCGCTCTCGCACGGCGCCGGCATCCACCAACTGGCGCAGGCCGCCGCCGGGGCGACGACGGTGCTGACGGCGGGCGACCGGCTCGACCCGGTGGAGGTCTGGGCGCTGGTCGAGGAATGGCGCATCGCCAACATGTTCACGGTGCCGACCATCGTGAAGCTGCTGACCGAGCATCCGTCCGTTTCGCAGCACGACCATTCGAGCCTGCGCCACGTCATCTATGCCGGTGCGCCGATGTACCGGGAGGACCAGAAGCGGGCGCTGAAGGCCATCGGCCCGGTGCTGGTGCAGTATTTCGGCCTCGGCGAGGTGACGGGCAACATCACCGTCCTGCCCCCGCGCCTCCACGCCGCCGAGGATGGGCCGGCGGTGAAGGTCGGCACCTGCGGCTTCGAACGGACGGGGATGCAGGTCGATATTCAGAACATGGAAGGCCGCTCGCTCCCGGCGGGAGAGACTGGGGAAATCTGTGTCTGCGGCCCGGCGGTATTCGCGGGCTATTACGACAACCCGAAAGCCAATGCTGAGGCTTTTCGCGATGGCTGGTTCCGCACGGGCGATCTCGGCCACCTTGATGACGAGGGCTTCCTGTTCATCACCGGCCGCGCCTCGGACATGTACATCTCCGGCGGCTCGAACGTGTATCCGCGCGAGACCGAGGAGAAGCTCCTGAAGCACCCGGCCATCGCCGAGGCCGCGATCCTCGGCGTGCCGGATGCGACCTGGGGCGAGGTCGGCGTCGCGGTCTGCGTCCTGCGGCCCGGCGAGGCGGTGGACGAGGCTGCGTTGATCGCATGGCTCTCGGCCGAGGTGGCGCGCTACAAGCTGCCGAAGCGTATCTTCTTCTGGAACGAGTTGCCGAAATCCGGCTACGGCAAGATCACCAAGCGCGCCATCCGCGAGGGGCTCGACGCCAGAGGCAGCCTTCCGCTGTGACCGTACGCTCACTCGAATGATAGCTCACGCGCCATGACCCAAGCGTCCGCGATCCTCGACAACCTCGCCGCCATCGTCGGCCCGAACGGCCTCGTGACGGGTGAGGAACTGCGCAGCCGCCCCGCCACATGGACCCGCCCCGCCGAGCCCTGCGCCGCGCTGGCGCTGGTGCGCCCCCGCGACACGGAGGAGACCGCCCGCGTGGTGAAGGCCTGCGCGGAAATGGGGGTGAGCATCGTGCCGCGCGGCGGGGCCACCGGCCTCGTGGACGGCATCCTGTGCGAGGCCGACCAGATCACCCTCTCCACGGAGCGCATGACCGGCATCGCCCCCGTCGATCCCCTGTCGATGACCGTGGTGGCGGGCAGCGGCGCGACGGTGGAATCGGTGCAGAACGCCGCACGCGACGCCGGCCTGTTCTTCCCGCTGGATCTCGGCGCGCGCGGCTCGGCCACCGTGGGCGGGACGATCTCCACCAATGCCGGCGGCCTGCGGGTGCTGCGCTACGGCATGATGCGCGAGATGGTGCTCGGGCTCGAAGCCGTGCTGGCGGACGGTACCATCGTCTCGTCCATGCGTCCGCTCATCAAGAACAACACCGGGCTCGACCTGAAGCAATTGTTCCTCGGCACGGAGGGCACGCTCGGCATCGTCACCCGCGCGGTGCTGCGGCTGCGGCCGGAGCCGGCGGGCTACGTCACCGCCCTCGTCGCCTGCCCCGGCGTCGACGACGGCGCCCGGCTGCTGCGGGCCGCGCAATCGGCCTTCCAGGGCCGGGTGTCCTCCTTCGAGGGCCTGTGGCCCGACTTCTATCGGCTGATGACCAAGCCAGGCCGCGCCACCCCGCCGCTCGGGCCGGATTACCCGTTCTACGCCATCATCGAGGTCGAGTGCGTTCCGGAGGAAACGGACCGCTTCGTGGATCTCCTCGACCGCCTGATGGGCGAGGGCACGGTGCTCGACGCGGCGCTCGCCTCGTCCGAGGAGCAGCGGCAGGCGATGTGGCGCATCCGCGACCGCGTCGAGAACATGAATGCCGACGGGATCGTCCGCGCCTTCGACGTGAGCGTACCCCTCGACACGATGAACGGCTACGTCGAGGGCGCCCTGGCGCGGATGGGCGCGATCCCCGGCTGTCGCGCAGTGGTTTATGGCCATATCGGCGACAACAACCTGCACTGGAACACAAGCGACCTCGACGCCGCCGGCAATGCGGCCATCGACGCGGCGATCTATGAGCCGCTGGCCCACCTGAACGGCTCTGTCTCGGCCGAGCACGGGATCGGCCTGATGAAGCGGGGCAAGCTCAAGCTGTCGCGCTCGCCGGAGGAGATCGCCACGATGCGGCTCGTCAAGCGGGCGCTGGACCCCGACAACCGGCTGAACCCCGGCAAGGTTTTCTGAGGCCATGGCCCGCGCTCCCGCCGAGGCGGTCAAGCCCGCGCGCCTCGTGGTCCGCCTGACCCCGCGCGGCGGTCGCGACGCCATCGACGGCTGGACCCGCGATGCCGACGGCGCGCCCTGCCTCAAGGTTCGCGTCTCCGCACCGCCCGTCGAGGGCGCGGCGAACGAGGCGCTGGAAAAGCTCATCGCGAGCACACTGAACGTGCCCGGCCGCGCGGTGAAGGTCGTCGCCGGCCATCAGGCGCGGGTGAAGCGGTTGGAGATCGCGGGAGTGGAGGAAGCGGACCTGACGCGGGTGTTCGGCGTGGCGTCTTAACTGTCGCGCGGATCGAGCGAATTCTCGACCGCGAGGCCCGGCACACGCCCGAACTCGCCGACATTCGCCGTCACCAGACAGAGGTCCAGGGCGCGGCTCTGGGCTGCGATCAGAAGGTCGTTCGGGCTCATTGGCGTCCCCTGGCGCTCCAGGTGGACACGGATCTCGGCGTAGTGGCGATCGACAGGATCGCCGAGGGCGCGGATGGGGATGGTCTTCAGCACCGCGTCGGCGCGTTCCGCCAGAAGCGCGGATCCCTTCTTCGCGACGCCGTAGCGGATTTCGGCCGCCACAACGACGCTCGTGCACACGACGCCGCCGAACTTGTCGAGCATCGCGGAGACCACACTAGTCCTGCCGCGATTGATCAGATCTGAGACGATGTTCGTATCGAGCAGGTAATGCGTCGCGACGCTCACAGCATCACGTCCTCGATATCGAGTTCCGGGATGTCATCAAGGATATCACCGGGCGGCAACGGATCGAGAGATGCGATGAGGGTGGCCAGGTGAAGCCTGGGGCGGATCACGAGGCTGCCGTCCGTCTGGCGCTCGATCGTGACTTCGTTGCCCGGTAGTTCGAATTCCTTCGGAATGCGAACGGCTTGGCTTCGGTTGTTCATGAACAGGCTTGCGACGCGTTCCATGAGCCACCCCCGCATATGCATCGACATATGCCGGGGCGTTTACCGGTGCAAGACCTTCAGAAACCCACCTTGTCCCCGCCCTTCAGCGACAGCATCTCCCGCGCCTCGTCGGGCGTGGCGACCGAGAGGCCGAGCCCTTCGATGATGCTCCGCACCCGGCGGACCTGGGCGGCGTTGGTCTCGGCGAGCTTGCCGGGGCCGTCCCAGAGGCTGTCCTCCAGGCCGACGCGGACGTTGCCGCCCATCGCGGCGGCCATGGCGGCGATGCTCATCTGATTGCGGCCGGCGCCGAGGACCGACCAGCGGTACTGATCTCCGAACAGCCGGTCGGCGGTGCGCTTCATGTGCATCACGTCGTCCGGGTGGGCGCCGATGCCGCCTTGAAGGCCAAAGACCGTCTGGATGAACAGCGGCGCCTGCACAAAGCCGCGGTCGAAGAAGTATTTGAGATTATAGAGATGCGCGGTGTCGTAGCATTCGAACTCGAACCGCGTGCCGTTCGGGCCGCAGGTGGTGAGGATGTGCTCGATCTGTCCGAAGGTGTTGCGGAAGATGATGTCCTTGTTGCCGAGGTAGTCCCGCTCCCACTGGTGCTTCAGATCCTTGAAACGGTCGAGCATCCCGAACAGGCCGAAATTCATCGAGCCGAGATTGAGCGAGGCGACCTCCGGCTTGAACGTGGCGGCGGGGCGGACGCGCTCCTCGATGGACATGGTGGGCGCGCCGCCGGTCGTGAGGTTCACGACGCAGTTCGAGCGCTGCTTGATGACCGGCAGGAACTTCGCGAACGCCTCGGGGCTCTGGTCGGGGCGCCCGTCCTGCGGGTCGCGGGCGTGCAGGTGAACGATGGCCGCGCCCGCTTCCGCCGCGCCGATGGCGGCGTCGGCGATCTCCTCGGGCGAGACCGGCAGGTGGGGGGACATGCTCGGCGTATGGATCGCCCCCGTCACCGCGCAGGTGATGATAACCTTCCGCTGGGTGGCCATGCTCAATCCTTCTGTTGGCTCTTGTGGGCGCGAAGGGCGGCCAAGCGCGCGTCGCGACGCCTCCGGCGGCGGGCCGAACTGTGATCACACATCACTAGCGCGATAGTGCAACTTTCGTCTAGGCTCGGCACATGAGTTCGCCCCGAGCCCTCGCGGAGCTGCCGCAGATCGAGCGGCGCACCCTCGCGGACACCGCCTACGACGCCCTGTGCGATCTCCTGGCCTCCGGGCGCCTCGCGCCCGGCGACAAGCTCTCGCTGCGCCAGATGGCGGCGGCGCTCGGGGTCTCGGTGATGCCGGTGCGCGAGGCCGTGAGCCGGCTGGCATCGGACGGCGCCCTGGAGGTCACGCCGAACCGCGCTCTGCGGGTTCCGATCCTCGGCGCGGAGGCGTTCCGCGAATTGGCCGAGACGCGCATGGCCGTGGAGGGCATGGCGGCCTCGCGGGCCGCGATCCGCCGCAGCGGCGAGGAACTGACGGCGATCCGCCGGGCAGAAGCGTCGTTCCGCTCGCTGGCGGAAACGGCCCATCCCGATGGCGCCCGGGCGGTGGCGCTGAACCGCGATCTGCATGTCGCGATCTATGCCGCCTGCGGCCTGCAACCGCTCCGGGAGATCATCGCCCGCCTGTGGTTGAAGGCCGGGCCGGTGCTGAACCTCGACCTGCGGGCCCATCCCGAACGGCTGCGGCAGGGCTTCGCCGTCCGCCGCCACGCCGAAGTGCTCGCCGCCATCGAGGCGCGGGACGGCCCGGCGGCGGCCGCCGCCATCGCGGCCGATATCGGCGATGCGGCGGATTTCATCCTCTCGCGCGGCGCCCTGCCGGCCACCGACACCCTCTGAGAAGAAAGGACGGGCCATGGATCTCGGCATCAACGGCTTGCGCGTGCTGGTCACGGCGGGCGCCAACGGCATCGGGCGGGCCATCGTCGAGGCCTTCCTCGAAGAGGGCGCGCGGGTCTTCACCTGCGATGTCGATGAAGCCGCCCTCGCCGGCCTGCCTGCGGGCGTGGGTCGCTGCCGCACCGATGTCGGCGAGCGCGATCAGGTCGCCGCGATGATGGAAGCGGCGGTCGCCGATCTCGGCGGTCTCGACGTGCTCGTGAACAATGCCGGCATCGCCGGGCCGACCGGCCGGGTCGAGGACATCGCACCCGAGGAATGGGACCGCTGCCTGACGGTGTGCCTCACAAGCCAGTTCAACTGCGCCCGGCTCGCGGTGCCCTACCTGCGGGCGAGCGACAACGCCTCCATCGTCAACCTGTCCTCGGCGGCCGGCCGGTTCGGCTTCGCCCTGCGCAGCCCCTACGCGGCGGCGAAATGGGGGGTGATCGGCTTCACGAAGTCGCTCGCCATCGAACTCGGCGAGGCGGGTATCCGCGTGAACGCGATCCTGCCAGGCCTCGTGGCGGGGGATCGCCAGCGGCGCGTGCTCGAAGCCAAGGCGCAGCAGCAGGGCACGAGCTTCGCGGAGATGGAGGCGCGGGCCTTCTCCTTCGTCTCGATGAAGGAATACGTCACCGCGCGGCAGCTCGCCGACCAGATCCTGCTGCTCGCCTCGCACCGGGGGCGCACGATCTCGGGGCAGGCCATCGCCATCGATGGCGACACGCGGATGCTCTCCTGACCCACGCCGGAACCAATCGCGCCGCCGGAGCGATACCGGCTCTCGCGACGCCACCCGAGCCGATCATGGACAATCCCCACCCCGACCGCCCCTACGTCCTCTGCCACATGACGAGTTCCGTCGATGGGCGGATCAAGGTTCGCCGCTGGCTGGCCGATGCCGACCGGCATTACGAGCGCATCCATGCCGAACTCGGCGGCGATGCCTGGATGTGCGGGCGCATCACCATGCAGGGCTATGCGGACAGCGCCGACCCGCTGCCGCAGGCCCCGGCCGACGACGGCGTGCCGGTGCCGCGCGAGGACCATGTCGCGACGCGCGAGGTGAAGGGCTACGCCATCGCCCTCGACGCGCGCGGCCGGCTCGATTGGGGCGCCCGCAACGACATCACCGGGGACCATGTGGTCGTGGTGCTGACGGAATCGGTGCCCGACGATCATTTGCGCGCGCTCAAGGCCGGCGGCCAATCCTACCTGTTCGCCGGGGAGCACGAAGTCGATTTTGCGCTGGCGGTGCGCAAGCTGAAGGCGCTGTTCGGCATCGAGCGCCTGCTGGTGGAGGGCGGTGGGCACATCAACGGGTCGATGCTGCAAGCCGGGGTGATCGACGAACTCAGCCTGCTCCTGGCGCCGGCCGTCGATGGCGTCTCCGGCACGCCGGCCGTGTTCGACTTCCGTGGCGAGGAATCCGATTCCATGGGCAAGCGGCGCAAGCTCGACCTGCAATCCTGCGAGCCACTGGACGACGGCACCGTCTGGCTGCGCTACCGCATCACCCCTGTCGCGGCGGAAGCCTGATCGCCCCGAGGAAGCTGTCGTAACAGGCCGTCACGGCGCGCAGCCGCTCGAATTGCGGTAGCGCGCCGGTCGGCACCGTATCGATCCGCCAGTTGCGCCGGTCGGCGAAGCGCGGGGCGAGGCGGTAATCCACGAAGTCGCCGCGCTGGCCGTGGATCATCCACACCGGCAGGCGCAGGCGGTCGTAGAGCAGCGTCGAATCGGTCGGGAACAGGTGCCCGGCGATGAAGCAATACGGCGCGTGCTCCGCCCCCGGCTGGTGGGCCGTGGCGTAAGCGTAGTCGAGCAGCCCCTCGTCGATCTTCGTTGCGCCGAACGTCTTCTCCAGGAAGAAGCGAATGCTCACCCGGCTCGCCAGCGCCCCGAACAGGGCGGGGCCGAGCAGGGGCCTGTCGAGCAGACCGCGCACGACGTCCCGCCCGCGATGCCCGTCCGGCGGCCCCTCACCGGAGAGACGCCCGTCGAAGCCCGTGGGACTGATGAGGCCGAGCGTGGCGTAATCCCCCGGCCGGGCGAGGCAGGCCTTGGCGAGATACGCGCAGGAGAGCGAGATCGCCATGGCATCGACGGTGTCGCCACCGTGCCGGGCGCGGATCTGCGCCGTGACGGCGTGGATCGCCTCGGCCATCAGGCGCGGCGTGTAGCGCCGCCGGCTGCGCTCGGAGAAGCCGAAGCCCGGCAGATCGAGGGCGTAGACAGGCCGGCTCTCGCGGTAATGCAGGTAGAGCGGGCGGGTCTCGTAGGCGCTGCCGGCAGCGTTGATCGAGTGGATCAGCAGCAGCGGGCGTCCCGTTCCCTCCGGCGAGGCATAGTAGGAGATCGTGCCGGCCTGCTCGTCCGCCACGCTCTCGCGCATCCCCGGCAGGGCGGCGGGGAGGGGATCGGCCGTCTCACTGCGGAAATGGCGCGCGAGGGCGAACGTGCCCGCCGAGGCCGCGAGGGTGAGGAGTGTGCGCCCGGACGGGCGAGCGAGGGAGCACATCGCAGGGGGAAGGGGTCGGGTGTGGGCCAGCCCGTCAACGCGGGTTCGGGCCGAAGGTGCCAAGAGGTCGCAACTTACAATCCCGCGCGGGGGCGACCAAGGCGTCGCCGCTACCCTGCGACGATGGACCCCGCCAGGGCGCGCGCCCCGCGCCGTGCTGCGAGGGGCGCCTCCTCCCGGTGCCCGGCCGCATGGCGCAGGAAGTCGACCGTGGCGGCATCCCCCCGCCACGCCTGGACCCGCTGGCTCACCAGAACGTCCTTCGGCCGGTTGTCGTAATAGAAATAGGCGGCGGCGACATAGGCGGCGCGGGTCATCGTGCGGGCGGGGCCGGAGCGGGGCGTCTCGGCCTTGAAGAACAGGGCGCTGCCCGGCACCCCGTAATGCTGGGCGATCTCGGGATAGACCGGCCAGCTTCCCATGCCGCCGAGGTCGTCGGGCAGGAACGCATCGAGGTCGCATTCCTCGAAGGCGATGCCGGCCTTTCCGAGCAGCCCCCGCGCGATATCGCTCATCACGTAGAGCTTGGGGTGGTTGGTCGAGTGCATGAAGCAGCCGCGCCGGGCCCAGCGGGTGAGATGCCCGTCGAGGTCGTAGCCCGCCTCCGTGCCGAGCCGGCGCAGGCTCGCCACCGACTCGTCCCAGAACTCGTAATAGCCGAGGCGCTCGAAGACCGCTTCGTCATACAGCCGCAGCGCCTGGGCCTGCGAGAAGCCGGCGAGGTAGGCGAAGAGCGTCACCGCCGAGTGCGAATGCCCCATCGGGCCGGAGATCAGGCCGCGCAGGGTCGCGTGGTCCTGCACGCCGACGGACACCACGTCCGGGTGATACGCCGCGAAGGCCACGGTCGGGATGACGTGGACGTTCGGCCGGGCCCGCAGATCGAGGATCGTCCCGCCGTCGCGGAAGGGCGGCAGGTAGATGTTGGTGAAGACGGCGTCGTAGCGGTCGGCCCGCGCGATCACGTCCGCGAGGCGGCGATATCGGCGGCCGAGGGTGAAGACGGAGAGGAAATCCACCTGTGCGTCGGGCAGGAGGTAGCGCATGGCCCGCGCCACCGTGCCGGCTTGGCAGACTCCGAGAACGAGCAGGCGCGGGTTCCGCGCCCGAGACTTGCCGACTTGCGACAGCCAGTATTGGGCACGCCGGACTGCATCGAGGGTGGACATGGCGCCGTCCATCGCATGTCCCCGTACCGGCGGCAAACTCCGCGAGGCCTCATACAACCGCAAGTAGATACATCGGATTTATGCTGTTTATGCCTGCTAGGATGACTGGTTATCCGAAGAATATTTGCTGAATATAGGCAAAAAGATTGATTTTCAGCCTTATTATAAGCTGCTCCGGGATCGCGTCGATCAGGTTTTCTGGAGGGATTTGCGCGAGCCTAAGGCCTGTCGCTCCACCGTACGGAGCGGCCGGTTCTCGGCTTGGGATGGCCTCGATGAATTTCTTCCGTGACAGCCGCCTGATGGTCAAGGTGGCAATTCCACAGATCGTCCTCGCCCTTCTTGCGGGCGGATTGGTGTTCTATGCGCGCACCACGCTCATCAATCTGTCCGAGGACATCCGGGTCATCACGGAATTTCAGGCTGTCCGTCTCGAATACATTCTGAAGCTCAATGTCGAGACGAACGAGGCGTCGGTCGTCGTCCGCAACATGCTCATCGAGAAGCGCGACGACAAAGTGGCAAGCTATCGGGTGCGCTACGAGAACGCGTTAGCGGCATCGCAGGCCGCCCTCGACCACCTGAACAGGCTCGCCGACACGGCCGAGCGCCGTACGGCCAACGAAGGCATGGGCCAGAACCTCGACGAGCTGACGACGCTGCTGAACCGCGCCGTCGAGCTTCGGATGAAAGGCGACATCGAGGCCGCAACCAAGATCACCGTCTCCGATGCCTCGGCGATCCGGGCGAAGCTCCGGGACAGGATCCAGGCGCGCACCGCCGCCCTCAAGAAGGAGTTCGAGGCGCTTCGCGAGGCGACCTCGCAATCCGAGAGCCGCGCGGGGCTCATCCTGATCGGCACCGCCCTGGTGGGGTTCACCCTCGCGATCGTGCTGTCCTTCACCATCGTGATCTTCGGCATCAACCGGCCGCTGAGCAGCCTCGTGTCGGTGCTCCAGCGCATGGCGAAGGGTGACATCGACGCGCAGATCGCCGAGGCGCAGCGCGGCGACGAGATCGGCGCCGTGGGCAAGGCGGTGGAGGCCATCAAGGACATGGTCGCCCGCAAGGCCCAGGAACAGGCCGAGATGCAGCATCAGGCCGACGAGGCGGCCGCCAACGAGCGCAGGCGCACGATGGTGGAACTGGCGGATGGGTTCGAAACCGCCGTGGGGGGCATCGTCGGGATGGTGTCCTCCTCCGCGACGGAGCTTCAGGCGACCGCCCAGCAGATGAGTTCGGCCGCCGCCGAGACGGCGGCGCAATCGACCACCGTCGCCGCCGCCGCCGAGGAGGCCGCCACGAATGTCAGCACGGTCGCGGCCGCGGCGGAGGAATTGGGCACCTCGGTGCAGGAGATCGGCCGGCAGGTGCAGGGCTCGGCCGGTCTCGCCGAACTGGCGATGACCGAGGCCGACCAGACCGCCGCCCTCGTGCAGGCCCTGCGCGAGACCTCGACGCGGATCGGCGACATGGTGGGGATGATCTCGAACATCGCGTCGCAGACCAACCTCCTCGCCCTGAACGCCACCATCGAAGCCGCCCGCGCGGGCGATGCGGGGCGCGGCTTCGCGGTGGTCGCGGCCGAAGTGAAGGAACTCGCCAACCAGACCGGCCGGGCGACCGAGGAGATCGCCGGGCAAATCGGCGAGGTGCAGGGCGTCACCGACCGGGCCATCACCGCCATCGGCGCGATCACCGGCCGGATCCGCGAGATCAGCACCATGGCGACCACCATCGCGGCGGCCGTGGAGGAGCAGGGCGCGGCGACGCAGGAGATCGTCCGCAACGTCTCGCAGGCTTCGTCGGGCACGAGCCAGGTGACGAGCAACATCGTGGGCGTCGCCCGCGCCTCCGAGGACACGGGCAACGCCGCGACGCATGTGCTGGCGGCCTCGGGCGAGTTGTCCCGCCAGTCCGAGCACCTGACGGAGGAGGTCTCCCGGTTCCTCAAGACCGTGCGCGCCGCGTGAGCGGGGGGAGGCGGCCGATCAGGCCAGGGCCGCCTCGATCTCCCCGGACAGTGCGAGCCATTCCTCTTCCGCCGTCGCGAGGGCACTCGCGGCGTCGGCACGCATCTTGGCGATCTCCCCGGCCTTGGCCGCGTTCTCACGGAACGCCGAGCCATCCTCCAGGGCGGTATCGATCTTCTGGATGGCGGCGGTGAGCTTCGCCATCCGCGCCTCCACCCCTTCGAGGCGCTTGCGCAGGGGCGCCAGGGCCGCCCGCTTCTCCACGCCCGCCCGCCGGGCCTCGGCCTTTTGCCCCCCGGCGGCGTCGGCCGCGCGCTCGCCCTCGCGCTCCGGCCCCGCCAGCACGAGGCGGCGGTAATCGTCCATGTCGCCGTCGAAGGTTTTCACCGTGCCGTCCGAGACGAGCCACAACCAGTCGGCGCAGGCCTCGATGAGGAAGCGGTCGTGACTCACGAGGATCACGGCGCCCTCGTAATCGTTGATCGCCTCCACGAGGGCCTGCCGGCTCTCGATGTCGAGGTGGTTGGTCGGCTCGTCGAGGATCAGCAGGTGCGGCCCGTGGAAGGCCGCGAGCCCCATGAGCAGGCGGGCCTTCTCGCCACCGGACAGCTTCTCGACCGGCGTGTCCGCCTTGGACGCCCCGAAGCCCAGGCGGGCGGTCGCGGAGCGCACCTTCGCCTCCGGCACGTCCGGCATCATGGTGCGCACATGGGCGTAGGCGCTCTCGGCCGGGCGCAACTCGTCGAGCTGGTGCTGGGCGAAGTAGGCCACGTCCATCTTGGACGAGCGCTTCATCTCCCCCGCCAGGGGCGGCAGGCGCCCGCCGATCAGCTTGCAGAAGGTGGATTTGCCGTTGCCGTTGGCGCCGAGCAGCGCCACCCGGTCGTCCGGCGCGAGGCTGAGGTTGAGGCCCGTGAGCACCACGCGCTCTCCATAGCCCGCCTTCACCCGGTCCATCGCCACGATGGGCGGCGAGAGCGGCTTCTCCGGGCTCGGCAGGTGGATCACCGGCACGTCGTCTTCGAGGAGGGCGGCGATGGGCTCCATCTTGGCGAGGCGCTTCATGCGCGATTGCGCCTGCCGCGCCTTGGTCGCCTTGGCCTTGAAACGGTCGATGAAGCTCTGGAGATGCGCGCGCTCCACATCCTGCTTCGCCTTGGCCTTCGCCTGAAGCGTCCGCTTCTCGGAGAGTTGCCGCGCGAAGCTCGTGTAGCCGCCCCGGTAGATCGAGAGCTTGCCCCGGTCGAGGTGCAGGATGTGATCGACGGATGTGTCGAGCAGGTCGCGGTCGTGGCTGATGACGATGGCCGTGCGCGGGTAGCGCTCGAGGTAATCGTAGAGCCAGAGCGTGCCCTCGATGTCGAGGTAGTTGGTCGGCTCGTCCAGCAGCAGCAAGTCGGGCTCGGAGAACAGAACCGCCGCCAGGGCCACGCGCATCCGCCAGCCGCCGGAGAAGTCCGCGCAGGGCCGGGCCTGCGCCGCCGCGTCGAAGCCGAGGCCATGCAGGATCGCCGCCGCCCGGGCGGGGGCCGAATGGGCGCCGATATCCACGAGCCGCGTCTCGATCTCGGCCCGCCGGAGGCCGTCCGCGTGCTCGGCCTCGGCCATCAGCGTGGCGCGCTCGGTGTCGGCGGCGAGCACCACCGCATGCAGGCTCTCCGGCCCGGCCGGCGCCTCCTGCGCCACGGCGCCGATGCGCATGCCCTTGGGCATGGACACCGCCTTCGAATCCACGGGCAGGTCGCCGAGGATCGCCCGGAACAGGGTCGTCTTCCCGGCGCCGTTGCGGCCGACGAGCCCGACATGGGCTCCCTCCGGGATGGTGAAGCTCGCAGCGTCGAGGATCAGGCGCTCGCCGATGCGGTAGGTCAGGTCGTTGACGCGCAGCATCGCGGCGTTCTGGCCGGGCGAAGCCCGCGAGGCAAGGCCCGAGTTTCACCGCCGCCTTAACGATTTGGCATCTTAGACGCGCAACAGTCTAGCGATGCTACATTCAGACACATTGATCTTGCGAATTGAGCTTTTTAACGTTTCACAACGCACAAAGTGAGAATTTGCGTGGCGAATCCGATCCTCATCCTCACCGACGACCCCGAGAGCGGAAACCGCCTCGCCCGTGCGGTCGGCGGGGCGGCGCTCGTCCGTGACCTGTACGAGGATGGCCCCACGACCGCCGAATCGCGGCTCATCATCGCCGACATCCACCTGCCGCACTCGGATTCGATCAACCGGCTGAAGCGCGCCCTCGCCAGCGCACGCGGGCCGGCGACGCCGCTGCTCTACCTGTTCCACGGCAACGCGGAGCGCGGCGAGATCCAGGCCACGATGCTCGGCGCCTCGAAATCCCTCCCCGCCATGTCCGCCGCCGCCCTGCTGGCGAAGACCGTCGATGCGCTGGCGCCCGCTCCGGCGGTGTCGTTGACGCCCGTGCAGCATGTCGAGGCGGCGCAAGAGGTGTTCGCCTCGATCTTCACGGCGGAAGGTCCGGCGCACGATCTGGTCGATCACGGCACGGAGATCGTCAACCGCGCCATCCTCGACATGAAGGTGGGTGACTGGCTGAGCCTCGTCGCCGCCTTCGATGACGTGACCCACCGGCATTGCCTCACCGTCGCGGGGCTGGCGGCGGCCTTCGCCACCTCGCTGCATTTCAACCCCGCCGACGCGCATCTCCTCACCAAGGGGGCGCTGCTGCACGACATCGGCAAGGCGCGGATTCCCCTGGAGATTCTGAACAAACCGGGCCCGCTCACCGTGCCCGAGCGCAAGATCATGGCGCGGCACGCGCAGATCGGCTTCGAGATGCTGGAGGGGAAGGGCTTCAGCGACACCGTCATGCGGGTGGTGCGCTCGCACCACGAGACCCTGGACGGTGAGGGCTATCCCGACGGCCTGCGCGGCCAGGAGATTCCCGACGTCGTACGGCTGGTGACGATCTGCGATATCTTCGCGGCGCTGATCGAACGGCGGACCTACAAGGCGCCGATGGGCGCACGCACCGCCTACGGGATCATGCTCGACATGACCGGCAAGCTCGATACCGACCTGTTGCGCGCCTTCGGCCCGGTGGCCTTCGCCAGCGATATCGACGACGAGCAGCTCTCGGCCTGAGGGCTGGCTCAGACCAGTTCCCACGCCGTCCGGTCGCGCATCAGGGCGGCGACGAGGGCGTGATTGAGGTCGTGGCAGGTGTGGGAGGCGATGACGAGCCCTTCCACCGGATACCCGATGAGGGCGAGGTCGCCCACGATGTCGAGCACCCGGTGGCGGACGAGTTCGTCCTCCATGCGCAGGCCCCCGATCACCCGGTCGCGGAACAGGAGCGCCGCCGAGCGCGGCCCGCAGCCCTGGAGCAGCGGCTTGCGCATCAGGAAACCGTAGGCGCGCCCCGCCATCACCCGCATGAAGCGGCCGAAGCTCCGCGCGGGGGCGATCTCCCGCTGGAAACTCTCGGGGGTGATCGCCCCCTGCCAATCGAACGTGCCGAAATGGCAGAGTTCGATATGCGCGCAGACCGTCAGGCCGCGTCCGGGGCCGATGGACAGCCGGCGATGCCCGTCCACGATGCTGATCGGGCGCAGGACGCGCAGGACCCGCGTCGGCTCTCGCTGCTCGATGCGCGCCGCCCCCGCGATGCCCTCGCACCAGGGGAGGGCGCTGCCGTCGAAGATCGGCATCTCCTCCGCGTCGGTGTCGATCAGCGCGTTATCGATGCGCAACGCGTAGAGGGCGGCGAGCAGGTGCTCGACGGTGCGCACGAGGACGCCCTCGCCGCGCAGCGCCGTGCAGGCGGGCGCGGTCTCCTGGCAATGCCACAGGGCGGGAATGTCGATGGAGCGCCCATCCCGAAACCACCGACGGAACACGATCCCATGCCCGGCGGGCGCGGGGGACACCCTCACCCGCGCGCTGCAGCCGGTATGCAAGCCGCGTCCCGACCGCTCGAAGGCAGCGCCCAGGGTCGCTTGGCGCCGTCCCGTCGCCGCGAAGGGCGCTGGAGTGGAGAGGTTCGAGACGTTCCGCATCGGGGAAAAGAAGGATAGGCAAGTGGATCCATATGCCGTGATCCACGTCAAAGGAGGAATCACACTCTCGTCATGGGTTGACCCTGCTCAACGCCCCGGCCACCATTCCGAAGGGCTCGGCGGATCTCGCATCGCGAGGGATCGGGCGGTTTCTTTTCCGGGGACGCCGGCCGGAAGCCGAAGGGGCTGGGGACGGCGAGGTACATCGGTAATGGCGCGCCTGGGGACCATTCCGTTCTTCAAGGATGCGGGCATCGAGCTCGCGACCTTCGAGAATCGCTGTCATTGGCGGCGGTTCGATGAGAACGAAACGCTCGTCGACTTCGACGACATTTCCACCGACGTCTATTTCATCGCCTCGGGCGAGGTGCGGATTCTCAACCGCACCCAATCGGGCAAGGAAGTCATCCTCGGCGAGATGCGCGGGGGCGCTTTCTTCGGCGAACTGGCTGCCATCGACGGAATCGGCCGCTCGGCCAACGTGACGGCGCTGACGCGCGGCGAGGTTTGCGTCGTGCCCGCCAGCGTGTTCCGGCAGATCGTCTTCGCCTCGGAGTCTATCGCCGACCGGCTGATGCGCCTTCTCGCCAAGCGCGTGCGCGAACTGAACACCCGCCTGATGGAGCACGCGCTCCTCGACCTGCGGCACCGGCTCTACGCGGAGTTGCTGCGCCTCTCGGTGCCCCGCGCCGGCGCCGGCGGCGAGCGCGTGGTGACGCCGCCGCCCTATCACCACGTCCTCGCGGCGCGCATCGGCTGCCGCCGGGAGCAGGTGACGCGGGAATTCACCGCCATGGCGGCCGAGGGCCTCGTGGACCGGACGCGCGGCGCGCTGGTCCTGCGCCGGCCGGATCTGCTGGAGGCGCGGGTCGCCGAGGCCCTGCGCGAGGATTCCTGACCCCTTGGCGGCGCCATCCCTGAGGATCCGGGGCCTCGTCAAACGGTTCGGCACGCATGTCGCCGTCGATGGCGTCGATCTGGAATTGGCGCCGGGGGAGTTCTTCTGCCTGCTCGGCCCCTCGGGCTGCGGGAAGAGTACGCTCCTGCGGATGATCGCGGGGTTCGAGAGCCCGAGCGGGGGCGTCATCGAGGTCGGCGGCGCCGACATCACCGCCCTGCCGCCGCATCGGCGGCCGGTAAACATGATGTTTCAGTCCTACGCCCTGTTTCCGCACATGAGCGTCGCGGGCAACATCGCCTACGGGCTGAAGGGACGGCCGGACGCGAAGGACCGTGTCGCGGCCTTGCTGCGCCTCGTGCGCCTGGAAGGGTTCGGCGAGCGCCGGCCGGACACGCTCTCGGGTGGTCAGCGCCAGCGGGTCGCCCTCGCCCGCGCCCTCGCCCGCGAGCCGGGGCTTCTCCTGCTGGACGAGCCCTTGGGCGCCCTGGACCGTGGATTGCGTGAGGAGACGCAAGGGGAGTTGCGCGGCCTGCAACGGCGGCTCGGCACGAGCTTCGTGGTGGTCACACACGATCCCGAGGAGGCGATGATGCTGGCCGACCGTATTGGGGTGATGGAGCGGGGGCGCCTCGTACAGGTCGCCAAGCCCGCCGACCTCTACCGCCGCCCGGCGAGCCGCTACGTGGCGGGGCTTCTCGGTGACGTGAACCTCATTCCCGGCCGGCTCGGCCCGGCGGGTCCGGGCGACACGCGCGAGATCGTCACCGCCCATGGCACGCTGACGGCCCAGGCCGGCGATGCCGTATCCGCCGAAGGCGCGGAGGTGGTGATCGCGGTGCGGCCGGAGAGCCTGATTCTCGGCGAAGGGAGCCTCAGTGCCGCCGTCGAGGACGAGACCTTCCTCGGCGACCGCATCCGCCGTGTCCTGCGCCTGCCCGATGGAACGCTCCTGCGCGCGAGCGGCCCGCCCGGGACTGGCCCGGAACGAGGGGCCACGACGCAGGTCGGCTTCGCTCCGGCGGATGCCGTCATCCTCCCGGCCTGAGGCGACGCGATGGCGGCTCTGAAGCCCGACAGGATCGTCGCCCGCCTGTTGCGGGCCCCGCCGTTCCTGTGGCTCGGTGCGTTCTTCCTGCTGCCCTTCCTCGTCACGCTGAAGATCAGCCTGTCCGAGCCGGCGACCGCCATCCCGCCCTACCTGCCGATCCTCGATTGGCAGGGCGGCCTCGACGGCTGGTCGAGCTTCCTCGAAGCGCTGAACTTCACGAACTACCTGACGCTCGCCCGCGACGACCTCTATCAGGCGGCCGTCATCGGCTCGCTCTCCTATGCCGGAGCGGCGACGCTGCTGCTCGCCCTGATCGGCACGCCCATCGCCTACGCCCTGGCCCGCGCGCCTGAACGCTGGCAGCCCTTGCTCGTGGCCCTCGTGGTGGTGCCGTTCTGGACGAGCTTCCTGATCCGCATCTACGCCTGGATCGCGATCCTGAAGCAGGAGGGCCTGCTGAACCTCGCGCTCCTCAAGCTCGGGGTGATCGCGCAGCCGCTGGAGATCCTGAACACCGACGCGGCGGTGATGATCGGCCTCGTCTACGCCTACCTGCCGTTCATGGTGCTACCGCTCTACGCGGTGATGAACCGCCTCGATCCGAGCCTGCGCGAGGCCGCCGCCGACCTTGGCGCAAGCCCGACGCGGGTGTTCTGGACCGTGACGCTGCCCCTTAGCCTGCCCGGCATCGCGGCCGGCGCCGGGCTGTGCTTCATCCCGATGGTCGGCGAGTTCGTGATCCCGGACCTCCTCGGCGGCTCCGAGACGCTGATGCTCGGCCGGGTGCTGTGGAGCGAGTTCTTCTCGAACCGCGATTGGCCGCTCGCGGCGGCGGTGGCGGTCGTGCTCCTCGTCATCGTCATCGGCCCGATGATGCTGTTCCGCGACAGCCTGCGGGCGGGCGGGGAGGGCGCATGAGCGGGGTGACGCGCGCCGCCCTCTGGCTCGGGCTCGGCTTTCTCTACGCGCCGATCCTCGTGCTGGTCGCCTATTCCTTCAACGCCTCCGCGCTGGTCACGGTCTGGGGCGGGTTCTCCACCCGCTGGTACGTGGCCTTGTTCTCCGACGCGCCGCTGATCGCCGCCGCCTGGGTCTCCCTGCGCGTGGCCGTGCTCGCGAGCCTTATCGCGACCATCCTCGGGACGCTCGCCGCCCTGGCGATGGAGCGGCACGGGCGCTTCCGGGGGCGCTCGCTGTTCACGGGCCTCGTCTACGGGCCGATGGTGATGCCGGAGGTGATGATCGGCCTGTCGCTGCTCCTCACCTTCATCGGCATCGGGCTCGACCGGGGCGTCGCCACCATCGTCATCGCGCACGCCACCTTTTGCACGGGCTTCGTGGCGGTGGTGGTCTCGGCCCGGCTGCGGGGGCTCGACCGCTCGCTGGAGGAGGCGGCGGCCGATCTCGGCGCCGGGCCGCTGCGGGTGCTCGGAACCGTCACCCTGCCGCTCCTGGCGCCGGCCATCGTGGCGGGGGCGCTCCTCGCCTTCACCCTGTCGCTGGACGATCTCGTCATCGCGAGCTTCGTCTCGGGCCCCGGCGCGACCACCCTGCCGATGCGCCTCTACAGCCAAGTGCGGCTCGGGGTGAACCCCGAGATCAACGCCGCCTCGACGCTGCTCGTCGGCCTCGTCAGCGTCGCGGTGCTGGCCGCCTCGATCCTTACCGCGAAGCGAGGCGGCTGACCCGCTCGGAGGGCTGGACGAGTTTCGCGACGAGGGCCGTGACGACGAGGTTCAGCACCAGCGCCAGCACGCCGATGTTCACGTCGCGCAGCGGCCCGAGCTGCGGGTAATGCGCGAGGCTGAACCCGCCGATCGTAGTGGCCGCGACCATCGCCACGCCCGCCACGATCCCCGCCGCCGCCGCGCGCTTGTCGAGGGGGTTGCGGCGCATCAGGCTCGCCAGGAAGCACGGGAAGAGCTGCGTGACGAAGTTGTAGCCCATCAGCAGCAACTGGACGATCGTATCGCCGCCCGACAGCGTGAAGCCGACGCAGACCAAAGCCATCACCGGCACGAAGGCCTTCGCGAGGCTCGCGGTCGCCGCATCGTCCATGCCGGGCCGCAGGGGCCGCACGATGTTGTTGGCCAGGAGCGTCGCCCCGGCGATCAGGATCATCGAGCCGGGCACGAGGGCCGTCAGCACGCCCGTGGCGCCGATGATGCCGACGAACCACGGCGGGAAGCTCTGGAGCGACAGCTTGAACAGGGCGAGGTCGACATCCGGCCCCGTCAGCCCCGGCACCTGCAGCACGGCGGCGAAGCCGACCACGAACACGAACAGGTTGATGAGCTGGTAGAGCGGCAGGATCGCCGCGTTGCGCCGGAAGGAGCGCGGCTCCTTCGCCGTGTAGAGCGAGCCGAACGTGTGCGGCCACATGAACGCGCCGAGCGCCGTCAGCAGGGTGGTCGAGGCGAACCATGTCGGGCTCTGGCCCAAAGCGGGCAGGGCCAGGAAGCCGGGCTTCTGCGCCTCGATCGCCTGGAACATGGCCTCGTAGCCGCCGTAGTAATGCAGCGGCAGGTAGATGCCGAGGAACACCACCACGCAGAGGATGCTGATATCCTTGAGCACGGCGTTCCAGGCCGAGCCGTGCACCCCCGACACCACGACATAGGCCGTGACGGCGATGGCGCCGATCCAGACCGCTACGGTGGGCGAGATGGCCCCGTAGGAGGCGGTCGAGACGATGATGCCGAGCCCCTTGAACTGCAGCACCATGTAGGGAACGAGCGCCACGAGCCCGACCAGGGCGACGAGCATTCCGAGGGCGGGGCTCTCGTATTTCGCGGCGAAGAAATCGGGCTGGGTGAACAGCCTGCGCTCCTTGGCGAAGCGCCAGACCGGCGGCAGCAGCCAATACGAGGTCACGTACCCGAGCGTAATGTAGCAGAGGATGTAATAGGCCGGCGCGCCCTTGCCGTAGGCGATGCCGGAGCCGCCGAGGAAGGTGAAGGTCGTGTAGATCTCGCCCGCCATCAGCAGGAAGACGAAGGCGGTGCCGAAGCCCCGCCCGCCCACGGTCCATTGTTCGAGCCCCATGTCCCGCCCGGCGCGGGCGCGCAGACCGAGGCCCAGGGCAACGGCGAAGGCCGCCGCGACGATGAGGAGGGCGGCGCTCAACGGCCTTCCTCCGGCGCGCGGTTCTGTGGATCGGTGATGTAGATGAGCGCCATGATCGCGCTGGTGGCGAGCACGCAGAAGACCAGCCACGCCAGCAGGAACGGCAGGCCCAGGATGAAGGGCTCGACCCGGTTCAGGAAATACGGGCCGACCAGCATGCCGAGAAACGGCAGAACCGCCAGCCACCGGAGATGCCGCATCGACCGCGTCCTCGTCAGGGGCCGCCAGGGCGGCCGGGCGAGGGAGGAACGGTACGTGGCGCCGGACGGTTCATCGTTGCCGGTGAAACTGTTGCCGTTACTTGCGTGCGGAAGCGCACGTTCGAACGGCCAAGCCGGGATTACTCTCGGGTCTCCTGACTTCCGAGACACGTCCCATGACGAATCTCTTTCGCATACTCACACTCGGCGTCGCGCTGTCCGCGACGACTCTCGCCGCGCAGGCCCGCCCGGTCCACCACGGCAAGGCCGTGGCGGCGCCCGCGGCCAAGGCCCGGCAGGCCGCGATGGACGGTTTCTCCGCGCGGATGAACCGCCTCGACGCCCTGATGGGTACGGCACCCACGGCGCGGACGCGCTCGGCCTCCGCCGAGCATTAGCGCCCGAGGCCGCCGGCCTCCTCGATGAAGCGGGCGACGGTATCCGCCCCGTCGCCCGCCCGCAGGGACGCGAAGACGTAGGGCCGCGCCCCGCGCATCCGCTTCGTGTCCGATTCCATCACCGAGAGATCCGCCCCGACGAGGGGTGCGAGGTCGGTCTTGTTGACGATCAGCAGGTCCGATCGGGTGATGCCCGGCCCGCCCTTGCGCGGGATCTTCTCGCCGCCCGCCACGTCGATCACGTAGAGGGTGATGTCGGCGAGTTCCGGCGAGAACGTCGCGGCGAGGTTGTCGCCGCCGGATTCGATCAGCACCAGATCGAGCTTCGGGAACTTCGCCCGCATCTGCGCCACGGCGGCGAGGTTGATCGAGGCGTCCTCGCGGATCGCCGTATGCGGGCACCCGCCGGTCTCGACGCCGAGGATGCGCTCCTCCGGCAGGGCGCCGGCCACGGTGAGGATGCGGGCATCCTCCTTCGTGTAGATGTCGTTGGTGATCGCGCAGATCTCGTAGCGGTCGCGGAACCGCTTGCAGAGCTGTTCCATCAGCGCCGTCTTGCCGGAGCCCACCGGGCCGCCGATGCCGACCCGCAGGGGTCCGTTGGCGGATGTGCTCATCGCTGAAGCCTCATGATCGGAAGATGCGGGAATACTGCGTCTCGTGCCGGAACGAGCCGAGGTCGAGCCGCAGGCAGGCGGAGCCGATCTCGTCCAGGCTCTCGCCCTCGGCGGCTTGCGCCAGCGACACGAGACGAGCGGAGAGCGCCGCCACCACGCGGGTGCCCGCCGCCTGCCCCACGGGCGCCGAGCGCAGGGCCGCCGAGACGAGGTTCTGCACGAAGGCGAGGGCGTAGGCACCGAGGACGGGTGACAGCCTCATGCCATGCGCGCCGGAGGCCGCGCCGACGGCCACCGGATAGGCCACCGAATCTGCGAGCGCCGCCGACACGTCCGTGAGCGCCGGGCAGGGCCAAGCACCGAGCGTCGCATCGAGGAAGCTGCGCCCCTGCTGGCTGGTCTCGAGATGCAGTTCCCGCGAGGGGGCGAGGGCCAGGGCGAGATCGTTGACGGCGGCGAGGTCGTCCTTCCGCCCAGCCAGGGCGGCGGCGTGAGCATGGTGCACGAGGATCAGGTCGTTGCGGAGTGATCCGCGCTCGCAGACATCGCCGAGCCACGTGGTGAGGCTGTCCTCTCCGGTGACATCGCCGGCCTCAACCGCCGCTTCGAGCCCGTGCGAATAGGCGTAGGCCCCCACGGGGTAGCCGGGGGAGAGCCACGCGAACAGCCGAAGCGCCTCCGCGGCGTCCTCAGCCATGGGAATGCGAATGGCCATGGCCGGAATAGGCGCCGCCCTCGGGGCGGAACGGGCGCTCCACCTCCTCGGCCGTGCCGCCGAGGCCCTGGACCATCTCCGCGAGCACGTGATCGTAGGCGATCCAGATCGCCTCCGGCCCGATCTCGGCCGGGATGTGCCGGTTGCCGATGTGCCAGATCAGCCGCCGTAGGGCGTGCTCGTTCTCCGCGCGGATTTCGAGAAGGCGCTCCGGCGCCGCCTCGACCTCCACGAGTCGCCCGTTCTCCAGAACGAGGGCGTCGCCGTCATCCAGCACCGTCGCGTCGGCCAGATCGAGCAGGAAGCGCGTGCCGCCGACACCCCGCATGGCGGTGCGGCGGCGGTGGCGCTCGCCATGATCCAGCACGACGCGGTCGACGATCTCGCCGCCCGTGACGGCGGCGGCACGGAGGAGGCGTGTGGCGCGGATCAAAACAGGAAGTACCGTTGGGCCATGGGCAGGATTTCGGCGGGCTCGCAGACCAGTAATTCACCGTCCGCGCGGACGTCGTAGGTCTCGGGATCAACTTCGATCACCGGGGTCGCGTCGTTGAGGATCATGCTCTTCTTGGAGATGCCGCCGCGCACGTTCTCGACCGCCACCATCTGCTTCTGCACGCCGAGCCTTTCGCGCAGGCCATCCTCCAGGGCGGCCTTGGAGACGAAGGTGAGGGCCGTCGAGAACGGCGCGCGCCCGTAGGCGCCGAACATCGGCCGGTAGTGGACCGGCTGTGGCGTCGGGATCGAGGCGTTGGGGTCGCCCATCGGCGCGGCGGCGATGGTGCCGCCCTTCAGAACCAGATCGGGCTTCACGCCGAAGAAGGCCGGCGTCCACAGGACCAGATCGGCGAGCTTGCCGGGCTCCACCGAGCCGATATGCCGGGACACGCCATGCGCGATGGCCGGGTTGATCGTGTACTTCGCCACGTAGCGCCGGGCGCGGAAATTGTCCGTGCCGGAGGAATCCCCCGGCAGGGCACCGCGCTGGCGCTTCATCTTGTCGGCCGTCTGCCACGTGCGGATGATGACCTCGCCGACCCGGCCCATGGCTTGGCTATCCGACGACATCATCGAGAGCGCGCCGATGTCGTGCAGGATGTCCTCGGCGGCGATGGTCTCCTTGCGGATCCGGCTCTCGGCGAAAGCCAGATCCTCGGGGATCGACGGGTCGAGGTGGTGGCACACCATCAGCATGTCGAGATGCTCGTCGATGGTGTTGCGGGTGTAGGGCCGCGTCGGGTTCGTGGACGAGGGCAGCACGTTCGGCAGCCCCGCCACCTTGATGATATCCGGCGCGTGGCCGCCGCCCGCGCCCTCGGTGTGGAACGCGTGGATCGTCCGGCCCTTGAAGGCGGCGATCGTGTCCTCCACGAAACCCGATTCGTTCAGCGTGTCGGTATGGATCATCACCTGCACGTCGTGTTCGTCGGCGACGCTCAGGCAGGTGTCGATGGCGGCGGGGGTGGTGCCCCAATCCTCGTGCAGCTTCAGGGCGCAGGCGCCGCCGCGCACCATCTCGATCAGGCTCTCCGGCCGCGAGGCGTTGCCCTTGCCGGCGAAGGCGAGGTTCATCGGAAAGGCGTCCGCCGCCTCGATCATCCGCGCGATGTGCCAAGGACCCGGCGTGCAGGTGGTGGCGAAGGTGCCGTGCGCGGGCCCCGTGCCGCCGCCGAGCATCGTGGTGATGCCCGAGCACAGGGCCTCCTCGATCTGCTGCGGGCAGATGAAGTGGATGTGGCTGTCGAAGCCGCCGGCCGTGAGGATCTTGCCCTCGCCCGCGATCACCTCCGTGCCCGGCCCGACGACAATGTCGACGCCCGGCTGCACGTCCGGGTTGCCGGCCTTGCCGAGCTTGAAGATCCGCCCGCGCACGATGCCGACATCGCATTTCACGATGCCCCAATGGTCGAGCACCACGGCGTTGGTGATGACTGTATCGACCGCGCCGGCCGCGTTCGGCGCCTGCGACTGGCCCATGCCGTCGCGGATCACCTTGCCGCCGCCGAACTTCACCTCCTCACCGTAGGTGGTGAAATCGCGCTCGACCGTGATCTCCAGGGAGGTGTCGGCGAGCCGGATCCTGTCTCCGGTCGTCGGCCCGAACATGTCGGCATAGGCCGCGCGCGGCAGGCTCGCGGGCTTCGGGGTGTTGCTCACGGCGTCGGCCTCCGTAGTGCGCCCGCACCCATCACAGCTTGCCCATCACGTCGCCGCGGAACCCGTGGACGATGCGGTCGCCCGACAGCGGCACCAGCGCCACCTGCCGGGTCGAGCCCGGCTCGAACCGCACCGCCGTGCCCGGCGCGATGTCGAGGCGCTTGCCCCGCGCCGAAGGCCGGTCGAACACGAGGCCCGGATTGGCCTCGAAGAAATGGTAGTGCGAGCCGACCTGGATCGGCCGGTCGCCGACATTGGCGACCTCGATCACCGTGCGCTCGGCCTCTTCGTTGAAGACGATCTCGCCGGGCAGGGTCGTCACCGTGCCGGGCACGTCGTCGGAGGGGGCGCCCCGGATCGGGTGATGCACGGTCACGAGCTTGGTGCCGTCCGGGAAGGTCGCCTCGACCTGGATGTCGTGGATCATCTCCGGCACGCCCTGCATCACCTGATCGGCTGTCAGTACGGTGCCGCCCGCCGCCATCAGCTCAGCGACGGTGCGCCCGTCGCGGGCACCCTCGACCACGAAATCCGTGATGAGCGCCACCGCCTCGGGATGGTTGAGCTTCACGCCCCGGGCGAGGCGGTTGCGCGCCACCTGCGCCGCCATCGCGATCAGCAGCTTGTCCTTCTCGCGGGGGGTGAGCAGCACGATTGCCTCGTCTTGTCCTCGGTCAAAGCCGGCGGAGCAAGGATCATGCTCGACAGTGCGTCAAGGCCGGCTGAGCGCGATCCCCGCAGGATTGCGCGGCGCGAAGGCAACCTCACGGAGATGCACCATGCCGTTTTTCCGTGCCGAGGCGGGTGGAACGGCAGCACGCATTCATCGTTCAGCGGAGGGCCTGACGTTCAACGCCGTGCCGATGATCGACCGCATATGACGAGCCAGAAGGGGCAGGATGAGAGGTCCGACGACCCTCCCGACATCGCGGCGGCGCAACTGGCGCTCACGATGCTCGATGCCGCGCGGAAAGAGGGCGATCCGGCGATGATCGCCTGCGCGGAACTCCTGGCCTATGCCGCCGCCCGCGATCTGGCGGCCCAACTCGATGAGCTGCCGCACACCTGCCGATAACAGTATTGACGGATCAGGAGCGGGCTTCATCCCCGACGGCCAGCAGCATGGCGCGCAACCGCGCGGTGCGCTCGTCGCACGCCCGGAGGTTGGCGCGGAGCGCCGAGTGAAGCGCGTCCGCGTCAGCTTTCTTCTGCCGAAGATCTGCGTCGTTCGAAGTCGACGCGCGCGTCATCGTAAAGACGACAGCGTCCATGTCGTACCTCCCAGGTGAGTTTGGGCCATTCGGTACTGTTCCACGCCAGCGCGCTCCAGCCCGAATATGAGGCATTGCCCAGCCAGGAGGGACGAAAGCCGCCCGTTGTTTCGCAACGAACGGATTTCGTTAGGCGGCGTCGCGATTCGCCTGCCGGGCGGCCAGCGCACCGGGACGACCGAGGCCGATCTCCTTCGCCAGGGCGGAACGGCGGGCCGCGTAGCTCGGCGCCACCATCGGGTAATCGGACGGCAGGCCGAAGCGCTCGCGGTAGGTCTCCGGGTCCAGCCCGTGGCTCGACAGGTGCCGCTTCAGGGTCTTGTAGACCTTGCCGTCGATGAAGCTCACCAGACCGTCGCGGCCGATGGACTTGCGGATCTCCGAGTTGGACGGACGATGGGCCTTGTCGGATTCCTTCGCGCCGCTCTCGGCCATGTCGGTCTCGGCCAGACGCTTCAGGGCCGCGTGCACGCTGCTGATGAGCGCCGGAAGCTCGGACGCCGGAAGCGGGTTGTTCGCCACGTACGCGGAGATGACATCGCTCGCGTAGAGCGCGAGCTGATGCATTACATCACCGCCTGCGGGTTGCGTGGCGTCATCGGACATGTTGTCGATCCCCGTTATCTTGATTCGTTCGTCAGCAATGTCATCACAAACAGGGTCGTTTCAAGGACCCAATGTTACTTTTGCTGCGGATCACCATAATGTGGGCGCATAAACTAAACCCGAGGTTTTGTGCAATCTAGCGTCCGCACTCTGTGAATGAATCCAACTCCCTCCCGGCGTATCGATCCGGCGCTCCGGGTGGGTTGGACAGGCCGGCGATCCCGCGCCATGTGAGGGGCGGATCGGGGGAGGGGTGCGATGCCGCCTGAGAGGCAGGGCCGAGGGACTTCGCTGCCGTTGAAGGGGCTGACCGTGCTCGCCCTGGAGCAGGCGGTCGCCGCGCCCTACTGCACCTCGCGGCTGGCGGATGCCGGCGCCCGCGTCATCAAGATCGAGCGGCCGGAGGGTGATTTCGCCCGGGGCTACGACGCGGCGGTGAACGGGCTGGCGAGCTACTTCGTGTGGCTCAACCGGGGCAAGGAAAGCCTCGTGGCCGACATCAAGGACCCGGACGACGCGGCCCTGCTGCACCGGATCCTCGGCGAGACGGACGTCTTCGTGCAGAACCTCGCGCCGGGCGCCGCCGCAAGGGCGGGCTTCGGCTCGGCGGAACTACGCCGCCGCCACCCGCGCCTCATCACCGTGGACATCACCGGCTACGGCACCGGCCATTCGTATTCGGACATGAAGGCCTACGACCTGCTGGTGCAGGCCGAAAGCGGGCTCGCGGGTATCACCGGGCATCCCGCCGGGCCGGGGCGGGTCGGCGTCTCGGTCTGCGACGTCGCCTGCGGGATGGACGCTCACGCCGCCGTGCTCGAAGCCCTGATCGCCAGGGGCATCACGGGGGAGGGCGCCGCGCTGGAGGTCAGCCTGTTCAGCGGCGCGGCGGACTGGATGAACGTCCCGCTCCTGTATTTCGAGGGCACGGGGCGGACGCCGCAGCGGCTCGGCCTCGCCCATCCCTCAATCAGCCCCTACGGCGCCTTCGCCACCGCCGACGACAGCCTCGTGCTGATCTCCATCCAGAACGAGCGGGAATGGGCCGCCTTCTGCGCGGGCGTTCTCGAACAGCCCTCGCTCGCCCGCGCCGATGGCTTCAATTCGAACAATGCCCGCGTCGCCAACCGCGAGTCCGTCGATGGGCTGATCGGGCAGGTGCTCGGGAAACTCAACCGTGACGCGGCCGCCGCGCGGCTGAAGGCGGCGGGCACGGCCTATGGCTTCGTGAACACGCTGGCCGACCTCGCCACTCATCCGGCGCTGGTCCGCGCCGAGGTCGAGACGCCGGCCGGGACGGCGCGGATCGTGGCGCCGCCGGTCCTGATCGACGGCGAAGTCCGCCCCCTCGGCCCCGTGCCGGCCATAGGCGAGCACAGCACCCGGATCCGCGCGGAGTTCCGGGCCAACTGAGACCAACGATAACGGGAGGACGACATGCGGCTCGAAGGTAAGATCGCCATCGTCACGGGCGCGGGCGGCGGGTTCGGCGCCGGCATCGCGGAGCGCTTCGCGGCCGAAGGCGCGCGGGTCGCGCTGGTCGATATCCGCCGGGAAGCGGTGGAGGATCTGGCGCGCAGCCTCGGCGACCGGGCCATCGCGCTGGCGGCGGATGTCGGGTCGGCCGCCGACGTGGCCTCCGTCGTCGAGGAAACCGGCAAACGGTTCGGCGCGCCGCAGATCCTCGTGAACAACGCCGGCACCACCCACCGCAACAAGCCGCTGATGGAGGTGACGGAAGAGGATTTCGACCGGGTCTTCCGCGTCAACGTGAAGTCGATCTTCCACTTCGTCCGCGCGGCGGCGCCGGTTATGCGCGACAACGGCGGCGGGGTGATCCTCAACGTCAGCTCGACGGCGGCGCTCCGGCCGCGTCCGGGGCTGACGTGGTACAATGCCTCGAAGGGGGCGGCGAGCCTCGCGACCCATTCGCTGGCCCTCGAACTCGCCCCGTGGAAGATTCGTGTGAACGCCCTGTGCCCGGTCATGGGCGCGACGGGGTTGCTCGAAGAGTTCATGGGCGTGCCCGACACGCCGGAGAATCGCACCAAGTTCATCTCCACGATTCCCCTCGGCCGTCTCTCGACGGCGCAGGACATCGCGGCGGCGGCGCTGTTCCTCGCCTCCGACGAGGCGGAGTTCATCACGGGCATCGACCTGCCCGTCGATGGCGGCCGCACCGCGTGACGGAGCCGGGGATGGGCGGCGATTTCGCGGAGTGGATCGGCCGGACGCGCGAGGGCAGGGACCTCGTGACGCCCCGGCTGATGGCCGAGTTCCGGGCGACCTTCACACCGCATCTGGCGCCCGTCCCTACGGGCGAGGCGTGGCCTGCACTGCACTGGTGCCTTGCGCCGGACACGCCGGCCATCGACGCCCTCGGGCCGGATGGACACGCGGCCAAGGGCGGCTTCCTGCCCCCGGTGCCGCTGCCCCGGCGGATGTGGGCCGGCGGGGAGGTCGAGACGCTGGCACCGCTCCGCGAGGGCGAGGCCGTCACCCGCGTCGAGACTGTGCGGGACGTGGCGTTCAAGGAGGGCCGCAGCGGGCGCCTGTGCTTCGTGACTGTCGATCACCTCGTGAGCGGTCCCAACGGACCGGCGGTGCGGGAGCGGCAGGACATCGTCTACCGCGAGGCGGCGGGTGCCCAGACCGGCGCGGGCGCCGAGCCCGAGCGCGGCGACCCGGCGGATTACGACCGATCCTGGACGCTGCCGGCCACGCCGACGCTGCTATTCCGCTACTCGGCCATGACCTTCAACGGCCACCGCTTCCACTACGACCATCCCTACGCGACGCAGGTGGAAGGCTATGCCGACCTCGTGGTGCACGGGCCGATCCAGGCGACGCTGCTCATGAACCTCGCGACGGCGATGCTCGGCCGGGTGCCGGCGCGCTTCCGCCACCGGGGCGTCTCGCCCATGACCGCGAATCAGGATTTTCGTGTTTGCGGTCGTTCGACCGGCACCGGCTGGGAAGGCGTGACCCTCGACGCGGAAAACCGCGTCTGCATGCGCGCCAGCGCCGGGGCGTAAGGCGCTACGCCTCCTCCTCGTCGTCCGCATCCTCGTCGGCGACGTTGCGCATCGCGTCGAGGCATCCCTGCAGGATGTAGGCGGCGGCGAGCTTGTCCACGAGTTCGCCCCGGCGCTGGCGTGAGGCGTCCGCCTCGATCAGCGCGCGGGTGACGACTGCCGTCGAGAGCCGCTCGTCGAAATAGAGCACCGGCAGGGGCAGGATCGGCGCGAGGTTGCGGGCGAAGGCGCGGGTCGATTGCACGCGCGGCCCCTCGCTTCCGTCCATGTTGAGGGGCAGCCCCAGCACCAGTCCGCCGACGCGATGCGTCTCGCAGATCGCCTTCAGCCGCAGGGCATCCGGCGTGAACTTCACCCGCTTGATCGTCTCCAGCGGGGTCGCGATCTGCCGGCCGAGATCCGACAGGGCGAGCCCGATCGTCTTGGTGCCGAGGTCGAGGCCGATCAGGCGGGCGCCGCCACGCGAGGCCACCGCGAAGTCGCGGAACGTCTGCTTGTCCATGGCGCAGGGCCTACGCGACGCGCGGGCCCGGCGCCACCGTCCCGTCCACAGACTTAACCATCTGCGCGCTCAGGGCGGATGTACGGGGAGCCGACGACCGCTAAGAAGGTTGGTTAAGACTTCGTTAACCGATCGAACGGGGACGGCTGTGGCGGTCGCTTCAACCACGACACAGGATCAGCGGGCGCGGCGACGCCGGCATCGCTGGATGCTCCTCCTGGCTTTCGAGGTGCTGGTGTTCGGCGCGGCGCAAGCCGTGATGCGGCCGATCAAGCCGCCGGGCATCGCCGTCGAGCAGACATCGCGGCCGAACCACGTCGTCACCTGAGCGCGGTGCGTTGCGGGGCTTGGAACCGCAATGCTATAGCCCGCCCGGCCGAGGGAACGACTCCCCGGCCGCGATGAACGGGGCGGCATGTCGGTCGACGAGAAGACTGTGCGGCGGATCGCACATCTGGCGCGGATCGCGGTCAACGACGACGAAGTCGGGCCGCTGGGCGCCGAATTGAACAACATCCTGGCCTTCGTGGAGCAACTCGGCACGGTCGATGTCTCCGGCGTCGAGCCGATGACCTCCGTGCTGCCGATGGCGATGAAGAAGCGCGAGGACGCCGTGACCGATGGCGGCCGCGCCGACGCCGTCATCGCCAACGCGCCCGAAACGGAGGATCATTACTTCCTCGTGCCGAAGGTCGTCGAGTAATCCTCCGGGCCGGACCCTTCCGTTTGCACGCGCCTAGAGGGCGCGCAGGGACTTGAGACGCGTGAGCAGCCCCAACGAACTCACCCTTGCCGAGGCGCGGGACGCCCTGAAGGCGAAGACCCTCTCCGCCCGCGAGCTGACGAGTGCGCATCTCGACGCCATGGCCAAGGCCCGGGCGCTGAACGCCTACCTCCTCGAAACGCCCGACCGTGCGCTGGCGATGGCCGACGCGTCGGACGCGAAGATCGCCGCCGGCGAGGCCCGCCCGCTGGAGGGCATCCCGCTCGGCATCAAGGACCTGTTCTGCACCGAAGGCGTCGAGACGACGGCGGGCTCCAAGATCCTCAAGGGCTTCCAGCCGCATTACGAATCGGCGGTGTCGGCCAATCTCTGGCGCGATGGTGCCGTGATGCTCGGCAAGCTCAACCTCGATGAGTTCGCCATGGGCTCGTCCAACGAGACCAGCGCCTTCGGCAACGTCGTCTCGCCCTGGCGCCGCAAGGATTCGGACGTGCCGCTCGTTCCCGGCGGTTCCTCCGGCGGTTCGGCGGCGGCCGTCGCCGCGCGGCTCTGCCTCGGCGCCACGGCGACCGACACGGGCGGCTCCATCCGCCAGCCCGCCGCCTTCACCGGCACGGTCGGCATCAAGCCGACCTACGGTCGCTGTTCGCGCTGGGGCACGGTGGCCTTCGCCTCCTCCCTCGATCAGGCGGGCCCCATAGCCCGCACGGTGAAGGATTGCGCGATCCTGCTCGCCTCCATGAGCGGCGCGGATGCCCGCGACACCACCTGCGCCGACCTGCCCGTGCCGGATTTCGAGGCATCGGTGGGCCGCGGCGTGAAGGGCCTGACCATCGGCATCCCGAAGGAATACCGGGTCGACGGCATGCCGGCCGAGATCCAGAAGCTCTGGGACGAGGGCGCGGCGTGGCTTAAGGCGGCCGGCGCGACGATCAAGGAGATCTCGCTGCCGCACACCTCCTACGCCCTGCCGGCCTATTACATCGTGGCGCCGGCCGAGGCGTCCTCGAACCTCGCCCGCTACGACGGCGTCCGCTACGGCTTGCGTGTGCCGGGCAAGGACATCGCCTCGATGTACGAGAACACCCGCGCCGCCGGGTTCGGCCGCGAGGTCAAGCGCCGGATCATGATCGGCACCTACGTGCTCTCGGCGGGCTACTACGACGCCTATTACGTGCGCGCCCAGAAGATCCGCACGCTGATCAAGCGCGACTTCGAAGCCGCCTACGCGGACGGCGTGGACGCCATCCTCACCCCGGCGACGCCTTCGTCCGCCTTCGGCATCGGCGAGAAGGCCAATGCCGACCCGGTGGAGATGTACCTCAACGACGTCTTCACGGTGACGGTGAACATGGCGGGCCTGCCCGGCATCGCCGTGCCGGCGGGGCTCGATTCGCAGGGGTTGCCCCTGGGCCTGCAGCTCATCGGCCGTCCGTTCGATGAGGAGACGCTGTTCGCCGCCGCGCAGGTGATCGAGGATTCCGCCGGGCGGACGCAGCTGCCCGCCGCGTGGTGGGCATGACCGTCCCGTTCTATCCCTGGACCGTCTGGATCTGGGCCGGGTTCGACCCGGCGCTGATCGTGGTGGCGGTCTATCTCGGCTGGAAGGCCGACCAGTTCGGCAAGTGCTTCATCGCGGCGATCATCGCCTTCGCGATCGCCGTGCTGTTCTCGTGGGCGGTGTCGGCGGCGGGCATCCCCTGGCCGGCGCCGATCACCCATGACGGGCCGACCTTCTTCACCGTCCGCGCCGTGGCGGCCCTGCTCTGGGCGATGCTCGGCTACGGCGCGCGCCAAGTCGCTCAAAGGCGCGCTTGATCTTTTCGCGACGCGGCTCGTAATTGACCGCGATACGGCCGCTCCCACCCGCGCCCTCATCCTGAGGTGCCCGCGTGAGCGGGCCTCGAAGGATCCTCCAGCGGTCGCACGATCCCTGGATCCCTCCTTCGAGGCTGCTGCGCAGCACCTCAGGATGAGGGCGGAGGATGGGACGGCATCACCGCTCAGTGCCTTCGGACCGATCATGAACGCACCCGTTGACCCCAAGAAGCTGATCAAGGGCGGCCTGCACGACTGGGAAGTCGTGATCGGGATGGAAATCCACGCCCAGGTGACAAGCAAGGCAAAGCTCTTCTCCGGTGCCGCGACGGCGTTCGGCGGCGAGCCGAACGACCACGTCTCGCTGGTCGATGCGGCGATGCCGGGGATGCTGCCGGTCATCAATCAGGAATGCGTCGCGCAGGCAGTGCGCACGGGACTCGGCCTGAAGGCCCAGATCAACCTGCGCTCGGTGTTCGACCGGAAGAACTACTTCTACCCGGATCTGCCGCAGGGCTACCAGATCTCGCAGTACAAGGACCCCATCGTCGGCGAGGGCGAGGTGCTGGTGGACATGGCGGACGGCACGTCCTTCACCGTGGGCATCGAGCGGCTTCACCTGGAGCAGGATGCCGGCAAGTCGCTGCACGATCAGGACCCGACTCGCAGCTTCGTGGACCTGAACCGCTCCGGCGTGGCGCTGATGGAGATCGTCTCCCGGCCGGACCTGCGCTCCTCCGAGGAGGCGAAGGCCTACGTGACGAAGCTGCGCACGATCCTGCGCTACCTCGGCACCTGCGACGGCGACATGGAGAAGGGCAGCCTCCGCGCCGACGTGAACGTCTCCGTGCGCCGCCCCGGCGAGCCGCTGGGCACCCGCTGCGAGATCAAGAACGTCAACTCGATCCGCTTCATCGGGCAGGCGGTGGAGACCGAGGCCCGCCGCCAGATCGCGATCCTGGAGGATGGCGGCAAGATCGATCAGGAGACGCGCCTGTTCGATCCCGGCAAGGGCGAGACCCGCTCCATGCGCTCGAAGGAAGAGGCGCACGATTACCGCTACTTCCCCGATCCGGACCTGCTGCCGCTAGAATTCGAGCAGTCCTTCGTGGACGAACTCGCCAAGGGCCTTCCGGAACTGCCGGACGCCAAGAAGGCCCGCTTCGTCAAGAATTTCGGGCTTTCGACCTACGATGCGGGCGTGCTCGTCGCCGAGCGGGCCTCCGCCGATTATTACGAGGCGGTCGCCAAGGGCCGCGACGGGAAGGCGACGGCGAACTGGGTCATCAACGAGCTGTTCGGCCGCCTGAACAAGGAAGGCCTCGGCATCGAGCAGACTCCGGTCTCGGCCGACCAGCTCGGCACCATCGTGGACCTGATCGGCGAGGGCGTGATCTCCGGCAAGATCGCCAAGGACCTGTTCGAGATCGTGTGGACCGAGGGCGGCGACCCGCGCGCCGTCGTGGACTCACGCGGCATGAAGCAGGTGACGGACACGGGCGCCATCGAGACCGCCGTGGACGAGATCATCGCCAAGAACCCCGACAAGGTTGCCCAGGCCAAGGAGAAGCCCACCCTGCTCGGCTGGTTCGTCGGCCAGACGATGAAGGCGACCGGCGGCAAGGCCAACCCGGCGGCGGTGAACGCCCTGCTGAAGGCGAAGCTCGGGATCGAGTGACGTATCCGGCCTTCGCCGGTCCAGCGTCGAAACCGTGCGGGCGTGGGATGTGAATCCCGCGCCCGTTTTCGTTTCGGCACGACACGTTTGATGGCGCCCAATCATCCATCAATAAATATCACAGCTTCGATGGATTAAAATTAGGCAATACTGATGTGTGAGGAGGCACTTTAGCAGTACGGTTGCACTGGTATGGCTGCATCTGCCGGCAAAAGAAGCAACAACTGCCCAGATGGAGAGCATTCATGCGAAAACTCGCAATCGCTGTCGCGGCCCTTGCCACGCTGCTGCTTTCAGTGCCGGACCACGCCCAGGCACGCTCCGACACGCTGATGGATTTGCTCGCCGGGCGGGATACGCCGGCCTGCCCGCGCTACCAGCAGACGCCGCAGGACAAGTGCAACATCGTCGTGAAGCGACCGGGCGGGAACCCGACGCAGGACATGACCGGCTCCATCGGCCACGCGAAGTCTTATTGGACCAATGGTGGCCCACGCTGCAAAACGATCTGCCGCTTTACGGGCATCCAATACTGACGCCCCGCCGAGCGATCCCGGCCGTCCTTAGGGTGGCCGGGCCCTGCTAAAGCGGCAGAACGTTGGTATACTTCACCTGGCCCAGCGCAAAGCTCGATTCGATCGAGCCGACGCCGCCGAGACGGGTGAGCTTGTCCTTCAAGAAGCGCTCATAGGCGGCGAGATCGGGCACCACGACCCGCACGAGGTAATCGTGCCGCCCGGTCATCAGGTAGCACTCCACGACCTCCGGCCAGCGGGCCACGGCCTCCGCGAAGCGGTCGAGTTCCTCCTCCCGCTGCCGTTCGAGCTTCACCGAGGCGAAGACCGAGATCGGCAGGCCGACCCGCGCCTGATCGACCAGAGCGACATAGCCCTTCAGGATGCCCGCCTCCTCCAGCAGCCGGATGCGTCGCAGGGTGGGGGAGGGTGAGAGCCCAACCCGTTCGGCGAGGTCCTGCACCGTGATCCGCCCGTCCCGCTGCAATTCTGCGAGGATCTTCCGGTCGATAGCGTCTATCGCGCGTTCTGGCATCTTCTGCTGTCCAAGGCCGCGGTCTTAGCGGGATCGGCCAAAAAATTACGTCTGCGAAGGGGAATTGGCAATTCCTGCCTTCGGCCCCATGCGATGCTGGCGCATCCGCCGAAGAGACCGCCGATGTCCCCCGCCATTTCGCCCGAAGCCACCCACACCGATCCGCGCCTGCCCTTCCTCGGGGAACTCGAGCGCCGGGCCCTGTGGCTCTCCACGTGGATGATCCACAACGCCAACCACATCCGTCCGAACCACGACGGGATGAAGGTCGGCGGGCATCAGGCCTCGTCCGCCTCCATGGCGACGATTCTCACCGCCCTGTACTTCGCGGCGCTCCGGCCGGAGGACCGGGTGGCGGTGAAGCCCCATGCCGGGCCGGTCTTCCACGCGCTGCAATACCTCGCCGGGCGCCAGACCCGCGAGAAGATGGAGAACTTCCGCGGCTTCGGCGGCGTGCAATCCTACCCGTCCCGCACCAAGGACACCGACGACGTGGATTTCTCCACCGGCTCGGTCGGCCTCGGCGTCGCGCAGACGCTGTTCGGCTCGCTGGTGCAGGATTACGTCCGCGCCCATGGCTGGGGCCTGGACAAGCCGGAGGGCCGCATGGTCGCCCTCGTCGGCGACGCCGAGATGGACGAGGGCAACATCTTCGAGGCCCTCATGGAGGGCTGGAAGCACGGCCTGCGCCGGACGTGGTGGATCATCGACTACAACCGCCAGAGCCTGGACGCCGTGATCCGCGAGGGCCTCTACACCCGCTTCGAGGAGATCTTCCGCTCCTTCGGCTGGGACGTGGTCGTCCTGAAATACGGGTGCCTGATGGATGCGGCCTTCGCCGAGCCCGGCGGCGAGAGCCTGCGCCGCTGGATCGACACCGCGCCGAACCAGCTCTACGCGGCCTTGACGTTCCAGGGTGGCGCGGCGTGGCGCAAGCGCCTCAACCAGGACCTCGCCAGCGAGCCCGACGCCCTGGCCCTGGTCGCCCGCCGCGACGACGAGGAACTCGCCGCGCTGATGGGCAACCTCGGTGGCCACGACATGGTGAACCTGCTGAAGGCCTTCGCGGCGGCCGACAACGACCGCCCGACGGTCTTCATCGCCTACACCGTGAAGGGTTACGGCCTGCCCCTCGCCGGCCACAAGGACAACCATTCCGGCCTCCTCACCCCCGCGCAGACGGAACTGTTCCGCGAGAAGGTCGGCGTCCGCGCGGGCCACGAATGGGAGCCCTTCGAGGGCGCGCAGATGCCGGAAGCGGATCTGCGCCGGTTCATCGAGCACTCGCCGTTCTTCTCGGCGGGGCCGCGCCGCTATGCGGCGCCGAAGCTGCCGGTTCCGGCGGATTTCCCGTGCCCGCGCCAGCCGAGCCTTTCCACCCAGGCCGGGTTCGGCCTGATCCTCAACGAACTCGGCAAGCAGGAGACGCCGCTCGCCGAGCGCATCGTCACCACCTCGCCGGACGTCACCGTCTCGACCAATCTCGGCGGATGGGTGAACCGTCGCGGCCTGTTCGCGAAGCAGGAGATGCGGGACCTGTTCAAGTCCGAGCGCATCCCCTCGACCTTCAACTGGGACTTCTCCACGAAGGGCCAGCACATGGAACTGGGCATCGCGGAGATGAACCTGTTCCTGCTGCTCTCGGCGCTCGGCTTGTCTGACCGGCTGTTCGGCGAGCGGCTGATCCCCATCGGGACGCTGTACGATCCCTTCATCTGCCGGGGCCTCGATGCCCTGAACTACGCCTGCTACCAGGATGCCCGCTTCATCATCGGCTCGACCCCCTCGGGCGTGACGCTGGCACCGGAGGGCGGCGCGCACCAGTCGATCAACACACCGCTGATCGGCATGGCGCAGGATGGTCTCCTGACCTTCGAGCCGGCCTTCGTCGACGAGCTTTCCGTCATCATGGCCCACGCCTTCGATTACGTGCAGCGCGACGGGAAGGAGGGCGGCTCCGTCTATCTTCGGCTGTCCACTCGCAGCCTCGCCCAACCGCAGCGCGAGATGAGCCCGGCGCTGAAGCAGGGGATCATCGAGGGCGCCTATTGGCTGCGCGAGCCCGGCCCGAACGCCGACCTCGTCGTCGCCGTCACGGGCGCCCCGACGCCGGAGGCGATCGAGGCGGTGGGCCTGATGGCCGAGGACCGGCGCGACATCGGCCTCCTCGCCGTCACCTCCTACGACCGGCTCAATGCCGGATGGTCGGCGGCCCAGCGTGCCCGCGAGGCCGGGGACCGGGAGGCGCGCTCGCATATCGAGGACCTTCTCGATGGGCTCCCGCCCCATTGCCGTCTCGTGACCGTGATCGACGGGCACCCGGCGACGCTGGGGTGGCTCGGTGCGGTCCACGGCCACCGCACCCGCGCCCTCGGCATCGAGCGGTTCGGCCAGACGGGCACCGTCGCGGACCTGTACCGCCACTACGGCATCGACGCGGAGGGCATCGTCGCCGCGGCCCGAGCCCTGTCGCCGGAGAAGCCGATCCGCTCGCGCGGCTACGGCCATCGCATCGGGCGCGGCACCCATCTGCACGCCTGAGCCATGCGCTCGAAGCCGGGCGCCCTGCGGCGCTTGGCTGTTTTTCAGTCATGCGAAGGCATTCTTTCCGCGCGGCGCCCATAGCCTGTTCATCGTCATCGCGTTAGATCGCCTTACGACCAGGGGTTGAGGTGCCGAGGAAGTCGGCGGTGCCGGATCCCTGCCGGAGCGGTAGCGATGAGAAAGACGAAGCCGAAGCAATCCACCCCCGTCGATCAGGGTATCGGCAGCCGGATCGCGCTCCTGCGCACCGCGAACGGCCTCAGCCAGTCGCAACTGGCCGAGGCGCTGGGGATCAGCTTCCAGCAGGTTCAGAAATATGAGGCCGGCAAGAACCGCGTTGGCGCCGGCCGCCTCCAGGCCATCGCCGACCGACTCGGCGTGTCCGTCGCGACATTCTTCGAGGACACGACTCAGCCCCCGCCCGACGACGCCATCGAGATGCTACTGCACAGCGACGGGGCCATCGACCTGCTGCGCGCCTACGCCACGATCACCGACGAAGAGGTGCGCCGGAGCATCCTCACGATGGTGAAGGCGATGCTGCGCGTTTCCAAGGCCACCACGTCCGGCGCCGAGGAGGAGACGGCCAAGGCCCCCGCGACGAAGGCCGAGGCCGCCGAGGCGCGAGCGGAGAAGCCGGCCGCGCACTGAGCGCGGTCAGGCCGCGTAGCGCGCGATCGTCACCGCCGTGTCGCCGTAGACCCGCCGTTCGAGTTCGGTGAAGCCCGGCGGCAGCGCCACCGTCGCCGAGGCGACCTCCTCCACCACGGCGAGCGCATCCTCGGTCAGCCAGCCCCCGGCGGCGGCGCTGGCGAGGGCCGCCGGAGCGAGGTCCCTGCCGTAGGGCGGATCGCAGAACAGCAGCGAGAATCGCCCCGCAGGCCCGGCCTCGCCGAGCTTCGTCGCATCGCGCCGGAACAGGCGGGTGATGCCCTCCGCGCCGAACGCCTCGATGTTCGCGCGGATCACGCTGCGCGCCTCGGCGCCTTCATCGACTAGCAACGCGTAGGACGCCCCCCGCGACAGAGCCTCGAACCCGAGCGCGCCCGTTCCGCTGAACAGGTCGAGCACCCGCGCGCCCTCCACGGCATCGTCGTAGCCGTGGGTGAGCACGTTGAACAACGATTCGCGCAGGCGGTCGGAGGTCGGACGGATCGAGTCCGTCCGGGGGTTGGCCAGACGCCGCCCGCGCCACTGCCCGCCGACGATCCGCATGGGCGCCGGCCTTACCGGGTGCCGCGCGGCGGACGACCGCCGCCCTTCGGCCCGCCGGGCTTGCCGCCGCCGGGACGGCTTCCGCCCGGCTTGAACCCGCCAGCCTTGAACCCGCCGCCGCCCGGCTTGCCGCCGCGACCGGCCGCGCCACCGGGCTTGCCCCCGCCGGGACGGCCACCGCCGCCGAAGGACTTGCCCCCGGGACGATCGCCGAACGACTTACCCGCCGGGCGATCCCCGAACGACTTACCCGCCGGGCGATCCCCGAACGACTTGCCCGCCGGACGATCCCCGAAGGATTTCGCCGGCCCGCCGGAGCGACCCTTGAAGCCCTCGCCCTCGGGGCGCGGCCCGCGATGCTCGCCGCGCTGCCCGCCGCCCTCGTTGCGATCGAAGGAGCGTCCGCGCGGCGGGGCTCCCCCCTCGCGGCGCGGGCCGTTGCCCCGGAAGCCCGTGTTCTCACCCTCCTCGCGGGGGCGCGACGCCCTCGGCGGACGGGCGCTCGCCGGCCGGTCCTGGCCGCGCGGAGCGCGCTCGTCGCCGCGTCCCTCGAAGCTGGCCCCGCCGGGGGGCGCCTTGGAATAGCGGCGGCGGGGCTCCTCCCGCACGGCGGGCTGGGCGGGGGTGGGCGACAGCCGCTCCACCAGCACCCGCCGGTCGCCGGACTTGATGGCGCCGACGCGCTCCCGGCCGCGCTCGGCCGCCTGCGCCTGATCGATGCGCGGATCGGCGCCACGCCGGGGCGGACGGCCGGGCTTGTAGGGCCCGTCATTGGGGGCTTCGTTCCGCCATACGGAGCGCTGCGGATTGGGGCCGGAGCCGCCGGTCGAGACACGCTGCGGGGCGGGCCGGGCGGGCGCGCGGCGATCCTGGCGCTTGCCCTGGTCGGCGTCCGAGCGGGCGGGCTTGGCCGCGCCGCCGAAGGCCGCGATGGGCTCGCGGACCGGGCTCTCGAAATCGACGCCGGCCTGCTCGGATAGCGTCTTGCCGAGCTGATCCTTGAGGACGCGGGTGCGCACCTCCTCCACCAGCCCGACTTCGAGGTCGCCGAGCTGGAACGGCCCGAACGACATGCGGATGAGGCGGTTCACCTGCAGCCCGAGATGTTCGAGGATCCGCTTGACCTCGCGGTTCTTGCCCTCGCGCAGGCCGAGCGTCAGCCACAGGTTGTCGCCCTGGACGCGGTCGAGGGTGGCTTCGATGGGGCCGTATTCCATGCCGTCGATGGTCACGCCCTTGGAGAGGCGGTCGAGCTGCGCCTGATCGGTGTCGCCGTGGGCGCGGACGCGGTAGCGGCGCAGCCAGCCCGTGTCGGGATGGGCGATGACCTTCGCGAGGCCGCCGTCGTTGGTCAGGAGCAGCAGGCCCTCGGTGTTGATGTCGAGGCGTCCGACCGCCACGACGCGGGGCAGGTCCTCGGGCAGCACCTGGAACACGGTCTGCCGGCCCTCGGGATCGCGGGCGGTGGTCACGAGGCCGCGCGGCTTGTGGAAGATCCACAGGCGGGTGCGCTCGCGGGCGGGCATGGGCTCGCCGTCCACCACGACGCTGTCGTCGTCCGTGACGTTGAGGGCAGGCGAATCGATCACCTCACCGTTCACGCTCACGCGGCCGTCGAGAATCATCGCCTCGGCGTCGCGGCGGGAGGCGAGGCCCGCCCGCGCGATGGCCTTTGCGATCCGCTCGCCCGCGAAACCGTTCTCCGGCTCGTCTTCGGCGGGCGTCGTCTCATCGGCGGGAGCGGCCGGCGCGGCGGCGCGGCGCTTCATCGTGGCATCGCCGGAGGGGCCGGAGCGGGCCTTGCCGCGCGGCGCCTTCTCCTCGGCGAGATCCTTGGCGCTGCCCGCATCGGTGGACGGCTGCCAGGAAGCCTCGCGCTCGTTCGATTGCGCGTCGTCCCGGTCCTTGCCCGGGTTTTCGTCGTTTGGAATGTCGGTCATTTGCGGCCCATATCAGAGCCGCCCCTCCCAGGCGAGACCGCCGGGGGCATCCGGCGGGCGAGGATACGCAATCGCCCGGCCGGATCGCTCGGTTGAGACCCTTACAGCCTGGGCGAACGCCCGCGCATCACGCCGAACACGGCGGAGATCAGGAACAGGGCGATCGCGACGAAAAACACGAGCTTGGCCGCTTCGACGGCCGTACCGGCGATGCCGCCGAAACCTAGAAGGGCCGCCACGAGGGCGACGACGAGAAAGGTGATGGCCCAGCCGATCATGGGAAACTCCTACGCCATGGGGCAGAGCGGTACCCTGACGGCACCGCCTCTCGCGAGGATAACACGGCCCGGCGGCTGGCGTTTCCGGGAAACGCCGCGCCGGGCCGACAATGGATCAGAGCTTGTCGGTGGCCGACTTGACGGTGTCCTTGGCGTCGCCGACCGTGCTCTGGGTCTTGCCCTTGAGCTCCTGGGCGGCGCCGTCGGTCTTCATCTTGTCGTTGTTGGTCGCGTCGCCGATGCCCTGCTTGGCCTTGCCAACCAGCTCGTTGGCCGCGCCCTTGATCTTGTCAGTGGTGCTGCTCATGGCGTCACTCCATTCTGTCTTGTTACGGCAAAGCCGCGTCGGTCCAGCAACGGGCATGCATCGAGGAATGTTCCGCTTGTTAACATCTCCGATGATCACGAAGATCGGAGCGCCGCGTGCCGCTGAGTGAAGGAACGGCACCGTTCGATCTCGCCTTCGCGGCCGCCCGCCGGGCGGCGGAGGAGGGGGAGGTGCCGGTCGGCGCGGCCGTCGTGAAGGACGGGCGGGTCGTCGCCGTGGCGCATAACCGGCCGAAGGCTCTGCGCGACCCCACGGCCCATGCGGAGATCCTGGCAATCCGCGCGGCCTGCCTCGCGCTCGATGACGAGCGCCTGTCGGGTTGCGATCTCTACGTGACGTTGGAGCCCTGCCCCATGTGCGCCGGGGCGATCTCTTTCGCCCGCATCCGCCGCCTGTATTACGGCGCCCTCGATCCGAAGGGGGGCGGGGTGGAGCACGGGCCGCGGGTGTTCAACCAGCCGACCTGCCACCATGCGCCGGAGGTCTATGGCGGATTCCGCGAGGGGGAGGCTGCCGCGATGCTGCGCGACTTCTTCGCGGCGCGGCGCGATTAGGGGTTCACCCGCATCCCGACCAGGAACGTGTTGTCCCGGAAGCTGGAAAAGGCCGAGGTGCTGTCGATCTGCTGGTAGATATACGTGCCGCGCAGGGTCAGCCAGCGGTTGAAGCGGTAATCGAGCCGGGCGGTGGCCGAGAAGCCGTTATCGCGGATGGTGCTGTTCTTGTACTCGTTGTGCAGGACCGAGCCGCCGAACACGATGGACAGGTTGCGCAGCAGATCGTGCTGCACTTCCAGCGTGGCGACCTCGGTGAGCACGCCCGCCGAGCCGGGAATCGTCGTTTCGGTGACGCCCGTCGCCGCATTGAAGCGCACGGTGGTGAGGGGCGACGCGGTCCAGACCAGCGTGGCGTTCACGAGGGGCGCGTCGATGTCCCGGAGGGTGCTGTCGGCGTAGCTGCGGTGCTGGATGCCGGCCGAGACCTCACCGGTCACTTGGCGGGCGAGGCCGAGCGAGGCGCCCACGAGCACGCCGACGCCATCCGAATCGCGCTGGACGCCCGAGGAATCGATGCGCTGATCGTAGACGCGGGTGTCGCCGATCACGTCCACGAAGGGCGAAAGGTCGGGGTTTATCTCGTAGGCCGTGCGCAGCCGCAGGCTGTACTGGTTGAGGTTGCGGTCCGCCTGCCGGATCGTACCGCCGTTGGTCAGGCGCACGTCCTCGAACTCGGAGCGGTCCACGAGGCCGCTCAGCGTGACAGAGAGGCGGTTGAAGGTCTGCGTCGCGCCGAGCGTCGCGCCGTACAGGGCGACGAGGGGGCGGCTGACGGCCGAGGCCGCCTGAAGGTTCGGCGTCGTCGTCCGCTGGGTGTCGATGAGGAAACGGCCCTGGGCATCGATCCGCAGGTCGCGGTTGGCATCGACGCGCATGTTCACGATGCCGTCCGCCGCCGGGCGGCTCGCCACCTCGTTCTGCGGCGTCTCGAGGTAGGCGCCGCGTAGCGAGCCATCGAGGGAACTGGACGACCAGTCGCTGCGGAAATCCACCGTGCCTTCCGTGCGCAGGGCGACCGAGCCCTTCGCAAGTTGGCGGGTGGTCTGGTCCGGGTTCGAATCGTAGCCGATGCTCTGGGTGAAGGTCGGCAGCACCGTGAAGGTGCCGATCCGGAAGCCGATCGGCGCGTAGGCGGGATCGGCGGCGGGGATCGGCCGGGACAGATCGGTGCCGAGGATGAAGCCCGGCGTCAGCAGGCCGAGGGCAGGGTTTGTGGCCAGCAGCGGCAGGCGCGAGCCCGTGGCCGTGTAGGGCAGGGGCACGCCGATCACGGCCTCCTGCACCACGGGCGTCAGCCGGGGCGATTGCACCGAGGCCTGGGTGCTTTCCCGAATGGTCCCGCGGATGGCCGAGCCGTTGCGACGGGACGGCGCCGCGCGGAAGCGCAGGGCCGGGGAGAGGCCGCGATTGAAGACCGCCGTCGACTTGCCGCCCGTGCGCTCCCCGCTCATCGTCACGCGGTCGTCGAGGCGGAAGGTGTTCGGGTCCTGAAAGCCCTGGCTCGTCGCGTTCGATTGAGAACCGCCCGCGCCGGATTCGCCCCCGAGCCCCGGCGTCCCCGGGGTGGTGCGGCCATCGCTGTTCGGGTTGTCGGGCAGGCGCCGACGCAGCTGCGGCAGGCCATTGGCGCCGGCATCGAGCCCGGAACCGGGATTGTCCGGGGCGCCCTGCACGGGGCTGATCGCGTCGAAGCGGGGCGGGGCCTGCGCGGTGGCGACGGTGGAAAGCCCGACGAGGCCGAGGGCCAGGGCGGCGCCGGCGGCCGGCACGAGCACGGCCCGCGTCGTTACGGCATCGCTGTCGGTCTTCCAGCCCCGCACTCGCTGCCCCCGTCCCGCAAACCGCAACTGAAGATCGGCCACCAGCCGACATGACAGCGCTGATTGCTACCGACCATCATGGTTAACCGGTCGTAGCAGGGCACGGTTAATGGCCGGTCAACGGCGCTAAGCCCCCGAGATCGTTCGGAGGCGATCCTTCCATTGCAATCGCGGGCGCCGGGTGCTTTCCCGACCCGGGAAAGCTGCCTTTGCCGTCAATTGGCCCGCGCGAGGTCCGCGAGCAGGCTCGCGGCCACGGTCGCCTTGGACACGGTCAGGTCAGAGTTGGCGATGCCCTCCACCGCATCGCGGATGCGGGCGAGCGCCGGCCCCCGCGCCTTCACCCAGGCGGCCACCGCCTCCGGCCCGGCGCCGATATCCGCCACGACCTCCGCCGTCAGCCGGCGGTGGGCCGAGGCGATGCCGGCCACCGCGCGTTCCAGGGCGATGCGGTCGAAGGTGTCCGACACGGGCGCCGTCCGCGCGGCGGCGGCCAGGGCGTCGAGGCCGAACTCGCGCTCCAGCACGAAGTGGGTCGAGGCGATGTCCTCCACCGGCCGCCCGCTCGTTTCGGCGACGCGCACGATATCCGGCGCGGAGACGAGCGCCCGCAGGCTGGCGAGGCGGCGGGCGCGGGGCTGCGCCATGCCGCGCTCGGTGAGTTCGGCCTCCCGGGCCTCCACCTCGGCGCGGGCGTCCTCGCCCAGCACCTGCGGCAGCGCCGCCTCCACCGCCGCGACGCCGTCCCGGTAGCGGGCGACGATGGGCGAGAGGCCCCCCGACAGGTCGAGGTTGCGGATGAACCAGACGATGCGGTTCGCCAGAACCTCCTGCACCTCGGCGTATAGGCCGAGTTGCGCCTGCCCTCCGATCCGCCCCGCCAGCCCGTCGATGGCAAGGTTCAGTTCCATCAGCCCGAAGGCGTCCCTCGTCGCCGCGTAGGCCTTGGCGATGGTGGCGGCATCCGCCCCCGTGCCGTCCACGAGGCGCGTCACCAGCGAGGGGCCGCCACGGTTGACGATGATGTTCGCGAGCGCCGTCGCGATGATCTCCCGGCGCAGGCGGTGGCCCTTGATCGCGTCGGGGAAGCGCTCGCGCAGTTCCTTCGGGAAGTAGCGCTGCACCTCGCGGTCGAAATACGGGTCGTTGGGCACCGCGCTCGCGAGGATCGCGTCGTGCAGGGACAGCTTCGCGTAGGCGAGGAGCACCGCGTATTCCGGCCGGGTCAGGCCCTCGCCCCGCCGCATCCGCTCGGAGAGGGTCGCATCGTCCGGCAGGTATTCCACCGACCGGTCGAGGCGGTTCTCGGCTTCCAGCGCCTGCATGGTCCGCATGGCGAAGCCGGTCTCGCCGAGCCCGCCCCGCTGGGCGAGGGACAGGCTGAGGGTCTGCAACTCGTTATTGCGCAGGACGAGGTGCCCCACCTCCTCGGTCATGGCGGCGAGGAGTTCGTTGCGCGCGTCGTAGGTCAGGCGTCCGTCGCGCTCGGGGCCCATCAGGGCGATCTTGATGTTCACCTCCACGTCGGAGGTGTTCACGCCGGCCGAATTGTCGATGGCATCGGTGTTCAGGCGCACGCCGGAGCGGGCCGCCTCGATGCGCCCGCGCTGGGTGAGGCCGAGATTGGCGCCCTCGCCGATCACCTTGGCGCGCAGCTCCGGCGCGGCGATGCGGATCGCATCGTTCGCCCGGTCACCGGCATCCTCGTCGGTCTCGGTGGTGGCGCGGATATAGGTGCCGATGCCCCCGAACCAGAGCAGGTCGGCCGGCGCCTTCAGGATCGCCTGCATCAGTTCGGCCGGCGTCGCCTCGGCGCGGTCGAAGGCCAGGGCGGCACGGATCTCGGCTGAGAGGGGGATGGTCTTCAAGCTGCGGGAGAACACCCCGCCGCCAGAAGAGATCAGCGACTTGTCGTAATCCGCCCAGGAGGACCGGCCGAGGGCGAACAGCCGCTCGCGCTCCGCGAAGCTCGCCGCCGCATCGGGGTTCGGGTCGAGGAAGATGTCCCGGTGGTCGAAGGCCGCGACGAGGCGGATGGTCTTCGAGAGCAGCATGCCGTTGCCGAACACGTCGCCTGACATGTCGCCCACGCCGACCACGGTGAAAGTGTCGGATTGGGTGTCCACGTCCATTTCGCGGAAGTGGCGCTTCACCGCCTCCCAGGCGCCGCGCGCCGTGATGCCCATGCCCTTGTGGTCGTAGCCCTGGCTGCCGCCGGAGGCGAAGGCGTCGCCGAGCCAATGACCCTTCTCGATGGAGATGGCGTTGGCGATGTCGGAGAAGGTCGCCGTGCCTTTGTCCGCCGCGACCACGAGATAGGCGTCGTCCGGGTCCTGCCGCACGGTGTTCGGGGGCGGGACGATCTCGCCGTCCACGATGTTGTCGGTGAGTTCGAGGAGGGTGCGGATGAAGATCCGGTAGCTCTCGGTGCCCTCCGCCATCCAGGCCGCCCGGTCGGAGGAAGGCGGCAGGCGCTTGGGGAAGAAGCCGCCCTTCGCGCCCACCGGCACGATCACCGCGTTCTTCACCTGCTGCGCCTTCACGAGGCCCAGGATTTCGGTGCGGAAATCCTCCGGCCGGTCGGACCAGCGCAAGCCGCCGCGGGCGACGTAGCCGAAGCGCAGATGCACGCCCTCGACGCGGGGCGAATAGACGAAGATTTCAAACAGAGGCCGGGGCAGGGGCATCCCCGAAACCTTGGCGCAGGCGAACTTGAAGCTGATCGTCCCACGCGGGGCGCCGGCCTCGTCCACCTGGAAGAAGTTCGTGCGGATCGCCGCCTCGATCAGGTTCACGAAGCGCCGCAGGATGCGGTCGTCGTCGAGGCTCGTGACCTCGGCGAGCGCCCCCTCGATCCGCGCGCGGATATCCGCCTGCGCCGCCTCGCGGTCGCCCTCGGTTGCCGGGTCGAAGCGGGCATGGAACAGGGCGACGAGATCGCGGGTGATGCCCGCGTGCCGGGCGAGCGTCCCGGCGATGTAATCCTGCCCGTAGCGGATGCGCAGCTGGCGCAGGTAGCGGCCGAAGGCCCGCAGGAGCGCGGCCTCGCGCCAGGGGAGGGCGGCCTCGAGGACGAGGCGGTTGTAGCCGTCCGATTCCGCGAGATCGTCGGCGATGGCGAGCATCGCCGCCCCAAGGGGCTTTTCCAGCGTGGGCACGTCGATGGGCGTGCCGGTCGCGCGCTCGATCAGCATGTCGTGCAGCCAGACCCGCTCCGCCTCGCCCGTACCGGGCGGCTCGACGCGGTAGGTCCGCTCGTTGATGACCCGGAAGCCGAGGTTTTCGAGCCCCGGCACCCGGTCGGACAGGGCGATGGCGGTGCCGCGCGAGAAGACCTTCAGGCGGATCTGCGAGGGCGGGTCCGTCTCCCGCCGGCCGATGGAGACGGCGCGGGGGTTGGTGTCGCTCAAGGCATCGAGGGTGGCGATGTCATCGACGGCCACCTCCGGCAGGAAGTTCTCGCGGTAGGCGGCCGAGAACGCCTCGGCGTAGCGGGCGGCGAGCCCCCGCGCCCGGCCGCGCTCGGCCAGGGCCGCGCGCAACCCATCCGCCCAGGTGCGGACGATGGCGGCGATCCCGGCTTCGAGCGTGGCGGGGTCGCGCTCCGGCGGCGCCTCCTCCGACAGGCCGATGATGTAGTGCGTGCGCGCCAGCGGCCCGTCCGGGAAATCCGGCTGCGCGACGGAGAGCCGCCCGTCATAGCTCTGGGCGAGATAGGCGCCGATCTTCGCGCGGATGCCCGAATCGTAGCGGTCCTTCGGCACGTAGACGAGGAGCGACACGAACCGCCCGAACCGGTCGGGCCGGGACAAGACGCGGATGCGCGGCCGGTCGGCGAGGTCCACGATGCCGAGGGCGAAGCGCGTCAGCCGGTCGATGTCGATCTGGAACAGGTCGTCGCGCGGGTAGGTCTCCAGCACCGCGAGCAGGCTGCGGCCGGCATGGCTCGTCGGGTCGAGGCCGGCGCGGGCGAGGACCGCCTCCACCTTGCGGCGGATCACCGGCACCTCGCGGGCGGGGCTCGCATAGGCCGCCGCCGTGAACAGGCCAACGATCCGCACCTCGCCGGCGAGCTTGCCGGCGGCGGAGAACAGCTTCACCCCGATATAGTCGAGATGGTTCGACCGGCGGACGCGGCTGCGGGCACTGGCCTTGGTGATGATGAGCGCCTGCGGCTCTTCGAGGAAGGCGAGGATCTCGGGCGTGTAATCCACGAGGCTCCCGCCCCGGCGCAGCACCGCCGTGCCGGGATCGCGCAGGACGCCGAGGCTCGTTTCGGGCACGAGCGGATGTTGGTCGCCCTGGATGCCGTGCTCTTGCATGCCGAGCAGGGTGAAATGGCCGTCCGCCAGCCAATTGAGGAAGGCGCGGGCCTCGCTGGTCTCCGCCTCCGGCAGGGGCGACGGGGTCCGCCCGTAGCTCGCCGCGAGGTCGGCGAGCCGCGCCCGCATCTTCCCGTGGTCGGCGGCGACGTCGGCGACGTCGTGATGGACCTGGACGAGGCTCGCTTCGAGGAACTTGCGTGCCTCGCCCTCAACGCGATCCAGATGGATGTGGAGCAGGCTCTCCCGCGCCAGCGTGCCGTGGGCGTCGGCGGTGGTCTCGCCCACGACACGAATCAACCCGCCACCCCCGTCGCGCTCGACGCCGAGGATCGGGTGGGCGACGAGTTGCGCCGTCAGCCCGTGGAAGGTCAGCGCCGCCAGCGTCGAATCGAGGAGGAACGGGCGGTTGTCGTTGACGATCTCGAGTACCGTCACGTCCCGCTGCTTGCCGTCTCGGGGGAGCGTGAGGTCGGACAGCCGCAGCCGCGCCGGATCTCCCGGATGGCGGGGGGCGGCGAGGAAGTCCCGCGCGCGGCCGGCGAGCTCGGCCAGGGCGTCGGCGGGGTAGGGCGACAGATCCTCCGGCGGGACGCGGCCGAACAGGTCGCGCACGAAGCCGCCGGTCCCGCCCTGGCCGGTCACGAGATCGGCGGCGGCATCGATGAGCCCCGTCCGGGCGCTGCGCTCCTCGCGGGAGGAGAGGGCGGTGGCGGTTTCGAGGGTCATGCGAGTCTCCCGTACCGGGTTTGCAGACGGACCGAGCGTTACCAGAGCCGTTCAGCGAGTCGATGACACCCGCTAAGGCAGGGGAGTCGATCCCGGCGATCCGTCACCCGCTTGCTCGGAGCCAGTTAGGTGCATATACACCCATCCATGAACGCGCCGCCGGCCCTGGAGCGAGACATCTGCACCTGCGGCGCGCTGCGTCGGGCGGCCCGTGCCGCCACGGCCCTCTACGATCAGGCCCTGAAGCCGACCGGCCTGCGGGTCACGCAATACGCCATCCTGAAGATTCTCGACCGCTGCGGGCCGCTGCCCGTCACCCGGCTGGCCGCCGAGGCGGATCTCGAACGCACCACCATGGCGCGCAACCTCGATCCGTTGGAGCGGCGCGGCCTCGTGCGCGTCGGCGCGGGGGAGAACGACGCGCGCAGCCGCCTGGCCGAACTGACCGAAGCCGGCCGTGCCACCCTTGCGGAGGCAAAGCCGCATTGGCAGGCGGCGCAGAAGCAACTGGCGCAGCGGGTCGATCCCGATTCGGTGCGGTCCCTGGCCGAAGCGTTGCGCGCATGAGCGCGGGAGACCCGACACCATGACCTCTTCCGCCGAGATCCGCCCGGCCCCACGGTTCCATTACGCCTGGGTGATCGCAGCGGTGACGTTCGTGGTACTCCTCGTCGGCGCCGGGGTGCGCGCGACGCCGGGCGTGCTCATCGTGCCCTGGGAGAAGGAGTTCGGGTGGAGCGCGGCGACGATCGGCATCGCCATTGCGATCAACATCTTCCTCTACGGGATGATCGGCCCCTTCGCGGTGGCGATCATCGAGCGGTTCGGCCTGCGCGCCTCGGTCTGCGGCGCGCTGCTCATCCTCGCGGTCGGCACTAGCGCCACCAGCCTGATGCAGACACCCTGGCAGATGATGCTCCTCTGGGGCATCGTCGTCGGCTCGGGCTCGGGCATGGTCGCCAACGTCCTCGGCGCCACGGTGGCCGGGCGGTGGTTCGGCCAGCGCCGGGGCCTCGTGCTCGGCCTGCTGACGGCGAGCAGCGCCACCGGCCAGCTCGTCTTCCTGCCGCTGCTGGCGCACGTCGCCGTCGATCACGGCTGGCGGACGGTCTCGTTCACCGTCGCGGGGGCGACCCTCGTCCTCGTGCCCCTGGTCTGGCTGCTGCTGCGGGACCGCCCGTCGGATCTCGGCCTGCCGCGCTACGGCGAGACGGCCCTTCAGCCGGTTCCGGTGCTCACCGAGAACCCGGCCAAGCGGGCGCTGCGCGGCCTCGCCCTGGGCGTGCGCTCGAAGGATTTCTGGCTGCTCGCGGGCACGTTCTTCATCTGCGGCGCCTCGACCAACGGGCTCGTCGGCACGCACCTGATTCCGGCCTGTTTCGATCACGGCATCCCGGAAGTCACCGCCGCCGGCCTGCTGGCGCTGATGGGCATCTGCGATCTCGTCGGCACAACGGCCTCCGGCTGGCTCACCGACCGGTTCGACTCGCGCAAGCTGCTGGCGTGGTACTACGCCCTGCGCGGGCTCTCGCTGATCTTCCTGCCCTACTCGTTCGATCTCAGCTTCTACGGCCTGTCGCTCTTCGCCGTGTTCTACGGGCTCGATTGGATCGCCACGGTGCCGCCCACGGTGAACCTCGCGGGCAAGGCCTTCGGCGAGGGCAACGCGGCGCTGATGTTCGGCTGGATCGCCGCCGCGCACCAGATCGGCGCGGCCTCGGCGGCGTGGCTCGCAGGCGTCGCCCGCACCGGCAGCGGGACCTACACCCAAGCCTTCGTGGCGGCGGGCATCCTCTGCCTCGTGGCGGCGATGATGTCCCTGTTCGTCGGGCGCCGGCCGGAGGCCGAAGTCGGGATGCGCCCGCAGCCGGCCTGAACTGCGGCCCGCGCGGGGCGATGAGCGTTAGAAGGACACGCGCTGAGGCGGCGAGCCGCCCGGCCTTCCTGTTTCGCGAGTCGCCCCTTGTCCGATGCCCTTCCGACCGTGAAGGCCGCCGAAACCCGCCGCGCCTGGGTGGGGCCCGGCTTCACCGAGTTCGTCGCCATCGTCGCGCTGATGATGGCGGTCACGGCGATCTCCATCGATAACCTTCTGCCGGCCTTCCCGGCCATCGAGACACGGTTCGGCGTCACCGATCCGAACCACCTTCAACTCCTCGTCTACGTCTACATGCTCGGCTTCGGGCCGGCGCAGATCATCTATGGGCCGCTCTCGGACGCCCTCGGGCGGCGGCCGGTGCTGCTGGCGAGCCTCGGCGTCTACGTCGCGGGCTGCGTGCTGGCCATGCTGGCGCCGAGCTTCGGCTGGCTGCTCGCGGCGCGGGTCATCCAGGGCATGGGCGCGGCCGGCGGGCGGGTGCTGTCCACCGCCATCGTGCGCGACCGCTTCGCCGGGCGCGAGATGGCGAGCGTGATGTCGCTCATCATGATGGTGTTCCTGATCGTGCCGATGATCGCCCCGGCCATCGGCGGCGCGATGCTGGCCTTCGGCTCGTGGGTCTACGTCTTCGTCTCGATGCTGATCCTCGCCTTCATCGTGACGGCGTGGTTCGGGTGGCGGATGCCGGAGACGCTGCACCCGGAATACCGCCGTCCGCTCTCTCTCAAGGCGACGGCGCAGGCGGTGCGGCTGACGCTCTCGACCCGCGTCGCGGTCGGCTACGCCACGGCGCTCGGCCTGCTGACGGGCTGCATCATGGGCTATGTCGGCTCGGCGCAGCAGGTGTTCGACACCGGGCTCTACAAGCTCGGGCCGCTCTTTCCCGTCGCCTTCGGCCTCGTGGCGGGCGCCATGGGCGCGGCGACGCTCATCAACGCCCGCGTCGTGCGCCGGCTCGGGATGCGGACGCTCTCGCAGGCCGGGACGATCGCCTTCACCATCGTCGGGCTGGGGCAGGTGGCGCTGGGCTTCGCCTATGGCGGGCATCCGCCGCTCGCCCTGTTCCTCGGGGTGCTGGCGGCGAACCAGTTCCTCATCAGCTTCGCCATGCCGAACTTCAACGCCCTGGCGCTCGAACCCCTCGGCGCGGTGGCGGGCACGGCCTCGTCGTTCCTCGGCTGCTACACCACCATCCTCGGCGCCCTGTGCGGCTACCTGATCGGCCATGCCTTCGACGGCACCGTGATGCCCATCGGCATCGGCTACGCCACCCTCGGCGGCCTCGCCCTCCTCGTGGTCGCGTGGACGGAACGCGGACGCCTGTTCGCGCCCGGATCATCCACCTGATTTACGGTTGCGCTTAACGGGGCGTTCAATCGAAGCCGCGAGTCTGAGGGACTTCCTCGCGCCCCGGACTCACCCCCATGCTCGCCCGCGCCAACGATGCCACCCTTCTGGCCGCGCGCCTGTTGCTGGCGGCGGCCCTGCTGCCCACCGGCATCGCCCGCGCACTGAACGTCTCCGGCTTCGCCCTGACGCTCGCCGGGGCCGGCATGCCGGCCCCGAACGCCGTCGCGACGACGGCGGTCGTGGTGCAGGTCTTCGGGCCGCTCGCGATCATCCTCGGGGTGCTGCCGCGCCTCACCGGCCTTGCGCTCGCGCTGTTCGCCGCCGCCACGGCCTGCGTGCTCCATGCCTTCTGGCAGTTCACCGGCCCGGCCCTGGTGGCCGAGCGGACGCTGATGCTGGCCGATCTCGGCCTCGCGGGCGGCTATCTCCTCTATGCGATGACCGGCCCGGGGGCCTGGAGCTGGCAGGGCTGGCGCATGGGCTCGCCCGCGCCGCGCGCGAAGCCCGCCGCCAAGTCGGGGGGGAAGTCCGGCGGCGGACGCCGGGCGCCCCAGGCCCGCGCGGCCTGAGGCTCAGCTTCGCCCCGGCGCCGCGTTCGACGGCGTCGCGGCGATCTGCCGGCCCGACACCTCGGCGCCGGCCTCCGGCGTCAGGGCGCGGAAGGGAAACACCGACAGCACCGAGATGACGGCCACCGCCAGGAAGGCCGGGCCGAAATCCGAGGCCTCGATCGCCGTCCGCCCGTGAAACGCCGCCGTGCCTTCGAGCGCCAGCGCTCCGAAGGTGACGCCGAGGCTCAGCGAGAGCTGCTGCGCCACGCTGGCGAAGCTCGTCCCGGCGCTCATCTGCGGCTTGTCGAGGTCGGCATAGGCGATGGCGTTCACGCAGGTGAACTGCACCGAGCGGCAGCACCCGCCGACGAACAGGACCGCCAGCATCACGAGATGGGGCGTCTGCGCCGTGAACAGCCCGTTCACGGCCAGGAAGGCCGAGGCCAGCACGGCGTTTACCACCATCACCCGCCGGAAGCCGAAGCGGCGCAGGATCGCGGGCGCCATTGTCTTCACGAACATCGCCCCCGCCGCCGCGGCGAAAGTGATGAGGCCGGAGCGCAGGGCATCGAGGCCGAAGCCGATCTGGAGCATCAGCGGCAGCAGGAAGGGAATGGCCCCCGTGCCGATGCGGAACAGGCTCCCGCCCGTCACCGCCGCGCGGAAGGTCGGGTAGCGCAACAGGTCGAGGCGCACGACCGGATGCGCCACGCGGCGCGAATGCCAGAAATAGCCCGGCAGCAGCAGGCAGGCGGCGGCGAAGCATCCCCAGGTGACGGAAGCCGGCAGCAGGTGCCGCCCCAGCGAGGCGAGCCCCAGCATCAGCGAGGCGAGGCCGGAACCCAGCAGCAGGAAGCCCTGCACGTCGAGGGGCGGGCGCTCCTCCTCGCGCAGGTCCTCGAAGTAGAGCGTCGCGAGGATGAACCCGACGATGCCGATGGGCACGTTGATGAAGAAGATCCAGCGCCAGTCGAGCCAGGTCGTGATGAGCCCGCCGAGGGGCGGCCCGATCACCGGCCCGACCATGGCCGGCAGGGTCAGGTAGGAGAGGGCGGTGACGAGTTGCGCCTTGGGCGCGGAGCGCAGCACCACGAGGCGCCCCACCGGCACCATCATCGCCCCGCCCATTCCCTGGAGGAAGCGGGCCGCCACGAACCCGCCGAGGCCGTTCGCCTCGGCGCAGGCCAGCGAGCCCGCGAGGAACACGCACAGGGCCGCGCGGAACACGGTGCGCGCCCCGAACCGGTCGGCCGCCCAGCCGCTGACGGGGATGAAGATCGCGAGGCTGACGAGATACGCCGTCAGCGCGAGCTTCAAAGCGATGGGGTCCTCGTGAAGGCTCGCCGCGATGCTCGGCAGCGCCGTAGCGATCACCGTCGAGTCGGTGTTCTCCATGAAGAGGGCGGTCGCCACCGTGAGGGGGACGATCCGTTGGGAGAGGGTCAGGGAACGGGGCATCGGACGGGAGACGCGCAAGGCCATGTGGGGTTGCGGCGTTTTCCATCCGGGCGTTTCAGAATTGTATCCGCGAAGCCACAGCCGGAGCGTGGCGGCATGGCCCGGGTAGCTTGGCCGCTATCCTCACGCAGGCGTGACGGATAAGCTTTCGGCAAGGACCGGCGTTGCGCCGTCCGGCCCGCGTGGCGGGCGCTCCACCGAGAGCATGATATTGAGAGTGCGGATGCAATCCAGCCGGCCCGACCGTCGCGCCTTGTCTCGCCTGTTGGCTGCGGCGGCCCTGATGACGGGGGTCGCGGCATGCGGCACCGTGTTCATCAACTCCTCCGGATCGCTCACGCGCTACGACCGGCTTCAGCGTTCGGCGGCCACCGCCACCGAGGCGCGGCTCTACATCGACAGGCCGGCCGTCGAGCGCGCGCGCACCGTGCGCATCATCCCGACCTCCTTCCCGGCCGAGGTGGAAGGTTCGGCGCCGCTCACGGCCGCCGACCGTCGCCTCATCGCCAACGCGGCCGACCGGGCGCTCTGTTACGACCTGTCGCTCCGCTACGACATCGTGACGAGCCGCGACGCGGACCTCACCGTCCGGGCCAAGGTGACACACGTGGAGCCCACGAACCTCATCGGCGCGGGCGGAACCATTGCCGGCTCGGCGGCGGTGAGTATCGCCTCGCAACTCGGAGTCGGCTTCGCGGACGGCATCGGCCGCATCCCGATCCCGCGCCTGCCCATCGGCCTCGGAAGCCTCACCGTCGAGGCCGAAGCGCTGGACCGCCGCCACCAGCAGCGGGCCGCGATGGTCTGGGGCGGCGCCGCCAACTCCTTCACGAGCCAGCCGCGCTTCGCAGCCTCCAGCGATCCCTACGACCTCGCGGGCGAGTTCGGGCAGGATTTCGGGTACTTCATGGCCCGTGGCGAGGACCCGTTCCTGGCCCCGAACACCCTGCCGACCTGGGACCGCATCCGCGTGACGATCCTCGGCGAGGCCCCCCTCGATCCCGATTGCGAGGCCTTCGGCCGGGCGCCCGGCATCGACGGTATCGCGGCGGATTATATCGGCCTGCCGCCGGAATACACCGACAAGGGACCGGCCGTCCCGGCGCGGTGAGGCGTCCGCGCCTCCCAGCCATGCACACAAGCCTACCGCGACGCGGCATCCTCGCATTGGCGTGGCTGCATCTTGCGTGATAGGGCCACTTGCCAACCCGCTCCCCGCTGCGCGACCCGCGCCGCTTGCTTCAAGGACCGTTGGCACATGGCCCGACTCAGTTCCGCGTCGATCATCGAGGGCCTGACCTTCGACGACGTGCTGTTGAGGCCCGCCGCCTCTTCGGTGATGCCGACCGAGGTAAACATCGCCTCGCGGCTCACCCGCACCATCGCCCTCCACATGCCGATCATGTCCTCGGCGATGGACACCGTGACCGAGGCGCCGATGGCCATCGCCATGGCCGCCATGGGCGGCCTCGGCGTCATCCACCGCAACCTCGAGCCGCCGGAGCAGGCCGAGCAGGTCCGCCTCGTGAAGAAGTACGAGTCCGGCATGGTGATGAACCCCATCACCATCCACCCGGACGAGACCCTGTCGGACGCCCTGGATGTGATGCGCAACAACCGCATCTCCGGCATCCCGGTGGTCGAGCGCGGGCCGAACGGCAACCGCGGCAAGCTCGTCGGCATCCTCACCAACCGCGATGTGCGCTTCGCCACCGAGGCGAGCCAGCCCGTCTCCGAACTCATGACCCGCGACCGGCTCATCACCGTCCGCGAGGGCACGACGCAGGACGAGGCCAAGCGCCTCCTGCACCAATTCCGCATCGAGAAGCTTCTCGTCGTCGATGACCATTACCGCTGCATCGGCCTGATCACGGTGAAGGACATCGAGAAGGGGGTCGCCTACCCGAACGCGGTGAAGGACGAGCAGGGCCGCCTGCGCGTCGCCGCCGCCACGACCACCGGCGACAGCGGGTTCGAGCGCGCCGAGCGCCTGATCGATGCCGGCTGCGACGTCATCGTGGTCGACACCGCCCACGGCCACTCGATCAAGGTGCTCGACAGCGTGCGCCGGGTGAAGCAGCTCTCGAACGCCGTGCAGGTGGTGGCGGGCAACGTCGCGACCCGCGAGGGCGCCCAGGCGCTCATCGATGCCGGCGCGGACGCGATCAAGGTCGGCATCGGGCCGGGCTCGATCTGCACCACCCGCATTGTGGCCGGCGTCGGCGTCCCGCAATTGACCGCGCTGATGGAGGCCGTCGAGGCCGCCTCGGAGGCCGGCGTGCCGGTGATCGCCGATGGCGGCATCAAGTACTCGGGCGACCTCGCCAAGGCCATCGCGGCGGGCGCCTCGGTCGCCATGCTCGGCTCGCTGCTGGCGGGCACCGACGAAGCCCCCGGCGAGGTGTTCCTGCACCAGGGCCGCTCCTACAAGTCGTATCGCGGCATGGGCTCGGTGGGTGCCATGGCGCGCGGCTCGGCCGACCGCTACTTCCAGGCCGAGGTGAGCGACACGCACAAGCTCGTGCCGGAGGGCATCGAGGGTCAGGTGCCCTACAAGGGCCCGGTGGCCGCCGTGCTGCACCAGCTCTCGGGCGGCCTGCGCGCGGCGATGGGCTATGTCGGCGCCGCGACGGTGCCGGAGTTCCAGGAGCGGGCGCAGTTCATCCGCATCACCAATGCGGGCCTTCGCGAGAGCCACGTCCATGACGTGACGATCACCCGCGAGAGCCCCAACTACCCCTCCCGGACCTGACGAACGAAGGACGAGGCCGATGCGGACGCTGGTGGTCGGAGCGGGTGCGACGGGCGGTTATTACGGCGCGCGCCTCTCCGAGGCCGGCGCCAACATCACCTTCCTCGTCCGCCCGGCCCGCGCCGCGCGGCTAGCCTCGGAGGGGCTGAAGGTGGCCAGCCCCCTCGGGGACCTGCACCTGCGCGAGCCCCGCACCATCACCGCCGCCGGCCTTCCGCAGGCCGGGGCGTTCGACCTCGTGCTCCTGTCCTGCAAAGCCTACGACCTCGACGCGGCCATCGCCGATGTCGCCCCGGCCGTGGGGGAGGGGACCGCGATCCTGCCCGTGCTGAACGGCATGGCCCATCTCGATGCGCTGGATACCCGCTTCGGCGCCGCGAAGGTCCTCGGCGGAAGCTGCGCCATCGCGGCGACGCTGACGCCGGAGGGCACGATCCGGCACATGAGCGAGCTGTGCAGCATCACCTACGGCGAGCGCGACGGCGGCACGACCGACCGCATCGCTTCGGTCGATGCGCTGATGAAGACTGCCGCGCCGAAGTTCCAGCCGCGCCTCTCCGACCGCATTGAGCTTGAGATGTGGGAGAAGTGGGTCTTCCTCGCGACGCTGGCCTCTGGCACGACCCTGATGCGCGCGGCCATCGGCGACATCGTGGCCGCACCGGGCGGCACCGCCTTCCTGACGTCCCTCCACGAGGAATGCACCGCCATCGCCGCAGCGTCGGGCTTCGCCCCGCGCGAGAAGGTCGCCTCGGGCGCCAGGGGGCAACTGACGGCGGCGGGCTCGACCTTCACGGCATCGATGCTGCGCGACATCGAGGGCAGGGGCCGCATCGAGGCCGACCATGTGATCGGCGACCTCCTCGCGCGCGGCCAAGCGCAGGGCATCGCGACGCCGATGCTCGACCTCGCCTATACCGGCCTCAAGGCCTACGAAGCGCGTCGGGCACGCGAAACCAAGGCCCAGTGAAGGACGGCGCCGGAGCGCCGCCCGTGCGGGATCAGTAGCGCGGCGGCGGCGGGGGCGGGTTGCCGTATTCCAGCTGCGTCTTGGCATCGACTGGCCGGCGAGGGGGCGGCGTCAGGTCGGTAGCGGCCGGCGCGGTGGCGCAGGCGGCGAGCAGCGACGTGGCGAAGCCGAGCAGGACGATCCTGCTGACGATTCGAGTGTGGGACGACATGGACGATGCGACTCCGGTGCAGGCCCGCCGCCCGAACGGGCCGCGAGGCATGACCATCCATCGTCGCGCCAAAGCTTGGCCTTATCGTGGCCGCCGCGAAACCTCTTCCGCGCCGCCGACTTCGGGGCTATCGCCCTGAACATCCCGTTGCGAACCCACCGACTCGAGGAGTGAGCCCCTGACCCCCGCCGCCCGCTGCGCTGCCGCCATCGAAGTCCTGGCCGACATCACCGAGCGCCGCCGCCCGGCCGCCGACGCCCTCAAGGATTGGGGCCTCGCCCACCGCTTCGCCGGCTCCGGCGACCGCGCCGGTATCGCGAGCCTCGTCTACGATGCCCTGCGCCGCCGCGCCTCCGCCGCCTGGATCATGGGCGCGGACACGCCGCGCGCCATCGTGATCGGCTCCCTGCGCCTGCAGCAGGGCCTCGCTGCCCCCTCGATCGCCGCCCTGTTCTCCGGTGAAGGCTACGCCCCGCCCGCCCTCACGGCCGAGGAGCGCACGCGCATCGAGACAGCGACCCTCGACACCGCCCCGCCGGAGATCGCGGGCGACGCCCCGGCCTTCGTCCTGCCCGACCTCGAAGCCGCACTCGGCGGCGACCTGATCCCGGAACTGCGCGCGCTCGCCCGACGCGCGCCCCTCGACCTGCGCGTGAACACCCTGCGCGGCCCGCGCGACACCATCCTCTCCGCCCTCGAAGGCTACGGCGCCGCCCCGACGCCGCATGCACCGCAGGGCTTGCGGGTGCCGGTCGGCGCCGACGGACGCGGCCCCGCGCTCCATGTCGAGGCGGAGTTCCTCGACGGGTGGTACGAGATCCAGGACGAGGGCTCGCAGCTCGCGGCCCTGCTCGCCGGGGCGAAGCCGGGCGAAACCGTCGTGGACCTCTGCGCGGGCGGGGGCGGCAAGACCCTGGCGCTCGCCGCCGCCATGGGCAACGCCGGCCGGCTGATCGCCACCGATGGCGACCCACGCCGCCTCGCCCCGATCCACGAGCGCCTGCGCCGCTCCGGCGCTCAGGCCGAGGTGCGCACCCCGCGCGGCGGCAAGCAGCGCGCGGATGTGCTCGCCGACCTCGACGGCACGGTGGATCGCGTGCTGGTGGATGCGCCCTGCACCGGCTCGGGCACATGGCGCCGCAACCCGGACGCCAAGTGGCGCCTTCGTCCCGGCAGCCTCGCGACCCGCCACGCGGAGCAGGCGGCGGTGCTCGACCGGGCGGCGAGCCTCGTGCGGGCGGGTGGGCGCGTCGTCTACGTCACCTGCTCGCTGTTCCCCTCTGAGAACGATGACGCCGTGGCGGCGTTGCTCTCGAGGCGGGGGGACTTTGCGACGGTCCCCGCCGCCGACTTGCTGGCCGGGGCTCCGGCGTCCCTGGGTGATGCCATCCGCCATACGACGCACGGCGTACAGATGACGCCGCTGCGCACGGGAACGGACGGGTTCTACGTCGCCGCCCTCGACCGCCGCCACTGAGCTTTCAGAACAGGACCGACAGCTGATGGCGATGAAGACAAGCTACGTGGTGCAGCCGTTCGAGCTTCACCGCAAACGCCTGCGGCCCGCCCGTCAGGAGCAGGCCCAGACGGAGAGCGGCGCGGTCAAGAAGGCCGAGAATCTGGCGAAGCGGATGCCGGGCGCGGCCGCCCTGAAGGTCGTCGCCGACGACGAGACCGGCGAACTGGAAAGCGTGACCATCCTCGGTCAATGGGGTGAGATCCCCGACGACTTCGCCGAGAGCCTGCAAGGCTGAGGCGAAGGGCCTACGCCCGCACCGGTCAAGAAACGCCATCAAGCGCTTCTTAGGGTCGGGTTGGGAGGAATAGGCCGGTCGTGTTGCGAGATGCGCCAATCAGGCGGGCGGTCGGCCAAGGGATGGTTCAACGCAAGACGCCTTCCGCAAGGGCGCGCTGAATGCCCCGGACATCCGCGCCCTTCTTCAAGGTCCGCTGGATCGGCTCCGCCGCACCCGACACCCAAATCTTCAGTTCGGCATCGAGATCGAACGTGCCGGCCGTCTCGACCGAGAACCGGGTGATGGCGCGATAGGGCACCGACAGGAACTCGACCTTGCTGCCGGTGACGCCCTGAACGTCGATCAGGATCACGCGCCGTTCGGTGAAGACGAAGACGTCCCGAATGATCTTGAACGCGAGCCGCGCCGTCTCGCCCTCGATCAGGATTCCGTCCAGCCGTCGCTCCAGCGAGGCTCCATCGACGGCCGAGCCATGACCGAGCAATCCATCCAGCAGGCCCATGGCCGATCTTCTCGTGATGCCGCGCTTGGAACGCAGCTACCACCGAAGGATACTTGCTGCAAATGTCGCTGAATTTGCGTTGGTGGCGCTCCAGTCCGAACAGAAGCGCGAACACTTATGTGATTGAGGTAACGCGGTAATTTTTGAGGCGCGACTGCTAACTGGCACACCGCTATCGCCGGGAGACCTTACAGAACCGCAACGCATCCTCACAAGAAAAGCAGACAGATCTTTCCCCGACCCTCTTTAATGAAGCGCCTCGCCGAGAATTTCGCCTGTCTTCGGATCGAGCTCGAACTTCATTCTTTGTCCGTCCTTGATTCCTTCTCCATCCCAGTGCCCATCGTCGGCTTGGATGCTCGTGATCGACGTGTAGCCGGAAGACAATAGCTTGGCCTTGACCTGCTCAAGTGGCATCCAGTCCGGTCCCGGCTGATCGGCCATCGCGATGAAGGACGCACTCGCGCTGACGGCGAGCGCAAGCATGAGCACCGGTAGCTTAGCCATTAAGTGGATTCCCTGAGATAGCGATACTGCTCATGTAGGGCGAAATTATCAAAAAGAGATATCCCAACCCGCCTTCGCGGACGACGTCGGCACTTTGGCATAGATGGCGGCTCGTACCTCGGTGTGGGGCTCGCACAGCCTTCGAGAGACCGCGCTCCCAAGGTGTGCCCGACTGGTCGGCATGGCCAGCCGGCGTCGGCGGTGCGGCGGTCAGACCTTGTTGGGCGTGAAGAACTGGGTGTTCTTCGGGTCGGCCTCGGGCAGGACCTCGGGGATCTTGAAGGTCACGCCGTCCGGCGATGGGAGGGGCGTGTTCGAGATCTGCCAATGTGGCCGGCTGCCGGTGCTTGCGAAGTCGGGATCGCTCGGGCTCGGCGTCAGGAGTTGGTAGCGGAGCAGCATCGCGAAGTCTTCGTGCGCCGTGTTGTGGCAATGGTTGACGTAGGAGCCGCCGAACTCGCCGAACCGCACCTGGATCTGCACGCTGCCGCCGGGGCGAAGCCGCCACACGTCCTTGCGGACGAGCTTCTCCATCGGGCCGATCGGGCCGTTGCCACGGTTGAGCGTGACACCCTCCTCGAAGTGGAGATGGATCGGGTGGTCCCACCCCCCTCCGCCGTTGACGAGAGTCCAATATTCGACCTCGCCGGGCTTCGGCACGAGCGTTCCGATGCGGTTGGCATTGAGGGAATGCGCCGCCTGCCCGTTGATCTTGATCGTCCACGGGAAGGCTTCAATGGACCCGCATTCCGGGATGCACTGGCCGGTTTTGGAATCGCGCGAATCGCCACGGCCAGACCGGCCGTATTCGAAGACGCGGGTGCGGACAGGCGCTACGACGGGGATCTGGGTGGTGAGCGTCTTGACGCCGGATCGCCAGTCGGAGGTCCGGAAGTCGGCGCTGTCGTCGATCTCGGTGCCGGTATAGGTCCGCGTCGGGTCATCGACGCTGACGATCCCGCCGCTCAGCACGCGGAATTCCAGGATCGGGCCGACGCAGGGATCGGCGGCGACGCCGGTCAGGGCGTTGGACATGGAGACGGCGCCGGCCGGCAGCCGCCCATCCGTCTGCATGAGCAGGTTGACGAGGTAGAGGCTGTCGCCGGGGGCGAAGGCCGAGAAGTCGATCACGACGTCGTAGCGTTCGGCGACGCCCTGCTCGTCCAGTTCGGTGATCTGGAACGGGTTCACGACGAGGTTGCCGTCGTTGGCGATGAACCAGATCGAAACCGTCGTCCCCGAGGAGAAGTTGCGCGAAGTGTTGACCGCGACGGCGAGCTTGATGAACCGCGACATCGAGGCGTTCAGGATGCGGAAGCGGTAGCGGCGCGGCAGCACCTCGAAATAGGGGTAGTAGTTGCCGTTGACGGCCAGGATGTCGCCGAGGAACCCGTCCGTATCGAAGATGTCGAAGAACAGCTGGCCGTTCTTGTCGAAGGCCGGGTTGGTCACGGCGAGGTTGACGTCGAAATCCTGGTTGCCCCAGGGCAGGGCGTTCCCGCTCGGCAGGCCGAGATTGATCCCGTCCCTGACGCTGGTGCAGGCGCGATCCGGGCCGCTGTAGATGTTGCACAGGGCGAAGTTGCCCTTGTGGACGTTCTCGGCCGTGAAGAAGAAGCGGTGATCGTGGAACCACAGGCTTCCCTGAAGCTCGCGGAAATCCCCCTCGACGAGCTTCAACCCGCCGTCGTCGGTGGGGCCGGACGCCTTCCGGGCGTAGAGCGGATCGCTGAAGACCCGCTGGCTCGGCATGTCCCGCCGGGCGAGGGTGATGCCCCAATGGTAATCGTAGAACGTCCCGGGGAAGTGATAGGCGTTGCAGGCGCCGTCGCTCTCCGCCCCGTTATGGGCGTTGTGGAAATGGGTCGAGGTCTCGTTGCGCCCGAAGCCGCCGTTGGCGGTGCGGTCCACGGGGAGGTCGTTGTAGATCCGGGTGAGGATCGGCTCGCCGTAGCGGGCCTTGATGAGGCAGGGCGCGCCGTAGCCCAGCCGCGAGCCGGCGGCGTTGCCGCGCCGGCCGGGCTGGCGGACGCCGAAGCTCCAGACGGAGTTCGCGTTCTGCTCGGGCATCTCGTTGCAATAGCGGGAGCCCGGTTGGATCTGCCCGAGGGACATCAGGTAGCCGACCTTGGGGAACAGGTCGCGGTTCGGGCTGGCGGGATCGTTCGTCCAGCGCTGGTGGGCGAAGAACTCGCCGGGCGGACGGCCCTCGCAGGGGCCGCGCCCCGTCAGGGGATTGTTGTAGCGGGTGTAGCCGCTGCCCTTCTTCGACCATTCGTCATGGTAGGACAGCCGCCGGCCGCGCAGCTCAGGCAGCTCGCGCCCGGAACCGGCGGGGTCCATCCACATCACGTCCATGTTCGTCGGCGCCGGCAGGAGCGGGATGCGCGGCTGCACGAGCGCCCGGTGCATGGGCTCGTGGAACTTCTTCGCCCCGAAGAGCGGGCTCGCCGGGGTCCCCGTCGGCACCGCCGCGTAGGCGCTGCGGACGAACGGGCTCAGGCCATGCTTGGCGGCGATCAGCCCCGAGGTGCCGTAGAGGCCCCACCGGAACAGCTCCCGCTTGGAGACCTGGCCATGCGACAGGGCCTTGACGATCTCCAGCCGGTTTTCACGGGCCCGCTCGGCCTCCAGCATACGGATGCGGGAGGTCTTCCTTGGGTTCAGGAACATGGCAGATCCCCACCGACGAGTCGCAACCTCGTCGTCTTGTTGAGAATCGAAGGGCGCTACGAAGGTGAGACCGGGCGAACACGCCGCCGTCCCGATCGTTCACCGAATTCCATTCGAGCAGCGCATCTACTGGAAGCCGCAATGTTCCACTTTTACAGGCTCAAAGGAATGCCTTGAATTTCCCTAATCTCACAGGAAATTTCCAGAGCCGGGGGTTTTTCCTACATTCCTCTCAAGCGCATCGGTGAGAGGACTTGCCGGTCATGGATGCGAGGGGCTGGGACCGTTCGGGACGGCCGGCCGCCCGAAGCTGCGGGCCATGGACATCGCGTTCCCGTCACTCTCCGCTTTGCGACCTCACCGGGCCAATCATCGCTCCGCGAGTTCCCCCTGAAGCCATCCCTGCAGGATCGCGAACTGGACCACCTGAGCCCGGCTGCCGATGCCGAGCCTGCTGCAGGCCCGCGCCTTATGGGCCTCGACGGCCTTGGGGGTCGTCGCGAGGCGGCTGGCGATCTCCTTGCTGGTGAGGCCGTAGGCCACGAAGCGGAGGATGTCCCGCTCTCGTTCCGCCAGGGGTGCGGAGGCGTCACGGGCCGATTGGTCGGACGGCACCCGCCCGGGGCCGCCGACGTGGCCCGACAGGGAAGGATCGAGATAGGTCCCCCCGGCCCGGACGGCCCTGACGGCCTGGGCGATGTTGTTGAAGGCGGAACGCTTCAAGACATACCCGCAAGCACCGGCTTCGAACGCCTGCTCGACGTAAACACGGCTCTCGTAGACGCTCAGGATGAGCGACCGGGTGGGACATTTGCCTTCGACGAGTTTGCGGATGACCGCGACCCCGTTCATCTCCGGCATGGCAAGGTCGAGGATGGCGACATCCGGAGCGAGGTCGGTTACGGCCCGGACCGCTGCGGTGCCATTGTCGACCGCCGCGACGACGTCGAAATCGCCGGCGCTGGCCAGGAGGTCGGCGACGCCGTGGCGGAACACAGGATGGTCGTCCGCGAGCACGACGCGGATCGCAGTCTGTTCAGCCATGGCGGTGGGTCTCCCTCTCCAGGCGGACCCTGGCCGTCACCAAGGTGCCGGCCCCGGGGGTCGAGTCGATGTCGAGCGCGCCGCCCACCAGGAAGATGCGCTCGCGCATCCCCACCAAGCCGAGCTTGCCCTGCGCGATCAGGGAATGGCTGGAGGCGTTGGCCGCGTCGAAACCGTGTCCATCGTCGTCGATGGACAAGGTGAGGTGGCTTTCACTGAAGACGAGCACGACGGAGACCCGGCAGGGCTGGCCGGCATGCTTCGCCACATTGGTCAGTGCCTCCTGGACGATACGATACAGCGTGATGGCGTGATCCGGCGGCAGTTGCACCTCGACATTGCCGACTTGGAACTCCGCCGGCATCCTCGTGGCGCGCCCCCATTCCTCGACGAGGTACCGGAGCGCCGTGACGAAGCCGAACTCCTCCAGGGCCGCAGGGCGAAGCGCCAGGATCACGCGCTTCAGGGCGTCCCCCACGTCCTGTGCCTGGTCCACCAGCCTTTCGAGCTCGCCCTGGGCCTCCGAGGTCGTCAGGTGCGGCTCCAGCCGCCTGAGCCCGAGCTTCAGGGCCATGAGGTGCTGGCCGGCGTGGTCGTGCAGGTCGCGGGCGAGCCGCCTCCTCTCGTCCTGCCCGGCCCTGTAGAGTTGGGTCAGAACCTCGTCGCGTTCGCTCTCGGCCTCGGCGCGGGCGAACGCGTCGCCCTCGAGCCGGGCCAGCAGGCTTTCGCGCTCCCCCATCATCGTTTGCATCTGCTGCGACTGGATCCGTCGTTCCCGCATCACGCGCCGGGCGTCATGGAGCTTGGCCGCCAAAGCCTTGAAACGGCGGTCGAAGACGATCCCATCGAACTGGATGAGGACCAGCGGTGTCCCCTCGTACGCCTGGAATTGAGCGCGTACGCCATGGCAAGGATGGCGTTCGATCCGCCCATCGGCCTGCCAGAGGTACACCACGCCGGGAACGGTCCCCGAGGTGGACAGGCAGCCGCCGAGGTAACGCTCGAAGTCGGCGCGGGCCGCGTCTGGGACCGGCAACGGGCGATCGAGCCGGAGAGCGCCCAGGGTTTCGTGGGCCGCCGCATTCGCGGCCACGACGCTCCCAAGCCTGTCGGCGAGGATTGTCGGGCTCGGCATGAGATCGAGAAGGATCTCGAAGTCGGACCTAACGGCCGACCTTCGCGTAGTAGGATTGCCCAGGACCGTCGTGGTCGTCGGGTTCGAGGTCGATGACGATCCCGCGTCCGCGCGAGCCGCAGGCGATGGTGTTCCTGAGAGTGACGCGTCCATAACCCTGGCTCTCCGCAACCATGTGGCCGAACACGTGGGACGCCACCCGGCACATCGCTCCGGTGTCGCCGGCCAGACCGGCGAACGGGCAGCGCCCGTAGACCAGGACGACCCGTTTGTCCGTCCTTTCGAGGATGGTGAAGTCGCCGCCCAAACGCCTCTTCCAGTCGAGCAAGGCATCGAGGGTCGCCGTGAGGTCCAGCCGGGACGCGCCGGCGGCGGCCAAGTAACCGGCTAACACCTGCTCCGCGACGGCCATTCCCACCAAGTGATCGAAACCCTTGGCTTCCCGCGGACCCACCGTGTCGCCGAGGGTATCGTTCAAGGCTTTCACCAACGTCGCAAGGAACATCTCGCGGTCGGTCGCGACGGGCGCCGCTCGAAAACTGCTTACTTTGAGCGCCTCATCCATCATCGACTCCTCGTCGACCGAAGGAAGAGGTATACACGTTAGAATTGAAAGGCAACAAGAAACTTCCAAGAATGAAACGTTTAAATTCATTCGGTCGAAAGTATCGTTACTGCGGTGCACGGTCGATAGTTATGCATGTTATCTCTCACGAAATGTCCGGCTGAATTGATCCTGTAGAGGCTTCACGAGGTAGGATAGGGCGGTCCTCTCCTCGGTGGCGACGTGGACCTCGACGGGCATGCCGGGCACGAGGCGCTTGCCCTGTCCGAGCCGTTCCCACTCCCCCTCATCGAGTGCGACGTGTCCGACGAAGTAGGCGTCGTCCCTGGCGCCCTTCGTCGTCGAGGGCGAGACATAGGTGAGGCGTCCCTTGAGTTCGGGTGTCGTGCGCTGGTTGAATGCCGTGAACCTCACCTTCGCCGGCCGGCCGACGACGATCTGGTCTATGCTCGACGGCGCGATGTGGATCTCAACCTTGAGCGTGGCATCGTGCGGGACGACGGTCGCTAGGACGTCAGCCGGGGTGATGACGCCGCCCACCGTGAATGCTTTCAGCTCATGCAGGATGCCCGTGACGGGGGCCCTGATGTCGGTTCGGGTGAGCCGGTCCTCCAACGCGATCCGACGGTTGGACAGTTCGGACAGCTTGGCATCGACGGTGGCGAGTTCGCGCTGCGCCTCGGTGCGCGCGGTATCCGCGATGGCGAGCACCTGCACCCGGATCTCGCTCGCCCGGACCTTGGCGCGGGCGATCGACGCTTCGAGCGACCCCTGCTCGCCCGCGAGCCGGTGGCGGTCGCGGTTGATGGGAAGGAAGCGGGATCCCTCGAAGAGGTGCTTGTCCACGAGCCCCTGCAGCTTTCCGTGCTCGCTCGTGAGGATCGTGAGTTCCTCGCGCTTCGCGTCCCGTTGCTTGACCAAGCCGGCGATCTCCTCGTTCACCTGCCCGATCTGGAGTTCGAGTTGCTGGCGCTGGCTGTCGCGGCTGGCGAGGTTGCCCTGGAACATGCGCATCTCGCCCTCGACCACCGAGCGTGCGCCCGGCCCGCCCCCGAGCGGCAGGGGTGGGAAGACGAGGACCCTCAGCCCATCGCGCTCCGCGAGCAACCGAGCCTTCCTTGCCGACATCTCGATGATCTGACCGCTCACGATGGCGAGTTCCGCGCGGGTTTGCGCGTCGTCGATCCGGATGAGGACCTGCTCCGCCGTCACGGCCTGCCCGTCGTGGACGAGAATCGCCCCGACGACCCCGCCGTCCCGGTGTTGCACCGCCTTGGCGCGGTGTTCCACGGCGACCGTCCCCGGCGCCATGACGGCCCCATTCAGGCTCGTCGTCGCGGCCCAGCCCCCGAGGCCGCCGAGCAACGCGGCCGACAGCGCGAGGCTCAGCGCGATGCGGGGAATGACCGAAAAGGACAGCTCCTGGGCATGGTCGATCTCCGCGAGGTATTTCGGGCTTCGGTGGTGGGTCGGCAGCGTGGACATGTCCGGGCCTTCCGTTGGTCGTTAGGCGATGGGCGCGGCACTCGGCGGTATCGCCGGGGGCGCGACGGCGCAAAACAGGAGGGTATGCTGTCCGTCGAGAACGATGGTGGTCTCGAAGATGTCGTCGTGATCGAAGTCGGCGGAGATGGCGGTCACGACACCGTCTTCGCTTTGGGCGGACTTGTACCGGATGCCGGATACGGTGCCGTCCTTGCGCTCCATCGCTTCCGCCAGCGACTCGCCCTTCGATCCCGGCTCGGCTTCGAAGAAGGTCCACTTCAGCAGGTCGATATGGTCCCCGACCGAGAAGTCCGTGATCTGGACCGCGTGGGTCGGTTCCCGCTCCCCCTTGGCCGACACGAACTCGTAGCGATCGTCTCCCCCGCCCCCGGTCAAAACGACGTCGTCGTCGCCGATCACGAAGTGGTCCTGCCCCGCACCGGTCACGATGCGCTCGATGGATTCGATCTGATCGTCTCCGATCTCGGTTCCGGACACGACCTGGCGGACGAGGTCGACGAGAAGGTCCCCGGTCGCGCCTCCCAGATCCAGTGTGTCGGACCCCGCTCCGCCGTCCACGCGGTCGTCGCTGCCGTCCGTGGCAAGGACGATCAGGTCATCCCCTTCGCCTCCGTGGACGACATCGAGCCCGGCGCCGTCGAGGATCGCGTCCCGGCCGCTGCCGCCGTCGAGCAAGTCGTCGCCGCTCCCTCCGGCGAGATGATCCCCTCCGTCACCGCCGTACAGGGCATTCGCGCCGGCATCGCCGGTGAGCGTGTCTGCGCCGGACCCGCCCCGCACGATGTCGACCGACACCACGCGGTCCGTACCGATGTCGGTGCCCACGGCAGTCCCTGCCGCCAAGTCGACCGCGACGCCCGACGTCGAGGCGGTGAGATCCAGGGTGTCCACGCCTTCACCGCCGTCGAAGGTGTCGGCCTCTCCGTCCAGGGCGACGGCCAGGACGTCGTCGCCTTCCTGTCCCAGCACGCTGTCCCGCCCGGTTCCATCCGAGATCAGGTCGTCGCCCTCGCCGCCCTCCAACCGGTCGTCGCCCGCACCGCCGAGCACCACGTCCGTTCCGGTGCCGGCAAGCGCCACGTCGTTCCCGTAGGAGCCGTCCAGACGGTCATCGCCCTCGCCGCCGTGAAGGGCGTCGTCGCCGTCCCCGCCGACGAGGATGTCGGAGCCCGAGCCCCCGTCCACCAGGTCGTCGCCGTCGTCGCCGAAGAGGCTGTCGTCTCCGTCCTCCCCGAAGATGCGGTCGTTTCCGCCCCCGCCCGACACGACATCCCGTCCCGCGCCGGCGAAAATCACATCGTGCCCTAGCCCGCCGAGGATCGTGTCGTCTCCGGCGCCGCCGACGATGGTGTCGTCTCCCGGGCCTCCATCGACGAAGTCGGCTCCGCCCCGGGCGTCGATGTTGTCGTCCCCGGCGCCCCCGTCGATCCGGTCCGGGAAGGGGGTGCCCAGGATCAGGTCGTCGCCACCCGTGCCGGTCGTACCGCCCGCGCTCCCCCCGTCGCCGCCCGAGCTGGGTTCAAACGCACGGTCGACGACATTCAGGGTCGCCGTCTGCGTGATGACGAACTCTCCATCCGTGACCTCGTAGGTGAAGGTGACGGATCCGGCTGCGTCGGCGTCGAAGAGCCACCCGTCGCCATCGCGGACCAGGGTGCCGGACGAGGCCGTGACGTCCCGTATCGCCAGCGCGTCGCCGTCGGGGTCTGACACGGTCCGAAGGAGGTCGAGGGCCGCGATCGTGAGGGATGCGCACCTCGTGGTGTCCGCCAGTTGCACGGTTCCCACCGAAACCGGAGCTCGATTGCGGCGTCCGCCCGGCGGGTCGCCCGGCACGGAGGGGTCGGCGGGCGTTGAACCGCCCGTGTCGTCCCCGTCCTCTGTCCGGCCGCCAGTGGCCGTCCCACCCCCTTCACCGGACAAGCCGTTCGGCTTCACCCCGTCTCCGGCCTCATCCGGAGAATGCGCGGCCTCATCGCCGACGGGGAACGGGCGCGGAACGGCGTCTTCTTGGGAGGGTGTCCCGCGTCCGCCGCCGCCATGTCCGCGCCCCCCACCACCCCCGCCGCCGGCGGGGGCCGCGTCCCGGTTGTCGTTGATCGGGCTGGGGATGATCGGCGACGACTTGAAGTCGCCGAGATCGGGGCGCGTCTCGGGCATTGCGAACCGCAGGGACTGCGCTCGCACGAACTCCTGAACGTCGTATTCCAAAGCCGCGGCGGTGACTTGCGCCTCCTCGACAAAGGCGGAGGATCCTTTCGCGTCGGGATCGGGAAGCTCCTCGTCCTGTTGGCTCTCGGAGACGAGCAGCAACGCCGGCTTGAGGGACGCCGCCCCGGGCGGCTCTGCGCCTTCGCCCTCGGCCTCGGCGCGTGCTGGTTCTTGGAAGAGGGATTTGAGGTAGGTGGCGACCGCCGCCACGGCGAGCCCCAGGACATAGGGCAAGCGAGACTTGGCTTCGGGGGCTTTGCGGGCAAGTCCCTGCACCCCCTCCTGCGCGGCCTCGTCGGTCTTGGTGCCTTTCGTTGCGATCATCATGCCGTAGCCCGCTCCTCCGGGGAGCGCTCCCTGGTGACCTTGGCCGAATCGGTGCCCTTTGCGACCTCGCGCGTCGGCTTCCCGAGGATGGCCTCCTTCGGCCCGAAGGCGGTCAGCTTCCCATCCTGGATCACCGCGACGGCATCGACGGCAGCCAGGACGCTCGGGCGGTGAGCGATGACGACCGCGATGCCCCCGCGGGCGCGGACGTCGAGAATCGCCTTCGCCAGGGCCGCTTCCCCCTCTCCGTCGAGGTTGGAATTGGGCTCGTCGAGCACGAGCAGGAACGGGTCGCCGTAGAGGGCCCGGGCGAGCGCGATCCGCTGGCGCTGACCGCCGGACAAGGCCGTCCCGAACGGTCCGAGTTCGGTCCGGTACCCGTCCGGCATGCGCAGGATCATCTCGTGGACCCCTGCCGCGCGGGCGGCCGCGACCACCATGGCAGGGTCGGCGTCGTTGGCGAGGCGCGAGATGTTCTCCTCGACCGTCGCATCCATCAGGCAGACCTCCTGGGGCAGGTAGCCGATGTTGCGCCCGAGGCTCTCCTCGTCCCATTGGGGCAGGTCGGCGCCGTCGAGGCGGATGCCGCCGCGCAGGACCGGCCACACGCCGGTCAGCGCCCGGCCCAGGGTGGTCTTCCCGCCGCCGCTGGGACCGATGACGCCCACCGCCTGCCCGGCCTTGAGCTCGAAGTTGATGTCCGACAGCAGCACCCGGCCGGAGCCCGGCGCCGCGACAGTCACCGAATTGACCCGCAGGGACATCTGCGGGGGCGGGAGCGGCATCGGCTCCTCGGTGTTGGCGAGGACCGTCAGGGTCTCCTTGAGGCGGGTGTAGGCCCGGCGGGCCGTGGCGATGGCCTTCCAATTGCCCACCGTCTGGTCGATGGGGGCGAGGGCGCGGGCCGAGGTGATGGACGCCGCGATGATCGCCCCGGCCGAAAGTTCGCCGCCGATCACGAGGTAGGCACCGAGCCCCAGCACCGCCGATTGGAGGATCATGCGCAGGATGCGGGAGATCGCGCCGAACGTCCCGGTGACGTCCGCCGTCCGCGTCTGGAGGGCGAGGTGCTCGTCGTTGGCCGCGCGGTACCGGTCCACCGCCCGCCCCGCGAACCCCATGGCCTTGAGGACGTCGGCGTTGCGGGCATTCGTATCCGCGATCCCGTTGCGGACGACCATCGCCTCCTGGGTCGCGCCGGCCCAGCGCCGCGTGAACAATTCGGTCAGGATGGTGATGAAGGTCAGCAGCACCGCGCCGCCGACCGTCAGCGCCCCGAGCCAGGGATGGAGCGTGTAGACGAAGACGAGGAAGATCGGCATCCACGGCAGATCGAGGAGCGCCACCAGACCGGGGCTTCCGAGGAATCCCCTGAGGGTGTCGACGTCCCGTCCGCGTTCCATCGCCTCGGCGGGCGAGTAGCCGAAGCGCGGCATGTCGATGGCGACGCGGTGGGCCAGCGGGGCGGAGCGCCGGTCGAGCTGAGCCCCGACCCGAACCAGGATCTGCAGCCGGAGCACCTCGAACATCCCCTGCATGACGTACAGGCCGATGGCGAGGGTCGAGAGGCCGATGAGCGTGGGCAGGCTGCCGCTCGGCAGGGCCCGGTCATAGACCTGGAGCATGTAGAAGGAGCCCGTGAGGGCGAGGACGTTGATGAGGCCCGACATCCCGCCCAGGAACACGAACGGCATCGCGAGGCGGCGCGTGAGCCGCTCGGTGCACCGGGCCTTGGCGAGGTGTTTCCGATCTTTGTGTCGCATGTCCGGCTCCCCCTACGGACGGTTCGAAGGGTCGGGCCCCGCGAAGGGCCCGACGTCCGTCACAGCGTGAAGTCCGCGGCGGTGGCCGCAGGGGCACCCTTGATGCCGAACTTGAATTCGGGCGCCGCGTCGCCCGCCGTGTTCCCAGCCACGACGGTGTACTCCCCGTCGGCGCGTTGCTCATGGGTGATCAGCAGTTGCCCCACCCCGGTGAAGGCCGCCCCCGTTGCGAGGGTGAAGGCCTGATCACCGGCCGCGCCCTGGTTTGCGTCGATGGCGCTGAGGTCCACCTTGTCGCCGGGCTCGAAGCTCGCGATGGTGTCGCCGTTGGCCGCCGACGCAGTCTGGAAGCGGTACACGTCGGCGCCGAGCCCGCCGTCCATCACGTTGACGGCGTCACTCGCGGTGATGTCGTCGTTGCCCGACCCGGTCACGATATTCTCGATGCCCCAAAGGGTATCGGAGCCGGATTGAGCGCTGGCGGCGCTGCCGCGCCCGGCCAGCCCCGTACCGAGGTTGGCGGTGATGTTCGCCGTGATGGCCGACATGTCGAGGGTATCGACGCCGGTTCCGCCGCCGACCTCGTCGCCCCAGTAGGTGTCGTTGCCGTCGTCCACCTCCGCGACGAGGAGGTCGTCGCCCCCGCCGCCGATGACGTGGTCGTTCCCGGCCCCCGCCGTCACGAGGTCGTTGCCGTCACCCGCGAGGATCCGGTCGGCCCCGGCGTCGCCGTACACCATGTCCGCGCCGCCTCCGGCGAGGATGTCGTCGTCGCCGGAGCCGCCGAACACGAGGTCGCGGCCCTCGCCCGCATCGACGAAATCATTGCCGTCCCCGGCCCTGACCACATCGGCGCCGTCGCCGGCGAGGATGTTGTCGTCACCCGTGAGGCCGAGAACGGTGTCGGCGCCGGAGGTGCCGACCAGCACGTCGTCCTGGATCGTCCCCGTCATCACGGTCGGAGCGGATGAACCTGGGGGCGGAGTCACCGTTCCGCCGGGTGGATCCCCTTGCGTCGGTCCGCTGCCGGTCCCGCCGCCGGACTCGGTCTCGTCGTCGTCGTCGCCCCCGCCCGACGTGCCTCCGTCGGAACCGGATCCGGTGCCCTCACCCTCGGTCTCGTCGTCGTCATCTTCGTTGTCGTCATTGTCGTTGTCGTTGTCGCCAGGGGATCCGCCGTCGCCCGTGCCCGGGTCGACTCCGGTCCCGTCGCCGGCCGGCCCGTCCTCGTCGCTGACGGTGAAGATGTCCTCCGACAGTCCGGTCAGGCCGGTGTTGCGCACGACGATGTCGGTGAAGTTCTGGCCATCGACGATGTTCTGGTAGAAGTCGAAGTTGTCGAAGCGTTCGAGGTAGTAGAACCGGTCGCCCTCCTGCAGGCGGTCGAACTGCTCGTGCAGCACGACCCAGAAGGTCTGGCCGACCATGCCGTCGTTGATGTGCGTCTCGGCGAGGCCGCCGACCCAGAGATCGACCCGATCGATGCCCGAGACGATCTTGGCCCCGTTCGGCCCGTCATGCTGGACGATGTCCGGGTTCGCCGCCGCGAAGGCCGCCTGTTCCGAAGCGGTCGCGAGGACGAGATCCGGGTAGGCCTGCTTGAACTGTGCGATGACCGTATCGCTCAGACCGTTGCGGGCCTGGAAGTCGGCCCAGGACGCGTAGGGGTCGAGGTTGCCGGCAAAGCCGACGGCTTCCCGGACGTAGGGGTCGCTCGACGCCTTCAGGTCGGCGCGGATCTGGTTCAGCGTGCCGAGCCCGACATCCCGTCCCCGCGCCACGTTGAAGGCGAAGAGGTCGGCGTTGATGCGCACGAGATCGTTGCGCACCGCGTCCACGATGTTGAAGTCCACCTCCTCGGCCGCCTGCGTCGCCACGCCGGCAAGGATGGCGTTCGCCCCGAGCTGGGCGTAGCCCGGCTGCGGCACGTAGCCGGGAGGCAGGGCCCCCGTGAAGGCGCCGGCCGCGTTCGTGGGGTTCAGGAACGCATCGACCAGCGCGACCTGCTGGGGTTGTCCGTCCGCGCCGATCACGGTGAGGCTCTGGCCGATCAGCGAATGGCCCACGCGGTAGACCGCCGAAGCGAACTCCTCCGAGATGCGGGCATCGACGGACGGGTCGTAGCCGGCGGCGCCGTGGCTGCCGTTGCCCTTCATCCCGCCGATGAGATGGTCGGCGAACTCGGTGAAGACGACCCGCTGATACTCCGCCTCGTTGATCATCTTGGCGGCCTGGAAGACCTCCTCGTCCGTGCCCTCGAAGCCCGCCTGCAGCAGGTTCTCGACGTGGAAGTTGTGGTTCCGCGCCCAGATCGTGTGCATGGCCGTGAGGGAGACGTTCTCGTTCGCCCGACCGTCGCCGGCCACGTAGTGGTCGAGGAGGTTGACGAAGGGATTGGTGTCCAGGAGCAGCGCGTTGCCGCTGCCCATGAAGTCGTCGGCCAGGGCCTTGACGATTCCGGCGTCGAAGGCCCCGGTCGCCGGGTCGATCAGGGATTTCGCCGGCTGACCCGCCACGACGTAGCTCGAATAGTAGTCGCGGAAGCTGATCGCGCCGCCGGGCAGCGACGGATCGTGGAAGATCGTGTTCGCGTCCCAGTGGTGCTGGATCAGGGCGCGCAGCGTCGGCAGCAGGTTGAAGGAAGGGTTGGACGGGTCCGGCGCGCCCGCCAGCAGATGGGCGCCCACGCCCTGCTGCCCGTCGCTGTTCCGCAGGAACTGGCCCACGAGTTCATGCGAGCCGTAGGCCTGGTTCTGGTCGACGAAGGGCGAGGTCTTGTTGAGGTGCTGCGGCACCCCGTTCGCATCGAGGGAGGCGACCGCGCCGCGGGTCAGGTCGACCGGGTTGTCGCTGGTCGGGCTGCGGACGGAGCCCGGGCCACCGATCTCGACGATGCCGTTGGCGGACGATTTCGGCAGGAAGTCGAGGCCGTGGTCGAAATACTGCCCGAAGGCCATGAAGAAGATGTTCGCGCCGTCGGCTTGGTGCGGAAGGTTGGCTTCCTGCGTGCCAAGCACGTTGCTGATGGCGCGCGCGTCGAGCCCGGCGAAAATCGGATTGACGGCGTTGTTGTTCGTCGCCGGATCGTATGCGCCGTAATGCGCCTCCGTCAGCCGGATGAAAGGCTGCTCCGCCGCCCCGTATTCCGGGTTGTCGAGGTTGTTTCCGGCCCCCGACAGGTTGCGGACGCCGGCCGCGCCCTCGGCATCGTCGTCTGCCCCGACCAGCTGTCCGGTGACGAGGCCCTTGAGGCCGGCGAGGTCCGTGGCGGTCAGCGTGAACCCGCCCGCCGTGCCGGCCCCTCCGCCGCCGCCGCCCGGAGCGGGCGTCGTGCCGAACGCCGGCGTCCCCGTGCCTGCGAAGGTGATGCTGTGCGAGCCGTGGGTGAGCGTGGTCATGCCGTTGGCATGGGTCTCGGTGTAGTCGGCTCGGGTCGTGCCCGGTGCCAGTTCGATCACGTCCTGCGGGCGCAGGACGCCCACGATCGTGTCGGTGCCGCCGTTGGAACGGAACACGATGCGGTGGGCCGAGGCGAGGCCGGCGATGTCGACGGTGTCGTCGCCCCCGGTGCCGTCGATGGTGATGGTGTTGAAGTTGAGGCTCGTCTGGGTGAAGTCGCCGATCACCTGGATGGCGTCACCGCCGCTCGCACCCCCGGCGGCTCCGCCGGGCGACGTGACTTGAAGGGTGTTGACGCGGATCTCCTCGACGTTGTCGATTTCCGCGACGATGCTCGCGACGCCCGTGCCGTTGCGCGTCACCACGATCTCGGTGTTGAGGTTGAGGTCGGCCGCATCGTTCCCCGCCACGCCGATCCACGCCGAGCGCGAATAGATGCGGAACGTCTCCGTCGCGGCCCCGCCGTTCAGCCGGATCGTGTCGGTGCCGGCGCCACCGTCGATGAAGTCGCGTCCATCTCCCGGCCCCCACGTGACCGTATCGGTCCCGCCGCCCGCGAAGATGAGGTCGTCCCCGGCACCGCCGGCGAGCGTGTTCGCCGCGCCGGTCCCGACCACGATGTCGGCCCCGGTCGTCCCTGCCGCGCCGATGGCGTAGACGTCGGCATCCCCGTCCTGGAGGAATTCGACGCCCGTCAGGGTATCGCGCCCGTCGCCATCCGCGCCGAGGTTGTCGGTCACGGTGATGACGGCACCCGTGCGCTCGAACGCGTAGGCCGCGACAGGGCCGACGACGAGCGCGGTATCCGTGCCGGCATTGCCGTCGATGGTATCGTTTCCGTGGCCTCCCGAGAGCTGGTCGTCGCCCGTCCCGCCCGAGAGCGTGTTGTCGCCCAACCGGCCGACGAGGATATCGTCGCCGTCGTTGCCGCGGAGGTCGTCGTCGCCGTCCCCTCCGTCGATCCGGTCGTCGCCGTCGCCGCCGTCGATGACGTCGTTGCCCTCATCGCCCCGGATCCTGTCGTCGCCTGCGAGGCCCAGGATCAGGTTCGAGGATGTCGAGCCGGCGAGGTCGTCGTCACCGGCGGTCCCGACAAGGGCCGTTTCGACGGACAGCGTTTGCTGCGGCAGCGTCACCCCGGGGAGCGTGCTCGTCCAGTTCGCGACGACGCGGATTTCGACGTCCGGGTTGGCCGGCGCGAAGCGGTCCCCCGGGGCCCCCCCAGGCGCGTTGCGGACGGCCCCATCCGCCGGGCCGACGTTGCGCCAGGCGCCGTTGGCATCGAGGACCTGCCATTGCACCGTCACCGGGCGAGTGGCGTCCAAACCGGTGAAGGCGGCAGTGAAGACGCCGACGTCGCCGTTCGCCGCCACGATGTTGAGCCGTTGGAACGGCTGGTCGAGGACCAGCTGGGTGTCGACCGTGCCGTCGGCGAATTGAAGCCTCTCGATGTTGTGGAGCGTGTCCACCCCATCCGAGAACCGTCCGACGGCACGGGCGACGAACCCGGTATGGTCGACGCGAAGGCTACCGTCGCCGAGGTCGGTGATCGTGTAGTTGGCCCGCACGTCGGAGAAGACCGCCGTGTCGATATCGGTCCCCTGGCCGGCATCGACGATCTCGCGGACGATGTTGAGCTGGCCCGGATTGACGGCCCTCGTCATCAGGGCCTCCTTCAGGGTGATCCCGTCGAGATAGAGGGGCCCGTTCCCGCTCGCGAGGCCGGCGGGCGTCGTGAACATCTTGCCCGCGAGGCTGTCGGCGGTCGCGATCTCGGTGCCGGCGGCGTTGCGGATGCTGATCCGCACGTTGAGCCACCGGTCGCCGTCGATGATGTCGTTGCCGGCCCTGCCGGTGAAGGTGTCGCTGCCGGCGCCGCCGAGCAGGATGTCACCGCCGTTCTGCGGGTCGAACACCGTCGTGTCCGGTGCGAGGGCGGCGAAGGGCGTCGCGCCGCCGCCGACCGTCTGTCCCCGGAGCGCGGCGGGTGTCAGCTTCAGAAGGGCTTCGAGCCCGTCGATCAGGGCGACGTTCTGCGACAGCAGCATGCTGTCGGTCGGGGGGCCACCGACGATGCCGCCCGCCGGATCGCCGACCGCCCCTGTCGGTTGCTCTGTCCCGATCAGCGTGTCGTCGTGCTTCCAGCCGGAGGCCGCCTCGACGGAATCGTTCCGGTCGCGGAGGGTGAGGGCAGGCTGGGTCAGGAAGCGGGATATGCCGAGGTCGATCTCCCCGTCGTTCGGGTCGCCCTTCTGGATGACCCAATCGAAGCCGAGCATCCCGTTGTTGCGCTGGATGCCGGGGCCCTGGACCATGATATCGTCGCCGGACTCGCCGTCGTAATCGGTGTCATTGCCTTGTCCGTCGAGGACGTCGTGGCCGATGATGATGCTGTTGAAGAACAGCTGCGAGTTCTCGCCCGAGAGACTGTCGAACCCTTCGCCACCCTCGATCCAGTCATCGCCCTCGTTGCCCATCAGGGCGTCGGCGGCGCTGCCGCCGAGGACGAAGTCGTCGCCGCGCCCGGCGAAGACCTCGACCGTATCCGTCGAGTGCGTGATGAAGTCCTTGCCGCCGCCCCCGAACAGGATGTCGAGCCCCGGCCCGCCGGAGATGGCGTCGTTGCCCTCGCCGCCCCGGATGAACTCGTCGCCGAACGGGTCCTCGATGACGTCGTCGCCGTCGCCGCCGAAGATCTGATCGGATTCCATGCCGCCGTTGAGGTAGTCGTCGCCGCCGTCGCCCCAGAGGGTGTCGATGCCCTTGTCGCCGATCAGGCGATCGTTGCCCTCGGTGCCTCCGAGCACGACGTGCTCGCCGCCGCTGAACTTGAGCATGCCCCCGTCGGCGCGTCCGTCGCCATCGACATCGGCCCCCGGTGCCACGCGCACGACCTTCGGATCGATGAGCGCGAGAAGCGGGTCCTCCTGGGTCGGGTCCTCCCCGATCTGCTTGGACTGGTTGAGTTCGAGGATGTGGTCGGCCCGTCCGAACAGCGAGCCGTTGAGGTGAGAGGCCCCCTCGGAGCCGAGGTCGGTGTTGCGCTGGACGAGCGCCGAGAAGGTGTTGGCCTCCAACTCATTCAGGAGGTTCATGCCCTGGGTGCGGCTGAGATAGTAGAAGCGGTCGCCGTTCTGCAGGTTCTCCATCTGCGTCTCGAAGACGAAGTTGAAGGTGTTGCCCAGCATTCCGCCGAATTCCATCTTCTCCTCGGCGAGGCCGCCGATCCAGAAATCGATGTCGTTCAGGCCGGAATTGGCGGCGTTCCACGCGCCGGTGCCGTTGAGGAAATCGAGGCGGTTCCCCGGCGCCTGGATGGTATGCGCGTCGTTGCCGGGCGTTGCGGGATTGTCGGGCACAACGACCGTGGTGCCGAAGACCAGCGCAGTCGCTGCCGCGCGCTTACCCACCAGCGTCGTTTCCTGCGCGACCAGGGGATGGTCACCATAGGCTGCGATAAAATTGATGACCGAGGCGGGGTTCTTGATGTTCTGCGCGAAGTCGACCCAGCTCGTGTAGGGCTTGAGTTTCGCGTCCGAAGTCATCGCGTAGAATTCGGCACGGGCCTCGTTCAGCGACGGCACGCCCTGCTCCCGCGCCCGCGCCATGTTGAGGACGGGGAGGTCGAGGGGGAGCCCGAGCAGGTTGTTGCGCAGGGTATCGACCACGAACTCATCGATCTCGTTGCCGATCTGGCGGGTCATGCCCCGGATGATCGCGCCCGCCGCCGCGTCCGTGTCGACGCCGCTGGCCGTGAAGGCGAGCGGGTTCAGGAACGCCTCGATCAGGCCGAGTTCCTGGTTGCCGTCCGCGTTCGGGTCGGCATCGACCGGCTGCATGTCGAAGCCGAGTCGGTCGATGGTTTCGCCGAGCATCGAGTGCCCGAACCGGTAGACGACATGCGCGAATTCGGCCGTGATGGCGGGGTTGAGGTCGGCACTGTTGGTGAAGACGAACGGATCGACGTTCGGCTGGACCGTCCGGGCGAACTCCTCGAACACGAGGTGCTGGTACTGCATCTCGGTCACGAACTTCGCCGCCTGGAACAAGCGCTCGCCGTCCCATTGCAGGGCGGCGGCCTGTTCCGGTGTCGTCGGCAGCGCGGCGACCTCGACCCGCAACCACTCGTTGACGAAGGCGAGGTCGCCGGAGGCCAGGATCGTCGCCTTGTTGGCCTCGACGAGCCGGTTGTGCTCCGAGTGGAAGATGGTGTGCACGGCCGTGAGGCCGATATTCTCGTTGCCGCGCCCATCGCCGGTGATGAAGTGACTGTCGAGCAACTCGTTGTCGTAGGTCGGCCGCCGGCCGTCGGCTCCGACGGGGATGGCGTTGCCGATGTCAGAATCGCCATCCGCCGCAACGAGCTGCCCCCTCACCAAGGGATCGGCGGTGTTGGCGATGTCGTCGAGGAAGGCGTGGCCGGTCATGACGGCGCCGGTGGTGAGAATGCCCGCGGCGGTCCCCTCCTTGAACCAGATGGTTGCGTGGGTCCCGTCCGGCTGCATCAGCATCTGCGCGTAGCCGTTCGGGCCGGGGATGAACCGGCCGTAGGGGTCGGTCATCAGGACGGGGACGTTGTGGATGTCCGCGTCGACCAGCTCGATGCCGAGCATCGCCTTGGCCTGCGCCTTCACCTCGGCCCAGTTGGCGATGGCCCTGCCGTCCGCGCCGCCGTTCAGCAGGTGGCCGGTCGCGAGCGTGACCGGATTGACGATGCCGTCGTCCGGGGTCGTGTCGAGGCGGACGTACTCGCGCAGGAAGACCTGGTGCGAGGGATGCGAGGTGTAGGTCTGGTTCTGGTCGATCCACGGCGTCGTGGTGTTGACCGCCTCGCGGGTGTCGTCCGCCGTGCCGACGACGCCGTCGGCGCCGGGGCCGACCACCGTGGTGGCGCGGGTCAGCGTCATGAAGCGCTGGGCCTCGGGCAGATCGTCCGCCGTGCCGAAGGTGCCGTCGGCACCGGCGATCAGCGGGTCGTCGGGCATCAGGGGCACGATGACGGAGCCGTTGCCGCCCTTGGTGACGAGGTCGAGGCCGTGGTCGAAGAACTGCCCGAACAGGGTCATCCAGCCGTTGAACGGCGGCGAGAGGCCGATATCCGGCGACTGGTTCGGGATGAAGGTCAGCTCGGCGGCAGTCGGGATGTAGCCTGCGGGCGGCGCCGCGCCGCCATGGGCATCGGCATAGACCGTCTGCGCGATCGGGTTCGCGAACCAGGCGGCGACGGCCGCCGGGTTGTGCGGGCTCATGTCCGAGATGAGATTGCTGGCCGTCCGGATGCTGGTGTCGATGATTGTGCCGGACGTGGAATAGTCGTTGTTTGTCAGGTTGCCGAACGAGCCGGTGCCCGTGGTGTACTGCGCTGACAGGAGCCGGGGGAACGGCTGGTCCGCCGCCCCGAGAAGACTTTGACCCGGCAGGAGGTTGTTGTTGCTGCCGTCCACCGCGCGCAGGCCGAACGGCTGCAGCGCCGCGTCGGGACCGATGATCTCCTGCAGGGTGCGCGTATTGCCAGGGGCCGTGAACTCCTCCGCGATCCGGATCTGATCGAGGATGTGGCGGAGGTCGTTGGCGTCGACCGTGAACGTGACGGACATGATCGTCTCCATTGCCCATGGCAGGGGGGCGGGGCGCGCCGCTTGGGCGCCCCGGCGAAAGGGGAAAAACCTTGGGACAGGCGTCGAAGCCCGGCGTGCCGGCTCGACCTTCGGAGATTGCTACGAGGGCAGCGGGGGCAGCGTCGCACGGACGTTCGAGGTCCGGCCCCGCGAGAGGGCCGGGCCCGGCACGGGAATGCGCGGGCGTGACGTCGTGTGCGAAGTGGCCCCTGATCGATTGCCCATCGAACGCATCCCGAACGTGGAGCTTCGGTTCGATTGTGCCCGGCCTCGTGAACGGTGGCCGTTCCTGGCATCATGCACGGCGACGCGCGTAAGTAAGGAAAAATTAACCCCCGCCGCACCGGAAAAAACACGCGCCCGTGGGATTTTCCCTCGCGTCGCCGAGCACCAACTCCACGAAGGACTGTTTATCTCAGCCCAGACGGCGACGACATCTATCGCTTCGATTGCTCAGTTCGACATTCGAGGCGTCTTCGAAAACTCCAGAGGGAAGTTGTTCAGCACGCGCCACAACTCGTAACCGAGCGGGACGGTCTCCATTCGGATCCAGCCCCGCGCCTTGGCGCCGAGCGGGATATAGTCGACGTCCGGCCATTTGGTCTGGCCGGAATCCTGCTCGACCAGCACGCGAAAGAGGCCGGTCGGCTGGGCCGATGGGTCGACGGCTCGCACCCGCCCGTCGAACATGCCGTGGGCCACCGAGGGCCAGCCGCTGAACTGGATCGCCGGCCAGCCCTCGAAGGCGAGGCGCACGCTCTGGCCGACCCGGATCAGAGCGACGTCCCGTCCGTCGACCATCAGTTCGACGACGCGTTCCGGAGCGTGCGGGGCGAGGGTGGCCAGGGTGTCGCCTGCGTTCACCAGCGTACCGGCGGCGGCGGCGTCGATGTGCAGGATGCGGCCGCCCCTCGGAGCCCGCACGAGCTGCGCCGATTGGCGGTTCACGGTCACGTCGAGGCGGCTGAGCTTGGCCTTGGCCTCGGCCAGTTTCGCGCGCTGCTCCGCCACGCGGATCTGGGCGGCCTCGAAGTTGCGCCGGGTCACGAAGCCCTTCTCGGCGGCCTCGCGCGTCTGGCTGACCTGACTCTCCGCCACCTTCACCGCCTGATCGGCGGCCGCGATCTCGGCCTCGATCTGCTCCCGCTCGGCGGCGAGACGCTTGAGCAGGAACGGATCGTTGTCGACGAGACGGGCGATGGGATCCCCGGCGCGGACCTGCTGGCCATCCTCGACGTACCAGTGCTCCACCCGCCCCTGAACCAGGGCCGTGACCGTCTGGACCCGATCGGCAGGGTTCGGCGCGATGACGCGCCCGGTCCCGGCCGAGGTTTGCACCCAGGGCACGTACAGCAGGGCCAGGATTGCGAGGATGGTCCCGATGCCGATGATCCAGCCGAAGGCGACCGCCGCGCGGGGAGGCCGGATCCCGGTCAGGGTCGGAAAGTGATGGAGGTGTTCAGGCCGCGACAGCACGGGTCCCCTCCCTCGGCAGCGCCCTTTCGCGCCGCCCCTCCCGCTCGGTGTCGCGCCCATAGCCGTGGGAGCCCAGCCGGATCTGGTCGTCGTGGATCGGCATCGGGGGGCGGCGTGTGACGTGCAGCACCGTCGTTCCGCGCCGACGCGGCTCACGGTGTCGCTCCGGAAAGTTGCGCGTTGTAGAGCCGTTCGAGCGCGAGGTGATCGAGCGCCTTCGGGTCGATCTCCTCGGCGATGCGCCCCTGCGACAGCACGCCGACGCGATCCGCCATCTCGCGCACCCGGTAGAGGTCGTGCGTCGCCATCAGCACCGCCGTGCCTCGCGCCGCCGCATCCCGCACCGTGCCGGAGAAGGCGGCGGAGGCCGACGGATCGAGGCCAGGTCGGCTCGTCGAGCAACAGCAGCCGGGTCTTCCGCGCCAGGGCGATGGCGATGCCGACCTTCTGGCGCATCCCCTTCGAGTAGCCGGAGGCGGGCCTCGACCACGCCTCCATCGGCAGGCCCGCCGTGGCGAGATGGCCTTCGGCCTCCGCCCGGCCGACGGCGAGGCCCGCAAGGGTCGCGAAGTAGCGGAGATTCTCTACGCCGGTCTGCCCCGGATACAGGGCGACCTGTTCCGGGATGTAGGTCGTCAGCGCGCGGGCGGCGACGGGAGACGCCGCAGCGTCAATCCCGCCCACGAGGACGTCCCCCGCCTCGGCCTTCAGGAAGCCGAGGATCAGGTTGATCGTGGTCGTCTTGCCCGCGCCGTTGGGGCCGAGCAAGGCGTAGACCTCCCCCGCCCGCAAGGTGAGGTGGAGACCGTCGAGGGCGGTCCTGGTGCCGAAGCGCTTCGTCACGCCCCGCAACGCCAGCAAGGGCTCGTCCGTCCCCGCCGCCATCAGAAGCGCACCGTGATGGAGCCGGTGATCCGCCGGGGCGAGCCCGGATAGACGCGGAAGACGTTCAGGGAGCTCTCGTAATACGCGGTATCGAAGATGTTCTCGACGTTGAGCGCGACGCGGGCATTGCCGAACTTGTAATAGGTCAGCGCATCGACCGCGATGAAGCCCGGGAGGGTGAAGCCGGTTCCGGCCGCGTCGCCCGCCCGCTCGCCGACGCCCCGCACGCCGCCGCCGATCCCGAAGCCGCGCCACTCGCCCCCCGGTTCGTAGACCGCGAGCAGGCTGCCGGAATGGCGGGGCACGTTGACGAGGGGCGCGCCCACGGGCAGCACGTTGTCCTTGGTCACTCTCGCATCGGCGTAGACGTAGCCGGCGAGCAGCTTCAGCTCCGGCGTGATCTGCCCCTGGGCCGTCAACTCGAAGCCCTGGCTGCGCACGGCGCCCGCCGCGAGCGAGAACCCGGAATTCGCCGGATCGGGCGTTAGCACGTTCTCCCGCTCCACATGGAAGGCGGCGGCGGTGAGGAGCAGGTTGCCGCCGAACAGCTCCGACTTGGCGCCGACCTCGTAGCCGAGGCCGGTCTCGGGCGGCAGCGCCGTTCCGCGCGTCACGGCGGCGGCGTCCGGCCCGATATTGGGCCGGAAGCTCGTGCCGACATTGGTGAAGAAGGCGAGCTCGGGAAGCGGCCGGTAGACGAGGCCCGCCCGGGGCGAGGCCGCCACGTGTGCCTGGTCCACTTGGCTGCGCGGGATGCGCTCCCGGAAGGACTGCTCGAAGATGTCGAGCCTCACGCCGACCAGAGCCCGCCATTCCGGGCTCAGGACGATCTCGTCCTGGGCGTAGAGGCCGGTATTGGTGATGCGCTCGATGTTATTGCGCGGAATGGTGATCGGCGGCAGCGCCTGCCCGTAGACCGGCGAGTAGATGTCGAGGGATAAGGGGCTCGTGCGGAAGTTCGAGCGCAGATAGAGGACGCGGCTGTCGGTGCTCTCCCGGTCCATGCCGAGGAGGAGCGTGTGGCCGATGCCGCCGGTGTCGAACCGCCCAATCAGGTCGGCCTGACCGACCGCCACGTCCCAGCGGTAGTCGCGCATGTTCCGGTCGCGCGAGACGGTACGGTTGTTGGCGGCGATGGCCCGGATCTCGGCTGATTCGCCCTCCAGATCGCCGGTGTTGAAGTAGGCGGCGAGCCGCATCTGCCAGTTCTCATCGAAGCGGTGATCGACGCGGACCTGCAGCGAGTTGTTGTTCTGGACAGTGCTTTGACCGGGCTCACCGAGGAAGCGCGAGAGCGGCAGGAATCCGAGCTGCCGGTTGATCGCGATCACGCCGCGGTCGAAGACGATGCGGTTCTTCACGAACTCGGCCTCGACCGTGATGCGCGTGTCGGGCGTCACCTGCCAACTCACCACCGGAGCCACGAGCAGGCGGTCGCTGTCTACGAAGTCGCGGAAGCTGCCCGCCCCCTGCGCCGCGAGGTTGAAGCGATAGAGGACCGTCCCATCCTCGTTCAGGGCGCCGCCGGCATCGATGGTGCCCCGGGTCAGGCCGAACGAATCGACTTGGTTGCCGAACTCGACGAACCGCTCGGCGGTGGGCTGCTTGGTGATGAGATTAACGAGGCCGCCGGGATCGCTGCGCCCGAACAGGGCCGCGCCGGGGCCTTTCAGAACCTCGATGCGCTCGATGTTCTGCGCGTCGGGCGGGGGCGGCGTACCGCGGTTGAGGGGAAAACCATTCTTGTAGATCTCCGAGGTGGTCACGCCGCGGATCGCGTAACTAAAGATCGACAGACCACCGAAATTGTTCTGCTGGGCGACCCCGGGCAGATAATTGAACACCCGGTCTACGCGGGTGGCGGCGATGTCGGTGATCGCCTCCCGCGGTGCCACGGAGACGGCCACCGGCACGTCGATCTGCGGGGTGGCGGTGCGCGTCGCGCTGACGGCCGTACCTGCTCCGTAGCCCGGCGTTGGGCCGATCAGGCCGATGGTCCCGCGCCCGGTCGCCGTCGTGCGGGCGGTGCCCTCGCCGACCTGCTCGACCGAGAGTTCCTCCAGCGTCACACTTTCCTGCGCACGCACATCCTCGATGGGAAGGCCGGTCGAGAGCACCGCAGCGAAGGCGAGGCGCTGATTGCGACGCCGGGCCCGCGAAGCCCGCGCCGAACGCTGCGTGATTCGTCCGGGTTCGCTCAGGGACGGACGTTGAGAGGTCGCCACCACACACTCGCTGTTGCCGAGCGGGGGCGACGGGAATACGGGCCGCGTCGCCTCCGAGACGGCGACACGGCACGCTCCGTCGGGCACCCCGCCCGAGAGACGTCAACATGCCGAAGGCAGGTCTCCTGGCTCACGGGTCAAAGCCCCCGCCGGACCTTCCCAGTGCAAGCACCAGTGGTCATCGGTGGCGAACGCTCGCCGCTAACAGTTGCGGGGGCAGCTTCGGCTTTGCTTCAAGAAGCTCACCGAATTCCCGTCTTAGCTCCGGGTCGAAACCCGAAGAACCTTGGCCGATCGATACTCGCCATGAACGCCATCGTCGTCAACGGGTGCATGCAACATTGTAACATTGTTGGAATGATTGTGGCATAATAACCACATAGTCGTTCGCAATGTCGGCGATGCCGTCACGTTTGCGCGATGGACTCATCAGAGGCAAACGAGAACTGCTGCGAGAGAGTGTTGTGGCCGGGTCGAAGAAAACAGCCTCGGTCTCGCCGCATCTATTGTTTCAACGTTCCAGCTAGCATCTATCAGCCGCCTCGTCGCCTTCGTAAAAATATTTAGTTATTTGTAACCTCCAAATTTTTTGATGTAATACAATTCTAATCCCCCTGAAAAATTTTTCATAAATATGAAATATGAATTTTAATCTAATACGAGGTATATTAGATTTGCCGTTTTATAATAAGTGAACGGGTATTTTGACTTTTGCAAAGTCCGGCCTGATCGAGGGACACGGATGAACGGCCGGGTGGGGTGGATAGCTGCCCATTTGGTTTAAGACGGCAGCGGACAATTGCGGAAAGCACGAACCATCATTAGTCCAAAGGCTATTGATTAAATTTCTTATTTAATCGCGACGTCAAAAATTGGCGAGTATGACACCGCAGGCATGATATGACTTATCGGTAGATATAGCCGGTATGCCGCCGCCTTTTGTCTTTTTGTATTCATTCTCAACAGACCATAAAAGATAGAACAGACAATTTTCTTAAGGATACCTAACCGCATTCCAGCTGGTAATATGATACGTGAATTATTATCGCCAAAATAATAGACCTTGAGTTCAGTCCAATCAGCTTTGAACTTAGCTTTCCATCCCGAAGCGAAGTCGCCGGACGGCTAACTCATGACCGCTTTTGGGGAGCATCGACGCGGGGCTTGCAAGACTGGGGTGGGCCGAGTGCGAAAGAACTGCTCACGGTTGATTTCGGTCTATCTGCGCCTGAGCCGATTACCATTGAAACCAGACGTTGGCTTGAACGGCTAAGGGCTTTTTGATCGTCGACGCCAGCGCAACGTCGAGCGCCGACCGGAGCCGGCGCGCTCAACCAAACTCCTTCTCTCCAGCGCGAGGCAGGCACTCAAAGCCCGGGTGTTCCGCTCGGTGCTGGGGATACCCGCCCGGATCTTGATGACCGACGTACTCACGAAATCGTCGGTCAGAGCGCTCAGGACGGCCCACTCGTCATCGGTCAATGACGTCTGCCGGTGCGATCTCACGAATGAACATCGACGCATGGATCAGGGAACGGGACCGGGCGGTCGTTGGGGATGCCGCCCGGTCGGATCCGCTTACTCTGCGAGTTCGCGCATGACCTTGATCAGGTCGGACTTGCCCTCGAAGCCGATGCCCGGCAACTCGGGCATCACGATGTGGCCGTCCTGGACCTTCACGCCGTCCGGGAAACCCCCGTAGGGCTGGAACAGGTCCGGGTAGCTCTCGTTGCCGCCGAGCCCGAGGCCGGCCGCGATGTTGAGCGACATCTGGTGGCCGCCGTGCGGGATGCAGCGGGAGGGCGACCAGCCGAACTGGTGCAGCACGTCGAGGGTGCGCAGGTACTCGACCAGGCCGTAGGACAGGGCGCAGTCGAACTGCAGGTAGTCCCGGTCCGGCCGCATGCCGCCGTAGCGGAGCAGGTTGCGCGCGTCCTGGTGCGAGAACAGGTTTTCACCAGTGGCCATCGGGCCCGGATAGAACTCGGAGATGGCGGCCTGGAGGGCGTAGTCGAGCGGGTCGCCGATCTCCTCGTACCAGAACAGCGGGTACTGGCGCAGCATCTTGGCGTAGGCGATGCCCTGTTCGAGGTTGAAGCGGCCGTTCACGTCGACGGCGAGCTGGGCCTCGGAGCCGATCTCCTTGAGCACGGCCTCGATCCGGCGCTGGTCCTCGTCGATCGGCACGCCGCCGATCTTCATCTTCACGACGTTGTAGCCGCGGTCGAGGTAGCCGCGCATCTCGGCGCGCAGCTGGGTGTCGTCCTTGCCCGGGTAGTAGTAGCCGCCGGCCGCGTAGACGAAGACGCGCGGATTGGCCTCGACGCCCTTCTGCTCGGCGAGCATCCGGAACAGCGGCTTGCCGGCGATCTTGGCGGTTGCGTCCCAGATGGCCATGTCGAGGGTGCCCACCGCCACCGAGCGCTCGCCGTGGCCGCCGGGCTTCTCGTTGGTCATCATCGCCGCCCACAGCTTATGGGGGCAGAGGTTGTCGCCGGCCTCGTTCAGCTGGTCCTTGGTCTCCAGCTCCAGGATGCGGTTCTTGAAGCGCTCGCGGATCAGGCCGCCCTGGCCGTAACGGCCGTTCGAGTTGAAGCCGTAGCCGACGACCCGGCGACCGTCGCGCTCGACGTCGGTGACCACCGCCACGAGGCTCGCCGTCATCTTCGAGAAGTCGATGTAGGCATTGCGGATGGGGGACGAGATCGGCTTGGTGACCTCGCAGACGTCAACGATACGCATGGCTGTTCTCCCTGGGTTATGAAGGTTTGGTCGGGTTGAAGGGCTGGCGTGGACCGCCGGGCCTAGTGAGCGACGGCAACCGGGCTGGGCAGGGCATGCCCGGCCTCGGTGTCCGGGAGGACGTCCTCGGCCGCGACCAATGCCCGGTTGCGGTAGGCGTCCTCGGCCCTGGCGCGGTCGAAGGCGCCTTCCCATTTCGCGACTGCGATGGTGGCGACCGCGTTGCCGATCAGGTTGGTGACCGCCCGGGCCTCGTTCATGAAGCGGTCGACGCCGAGCAGCAGGACCAGGCCGGCGACCGGGACGGTGTGGATGCTCGACAGGGTCGCGGCGAGGGTGACGAACCCGGCACCGGCGACGCCGGCCGACCCCTTCGAAGTCAGGAGCAGTACGCCGAGGACGACGAGCTGGTCGCCGAGCCCAAGCGGCGTGTTCGTGGCCTGGGCGACGAAGATGGCCGCCATGGTCAGGTAGATGCAGGTGCCGTCCGCGTTGAAGGTGTAGCCCGTGGGCAGCACCAAGCCGACCACCGACTTCTCGCAGCCGAGCTTTTCCAGCTTGGCCATCATGCGCGGCATGACGGCCTCGGTGGAGCAGGTGCCGAAGGTGATCAGGATCTCGTCCTTGAAGTAGCTGAGCACCTTCACGAGCGAGAACCCGGTCCAGACACAGACCGCTCCGAGGACCACACCGACGAACAGGATCGAGGTCGCGTAGACGCCGAGCATCAGGTAGGCGAGGGACCAGACGGTGCCGAACCCGTACTTGCTGATGGTGAAGGCGACGCCGGCACCGGCGCCGATTGGAGCCAGGCGCATCACCATCGCGACGATGCGGAACAGCGCGTCGAGCAGGCTGTCGATGACTGCGACAACCGGCTTGCCGCGCTCCCCCGCCTGGACCAGGGCGATGCCCAGCAACACCGAGATCAGGATGATCTGCAGCATCGCGCCCTTTGCAAAGGCGTCCACTATCGTCGTCGGGATGATGTCCATCAGGAAGCCGACGAAGCCCGGCTGGGCTTCTGCCCGCTTCGCGTAGCCGGCGATGGCGCCGGCATCGATATGCGTGGCATCGATGTTCATCCCGGCGCCGGGCTGCATGACGTTCACGACGACGAGGCCGATGACGAGCGCGAGGGTCGAGACGACCTCGAAGTAGATCAGCGCCCGGACGCCGATCCGACCGACCTCCTTGAGGTTACCCATCTTGGCGATGCCGACGACAATCGTGCCGAAGATGACCGGCGCGAGAAGCATCTTGATCAGCTTGATGAAGCCGTCTGCCAGCGGCTGCAGGGTGATGCCCACGTCTGGCAAGAAATACCCGATCAGACCGCCGAGTATGATGGCGATGAATACTTGAATGTAGAGCCTGCTCAGCCACATTCTCATCAGCGAACCCTCCATTGAGTCGCCGATGATGCGGCGAGCCGACCGTCTCCTCTCTTGGGAGCTTGATGGAGGCTTTACGCCTGGACACGTCTAGACAGCCAATGCCATGTTCGGTTCGCCCTATGCGCGAACGGCATCGACATGGATCTCGATTGGCTGAAGGACTTCCTGGCTCTGGCCGAGCAGCGAACCTTCTCGCGTGCCGCCGATGCTCGGAACGTGACGCAACCGGCCTTCAGCCGCCGTATCCGCGCTCTGGAAGATTGGATTGGGGCGGCGCTTTTCGTGCGGAGCACGCAGGGCGCCAGCCTGACCCCAGCGGGCGCCCACTTCCAGCCGGCGGCACAGGAACTGATACGTCAGTTGGAACGGGCGCGACGGGACACGCAGGCGATCGACGCGCGGGACACGGTCACCCTGTCGATTGCGGCGACCCATGCCCTGTCGTTCACGTTCTTCCCTGCCTGGATTCGGGAGCTGATGCGATCCAAAGTCTTTGGAACGCTCAACCTCGTCTCGGATAGCATGGAAGCCTGCGAGCAGATCATGCTCGCCGGGGAAGTGCATTTCCTGCTCTGTCATTTTCACTCGGACGCACCGATCCGGTTCGAAACCGAGCGCTTCGAGAGCGTCCGGGTCGGCGAGGATGTCTTGATGCCGCTCTGTGCCCCTCGGGCGGACGGAAGCGGAACATGGTCGCTGCCCGGCTCGCCAGACGAACCGGTTCCCCGTCTTGCGTACAGCCCCGCGTCAGGGCTCGGCCGCATCCTGGCAGCCTGCAAGCTCGGGGAGCCAACCTACACCGCAACCAGTTTCACCTCACATCTCGCGGCAACGCTCACGACGATGGCACGAGAAGGACATGGGATCGCGTGGCTGCCAGGTACTGTGGCGGCCGAAGATCTGGCGCAAGGCCGGCTCGTGCGCGCCGGACCCAAGCAGTTCGACGTGCCTATTGAGATCCGGCTGTTTCGATCCTCAGTCAGCCGCAACCCTGCGGCCGATGAACTCTGGGATCATCTCAGCGGCCGAGGCTTTCGCAATCGCGTTGGCTGACTGGATCCCTGCTTACCGCAATTTCCGCTTCAGGGGCTTTATAGCGAAGCCCCGACGAGCCGCGTTGGGTCGCCAGCGGAATGACCGCACACGGTGAGTTTCTGCCCGTCCGCTCTCGGACGACGATGCAAGGAAGCGGACGCCGTCTCTTTGCCTGCTTCCGACTTCAAAGCGGCCGCCCTGAATGTCTGCCTCCGGGCGCGCTAACTCTGTCATCCGACGCCGACGACTGCGCTGCGCGTTGGACCATCGGGGCCAAGACCGCATGGCCGCAGAATGGAGGATAGCCCTTGAACCAAGCCCTTGATGATGACCCGCCCGTTGCCCTCGTGACCGGGTCCACCTCCGGCATCGGGGCGGCGATAGCGCGTCGGCTGTCCAGCGATGGCTACGCGGTCGTGTTGCACTCGCGCAATTCCGTGGGCACGGGACACGCGCTCGCCGCCGAACTCGGGAAGGCCGCCTATGTCCAGGCCGATCTTGCCGATGACGTCGACAGGGTCAGGCTGGTGCGGCAGGCTATCGCCCGCTGGGGCCGTCTCGATGTTCTGGTCAACAACGCCGGTATCAGCAGGGTCATCCCCCATGCCGACCTCAAGGCCGCCTCGCCGGAAATCTGGCACGAGCTGCACGAGGTCAACGTGGTGGCACCGTTCCGCCTCATAACAGAAGCCGAAACCGCCTTGCGGGATGCCGCCCGGCGCGGCCGGCCGGCTTGCGTCGTCAACGTCAGTTCGCATGCGGGGGTCAGACCCAAGGGCGCATCGATCCCCTATGCCGCATCGAAGGCGGCGTTGAACCACATGACCCGTCTGCTCGCCGTATCGTTGGCCCCGGACATCCGGGTGAATGCCGTCGCCCCAGGCTTGGTGGACACCCCCCTGACGGCGGGTTGGACGGCCGCCCAGACGCTGTGGCGGGAGCGTTCGCCCATGCGCCGGGCTGCCAAGCCGGAGGACATCGCCCAAGCCGTCGCACTGCTGGCAGCGTCGGATTATCTCACCGGGGAGATCTTGCTCTCCGATGGAGGTTTGAACCTCACGTAGCACTTACGCCGCGGTATCCGGGCTTTGACCGACGAGCGAGTTCTCAAATGACGGGAGCGGAGCCAAGGTCCGCTTTCCGACCCTGAGATGAAGACCGCTCACCACCCTCAGCCGAAGCTGCCGGACGACCGACTAGGGTGTGAACCGAACCAAGACATTGCAGTGTTTGGCAGTTTGTGATTCTGGGCGGCCGTTTGCGGCCTGGAGGTGACGATGGCAAACCTGTTCTGACTCTCGGATGAGCAGTGGGCGGTGATCGAGCCGTTCATGCCCAGGGATCAGCCCGGACCCGAGTGGAAGGACGACCGGCAGATCATCTCGGGCATCCTGCATGTCCTGACGTCAGGCTGCCGCTGGCGCGACTGCCCGGCTGCGTATGGCCCGCGCACCACGGTCTACAACCGCGTCAATCGCTGGTCGCGGCGCGGCTTTTGGAAGGCGATGCTGACCGCACTGGCCAAGGCTGGGTGGGCTGGCGATGCGGCGCTCTCGACAGCAGCTACGTCCGGGCTCCCCTGTCTGCCCATGGCGGGAAAGGGGGGCGAGGGCGCAAGCCATCGGCCCGTCGCGCGGTGGTCAAACGACTAAGATCCACGCACTCACCGATGTCCTCGGGCGGCCCGGTGTCCTCCTGCTGACGCCGGGCAACGCCAGCGACGTGACGACTGCCCCGGCAGTGCTGGCCGAAGCGCCGGGCAGGATCCGCCGTTTGAGCGCCGACAAGGGCTACGATGCCGACTGGCTGCGCATCGACCTTCGCAACAGTGGGGTCACGCCAGTCATCCTGGGCAAACGCGGTCGCAAGCGCCGGATCCGCCATGACAGGTCCCGCTATCGGGAGCGCTGGCGCATCGCGGCGATGTTCAACCGCCTCAAAGACTTTCGTCGCATCGCCACGCGCTACGACAAGCTCGCCCGCAACTACGGCTCAGCCCTCGCTCTGGCCACCATCGTCATGTTCTGGTGCTGATCGAGTCCAGACCCTAACTTTGCTCTTGAACACCTCGTGAGGGCCAATCACTTAAACGCCAAGACGGCTTGGAGGGTTTGCAAAGGAACTCGCTGAGTCTGTCGTAGTATCTGGCGATCTCCTCGACCACCGAGGCGAGGTACCGAGCGACATCCTGATCACAGAATTGGGCGTCTGCACCATCCGGGGTCGCGATGAGCCGCTGCGCATCGTAGCTGCCAAAAGTTGGTTCAACCTAATCGGATGCGGTTTTTCATAACCTCGCACTCGTTGAAGCCGCAATCAAGTCAGCCAAAAATCGAATAAACAAATCAAATTTAAATGTCAAAACGTTTTTTAACATTAGAATCGAACTTGATTAAAGAAAACGCATTTTAATTGTAGAAAAACTCGGCCGCACTTATGGTCAAGCTGCTGATAGATTTTCGGCCAAACCACTAAAAAGCTGCAACACCTGTCTTCGCGTATTGTGAGGACTGCGATTGCTTGCGGATTCGGGTCGATGCCGGCGCTGGGCGCGATGGCGTCGGATGTGGGGACACAATGCGACATCTCAAGACGATTCTGCTCTACTCTTCGGCCCTCATGGCCATTGGAGCGGGCGCCCGCGCCGCGGATCTCCCCGCCAGGAAAGCAGTCCCGGTCGACTATGTCCGCGTCTGCACCGCCTACGGTGCAGGCTTCTTCTACATTCCGGGCAGTGATACCTGCTTGCGCGTCTCGGGCCGCGCGCGGTACGACTACTTGTACCAAGCCAGCAAGGTCCGCACGGGGACCGGAGGCGATGTATCGGGGTATGTCGGCCTGCTTCGACTGAACCTCGATGCGCGCACACAGACCGATTACGGCACTCTGCGCGCGTTCCTGCGCCTCGACGTGGCCTCGCGCAGCGGCCCTTTCCTCACCTCAGCCTCTCGCCAGCGCGAGGGGCAGGCATTTCCCGGACTTGGAGCGGACGCTTTCGGTCGGACGCAAGACTTCGTGAACGCAGACAAAGCCTTCGTGCAGTTCGCTGGCCTCACCGCCGGACGCGCCTCGTCCTTTTTCGACTTCTATGCGCACGACTTCGAGCTGATCGGCGGTACGGCCGGTTCGGACAATTACAGTACCAACCTGCTCGCCTACTCGGCGGTGCTCGGCAACGGCATTACCCTGACCGGCTCGATGGAAGACCCGACCTTTCGGCGATTCCCGATCTTCGGCACCGGCGCCGCCGCCGGCACCTTCACGGCAGCGGGCGGGTTCGCCGGCTACAGCAACGCCTTCAACCCGTTCACGCCGTCCACTTTCCTCGCCCCGATCATCGTAGGCCCGGGCACCGTCGCTTTCGTCGACGTGACGCAGAAAAGCCGCTTGCCGGATTTCGTCGGTGTCGCGCGCATCGACCAGCCTTGGGGTTCGGCTCAGCTGTCGGCGGCGGTCCATGAGATCAACGCGGGCGACGCATCGAGCACGGTTGCGGGCGTCACCACCGCCACGGCGGGCCTCGGCATCTCGCCGACCGGCCGCGCGTCCAGTGCCTACGGCTTCGCGGTCCAGGGGGCGGTGAAGGTCAACCTGCCATTCCTCGCCCAGGGCGACGCCCTCTACCTTCAGGGCGCCTATGGCCAGGGCGCCATGAGCTACACCGGTATCTCCAACTACACGGCGCCGTACGATGCCCTCGCCGCCGCCCCCGTGAGCGGCGGATCGTTCCTGCAATACTATTCCGATGCGGTGCTGAACCCATCCACCGGCAAGCTCGAACTTTCGACCTCGTTCTCGGCCGTCGCCTCGCTACTGCACTACTGGTCGCCGACATGGCGTTCAGCGGTATTCGGGAGCTACGCCGAGATCGACTACAACTCGCACGGCCGCAACGCACTGGGCACCCTTGGCTTCGGCTTCGCGCCAAGTGGGGCTAGCGCGGCCAATGCCTTCGCCTTCGCGACAAGCCCGATCCTGCGCGGCAACAACCAGATCGTGACGGGCGCCAACTTGATCTGGACCCCCGTGAAGGATCTCGATATCGGCGTGGAGGGCGAATACATCCGCACCGCGCTCAACAGCGGCGTCACCCCCGACATCTCCAAGAACTCCCTGCGCTACATCAGTTCGCAGGATGCGGCCCAATTTCGCTTCCGGGTCCAGCGCGACTTCTGAGACAGCTGCGTTCCGCATCGGGAGAGCCCGGCCGCAAGGCCGGGCTTTCGTCGTTTTAGCAACGATAATTTAGATTTCAACGAATAAAACTTATTTTTATTGCCATATTTTGAAGATATGGGACAAAGGCGATAGCTCTTCGGCGGCATATTTCGTCACCGACCGAGCGAATGCTTAGGTTTCAGTGGCGACCGACTCAGGTACCGGGGCCTGTCGGCTCTGAACCAAAGCTTCAGACCCTTTGACTCAGCCGACCGGGAAACCGGTCGGCTTTTTCTTTGGGCCGGACCTTACTCTGAAATCCATTTTCAAATTCAAACCTTTGGTTCGAGTCTAAATGTTTATTATTTGATCAAACATTGAATTTATACATGAGTAGAGACAGTATGATGGCATGTCGCAAGCGGGCGACGCCACCAATACGGAACTACACTATGAAAAATCTCGTTCTGGCTTGCTCCCTCGGCGCCATCCTGATGTCCGGCGCGGCCTATGCCGAGGGCGCGCAGCAGCGCATCGACCCGAACCTGATCGTCCGTACCGGCGGTGATGGGCTCGACGCCGACGCCTACGCCCAGGGCAACGACCATACCGGCGGCATGTGGGAGAACGCGGAAGGGGCCAGCGGCTCGCTCGCGGCGCAGCGCCCGGCCACGGTAGGCTCGATACCGGTGAACCGTCAGTGGACCCGCCTGCGGTCGCGGGAGCGCCGGGCCTACGGCGACTCGTACTGAGAGAGGAAACCCGGCCCCCGCTTGTCAGGCGGTGGGGGCCGGGATGGAAGCAAGGTGTCCGGCCGACGTCGCGGCCGGCGTCCATACGAGGGTCACTTGGGTGCCGCCCGCGTCGCTCGCGATGTCGAAGGCGGCACTGTGCAGCCGGGCGATGGAATCGACGAGGCTGAGACCGATGCCGAAGCCGCTCTTACCGGTCTTCAGTGCCCCCCGCCTATACCGCTCGCGCACCTCACCCAGCTCGTCGGCCGGGATGCCGCAGCCCGTATCGGTGACGCGAATTCCTGGAGGGTCGCGCCTCAGCGCCACCTCCACCTCGCCGCCGGCGGGGGTGAACTTCAGCGCGTTGTCGATCAGGTTGCTCACCGCTTCGAAGATCAGGCTGCGGTCTCCCTCTACGGTGCAGGGCTCCTCAGGCCGCTCCCACCGGAAACGGATCTCCCGCTCCAGGGCCAGGGGCTCATAATACTCCACCGCATCCTCCAACAGGCGGGCGAGATCGACCTGCGTGAAGCCGGAACGGCGCAGGCGGTCCTCCATCTCGGAGATGCGCAGCAGGGCGGAGAAACGGACGACGATGGACTTCACCTCCGCCAAGGCGTCTTCATTGCAGGCGCGGAACGCCTCCACGCTGTTGGCCTTGCGCAGGGAGCGCTCCAGCGTGCCCACCACCCGCGTCAGGGGCGTGCGCAGGTCGTGGGCGATGTTCTCGTTGACGCCCTTGATCTCCAGCATCAGCCGTTCGAGTTGGCCGAGCATGTCGTTCACGACGCCGGTGAGGTGCGCGAGATCGGCTGAGACGCCCCGCGTCGGAAGACGCTCGCTGAGATCGCCGCGCATGATGCGTTCGACCGCCCGGGTGATGGCATCGTTCTGACGCAGCGACCCGGCGCCGAAGATCACCGCGCCGATGAGGCCGATCACGACAGTCGCGGCCATGCCCCAGACAAAGGTCTCGACCAGGGCCTTCTCCAGCGCCTCCAGATCCTTGGCCGAGCGGCTTACGAGGACGTATTCGCCGCCCGGCAGTCGCGTCAGCTCACTGAACAGGGTGCGCGAACCCTGGTCGGTCTGTTGCGTCAGGATGAAGGGATGGCCGACGGGAGCCTTCTCAGGGAACGATATCGGCGCGCCGGCCCGGTGGGCGTGGTCGGGGCCGAACAGCACGAGGGGCCGCCCGCCCTCGGCGAAATCTTCCGAGGCGTCGATGCGCTCGCGTAAGGCGCGTGGGGCGAGGCTCAGGAGGTGCTTCGACTCCCACCCGACCCACTCGAAGGCCGCCCGGCGGCCGTAGCTGCGGGTATCGAGATAGAGGAAACCCGAGAGTGCGAGGGAGGCCGTTCCGAAGGTCGCGAAGAACAGGCACGCGACCCGGAACCCGCTGGTCCGGCGAACCTCAAGCAGTCGCACGGAGGATGAAGCCCGTGTTGCGGACGGTGTGGATGCGCGGGTTCAGCCCGTCGGGATCGAGCTTTTTCCGGATCTTGCCGATGTGGACGTCGATGACGCTCGATTGGTGGTTGAAACTGTAGCCCCACACCGACTCGAAGATCATCTTGCGGCTCACCAGCACGCCGGCGTTCTGCATCAGGAATTCGACGATCGCGAATTCCTTCGGCAGAAGCTCGATTTCACGGCCGGCGCAATGGAGCACCCGCTCGATCAGGTCGAGGCGCAGGTCGCCTACGACGAGTTCGTTCACCGCCTCTGCTGCCATCTTGCGCCGCGCGAGGGCATCGACGCGGGCGGTCAGCTCGATGAACTCGAAGGGCTTGGCGAGGTAGTCGTCGCCCCCGGCGCGCAGTCCGTCCACCCGCTCGTTCACGGCCGAGAGGGCGCTGAGGATCAGGACCGGGGTCGAGACCTTGGCGGCGCGCAGCTTGGTGAGCAGGGCGAGGCCGTCGATCTCCGGCAGCATCCGATCGAGGACAATGACATCGAAGTCACCATTCATCGCCTTGCGTAATCCGATCGATCCGTTTGCGGCCTCATCGACCCGAAATCCGTACTCCGTCAGTGCCGATCCAATTTCGGCCGCTACACGCCTATCATCCTCAACCACAAGAACATTGGCCATCCTTTTATCCTTTTTATTATGGATACGCTGATCCTGCTTCTGGCTTGGCGCTTCGGTTGGGCCGCCGGAATTATGCTCCTCGCGGCCGTTGTCAAATGGTGCCCCATCAGGGCGTGAGGCGTGCGTCATGTCGGCGGCGAAGCTTATCGCATGGGGGCTGTCGTCGGCCATTTCCGTCATTCCGCGCTGGCCTGCACGGCAAGCTCGGCCACAGGCTCCCCTGACGAAGCACTGTTTTTCGGGACGATGCGGCTGCCGTCGCGCAGGTCGGCGGGCGGGTTGAGGACGACCGTGTCGCCACCCTTCAGGCCGGAGCGAAGCTCCAGAACCGTGCCAAGATCACGCGCGATCGTGATCGGTTGAAGCTTCACCGTATCGTCAGGCTGAACCACGGCGACCTGAGTTCCGGCCGCGTCGAAGATCAGTGCCTCGGAGGGGATCCGCAGGCCGGGATGAGCGCGGGGCACTTCGAAGGTCACGTTCACGTAAAGGCCCGGCCGCAGCGCCCCATCCGGGTTCGCCACATCGACTTCCGTGTCGAGGGTCCGCACCGACGAGCGCAGAGCCACGGAACTGCGCGAGACCGTGCCGTCGAAGGTGCGATCGGGCATCTGCGCCACCTGCACCTTGGCCCGCACGCCGTCATGAATGTTCACCGCCGCCGATTGCGGCACCTGGACGGTGGTACGCAGCACATCGCTGCTGTCGAGGGAGAAGAGCGGCGTGCCGCTGCCGGAATCGGCGTGGACGAGGTCGCCGACATCGACCATGCGGGCGGTCACGATGCCGTCGAAGGGGGCGGTCACGTCCTCGAACGTGGTGAGGGTGCGCAGCCGGTCGACGGTGGCCTGCTGGGCGGTGATGTTGGCCTCGGCCACCTTCACTTTCGCCGTGGCGGCGGTGAGGGAGGCGGTGGCGGTGAGCATCTGCGCCCGGCTCTGGTCGGCGTTCTGCTTCGAGGCCCAGCCCTGGCCCGCGAGCGTCGAAGTGCGGGCATCGGTAGCGTTGGCGAGCGTCACGTTGGCCTTGGCCTGCTCCACATCCGCGTTGGCGACGGCGAGTTGCGCCCGGAGCTGGCCGAGCTGGGCCTCGGACTGGCGCTTCTGCTGATCGAGATCCGGGGCAGCGATGCGGACCAGCAGATCGCCCTTCTTCACCCGCGAGCCGATATCGACCCGGCGCTCGGCGATGTAGCCGGTGGCGCGGGCGAAGATGTCGGCGTGGTCGAAGGCCTCCGTCTGGCCAGGCAGGGTCAGGGTCATCGGCTTGTCGTCCTCTTCCGCCGGGACGGTGCGGACGGTGGGCACGAAGCTAACCGCGTCCTCCTGCGTCTCCAGGGAGGTCTGGTAGGTCTGCCAATGGTGCCAGCCGCCGAGGCCGAGGGCGCTACTCAGGGCCAGGATGGCGATGAGGAACGGGCGCTTGCGCGGCGGCGGCAGCGCGGCGTGGGCGAGGGCCTCGCCCTCCGCGTCCTGCCGCAGGGGATCGATCTCGACCGCGTGGGCGTGGGCCCGCGCGGCGGCGTCGATCCCGATGTCGTTCGGCTCGTTGAACGGGCTCATCAATAATCCTCGAGGGGCTTGATCGGGTTGCGACGCAGGAGGGTGTAGAGGAGCGGCACGACGAGCAGCGTCGAGAGCGTGCCCATGCCGATGCCGCCCATGACGGCGCGGGCCAGGGCCGCGTTCTGCTCGGAGCCCTCCCCCGAGCCGATCGCCATGGGCATCAGGCCGAGGAACATGGCCGAGGCGGTCATCAGCACCGGCCGCAGGCGGGTGTTGCCGGCCATCAGGGCGGCCTCGACGGCCGAGCAGCCCGTAGCTTCCCGGTGCTCCTTGGCGAAGGTGACGAGCAGGATCGAGTTCGCGCTCGCCACGCCCACCGACATGATCGCCCCGAACAGGGCCGGGATGGAGAAGGCGGTACTGGTGAGGAACAGGCTCATCACGATGCCGCAGAAGGCGAGCGGCAGCGCGGCGATGACCACGAAGGGATCGACCCAGGTCTGGTAGTTGAGGACGAGCAGCAAGTAGACCGCCACGAGCGCGATCCCGAGCCCGATCTCGATGCGGGCGAAGGCGCCCTCCATGCTCTCGATCTGGCCGCGCACGTGGATCTTGTCGGGGGCGGGCAGCCGCGCCTGCTCCTCGCCGACGATCCGTTCGACCGCGTTCCGCACGCTGCCGAGGTCGGCATCCTGCACGTTGGCGAGGATGTCGAAGGTCGGCTGCGTGTTGACGTGGTTGATGACCGTCTGCTCCGGCTGCCGCTGCATCGTGGCGATGTTCGACAGCAGGATCGGGATGCCCGGCTCGCCGTCACGCGTGCCGTGGACGGAGACCGGCGTGTTCATCAACCGGGCGATGTCGTCGTTGCGCCATTCCGGTGTCTGCACCCAGAGCTGGTAGGGCGTGCCGGATTTGGGATCGGCCCAGAAGTTCGGGCTGACCTGGAAGGAGCCCGAGAGCGAGACGTTGAGGTTCTGGGCGATGGATTGCTCGCTCACCCCCATCTCGGAGGCGAGGCGGCGATCGACGTTCACGTACATCTGCGGCGCATCGACGATCTGATGGAGGTGGACATCCACCGCGCCGCGCACGGCGGAGATCCGGCGCACGAGGTCGCGGGCGACTGCGAGGTCCTTGGTGTCGTGACGGCCGGAGACCTGCACGTCGATCTGCGCCACGGTGCCGAAGTTCAGGATCTGCGTGATGATGTCGGCAGGCTGGAAGTAGAAGACGTCCGCAGGAAACGCCTGCCGCAGCACCTTGCGCAGTTTCCGCTCGTAGAACGAGATCGGCTTATGCTCACCCTTGAGGTTGATGAGCATCTGTCCGTCGTTATAGGCGACGAAGGACGCATCCATGAAGGCGTAATTGTAGTTCGATGCCGGCAGACCGATATTGTCGAGGATCAGCCCGAGCTCGTCCTTCGGCACGACCTGCCGGACGGTGTCCTCCACCTGCGCGAAGGTCTTCTCCGCCTCCTCGATCCGCATCCCGGGGCGGGTGCGGATGTGCAGGGTCATCTGGCTCGCCTCGATCTGCGGGAAGTAATCCTGCCCGACGAAGGGGAAGAGACCCGCCGTCACGGCGAAGACGCAGGCCACCCCGGCCAGGGCGCGGCCGGGATGCCGGATCACCGCGCCGAGTAGCCCGACATAGCCGGCATGAAAGCGGGTGAAGCCGCGCTCGAACGCATCGCGGAAGGCCAGTGGCAGGCGCAGCAGGAGGGGGCGCCGCCCCGGCACATGCGCCGCCCCCCCGTGATGCTTGGCGTATTCCGGCGCGACGAGGACGTCGATGAGGATCGCCACCAGGGTGCGCGACAGCAGATACGAGGCGAGCATCGCGAACACGACCGCCTCGGCCTGGGGCACGAACAGGTAGCGGGGGGCGCCGGAGAGGAAGAACACCGCCGAGAAGGCCGAGCAGATGGCCAGCGTCGAGATCAGCGCCGGCTTGGCGATGCCCGCCACCCCCTCCAGCACCGAGCGGCGGAAGGGGTGGCCCTCCTCGAACATCCGGTAGGTATTCTCGATGGCGACCGTGGCGTCGTCCACGAGGATGCCCACCGCCAGGGCGAGGCCGCCCAGCGTCATCACGTTGATGCTCTGGCCGAGGGCCACCAGCACCGACAGTGAGGTGAGGATACAGAGGGGAATCGAGACGAGGACGACCAGTGTCGAGCGCCACGATCCCAGGAACAACAGGATGGCGAGCCCCGTGAGCCCGGCGGCGATCACCGCCTCGCGCACCACGTCACCGATGGCGTCGGAGACGAAGACCGACTGGTCGAAGAGCGGCGTGATCGTCATGCCCTTGGGGGAGGCCGCGCGGATGTCCGGCAGGGCGGCCTTCACAGCGTTGACCACATCGAGCGTCGAGGCCGAGCCATTCTTGAGCACCTGCAACAGCACGGAATGCTTGGCGTCTGCGCGGACGATGTTGGTCTGCGGCGGCGAACCGTCCCGGACATGGGCGACGTCGCGCAGCAGCACTGGCTGGTCGTTCACAACCTTGACCGGGATGCGGTTGAGTTGATCGACGAGGAGGGGGCTCGAATTGAGCCGCACCGTGTATTGCTGGCGACCAATCTTCGCGAGACCCGAGGGCACGACGAGGTTTTGCTTGAGGACGGCATCGGTGACATCCAGAGGCGTCATGCCCACGGCGCGGAGCTTGGCGAGGTCGAGATCGACCATCACCTGGCGCGGCGCGCCGCCGTAGGGCGACGGTAGGGTCGAGCCCGGCACCTGAGCGAGGCGCTGACGAGTGCGGTACTGGGCGTAATCGAACACCTTGGTCAGCGGCTGGGTGCCCGAGGACAGCGCAAGTTGGATCACCGGCACCGAGGAGGCCGAGAAGCGCATGATGACCGGCGGCTGTACCCCCGGCGGCATCCGCGACCGAATCGCATTCATGGCCGAGTCGACCTGCGTGATCGCGAGATCGATGCTCACGGCGGAATCGAAGTAGATCCGCTCCGTCACGGTCCCCTGGATGGACGTCGACTCGATCCGTTTGATGTTATTCACGTTGCTCGACAGCGAGAACTCGCTGTAATTCGTGATGCGCTGGACCATGTCGGTCGCATCGAGACCGCTATAGGTCCACACCACGACGACGACAGGGATGTCGACCGAGGGCAGCACGTCCTTCGGCGCCACAGTGATCGCACCGATTCCGGCCAGGGCCATCAGGATCGCCAGAACGTAAAAGCTCTTGCGGAATTTCAGGGCGAACCGAACGAGATTCATCGAACAATCGGGCTTCCCGGCACAACCCGCCCTGCGGCCGGCGCTTGATCCGCGCTCGGTCGAACAGACGGGAGGCACTATTGGAGAGTGTTTCGAACGAAGCGAGGCAGGTCGACTGCTAGATAGTACCGCCCAAGAAGTGTTGCGAATGAATTCGCGGTTGCTTTTTTAAAAATATTTTGGAACGATAAATTGAGTTGTAGCCTCTAAAATTTGGCAGTCGAACACCCCGCCTGAGACCATGAGACGGGTCGGAAGCGCGAATTCCGCAGCTTAGATTTCCAAATTTTATTTAAGATTATTTATTAGAGTTTAGCGAGTTAATATTTATTCGATTGCTTGCGGGCGGGTCGTTGGCAAGCATTCTCCGTCGCAGCCAGTTTGGTCGGCTCGCGTATTCGGAGTTTCCGATGTCGAGAATGCGAATGCGCGCCTTCGCAATTTTGGCGATCCTGTTGCCATCGACCGCCCCCGCCCTGGCGCGTAACGAGCAGCCGGCGGGCGGAGCCTTCATGAGCAGCTACACGAGCGATCCGTATTTCGATCCGCGCTCTCGCTACTCGCAGGCCCACTCCCTCGGCGACATCGGCGGCCAGCCGATGCTAACGGAGCCCTACGACGAAAAGCCCCCCTGTCCCCTGTTCGATCAGGCCTGCGAGCGTGCGTTCGAGCGGAACCGGCGGCACGCCTACCCTTAAGGTTTGGATCGAGGGGCGAGACGCACCCTTTCAGTCCTTGTCTGCTTTCTTACCGGCTGCTTCAGTACAGAGCAGCAAGTGGCGGCCCCTAGCACCCGCCCGTACCTGCCCCAGACATACAGTTCGCTGCAACGAGATCACTGGAGCCGATAAGGTGCAGTCAAAGGGTTTTAGCGTTTTTGGGCATGAATTCGATTGTTTGAATCAGCGCTTGGAGTTTGAACTCGCGCATCGACAGGAAGTAGTCCTTGAACTTCGCTCGGTCGACGGCGGCGGCGAAACGAGTTGCGTCTGGCCTTGGGGTGAAGGTCATGGTGCCGATTGGGATGGACGTACCGTCGTGGGTGCGTAGCTCAAGCTGCTTCGTACCGACCATCTCCCAAGCATGCGCCGGACCTGAAACACCGAGGAGGACGGCGGCGCAGAACAGACAGGCCCTGGGCAGATGGGGCGCATGGGGCGGGCTCCGGAGGCAGACGCCATCGAGGTCACAGGCGGGTCGTCAGATCCGTGAGCCAGGCCGGCGAGGCGTTGACCAGGACCGTCTCTGCGCTCTTGTCGTAGCCCGTGGCGATCAACAGGCCAGTGGCCACCAGGATGGCGCCCAGGGCGACCTTCAGGCCCTTGCCGAGCCCCATCATCCGGTCGCGCCAGCGCATCAGCACCTCGCGGGACAGCGTGCCGAGGAGCAGGAGCGGCAGTGCGGCGCCGAGGCCGAACAGAAGCATCGTCGCCGCCACCGCACCCAGATCGCGTCCCTGCGCGGCGAGGAGGGAGGCAGCCCCGAGGGTCGGCCCAACGCACGGGCTCCAGACCGCGCCGAGCAGCAGGCCGACCCCGAACTGTCCCAGAAGCCCGGCGGTCGAGAAGCCACCGAACCGGCTCTCGGTCCAGTTGCTCACCGGGCCGGCGGCGACGGCGAGCCGGGTTTGGGCGGCCGGAATCATCAAGACGAGCCCGATCAGGACCAGCATGATGGCCGCCACGGTGCGGAAGACATCGACGTCGAGGCCGATGGCAAACCCCACGGTCGCCACGAACAGCCCGATGGCCACGAAGGACAGCGCGAGGCCGGCGGCGAGGGCGGCGGGGCCGAGCCTGTGCTCCGATGCGGCCGCGCCCAGAACCAGTGGTAGCAAGGGCAGCACACAGGGCGACAGCACCGAGAGGATGCCGGCGAGGAACGCGAGGCCGAACGTCGTGGCCATGGCCGACCTACAAAGCCTTCTCGACGGCGCCCTCGATCCACTCCGGCTGGGTGTCGCCGACGGAGCGCCCCGTCTCCTTCTCGCCCTTGAAGGTGATCAGGGTGCTCTGCGTCGTCACGCCGAACCGCTTCAACACGTCCTTGCGGCTGTCGAAGTCGACGTCGAACACCTGGAGGTCCTTGAAGCGAGGCTGGGCCTCCAGCTTGGCCAGGATCGGCTTCTGCGCCGCGCAGACGGTGCACCACGGCGCGGTGACATGGACGAGGATCGGCTTGCCCGCCTTCTGCGCCGCCTCGAAGGCGGCGGGGGTGAAAACGGCTTCGGCGGCGTCCGCGCCTGTGCCGAACAGCAGGGGAGCGGCGGCCAGGGCGCCGAGAAGGAACCGACGGGTGGTCATGGACTGTCTGTCTCCTTGGTGATGGGTCGAGGCGAACAGGTGGCTCAGTTCGAGGCCCGGGTGATGGCGCGGTCGACGTTCTTGCGCTCGGCCCAGTCCTTGGCCTCGGATTGACCCTTGAGGTCAATGAGCCGCGCGCCGCTGACGTCGACGTTCTTGAAGTCCGCGCCCGCCACCGTGGCGCCGGTCAGGTTGGCCCCGGACAGGTCCGAACCCATCAGCACCACGTCAGTGAGGTCGGCATCCTTGAGGTTGGCGTATTCGAGCCGCGAACGGCCGAGGTTGGCACCCTTCAGGTTGGCGCCGGAGAGGTTCACCGACACGAATACGGCACGCATCAGGCCCATGGACTGATTCTTGATGTCGGCGCCCCCCTTGAGGTCGACCAGCGTGGCACCGCCCATGTTGGCGCCTTTGAAGTCGCCGATGGGCCTGGACCGGCTGAGGTCGGCGCCGCTGAAATTGGCGTCCCGGGCGGTGATGCCGAACATCTTCGCATCCGCGAGCTTGGCGCCCGACAGGTCTGCCTTCAGGAACCACGCTTGTTCGAGGTTCGCACCGCTAAGGTCGGCACCGCGCAAGTTGGCCTTGTTCAGCCGTGCGGTCCGCAGGTTGGCGCCCCGGAGATTCAGCCCGGAGAGGTCGAGGCCGGACAGGGACTTGTCGTGCAGGTCGACCGGCTTGCCGTCCGCACCCTTGATCAGCGCCTCGACGTCGGCGCGGCTCATCTCGGCCTTGGTCATGGCGGGCGAGGACATGTCCGCCCCGAGCAGGAGGTCCTGTTCGGCCGCGGCGGGGCCGGCGGCGAGGGCAGCGAGCATGAAGCTCAGGGCGAGGCGGCGCATCGGTTCACTCCCGGTGGGCGCCGCGTAGGGCGGGCACCCTTATCGTTTTCATTGTGTCGCGATGCTATGCCGACCCGCTGCACCCGGTCGGTGACCCAGGTCACACAAGTCCGGCGCGGCGGGAGAAAAACGCAACGCGAGCCGGACGATCATCCGTCGTCATGGCCGGGTGGGGGAACCAAGCCAGCCATGACGGATGCCCAGAAGGTCGACCGTTGGATCGACCGTTTCCCACTCCTTCAGGCGCTCAGCCCTGCCCACCTCCAGATCGCCCGAGGAACCGTGCATTTCCCGGTGCTGGACCAAGGTGCCGTCGCCTACGAACTCGATGGCGAGTGCGCCAACTACCTGATGTGCCTGGAGGGGCGCACGCGCATCTTCCGCATGTCGGAGGGCGGGCGCGAGGTGCTGATCTACAAGGTCGGCCCCGGCGGGACCTGCGCCCTGACCACGCAGTGCCTCCTATCCGGCGGCAACTTCCCGGCGCAGAGCATCGCCGAGGAGCGGACCGAACTCGCGGCGCTGCCGGTGAGCACGTTCCAGCACCTGATGGGCGAGAGCGCCGCCTTCCGCAGCTTCGTCATGGACGACTACACGCGGCTGATGTCCGGCCTGTTCACGCTGATCGACGAGGTCGCGTTCGCACCGTTGAAGCAGCGCCTCGCGCAGCGGCTCTTGGCCGAGGCCGATCCGCGGGGTGTCACCGCGGTGACGCACCAGAAGCTTGCCGACGACGTCGGCAGCGTGCGGGAAGTAGTGAGCCGGATCCTGGCACAGTGGGCCGAAGCGGGCCTCATCGAGCTTCGCCGGGGCGCGGTCGAGATCGTCGACCGAGCGAGCCTGCTCGCCGCCGGCCGCCGATGACCTTCGCGTTCATCGACGGTGGTGTCGGCCCTTAACTCTGGGGCAGCGTCGAGGCTGTCAGCACGATGGCCAGCACCAAGGCCAAAGGCGCCGCCGCTTCCGTCTTGAGGCGGGCGAGGACGGCGTAGCCCGTGCAGGACGTAGAACGATCCCGGCGGCGAGGTAGGCGGCCAGCCACACCATGAGCAGCCTCGGGTCAGGCGATATGGGCGCAGGTCTCATCCTGCGCCCGGGCTCGGGCTCCGTCCGGGTCAGTGACCGGGTGCGCCGAGCGCAGCCCCAGGCTTATCGTGGGTGCCGAGCCGCTCAACCATGGTGGCGGTCGCCTCGTTCATGCCGATCACGTCGACCGGGATGCCGTGGTGACGGAACTTGAGCACGACCCGGTCGAGGGCGTTGATGCTGGTGATGTCCCAGAAATGCGCGGTCGAGAGGTCGATCACCACGCCCTTGAGATCCTTCTCGCGGAAATCGAAGGCGGAGTGGAACGCCTCCGCCGTGGCGAAAAAGATCTGCCCGGTGACCTTGTAGGTGCGCACCGCGCGGGCCTCGTCGCGCGAGGAGGCAATGCCGAAAAGCCGGGTGACCTTGTGGGCGAAGAACAGCCCGCTGAGGATCACGCCGAACAGCACGCCCTTGGCGAGGTCATGGGTGGCCACGACGACGACGACGGTGCCGAGCATGACGAAGCTGGACGACTTCGGATGCGTCACCAGCGTGCGGAATGACTTCCACTGGAAGGTGTTGATCGAGACCATGATCATCACCGCCACCAGCGCCGCCATCGGGATCTGGGCCACGTAACGGCCGAGCACGACGATCAGGAAGAGCAGGAAGACGCCCGAGAACAGCGTGGAGAGCCGTCCCCGTCCGCCCGAAGAGACGTTGATCACCGACTGGCCGATCATGGCGCATCCGGCCATGCCGCCGAGGAACCCGGAAGCGATGTTAGCGACGCCCTGGCCGGCGCACTCGCGGTTCTTGTCGGAGGTCGTGTCGGTCATCTCGTCGACGATGGCCGCCGTCATCAGGCTTTCCAGGAGGCCGACCATGGTCAGGGTCAGCGACACAGGCAGGATGATCTGCAGGGTCTCCCAGGTGAACGGCACCTGCGGCAGGGCCACCCAGGGCAACTCGCTCGGGAGTGCGCCCATGTCGCCGACCTTATGGATGCCGAGGCCGAGGTACATCGAGACGCCGGTCAGCAGGACGATGGTGACGAGCGGCGACGGCACCGCCTTGGTGAGATACGGCAGGCTGTAGATGATGCAGAGGCCGACCGCGGTCATCACGTAGACGGTCGTACCCTGCCCGATGAGCTCCGGCATCTGCGCCAGGACGATCAGGATGGCCAGGGCGTTCACGAACCCGGTCACGACCGAGCGCGACACGAAGCGCATGAGGTTGCCGAGCCGGAGCGCGCCGGCGACGATCTGGAGAAGGCCGGTCAGGATGGTGGCGGCGAACAGGTAGCCGACGCCGTGGTCCTTCACGAGGCCGACCATCAGCAGCGCCATGGCCCCCGTGGCGGCGGAGATCATGGCAGGCCGCCCGCCCGCGAAGGCAGAGACGACGGCGATGCAGAAGGAGGCGTAGAGGCCGACCTTGGGGTCGACCCCGGCGATAATGGAGAAGGCGATGGCTTCGGGGATGAGGGCAAGGGCCACGACGGCGCCCGCCAGCAGCTCGCGCGTGACGTTCGGAGCCCACTCGCTCCGTAGATGGACGAGATCCATTGTTGTGAAAGGCTTTCCTTGTCCCAAGCGCGTTCGGTTCGACGCATGGGGCGCGCAACAGGGCCGGTCGGCCTCCTCGGAGGTCCGCGACTTAGGCACCACGATTTGCGTTGTCCGGCGGATCGGCGGCCGGAAGAGCCACCCGGGCTTTCACCGGGTCCGTTCTTGTGGCGGGACGATAACCCGAGACTTCGTTGCGACGCAATATACCCGGGCGTTGATTGGTCTACCTGAGCGCCGATGAACCGCGAGCGGCCATCAGAGATCGAGGATGCTCAAGGCCGCGCCCAGGGCGAGGAGGACGCCAAGCATCGCCGTCAGGAGCGCGTGAGCCCTGACCCAGGGCGCCACCCTCGTTGTCGTTGCATGCCACCGGCGGCTTGCCCGGTCGACGCCTCCACTTCCGGGTCGAGCAAGGGGCGTCCCGAACGCTCGGCGGGGAAGGACCTTCGGACTGGTGACGACACGACATGGGCGAAGCGCAGGGACGTTGCCGCCCCTCCGCGGGACGGCTCCAGGATACCATGTTTCCCGTCCGCTCGTCGGGGACGACGTCTCGCAAGCTGGGTCGTCATCGGCCGGGTTGGCTACGGCATCATGAACCACGGACCTAACATACGGCCGCAGAAGTGCGGGTGCCTCCCGGTCACGGACGGTGGCCCCCGATGCGCGACCGCGCCGGGCACCGGGCGCGCTCAGGCCGGCTCGACGGTGCCGCCTGCCTTCGCCAGCGCAGGGAAGCCGCCGGCGACATGGGCGACGGGCCCGAGGCCCATGTCGATGAGCGACTTGGCGGCCAGGGCCGAGCGGTTGCCGGAGCCGCAGTAGAGCACCAGGCGCTTGCCCCCGCCGAGCTCGGCATGGTGGGTCGGGCTCGCGGGATCGGCCTGGAACTCCAGGAAGCCTCGCGGCACATGAACCGCGCCGGCGATCCTGCCGGTCTTGGCCAACTCCTCGCCCTCGCGCACGTCGACGAGCACCGTGCCCGGCTGGCCCAGGCGCGCCAGCGCCTCCTCCGCCGAGAGGGTCTCCACCTCCCGGTTGGCCTGCGCCACCAAGTCCTTCGCGCTGATCGTGGTCATGGTCACCTCCGTCATTCGCCCCACGCCGCGCCGTCGAGGGCGTCGAGCGGGATCTTCAGGTAGCGGCTGCCGTTCGCCTCGGGCTCGGGCAGGCGCCCGCCACGGATGTTCACCTGCAGGGAATGCAGGATGAGCCTCGGCATCGGCAGCGCGCGGTCGCGGGCCTCGCGCATCGCCACGAATGCCTCCTCGGTCGGGGTCTCGACGAGGTGCGGGTTCTCGCTCCGCTGCCGGGCGACGGTGCTCTCCCAGGCCGCCGCCCGGCCGCCCGGGCGGTAGTCGTGCCCGGTGAACAGCCGCGTGTCGTCCGGCAGGGCCATGATGCGTTGGATGCTGCGCCACAAAGCGTGCGCGTTGCCCCCGGGGAAGTCCGCCCGCGCCGAGCCGCTGTCGGGCATGAACAGCGTATCGTGGATGAACGCGGCGTCGCCGACCAGGTAGGCGATGGAGGCCATGGTGTGGCCCGGCGTGAACATCACCTCGACGTCGAGGTCGCCGATCCGGAAGCGTTCGCCGTCGGCGAAGAGCCGGGACCACTGCGAACCGTCCGTCCGGAACGTGTCGGGCAGGTCGTAGAGCCCCTTCCAGAGCCGCTGGACGTCGACGACCCTCTCGCCGATGGCGGTCGGGACGCCCGTCCGGTCGTGGCGGTAGCCGGCCGCCGAGAAGTGGTCGGCGTGCGGGTGCGTGTCGAGGATCCACTCCAGGACGTAGCCCTCCCGCTCGATATGGGCGAGCAGGGCGTCGGCGGACCGGGTCGCGGTCGCGCCGGACTTCGGGTCGAAGTCGAGGACCGGGTCGATGATCGCGCAGCGCTTCGTCCCGGGGTCCGCGACGACGTACTGGATACTGCCGGTCGGCTCGTCGTGGAAGCCGGTCACGACGGGATGCCCGCGTAAGGCTCCGACGGTCTGGTTCGACATGGATCTCCTCCTTTACGGGTTCAGACGTTCAGGGCGAGGAGCGGGAGGGCCCCGCGGGCGACGACGTACAGGCCGACCAGGATGACGAGGCCGGCGAAGGTGACGGTCAGGGCGCGCTTGCGCCCGGCGAGGCGTTGGCCGAGCCTCGATCCAACGAGGCCTCCGAGCACGCCCCCCAGGATGAACAGGCCGGCCAGCGGCCAGTCGATCAGGCCGGAGGCGGCGTAGCTGGCCGCGGTCGCCGCCCCGAAGGCGCTCACCGCGACCAGCGAGGTCCCGATGGCCATGGGCAGCGGCATCGACGTCGCCAGCATCAGGCCCGGCACGATCAGGAATCCCCCGCCGATGCCGAAGAACCCGGAGAACAGGCCGACTGCGAGGCCGATGCCGAGAAGCCATGGCAGGAGTACCGGGGCGCTGGCCTTGGTCAGGCGCACGTCCGGGTCACCCTCGCCGCGCCGCTTGCGCAGCATCAGGCCGCCGACCACGAGCATGACGACCCCGAACAGGGCGAGCAGGCTCCGCCCGTCGACCGCCTTTGCGGCCGCCGAGCCGACGAGCGCGCCGAGGACCCCGGCGAGCGAGAACGCCGCCGCGCAGCGCCACTTCACGTTCCCGGCCCGCCATTGCGGGACGAGGTTGCCCGCCGCGCTGACCGAGACCGCCAGGGCGCTCGTCCCGATGGCGACGTGAGGCGAGGACACGCCGACCACGTAGGTCAGGAGCGGGACCGCGAGGATCGAGCCGCCCCCGCCGACCAGGCCGAGGATCACGCCCACGACCCCGCCCGAGCCGGCGGCGAGGCCGGATGTGAGGGGACCAGGCATCATGCCTCGGCTCCCTGAACCGCCCGCTCCGGGGCTGCCGAGGGCAGAAGGCGAAACATCAGCATCCCGGCGACCATGGCGACGACGAATGTCACCGCTTGCGTCGGTGCGACCGTCAGCAGGGTGAGCGCCGGCCCCGGGCACAGGCCGGCGAGGCCCCAGCCGATGCCGAACACCGCGGCCCCGGCGATCAGGCGTCCGTCGAGGTCGCGCCGGGCCGGGACGTCGAGCCTGAGCGCGAGCACAGGCCGTCCGCGCCGCAGCGCCAGGCGGTAGCCGGCGGCCGAGACCGCGACGGCGCCCGCCATGACGAAGGCGAGGCTCGGGTCCCAGCGCCCGGTCACGTCGAGGAAGGCCAGGACCTTGGCCGGGTCGGCCATGCCCGAGACGAGGAGGCCGAGGCCGAACAGGAGGCCGACGGCGAATGCGGAGGTGGTCTTGGCCATGGCTCAGGCTCCGACGAGATGGCGCGCAACGAGGACGGTCAGGACGGCGACGGCCATGAAGGTGCCGGTCGCGGCCAGCGAGCGGGGCGAGCCCCGGCCGATGCCGCAGACCCCGTGGCCGCTCGTGCAGCCGCCGCCGAGACGCGCCCCGAACCCGACCAGCAGACCCGCAAGGATCAGGAGCGGGAACGACGCCCCGACCGTCACCGGCGGCAGACTTCTCCCCAGGCCGGCGTAGGCGAGCGGCGCCAGGACGAGGCCCGCCACGAAGGCGGCCCGCCATCCGGTCTCGGGCGAGGGTGGGGCGAGCAGTCCGCCGAGGATGCCGCTGATGCCGGCGATCCGTCCGTTGAGGAGCAGGAACAGGGCCGCGGAGGTGCCGATCATGGCACCGCCGATGAGAGCGCTGACAGGCGTGAAGCCATCCATGGTGGTCGCTCCCAGGCGGTGGTTCGGGCCATGCCCGCCTTGCTCCGGGGACCAACGTCCCTCGCCAGGCCAAAACATTAGATGACTCTTAATTAGCAAGATCTAATGTAAATGCAAGCGCGAAGTCCACGGGCCGGCTTGGAATGCGCGGAGCTGGTGCCAGGGCGCACCGGCGCCGCCACCCGTGGTCGATCTCTCGCCGATGGGCTATCGGCGGGGAGGCTCCTCGTCTTCCGTTCGACGGGATCAGGGGTGGATGTAGGCGAACCCCATGCCCTGCAGGCGCGCCAGTTCGGCGACGCCGCTCGGCACGAGGTCGTCCAAGGAGTCGTGGTAGACCTCCGTCGGCCCGAAGTTCGGGTCGTCCTTGGTCTGCGCGGGCGGCGTGCTGACGGGAAGCTCCCCGACGGCTCCGGCCTCGACGTGCTGCGCGGCCTGCGCCGCCGGACGGACCGCACGCCCGTCGTCCTGCTCACCGCCCTCGACGCGGTGGCCGACCGGATCGCCGGGCTCGACGGCGGCGCCGACGACTATCTCGGCAAGCCCTTCGACCTCGACGAACTCTCGGCCCGCATCCGTGCGGTCGTCCGGCGGGCCGCCGCCCTCCTGGAGCACGGCGGCATCCGGCTTGATCCCGGCAGCCTTGCCGTCACGGTGGACAGCGTGCCGGTCGGTCTGTCCCGGCGCGAGGTCATGGTGCTGGCGGCGCTGTTGGAACGCCCGGACGTGCTCCGCTCCAAGACCGAGTTGGAGGAGCGCCACTACGGCTGGCAGGAGGAGGTCGAGAGCAACGCCGTCGAGATCCACGTGCACAACCTGCGCGCCAAGATCGGCAAGCACGCCATCGAGACGGTGCGCGGCCTCGGCTACCGGATGACGGCGCCGGCATGACATCCCTGCGCGTCAGGCTGTTCGCCATCCTGCTCCTCGCGACCGGCCTGATCTGGCTCAGCGCGGTCGCCTGGATCTACCTCGGCTCGAAGCGCGAGGTGGAGCAGGTGCTCGACAATCGCCTGCAGGAGGCCGCACGCATGGTCGGCTCCCTGGTGGGCGCGGTCGGCGGTACGGCACCCGACGGGACGCCGTCCACCTTCCCGGCGTCGACGGCCTACGAGCGGCAGCTCTCCTGCCAGATCTGGTCCCTGGACGGGCGTCGCGCGGTCGAGCGGGGCTCCACAGCGGCGCCTGTCCGACGCGCCGGCCGGTTTTTCCGAGTGCGAATCGACGACGTGGGCGCGCTGGTGGCCGAGACCGTCGACGGGATGAGGGTGCCGCCGGGGGTACGGACTCTGATCGACTCGGGGCTGCGCGGTTACACCCTGCGAGCCGATCCCGAGTGCCTGCGTCTGGCCGTGCGAAACCTGCACGAGAACACCGTGCAGCACATGGAAGCCGGTACGGTGGAGTGGACAGTGCGCACCGGTGGAGAGGGCGTCCTTGTGCGCGACGAGGGGCCCGGGAGTCCCGCCGACGAACTGCCCCATGTCACGACGCGCTTCTTCCGTGGGCGCCACAAGAGCGCGACGGGGAGCGGTCTCGGCCTCGCCATTGCCGAGATGGCGTCGCGCCGGAGCGGGTTGAGCCTGCGGCTCCGCAACCGGCCGGACGGCCCGGGACTCGCGGCGGAGATCCTGCGCGCCTGACGCGGTCAGCCGAGTTCGGGACAGAAGATGTCCTTGAGCGTCGCTAGCACGCGGGCGGCGCGGGGATCCTCAAGCCGGTAGTGGAGCGTCTGGCTCTCGCGGCGGTACGCGACCACTCCGTCCTCGCGGAGTTTGGCGAGGTGCTGCGACAGGGCCGACTGGCTGAGTTCGACCGCCTCGGCGAGGCTAGTCACATCCATCTCGCCGCGGGCGACCAGCAGGCACAGGATGAGCAGGCGCTTCTCGTTGGCGAGGAGGCGCAGCAGGCGCGCCGCGTCTCCAGCCTTGTCCTGGAGCCGCATCAGTTCGCTCGGCGTGACGGCGTCCATAGGCGTCGTTCCTGAACCGGTGATCTCAGTTTATTTAGCTGATCCTAATATGGTGTGTTTGTTTCGAATGGCCATATCGGCGGATGCCGGCAAGGTCACCGATCCGGGCCAGGAACTCTCGTTGCGATGGAGGGCGCCACCCGCTCATAAGGCGCCCATCCTGACCGAAGCAGACCAGCAGCTTTCGGCTTAGCTGGGTCGATAGGAGGCAAGCCGCTTTTTAAGCGCCCCCGCTTGGAAGCAGCCGTTCCGCTTTCGGCCACCTGCGGAACTTCAAACGTCCGCCCTTTTTGATATTGGCGCCCAAAAGCGAACGGGCAGATTTCTGCCCATCCCGGTCATTAGCCAGTCGTCAAAGACGGCTACTTCGAGGGCTAATAATTCTGCAGAACGACCGGGGGAGCGCGAAGCGGATGTTCCGGCAACGCCTTCCGTAATCAATGTCACCCTTGGTCTTGCTTTCACAAGCTGACCAAGACCCGCGCTTGTCAGAACCGAGACGTTCGCAGTTCTATTATGGATGGCGAGTGATTTGGCGCTCCCAAGGGGAATCGAACCCCTGTTTTCGCCGTGAGAGGGCGACGTCCTAGACCGCTAGACGATGGGAGCTTTCCGGCGGCGTGGCGTTGCTATAGCGACGTCGGGATCGGGGCACAAGTGCCGCCCGGTAGATATTTCAACGAACGGGTGAGCGCGGGTGGAAGAGCACGGACAGGAACGTGTCGGCGTCGTGGAAGAGGGTGGCCAGCGCCTCGACCGCGCCCTCGTCGGGCTCTTTCCCGACCTGTCGCGCGCGAGGCTGCAGGACCTTGTCCGCGAAGGCCATGTCAGCCGCGACAGCGGCGTGCTGCGCGATCCCTCCGCGAAGGTCGCCGCCGGGACGCGCCTCGTCCTCGACATGCCGCCGCCCGCCGATCCGGTACCGGAAGCGGAATCCGTGGATCTCGTCGTCGCCTATGAGGACGACGATCTCATCGTCATCGACAAACCCGCCGGCCTCGTCGTCCACCCGGCGCCGGGCCATGCCGGCGGAACCCTCGTCAACGCCCTCATCGCCCATTGTGGCGCCAGCCTGTCAGGCGTCGGCGGCGTGCGGAGGCCGGGCATCGTCCACCGGCTCGACAAGGACACGAGCGGCCTCATCGTCGTCGCCAAGAACGACGTGGCCCACCATGGCCTCGCCGCGCAGTTCGCCGACCACGGGCGCACCGGGCCGCTGGAGCGCGCCTACCTCGCCTTCGTCTGGGGAGAGCCCAACCCGGCGGTCGGGAGGATCGAGGCGAGCCTTGCCCGCTCCCGCCACAACCGTGAGAAGATCGCCGTCGTCTCGGACGAGATGGGCCGCCACGCGATCACGCATTACGCAGTGGCGGAGCGCTATGCGGAGGCGAGCCTCGTGCGCTGCCGCCTCGAGACGGGGCGCACGCACCAGATCCGCGTCCACCTCGCCCATCGCGGTCATCCGCTGCTCGGGGATGCCGTCTACGGTGCCGCGTTCCGCACGAAGGCGGCCAAGCTCGGTGATGCGGCGCGGGCCGCGCTCATCGCGCTGGATCGGCAGGCCCTGCATGCGGAACTGCTCGGATTCGCCCACCCGCGAACGGGTGAGACGATGCGCTTCGAAAGCCCGCTGCCGCCGGATATGGCCGCGCTAAAGGCTGCGCTGGTCGCGTAATTTTCAGCGATAAGCGTGCGAAAGGGCACGACAGGCCGCGGCACTTCGTGCCATCCTTCAACCCAACGATCCGGTCGTGCGTTGGTGGCGACGTAACGTGCCCCAGACGCGACGGGACTGGTCGAGCGGCCCCACTCAGATGGGCGCTCGGAGGGGTTGGCTCAAGGGCGGCCTCGGAGATCACCGCGTTCGCCCGTTCGGGGGACCTGTTTGAGGAGTCATGCCATGGCCGGTACGCTGCCCGTGCTCGCCAACGAAGGTGGCCTTTCCCGCTACCTCGACGAGATCCGCAAGTTCCCGATGCTGGAGCCGGCGGAAGAGTTCACCTTGGCGAAATCCTGGCGCGACGGCGGGGACCGTGAGGCGGCCCACCGGCTCGTCACCTCGCACCTGCGCCTCGTCGCGAAGATCGCCATGGGCTATCGCGGCTACGGGCTGCCCATCGCCGAGGTCGTGTCCGAGGGCAACGTCGGCCTGATGCAGGCCGTGAAGCGTTTCGACCCGGATAAGGGCTTCCGGCTGGCCACCTACGCCATGTGGTGGATCAAGGCGGCGATCCAGGAATACATCCTGCGCTCGTGGTCCCTCGTGAAGATGGGCACCACCGCCAACCAGAAGAAGCTGTTCTTCAACCTGCGCAAGGCCAAGGGCCGGATCTCCGCGCTGGAGGAGGGCGACCTGCGGCCCGATCAGGTGTCGCAGATCGCGACCCGCCTCGGCGTGCCGGAGCAGGACGTGGTGGACATGAACCGCCGCCTCTCGGGCGACACCTCCCTGAACGCGCCCCTGCGCGAGGAAGGCGAGGGCGAGTGGCAGGATTGGCTCGTGGACAACACCCCCAGCCAGGAGACGGTGCTGGTGCGCGAGCAGGAGGGGCAGAACCGCCTCTCGGCCCTGCGCGACGCCCTGAGCGTGCTCAATGCGCGGGAGCGGCGCATCTTCGAGGCACGCCGGCTGGCCGAGGATCCGATCACCCTGGAGGATCTGTCGGGCGAGTTCGGCGTCTCCCGCGAGCGGGTGCGCCAGATCGAGGTCCGCGCCTTCGAGAAGGTGCAGGAGGCGGTGAAGCGCAACGTCGCCACCCGCGAGGCGCCCCGCGCGCTCGCTGACCACCACTAGAACGCTGGCCAAGGGCCCGTGACGAACGAAGCCGGCGGAGGGATCCGCCGGCTTCGTTCGTGTGGGGTGGTCACTTCCAGGCGTCGAAGGCCTGTTGCAGCACCTGCTCCCCGGACGAGCCCTTCTCGAAGGTGAGGACCGCGCGGCGTCCCGACGTGTAGCGCACGGCGACGTCGAACCACGCCCGGTGCAGGAGCAGATCGGTGTTGCGTTCGACATCGGCCGGCAGCGACGACAGGCCGATCAGGAAGAGGTTGTCGCGCACCCGCACCGGCAGCCCCGACACGGGCGAGCCACGGGCGTTCTCGTCATCCTTGGCCTGCAGCAGCCCGACATCCTGCACGACCCGCGTGGAGGGATCGCTGCCGCTCTGGCTGAAGGACAGGCTCACCGTGTGCGAGGCCGGAAGGGTCGTGTCCAGGTTCTTCTGGATCGTCATGGTGAGCGTCAGGCCGCTCTCCGGGTAGGTCACGATGGCCGTGGCCGAGGTCTGCAGCGGCTGGCCCTGATCGCCGTTGGAGGTATCGATCCGCCACGTCACGCGGCCCTGCGTCGTGACCGGCTGCGCGTTCTCGGTCGAGGTCGATTCCTCGATGAGGAAGGCGCGCTGCGCCACGGCGACGCTCGGCTGGGCCGGGGCGACGGGCGCGGCGGTCTTGGGGGCCGCGCCATCCTGCTTGGGCTTCGGCCGCTCGGCCGGGGCGGTCTCGCCGCCGACGCGGTCGTTGAACTTCGCTTCCGGGTTCTCACCGACGGGCTGGGACGTCTCCAGTGTCGAGCGGGCGACGAGTTGCGGCTTGTCGCGCAACAGGAAGGCCGCGACGGCGATGGCGCCGATCACCGCCACCAGCACGATGCCAATGACGAGGTTGCGCAGCACTTTCGAGCGACCGCCGCGCGGAGCGACGACGGCGATCCGGGGGCGCTGACGCCCCTGAGCGGAATCGCCAACGGCATCCGGCTCGTCCAGGGGCGCCGACTCGGTGGCCGGCGGCGCGGTCACGGGGGCGAACTCGGCCTCCGGGCCGGTGGTAGGCTTGCGCGCGGCGATGGCGATGGCCGCCTCGCGCGGCTTTTCGGCGACCGGCTCCGGCGACAGGACGAAGCGCGGGGAGGGCGCGGCCGGAAGGGCGGGCTCGGGCGCCTGCGTCTGAGTGGGCTCGGGCGGCCCAGCCTCGGGCAGCGGATCCGCCGCCGCCGTGGCCATGCGCTCCGCCACGGGCGCGACCGGCGGCGGCTCAGGCGCGGGCTTCGGTTCGGGCGACGGCGGTGGCGGGGGAGGCGGCGGTGCCGGGGCCGGCTCCGGCTTCGCGGCGTCCTTGTCCTTGGCGGCGTCGTTGGCCGGAGCGGGAATGCCGCCGTGCTCGACCTCCAAGCGCTCGATGGCCGTGTCGAGGGCACGGCGTTCGAGGTCGATGTCGTCCTCGGACAGCGGCGGTTCGAGGGAGCGAAGCTGGCTGATCAGCGCATTGCGCGCCCGGTCGTAGACCGCGCGCCGGAGTCCGGGCGAGCGGTCGGGAAGAGCGTCGAGGGCCCTAGCCAGAAGCGGGTAATAATCGGCCATACTGCTCCGGTTCGCCCGCTTGGCGCCCTGCCGGCCGCGGCTGACGCCGCAGCCGCGTTCCTGCTACGCTCTTTTAACCAAAACGGCCGCCATTCACTACCATTGACGGCGTTTGCGAGGCGCCATCAACGATAGAAGCGGCCCCGCTGCTCAATCCTCGAAGGGGTTGTGCATCAAGATGGTGTCGTCGCGCTCCGGCGAGGTCGAGAGCAGCGCCACGGGAGCCCCGATCAACTCTTCGATCCGGCGCACGTATTTGACAGCCTGCGCCGGCAGGTCGGCCCAGGAGCGGCCGCCGGCTGTGGTGTCGGCCCAGCCCTCGAACGCCTCGTAGATCGGCTCGACGCGGGCCTGGGCGGCCTGGCTCGCGGGGAGGTGGTCGATCACCTTGCCGTCGAGGCGGTAGCCCGTGCAGATCTGGATGGTCTCGAATCCGTCGAGGATGTCGAGCTTGGTCAGCGCGATGCCGTTGATCCCGGAGGTGCGGACGGTCTGCCGCACCAGCGCCGCATCGAACCAGCCGCAGCGGCGCTTGCGGCCGGTGACGACGCCGAACTCGCGGCCGCGCTCGCCGAGCCGCTCGCCGGTGGCGTCGGTCAGTTCGGTGGGGAAGGGGCCTTCGCCGACGCGGGTCGTGTAGGCCTTCACGATGCCGAGCACGTAGCCGATGGCGGAGGGGCCGAGGCCGGACCCGGTCGCCGCCTGGGCCGCCACGATGTTCGACGAGGTGACGTAGGGGTAGGTGCCGTGGTCGACATCGAGGAGCGCACCCTGGGCACCCTCGAACAGGATGCGCTTGCCGGCGCGGCGGGCCTCGTCCAGCAGCGACCACACCGTATCGGCGAAGGGCAGGATCTTGGGGGCGATCGCCAGAAGCTCGGCCTTCAGCGCGGCGCCGTCGATCTCGTCGATGCCGAGGCCCCGGCGCAGGGCGTTGTGGTGCGCGAGCAGCCGGGCAATCTTCGCATCCAGCATGTCGGCATCGGCCAGATCCACGACGCGGATCGCCCGGCGCCCGACCTTGTCCTCGTAAGCCGGGCCGATGCCGCGCTTGGTGGTGCCGATCTTGAGGACCGCGTTCGAGGTCTCGCGATAATGATCGAGTTCGCGGTGCAGGGGCAGAATCAGCGTGGCATTGTCAGCGACGCGCAGGTTCTCGGGCGTGATCGCCACCCCCTGCTGGCCGATCTTGGCGATCTCTTCCACGAGATGCCAGGGATCGACCACGACGCCGTTGCCGATCACCGACAGCGTTCCGCCGCGCACCACCCCCGAGGGCAGCAGCGACAGCTTGTAGGTCACGCCGTCGATCACCAGCGTGTGGCCGGCGTTATGGCCGCCCTGAAAGCGGACCACCACGTCGGCCTGCTCGGAGAGCCAATCGACGATCTTGCCCTTGCCCTCGTCGCCCCATTGGGCGCCGACTACGACGACGTTGGCCATGCCTGCCCTGAACCCGTGTCAGTGATGTCCACGCCGTCGGACGCAATCCAAAGGCGGGCTCAGAGCCCGTTTTCGCGATCCGCCAGTGGAAATCAAGCAAGCAGGGCGCAGGCGGGGCCCGTAACCTCGCCTGTCCGACGCTATTTCGCCTCGGTGCCGGGGGTCCGGCCGGGCAATTCGCCGGGCTTGATCACCGGCATCGACCCGCTCTGATCGGGCTTCACCACCGTGCCGGTGGCATCGCCCGGCGGCTTGATGACCCCGTCGTTCTTCTGGAGCTTGTCCGAGAGGGATTGATCATTCGGCGGGGCGTCGGCGCTGGGACGGACCCTGTCCGGCGGCGTCTGGGTCGCCGGGGGGAGGGCGGGATCGCTGTCCTGCTTGCGCAGGGGAGCGTCCGGGTTCTGGGCCAGCGCCACCCCGCCGGTCAGCAGCACCGCAAGGGCGGCGGCAGGCACTTTGGAGAGACGAAACAGGCTCGGCAACGCGGCCTCCATGGTCGAGTACGAAGTCCCGACGAAACAGGTGGCAGCCCAAACCGTTCCGATCTCCGGCCCGAAACGCCTTCAGCCGACGCGCGCCAGATCCAGGTAAAGCTCGCGCAGGCGCTTGGTCAGCGGGCCGGGCTTGCCCTCGCCGATGGCGCGGCCGTCGATCTCGACCACCGGCATCACGAAGGAGGAAGCGCTGGTGTAGAACGCCTCGGCGGCCTCAAGGGCCTCGGCGACGGGAATCAGCCGCTCCTCGATGGTCAGGTCGGCCTCGGCGGCGAGCTTCAGCACGCTGGCGCGGGTGATGCCCGGCAGCAGGGCGGTGGAAAGCGGGCGCGTCACAAGCTTGCGGTCGCGGCTGACGATGAAGGCGGTGGAGGAAGACCCCTCCGTGATCGCCCCGTCCTCGACCATCCAGGCCTCGGAGACGCCGGCCTCGACGGCCTGCTGCTTCGCCAGCACCTGCGCCAAGAGGGCGACCGACTTGATGTCCCGGCGCTTCCAGCGAAGATCCTCGACCGTGATGACCCGCGCGCCCTTCTCGGCCAGCGGGTTGGCGGCGACCGTCTTGGCCTGGGTGAACATCATCACCGTGGGCGGCGTGTCCGCCGAGGGGTAGGCGAAATCGCGCTCGGCCACGCCGCGCGTGACCTGCATGTAGACTAGCCCCTCGGTGACGCCGTTGCGCTCAACGAGTTCGGTCTGCAACTTTTCCCACTCGGCCGAATCGTGCGGATTGCGGATGCCGATCTCGCCGAGGGACCGGTCGAGCCGGGCCAGATGCGCCGCGTTGTCCACGAGGCGCCCGTCCAGGATGGCGGACACCTCGTAGATGCCGTCCGCGAAGAGAAAGCCGCGATCCATGATCGGCACCTTCGCCTGCTCGAAGGGCAGGAACTCGCCGTTCAGGTAGACGATGCGGGACGCGCTCACGGCGGTTTCCTCAAGCTCGGACGATGGAACGGGTGGTGCGGGATTCGTGCCGGCCGATCAAGCCTTGCCGAAGACCCGCTCGAAGATCGTGTCGACGTGCTTGAAGTGATAGCCGAGGTCGAAGCATTCCTCGATCTGCTCCGGCGTCAGAGCCTTGGTCACTTCTGCGTCGTTCTTGAGCAGCGTGAGGAAGTCTCCCTCGCCGCGCCAAACCGGCATCGCGTTGCGCTGGACCAGCCGGTACGAATCCTCGCGGGAGACGCCGGCCTGGGTGAGCGCCAGCAGCACCCGCTGCGAATGGACGAGGCCGCCGAGGCGGTCGAGGTTACGCTGCATGTTCGCCGGATAGACGAGCAGCTTTTCGATGACGCCGGTCATCCGCGCCAGGGCGAAATCGAGGGTCACAGTGGCGTCCGGGCCGATCATCCGCTCGACGGAGGAGTGGGAGATGTCGCGCTCGTGCCAGAGGGCGACGTTCTCCATGGCCGGGTTCACGTAGCTGCGCACCATGCGGGCAAGGCCGGTGATGTTCTCGGTGAGCACCGGGTTGCGCTTGTGCGGCATGGCCGAGGAGCCCTTCTGGCCCTCGGAGAAATACTCCTCCGCTTCCAGCACTTCTGTGCGCTGCAGATGGCGGATCTCGATGGCGAGTCGCTCCAGCGACGAGGCGACGACGCCCAGCACCGCGAAGAACATGGCGTGGCGGTCGCGCGGGATGACCTGCGTCGAGACCGGCTCCGGCGTGAGCCCCATCTTGCGTGAGACGTATTCCTCGACGCGCGGGTCGATGTTGGCGAAGGTGCCCACCGCCCCGGAGATGGCGCAGGTCGCGATCTCCTCGCGCGCTGCCACGAGCCGGGCGCGGTTGCGGGCGAACTCGGCATAGGCCTGGGCGAGCTTGAGGCCGAACGTCACCGGCTCGGCATGGATGCCGTGCGAGCGGCCGATGGTCGGCGTCATCTTGTGCTCCTGCGCCCGGTGCTTGAGGGCGTCGAGGAGGGCGTCCACGTCGGCGATCAGGATGTCGGCCGCGCGCACGAGCTGCACGTTCAGGCAGGTGTCCAGCACGTCCGAGGAGGTCATGCCCTGGTGGACGAAGCGCGCCTCCGGCCCGACGATCTCGGCGAGATGGGTGAGGAAGGCGATGACGTCGTGCTTCGTCACGGCCTCGATGGCGTCGATGCGCGCGACATCGAAGGTCGCATCGCGGCCCATCGCCCAGACCTTCTCGGCCGCGTCCTTCGGCACCACGCCGATCTCGGCCAGAGCGGTGGTCGCGTGGGCCTCGATCTCGAACCAGATCCGGAAACGCGACTCGGGCGACCAGATCGCGGTCATCGCGGGGCGGCTGTAGCGGGGGATCATCGATGCTGACTCGACCGTCGGGGAACGGTCGGCGGGTAGCACCGCCGGGCGTCGAGCTCAATGCGCGTCGATGCGGAGCAGTGCGGCGCGCGCTGCGCCCTCCGGGCTCGGCGCAGGCGAATAGGGAGTGGGGAGTGGCGAATAGGGAGTAGCGAATAGCGCATAGTGTCGGCGGGGAAGCGCGAAGGCTGGTGCCTGGTTCTATTCGCTATTCGCTACTCCCCTCACTCCACCCGCATCCAACCCGGCCCCATCAACCGCTCCTGCGGCTTGAACTTGGCCTTGTAGTCCATCTTGCGCGAGCCATCGACCCAATAGCCAAGATAGAGATACGGCAGGCCGAGCTGCTTCGCCCGGCGGATGTGGTCGAGGATCATGAAGGTGCCGGGGGAGCGCCCGGCCTCGGTCGGCTCGAAGAACGAGTAGACCATCGACAACCCGTCCGAGAGGACGTCGGTGAGGCACACGGCCATCGGGCCGCCCATGCCCCGCCCGGTGATCGCGGTGTCCGGCCCATGGCGGCGGTACACGACGAGATGGGTGTCGACGTGGCTGTCCTCGATCATCATGGCGTAATCGAGCATGGTCATGTCGATCATGCCGCCGTCGTCGTGCCGGGCGTTCAGGTAGCGCCGGAACAGGGCGTATTGGTCCGAGGCCGGGCGGTTCTGCTCCGGCGCGCCGACCAGATCGGCGTTGCGCGCCATCACCCGCTTCTGGCTGGCGCTCGGGACGAAATCGTCCACCACCACCCTCACCGAGACGCAGGCGCGGCAGGTCTCGCAGGCAGGGCGGTAGGCGATGGTCTGCGAGCGGCGGAAGCCGCCCTGCGTCAGGATCTCGTTCAGGTCGCGGGCCCGCCGCCCGACGAGATGCGTAAAGACTTTCCGCTCCTCATGGCCCGTCAGGTACGGGCACGGCGAGGGCGCGGTGAGGTAGAATTGCGGAGTATCGCGCGGATGGCTCGTCACGCTTCGTCGGAACCTCGGCCACGGCTGCTCACGCCGCGCTTCTCACCAATCTACAAGGGTCGCGGCCGGGCTCAATGGGCCAGAAGGCCATAGCACCCGCAAAATGCCGCGACGCTTGGCCCGCACTCTCCAAACCTTACCGCGCGTGGACCACCGCGAGGCCGAGGAGCAGATCATGCCCGAGGCGACGGTCGGAGCGGACCAGCCCGAAGGCCACGTCCACGCACCAGAGCAGGAAGGTCGAGACCGCCACGTAGAACAGCAAGGCGTGGACCGCCGCCGACACGATGTCGACCGGCGCGCCGCTCTCGGGCGCCACCACCCGCAGGCCCATCATCCGCTGGCCGAAGGTGCTCTGGCGCCGGCCGCCCACGGTGATCGCGCTGTAGATGATCCCGCTCGCGGGCAGCACCGCGAACAGCGTCCAGCCAAGGCCGAAGGTCACGATCCCGATCACCGTGATAGCCAGGGTCAGCAGGGCGGTGAAGCCGAGGATGAACAGGATGTCGAGCAGGTACGCGATGATGCGCGCACCAAGGCTCGCCCGCACGTAGGGGATGGGCAATCCCCCGGTGAAGGGTGCGGTGGCCGGACGGGCGGCGTAGTCGGTGCGGGAATCGTACATGGGAAGATCCTGCAAGCGGTGCAGCGACCGTTAGGTGGGCGCCGCCGCCGTCCGCCGCAAGGGCGGGCTCACGGCTGGCCGGGATCGGCGCGCGCCGCGTCGGGCGTATCGAGGTAGTAGCGCTGCAGCATGTGGAGGGCCGCGCCGGTGAGGGCGTTGCCGTCGGTGGCCACCTCCGTGAGCTTGGCCGCATTGTCGAAGCGGCAGACCATCCGGTGCTGGCGCGTGCCTTCGGCATAGTCCACGCGCACCGTTCCGGGGGCGGGACCGGACCCGGCCCCCAGAAAGCGGATGGCGGTGCCCCGGGCCACCGCCGGCAGGGCCCGGCGGCAGGTCGCCACGCGGTCCCGCCGCAGGGTGTCCTGGCAGGCCGCGAGCCCGCCGAGGAACCCAGCGACGATACCCCCGGCCACGAGCCAGCGATGCAGGACCTTCACGGAATGAGAGCCCGGCGTAGTTCCGTCAAAGGGCGCGCAGCTTCTCGGCCACGCGCGGCGCGTGGTAGGTCAGCACGCCGTCGGCGCCCGCGCGCTTGAAGGACAGCAGCGCCTCGACCATCGCCCGGTCTCCGTCGAGCCAGCCGTTGCGGGCGGCGGCCTCGATCATCGCGTACTCGCCGGACACCTGATAGGCGAAGGTCGGCACGCCGAACGTGTCGCGGACGCGGCGGATGATGTCGAGATACGGCATGCCCGGCTTCACCATCACCGAATCGGCTCCCTCCTCGAGGTCGAGGGCGACCTCGCGCAGGGCTTCGGCCGAGTTGCCGGGGTCCATCTGGTAGGTGCGCTTGTCGCCCACCAAAGCGGCCTTGGTGCCGATCGCGTCGCGGAACGGGCCGTAGAACGCGCTCGCGTATTTCGCGGCGTAGGCCATGATTTGGACGTCGAGGAAGCCCGCCTTGTCGAGGGCACGGCGAATGGCACCCACGCGCCCGTCCATCATGTCCGAGGGGGCGATGATGTCGGTACCGGCCTCGGCCTGGATCAGGCTCTGCTCCACGAGGACCGCCACCGTCTCGTCGTTGAGGATGGCGCCGTCCTTCATCAGCCCGTCATGGCCGTGGCTGGTGTAGGGGTCCAGGGCGACGTCGGTCACGATGCCGATTTCGGGGAATTCGCGCTTCACCGCCCGCACCGCGCGGCAGACGAGGTTCTTGGCGTTCAGCGCCTCCGACCCAACGGGATCGCGCAGGCTCACCTCGGTGAAGGGGAAGAAGGCGATGGCCGGGATGCCCAGGCGCACCGCGCGCTCGGCGTCGCGGACGATCTCGTCCACCGTCAGGCGCTCGACGCCCGGCATGGAGGCCACCGGCTCGCGCTTGTCCTCGCCCTCGATGACGAACATCGGCCAGATCAGGTCATCGACGGTGAGCGTGTGCTCGCGGACGAGGCGGCGCGACCATTCCGCCTTGCGGTTTCGGCGCGGACGCTGGGTGATGCCGAGGCTCCCGCTGCTCTTGTCCTCGCGGACGGCGGCATAGGCGAGGGGGCGGGGTTCCGGGATTCTGTCCGACATGCGCGCGGGTGTCCGGGCTCGAAGAGGCGGCCGCGCGGGAGGCTCCCGCGGGACGGCCGCGACAGGCAAGCGGAGGCGCTCGCCTGCCGCTGCGCCGGCCTAGCACGCCGGGCGGGACCGACCCAAGGGCCACGCGCAGGGCAGGGGTGCCGCACGTTGACGGCACGGCCCCGATGGGTTCAACCCGGCCGGGGGTGGGCGGTCGCATCGGGAGACGACGCAACGTGAACATCGAGCGGAGCCTGCGCGCGAGGGTTCGTCCATGCGCGGCCTGATCCCGCTGCGCAGCAAGCCGGTCAGGCCGGGAGGCCTGCTCGGAGACCGCATCGAGCGCGACGCGGCGCCCCAGCCCAGCACCTGGGACACGGCCCTCGTCTGGTTCATGCGGCTCACCGCGCTGGCATGGCTCGCCAAGGCGGTCTTCGCCTGGGCGACCATCCTTGACGTGCGCCCCGGCGCCCCGCCCTTCGAGGCCGAGCCGTTCGGCCGGCAGGCCGCCATCGTCTATTTCGCGGTGGTCGATGCCGTGGCCGCGAGCGGCCTGTGGCTCACCAGCGCCTGGGGCGGGGTGATCTGGCTGCTCGCCGTGACCTCCGGGCTGACGCTCGCCATCCTCACTCCGCAGCTCGTGCCGGTCTCGACGCCGCTCCTGATCTTCGGCGTCCTCGTCATGCTCATCTATTTCCTGCTCTCCTGGCTCGCCGCCAGGGAGGGGCATTGAGGCACCCGCACAGGATTGACGGAAGCTTATCGCAACCCTCGCAAGCTCGCGGAACGAGAGTGAACGAAATCTTCCTTTAATCCATTCAGTTTGTCTTTACTGACACAGGTAAATCGCGAATTCATCTTGCCGCTTAAATCGTCTTTCATTCCCAGCGGATAGCTTTGCCAACATAAGCGGTGACGGACCACACGATCACCGCAGGATCCGTCAGGGATTTCACCGATGAAGAGCCAGTCCGCCCGCACCCAGCCCGCCGCCTCCGAGGAGCCGGCTTCGCCGCACAACGCCTACCTCGAGGCGCTGCATCTCGTGGAGCGGCTGCACCGCCGCCTCCTCGACGTGATCAAGGACGAGTTCGAGCGGCGCGGCCGCGAGGACGTCAACAGCGTCCAGGCCCTGCTGCTCTACAACATCGGCGACAGCGAGCTGGCCGCCAGCGAACTCCGGACGCGGGGCTACTATCTCGGCTCCAACGTGTCCTACAACGTCAAGAAGCTCGTGGAGGCCGGCTACCTGCACCACGCCCGCTCCAAGACGGACCGGCGCTCGGTGCGGATCAGCCTGACCGACAAGGGGCGCCAGATCCACGACATCGTGCAGCAGCTCTACGACAAGCACTCGCGCACGATCGCCCCGATCGGCGGCATCTCGGACGACGATTTCGACCGTCTGAACCGCGCCCTCAGCCGCCTGGAGCGGTTCTGGACGGACCAGATCCGCTACCGCCTCTAAAGGTGGAGCAGGCCGGCGATGCCGGACACCACGGCGTAGGCGAAGCCCGCATTGATCGCCACGCCGAACAGGCCCACCGCGAGGCCCGCCAGCACGACGATCCCGTCGCGCTCCACGAGGCCGAGGCCGACGAGGCAGACCGCGAGCCCGAGCGGGATCTGCCCGATGAGCGGTGCCGCCACGATCAGCGCGAGGGCGAGCGCCAGAAGCGCCACGCCCATCCCGCGCATGCCGATGGCCGTCTCGAACACGCTGAGGCGCGGGCGCGACCAGCGCTCCAGCCGCCGCAGGACCGGCACGGCCCGCTTGACCGCGCGCTTCACGTCCGACTGCTTGATCGATTGGCCGAGCAGCCGCCGGGGCAACCACGGCGCCGACATGCCGGCCGCAATCTGAATGGCCACGAGCAGCAGCAGCAGACCGCAGACGAGCGGGATCGGCGGCGGCATCGGGAGGCAATTGGGCAGGCCCAGCAGCACGACGAGCAGGGCGAAAGCCCGGTCGCGCAGGACCGCCACGATGTCCGCTACCGTGAGACGCTCGCCTTCCTGGCTCGCGAGCACGGTGAGAACGTCCGAGGTGCGAGCACCGTAAGACACGTCCGGTCCAACCTTCACTGACTTGCGGCGGGCTCTATCCGAGATCGCCGCCTGCGCCAAGCCGCGCGGCGTCCCCCGACTTTTTTGCGCCCTCTCCGCGAACCTGACGTGCCGAATGGGACGGCGCAGTCTCACCTAGAGTCTCGTTCCGCAACCGCGCCGTTCTCAAGGTGAAAGCTGCAACCGCTCCTGCCCATTTGCGAGCGTTAATCACGCTTTTACCAAACACGCCGGGTCGCCTCGTCACGGTGCCCCGACAGGTTCTCCGTCAGGCGGCGTGTGTGCGTAAGTCTGCTCCATAGGCGATGGATCTCGGGCCTCGCATTGCTCAGCCTCACCGAAAGTGGCGTCGAGGCGAGCGATCTCGACGTGCTCCTGTTCGAGAGCCTGGATGCCGGCCAGTCGACCTTCTCCACCAGCGGCGCGAAGATCGGGCTCGGCGCCCTCGACAGGGACGGCCTGCTGGCACTGGTCGCCATCGGCGACGGTGTCCGCCTCGAACGATGGCGGTGCGGCTGCGGCGCGCGTGCCACGGTCCTGTCGTTCTCGGCCGAAGCCTCGGCGCAACTCGGCTACCAATGGGCCCTGCCGCAGGGCGTCGTCGCCACCTTCGCCGGATTCGAGACCCGGTTCGACGGCGCGCGGGGCATCCGCCACGGGATGCGGCTGCAGGCCGAGGCGTGGCTTCGGCCAGATGGGGACACCCTCGTCCACGCGGTGACGGTCGCCGGCACGGCGTACAACAGCGTCTGGACCCGCATCGCCTGGGGCTACCGCCTCTGGGACACGTATCTCGGGCCGGAGGGCAGCGCCTATCTCGACGCCACCGGCTACGGGAAGGTCGCCCTCGGCTTCCACGCCACGGACTTCGTGCTGAGGAACACCCACATCCGCCTCTCGACGGGGATGCAGTGGGAGGCGAACCGGACGCGGCCCGCCCCCTATTTCACGCTGACGACCTGGGCTTCGTTCTGATCCGCCGAGAGCGAATCCAGGAAGCGGGCGGCATCCTTGCGGATCTGCTGGCGGCGCGTGTCGTCCATGCCGGCCAGCGTGCGATAGGGCATCGCCATCCGCTGGTTGCCGGCCAGACGCTCCTCGTTCTCGATGAGGAAGTTCCAGTACAAGTAGTTGAACGGGCAGGCCGTCGGGCCGGTCTTGGCCTTCACATCGTAGGCGCAGTCCCGGCAATAATCCGACATGCGGTCGATATAGGCGCCGGAGGCGGCATAGGGCTTCGAGCCCATGACACCGCCATCGGCCCAGAGCACCATGCCGTGGACGTTCGGCAATTCGACCCATTCGTAGGCGTCGGCGAAGACGACGAGGTACCATTCCTCCACCTGCGCCGGATCGAGCCCGGCGATGAGCGCGAAGTTGCCCGTCACCATCAGCCGCTGGATGTGGTGGGCATAGGCATGGGAGCGGGTCTGGTCCACGACCTGCCGGATGCAGTGCAGGTCCGTCTCGCCCGACCAGTAGAACCACGGCAGCGGGCGGCTCGCGGCGAGGGCATTCGTCTCGGCGTAGGCCGGCATCCGCGCCCAGTAGAGCCCGCGCACATATTCGCGCCAGCCGAGGATCTGGCGGATGAAGCCCTCTGCGCAATGCAGCGGCACCGCGCCTTCGTGATGGGCACGCTCGGCGGCCCGGCATACCTCCTCGGCGGTGAGCAGGCCGGCATTGAGGGCCGGCGAGATCAGCGCATGATAGAGGAACGGCTCGTTGCCCTTCATCGCGTCCTGATAGTCGCCGAAGGTCGGCAGGCATTCGGCGAGGAAGTGCTTGAGCGAGGCGAGCGCATCCGCCCGCGTCACCGGCCAGGAGAAGGCGGCGAGGTCGCCGAAATGGTCGGGAAACTCCTGCTCGACCAGGGCGATGGCCTCACGGGTGATCGCGTCCGGCTGGAAGCCGATCCGGTCGGGCAGGCGGTGGCCCTTCGGAAGGCGCTTGCGGTTCTCCGCATCGAAGTTCCAGCGACCGCCCAGGGGCTCGCCGCCCTCCATCAGCAGGCCGGTGCGCTTGCGCATCCCCCGGTAGAAGGTCTCCATCCGCAGGTGGTGACGCCCCTCGGCCCAGCGGGCGAAATCCTCGCGGGGGCACAGGAAGCGGTTGTCCGCCCGGATCTCCACCGGCACCGTTAGGCTGTCGCGCCAGCCCTGCATCATCTCCCAGACCCGCCACTCGCCGGGCTCCGTCACCACGATCCGCGCGATGCCGTGGCGGGTGAGCGCCCGCTCCAGTTCCCCGGTGAAGCTGCCGGTGTTCCCCGCATCGGTGAGGCGGACGTAATCGACCTCCGCGCCCTCCGCGCGCAACTCCTCGGCGAAGTGGCGCATGGCGGCGAACAGGAAGGCGATCTTCTGCTTGTGGTGGCGGACATAGGTCGCCTCGTCCCTCACCTCGACGAGGAGGACGACGTCTTCGTCGGTGTCGAGGTCGGTGAGGCTGGAGACCCGGCGGTTCAATTGGTCACCGAGGACGAGGCGCAGGACCCGGCCCTCTCGGGGCTTCTCGCGCGCTGGACGGCTGGCCACATGTCCTCCCGGTCGCCGGGGCGACGCTGATGTTCCCACAGGGGTCGCGCCCAGGATAAAGCCGGCCTATGACCTCCGGTACCGGCAGCGCCCGGCCTTCCCGGCATCACGACGTCGCAGGCTTTCCATGAAATTCGCCTTTGCGGGCATCGATTTCCTCGGTGGCGTGTTCGAGGCCCTGATCGAAGCCAACTGGACCCCGGTGAAGCTGTTCACCCGACCCTGCGACGGCATCTACGATCATAACGAGGTGGTCGTCGCCCGCGCCCGGGCCGCGCGGATTCCGATTCAGCTGTCGAAGATCCAGCAGGGCGACCTCGACGCGCTGCACGCCGCGCACGGACGCGATTGGGCTCTGGTGGTGGCCGGTTATCCTTGGTTGGTGCGCGGCTGGCGCGGCCGGGCGAACTACGCCCTCAACCTTCACCCGTCGCCGCTCCCCATCGGGCGCGGGCCCTATCCGTTGTTCCGCGCGGTCCTCGACGGCTACGAGACCTGGGGCGTGACGGCCCATGTCCTGGCCGAGAACGGCTTCGACACCGGCGACATCCTCGCCCAGGAGATCTTCGCGATCGGCGCGGGCGAATCGCACGAGACCCTCTTGGCGAAATGCCAGATGGCGGCCCGGCGCCTTGCCGCCGGACCCCTCGCACGCGACCTGCCGAACCGCTGGAAACGCGCCGAGCCGCAGGGCGACGGCTCCTACTGGGCGCGGGCGACGGATGCCGACCGGACCCTCGACTTCCGCCAGGATGTCGAGGCGATTCTCCGGCGGGTGCGCGCCTTCGGCACCGTGGAGACCATCGCACGAATCGGCGACATGCGCGCCTTCATCGCCCAGGCCGATGGCTGGGTGGAGGCGCACGGCCACATCCCGGGGACCGTCGTTCATCGCCATCGCCGTCATCTCGTGGTGGCGGCGCGCAACGGCTACATCCAGATCCTGCGCTGGTCGCCGGCCTCGCAGGTGGAGGCGGCCCAGATCGGACGCTGAGCCGGCGCCATATCTTCCCGCGGCCTGGGGCGCGTGAAGCCGGCTTCCGTTTCCTTCCGGCCTGTTTTAAAGCGTCACCCAAGTCGCTCGGCCGGTCCGGGCTAGCTTAATTCGTGATGTCACGCGCTGTGGTCCGCTCCTCTTGGGTGTGCCGCTGGGGGGAGCGCACGCCATGACGCAAAAGCCCGACGAACAATCCGTCGCGGCCGAGGCGATCATCGTCTTTGGGATGGCGATCATCGTGGGTGCCTGCTTCTTCGAGTGGCTGGTGATCTCGCCCGACCATCCCGGCTACGCGCTGTTGCGCGTCCTCGCTGCGAGCCTTGTCGCGACGCTGGTGACGACGCTGCTGCCCGTGGACTGAGGACGCCTCATTTTTGGCTGGACAGGTCCGGGCCAAGGGCCTAATTCCCATAACCGCGCGGGCGTAGTTCAGTGGTAGAACGTCAGCTTCCCAAGCTGAATGTCGTCGGTTCGATCCCGATCGCCCGCTCCAATCCTCTGCCTTAAGAATCAGTCATTTTCATCGCCGAGCCGCCTCCGGCGGCCTGCTGGATGTCTGGTGCGCCGCTCCGATAGCGGCCGAAGGACGGCCTCACCCTCTCCATGCCCCTCGGCACCCTCCTCGGCCCCGCGCCGGGCGAGGCCGACCCGCTCTGGCGTGCCGGGCGTGCTTTTTGTGGCTTTCAGCCTCTACACAAGTCGGTGAGCGGCGAGGTCCACCTGTTTTTTGACCGTTGTGTGGGATTGGTTGGCACCAAGTTTGCGATGCCTCCCTGCGTGCGGCCGGCCAGTGGGTCGGAGATCCCGCACGGAGAGGAGTCTGAGGATGAGCAAAGGGTCGATCGACCGTCGCGGGGCGCTGAAGCTGGCGCTCTCGGCTGCAGCTGGCACCGTCGCCATGCCGTTCGTCTCGCGCACCGGCCTCGCCGCAGAGCCGATCAAGCTTGGAAGCCTGCTGGACGGAACCGGAGCCCTCGGCCTCGAAGGCAAGCGGATGATCGAGACGACGGAATACACCGTCGATCTGCTCAACAAGGCTGGCGGCCTCCTTGGGCGGCCGATCCAGCTCATCGCCTACGACACACAATCCTCGATGCAGCTCTACACCCAATATGCGCAGCAGCTCGCGCTCAAGGACAAGGTCGACGTCATCCAGGGGGGCATCACCTCCGCCTCGCGGGAGGCGATCCGGCCGATCTTCGGGCGGTCCAAGACCCTGTACTTCTACAACACGCAGTACGAGGGCGGCGTCTGCGACCGCAACGTGTTCTGCACCGGCTCGACCCCGGCCCAGACCGTCAATCACATCGTCGATTATGCCCTGAAGAACTGGGGCAAGAAGGCTTACGTCATCGCGGCCGATTACAATTACGGGCACATCACCGCGAGCTGGATGACGAAGTTCATGAAGGACGGGGGTGGCTCGGTCCTCGGAACCGACTTCTTCCCCCTCGACGTCACGAACTTCTCCTCGGCCATCAGCCGCATCCAGCAGGCCCAGCCCGATCTCGTCCTGTCCGCCCTGGTCGGCGCCAACCATTCCGGCTTCTACCGGCAATGGGATGCCGCCGGCATGAAGTCCAAGATCCCGGTGGGATCGAGCGTGTTCGGCCTCGGCGACGAACTCACCACGATGGCCCCCTCGACCACGAACGGGATCGTCACCTGCTACGGCTGGTACAACAACCTCGACACGCCCGCGACCAAGGCCTTCGTCTCCGGGATGCAGGCGAAGTTCGGCGCGGACGTGACCGACCTGAGCGAGCTCGATACCGCCACCTATGAGGGCATCATGCTCTGGGCCGAGGCGGTGAAGAAGGCCGGCTCGATCGAGCGCGACAAGGTCACCGCCGCCCTGGAGAGCGGCCTCTCCATCGATTCGCCGACCGGAAAGGTCACGATGGACGGGGCGACCCACCACACGATCCGCAACACCTATCTGGCCGAGCCCGAGAACCGGAAGTGGAAGATCCTCGCGACCTTCCCGGATTCCTTCCCGGCCGACACCGGCGGCGCCTGCGATCTCATCAAGAATCCGCGCACCAACAAGCAGTTCACCCCGGATCTCAAGGGCTGAGCGCGATGGATCTCGTCGGCCTGCTCGCGTTCAACGTCCTCACCGGCATCGCCACCCTGATCCTGATCACGCTCGGGCTCGGCGTGATCTACGGGATGATGCGCATCATCAACCTCGCCCACGGCGAGTTCATGATGCTCGGCGCCTACACGGCGGTCATGGCGACCGGGGCGGGGGTGAACATCTGGATCGCCATGCTCGTCCTGCCGCCCCTCGTGGTCGGGCTGATCGGGCTGATCCTGGAGCGCACCGTCATCCGCTTCCTCTACGGGCGGATGATGGACACGATGCTCGCCACCTGGGGCATCAGCCTCGGGCTGATCGGGCTCGTCACCACCCTCTACGGCAACGTGGTGCGCGGGGTCTCGACCCCCGTCGGCAGCTTCGACATCGGCCGCTACGGGGCGAGCCTGTACAGCCTCGTCATCCTCGTGACGGCGTTGTCCGCCCTGGCGGCGATGTTCCTGCTGCTGCGGTTCACCAAGTTCGGGCTGATCCTGCGGGCGACCATGCAGAACCCGCGCATGGCGGCGGCCCTCGGGGTGCAGCCCAGCCGGATCTACATGGCGACCTTCGCCCTCGGGGCGGCGCTCGCGGGCCTCGCGGGGGGCGTGCTGGCACCGATTTCCGGCGTCTCGCCGGCCATGGGGGCGGCCTACATCGCCCGCGCCTTCATCACCGTGCTCGGCGGCGGCCCGGCCATCATCACCGGCACCGGTCTCGCCTCCACCCTGTTCGGGTCCATCAACGAACTCGTGTCGTTCAAGACCACGCCGGTCATCGGCGACGTCGCCCTCCTGACCGCCGCGATCCTGCTGATCCGCGTCCTCCCGCAAGGCATCACCGGCCGCTACCTGAGGCGCAGCCTATGAACTCCGCTTTCCCCTCGAACCGGGCCTCCGCCCTCGGGTTCCTCGCGACGCTGGCCCTCGGCCTCGCCATCCTGTTCGGGGCGCCGCACGTCCTCGACACGTTCGGCCTCGTCCAATGCACCGGCTTCGCGGCGCTGGCGATGTTCGGCCTCTCGCAGGGCTTCGTCTGGGGCTTCGCGGGGGTGATGTCCTTCGGGCAGGCCGCCTTCCTCGGGCTCGGCGGCTATGCCTACGCCGTCTCGGTGATCAACATGGGCGACAGCAGCATCCCGGTGCTGCTGTCGATCCTGGTGCCGATGGCCTTCGCCGGGCTGCTCGGCTACTTCATGTTCTACGGCCGCATCAGCGACGCCTATATCGGCGTCATCACGCTCACCGTGTCGGTGATCCTGTTCCAGCTCGTGAACGCCACCTCCGGCAGCCAGTACCGGATCGGCGCGGCGGAACTCGGCGGGTTCAACGGCATCCCGGCGATCCCGGCTCTCAACGCCCCAGGCCGTCCCGACGAGCCCCTCGACCTGGAGGGCGTCTGGTATGCCGCCATGGGGGCGCTGATCCTCGTCTACGCGTTCCTGCGGGCGGTGCTCGCCGCCCGCCTCGGCCGGGTGATCGTGGCGATCCGCGAGAACGAAACCCGGGCGCAGCTCATCGGCTACGATCCGCGGCTCTACAAGCTCATCGCCTTCATGCTCGCAGCGGGCGTCGCGGGCCTGGCGGGCTGCCTCTACGCCAATTGGGGCGGCTTCATCAGCCCGACCGTGTTCGCGCTGCCGATGTCGGCCCAAGTCATCATCTACGTGCTGGTGGGCGGGCTCGGCACCCTGGTCGGCCCGATGCTCGGCGCCGTGCTGATCCAGGCGCTGATCATCGCCGCCGGGAGCCAGAACCTAATCGATTCCAACCTCGGCCTCGGGCTCGTGCTGGTCGGCTTCGTCCTGCTCGTGCCCCAGGGGTTGCTGCCGGTGGCGCGGGGCGCGGCCCTGCGCCTCGTGGAGCGCGTCCGCGCGCCACGGCCGGGCAAGGCGGCCGACACCCTCGTCACGGAGAGCGCGCGATGACATCCTCCGGCGCATCCCTCCGCCCGCTCATCGCGGCGCGCGGCGTCACCATGCGCTTCGGCGGCGTCACCGCCGTGGCGGACGTGGACTTCACCCTCGGCGAGGTCGAGCTGCGCTGCCTCATCGGCCCGAACGGCGCCGGCAAGAGCACGTTCTTCAAGATCCTCACCGGGCAGCTGAAGCCGAGCGAGGGCAGGATCCGCCTGCGCGACACCGACATCACCGGCGCCGAGCCCCATGCGATCGCGCGCCTCGGCGTCGGGATCAAGACGCAGGTGCCCAACGTCTTCAACGGCCTCACGGTCCACGAGAACGTCTTCGTCGCCGCCGGGCGGCGCAAGTCCGCCGCCCGCACCCGCGCCATCGTCGAGGAGACCCTGACGCGCCTCTCCCTCACGGGAATCGCCGGGCGGATCGTCGGCCAGCTCGCGCATGGGCAGCGGCAATGGGTGGAGATCGCCACCGTGCTCGCCCAGGAGCCGGAACTGATCCTCCTCGACGAGCCCGCCGCCGGCATGACCCATGATGAGGTCCACCGCACGGCGGAGTTGATCCGCGAGATCAACCGCACCCATGCCCTCATCGTCGTGGAGCACGACATGCCCTTCATCCGCATGATCGCGAAGACCGTCACGGTGTTCAACCAGGGCCGCATCCTCGTGGAGGACACGGTGGACAAGGTGCTGGCCGATCCCCGCGTGCGGGATGTCTATCTCGGCAAGCAGGCGGCCTGACATGGTGGCCGCCGCTCCGCCGCTCCTGTCCGTCGAGGGCCTGCATTCCGGCTACGGGCGCATCCCGATCCTCGACGGCGTGACCCTCTCCGTGCGGGCGGGCGAGTTCGTGGGCATCCTCGGCCATAACGGCATGGGCAAGACCACGCTGCTGCGGACCCTCATGGGCTACCTGCCGGCCACGGCGGGCCAAGTCCGCTTCGAGGGCGCCGACATCACCCGGCGCAGCCCCACCACGCGGGCGCAATTGGGCCTCGGCTACGTGCCGCAGGGGCGCGAGATCTTCCCCGCGCTGAGTGTCCACGAGAACCTGCGCATGGGCTGCCTCCTCGCCAAGCGCGGCGAGGACGAGACCATCGCCGACATCCTCACCACCTTCCCCCGCCTGAAGGCCTATCTCAACCGGCCGGGCGGCGCCCTGTCGGGGGGCGAGCAGCAACTCTTGGCGCTGGCCCGCTGCCTGTGCGGCGACCCGCGCATCCTCCTCCTCGACGAGCCGACCGAGGGCATCCAGCCCTCGATCATCGAGGAGATCATCGAGACGTTGCAGCGGATCGGGCGCGAGCGCGGCATCGCCCTGCTCCTCGTGGAGCAGAACCTGAACTGCATCGCCGGGCTCTCCGAGCGGATCCTGATCCTCCAGAAGGGCACGATCACCCGCGAGGTGCCCCCCGAGGTCGCCCGCGACCGCGCCCTGATCGACGAGTTCGTCGGCATGGCCTGACAGGCCCGGCCGTCGCATCCCCCGAACCAACCCAAACCCGGAGCCCCGTGATGGACGCCGCCGAGACCGATGCGCTCGCCCTTTCCGATCTGCTTGTGGAGATGACCGTCGCCGACGCCCAGGCGGCCTTCGCCCGGGGCGTGACCGCCGAGGCCTTGGCCCGCGCGTTCCTCGCGCGGATCGAGACCTACAACCCCCGCTACAATGCCCTGATCTTCTTCAACCCCAACGCCCTTGACGAGGCGCGGGCGATCGATGCCCGCCGGGCCTCCGGCGAGGCCTTGGGGCCGCTCGCGGGCGTGCCGGTCGTCATCAAGGACACGATGGACGTCGCCGGGCTGCCGAGCACGGGGGGCTGGCATTTCCTGTGCTCGAAGGCCGGCGGCACCGACCTGATCCCCGGCACCGATGCGCCCGTGGTGGCTCGGATGCGGGCGGCGGGCTGCGTCATCCTCGGCAAGACCAACGTGCCGGTGCTGAGCGCCACGGGCAGCCACGCCAACGACAGCTGGGCCGGGCCGACCCTGAACGCCATGGCGCCGGACCTCCTGCCCGGCGGATCGAGCGCGGGCACCGCGACCGCGGTGGCCGCGAGCCTCGCGGTGCTGGGCCTCGCCGAGGAGACCGGCGGGTCGATCCAGAACCCGGCCTCCGCGCAGGGTCTCGTCGGCATCAAGCCGACCTTCGCCCTGGTGCCCAATGCGGGGGTGATCCCGCTCGCCGGCAGCACCCGCGACGTGGTGGGGCCGATCGCCCGCTGCGTGCGCGACGCCGCGCTTACCCTGGATGCCCTGGCGGGCTACACCGCCGCCGATCCCAAGACCGTGGCCGGCATCGGCCGCCGTCCGAAGGGCGGCTACGCCTCCAAGCTGTCCGAGACCGCCCTGCGGGGGAAGCGGCTCGGTCTCTACGGGCCGGGCTGGCGCGACCGGCCGCTCTCGGCGGAGACGACCGCCCTCTATGAGCGGGCGCAGGGGGAGATCGCGGCGCGCGGCGCCACCCTGGTCGCCGACCCCTTCGCCGGCAGCGGCTTCGCCGCGATCGGCCAGCCGGTGCCGGGCCTCGACCATTACGATGCCCGCGGCATCGAGAGCGTGCTCTTCGATCTGCAGGCGTATCTGCAGCGGCTCGGCCCGGACGCCTCCCTGCGGACGCTCGCGGAGTTCACCGCCGCCACCAAGGCCGAGGATCCCTTCGCCAGGGGCGGCGTCCTCGACTGGATGAACGATGTCCCGTCCTTCGCGCCCTGCCTCACTAACCCGCTCTCGCCCCCGGACCTGTCGGACTTCCTGGCCGCGCGGGAGGGATACCTCGACCTCTTCGCGGCGGTGATGGACGAGCATCGCCTCGACGCCCTGGTCTTCCCGCAGATGCGCGACACCCTCCCGTCCCTGCACGGGACGGAGACGATCCATGAGACGACCGTCTGCGAGATCAACATCGCGGGCCTGCCCGGCGTGGTGATGCCCGCCGGCACCTTCGCCTCGGGGGCGCCCTTCTGCCTGATCTTCGTCGGGCCGCTCTGGAGCGAGGCCGACCTCCTGGCGCTCGCCTACGATTACGAACAGGCGACGCGCCACCGCACCGCGCCGGCCCTGTCGGCCTAAAGACCCTAGGCGCCGGGCAACGCGGCCTCGTCCCGCCGGAGCCCGACGCCGCTGAGTTGCTGCGCGAACATGGCGCGCAGCAACGCTTCCATCTGCGCGGCCGCCGCCTCGATGGAGAGGCCGTCCTGCCGGATGTTGGAGATGCAGTTGCGCCGGGAATCCGGCAGGCCGGGCTCCGGCGCGAAGGTGACGTAGCAGCCGAGGCTGTCCGAGGCCGAGAGGCCCGGCCGCTCGCCGATCAGCACCACCACCGCCCGCGCCTGCAGCCGCGCGCCCACGGGATCGCCGAGCGCCACCCGCGCCTGGGTCGCGACGACGATCGGCGCGAGGTTCCAGCCGGCCCGCTTCGCCCGCGCCGCCAGCGCCGCCGCCGTCGGCACCGCGTTGAGGGCGACCGCCGTCGCGGAGAGCCCGTCCGCGATGACGATGGCGAGATCGAAGCCCCGTCCCGCGTCGCCGAGGACGGCGTCGCCATCGGGATGGAGCGTGCGGCCTTTGTCCGGGCGGCGCAGGTATTCCGCCCTGTCGGCGACGTTGGAGCGGACCTCGACCGACGCGAGCCCCTGCGCCGTCAGTGCCTCGCGGATCGCCGCCGGATCGAGGGGCGTCCACACCGCCTCGCGGGCGCGGGCATGGTCGAGGCCGAAGGCCAGGGAGGCGGCGGTGGGCCAGCCGGCGCCGTGGGCGCCCAGCGCGATCCGCGCCTGGGTGAGGGAGCGCAGGTCCCGCAGGGAGGGGGGCCGGCTCATGCGGCCTTCCCCGGCAGGAGGCGGGAGGCTTCCGCGAAAGCGCCCGGCAGTTCCCCCGCGCCGCCGCGCAGGTATCCCCGCGCATCGGTGACCCCGACATCCCTGAGCCACGCCTCGAATTCCGGGGCCGGCGCCCGTCCGAGGGTCTGCCGCGCGAAGACGGCATCGTGGTGGGAGAGGGACTGGTAGTTCAGCATCACGTCGTCCGCCCCCGGCACGGTGATGACGAAGTTCGCCCCCGCCGCACAGAGCAGGGTGAGGAGCGCGTCCATGTCCTCGCCGTCGGCGTCGGCATGGTTGGTGTAGCAGACGTCCACCCCCATCGGCAGGCCGAGGAGCTTGCCGCAGAAATGGTCCTCCAGCCCGGCGCGGATGATCTGCTTGCCGTCATAGAGGTATTCCGGCCCGATGAACCCGACCACCGTGTTGACGAGGAGCGGATCGAACTCCCGCGCCACGGCGTAGGCGCGGGCCTCCATCGTCTGCTGATCGACGCCCCAATGGGCATCCGCCGAGAGGGCCGAGCCCTGGCCGGTCTCGAAGTACATGAACTGCCCGTCCGCCGGGCAGCGGCCCAGCGCCCGCCCCGCCTGCGTGGCCTCGCGCAGGACGGCGAGATCGACCCCGAACCCGGCATTGGCCTTCTGCGAGCCGGCCACCGACTGGAACACCAGATCGACCGGTGCCCCCCGCCCCATCGCCTCGATCGCCACGGTGACGTGGCCGAGGCAGCAATGCTGCGTCGGCACGTTGAGGCGCAGGCGCAGGGTTTCCAGCAACTCCACGATGCGGATGTAGTCGGGCAGCGAGTCGGTGGCGGGGTTCACGCCGATCACCGCATCGCCCGAGCCCATCAGCAGCCCGTCGAGGGCCGAGACGAGGATGCCTTCCGAGGAATCCGTCGGATGGTTCGGCTGGTTGCGGGTCGAGAGGCGCCCCGGCAGCCCGATGGTCGAGCGGAAGCGCGTCACCACCGGCCGCTTGGCGGCGATGGCCACGAGGTCCTGAAGGCGGCAGATCTTCGAGACGGCCGCCACCATCTCCGGTGTCAGGCCGGGCGAGAGGGCGGCGAGCACCGGCCCGTCCGCCTCGGTGCGGAGCAGCCATTCCCGGAACGCGCCGACGGTGAGCGAGGCGACCGGCGCGAAGGCCGCGCGGTCGTGCCGCCGGGCGATGAGGTCCGAGACCTCGTCCTCCTCGGAGGGGATCAGTTCCTGCTCGAGGAAGGTCTTGAGGGGCAGGTCGGCCAGCGCGATCTGCGCGGCCAGCCGCTCCACGGGCCCCTCGGCGGCGATGCCGGCGAGTTGGTCGCCCGAGCGCTCGGGCGTCGCCTTGGCCATCAGGCTCTTCAGGTCGGGGAAGGTGAAGCGCGTCCCTTCGATCGTCGTCGCATACGCCATGGCGAAGCCTCCGCGCGGCCGGTCCGGATCAGATGTCGCGATCCCGCAGGATCGCCAGGGCCGCACCGTGCAGCGCGGGCGTCGCGGCGGCCAGGACGCGGCCATCCGAGTCGAGCGTCAGGGCGGCCCCGTCCCAATCGGTGACGATGCCGCCGGCGGCTTCGATCACCGGGACGAGGGCGAGATAATCGTAAGGGTGGAGCCCGGTCTCGGCGACGAGATCGCAATGGCCCGAGGCCAGCAGGCCGTAGGCATAACAATCGCCGCAGAAGCGGCGGATGCCGACCCGGCTCACGAGGCGGCGGTAGCGCGCCTCGTCTGCCCCCGTGAAGCCATCGGGCGTGGTGGTGAAGAACCGCGCCTCCGCGAGCGTGCCGCAGCCGCTGGCCCGGGCGGGGGCACCGCCGAACAGGGCCTGTCCGGGTCGGCCGGTCCAGCGCTCGCCCAGCGCCGGCATGTCGATGACGCCGACGACCGGGCGCCCGCCGTCGATGAGGGCGATCAGGGTGCCGAACAGCGGCAGGCCGGTCACGAAGCTCTTGGTGCCGTCGATCGGGTCGATGACCCAGACCGGCCCGTCGCCGGGCTTCAGGCCCATCTCCTCGCCGAGGATGCCGTGGGCGGGGAAGCGGGCCTCGATGCGCGCCCGGAGGAGGGCTTCGATGGCCCGGTCGGCCTGCGTGACCGGGCTCGCATCCGCCTTCGCGACGACATCGAGGGCGGTGCGGAAGTAGCGCATGGCCACGGGCCGCGCCGAGTCGGCGAGGTCTTCCGCGAAGGCCAGCAATTCGGCGGGCGAGGGGAGGGCGGCCATGCTCTAGAGCGCCCTCAGGAAGGCGGGCCAGCGGGTGTCGTTCATGATCGAGCGGGCGCGCATGTGCTTCCAGATGCCATATTTGTAGAAGTCGAAGTCGAGATCGGAGATCCGGTTCTGGACCATGGCCCAGGTCGACCATTTCACGTCGGCCAGCGCCTTGTGCACCATGAGCCGGGCGAAGAGCGCTTCGCTGTACTGGCCGAAATACGTCTCGATCAGGGTGCGGTCGATCTCTTCGGAGAAGAACATCTCGCCGCTCCACACCGCAAGGTCGTAGAGCCGGTCGTTGTTCGAGGCGTATTCGAAGTCGATCAGGAGGATCGAGCCGTCCTCGCCGAGCAGGAAGTTGCCCGGCATCGGATCGTTGAAGCAGGGCACGAGGTCGAGGCCGGACGCCTCCAGCGCCGCGCGGGCGAGGCGGGTCTGGCGCCCCAGCCACGCGTGATCCGGCGGGACCGCCGCGCCGAGTTCGGCCACCTGCCGGTCGTGTTCGTCGATCATGTCGAACACGGTCTTGGTGAGCGGCAGGAGCGGCGCCGCATGGAAGCGGCGGTAGAGGCCGACGGCCTGCGTGCGGACGGCCGCCTCGGCGAAGTCGCGGTTCGTGGACGGACGGCGACCATCCACGAATTCCGCGATCTCCACGTCCTCGGCGTCGAGGTAGTCGAAGGTGCGGGGTCCGAGGCCGATCACCTCCGCCTGCCGGCTGGCGGCGCGGGCGGCGGCCCGGTCGATGAACATCTCGGTGCCCCGGCCCGGCATCTTCACGAAGTAGGCGCAGGCCTCGCCCTCGATCTCGACGCGCCAGTTCATGTTGCTGATGCCGCCCAGCACCGGGCGGTAGCGCATGCCGCGCCCCTGCCAGGGCGCGACCCGGCGGAGGGTGGCCTCGAAGGCCCGTTCGGCTTCGTTGCTCGCAGCGCCGAGGGAAATCATGCCGCGCTCCTCACAGGCTTCTCAGGGTTTCCTCGAAATCCGGCCGCGTGACCCGCATCCGGCAACGCAGGAGGCGCCAGCTCGCGTATTTGCGGAACTCCAGGCTCCGGCGCGGGGAGACCTTGTCCATCACCAGGGCCCGCAGGCCCCAGTACAGGTCGTCGGCCGCCCCATAGGCCCGGCAGCGGCTGAACACCGCCGGCCGGCAGGTCCCCTCGGCAATTTCGATGCCGAGGCGCATGTCGCTCTCGAACTGGCAGGCCTCGTTGAGGAAGGCGGCGAGCTGGTAATGGGGGTCGGCGTCGCAGCCCATGTCGAAATCGACGAAGCGGAGGGCTCCGTTCGGGTCGAACAGCAGGTTGGAGGCGTGCGGATCGCCGTGGACGGGCCGCCGGTCCATGCCCGCCGCGCCGAGCGCCGCCGCGATGGTCTCGCCCCAATCGAACAGGAACCACGCATCCGGCGGCAGCGTGTCGGCCCCTTCGCCCAGGAGGGCGCGCATCCGGCGGATGCCGTCGAACACGCTCCACGGGGTGCCGAACGGCTCCCCCCCGGCGATCCGGCCGAAGGCCCCGATCACCGCGCCCATGCGGTCGGGCTGGCGCAGGAGGTCGAGGGTGGCCGGTCGCCACTCGGGCCCGAGGCGCCGGAACAGGATCGCCCCCTGGTCCGGCGCCAGGTGCAGCGGTTCGGGAGCGAGGCCGAGGCCGGCGATCCGGGTCGCCACCCGGAAGGCTGCGGCGGGATCGAGCCACGCGGCGGCGGCGGGCTCCGAGACCTTGAGGAACGTGGCCGGCTCGGCGCCTGGCGAATCCGCTACGAGGTAAGTCGCGGATTCGACCCCGTGATAGGACGGCGAGGCCGCGCCGGGGCAGGCCACGCCATAGCGGACCTGCCGCCCGGCGAAGAGCGCGGCGAGCGCCTCTTCCGCGAGATGTTCGTAGGGGGATTCGGGGGCGCCGGTCGCCTTCATCGCCCGTCTCCCCCCTCATCGAGGGCCGCGAGCCCCTTCGTGGCGAGGGCCATCAGCATGTCGGCCAGGACCTGCGTGCCGAAGGCCTGATCCTCGGGAGAGGCGAATTCGGTCGGGTGATGCATCACCCCGTTCCGGCAGGGCACGGCCAGCACGATCGACGGGCAAACCGCCGCGAGGCTGATCGCATCGTGGCCGCCGATCGTATCGAGATGGCGGGTCCGGACTCCGCGACCGGCCCCGACGCGCTCCGCGAGGCCGACGAGGCCGGGATGCATGGCGCCGGCCGGGCGCAGGTCGATGGAGCGCACCTCCGATTCGACGCCGGCCCGCTCGCAGGCCGCCGCGATGCGCGCCTTGAGCGTGGCCTCGGCCTCTTCGAGGATTCCAGGCGAGCCGGAGCGCAACTCGATGAACAGGACCGCCTCGCTCGGGACGGTGTTCGGCGAGTTCGGAAAGACTTCGAGCCGACCGACCGAGGTGTGCAGGTCGAGGCCATGATCGCCGGCCATGTCCTTGAGGTCGGCGATCAAATAGGCGGCGGCGAGCAGGGCGTCGCGGCGTTCGGCCATCGGCGTCGGCCCGGTATGGGCCTGCCGTCCGAGGAAGGCGAGGCGATACTTGGTGGCGCCCCAGTAGCGGGTGAAGGCGCCGACGCGCTGGCCCTCCCGCTCCAGAATCGGGCCGCCCTCGATGTGCAACTCGATGAAGGCGTCCGGGATGCGCACGGTGTCGGAGCCGGCATAGCCGATCGCGTCGAGGGCCTGCCCGACCGAGATGCCGTTCCCGTCCCGGCGTTCGAGGGCCCAGGGCAGTTCGGCCGCGCCGGTGAAGACGCTGCTGCCGAGCAGGCTCGGCTGGAACCGGGCGCCCTCCTCGTTGGTCCAGTTGGCCACGACGAAGTTGCAGGCGGCCTGCTGGCCGAGGGCGGCGAGGCCCTCGCGGACGGCGCGGATCGCCTCGCAGGCGGCGACGACGCCCAGCGCGCCGTCGAAGCGGCCGCCATTGGGCTGGCTGTCGAGATGGGAGCCGACCATCACCGTCGGCGCGTTGTTGCCCGCGAGGTCGAGGCGGCCGAACTGGTTGCCGATCCGGTCGACCAGCGGCACGAAGCCGTTCTCGCGGAACCAGGCCGCGAGCCCGTCGCGGGCGGCGCCGTCCTCCGCCGAGAGGGCGAGGCGGGTCATCGATCCGTCCCGGCCGCCGCCGAAAGCCGACACGGCTTCCATCATCGCCTGGAGGCGAGCGGCGTCGATCCGCGCGGTCGGTGTTTCAGGCATGAAGGACATCCACGTTGAGTCGTTTGAAGGCGTCGGCGAAGTCGCCCGGCAGGGGGGCGTTCGTGACGAGGACGTCGACGTCCCCGAGACCGAGGGTGCGGATCGTGCCGAGGCGCCCGAACTTCGCGCTGTCGGCCAGGATCACCGAGCGGCGGGTCTGCTCCACGGCGGCGCGGCGCAGGACCGCCTCCTCCTGGCCGAGATCCATGAAGCCGTGCTCGCGGTGCACGGTGACGATCCCCATCACGGCGAGGTCGTAGACGTGCTCGCGCAGGGCCGCGACGGTGCGGTGGCCGAACAGGCCCCGGTAATGGGGCTTCATCTCCCCGCCGAGCACCGTCACCTGCGATTGCGGATCGTCGGCGAACATCGCCGCGATGCCGATGGAGTTGGTGTGGATCGAGATGCGCCGGCCGAGGAGCTGCCGCGCGAAGGCGAGGGTGGTGGTGCCCGTGTCGATGAAGACGGTCATCCCGTCCTCCACGAGGGGGAGGGCGGCCGAGGCGATCCGCGCCTTCTCGCGCATGCCGATCCGGGCCCGGTCCTCGAAAGGCTGGTCGCCCCTCTTCTGCTCGATCACCGCCCCGCCATAGACCCGCCGGGCGTGGCCGCGCATTTCGAGATCCCGCAGGTCGCGCCGCACGGTTTCGGTGCTGATCCCGAGGCGCCCCGACAGTTCGTTGACCGCGACGCGTCCGTCGCGCTGCAATTCCGCCAGGATCAATTGCAGGCGCTGCTCGGTGATGCTCATCGGCGTCCCTCTTCCCGGGTTGCACGTCCCTTGACCTGAGACGCGCCCCGAGACGGGGGTGGCATGCCCGTCGGCAGGCCGCAATTCGTCCTGCGGATTCATCCTGTTGACCCCATGGCGACCGCTTGGGCCAACCCGGCGCCGGGGGCCGGCACATGGTGGCAGGAGGCGAAATCGCCCGCCCCCCGCGTGACGAGAGCGGGGCTCTGCCCGGCGCAGGGGGCGAAGGCCCGCGGACAGCGCGAGCGGAAGGCGCAGCCGGCCGGGAGGTCGATCGGGCTCGGCGGCTCGCCGTCGAGGAGGCAATCCTCCGGGCGGTAGCGGCGCTCCTCCAGGGTCGGCATCGCCGAGAGCAGGGCCCGCGTGTAGGGATGCCCCGGATCGAAGAACAGGCGCTCGTTGTCGGCGAGCTCCACCACTTCGCCGAGATACATCACGGCCACGCGGTTGCACGCCTTGCGGACCATCGCGAGGTCGTGGCTGATGAAGATGTAGGTGAGCCCGTGGGCGCTCTGGAGCTTGTCGAACAGGGCGAGCAGCCGGAACTGCTCGGTCTGGTCGAGGGCCGAGAGCGTCTCGTCCATCAGCAGGATCTCGGGATCGAGCACCATCGCCCGGGCGACGTTGATGCGCTGCCGCTGGCCCGCCGACAGACCGAGCGGCAGGGCGTCGTAGAGGGCGAGGCTCAGCCCGACATCGTTCATCACCACGCGCACCTTGTCCCGGATCCGCGCGGCGTCGCGCCAGCCGTGGATGCGCAGGGGCGCCTCGAGCATCGCGCCGATGGCCGTGCGCGGCGGCAGGGAGTCGAACGGATCCTGCAGCACCAATTGGAGCTTGCGCCGGAAGCGGAGTAGCGCGCCGCCGGAGAGCCGGGCGATGTCCTGCCCCTCGCACAGGATCCGCCCGGCGCTGGGGCGTTCGAGCCGGCTCAGCAGGCGCATGAGGGTCGATTTCCCGCAGCCGCTCTCGCCCACCACCGCGAAGCTGTCGCCCTTGGCGATGTCGAAGGTGACGTTGCGGACCGCCCGCAATTCGCCCGTGCCGGCGAAGGTGCCGCGTTCGCGCACCCGGTAGATCTGGGAGACGTCCTCGAGGCTGATGATCGGGCGCGGTCCCGCGCCGGCCGCGCGGGACCGGGGCTGGGCCGGCACGCCCGTCCAGATCGTGGGGATCTGCGCCACCAGTTCGCGGGTGTAGGCGTGGACCGGCCGGGCGACGAGGGCGTCGGTCGGCTGCTCCTCCACGAGGCGGCCGGCATCGATGACGAGGGTCCGCGCCGCCGCCTCGCGGGCGACCGGCAACGAGGACGACACGAAGAGGATCGCGGTTTGGAACTGCGCCGTCAGCTCCCGCATCAGGCGGATGACCTGCGCGGCCACGGTGACGTCGAGGGGCTGGGTGACGTTGTCGGCGACGAGCAGCGCCGGGTCCGAGATCATCGCATCGACCAGCAGGGCGCGCTGCATCATCCCGCCGGAGAATTGCGACGGATAATCGTGGAAGCGCCGCGCGGCGGAGGGGATGCGCACCGCCTCCAGCAGCGCGATCACCCGGCGCCGCGCCTCGTCCTCCGTCACGCCGGGGACGACGGCCCGCATCTTCTCGGCGATCTGCCGGCCGACCGGGAGCGTCGGATCGAGGGCGCCCATCGGGTTGGCGCCGACATAGGCGATGTCGCGGCGCAGGGGGCGCATCGCGCGGGGGTCGAGGCCGAGGATGTCCCGGCCCCGGAAGCGAACGGTGCCGCTGGCGGAGAGCGTCTGGTCCAGGCCGTTCACCACGGCCTTCGCCAGCACCGTCTTGCCCGCGCCGGTCGCGCCGACCACCCCCACGATCTCGCGGGGGGCGATGTCGAAGGAGATGCCATCGAGGAGCCGCCGCCCGCCGAAGGCAGGGGCGAGGGCGACGCTGAGGTCGCGGACGGACAGGATCGGCGCCTCGCCCATCACGCGCCCCCGTGGATCGCGTTGCGGGCGCGCTCGCAGGAGGCGCCGATGAGATTGATCCCGGTGAGCGTGAGGCCGAGGAACAGGCCGGGCATGGTGGCGATCCACCACGCGTTGAGGAGGTATTTCCGCCCGTCGGCGATGACGTTGCCGAAAGTCGGCGTCGGCGGCTGGACGCCGAGGCCGAGGAAGCCCAGCGTCGATTCGAAGATCATCATCCGCGCGATGTCGAGGACCGAGGCGAAGAGCAGCGGCGGCACGAGGAGCGGCGCCAGCAGCCTCACGACGATGCGCGCGTGCGAGGCCCCCGAGACCTGGGCCGCGCGCACGTATTCCCGCCCGCGCTCGGCCATCACCACCGAGCGCATCACCCGCGCGTAGACCGGCCAGTTCGACAGCCCGAGCACCAGGATGATCGCCGGAATCGTCGGGCGCGAGACGCCGAGCACGGCGATGGCGAGGATGATCATCGGGATGGAGAGCTGCGCATCGGTGATGCGCATCACCACCGTGTCCGTCCGCCCCCCGAAATAGCCCGCGACCATGCCGAGGGTGCAGCCGATGGCGAGGGTGAGCGCCACGGAGGCGACCCCGATCAGGAAGGAGTAGCGCAGGCCGATCAGGCAGCGCACCAGCATGTCGCGGCCGATCTGGTCCGTCCCGAGGGGATGACCGAGGCTCCACTGCGCCCCGCCGAAGAGCGGCGGCAGCAGGCGGGCGCGCACGTCCATCTTGTTCGGGTCGATGCCGCTCAGGTCCGGATAGAGCGCGGCGGCGAGCGCCAGCACGGCGAGGATCGCGAGCCCGATCCGGAAACCGCCGGAGCGGGCCGCACGCCCGAGGATGCGCCGCCCGATGGAGCGCGACGCCTCCGGTTCGGCGGGCTGGGGCCCGAGGGCGACGAGGGAATCGAGACCCATCAGTATTCGAGCCTCGGATCGATGATCGTGGCCGCGAGGTCGACGACGATGTTGATGACGACAAAGATCGCGCTGGTGACGATGGCGATGCCCTGGATCAGCGGGAAGTCGCGCTGCAGCACGGCATTGATGGTGAGCAGGCCGAGGCCGGGATAATCGAGGATGTACTCGACGATGATCACCCCGCCGAGCAGCCCCGAGAACTGGACGCCGAGGAGGTTGAGCATCGGCACGGCGGCGTTGCGCAGCACATGCGCCGCCACGATCCGCGTTTCGGACAGGCCCCGGATGCGGCCGACGGTGACGTAGCTCTCGCTCATCTGCGCGGCCACGGCGCCGGACAGGGTGCGGATCAACACGGGGGAGAGTTCGACCGCCAGCACGAGGGCCGGGAGGATCGTGTAGGAGAAGCCGCCATAACCGATGGCGGGCAGCCAGCCGAGTTTCACCGAGAAGAGCAGGGCGAGGACGATCGCCAGCCAGAAGTTCGGCAGCGAGATGAAGATCGAGGAGACCGCGAAGGCGACCTTATCCGCCACCCCGCCCGGCTTCAGCCCCGCCGCGATGCCGACGAGGGCGGAGAAGGCCAGGGCGAAGACCAGCGCCAGGGCCGCGAGCTGCAGCGTCATCGGCAGCGCATCGCGGATCAGGTCGGCCACGGCCGCCCGCTCGCCGCGTGTCGTATCGTCGAAGTTCGCGCCGCCGGTCGCCGCCCCGTTCGCCGGGCGCACGAAGCTGTGGCCGAGATCCCCGCGCACCACATGGCCGGCATAGCGGCCGAACTGCACGAGGATCGGATCGCGCAGGCCCATCTCGGCCGCAATCTTTTCGACCAGGGAATCCGGCGCCATCCCGCCGACCATCAGGCGCACCGGATCCCCCGGCACCACGCGCAGCAGCGTGAAGATCAGGAGCGAGACCAGGGAGATGATGACCGCCCCCTGCGCGAGGCGCCGGGCGAGGAAGCTGAGCACGAACATCGGTGAGACGGGGTGGCGCTGGCGGATGCGTTCTCGCGAACGCGCCGGGAATCGCGGGGCCGGTCAGGCTCCGCGCGAGGCGTCGATGGATCCGTCGGGGTAGATGTACAGGCCCTTCAGCTCGGCCTGCATGGCGTGGATCATCGCCGAGGTGAACAGGGAGAGCGCGGGGGCCTTGGCCGCCAGGAGCGGCATGGTCTGCGTCTGCAGGATGGTCTTGCGCTCCTCCAGGGTCGGGGCGTTGCGCTCGCCGTCGAGGCTCGCATCGACCTCCGCATCCTCCAGCCCGGTGATGCGGTGCGAGGACGAGTGAAAATGCGTGCGCAGCACGAGGTCGGGCTCGGGCGAGCCGGTCGACCAGCCGCAATCGATCATGTGGCCCGGGCCTCCGCCGGGGCGATGGTAGAGGCGCTCGTTCCAGGCGGCCGGTTCGAGGACGGTGAGGCTGACCGGGAACCCCTGCTCGTTCAGCATCGCGGTGATGATCTCACCGTATTCCTTGGTCTTCGGGTAGAACCCGACCGAGGTGATGTATTCGAGGGGCGGCAGGCCCTTGCCCTTGGGGAAACCGGCCTGCGCCAGCAGATCCTGCGTCTTGGCCGGGTCGTAGGCGGGGTAGTTCGGCAGGTCGGTGTAGCCGAATTTCACCGGCGAGACGAAGTTGGCCGAGGCATGTCCTGCCGAGCCGAGAAGATCCAGGATCACGCTGCGGTCGATGGCGTGGCAGGCCGCCAGACGCATCCGCACGTCGTTGAACGGCGGCTTCGAGCAGCGGAACCATAGGTACTTGTTCTCGACCGAGACGATCCGGCTGATGGCGATCTTCGGGTTGCCCTTGACCGTCTCCACCTGCTCCGGCTCCAGGCGTTCCACGATGGAGGCCTGCCCGTTCATGAGCGAGAGCATCCGCGTGGTCGAATCCGCCGTGAAGGTGAAGTCGATGCCTGGGATGGCGGGCTTGCCCTTGAAGTAAGTTTCGTTGGCCTTGAGCACCGTGGTGTTGCCGCGCTGCTCCGCGAAGCGGAACGGGCCCGTGCCGTTGAGCCGCCGGGTGAGGGCGCCGCCGGGCCCCTCCGCGATGTCCTTGGCCGACATGATCGGCAGGAACGAAGCCAGGAAGATGAACAGGTGCGCCGGGTAGCCGCCCTTGCTAGTGTCGACGATGACCGTCCGGTCGTCCGGGGTGGTGACGGTCAGCGTCTCGGTGGGGCCGGGGTACCATTGCGCCGGCCGGTCCGACCGGGCGCCGTATTCGAAGGTCGCCTTCACATCCTCCGCCTTGAACGGCTTCCCGTCGTGGAAGGTCACGCCGTCGCGGAGGATGATCTTCAGGCGGTGCGGATCGAGGAGGGTGATCTCGGTCGCCAGCTCGTAGACCACCTGTCCCGGATCATCGAGGCGCATCGGCGTGCGGGTGAGGAACCCCATCACGAAGCCTTCGATGTTCTTCTGCGAGAGCGTCGTATGGGCGGTGGGATCCCAATTGCCCGTGATGTTCTCCGCCGACAGGAAGACCATCGGCTTGCCGGCCTGGGCAAAGGCCGGCGACACGAGCACGTCCGGATTGATCTGAGCCCAGGCGGCGAATGCGCCGAGCCCCTGCAAGAAGTGCCTGCGATCCATCCCCCACCCTCCGGCTCGGCAAGTCCACATATCGGTCGAAAACCACATCGCAAGCCGTGTGCCAGCCGGCGGATGAGGGGAGACCGGAAGGGGCCGGCGCCTGAACGATGCGCCATGTCGTGAACGTAGTGCCCGCCCTTTCGGCAGATAAGACGCGTTCGACGGCCAAAAGTCCAAGAACTGTGCAGAAAGAGCCCGCGCCCAGCGAGTAGAGCCGTGTTGCCTGCGTAGTCGCCCCAAATCCTGGAGCGAGCGATAGGCTCACACGACCAACGCCCGGCGTGGCGATACCGATGAACCACTGTTGCATGAATGCCGATGTTCGGTGAAAGCCACAAATGACATGGAACGGCCATTGACGACGGCGGAATGGCTGTGACACCTTGCCCTAGGTCGATGTCGGGCCCGTTTTGACCGCAATGGCCCACGGGCTACCCCGCTTCGCATCACGGGCGGAGGGGGATCGCCCCGGCATCCAGACGGCGCGCAGAACGCCGGGCCAGCCAGTGACCACAGCCATATCGAAGGGTTTCGACGGCCTCGTCGCCGATCGCCATCGCGCGACCGGGCGGCGTCTCGATGCCGGCTGGGCTCAGACCTGAGATGGAGACAGCGATGATCGTTAACTTGTCACGTGTCGCATCGGGCCTGACGCGCGGAGCGCTTCCAGGCCTCCTCGCCCTCGGGTCCGGCCTGATGGCCGCGCCGGCCCTGTCGCAGACAGCGACGCCGGTCGAGACGCTGAACGATCAGACGCAGGCGCGCACCAACCCGGATCTCGCCGCCAAGGCGACGTCGCCGGTGCGGGTCGGGCCGCTGGCCCCCTGGGCCACGGAGATGGCGGCGGCCGGCTTCACCTTCGACATCAACATGTACGACTTCTACCAGGCCAACCCCTCCGCGGGCCTGCGCACCGGGCAGCAATCGAACTCTGCCTACTTCGTCCTCTCCATGACCGCCGACATGCAGAAGCTCGCCGGCATCGCGGGCGGCAGCATCAATTTCACCGAGACGTTCTTCGGCCTCGTGCGCAACCTCAACATGGCCGGCGACATCGGCGACACCACCGTGGGCTACCAGCCGCCCTACAACCCGAACAACAACCGCCTCTCGCTGTTCACCTATCAGCAGAAGCTGCTCGACGACCGCCTCGTCATCGAGGTCGGGCGCACCCATCCGGGCCGCTACTACGCCCTGCCGCCGTGCAACTCGATCAACTCGTGCTTCCAGGATCTGCTGTACTTCAACGCCGGCTGGACATCGCCCCTGTACGGCGTCTGGGGCGCCAACGTCGCCTACAAGACGTCGCCCACGACCTACATTCAGGCCGGCGCGTTCAGCGTGAACCCCGGCACCAACGTGCTCTCCGGCTACGATTGGGGCTACGAGCGCCTCACGGGGGCGGTGGCCATGGTCGAGATCGGCCGCGTCACCGACTACACGCAGGAGGCCTATCCCGGCCGGGCCTCGCTGACCGGCTTCTTCAACTCCGCCGACCACGACGACAACTATAAGACCGTCTTCGGCACCGCGAAGGGGCTCAACCCCGGCGCGCCCGTCCTGCAGAAGGCCGGTACCTCCGGGGTCGTGCTGACGGGCACGCAGACCCTGTGGCGGGCCGATGACGGCCGCGAGGTCAACCTGCATCCAACGGCGATCTCGTTCTACACCGGGACCGGCTACGCCTTCGACCCGACGATCCCGATCCGCTTCAACAGCTTCGCCGGCCTGCTGCTGCAGGCGCCGGACCAGGGCCGCCCCCTCGACACCTACGGGATCAAGATCAACTGGCAGCGTCTGAACGACGATTACGCCCGCTTCCTGGCCGATGCGAACTTCATCTCCGGCGGGTCCGGCGCGGCGTTCTCACGGGACAAGTTCGTGTTTGAGGTGAACGCCCACTTCGCCCTGCCGGGCGGTGTCGTGCTGGAGCCGGTCGTCCAGTACCTCGTCAACGGCAACTCCTACTTCAATCCGTACACGGCCCGGCGGCCGAAGGACGGCTTCTACGGCGGCTTCACCCTCTCCGTGCCCCTCGGCACCCTCCTCGGCCTCGCGCCGGGTTGAGGCCGACCCGTCATCCCCGTTCGAGCACCTTGCCCAGCAGGCACGAGGGTACGGACTCGAACGGGCGAGGCGTCGGTACGGGCGGCTAAAATTTTAAAAGGAGTTGGCCAAGCTTCGGGGGCACGGCCAAGGTCATGAGCAACATCAGCGGCATCGCCGATGCCGGCGCCCCCTGAACAGGCATCACGGCCGTGTACGGCCGTGCTGGCGCGGTCACGTCATCCGCGCCAGCACATCGTCCTTCCAGCGCAGCCTGTGCACCATCGCCATCGCCGCGTGGCCGAGGACGACGATCATCAGCGTGAAGCCCAGCCAGTAATGCAGCAGGTCGGCGGGGATCATCATCCACGCGATCTTGTCGTCCCGCCCCGGCATCAGCGGAAGACCGTAGGGGGTGAACGGCTTGCCGGAGCCGTATTGGCGCAGCAGCGCCAAGCTCGGGATGACGACCATCAGCGCGTAGATCAGCCCATGCCCGAATGTCGCGGCCCGCCCGAGGCGGCCGTCGTGGATCGGTCGGCGCCTAATGTTCGCGAGCCCCCAGATCCCGCGAAACAGGACCAGCACGAAGAGCGTGAAGCCGAGGGTGAAATGGCTTCCGCCGACGAAGCGCGTGACGGCCTTGTCGCCGAGGGTGACGTAGAGCAAAGCCCCGGCGAATTGCCACGCGAAGAGCGCCGCCATGAGCCAGTGGAAGGCGCGGCTGACGCGGCCATAGCGCTGCGGGGTGTCGAGCCAGCCGGCCGTCGTCATCCGCGGTCCCCCGGTTCGTTCATGAGCACGTCGAGGCGGTAAGCGTCCGTCGCGCCATGGTGAATGGCGCGGAGGAACAGTTGAGCGGTCGCCATGAACAGCTCTGCGGCGTCGTCGCCGCTCAGGGGATAATGCGTCACCCCCGTCCAATGCACCAGGACGACCGTGCCGCCCGGCCGCAAACTGCCCTTCACCCGTTCGACCAGACGCTCCACGTCGACGGGATCGAGGAAATAGACCACCTCGGACAGGACCATCAGGTCGAACGTCCCCTCCGGCCATTCGCCGGGCACCTGGGCACGCGCGAATCGCACATGGGCCAGATCCCTGTTGCGGTCCCGCGCCTGCTCCAGCGCCTTCTCGACCACATCGAGCCCGACGACGGCATCGCAGCGGTCCGCCAGAGCCCGCGTCAGCACACCGATCGAGCAGCCGACCTCGACGGCCGAGGCAAAGCGCGGAGCGGGCAGGGCGGCGAGGGTGGCCGCGTATTTCTCGCGCTCGTAGTCGCTGGTGGCCAGCTGCCAGGGGTCGGCGGTGCCGGCATACTGCCCGTCGAAGTAGCTCGGCGGCAGCGAGGACGTGAAGCGGCTCATGTGACGTCCCCGTCCCACAAGTCGCCGACGAAGCCGTCGGCCTTCAGGATCTCCACGGCCGCGCCGATCAGGGCGCCATCGGGAGCGGGCTGGCGCAGGTAGGTCGCGAGATCGCGCGAGAGGCGTTCCAGGGGGTGGCCGCGCAGGAAGCCCTGCAAGCCGACCGAGCGCTGCGCCAGTTGCAGCACGTCGAGCCCCGCGCGCTCGACAGCGAGACGGACGAGGTTGATCGTGGCGACGATCCGCTCGGGCGGCAGGATGGCATCGGAGACGGTCTCGGCGCCGCGCTTCACCCAGTTGCGGGCGCCTTCGAGGGCGAGAGCCCCCTCGCCGAGCCGCGCGAGCTGGTGCGGGTCGCCGCCACGGCCAGTGCGGGCGAGGTGGGCCCGCCACGCATCGAACACCGCCTCGATGCCACCGAGTTGGACGGCCGCGAAGCGCCATGCCCCACCGGAGAAGGCCGGCTGTCGGGAATAGGAATCGGGCTCGCCGAGGATGTCTTCGTCGCGCACCGGCAAGCCCGTGAAGTCGAGGGTGCCGGTGGCCGAGGCGCGCATTCCCTGCGATTGCCACGCGGAGAGGTCGGCACGGGTGCCGTGTTCGAGCGGCATCACCAGCATGAGCGTGCCCGGCACGCCGTCCCGCCGTGCGGTGACGAGGGCGCGGGTCACGTATCCCGCGCCGGAGGCGAAGGTCTTCACGCCGCCGAGTTGCGGGCAGCCCTCGGCCTCCCTCAGGACGAGGCCGTTATCCGGCGGCTCGGTGTTCCAAACGCCGAAGAGATGGCCCGCGCGGGCATCGGCGAAGAGCCGGGCGCGCTGGGCGGCATCGCCGTGCGTGGCGACGAGGTGCAGGGCGTTGACGTGGCCCTCGTAGAGCCGCCCGAGGGCGAGGCTGCCATACCCGACGAGGCGCAACACCTCCGCGAGGGCGCACGCCCCCGGCTCGTCGCCGAGGCCGGCGCCGCCGGCTTCGGCGGGGATGGGGGCGGCTAGCAGGCCGAGGCGGGCGAGGTCGGCGACGTCATCGCTGGGGAAGCCGTCGTCGCGATCCTGCGCGGCGGCCCGGAACGGCGCGGTCGAGGCGACGAGACGCGCGGCCGCGACCGCATCGTAGGCGAGGTTGAGCGGTGTTCTCTGGTCCATCCGTCACTTACCCCGGTCCGCAGCGGCGACGTCCGCGACATGCGCCCTCGTGACGACAACCATACCGAGGCCAATTCTTTCACGGAAATGTTATGCGCCAACGCAGCGCATGGTCCGAACCGAAAGATGGGGAGGACGCGGCGCCCTACGCGGGCTCGATCCGCCGGCCCGAGTTCCGGTCGAAGACGTGGATCCGATCGGCCGGAAAGGCCACGCGAATCGACTCGCCCATCGCCGGCCCGCCCGTGGGCGCGTTCGGGATGCGGAGGGTCAGCGTCGCCCCGCCGGGCCGGGTGGCATGGACCAGCATTTCCGATCCGAGCAGTTCCACGACTTCGACCGGCCACGCCATGCCATCCGCGGCGAGGGCGACATGCTCCGGCCGGATGCCGAGGAACACCGGGTGGCCGTCCGGGAGCGCATAGCGCTGCGGCCCGAGAGCGAACTCGGTATCATCGACCGCGATGGCGGTGCCGTTGCGGCGCATGAGGCCGGGCAGGAGATTCATCGCGGGCGAGCCGATGAAGCCGGCGACGTAGGTGTCGGCCGGGCGCTCGAAGATTTCGGTCGGCGTCGCCAGCTGCACCGGCACGCCCTGGTGCATCACCAGCAGGCGGTCGCCCAGCGTCATCGCCTCGACCTGATCGTGGGTCACGTAGAGGCTCGTCACCTTCAACCGGCGCTGGAGGCGGCGGATCTCGCCGCGCATCTGCACGCGCAGCTTCGCATCGAGGTTCGACAGCGGCTCGTCGAACAGGAACAGCTTCGGGTCGCGGACGATGGCGCGGCCCATGGCGACGCGCTGGCGCTGGCCGCCGGAGAGTTGGCGCGGCTTGCGGTCGAGGAGCGCGTCGAGGCCGAGGAGCGACGAGGCGGCATCGACCTTGGCGCGGATCTCGGCCTTGCGCAGCCCGCGGATCTTCAGCCCGTAGGCCATGTTCTCGTACACGCTCATGTGCGGGTAGAGCGCGTAGTTCTGGAACACCATCGCGATGTCGCGGGCGGACGGGTCGGCTTGCGTGACGTCGCGCCCGTCGATCAGAATGCGGCCGCCGGTCGGCGTTTCGAGCCCCGCCACGAGGCGCAGCAGGGTGGACTTCCCGCAGCCGGAGGCGCCGACGATCACCAACATCTCGCCATCGGCGAGGGTGAGATCGACCCCCTTCAGGATCTCGTTGGCGCCGAAACTCTTGCGCAGGCCGTCGAGCCTCAGGCCCGCCATCACTTGTCCCCCTCGGTGAGGCCCTTCACGAACCAGCGCTGCATCAGGAGCACCACCGCCACGGGCGGGATCAGCGCCAGCACCGCCGTCGCCATGACCTTGTTCCACTCGGTCGCCGTGTCGACGCCGATCATCTTGACGATGCCGATCACCACCGTGTCGAGCTTCGGATCCGTCGCGACGAGGAGCGGCCACAGGTACTGGTTCCAGCCGTAGACGAACAGGATCACGAACAGCGCCGCGATGTTCGCGCCCGAGACCGGGATCACGATGTCCCGCAGGAAGCGGAGCGGCCCGGCCCCGTCCATCCGCGCCGCCTCGACCAGTTCGTCGGGGATGGCGAGGAAGGTCTGTCGGAACAGCAGCGTCGCCGTCGCGGAGGCGATGAGCGGAATCGTCAGGCCGGTGAAGCTGTTGATGAGGTCGAGGGACGACATGACCTGGAAGGTCGGGATCAGCCTCACCTCCACCGGCAGCATCAGGGTGAGGAAGATCAGCCAGAAGGCCGTCATCCGGAAGGGGAAGCGGAAGAACGTCACCGCGTAGGCGGAGGGCAGGGACAGGGCGATCTTGCCGAAGGCGATGGCGAGCGCCATCCCGGCCGAGACGAGCAGCGCCCGCCACACGGGCCCGGCCCCCGCCGAGCCGTCGAGCAACACGTCGCGGTAGACGCCGAGCCCGTCGAGGTTCGGCACGAGGGAGACCTCCCCCCGTGCGATGGCGGCGGAGTCCTGCGTCGAGCCGGCGATGGCGATCCAGATCGGCAGGGCGAAGAGCAGGATCGCCAGGATCAGGACGGCGTGGGGGATGAGGTGAAGGGCGGAGCGGCGCATCAGGTCACGGTCTTCCGCCCGAGGAAGCGGAATTGCAGGGCGCAGAGGACGATGACGCCGACCATCAGCACCACCGATTGCGCGGAGGACGAGCCGACATTCGCGTTGACGATGCCGTCGAGATAGACCTTGAGCACCAGCGTCTGGGTCGATTGCCCCGGCCCGCCGGCATTCACCGCGTAGACCGTCGCGAAGGTGTCGAAGGCCGCGTAGACCAGATCGACCACGAGCAGGAAGTACACGGTCGGCATCAGCAGCGGCAGCACGATGGTGCGGAAGCGGCGGAAACCTCGGGCGCCGTCGATCCGCGCCGCCTCGATGATCGTCTTCGGGATGGCCTGCAGCCCGGCCAGGAAGAAGATGAAGTTGTAGCTGATCTGCTTCCACGCGGCGGCCAGGATCACCAGCGCCATCGCCTGCGTGCCGTCGAGCTTGTAGTCCCAGTCGATGCCGATCCGGTTCAGCCACGCCCCGACGAGGCCGATCTGCGGATGGAACATCAGCACCCACAGCACAGCCGCCATGGCCGGCGCCACGGCGTAGGGCCAGATCAGCATCGTGCGGTAGAAGGCCCGGCCCCGGATCTCGGTGTCGGCCAGGACGGCGAGCACCAGCGCTACCCCCATCGAGAGGAGGGTGACGCAGACGCAGAAGAACGCCGTCCGCCCGATGGCCGCGACGTAGAGGGGATCGCCGAACAGGTCGGCGAAGTTTTCGAGCCCGACGAATTCCGTGCTGGTGCCGAAGGCATCCTCACGCTCCAGGCTCGATTTGATGGCCTGGACCGCCGGCCACAGGAAGAAGACCAGCGTCAGCACGAGCTGAGGCAGGATCAGCAGCGCCGGCAGGAGCTTGCCGGGAAACAGCGTGCGTCGTTCCATGGGTGGAGAGCGTCCCGATCCGCCGCGTCAGCCCCGGGCGGATTTCTGGAACTCGCGCAGCACGCGGTTGCCCCGCGAGACGGCGCTGTCCATGGCGGCCTGCGCGCCCTGCTGGCCCTGGAGCGCCTTCTCGATCTCCTCGTAGAGGATCACCCGGATCTCCGGCAGGCGGCCGAGCCGCAGCCCCCGCGAATTGGGGGTGAGCTCACCCCGCCCGAGCTGCTGCGCGGGCACGTCGGTGCCGGGGTTCTTCTCGAAATAGCCGGCCTGCTTCGTCGCCTCGTAGCCGGCGCTGGTCACGGGCACGTAGCCGGTGTGCTGCGCGTAGAGGGCGACCTGCTCGGGCTTGGAGATGAAGCCGTAGAAGGCGGCGACCGCCTTGTACTCGGCCTCGCTGCGCTTGGGCGCATTCATGGCCCAGAGGCTCGCGCCGCCGATGATCGAGTTGTTCGGCTTCGGGTTCAGCGCCGGCTCGGTCGGCAGGAAGGCCTCGGCGTAGCGGAACTTGGCGTTCTTCACGATGTCGGCGCGGCCGGAGGACGAGCCGAACCCGATGGCGGCCTGCCCCGAATAGAAGACGGCATCCGGCGCCGTGTCGCGGCCGGCATATTTGAAGGCGCCGTCCTTCGACAGGTCCATGAAGCGCTGAAGCTGATCGACGAAGGGCTTCGCGTTGATGAGGAGTTGCGCGCCAAGCCCATCATAGCCGTTGCCCTCGGTGGCGTAGGGCAGGTTCTGGATCGCGGCGTATTCCTCGAACTGGATCCACGTCATCCAGGCGGAGGTGCTGGCGATGGGCGTCGCCGCCTTCGACGCGAGCGTGCGGGCGGCCTTGGCGAAGTCATCGTAGGTGGCCGGCGGCTTGTCCGGGTCGAGCCCGGCCTTCTCGAAGGCGTCGCGGTTGTACCACATCACCGCCGTCGAGGAGTTGAACGGCATCGAGGCGAGCTTGCCGTCCGGCAGGCTGTAATAGCCGCGCACGCCGGGGATGTAGGCCTTCGGATCGAGGGCGAGCCCGGTCTCCTCCGCGAGCTTCCAGACCGGCTTGATGGCCGGTCCCGCCTGCAGCATCGTCCCCGTGCCGACCTCGAAGATCTGGACGATGTGCGGCGCCTTGCCCGCGCGGTAGGCGGCGATGGCCGCCGTCAGGGTCTCCGGGTAGGTGCCCTTGAACACCGCTTCCAGCGTGACGTCCGACTGGCTGGCGTTGAAGTCGCGCGCCAACCGCTCGACCTCCTCGCCGTTGGCGCCCGACATGGCGTGCCACAGCACGATGGTCGTCTTGTCGCCCGCGGCGGCAGGGCGGGGCCGCAACGCGGTCCACGCGGCCACGGAGCCGACGCCCGTCAGCAGGACGCGACGATCCATTCAATTCCTCCCATCTTGGGCGCGCCCGCGCCGGGAGGCACCATGCACGGGCGCGATGACGGAATAAAGCGGCCCGTCAGTAGCCGTGGTGATGATGGTGGTGATGATGTCCCCAATGATGGGGACGGTGGTGGCCGTGGTGGTGGTGCCGGCGGGGACCGTAGCCGTAGCCGTACCCATGGTCGTGGTGGGGGCGGTGATGGCCCCAGCCATGGTGGCCGTGATGGTGGCGCGGGCCGTGGTCGTACCATTGCGCGGAGGCCGCGCCGGGGACCAGCAGGAGCGTGGCGGCGACGAGACCGATGAGACGTGCCTTCATGGGACTGCCCTTTCGTTTCACGATGAGGGCAGTCTCGGGCTGGCGCGTTGAACCCATTCTGAAGCCGCTATGCAGTTTCCGTACAGGAATGCGGCGGGGCTATTCCTTCACGGCGCCGGTCAGCGCGGACACGTAATATTCCACGAAGAACGAGTAGAGGATGACCAGCGGCAGCGAGCCGAGCAGCGCGCCGGCCATCAGCGAGCCCCACTTGTAGACGTCGCCGTCCACGAACTCGCTCACCACGGCGATGGGCACCGTCTTGTTCTGCGTCGAGGACAGGAAGGTCAGGGCGTAGATGAACTCGTTCCAGCAGAGCGTGAGGGAGAAGATGCCGGCCGAGATCAGCCCGGGGAAGGCCAGCGGCAGGATGATCCTGGTGAGGATCTGCCAGCGGCTCGCGCCGTCCATGAGGGCGCATTCCTCCAACTCGTAGGGGATGGTCTTGAAGTAGCCCATCAGCAGCCACGTCGAGAACGGGATCAAGATCGTCGGATAGGCGAGGATCAGGGCGATGGGGGAATCGAACAGCCCGTAGGCCTGGATGATCGTCGCCAGCGGGATGAACAGGATCGAGGGCGGCACGAGGTAGGCGAGGAAGATCGCCGCGCCGACCCAGCCCGCGCCCCGGAAGCGCACGCGCACGCAGGCATAGGCCGCGAGCACGCTGGCGAAGAGCGAGAGTAGTGTCGCCAGCACCGACACGTACATCGTGTTCCAGAGCCAGCGGGGATATTGCGTCTCGAACAGCAGCTTGTGGATGTGCTTGAACGTCGGTTCCACGACCCAGAACGGGTTGAACCGCTCCATGTCGATCAGCTGCTCGTCCGGTTTGATGGCGGTGAGCGCCATCCAGTAGAACGGGAACAGCAGCACCGCGAGGATCACGAGGAGCGGCAGATAGGTGGTCACGAGCCGCCGGGGCAGGCGCTCCAGATAGGCCATGCCCTCCGAGTTGTCGGTGATGCCGGCCGGCCTCGCCTCCATGACGGGGGTGAGGCGCGGGTCGGCATGGGCGGGGGGTGCGGGCGCGCTCATCGGTCGGTTTCCCCGGATTGCCAGGCCCTGCGCTGCAGGCCGAACCACGAGATGCCGATGGCGGCGAGCAGGAACGGCACCATGGCGGTGGCGATGGCCGCGCCCTCGCCCAGCGTCCCCGAGAGGATGCCGCGCTGATAGGAGAGGGTGGCCATCAAGTGCGTGGCATTCACAGGCCCGCCGCGCGTCATCGCCCAGATCAACTGGAAATCGGTGAAGGTGAACAGCACCGAGAAGGTCATCACGACCGCGATGATCGGGGTCAGCAGCGGCAGGGTGATGCGCGAGAAAATCTGCCAGTTCGAGGCGCCGTCGAGCGTCGCCGCCTCGTAGAGCGAGGGCGAGACGGTCTGCAATCCGGCGAGCAGCGTGATCGCGATGAAGGGCACGCCGCGCCAGATGTTGGCGAAGATCACGCAGGCGCGGGCCATGGCCGGATCGCCGAGAAAGTCGATGTTGCCGTCGATGATCCCGAGATGGCGCAGCGACCACGAGATGATCGAGAACTGGCTGTCGAAGATCCACCAGAAGGCGATGGCCGAGAGGACGGTCGGCACCACGAAGGGGATCAGCACGATCGAGCGGATGATCGACTTGAACGGCATGTTCTTGTTGAGCAGCAGGGCGAGGTAGAGCCCGACGCCGAACTTCACCACCGAGGCGACGGCCGTATAGAGGCAGGTGTTGAACACCGACAGCCAGAACACGTCGTCGTCCCACAGCCATGCGTAGTTCTCGAGGCCGATGAACACGCCCTCGCGGCCGATCCGCGTGTTGGTGAAGGACAGCCAGATGCCCTTCAGCAGCGGATAGGCCAGGAACAGGCCCAAGATCAGCGCGGTGGGCAGCATGAACCAGAAGCCCGCCCAGCCCCGGCTCGCCCGCAGGCGGGTCAAGGCCGAGCGGGTCGGGACCGCGACCGGGGCGGGCCGTGTCAGGGCGGTGTGCGCCATGGTCTCGCCTCCGGCCCTTGGGCGTCAGGTGTTGCGGAAGATGCGCTGGGCCGCGCGCTCGGCGTTCTTGATCGCGGTCTTCACGTCCTCGCGGCCGGTGCAATGGCTCGCGAACATGTCCACGACCACGAAATCCGCGAGCACCGCCGCGATGCGCTCGCTCACCGGGGCGAGGCCGCCCGCCGCCATGGAGCGCCGCCCGGCCTCGGCGAAGACCGCGTTCTTCGGGTCGTTCGTCCAGATCGGGTTCTTCGGGTAGTTCGACAGCGGCTCGCAGAGGTAGCCCTGCGCCGCCTCCAGCCACGGCCCGTAATTACCCGCCTCCATCATGAAACTGATGAACGCCTTACAGGCGTTGGGCGCCTTCGAATACTTGAAGGCCAGGATCGGGAAGGCGAGCTGGAACTCGGTCGGCTTGCCGGCTGGGCCGATGGGCCACACCGCGTGGTCCATGTCCTCGGCGAGCTTCGGGTTGTCTTTCTTGGCGGCGGCGTAGATCGAGATGCCGTTGTTGGTGAGGTAGAGGTCGCCCGCCAGGAACGCCTTGTTGTTCGAGGAATCGTTCCACGACACCGTGCCCGGCACGAAGGTCTCGTAGAGCGACTTCACGTATTCGAGCGCCTTGGCCGTCTCCGGCGAGTTGATGACGATCTTCTCGTTGGCGTCCACGAGGTTGGCGCCGTGCGACCAGAGCGCCCAATGGCACCATGTGTTGCCGTCGCCCGTGGCGTGGCCCAGGGCGAAGCCGGCGGGGGTGTTGTTCTTCTTCAGGCCCCGGCAGAGTTCGAGGAAGCCCGCCGTGTCGGTGGGGAACTTGTCGAACCCGGCCTTCTTCATCGCCGAGATGCGGTAGTTCGGGTATCCGCCGTTGAACGCGACGGGGATCGCGATCCACTTGCCCTTCACCTTGCCGTAGGCTTCCGCCGAGGGGAAGAACGGGCCGTACTTCTTGGCGAGCGACTCCGCGACGTCCTCCAGCGGCAGGCACTTGTCGGGGAACAAAGCGGGGAAGGAGAACAGCCCCCATACGAGGTCCGGCCCCTGGCCGGTGTTGGCGGCCACCGACGCCTTGGGCTGGATGTCGTCGAAGGATTCGTTGGTGACGGTGACTTTCACCCCCGTCGCCTTGGTGAAGGCGTCCACCAGCCTCATGAAGGCCTCGTCCTCGGCCGGAACGAAGCGCTTCCAGCGCAGCAGCGACAGGCTCGCCCCCGGCTCGGGCTTCCATTCCGTGGTCTGCGCCCAGGCCCTGGCGAAGCCGAGCAGGTCGCTGCCGGCGGCGAGGCCGGTCGCGGCCGCGCCGGCGAGGAGGGAACGGCGGTCGAGAGCGGTCATCTTAGGGTCTCCCTCGGGGCTGATCAGCTCGGCAGGCGACGGCCGGTCCCGGCGTCGAAGAAGTGTACGCGGTTCGGGCGGAGCGAGACGATCTCGCCCGGCTGCTCGCTCACGCGCTCGCGCAGCACGCAGGTCATGTCCTGGCCGCCGGCCCGCACGGCCAGCATGGTCTCGGAGCCGGTCGGCTCCACCACCACCACCTCGGCGGCGAGGCCATCGGGAGCGAGGTCGAAATGCTCCGGCCGGATGCCGAGGATCAGCGGCCGTCCCTCGCAGCCGGAGGGCGCGTCCTTCAGCGGGATCGTCAGGCCGCCATCGGCGACGAAGGTGAGTTGACCGTTCGCCCGGACCTGGCCGGGGATGAAGTTCATGGCCGGCGAGCCGATGAAGCCCGCGACGAACAGGTTGTCGGGCCGGTCGTAGAGGTCGAGCGGCGGCCCGATCTGCTCCACGATCCCGTCGTGCATCACCACGATCCGGTCGGCCATGGTCATGGCCTCGATCTGGTCGTGGGTGACGTAGATCGTGGTCGTCTTGAGCCGCTGGTGAAGCTCCTTGATCTCGGTGCGCATGGCGACGCGCAGCTTCGCGTCGAGGTTCGACAGCGGCTCATCGAAGAGGAAGACCTGCGGGTCACGCACGATGGCCCGGCCCATGGCGACGCGCTGGCGCTGCCCGCCGGACAATTGGCGCGGGTAGCGGTCGAGGAGGGGCGCGAGCCCGAGGATCTGCGCGGCCCTGGCAACGCGCTGGTCGATCTCCGACGCCGCCGCCTTCCGGATGCGCATCGAGAAGGCCATGTTCTCGCGCACCGTGAGATGCGGGTAGAGCGCGTAGTTCTGGAACACCATCGCGATGTCCCGCTCCTTCGGCGGCACATCGTTGACGACCCGCTCGCCGATACGGATTTCGCCGCCGGAGATGTTCTCCAGCCCGGCGATCATGCGCAGAAGGGTCGACTTTCCGCAGCCGGACGGGCCGACGAGGATGACGAATTCGCCATCCCGAATGTCCACGGAGACACCGTGCAAGACATTCGTCGAACCGAAAGCCTTGCGAACCTCGCGGATTCCCACCGAGGCCATGCTTCCTCCCGTGCAAGGCCGCTCTGACGGCGGCTCTGTCGGGCCAGTACAAAGGAGGCGTCCGGGGAAAGCAAGCTCTTGTCTGTGTTATTCGCGCAATCGCATGCGCTCTGTCACCGAGTGCAATGCAGCAAAGGTTATTTGTCGTTTTTGTGCTTTGCGGTGAGTCCGCCGTGGTTCAGACGACGCAGGGAAACCTGAAGTCGTGCTTCGGCCGCCTTGATCTCGTTGAGCGCGCTGTGCGTGTAGTGGATATGCGCTTCGGCGGCCTCGCCCGCCTTCTCGACATCGCCGGCCAGCACGCAGGCGGTGATCTCCCTGTGCTGGGCATAGAGCCGGTCGCGCGTCTCGGGGCGGGCGAACAGCGTCTCGCGATTCTCGATCACCCCCTGGCGCAGCATCCCGGACAGGGCGCGCATCGTGTGCAGCACGACGAGGTTGTGGCTCGCCTCGTAGACCGCGATGTGCAGGGCGACATCGGCCTCCGCCTCCTCCCGGTCGTTCCCCTGCTCGTGTGCGCGGTCGATGCGCTCCATGCAGGCCGATAGGCGGTCCCGGTCCACCGCGCTCGCCCGCGCGGCGGCGAGGCGGGCGGCCATCCGCTCGGTCGTCGCCCGGAATTCGAGGTAATCGTCCACGACCTCCGCGTGGGAGGCGATCAGCGCGATCAGCGGATCGGTGATCTCGCGGCCGAGCGGCGCCACCGAGCGGCCGGCGGGGGTCGAGACGATGAGCCCGTCCTTCTCCAGCATCTTGATCCCCTGCCGGAGGGTCGGCCGCGAGACGTGGAGTTGCAGCGCGAGGTCGCGCTCGGGGAGCAGCAGATCGCCGGGGCTCAGCGTCCCCTCGGCGATCAGATCCTTGAGGTGGCGGGCCGTGCTCTCGGCCACGCTCGCGCCCTTGATGGGATCCTGCTCCATGCCCCGCCCCAGCCTCCGGACCTTATGGACATCGCCGGATGGATTACTTTGGGCAAATGCTATTTCCAATTGACGAGCTTGGTCAATTCATTTTACCAAGCCGCCGCCATCGGTCCAGCTAAGGTTAGCCGCATACACGCCACATGCGGGAATGACGACCGGGGCCGCATCGCGACGATGCAAAAAGGGGAGGACAAGGCGTGACCTGGAACCAAGTCTACGATCCGTTGGCGAACACGTTCGGATCGACGGCGCTCGCGGCCCTGCCGATCATCGTCCTGCTCGGGGGCATCGGCCTCCTGCACATGAAGGCGCATACGGCGGCGCTGCTCGGCCTCGTCACCGCCCTCCTCGTCGCGATCATCGGCTTCGGCATGCCGGCCCAGATGGCCGGCGCCACCGCCGCCTACGGCGCGGCCTTCGGCCTGCTGCCCATCGGCTGGATCATCCTCAACGTCATCTTCCTCTATCGGCTCACCGAGCAGACGGGGCAGTTCGACATCCTGCGCGACTCCATCGCGGGCATCACGCCAGACCGACGCCTGCAACTCCTCTTCATCGCCTTCTCGTTCGGCGCCTTCTTCGAGGGCGCGGCGGGCTTCGGCACGCCGGTCGCCGTCACCGCCGCGATGCTGATGGGCCTCGGCTTCACGCCGCTCGCCGCCGCCGGCCTCTCGCTCATCGCCAACACCGCGCCGGTCGCCTACGGCGCGCTGGGCGCACCGGTCATCGCCCTCTCGGCCGTCACCGGGCTCGATCTCCTCGAACTCTCGGCCATGATCGGGCGGCAATTGCCGTTCTTCTCGATCATCGTGCCGTTCTGGCTGATCTGGGCCTTCGCCGGCCGCAAGGGCATGTGGGAAGTCTGGCCGGCGCTGCTGGTGGCGGGCGTGTCCTTCGCCGTCCCGCAATATCTCGTCTCGAACTTCCACGGCCCGTGGCTCGTGGACGTCATCGCCGCGATCTGCTCCATGGCGGCGCTCGCGAGCTTCCTGCGGGTGTGGAAGCCCGCCCGGATCTGGACCTCGACGGACACCGCGACCCCCGCCGTCGCGACCACTGCGACCGCGCCTGTCACCCCCGCCCGGACGCACAGCGCGGGCGCCGTGTTCCGCGCGTGGCTGCCCTGGCTGATCCTCTCGGTCTTCGTCTTCGCCTGGGGCACGCCGCAGTTCCGCGCGTGGCTCGACTCGCTCTTCATCTTCAAGCTGCCGGTGCCGTACCTGCACAACCTCGTCTTCAAGGTGCCGCCGGTCGTCGCCAAGGCGCATAGCGAGGCGGCGGTCTATACCTTCAACATCCTCTCGGCGACGGGCACGGGTATCCTGTTCTCGTCCATCGTCGGCGGGCTGATCCTGGGCTTCAACCCGTTCAAGCTCGTGAAGGAATACGGGCGGACGGCCTACATCGTCCGCTACTCGCTCATCACCATCTCGGCGATGCTCGCGCTGGGCTACGTCACCCGCTACTCGGGCACCGACGCCACCCTCGGCCTCGCCTTCGCCCAGACGGGCTGGATCTACCCGTTCTTCGGGGCGATGCTCGGCTGGCTCGGCGTGGCGCTGACGGGATCGGACACGGCCTCCAACGTCCTGTTCGGCGGCCTGCAGAAGATCACGGCGGAACAGCTCGGCCTGTCGCCGGTCCTCATGGCCGCCTCGAACTCCTCGGGCGGCGTGATGGGCAAGATGATCGACGCGCAGTCCATCGTCGTCGCCTCCACCGCGACCCAATGGTACGGCGGCGAATCGAAGATCCTGCGCTACGTGTTCTTCCATTCGATCGCGCTGGCCTGCCTCGTCGGCCTCCTGGTGATGCTCCAGGCCTACGTCCCACCCTTCACCGCCCTGGTCCCGCCCACGATTGTCACCCCGGCGGTGGTCCACTGAGCCGAACCGGACAGGGGGCGCCCACGGCGTCCCCTGTCCCCGTCGCGGGGATCGCGAGCGCCTGCGGAGTTTGATGATGCGCCTTTCTCAGTGCCACTCGTTCCACGACTTCCGCCGCATGGCGAAGAGCCGCCTGCCCAGACCGATCTTCGACTACATCGACGGCGCGGCGGACGACGAGGTCACCTACCGGCGCAACACCTCATCCTTCGACAATTGCAGCCTCGTGCCCAACGTCCTGCGCGGCGTCGGCGACGTGGACATGTCGGTGACGGTGATGGGCCAGAAGCTCGCCATGCCGGTCTATTGCTCGCCGACCGCGCTGCAGCGCCTGTTCCACCACGATGGCGAGCGCGCCGTCGCGGCGGCCGCCGGCAAGTACGGCACGATGTTCGGCGTCTCGTCGCTGGGCACGGTGAGCCTGGAGGAGGCGCGGCGTATCAGCGGCGGGCCGCAGGTCTACCAGTTCTACTTCCACAAGGATCGCGGCCTGAACCGCGAGATGATGGCCCGCGCCAAGCAGGCCGGCATCCAGGTGATGATGCTCACCGTGGACAGCATCACCGGCGGCAACCGCGAGCGCGACAAACGCACGGGCTTCTCGATTCCCTTCCGCCTGACGCTCGGCGGGATGCTGCAATTCGCGATCAGGCCCGCCTGGGCGATCAATTACGCCACCCACGAGAGCTTCAAGCTTCCGCAGCTCGACAACCATGTCGACATGGGCGGCGGCTCGCTCTCGATCAGCCGCTACTTCACCGAGATGCTCGACCCCAGCATGACCTGGGACGACGTCGCCCTCATGGTGCGGGAATGGGGCGGCCAGTTCTGCCTCAAAGGCATCATGTCGGTGGAGGATGCCAAGCGCGCGGTCGAGATCGGCTGCACCGGCATCGTGCTCTCGAACCACGGTGGCCGCCAGCTCGACGGATCCACCACGGGCTTCGACCAGCTCGCCGAGATCGTGGACGCGGTGGGCGACCGGATCGACGTCATCATGGATGGCGGCGTCCAGCGCGGGACGCATGTGCTGAAGGCCCTCTCCCTCGGGGCGAAGGCGGTCGGCCTCGGCCGCTACTACCTTTTCCCCCTGGCCGCCGCCGGACGGCCGGGCGTCGAGAAGGCGCTCAGCCTGATGCATGCCGAGATCGAGCGGGACATGCGCCTGATGGGCTGCTCATCGATCGCGGAACTGTCGCGGGACAACCTGCGCTTCACAAAGGATTGGGGCGCCCAGACGAGGCCGATGGCGTAGATGGCGCCTCGCTGCGCTCGGCGAAGTGCAGCCGGAGGGTGAGCGTGTCGCCGTCCTCGCTCACCGGCCCGAAGCCGAGACGGCGATAGAGGGCGAGCGCCGGGGCGCGGCGATCCACCTGAAGGCTCATCGTCCGCGAGCGCTGGCGCGCATGGGCGAGGGCTTCGGCGAGGAGCGACTGCGCGATCCCCCGGCGAACACAATCCGGCACGGTGCTGACGTTGCTCACGAAAGCGTCCCCGCCATCCTCCGCGCAATAGATCGCCACGAGCCCGACGAGGCGTTCCGCCTCCCAAGCCTCGAACCGCTCGGCGCGCCGGGCGAGCTTCCCGGCGTAGTCCGGGATGGCGACGCGGGTTTCGAGCGGCGGGACGAAGCTCGCGGAGCAGGCGGCGAGATGCCGGGCGATCTCCGCCGCATCCGAGCGGTTGCAGGTGATGCGCGGCGCGACCCCGCTCACGCGGCCTCGGGCAGGCCGGCGGGGGCGGCCTCGTGGCGGGTGAGGAGATCGCATTCGCCGAGCATCGCGCGCGTGCCCTCGCGCCCGTTGAACATCAGCACGTCGATGATCGACAGCCACGGCACGAACGCCGCGCCGAATTGCGGATAGGCGAGGGGCCTCGCCTTCAGGAAGCGCAGGGCCATGCCGCGCGCCTCGAATTCCTGTGGGTCGTAGAGCGCCGTGCCGCCGATGGGGTTCACATACGTCGTGGCCCCCAGGCGCTGGCAGAGGCCGAGCACGCGGTCCTGCTTGCGCAGATCCGTGCGGCCCTCGATCTCCGAGGCGGTGAGGATCGGCGTGGCGATGCCAAGATGCGCGCAGGTGCGCGTCAGGCCCTCGCGCAGATGGAGGAACAGGTTCTCCGCGCGGTGGCGCAGCACCGCCTCGACCAGGGGCATCGTCTCGGTGAAGAAGGGGGCCCGGCGGTAGGCGCCCGCGATCTGCGCGCAGAGCTTGTCCGGGGCGAAATCGCCCGCGACCTGTCGCTCGGCGATGTCCAGTTCGTCCGCGCCCTTGGCGAGCGGCAGCGTGAAGGTGACGCCCTCGCCGTCCCGCAGCAAACGGTTGCGGTTGATCCAGCCCTTCTTCGTGTACTTCACCGCATCGTAGATCACGAAGCGATCCACGGACGCGATCAATTGGAAGTAGCCGATATACGGAAACAGATACGGCTGCATGATCGCGACACGCATGGCGGCTCAAGTCCGCAAGGGATCGGCGATGCGGGCGACGGTCCTGGCGACCACCTCCGGTTCGAGGTCGGGATAGATCGGCAGGCAGAGGATGCGGTCGGCGGCCTGCGCCGCGATCGGCAGGGTGGCGCGGCCGGCGCTCGGCAGGCCGGCATACATTGGATGATCCGAGATCAGCGGGTGGAAGTAGCGGCGGGTGTGGATGCCCTCCCGCTTCAGCATCTCCCACAGGGTATCGCGGGCGATGGGGTAATCCGGCCCGACGAGGATCGGGAAATACGAGTAGTTGGCCCGCACCTCGCCCGCGCATTCGAGGCAGGCGATGCCGGGAATGCCGGCGAGCCCGGCCCGGTAGGCCGCGTCGATGGCCCCGCGCCGGTCGATGGCCGTATCGATGTAGCGCAATTGCAGAAGGCCGAGGGCGGCGTTGAACTCGCTCATCTTGCCGTTGAGGCCGACTTCGATGACGCTGGTCTCGCCGTCGTGGCCGAAGTTCTTGAGCTTGTCGATCTGCTCCTTGCGCGCCGCGTCGGGGCAGACGATGGCGCCGCCCTCGAAGGTGTTGAACACCTTGGTGGCGTGGAAGCTCAGCACGGAAAGGTCGCCGTGCCGCAGCACCGAGCCGCCGGCATCGCGCACACCGAAGGCATGGGCGGCGTCGTAGACGACCTTCAGCCCATGGCGCTCGGCGACCGCCGCGATGCCATCGACATCGCAAGGGTGGCCGTAGCAATGGACGGGCAGGATCGCGCGGGTCCGGGGCGTCACCGCAGCCTCGACCGCCTTCGGGTCGAGGTTCAGGGTCACGGGGTCGATGTCGGCGAAGACGGGCGTCAGCCCGGTCCACATCAGCGCGTGGGAGGTCGCCACGAAGGAGTAGGGGGTGGTGATCACCTCGCCCGAGGACAGGCCCAGCGCCCGCAGCGCCATGATAAGCGCGGTCGTCGCGTTGTTGAACAGCGCGACATGCGCCACGCCGAGATGTTCGGCCAGCCGCGCCTCGAACTCGTGGTGGTACGGGCCGCCGTTGGTTAGGACCTTGCGGTCCCAGATCTCCCGCAGCATCGGCTCGAATTCGGCGTAGGGCGGGAGGAAGGGCTTGGTGACGTAGATCGGCCCGGCCGCCCGCGGTGCGGGCGCCTCGCGCAGCAGCGCGGGGTCGCGGGCGGCGGCAGCGAGGCGTTCCGCCAGGGCGTCGTCGAGAAGCGGGGAGGGGACGCCGCCCCCCGCCGCCTTGCGCTTGCGGCGGACGCCGCCCTCGGTCGGAGCCTTCAGCCGCGCGCGCATGGCTCACCTGTCGCCCAGTGGGTCCACATGGCCCGGAACGCCTTCCCGACCTCGCCGGCAAGGCGGGCGTGGTCCGTCATCGGGCCGGCGAAGAAGCGCTCGCGCAGGCCGTCGCGGGTGCGGGCGAGGCGCTCCCGGTCGATGGCGAGGGCGACGGCCGTCGCGACGTACTCGTCCCGCGAGGTCGCCACCAGCTCATCGAGATCCGCCGAGCCGAGTACCACGGCGCCGGCCCGTTCGGGGGCGGTGGCGCCGGACAGAGTCACGAAGGGCACGCCCATGCTGAGCGTGTCGCAGCTCGTCGTGCCGCCGTTATAGGGGAACGGATCGAGGGCGATGTCGATCTGGTGGTAGAGTTCGAAATAGCCGCTCGTCACGCGCGGTTGCAGGATCAACCGGTCGAGGTCGATCCCGGCGCGGGCTAGCCGCTCGTCCACCTGCTGGCGGACCTCCGGCGTGTCCACGTCGCCGACCACCATGAACAGCCGCGCGTCGGGGATCGCGGCGAGGATCCGGCCCCAGGTCTGGAGCGCGGCGTCGCTCACCTTCTCGAAGCGGTTCATCACGCCGAACGTGACGAAGCCGTTCTCCGCGCAAGGGGGCCGCTCGCGCACGGGGGGCGTATCGTCGGCGAGGCGGTAGGTGGCCGACACGCGGGGCAGGCGCCACAGGGCCTCGGTGTGGAGGGCATCGCAGCCCTCGCCGTCCTGCACGTCGTCGGTCAGCCGATAATCGATGGCCGAGAGACCGGTCGTGGCCGGATGGCCCATCCACGTCACCTGAACCGGCGCGGGCTTGCGGGCGAAGACCTGCAGGCGGTGCCCGGCACTGTGGCCGGAGAGGTCCACGAGGATGTCGATGCGGTCGGCCTCGATCCGGTCGGCGGCCGCGTCGTCCGAGATGCCGGAGATGTTGAGCCACTGGTCGAACAGCGGCTTCATCCGAAGCGACAGCCCGTCCTCGGCGGCGCGGGTCATGTAGGCGTACGTCGCGAAAGCCTCGCGGTCGAAGCGTTCGAGGAACGGTTCGAGGAAGCGGGCCACCGCGTGGGCGCAGAGGTCGCCCGAGACGAAGCCGACCTTCAGCCGCCGGTTCGGGTCGCGGTCATGGGTGAAGGGGCGCTTGCGCAGCAACGGGTCCGCGAAGAGCTTGCCGAAGGCCCGCGCGTCGGCCGCATATTCCGTGGCCGGGATGTCGCCCGCATAGAGCTTGGTGAAGAGCCGGTTCGAATGGGCGTCGATGTCGCGCGGGGCGAGGGCGATCGCCGTATCCATGGCCGCGATGGAATCGTGCAGCCGCCCGAGGCTCTTCAGGATGAGCCCGCGGTTCACATGCGCCCCGGAACAGGCCGGGTCGATCGCCACGGCGCGGTCGGCGTGGTGCATCGCCTCGGCGTAGCACGAGCGCTTGTGCAGGAACCCCGCGAGGTTCGAATGGGCGATGGCGAGGTTCGGATCGAGTTCGAGGGCCTTCTCAAGCGCCGAGCGGGTGCCGGCCTCGTCCTCCATCAGCGTCATCAGGGCGCCGAGGCCGGCGAAGTACAGGGCTCGGTCGGGCGTGCGGTAGATGGCGATACTGATGAGATCGAACGCCATCTGCAGCCGGTTCGTCCGGGCGGCGACGGCGCCGGCCAGGAAGGTCGCGTCCGGGTGCGTGTCGTCGAGGGCGATGGCGAGGTCGAGATAGGCTTCGGCCCGCACGAAATCCTGCTGATCGTAGCAGCCGCGGCCGAGGGCGACGGCCCGCTCGACCAGCACGGCGACGGCCTTCGGCGACACGGCCGCGAGGCCCGCCGCGCGGAACCGCTCGGCGATGGCGCGAGCTTCCGGCAGCCGCTGCGTTTCGAGGAGGGCGCCGATCAGGGCGAGCCAGCAGGCGGGGTTGGACTGCGCGCCCTTCAGGGCGGCGGCGAAATGCGGGATCGCGGCGGCGGCACCCTCGGTGCGGCTGACGAGCAGGCCGAGTTCGTAGCGGGCATTCGCATGGTCGGGGGCCATGTCGAGGACGCGGCCGATGTTGCGCCGCGCCTTGTCGAGCCGGCCCGCCTCGCGATGCGCCACGGCCTTGGACAGGAAGCGCTCGGCGGCTCCCGGCGCCCGGTCCTGACCGGTCAATCCGCCGCGATGTTCGAGCATGCCGCGCCCCTCCCCACCGATGGGAGCGTGACCGTGGCCTTCCTAAAACACCGTTAAGATTTAATAGGCTGCAAGGCCTTACTGCATAGGCAGCGGGATCGCTTCCACCGTCACTTCATTCACGCCCCGGAGCGTGAGGCTGTCGCGCAGCGGAGCGGTCAGGCTGGTGCCGGCGGTGAAGGCCGCGAGCACGCCGTGCGTCTCGGCGCGGGAGCCCTGCCCGAGTAGCTGCACCACCCGCCGGGCGATGGCCGGGGCGGGGTCGATCCATGTCACCGGCCAGGGGGCGAGGGCGCGCAGGCGCGGCAGCAGCAGCGGATAATGGGTGCACGAGAGGCACACGACATCCGTCCGCCGCCCGTCCTCGGCGCTGACGAAGCATGGGGCGATTTCGGCGAGCAGCGTCGCGTCATCGACGGGCGTGCCCGCCATCTCGGCCTCGGCGAAGGTCGCGAGGTTGCGCGAGCCCACCAGGGTGACGGCGCAGGCGGAGGCGTAGGTCGCGATGAGGTCGCGGGTGTAGGAGCGCGCCACCGTACCGGGCGTCGCCAGAAGGGTGATGAGGCCGCTGCGGGTCGTCGCCGCCGCCGGCTTGATCGGCGGCACCACGCCGACGAAGGGCGTCGTGAAGCGCTGCCGCAGGGCCGGCAGGACCAGCGTCGAGGCGGTGTTGCACGCGATGACCACGAGGTCGGGCCGATGCGCCGCGATGAGCTGGCCCATCACGTCGAGGACCCGCGCGACGAGGTCGGCTTCGGAGAGGCGTCCGTAGGGGAAGGCCGCGTCGTCGGCGGCGTAGACGTAGCGCGCATCGGGACGCGCCCGCCGCACGGCTTCGAGGACGGTGAGGCCGCCGAGCCCGGAATCGAAGACGAGGATCGTCGGCTCCGGCGCCACGCCGACCGGGGCGAGGGACAATCCGGCACCGGCCATCAGGTCGATCCGCATCGCAAGGCTCACTGCTCCCCTTTGAACGAATACCGACCATCCGGTTCGGTGGTTAAGGCCGTCTCAAAACGGCGAGAGAAAGGCCCGCCATCCCGTCAATCCACCGGTCGCCATCGTCAAGCTGAACACAATCGCCGCGCTACGGTTGCACCGTCCGATTGCGGGACTATGTGCCCCGGCACGCCTCCGGGCGGGAAAACTCTCCTTCGGAACGACGCCGAGAGGGAAGGAACTGCATGGCTGCCACCGCCGCACTGCCCAGGGACGACAGGCAAGGCGCCCTCCGCCCGGCCTTCCCGCCGCCGCCCTCCAGCGCCCGGCCCATCGACCGGCAGGCCTGGATCGACGCCTACCGGACGGTGCGCGCGGAGACGGAGCGGCGGGCCGCGCCGCTCTCGCCCGAGGATCAGCAGATCCAGTCCATGGAGGATGCCAGCCCGACCAAGTGGCACCGGGCGCATGTGACGTGGTTCTTCGAGCAATTCCTGCTCGCCGAGCACCTGCCGGGCTACGCGATCCACGATCCGCGCCTGCATTACCTGTTCAATTCGTATTACGTGGCCGCCGGGCCGCGCCAGCCGCGCACCCAGCGCGGGCTCATCACCAGGCCGACCTGCGACGAGGTGGCGGGCTACCGGGCGCATGTGGACCGCGCCGTCGAGGCCCTGCTCGGTCAGGCTTCGGAGAAGGCCCTCGCCGACATCCTGCCGATCCTGGAGATCGGCCTGTTCCACGAGCAGCAGCACCAGGAACTACTCTGGACCGACATCCTCCACGCCTTCGCTCAGAATCCCCTCGATCCGGTCTACGATCCGTCCTGGCGCTTTCCCGACGCCGCGTCGCAAACCGGCGCCGTGACCCTTGAGCACGGCATCACCGCCATCGGCCATGAGGGCGACGGCTTCTCCTACGACAACGAATCGCCTCGGCACGAAAGCCTGATCCTGCCCGTGCGGATCGACAGGGCATTGGTGAGCAACCGCGACTGGCTCGCCTTCATGGAAGACGGCGGCTATTCCCGGCAGGACCTCTGGCTGTCGGACGGGTGGTACGCCGGCCAAGCCCAGGGCTGGGAGGCGCCCGGCTATTGGCGGCGGCATGACGGCGGCTGGGTCCAGGCAAGCCTAGCCGGGCCGAAGGCGGTCGATCCCGACGCCCCCGTCTCCCATGTGAGCTACTACGAGGCGGATGCCTACGCCCGCTGGGCCGGCAAGGTCCTGCCGACCGAGTTCGAATGGGAAGTGGCCGCCCGCAACGGCGACCTGCCCGACGCCTACGGCCTCGTCTGGCAATGGACCCGCAGCGCCTACCTTGCCTATCCCGGCTACCGGCCGCTGCCGGGCGCGCTCGGTGAGTACAACGGCAAGTTCATGTCGAACCAGTTCGTGCTGCGCGGCTCGTCGGTGGCGACGCCGGAGGGGCACGCGCGGCCCACTTACCGCAACTTTTTCTACCCCCACCAGCGTTGGCAGTTCACCGGCCTGCGTCTGGCCGAGCCGCTGTCCTGAACGGCGCGCCGCCCCTCGCGGCGGCGCCCCGCCCTCTCGTTCGTGCCCCGGAGTACGCCGTGACCGTCCATCCGACCTTCCCCGAGTCCGTGGCGGCCGACCCCGTCTTCCTGGCCGATGTCCGCGCGGGCCTCTCGAAGCCGCAGAAGACGCTCTCGCCGAAATACTTCTACGACGCCGCCGGCTCGGAGCTGTTCGAGCAGATTACCGCCCTGCCGGAATACTACCCGACGCGCACGGAGGTCGGCATCCTCGACGCCCGTGGCGACGAGATCGCCGCCTATCTGCCGAAGCAGGCCGCGCTCGTGGAATTCGGCAGCGGCTCGACCGCGAAGCTTCGGCGGCTCCTGAACCACCTGCCGGACCTCGCGGCCTACGTGCCGGTGGATGTCTCCGGCGAGTTCCTGGCCGAGCAGGCGACGAGTTTGCGCCAGGATTTTCCCGACCTCACCGTCGAGCCCGTCGTGGCCGACTTCACCAAGCCGTTCACCCTGCCCGAGACGACCGGCATGGCGCCCCGCGCCGGCTTCTTTCCCGGCTCGACGGTCGGCAATTTCGAGCCGGAGGAAGCCCGCGCCCTGCTCGACAGCTTCGGCGCGATCCTCGGGCCGGACGCGCTGCTGATCCTCGGCGTCGATCTCGTGAAGGACACCGCCCGTCTGGAGGCCGCCTATGACGACGCCGCCGGCGTGACGGCCGCGTTCAACATGAACCTGCTGAAGCGGATCAACCACGAACTCGGCGGCGATTTCGACCTCGACGCGTTCCGGCACAAGGCCGTGTTCAATCCGACGGCCTCGCGGATCGAGATGCATCTCGAATCCTGCAAGGACCAGAGCGTGCGGATCGGCAGCGAGACCTTCGCCTTCCGCGCGGGCGAGACGATCCACACCGAGAACAGCTACAAGTACACGCTCGACAGCTTCAAGGATCTCGCCGCCCGTGCCGGCTGGCAGTCGGTGACGGTCTGGACCGATCCCGAGGCGCTGTTCAGCGTCCACGTCCTGCGGCGGGACTGAGGCTCAGGCCGGAAGCCGCTTGAGGATGTCCCGGGCGGCGCGCTCGCCATCGAGGGTCGCGCCGCCGACCGTCATGGCGCCGCCCCCGGCCAAGGCTTCCCCCGCGAAGTAGACACGCTCGGCGACGGGTGCCCGCAACGCATCGCGGGCGTCGGCATGGTCGGGTGCCGCGATGGAATAGGAGCCGCGCGCGTAGGGGTCGGTCCACCACCCCGCGAGCCGCCCGCCCGTCACCGCGCCGGACGCGTTGGCCCCCAGGATCGCCGCGAGCCGTTCGGTGGCCAGCGCCACGGCGGCTTTCTCGCCCGCGCGGCAGAGATCGCGGGACAAGTCGCCCCCAAGGTTGGCCACGGCCACGGGCCGCCCAAACGGTCCCATTTCGAAGTAGATCGTCGGCCCGTCGCGGGCGACGCTCACCGCATCGCCCACCGCCTTCGGATCGATCCGCTCGGGGTCGAGGCGCAGGGCGACCTTCGAGTATGCCCCCATCGAGAGGCCATCGAGGGCCGCTTGCGTGGGTGAGGGCAGGGCGGGGGTGAAGGCGATCCCGCCTTCCTTCAGCACACCGACCGGCACCGTGACGAGGACCGCCGCCGCGTCGAGGGTGCCTGATGCCGTCCGCAGGCGCACGCCTGCCCCCGACCAGTCGATGCCGAGGACCGGACAGTTCAGCCGCACCGGCAAATGGGCGAAATGCGTCGCGACGAGATCGCCGTAGCCATCGACCCACAGGTCCGTGCCCGACCACAGGCGGTCGTAATCGGCGGCCGAGACGCGTCCCGGATCCTCCCCGAGGGACAGGCGGCTCAAGCCGGAGGTCGCCGCCTCGGCCTCGGGGCCGGCGAGCTTCGCCTCGTCGGCGAGGGACATGTCCGCACCCTTGGGGGCGAGGATGGCGTCGAGCCCCGCAAAGCCGGCGCGGCGACTGGCGCGCTCCGCCTCGGTCGCCGGTCGCCCATCGATGAAGAGGGTGCGCGCCCAGCCGTCCTGATCGTTGAACCGCGCGCCCTCCCTCCGGGCGATGGCGGCCCAGGGGTTCCGTTCGGCCCAGTGGATGTATTGCGCGCCCGCGTCGAACCGGGCCTCCGCGCCGAGCGAACGGTCGGTATGGGCGCGCCCGCCGATCCGGTCGCGGGCTTCGAGGAGGATGAAGGCGCGTCCCGCCCGCCTTAACGCCTCGGCAGCCGCGAGGCCCGCCGCGCCCGCGCCGACGATGGCGACGGGGCCGGAGGCCGCCCGCACGGTCGCGGGAAGGGCGGCAAGGAAACCGAGGGCGGCGCGGCGCGTGATCATGGTGTCGGCTCCGGCCTCGGGCGGCACGGGCCGAACCGCGTCAGGTGCGCCGCTTCTCCATCATCGCCTTGACCTGCATCAGCTGGTCCCAGACCTGGCCCGGCGAGGTTCCCATGAACTCGAAGCCAGCCGTGACGCTCCAGTAGAGCCCGAAGCAGATCAGAGGCACCAGCACCCATGCCAGCATCTCCTCGCCCCGGCGGCGACGGCGGCGGCGCTGGCGGCGCAACTCCCGGCCGGAAGGCTTTTGCTTCTGGGCTGGAGCAGTATGCGGCACCGTCGAGAGGGGGCCTTCCCGCAGGTCATCAGTCATCGGGCGCCTCCTCCCCGCGGCGCATGCGCGTCGCGGGGGTCATAGACCGGGTGATCGCCGACCGGAAGCCCGTGCCCCGGCCGGCCGATCATCACGCCCGGACGAGCGGCACTTTGGGCACGGTCTTCACGCCGCCGCCCGAACCGCCGCCACCGCCCTTGTTGTCCTTAGGCGACTTCTTGCGCGTCACCGACCGGGGCTTGGCGCGCTTGCGCTTGGCCGCGTTGGCGACGTCCTTCTCGGGCTTCGGCATGGCCGGGCCCGCCGGGAACTCGAAGCTCAGCGTTTCCTTCTCGCCGGCCTTCGCCTCCTCGTCCTCCGGCTTGCGGACGACGACCTTCACCGCGCCGCCATCCTTCAGCCTGCCGAACAGCACCTCGTCGGCGAGCGGCGTCTTGATCGTGGACTGGATCAGGCGGGCCATGGGCCGGGCGCCCATCGCGTCGTCGTAGCCATGCTCCACGAGCCAGTCGCGGGCCTCGTCCGACAGCTCGATGGTGACGTTGCGGTCGGCGAGCTGCGCTTCGAGCTGAAGCACGAACTTGTCCACCACCTTGGCCACGACCTCCTTCGGCAGATGGCCGAACGAGATGATCGCATCGAGACGGTTGCGGAATTCCGGCGCGAACAGCCGGTTGATCGCCTCCACATCGTCCCCCGAGCGCTTGCTCTGCGTGAAGCCGTAGGCCGACTTCGCGAGATCCGAGGCGCCCGCGTTCGACGTCATGATGATGATGACGTTGCGGAAATCGACCTGCTTGCCGTTGTGGTCGGTCAGCTTGCCGTGGTCCATCACCTGCAACAGGATGTTGAACAGGTCCGGGTGGGCCTTCTCGATCTCATCGAGCAGCAGCACGCAATGCGGGTGCTGGTCGATGCCATCGGTGAGTAGGCCGCCCTGGTCGAAGCCGACATAGCCGGGAGGTGCACCGATCAGCCGCGAGACGGTGTGCCGCTCCATGTACTCCGACATGTCGAAGCGCAGCATCTCGACTCCGAGCGACGACGCCAGTTGCTTGGCCGCCTCGGTCTTGCCGACGCCGGTCGGACCCGCGAACAGGTACGAGCCGATGGGCTTGTCCGGATCACGCAGGCCGGCGCGGGCCAGCTTGATCGCCGAGGTCAGCGCCTCAATGGCGCCGGTCTGGCCGTAGACGACCCGCTTCAGGCTCTCGGTGAGGTTCTGGAGAACCACCGCGTCGTCCTTCGAGACGGTCTTCGGCGGGATGCGGGCCATCGTGGCGATGGTCGCCTCGATCTCCTTGACGCCGATGGTCCGCTTGCGGCGGGCCTCCGGCACCAGCATCTGCGAGGCGCCGGTCTCGTCGATCACGTCGATCGCCTTGTCCGGCAGCTTGCGGTCGTTGATGTAGCGGGCCGACAGCTCCACCGCCGCCTTCACGGCATCGGTCGTGTACTTGAGCTTGTGGAACTCCTCGAAATACGGGCGCAGACCCTTCACGATCTCGATCGCGTCCGGGATCGACGGCTCGTTGACGTCGATCTTCTGGAAGCGGCGCACCAGGGCGCGGTCCTTCTCGAAGTACTGGCGGTACTCCTTGTAGGTGGTCGAGCCGATGCAGCGCAGCGTCCCCGAGGCCAGGGCCGGCTTCAGGAGGTTCGAGGCATCCATCGCGCCGCCGGAGGTCGCACCGGCGCCGATCACCGTGTGGATCTCGTCGATGAACATGATGGCGTTCGGGTGCGCCTCGATCTCCTTCATCACCTGCTTGAGGCGTTCTTCGAAATCGCCCCGGTAGCGGGTGCCGGCGAGCAGCGTGCCCATGTCGAGGGAGAACACCGTCGCCTCGGCCAGCACCTCCGGCACCTCGTGCTGGATGATCTTGCGGGCGAGGCCCTCGGCGATGGCGGTCTTGCCCACGCCGGGGTCGCCCACCAGCAGCGGGTTGTTCTTCTGGCGGCGGCAGAGGACCTGGATCGTCCGCTCCACCTCGGCGTGGCGGCCGATCAGCGGGTCGATCTTGCCGTCGCGGGCCTTCTTGTTGAGGTTGACGCAATAGGCGTCGAGGGCGTCGCCCTTCTTCTTAGTGCCGCGCGGCTCGCCCTCGTCGCTCGGACGCTCGGCCGGACCTTCGTCCTCGGCCCCGCGCACGGGCTTCGAGTCGCTGGCGCCGGAGCGCTTGGCGATGCCGTGGCTGATGTAGTTGACCGCGTCGTAGCGGGTCATGTCCTGCTCCTGCAGGAAGTAGGCGGCGTGGCTCTCGCGCTCGGCGAAAATCGCCACGAGCACGTTCGCGCCGGTCACTTCCTCGCGGCCGGAGGATTGGACATGGATCACCGCCCGCTGGATCACCCGCTGGAAGCCGGCCGTGGGCTTGGCGTCCTGGCGTCCGTCACCGGTCAGGTTCGAGAGTTCGGTGTCGACGTATTCGACGAGGCTGCGGCGCAGCGTATCGATCTCGACGTTGCAGGCCCGCATCACGGCGGCTGCGTCCTGGTCGTCCACCAGGGCGAGAAGCAGATGTTCGAGCGTCGCGTATTCGTGGCGGCGTTCGCCGGCCAGGGCGAGCGCCCGGTGAAGGGCTTGTTCTAGGCTGCGTGAGAAGCTTGGCAAAGCGGGCCTCTGTCCTTCGTGCCTACCGCGAGCGGCGCCTATTTCTTTTCCATAACGCACTGGAGAGGATGTTGGTGCTTGCGGGCAAAGTCCATGACCTGCGTCACCTTGGTCTCAGCGACCTCGTAGGTGAACACGCCGCACTCACCGACGCCGTTCTGGTGAACATGCATCATGATCCGGTACGCGTCCTCGTGGTTCTTGTTGAAGAACCGCTCCACGACGAGCACCACGAATTCCATCGGGGTGTAGTCGTCGTTGAGGAGCAGGACGCGGTAAAGGCTTGGCCGCTTCGTGCGCGGCTTCGTGCGGGTGATGATGGCGGTGTTCGAGCGGTCATCGCCCCCCGGCTCCCGTGAACCCGTGGCCGTGATCGCGAACGCCGTCCGCACCTGCTCCGTTCCCATCATTGGGACCCGTGTCATATCCGTCGAACCGATCCCTTGCGGCAGGCCAGACCGTCCCCCGAAGCTCTCCGGCGATCGGTGGAATCGGCGCTGTCCGACCGAACCTTCGTCGCGTGACTCCCAATCTACAGACCGTGAGCCGACTTCGCCAGACGCCTGCGCGCTCGTGTCCGCAGATAGGGTCGTCCGTACCGGTGCGCAGACCCTCGGGGTGCGGCGAAACACGTCCGCTGGCGGGGAGCGTGTCACGGGAGGCGCCGGGGCCCCGCCGGGCGCAGGAGATGGCCGAACAGCGCGGTGAACTGGTCACTCAGCACCACCGAGCGGGCCAGTGCCCGTCCGGTCATGCGCTGGACGAGGTCCCCCTGCAGCGCCAAAGCCTCGCCGGGGCTGCGGCAGGCGGCCATGCGCCCGGCCGTCGCCACGACGTCCTCGTAACTCTGCTTGCCGAGATCGAGCCATTCCAGCCCGATGGTCTGCGCCGTGCGCACCGCCGCCCCGGTGCCGCGCAGGGCCGTGGCGCCCACCGAGGGGGTGGCGTAGGGCTGCTGCATCATGCGCCTCCTTCCGGCGAGCCGGCCTCGGCGGCGTTCCTGTGCGTCGGGCGGCATTCGAGTTTGTGCGCCGCCCACGACACCGTCAAGTCACAGGCAAGCGACCCGGAGGCCTGCAAGAAAAGCGTTCACCGTCGATCCGATTAACCCGCCCGTAACCGCGCCGCCGCATGGTTCTGGGGATGCGGACGTACCACCACGACGGGCGTCCTTGAGAGGGGCGGGGGCCGGTGCGGAACCGGCACGGCAAGGGCGTTCGGGCGCATGCGTATGGTAGTAGTTCCCGGCCTCACGGCCCGCGCGGTTCCGGCCGCGCTGGTCGCGGTAGCGGTCCTGACGTCGCTCACCTCACCCGCCGATGCGCGGCGCGGCCGCCACCACCGGCACGCCGCCCACGCGAAGCACGCCACGGGCGGCGGCTACAACCCGCCCTACGCGGCGATGGTCGTCGATGCCAAGACCGGCAAGACGCTCCATGCCGTGAACGAGGACGCGCTGCGCCACCCGGCCTCGATCACCAAGGTGATGACGCTCTACATGCTCTTCGAGCAGATGGAGCGCGGCAAGTACGCCCTCGATTCCGAACTCACCATCACGCCCCACGCGGCCGCCCAGGCGCCGTCGAAGCTCGGCCTGCGCCCCGGCCAGACCATCTCCGTCGAGGACGCGATCAAGGCGATCGTCACCAAGTCCGCGAACGACGTGGCCAGCGCCATCGGCGAGAACATCGCCGGCTCCGAGGAGCGCTTCGCGGAGATGATGACGGCGAAGGCCCACGCGCTGGGCATGAGCCGCACGCACTACGCCAACGCCTCCGGCCTGCCCGACCCGGACCAGCTCACCACCGCCCGCGACCTGACGATCCTCGCCCGTGCGATCCAGGACCGCTTCCCGCGCTATTACCGCTACTTCCAGACCCGCTCCTTCGCCTTCCGCGGCCGGGTCATCGGCAACCACAACCACCTGCTCGGCAACGTCGAGGGCGTGGACGGCATCAAGACCGGCTACACCCGCGATTCCGGCTTCAACCTGATGACGGCGGCGAAGTCCGACGGGCACCAGATCGTCGCCATCGTGCTCGGCGGCCGCTCCGGCGCCAGCCGCGACCAGATCATGGCCAAGCTCGTGCGCGCCCACCTGCCGGTGGCCTATGCCGGCGCCCGCACCGCCCCGCCGGTGGTCGAGGTCGCCGAGCGCGCCCGCCCGGCCGTCGTCGCCGACGCCGTGTCGCGCACCCGCACCCAGATCGCCTCGGCCGAGGACGAGGACGTCGAGACCACGAATTCCACGGGCGAGCCGCTGGACATCTCCCCCGCCCGCACGACGACGCCCGGCGGCGGCCGCCTCCAGGCCCTGCCGAAGGCCGCCCAGGCCTATGCGTCGCAGGCGGCCCAGCCGGCCTTCCCCCACAGCGGCAAGATCGTCGCCCGCGTCGGCTCCAACGAGCGCGACGACCCGCCGAAGCCGCTTGCCGGCCCGAAGGTGACGCCCAGCGCCTGGGTGATCCAGCTCGGCGCCATGGACGATGAGGACAAGGCGCGCACCATGCTCGCCCAGGCCCGCGCCAAGGTCGGCGGCAGCCTCTCCAAGGCCGCGCCCTACACGGTGAAGGTCGAGCATGGCGGCGCCACCCTCTACCGCGCCCGGTTCTCCGGCTTCGCCGAGCAGGAGACGGCGCAGGATGCCTGCGTCACGCTGAAGCGCAGCGGCTTCAGCTGCTTCGCCACCCGCAGCTGATCGGCCGTCGGAAACGGCCCTTCAAGACATTTCGTTCAGTATCATTTTCGACGCTACGCCGGCCTCCAGAAGGGGCCGGGCCGTGTGACGCAACCTGGCAACGCGCGTGGAGTTCAGCGATGTCGGTTCAGCAATCGATCCCGGGCCGCGTTGAGACGAGCCGCCCCCTCGGCACTTCCCCCCTGGTCGGGGTGGGCGCGCTTCATCAGCGTCCGGTGGGCCGTCCGGATCTCCTCAGCGGGCGCCCCGCGCTCAAGCCCCAGGATCTGGTACGCCTCCTCCTGCGACATCGCCCCTGGCTTCGCCGCTCCGCCCGGCCACGAGTCGCGATCTCGCTCAGCGTCTACACGCCAACCGGGCGCCCGGCGGTCGAGATAAGCCTCTAGGATCGCCGCGCCCTCCGCGTCCTCCCGCTTGCAGAGGCCGAGGAGCCGGGCCAGCGACGGCAGGTCGAGGGCGTCGAGCCGCGCCCCGCCGAGCGGGCCGGAGCGCACGCGCCCTCCGGCGAAGGTGCCGTCCGCGTGGATGACCACCGCGATGAGCCGGGTGCGCACGCTGCGCCCCGCCGCCTGCCGCTTCGGGACGAGGGCGCGGAACCGCCGCCCGATCCCCTCCGGCCCTTCCAGGCTCCACAGGCCGGCGATCCCGAACAGGGCGGCGATCAGCAGGTTGCCGCGGAGCATGAAGAAGCCGGCGGCGGCCAGCGCCGCCCAGCCCGCGAGGAGTTGGCGCGGAAAGGCGGCCAGCGCCGCGCCGAACCCGCCCTTCTGCTGCGAGAGCCACCAGAGCACGCCGCAGCCGATCAATCCGAGCAAGAGCAGCATCGGCGGCCTACACCGGGTCAGGCAGGGCGGGGGGGATCGCCAGGGCGCGCGTCATTGCCGGTTCTCCGCCACGTCCGTCGTGCCGACGCGGACCTGCCGCAGCCGGCCGTCCCGCAGGATGCCGAGCTCCACGCTCGCGCCGATGCCGGCCTCGGCGATGGCCGCCGTGAGGTCGGCGAGGCGATGGACCTCGCGCCCGCCGGCCGAGACGATGACGTCGCCGACCGTCCCGGTCTGCGGATCGACGCCCCGGATGCCGGCCTGGGCGGCGGGCGAGCCGCGCAGCACCCGCAGCACCACTACCCCGTCGATCCCGAGCCGCGCGGCGGTCGCCTCCTGCCCGGCGATGATGCCGATGCCGGGGTTGCGCACCCGGCCGGCGCGGATCAATTCCGGCACGACCCGGTTCACGACATCGACGGGAATTGCGAAGCCGATCCCGGCGCTGGCGCCGGAGGGCGAGACGATGGCCGTGTTCACGCCGATCAGCCGCCCGGCCGAATCGAGCAGCGGGCCGCCGGAATTGCCGGGATTGATGGCGGCATCCGTCTGGATCACCCCCGAGACCTCGCGCCCCTCGCTCGTCGGCATCCGGCGGCGCACGGCGCTGATGACGCCGGTGGTGAGGGTGTGGTCGAGGCCGAACGGATTGCCGATGGCGAAGGTCGACTGGCCGACCTTGAGATCGGCCGAGGTGCCGATGGCCAACGGCGGCGGCAGGTGGGCGGTGCGCCCGAGCTGCAGCACGGCGAGGTCGTAGGACGGTGCCATGCCGACGAGGGTGGCGGGCACCACGTCGCCCGAACTCAGCCGCACCGAGACCGAGCCGCCCGATTGCGCGGCGGCTTGCACCACATGGGTGTTGGTGACGACATGGCCGGCGCCGTCCCAAACGAAGCCGGTGCCGGTCTGCGTGCCGCCGCCCTGGCTCTCGTCCTCGTTCTCGATGTCGAGGAGGCCGCGATCCTGCGCGGCGGACTGGGCGAAGACGTGGACCACCGACGGGCTCGCCCGCTCGAACAGGGCGATCGTCGTCTTCTCGGACCCCGCGAGGTCGCCCCGCGCCGCGATGAGGCGCGGCGTGCTGGCCGAGTACAGCAAAGGTGTGACGTAAGGTTGCACCACCGCCAGCCCGAGCAGCAGCAGGACCAGCGCGAGCACGAGGCGTCGGGTGCGGTCCGGCACGGGTCTCTCCGAGGCGATGGATTAGGAAACGGCGGCTGAGGGCGGCCTTAAGTGCGCGTTCAGCTTCGGGGCGTCAACAAGTCCCCATGTGCCGATGCGGTTCAGCGGCAGCCACTGCCACCGCGTAGGGACAGCTAACGGAATGGTCATGTTTCGGGTGTGACAATCATCATAAGTGCAGCGCGGTGAATTCGTACCCAAATCCAGTCGCGGCCATCTAAAGCGGCCACATCTCCGCCGCGAAGGCGGAGCCGACCGGAAAAGCGGCGCGAATTGATCTCAAAGCTGCCTCACAGAAGCTTGCATCTACCGCCATCGTGCTGCCGCTGACCCGCCCGGGTCTGCGGCGGGACAGCGCCCGACTCCGAAGTCTGCGTTTCTCGAAGGAAGAGTTCGTCACCATGGAAACCGAAGCTCTCGAACGGCCAGCCGATCTGACGATCTGGCGCACGGCTCCGGCGAGCGCCCCGCTCGCGCAACCCGAGCGGTACGGCACCCTGCGCGAGGCGATCGCCGCCGCTGCGGGTGCCCTGACCGATCCGGCCAAGCAGCCGTGGATCATCACCGAGGAGGGCGAGATCCTCTCCCCGAACTGGATTCGCACCTACCTGAACTGATCATCGGGGATTGCGGGGACGGCGAGACCGCCCACCCCGCACCCTCCCGGGCTATTCCGCGGCGTCCTGCCGGCGGAAGCCTTCGATCCCCCGGTGGTCGGGGTTGATCGCCTGAAGCGCCCGCCGCGCGGCTTCGAGCGGATGCTCGGATTCGATTCGCACGGCGGTGAGGTCCGGGCTCTTGTAGACCGTGACGATGGTGTCCATCACCTCGGTCAGCGTCGTGCGCTTGTCCTCCGGCGCCGCAATCAGCAATTGCAGCCCCCACGCCCGGTAGAGGTCGACCAGCGCCTGGGAATTGCGCACGTCGAGCTTCGAGAACGCCTCGTCCAGCAGGCACAGGCCGAGCCCCGGATGCTCCGAGCCCGGCCGGTCGCCGGGATAATAGGCGCTCGCCAGCGAGGCCGCGATGGCCACGTAGAACGGCGCCTGCGCCTCGCCGCCGGAGCCGCGCAGGGCCCTGGCCGACATCGTCGTCCGGTTGCCCGCTTTGTCCTTCATCCCGATCTCGTAGACGAAGTAGTTGCGGTAATCGGCGAGCCGGTTCGCATCCTCCTCACCCGCGATGAGCGCCGTGATCTCCGCGAGCGCCGAGGCCATCGGGCCCTCGACCTCCCCCGTCAGCAGCGCCTGAGCCGCCTCCGGCGAGCGCGCGGCCTCCACCGCCAGGGCGTGGACCGCCGCATAACGCCGGTCCACCGCCGCCTCGAAAGCGTAGGTCTGGCCGGTGAAGGAGCGGGCCGACAGCCGCTCGTTGAGCGCGGCGAGCCGCGTATGGACGCGCTCGAACCGGTCCGCGAGGCGGGCGAGCAGATCCTCCGTCATCAGCCGGCGCATCTCGGCCTCGGCGCGGGCGGCCTGATCGCGGTAGCGCCGCAACTCGTGGCCCTCCACCGCCTCGTATTCCCGCCGCACCCAGGCGAAGCCCTCGATGGCCGGCACGTCGCCGGCCCGCAGCGGGTTCTCGATCCGCCACGTGGCGCAGGCTTCGGCGAGTTCGCGCTCGGCCACGCGGCCATGGGAGCGCGCCGCCTCGGCGGCCTCGCGGGACCGGCTGCGTTCGGCGGCGGCGAGCGCCCCGGCGCTCTTCGGATCGAGCCCCGACAGCGCCTTGCGCGCGGCGGCGACGATGGTGGGGTCGAACACCTCCATCCGCGCCACGCGCACCCGCGCGGCATCGCCCCCCGCGCATTGGCGCAGCGCCCCCCGCCGCGCGGCGAAGGCGGCGCGGGCCGCCTCGCGCATCGTGCCGACGCGGGCCTTCAGGGCGGCCTCGTCGGCGAGCATCCGGTCGAGCTTCGGCTCCAGGTCCTCGGAGAGTTCGCGCAGGTAAGCCACGCGTTCCGCGTTCAGCGCGGCGATCTCCGCGTCGAGCCCGCCGGTGTCGCGCTTCACGATCTCGGCGCGCTCGGTCTGCAGGGAGCGTCGGCGGCCGTCGAGCCCGTCGAGTTCCCCGCGCAGGGTGTCGATGTCGTCGAGGCCGCGCTCGATCCGCGCGCGGATCGCCGCCGCCGTGCGCGCCGCCTCGCGCAGCACCGCCGCCTCGCCGCGCAGGCGCCGCGCCTCGGCGGCCGCGTTCTCGTGGACGCGGCGGCTCTCCGGCGTCGGGCCGCGATGGCCGCGCGTCATCATCAGATCGACGCTGCGGGTCACCGAATAGGCCATGCCGGCCGTCGTGCGCCCGCTCGGCGCCACGGCGCGGGAGAGCCGCGCCAGTTCGGCATCGTTGCGGGCGAGGTCGTAGCCGCCGATCCGCACGCCGAGGAAGGCGCGGGCATGGGGGTCGCTCGATTCGACCACCGACATGGCGCCGTCGTCGTCGTAGCGCGAGCGCTGGCGGGCGGTGTCGGTGGTCTTCACGAGGATGCAGCGGTGGAAGCGGTCGCGCCCCGCCTGCAGGACGCCGAACGCCTCCTCCAGCCGGTCGGGCTCCACGATCAGCGCCTCGCGGGCGCGGCCGAGCAACGCCTCGATGGCCGGGCCCCAGGTCGGGTCCACGATCTCGGCCCGCTCGCAGATCGCCACCGCCTCGATGTCCTTGCGCTCCAGTTCGGCGCGGAAGGCCAGCGTGTCGGAAGACAGGCGCGCGCCCGTGCCCGCGCCGGGACGCGGGGCGGTGCGCTCGGCCTCGGCCTCGGCGCTGCGGGCCTTGAGGGCGGCATCCTCGGCCGCCCGTTCCAGCGCTTCGTCGAACGGAGCGAGGCGCGACAGGCCCTCGATCAGTTCGGCGAGGGGGCCGTCCGAGCGCAGGATCTCGTCGGGCGGGGTGTCCTTGCGCAGGCTCGCACGGGCGCAAGCCTCGGCGAGGCGAGCCGCCTGCGGCGCCACCGGCCGCAGCACGGGCGCCACGGATTGCAGCCGCGCCATCTGCCCGACGAGGGAGACGAGATCGCCGACGCGGCCGGCGAAGTCTTTGCGGTCGCGCTCCAGCATGGAGAGACCGAGATCGGCGGCGGTGAGCCGCTCGCCCATCGCCTGCCCGGCCTTCAGCGCCTTCTTCTCCGCGATCTCGCGGTCGATGTCGCGCACGAAGCCCCGGCTATCGGCGACGCGCTCGCGGGCGACGCGCAGCGTATCGGCGCCCTCGCGCAATTTCTCGCGCACGGCGGTGAGGTCGAGGGTGCGTCGGCGGAGTTCCGCCACCGCCGCCCGCAACTCGTGCTCGGCCGAGGCGACGACCGCCTCGCCCCAGGATTCGTATCGGTCGCGCAGGCGCTTCAGCCGGACCAGCCGCGCCTCCAGTTCGCCCAGGGTGTCGAGGAGCGCCTTCCAGGTGGCGATGGACTGGCGCACCCGGTCGACGTTCAGGGGCTCGGGGTCGAGCACGAAGGCGCGCACGAAGGCGCTGGTGTCGAAAATCGGCTTGAACGCCACCGCGTTGGCAAAGCTGCGCAGGAAGTGACGCGGCTCGGGGGCGGGCGCTCCCTCGCGCAGGGTCGCGAGGAGATCGGCGGTGAAGCGCTCGCCGGAGGTGCGGTACTCGGTGAAGCTCTCGGCCTTCGCCTTCAGGTCGGCGGCGATCTCCGACCACGGGGCGGTGAAGGTGCCGGCCTCGTTCGCGCGGGCGTAATCCGAGATGGCGAAGCGGTGCCCGACCGCGATGAAGCGCGAGAGCACGCTCTCCTTCGCCTCGTCCGCCCGGGCCGCCAGGGCGAGGCCGGCGGTGACGATCCGCCCGGAGGAGGGATTCTCGAAGGTGAGGGCGAGGATCGTCTCGCAGGATTCCCGCGTCGGCCGCCCGCCCTCGGCGGGGTCGCTGATCCAGCCGAGGCAATAGTCGCGCACCGTCCGCGCGCTGCGGCCCGAGGCCGAGGCGTTGAGGGCGAGGCGGCTCGCGTTGTTGCCGGCCAGCACCGTGCCGACGGCATCGAAGATGGTCGACTTGCCCGCGCCGGTCGGCCCCACGAGGGCAGCCGCCCCCCGGATCCTGATCTGCTCCCGGCGGATCAGGTACCAGTTGGAGATCGCGATATCGGTCAGAAGATACAAAGGATGCAGTCCGCCGGGCGGCTTGGGGAGCCGGACCAGTTGGCCGGAGTCGCGCCGAGACGCAAGCGTGAGGTCACCCACGCGCGTCCGCCCAGCCGCGCAGGCGCTCCATCCACGCGTCGGAAGCGATCACCGTCAGGCCGGGGAGGAGGGCGAGCGGCGTGACGCGCTCGATCCGGTCGCGCTCGCCGAGCTTCAGGCCGCCGCGCCGGGCGAACAGGCGAAGGATCTCGCCCAGCCGCCCCTCGTCGGGCGGGTCGTTGCGGGCGGCGGTGCGGATCTTCTCGACGATCTCGTCCGTGGTGCATTCCACGATGCCGTCGGTGCCGACGCGGGCGTCGCGCAGGCCTTCCTCGTAGAGCAGGCGAAGCGCCAGCAGCACCAGCGTCTCGTCCTTGCGCAGGCGCTCCCCCGCGATGTCGTAGCGGGGCGCGTCCGCTGCCGGGCTCAGGGACACCATCTGGTCGCGGTGGGCGACCGTCAGGGCGTAGCCGAGGCAGGCGAAATAATCGGTGAAGAACGGCGCGTAGTGGCGGGCCAGCTCATAGGCCCGGCCGATGCCCGGCGTGTCGGCATAGATCACCTGCGCCTTCAGCATCACCTGAAGGGCGCGGATCAGCTCCTCGGCGTCGGGCGCGCGGGAGCCGGGGGGAGGGGGCTCGTCGCCGTCGATGATGGCGCGGAACGGCTCAAGCACGGGCGCCTCCCCTGCTGCGCCGCTCCACCACGAAGTCCGGGCAATCCAGCCAGCCGTTGGCCAGCCGTTCTGTGAGATGCGTCACGGCGTAGGTGTCGGCCAATTGCCCCTCGAACAGCAGGTCGATCTCCCGCAGGCGCTGGAACACGACGAAATCGTCCACGTCCTCGATCGTCAGGCCGGAGCCGCGCAGCGCCTTGCCCCGCGCCAGCCGGGCTTCCACGAAGTCGCGCATCCGCTCCGGCGTCACCGTCACCCGGCGGCGGAAATCGGCCTTGGCGGCGGCGAAGGCGTCCACCGCCGGGTCCACGTCGAGGTCGGGCAGGGCCTCGATGAAGATCTCGGCCCGCCGGGCGCGGGGCGATTGCAGATGCGCCTCGCCCAGCGGCGGGCGCAGGAGGGAGAGATCGGCCGGCACGTCGGGCGCGTCGTCCTCCTCGCCCACCACCTGCAGCAGCGCGGCGATGCGCTCGACGGTGCCGGGGTCGGGCGCCTCGGCGTAGCGCAGGGTGGCGCCGATCCGGCGTTCGAGCCGCACCACCACCGCGTCCACGGCGTCGAGATGGCCGTCGACGCCCTCGAACACGGTGAGGATCTGCGCGAGGTCGGTGCGCACCGTCCGCTCGCCCGCCGTGAGGTCGGCCGCCCGGCCTTCGCGCACCGCCCCCTCGGCCAGGGCGCGCACGCCGAGCGCATCGCCCAGCGCCCGGTGTGCAAGGCGCACGACACTCGCCCGGAAACGGAACGGATTGTAGCGGGTGTGGAGCGTCCGGTAATCGCGGATCAGGTGCCGCTCCACGAATTCCTCGAAGAACAGCCGGAACGAGGCCGCCCGATCGGGCTCGCGCAGGATGCGCTCCTCGACTTTGCGCATCCCCGCCGCGAGGCCGCGGACATGGGCGAGGAAGCCGTCCGCCGCGCGGGCGGCGTTGGCGAGCGATTCCGAGCGGTTCACCGGGTCGGCCAGGGCCGATTCGAGGCCGCCGAGCACGTCGAGCACGGCGCCGCCATAGGAGCGTGTCTCGCCCCGTTCGAGGCGGGAGAGTTCTTCGAGGAGAAGGCGTGCCTCCGGGTCGAACTCGACCACGGGGACGTAGCGCTCGCGGCGCTCGATCAGCCAGCCGGCATCGAGGAGGCGCCGATAGGGCACGGCCCGGCGCTCGACCGGATCCGGCGGAACGGGCTCGTCGCCATGGACGTCGGGCTCGCTCCAGCCGGCGGTGAAATCGCCGATCTCGGCCAGAAGCTCGGCCTTGCGCACCGGCTCGGCGCCGAGGACCCGGCGGTGGAGGTGAAGGAGCAGAGCCGCGTTGAAGGCGCGGCTCGGCGAGGCCAGGGGCCGGAAGAGGTCGTCGGACAGCTGCGCGAACAGCATCGAAACGCGTTCCCTACGCCCGCGCAGCCATCACGCCTTACTTGGCGCCGAGCAGCTCGACGTCGAAGATCAGCGTGGCGTTCGGGGGGATGACGCCGCCCGCGCCACGGGCGCCGTAGCCCAGCTCCGGCGGGATGATGAGGGTGCGCTTGCCGCCTGTCTTCATGGTCATCACGCCCTGGTCCCAGCCCTGGATCACCTGGCCGGCGCCGATGGTGAAGGAGAAGGGCTGGTTGCGGTCGCGGGAGGAATCGAACTTCTTCCCCTTCTTGCCGCCCTCATCGAGCCAGCCCGTGTACTGCACAGTGACCTGCTGGCCGGCCTTCGGCTGCGGGCCGGTGCCTACGACCTCGTCCTGATACTTGAGACCGGTCGGCGTGGTGACGGTTTCGGCGGCGTTGGCTGATGCGGTCATGGCGATCACTACGGCTCCGGCGACGAGGGACAGGCGGGTCATCGATCCTCCCTGGGCCGGTTGCGAAACACCGGCCTTCGGGGGGCTTCTAGAACCGGGGGATGGCGCGACGCAATGCGGGCGGCGAAATCCCCCCGTCCCGACCGGTTAACGCGACCTGGGGATAACCTTTCCGAAAGGATTCCCTTCAGCCACCGTTCAACCGGCGGGGCGCAGCTTGGCGGTGCGCTTCTGATGAGGCGCGTCCCACCGGATCACCACCCGCCATGCTGGCCTTTCGGGCTCTCCCCGCCCTCGTCACCGCCGGCCCCGCGCCGGACCGGCCGCGGCACCCGATCCTCACGAGCATCATGCCCGCGCTGGATACGGCCTTCGGGCTGGAGCATCCGGTGCTCTTCCCCGACGCCATCGCGGCCCTTGTCGCGCAGTTAACGGCGGCCCTCGACGCGGAGCCGGCCGAGGCGGGTTTCGTCTTCCTCGAAGCGGCCTGATCTCAGCGTCCCGCCCACTCCGCGAGCCGCGCCACCAGCCGGCGGGCGACCTCCTCCTTGGCGGCGCGCGGCCATGATTCGACACCGCCGTCGCGGGAGATCAGGTGCACGGCGTTCTCCGCGCCTCCCATCACACCGCCCTCGGCCGAGACGTCGTTGGCGACGATGAGATCGCAGCCCTTCCGGGCGATCTTCGCGCGGGCATGGTCGAGCACCGAGTCGGTCTCGGCCGCGAAGCCGACGACGAGGCCGGGCCGCCCCTCCCGCCGATGGGCGATGGTGGCGAGGATGTCCGGGTTCTCCGCGAGCGCCAGGGGCGCGGGACCGGAGCCGTCCTTCTTGATCTTCTTGCCGGTCGCCTCGATCTCGGGCCGCCAATCGGCCACGGCGGCGGCGAAGATCGCGATGTCGGCGGGCAGGGCCGTCTCCACGGCGGCCAGCATCTCCCGCGCGGTCTCGACGCGGACCACGTTCACCCCCGGCGGATCGGGGAGGACGACGGGCCCGGAGACCAGCGTCACGGACGCCCCCGCCTCGGCCGCCGCCGCCGCGATGGCGTGACCCTGCCGGCCGGACGAGCGGTTGGCGATGTAGCGCACCGGGTCGATGGGCTCGTGCGTCGGGCCGGAGGTGATCAGAACGCGCTTGCCGGCGAGGGGGCGCGGGGCCGCCGGGCCGGGGCGCCCGGCGAGGAAGCCGAGGCCGGGTGTCTCGCCCGACGCCGCGTCCAGCATCGCCACGACCGCATCGGCGATCTCCGTGGGCTCGGCCATGCGGCCCGGCCCCGATTCGGGCTCGGCCATCGCGCCGGCATTCGGCCCGACCACCCGCACGCCGTCGCCCTGCAGGGTGGCGAGGTTCCGCTTGGTCGCCGGATGCGCCCACATCTTCACATTCATCGCCGGGGCGATCAGGATCGGCAGGGTCGTGGCGAGGAGGATCGTGCAGGCGAGGTCGGGGGCGTGCCCCCCGGCCATCCGCGCCATCAGGTCGGCGGTGGCGGGCGCCACCACCACGGCATCCGCCTGCCGCGCGAGCTTGATGTGGCCGATCTCGGCCTCGTTCGCCCGGTCGAACAAATCCGTATGGGCCCGCTCCCCGGCCAGGGCGGCGGCGGCGAGCGGCGTCACGAATTCCTGCGCCCCCGCCGTCAGCACGGGGCACACGCTCGCTCCGCGCTCGCGGAGGCGGCGGATCAGGTCGAGGGATTTGTAGGCCGCGATTCCCCCCCCGATGACGAGGAGGATGCGGCGGCGGGCAAGCGGCAGGCTCATGGAATTAGCCTCTGCGCCTCGCGCCGCCGACGTCAAGCGAGGCGGGTCAGGCCGCCACGGGCACACGCGCCGATTTCAGCCCGCCGAACCGCCGGTCCCGCTGCGCGAAATCCTGCACCGCGAGGCTCAGATCCTCGGGGCCGAACTCGGGCCACATCCGCTCGGTGAAATGCAGTTCGGCATAGGCCGCCTCCCAGAGGAGGAAGTCGGACAGGCGCTTCTCGCCCCCGGTGCGGATGAGGAGATCGACCTCCACGGGCGAGCCGTGCATCTCCCCCGCCACCATGGCGCCGAAGGTCTCGCGGGTCGCCTCGCCGCCTTCGAGGCGCCGCGCCGCCGCGATGATCGCGTCCCGCGCCGAGTAATCGACGCAGATCCGCAGATGCAGCCGCTTGCCCTCCGCCGTCGCGGCCTCGGCCGAGGCGATGGCCTCGGGGATGCCGGCGGGAAGGCGGTCGCGGCGGCCGACGACGCTGAGGCGCGTGCCGGTGCGGGCGAGGCGCTGGGTCTCGTTCCGCAAGTAGCTGCGCAGCAGGCGCATCAGCCCGCCGACCTCGTCGGCCGGGCGCTGCCAGTTGTCGGCGGAGAAGGCGTAGAGCGTCAGCGTGCCGATGCCGAGATCGGGGCAGGCCTCCGCCGTCCGGCGGATCGCCTCGACGCCCCTCCGGTGCCCCGCGATGCGCGGCAGCCCGCGACCCGTCGCCCAGCGGCCATTGCCGTCCATGATGATCGCGGCGTGCAGGGCGCGGGGCTCCGCTTCGCTTTGCATCGTAAAGTCTCCGGACGAGTCGGCGGAAAGCGAGTGCATCGGATCCCGGTTAACGATTGCTGTTCGGTCTGGCGATGTCAGGCCGGTTTCGTGACCGAACCGAGGCCGTTTGTCCGAGCGGGGTCGGACGCACGCTCGGCGGCCCTGGCCGCATCGCGAACGACCTGCTCCAGCACGGTCAGGTAGCCAAGGAACCGCTCGCGTCCACCGCTGGTGAGGCAGCAGATCGTCTGCGGTCGGTTACGGAAGACCCCCTTCTCCAGACTCACGAAATCCGCTTCGCTCAGAACGGACAAGTGCCGGCTGAGGTTGCCATCGGTGAGACCGCAAAGGCGCTTCAGGTCGGGAAAGGGCAGGCCCTTGGGGTGGGCGGCGAGCGAGGTCAGCACGCTGAGGCGGGCCTTCTCGTGAATGATGCGGTCCAGCCCCTCGTACGAAAAGCGGCCGGCGGCGCGGTTAGCGGTCGGCATCGGCCACTCCGGTACGCTGCACGATCAGGGCCAGCGTCATCTGCCCGATCACGAAGGGCAGGCCCATGGTCCAGGGCGAGAGCGTCCGCGTCTCCGCCGCGATGGCGATGACCATCAGGCCGGCGAGCAGGTACCACGCCCCGATACCCTGCACCGCGCGGGGCAGGATCCGGGCGGAGGCGAACAGGCCGAGGCCGACCAGCACCTGCCACAGACCGGGCAATAGCCAGAGCGAGTCGGGGGCGAAACGGGCGATGACGAGGCCGAGGCAGGCGCCGGCCCCGGCGGAGGGAAGGAACACCTCGATGGCGCTCAGCACCATCGCGTCGGCGAGGCCCGAATGCAGCTGGCGCGTCCGCCGCAGGGTCTCGAACCCGACCAGGGCGGAGGCAACGAGGGCGGCGGCGATCCAGAGGCCGAAGAACAGGCCGGGCCGGGCGGCGAGATCCCCCAGCCACAGGGCCTGCCCGGCCGCCGTCGCGAGGGCGATCACGCCCGTCGCGGCGAGCGTCGCGGAACCCAGGCCACGGAACGCCGTATCGCGGGCGATCTGGGTGCGGATCGCCACGATATCGGCCAGGGCCTTGTCGAGGTCCTGCACCTGCCCCACCCCCGTGCTTCGGTAATATTGGGATTTGAAGTATCGCGCGGCCCCGCCGCTCGCAAGCGCGGTTGAAAACGGGATTTCGGAAATCGTCGGCCGGCGGAACGCACGCGCGGGTCGTTCTCTGTGTCCGGACGCCTTTCTCCCGCCGCGTGACAGGCCCATATTGTCCCCATGCCGACGCCGAGAAAGCCCCGCGCTGCCGCCGCCTCGTCCTCGAAGGCCGACAAGCCGGTTCTGCAACCGCTCGACAGCCATCTGGCCGAGCTTCTGAATCCCGCGCTCAACCGCACCCGGCCGAAATCGCCGGATGTCGGTGGCGCGCGGCCGGGCAAGCCGCCCTCGCGGAAGAAGGGCGGGGCGGGCTTCGCGGAGGCGCCGCAGGCCGGCTTCACCGTGGGCGACGCGGCGGAGATCGACCCCAAGCTCGCCCAGGCCCTCGGCCTCGCGGCGCCGGAGGACGGCCCGGCGCCGGCGGGCGCGGCCGACATGGATCCCGTCGCCGATGGCGGCGCCTCGGCCACGATCACCGCGCTGGAACGGCTGCTCACCGAGGGCAACCCGCTCTTCAAAAATGGCGAGACCTGGACGCCCCATCGCCCCGAACGCCCGGCGAAGTCGGAGGGCGGCGTCAAATTCGTCCTGAAGTCAGAATTCTCCCCGGCGGGCGACCAGCCCACCGCCATCGCCAGCCTCGTCCAGGGGGTGCGCGAGCACGAGCGCGATCAGGTGCTGCTCGGCGTCACCGGCTCGGGCAAGACCTTCACCATGGCGAAGATCATCGAGGAGACGCAGCGCCCGGCGCTGATCCTCGCGCCGAACAAGACCCTGGCGGCGCAGCTCTACGGGGAGTTCAAGGCGTTCTTCCCGGAGAACGCGGTCGAGTATTTCGTCTCGTACTACGATTACTACCAGCCGGAAGCCTACGTCCCGCGCTCGGACACGTTCATCGAGAAGGAATCCTCGATCAACGAGCAGATCGACCGGATGCGCCACTCGGCCACCCGCGCCCTGCTGGAGCGGGACGACGTCATCATCGTCGCCTCGGTCTCGTGCATCTACGGTATCGGCTCGGTCGAGACCTACACCGCGATGTCGTTCACGGTGTCGCTCGGCGAGCGGATCGAGCAGCGCCAGCTGGGCGCCGACCTCGTGGCCCTTCAATACAAGCGCATCCAGTCTGACTTCGCCCGCGGCACCTTCCGGGTGCGCGGCGACGTGATCGAACTCTGGCCCGCCCACTTGGAGGATCGCGGCTGGCGGATCGGCCTGTTCGGCGACGAGATCGAATCCATCGTGGAATTCGATCCCCTTACCGGCAAGAAGATCAGCGACCTCAAGTTCGTGAAGGTCTACGCGAACTCGCACTACGTGACGCCGCGCCCGACGCTGCAGCAGGCGATCAAGGGCATCAAGACCGAGCTGAACGGCCGGATCGAGGAGCTGACCAAGATGGGTCGTCTGATCGAGGCACAGCGCATCGACCAGCGCTGCACCTTCGACATCGAGATGATCGAGGCCACCGGCTCCTGCAACGGCATCGAGAACTACTCCCGCTACCTCACCGGGCGGAAGCCCGGCGAGCCGCCGCCGACCCTGTTCGAATACCTGCCGGACAACGCCCTCGTCTTCACCGACGAGAGCCACGTCACCGTCCCGCAGATCGGCGGCATGTACCGGGGTGACTTCCGCCGGAAGGCGACGCTGGCCGAGTACGGCTTCCGCCTGCCCTCCTGCCTCGACAACCGCCCGCTGCGGTTCGAGGAATGGGATGCGATGCGCCCGCAATCGGTCCACGTCTCGGCGACGCCGGGCAAGTGGGAGATGGAGCAGACCGGCGGCGTCTTCGCGGAGCAGGTGATCCGCCCCACCGGCCTCGTGGACCCGGTGATCGAGATCCGCCCCGCCCGCAGCCAGGTCGACGACCTCCTCGGCGAGGTGAAGGCCGTCGCCCAGGCCGGCTACCGGACCCTGGTGACGACCCTGACCAAACGCATGGCGGAAGACCTCACCGAGTACCTGCACGAGAACAGCGTGCGGGTCCGCTACATGCACTCGGACATCGACACGCTGGAGCGCATCGAGATCATCCGCGACCTGCGCCTCGGCGCCTTCGACGTGCTGATCGGCATCAACCTGCTGCGCGAGGGGCTCGACATCCCGGAATGCGCCCTGGTCGCCATCCTCGATGCCGACAAGGAGGGCTTCCTGCGCTCGGAGACCTCCCTGGTGCAGACCATCGGCCGCGCGGCCCGCAACGCGGATGCCCGCTGCATCCTGTACGCGGACAACATCACCGGCTCGATGGAACGGGCCATGGCCGAGACCGAGCGCCGCCGCACGAAGCAGCTCGCCTACAACGAGGAGCACGGGATCACGCCGCAGAGCGTGAAGCGCGGCATCTCCGACATCCTCAACAGCGTCTACGAGCGCGACCACGTTCAGGTCGATACCGGGCTCGCCAAGGACGCGATCACGGTTGGCCACAACCTCAAGGCGGTGCTCGCCGACCTCGAAAAGCGTATGCGGGCCGCCGCGGCCGACCTCGATTTCGAGGAGGCCGCCCGCCTGCGCGACGAGCTCAAGCGCCTCCAGGCGACGGAGCTTCTCGTCTCGGACGACCCCATGGCCCGCCAGGGCGACGTGGAGCGCGAGGCCGGCCGCTACGGCACCAAGGGCCCGCGCGGGGGCAGCCGGATCAGCAAGCCCGATCTCGACAACATGGGCCCCGGCACCGACCGGGAGTTGCCGGCGGACACGCCCCTCTGGCAGGAGCGCCCGAAGCCGCGCTCGACGCAAGGACTCGGCGGCCAGCGGCCGAAGTACAAGGGTGGCGGCGGCCGCAAGCGCGGCTGAGCCGCCGCTGGCCGGCACCGGCCGATGCCCCATCTACCGGACCGCAACCCTCTCGCGGACGACACTCTCGCGCCATGACCGATCAAAAGCCCGAACTCGATTCCGACACCCTCGCCTTCGTCGGCCGGGTCTTCCAGTTCGCGCGGATGGGCCATGCGGAGGAACTGGCCACCCTGTTCGGGCAAGGCCTGCCGGCCAACCTGCGCAACGACAAGGGCGACAGCCTGCTGATGCTCGCGGCCTATAACGGCCAGCACGAGGCGACGCGGGTGATCCTCGAAGCGGGCGGTGATCCCGAACTCGCCAACGACCGGGGCCAGACGCCCCTGGCCGGAGCCGCCTTCAAGGGTGATCTCGCCATGGCCGAACTCCTCCTCGCGCACAGGGCGCAGGTGGACGGGGTCGGCGACGGCACCCGCACGGCGCTGATGACGGCGGCGATGTTCGACCGCACGGAGATGGTCGATCTCCTCCTCGCCCACGGCGCAAACCCGGACCTGCGCGACGCCTCCGGCCAGAGCGCCGCCGACATGGCACGGGCGATGGGCGCGCAGGCCACGCCGGACCAGCTCGACCGGGCGGCGCGAAAGGCGGGATGAACCCGCTCTGAAACAACAACACGACAACGAGGGAAACGCCGTGCCGAAAGCGATCAAACTGTCGGGCGTGCTGTTCGCCCTCGCCCTGCCCGCCCATGCCGCCGAGACGGACTGGCCGGCATTCGGGCACGACCACAGCAATCGCAACTTCTCGGAACTGACGCAGATCGACCGGGGCAACGTCGCGAAACTGCGCCCCGCCTGGATGTTCCAGACCGGCGTGACCGGCTACTTCCAGGCGCAGCCCATCATGGTCGATGGCATGCTCTATCTCTCGACCACGCAGAACAATGTCGCCGCCCTGGATGCCAAGACGGGTAAGGTGGCGTGGACCTATCTGCACAAGCCGCGCACCGACAAGATCTTCGGCCCGCCCTCGAACCGGGGCGTCGCCGTGGCGAACGGGCTCGTCTACGAGGCGACGATGGACGGGCGGCTCGTCGCCCTCGACGCCAAGACCGGCAAGGTGGTGTGGGACAAGGAAGCGGTCCGCCCGGAGGAGGGCGAGACCGAGACGGCCTCCGGCCTGACGGACAAGCTCGGCGGCAAGCCGGTGCAGGGATCGAGCCGGCTCGGCTTCAAGATGCCGCCGCTGGTGGCCGAGGGGCTGGTGATCGTCGGCGTGACGGGCGCGGGCTATGGCCTCCATGTCGAGGACCCCACGGGCGGGCTCGACGGCGGCGCGGTCGTGGGCATCGAGGGCGGCTATGGCCGCCGAGGCTGGCTCGCCGCCTACGATGCCAAGACCGGCGAGGAGCGCTGGCGCTGGTACGTCACCGCCTCCGAGGGCTGGGAGGGGGGCTTCGTCGACAGGACCGCCGACGGCGTTCCCCTGCACCGGGACATCGCCGCCGAGAAGGCGGCGGCGCCCGCCAACCGCGAGGCATGGCGGGTCGGCGGCGGCTCCCTCTGGATGACGCCGGCCTACGACCCCGCCCTCGGGCTGCTGTTCCTCGGCACGGGCAACCCGGCGCCGCAGAATTTCGGCCTCACCCGGCCGGGCGACAATCTCTACACGATGTGCCTCGTCGCCCTCGACGTTCATACGGGGACGCTGCGCTGGTACTTCCAGCAGGTACCGCACGACGAATGGGGCTACGACGTCGCCGCGCCGCCGTTCCTGCTCGATGGGCCGAACGGCACCAAGGCCGTCGCCTCCGCCAGCAAGACCGGCTGGATCTACGTCCACGACCGGACGAGCGGAAAACTCCTCGAACGCTCGGAGCCGCTGCTCGACCAGAAGAACCTGTTCGTCCCGCCGAGCCCGGAGGGCACCGTCGTGGCGCCGGGGCCCCTCGGGGCGGTGTCGTGGCCACCCACCGCCTATGACGGTAACCTCGCCTACGTGCAGGTCCGCCACGGGGCGACGACCTACACGGTGAACGCCGTCCCCGCCGGGCCGGGGCGCCCGGAGATCCGCTTCACCGAGACGAGCGTCGCCAAGGGCGAGCCGTCGTTCAGCACGCTCACCGCCGTCGACCTGAACGGCGGCGGCAAGATCGCGTGGTCGGTGAAGTCCGGCAGCCGTCTGTCCGGCGGCACCCTCGCCACGGCGGGCGGGCTCGTCTTCTCGGGCGAGGAGGACGGCCATCTCGACGCGCACGACGCCGCCACCGGCAAGGTGCTGTGGCGCTTCCAGTGCGGCGCCGGCATCAGCGGTCCGGCCATGACCTACGCCATCGACGGACGGCAATACGTCGCCGTGGCGGCGGGCGGCGCGTCCTACACGCAATCGGCCGGGTTCGGCACGGGCGACGCCCTCGTGGTGTTCACCCTGCCGGAATAGGACCTCACGCGCCAACGCGAACGGCTGTGGCGGGCTGCGCGCGGGAGGGGCGGGCGCTGCGCAGGATACGGCGCCGGGCCGGCTCCTCCACCAGCAGGTGCGCCAGCGTCGCCGCCACGAGGCTCGTGAGGCTGGCGAGGCCGAACCCGAACCAGGGATGGCCCGCGAGCCAGCCGTGCAGCACGACCTTGTCGACGGTGTTCAGCATCGCGAAGACCGGGATGTGCAGCAGGTAGAGGGCGAAGGAGATCTTGCCCAGGAACACCAGCGGCCGGGAGCAGAGCGGCCCCCGCCGCATGGCGGCACAGGCCAGGATCAACGGAGCCCAGGCGAGCATCGTGATGCCGTTGTGCAGGATCGGGTCCGGAACGTAGCCGTTGCCGACGACGATCAGCGCCTCGAACCCGGCCGCCGCCGCGAGGAGGAGCGGGCCCGGCAGGCGCGCATGGCGCCACACCACATAGAGCAGCAGCCCCGCGATGAACTCCGGCAGGTGCAGGAGCGGAAAGTACTTCACGAACTCCGCCAGCATTATCGGCCGCATGCCGCCGGCCTCGGGCGCGATCAGCGAGACACCGCCGCTCGACGCCTGCCAGACGGAGGTCGCCAGCGCGGCGACGGCGACCCAGAAGGCGAGGGTGGCGAGCGCGACCCGCTTGGGATTGCGCAGAACCAGCGGCAGCAGGATTGGGAACAGGGCGTAGAAGAAGAACTCCACCGAGACGGACCAGCTCGGGCAATTGAGCGAGCAGGCCGCCCCCGGCACCCAGGCGTGGATTCCGAGGGGCGCGAGCAATGCGCCGGAGGCCATGAGCGCCTTCAACGGCATCGGCTGCTTGACCACCCAGGCGAGGAACCACGGAACGTGGATCACGAGGGCCAGCAGGAAGAGAGGGTACACCCGCGCGAACCGCGCCCGGTAGAACAGCGCGCGGGCCTGCGGCTGGCCGAGATCCGCATCGCGGTAATTGTAGGCGAGGATGAAGCCCGAGAGCAGGAAGAAGAACGTGACGCCCGAATACCCGAGCCCGATGAAACCGCCGTCACTCACGTTCGGGAAGTAGTATGGCGTATAGTGGAACGCTACGACATAGGCCGCCGCGAAAAACCGCAGGGCTGTAAGGGCGGGAAGCGCCTCGACCTTCGGGTGGATAGCGATGGCAGGCGTCGAGCGCGAATCGAACATGGTGGAATCGTCCGGATTGCACCGCTGACCGGACGTTTCCGCCCGCTGATCCCGGCACTTCAGCGAGCTTAGCAAGCTCGCGCTACGCGTTGATCTAAAATTTTCTTCTAAATGCCGCTAGCCACACTTATCGAAAATTAGCCCTACCGGCGGGTGCTTACACGATCACCGGGCGGACGGTGAGCATCCGCAAGCCGGCGATGGCCATGACGATCATGCCGAAGGCCGGCGTGTTCGGATTGAACAGGATCGTCTCCAACGACGCCGAGAGCAGCACCATCTGCCACAACCGCAGGAAGAGTTCGGCGGACGGATCGGTGGGCCCGTGGGGGAGCCGGTAGAGGAAGTCCCGCGTCGGCAGGGCGATGAAGACGATCAGGGTCAGCACGAAGCCCGGCAGCCCCATGGCGAGGGCGGCGTCGAGGAACGAATTGTGCGCCTGGGTCGCCATCTGCACCCAGTTCGAATCCGGGTTCACCACGGAGGCGTAGACCGTCCGCTCCGTCAGCCAGAAGGAGCCGAAGCCGAAGCCGGTCAGCGGCTTGTCGGCGATGTTGGCGATGGCGAACGTCCAGATCTCGTTGCGCGCCGTGAAGGTGGCGTCGGGGAGGACGACGTCGAGGATGGCGCGCACCGGCGGCAGCACGATGGAGCCGATGGTGATGGTCATCAGGACCATGACCGGACCGACGAGCAGGACCAAGCGCGCCATGCGGGACCGGAGGATGCCGCAGAGCCAGGAGAGGCCGAGCACCATCACCAGGGTGATCATCGGCGTCTTCGATCCGCTGCCGATCAGGAAGATTCCGGCGGAGACGACCATGGTCCAGCCGAGCCAGCGGTTGCGGACGGCGGCGATGAACAGGCCGAAGATGACGAGGATCGTCATCGCCATACCGGCCTCGTTCTTGTGCGAGAAGATCCCGCGCCAGAGCCCGTCATGGCCGATCTCGCCCGTCAGGTCGAAATGCGAGTGAATCGTCAGAGCGGGGACGAGCACGAGGCCGAGATAGCTGGAGACCAGCACCGTGAACCCGGCCATCGCGAAGGCGTCGGCCAATTGCCGCGCCGAACGGGCGACGGCCAGAAGGCTCACGGCGAGGAAGGCGGCGATGCCGTAGAGGGCGAGGCGGCGCAGGGACAGGAGCGGGTCGCTCGCGAGCAGCGACGTCGTCAGCAGCCAGACCCCGAACAGGAGCACGGGCTTCGTCGCCATCGGCCGCAGGCGCTGCAGGCCGAGATGCCAGACCAGCGGGATGCCGACGAGGATCATCGACCCGAACAGGAGCTGCGTGGCGAGGCTCCCGCCCTCGACCTCGCCGAGGGGCGTGGGGGCGCTGAGATCCGTGAACCACGCGTGGTTCAGCAGGGCCACGAGCACGAAGACCATGTAGGACAGGCGCACGACATCCGGCAGGTCGCGGGCGCGGCCCGCGGCCGGATGGCTCGCGGAGAAGACGGTCTCGGTCGCCGTGCTCACAGGTCAGACTCGCCGATGCCGACGGGAGATTAATCCGCCGGGAGGCTCACACCTTAGCGCGGCGGGCTCTCATCAAAAGCTAACGCCTTCGCGATCGGCCCGATAATCTTTCGTTAGGGTTGAAGTTTCACGGTCAAGGCCGGATCGGTCATCGTATACTGCGTCCGCCCCGCCGCCTGCCGCATCAGGAAGGACGACATCTCGGCCAATTCCGGCGCCTTCGAGCGGAAGGTGACGGAGAGGGCGAGCACCGTGTCCTTGTGGTCGAGGCCGCGATAGACCCGTTCCTGAACCGGCACGTTGGCGGCGCGCAGGCGCGCGGCCAGCGCGGCCGTGTGGCGCGGCAGGACGGTGGTGTCTTCGTCGCCCGTGGCGAGGAAGGCCGGCGGCGAGAGCGGGCCGGCGAAGGTCATCGGCTGCGTCTGGGCAAGGTCGGCGGCCTGCCCGAAGACCTTGCGGGTGGTGTCGGTGTCGAGGGGCAGGAAGTCGTAGGGGCCCGACAGGCCAGCGACCGCGCGGATCACCTTCGGATCGACCCCGGCGCCTTCGAGGTAGCGCGGGTCGAGGGCCAGCATCACGGCGTTGTAGGCGCCCGCCGAATGGCCGGCGAGGACGATCCGGCGCGGGTCGCCGCCATAGGTCGCGATGTTGTCGCGCACCCAGGCGACGGCGGCGGCGCCGTCGTTGAGGAAGTCGGGGAAGCGCGCCTGCGGGTAGAGCCGGTAATCCGGCAGCACCGTCACGAAGCCCTGCGCGGCCAGGGCTTGGCCGACGAAGGCGTAATCGTCCTTCGAGCCGCTGTCCCAGGAGCCGCCGTAGAAGAACACGAGGACCGGGGCGGACTCAGCCGCCGCCACAGGCACGTAGACGTCGAGCGTGTGGCGGGCGCCCTTGCCGAACACCCTGTCCCGCGCCGCCAGCCGGCCGCCGGAATCCCGGGGGCCGATCGCGTCGAAGAGCGAGAGGGGGGACGCGTTGGAGATGCCCAGGGCCGCGAGCCCCAGGCAGATCAGGCTGGCAAAGGCGGTGAGGAGTCGTGTCATATCCCGTCCGGTTGCGCCGTTCCTCGCGAAGAATCACCCGCCTCGGGGCAGTTTGATGACGCAGGCGTGGCGCTGAGAAAATATTTCACGTCCGCAGCACGAAACAGGCGCCCCCCACGCGGCGGATCTTGCCGCACAGATTGTCCGCCGCCTGCCGCGTCTCGGCGGGGATGCGGATGCGGTAGAAGGCGCGCGTCCCCCGGTTGCGCAGACGCGTGCCGATGATCATCGGGCGCACCTCGCCGATCACCCCGGCATAGGTGCTGCGCGCCCGCGAGAAGCTCTGGAGTGCCAGGGCCTTCGAGAAATTGCCCGCGAGCTGGATGCCCCAGGGTGCGGCCGGGCCCTCCGTGCCGCCCAGCGCGAAGCGGTCGCCGCGGCTGGGCACCCGCAGGGCGGCGGTGACTTGCAGGCAGGTCTGCGGCTTCTCCGGCTCGGCCGCCTTCGGTGCCGGCGCACCACCCTCGGGAAATTCGATCTTGCCGCCGGCCGGAATGCGCCATTCCTCCGGCGAGCGGCCGGTGATGGAGAGCACGTAGGCGCGGGTCTCGGCCGGAAGCCCGCCGCTGCCCGAGAGCCAGTTGCTCACCCGCGTCGGGCCGCCATTGTAGGCTGCCGCCGCGAGGCCGAGATTGCCGAACTGCCGCTTCAGGTCGGCAAGCAGATGCGCCGCGTGCGGAATGGCCTGTTCCGGGTCGAACGGATCGAGCAGCCCGCGCTCCTTCGCCGTGCCGGGCATGAATTGCGCGATGCCCTGCGCCCCGGCCGGGCTCACGACGCCGACGCGGAAGCTCGATTCTCGCCAGATCAGGCGGGTGAGGAAGGCGACGGGAAGGTCCCGCGTCTTCGCGGAATCGTCGATCAGCCGGCAGAGCGCCTGCTCGACGGTCTCCGTCGCGCCCTCGGACGGGACGGCGCACACGGGTAGGGCCGAGCCGATCAGGAGCTGGAGGGCCAAGCCGACGCGGAGCGCCGGGGACACGGGGCGGGGCAGGGGAATCACGCTCTCCGACAGCAGCCCGCGATCCGGGTGACGGGGCCGCAACTAGAGCCGGCTTTCCCCCGATCAATGCAAGTCGGTCGCGGCGGCCGGCACTGTGACGCGGGAGCGTCCGCGCTATAAGGCGTCCATGCCGGATCCGCAGACGCCGCTCCTGTCCGTCGAGAACCTGTCGGTCGTCTTCCGCTCGCGGGACGGCGACACGAAGGCCGTCGACGGCATCGATTTCCAGATCGCCCGGGGCGAGACCCTGGCGCTCGTGGGGGAGTCGGGCTCCGGCAAATCGGTCTCGGCACTGGCGGTGCTGCGCCTCCTCGATCCGGCGGCCGTGCAGGGCGGGCGCATCCTGTTCAAGGGGCGTGACCTCGCCGCCCTGCCCGAGCGCGACATGCGCGAGGTGCGCGGCGCCGACATCACCATGGTCTTCCAGGAGCCCATGACCTCGCTGAACCCGCTCCACACGATCGAGCGGCAGATCGGCGAGGTGCTGGGCCTCCACACCCGCCTGACCGGCAAGGCGGCGAAGGCGCGGATCCTCGAACTGCTCGAACTCGTCGGCCTGCGGGATGCCGCGTCGCGGATGAGCGCCTATCCGCACGAGCTTTCCGGCGGCCAGCGCCAGCGGGTGATGATCGCGATGGCGCTCGCCTGCGAGCCCGACCTGCTGGTGGCCGACGAGCCGACCACCGCCCTCGACGTGACGGTCCAGGCGCAGATCCTTGCCCTCCTCGCCGATTTGCAGAAGCGGCTGGGCATGGCGATGCTGTTCATCACCCACGATCTCGGGATCGTGCAGCGCATCGCCGACCGGGTCTGCGTGATGCTCAAGGGGCGGATCGTGGAGGCGGGGGAGACCGGCGCGGTCTTCCGCGCGCCGCAGCACGAATACACGCAGCGGCTCATCGCCTCCGAGCCGAAGGGCCGGGCGAACCCCGTCGCGCCCGATGCGCCGATGCTCATGGAGGCGGGGCCGCTCAAGGTGTGGTTCCCGCTGAAATCCGGGTTCCTGCGGCGGACAAGCGGCTACGTGAAGGCGGTCGACGGCGTGTCCGTGAAGGTCCGCGCCGGGGAGACCGTGGGCGTGGTCGGCGAGTCCGGCTCCGGCAAGACGACGCTCGGCCTCGCGATCCTGCGGCTCACCGCCTCCGAGGGCCCGGTCGTGTTCCTCGGCCAGCGGATCGACGGCTATTCCGTGAGCCAGATGAGGCCCTTGCGGCGGGACATGCAGGTCGTCTTCCAGGATCCCTACGGCTCACTCTCGCCGCGTATGCCGGTGGCCGACATCGTGGCCGAGGGGCTGGTGGTGCAAGGCGCCGTGCGCAACCGCGCCGAGCGCCGGGCGGTGGTCGCCAAGGCGCTCCACGATGTGGGCCTCGATCCGGCGACCATGGACCGCTACCCGCACGAGTTCTCCGGCGGCCAGCGGCAGCGCATCGCCATCGCCCGCGCCATCGTGCTCGGGCCGAAATTCGTGGTGCTGGATGAGCCGACCTCCGCCCTCGACCGCTCCGTCCAGGCGCAGATCGTGACCCTGCTGCGGGACCTCCAGCGGGAGCGCGGCCTCGCCTACCTGTTCATCAGCCACGACCTGAAGGTGGTGCGTGCGCTCGCGAACCATGTGGTGGTGATGCAGAACGGGCAGGTGGTGGAAGAGGGCGCGGCCGAGGCGATCTTCGCCAACCCGCGCACGGACTACACGCGCACCCTGTTCAAGGCCGCCTTCGCCCTCGACAGCGATGCGCCGACCGAGATGGAGCCCGCCTAGACCGTGGCGCGCGCCCTGCTCATCGTCCTCGATTCCGTCGGGATCGGCGGCGCCCCGGATGCTGCCGCCTATGGCGACACGGGCTCCGACACCCTCGGCCACATCGCGCAGGCCTGCGCCGAGGGGCGCGGCGACCGGCCGGGCCTGCGGGCCGGGCCGCTGCGGCTTCCCCATCTCGCCGCCCTCGGCCTCGGCCTCGCCGCGCGGGGCGCCACGGGGGCGATGCCGCCGGGCCTCGACCCATCGGGTGAGCCGGAAGGGCTCTACGGCCACGGCGTCGAGACCGCCGCCGGGAAGGATACGCCCTCCGGCCATTGGGAGATCGCCGGCCTGCCCCTGCCCGAGCCCTGGGGCACCTTCCCCGATGCGAGACCCGCCTTTCCGGCAGACCTGACCGACGCCCTCGTGGCGCAGGGCGGCGTACCCGGCCTCCTCGGCGATTGCCACGCCTCCGGCATCAGCATCATCGAAGAACTCGGCGCCGAGCATGTGCGGACCGGCAAGCCGATCTGCTACACCTCGGCCGACAGCGTGTTCCAGATCGCGGCGCACGAGGAGAGCTTCGGGCTCGAACGGCTCTACGACCTCTGCCGCACGGCGCGGGCGCTCTGCGATCCGTACCGGATCTGCCGGATCATCGCCCGGCCCTTCGTCGGCTCGGCGGAAGCCGGCTTCCGTCGCACCGCACACCGCAAGGACTTCGCCGTGACGCCCCCCGGCCCGACGCTCCTCGATCGGGCGGAGGCGGCGGGCCGCGAGGTGGTGAGCGTCGGCAAGATCGGGGACATCTTCGCCCACCGCGCCACCGGCCGCGAGGTGAAGCCCGGCGCCAATGCCGCCTGCCTGGACGCCGGGCTCGCCGCCCTGCGCGATTTGGCCGAGGGCGGGCTCGTCTTCGTCAACCTCGTGGATTTCGACACCGAGCACGGCCACCGCCGGGACGTGCCGGGCTACGCCGCCGAACTCGAAGCCTTCGACGCCAGCGTGTCCGCGATCCGCGCGGCCCTGCGGCCGGGCGATGTGGCGATCATCACCGCCGACCATGGCAACGACCCGACCTGGACAGGCACCGACCATACCCGCGAGCAGGTGCCGATCCTCGCCTTCGGCCCCGGCCTCGCGGGCGGCCCCATCGGCCGGCGCGACAGCCTCTCCGACATCGCCGCCTCCCTGGCCCGCCATCTCGGCCTTCCGGCTGTCGGCGCGGGCAAGCCCTTCCTGTAGGAGCGTTTCATGTGGGACGACGACACGCCGCGCAAAACGCCGACGCACGAGATCGGCCAGCCCCTCGACGCTCTCTCGCTCTCGGATCTCGATGAGCGGATCGCGCTGCTGCGCGCCGAGATCGCCCGTATCGAGGCCGCCCGGGCCGCCAAGGAGGCGGCGCAATCGTCGGCCGATTCCTTCTTCAAGCGGGGTTGAGATGGACCGCACGGCCACGTTGGCAGCCCTGCGCCGGGGCGATCTCGCGGGCGCGCGCGAGGTCCGCCTGCCCGATGGGCTGACGGAGTTCCCGGCAGAACTGTTCGGGCTGGCCGACACCCTGGAAGTGCTCGATCTCGGGCGCGGACGCTACACCCTGCCGGAGGATCTCGGCCGCTTCCGCGCCCTGCGGGCCCTGTTCTGCTCCGGTACGCCCTTCGCCCGCCTGCCGCCGGCCCTCGGCGGGTGCGAGGCGCTGAGCCAGATGGGTTTCCGGGGCTGCGGTATCGCCGAGGTGCCGGCCGAAGCCCTGCCGCCGCAACTGCGCTGGCTCACCCTCACCGACAATTGCATCGCCTCCCTGCCGGAGGAGCTTGGGCGCCGCCCGCGCCTGCAGAAGCTGATGCTCTCCGGCAATGCCCTCGATCGCCTGCCGGAGAGTCTGGCCGGGCATCGGACCCTCGAACTCGTCCGCTTCGCCAGCAACCGCTTCGAGCGGCTTCCGCCCTGGCTCGCGCAGATGCCGGCCCTGGCCTGGATGTCCTATTCCGGCAACCCCGCCGAGCCGGCGAGCCCGCCCGCGCAGGCGCCCCTCGTCCCCTGGGCGGACCTCACCGTGGGGCCGCTCCTGGGGGAGGGCAGTTCCGGCTGGGTCCACCGCGCGACGTGGCACGGCGAGGTCGCGCTGAAGCTGTTCAAAGGCGCCATGGGCAGCGACGGCCTGCCCGAACGGGAGATCGCGGCCTGCCTCGCGGCGGGAGACCATCCGGCGGTGATCGGCGCGCTGGGCGGCGTCACCGGCCACCCCGAGGGCACGCCGGGCCTGTTGCTGCGGCTCGTGCCGGCGGAATGGCCGGTGCTCGCCGGGCCGCCGAGCCTCGCGAGTTGCAGCCGCGACGTCTACGATCCGGCGCTCCGGCTCGGCGAGGAGGCCGTGCGGCGCCTCGCGGGCGGCATCGCCTCGGCCCTGGCGCATCTGCACGGGCGGCGGCTGATGCACGGGGACCTCTACGGCCACAACATCCTCTGGGACGGTCGCGACGGCGCGGCGGTGCTGGGCGATTTCGGCGCGGCCTCGACCCTGCCCGAGGGCGAGGCTGGACGGGCCCTCGCCCGGATCGAGACCCGCGCTTTCGGCATCCTCCTCGACGAGCTTCTGGCCCTCTGCGCCGAGGCGCCCGACAACCTCCGCGAACTCGCGCGGACCTGCACGCAGGCCGACCCGGCCACGCGGCCTGCCATGGCGGACGTCGCCGCGACCCTGCGGTGAAGGCGTCACGGGTTCATCCGCTCTGCGTCAAAACCTCGCCGATCTTTACCCCTTTTCCTCCTCGCCGGTTGGCCCGAGAAGGCTGGCCGAGCGAAAGGGACCGATGGCGGCGCGACGGACGATAGCGGTCTGGGGGATGTACGGCGCGCTGATCGCGGGCGGCGGCGAGGCGGGGGCGATCGAGGCGAAGCCGGAGCCCGTCGTGCCGGCGGCCAAAGTGACCCTCGGGATGCTGAGCGTGAAACCCCTCGGGGTCGATCTCCCCTGGGATCCGCGCATCTGCATCGGGTGCGAGCCCGGCAACGGTCCGGCGCAGGGTTGGCGCCGCCGGCACCGCCGCCGCTAAACGCTCCGAACCCTAGCGCGGGGGTGCCGCGTCGATGGCCGGCAATTCGCCCGGCGGCAGGGCAGGTCCGCCGGCCTGGACCTGGATCGTCGTCCCCGTCCCACGGGCGCGGTTGGCCAGCGCCACGGTCAGGCGCTCGGCCGCTTCCGGTTGCATCACGGCCAGGATCTCGGCCATCTTGCGCGGGTTCATCGCCACCACGAGGGGCACGAGCACGTCGTGGCTGAGGCGGTCGAAGACCCGCGCGGCGTCCTTCGGCTTCATCGTCTCGTACATGGTGACGATGCTCTTGAGGCCCTGCTTCTCGGCCTCGTCCTTCGCCTTGGCGGCGGCATCGACCTTGTCCTCGGCCTTCTTCAGGTCGCCGATGCCGGTCTCGACCTTCCTCTCGGCCTCATCGAGCATCTTCTCGCGCAGGTCGAGCTCGTCGCTGCGCTGCTTGAGGACGTTGCGGCGGGCGCCGAGCTTTTCGAGGAGCGCCTTCTCGCTGGGCGACGCCTGATCCTGCGCCGGGGCTTGCGCCTCGGGCGGCTCGGCGGCGGACTTCGGCTCTTCCTTCTTCGGCTCGACAGAGCCGGTGGTCTCCGGGTCGGGGATCTCGTAGCCGGTGCGCGCCTTGGCAATGGCCCGCGCGAAGGCGGGCAGGCTCGCCTCCGGTATCCCGGCCTGCGAAAGCGTCAGCAGCTTCAGCACCAGCAGCGTCCCCGCCGCGATCGCGACGGCATCGACCAGCCGGAGCTTCAGCGGGCGCACCGGCTTCAGCCGCGAGCGCCGCAGGGCGGTCTGCGGCTTGGCCGCGACCTTGGTGCCGGCCTTCACCGGGACGGCCGGTTCCGGTTTCTTCGTGGGCGTGGGGCGGGGGCTCATCAGGCGGCGCGGGCACGGACGCGGGCGAGGGCCCGCTCGGTCATGGCGAGGGCGGCGGCGGCGGCGGCGCCGAGGCGCTCGCCGTTCGGGCCTTCCGCGACCGGGGTGGGAACGGGCCGGGCGGGCGCCTCGGCCGTCGGCTCGGCCCGCACCTCGACGGGGCGCGGGGCGGCCGGCGCGTTGCGCGCGCCGGAGACGATGGCGGCGATGCGGCTCAGCACGGCCTCCCCCGCCTCGACGCCGCCCGCCAGCGTCGCGGTGCAGGCCTGCGCCGCCTGGATGCGGTCGGCGAGGGTGCGGTCGCACTCGTCCAGGGCGCCGCGCAGGCCGGTGATGGCGCGCTCGGCATTGTGGGTCGCCACCATCAGGTCGCCGATGGTGGAGCGCAACGCCGCCTCGTCGCCCTTCATCTGGCCGATCCGCTTGGACAGGCGCACGGAGGAGACGATGGTGGCGGCCAGCAGCACGGCGACGAGCAGGTCGGCGAAGAGGGTGACGAAGAGACTCATGGCGGCCTACCCGTCCGTGTGGTTGTTCATGGAGGCCTCGTAGGCCTGGAGCGTGGTGCGGGAGCGCCGCAGGGGGCGCGTCACCTGCACCGCGATGTTGCCGTCCACCCGGCCGATCCGCCCCTGCGTCAGCGCCCAGTCGCCGCAGCGCACGGTGACGAGGTCGGAGGGCTTGGCATCGAACATCAGCGTGTCGCCGACGCGCAGCCGCATCACCCGCTTCAGCGGCAGCATCATCTCGTGCAGCACCGCCTCCATGGCGACGTCCGCCTGCCAGATCTCGGTGGCGAGGTGGCCCTCCCACACCTGATCGCGGCCGAGCTTCTCGCCCATGAAGCTTTGGGTGAGGAGTTCGCGGATCGGCTCCAGCGTGGCGTAGGGGAACAGGATCTGCATCCGCCCGCCGCGCCCGTCGACGTCGAGGCGCAGGCCGATGAGGATCGCCGCGTTGCCCGGCCGGGTGATGGTGGCGAAGCGCGGGTTGGTTTCGATCCGGTCGATGAGGAAGCTCACCGGCGAGAGCGGCTGGAAGGACAGCTGCAGATCCGCGAGGATGATCTCCACGAGGCGCCGCACCAACGTCATCTCGATGGCGGTAAAGGGCCGCCCGTCGAGGCGGCTCGACGAGCCGCCGCGCTTGCCGCCGAGCAGCAGGTCGAAGGTCGCGTAGGCGAGGTTGGTGTCGACGGTGACGAGGCCGGAATTCTCCCACGGGTCGGCCTTGAACACGCCGAGCAGGGTCGGCAGCGGGATGGCGTTCACATAGTCGCCGAACCGCACCGACGTGATGTTGTCGAGCGTCACCTCCACGTTGTCCTGGAACAGGTTGCGCAGCGAGGTCGACAGCAACCGGATCATCCGGTCGAAGACGATCTCCAGCATCGGGAGGCGTTCGTACTGGACGACGCCCGAATCGACGATGGCGCGCACGCCCCCGGCCCCGGAGGCCGAGAGTTCGCGCATGGAGAAGCCCAGGACGCCGTCGATCTCTTCCTGGTTCAGGATGCGATCGTTGCCGGCGAGTTCGGGGAGGTTGTCGCTCTCCCCGTCCTCGATCATCGTCGCCCATTCGGCGGCGACGTCGCTGGCGTTGCGGGTGGTGCCCTGTTCGGCGAGGGCCGCGCCCCATTCCTCGGCGAGCGACGCGTCGCCGCCCTCGGCGCCCTGCTCAAGCAGCGCGGCCGACCAATCGTCCTCCTCGACCTGATCCTCCGGTTCCATCACCGCCTCACTGGATGATCAGGTCCTTGAACAGCACCGCGTCGACCTTGGCCGGGTACACGGCGACGTTCACGCGCTTCAGAAGCTCCTCGCGCAGGCGATAGACGCCCACCGACCCGGCGAGGTCGCTGGCGCGGATCTCGCGCATGTACATCTGCAGCGTGTCCTCGATGCGCGGGGCGAGGGACTTCACCTCCTCTTCCAGCTTGGGATCCTTCATCTCCAGGCTCACGCGCAGCTTGGCGAACTTGCCCTTGTCCTGGCCGGCATCGGGGCTGAGGTTGATGATCATCTCGCGAAGCTCGATGAAGGCGACCTGCTTCTTCGCCTCGGCACCGCCGCCGTGACCACCATGGCCGCCGTCGCCATGCGAGGAGGCCTGCGCGGCGCCGTCGCCGTCCTTGGCCTCGCCACCACCGCCCTTCATCAGGAAGAAGCCCGCGCCGCCGCCCACCACCACGAGCAGGGCGGCGGCCGCGATGATGATGAGCTTCTTCTTGCTCTTCGGGGCCGCGTCGGCGCCGCCCTCACCCGGTTCGGCGCTCGCCTTCTTGGGCTTCTTGGCCATGGGGCCGTCACTCGCGAAGCTGATTGGAGGATCGTCCCGGTCAGATATCGGCAGATGCGGTTAACGCGCCGTTAAGGAGGCAATTTCTGCCGGGCCGGCTTTGCCGCCAGGACTGTTCATCAAGGTACCCGACCGATAGCCGTGCTGAACAAGTGATTGCATGAACTGATCAAATTGCCCCGGCCCGGACTGGCACGGGAGGTGCTGATTGTCCTGTCGCCCCGGTCGTTCGTGGGCGCCAGAGTTCACGATGCAGAATGCCCTCTTCGTCGGCGTGTCGAGCCAGGTCGCGCTTCAGCGCGAGCTCGACGTGATCGCCAACAACATGGCGAACGTCTCGACCACCGGCTTCAAGGGCCGCAACAGCCGCTTTCAGGAATACCTGATGCCGACGGCGCGGGCCGACAGCTTCACTCCGCCCGACCGGCGCATCTCCTACGTGATCGACCAGGGCACGACCCTCAACGTCGATCAGGGCCCGGTGGAGCAGACCGGCAACCCCCTCGACATCGCCGTGAAGGGCCCGGCCTTCATCGCGGTGCAGACCCCGGCCGGCGAGCGCTACACCCGCAACGGCGCCCTCACGGTCAACGCGCAGGGCCAGCTCGTGACGAGCGACGGCTTCGCGGTGGCGGGCGAGGGCGGGCCGATCGCCGTCAACCCGCAGGAGACCGGCCTCTCCATCGGCACGGACGGCACGGTCTCCACCAATCTCGGCATCCGGGGCCGGATCAAGCTCGTGACCTTCGCCAACCCCGGCAACCTCGTGAACGAGGGGGCGAACCTCTTCTCGTCCACCGCCCCGGGCCGGCCAGCCGGCCTCGACGGGCGGCTCGAATCCGGCGCCCTGGAGCGCTCGAACGTCAGCCCCGTCCTCGAAATGACCCGGCTGATGGACGTGAACCGCTCCTACGCCCTCGTGACCAGCATGATCTCGCGCATGGACGAGCTTCGCGGCTCGGCCATCTCCAAACTCGCCAACGTGGCCTGAGGTAGATTCCGATGCGCGCGCTCTACTCTGCCGCCACCGGCATGGCGGCCCAGGAACTCAACGTTCAGGTCATCTCGAACAACATCGCGAACCTGCGCACCACCGGCTACAAGCGCCAGCAGGTGCACTTCCAGGATCTGCTCTACCAGAACATCCGCCGGGCCGGCTCCTCGACCTCCGAGCAGAACACCCAGCTTCCCGCGGGCCTCGCCCTCGGCTCGGGCGTGAAGACCACCTCGACCGCCCGGGTGATGTCGCAAGGCACGCTCAGCTCCACGGAGAAGGATTACGACGTCGCGATCCGCGGCGAGGGCTTCTTCCGCGTTACCCTGCCGGACGGCCGCACCGCCTACAGCCGTGACGGCTCCTTCGACCTGTCTGCCTCGGGCCAGCTCGTCACCCGCGACGGCTACCTCGTGGACCCGGCGATCACGGTGCCGAACACCGCGACCTCGGTGACGATCAGCGCCACCGGCGCCGTGCAGGCGACCCTGCCGGGCCAGACCGCGCCGCAGGCGCTGGGGCAGTTCCAGCTGTCGCGCTTCGTCAACAAGGTCGGCCTCGAATCCATCGGCGACAACCTGTTCGTCGAGACCGCCGCCTCCGGCCCCGCGATCAGCGGCCTGCCCGGCGCGGAGGGCTTCGGCAACCTGCAGCAGAGCTATCTCGAAGAGGCGAACGTCAACGCCGTCACCGAGATCTCGTCGCTGATCGCGGCCCAGCGCGCCTACGAGATGAACTCGAAGGTCGTGACCGCCGCCGACCAGATGCTCTCCACCACGTCCCAGATGTTCCGCGGCTGATGGCCGGCACGGGTTTCTTCGCCATGATCGACCCGCACTTCGCCCCCCACGACGACCTCGCCGAGGTGGTCCTGAGCCCGATCACGCAGCCGCGCCGGCCGCGCGCGCCCCTGCCCGCGCCGGGTATGCTGATCCGCGCCGCCCTCGCCCTCGTCCTCTTCGTCATCCTCGGCGCCGTGGCGGTGCCGGCCATGGCCGAGACTGCCGCCCCGCGTTTGCGCGGCGACGTCACCGCCAAGACCGACATCCTGACGCTCGGCGACCTCGTGGAGAACGTGCCGCCGGCGCTGGCCGACCGCCCGCTGTTCCGCGCCCCGGCCCTGGGCTCGACGGGCACCATCCAGTCCCGCCGCATCACGGACGCCGCCACCGGCCTCGGCCTCGGCCCGGTGGAGACCGGCGGCCGGCTGCAGATCGCCGTGCAGCGCGCCGCGCGCCGCGTCGGCCCCGCCGAGATCGAGGTGGCGCTGAAGCGCGGCCTGGAGACCGGCTTCGGCCTGGAGACCAACCTGATGACGATCCGCCTCGACGGCGAGGCGCCGTCCATGCTCGCCCCCCTCGACCTCGCCGGGCAGGCCACCGCCATCGACATGGTCTACGACCAGCGCTCGCACCGGGTCTCGGCCCTGGTGAGCCTCGGCGACCGGCAGGCCTCGCTGCGGGTCTCCGGCGTGGTGGTGGAGATGCGAGAGGTGGCGGTGCTCGCCCGCGGCCTCAACCGCGGCGAGCCGATCCGCGAGGGCGACCTCGTGCTGGAGAAGCGCCCGCGCGACGGCGTCGGCACCGACGTGCAGTCCAGCGTCACCGCCGCCCTCGGCGAGGTGGCGCAGCGCAGCCTGCCCGCCGGCACCGTCCTGCGCGAGGGCGACACCGCCAAGCCCGACCTCGTGGCGCGCGGAGAGACCGTGACCATCGTTTATTCGACCCCCGGCATCAGCCTGTCGATGCGCGGCCTGGCCAACGACGCCGGCCGGATGGGCGCCGTCGTGAACGTGGTTAACGTTGCCTCAAAGAAGGTGCTGCAGGCTACGGTCATCGGCCCCGGCCGCGTGTCCGTCGGCCCCGGCGGCGGCCCGCAGCTCCAGGCCAGCGCCGCCACGACAGCCCTGCGCTGATCGCCCCTTCCGCGTCGAGGAGTTCCGCCGATGCGCCTGATCGCCCGTCTCACCACGCTCGCGCTGCCGCTAGCGCTCGGCGCCTGCAACACGGCCGACCGCCTCGCCAACATCGGCGCGACGCCGGCCCTGTCCGCGATCCAGGACCCGACGTCCCAGCCCGGCTACAAGCCGGTGCGGATGCCGATGCCCGACGTGCAACCGGTCTCCTATGCGCCGAACTCCCTGTGGCGCACGGGCTCGCGGGCCTTCTTCAAGGATCAGCGCGCGGCCAAGGTCGGCGACCTGCTGACGGTCAACGTCGTCGTGACCGACAAGGCGAACATCAGCAACGAGACCAAGCGCTCCCGCGCCAACACCGAGAGCTTCGGCCTGCCGAACGCGGTGGGCCTGGAAAACACGACTCTCGGCAAGGCGACGGGCGTCGGCAACAGCGCGCTCCTCAGCGCGACCTCCGCCACCGCCAACGACGGCGCGGGCTCCGTCCAGCGCGCCGAGACGGTGACGACCAACGTTGCGGCCGTGGTCACGCAGGTGCTGCCGAACGGCAACCTCGTGGTCGAGGGCAAGCAGGAGATCCGTATCAACTTCGAGGTACGCGAACTCATCGTGGCCGGCGTAGTGCGGCCGGAGGACATCGCCGCCGACAACACCATCGATTCCACCAAGATCGCCGAGTCCCGCATCGCCTATGGCGGACGCGGCCAGATCACGGACGTGCAGCAGCCGCGCTACGGCCAGCAGCTCGTGGACATCATCCTGCCGTTCTGAGGCCGGACCCGCCGCCTAGCCCGCCTCTTCCGGCTCGGGACCCCGCGTGGCGTCGAGGCCGTTGCCCGTACCGGGGAGGGGGCCGGTCTTCACCGGGGCTCCGGTGCGGGCCGATTCGTAGATCGCCTCCATCAGGATCTGGTCCTGAAGCCCCTCCTCGCCGGGGGTGTGCGGCTTCAGGTTCTCCTGGATGCAGCGGGAGAAGTGGTCGATCTCCAGGGCGAACTGGTTCTTGTGCGCCAGGATCTTCTCGTCCCGCGCCTCGCTCTTCCCCTCGGCCCGGCCGACGAACAGCCGTTGTCCGCGATAGGCGAAGGCGTTCTGCAGGTCGAAGGCCCCGGCCTGCGTATGCACCGTCAGCGCGCGGGACTCGTGCACGCCGTAGCTCGCGATGCACTGGGCGATCGTGCCGGAGGGGAAACGGAGGGTGAAGGTGATCGTCTCCTCGACCTCCTTGAACTTCGGATCGTCGGGTGGCGAATAGGCGATCCCCTGCACCGACTCGGGCTCCTCGCCGAGAAGCGCCCGCGTGCCGTTGAGGCAGTAGAGCCCGATATCGGGGAGCGAGCCGCCCCCCGCGAGGGCCTTCTTCAGGCGCCATTGCTCGGGCAGGCCCGTGGTCTGGCCGTTGAACGCCTGGATCAGCCGCGCCTTGCCGAGGCTTCCGCCGCGCACCGCCTTGGTGAGCGCCCGGTTGAACGGCTCGTACTGGCAGCGATAGGCGATCATCAGCTTCGTGCCGGCCTTGGCGCAGGCCTCGATCATCTCCCGGCATTCCGGGGACGAGACCGCCATCGGCTTTTCGCAGAGGACGTGCTTGCCCGCGCCGGACGCCGCCACGACGTTGTCCCGGTGCACGGCGTTCGGCGTCACGACGTAGACCGCCTGCACCTGCTTGTTCTGCTTGAGCCGGTCCCACTCGTTGTAGCCGTAGACCGCATCCTCGGGCAGGCCGTGCTGGCGGGCCACGAGCTTCGCCTTCTCCGGGCTTCCCGACATCAATGCCACGAGACGCGAGCGCTTGGTCTCGCCGAAGGCCGGCAGGATCTCATCGAGGGTGAGGCGTCCGAGGCCGACCACGCAATAGCCGACCCGCTGATCCGGCGGCTGCGGCGCCGGGCTCGGCGGGGGCGTGGGGTCGCCGGAGCCGCGCCAGTTGGGGAAGAGGACGCGGTTGCCCTGCACGGCGCCGGTATCGGCGGGGACGGACGGGCCGGGGGTCGCCGCCTGGGCGTTGGCCCCGCCGAGGGCCGCGCCGGCCAGGGCGCCGCCTGCTGCGAGGAGGCTGCGCCGGGAAAAGCGTTCGTCGTCCGCCATGGGGCTCCGCTCGTCGGATGGAGCTTCGGGAACCCGGCGCGGCGAGGCGGGGTTCCGGCCCGCGACGGATGCCCTCAGTGCACCGCGTCGCCCGGCCCGACGACCAGGACCGCCTGCAACCGCGCGATCTCGGCGTCGCGGGCCTTCAGCGCCTTCCGGTTCGCGAGGGTCCCGTCATCCGCCTCGAATTGCACGCCCACCGCGTCGCCGTCGCGCCATACGATCCGGCCGAGGCGGCTTTCGCCCCGGATCGGCACCCGCAGCGTCACCCGTTCGGGCAGGATCGCCGTGCACGCGAGGCGCAGCCGCGCGCCGGTCAGCGACACGTCGCGCACCGTGCAGGCGATCTCCGGGAGGAAAGCCGCCGTCTCGATGAAGCCCCCGAGCAGGACCCGGCGGCGGGATTCGTCTCTCCGTTCCAACATCACCAGGCCCTCCTCACGAGTCCGTGAGCACTGGTAACGGTTTCTTCACGATCTGGCTGCGCGTGCCGATGAACAACGTGAGGTCATGCTTAATGGGAGGGCGGGCCAGTCGGCGGATCGTTGACCTCGACCTCGCCGCGCTGCTGCAATTGCAGGGCGACGAACCAGCACAGCGAGGCCCAGGCGGCGCCGACGCACCAGCCGGCTACGACATCGCTCGGCCAGTGCACGCCGAGATAGATCCGGCTGATCCCGACGAGCAGCGTGATGCTCACGCCGAGGGACAGGACGAGGGCCTTCACCCGGCGGTTGCGATCCACCCGCGCCATCAGGATCGCCAGGGTGAGATAGGCGATGGCCGACATCATCGCGTGCCCGCTGGGGAAGCTCGCGGTGAACACCTCCATCCCGTGCGGGACGAGATCGGGCCGGGGCCGGTGGTAGAACAGCTTCAGCACCGTCGAGACCAGTTCGCCGCCGCCCACCGCCCCCACGACGTAGAGCGCGATCCGCCGCCGGTTCGACAGGGCGAGGTAGGCCGCCACGGCGGCGGTGACGAACACCACCGTGAAGACGCTGCCGAGCCCGGTGATGTCGCGCATGGTCTCTTCGAGCCAGCGCGGCCCGATGGGGTCGGACAGATCGTTGGGGTTGCGCAGGGCCAGCAGGATGCGGCGGTCGAGGGCTTCGGTCGAACCCTCGCCGACCTCGTGAGCGAGGGCGAAGAAGCCGTAGCCGAGGGTGCTCAGGCACAGCAGCGCGACGAGCGGCCCGACCTCGTTGAGGCGCAGCCAGAACCACACGGCCGTGGCGCGACCGGTGATCGGGTTCTGCGCCAGCGTTCTCGGCACCCTCATCGCCCGTGTCTCCCGCCGCCCATCATGCGTTCTCCCCGAACGGGATGCGCGCCACCCTGTCCCATGGGCCGCCGAGGTAGCGCCAGAGCATCACGGCCGGCGCCGTGAACCGGAACGGCGCGAAGCCCGCTTCGAGGGCGGCGTGGAGGGCGCGGGCGGTTTCGGGCGAGACCTTGTTCTGCACGGTGACGTGCGCACGCCAGCCCTGGCGGTCCTGCGCGGTGAGCCACGGCTCGAACTCGCGGGCGAGCCGCCCCCGGAACGTATCCAGCGCCTCCGATTGCAGGACGTAGGCGACGCCCCGGCCGGTGAAGCGCAGGCCCGTCACCGCCACCTCGGGCGGCGGAACGGTGCGGGCGAGGGCGGTGATCGCCTCCAGCACGCCGCGCTCCCTGTCCCCCGGCAGATGATGGAACAGCGTCGCGTGCGCGGGGATGTGGTTCAGCTTCTCCGGGAAGTGACGGCGGCGCTCGCCGTCGAACCGGGTGAAGGTGTCCTCGTCGAAGGCGAGGGTGAGGATGAGGGGAGGCGGCTCTTGCATCATTCGCGAGATGGCGCGCCCGGTGCTCAGGTCCAGTAGAGAACCCGCGCGCCGGGTAGGGTGCGGGCGATCTCCTCGGTGATCGCCAAACGCATTGCGTCCATCTGCGGCTTCGGCAGCACATATTTCACCGTGCCGAACTTCGTGAACTTGCGCGTGCGTTCGGCCTCGTCCAGCGGCAGGTCCGAGCCGGGATACCAGCCCTGCAGCACCTCCTTCGAGCCGGGCGTGAAGCGGTGGGTGATGAGTTCCGTGGTGAGGTCGAGGTCCGGCACGCCGGAGAGGGCGTCCGCCGCGTCGCGGATCAGGCCGGCATAGGTCTCCTGCCAGTCCGGGATCGGCAGGATCGGCGCGATGGTCAGCCCCACGGGATAGCCGGCCATGGCCACCTGCCGCAGGGCGTCGAGGCGGGCATCGAGGGGATCCGTCCCGCCCTCGTAGCGGGCGGCGCCGCGCGCGTTCACTGAGAAGCGGATGCGGGTGCGCCGCCCATGGTCGAGGCCGAGCAGCGGCGCGACGGCGGCGAACTTCGTCGTGAAACGTAGCTGCACGGGCGCGTCCCACGCGCCGAACCGTTCGATGGCCGCCGAGAGCGAGCCCGTCAGGTGCTCGATGGCCAGGGGATCGGTGTAGCAGGACGCCTCGAAGGTCGTGCCTTCGCCCGCCCGCGCCTCCGAGGCGGAGGTGACGTTGCCGCGCCCGAGATACGAATCGAGGTTTCCCAGGATGTCGCCGAGATTGGCATAGGCCCGCGTGACCGGCGGGCCGGAGAGCGACCCGGCGAGGTAGCAATACTGGCAATGGGCCGGGCAGCCCTCCGCGAGGTCGAAACGCCAGTCGGCCGAGGGCGGGATCGGCTGCAACCGCAGCTTGGTCGGCGGGGCGACGGTGATTGCGAGAGTCGTTTTCGCGTCGGTATAGGCCCGGCGCGGGTCGGCCTGGCGGGGCAGGCTCAGCCGGTTGGCGGCGAGCCGTTCCACCGGCAGCCCCATCGCCTCGATCCGCGCGACCATCGCCCGGCCATGGGCGTGGTCGAGGGCGGCGGGCGTCACCACCACCCGGCGCGGACGCCACAGGCGCGGCGCGCGGGCGCGGCGTGCCTCGGGGGGCGGGGATGCGACGGCCATGTCCATGCGGTGCGAACGCCGCAACCGCAGGGCGAGGTCCGGCTTTTCGACGCCGGAGCGTGCGGCTAAAGCTCCCCGCGATGGCCGCAACGGACAAGACCCATGTGCATCTCGGCCGCGACGGCTGGCTCTTCCTCATCGCCGGCAGCAACCGCGTCATGGACCGCTATCGCGGGCCCCTGGCGCAATGGTGGCTGCTGCGCCGCTGGTCCCGGCTGATCGCCGCCCGCGCCGCCCGGGCCGAACGGCTCGGCATCCGCTGCCTGCACGTCTTCGTGCCGGAGAAGCTCTCGGTCTACGACAACAAGACCGATGGCCTGCGCTACGCCCCCGGCCATGCCTCGACGCGGCTCCTGGCGCGGCGGCTCGGCCGAAGCCACGCCTATCTCGACCTGCTCGCCCCGCTGCGCGCCGCGCGCGACGGCGTGGCTCCGCTCTACCTGCGCACCGACACCCATTGGTCGCTGGAAGGGTGCCTGCTTGCCTACCGCACCCTCATGCGGGCGCTCGGCGCCACGCCGCCCGCCGACATCGCCCTGCGGCCGAGGGTCGAATGCCCGGAGGTGATGGACCTCGGCGGGAAGCTGGCCGAGCCGCCGGTCGAGGCGGTGGAACGCATGGCGATCCTGCGGGACGCCGCCCGCGTCGAGACCGGCCCCCTGCTCGCCGCCTACGAGGCGGCGGGTCGGGCCGCCGACCTGCATACCGGCGCGCATGTCGTCTACCGCAATGCAGCGGAGACTGCCGACCCGCGCCGGCTGGTGCTGTTCGGCGATTCCTGCGCGCATTTCGCGCCGTTCATGCTGACGGGATTACTCGCCGAGAGCTTCCGGGAGGTGCACTTCGTCTGGTCGTCCAGCCTCGACTGGCATTATATCGAAGCGGTGAAGCCCGATATCCTGCTCTATGAGCTGGCCGAGCGGTTCATCGCCCGCGTGCCGACCGACGATTATGACGTCGCCGCCGGCACCCGTCGCGGCGCGGCGGCGAGGTCGTTGCCGGGTCAGTAGATGGCCGGATCGATCATCACGAAGTCGCCGGACGCGTATTGCGACGCGGGCACGGGCGCGAAGGCGATTCCAAGCATCAGCACGAGGATCGTGGCGAAGCAGGCGAGGGTGGCCGTGACCGTATCCGCGTGCCGCCGCAGCGCGTGGATCGCCATGCAGCCGAGCGTGAAAAGGGCCGCCTCCGCGACGGGCGCCAGCGCGGGGATCATCGGGGAACTCCTTGTATCGGGTAGTAACGGTGGGGCGGGCGCCAAGCACCGGCCAGTCCGCAGACGATGCCGTGTTTTGCTGCGCCGCAACAGAGGCTTCACCTCAAATCAGGTCTGCACGGAGCGGGGCGAAGCTGCACTTTCTCTCGACGGCGGCATTCCAGCGCCTAGTTCAGGGCAAAGGGGCAATGACCCTGCGGGAGGAACACGCAACGCCATGACGGCCACATTCCGCTTCGCCCTCGCCTGCGCCGCCCTAGCGGGGTTCGGCATCCACGGCGCCGCCGCCCAGACCGCCTTCAAGCTCGAAGGGGCCTGTGAATCGCTGGTGGTGGCGGGCCGCGACGTAAGCGCCCAATGCGCCCCCACCCTGACCAACGCGGTGAGCCGCAACCGCACCACCTTCGACTTCATGACGAAGGACGGGCAGGTCGTCAGCTTCTCCGGCAACGGCGCCCAGCAGGAGGCGACGGAGGAGACGGATCCGCTCCAGCCGATCAACGTGGTCTCGGAGAGCAAGACCGGCAGCGAGGTCGGCGCGCCGGTCCTCGCCATCGGCGCCTGCCGGTTCTCGACACCGGAGCCCGGCCGCACGGGCATCGCCTGTGAGGCCAAGACGGCGGATGGACGGGTCTATTCGGGAACGTTCGTGACGGCCGCCAAAGCGGCGCCCGGAGCCCCGACGCGCTGAGCCGAGGACCAGCCGAAAGTGGACAACCGCGAACCATCCGCGCAGCGGACTGGTCAGAGGCGGCGCGAAGCCCCATCTACCGGCATTCACGAGAAAAGTTCCGAAGCGAGATCGATGCTCAACGACCTCAGCGCCGGCGGCGCTTCCGCCGACCTGATCAAGGACACCACGACGGCCTCCTTCCGGCAGGACGTCATCGCCGAATCCATGAACCGACCGGTTCTGGTGGATTTCTGGGCGCCGTGGTGCGGGCCGTGCAAGCAGCTGACGCCCGTCCTGGAGAAGGTCGTTCAGGCTGCGGCCGGCAAGGTCGTGCTGGCCAAGATGAACATCGATGAGCACCCCTCCATCGCGGGGCAGCTCGGCATCCAGTCGATCCCGGCGGTCATCGCCTTCGACAAGGGCCGCCCGGTGGACGGCTTCATGGGCGCCGTGCCCGAGGGCCAGATCAAGGAACTGATCGATCGGCTCGCCGGCCCCGGCGGCCCGTCGCCGATCGAGGCGGCCCTGGAAGAGGCGGCCTCCCTCGTGGAGACAGGCGACCTCGCGGGGGCGTCGGAAATCTACGCGGCGGTGCTCGAACAGGAGCCCGACAACGTCACGGCCCTGGCGGGCTTCGCCAAGCTGCAGCTCGATGCGGGCGAGATCGAGAACGCCAAGCGCGTTTTGGCCATGGTGCCGGAGGAGAAGGCGAACGACCCGGCCCTGGCCGGTGTCCGCGCCGCCCTCGAACTCGCGGAGCAGGCCGCCTCGCTCGGCGATCTCGCCGGGCTGCAGACGGCCATCGACACGAACCCCGACGACCATCAGGCGCGCTACGATCTGGCGCTGGGCCTCGCAGGGCGGAACCAGCGTGAGCAGGCGGTCGATCACCTGATCGAGATCCGCAAGCGCGACAAGACCTGGAACGACGACGCGGCGCGCAAGCAGCTGCTTCAGTTCTTCGAGGCCTGGGGCGTCATGGACCCAGACACGATCCGTGGCCGGCGCAAGCTTTCGGCCCTGCTGTTTTCGTAACGCGCCGGCCCATCCCGGACGAAGTAGGCGCGTCCGGGAGCCGGGCCGGGTAATCGCGCCAGAGGAGGTGCGATGAGCACGCATTCCGGCTTACAGCGTCCGGCGGATTGCCCCGCCGTCATTCCCGTCTTCCCCTTGCCCGGCGCGCTGCTGCTGCCGAGGGGACAGATGCCGCTCAACATCTTCGAGCCGCGCTATCTGAAGATGGTGGACGACGCCCTGCGCGGCGACCGGCTGATCGGCATGATCCAGCCCGATCCGGACGGCACCGCCGCCGCGCACCCCAAGCTGTTCCGCGTGGGCTGCGCCGGGCGCATCACCCAATATGCCGAGACCGGCGACGGCCGTTATCTGATCTCCCTGACGGGCGTCAGCCGCTTCCGCGTGGAGAGCGAGGTCGCCTCGGCCGAGCACTACCGCCTGTGCCAAGTGAGCTACGACGAGTTCGCGGTGGACTTCCAAGCGCGGGCGGGCGAGGAACAGGTCGACCGGGCGGGCGTCCTCAAGGCCCTGCGCGACTTCGTCGAATCGAACGACCTGAAGGTCGATTGGGCGGGGATCGACGAGGCTCCCAACGAGGCCCTCGTGAACGCGCTGTGCATGATGAGCCCGTTCGGGATCCGCGAGAAGCAGGCGATGCTCGAAGCGGCGGACCTCAAGACCCGCGCCGAGATCCTGATCGCGGTCACGCAGATGGAACTCATGCGGGGCTCCGGCCCCGAGCCGACGATGCAATAGGATTCCACCCCGCCATGGCCAACGACCTCTCCGCCCCCGTCGAGGCGACCCGCGTCGATCCCAAGCTCCTCGAAATCCTCGTCTGCCCGCTGACCAAGGGCACGCTGGAATACGATTCCGCCCGGCAGGAGCTGATCAGTCGTTCGGCCAAGCTCGCCTACCCGATCCGCGACGGCATTCCGATCATGCTGCCGGAAGAAGCCCGGCCGTTGCACGACTAAAATCGTCGTCGCCACGAACGACGCGAAAGCGCGGCCGTATTGCCGAGCTTTCGCTCAGTTACGAAATAATACATAATTGTCGGGGCGCGGCCATATTCATGTCGCGCAATTTGGTTTACAACGACTCATCCCGCAACAACGCTGACGACCGGGCGCGAAACCGTGCTGCGGCGTCGCTGTATTTGCAGAGAGCCGTTCCAAGGATGACATTGACCGTTCCGACCGTCTTCGCCGCCGCTGCCCTGACCGCCGGTGCCTTCACCGCGTCCGCAATGGCCGGGCCCGACCGGCACAATGGGAATTGGGCGGTGGAACTCGTGACCGACAGCGGTCTGTGCAGCGCGCGCTACATCTACAGCGTCGCCATCCGAGACGGCGAGGTACGGCCCGCCACGGCGACCGGCGCGCGGGTCAGCGGCCGGGTCTCGCCGGACGGCACGGTGGGCATCACCGTGGCCGGAGCCGGCGGTTCGGGCACCGGCACCGGGCGCCTCAGCGGCACCCAGGGGTCCGGCACCTGGGCCGTGTCCTCGCTCTGCTCCGGCCGCTGGACGGCCCGGCGCGGCGACACGCGCACCGCCCAGGCCGAGTAGGAGCCCTCAGGCGGCGGAGGCGAGCCAGGAGCGCGCCTCGGCCAGGCGCTCGCGCTCGAACACCTTGATCTTGTAGGGCGAGACGAAGGCGAAGGTCTCGGCCATCACCTTCAGCCACGGCGCATCGGTGACGAGCGCCACATGGCTCACGCCCTTCATCATCGAGATGCCGAAGCGCGGATCCTTGAAGAAGGCCGCCGGCTCCATGCCCTGGAAGCTGCGGATGTCCTCCAGCAGCTTGATGCGCTCGCCCTTGTCCAGGTCCGCCTTCATGGCGACGATGGCCGCGTTCATCTCCTCGTCGGAGATTTTTCCGTCGACCACGATTTCGGCCACGTTCGAGTCGGGCGTCTTGGTGTAGCTCAGCACTTGATCGCTCTCCGTCCACGGCGTCGCAGCCGAAGCGCCCTGTCTCCTACAAAAAGCTCTGCGGGTCGACATCGATCGTGACCTTGAGGTTGCCGCGCGGCTTCGGGGCGCGGGCCAGCCACTCCCGCAGGTAGGCCTGCATGTCGATGTTGCGCTCGGTCTTCACGAGGAGCCGGAAGCGATGGCGCCCCCGGATCAGCGCCAGCGGCGCCTCGGCGGGGCCGAGCACCATGACGCCCGCTGGCGGATCGGCCTCGCGGGCCAGCGCCTGCCCATAGGCCTCGGCCACCGCCTTGTCGGTGGCGGAGACGATCAGCGCCGCGAGCCGGCCGAAGGGCGGCAGGCCCGCCGCCTCGCGGGCGGCGATCTCCTCCGCGTAGAACCGCTCCGCATCACCGGACAGCAGGGCCGAGATCACCGGATGCTCCGGCTGGTAGGTCTGCACGAGCGCCCGCCCCGGCTTCTCCCCGCGCCCGGCCCGGCCCGTCACCTGTTGCAGCAACTGGAAGGTGCGCTCGGCGGCGCGCGGGTCGCCGGAGGTGAGGCCGATATCGGCATCGAGCACGCCGACCAGCGTCAGGCCGGGGAAGTTGTGCCCCTTGGCGACGAGCTGTGTGCCGATCACGAGGTCGCATTCCCCCGCCGCCACCGCTTCCAGTTCCTGGCGCAGCCGTTCGGCGCCGCCGGGGAAGTCGCTCGACAGCACGATGATGCGCTTGTCCGGGAACAGCCCGGCGGCCTCCTCGGCGATGCGCTCGACGCCGGGGCCGCAGGGAGTCAGGTGGTCGAAGGCGCCGCAATTCGTGCAGGCCTCCGGCCGGCGCTCGGTATAGCCGCATTGGTGGCACACCAGCGCCCGGCGGAAGCGGTGCTCCACCAGCCAGGTCGAACAGTTCTTGCACTGGTAGCGGTGGCCGCAGGCCCGGCACAGGGTGAGCGGCGCGTAGCCCCGCCGGTTCAGGAACAGCAACGCCTGTTCCCCGCGCTCCAAGGTGTGCTTCACCGCATTGATGAGCGGCGGGCTGATGAAGCTGCCCTTGGCCGGCGCATCGCGCCGCATGTCGATGGCTGCGATGTCGGGCAGGCGCCGGCCGCCGAACCGCTCGGGCAGGACGAGGTGGTCGTAGCGCCCCCGCGCCGCGTTCACCCGGCTTTCGATGGAGGGCGTCGCGGAGGCGAGCACCACCGGGCATCCTTCGAGCCGCCCCCGCACCACCGCCATGTCGCGGGCGTGATAGTGGACGCCGTCCTCCTGCTTGTAGGCGGTCTCGTGCTCCTCATCGACCACGATCAGGCCGAGCTGCGCGAAGGGCAGGAACAGCGCCGAGCGGGCGCCGACCACCACCTTCGCCTCGCCCGAGGCGACGGCGACCCGCAGCCGCTCCCGGCGCCGTCCGCCGATGCCGGAATGCCAGGCCGCCGGGCGGACGCCGAACCGTTCCGCGAACCGGTCGAGGAACTGCGCGGTGAGGGCGATTTCCGGCATCAGGATCAGGGCCTGCCGCCCCGCCCGGACGCAACTCGCCACCGCCTCGAAATAGACCTCCGTCTTGCCCGAGCCGGTGACGCCTTCGAGGAGCACGGGCTTCGCCGTGCCGGCCTCGGCGCTCGCGGCGATGATCGCATCGAGCGACGCCACCGCCTCGGCCTGCGCGTCCGAGAGGGGCACGCGGGGATGGTCCGGGTCGGGCTCGGGCGCCACGGGCTCCGGCGCGATGGCAAGCGCTTCGAGCGCCCCGTCATCGATGAGCCCATCCACCACCGAGAGCGAGACGCCGGCCTCCTTGGCCAGGGCGCTCTTGCCGCGCAACTCCCCGTCGGCGGCGATGGCGAGCACCTTCGCGCGCGCAGGCGTTGGCCGGGACGGGGGCTTGCCCGAACTGCGCACCGCGACGCGGGCGATCTCCGCACCGGCCGCCTCGTCGGGCAGGCGCAGCACCATCGCCAGCGCCGAGCCCCGGGGGGCGAGGGTGTAGCGGGCGATCCAGTCCACCAGCCCGCGCAGGGTGCCGCCGAGGCGGGGAACGTCGAGGATGCCGGTGACGGGCCGCAGGTTCGAGCCGCCGACGCTCTCGGCGACGTTCCACACCACCCCGACCGTCTCGCGCGGGCCGAGGGGGACCTGAACCACGTCGCCGGCCGTCACGGTCAGCCCATGCGGGACGACGTAGCTGTAGGGCGTATCGATCGCGAGGGGGATCTGGATTTCGGCGACGGTCGGCATGTTCTGCCTTTGTACCATAGCGGACGGGAATTGGCTCCTGCCCGCCCTCGTCGCCGAAGGGAAATTTACGAGTGGCGGCGCACGGCGTAGCGGTAGCGCCGTCCCTCCTCATCGAGCAACTCGCTGTCGGAACTCTCCCGCCACACGATCTCGTCGCCGGGGCCGGCGGCGTCGGTGAGCACGGTGCCGCGCACGATGTCGAGCGCGAGGCCCGCGCCGTAGCTCATGGCGGTCGCGTCCGTGATGGCGGCGCCGATATCGCCTCCATCGGGAAGACAGGCGAACAGGACGCCGTCGGCGATGGCGAGGGTGTAGGTTTGCATGCGGCGGCTCCAACTCAAACGAGCAGCTCGGAAGGGGCGAACCTAGGAACCCCGGCCAGCAGGAGAAGCGCGTTCTCCGAATTGCTGCAATGCAACAAGACGCCGGGGCACCGTCATGTGTTCCGGTTCGGGAGGCGGCCCAGGGTTGTGAGACCATCTCCCGACGTGCTTCGCACGAGCGTTATGACACCTGAGGCACCCGATCGGTGCCGTCACACTCGCGTGAGCGGCGGAGTCTCCGGGGGCGAGACGACGACCGTCGTCGGCACGCTCTCCTCGTCCGAGAAGGCGGCGATGACCTGCGGCGTGAGGGCGTCGCCGTCCTCGCGGGAATTCGGGACGAGGCGCACCGTCTTCTGACGGGGCGGGGGCGCGTCGCTGCCGGCATGTTCGTCGGCGACGGCCACGACCGCCTCCGGCGCGATCAACCCGAGCCCGGCGGCGTGGCGGGCGATGGCGATGCTGTCGGCGGCGAGAACGAGGCTCGATCCGGTCGCGGCCACGGCGCCCGCGAGTCGCACCACCTCCTCCGTCCGCGCGGCATCCCGCGAGACGTTGCGGATGTAGACCGCCTTCACCCGTCCGGGGTTGTCGGCGACGATCTGAGCGTAGACCTCCGGGTCGTGCTGCCCGCTATCGCCGATCAGCACGAAGGGCCGGTCGTGGTAGAGGTCGAGCATGTGCCGGATCAGCGCCTGCTTGTGATCCTCGGCCTTGCGCGGGAGCGGGTGCGTCCAGGACAGGCCCCATTCCCGCAGGAACAGCACTGGCCCCGCCGGGATGCCGTGGCGCTGGAAGAACTCCGTCAGCATCTCGTAGAGCCCCCAGGGCGCCCGCGAGACGTAAAGCATCGGGTTGCCCCCGCCCCCGCTCGGGCCGGCATGGAGCGCCCGGTAGAGCGACGTGACGCCGGGGAAGGCGACGCGGCTTTCCGCATCCTCCACGAACAGTCGCCAGAGCATCTTCAGCTTGTTGGCGACGCCCGTGCGCATCACCGTGTCGTCGATGTCGCTGACGACGACGTAGCCGCATCCGGCGGGCGGGATGTAGACCTCGCCCTTCGCCGGGATGGGCGGATCGGCCTCCAGGGTGAGCTGAACCTCGTGCCAGGGGCCTTCGACGTTCGGCAGGGATCGCGGGCGCAGACGCACCCGGAAATAGCCGTCGCTGTCCGTCACGACCCGCGTCTCGGCTCCGCCGAACCGGGCGAGGATCGCGGCATCGGCCACGACGCGGCGGGAGATGCGGCGGCGGACGTCGCGCCATTGCGCCCGCAGGGACTCGGGATCCTCGCCGGGCCTGTCCGGCGATTGGCGGAAGACCCGGCCGATCAGGAAGATCTCTTCGGCCGAGCCGTAGCCCCGGTAGGGCTCGACCACGAGCCCGCCGCGCCCCTGTGCCCGCCGCACCGGACGGGCGACGACGCGCAACGCCTTCCGCGCGGCCCGGCCGGCTCGTGTCGACATGCCGAGAAAAGCCTCAGGCTTGCGGGAGATCGGGGGTGAGGCCGAGGGCGTCGAGCCCTTCCTCGAGCAGGTCGCCGGCATCGGGCGAACCGAGCAGTTCCTTCACCGCGCCTTCGCCGGCTGCCTCGCGCTCGCGGGCGAACTTCACGGCGGCGTCCCACTCCTCCGGCTCCATGTCGCCACGGCCGATATAGAGGAGCGCCAGAAGCTCGGCGCGGGAATCGTCGTCCATGCCGGCGATCATGCCGCGCACTTCGGATTCGGTGGCGTCGTCGGTGCCCGAGACGAGCACGTCGGTGGCGCCGTCATCGATGGGGTTCGAGCCGGAATCCGGATCGGTCGGGCCTTCCTTCACCTCGATCGCGCGGAGCCGGATGACGATGTCGGCGACGGTGTCGGGGGCGAGGTCCATCGATGTCTCCTGAGGACGCATGAAACAGCAGGGCATTCGCGCCCCTTGAGCCACGACAACGGGCGAGGCGCGCGGCGGTTCGCTCCCGTTTCACCGCCAAAGCGGTAGACTGCGTGGTCCACAGCGTCGGGCGGAACGAAGCGGTACCTTTCGGGCTTGCAGTTCGCCGATGACGACCGACCTTCTCACCCTGTCCGCAACACGCGCCGCCAAGCCTCCCGTCTGGGCGGCCGTTCTCGCGAGCGCTGGCCTTTCGTGGCTGCTGGCATCGCCCGCCGAGGCGCGGCCGAGCTACGACGGCAGCGCGCCGACCTGCTTCCTCACCGCAGGCGGCGCCCTCGAAATCTGCCGCGACGGCAGCGAAGCGGAGGGCGTCCTGGCGGCGCCATCACCCTGCGCCTTCGCGCGTGGCATCCAGCTCCTTCGCCTGCCGAAGACCGGCGTGACGGCGGTGTTCCAGGGCGAGAGCCCGCTGGCCAAGACACGCCGGGGCGAGGATTGTCCCGAGCGGAAGGCCACGGATGCGCGCGACGGCGGCGCGCTCCACACCGGCCGCAGCCCGGAACAGCTCGCGACGATCCTGCCGCCCTCGCAATCGCGCTTCGGCGTCGCCTTGCCGGAGGAACGGCGGCGGAAGGGCGAGGAACCGACCCAGGAAGGCATCGGCCCGCGCGATCCCATCGCCATCGCCGGCCGGGATTGGGCCGGCGAGGAATATTCCTACGTCTTCCTGCTCGGCCAGGAATCCACCGCCACCGAGGCCGAGGCGCCGGAGGACCAGCCCCGGCGCGGACGCGGCCGCCGCAGGCGCGAGGCGTCCGAGCCGGCCGCACCGGCCTCCTTCAGGCGGATTCAGATCGAGGCACGCACCCTCGACTTCGCGACCTTCGAGATTCGCACCCGCGACGAGGATGGCAAGCTCGCCTGGGAGCCCTTCACGCAGGAGCGCAAGAAGCGGCGTCGCGCCTCCGACGCCCCGACACCCGTGGCGGTGCTGGACGAGGCCGGCAAGCCGCTGATGTCCGCCTGCCCGGCGCCGCCCTTCGCGACGCAGGGCCTCGCCGGTTCGATCAGCATCGTCGACCGCACGTATCACTACTTCTACACGGACGTGCTGCCCGAGGATTGCGGCCTGCCGCCGGAGCAGCGGCGCATGGGCCTGTACCTGCGCACCTCCACCGACCTCGCCGCCGACAGGGTGTGGTCGACCGCGCGACGCCTCGGCGCGGCCCTGCCGCCGAACAGCCTGGTGCGGGTGGCCCGCGCCAAGGGCGCGACCCGCTGGGCGGTGTCCTACACCTGCAACCGCCCGGCGAACGCCCCCGGCGGCCCGCTGGCCGACATCTGCCTGCAATACACGGCCGATCTCGATCCGGCGGGGATCGGCGCCCTGACGCTCTACGCGGACCCGGTCGAGGCCGGGCGCTCGCCGACCTATCTCGGCCTGCGCTCGGGCGGGAACGGGGCAGGGCGCTTCGACCGCGCCACCCATTTCTGGATGACCGACGCCTACGGCAACCTCGACCTGCCGACGACCTATGCCGGCAAGTCGGGCCTCCTGACCTGGGTCGACCGCCTCTCCCCCGGCGCCGGGGGCTACGAGGGCTCGCGGGTCTATGGCCGGCCGGCCTTCTGGGCGACATGGACCGTGCGCCGGACGGGCACGCCCTGACCGGAAGGGCATGCGCCGGGCTCACGGGGGCGTTATATGGCTCCACCGGGCACCGAGAGGCGGTGCGTCAGATCTGACCGATGGGCACCGTAACAGACCTCTGGTTCGCCGCGAGCATCGTGGCGATCTCGCTCGTCCTCTCCGCCTTCTTCGCGGGTGCCGAGACAGCCTTCACCGCCGCCTCGCGGGCGCGGATGCACGCCCTGGAACAGGGGGGTGATCCCCGCGCCAGCATCGTCAACCGCATCCTCGCGATCCGCGAGCGGTTCATCGGCGCGATGCTCATCGGCTACAACATCGTCGCCATCGGGGCGTCGGCCTTCACGACGAGCGTGCTCACCGCTCTGTTCGGCAAGAGCGGCGTCATCTACGCGACCATCGGCATGTCGGTGCTGGTCATCGTCTTCGCGGAGGTGCTGCCGAAGACGCTGGCCATTTCCAACCCCGACAAGATCGCCCTGCTGATCGCGCGGCCGGTCGCCTTCGCTGTCGCGCTGATGGGCCCGCCCGCGCTGGCCATCGAGCAATTGGTGCGCCTGATGCTGAAACCCTTCGGCGTCACCATCGGCGAGCACCAATCGATCCTCACCGCCGCCGAGGAGATCCGGGGGCAGGTGGCGCTCCTGCACCGGGAGGGCGGCGTCGAGCGGGCTGAGCGCGACATGCTCGGCGGCCTCCTCGACCTGTCGAACCTCTCCGTGTCCGATGTGATGGTCCACCGCACCAAGATGCGCGCCATCGACGCCGACATGACCTCGCAGGACATCGTCCGCGCGGTGCTGGCCTCGCCCTACACGCGGATGCCCCTGTGGCGGGGCACGCCGGAGAACATCGTCGGCGTGCTCCACGCCAAGGATCTGCTCCGCGCCCTCGACGCGGCAGGGGGTGACGCCTCCGGGCTTAAGGTCGAGGAACTGGCCCTCGAAACGTGGTTCGTCCCCGGCACCACGACCCTGCGGGCGCAGCTCAAGGCATTCCTCTCGAAGAAGACGCACTTCGCCCTCGTCGTGGACGAGTACGGCGAGGTGATGGGCCTCGTGACCCTTGAGGACATCCTGGAGGAGATCGTCGGCGACATCGCGGACGAGCACGACGTGACGGTCTCGGGCGTGCGTTTTCAGGTGGACGGGTCGGTGAACGTCGATGGCGGCGTGCCGATCCGCGACCTCAACCGCGCAATGGACTGGCACCTGCCCGACGACGAGGCCACCACCATCGCCGGCCTCGTGATCCACGAAGCCCGCACCATCCCGGACCAGGGCACTGCGTTCAACTTCCACGGCTTCCGCTTCCAGGTGCTGAGGAAGGCGAAGAACCGGATCACGACCCTGAAGATCACCCCGCTGTCAGCGGTGGTCCAGCCGCCGACGCTGGCCTTGGAGCATCGCGACACGGCGTGAGGGCTGGCGCCTCGTCAGAGATGGCGCAGACCAGCGCGGACGACGTCACTGGCCGAACCGTAGCGTCCGCCCTCGACCTGCCGGTCGATGAAGCGCGAAAAATGGTCGTTGAGGGCGATCGAGGTATTGCGTCCCACGGAATCCCCGGTGGCGGCACAGTTACCAATTCCTGGTAACTGTGCCGCCGCCGCGCCCAAAAGAAAAGGGGCCGCCTTGCGGCGACCCCCTTCCCGTTCCGTCAGGTGGCGTGGACTTAGAAGTCCATGCCGCCCATGCCGCCGCCGCCCGGCATCGCGGGGGCGCCGCCGTCCTTCTTCGGGGCGTCGGCCACCATGGCCTCCGTCGTCACCAGCAGGCCGGCCACCGAGGCGGCGTCCTGAAGGGCGGTGCGGACGACCTTGGCCGGGTCCACGATACCGGCCTGGATCATGTCGACGTACTCTTCGGTCTGGGCGTTGAAGCCGTAGGTCTCGGAGTCCGTCTTGTCGGTGATCTTGCCGACCACGATCGAACCCTCGACGCCCGCGTTCTGGGCGATCTGGCGGATCGGGGCCTCAAGGGCCTTCAGGACGATCTTGATGCCGGCCTGGACGTCCGGGATGTCGGACTTCAGCTCGGCGACCGCCTTCTTGGCGCGGAGCAGCGCGGTGCCGCCGCCGGGAACGATGCCCTCTTCCACCGCAGCGCGGGTGGCGTTGAGCGCGTCGTCGACGCGGTCCTTCTTCTCCTTCACCTCGACCTCGGTCGCGCCACCGACGCGGATCACCGCGACGCCGCCCGCGAGCTTGGCCAGACGCTCCTGCAGCTTCTCACGGTCGTAGTCCGAGGTGGTCTCCTCGATCTGCGCCTTGATCTGCGAGATGCGGCCCTCGATCTCGGACTTCTCGCCCACGCCGTCGATGATCGTGGTGTTCTCCTTCTCGATGCGGACGCGCTTGGCGCGGCCGAGCATCGGGAGGGTCACGTTCTCGAGCTTGATGCCGAGGTCCTCGGCGATCATCTGGCCCTTGGTCAGGATCGCGATGTCCTCGAGCATCGCCTTGCGGCGATCACCGAAGCCCGGAGCCTTGACGGCCGCGACCTTCAGGCCGCCGCGCAGCTTGTTCACGACGAGCGTGGCCAGCGCCTCACCCTCGATGTCCTCGGCGATGATGACGAGCGGCTTGCCGGTCTGCACCACGGCCTCGAGCACCGGCAGCATGGCCTGGAGCGAGGAGAGCTTCTTCTCGTGGATGAGGATGTAGGGGTCCTCGAGCTCGGCGACCATCTTCTCCGCGTTCGTGATGAAGTACGGGGAGAGGTAGCCGCGGTCGAACTGCATGCCCTCGACGACGTCCAGCTCGGTCTCGGCCGTCTTGGCCTCCTCGACGGTGATGACGCCTTCGTTGCCCACCTTCTGCATGGCGTGGGCGATCATCTCGCCGATCTCCTTGTCGCCGTTGGCGGAGATCGTGCCGACCTGGGCGACCTCGTCGGAGGTCGAGACCTTCTTGGCGCGGGCGATGATGTCCTTCACCGCGGCGGCGGTGGCGAGGTCGATGCCGCGCTTCAGGTCCATCGGGTTGATGCCGGCGGCCACGTACTTGGCGCCCTCGCGGACGATGGCCTGGGCCAGCACAGTCGCGGTGGTGGTGCCGTCACCGGCGATGTCGTTGGTCTTCGAGGCCACTTCGCGCACCATCTGGGCGCCCATGTTCTCGAAGCGGTCGGCGAGCTCGATCTCCTTGGCGACCGTCACACCGTCCTTGGTGATGCGCGGGGCGCCGAAGCTCTTCTCGATCACGACGTTGCGGCCCTTCGGGCCGAGCGTCACCTTGACGGCGTCCGCGAGGATGTCGACGCCGCGAAGCATCTTGTCGCGGGCGTCGGCGGAGAAACGAACGTCTTTCGCTGCCATGTCCTAAGCTCTTTCGGTTCGAGGATGCCCCGAGGCCGGGTTCGGCCTCAAAGGGACTTCAAAGCTGTCTGGGTCGGATGGGGGTCAGAGGTTGACCACGCCCATGATGTCCGACTCCTTCATGATGAGGAGGTCTTCGCCGTCGATCTTGACCTCGGTGCCGGACCACTTGCCGAACAGGACGCGGTCGCCGGCCTTGACGTCGAGGGGGTTCACCCGGCCGTTCTCGTCGCGGGCGCCCGGCCCGACGGCGATGATCTCGCCCTCCTGCGGCTTCTCCTTGGCGGAATCGGGGATGATGATCCCGCCCTTCGTCCTCTCTTCGCTCTCGATACGGCGGACGACCACACGGTCGTGCAGCGGACGGAACTTCATGAGTTGCCCTCTTGCTTCAGGTCTGGAGATGGCGTTGATGCGGCCCGGCGGGTCGCCTCGACCCCATAGTTAGCACCCTTGTTAGCACTCTCGTTTGACGAGTGCCAACGTGGTGGCGAAATAGCCATCGCGCGTCATCGAGTCAAGATGGTCGCACCTTCCCGGGCCGCGTCGCGGCCCGTGTCTGCCAGGATCGCCACCCGACATGCTGAAGAAACACGGGGCGGTCTGGATCGACCTGCTCGACCCCTCGGCGGAGGAGGTCGCGTCGGTGGAGAAGGAGACCGGGCTGCGCATTCCCACGCGCGCCGCGCTCTCCGAGGTGGAGACGTCGAGCCGCCTGCGCCGGCTGAAGGGCGGGCTCTCCCTCTCGACGCCGATGATCACCTTCGAGCAGGCGGATTCGCAGCTGAAGCCCCTCGGCTTCCTGCTGACGAAGGATCACCTCGTCACCGTCCGCTTCCACGATCTGCGCGCCTACGGCCACGCGGCGCAACGCCTGTCGGAGGAGGAGGCGGGGGATCCGGCCGAGACCTTCATCGTCCTGCTGGAGGAGCTGGTCGACAGCCTCGCCGACGCCCTGGAGGAGATGGCTGCCGACCTCGATTCGCTGTCGAGCCGCATCTTCGACTTCGATGTGCGCGGCCCCTCCGCCCGACGGATGGAAGAGCCGCCGCCCCGCCGCCGCGACATCGCCCTGCGGCGCATCCTGCGGGCGATCAGCCGCCGGGGGAAAGTGCTCGGCAAGGTGCGGGCAAGCCTGCTTGGGCTGGAGCGCATCCTGCCCTTCGTGTCGAGCGCCTGCGACGGGCTCGAACTCAACGACGACGGGCGGTTCGAGACGATCCGCCGGGACATCGAATCGCTTGACGAATTCGAGACGCGGCTCGCGGAGAACGTTCAGTTCCTGCTCGACGCGGCCCTGGGGCTCATCAACATCGAGCAGAACAACGTCTTCCGGGTGCTCACCGTCGTCTCGGTGGTGGGCGTGCCGCCGACGCTGATCGCGTCGATATACGGCATGAACTTCAAGAACATGCCGGAACTCGACTGGGCCTACGGCTATCCCTACGCCCTGTGTTTGATCTTCCTGAGCGCGGTGATGCCGATCATCTACTTCCGCATCAGAGGCTGGTTCTGAGCGGCACGGTCGTCAATCCCGCGCCAGCTGTGCCCGGCCGATGGCGAAGACGCGGCCGTCGCCGAGGAGGTAGGCCGTGAAGCCCTTGGGGAAGGCGGCGTCGAAGGCCTTGTCCCGCACGTTCAGCCCCCCGGCGAAGGCGCCGAGCGCCGGCATGACGAGGCGCTGACCGTCGGTGACGAAGCAGCGGCGGCGCACGGCGCGGCCACGGCCAGCCACCTTCCCGCAAGGGTGGAGGTGGCCGGCGATCTCGCCGGGGGAGGGGGCCTCACCCGGCTCGTGCCGGAGCACGAGGTTGCCGAGGGTCAGCGCCTCGGCGTAGCGCCCGCCGACGCCCTCCTGCACCGCCGCGTCGTGGTTGCCGGCGATCCAGACCCAGTCGCGCCCCTCCTGCAGGGCGGCGACCATCGCCCGGTCGCCGGGCTCCATGCGCTCGGGGCCGCGCGCATCGTGGAAGGAATCGCCCAGCGCGACGACGCGGGCGGGCTCGTGCCGCACGATGGCTTCGTGCAGGCAGGCGAGGGTCTCGCGGGTGTCGTAGGGCGGCAGGAACTGGCCCGACCGGGCGGCGAAGGCGGAACCCTTCTCCAGGTGGAGGTCGGAGACGATCAGCGTGCGGTGGGCTTCGAGCCAGATCCCGCCGCAGAGATCGAGGGTGAGCACTTCGCCCGCGACAGTGATCGTCGGGTGCTTCTGGGTCTTCTCGAGTCGGAGTCCGGCCGCCACCAGGGCATCCTCTATCGCGTCGGGGAAGGGCGAACCGTCGTGCGGGCCTCGGCTCAAGCCAGGGCTTCCTGAAGAAGCTCCGCCTCGGCCTCGGCCAGAATCTCGTCCGCTCCCTCGCCGTAGACCCGCTCGCGGCCGATCTCCAGCATCACGGAGACGGACAGCGGCGACACCCGGTCGAGGGCGCGATGGATGATTCGCCCCTGGATGCGTTCTAGCATCATGCCGAGCCGCCTCACGTCGAGGAGTCCGGTTGCCGCATCCTGCCGCGCGGCGGCGAGCAGCAGGTGGTCGGGTTCGTGCTTGCGCAGCACGTCGAAGATCAGGTCCGTCGAGATTGTGACCTGCCGGCCGGTCTTCTTCTGGCCGGGGTGGTGGCGCTCGATCAGCCCGGCGATCACGGCGCATTGCCGGAAGGTGCGCTTCATCATGGCCGATTCATCGAGCCACGCTTCGAGGTCGTCGCCGAGCATGTCCTCGCCGAACAGCTCGCCGATGAAGTCGGGATCGAAGCCGGCCCGCTCCGAGATGTCCCGCGTCATCCAGATGGCGATGCCGTAATCGTTGGCCGCGAAGCCGAGCGGCCGGAGCCCCGCCCGTTCGAGGCGCCGGGTCAGCAGCATGCCGAGCGTCTGGTGGGCGAGCCGCCCCTCGAAGGGGAACGCCGTGAGGTAGTGGCGCTTGCCGCGCGGGAAGGTCTCGACCAGCAGGTCGCGCTCCCCCGGCAGGACCGAGCGGCGGCGCTGCTGCACGAGGTAGTCGCCGATGGATTTCGGCAGCCGGTCCCACTCGAACGGGTCGGCGATGATGGCCCGCACCCGCGCCGCGAGGAAGGTCGAGAGGGGGAACTTCGAGCCGGCATAGGAGGGGATCGCCGGGTCGGTCCCCGGCGGGGCACGGGTGACGAGGGCCTCGTCCTCGGCCAGCCCTTCGAAGCGCAGGGTCTCTCCCGCGAACAGGAAGGTGTCGCCGGGCGTCAGGGTCTCGGCGAACTCGTCCTCGACCTCGCCGAGCACGCGGCCGGTCTTCGGCAGCACCGTGCCCGGCTTGCCGCGCAGGCTCCGGCCGAGGCGCACCTTCACCCGCGCCGCCTCGACGATGGTGCCGACATTCATCCGGTAGTTTTGCGCCGTGCGGGCGTCGCGCACCCGCCACAGCCCGTCCGGCCCGCGCAAGATCTTGGCGAAGCGCTCGTAGGCCCGCAGCGCGTAGCCGCCTGTCGCCACGTAGTCGATGACCTGCTCGAACCGCTCCCAGGTCAGGCCGGCATAGGGCGACGCAGAGACGATCTCGTCGTAGAGGGCGCTCGCGTCGAAGGCGTCGGCGCAGGCCATGCCGAGGACGTGCTGGGCCAGCACGTCGAGGGCGCCTTCCCGGGCGTCGGGCGTATCCTGCGCCGCCTCCTCGACGGCATCCAGCGCCGCCTGACATTCCAGCATCTCGAACCGGTTGCCGGGGACGAGATAGGCTTTCGAGGGCTCGTCCATGCGGTGGTTGGCCCGGCCGATCCGCTGCATGATCCGGCTCGCCCCCTTCGGCGCCCCGACATTCACCACGAGATCGACGTCGCCCCAGTCGATGCCGAGATCGAGGGTCGCGGTGCAGACGATGGCCCGCAGGCCCCCCGACGCCATCGCCGCCTCCACCCGCCGCCGCTGGGCGGCATCGAGGGAGCCGTGGTGGATCGCGATGGGCAGCGTGTCCTCGTTGAGCCGCCAGAGTTCCTGGAAGGTGTATTCGGCCTGGAGCCTCGTGTTCACGAAGACGAGGGTCGTCCGGTGCTCCTTGATGAGGTCGTAGATCGCCTCCATCGAGTGCCACGCCGTGTGGCCGGAGATCGGCAGCGGGCGGCCGAGGTCGAGCATTCGCAGGTCGGCGCGGGCACCGCCCGCCACCACCACGAGGTCGGCGAGGGGCGCCGCCTCCGCGCGGCCCTGCGGGACGAGATAGCGCCGCAACTCATCGGGCTCACGCACCGTGGCGGAGAGGCCGATCGAGACGAGGCCGGGGCTCAGCGTGTGCAGCCGCGCCATCGCCAGGGAGAGGAGGTCGCCCCGCTTCGAGGTGACGAGCGCGTGCAGCTCGTCGAGGATCACGCAGCGCAGGCCGGCGAACAGGTCGGCGGCCTCGCGGTGGGCGATCAGCAGCGACAATTGCTCCGGCGTCGTGAGCAGGATGTCGGGCGGGCGGCTGACCTGCCGGGCGCGCTTGTGGGACGGGGTGTCGCCCGTGCGGGTCTCGACGCGGACGGGGAGGTCCATCCCCTCGATGGGCGCATCGAGGTTGCGGGCGATGTCGACGGCGAGCGCCTTCAGCGGCGAGACGTAGAGCGTATGCAGGGCAGGCTTCTTCGCCTTGCCGCCGCCGCGCTCGGAGAGCGAGACGAGGCTCGGCAGGAAGCCGGCCAGCGTCTTGCCCGCGCCGGTCGGCGCCACGAGGAGCGCGGAGCGCCCCACCCGTGCGAGGCGCAGCAGGTCGAGCTGATGGCTGCGGGGCTCCCAGCCCCGCGCGGCGAACCACGACCGGAAGGCTGGAGGGAGATCGTCCGCCCGGCCGCTCAGGCGAGGGCCATGAGGAAACGGTCGATCAGTTCGAGGGCGCGCTCGCTCATCGCGCCGGGGTAGCGCACGAAGATGTGGCATCCGCCCGGATAGATCGCCGTGTGCCCGCCATTGCCCGCCGCCGCCCAGCGCGCGGACATGTAGAGCGTGTCGTCGATCAGGGGATCGCAGGTGCCGACGGTGAACAGGGCCGGCGGCAGGCCCTTCAGCTCGGCGTAGATCGGCGAGACGTCCGGCCGGCGCCGGTCGATGCCGTCGCGGACGTAGCCGTCCGCGAAACGGGTCAGGTCCTCTGTGTTCACCACGAGGCGTTCCGAACCCCAGTTCCGCACCGAGGGGGTGAGGCCGAGATCGAAGAAGCCGGCATTGAGGTTCGCCCCACGGAAGGCGCGGCCGAGCCCGTGCTTGTCGCGCAGGCGCAGCATCACCATCACCGCGAGGTGGGCGCCGACCGATTCGCCGCCGATGGTCAGGGCGGACACGCCGAACTCGGCCCGGCCCTTGCTGACGAGCCAGAGCGCAGCCGCCTCGCAATCGAGGAGGGCGGCCGGGTAGGGGTGTTCGGGGGCGAGCCGGTATTCCACCGAGAGCGTGACGAACCCGCAGGTGTCGGCGACCCGCTCCAGCCACGGATCCTGCTCGTCGGCCGAACCCCAGATCCAGCCGCCGCGATGGATGTGCAGATAGGCGCCGCGCACCTTCGCCCCCGGCTTCGGCCGGATGCAGCGCACGCGCAGCGGGCCGTCCGGCCCGTCGATGGTCAGCCACTCGGCCCGCGCGCTGCGCGGCATGGCCGGGGAGGCCTGGGTGCCGGCCCGGCGGCGGGCGCGCACCTCCGCGATCGGCAGCGTCCAGGGGTCCGGCTGCGCGGCATGGGCCGCGACGATCTCGGCATTCAGCCGTTTCGTCTCGGGATCGATCGTCGCCGGGTCGAACAGGGCGTGGTCGATCATTCTCTCGTCTCTGTCGGCCGGCGGGGCTCGGGCGGCATCTCGGCCATCTTGGCGCGAGTCGCCATGCTTGCCATCTGGGGCGGGGCGGCGAAATCCGCCACTGTCGCGGATGTCACCGGCTTTCGCGCCGGTGTGGTGCGACGGCCACGGTTATGCCCGGTTCCGGGACGAAGTTAGGGCGCTCGAGCGAGACGAACGATGCTTCTCAACCACGATCGACACCAGACCGGCGTGCCGCCCCACTCCGCCTTCCCGACGGGGCGACCCTCCACCCTGCGCCGGTTCCTCGGCGGATCGCCCGCCGGCGTGTTCCTACGCCTGCTGTTCCTGTCGATCCTCGTCGGCGCCTTCATGTCGATGCTCGGCGTCACGCCGGGGCTGCTGTTCTGGCGCGCGGTCGATTCGATCCAGGATCTCGTCCATCTCGCCACGACCCAATTGCACGACCTGACCGGCTGGGTCGTGGCCGGCGCCCTCGTCGTGGTGCCGCTTTGGCTCGTCGCGCGGCTGTTCGCCGTTTCGCGCTAGGAACCACAGGGCGTCGTGTGCGCTGGCGCACGGACGCGCTGACCATCGCGGCGGGACCGCTTCATTGACGTCCCTACAACGGGCCCCGCCGTGACCGCCTCCGCCGCCATCCCCGTCAACCATGCCCGCGTGCTGCGGCTCGCGCTGCCGATGACGCTCGCCAACGTGACGACGCCGCTGCTCGGCTTCGTCGGCGCGGCGGTGATCGGCCGGCTGGGGGATGCGGCCCTGCTCGGCGCCATCTCGCTGGGCGCCGTCATCTTCGATGCGATCTTCTGGTCCTTCGGCTCGCTGCGCATGGCGACGGCGGGGCTCACCGCGCAGGCGGTCGGCGCGGGTGACGAGTCGGAGGTGGACCGCAGCCTCGCCCGGGCCCTGGCGGCCGGTGCGCTCGCCGGCCTCGCCATCGCGCTGCTGCAATGGCCCCTCGGGCAGGCGGCCTTCGCGGTGAGCGGCGCGAGCCCGGCGGTGGTCGCGGCCCTGTCGAGCTACTTCCACATCCGCATCCTCTCGGCGCCCTTCGTCCTGGCGAATTACGCCCTGCTCGGCTCGGTGCTCGGCCGGGGGCGGACCGATCTCGGCCTCGTGCTGCAGGTCGCGATCAACCTCATCAACATCGCGCTCACCCTTGCCCTGGTGCTCGTGGCCGATCTCGGCATCGCGGGGGCGGGTTTGGCGGCGCTCGGCGCGGAGGCCGCCGGGCTGGTGCTCGGGCTGTTCGTGGTCTCGCGCCTCGGCTCGCGCCCGTTCCGGGTGCCGCTGGCGGAGATCCGCGACGCGGCCGCGCTGAAGCGGACGCTGGCCGTGAACGTCGACGTCATCCTGCGGACGCTCGCGATCATCGCGGCCATCGTCACCTTCTCGGCGCTCGGGGCGCGGCAGGGCGACGTGATCCTCGCGGCCAACGCCGTCCTGTGGAATCTCGTGCTGATCGGGGGCTTCTTCCTCGACGGCTTCGCCACCGCCGCCGAGACCCTATGCGGGCAATCGGTCGGCGCCCGCGACGCGGCCTCCTTCCGCACCGCCGCCTCGCTCAGCCTGCGGTGGTGCCTCGGCTTCGGCCTCGCGGTGAGCCTGCTGGCGCTGACCGGCGGGGGCGCCTTCATCGACTTCGTGACGACGAACGGCCCCGTCCGCGAGGCGGCGCGGAGCTACCTGCCCCTTGCCGGACTCGCGCCCGTCGCGGCGGCTTCGGCCTTCGCCTACGACGGCATCTTCATCGGCGCGACATGGACCCGGGCGATGCGCAACCTCATGCTCATCGCCCTGGGCGTCTTCACCGGCACCGTCGCGCTGGTGGAGGCCCTGGGCCTCGGGAACACCGGGCTCTGGATCGCCCTCATCGTGTTCCTCGCCGCGCGGGGCCTCGGCCAGCGGATCGCCTATCCCGGTCTCCTGCGGCGCACCTTCGCCTGAGTGCAGCTCAGCGCGGATCCTTCCATGGGGTGGCCGTCGCCACCGTCGCGGGGCGGGGGATCGTCGCCTCGGCCCGGCGCTGCGGCGCGCGGCGCGCGGAGACGACGCGACGGCTGCGGCGGACATGGCGGCGGCCGCCGCGCTCCGACGAGTTGCCGATGACGCCGCCGATCACCGCCCCCGCCACGGCGCCGATGGGGCCGCCGACGAGCGCCCCCGCCACGGCGCCCGAGCCGACGCCGATCGTCGTACGGCTCTGTGCCGAGGCCGCCTGCGGCATCGCGAGGAGGCCGGCGAGGGCGAGCATCAGAAATGTCCGTCTCATCAATAAGTCCAAGATTGCAGTGAGTTCGGCGGGTTTAGAGTGAACGACCGTGACGAAAGCACGGCCGTCGTCTGTTCTTGGGCGGGTGTCAAACTGTCCGTGCCCTCAATCGCCGATGCAAAACACCGATGTCCTGCGCGCCGCCGTCGTTTAGTGTGCGGCGCAACGCGACCTCACCGGAACGGGCCACCGGCCGGGCGACGGGTCGACCGATGAACAGCCGCGGCCGGAGGGCCGTGTGGGAAGGATGGTGCCGATGGCCACGCTGACCGATCTCCGCCTGCGCCGCAGCGTGCTCTACATGCCGGGCTCGAACCAGCGGGCGCTGGAGAAGGCCAAGTCGCTCCCCTGCGATTCCATCATCCTCGACCTTGAGGATGCAGTCGGCCCCGACGAGAAGGAGACGGCGCGCGAGCAGGTCTGCGCGGCGGTGAAGAACGGCGGCTACGGCGAGCGCGAGCTGATCATCCGCGTCAACGCGCCGCAGACCCCCTGGGGCGAGGCGGACCTGCACGCGGCCATCGAAGCCAAGCCCGATGCGATCCTGATGCCGAAGGTGTCGTCCCCCGCCGTGCTGGAGAACATCGCCGACCGGCTCGAATCCCTCGATGCGCCGGAGGACATCCGCATCTGGGCGATGATCGAGACGCCGGCCTCGATCCTGAACATCCACGACATCGCCAAGGCCCGGCGCGACCACCGCAACCGGCTCGCCTGCTTCGTGCTGGGCACCAACGACCTCTCGAAGGACACCTGGGCCAAGATCGTGCCCGGCCGCGCGCCGTTCTTGCCGTGGATGATGACCGTCCTGGCCGCGGCCCGTTCGGAGGGCCTGACCATCCTCGACGGGGTGTTCAACGACATCTCGGACGTGGAGGGCTGCCGCGACGAGTGCCGTCAGGCCCGCGACCTCGGCTTCGACGGCAAGACGCTGATCCACCCGAGCCAATTGGAGCCCGCCAACACCTCCTTCGCCCCCACGGAGGAAGAGGTGCGCCGGGCCAAGATGGTGATCGAGGCCTTCGAGAAGCCGGAATACGCCAAGCGCGGCGTCATCAAGCTCGAAGGCCGGCTCTACGAGCGCCAGCACCTCGCCATGAACCGCCGCGCCGTGAACTGGGCGGAGGCGATCCAAGCCAAGGGGTTCTAGGTGAAGGGGTTTTAAGCGTCCGCCAGAGCCCGCGCGTCGCGGCCGACGAAGGCCGCGACCGACGTGCCGCCCTCGGCGCGGACCCGCTCGGCGAGGCCGCGCTTGATGCGCCCGACCAGCCCCGGCCCCTCGTAGACCAGGGCCGAGTAGAGCTGCACGAGGCTCGCCCCGGCGCGGATCTTCGTCCAGGCGGCCTCGGCCGAATCGACGCCGCCGACCCCGACGAGGGGGATCGCGTGGCCGACCCGTTGCCACGCCTGCGCCAGCATCCGCGTCGCCGGGACGAAGAGCGGCCGACCGGAGAGACCGCCGGTCTCACGGGCGAGCGCGCCCTCGCGCAGGCTCGCGGGCCGGTCCACGGTGGTGTTCGAGACGACGAGGGCCTGAACGCCCCGCCGCAGGGCGGTGGCGCAGACGGCATCGAGGGCATCGAGCGCCATGTCCGGGGCAATCTTGAGCAGGATCGCCGCCCCGGCGCCGGCCGCGTCGCGGGCCGCGACGACGCGGGCCAGCAACTCGTCGAGGAAGGCTTCCCCCTGCAAATCGCGCAGGCCCGGCGTGTTCGGCGAGGACACGTTCACGGTGACGAAGGCGACATGCGGCACCAGCGCCGCCGTGCAGGCGGCGTAGTCGGCGAGGCGGTCGGTCGAGTCCTTGTTCGCCCCGATGTTGACCCCGACGAGGCCCGGTCGCCCGGCCCGCGTCTTCAGCCGCGCGGCCACCACGTCCAGCCCCTCGCTGTTCAGGCCGAAGCGGTTGATCACCGCCCGGTCGGCGGGCAGCCGGAAGACGCGGGGCTTTGGATTGCCCGGCTGCGGCCGGGGCACGACGCCGCCGACCTCCACGAAGCCGAAGCCGAGCCCGAGCAGGGCGTCCGGCACCCGCGCGCCCTTGTCGAAGCCGGCGGCGAGGCCGACCGGGTTCGGGAAGCGCCGGCCGAGGACATCGACCGCGAGGCAGGGATCGTCGGGCGCGGGCGAGGCGGCCGGCAGAGCCGCGAGGGCGCGGATCGTCAGGTCGTGGGCGCGCTCGGCGTCGAGCCGGTGCAGTAGGGGCCGCACCAGGGGGAAGGCCGCGTCGATCATTGCGGGAAGATACCCTCCGGGAAGCGGTGGCGCCCATCCGGGCCGAGGGGCATCTCCTCGACCGACACCACCGCCGCGAGCGGCAGGTCGCCGTAGAGATGCGGGAACAGGTCGCCGCCGCGCGAGGCTTCGTAGCACAGGGCGTCGCCCAGCCGGTCGCCCTCGACGGCGACGAGGAGCAGGTCGTCCTGCCCGTCGAAGTGGCGGGCGGCGGTCTCGGCCACCTGTGGGGCGGTAGAGAAATGGATGAACCCGTCCGCGACATCCACCGGCGCGCCGGTGAAGCGGCCCTGGCGCTCGGCGTCCCGCCACAGGGCGCGCGGACAGATCTTGTAGATGAGCGGCATGGTCAGGTCCCTCGTGGGCGTCGGATAGAGCGAGCCCCGTTCGGCGGCAACAGCCGAAAGCACGGAATCCAGTCTTTCTAGACCGTCACTTGAGTCTCGATTGCAATTGGCGCGGTATAGTTCTAGTTTCCTAGAATTAGGCTGCGCGTCTCAACCAGGCCGGCTATCGGATTGTGTCCGGCGCGGAACAAGCGGGCCGAGGTCTCCGGACCGTTCAGACCAGACTCGGCGGGTCGCATGCTGTCGCACGAACAGATTTGGAACGCCATCGACCGGCTCGCCGAGCGCCATGGCTATTCCGCCTCCGGCCTCGCCCGCAAGGCTGGGCTCGATGCCACGAGCTTCAACCGCTCGAAGCGGGTCGGCGCGGATGGGCGCAAACGCTGGCCCTCCACCGAATCGATCTCGAAGGTCCTGGCCGCCACGGGGGCGAGCCTGGATGAATTCCTGCGGCTCATCGAGGCCCGCGCCGTGCCGGCCCGGACCATGGTGCCGCTGATCGGCCTCACGCAGGCCGGCTCCGGCCGGGTCTTCACCGACGAAGGCATGCCGACCGGCGGGCCGGGCTGGGAGGAGATCGAGTTCCCCGACCTCGGCGAGGAGCGCGCCTTCGCCCTGGAGGTGCAGGGCGATTCCATGAACCCCCTGTTCCGCGACGGCGACGTGCTCATCGTCTCCCCCACCGCGAGCGTGCGTAAGGGCGACCGGGTGGTCGTGCGGCTGCATGGCGGCGAGGTTCTGGCGAAGGAGCTGCGGCGGCGCACCGCGCGAACCGTCGAACTCGCCTCTCTGAACCCGGAGCATGCCGACCGGGTGCTCAACATCGGCGAGATCGCCTGGATGGCCCGCGTCATGTGGGTCCGCCAGTAAGGGCCGCCCGCTCTTGGCCGGGCCGGCGGCAGCGGCTATCGCTCCGGCAAGCGAGGACGTTTTGGCGAAGGCGGGGATGGTGCAGCGCGACACGGATCCCGGCGAGGCCGCACGCACGGTGCTGGCGGCCCTGCCGACCCCGAGTCTCACCCTCGATGCGGACGGCACGATCCTGTGGACCAACCCGGCCTTCGATGCGCTCACCGGGCACGGGCCGTCAGCCCTCGCGGGTCAGGGGCTGGAGGCGCTCGCCTGCCCCGGCAACGCCGCCGCCGACGCCGCCCTCGACGCGACGCAGGAATTCCTGGCGCGCCGGGCGGACGGCGCGACCTTCTGGGCGAGCCTGACGCTGGCCCCCTTCGCGGAAGGCGGACAGAAGATCGGCCAGATCCTCGACGTGACGGCCCGGCACGAGGCCGAGGCGGCCCTCGCCCTCTCCCGCCAGCGAGAGGCTCTGGGGCTCCTGACGAACAGCGTTGCCCACGAGTTCAACAACTTTCTGCAGATCCTGATCGGCTACATCGACGGATTGAAGCGCCGCCTCGGCGACCGGCAGGAACCGTTCATCCAGCGGGCGATCTCCCGCTCGGCCGACGCCACCGAGCGGGCCGCGATCCTCACCCGGCAATTGCTGGCCTATTCTCGGCGCATCGCGCCCGATGTCCGCCCCGTGGACCTTGACGCGCTCATGGCCGATCTGGGCGGGCGGCTGGCGAGCGACCTGCCGCCGGGGATCCGCCTCGCCATCGAGCAGACGCCCGGCCTGCCGCGGGCGATCACCAACCCGACGCAGATCGAGTTCGCCCTGCGGCACCTCGTGGCCAATGCCTGCGAGGCCATGCCGGACGGCGGCACGCTGACGCTTTCGACCTTCCGCATCGAACCCGGCGACCGCTCGCTGCAATATCCCGGCGCCGGAGCGGTGGGGATCGTGGTGGGCGATACAGGGCAGGGCATGTCGCCGGAAATGCTGGCGCGGGCGCTCGCCCCGTTCCAGACCAGCCGGGAGGCGGGGAGGGGCGCGGGCCTCGCCATCGTCCACGGATTGATGAAGCGCCAGAACGGCACCATCTCCCTCGACAGCGAACCCGGCGGGGGCACGCGCGTGCGCCTCGTCCTGCCGGCGGCCCCGGAACGGACCCTGCACTGACGCGGTGAACTGCGCAGCTCGCAAGGCGACGGACTAAAATCCCCGCCCAACCGTTCCCATATGATCATCGGCGGCTTCGTCGCCGGTTCGTCTTCAGAGGCGTTTCATGTCGACCATCCAATCGCGCAGCCGGCGCAAGGCGGCCCTCCTGGCGCTCGCCGCGGCGCTGACCGTCGCGGCCCCGATCGCCGAGGCTCGGCCCGGCGGCGGCGGATCCATGGGTTCGCGCGGCTCGCGCACCTACACCGCGCCCTCGGCCACGCCGACCGCCCCCGGCGGCGGCATGACCATGCAGCGCAGCCAGACCTCGCCCTCGCCGGGCATGACCAATCCCGGCATGGCGAACCCCGGCATGCAGCCCTCCGGGCGGCGGTTCGGCGGCGGCTTCTTCGCGGGCCTGCTCGGTGCCGGCCTGCTGGGTGCGCTGCTCGGCGGCGGCTTCTTCGGTGGCCTCGGCGGCCTCGCCTCCATGATCGGCCTGCTGTTCCAGGTCGGCCTGCTCGTCCTCGTCGTGATGCTGGCGATGCGGTTCTTCCGCCGCCGCAACAGCGAGCCGGCCGCAGCCAGCTACGCCCGCACCGGCCCGAACCCCGGGAACGGGGGTCCGATGGGCGGCCCGGCCGGCGGCCCGACGGGTGGTATGGCAGGCGGCCCGATGGGCGGCACGCCGCGCCAGCCGCAGATGCGTCAGGTGCAGATCGGCCCGAACGACTTCCAGGCGTTCGAGCGGCTGCTCGGCGACATCCAGGACGCGTATTCCCGTGAAGACCGCGTGACCCTCTCGAACCTCTCCACCCCCGAGATGGTCAGCTACTTCGATGAGGAGTTGAAGGGCAACGCCTCGCGCGGCGTCGTGAACCGCATCTCGGACGTGAAGCTCCTGCAGGGCGACCTCGCGGAGAGCTGGGGCGAGGACCGCACCGACTACGCCACCGTCGCCATGCGCTACGCCCTGAAGGACGTGACGATGGAGCGGGGCAGCGGCCGGATCGTCGCCAACGGCGACCCGGAGGCGACCGAGCTCTGGACGTTCCAGCGGCAGCCCGGCCGGGGCTGGGTCCTCTCGGCGATCCAGCAGACCAACCGCTAAAGTCTCGACAGGCCGGCGCCCCTCAGGCGCCGGTCTTTTTTCTGTCCGCGTCCCAGGCATTGGCCAGGGCGACGAAGCCCTCCACCGGGATCTCCTCCGCCCGCGCCGTCTCCACGATGCCCACCGCGTCGAGCACGGGCGACGGATCGGGAATGAGCGCCTTGAGGCTCTGACGCAGCATCTTCCGCCGCTGGCCGAAGGCCGCCCGCGTCACCGCTTCCAGCGCACCCGCCCGGCAGGGCAGGGGCGCGGCGCGGGGCACCAGCCGCACCACGCTCGACGTCACCTTGGGCGGCGGCACGAAGGCCGAGGGCGCCACGTCGAACAGGATCGACGCGTCCGTCCGCCAGCCGCACAGCACCCCGAGCCGCCCGTAATCCGCCCGCTCCTCCGGCGTGGCGACGATGCGCTCGGCCACCTCCCGCTGGAACATCAGCACCGCGCTGTCCCACCATGCGGGCCACGCCTCGCCGGAGAGCCAGCCGGTGAGGAGAGCCGTGCCGACATTGTAGGGAAGGTTCGCGACGATCCGCGCCTTGCCCTCCCCGATGAGGGGCCGGGGATCGAAGGCGAGGGCGTCGGCATCGATCACCTCGAGCCGGCCGGGATAATGCGCGGCGATCTCGGCGAGCGCCGGCAGGGCACGCGGGTCGCGCTCGATCGCCACGACACGCGCCGCCCCCTCGGCCAGCAGGGCGCGGGTGAGCCCGCCGGGACCGGGGCCGACCTCCACCACCGTCACCCCTTCGAGGGGCCCGGCCGCACGGGCGATGCGCCCGGTGAGGTTGAGGTCGTAGAGGAAGTTCTGGCCCAGCGCCTTCTTCGGTTCGAGGCCGTGGCGCGCCACCACCTCCCGCAGGGGCGGCAGCCCGTCGGATGCGCTCACAACTCGTCCTCGGGATCGAAATGGTTGGCGCCCGGCGAACGCTGCCGCCCGGCATAGACGCTCAAGGGATTGTCCGCGTCCCGCGCAAACCGGGGGACGGTGCCGGCCAGCCGCTTGGCGAGGCGGATCGCGGCGATCAGGCTGTCCGGCCGCGCGATGCCCTTCCCGGCGATGTCGAAGGCGGTGCCGTGATCGGGCGAGGTCCGCACGAAGGGCAGGCCGAGGGTGACGTTCACCCCGTCATCGAAGGCGATGGTCTTGATCGGGATCAGCGCCTGATCGTGGGTCGGGGCGAGGGCGACATCGTAGGTCGCCCGGGCGCGGGCATGGAACAGCGTGTCGGCGGGCAGCGGCCCCCGGATGTCGATGCCCTCGGCGCGGAGCCGCGCCACGGCGGGCGCCAGCACGTCCCGGTCCTCGTGGCCCATCGTGCCGGCCTCCCCGGCATGGGGGTTCAGCCCCGCGAGGACGAGGCGCGGCTCCGGCAGGCCGAAGCGCTCGCGCAGGTCGCGGGCGACGATGCGCGCGGTCTCCTCCACGAGGTCCTGGGTGAGCAGGTCGGGCACGTCGCGCAAGGGGACGTGGATCGTCACCGGCACGACGGCCAGCGTCTCGCTCCAGATCATCATCACCGGCCGGGGCGGCGCGACGCCCGGCGGCACCGCGAGCGCCGCCAGGAACTCCGTGTGGCCGGGATGGGCGAAGCCCGCGCGGGTGAGGACGTGCTTGGCGATGGGGTTCGTGACAACCGCCGAGGCGCGCCCGGCCTTCACCAGCCCCACGGCGGCGCTGATCGATTCGATCACCGCGCCCGCATAGCCGGAATCGGGCAGGCCGGGGGTCGCCTCCACCGTGGCGCCGCTCGGCAGCGGGACGACGGGCAGGGCGCGGGGGAACACCTCTGTCGCGGTCTCGGGATCGACCTCCGCCACGGGGACGGGGCGGCCGAGGCGCAGGGCGAGGCGTTCGAGGAAGGCGGGATCGCCGAGCACGAAGAACGGCGGCAGCGGGTTCGGGCCGCCGCGTTCGAGCCACGCGGCGAGCGCCAGTTCCGGACCGATCCCGGCGGGATCGCCGAGGGTGAGGGCGAGGGAGGCCATGGCGCTCTATACAGCGCCCCGCACCGCCCGCGCCATCACCGCGCCGAGGCGATACCGTCCGCCGTGGTCGCGACGCCGACGTTCTGGCGCAGATCCGCCTCACCCAGCGTCTTCAGCTCGACGCGGAGCAGCACCGTCTGGTTGCGCTCGCGGACGCCGGTCGCCGTGGCGATGGGCGAGTTGATGTAGTTGAGCGTGACGGTGGTGCACTCGTCCTGATAGCCGCCGCCGAAGCTCGCCCCGGCGAAATAGAACCGGCCGGGATTCTCGTAGAGCGGCGCCGACCCGATCGGGTTGGCGAGGTAGCCCGCCAGCGCGTCGGTGTAGGTGTTGCGCACGTCGAGGTAGTGGGTCAGGTCGAGCAGCATCGAGCCCGAGACGAACCAGTTCGGCGTGATGTTGTAGGTGGCCGAGGCCGTCACGCCCTCGCGGTAGTGGCTGTAGCCGAGGAGCGGCTGCGCCTCGTAATACGAGTAGAACAGCGAGGTCGTGAGCGGCACGAACGGGGCGAAGCGGGCGGTGACGCCCGTCTCGAACCGCGAGACGTGGAAGTCCGACTGGTTGAACCGCGCCCGCGTGATGAACGTGATGTTCTGGTTCGGCGACAGCTGGAAGCGCCCGACATAATCGGACAGCGTCTTGTCGAGGCCGGATTCGAGGCCGGTGTTGGCGAGATCGCCCCGGCGGAACGAGTTCACGCCGGCGAGCTGGATCGACTCGCCGAACATCACGTTCGCGTACCAGCCCGAGGGCGTGACGACGGAATACTGGCCGCCGAGATTGGTGCGGACGCCGCCCTCGACGCGGTCGTAGCCCGAGAACTTGTCCCACTCGAACAGCGACGTGTCGTCGAAGACGAGGCTCTGCGCGTCCTCGTTCGGCAGGCGGCCGATCTTGGTTTCGGACGGACGCAGCAGAAGCTGGCCGATGGGCTCCAGGGTGTGGACGCCGAGCCCGCCGAAATTCGCCACGAACGGGTAGCGGTAATCGAGGCCGACCGTCGGCATCACACGGCCGGAAAGGCCGTCATCGATCCGCGCCACCGAGGGGGCGAGGTCGTTCTGGTAGCCCGACAGGTTCGGGTTCACGAAGAACGCATCCGCCCGCAGCGAGGCGAAGGGCGTGAACTTCTGCCCGTAATCGTCGATGAAGCTGCGCCGCCACGTCAGCTGCGCCGAGGCGCGGGTGTTCTGCCCGGCGAGCCCCTGGATCAGGCAGGCGCCGCGCACGAACACCGCGCAGGTCTGGTACAGCGGGAAGCTGATGCCGTTGATGCTCGGCGAGAACTGGTAGGTCGTGGTGCGCGGCAGGCCCTGGTACTGGGTCACGTCGCGGTCGAGGCTGGTGATGTTGGCCTGGAAGCGCAGCTCGCCGCCGATCTCGGACGGGCCGTTGATGCGCTTGTCGTAGTCGATGACCGGCGCGACGATGGGCTGCTGCTTCTGCCAGTCGAAGCTCGACAGGCCCTTGAAGTAGTAGCCGCGCGCATCGAACCAGGAGCGGTCGCCCTGGCCGGTCAGGTAGGCCGTGGACACCGCCTCGCGGAAGAAGTCCGTGGTGATGGACTGGTTGCGGATGCGGTAATTGTCGAGGAACCACTTGTCGGTGACGCCGACGACATCCCAACCCGTACGCCAGCGGTCGTTGATGTAGAACCGGCCCTGGCTCTCGATGGAGCCCCGGAAGTCGCGCTCGCCCGCGCCGAGGGGGCTCGGCAGGAAGGCCGAGGGCGTCGTCTGCGAGATGCCCGACAGGCGCAGGGAGTAGAAGCCGTTGTCCAGGCGATGGCGGAACTCGGCCTGCCCGAGCACGCCCTGGCGGCTCAGCAGGGTCGGCGTCAGCGTCAGGTCGTAGTTCGGCGCGAAGTTGATGAAGTACGGCAGGGACACGCCCCTGCCGAGCGCCGTGGTCGAGATGAAGCGCGGCGTCAACAAGCCGGTCTTGCGGCGCTCGCTCGGGTCCGGCGCCTCGAAATAGGGCAGGTAGACCACCGGGATGCCCGCGATCTCGAGGGTGGATTCCTCGAAATAGATCGTGTGCGTCTCGTTGTTGTGGATGATCTTCTGCGCCTTGATCTGCCACAGCGGCGGCTTTTCCGGCGCGTCCTTGCACGGCTCGCAGGCGGTGTAGCTGCCGTAGTCGAAGGAGGTCTGCTCCCCGTTCACGCGCTCGCCGCGCGGCGCCGAGAAGCGCACCCGCACGGTCTCGTTCTTCCGCTCGACGGATTGCTGCACCCGGAGCGAGTCCACGAAGCCGGTCTTGAAATCGTCGGTGAGCTCCATGCGCTCGCCGGTCACGACACCGCCATCGGCCTCGGTGAGGCGGACGTTGCCCTCGGCGAAGACGCGGCCGGTGCCCCGGTCGTAGCGCACCCGGTCGGCCTGGAGGGTCCGCGGGCCGTAATGCAGCTCCGCGTTGCCGCGGGCCGTCACCGTGTTGCGGTCGTTGTCGTAGACGAGCTCGTTCGCCTCGACGAGCAGCTTCTCGCCCGGCTTGCCTTTGGGCGCGGGAATGGTTTGGGCGTGCCCGCTCGACACGGGCAGCACCGCGACCGTCAGAGCCGCCGCGAGACCGGCGCTCCGCAGGATGTCGGCGACTTTACGCAACGCCAGTCCCAACTCCTGTGACGACTTCCGCCACGACACTCACACTCGTCTCCCGACCCGCGGGGCCGCAGGCATCAGCCGTCCTCTTGGTACAGAAGCGCGAGCGTACCGAGAAGACTCCCTACCACCGCCGGGAACCAGGCAGCCACAGGTGTTGCAACCAAACCCGAGGCGCCGAGCCCTTCCATGATCTGGCGCACCACGTACAGGGTGAACCCCGCCGCGACGCCCCCGAGGACGAGTTTTCCAACGCCACCAAAGCGGAAGAACCGTAACGAAACGGTTGCGGCGACGAGAACCATCGCCACGAACAGAATCGGCCTCGCCCACAGGACATCGTACTGCAGCCGGTACCGGGTCGCATCCAGCCCCGCCCGTTCGGTCTGTGCGATGGTGGCGGGCAGTTGCCAGAAGGGCACAGATTCCGGGCTGGTGAAGCGCTGCCGCACCCGCTCCGGCTGGAGGTTCGAGGCGATGAGGTAGGTGCCAAAGCTCTCCGGCGGCTCGTCCGGCCGCATGATGCGGGCGTCGGTCAGCTCCCAGAACCCGTCGTGCAGAATCGCACGCGCCGCGACGATCTGCGAGGTGAACTCGCCGCGATCGTCGAAGGTGAACACCCCGACCCCCGCCAGCGTGGTGGTGCCTTCGATCGCCGTCTCGGCGCGGATGATGGCCTCGCCGTCGAGGCTCTTCTGGCGCAGCCATAGGTCCTTGCCCGAGGCCGCCTTGGTGGATTTGGCGAAGATCTTGGCCTCGATCTCGGTGGAGCGCTGCTTCAGCATCGCCGAGACGGGGTTGTAGATGCCCACCGCCACCGCCCCGAGGGCGAGGGCGACGAACAGGCCCGGTTGCAGGAACTGCCACGCGGAGATGCCGGCGGCGCGGGCCACCACCAACTCCAGCTTGCGCGACAGCTGCAGCATCGCCGCCATGGAGCCGAACAGCACGGCGAAGGGCAGCACGCCCTCGGCGACGGTGGGCGTCCGGTAGAGGGACAATTGCGCCATCAGCCCCGGCGAGGCCCCCTGCGACTCGCCGGCCCGGCGCAGGAGCTCCACGAAGTCGAGGGTGTAGACCAGGGCGAAGACGGTGATGAACACGCCGAGCACCGTGCGGGCGAACCGCGCGGCGAAGTAGCGTCCGAGGGTGGGGCCGATCAGCATCGCGGAACGCTACTGGGCGGGGGCGAGGCGGGGAGGGCGCAGCCGCCCCCGCACGAACCGGGCGAGGCCGGCGTTGAAGGCCCGCACCCGTGGCCCCTGGAAGATCACGAGGCTCGACAGGAGGATCGCGAGGAGCGGCACGCCGTAGATCGCCGCCACCGCGCCGGCACTGCGCGCGGCCGCGCTGACGGCGGCGAACCCGCCGATACGCAGGGCGACCACGGCGACGATGGCCCCGGCGATGGCCAGCCCGCGCCCCTGGCGGGTGGTGCGCGGATCGCCGAGCGCGGCGAAGGCGATGAAGACCAGGGCCAGCGGATAGAGCGCCGCCGAGAGCCGGTCGTGCAATTCGGCCCGGAAGCGGCCCTTCTGCAATTGGTAATAGGCTTCGCTCCGGTCGGGGAACAGAAGCTGCGCCGTCGAGCGCTCGCGCGGCTTGTAGATCGTGTCCGAGTCCGGCGGCGCGAAGGCGGCGAGGTCGATCGTGTAGCGGTCGAACTTCAGGATCGAGGAATCGCGGCTGTCCTTCTGCTGCTGCAGCACGGTGCCGTGTTCGAGGATCAGATAGCTCTGCCCGTCGATGTCGACGGCGTTGCCCTTGTCCGCGAGGTAGACCTTGGTCTTGCCCGCCTCGCGCTTGTCCTGAATGAACAGCCCTTCGAGCACGCCCCCCGGCCCGCGCTGGCGGAAATGGAAGGTGATGCCGTTGTCGAGCTGGGTGAACTGGCCTTCCTTCACCACGTTGGCGATGAAGTCCCCGCGCACCCGGGTGATGACGTCGCGCAGTTCCTGGAAGCTCGCGGGCATCACCACGATCACCACCACGCCGACGAGGAAGCTGACGCTGAGCGCCAGCGTCACGAAGGGCCGCAGCAGGGCGCGCGGCGGCATCCCGGCGGCCGACATCACGATCAGCTCGGAATCGCCGTTCAGCTTGTTCAGGGCGTAGATCGTCCCGATGAACAGAGCCACGGGCGCGATCACCACGATCAGCGTCGGCAGCGACAGCGCGGTCACGAACAGGAAGACGAGCAGCGTCTGCCCCTTGGCCGTCACGAGATCGAGCTCGCGCAAGGCCTGAGTGACCCAGATCGTTCCGGTCAGTCCCAGCAGGCAGGCCAGCGTGCCGCCTGCCGCGATCCGGAAGATGTAGCGTTCGACCTGCCTCATCGTCTGAGAGGCCTACTCCCTGGTTCGCTCCCCTGCCAGCGGCATGACGGGATAAGTGGGGCGATTCCAGGGCTCTCGCGCCGCGTTGCGTTCTGCGTCTCAACGGCTACACAGGTGGGATTGCGCATCGCGGCCGGCGTTCCACGGCCGAGGCGGCGGGATGGCTCCAAGCATGACGGACAAGATCGACATCGCCTTCGGGCCCCTCGGCCAGGGTGGCCAGGGCGACCTCGTGGTGTTCGTAGGCGACGACCTCGCTTTGGCGGGCCCGGCGCGGGACGCCCTCGGCGCGTCCGGCGCGGACCTCGTGGCGAAGGCCGCGGCCTCCGAAAAGTTCAAGGGCCGCTCCCTCTCGGCGCTCATGCTGCCGGCCCCGGCGGGCGTCTCCGCCGACCGGCTCGTGGTGGTCGGCCTCGGCAGCGAGGTAGATCGCGACAAGCTCGATTGGCCGGCACTCGGCGGGTTCACCGCAGCGAAGGTGTCCGGCCGCACGGCACGGATCGTCCTCGACCTACCGGGCGTCGCGACCGGCCCCGAGCAGGCCGCCGCCTTCGCCCTCGGGGCGCAGCTGCGCAACTACACCTTCGACCGCTACAAGACGAAGAAGAAGCCGGACGCCGAGGACAAGGCCGGCACGAGCCTGACCATTCTGGTCGCCGACCAAGCCGCCGCCGCCCGCGAGGCCGAGACGGCGCGCGGCCTCGCCGACAGCGTCATCCTCGCCCGCGACCTCGTGAACGAGCCGCCGAACGTCCTCTTCCCCGAGGAATTCGCCAACCGCGCCAGCGCGTTGAGCAAGCTCGGCGTCGAGATCGAAGTCCTCGACCTCGCCCGCCTGCGTGAGATCGGCATGGGCGCCCTTCTTGCCGTGGCCCAGGGCTCGGTGCGCGAGCCGCGGGTGGTCATCATGCGCTGGAACGGCGGCGCCTCCGGCGAGGCGCCCGTCGCCTTCATCGGCAAGGGGGTCGTGTTCGATTCGGGCGGCGTCTCGATCAAGCCGGGCGCCGGCATGGAGGACATGAAGGGCGACATGGGCGGCGCCGCCGCCGTGGTCGGCGCGATGCATGCGCTTGCCTCGCGCAAGGCCCGCTGCAACGTGATCGGCGCCATCGGCCTCGTGGAGAACATGCCCGACGGCGGCGCCTACCGCCCGTCCGACATCCTCACCTCCCTGTCCGGCCAGACCATCGAGGTGATCAACACCGACGCCGAAGGCCGCTTGGTGCTCGCCGACGTGATCACGCACATCGTCCGCACGGCCAAGCCGAAGGCGATGATCGATCTCGCGACGCTGACGGGTGCCATCATCGTGGCGCTGGGCCAGGACATCGCCGGGATGTTCTCGAACGACGACACGCTCGCGCGGAACATCCACGCGGCGGGCGAGGCGACGGGCGAGGCCGTGTGGCGGATGCCGCTCATCCCCGCCTACGACAAGGCGATCGACTCGAAGTTCGCGGACATGAAGAACACCGGCGGGCGCCACGGCGGCGCGGCGACGGCGGCTTCCTTCATCAAGCGCTACGTCGAGGACACGCCCTGGGCGCATCTCGATATCGCGGGCGTGGCCATGTCCTCGACCTCGAACGAGATCAACAAGAGCTGGGGCGCCGGCTGGGGCGTGCGCCTGCTCGACCGGCTGATCCGCGACCATTACGAGACGCGCTGACCGGCTGGGAGCCGCTGCCGTGGCTGGCGATGCCTTCCTCGACGTGGTCGGATCGGGCTTCGCGCCCGTCCGGTCGCCTGCCCCACGCCACGCGGCACCGCGCGGGACTTGGGCGGGGCAGGGCCTCGTGGCCGCCTTGCCGGTGGCGGCGGCGCTCCTCGCGCTGGCCCTGGTCGCCGCGAGCGGCCTGAGCCGCCGCTCCGGCCTACCGGAAGCGCTGGAACCCTACGCCTACGGATACTTCCTCGACCGCTATCCGCTCTTCGCCTTCGCCCTGGTCTATGGCGCGGCGAGGATCGTCGCCGCCGCCGCAGGGCCGGGACCCGCCGGGTCGGTGCGGCGGGTCGTCTTCGCCCTCCTGGGGCTCGTCGCGCTGGGCTTTGCGGGGCTCTACCCGACCTTCGGCGGCCTGACCCTGCGCGGCGGCTACGCCACCGGCAGCATGGCCTTCCTGACCGGGCAGCCCCTGTGGCTCGCCTACGCCATCGGTGCCGCCGTCGCGGCTGCGATGGTCGGCGGGATCGTCGGCGTGGCGGTCGTCGCCGCGAACCGCCCCCTCCGCCCGCGCTGGCACCGGATCGGCTGGGGCGCCCTGTCCTTCATGACCCTGTGGTTCGGTGCGGGGGTCATCGGCCTCGCAAAGACGTTCGGCTTCGGCCCCTGGCCGGCACGGGCCATGACGGGGAGCGAAGCCGGGCTCGCGGCCGTGCTGCTGCTCGTGGCGATGGCCCCGCACAGCCTGCTCGTCGCGTTACGCCGCCGTCGCGCTGTCGCCTGAGGCCAGCTTGCGCGCGTCTTCCGCTTCGCCCACAGTTCCGGGCGAGGGGGCGGGATTGACGGCCGCGAGAGCCGCACCTGCGGGAGAAACGCCATGAATGCCAGCGTGACCATGAACCGCGACGCGGTCGGCGCGCCGGGCGGATCGGCCACGCGGCCGTGGCTCGCCGCCTATCCGCCGGGCATGCCGGCCGAGATCGACGTCGCAAGCCTGAAGACCCTGCCGGATCTGTTCGCGCACAGCATCGCCGCCTTCCCCGACAGGCCGGCGGCGACGTGCTTCGGATCGCACCTGACCTATGCCGAACTCGGCCGGCAGGCGCGGGCGCTCGCGGCCTACCTGCAGGCCGATGGCGTCGCCAAGGGCGACCGGGTGGCGATCATGCTGCCGAACGTGCCGACCTACGTGGTCGCCATCGTCGCGGTACATCTCGCCGGAGCGGTCGTCGTCAACATCAACCCGCTCTACACGAGCCGCGAGATGGCGGCGCAGGTGTCCGATTCCGGAGCCCGCGTCCTGATCGTTCTGGAGAACTTCGCCCATACCGTCGCGGGGGGCCTCGACGAGATCGACCTGCGCCGGGTGATCGTCGCCGGCCCCGGCGACGGACTCGGGGTGAAGGGGCAGGCGATCAACCTCGCCAGCCGCCACCTGCGGAAAGCCGTGCCGGCCTTCACGCTGCCCGCCGGGATGGCCGTGCGCTACGCCGCCGCCCTGAAGACCCGGGCCAGCCTGCGCCCGGTGCCCGTCAGCCCGGACGACCTCGCCTTTCTGCAATATACCGGCGGCACGACCGGCGTCGCCAAGGGGGCGATGCTCACGCACCGCAACGTCTCGGCCAATGTCGAGCAATGCGTGACGTGGTTCCAATCGACGGATACGAGCCGTCTTCGGGTCACGGTCACGGCCCTGCCGCTCTACCATATCTTCGCGCTGACGGCCTGTTTCCTGTTCGCGGTGCGAACGGGCGGCAGCTGCCTGCTGATCCCGAACCCCCGCGACTGCGACGGCTTCGTGAAGACGCTCTCGCGCACGCGCTTCACCGGGCTCGCCGGGGTGAACACCCTGTTCAACATGCTGGTGAACCACCCGAAGGTCGGCACGGTGGATTTCTCCCATCTCGATTTCGTCATCGGCGGCGGCACTGCCGTGCAGAGCGCCGTTGCCGCGCAGTGGAAGGCGCTGACGGGCAAGGCGATCGTGGAGGGCTACGGCCTGTCGGAGACCTCCCCCGTCCTCTGCGCCAACCCCTACGCGCTCCAGGATTTCAGCGGCACCATCGGCTATCCGCTGCCCTCGACGGACGTCTCGATCCGCGACGGCGACGGCGAGCCTTTGCCCCCCGGCGAGCGCGGCGAACTCTGCGCCCAGGGTCCGCAGGTGATGCGCGGCTACTGGAACCGCCCGGACGAGACCGACCGGGTGATGACCCGTGACGGCTACTTCCGCACGGGCGACGTCGCGGTGATGGATGAAGGCGGCCAAGTCCGCATCGTGGACCGGCTCAAGGACATGATCCTCGTCTCGGGCTTCAACGTCTATCCGAACGAGGTCGAGGACGTGATGGCTTCGCATCCGGCCGTGCTCGAATGCGCCGTCGTCGGCACGCCCTCGGCCGAGACCGGCGAGATGGTGGTGGCCCACGTCGTCCTGAAGGACCAGAGCGTGACGAAGGATGCCCTGCGCGCCTACGCCCGCACGCAGCTCACCGGCTACAAGGTACCCCGCACGGTGGTGCTCCACGACGCTTTGCCGAAGACCAATGTCGGCAAGGTGCTGCGGCGGGTCCTGCGCGACGAGACGCCGCCGGGACCGGACGCGACGTAACCTCGCGGGCCTCCTCGCCGAATGGTGAGGTGGGCCGGCTTGTCCGGCCCGCGTTCCGGCCCGATCTCCCCTTTCGAGATCGCGGCACGAGGCAGGGAGAAAACCATGTTGATCAGGCGCCATCGCGGATGGGAGATCCCCGAATCCCAAGCCACGCCTGAGACGATATTCCTCAACCGGCGCAGCCTGATCGGCGGCGCGGCGGGTCTGGCGGCGGGCTCGCTCATCGGCGGGCGGGCCTTCGCGGCGGGCGACGCCGGTGCCTACCCGGCCCCGCGCAACGACGCCTACACCCTCGACCGCGCCGTGACGCCGGAGCGGTTCAGCGGCGACTACAACAACTTCTACGAATTCGGCATGTCGAAGACGGTCCTGCCGGCCGCCAACGCGCTGAAGACCTCGCCCTGGACGGTGAAGATCGACGGGCTTGTGGAGAAGCCGTTCGAGATCGGCGTCGATGACCTCATCAAGAAGATCGGGCTGGAGGAGCGGCTCTATCGCCACCGCTGCGTCGAGGCATGGTCGATGGCCGTGCCGTGGACGGGCTTTCCGCTTTCGAAGCTCGTGGCCTTGGCCAAGCCGACCTCCGGCGCGAAATACGTGCGCTTCGAGACCTTCATGGACAAGGCAATGGCACCGGGCCAGCGGGTCTTCTACTACCCCTGGCCCTATATCGAGGGCCTGACGATGGCCGAGGCCGGCAACGACCTCCCCTTCGTCGTCACCGGCATCTACGGCAAGCCCCTGCCGAACCAGTTCGGCGCGCCGATCCGCATCGCGGTGCCGTGGAAGTACGGCTTCAAGTCCGCGAAATCGATCGTGAAGGTGTCCTTCACGGCCGAGCGGCCCAAGACCTTCTGGGAGGGGTTGCAGGCCTCCGAATACGGCTTCTGGGCCAACGTGAACCCGGCCGTGCCGCATCCCCGGTGGAGCCAGGCGAGCGAGCGGGTGCTCGGCACCGACCAGCGCGTCCCCACGCTGATCTACAACGGCTACGGCGAGCAGGTGGCGGGGCTCTACAAGGGGATGGAGGGCGAGCGGTTGTTCGTTTAGCCGCTCGCCTCCGGTCTTACATCTCCAGGCAGATCTTCCCGAAGTGGCGGTTGCTCTCCTGGTGCTTGAACGCCTCGACCATGGCGTCGAGGGGATAGCGGCTGTCGATGACCGGCCTCATCCCGTTGGCATCGATGGCCCGCACCATGTCCATCTGTTGCCGTCGGCTGCCGACGAGCACGCCCTGAAGCCGCAACTGCCGGATCAGGGCGGGCACGACCTGCAGCGAGCCGGCGACGCCGGTGAGGATGCCGATCACCGAGATGTGGCCGCCCGTCCGGGTGGCCTCCATCGATTGCTCCAGGGTGCCGGGGCCGCCCACTTCGATCACATGGTCGACGCCCCGGCCGCCCGTGATCTTGCGCGCGGTCTCACCCCAGGCGGCGTCCTGCTTGTAATTGATGAGGTGGTCGGCGCCGAGCGCCTGAAGCCGCGAGAGCTTCTCGTCCGATGAGGAGGTCGCGATCACCGTCGCCCCGGCCATCTTGGCGAATTGCAGGGCGAAGACCGAGACGCCCCCCGAGCCCTGAACCAGAACCGTGTCCCCCGCCTTCACCCTCCCGTCGTCGTGGAGGGCGCGCCACGCGGTCAGGCCGGCGGTGGTGAGCGTCGCCGCCTCGGCATGGTCCCAGCCGGCCGGGGCATGGGTGAAGGCCGTCGCCGGGGCGGTGATCGCCTCGCGGGCATAGCCATCGACCCCGTCGCCCGGAACGGTCGCGAAGCCGACGACCTCGGGCTGTCCGTCGAGCCAGGTCGGGAAGAAGGTGCTGACCACATGGTCGCCGACGGCGAAGTCTGCGACGCCCGGCCCGACCGCCGTGACCTCGCCCGCCCCGTCGGACATCGGGATGCGCTCCTCCGGCGGTCCCCACATGCCGCTGACCACGGCGAAGTCGTGGTAGTTCAGCGAACTCGCCCGCAGCCGCACCGTGACCTCGCCGAAGCCGGGCTCCGGCACCGGGCGCTGGGTCGTGCTCACCCGCTCGAACCCGCCGCCGGCCCCGACGACGATCGCCTTCGCCATCTCACACATACCCACCTCCCGGTTGCATCCGTGACCGGGACATAGAGCGGCCTCCCCGTCAGGGGATGCCGGTCGGACCGCTAATCGAAAAGGGCTCGGCAACGCCAAGTTGCGATTGGTATGGTTAACCAACCGGGGGTTGCAGCCTCCGCTAAGATCGGCGCGAAGGTGCGGTCAGTAGGTCCAGCGTTGGGCTTTCTGGACGAGGAAGTCGCGGAACGCCTGCACCCTGGCCACGGAGCGCATCTCCTCGGCGTAGACGAGGTAGCTTTCCAGCGTCGGCATGTCGGTTTCCCGCAGCACCTGCACGAGGTTGTCGTCCCCATCGACGGCGTAGTCGGGCAGGATGCCGATGCCGGCACCGGCCTCCATCGCCCGCTGCAGGGCGCCGATGTTGTTTACCGTCAGATGGACCGGCCGCCGCTCGCGCCCATCGCGCCCGGCATCGGCCAGCCAATGCGCCGCCAGCAGGTAGGACGGCTCGTTGCCGCCGAAGGAGACGATGCGGTGCTCGTCGAGATCCTGCACGGTCTTCGGCTCGCCGAACCGCTTCACGTAATCCTGGCTGGCGAAGGCATGGTAATGCACCGTGAACAGCCGCCGCTGGATCAGGTCCGGCTGGGCGGGGCGGCGCATGCGGATCGCCACGTCGGCCTCGCGCATGGCGAGGTCCAACTCCTCGTTGGTGAGGATCATCTCGATCCGCACATCCGGATAGAGATCGAGGAACTCGCCCACCCGCTGGGACAGCCACGACACGCCGAGGCCGACCGTCGTCGTCACCTTGAGGTCGCCGGTCGGGCGCTCCGACGTCTCGACAAGGCGCGCCCGGGTGTTCTCCAGGCGGAGCTTCATGTCCTTCGCGGCGCGGAACAGCAGATCGCCCTGCTCGGTGAGAATCAGCCCGCGCGCATGCCGGTGGAACAGCGGCGCCTTCAGTTCCCGTTCGAGGGCGCTGATCTGGCGGCTCACCGCCGATTGGCTCAGCCCGATATCGTCCCCGGCCTTCGTGAAGCTGCCCGCCTCGGCGACGTTCAGGAAGATACGAATCTTGTCCCAGTCCAACGCCAGAACTCCCGGTCGTGCTGCGCCGCGGAGACCAATGACCCGCTTCGGCTGGGCGGAAGCTGTCTCCATGCCCGCGACCGACAACGTCGCAGGGCCGACATCGACGCCACCGTGCCATGCGATATACGCATTCCTGCACGGGGAACAGACCAATGCGTCCGGCGCGAGCCCCCGGGGCCCGACGACCGGTGCATAATCCCGCGAAAAGCGGGGATGGCGCGAGTTTTATTCCGCCGCCGCGCGGGCCGGGCTTTCGCCGATCTCCAAGTTGGCGAGGTACTTCTCGGCCTCCAGCGCTGCCATGCAGCCCATGCCGGCGGCGGTGATCGCCTGACGGTAGACGTCATCGGTCACGTCGCCCGCCGCGAACACGCCGGGGATCTCCGTCTCGGCGGTGCCCGGCTTCACGGTGAGGTAGCCGCCGTCCCGCAGGGGCAATTGCCCGTCGAAGATCGCCGTGGCGGGCTGGTGGCCGATGGCCACGAACACGCCATCGGTCTTTACCTCGCTGATGTCGCCGTTGCGCGTGTCCTTCAGGCGGACATGGGTGACATTCGGCGCCGGCTTCTCGACGCCGCAGATCTCATCGATCTGCTTGTGCCACAGCACCTCGACATTCGGGTGCTTGAACAGGCGCTCCTGCAGGATGCGCTCGGCGCGGAACTGGTCGCGACGGTGCACGACCGTGACCTTCTTGGCGATGTTTGCGAGGTACAGCGCCTCCTCGACGGCGGTGTTGCCGCCGCCGACCACCACGACCTCGCGGCCCCGGAAGAAGAAGCCGTCACAGGTTGCGCAGGCGGAGACGCCGCCGCCCTGGAACTTCGCCTCCGAGGGCAGCCCCAGCCACTTGGCCTGGGCACCGGTCGCGATGATGAGCGCATCACACGTATAGGTCTCGCCGGAATCGGCTTCCAGCCGGAACGGCCGGGTCTTGAGATCGACCTTGGTGATGTATTCGGAAAGAATCTCGGTGCCGACGTGCTCGGCCTGGGCCCGCATCTGCTCCATCAGCCACGGTCCCTGGATCGCCTCCGCGAAGCCGGGATAATTCTCGACATCGGTGGTGATCATCAGCTGCCCGCCGGGCTGGAAGCCGGAGATCAGCAGCGGCTTCACCATGGCGCGGGCAGCGTAGATCGCGGCGGTGTAGCCGGCCGGGCCGGAGCCGACGATGATGAGCTTTGCGTGCGTGTGGGCCATCGGTCTTGAACTCTTCGTCTTGCCGCAGGGGCGTCAATCTCGGCCACGGCGACGCGCAATATAGGCATCCGCGAGCGCCTGCGCGATCACCGGCGTCGCGTCGATGGGGGTATACCGCAGATCCGTGAGTCGTCCGTCAAAGGGCACGAGCGCCCCGGCACGCGCCAGCGCCGCATACATCGCCCGGTGCCGGGGCGGCGTCCCCTCGATCTCGCAGAGCAGGACCGGCGCACCCGTCGCCACCGCCTCGCTCACCATGTTCACCGAATCGGAGGTGACGACGACCGCCTCGGCCAGCGCCAGCATGGCGAGATAGGGGTTCTCGCCGGTCCCGTCCCAGAACAACCCGCCGGTCTCGGCCGCGAGGATCCGCGCGGGCTCTCTCAGGCGCTCAGGAGTACGACGCGAAGCCGTGACCATCAGAGAACAACCCGCCGCCGCGAGGCGGCGCAGGTCGGCGAGCAGTCGCGCGATCATGTCCTCCGAGAACCGCAGGTGACGGCTGTCCCCGCCGAGCAGCACCGCGACGCGCCGTCCCGCGAGCCGCGCGAGTCGTGGATCGGGCGCCGCCCGTGCCAAATCCAGCCTCGACGCCGAGACCCGGTGCGGTGAGGTGATCGTGCGGAGCACGTTGGGGCCGCGCAGCGAATCGTGCTCCGGCACCCAGATGAAGTCGGCGGTGCCGGCGCCCGTGCGCGGGTCCTTGAGGTAAGCCGTAAAGCCGACGCCGAGCCGCCGACAGGCGCGCAGGTACGGCACCGCCCGGCGTCCGGAGGCGATGACGAGATCGGGGAGGGGACCGTACAGGGCGCCGCCGGGCCGGCGCGGCCCCTCTCGGGGATCGATGGGCCCCCAGGGTGCGAACCACCCGAACGGCCCCGAGGCGGGAACCCTGCGTAACTCCGCATCGAGCCCGAGGCATTCGGCGAGGCCGAGGCACTGATTCTCGTCGCCGGCCTTGCCGTCCGTGACGATCCAGGCGCGCAGGCCGGCGAGGCCGGGCATTGCTAGTCCCGCGGGAGGTCGCGGGCGAGCCACTGGGCGTAGATGTCGGCGATCACCGCAACGCGCCGACGCTCGTTGTCGGGGTCGTACCACGCCCCGCCGTAGCTCGACGGCGTAGCGGTCAATTGGTGGTGCCGGCCCAGCACCTCACCCCGCCGCCCGACGAGGAGGGCATCGCCCTCCAAATAGTCGCTCTGCGTGCCGCCGAGGCCGAACCGTCCGCCGTTATTGCCGACATAGTCGCGCAGCGACAGGCCGGTGAGCACGACGACGAGGCTGGGGCCGCGCCCGCCGATTCGATCCGCGAGGTTCTTCCGCAAAGCCGCTGTCAGGTCGGCCGCCAGCGCCTCGGCCGGCAGCCCGCCGCCCTTGGCGAGCAGCGGCCGCGCATCGACGCGCACGTCGGAGAAGACCGGCGTCGGCGGGAAATCACCCGCCGATGCTGGCGCGCCGAGGCCGACGAGGGCCGCGAGACCGGCAGCCAAGCGAAAGCGACGCGCCATCGGCTCAGCCGCCAAACCGGATCTCGACCACTTCGTAGGACTTGCCGCCGCCCGGCGTCGTCACTTCGACGGTGTCGCCCACGGCCTTGCCGATCAGCGCACGGGCGATGGGCGAGCCGATCGAGACGCGGCCGGATCGCACGTCGGCCTCCGGCTCGCCGACGATCTGGTAGGTCTTCTCTTCCTCCGTGTCCTCGTCCACGAGTTTCACGGTGGCGCCGAAGATGATCTTGGAGCCGGACAGCTTGGCGACGTCGATCACCTCGGCACGGGCGATCATGCTCTCGAGTTCCATCACCCGGCCCTCGTTGTGGGACTGGGCTTCCTTGGCGGCGTGATACTCGGCGTTCTCGGACAGGTCGCCCAGGGCGCGCGCTTCCGCAATCGCCTGGATGATGCGCTGCCGCTCGACCTGCTGCCGATGCTTCAGCTCTTCTTCCAGGGCCGCATAGCCGCGGGTCGTGATCGGAACCTTGTCTATGCTCATTGTCTCGCGCCGTAATGAAGAAGCCCGGCCGGGAGCGGGTCACTCCCTCCGGGCCCTGATAGTGTTACCGGGGCCTGCAACTTCAGGCCGCGAAATATTCCTGCAACGCGCGCACCGTGAGATCGCCTTCGAGATAGGCCTTGATCCCTTCGGCCGCCGCCATCGCGCCGGCTAGAGTGGTGTAGTACGGCACCTTATGCAAGAGGGCCGCGCGGCGGAGCGAGCGCGAGTCCGACAGGGCGCCGGCCCCCTCCGTCGTGTTGAACACGAGTTGGATGTCGCCGTTCTTGATGGCGTCGACCACGTGCGGCCGCCCCTCCAGAACCTTGTTGATCCGCTCGGACTTGAGGCCCTGCTCCACGAGGTAGCGCTGCGTCCCGCCCGTGGCGAGGATGGTGAAGCCGAGTTCGGCCAGGAGCTTCATGGCGGGCAGGATGCGCGCCTTGTCGTCGTCCCGCACCGACACGAACACCGCGCCCGAACGCGGCACCTGATTGCCCGCGCCGAGCTGACTCTTGGCGAAGGCGACGCCGAAGCCGGCATCGAGGCCGATGACCTCGCCGGTCGAGCGCATCTCGGGCCCGAGCAGCACGTCGACGCCGGGGAAGCGCGCGAAGGGGAACACCGCCTCCTTCACCGCGATATGCGGCAGGGTCTTCTTCACGAGGCCGAAGGTCGAAAGCTTCTCCCCGGCCATCACGCGGGCGGCGATCTTGGCGATCGGCTCGCCGATCACCTTGGCCACGAACGGCACCGTCCGCGAGGCGCGGGGGTTCACTTCGAGCACGTAGATCATGCCGTCCTTGATGGCGTATTGCACGTTCATCAGGCCGCCGACCTTGAGGGCCAGCGCCATGGAGGTGGTCTGACGCTCCAGCTCGGCGATGGTTTCGGCTGAGAGCGAGCGCGGCGGCAGGGAGCAGGCCGAATCGCCCGAGTGGATGCCCGCCTCCTCGATGTGCTCCATGATGCCGGCGATGAACACGGTCTCGCCGTCGCAGACCGCGTCCACGTCCACCTCGACCGCGTCCGACAGGTAGCGGTCGAACAGCAGCGGGTTCTTGCCGAGCACCGTGTTGATCTGCCCCGTCTTGTCGTTGGGGTAGCGCGCCTTGACGTCGGACGGGATAAGGCTCGGCAGGGTGTCGAGGAGGTAATCGGCGAACTGCGCCTCGTCGCGGATGATCGCCATGGCCCGGCCGCCGAGCACATAGCTCGGGCGCACCACGAAGGGCAGGCCGAGATCGGCCGCCACCAGCCGGCTCTGCTCCACGGAATAGGCGATGCCGTTCTTCGGCTGCTTCATCGCCAGCTTGTCGAGGAGGCGCTTGAACTGGTCGCGGTCCTCGGCCAGGTCGATGGCGTCCGGCGAGGTACCCAGGATCGGGATGCCGGCGGCTTCGAGAGCGCGGGCGAGCTTCAGGGGCGTCTGGCCGCCGAACTGCACAATCACGCCGTGCAGCGTGCCGGCCTGCTTCTCGGTTTCGAGGATTTCGAGCACGTCCTCGGCGGTCAGGGGCTCGAAATAGAGCCGATCCGAGGTGTCGTAGTCGGTCGAGACCGTCTCCGGGTTGCAATTGACCATGATGGTCTCGTAGCCCGCATCGCTCAGCGCGAAGCAGGCGTGACAGCAGCAATAATCGAACTCGATGCCCTGGCCGATCCGGTTCGGCCCGCCGCCGAGGATCACGACCTTCTTCGCCTCGGTCGGCGCGGCCTCGTCCACCACGGTCCCCGCGAAGGGCGCCACGTAGGTCGAGTACATGTAGGCCGTCGGCGACTTGAACTCCGCCGCGCAGGTGTCGATGCGCTTGAACACCGGCCGCACGGCGAGGGCCCGGCGCTTCTCGCGCACTTCGCTCTCTTCCATCTTGGTGAGGACGGCGAGGCGGGCATCGGAAAAGCCCGCCGCCTTCAGCTGCCGGAAGGCGCCGGGGGTGGTCGGCAGGCCGTGGGCCTTCACGCGCTGCTCGAGATCCACGATGGCCTGAAGCTGCTCCAGGAACCACGGATCGATCTTGCAGGAGGCGTGGACTTCCTCGTGGCTCACGCCGAGGCGCAGGGCTTGGGCGACCTGCAGCAGGCGGTCGGGCGTCGGGGTGCCGAGCGCCGCCTTGATGGCATTGCGGTCATCGCCCTTGCCGAGGCCCTCGATCTCGATCTCGTCGAGGCCGGTCAGCCCGGTCTCCAGCGACCGCAGGGCCTTCTGGAGGGATTCCGCGAAGCACCGGCCGATGGCCATCGCCTCGCCCACCGACTTCATGGCGGTGGTCAGCGTCGGCTCGGCGCCGGGGAATTTCTCGAAGGCGAAGCGCGGGATCTTGGTGACAACGTAGTCGATCGTCGGCTCGAACGAGGCTGGGGTCGCGCCGCCCGTGATGTCGTTGGCGATCTCGTCCAGGGTGTAGCCCACGGCGAGCTTGGCCGCGACCTTCGCGATGGGGAAACCGGTCGCCTTCGAGGCGAGCGCCGAGGAGCGCGACACGCGCGGGTTCATCTCGATCACGATCATCCGCCCGTTCTCGGGGTTGATCGCGAATTGCACGTTCGAGCCGCCGGTCTCGACGCCGATCTCGCGGAGCACCGCCAGGGATGCGTCGCGCATCACCTGATACTCCTTGTCGGTGAGCGTCAGGGCCGGGGCGACGGTGATCGAATCGCCCGTATGGACGCCCATCGGGTCGATGTTCTCGATGGAGCAGACGATGATGCAGTTGTCGTTCCTGTCGCGAACGACTTCCATCTCGTACTCTTTCCAGCCGAGCACGCTCTCCTCGATCAGCACCTCGTTGGTGGGCGAGGCATCGATGCCGCGCTCCACGATGTCGAGGAATTCCTCGCGGTTGTAGGCGATGCCGCCGCCCGTGCCGCCCATGGTGAAGGACGGGCGGATGATCGCCGGCAGGCCGACTTCGGCCAGCGCAATCAGCGCCTGGCCGAGGGCATGTTCACCGTAGCGCTTGCGCCGCTCGGACTCGCCCGCTTGCCACTTCTTCTCGAAGGCGGCGAGGGCGTCGGCGCGGGCCTGCGGCTCGGTGTTGGCAGCCTCGATGCGGGCGATCTCGGCCTGATACTTCTCCCGGTCGGCCTTCTTGACCGCCGAGGCATTGGCCAATGCCGATTTCGGCGTATCGAGGCCGATCTTCGTCATCGCGTCGCGGAACAGCGAGCGGTCCTCGGCCTTGTCGATGGCCTCGGCGGTGGCGCCGATCATCTGCACGCCGTACTTCGCGAGAACGCCCATCTTCTGCAGCGACAGGGCGCAGTTCAGCGCCGTCTGGCCGCCCATGGTCGGCAGGATCGCGTCGGGGCGCTCCTTCTCGATGATCTTGGCGACGATCTCCGGCGTGATCGGCTCGACATAGGTCGCGTCGGCCATGTCCGGGTCGGTCATGATCGTGGCCGGGTTCGAATTCACGAGCACGATGCGGTAGCCCTCCTCGCGGAGGGCCTTGCACGCCTGGGTGCCGGAATAGTCGAACTCGCAGGCCTGCCCGATGATGATCGGCCCCGCCCCGACGATCAGGATCGAAGAGATATCGGTGCGTTTGGGCATCGGACGCCTTGATACAGGCACGCGCGCCCCGTCGTCGGGCATAACCCCACGACCGGACGCACGGCGGGATTGTCGTTGAGCCCTGCGTTTACACGGGGCTCCGCACCCGAGACAAGGGCGCGCGGCCGCTCAACGCAAGGAGGATGCCGGCCTATCCACTCAGACGGCGGCGAAAAGCGCCGCGATGGCCCGGTCGATGGCGAGGTAGAACACGCCGAAGGCCACCACCGCGGCGGCGGCGAACTCCACGGCGACGTTCGGCAGGGTCTGCGCCCGGCGCAGGCTCTCGCGCCCGGCGACGATGGAGACCCAGGCGAGCGCCAGCACGGCCGGCATGGCGAAGAGGTAGGAGAAGGTGCTCTCGATCCGGTCGAGCCCGGCCACGGGGTCGATCAGCGCGCGGATGTTGCGCACCCACGGGGCATAAGCCGCCGCGTAGAGGGCAGTGAGCCAAGCCAGGGCCGTCGCCACGCCGAGGTGGAAGCTGAAGGCACGGTGCAGACGCGAGAAGTCGTCGCTTGCCTGTCTGGCAATCATTGGGATCATCCCCCGCCGCGGCCGGCGCGATCGCGATGGCGTCGCCGTCTCAAGCCGTTGGCGGGGGATAAGCCTTCCGAATTCGGGGTTTTTGTGACCCCGATGGGGCAGTCTCGGGATCAGGCCTGCGGGACCGATTCCGGCTTGCCCGAGCGCATCAGCGCCACGAACCGCTCGAACAGGTAGTGGCTGTCGCGCGGGCCGGGCGAGGCCTCCGGGTGGTGCTGCACCGAGAAGGCCGGGCGGTCGGTGAGCGACAGGCCGCAATTCGACCCGTCGAACAGCGAGACATGTGTCTCGACCGCCGAGGCCGGCAGGCTCGCCGGGTCCACCGCGAAACCGTGGTTCATGGACACGATCTCGACCTTGCCGGTCGTCTTGTCCTTCACCGGATGGTTCGCGCCGTGGTGGCCCTGGCCCATCTTCACCGTGCGGCCGCCCAGCGCGAGCCCCATGAGCTGATGCCCGAGGCAGATGCCGAAGGTCGGCACCTTCTCTTCGAGCAGCTTGCGGATCACCGGAACGGCATACTCGCCGGTCGCGGCCGGATCGCCGGGGCCGTTCGAGAGGAACACGCCGTCCGGCTTCATGGCCAGGATCTCCTCGGCCTTGGTGGTGGCCGGCACGACGGTGACGTCGCAGCCCGCCTCCGCCAACAGCCGCAGGATGTTGCGCTTCACGCCGTAATCGATGGCCACGACCTTCAGGCCCGTGCCCGGCGGCCGCTTGCCGTAGCCGTTGCCGAGCGCCCAGACGGTCTCCGACCATTCGGACGTCTCACGGCTCGTGACCGGCGGCACGAGGTCCAGCCCCTCCATCGGGGCGAGGGCGGCAGCGCGGGCCTTGAGGGCGTCGCGGTCGAACTGTCCGTTGGGATCGTTCGCGATGACGGCGTTCGGCATGCCCTTGTCGCGGATGAGTGCGGTGAGCGCCCGCGTATCCACCCCGGTGATGCCGACGATGCCGCGCGCCCGCAGCCAGCCGTCGAGATGCGAGGACGAGCGCCAACTCGACGGCTTCGTCACCGCCGAGGCGATGACGGCGCCGCGCACGCCGGAGGCCGGCGCCGCATCGAGGCTTTCGAGATCCTCGTCGTTGGTGCCGACATTGCCGATATGCGGGAAGGTGAAGGTCACGATCTGCCCGGCATAGGACGGGTCGGTCAGGATCTCCTGATAGCCCGTCATGGCGGTGTTGAAGCAGACCTCGCCATCGGCCACGCCGGTCTGGCCGATGCCGAATCCTTCGAGGATCGTGCCGTCCGCCAGCACCAGAAGGGCGGTGGCGACGGGCTCGGACCAGGGCGCGGGTTCGGCCGTGGGGTGCGCGGACGCGCCGTCGTCTTGCAGCATCGGGACCTTCTCGCTTATCTCGTCGGCATCCGGCGCCTTGCGGCGCGCGCGGATCCATCCGGCGCGTCTTAAAGACTGCGGCGTGTGATGCGGTCAATGTGGCTGCAACTCGCGTGCCGTTCAACGCCCGTCGTCGCGGGGCAGCCGCCCGCTTTCCACACCCTCTGAAGGACTTCGAGATGCAGCTGCGCGAGCGTTTCACCGCCGAGATGAAAGAAGCCATGAAGGCCGGCGACAAGGGCCGCCTCGCCACCGTGCGGATGATCCAGGCCGCCATGAAGGACAAGGATATCGAGGCGCGCGGCCTCGGCAAGGGTCCGGCCTCGGACGAGGACATCCTCTCGCTGCTGCAGAAGATGATCAAGCAGCGCAACGAATCGGCCACCGTCTACGAGCAGGCCGGACGCCCCGAACTCGCCGAGAACGAGCGCGCCGAGATCGTGGTGATCGAGAGCTTCCTGCCGAAGCAGATGGACGAGACCGAGATGAAGGCCGCCGTCGAGGCCGCCATCCTGGAGACCGGCGCGGCCGGGCCGAAGGACATGGGCCGGGTGATCGGCGCCCTGAAGGGCACCTTCGCCGGCCGAATGGACTTCGCCAAGGCGAGCGGCCTCGTGAAGGAAGCCCTCGCCGCGAAGGCGTGAGGGTCGGCACGGAGCAACATCGCGGTTCTGCCCGCAATCCCCCGGCGGGGCGGCGGGCGGGCCGGGACTCCGTGGGGTCGGACGCGCTATACTCGCCGGTCCCGACCTCTGCCCCGCGATACCCTTGCGCTATCCGCCGCACATCCTGGAAGAAATCCGCGCCCGGCTTCCGGCCTCGGCCGTGGTCGGCCGCCGGGTCCAGCTGAAGAAGGCGGGACGCGAATGGCGCGGGCTGTCGCCGTTCAACGCCGAGAAGACACCGAGCTTCTACGTGAACGACCAGAAGCAGTTCTACCACTGCTTCTCGTCGGGCAAGCACGGCGACGTCTTCACCTTCCTGATGGAGACGGAGGGCCTGAGCTTCCCCGAGGCCGTGGAGCGGCTGGCGGGGGAGGCGGGCGTCCCGCTGCCCGCGCCGACCGTGGAATCGCGCGAGAGCGAGAAGCGACGCGCCACCGCCATCGACGTCATGGAGATGGCCGCCGCGTGGTTCGAGGAGCGCCTGCGCTCGTCCAAGGGCACGGACGCCCGCGCCTATCTCGACCGGCGCGGCCTCGGCGACGAGGTGAGGGCCCGGTTCCGCCTCGGCTATGCGCCGAACGAGCGCTACGCCCTGCGGGACCATCTCGCCGGCAAGGGCGTCGAGCGCGACACGATGGTCGAACTCGGCCTGCTCGCGGGCGGCGAGGACGTCGCCGTGCCTTACGATTATTTCCGCGACCGGGTGATGTTCCCCATCACCGACCTGCGCGGCCGGGTCGTGGCCTTCGGCGGCCGGGCGCTCGCGAAGGACGTGCGCGCCAAATACCTGAACTCCCCGGAGACGCCGCTCTTCCACAAGGGGCGGATGCTCTACAACCTGCACAACGCGCGGAAGGCCGCGCACGAGCGCAGCTCGATCATCGCTGTCGAGGGCTATGTCGACGTCATCGCGATGACGCTCGCGGGCCATGGGGAAACGGTGGCGCCGCTGGGCACCGCCCTCACCGAGGACCAGCTGGCCCTGCTGTGGCGCCATGCCGACGAGCCGGTGCTCTGCTTCGACGGCGATGGCGCGGGCGTGCGGGCCGCCCACCGGGCCATCGATGTCGCGCTGCCTCTGCTGGAGCCCGGCAAGAGCCTGCGCATCGCCCTGCTGCCGGCCGGGCAGGATCCGGATGACCTCCTGCGCTCGGGCGGCCCCGCCGCCATCGACCGCGTGCTCGAAGCGGCCATCCCCCTGTCGGAACTGCTCTGGCGCCGGGCGGTCGAGGCGCAGCCCGTCGACACGCCGGAGCGCCGGGCCGGGTTCGCCCGCGCCCTGCGCGCCACCATCACGACGATCCGCGACGAGACGGTGCGGCGCTATTACCGCGACGACATCGAGGAGCGACTGCGCGGACTGTCGCCCCAGCCCGTGCGCAACGCGCCGCAGAACCGCGAGCGCGGCCGGCGGCAGCCCGAGCCGGTCTCGCCGCGCCTGCGGGCGGCGCCCAGCGCCTCCGTCACCGCCTCGGCGGGGTTCAGCGGTGCCGCGCCCGTGCGGGAATCGATGATCGCCGCGACCTTCCTCGTTCACCCGGAGATGGTCTCGACCTTCGGCGACGAACTGGCGGAACTGGACTTCGCTGATTCGGATTGCCGGGCGGTCGTATCGGTCCTGCTGGCCTGCGCCACCGAGCACACGCTACCTGACGCGACTCTGTTGCAGGAACGCCTCACTCGCGCGGGACTGGTGGAGGCCGCAGAGCGCGTGCTGGGTCTGGCCCGTTCGCGGGAGCGGGCGCAACTCGATCCGCAGGGCGATCCGGCGCAGTGCGCGGATGCCTTGCGCCAAGCGATGATCTTGCACCGGCAGGCCGGAGCGCTACATAGCGAACTTCACGAGGCCCGGCAGGCGTTTGAAGCCGATCCGACGGACGCCGGCTGGACTTGGGTCTGCGACGTGAAAGAGAGGCTGGCAATCGTGCTGTCTGCGGAGTCGGAGGCTGATCTTCCGGCGACGGATGCGCGAGGCGCGCCGTGACTTCCATAGGGCGCTGGCGCTATAGGCGGCTAACGGCTGTGGCCGCTCCACGCTGGAAGCCTTAGTTAACGCAAGGTCAAGCGTCAGGCTGCATACGAAGATGGGTCGCGCGGTCATCCGTCGCGACTCGCACCAGTTTTTGCATCGCGGCGTCGAAGGCGTGGACAGGCTCCCGATGCCTCCGCAATCCGCCGCAACGGGACAACAATAGGCTCATCATGGCGACGAAGGCAACGGAACGGGACGAGGCGGACGCTGCACCCGAGCAGCAGACCGACGGGCCGCTCCTCGACCTGTCTGATGCCGCCGTGAAGCGGATGATCAAGCTCGCGAAGAAGCGCGGCTACGTGACCTACGAAGAGGTCAACGAGGTGCTTCCCGAGGGCCAGTCCGACCCGGACCAGCTGGAGGACGTGCTGTCCCAGCTGTCCGAGATGGGCATCAACGTCGTCGAGGCCGAGGAGACCGAAGAGGCCGCCGCCGGCGAGAAGACTGCGAGCGGCGAGGCCGACGAGGAAGAGGCCGAAGGCGGCGAAGTCGCGGAGGTGACGTCGACCCGCGCCGTCGCCGTGGCCACGACGACCAAGGAGCCCACCGACCGCACCGACGATCCGGTGCGCATGTACCTGCGCGAGATGGGCTCGGTGGAGCTTCTCTCCCGCGAGGGCGAGATCGCCATCGCCAAGCGGATCGAAGCCGGGCGCGAGGCGATGATCGCCGGCCTGTGCGAGAGCCCGCTGACCTTCCAGGCCATCATCATCTGGCGCGATGAGTTGGTGGAGGGCAAAGTCCTCCTGCGCGACATCATCGATCTCGAAGCGACCTATGCCGGGCCGGACGGGCGCAACGCGCCGCAGATGGCCGAGGGCGAGGCCGACGAGGATGCCGACGCGCCGACGCCGCCCGACGGGGGCGACGAGGAGGACGATCTCGAGAACAACGTCTCGCTCGCCGCGATGGAAGCGGAGATCAAGCCGCGCGTCCTCGAAACCTTCGACGCCATCGCCCAGAACTACCACAAGCTGCGCAAGGCGCAAACCGAGACCGCGTCCGTCGCCGTGGCCGACAAGACGTCGGCACAGACCAAGAAGCAGGGCGACCTGAAGGACATTGTCGTCGCCGACGTGAAGTCCCTATCGCTCAACAACAACCGCATCGAGGCGCTGGTCGGCCAGCTCTACGCGATCAACAAGCAGCTCATCGGCCACGAGGGCCGGCTGATGCGCTACGCGGAGAGCCACGGCGTCGCCCGCGACGAGTTCCTGCGCCACTACCAGGGCTACGAGCTCGATGCGGCCTGGATGGATCGCGTCGGCACGCTCGGCGGAAAGGGGTGGAAGAACCTCGTCGAGAAGGGCCAGAAGCAGGTCAAGGAACTGCGCGCGCAGATCCTCGACCTCGCCTCCGAGACCGGCCTCGAGATCGGCGAGTTCCGCCGCATCGTGAACATGGTCCAGAAGGGGGAGCGCGAAGCCCGGCAGGCCAAGAAGGAGATGATCGAGGCGAACCTGCGCCTCGTGATCTCCATCGCCAAGAAGTACACGAACCGTGGCCTGCAGTTCCTGGACCTGATCCAGGAGGGCAACATCGGCCTGATGAAGGCCGTGGACAAGTTCGAGTACCGCCGGGGCTACAAGTTCTCGACATACGCGACGTGGTGGATCCGGCAGGCGATCACCCGCTCGATCGCGGATCAGGCGCGGACCATCCGCATCCCGGTCCACATGATCGAGACGATCAACAAGATCGTCCGCACCTCGCGCCAGATGCTCCACGAGATCGGCCGCGAGCCGACCCCGGAGGAGCTGGCCGAAAAGCTGGCGATGCCCCTCGAGAAGGTCCGCAAGGTCCTGAAGATCGCCAAGGAGCCGATCTCCCTCGAAACGCCCATCGGCGACGAGGAAGACAGCCATCTCGGCGACTTCATCGAGGACAAGAACGTCGTCCTGCCGATCGACGCGGCGATCCAGTCGAACCTGCGTGAGACCACGACGCGCGTGCTCGCGTCGCTGACCCCGCGCGAGGAACGCGTGCTGCGCATGCGCTTCGGCATCGGCATGAACACCGACCACACCCTCGAAGAGGTCGGCCAGCAATTCTCCGTGACCCGCGAGCGCATTCGCCAGATCGAAGCGAAGGCGCTGCGCAAGCTCAAGCATCCGAGCCGCAGCCGGAAGCTCAGGAGCTTCCTCGACAACTGAGTCGGCGGCCCGTGCCGCCGGCTCACGGCAAAGCCTTGCTTTGCCGTGACGGAATCCCACCTTGGCGCCATGCTCGAACGACGTCCGCCCCTGCCCGGAACACCGACGGCCGATGCGGACGGCTCCGAGACCAGCGACGTCCCGTTCGGCGCGCTGGAGCCCTCGGTCGGCATCCGCGACTGGCTGCTCGGTGAGGGGGCCCGCATCGACAAGGCCGAGCACATGCTCGAAGGCCTCGCCGAGCGGCTGATCGACATCGGCGTTCCGGTGGACCGGGCCTCCACCGCCATCGACACGCTGCACTCGGAATATGCCGGCGTCGGCCGGGTCTGGACGCGCAACGGCGGCGTCACGGTGCGGCTCTTCCCGCACGGCAGCCGCTCGCAGGAAGCCTATCTCCGCAGCCCCTTCGCCGAGGTCCACCAGACCGGCCGGTGGCTGATCCTCGACCTCTCCGAGACGCCGGACGACGCCTACGCCATCGTTCCGGACCTGAAGGCGGAAGGGTTCACGCACTACGTCGTCGCGCCGCTGTTCTTCACGAACGGCACGCAGAACGGCATCACCTTCGCCACCAAGTGCCCAACGGGGTTCGAGCGCGAGCACATCGCGATCCTGCGCTTCATCATGCCCGCGCTCGCGGCGGTGATGGAGATGCGGGTGCTGAACAAGCAGCTCGACCACGTGCTGCGGGTCTATGTCGGCGACGAGCCGCACCGGGCGATCCTGTCGGGCGACATCCGGCGCGGTCAGGTCACGCGCATCCGCTCCGCGATCCTGTTCGCCGACATGCGCGACTACACGCGCATCTCCGCCGACATGACGCCGGAGGAGGCGGTGGCCCTCCTCAACGTGTTCTTCGATTGCCTCGTCCCGCCCATCGAGGGCGAGGGCGGGGAGGTGCTGAAGTACCTCGGCGACGGACTGCTGGCGATCTTTCGCGAGAGCGGAGACGACCTCGGCGGCGCGGCCAAGGGCGCCTTGACGGCGGCGCAGCACATCCTGGCGGCCATCGACGAAGCGAACGCCCTGCATCAGTTCCCGGTGCCGATCCAGGCGGGCATCGCCCTGCACCACGGGGAGGCGGCCTACGGCAATGTCGGCTCCGGCTCGCGCCTCGACTTCACAGTGATCGGCCGCGACGTGAACCTCGCGAGCCGGCTCGCCAAGCTCAACCGGGGCCTCGGCGAGGAGCTTCTGATGTCGAAGCCGTTCGTGGACTTCCTGTGGGGCGATCCGGTGCCGGTGGGCGTCCACACGCTCCATGGCTTCGAGGAGCCGATGGCGGTGTTCAAGCCGAAGTTCCTGCGGCCGCGCAAACGGGATTGACCCCGGCGGCGCGAGGGCCCACATCTGCCTCTGTTCCAGGGAGATCCCCGGCAAGGGGCTGAGAAACCGATGGCATGCCCTTAACCGGGCCTGCGGCGCGGAAATCCTTCGAACCTGATCCGGTTCACACCGGCGTAGGGATTGGACCGCGGCCGTCGTCCTGACAGGCCATCGCTTTTCACGAAGCATCCGGCCCCATCCCTCCGCCCGATAAGCGGAGTGTCGCCATGGGGCTTCCGAGGCCCGTTTCACCCATCGGACAGCGCCTGGATCCGGGGCTCGACGCCCGGACGACGGGTCTGCCCGCGCGCGCGGATGTCGCCGTCATCGGCGGCGGGCTGATCGGCCTCGCCAGCGCGTGGCGCCTTGCGTCCCGGGGGCTCTCCGTCACGGTGATCGAGCGGGGAAGCGTCGGCTCCGGCGCGAGCCTCGCCGCCACGGGCATGCTGGCGCCGGCCGCCGAGCATGAGCCCGGCTCCGACCCGCTCCTGCCCCTCGCCATGGACTCGCTCGCCCGCTGGCCCGGCTTCCGCGACGAACTCGAGGCCGCCTCCGGCCTCTCCATCGACTACCGGCCGGACGGCACGCTGGTGCTCGCCGTCGGCCGCGACGAGGTGGAGCGCCTGCGCTTCCGCTACGATCTGCAGCGCCGCTCCGGCCTCGACGCGACGTGGCTGAACGGCACCGAGATCCGCCGGCTTGAGCCCGTGCTGCGCCCCTCGGTGACGGCGGGCGTGCAATGCCCCCTCGACCATCAGGTCGATCCGCGCCTCGTCATGGCGGCACTGGTGCGCGCCTGCGAGGCGGCGGGCGTGACGATCATCGAGCGCATGGCCGTCACCGGCCTCGACTGGTCGGGCGGCCGCGTAACCGGCGTGCTGACCGAAGCCGGGCGCCTTTCCGCCGAGATGATCGTGCTCGCGGCCGGCGCCTGGAGCGGGGAGGGCGGGCTCCTGCCCGACAGCCTCGCCCTGCCGGTGCGCCCCCTGAAGGGGCAGGCCCTGGCCCTGCGGACCACGCGCCAGACCGGCACGCTGTCGCGCATGGTCTGGACCGAGCAGGTCCACATGGCCCCGAAGAGCGACGGGCACCTCATCGTCGGCGCGACGGTGGAGGATTGCGGGTTTCGCGAGGGCGTGACGGCGGGCGGGCTCTACGCCCTGCTCGAAGGCGCGCGGCGGGTGCTGCCGGGCATCGAGGAGATGGCGGTCGAGGCCGTGTGGAGCGGCTATCGCCCGACCTCCGACGACGACGCGCCGATCATCGATGCCATCGCACCGGGGCTGGTCGTCGCCACCGGCCACCATCGCAACGGCTATCTGCTGGCGCCCGTCACCGCCGATGCGGTGGCCGACCTCGTGGCCACGGGCGACATGCCGGCCGTGGCCCGTGCCTTCACCCTGGCGCGCTTCGCGCGACCGGAGCCGAGGAGGGCCGCACGGTGAAGCTCTTCGTCAACGGCGAGCCCCGCGAGAGCGAAGCCGCCACCGTCGAGGCCCTGTTCACCGCCGAGGCGGAAGAAGCCGGGATCGAGGGGCCGCAGGGCATCGCCATCGCCCTCAACGGCCGCGTCCTGCGCCGGAAGGACTGGGCGGACACCACCATCACGCCGGGCGACCGCATCGAGATCGTCCGCGCCATGCAGGGAGGCTAGAGCATGGACAGCATCGTCACGCCGCTGCGCCCCGAAGAGGACGACGCCCTGGTCATCGCCGGGGTGCGCCTGGGCTCGCGCCTGTTCCTCGGCACCGCCGGCTACCCGACCCAGGCGATCATGCGCGACGCGGTCGAGGCGTCCGACGCCGAGGTCGTCACCGCCTCGATCCGCCGGGTCTCCCTGCGCGGACACGGCTCGGACACGGTGAGCCTGCTCAAGGGCCGCCGCTTCCTGCCCAACACCGCCGGCTGCGAGACCGCCCGCGACGCCATCATGACGGCAGAACTCGCCCGCGAAGCGCTCGACACCACCTGGATCAAGGTCGAGGTGATCGGCGACCGCGAGACCCTGTACCCCGACGTCGCCGAACTGATCGAGGCCTGCCGCCACCTCGTGGACGAGGGCTTCACCGTCCTGCCCTATTGCAACGACGATCCCATTGTCTGCCGCCGGCTGGAAGACATCGGCTGCGCCGCCGTGATGCCGATGGGCTCGCTGATCGGCTCCGGCATGGGCGTCGCCAACCCGGCCAACATCGAGTTGATCTGCCGCCGGGCGGGCGTGCCGGTGATCGTCGATGCGGGGATCGGCACGGCGTCCGATGCCGTGATCGCCATGGAACTCGGTGCCGCCGCCTGCCTCGTGAACACCGCCGTCGCCAAGGCCGACGATCCCGTGCGGATGGCCCGCGCCATGGCCCGCGCCGTCGACGCGGGGCGCGACGCCTACCTCGCCGGGCGCATCCCGCGCCGGGGCCGGGCCGATCCGTCGAGCCCGCAGCTCGGCCTCGTCGGCTCGTGAGCCTGCCGTCGCCGCTGCTCGCGGTGACGGACCGCCACGGCCAGGCCCGCCCCCTCACCGAGACGGTGCGGGCGGTGCTGGCCGGAGGAGGGCGCTGGATCTGGTTCCGCGACCGCGACCTGCCGGCGGACGAACGGCGCGGCCTCGGCGAGGCAGTGGCGGCGGTGGTGCGTGCGGCCGGGGGCTTCCTGAGCGTCGGCGGCGATCTCGACCTCGCCCATGCGCTCCGCGCGGACGGGGTTCACCTGCCGATGTCCGCCCTACCGGGATTGCGAGAGCGGGCCGGGCCGACGCTGCTGGTCGGCCTCTCCGCGCATTCGGTGCGCGATGTCGCGGCGGCAGCCGAGGCGGGCGCCGATTACGTGACGCTCAGTCCGATTTTTCCCACCGCCAGCAAGCCCGGCTACGGACCGGCTCTCGGGCCAGAGGCGATCACCGCCTCGCGACGCATCGGCCTGCCCGTCGTCGCCCTCGGGGGGCTCGCGGAGGACACGCTCGTCCCCTGCCGCGCGGCGGGGGCGTCGGGGTTCGCCGTCATGGGCGGGCTGATGCGGGCGCCCGATCCCACCGAAGCCGCGCGCCGCCTCCTGGCCGCGTGGTCCGCTCAACCCTGCGGCGAGGGCCCGTAGGGCGGGCGCGGGATGGCCCGGTGCGCGGCCCGCAGGGCAGCGGACCAGCGCTCGCGCAGGTCGTGGAAATAGCCCTCGCCCGCCTCGATCCGGTGGTTCACTTCGAGGGTCAGCACCCCGCGCCGGGCCACGGCGATGTCGATGGGCAGGCCGACGCCGAGATTCGAGCGCATGGTCGAATCCATCGAGACGAGGCCCACCTTGAGGGCGTCGTAGAGATCGGTCTCGAACTTCACCGCCCGGTCGAGAATCGGCTTGCCGTATTTGTGCTCGCCGATCTGCAGGAACGGCGCGTCGGTGCTGCACTCGATGAAATTGCCGGCCGAGTAGATCAGGAACAGCCGCATCGGCTCGTTGCCGATCTGCCCGCCGAACAGCAGCGAGATCGAGAAGCGGATGCTCGCGGCCTCGAATCCCTTCTGCTCGATGGTCCGCACCGTGCGGATCGCCCGGCCGACCAGCTGCGCCGCCTGGAACATGGTCGGCGCGTCGATCAGACGTTGGGCGGGCTCGCCCTCGTCGCCCGGCACCCCCTCCTGCAGCATGCTCAGCACCGATTGGGTGATCGAGAGGTTGCCGGCCGAGGCCAGCATCATCACGCGCTCGCCCGGCACGTTGAAATGGTGCAGCTTGCGGTAGGTCGAGATGTCGTCGAGCCCCGCATTGGTGCGGGTATCGGCGACCATCACGAGACCCTCCTCGACGAGGACACCGACGCAGTAGGTCATGGGTTCACGGTTCCGGCGTGGGATGCGTCAGCACTGGACGGCCGACCTGCCTTGCTCGACGCGAAGCTTCACGTCCAGCGTCTCGGTGCCACCACCCATGCGGCTGCCGCGGATCGGGGCCGCGCCGAGATAGTCCAGCCCCATGGCGAGGCGGATGTACTGCTCGGACGGGCTGATCTTGTGGACCGCGTCGAAGGCGACCCAGCCGAGATTCGGCACAAGCGCCTCGGCCCAGCCATGCGGCGCCTCGACCTCGGCCTCGCCGTCGTCGCGCGCGCGGTAGCCCGCCACGTAGCGCGCGGGGATGTTCAGGTGCCGCGCGCCCGCGATGAAGACATGGGCGATGTCCTGCGAATTGCCGCTGCCCGCCGCCAGGGCCTTGGCGGCCGGGACGGCGGCGTTCGCCGGGCCCGATTCGAACTTCACCGCGTCGTGCACAGCCTCCATGAGCCGGTGGAGGACGGCGAGCGGGTCCTCGGCACCGCGCGCGGCCTCCTCGGCGAGGTCGTGGAGTTCGGCGCTCGTGGCGCAGAAATCCGTGTCGCGCAGGTAGAACAGGTCGGGCAGCCGCTCGACCGAGCCGCGCACGACGCCGTGCGTGTCGTCGGTATCGGCCTCGCCGGTCACGCGGATCATCAGGGCGTCGGCCGCCTCGTCCGGGGTGAACCAGTGGACGATGTTGCCGAACCCGTCCTCGCGGGCGGTCAGGCGACCGTCCACGGAGGTGTCGATGCGCCAGCGGCGGATGTATTGCCCGTCATGGTCGCGCGGCGTCAGGCGCAGGATCTGGATCAGACCCCGTGCCGGCTGCTCGTAGGTGTAGCTGGTCTCATGGACCACGCGGATGCGCATGCGCCTTTCCCGCCTGTGATGATCGACAGATGCCCGGCCCCCGGCCGGACTCAGCCGACGAGATACTGCTTGGCGATCGCTTCGCCCACCCCGTTGTTCTCGACGATGAACGCCTCCACGAACTCATGGAGGCCGGCGTTGAAGATGCGGTCGATGTTGTCGCTCTCCAGCTTGGCGAGCAGGTTGCCCGCCAGCCGCTGGCTCGGCCCGCGCCGTCCGTAGGCGTCGGCGATGAGGTCGAGGTATTCCACGATCACGCCGTAACAGTTGGCGAAGGAGCGCGGCATCTGCTTGTTGAGCATGAGCAGGTCCGCCACCAGCAGGGGCTTCACGCTCTCGCGGTAGACCCAGTGATAGGCCGTCAGGGCCGACACTTCCCGCAGGATCGTCGTCCACTGGAAGTAGTCGAGGCTGCCGCCGATCTTCTCGTCGTGCGGCAGGAGGATCTGGTACTTCACGTCGAGGATGCGGGCGGTGTTGTCGGCCCGCTCGATCGCCGTGCCGAGCCGCGTGAACCAGAAGGCGTCGTTGCGCAGCATCGTGCGGAACGCCGAGCCGTCATAGGTGAGCGAGACGGTCTTCACCCAATCGAGGAAGCGGCCGAACTCGTCGCGGTTCAGTTCGCGCCCGGCATAGGAGCGCAGTTCGAGCCACGCGCCGTTGATCGCGTCCCACATCTCGGTGGTGAGGGCGGTGCGCACGGAACGGGCATTCTCGCGCGCCGCCTCGATGCAGGAGCGGATCGAGGAGGGGTTGTGAGGGCTGAAGGCGAGGAAGTCGCACACCGTATCGGCGTTCACGACACTGTAATGCGGCTTGAACAGCTCCGGGTCGCCGGCCGAGGCCAGCGCCGATTCCCACTCGTTGCTCTCCCCGTAACTGGAGGGGAGGGCGGCGAGGCGGTGGGCGGCGTCGAGGATGCGCGCGACGAAGTCGGCGCGTTCGACGTAGCGCGAGAGCCAGTAGAGGTTGTCGGCAGTCCTGGAGAGCATGTTGCGGCTCGATCGTCCCGGCCCCGGAGGGCTTACGCGGTCTTGAACGGGTTCGGACTCTCAGGCGTCGAGCACCCAGGTGTCCTTCGTGCCCCCGCCCTGGCTCGAATTCACCACGAGGGATCCTTCCTTGAGGGCGACGCGCGTCAGACCGCCGGGCACGATTCGGATTTCGTCCGCCCCGCATAGCACGAAGGGCCGAAGGTCGACGTGGCGCGGGGCGATGCCGGAGGCGACGAAGGTCGGGCAGGTGGAGAGCGAGAGGGTCGGCTGGGCGATGAACCCGTCCGGCGCGTGGCGCAGCTTCTTCGCGAAATCGTCGATCTCGCGCTTGCTGGCATGGGGGCCGACGAGCATCCCGTAGCCGCCCGATCCGTTCACTTCCTTCACCACCAGTTCGGACAGGTTGTCCATCACGTAGGAGAAGGCCTCCTTCTCGCGGCAGCGGAAGGTCGGCACGTTGTGCAGGATCGGCTCCTCGCCCGTGAAGAACTTCACGATCTCCGGCATGTAGCTGTAGACCGCCTTGTCGTCGGAGATGCCGGTGCCGACTGCGTTCGCCAGCGTCACCGAGCCCCGCTCGTAGGCGTTCATGATGCCCGGCACGCCGAGCACCGAATCCGACCGGAACACCAGTGGATCGAGGAAGTCGTCGTCCAGGCGACGGTAGATCACGTCGACCTTCCGCGGTCCCTCGGTGGTGCGCATGTAGACCACGTCGTCCTTGGTGAAGAGGTCGGACGCCTCCACCAGTTCGACGCCGAGTTTGTCGGCCAGGAACGAGTGCTCGTAGAAGGCCGAATTGAAGCGGCCGGGGGTGAGCAGCACGACGGTCGGATCGCGGGTGGCCGAGGTCGGGGCGAGGCTGCGCAACGTCGCGAGGAGGGCGTCGGGATAGTTTTCGACCGGGGCGACGCGATGCTTCGAGAACAGGTCCGGGAAGAGCCGGAGCATCACCTCGCGGTTTTCCAGCATGTAGGAGACCCCGGAGGGGATCCTGGCATTGTCCTCGAGGACGAAGAAGTCCTTCTCACCGGTGCGGACGATGTCGATACCGGCGATATGCACGTAGAGATCGTGCGGCACCCGGAAGTTGCGCATCTCCATCCGGTAATGGGCGTTCCGGTAGACGAGGTCGGCGGGGATGATGCCGGCCTTGATGCATTCCTGCGCGCCGTAGATGTCCTTCAGGAACATGTTCAGGGCCGTGACGCGCTGCTTCAGCCCCCGTTCCAGGAAATCCCATTCCGGCCGGGTGATGACCCGGGGAATGATGTCGAAGGGGATCAGGCGCTCGGTCGATTCGGTGTCGCCATAGACGGCGAAGGTGATGCCTATGCGCCGGAACAGCAATTCGGCCTGGGAGCGGCGGGTGTTGAAATGGTCGGCGGGCGTCGAATCGAGCCACGCCTTCAACCGACCATAGGCCTCGCGGAGGGTGCTCGGATCGGCAGAGCCACCCAGGCCAGTCATTTCGTCGAAGGCTGCGGCAGCCATGCTGTGCTCTCTCCCAAGCGCTCAAGCTCAAGAGGCAAGAGGCGCGCCATGGCCGTTAGCGTAGCGGTCCCGAGCCGGCTTACCAGGGGGGCGCCACTTCTAGATGAGCTTGAGCCCTTTCAGGCTCACATGACCGTTACGGGCCATGATGACGTGATCGTGCACCACGATGTTCAGCGGCGCCAGGACTGAAACGATTTCGCGGGTCATGCTGACATCCGCCGCCGAGGGTTTCGGATCGCCCGAAGGGTGGTTGTGCGCGAGGATGATCGCCGTCGCCGAGAGTTCGAGCGCCCGCCGCGCGACCTCGCGGGGATAGACGGGGGTGTGGTCCACCGTGCCCCGCCCCTGAACCTCGTCGGCGATCAGATGGTTGCGCTTGTCGAGGAAGAGGATGCGGAATTCCTCGCGCGGGGCGAAGGCCATGGTCGCGCGCAGGTATTCGGAGAGGGCGCTCCACGAGGCGAGCACGTCGCGCTCGCGGATCGCGCCCCGGGCGAGGCGGCGGCCTGCGGCCTCCACGAGTTTCAGATCGCTGACGACGCCCGGCCCGATCCCCTCGACTTCGAGGAGCCGGGCGCGCTCGGCGCCCAGCACCTCCGCCAGGCTGCCGAAGCGGCGGATCAGCGCCTTGGCGAGGGGCTTCACGTCCCGGCGGGGAATCGCCCGGAACAGCAGCAATTCGAGGAGTTCGTAATCGGGGAGGGCGTCGCCCCCGGCCTCCGCGAACTTGTCGCGCAGGCGGTCCCGGTGGCCGAGATAGTGGGGCTCCTCCGCGAGGGGAGCCGGCGGCGGCGCGGCTTCCACGCCCGTCCTCAGGCCGCCGGATTGACCGGCTGGTGGAGGCCCTTGGGTGAGACCGTGAAGATCTCGACGCCCGTGTCGGTCACGGCGACCGTGTGCTCGAACTGCGCGGAGAGGGAGCGGTCGCGGGTCACGGCGGTCCAGCCGTCGCCCAGCACCTTCACCGCCGGGCGGCCGAGATTGATCATCGGCTCGATGGTGAAGAACTGGCCGGGCTTGAGCGGCACGTCGTAGCTCGCCTCGACGTAGTGCAGGATGGTCGGCGCATCGTGGTAGCTGCGCCCGAGGCCGTGGCCGCAGAAGTCGCGCACCACCGAGCAGCGCTCGGACTCGGCGAAGCTCTGGATCGCCCGGCCGATATCGTTGGTGGAGCCGCCGGGCTTCACCGCCGCGATGCCGCGCATCAGCGCCTCGTAGGTGATCTCGCACAGGCGCTGCGCCTTGCGCGGCACCTCCCCGACGAAGGCCATGCGGCTCGAATCGCCGTGCCACCCGTCGAGGATGAGGCAGATGTCGAGGTTGATGATGTCGCCCTCGCGCAACGGCTTGTCGTTGGGGATGCCGTGGCAGACGACGTGGTTGATCGAGGTGCAGATCGACTTCGGATAGCCGCGATAGAACAGCGAGGCCGGATAGGCCTTGTTGTCCATTGCGAATTCGAAGGCGAGCTTGTCGAGGGCATCGGTCGTCACGCCGGGCTGGGTCGCCTCCATCAGGAGGTCGAGGGCCTGGGCGGTCAGGTGCCCCGCCCGCCGCATCCCCGCGAAATCCTCCGGGCCGTGGATCGGCGGCTCCGGCGCCCGGCGCGCCTGAGCGCTCGCCTGTTCCTGCATCATGATCAGAGGTTTCTGGTAGGATCGTCTTGCTGCCGTTCGTGTCTATGTACGGTGCGCCAGCCGGCAGGCCAAGCGCCCCGCGCGACGGGCGATGCGCAAACGGCATGTCCTGTCCGCGAGGCTCGCGCGCCGCCTCCCTTGCGCGGCCGGGGGCCGGGGCGGCATAAGCGCAGGCGGACATGCCCCACGGGCGGGGCAGGCGAGGGCCGGATGGCAGGCAAGTCGGTACCGCATTTCCACAACGAACCCGGCGTCCCGGCCATCGCGGTCGGCGCGAAGGAGTTTATGTGCATCGGCGCGCTGCCGCCGTTCGACCACCCGCACGTGTTCCTCGACATGGGCGCGGACAACGAGATCATCTGCCAGTATTGCTCGACGCTCTACCGCTACCAGCCGTCGCTGGGTGCCGGCGCGGCCGAACCGGCCGAGTGCGTCTGGCACGACGATTCGGCGGCAGCGGCGGCCTGAGGGGGCGTCCGAGAGCGGTGTCGCCCGAACCGACCCCTCCCGCCATCCAACTCGACATCGGGATCGTCGGCGCCGGCATCGGCGGCCTGACGGCGGCGCTCGCGCTCTCAGATGCGGGCCACGCGGTCACGCTGATCGAGCGGCGCACCGGTTTCAGCGAAGTCGGAGCGGGTATCCAGATCTCCCCCAACGCCAGCCGGGTGCTGGCCGGGCTCGGCCTGTCCGCCGCCCTGCGCCGGGCGGCGAGCGAGCCGCCGGGGGTCGAGGTGCGCGCCCTGGAAAGCGGGCGGCGGATCGGCGGCGTCGCCTTGGGCGCTTCGGCGCGGGAGAGCTTCGGCGCGCCCTATTACGTGATCCACCGGGCCGACCTGCAGACGCTCCTGCTCGACGCGGTGCGGGCACGGCCGCGGATTCGCCTGCTGATGGGCCGCTCGGCCACGCAGGCGCGGGAAGGGTCGGAGCGGGTGCTCCTCACGGCCGATACCGGCACGGGCACGCAAGAGCTGGAGTTCGATCTGCTGATCGGGGCGGATGGCCTGCGCTCAGCGCTCCGCAAGCATTTCGACGATGCGCCGCTGCGGCCGGGACGGGCGGCGGCATGGCGTGCCCTGGTCCCGCGCGAGGCCGTGCCGGTTTCGCTCCAGGGCGAGGCGACGGGCCTGTGGCTCGGGCGCGGGCGGCATGTGGTGCATTACCCGGTGCGGGGCGGCAGCCTGCTCAACGTCGTGGCGGTCGTACCGGAGGCGGTGGGCGAAAAGGGGTGGGGACGGCTCGGCGAGCCGGCCGTGCTGCGCGCCCATTTCCGCCGTTGCGCCGAGCCCCTCCGGGAGGTGCTCGCCCTGCCTGATTCATGGCTCGTCTGGTCCCTGGCCGATCGTCCCGCGCCGCGCCCAATGGCGCGGGGGCGGATCGCGCTGCTCGGTGATGCGGGCCATCCGGTCCTGCCGTTCCTCGCGCAGGGTGCGGCGCTCGCCATCGAGGACGCGGCGGTGCTGACCCGCTCCCTCGCCGACGCGCCTACGGTGCCGGATGCGCTCGATGCCTATGCGCAGGCGCGAGAGACACGCGTGCGGCAGGTGCAGCGCGCCGCCCGCGCCAACGGGCGCAGCTACCATGCGAGCGGCATGGTCGGCCTCGTGCGCAACGCCGTGATGAGCCGTTTGGGACCGACAGGCATGCGGGACCGTTACGCCTGGGTCTATGGATGGACTCCTCCGGCTTGATCCCGGAGGGCGCGGCGTTTACCGCTGCGCCTCGAGCGGACGTGGCGGAACCGGTAGACGCACGAGACTTAAAATCTTGCGGCCGCAAGGCCGTGCGGGTTCGATTCCCGCCGTCCGCACCAAGTCGTCGCCGCCATCATCAAACCAGACGCCCAATTCGTACAACGAAATCTGCCAGCAGCGGCGGCTGATCACTTCATCGTGTCCGCTGAAACCGTTTCTATGATATTAAGCGCGATCAGAACCTGCGCATCATCGTCGATTGCCGATTCTCGAAATTTCGAGTGAACGGCAAATAATACCTTCAACGATGGGAGGGGACGATGTTGCGCATAGTTTCGATCTCTCTACTTGTCATCTCCGTTTGCTCGGGCGCTTCGGCACAGAATTTCCCGAAAGAAGGTTCAGCGTCTTACACGACGCACTATGTGAATATCTCCGCGACGCCGATGAAAATGGGCGACAGGCTTGCGTCCATCTACGAAAGCGCAGGCATCACCCGCAACGATGCCGGCGAGGGACCATTCAACAATATGGGAACACGGTGCCTGGGTCTGCGGGAGGCCAACGGCAACGATGTCGTCAATCGCGGCAGCTGCATCGACACCGACAAGGACGGCGATCAGGTCTTCTCGACCTACCTCGCCGACGCCAAGACCGGCCGGCATGAGTTCGTCGGCGGGACCGGGAAGTATCAGGGCATAACCGGTTCGGCGGACTACACCTTCCAGGCGATGAAGGTGCCGGAGGGCGCGCGGCCGATGGTGCTCGTGCCGCACAAGGCGAATTGGAAACTGCCCTGAGCGATGCCGGCACGGAGGCGCTGCGCGCCATCCGTGCCGGTTCGGCCCAGCCTCACGCCGCGCGGACCGTCGCCACGAAGCGGGTCATCTCGGCCTGAAGGCGCTCGGAATGGCGCGAGAGTTCGGACGCCGCGTCGAGCACCTGGCTCGCCGCCGCGCCGGTCTCCTCGGCCGCCTCCGCCACATCGGCGATGGTGTTCGTCACCTCGCCGGTGCCCGTCGCCGCCTGGGCGACGTTGCGGACGATCTCCTGCGTCGCCGCGCCCTGCTCCTCCACCGCCGCCGCGATGGCCGTCGCCACGCCGCTGATCTCGCGGATGCGCCCGCCGATCGAATCGATGGCGCGCACCGCTTGGCCGGTCGAAGCCTGGATCCGGGCGATCTGGGTCGCGATGTCCTCGGTCGCCCGCGCCGTCTGGCCCGCCAATTCCTTCACCTCGGAGGCCACCACGGCGAAGCCCCGTCCCGCCTCCCCGGCGCGGGCCGCCTCGATGGTCGCGTTGAGGGCCAGCAGGTTGGTCTGCCCGGCGATGTGGGCGATCATCGTCACCACGTCGCCGATCCGCGCGACGGCCTCGTTCAGCTCCTGCACGGAGGACGCGGTCTCGCAGGCCTCGTCCACGGCCCGGCGTGCCAGATCGGCCGAACCCGCGACCTGCCGGCCGATCTCCTGCACGGACGAACCCAGTTCCTCGGCGGAAGCCGCCACCGTGGTGACGTTCACCGCCGCCTCCTCGGCCGCGACCGCGACCGTGGTGGATTGCGCGGCGGTGCGGGAGGCCGTGCCGGACATCGCCTGAGCCGTCGCCTGCAACTGCGTTGCGGAGGACGAGACCAGGGTGGCGATGCCGCCGATGGCGGCCTCGAACCCGTCGGCCATCTGGCGCATGGCGGCCTGGCGCTGCTCCTCGGCCGAAAGGCGGGCCACGCGGGTCTCCTCCTCGAGCTGCCGCTCGCGGATGAGGTTGTCGCGGAACACCAGCACGGTCGCGGCCATGGCGCCGATCTCGTCCCTGCGGCCCGCGCCGGGGATGGCGACCGTGGTGTCGCCGGCCGCCAACATTTCCATCGCGCCGGTCATGCGATGGATCGGCCGCGAGATGCGCAGGAAGCTGAACAGGGCCGCCAGCAGCGACAGCACCACGACGAGGCCGGCGGCGAGGCCCGCCGTACGAATCGCCGATTCGGCATCCGCGATGGTGCCGTTCACCGCGACCTCGGCGGCCTGCTTGTTCACCGCGACGTTCTTCTTCAGCGTGTCGGAGGCGTTGGTCGCCAGTTGCAGCAGGTCCGGCCCGAGCAGGATCGCCACGGCGTCGCTTCGGTTGCCCGCCGCCAGGGTGTCGACCACCGTCGCCTGCTGCGTGAGATACGTGGCCCACAGGGTCGAGAACCGCTCGTAGAGGGCACGCTCCTCGGCGGTCTTGTCCATGGCTTCATAGTCGTGGCGCAGGGTGTCGATGGCCTTGCCGACGGCATCGACCGCCTTCCGGTTCTCTACAAGATTCTCTGCCGTCTCCGACGACAGAACCAGCCTGTAGAGCTTCACGCGATGGTCGCGGATCGCGGTGTTGATCTGATTGACGACGTTGACCGCCGGTAACTTCACGCGGCCGATCTCGCCGACGTTGCGCTTCATCTCGGAAAGGCTTTCGACGGCGATGTAACCTTGCCCCGCCGCGACGAGGGCCGACAAGCCGAACATGCCCCCGAGGGCCGCCTTGATGGAGACATGCATGGTGAACGGCCAGTCAAAAGAACACTGCCGCCATGCATAAAAATACATATTGAAGATTGTATAAACATCATTCAATCGCTGCCTAAATTGCAGACAGCGATATATTTTAGCGCCCCGCAGCGATGCATGGATCGCTGCGGGGCCGGGGCGATCACCAGCCGCCGTAGCCGTAGGGCCGGTCGCAATGACGGCGGTGGCCGTAGCCGTAACCGGCGTAGCGATAGCCGTCGTCGGGATCGACGTCGTAGCGGCGCACGACGCGCTCGGTGCGGTAGACCGGCCCCTCATCGACCTCGTAGGCGCGAACGCGCGGGGCCGGCGCATAACCGTAGCCGTAGGCCGGGGCGGGCCGGGCGTAGCCGTATCCGTAGGCGGGCTCGGCATGGGCTTCGGAGATGGCGGCGCCGAGGAGGGCGCCCGCGGCGAGGCCGCCGATCACGCCGGCGGCGACGGCGCCGCCGCCCCGGGCCTGCGCCTGCGGAGCGCCGAGGGACCCGACCATGACCAGGGTGGCGGCGGCCAGAGTAGCGAACGTCTTCATGGCCCAACCCTCTCGATGTCTTCGGCCGGCTGTTCCGGCCATGGAGAGAGAATGCCGTGCACCGCCTGCACCGGCCCTGAAGCCGTCTGGCAGCAACCGTTCAGCTTGCGGAGGCATCAGGCCGAGCGGGATTCCACCGACCCCGCATAGGCCCGCATCCGCCGGGCCATGGTGATACCGGGGATGGCCAGGGCGGCGAGGACACAGGCCGCCACGACGAGGAGCGCGGTGCCCATCATCTGGAACAGCACCACGCCGAGGATGCCCCCGCCGAGGAAGGCCGCCACGGTCACAAGGTGCAGGCGCAGCTTGTCCCGGTCGACGTCGGGACGGCGTTCGAGGAGGTTGGCGAGCCCGATCCCGATATCCGTCACCATGCCGGTGACGTGGGTGGTGCGGACCCGCGCGTTGGTGATCTGCGTGACGGTGGCGTTCTGCAACCCGAGGAGGAAGCTGAGGCCGAGCGCCAGCACCGCGCCGCGCACGTCCTCCGGCAGGAACGGGGCGGCACAGCCGAGGACGAGCAGCATCGCCGCCTCGCCGAGGATTCCGTAGGCGTAGACCCCCGGCAGGTGCCGCGTGCGTCCGGCATCGATGAGCAGGGTCGCGGCCATCGCCCCTGCGACGAAGGCCAGCACGAGGAGCAGGCCGAACAGCGCCATCCGCACCTCGCCGAGGCCGAGATGGTCGGCGAGCGCCGAGACGTTGCCGGTCATGTTCGAGGAGAAGGTGCCGAAGGCGTAGAAGCCGGCGACGTTCAGGGCCCCCGCGATGGCGGCGAACGTCCAGCCGAGGCGTTCGTCGATCCTGTACGTCCGGGTGGACCCTTCGTGAACAAGCATGGCGGCGGCGTCTGGTAGGAGGCGAGAGATCGGGCGCGGCCGGATGATACCGGCCGGACGTTACCGAGCTACAGCCCCAGCGCCCCACCATCGGAGCGCGGATCGTGCGTGGCGGCGATGCGCCCGTCGCGGGAATGGCGCACCAGCATCCCGGCATGGCCGAGGGTGTCGCTGTAGGCCTGGCCCACCGGCTCGATCTCGTGGCCCATCCGCTCCAGGGCGGAGAGGCAGGCGGGATCGAAGCGGTCCTCGACCTTCACGCTGAGCGACGGCGCGCCCCAGGTGCGGCCGTAGAGCAGGCGAGGGGCATCGACGGCCTCCGCCACCGACATCCCATAATCGGCGTAGCGCGCGAAGATCTGCGCCTGGAATTGCGGCTGCCCGTCACCGCCCATGGAGCCGTAGGCCATGACGCGGCCGTCGTCGAAGCAGGCGAGGGCCGGGATCAGGGTGTGGAACGGACGCCGCCCCGGCTCCAGCGGGTTCACCGAAGCCGGATCGAGGGAGAACGACACGCCCCGGTTGAGCCACGCGAGGCCGGTTCGCGGCAGCACCGTGCCGGAGCCGTATTCCCAATAGACCGACTGGATGTAGGAGACGGCGAGCCCGTCCTTGTCGATCACACCCATCCACACGGTGTCGCCGCTATGCGAGACGACCGGGATCGAGGCGGCCCGCTTCATCTCGATCCGCGCCGCCTCGGCGGCGAGGCGCTGCGCGTCGAGGAAGGTCGCGGGATCGTGGCGCAGGCGGGAGAAGTCCGTCACCACCCGGTCGCGGATGGCGAAGGCGCGCTTCGTCGTCTCGATCATCCCGTGATAATGCGCGGCCGTCTCGGGCTCGGCGATGCCGAGGCGGTCGTAGAGGCCGAGGATGATGAGCGCCGCGAGGCCCTGGGTCGGCGGCGGAAAGTTGAAGAGCGTCGCGTCCCGGCGGCGCAGGGTGAGGGGCGCCCGCTCCGCCGGCCGGTAGGCCTTCAGGTCGGCGCGGGAAACGGGAGCGCCGAGCTTTTCGAGGTCGACGCCGATCTCGCGGCCGATATCGCCCCGGTAGAAATCGTCCAGCCCGGCATGGCTCAGCTGTTCGAGCGTTCCCGCGAGTTGCGGCAGCCGCCGCGTCTCGCCCGCCGGGAAGGGCTTGCCGTCCTTCAGGAAGGTCGCGGCGAAGTTCGGCGCCTCGTGGAGGGTGTCGCCCGGCTGCGGCGTGTAGCGCGCCTCGCTCGCCGAGACGGGCACACCCTCGCGGGCCTGCCGGGTCGCGTCGGCCAGCAGCGTTTCGAGGGGAAGCCGGCCGCCCAGCGCCTTCGAGAGTTCGAGGGCGAGGGCCCAGCCGCCGACGGCGCCCGCCACCGTCACCATCGCCTCCGGGCCACGGGGCGGAATCGCGTCGTAGCCCTTCTCCCGGTAGCGGGCGATGGTGGCCTCCCGGCCCGCCGGGCCGCAGGCCTCGATGCCGCGCACCTTCCCACCGCGCTCGCGCACCAGCCAGAAGCCGTCGCCGCCGAGGCCGTTCATGTGCGGGTAGACCACCGCGATGGACGCCGCCATGGCGACCATCGCTTCGATGGCGTTGCCGCCCTGCGCCAAGACGGTGAGGCCCGCCTGCGCCGCGAGGCTGTGCGGCGCCGCGACGGCGGCGGACGAGAAGATCGGTGTCTCGGGCATGGCGTGTCCGGCGGGTCTTGCTGTCGAATAGGCGAGGGCGGCGGTCAACGCAAAGCTTATACCCGGCGCGAGACCCGTCGCGCCCTATGTCCATGCGATGTTGATTTTCGAATGGACCGTCGCCGTCCTGCTCGGCGCGGTCATCCTGACGGGGCTCTCCGCACGGCTCGGCGCCCCGTATCCCGCGTTCCTCGCCATCGGCGGCATCGGCCTCGCCTTCGTGCCCGGCGTGCCGAACCTGCGCCTCGATCCCGAACTGGCGCTCGCCCTGTTCCTCGCCCCCGTCCTGCTCGATGCCGGCTTCGACGCCTCGCTGCGCGACCTGCGGGTGAGTTGGCGACCCGTGCTCGGCCTCGCGGTCGGCGCGGTGGTGGTGACGAGCCTCGCGGTGGCGGTCGTGGCAAGGATGATCGTGCCCGACATGCCGATCTCGGCCTGTATCGCGCTCGGCGCCATCGTCGCGCCTCCGGATGCGGTGGCGGCGATGGCGGTGCTTCGCCATGCGCCGATGCCCCACCGGCTGGCGACCATTCTCAAGGGCGAGAGCCTGCTCAACGATGCGGCATCGCTTCTGCTCTATCGTCTCGCCGTCGGTGCCGCGATGGCGGGCAGTTTCTCGATGCGGGAGGCCCTACCGGGCTTCCTGTTCGGCGTCGCCGCGAGTTTCGTCGTCGGGCCGATGCTCGGAATCGCCTTCGTCGCCCTGCGCAAGCGCATCAGCGACCCGCCGACGGCCATCGTCCTGCAATTCGTCGCCGCCTTCGGCCTATGGCTCGCCGCCGAGCGGGTCGAGATGTCGGGCGTCCTCGTGGTCGTGACCTTCGCGATGACCGTGGCGCGGCGGGCGCCGGGCGTCACCGCCCCGCGGGCGCGGATCGTCTCCTACGCCGTGTGGGACACGGCGGTGTTCGTCATCAACGTGCTGGCCTTCGTCCTCATCGGCATCCAGATCGATCCGATCCTGGAGCGGCTGAACCCCACCGACCAATGGCAGGCGATCCTGTTGTCGGGCTTCGTCTTCCTGACGGTGGTCGTGGCGCGGCTCGCCTGGGTTCTCCCGACGAGCGGCCTGCGCGGCTTCGGCCTCGGCCCGCACGGGGACCGGGCTAGGCTCGGCGCCGGGGTCGCCGTCGCCTGGGCGGGGATGCGCGGGATCGTGACCGTGGCGGCGGCGCTCGCCTTGCCGCAGGACTTTCCGCACCGGGACCTCGTGGTGTTCACGGCCTTCTTCACCGTGCTCGGGACGCTGGTGCTGCAGGGCCTCACCCTGAGCCCGCTGCTCAGACTGCTGAAGCTCCCCGACGACGACCCCGTGGGCCAGGAGGTCGGGCGCGGGCGGGCCGCCGCCTACGGCGCGGCGCTCAAGAGCCTCGAAGCAGGCGAGGATTGCGCCGCCACGGATTCCCTGCGCGCGGAGTTCCGCTCCGCCCTCGCCGAAGCCGAGGCGCACGAGGAAGGGCGCGCCCCCGAGAGCCTGCCCGCCGACGCCGCGCGGCTCAACGCCATCCTCGCCGCCCGCGACAAGGTGATGGAGATGCGCCGCAAGGGCGAGATCGGCGACGACGCCTATTTCCTGCTGGAAGAAGAGTTCGACTGGGCCGAACTCAGCGCGACCCCGCGCGCCGACCTGTGAGCGTCAGCCCGCCTTGCGCGCGGCGATGCGGGTCTCGATGGCATCCCACACGGTGACGGCGAGGTTCGGCCCGCCGAGGCGCTCGATGGCGCGGATGCCGGTGGGGGAGGTGACGTTGATTTCGGTGAGATGGCCGTCGATCACGTCGATGCCCACGAGGATCAGGCCACGCCGCGCCAGCTCCGGGCCGATCGTCGCGCAGATCTCGCGCTCGCGCTCGGTCAGTTCGGAGGCCGAGGCCGCGCCGCCGCGCACCATGTTCGACCGGATGTCGCCCGCCGCCGGCACGCGGTTCACCGCGCCCATGGCCACGCCGTCCACGAGGATGATGCGCTTGTCGCCCTCGGTCACGCGGTCGAGGTAGCGCTGCGTCACCCAGGCTTCCTTGAAGGTCGTGGCGAAGAGGTCGAACATCGAGCCGAAGTTCGGGTCGTTCTCCGTCACCTTGAACACCGCCGCGCCGCCATGGCCGTGCAGCGGCTTCATCGCCACCGTGCCGTGCTCCAGGCGGAACGCCTCGATCTCCGCGCGATCACGGCTGATCAGCGTCGGCGGCATCAGTTCGGGGAAGTCGAGGACGAAGAGCTTTTCCGGGGCGTTGCGCACCTCGGACGGGTCGTTCACGACCAGCGTCTTCGGGTGGATCCGCTCCAGCATGTGGGTCGCCGTGACATAGGCCATGTCGAACGGCGGATCCTGGCGCATCAGGACCGCATCGCACTCGGCGAGGTCCATCCGCTCCGGCGGCGCGAGGGTGAAGTGATCACCCTGCACGTCCTGGACGGTCAGGGCCTCGACCCGCGCCGTCACCCGCCGGCCCTGCATGGAGAGCCGGTCGGGGGTGTAGTGGAAGAGCCGGTGCCCCCGGCGCTGGGCTTCGAGCAACAGCGCGAAGGTCGTATCGCCCGCGATCCGGATGTTCTGGATCGGGTCCATCTGGACCGCAACGGTCAGGCTCATGGCGGCTTTCCCGTGCGCGGGTGACGCAGCTGTCAGTTGTTCGGCATCGACTTGCCGCCGGTGCGGCGATCATAGTCACCGATGGCCGCGCGGCACTTCTGAGACAGCTTGGCACGGTTGCGCTGCATGCAACGATCCGCGTCGGGGCTGTTCGGATCGACGCCGATGCAGAGGCGGAAATAATCGTCGGCGCAGCCGAGCTGCAGACCCTGATCTTCGCGCTGCGCGAAAGCCGGAGCGGCCGAGAGCGTCAGAAACGTCAGTGCAGCGAGCGCGACGGCACGCGGCGAACGAAGGGAATTGTCCGGAACCAGTCGCATCCAGCCTTGTCCTCAAACAACGATTGCGGGGCGGCGGACCAGCCCGCGTTGCGTCCGCATATCGGGCCAGCCGGGCGGTAGGCAAGCGCCTCGGCTACCACTTGTGTCGCGCGTTGCAGAAATGCGGCGGCCGGCTCCCGACGAGAAAACGGCCCCGCCCGCATCCGGGCAGGGCCAGTCAAAGGGAGGAAACGCCCGCCATGGGCCACGGTCTTCAAGCAAGGCGCAGGCCAATTGAATCCAGCCGCGCCGCCACCCCGGCAAGCATCTGTTAACCATCCCGTGATGATCTGATCAGGCATCACGAGACCAGAGTTCACGCCCTTCCACCTAACGCCCCTTGCCGACGCCCATTGCCGGGCCTGGGCAAAAGCCCGGATCGCCGACAGGAGCCAGACCATGAACCGCCACCGGAAAATCGAACGCAGCGCCGTGTCCCCTCCGGCATCGGACGAGCCCGTCCGCACCGGCATCGTCGTTCCCTTCCCGTCGCGGGGCGCGCGGCCGACCCGCCCGGCCCCCGTCTCGGGCGAGTCGCGCGGCCAGATCCTGCTCTTCCTCGGCGTGCGCTACGAGCGCCTCGCCTCCTGAGCGACCCCTTCCCGGCACAGTGACGCGTCCGGCGCGGCCGGCGGATGCGACCGCACGCCCGCAGCCCCGTTCAGCGCCATGCCCCAGACACTCAGCCTCCCGCACGCGGGCGCGATGCGCAGGCGCCGCGCCCTCCGCACGCTGCCCTTCGGCCTCGTCCTAGGCCTCCTCGTCTCCTGCGCGCAGCAGGGGGATTTCGGGCGTCCCAAGGCCGGCGTGTGGAACAGCCTGATCGACGCCACCGGCACCGTGACGGCGGGCGAGCGCGGCGGCCCGGCCTCGGCCTCGCCGCTCACCGACGACGAGCAGGACCTGCGCGCCCGCGCGTGGCGCTTCCTGATGCCCGCGACGACGCGGGAGGCGTTCCTCGACATCCTCGCCAACCTGACCCGCGCGCGGGTGCTGCCGCCTTCGTGGCGGCCCCACGATCCGGCGCGCTACCATGACGCGATCCTGGGGGAGGGGCTGCGCTCGCCGGTCTCGCGCTACCGCCGCCTCACCGACGATGCCGTGGCCGATGCACGGCTGATCCCGCCCTTCGCCCTGCTCGCGACGCGGGTGGCCGATGCCGACGCGCGGCGGCTGAAGAGCCTGCCCTTCGCCAAGACCCTCGACGATTGGGACGTGCGGCAGGCGGCCATGCGGGTGGCGGAGAACCGCTGCCTCGTGGCCTGGGTTCGGATGGAAACGGGCGAGCGCCTGGAGGCCTATCGCTACGCCCTCGAACACCTGTTCGCCGAGGCGCCGGACCCCGCCGCAGCCGAATCCGACCGCGCCCTGGCGATGCTCGCCGCCCGGCGTCCGCTGCTCGACCCGGTGCTGCCGCCGGATGCGGCAATCCGCTGCGGGCTCGTGCCCGCTCCGGCGGTGGCCGTGGCGCCGCCGCTGATCGTGAAGGATTGATCCGGCGCTAGCGCTTGGCCGAATCGTCTGCGGCGGCGTCGGTCGTGCAGTTCACCGCTTGCACGGCGGCGTTGGCCGCCTCGCGCTGGCTCGGCAATCCGGCGATCACCCGCACCACGACGAAGCCGCGCCCCTCGGGGGCGACGATGCGCACATCGCGGCTCGGCTCGTTCTCGTCGTCGTCGGCAAGCGCCTGATCGTATTGCGCGCGGGTGAGGATCACGAGATCGAGGGCGCCACGCACCGCCGCCTGATCGGTCACGGCGTAGAACGCGCCCTGCCGCCCATGGGCCGCGAGGGACAACGCCAGCGGACCTGTCCGGGCCGAGACGCGCATCGGCCCATCCGTAAGGTCGAAGGCGCAGACGCCCACCGCCACCGCCGGATCGGGGATCGGCAGCCACGCCTCCTGCGGCGCGGCCGTCTCGCCGGTCGAGAGGGCGTAGATGACCTGCGGATGGTCTAGGTTCTCGCTGGTGCGGGCGCGCGTCACCGCATCCGTCTCCGCGAGGCGCGGGATGGCCAGCACCGCCGCGATGTGGACGATGCCCGCCAGGACGAACCCCGCGAGGGTGGCGTAGGCGAGGCGCAATCTCACGGGGCGCAGCCCTTCCGGGTGATGGAGGGCACCACGCTCCGGTCGAGGGAGCCGACCCCTGCGGCGGCCGGCGTGTCGTAGAGGCGCAGCGCGAGGCGCATCGGCCCGGTCGCGCGCGGGCTCGGGAGCCAGTTGCCGGGCTCGGCCTCCGGCGAGAGGGTAATCACGAAGCGCCCGTCCTGCCGCCGCAGGATTTCGGTGGAGGTGAACCCGTCGCGGATATGCGGACGATCCGGGTCGCGGGCGCCACGCCCGGCGACGGTCATCGTCCAGGCGCGGGCGGGGGGCACGACACCGCCGATGGCGTAGGTGCAGGAGGCATCGAGGGTACGGCCCTCGTCGTCCTCGGCCGCCGTGAGGAGCAAGCCCTCGCCCACCGCGAGGGGGATCTCGCCCCGGCGTGCATTCACCGCGCGGGTATAGGGGTCGGCGCCGGTCGCCCCGGCGCGGGGCCACGCCGTCCAGGGACCGATGCGGAACCCGCCGAACGGATAGCCGCCCCGCGTCGCCCAGTCGGCGCTGGCGAGGCCAAGCACCGCCCCGAGGGCGAGGGCATAGAGGACCAGCAGCGGCATGCCGCTCTTGCGGACGAAGCGGGCGACGAGCCCCCCAACCGCCCCTGCGGATGCGGGCAGGCGGGCGGCCTGACCGGACAACGCGACCTTCATGGCCTCATGCCTCACGGCAGGGCGATGCGGCCGCCCACGGCGCGGGCGCCCTCGGCGACCTCGCGGGCGGGCGCGGCGGAGGCGCGGTCGTCCGAACCCGGCCGGGTCTGGGCCCGGGGGCGCTCGGCGGCGCGGAACAGCCCGTTCAGCCCGCCGATCACCTCGAAGGAGCGGCGGGAGAGCTTGCCGAAGGAGCTGGCGTTCGGATCGACCGGCGCCGTCGCACCGCCCGCCGCCGCCTGCGCGGCGGCCTTCGCGCTGTCCTTCAGGCCGGGCAGGCCCTTGATCTCGATGCCCTGGTGGGCCGGTTCCATCACGTCGTGCCAGGTCTGGGCGGGCAGGGAGCCGCCGGTCAGCTTGTTGGTGGAGGTGTGGTCGTCGTTCCCGTACCAGACGGCGGCGACATAATTGCCCGTGTAGCCCACGAACCACGCATCGCGGTAGGCGTTCGTGGTGCCCGACTTGCCGGCGACCTTGATGCCTTCGAGCTGCGCCCGCTTGCCGGTGCCTTCCTCGACCACCTTGTTGAGCATGAAGTTCATGTCGGCCACGACCTGCGGCGACAGGATCCGCTCCGGCGCCTCGTCGGCGTGGCGATAGACGACCTCACCCGAGGAATTGCGGATCTCGGTGGCGGCGTAGGGCTTCGCCCTGAACCCGCCGTTGGCGAATACGGCATAGCCCGCCGCCTGATCGATCACCGTCACCTCGTCCGAGCCGATGGGCAGCGACACCGTATCGATGAGCGGCGCGGTCACGCCCATGCTGTGGGCCATGGCGATGATCTTGGCGCGGCCCGCCTTGGCGGCCTTGGCTTCGTGGGTGATGCCGAGCGCCTTGCCGAGGGAGATCGAGATCTTGATCGGGATCGTGTTCACCGATTTCGCCACCGCGAGCCACATCGGCTGGCGGCCGGAATAGGAGCGCCCGTAATTCTGCGGGCACCAGTTGCCGATGCAGACGGGGCTGTCGACCACGGTCGTGTCCGGCTTGAACTGGCCCGAGGCCAGGGCCGCCGCGTAGACGTAGGGTTTGAACGACGAGCCCGGCTGGCGCATGGCGTCGGTGGCGCGGTTGAACTGGCTCTCGCCGTAATCGGCGCCGCCGACCATGGCGCGCAGGGCACCATCGGGATCGAGGATCACCATCGCCGCCTCATCGACGTCGAAGGCGTCGCCGGACTTGCGCAGGATGTCGGCCACCACCTCGTCGGCGCGCTTCTGCACGGCGAGGTCGAGGGGTGTCTTCACCGTCAGCACCCGGTCGCGGATCTTGCCGCTGTCGGCCATGGCCTTCACCTGACCGAACGCCCAGTCGAGGTAGTAATCGGCCGTGATGTCGCGGGTGCGGGTGACGGGCGTGGCGGGGTTGCGCAGGGCCGTCTGGATCTGGCCCTCGGTGACGAAGCCAGCCTCGACCATGTTGTGCAGCACGTCGGCCGCGCGGGCGCGGGCGGCAGGCAGGTTCACATGGGGCGCGTATTTCGTCGGCGCCTTGAACAGGCCCGCCAGCATCGCGGCCTCCGCGAGGCTGATGTCCTTGAGCGGCTTTCCGAAATAGTAATCCGCCGCCGCCACCGCGCCGAAGGTGCCGCCGCCCATATAGGCGCGGTCGAGGTAGAGCTTCAGAATCTCGTTCTTGGTGAGGTGGCTCTCCAGCCAGAAGGCCAGGAACGCCTCGTTCACCTTGCGCTCCAGGGAGCGCTCGTTCGTCAGGAACAGGTTCTTTGCGAGCTGCTGGGTGATGGACGAACCACCCTGTGTGTTGCCGCCGCCGCGCGAGTTGGCGACCAGGGCGCGCAGCGTGCCGATCGGATCGATGCCGTAATGCTCGTAGAAGCGCCGGTCCTCCGTGGAGATCAGCGCCTTGATCATGATGTCGGGAAACTGGTCGAGGGACAGCGAATCGTCGTGCTTGATGCCGCGCCGCCCGACCTCGGTGCCGTAGCGGTCGAGGAACGTGACCGCGAGGTCCTGCTGCTTCAGCCAATTGTCGCTGGTGAGCTGGAAGGCCGGCTGCGCCAGGGCGAGCAGCGCCAAAATGCCGCCCACACCGAGCGTCAGCGCCTCGCTGGTGAGATCGAGGCCGATCCGCTTCCAGCCGCGCACGGCGAAGCGGCTCATGAAGCGCTGGAAGCGCTCGTACGCCTCGCCGGTCGAGCGGCCGCCGTCGTAGAGCGAGGCGTTGACCCACGCGTCGAAGGCGAGGGCCGCGCGCTCGATGCGAGTCTTGATCGCGTTCAATCTGGGCAGGCGCACGGTGTTCGGATCCGGTGTTCGGGCGCCCTCTCGGCTACCCATTCCTTATCAGGGTTGCATCGCGGCGGCGAGGCGGCGCGATGCGCAGGTTAACGCATGGGCCCCTTCACGGGCCCTTTCCCCAGGGGCGGGATCGCCATCGAGGTTAACGCGGCGATTGCGGCGGGCGCGGGACGGCGGCTTGCCTCCGGCGGGCGCCTCGGGCAGACGGTCGGGGCCGATGTCCCAATCCCCCTTCAAATCCGAGCCGCTTGCGGACGCGCCGTTCTGGCGCACCAAGTCCCTCGAAGAAATGTCTCCCAACGAGTGGGAGAGCCTGTGCGACGGCTGCGGCCGCTGCTGCCTCATCAAGCTCGAGGACGAGGATACCGGCGAGGTGCTGCACACCGATATCGGCTGCACGCTCCTCGACGGCTACGCCTGCCGCTGCCGGGATTATCCCCGGCGCCAGAAGAAGGTGCCCGATTGCGTGCGCCTGACCCCGGAGGCGGTGCGCGCGATCCCGTGGCTGCCGCCGACCTGCGCCTACCGCTTGGTCCGGGACGGGCTGCCGCTCTATCCCTGGCACCATCTCGTCTCGGGCAGCCGCGCCACGATCCACGAGGCCGGCATGTCGGTGCGCGGGCGCATCGCCGGCGCCGAGGAGGAGTTCGGCGAGGACGAGTATCCCGAGCGCATCGTGGACTGGCCGGCGCTCTCGCCGGAGGACGAGGCGTAGCGTCGCGCCCTCAGGCGGGCGCCTTCGAGAGCAGCCGCCCCCCGGCCAGGGCGTTCAGCCCGATCACCCCCGCCACGACCACCGCATGGACGAGGAGGTCGGACGCGGTGGCCTCCACCGGGTGAAACGGCACGAGGAGCGTCGCGGCGGCGCCCGCGACGGCGAGGCCGGCCAGCGCCGCCGTCAGGTTCGGCCGCAGGGGGCAGGCCCGGCGCAGCATCGCGACGATCAGCAGCGATAGCGGCACCGAGACACAGACGAGGAAGCTGAAGCAGCTCACCGGTTCGTGCGCCTCGCTGAGGTCGAGGGGCGGGGCGACCCACGCCCGCAGGCATCCGAGGCCGCTCGCGCCGATCCAGAGGGCCGCTGCCGGCACGGGCAGCAGCGCCCAGGCCGGCGAGCGGCCCGGCACGCTGGTGGCGAAGGCGGCGTAGGCGGCGGTGATCGCGGTGAGCGCCCCGCCCGCCGCCGCAAGCCAGAGATCGGCCCGGCCGGCGCGGTGTTCGAGCCCAATCATCGCCAGTTTCGAGGCGAGCAGCGTGCCGATGACGACGGCCGCGCCGATCCACAGCGCCGCCCGCAGCGAGGGGCGGGGCAGGGGCCGCACGGGTTCGAGGCGGCCGGCGAGATGCTCGACGAGCCGGTCGTGGCGCATGTCCATCATTCGCCCCCCGGCGTGAGACTGGCCCGGAGCGCCTTCAGGGCCCGGTGCAGATTGACCTTCAGGGCGTTCTTGCTGCGCCCGGTGAGGGCGGCGGTCTCGTCGAGGCTGAGTTCGCGCAAACCCAGATGCTCCACCGCCTGCCGCTGCCCCTCAGGCAGCGCGGCCACCGCCCGCGCCAGGGCGGCGCCGCGCTCGCGCGCCTCGATGCCCGCGCCGGGGGCGGGGAGGGGATCCACCTCCGCTTCGTAGGAGAGGGGATCGAACACCTCCTGAGGCCGGCGCGCGGCCCGGCGCAGACGGTCGATGGCCCGGCGCTGGGTGATGGCCCGCAGCCACGGCATGAAGGGGCGGGCGGGGTCGTAGCTCGCCCGCGCGGCGTGCAGGGTCATCAGCGTGTCCTGCACGACGTCGTCCACCGCGTCGCCGCGCACGCCTTGCGCGCGGGCGAAGCCGGCGATGACCGGCAGGGAGGCGCGGAGCAGCGCGCGGTAGGAGGCCGCATCGCCCCGCTGCGCCGCCGCCATCAGGCCCGCCAATTCGCCTTCGAGCGCCATTCCGCTGCCGGCCCGTGCCTCTCCGCGTGCGCTTTCTAGCGCAGCCGGCCGGAATGCGCGACCGACCGGCGGGAACCCGCCGGTCCCGAGGGCGAACGAGGCGGCCATGCCTATCCCCCCGTCCGCGCGGCGCCGATCACGCGGCCCGCTCCGTCCTGCACGATCACGGCGGCGGCCTCGCCCGCCGGCCAAGGCAAGGTCCATTCCCGTGCGGCGCCGCTCCAGCGGCCTATCTCGGCAACGGAGCGCACGACGTTCGCCTGCTTGATGGTGCGCCCGGCATTCTCGCCACGGGCGACGGATGTCACGTGGCTCGGATCGAACCCGACGAGGGTGACGGTGCCGGAGCCCTCCCCGGCGCCGAGGCGCACCCGGAGGCCGCCCTCGCGCACGAGGCTCACCGGCACGGCCTCCCCAGCCCCCGCCTTCGCCGCCGCGATGGCCGCGCGGACGGAGGCCTCCTGCGAGCCGACGAGACCCGTCTGCCCGTCGATCACGGTCTGCGGGGTGTAGACCTGCCCGTCGAGCCGCTTCGCATAGGCGTTCTGCCGCTCGGTGGCGGCGGGGAGGGAGTACGTGTCCCGCCAGTCGAGATGGTTCCAGTAGGTCACATGGTAGGCGAGAGGCAGGACATCGGCGCCTTCGCCGGCCAGGGCGCCGATCAGCGCCTCGGCGGGCGGGCAGGACGAGCAGCTCTGCGACGTGAACAGCTCCACCACCACCGGGCGGGCGTTGGCGGGCGCGAGGCCGGCGAGCAGCGCCAGGGCGGCGGCCGGGAGGAGGCGGAGGGAAGGCTTCGGTCTCATGGAAGGCTCCAGCGGGTCGCGAACCGCGCCCCTGCCCGCTTGTTCGGCGGCCGAAGCGTTCCGGTTACGCCGCCGGGCTTCCGAAGCAGCCGACATCGCGCAGAAGGTCCACGAAGATCCGCGCCCCGTGGTCGAGCAGGCGCTCCCCCGCCTCCGCGCTGCCGAGCCGGGCATCGCCGATGGCGCCGGCGGGGTTGAGGTCGCCGGCCTTCCAGGCGAGCGCCGCCGGGCGGCCGGTGCGCAGCACGGTGTGGGTGCGGGCGATCTCGGCCCCGCGCGAGGGGAAGTCGGCGATCCTGTCCCGGCGCACGAGGTCGGGGCGCAGCGCCAGCATCAGCGCGGTCTCGATCCCGCCCGCATGGATGCCGTGGGTGATCTCGTCGGCGGGGAACAGGCCCTCCGGGTAGCCGAGCCGGCTCCACGAGGTCGTCACCGCGACCATCCCGAGCCGGTTGCGCAAATCCCCGGCGACGAGGTCGATCAGGGTGGAATTGCCGCCATGGCTCGTGACGAGGACAAGGCGCGTGCAGCCCGCGCGGGCGATGCCGGTGCCGATCTCGGTCCAGGCGGCGAGCGCGGTGGCGGTGGTGAGGGTAAGCGTGCCGGGGAAGTCGTCGTGCTCGTCGGACTTGCCGATGGTCTGGATCGGCAGGATCAGCGCGTCGATGTCGTCGGGCGTCAGCGCGACGACCCGGTCGAGATAGCCCCGCGCGATGTCGGTATCGGTCGAGAGCGGCAGGTGCGGCCCGTGCTGCTCGGTGGCGGCGACGGGCAGGACGGCGACCGTCCGCGCCATGGCGCGGGCGGCGAACTCCTCGGTCGTCAGGTCGGACCAGTAACGCGCCGCCATTCCCTCACACCGTCCGAACCCGGCCCGGTGACGGTGTAACCGTCTCCCGGCGCCGGAGTCGACCGTCAGGCGAAGAGGGCGTCGATGTCGTCCTGGCTGGTGGCGATCTCCTCCGCCTGCGGCCCGTTGAGCATCAGCTCGGCGGCCCGCTCGCGACGGGCGCGCTCGGCCGGGTCGGAGATGGCGGCATCCCGCGCCCGGACGGCGCCGATGAAGCGGTCGAGCCGCTGCTCGAAGCTCTGCAGCGCGTCCACCACCTTGGAGATGCGCTGGCCGGTGATGTCCTGGAAGGCACAGGCCTCGAAGATCGTCCCGACATGCTCCTCAAGGTCGGGGCGCGCCTCCGGCCCGTCCGGCAGGTTCAGGATCGACTCGGCGGCGGCCATGATCCGGTTGGTGGCGCCCGCCGTGGCGTCGAGGACGCTGCCCAGCTCCTCGTGCGCCATGGGGATCCGGTCGCGGGTCATCTCATTGGCACGCAGGGCCGCGATCTCTTCGCGCATATGCGTGATGTATTCGGCGATTTGGATCAGTTCGGAGACCACGGCGGTCGATTCGAACTCTCGGATATCGGCGGATTTTCTCCGCAGCGCGTCAGACATCTGATCTACCTCGAGTGCCGGACCACCTTCTGTGACCCGCCGGTCCCCCCCACAGTCTTGCCGGGGGAAGGCGGCGGATCCGCCGTCGCGCCCCGGCGGGGCCGTCAGCTGCCGCAGACGGCTTCGATCTTCGACTTGAGCGTGGCCGCGTTGAACGGCTTCACGATGTAGTTGTTCACGCCCGCCTTCTTGGCGGCGATGACGTTCTCGGTCTTCGACTCGGCCGTGACCATGATGAACGGCGTCGTGCGCAGCGCCTCGTCGGCGCGGACGTGGCGCAGAAGCTCGTAGCCGGTCATCGGCTCCATGTTCCAATCCGAGATGACGAGACCGTACTTGCGGCCTTTCATCCGGGCGAGGGCGGCCGTCCCGTCGGAGGCGTCGTCGACCTCTTCGAAGCCGAGCTGCTTCAGCAGGTTGCGGATAATGCGGACCATCGTCTGATAATCATCGACGACGAGGATCGGCATGCTCAGGTCGAGAGCCATGAACCAAATGCTCCGAAGTCACCCGGGAGATTGAAATCCCGGATCGTTGGATTGTCGTGTCCGCCGGAAGGACCGTGCGGAACCTGTTATGACCCTAGCGCCGACCGTGTTGCAAAGGCGTTAAAGCGGTCGAAGAGAGCTCGCTTGACCGGCTCGGCCCATTTCGGCAGGGTCCGGCCGCGCCGGGGGGTGGGCGGCTGCCCCGGCCTTTCCGTGCTCTCGCGAGTTTCGATCCCAGATCCGATGGCCTCAGGCGACGACACGACCGCGCGGCCCTTCCACCTCTGCCGTGTGGACGAGCCCGTGCCGGCCGCCCTGCGCGGAGCCGTGGCCGCGATCGGCAATTTCGACGGCGTGCACCGTGGCCACAGGGCGCTGGCGGCCGCCGTGCGCGAGGAAGCGAGGGCGGGCGACCACCCCGCCGTGGCCCTCACCTTCGAGCCGCATCCCCGTGCCTTCTTCCGCCCCGACGCGCCGATGTTCCGGCTGACCGGGGAGCACGCGAAGGAAATCCTCTTCGCCCATAGCGGCCTCGACGGGCTGATCGTCCGGCGCTTCGACGCCGATCTGGCGGGGACGAGCGCTCGCGCCTTCGTGATGGATTTTCTGCGCGACGGGCTCGGCCTGTCGGGCGTCGTGGTGGGCCACGACTTCCATTTCGGTCGCGCGCGGGAGGGCACGCCGTCCCTGCTGCGCGATCTGTGCCGCGAGGCGGGGCTCACCTGCCGCCTCGTGGATCCCGTGGCCCTGTCGGGGGAGGAGGAACCGGTGTCGTCCAGCAAGATCCGCAATGCGCTCGCCGACGGGGACGTAGCGCGGGCGAACGCGCTGCTCGGCTATTGCTGGTTCGTGACGGCCGAGGTCCGCCACGGCGACAAGCGCGGGCGCGTCCTGGGCTACCCCACGGCGAACCTGATGCTCGCCGATTGCGCCCTCGCCCACGGCATCTACGCCGTGCGCATCAAGCTGCCGGACGGCGCGATCAAGGACGGGGTCGCGAGCTACGGCCGCCGGCCGACCTTCGATGACGGCGCGCCGCTCCTCGAAGTGAACCTGTTCGACTTCTCGGGCGACCTCTACGGCCAGGAACTGGCGGTGGAGTTCGTGGCCTACATCCGGGGCGAGGAGCGATTCGCCAGCGCCGATGATTTGATCGCGCGGATGCATCTCGACGCCGCCGAGGCGAAGCGGCTCCTCGCGGCGGACACCGTGCCGTCCATGCTCGCCTGAACGGGCGGGACGGGTATAGAAGGGCGCGAATTGTCGTCGGAGGCGTGACGTGCTGGGCCGGTTGGATCGTGGAAATTCGGGTGAGGCGGTCGTCTCCTACGGCGACGGCACGATGCGGGTGGTGAAGCCCGGCGCCTTCGTGCGCTGCGCGGTGACAGGGGATGCGATCCCCCTCGACAACCTCCGCTACTGGAGCGTCGCGCGGCAGGAGGCCTATGCCACGCCGGAGGTGCTCATGCAGCGCCTGAAGGAACACGGTCGTCCGTAAGCACCGCCAGCGGGTTGCGCCGGAAACCCAAGGTCCGACTTTAAGGTGTTTGCGGCGACGATGACAGCGCGGCGGCCAGTTGGCGCCGCAGCGGCTCGGGCTCGGCGAAGACGAGTTCGACCTTCAAGACGACGACCCGCGCGAGGACATCCGGCGGCAGGCGGACGGCGTCCTTTTCCGTCGTGATGAGCCGCGCGCCGAGGCGATCCGCGTCCGCCGCCAGCCCCGCGAGATCCCTGTCGCGATAGGGATGATGGTCCGGGAAGGCGCGGGCCTCGGCCAGCACCGCGCCCTGCTCCCGGAGCGTCGCGAAGAATTTGTCCGGCCGTCCGATCCCGGCGAAGGCCAGCCAGCGCCCGCCCGCGAGGTCGGCCCGCTCCGGCACGAGCCGCGCCCGGTGGATGGGTAGGCCCAATGCCCGCGCCTGCGTCGCCACGGACTCACCCGCTGCGCCCTCGCCGACGAGGATCACCCCGCCGACATGCGGCCATTGCCGGTCCATCGGCACGCGTAAGGGGCCGGCGGGGAAGACGCGGCCATTGCCGATCCCGGCGGCGGCATCGACCACGGCGAAGGAGAGGTCCTTCGCGAGGCTCGGGTTCTGCAACCCGTCATCCATCACGATGGCGGTCGCACCGAGGCTGCGGCACAGGGCGGCCCCGGCCGGGCGGTCGCGGGCGATCACGGCGGGCGCCGCGCGGGCGAGTAGGAGCGGTTCGTCGCCCACATCGGCGGCGCGGTGCGCGGCGGGCTCGACCCGCAGGGGGCCGGGGAGGCGTCCGCCATAGCCCCGGCTGAGGAAGACGGGCGAGGCGCCGAGGTCGCGCAGGATCGCCGCCACAGCCAGCGCCGCAGGTGTCTTGCCGGCCCCGCCCAGGGTGAAGTTGCCGAGGCAGATCACGGGGCAGGGTGCGTGCGCGCCCGGCCTGTCCATGCGGCGGGCGCCGGCCGCGCCGTAGAGAGCGCCGAGGGGGGCCAGCAGCCGCGCCGCCGGATGGCGAGGCCCGGCCTGCCAGAAGCCGGGCGGGCGCATCAGGCCCGGCCGCGCGCCGCCGGGTGCAGCCCCTGCAGCTTCATCTGGGCCACGAAGGGATCGAGCACCGCGAGGGTGCGGGCCACTGCGCCCTCGAAGGGCTGCAGGGCCGCGTGGCCGGCCTCCGCCATCGTCGCGAGGCGCGCGGGATCGTCGAGCAGCCGCCCGACGGAATCGGCGAGTTCCGCGCCGTTGGCGACGAGGGCCGCGCCGCCCGCCCGGTCGAGGGCATCGTAGACCTGCGCGAAATTGCCCGTATGCGGCCCGTGCAGCACCGCCGCGTCGAGGCGCACCGGCTCGATGGGATTCTGTCCGCCGCGCGGCACCAGCGATCCGCCGACGAAGACGAGTGGGCTCAGCCGGTAGAACAGGCCGAGTTCGCCGATCGTGTCCGCGACGTAGAGGTCGACGCCCGGATGCGGCCGCCCCCCCGCCGAGCGCCGGGCGCTGCGCAGGCCGGCGGCGGTGGCGCAGGCGGCGGCCTCGGCGCCCCGGCCGGGATGGCGGGGGGCGAGCACCGTCAGGAGATCCGGGAAGCGGCCCTTCAGCTCCGCATGGGCGTGGGCGATGGCCGCCTCCTCGCCGGGATGCGTGCTCGCCGCCAGCCAGACCGGACGCCCGGCCAGCATCGGCCGGAGGTAGTTCAGTTGCTGCGGGTCCACGGGGGGGACCGGCGCGTCGAATTTCAGGTTCCCGGCGATGGAGACGCGCGGGGCGCCGAGCTGGGCGAAGCGGGCGCCGTCCTCCTCCGTCTGCGCAAGGCAGACGGCGATCCGCGAGAGCAGCGCCGCCGCCGTGCGCTTCGCGCGCTCCCAGCCCCGGAAGGACCGCTCGGACATCCGCCCGTTCACGAGGATCAGGGGAATGTCGCGCTCGTCCAGGGCGACGATGGTGTTCGGCCAGATCTCCGATTCGGCCAGCACGGCGATGTCGGGCTGCCAATGGTCGAGGAAACGCTCGATCCAGCGGGGCGCGTCGAGGGGCATGTATTGATGCACCGCGCCGGGCGGCAGGCGCGCGCCGATCAGGTCGGCGGCGGTGCGGGTGCCGGTGGTGACGAGCACCGAGTAGCGTCGGGCGATCATGCCCTCCACCAGGGCGACGAGGGACAGGACCTCGCCGACGCTCGCGCCGTGCATCCACACGAGCGGGCCGACCGGACGGGCCCGGCCCGGCAGGCCGCGCCGCTCACCCAGCCGACGCGGATCTTCCTTTCCGCGACGGGCACGCCACGCGAGCAGCCCCGCCACGGCCGGCTCGCCGATGCGCAGGCCGGTGCGGTAGAGCCGCAGGGGCAGCGTCAGCGGGGCCCGCCTCATACGGCGACCTTCGGCATGGCGGCCGCCGGGGCGACGCTCTCGCCGTAATAGGCGGCGCGGTCGGGCCGCCCGACCAGAGCGTAGGCGCGGGCATGGACCCGGTCCATCTCCGTCTCGACGAGGAGGCGCAGGCGCTCGAACGCCTCGCCCTCGCATTCGCGGGGCACGAAGACCGGATCGCCCAGCACGATCGCCGCCCGGCCGAAGGGCAGGGCGAGGCAGGCGCGGTCCCAGGAGCCGAAGCGGATATGGCGGCTCATCACCACCGCCGAGGGCACGATGGGCCGCCCCGAGAATCGGGCCAGGGTGAGGATGCCGGCATCGCAGCGCCGCGTCACCTTCGGCACGTCGGCGCTGAAGGCGACGCATTCCCCGGCCTTCAGGGCCTTGAGCATGGCGCGCAGGCCCTCGGCCCCGCCCTTGGACCGGGCATCGGCCGTCCGCCGCCGGCCACGGGCGCCGGAGGCGCGCATCACCCGCACGCCGAGGCGTTCGAGGGCGATGGTGTTGATGTCCCCATCCGGGTTGCGGGAGATGATCGTCGCGACGCGGTCGGTCGCGCGCATCATCAGCGGCATCTGGATGTGCTGGCCGTGCCACATGCCGAAGATGGCGGGCAGTTGCGCGTCGAGCCACGCATTCGCGGCCGGCAGGTCGCCCGCGAACCCCGCGCCCGTCTCCATCGTGAAGCGATTGGTGGCGCGGACGAGGCGCAGATAGCCGGCGGCGAGACGCCCAAGCGCCCGCTTCACGAGCGGCTGTCGAAGGAGGCGCTTGAAGAAACTCATCATGGCCCGCGTGTCAGGCCCGGCGGCATAGCCCCGCGAGCCGGCTCGGTTCAAGCCGCCCGTGCCGGACAATCGCGCCCCGCGTGAGGGGAAGAGCCATCGCACACATGCCTCACAAAGGCGTGTCTCGCCCTTGTTTTGAACGATTACAAACTGTAGATTGGAACCGTTCCAGGAAGGGGGCGGCGATGGCAATGGTGGTGGACGATACGGCGACGGCACTGGCCGAGGCGCGGCGCGACCTCGTGCTGCGCTATGTCCAGCCCGGACTCGCGGGGCTGATCGACGGGTCGGTCTCCACCCTGGCGCCGATCTTCGCCGCCGCCTTCGCCACGGGCCACAATTGGTCGACCTTCCTCGTGGGACTCGCGGCCTCGGTGGGGGCGGGAATCAGCATGGGCTTCACGGAAGCCCTCTCGGACGACGGCAGCGTGACCGGGCGGGGCAGCCCCGTGATGCGCGGCCTCGTCTGCGGGGCGATGACGACGCTGGGCGGCCTCGGCCACACCTTGCCCTACGCGATTCCCGACACCCTGCCGCCGGGCTGGCCCAACGCCTTCGTCCTCGCCACCAGCCTCGCGGTGGCGGTCGTGGTGGTCGAGCTGGCGGTGATCGCGGGCATCCGCACCCGTTACATGGCCACGCCGTTCTGGCGGGCGGCGCTGCAGGTGATGCTCGGCGGCGTGCTGGTCCTCGTGACCGGGATCCTGATCGGCAGCGCTTGACGGCGGCGCCCGGCGCCGCGATGCCGGGGCGAAGCCCGGAGCGCCCCCTCGCCTTGATCTTCCGCCTCGCGCATCTCAGCGACCCGCATGTCGGCCCCCTGGGTCGGCCGCGCCTCCGCCAGTTGTTCGGCAAGCGCGCCACCGGCTACGCCAACTGGCGCCGGGGCCGCTCGCGCAGCCACGACATGGCGACCCTCTCGCTCCTCGTCACGGACCTGCGGGCGCAGGGGGCCGGGCACATCGCCTGCACGGGCGACCTCTGCAACATCGGCCTGCCGAGCGAATGGGCGACCGCCCACTCGTTCATGGAGGCGCTGGGACCGCCCGAGGATGTGAGCCTCGTGCCCGGCAACCACGATGCCTATGTGCGCGGCTCGCTGGAGGGGCTGCTCGACGCCTGCGGCGCCTACACGGCGGACGATTCGGGCACGCAGGCCCACTTCCCCTATCTCAGGCGGCGGGGTCCCCTGGCGCTGATCGGCCTGTCGAGCGCCATCCCGACGAAGCCCTTCGTGGCGAGCGGGCGCCTTGGCCCGCCGCAACTCGCGGCGGCGGAAACCCTGCTGCGGGCGCTGGCTACCGAGCCGGGGCGGCCCTGCCGGGTGGTGATGATCCACCATCCGCCCCATCCGGGCGGTGCCTCGCCAGGGCGCGAACTGAAGGACGCCGCCGCCTTCACGGCGATGATCGGCCGGGTCGGCGCGGACCTGATCCTGCACGGCCATAATCACATCGCGAGCCTCGCCCGCATCGCCGGGCCGGGCGGGCGCAGGGTGCCGGTGGTGGGCGTGCCCTCCGCCTCCGCCCTGCCGGATGGGCATGGCGCGGTGCCGGCCCGCCGGGCGGGCTACGTGCTCTACGACATTGCACGGGTGAACGACGGCTACGCCATCGCGGCCCGGCGGCGCGGCCTCGACGCCGCCGGGTCCATGGCCGATCTCGGCCCCCTCGATCTGGGGTCGAGCGCGACCCTGTCGGCTTGAATTTCAGCCGGCGCTGGCGAGGACCGGGGCCTGCATCCGGGTGATGCTGGCCTCGTAGCGTTCGGCCTGGGCGCGGGTGAGCCCGCTGACCAGGGCGAGATGGCCGCGATAGACCGTGTAGGTGCCGTCGTGGGTCGGCTTGACGCGAATGGCTTCGGACATGGAAACCTGCCTCTTGCTGGAGAAAGCTGCCGCAGGGGTCACGGGATGCCGAACCCGTTCTGGGCCGACGCCCAGGTCGGACGCGCATCTAAGGCGAGGTTAGGCAAGCGCGTGTTGGACGCAAGGCCGGCCTGTGGTGAAGTACGGATGGCAGGGAATGTGCAGTGCGGGAAAACGTTGATCGTTCACGCAATCCTGCCGATGCCTAAATTCAAGGCAGCATCGATGCATTTTGTATAAGTCGGCCGCAGGTCGATTTAGCTGGTTCAACAAGTTCCGAATCACGCGAGTTCAGCACAACCGAGGTCGATTCATGGAACTCTGGCGCCTGTCCGCGACGGAACTCGCGAGTCGCATCCGAGCCGGCGACGTGTCCGCCCGCGAGGTGGCCGCCGACGCGCTGGATCGCCTCGCGGCGGTCAACGGCGCGCTGAACGCCGTGGTGGATCACCGGCCGGAAGAGGTCCTGGCCGAGGCGGAGGCGGTGGATGCCGCCCGCGCGCGGGGCGAGGCGCTGGGGCCGCTCGCCGGCGTGCCGGTGACGACCAAGGTCAATGCCGACCAGCGCGGCTTCCCCACCACCAACGGCCTGCGCCTGCAGAAGGACCTCGTGGCAAAGGACGACAGCCCCGTCGTCGCCAACCTCCGGCGGGCGGGGGCGGTGCTCCTCGGGCGCACCAACACGCCGGCCTTCTCACTGCGCTGGTTCACCACCAACAGCCTGCACGGCGAGACCAGGAACCCGCGCGATCCCGGCCTGACGCCGGGGGGCTCCTCCGGCGGGGCGGGGTCCGCCGTGGCGGCGGGCATCGGCGCCATCGCCCACGGCACCGACATCGCCGGCTCGGTGCGCTACCCGGCCTATGCCTGCGGCGTCCACGGTTTGCGCCCGAGCTTCGGCCGCATCCCCGCCTGGAACGCCTCGTCCCCCGAGCGCGGGATCGGCCCGCAACTCATGGCGGTGTCCGGCCCCCTCGCGCGCAGCATCGCGGATGTCCGCCTCGGCCTCGCCGCCATGGCCGCGCCGGATCCGCGCGATCCGTGGTGGGTGCCCGCGCCCCTCGAAGGTCCGCCCGCGCCGCGCAAGGTCGCCCTCTGCCTGCGGCCGGGGGGCCTCGCCATCGTGCCGGAGGTCGAGGCGGCGCTGCACGATGCGGCCCGGCGCCTCGAAGCCGCCGGCTGGCAGGTCGAGGAGATCGCCGACACGCCGCCGCTGCGCGAGGCGAACGACATCCAGTTGACCCTCTGGCTCGGGGACGGCTTCGCCGCCGTCCGCGCGGCGGCCGAGCGGGAGGGCGATCCGGCGGCCATCGACCTCCTCGACGCCTTCCGCCCGAGGGCCGAGGCGCTGGGGCCCGACGCGATCACCCAGGCGCTGACCCGGCGGGCGACCCTCGCCCGGCAATGGTTCTGTGTTCCTGGCCGAGAACCCGGTGCTGCTCGTGCCCGTCTCCGGCGAGTTGCCCTTCCCCGATGGGCTCGACCGCACGCCGGAGGGCATCGCCCGCGCCTTCGAGGCGCAGTTGCTTCAGATCGCCCTGGCGCCGCTCGGCATCCCCGCCCTCACGGTCACGACAGGGCTGGTCGGCCGCACGCCGGTCGGCGTGCAGGTGGTCGCCGGCCGCTTCCGGGAGGATCTGTGCCTCGCGGCGGGCGAGGCCATCGAAGCCGGGGGCGTCCCGCCGATGCCCGTGGACCCGGCGGGCGCCTGAGCCTCACGCGCCGAGGCGCATCAGCAGGCCGGCGAAGAGCGCCGCCCGGCTCGGCAGGGAGTCGATGAGAACGTGCTCGTCCAGGGTGTGATAGCCGTGGCCGAGCACGCCGAGCCCGTCGAGGGTCGGAATACCCATGGCCCCGGTGAAGTTGCCGTCCGAGCCGCCGCCCGCACTGCAATGGGTGAGGACCACGCCGGCCTCGGCCGCGAGGTCCTTCGCCAGGGCGTAGAGGGCGAGCGTCCCCGCATCCGGCTCCCAGACCGGCCGCGTGACGCCCCGGCTGACGGTGAAGCGCACGCCGTCCTCCTCGCCGGAGAGGGCGAGCATCCGCTCGACCACCCGGTCGAGGTCCGCTTGGCGCTTGGCCATGCTGAGCGCCTGCCCCCGGCACAGGGTCGGCACGCAATTCACCCACATCCCGCCGGAGACGATACCCGTCGAGACGGTGCACTCGGCATCCGTCAGGGCGTCGATGGCGAGGACCTTGCGCGCCATGGCGCGGATGGCGGAGCGCCCCTCGCCCGGCGACGAGCCCGCATGGCTCGGCCGGCCGACCGCCTCCAGGTCGAACCGGGCGATGGCGTAGCGGCCCGTCACCACCCCGTCGCCGGGCTGGCCGGGCTCCGGCACGAGGACGTAGGAATGCCGCGACGCCTCGGCCTCGATCAGGTCGCGGGTGGCGGGGCTGCCGATCTCCTCGTCGCTGGTGAACAGCACCGTCACCGGCAGGGGCGTCTGCGCCCCGGCGGCGATCAGGGCACGCAGCGCGGCCACCGCGATGACGTTGCCGCCCTTCATGTCGAGGATGCCCGGCCCGTAGGCGCGGTTGCCCTCCACCCGCCAGGGCAGGCGCGCGAGTGTACCCACGGGATGGACCGTATCCAGGTGGCCGAGGACGAGGATGCCCTTCTCGTTGCCCTTCGGATGCGGGAAGCGCGCCCGCACGCAATCGCCGAGGCCCATCCGGCCGGGGATCGTCTCGACCTGCGCGCCGATCAGCGCGAGGTCGCGGGCGGCCAGCGCCATCATGCGGTTGACGGCGAGCGCGTCGTAGGTCGGGCTCTCGCACTCGACCCAGGCGCGCAGTTGCGCGAGCAGGGCCTCGGGGGCGAAGTGCAGGTCACGGGTCATCGGGCAGCCTCCGAGGCCGGGCCGGCAAAGGGGTCGTCCACGCGCGGCCAGAAATTCGGGTCGCGCTTCGTGTAGGGAATCGCCCCGTAATCGGGCGGCACCGCGCCCGGCGCCGCGACGTAGCGCACGGCGGAGGCGATGGGGACGAAGCCGGCATAGAAGTGCTGCATCGACTTCACCACCACGATGCGCTTGTCGTCGAGGGTCAGGCCGAGGCCGGTGAAGGCATCCGGCGCGAAAGGCTGCTGCCGCTTGTGGGTGAGGACGAGGTGGATGCCATCCGCCTCGACCCAGGCGGCGGGGCCGAGGGTGGCCCGCCCGCCGCTCAACCCGCCCTGGCTGTGGTCGTCCGAGAGGCCGCGCACGGTGACGCGCAGGTCCACCGGATCGCCGGAGGTGACGCCGCACTTGCCGCCGACCCGCAGGTCGAAGGTCGCGCCGAGCCCGGCCTCGTGGCAGATGCCGACTGCGCCGGGATCCCAGATCATGCCGAGCGCCGCGCCCTTCACCTGACGGGCGACGAGCCGGGCGAGGATCGCCGTGTTGTCGGAGGGCGCACCGGCGCCCGCATTGTCGGCGGTGTCGGCCAGCACCATCGGCCGGGTGTCGTCGGAGGCCAGCGCCGCGTCGAGGGCGGCGTCGATGCTGTCGAAGGCGGTCGAGGCTTCCACCCGCATCGCCCAGATCTCGGCGGCGAGGGTGTCGGCCAGCGCCTGGGCCTTGCCCGCGTCGCCATCGGCCACGACGAGCATCTTCGCACCGACATCGGTGACATCCGCGTAAGGAAAGCCGTGCCCGAAGGAGATCGAGAGGATGCCGTCATGGCCCTCCAGTTCGATCATCCGCCGCACGAAGCCGGCGATGGGTTCGCGGGTGGTCTTCCACATGCTGACCATCCGGCAATCGGCATAGGCCATGACCGGGCGGATGCGCTTCTCGACGGTGCCGATCACCAGCGGGTAGAGGTCGCGGGCGCGGTCCACAATGTCGGTGTGCGGGTATTCCTTGTAGATCACCATCACGTCGGCTCCGCGCCGCAGCGTCTCCGTGAGGTGGCAATGCAGGTCGAGCTCGACGCCGATGGTCACGTCCGGCCCGACCAGGGCGCGGACCCGCTCCACCGTATCGCCCTCGCAATCGTCATAGCCCTCGGCCACCATCGCCCCGTGCATGAAGAGCAGCACCGCCTGGACCGGCATCGCGGCGCGCAGGTCGTCGAGCAGCGTGTCGCGCAACTCTTCGTAGACGTCGCGCAGGGTGATCCCGCCGGGCTGGGCGAAGGTCGAGATGCTCTCGGAAACCTCGTGGCCGTCGGCCTCGGCCATCTCCCGCCACGCCTTCAGGCCGATATTGCTGAGGGAGGGCGGGGCGCGCGTGCCGTCGCGGCGGGAGTAATCAGCCAGGAACGCCGCGCGGCCGGTGGGCAACGGGGCGAAGGTGTTGGTTTCGGTCGCAAGGCCGGCGATGAAGATCTTCAAGACTTATCCTTCGCGTCTTTCCGCGCCGGCCGACGAGCAAGTCATGCGCCGGTTTCGGGGGTGAGGACGATGACGTGCCGCGTCGCCGCCGCGACGGCGTCCGGCGAGTACGGCATCGGCGCGTAGCCCTGCCGCGCCCACACCTCCCCGAGGTCGCGGTAATGGGGATCGCGGGGGTCGCCCGACTGGCCGGGCACGTTCACGAAGACCGACGCGTCCCATGCGCCGACATCCACCACCATGCGGAACGAGGCGCCGTTGGTGACGCGGAACGTATCCGTGCGGTACTCGGCATGCATCACGCAGGCGCCCGCGCCGCCGAGGGGGAACGGCCCCACATCCCATCCCTCGTCCCCGCCGAGGGCCGACAGGGGATGGGCGAAGAGCGCGCGGTGGAGGCGCCCCCAGGCCCAGGCGGAGGCCTCCGCGCCCATCAACTCGCCGCAGGTCGTCCAGGCGGCGGCAAGCGCCGTATCAAGGAGCGCTGCGGGCCGGTCCATCGCCTCCAACCGCGCGAGCAGGCTCTCCGTGTCGCCCGGCGGAATGAGCCTGCGGAGCGCCGGATCGGGCACCAGCGCCGCGATCAGCGCCGGGCGCAGGTGGCGGACCCAGAGCACTTCCACCAGGGCGGCGGCGGCGCTGTCGGGGCCAAGCCGTCCGTCGAAGCCCCGCAGCAGGTCCTGTGCCTGCCGGGCGTCGTCGCTCTCGGCCGGGGCGGCGCAGGCGAGGCGCGCGATGCGCAGGGCCGGCTCCGAGACCACATCGGCCTGCAACGCCTGCGAATCGGCCAGCGAGTGGCTGTCCTGCGCGCCCAGCACCGCGCGCAGACGCGTGGCGCGCCACGGCTCGTGCCACTCGAAGCCGACCTTCCTGTCCTCGGCCGGGTAGCCCGGCGGAAGGTTCATCTCGTTGGCGGTGGCGAACCAGCCCTCGGCGGGGTCGATGGCGCGGGGCAATTCCTCCGCGTCGAGGAAGCCCGCCCAATCGAACCGTCCGTCGCCCGGCACGGGCAGGAGCCCATCATGCCCCGGCCGGCGCGGCGCCTTGCCCGCCATGAACCACGCGATCCGCCCATCCCGGTCGGCATAGAGCTGGTTCACCGAAGGCGCGGACCAGTGCCGCAGGGCCTGCCCGAACGCCTCGGGGGTCCGCGCGTCGAGATAGGCGAGGCTGCCGAGATAGGCGGCCGAACCCGGCGCCGACCACACCGTGGCCAGGGCGAAGGCGCGGCGCGCATCCTCCGCGATCACCGGTCCGTGGCGGGTGTAGGCGAGGGAGACGGTCTCGTCCGGCCCGCCCCGCACGGGGATCCCCTCCAGGACGCGGGCGATCCGCTCCCAGCCCTCGCCGTCGCGAATCAGGTCGGGATCGTCCCCGTGCTTCTCGCAGACGAACAGGTCTTCCTGATCCATCGGCGCGATGGTCAGGCTGAAGGCGGCGTGGCCGTTATGGCCGATGGAGATGCCGGGCAGGGCCGGCTCGCCCGCGCCGATCACGTCGAGACCCGGCGCGGTGAGGTGCACGGCGTAGCGCAGGGACGGGTTGAGGTAGATCCGGTGCGGATCGCTGGCGAGGATCGGCCGTCCGGTGGCGGTGCGGTCGGAACCGATCACCCAGTTATTCGAGCCCTCGCTCGATTCCGGCGGGGGCGCGCTCGTCCGCCCGACAATGCCGTGGGCATCGACCTTCGACCACGCCCACGCCTCCTCACGGGTCGCTCGGAGCCGTTCGGGGCTGAACTGCACCTGCGCCGTGGCGAGGCGGAACAGGTCGAGGAGGTCGTCGGGCCAGTCGGAGGCGTCGAGGCCACCGGGCACGAAAGGCGCGTGCGGCGGGCTCAGGTGCTTGCGCAACTCGTCCGTCTCGTGGCCGCCGCCGAGGCTGAGCACCTTCGCGCGGGCCACCTCGGACAGGACGTTGCGCACGAGGCCATGGCTGCGGATACGCACCACGTCCTCCGGCGCCCAGACAGCGGGGCGCGTGCCCATCCGCGCGAATTCGGGCGGCAGGAGATCCGGCTGCGACTCGGTCAGCGCGACGTAGGCGTTCAGCCCGCCGACGAAGGCCGTGACGATGGCCTGCGTGTCCTGCGGGCCGTAGGCGGCCCATTCGGCAGCCATGTCGCCCCGGTAGAGGAACAGGCGCGCGGCCCGGTCCTGCGCGAGGTAGCCTGGGCCGAAATCCGCCGCGAGCAGCCCGAACCCGCGCTTGCGCCACAGGTCGAGCTGCCAGAGCCGGTCGCGTGCGGCGTTGAAGCCCTGGGCGCGGTAGGCGTCGAGGGCACTGCCCGCCCGGATATGGGCGAGGCCGGCGGCATCGATCCGGATCTCCGCCGGCCCGGTGAGGCCGGGCAGGGCGAAGGTCCGGCTCAAAGCACCACCTCGATGAGGTAGGGGCCCTTCTCCGCGAGCCCGTGCTTCAGGGCATCGATGAATTCGGGCAGGGTCTCGACCCGCCGGCCATCGACGCCGAAGCCCCGCGCCAGCGAGACCCAGTCGAGGGCGGGGTTGTCGAGGCTCAGCATCCCGATGGCCTTCGGGCCGGGATTGTGCGCGCCGACATTGGCGAGTTCGCCCCGCAGGATCGCGTAGGCGCGGTTCGACCAGACCACCGTCACCACGTCGAGGCGTTCGCGGGCCTGCGTCCACAGCGCCTGCACTGTGTAGAGGCCGCTGCCATCCGCCTGGAGGTTGATGACCTTCCGGCCGGGCGCCCCGATGGCGGCGCCGGTCGCCATCGGAATGCCGACGCCGATGGAGCCGCCGCTCAATTGCAGCCAGGCATGCGGGGCACTGGCCTTTGTCAGCGCGAAGAAGTTGCGCCCCGTGGTGAGGGATTCATCGCAGATCACCGCACCTTCGGGGATCAGCGCGCCGAGGACGGCGCCGATGGCGTCCTGGTCCAGGGCCTCGGAGTTCGGGATCTCCGGCCGCGTGCCGAGATCGGGCAGGGCGGTCTCCGGCGCGTTCACCGCCTCCGCCAACCGTTCGAGGGCGTCGATCTGGTCCTGCTCCGGCGTCGCCAGCGTCAGGGTCGCGCAGCCCTCCGGGGCGAGGAGGCTCGGCTTGCCGGGATAGGCGAAGAAGCCGACCGGCTGGGTCGCGCCGATCAGGATGATGTGGCGGAAGCCCTTCAGGGCGTCGATGGCCTGATCGATCGGGTAGGGCAGGCGCTCGATGGGCACGGTGCCGACGCCCCGGTCGATCCGGGCGTTCGAGGTCATGGCCAGCAGCTTCGCGCCGGTCTTGCGGGCGATGCGGTCGGCGATCACCCGGCCCTCCCCGCGCACCGCCCGGTCGCCGAGATGGAGCAGCACCGGCTCGCCGCTCGCCAGCACCTTCGCCGCCTCGCGGATCGCGTCGTCCTCGGCCCGCGCGCGCTCGGGGATCGGCGGCACGGGGGCGATGCCGGTGCCGGGGTCCCAGGCGGTGTTGGCGGGCAGGATCAGCGTCGCGACCTGCCCCGGCGCGGTGCGGGCGGCGGCGATGGCGTCGGCCCCGTCGCGGCCGATCTCCTCCGCGCTCATCCCCGTGCGGACCCAGGCCGACATCGGCCGTGCCAGCCCCTCGATGTCCGAGGTGAGCGGCGCATCGTATTGCCGGTGGTAGATGGCGTGCTCGCCGACGATGTTGACCAGCGGCGAGCGCGCCCGCCGGGCATTGTGCAGGTTGGCGAGGCCGTTCGCGAGGCCGGGGCCGAGATGCAGCAGCGTCGAGGCCGGCTTGTCCGCCATGCGGGCATAGCCGTCCGCCGCGCCGGTGGCGCCGCCCTCGAACAGGCAGAGCACGCAGCGCATCCCCTCGACCCGGTCGAGGGCGGCCACGAAATGCATTTCCGACGTACCGGGGTTGGTGAAGCAGACCTCCACCCCGCCCGCCACCAAGGTGCGCACAAGACTTTCGGCGCCGTTCATCGGCGCAGCCGCCGCCCCATCCGTCGGTTCAGCCACGCCAATCCTCCCTGCACGCTTCAATTCAACTCATCGTGGCACGGTGGAGCGGCGGCGCAAGGCCCCTTGGACGCAGGATGGACAAGCATCGCCCTGCGGCGTCACCGCCTGTTCTGGCGCGAGACTTGCCGGGGCGCGGCGTCAGCCACGGTATCCGGACACCCGATGACGTTCCCCCGACGCACCGCCCTCGCGCTCACCGCCAGCCTCGCCCTCGCGGCCCAAGCCCAGGCCGACAGCGTGCTGCGCATCGCCATGACGGCGACCGACGTGCCCACCGCCACCGGCCTGCCGAACAACGGCTTCGAGGGCATGCGCTTCATGGGCTACCCGATCTTCGAAGGCCTCACGCAATGGGACCTGACGCAGACGGACAGGCCCTCGGGCATCAAGCCGGCCCTCGCCCAGAGCTGGGAGCAGGACCCCGCCGACGGCCACATCTGGACCTTCCACCTGCGCCAGGGGATCAAGTTCCACGACGGCACACCCTTCGACGCGAATGCCGTGGTCTGGAACCTCGACCGGTTCTTCAAGAACGACAGCCCGCAATTCGAGCCGCAGGCGGCGGGCATCTCGCGGGCGCGGGCGCCCATCGTCGCCGGCTACCGCAAGATCGACGACGCGACGATACAGATCACGACCACGCAGGTCGCGTCGTACTTCCCGTACATGGTGGTGTATCTGCTGTTCACCTCGCCGCAATCCTTCGAGAAGGCGGGCCGCGACTGGACGAAGGTGCCCGCCCTGCCGGCCGCCGGCACCGGCCCGTTCAAGATCGTGAAGGTCAGCCCGCGCGAATCCGTCGATCTCGCCCGCAACCCCGAGTATTGGGATGCCGGCCGCATGGCCAAGGTCGACCGCATCCGCCTGATGCCGATCCCGGAGGCAAATGCCCGCGTCGCCGCCCTGCGCTCGGGGCAGGTGGACTGGATCGAGGTGCCTGCGCCCGACGCCATCCCCTCGCTGAAGCAGGCCGGCTTCACCATCACCACGGGCTCCTACCCGCATGTCTGGCCGTGGATCTACAACATCGCCGGCACGAACAGTCCCCTGAAGGATGTGCGCGTGCGGCAGGCGCTGAATTACTGCGTCGACCGCGAGGGCATCGTCGCCCTGCTGAACGGCACCGCCGAGCCCGCCTCCGGCTGGCTCAACGACAAGGATCCGAATTTCGGCAAGCCTCAGAACCGTTACGGCTCGGATCCGGAGAAGGGCAAGAAGCTCCTGGCCGAGGCCGGCTACGGGCCGGGGAAGCCCCTCTCGCTCAAGGTGATGGTGTCGTCATCGGGCTCCGGCCAGATGCTGCCCATGCCGATGAACGAGTACCTTCAGGAGAACCTGAAGCAGTCCTGCAATGTGGACGTGTCGTTCAACGTGGTCGAATGGCAGGTGCTCCTCAACGCGAGCCGCCTCCTGCCCGATTCGGGCAATCTGCAGGGCTCGAACGCGCTGAACGTCTCCTCGCCCTCCTCCGACGCGGCGGTGATGGAGCGGTACTTCTCCTCGTCCCGGTTCCCGCCGGGCGGCTTCAACTTCCCGAACTGGAAGGACGACCAGTTCGACGCGGCCCTGAAGGCGCTCGCAGAGACGAAGGACCAGAAGGTGATCGACGCGCAGACGCAGATCGCCCACGAGCGCCTCGTGGACAATCCGCCCTGGCTCTACGTCGTCCACGATCTCAATCCACGCGCCATGTCGAAATCGGTGAAGGGCTTCGTCTCGCCGCAATCCTGGTTCGTCGATCTCACCCGTGTCAGTGTTCAGTGAGCGGCCGGAGCCCGTCATGACCGAACTCCACACCCTCCCGGCCGCCGCCCTCGCCAAGGACATCGCCGCGCGGAAGCTCTCGCCGGTCGATTGCGTCGAGGCCCTGCTCGGCCGGGTCGAACGGCTCGAACCGCAGCTTCAGGCCTTCACGGAAGTTTTCGCGCAGGATGCGCGCCTCGCCGCCGAGGGCGCCGACAGGGCGATCCGCTCGGGCCACGCGGTCGGCCCGCTTCACGGCGTCCCCGTCGTGCTGAAGGACCTGATCGACATGGAGGGCCGGATCACCATGGGCGGCTCGGCCGCCCACCGGGCCCGCCGAGCCGCGCGCACGGCCACCGTGGCGCGCAAGCTCATCGCGCAGGGCATGATCGTGCTGGGCAAGACCCATACGGTCGAGTTCGCCTATGGCGGCTGGGGCACGAACCAGCATCTCGGGACGCCCTGGAACCCCTGGGACATGCAGGTGCAGCGCGTGCCGGGGGGATCGTCCAGCGGCACGGGCGTCGCCGTCGCCGCGCGGCTCGCCCCCTGGGGCATCGGCACCGATACCGGCGGCTCGGTGAGGCTGCCGGCCTCGTTCTGTGGACTCACCGGGCTCAAGGTCACGGTCGGGCGGGTCTCCACCCACGGGATCGTGCCACTCTCCGCGACCCTCGACACGCCCGGCCCCCTGGCGCGCACCGTCGAGGACGTAGCCCTGCTCTACGAGGCGATCTCCGGGCCCGATCCCCTCGATCCGGTGACGAAGGGCGTCGTCCCGGCGGACCCGTGGACGACGCTGCACCGGGGGGTGCGGGGCCTGCGCCTCGCGCGGATGCCGGCGGCCGAGCGGGACGGCGTCGCGCCGGACATGCTGGCCGCCTACGACGCGGCACTCGACACCCTGGCGGGGGAGGGCGCCGAAATCGTGGACATCGCCCTGCCGTTCCGCTTCGCGGATTTCCTGGCGATGAGCGACATTACCAACGCGGAGGCCTATTTCGAGAACGGGGCGCTGGCGCAGGATGCGGCCTCGCCGCTGGGCGACGCGGTGCGGGGGCGCATCCTGGCGGGCGCCACCGTGTCCGCGCAGACCTACCTGCACACGCAGCGCCGCCGGGCGGCGATGAAGGTGCAGTTCGCGGCGGCGATGGACGGGATCGACGCCCTGCTGACGCCGACGACGGAATGCGCGGCGATTCCCGTGTCCGAGGTGGACGAGGCCTACGCGCCCTCGCGCTTCACCCGCTTCGGCAACCTGCTGGACCTCTGCGCCCTCAGCTTGCCGTCAGGCTTCACGGCGGGCGGCCTGCCGCTGTCGCTCCAGATCGCCTGCCGGGGCTACGACGAGGCCATGGCCCTGCGCGTTGGCCAGGCTTTCCAGCGGGCTACCGAATGGCACCTTCGCCAGCCGATTCCTTGAGGATGCCGAGCCCCGCGAGCAACGTCGCGCGGGCGCGGCTCACCCGGCTCTTCACCGTGCCGACCTGACACCCGATCCGGTCCGCCGCCTCCTCGTAGGTGAAGCCCTCGGCTCCGACGAGGAGCAGCGCCTCGCGCTGGGCGGCGGGCAGGAGGTTCAGGTGCTCGCGCACGGTGTTGAGGGTGCTCGCATCCTCCTGATCGGACAGGGCGACCATCCGCTCGGCATGGACGCCGTCGGCATCCTCCACCTCGCGCTTGGCCTTGCGCAGGTCCGAGTAGAACAGGTTGCGCAGGATCGTGAACAGCCACGCCGTGAAGTTGGTGCCGGGCCGGAAGCGATGCTGGTTCGCCCAGGCGCGGGCGAAGGCTTCCTGCACGAGGTCGTCGGCGCGAATTGCATCCCCACACAGGGAGAGGGCGAAGGTCCGCAGGGCCGGCAGGGCGTTGATGATGTCCGCGCGGAAATCGAAGGCCAGCGCGGCGTCGGCACCCGCGAACAGGGTTTCGAGCCGGGTCACGAGGCCCGACAGACCCTCGGGCAGCGCGTCGTTCGTCGTGAGCGCGAAATAGTCCTTCAGCGGCGCGGACAGATGGCGCCCGACATCGCTGGCGCCGTGCGTCGGCGCGGCCTCGGTGGCTCCTTCCGGCGGATCGGCGATCATCCGGCCTCCCTCGAAATATTACATATTGGAATTTGTCTAAGGTCTCGTACAAGCCCCTGCATGAACCGCTGTTAAACAACCCCCGACGGATTTGCCGGATTGTCCCGAAGTCCCAGGCGGTAACGTTTCGGGGTTGGCATCGCGGCGACGCGGGGTGCATCCTCCCTGCCCGAGGATCAGCCATGACGCACGACCATCACCACCACGATCACGACCATCCGCACGGCAGCGATCTCACGGCCGTCGAGGCGCGGGTGCGGGCGCTGGAATCGCTCCTCGTGGAGAAGGGCTACGTGCAGCCCGCCGCCCTCGACGCCCTGGTCGAGATGTACGAGACCAAGGTCGGCCCCCATCTCGGCGCCCGCGTCGTCGCCCGCGCCTGGACCGATCCCGCCTATCGCGATCGCCTCCTGAAAGACGCCACGCCGACCATCGCCGAACTCGGCATCGGCGGGCGGGGCGGCGAGCACATGGTCGTCGTCGAGAACACGCCCGAGGTGCACAACATGGTCGTGTGCACCCTGTGCTCCTGTTACCCCTGGCCCGTCCTCGGCCTGCCGCCGGTTTGGTACAAGGCGCCGGCCTACCGGGCCCGCGCGGTGATCGACCCGCGCGGGGTGCTGAGCGATTTCGGCGTCGGCCTCCCCGAGACGACGCGGATCACGGTGTGGGATTCCACCGCCGAGACCCGCTTCATGGTGCTGCCGATGCGGCCCGCCGGCACGGAGGGCTTTTCCGAGGAGGCGCTGGCCGCCCTTGTCACCCGCGACGCGATGATCGGCACCGGCCTGCCGCTCTCGCCCGGCGCGGAGATCCGCCCATGAACGGCGCGCAGGATCTCGGCGGGGCGCACGGGTTCGGGCCCGTCCGGCCGGAGCCGAACGAGCCCGTCTTCCACGCGGAGTGGGAGAAGCGCGTCTTCGCCATGGCGCTAGCGATGGGCTTCACCGGAGCCTGGAATCTCGACGGGAGCCGCGCCGCGCGGGAATCGCTGCCGCCCGCGCAGTATCTGGCGTCGAGCTACTACGACATCTGGCTCGAAGCCCTGGAAGCGCAGATCCTCGCGAACGGCCTCGCCACGCGGGAGGAGATGGCCACCGGCCGCGCGGCCGAGCCGCCCCGGCCCTTGGCCCGCGTCCTCACCGCCGACATCCTCGAACCGCGTTTCCGGGCGGGCTTCCCAAGCGACCGGGAGCCCGAAGGGCCCGCCCGCTTCGCCATCGGCGAGACCGTCGTCGCGAAGGTGATGAACCCGGTCGGGCACACGCGCCTGCCGCGCTATGTCCGGGGCCGGCGGGGCGTGGTCGAGGCGATCCACGGCGCCTTCGTCTTCCCCGACACCAATGCCTACAAGCAAGGCGAGAACCCGGCCTGGCTCTACACAATCGCCTTCGCGGCGTCCGAATTGTGGGGGCCGGAGGCCGATCCCGCCGGGCGTATCACCATCGCGGCCTTCGAGCCCTACTTCGACCCGGCATGAGCGCGCCGCGCCCGCAGGGGCCCTTCGCCGCACCGTGGGAGGCGGAGGTCTTCGCCATGGTCGTCTCCCTGCAGGAGGCGGGCCTGTTCACCTGGGGTGAATGGGCCGAGGCGCTCGGCCGCACGATCCGGCCCGACGGGGCGGGCGAGCAGGCGGCCGATTACGGCCGCTGGCTGGAGACGCTGGAACGCCTCCTCGCCGAGCGCGGCGTAGCGGATGGGGCGAGCGTCGAGGCCTGCACCGCCGCATGGCTGCGCGCGGCGCATGCCACGCCCCATGGCGAGCCGATCGTACTGGGGAACGACCCGGAGCAGTCGATCGAGGGCCAGCCTGCCGCAATCCACCTCTCACCCTCATCCTGAAGTGTCCGCCCGGGCGGCCACCTCGGGATGAGGGGGGTGGAAGGGAAGCCCCCCCTCATGCCTTCCGCAACTCGTCCAACGGCACCGGGTAGGCGTGCGGCCGGGTGGAGAGCATCGCGTCGATCAGCGCCAGCACCTCCGCCCGGCCGCAATTGGCGGCCGGTTCGAAGGGCGTCCAGGTCTGGGTGAAGTCGAGCCGCGCGAACACGTCGCGGTAGTGGCGCAACTCGTTGACCGTCAGCGGCACGCCGCGCACGAAGGCCTTGTGCGCCGAGATCGTCCGCGCCTTGCGGAAATCCTGTGGGTCGAGTTCGAACTTCAGGGCGTCGCCGCAGAAGCAGATCCTGCGCTTGCGGTCGAACAGCACGGCGTGACCGTCGAAATGCCCCGCCGTACGGTGCAGTTCGAGACCCGGCAGCGGTTCGAGGAAGTCGTCGTAGGGCCAGCTCACTTGTAGGGCGGCGCTCCATGTGAAGTCCGCCGCCGGCAGGCAGAGTTCCGGATCGAACCGATCCTGCAACTGCACCAGCGCCCCGTAGGAATGCGGGTGCGAGGCCGAGAGGATCGTCATCCCGCCGAGGCGGGCGATCTGGTCGAGCGCCGCCTCGCTGAAGACCGGGCAGCCCTCGAACCCCATGTTCCCGGCCTCGGTCTGGATCAGGTAGGCCGAAGGGCCGATGCCGGAGACCGGCTCGTTCCAGAACCGCCAAACGCCTGGCTCCAACTCCTGCCAGTGGCAGGGGAAAGCCTCCTGCGCTTCGATGGTGCTGCGGAAGCGCCAGCCGTCCTGCGGCACCACGTGGCGCGCGTCGAGGCACATCGGGCAGGCGGCGGGCGTCTCGAAATGCCGCTGCCAGAACCCGCAATTGTCGCATGTGTAGGCAGGCAGGTTCAGGGCGCCCGCGAAGGGCAGATAACCGGGCATCGTCTCGCGTCCTCCGCCCTCACGCAGCGGTGAAAGCACCGCCTGAAACTGTCCCCGGACGCCATGGTTTCCAGGCCATGCCGCGACATCGCCGTCCGGACTCTCCGCTCGACGCGGACAACGATCCAGGACACATTACGCGTTCGGTGCGGATGGGAGACCCCCGCCCATGACGACAGCACGCTCGATTCGGCGCCCGCTCGACCGCTGGCCCATCGATCCCTGGCCCCGCGCCTCCCTCGGGGAGCGGACGGCGGTGGGCTCGGTGCTGATCCTCCTGCTCGCCCTTCCCTGCATCGCGGCGGCTTTGGCCCTGGCGCTCATCGTCATCCTCGTGCAGCACGCGTGCCGCTCCTACGATGCGGGCGCGATGCTGCGGGCGAGGCTCGTCCGCCACTGAGGAGAAACAAGTCCGGCTCACGCAGGATTTGACCTCGGCGCCGCGCCTGGGTCAGTCATGGCGCGAGGCCGGAGACCGACATGTTTCGTTCGTTGATGACCGCGCGGCGCTTCGCGCCTTTGTTCTGGTGCCAGTTCTTCTCGGCCTTCAACGACAATTTCCTCAAGAACGCGCTCGCCTTCCTGATCCTGTTCGGCATCGGCGGGCATGGCGGCGCGCCCGAGGAGGGCCATGCCGGCGTGCTGGTGACGCTGGCGAGCGCCGTGTTCATCGGCCCGTTCTTCATCCTGTCGGGGCTCGGCGGCCAATGGGCCGACCGCTACGACAAGGCGCTGATGGCGCGCCGCCTCAAGTTCGCGGAGATCTTCGCGGCGGGCTGCGCGGTGATCGGCTTCCTGCTCCATTCCGTGCCGGTGCTCTTCGTGGCGCTCGGCCTGTTCGGGACGATCGCGGCGCTGTTCGGCCCGATCAAATACGGCATCCTGCCCGATCACCTCCGGCGGGAGGAGCTGCCCGCCGGCAATGCGCTCGTCGAGGCCGCGACGTTCCTCGCCATCCTGCTCGGCACCATCGCGGCGGGCACCGCCTCGGCGATGGGCGGGTCGGGCGTCCTGTTCGCCGCCCTCGTCATGGCCTTCGCCGTGCTGTGCTGGCTCTCCGCCCGGATGATCCCCGCGACGGGGGAGGGCGCGCCGGACCTGAAGGTCGATCGCAACATCGCCCGCTCCACCGCGAGCCTGCTGCGCGACCTCTGGGTCGATACGCGGCTGTGGCGCGGCTCGCTCATCGTGAGCTGGTTCTGGCTGGTCGGGGTGGTGGTGCTGTCGCTGCTGCCGGTGATGGTGCGCAACGCCTTCAACGGCACCGAGACGGTCATCACCCTGCTGCTGGCGACCTTCTCCATCGGCATCGCCCTGGGCTCGGGCCTCGCCTCCTGGCTCGCCAGCGGGCGGATTGTGCTGCTGCCGACGCCTGTCGGCGCGGTGCTGATGGCGCTCTTCGGCTTCGACCTCGCCTGGACGGTCTCGCATCTCCCGCCGGTCCCGACGGAGGCCATCGGGCCGGCCGCGTTCCTTGGCAGCCACCACGGCCTGCGCACGGTGATCGACTTCCTCGGCCTCGCCATGGCGGGGGGCCTCTACATCGTGCCCTCCTTCGCGGCGGTGCAGGCCTGGGCCGACAAGGCGATGCGCGCCCGCATCATCGGCGCGGTGAACGTCATCACCGCCGCCTTCATGGTCGGCGGCACGCTGGCGCTGGCGGCGCTCCAGGCGGCGGGCCTGTCGATGGCGAGCCTGCTCGCCCTCGTGGCGGTGCTGAACCTCGTGGTCGGCGCGGTGGTGCTCGCCACCCTGCCGACGAGCCCGTTCCGGGACGCGATCTCGATCCTGTTCCGGGCCTTCTACCGCCTGGAGGTGCGCGGCCTCGACAACATCGAGAAGGCCGGGCCGAACTGCATCGTGGCCCTCAACCACGTCTCGTTCCTCGATGCGCCGCTGGCCCTGTCTCTGCTCGATCAGGAGCCGGTCTTCGCCATCGACAGCGGCATCGCCAAGCGCTGGTGGGTGAAGCCCTTCCTCAAGATGACGAAGGCGATGCCCCTCGATCCGACGCGGCCGCTCGCCACCCGCACACTCATCAACGCCGTGCGCTCCGGCGAGACGCTGATCATCTTCCCCGAGGGGCGGCTCACCGTCACCGGGAGCCTGATGAAGGTCTACGACGGGGCCGGGCTCATCGCGGACAAGTCCGGCGCCATGGTGGTGCCGGTGAAGATCGACGGCCTGGAACAGACCGCCTTCTCGCGCCTGTCCCGGCGGCAGGTGCGCCGCCGCTGGTGGCCGAAGGTGGTTGTCACCATCCTGCCACCTCTGCGGCTTAGCGTCGATCCGGCACTGAAGGGCAAGTCCCGGCGGCAGGCGGCGGGCGCGGAACTCTACGACGCGATGTCGGAATTGCTTTTCCGAACCACCAAGATCGACCGGGGGCTGATGGCCGCCCTGATCGACGCGGGCGACAACCACGGCTGGCGCCGCAACGCCCTCGAAGACCCCGTCACCGGGCGGCTGACCTACGGGCGGCTCGTGATGGCGGCCAACATCCTCGGCCGGAAGCTGATGGCCTACGCCCCCGAGGGCGGACGCATCGGCCTGATGCTGCCCAACGCCAACGGCACGGTGGTGACGTTCTTCGCCCTGGCCTCGGCGGGCCGGGTGCCGGCGATGATCAACTTCTCGGCGGGGCCGAAGAACGTGCTCTCGGCCTGCGCCACGGCGGAGGTGTCCACGGTGCTGACCTCCCGCGCCTTCATCGAGAAGGGCCGCCTCGGCCCGCTCGTGGAGGCGATGAAGGACACGGTGAAGCTCGTCTACCTTGAGGATCTACGCGCCACGATCACGACGGCGGACAAGATCCGGGGCTTCCTCAGCCCCCGCAAGCCACTGGTGAAGCGCGGCGGCGAGGATCCGGCGGCGGTGCTGTTCACCTCCGGCAGCGAGGGCACGCCCAAGGGCGTCGTGCTCGCCAACCGCTGCATGCTCGCCAACGTGGCGCAGGTGGCGGCGCGGATCGACTTCGGGCCGATGGACAAGGTGTTCAACGTGCTGCCGGTGTTCCACGCCTTCGGGCTCACCGCCGGCACCGTCCTGCCCCTGGTCTCCGGCGTGCCGGTCTACCTCTATCCGTCGCCGCTGCATTACCGGATCGTGCCGGAGCTGATTTACGGCTCGAACAGCACGGTACTGTTCGGGACGGACACGTTCCTCACCGGCTACGCCCGCGCGGCCCATTCCTACGATCTGCGTTCCCTGCGCTACGTCGTGGCCGGCGCCGAGGCGGTGAAGGACACGACCCGCCGGACATGGCTCGAAAAGTTCGGCCTTCGTATCCTCGAAGGCTACGGCGTCACCGAGTGCGGGCCGGTGGTCGCCCTCAACACGCCGATGTTCAACCGTTTCGGCACGGTGGGCCGCATCCTCCCCGGCATCGAGACCCGGCTCGACCCCGTGCCGGGCATCGACGAGGGCGGGCGGCTCGTCCTGCGCGGGCCCAACATCATGCTGGGCTATCTGAAATCCGACCAGCCCGGCCGCCTGCAACCGCCGCCCGAGGGCTGGCACGATACCGGCGACATCGTCACCATCGATGCTGAGGGGTTCGTGACCATCCGGGGCCGGGCCAAGCGCTTCGCCAAGGTCGCGGGCGAGATGATCTCCCTGGCCGCCGTCGAGGCGCTGGCTTCGGAACTGTGGCCCGACCGCCTGAGCGCCGTCTCCGCCGTGTCGGATCCGCGCAAGGGCGAGCGGCTGGTGCTGTTCACCCAGGCGAAGGAGGCGACCCGCGCCGCCTTCCAGAGCTTCGCCAAGGGCAAGGGCGCCTCGGACGTCTCGATCCCCGCCGAGGTGGTGGTGCGCGAGGACATCCCCCTGCTCGGCGCCGGCAAGATCGACCTCGTGGCCCTCGACAAGCTCGCCCGGGAGCGCGCCGACGCCCCCGAGGCCGCCTGACAGGGAAAGGTCTGGGGCATGGGCAGGCTGCGGCGTCCCATCCTGGCCCTCGGCCTCCTGCGGCTCCTGGGACTCGCGGCGCTCGCCGCCTACCTCCTGTCCCTGCCGCCCCTGGACCTGAGCGCCGCGATGGCGCGCTCGGTGGTGGTGCTCGACAGGGCAGGGGACCTGCTGCGCCCCTTCGCGACGGCGGATGGCCGCTGGCGCCTTCCGGTGAGCGCCGGGTCGGTCGATCCCCGCTATCTCGCGATGCTGCGCGCCTATGAGGACAGGCGTTTCGACCACCATCCCGGCATCGACCCCGCTGCCGTCGCGCGGGCGGTGCTCCAGGGCCTGCGCCACGGGCGCATCGTCTCCGGGGGCTCGACCCTGTCGATGCAGGTCGCCCGGCTCGTGGAGCCGCGGGCGCAGCGCTCGGTCGCCGCGAAGCTGCGGCAGGCGTCGCGGGCGGTGGGCCTGGAACGCCGGCTCGGCAAGGCGCAGGTGCTCGACCTCTACCTCGCGCTGGCGCCGTTCGGCGGCGCGCTGGAGGGCGTGCGGGCGGCGAGCCTCGCCTATTTCGGCCGCGAGCCCGCCCGGCTCACCGTGGCGCAGGCGGCTCTCCTCGTGGCCCTGCCGCAATCGCCCGAGACCCGCCGGCCCGACCGCTTCCCCGAACGGGCCAGGGCGGCGCGGGACCGGGTGATCGGCATCGCACAGGCGAGCGGGCTCCTCACCGAGGACGAGGCGGCGCAGGCGCGGGCGGAGCCCGTCCCGCATGGCCGTCGCCCCTTCCCGATGATCGCCGCCCACGCCGCCGAGGAAGCAGTCGCCGCCGACCCGTCGAACCCGGTGATCCGCCTGAGCCTCGACGGGCGGTTGCAGGCGAGTCTCGAAGCGCTGGCCACCGAGCGGGCCGCGTCGGCGGGGCCGGTGCTGTCGGCGGCCATCGTCGTGCTCGACAACCGCGACGGGCGCCTCCTCGCGCAGGTCGGCAGCGCCGGCTACCTCGATGCGAGCCGGCGCGGGGCCATCGACATGACCCGCGCCATCCGCTCGCCCGGCTCGGCGCTGAAGCCCTTCGTCTACGCCATGGCGTTCGACGCCGGGCTCGCCCATCCCGAGACGCTGATCGAGGACCGCCCGTCGCGCTTCTCCGCGAGCTACGCGCCGGAGAATTTCGACCTGACCTTCCAGGGCACGGTCAGCGCCCGGCGGGCCCTGCAACTCTCCCTCAACGTGCCGGCCGTCGCGCTGATGGAGGCGGTGGGGCCGGCGCGCTTCGTGGCGCATCTGCGCGCGGCGGGGGCCGACCTGCGCCTGCCGCGCGAGGCCGCGCCCGGCCTGCCGGTCGCCCTGGGCGGGCTCGGCCTCACCCTCACCGACCTTGCCCGGCTCTATGCGGGCCTCGCCCGCGAGGGGCGGATGCCGCCGCCCGTGGATGGCAAGCGGATCGCGGGGGATGTAGCCGCGTGGTACGTCGCCGACATCCTGCGCGGCACGCCGCCGCCGGACAACGCCCTGCCGAACCGCATCGCCTACAAGACCGGCACCTCCTTCGGATACCGGGATGCCTGGGCGGTGGGCTTCGACCGGCGCGTGACCATCGCCGTCTGGGTCGGGCGGGCGGACGGGGTTGCGGTGCCGGGATTGGTCGGACGGATCGTCGCAGCCCCGGCCCTGTTCGACGCCTTCGCCCGCTTCGGCGGCGAGCCGGCCTTCGGCCCGCGCCCTGCCGAAGCCCTGGTCGCGACCAACGCCGCCCTGCCGCCGCCCCTGCGCCGCCTCGCCCACGACGAGGCGCAGGAGGGATCGCCCGCCCTGAGGATCGCCTATCCACCGGACGGGGCGCGGGTCGATCTCGGCCTCGCCGTACAAGGCGGAAAGGCCGGGGAAGGCTTGATCCTGAAGGCGTCGGGCGGCGTGCCGCCCCTCACCTGGATGATCGACGGGATGCCCGTCGACCGCACGGTCCGTCGTCAGTCGACCTGGGTGCCGGAAGGTGCAGGCTTCGCCCGCATCTCCGTTCTCGATGCAAACGGTGCGACCGACAGCGTCGCCGTGCGAATCGAATGATTTGCGGGCTTTAGTGTCAAGCAAGCTTTACTGTCGCGTTGCTGAATCAATTTACGAATTCTCAACCGAACCACGCATAGGTCGTTCGATGATGTGGTCTCAGTTGAGGACATACGGCGCCGCCGCGGTGGCGCTTGCTGCGCTCGCAGCCGCGACGGGTCCCGCCGGGACCTCGGAGGATGACCGCCGCGCCGTGTGGCGGGCCGCCTACCGGCCGCCGTCGGTCATCCCCTTTCCCGAGACCAACCCCTATTCCCCCGCCAAGGCGGATCTCGGCCGCAGGCTGTTCTTCGACCCCATCCTGTCCGGGAACAACGACCGCGCCTGCGTCTCCTGCCACCGGCCGGACCTCGCGTGGTCGGACGGGCGGGCGCGCGCCTCCACCCTCGTGGGCGGCGACATGGACCTGCGCACGCCGACGCTCCTGAACGTCGCGTGGCAGGACGGGCCACTCGGGTGGGACGGCAAGTTCCACAGCCTGGAACTCGTGGCGCGGGCGCCGATCACCGGCGTGGGCAACATGAACTCCAAGATCCCCGAGGCGGTGAAGCGCCTCTCGGCGGACGAGAGCTACCGCGAGGCCTTCGCCGGCGCCTTCGGGGATCCCACGGTCAGCGCCGAGCGTCTGGACGCGGCGCTCGCGACCTTCCAGCGCCTGATCGTCGCCGGAAAGGCGCCGTTCGACCGCTGGATCGCTGGCGACGAGGCCGCGATCCCCGAGGCGGCCAAGCGCGGCTTCGATCTGTTCAACGGCCGCGCCGGGTGCTCCGGCTGCCATTCCGGCTGGTCCTTCACCGACAACTCGTTCCACGACATCGGCACCGCCACGGGCAGCGACATCGGCCGGGGCCGGCTGATGCCGAGTTCGGTCGCCCTGCGCTACGCCTTCAAGACGCCGACCCTGCGCGAGGTCGGCAAGCGCGCGCCCTTCATGCACGACGGCTCCGTCCCGACGCTCGAAGCGGTGATCGACCTCTACGACAAGGGTGGGATCGAGCGGCCGAGCCGCTCCCGGCAGATCAAGCCCCTGAACCTCACGGCCGAGGAGAAGGCCGATCTCATCGCCTTCCTCGGCACGCTGACCGCCGAGGGTGATCGGGACGAGACCTCGGCGGTCTTCCCGCCCCAGGCGCCGACGCCCTGAGGGCGCCGTCAGCCCCGTTCGCGGGGCTTTAGTGGAAAACCGGCAGGCCGGAGCCGAGCAGAACCAGCCCCGACACGAGGAACACGCCGCCCGAGGTCTCGAAGGCTTCGGCGCGCAGACCTGCGGACGGCGCGTGAGCCGCGAGGGCCACGCCGAGGCAGAGGCTGAGTGCGCTCGCCAATCCCACCATGAACGATTTCTCCGCAACGCTCCTCGGGTGCCCCGGCGGGGCCAACACAGCCACGCTAGGCGCCAAGCCTTAACCGCATGCTTCCAGCGGCCGTTCCTCGGAGGTTGGGGATGGCGTGTGCACTGAGACACACAGAATCCACAGCGTTAACCTTTTGGGTAGACATGTTAACAAAGGCTTAGCATCGCGAGGCGGAATCGATTTAAATTCATTTCATAGAGCACGGCCGATCAGGGCGAGGGTCTTATGCAGTCCCCCAGGAAGTTGTTTTCTGGTCATCTTTCGTCCTTTGCCGTCGCGGTCCCATTGAGCTTAGCCTTATCGGGCGAAGCCAGCGCGCATGTGAAGTGGTTCTGCGCCTACGACGTGTCGGGCCAGCCGCGCGGTCTTGAGAACGTCCTCTGCCTCGATTTCGAATGGTTGGTCGGACTGGCCCTGGCCTGCCTGATGTTCGGCTGCCTCGCCGAGGGCACGCCGCTCGGCACCGCTTTGCTCAACGCCCTCGACCGAGTGACGAGCCGCATCCGCACCGACACCGAGCTTCTGGTGCGCGCCACGGTCGGCTTCTTCTTCGTCTCGCTCTGGGGCCTCGGCGGCGTCATCCTGACGCCCGAGCTGAAGACCGACGCGGCCTGGATCCCGTGGCTCCAGCTCGCCCTCGCCGGATGCCTGATCTGGCGTAGGACGATGCCGATCACCGGCCTCGGGATCGTGTTCCTGTTCTCCTACGCCACCGCGCAGTACGGTCTGTTCCACCTCGCGGATTATCCGGTGTTCCTGGGCGTCGCGACCTACCTGATCCTGCGCGGCCTCGACATGTCGCCCTACGGCATCCGCCCCCTCGATATCGTCCGCTGGACCGCCGCCGTCACGCTGATGTGGGCCTCGGTCGAGAAGTGGGCCTACCCGCAATGGACGGATCCGCTGATCGCGGCCAAGCCCTCCATGACGATGGGTGCGAGCCCCGAGCTCTTCATGCAGGCGGCCGGCGTCATCGAGTTCACCCTCGCCTTCGCCCTGATCTGGACCCCGCTGGTGCGCCGCACCTCCGCCCTGATCCTGGCCGGCGTGTTCATCTCGGCCATCTTCGAGTTCGGCAAGATCGACGCCATCGGCCATTCCGGCATCATCGTGGTCCTGCTCGGCATCGCCGCCGACGACGTGCGGGCCAAGGTCCGGGTCCGCGACACCGTCCTCGCCCCGGCCTGGTACGCCGCCTCCCTCGCCGGCTTCCTGCTGCTCTACTATCTCGGCCACGCCGCGATGTATGGCGGGTTCTCGGAACTGCCGGTGATCTAGGCTCCGCTCAGCGCGACCGGCCGAACGACGGGAAGGCGTCGTTCAGGCCGGTCAGCAGGATCTGGGTGCCGACGCAGAGGAGCAGGAAGGCGAAGAGCCGCCCCAGCACCCGCGCCCGCGCCGGCCCGATCAGGGCGACCACCCGGTCCGCCGAGCCGTAGACCAGGGCGACGAGCAGGGCGACGCCGAGCGCCGCCAGCGAGACCCCGGTGTAGAACCCGATCCTGTCGGCCAGCACCTCGGGCCGGCTCGCCCCCAGCGTGATCGCCACCGCGATGGTGCCGGGGCCGGTGGTGAAGGGCAGGGTGAGGGGGAAGAAGGCGATCTCGGCGAGGTTGCCGGAGGGCGCCTCCACCGGCAGGTCCTGGGCCCGCCTGTCCCGCGAGCCCGACGCCTCGGCCTGCTTGCGGGCCTCTCGCGCCTCCGGCCGGTTGAGTTGCGTCCAGGCCGAGGACATCACCACGAGCCCCCCGGCGATGCGCAGGGCGGCGAGGCTGACGCCGAAGAAGTTCAGGATCGGCGTGCCCGCCCAGAGGGCGCCCAGCATGATCATCGCCGCGTAGACGCCGATCCGCCGCGAGAGCAGGACCCGCTCGGCATGGCTGAAGCCGCCCGCGACCTGCGCGAAGATGAGCGAGCCGCCGATCGGGTTGACGATGGCGATCAGGCCCGAAAAGGCCAGCAGGAAGTGCTGGATCGTGGAATCGACGCTCACCCGGCTCCGTCCTCCGTTCGGAGGATGGTCTAGCCGGGTGCGGGCGCGGGGACGAGTACGCGGGCCGGCGCGAGGCGACGGGCGCGCCGCACCTGTGCCACGGCGATGGGGCGGTAGAGCTGCTTCGTCGCGTCGATGACGTGGAGCCCGGCGAAGGGCATGGCCAGCGACGTGCCGCAGGCCTCCCAGATCGGCCCCGTCCGCAGGAGCACCCGCGAACGCACCGGGGGCATGTACAGGATCTCGGCCCAGCCCTCCGGCGAGAACAGCGTGTCCCGCATCAGCCGCCCGAGCTGCGAGCGGCTGTAGGGCTGGCCGTGGCCGAAGGGCGTTGCCTCGCGCCGGGCCCAGATGCCGCGCCGGTTCGGCACCACCAGCACCATCCGCCCCCCCGGCGTGAGGGTGCGCCAGACCTCCTGGAGCAGTTCGGTCGGGCTCTCGACCGATTCCAGCGCGTGGACGAGGATCACCCGGTCGATGGCCGCCTCGGGCAGGGGCATCATGGTCGGGTCGGTGAGGGCGGTGCAGGAGCGCCCGGAGCCCGGCCAGTTCACCACCCCCTGCGAGGCCGGCATGAAGGCGAGCGTCCGCTCGGCGATGCAATGGACGGGGGCGAGGTAGGGGGTCGCGTAGCCGATCCCCAGGACGCGCAGGCCCGAGACCGACCCGAGGAAGCCGTGCACCGAACGGCCGACGACCCTCAGGGTCGTGGCGCCGAGGGGCGTGGCATAGAAGGCCCTCAGGCCGTTGACGTCGAGGCGCATGACCGTTCTACGCGCTTCTGGAGGCTGCCGCTGATCCCGGCGGGGCGTGCGCCCCGCGTCCAGGGCCATCAATGGTGGCGGGAAGGGCTCGCGGCAAGGCGTGGCGGAACCTCGCTGCGCGAAAGCGGCTTTTTCAACCGGAGCCTTGGGCCGGATCGGCCGCGAGGCAGCAGGGAGAGACGCGGACGTGACAGCGCAGGTCAAGACGTTCCTCTGCCGCTCGGACAATATCGGCGTCCTGATCCACGATTCGGAGACCGGCGCCTGCGCCGCCATCGACGTGCCGGAGGCGGGCCCGGTCCTCAGGGCCCTCGACGAGACCGGCTGGCGCCTCACCGACATCCTCGTCACCCACCGCCACGGCGACCACATCGCCGGCATCCCGGAGGTGAAGGAGAAGACCGGCGCCCGCGTCACCGCCCCACGCAAGGCGGGCGGCGAGATCCCCGGCGTCGATGTCTCGGTGGGCGAGGGCGATACGGTCTCCGTCGGGTCGCTCACGGCCCAGGTCTGGGAGACGCCCGGCCATTGCAGCGACCACATCACCTACTGGTTCGAGCAGGCGGGCATCGTCTGCGCGGGGGACACGCTGTTCACCCTCGGCTGCGGCCGCGTCCTCGAAGGCCCGCCGGAAGTCTTGTGGCGTTCGCTTCAACGGTTTTCAGCCCTGCCGGATGAGACCCAAGTCTTCAGCGGGCATGACTACGTACTATCGAACGGCAAGTTCGCCCTCGCCGCGGACCCGAACAACGCGGCCCTGCGCGCCCGTGTCGCGGAAGCCGAGCAGGCCAAGCGCGAGGGCCGCTTCCTGATCCCTTCGACTCTCGCTCACGAGCGCCGCACCAATCCCTTTCTGAGGAGTGAAAGCCCAGAACTGGCACAGGGCGTCGATCTGCCAGCAGGTACCAGCGCGGAGAATGTGTTCGTCACTCTAAGGTCGTGGAAAGATCGTTTCTGAGCGTGTTGAGACGGAAAAATTTGTTGCGTTCTCAAATCATTTTGAACATACGACACGTAAGCGGCAGCGAAGCTGCATGAGCACGCGGGCTCCCGGGGGGACACCGCAGAGTCAACCGGAAGCGTCCCGGCGCTTCTTTCGGAACGATGGGGGTCCGCCTCGCCCTACCACCTGTCCTCTTCCCGCCTTCCACTTCCGTTCCTCAGGTCGGATGCCGAATCCTCGAAGGATGACGAGCCCGGCCTCAAGGTAAGCCTTCCGGGAATCGAGGGTCTTCCGCCTGCCGCGTCGCGTGACGGCGCCGAGGCCACGGGGCCGGCCAAGGCTCGGGCCCCCGTTTCAGCCGATATCCGCCTTCTGGGCATCGCCACCGAGCATCTCGCGCGGCTCGGTCCCAAGCGGGTGACGGTGGTCGCCGTGGCCGCCGAGGCGGGCATGACGCACGCCAACGTCTACCGGTACTTCCCCTCGAAGGACGCGCTGCTCGACGCCGTGGCGGGGCGCTGGCTGCGGGACGTGGAGACGCGGCTCGCCGGCATCGCCGACGCCCCCGATCCGGCCGACGATAAGATCGAGCGCCTGCTCGTCGCCCTCGCAGCCCTGCAACGGGACGCGCTCGCCAACGAACCGAACCTGTTCGCGGTACATCTGGACGCCACCGTCGCGGCCCGCCCCATCGCCCGGCGCCACCGGGTGCGCCTGCGCAGCCTCGTGGAGCGGGTGGTCGAGGAGGGAATCACCTCCGGCATCTTCTCGGCGCGGGACCGGGAGCGGGCCATCGCCTACATCTTCGACGCGAGCTACCGCTTCACGCATCCCCTCGCGATCCAGCACGACGCGGACGTGCCGCGAGACCTGATCGAGGCGCGCTTCGGCGCCGTAATCCACGCCATCCAGCGAGTCTTACGCGCTGGGGTGCTCTGAAAGACCAGGGCGGGGTTCGCGGCAGACGCGACCCCGCCCTTCTCATTTTCGGGCTGCGAGTCGCGCCGAGGCGCCCCCTCGAAAATGTGAAACTGACAGGTTCGGCGTTCTGTCATTGCGACCTTCCACCTCGCTGCACCGCACCTAAAACCTTTGCAGCACAGCGGTTTCCGCACTGGCCCCGCGCGTGACCGAACGGTCAGCGGGCGCGATCGGGAGGTTTGGCCAAGCCGCATCGGGTTGAAGCCACGGTGCTTTTCGGCCACACAGCCGCGCAGAATTTCGGACGCGAACGAGCCGGCGCAACGCACGCCGGTCCAATCCCCTCGCGCTACGAACGCACGGTTTCAAAGGAGGCAGAACCGACATGGCACGCAGCAAGATCGCCCTCATCGGTGCCGGCCAGATCGGCGGAACCCTGGCCCTTCTCGCCGGCCTCAAGGAACTGGGCGACATCGTGCTGTTCGACATCGTCGACGGCGTTCCCCAGGGCAAGGCGCTGGACATCGCCGAGGCCGCGCCGGTCGAGGGCTTCGACGCGAAGCTCGCGGGCGCCAGCGACTATTCGGCGATCGCCGGGGCCGACGTGGTGATCGTCACCGCCGGCGTGCCGCGCAAGCCCGGCATGAGCCGCGACGACCTGATCGGAATCAACCTCAAGGTCATGCAGGCGGTGGGCGAGGGCATCAAGGCCCACGCGCCGGACGCCTTCGTGATCTGCATCACCAACCCGCTCGACGCGATGGTGTGGGCGCTGCAGAAGTTCTCGGGCCTGCCGAAGAACAAGATCATCGGCATGGCCGGCGTGCTCGACTCGGCCCGCTTCCGCCACTTCCTGGCCGAGGAGTTCAAGGTCTCGGTCGAGGACGTCACCGCCTTCGTGCTCGGCGGCCACGGCGACGACATGGTGCCGCTGGTCCGCTACTCGACCATCGCGGGCGTGCCGCTCCCCGACATGATCAAGCTCGGCTGGTCCACCCAGGAGAAGCTCGACGCCATGGTCGAGCGGACCCGCAAGGGCGGCGGCGAGATCGTCAACCTGCTCAAGACCGGCTCGGCCTTCTACGCCCCGGCCTCTTCGGCCATCGCGATGGCCGAGAGCTACCTGCGCGACAAGCGCCGGGTCCTGCCCTGCGCCGCCCATCTCGACGGCCAGTACGGCATCGCCGGCCTGTTCATCGGCGTGCCGGTGGTGATCGGCGCGAACGGCGTCGAAAAGGTCCTCGAAGTCGAGTTCAACGGCGACGAGAAGGCGATGTTCGAGAAGTCGGTCAACTCGGTGAAGGGCCTCATCGAGGCCTGCAAGACCGTCGACGGCTCGCTGGCGTGAGCCGTCGGGCGAATAGCGAATAGGGAGTAGCGAAGAGGGGGCGCTACGCCCCCAACGCACCTCCCGAAAACTATTCGCTATTCGCTATTCCCTATTCGCTCCTCTGAAAGAGGCTCCGATGAACATTCACGAATACCAGGCCAAGGCGGTCCTGCGGGAGTTCGGCCTGCCGGTCTCCCGCGGCGTGGCGATCTTCAACCCCTCCGAGGCCGAGGCGGCCGCCAAGGAACTCGGCGGTCCGGTCTGGGTCGTGAAGAGCCAGATCCATGCCGGCGGTCGCGGCAAGGGCACGTTCGTCGGGGCCCCGCAGGGCGCCAAGGGCGGTGTGCGCGTCACCAAGTCGATCGACGAGGTGAAGCAATATGCCGGCGAGATGCTCGGCCAGACCCTGGTGACGATCCAGACCGGCCCGGCCGGCAAGCAGGTGAACCGCCTCTATATCGAGGAAGGCGCGCAGATTGCCGCCGAGTTCTACCTGTCGATGCTGGTGGACCGCGAGACCGGCGGCGTCGCCTTCGTGGTCTCCACCGAGGGCGGCATGGATATCGAGGCGGTCGCCCACGACACGCCTGAGAAGATCCACACCATCCCGGTCGATCCGGCCACGGGCGTCATGCCCCACCATGGCCGCGCGGTCGCCAAGGCGCTGGGGCTCACGGGCGCCCAGGCCAAGGAAGCGGCCGACGTCACCGACAAGCTCTACAAGGCCTTCGTGTCGAAGGACATGAGCCTTCTCGAGATCAACCCGCTGGTCCTGACCGGCGACGGGCACCTGAAGTGCCTGGACGCCAAGATGGCCTTCGATTCGAACGCCCTCTACCGGCACCCGGACATCGTGGCGCTGCGCGACGAGACCGAGGAGGACGCCAAGGAGATCGAGGCGTCGAAGTACGACCTCGCCTACATCGCGCTGGACGGCACGATCGGCTGCATGGTGAACGGCGCGGGTCTGGCCATGGCCACCCTCGACATCATCAAGCTCTACGGCGAAAGCCCGGCGAACTTCCTCGACGTGGGCGGCGGCGCCTCCGAGGAGAAGGTGACGGCGGCGTTCAAGATCATCACCGCCGATCCGAACGTGAAGGGCATCCTCGTCAACATCTTCGGCGGGATCATGAAGTGCGACGTGATCGCCAACGGCGTGATCGCGGCGGTGAAGGCGGTGGGGCTGCAGGTCCCGCTGGTGGTGCGCCTCGAAGGCACCAACGTCGAGCAGGGCAAGGAAATCATCCGCGCCTCCGGCCTCAACGTGATCCCGGCCGACGACCTGGATGACGCCGCCCAGAAGATCGTCGCCGCCGTGAAGGGAGCCTGATCATGTCGGTGATGATCGACGCCAACACCAAGGTCATCTGCCAGGGCTTCACCGGCAAGAACGGGACCTTCCACTCCGAGCAGGCGCTCAGCTACGGCACGAAGATGGTCGGCGGCACTTCCCCCGGGAAGGGCGGCTCGACCCATCTCGGCCTGCCGGTCTTCGACACGGTCGCCGAGGCCCGCGACGCCACTGGCGCCGACGCCTCCGTCGTCTACGTGCCCCCGCCCGGCGCGGCGGATGCGATCTGCGAGGCCATCGCGGCCGAGATCCCGCTGATCGTGTGCATCACGGAGGGGATCCCCGTGCTCGACATGGTGCGCGTGAAGCGCGCCCTCGTGGGTTCCAAGTCCCGCCTCGTCGGCCCGAACTGCCCCGGCATCGTCACGGCGGGTCAGTCGAAGATCGGCATCATGCCTGCCAACATCTTTCGGCAGGGCTCGGTCGGCATCGTCTCGCGCTCCGGCACGTTGACCTACGAGGCCGTGTTCCAGACCACGACCGCTGGCCTCGGCCAGACGACGGCGGTCGGCATCGGCGGCGACCCGGTGAAGGGCACCGAATTCATCGACGTGCTCGAACTGTTCCTGGCCGACGACAAGACCGAGTCGATCGTGATGATCGGCGAGATCGGTGGTTCGGCCGAAGAGGAAGCGGCGCAGTTCCTCCGTGACGAGGCCAAGCGCGGCCGCAGCAAGCCGATGGTCGGCTTCATCGCCGGCCGCACGGCGCCCCCCGGCCGCCGCATGGGCCATGCCGGCGCGATCATCTCGGGCGGCAAGGGCGGCGCCGAGGACAAGATCGCGGCGATGGAGGCGGCGGGCATCCGCGTCTCCCCGTCGCCGGCTCGCCTCGGCTCGACCCTGGTCGAGGTCCTCAAGGGCTGACGACCTCCCCGGCGGCCCCTCGGGGCTGCCCGGCGCAAGGCAATCGGGTGAGGGGCGCGCGGCGCCCTTCACCGCTTTCTAGAGCCGGCGACGTTCCGGCACCGCGATGCGGGTGGCTCCGCCGCCCGCCCGAGCGACAGGATGGACGGACCATGGCACGCCAGGACGTGAACGAAGCGCTCCTCGAAACCTCGTTCCTCTACGGCGCGAACGCCGCCTATATCGAGGAATTGCAGGCGGCTTACGCGCGCAACCCGCATTCCGTCGATCCCGAGTGGCAGAACTTCTTCAAGGCCCTCGGTGAAGACGAGACCCTCGTCGAGAAGAACGCCGCAGGCGCCTCCTGGGAGAAGCCGAACTGGCCGGTGCCGCTGAACGGCGAGCTGGTCTCGGCCATGGACGGCAACTGGGCCGCCCTGGAAAAGGCCATCGGCGACAAGATCGTCGCCAAGGAGAAGAAGGGCGACGCCCTGCCGGGCAAGCCGGTCGATGCCGCGGGCGGCGGCGTCCTGGCCACCACCGGCGTCTCCGTGGAGCAGGCGACCAAGGATTCGGTGCGGGCGATCATGCTGATCCGCTCCTACCGCATGCGCGGCCACCTCCACGCCAAGCTCGATCCGCTCGGGCTGGCCCCGCGCGGTGACCACGAGGAATTGCATCCGCAGCATTACGGCTTCACCGAAGCCGATTACGACCGCCCGATCTTCCTCGACAACGTGCTCGGCCTGCAATTCGGGACGATCCGCGAGATCGTGGACATCCTGGAGCGGACCTACTGCCAGACGCTCGGCGTCGAGTTCATGCACATCTCCGATCCCGCCGAGAAGGCGTGGATCCAGGAGCGCATCGAGGGCAAGGACAAGGAAATTTCTTTTACGCCCGAAGGTCGGCGCGCCATTCTCAATAAGCTCATCGAGGCCGAGGGCTTCGAGAAGTTTCTGGACCTCAAGTACACCGGCACCAAGCGCTTCGGCCTCGACGGCAGCGAGGCGATGATCCCGGCGCTGGAGCAGATCATCAAGCGCGGCGGTGCGCTGGGTGTGCGCGAGATCGTGTTCGGCATGGCCCACCGGGGCCGCCTGAACACCCTGACCACCGTGATGGCCAAGCCCTTCCGGGCAGTGTTCCACGAGTTCAAGGGCGGCTCGGCCTCCCCGGCGGAAGTCGAGGGCTCGGGCGACGTGAAGTACCATCTCGGCGCGTCGTCCGACCGCGCCTTCGACGGCAACAACGTCCACCTCTCGCTCACCGCCAACCCGTCCCACCTCGAAATCGTCGATCCGGTGGTGCTGGGGAAGGTCCGCGCCAAGCAGGATCAGTGGGCGAAGCCCAACGTCGAGCGCCGCACCGTCCTGCCGCTGCTGATCCACGGCGATGCCGCCTTCGCCGGCCAGGGCGTGGTGGCCGAGTGCTTCGGCCTGTCGGGCCTGAAGGGCCACCGGACCGGCGGTTCGGTGCACTTCATCATCAACAACCAGATCGGCTTCACCACCGATCCGCGCTTCTCGCGCTCCTCGCCCTATCCGTCGGACGTGGCGAAGATGGTCGAGGCACCGATCTTCCACTGCAACGGCGACGACCCCGAGGCCGTGACATTCGCGGCGAAGATCGCGGTCGAGTACCGCCAGAAGTTCGGCAAGCCGGTCGTGATCGACATGCTGTGCTACCGCCGCTTCGGCCATAACGAGGGCGATGAGCCGGCCTTCACCCAGCCGAAGATGTACCAGCGGATCCGCAAGCATCCGACCGTGCTGGAGACCTACGGCCGCAAGCTCGTGGAGAACACCACGCTCTCGCAGGAGGCGCTGGACGCCCGCAAGGCCGAGTTCCGGTCGATGCTCGACAGCGAGTTCGACATCGCCACGAACTACAAGGCCAACAAGGCCGATTGGCTCGATGGGCGCTGGTCCGGCGTGAAGGCCGTCCACGAGGACGTGGACGATCCGCGCCGGGGCCGCACCGCCGTGCCGGCCGAGACGATCCAGGAGATCGCCCGCAAGATCACCCAGGCGCCCCCCGGCTTCCACCTGCACCGCACGATCCAGCGCTTCATGGACAACCGTGCCAAGGCGGTGGAGACCGGCGCCGGCATCGATTGGGCGACGGCCGAGGCCCTGGCCTTCGGCGCGACGCTCCTCGACGGCAACCGGGTCCGGCTGTCCGGCCAGGATGTGGAGCGCGGCACCTTCTCCCAGCGCCACGCCGTGGTGATCGATCAGGAGAACGAGCAGCGCTTCACGCCGCTCAACAACATCCGCGACGGGCAGGCGCAGATCGAGATCATCAACTCGATGCTCTCGGAAGAGGCGGTGCTCGGCTTCGAGTACGGCTATTCGCTGGCCGAGCCGAACGCGCTCGTCCTGTGGGAGGCGCAGTTCGGCGATTTCGCCAACGGCGCGCAGGTGGTGTTCGACCAGTTCATCGCGTCCGGCGAGCGCAAGTGGCTGCGCATGTCCGGCCTCGTGCTGCTGCTGCCGCACGGCTACGAGGGGCAGGGGCCGGAGCACTCCTCGGCCCGGCTGGAGCGCTATCTCCAGGCCTGCGCCGAGGACAACATCCAGGTCGCCAACTGCACGACGCCCGCGAACTACTTCCACATCCTGCGCCGGCAGCTGAAGCGCGACTTCCGCAAGCCGCTCATCCTGATGACGCCGAAGTCGCTGCTGCGGCACAAGCGCGCCGTGTCGACGCTCGGTGACATCGCCGAAGGCTCGACGTTCCACCGCGTCCTCTGGGACGAGGCGGAGAGCGAGGGTAGCGAGTACAAGCTGGTCCGCGACGACAAGATCCGCCGCGTCGTGCTGTGCTCGGGCAAGGTCTATTACGACCTGCTGGAAGAGCGCGAGAAGCGCGGCATCACCGACGTCTACCTGATGCGCGTGGAGCAGCTCTATCCGTTCCCCCTGAAGGCGCTGGCCAACGAGATGGCCCGTTTCCGCAACGCGGACGTGGTGTGGTGCCAGGAAGAGCCCAAGAACATGGGCGCGTGGTCCTTCGTCGAGCCCTATCTCGAATGGGTGCTGGGCCAGGCGAACTCCCCCGTGTCGCGCGCCCGCTACGTCGGCCGCCCGGCCTCGGCCTCGACCGCCGTGGGCCTGATGTCGAAGCACCAGGCGCAGTTGCAGGCGTTCCTCAACGAGGCGCTGGCCGTCTGATCCGTCCCGAGACTCCGGCGGCCGCGCCCAGTGGCCGCCGATCCCATCCAGGGTCCCCCGGGGACCCGCCGACCTGACAGAGCGAGACCATGGCAACCGACATCCTCGTCCCGACGCTCGGGGAATCCGTGAGCGAGGCCACGATCGGCCGCTGGTTCAAGAAACCCGGCGACGCGGTGGCGGCCGACGAGCCGTTGGTGGAACTCGAGACCGACAAGGTCACACTCGAGGTCAACGCTCCGGCCGCGGGCGAACTCGGCGAAATCCTCGTGAAAGACGGCGAGACCGTCGAGCCGGGCGCGATCCTTGGCTCCATCGTCGAGGGTTCCGGCGCGCCCAAGAAGGCCGCCGCCAAGGAAGCCCCGAAGCAGACCGCCGAGACGAAGTCCGAGAGCCGCAGCGAGGCCCCGAAGCCCGCCGAGGCGAAGGCCCCCGAGGGTGGCGCCGGCTACGGCAACCACGACGCGGGCACCCCGGCCCAGCAGCGCCCGGTGGGCGACAACGGCCCGGCCGTCGCCAAGCTCGCCCGCGAGTCCGGCGTCGATCCGTCCGGCGTCAACGGCTCCGGCAAGGACGGCCGCGTGACCAAGGGCGACATGCTCGGCGCCATCGCCAAGGGTCCGAGCAGCCCGGCCCCGGCCAAGGAAGCCCGCCCGAGCATGCCGCGCGCCCCGTCCGCCCCGGACGACGCCTCCCGTGAGGAGCGCGTGCGCATGACGAAGCTCCGCCAGACCATCGCGCGCCGCCTGAAGGACGCGCAGGACACGGCGGCGATGCTGACGACGTTCAACGACGTCGACATGTCCGCCGTGATGGCGATGCGCAGCCAGTACAAGGACATCTTCGAGAAGAAGCACGGCACGAAGCTCGGCTTCATGGGCTTCTTCACCAAGGCGGTGATCGGCGCCCTCAAGGACGTACCGGCGGTGAACGCCGAGATCGACGGGCAGGACCTTGTCTACAAGAACTACTACCACATCGGCATCGCGGTCGGGACCGATAAGGGCCTCGTCGTGCCGGTGGTGCGCGACGCGGACGACCTGTCCATCGCCGGCATCGAGAAGAAGATCTCCGGCTTCGGCAAGAAGGCCCGCGAGGGCAAGCTCTCCATCGAGGACATGCAGGGCGGCACGTTCACGATCACCAACGGCGGCATCTACGGCTCGCTGATGTCGACGCCGATCCTCAACGCGCCGCAATCGGGCATCCTCGGGATGCACCGGATCGAGGAACGCCCGGTCGTCCGTAACGGCAAGATCGAGGCGCGGCCGATGATGTACCTCGCCCTGTCCTACGATCACCGCATCGTGGACGGGAAGGAGGCCGTCACCTTCCTCGTGCGCGTGAAGGAAGCCCTGGAGGACCCGGCCCGGCTCGTGCTGGATCTCTGATCGGAGGCCATAGAACCCGCCACGACCGGAGCGATCATCGATGCCGATCGTGGCGGAATTCGATGGCATTCGGATCATGTTCTACGCGAACGAGCATCCGCCGCCGCACTTCCACGCCTATTGCGCGGAGCATGTCGCCAGTTTCGACATCGCGACGTTGAGCGTGATCGAGGGCTTCCTACCTGTCGCGAAACGAAGGAAAGTCATACGTTGGGCGGCGACCAGGCAGGACGCCCTCCTCGAAGCTTTCCTCCGAACCACGTCGCATGAGAAGGTGGAGCGGATACCATGAAGCGTCTGCCACGCGTCTCGTCGGCCGAACCGGTGATCCATGGTGTCCTCAAGCTCGTCTTCGTCGATGGGTACGAGGGCGTGGTCGATCTCCGCCCCCTTCTCGCGAAGGGTAAGGTCTTTGCGTGGCTTCAAACGCCCGAGAACTTTCGTTCGGTCCGGGTCGACGAGTACGGCCACGCGATCAGCTGGACCGACGATACCGGATATCTGATCGATGTCGGCGCCGACTCCCTTCGGCGCGACTGTGAGCGGCAAGCCGAGATTCACAAGCTGATGGTCGGCTGAGGAGCGGAGACGTGAGCGGACAATCCATCCCCGTCGCCGTCGTCACGGGCGGCAGCCGCGGCATCGGCCGCGCCGTGTCGCTGATGCTGGCGGATCGCGGCTACGCGGTCTGCCTGAGCTACGTCTCCGATGCCGGGGCGGCCCAGGCGGTGGTCGAGGCGATCGCCGCCAAGGGGGGCAGGGCGGTGGCCGTGCGCAGCGATGTCGGCGTCGAGGCCGACGTGCTCGCCCTGTTCGAAGCCGCCGACCGACTCGGGACGCTCACCGCGCTCATCAACAACGCGGGCGTGGTCGATGTCGCCAGCCGCGTGGATGAGATGGATGCCGCCCGGCTTCAGCGGATGATGACGACGAACATCGTCGGCAGCTTCCTCTGCGCCCGCGAGGCGGTGCGGCGCATGTCCACGAGGCATGGCGGACAGGGCGGCGCCATCGTCAACGTGTCCTCGGTCGCGGCCCGCCTCGGCGGTCCCGGCCAATACGTGGACTACGCCGCCTCGAAGGGCGCCATCGACACCTTCACCACCGGCCTCGCCCGCGAGGTCGCGACGGAGGGCATCCGTGTCAACGCGGTGTCACCGGGCATCATCGATACGGAGATCCACGCCAGCGGCGGGCAGCCCGACAGGGTCGCGCGGCTGGGGCCGGACCAGCCGATGGGCCGGGCCGGCACGGCGGAGGAGGTGGCGGCCCCGATCGTGTGGCTCTTGTCCGAGGACGCTGCCTACACGACCGGCGCCAACATTCTCGTCTCCGGCGGCCGCTGACGTCCCATCGCCTTACGGAACAACCCGTCCGGCCCCTCAAGCCGGAGAAGGAAACGAACGATCATGTCCTACGATCTCGTCGTCATCGGCACCGGCCCCGGCGGTTACGTCTGCGCGATCCGCGCGGCGCAACTCGGACTGCGGACGGCCGTCGTCGAGAAACGCGCCACCCATGGCGGCACCTGCCTCAACATCGGCTGCATCCCGTCGAAGGCGCTGCTCCACGCCTCCGAGGCCTTCGAGGAGGCCAGCAAGCATTTCGGCGATCTCGGCATCGATGTCGGTACGCCGAAGCTCGACCTGAAGAAGATGATGAGCTTCAAGGCCGAGGGCGTCGCCGGCAACACCAAGGGCGTCGAGTTCCTGCTGAAAAAGAACAAGGTCGAGACCTTCCACGGCACCGGCCGGATCGCCGGGGCGGGCCGCGTCGAGGTGCTGTCCGAGGATGGCGGCAACCAGATGCTGGAGACGAAGAACATCGTCATCGCCACGGGCTCGGACGTCGCGAACCTGCCGGGCATCACCGTGGACGAGAAGGTCGTCGTCTCCTCGACCGGCGCCCTGGAGCTCGACCGCGTGCCGAAGAAGCTCCTCGTCATCGGTGCGGGCGTCATCGGCCTGGAACTCGGCTCGGTCTGGCGGCGTCTCGGCGCCGAGGTGACGGTGGTCGAATACCTCGACCGGATCCTGCCGGGCATGGATGGCGAGGTCGGCAAGCAGTTCCAGCGCATCCTCGGCAAGCAGGGCATGGAGTTCAAGCTCTCCACGAAGGTCACGGGCGTCGAGGTCGGCAAGAAGGGCGCGACGGTCACCGTGCAGCCCGCCGCCGGCGGCGAGGCCGAGACCCTGCAGGCGGACGTGGTGCTCGTCTGCATCGGCCGCGTGCCCTACACCGAGGGCCTGGGGCTGGAGAATGCCGGCGTCCAGAAGGACGACAAGGGCCGCATCCACGTCGATTCGCACTTCGCGACCAACGTTACCGGCATCTACGCCATCGGCGACGTGATCGCCGGGCCAATGCTCGCCCACAAGGCCGAGGACGAGGGGGTCGCCGTGGCGGAGATCCTGGCGGGCCAGTCGGGCCACGTGAATTACGCCGTGATCCCGAACGTCGTCTACACCTTCCCCGAGGTGGCCTCGGTCGGCCGCACGGAGGAGGAACTGAAGAAGGACGGCATCGCCTACAACGCCGGCAAGTTCCCCTTCACCGCCAACGGCCGCGCCAAGGCGAACGGCACCACGGACGGGTTCGTGAAGGTGCTGGCCGACGCGCAGTCGGACCGCGTGCTCGGCGTGCACATCGTCGGCGCGGATGCGGGCAATCTCATCGCCGAGGTGGCGGTGGCCATGGAGTTCGGCGCCTCCTCCGAGGACATCGCCCGCACCTGCCACGCGCACCCGACCCTCACCGAGGCGGTGAAGGAAGCCGCGCTCGCGGTGAACAAGCGCGCCATCCACGTCTGAGGGTTCAGGCGCGCATCCGCGCCCGGGGATGGGCCGCCTCATAGGCGCTCATCAGCCGGGCGGCATCGACCTGCGTGTAGAGCTGCGTCGTCGAGAGCGAGGCGTGGCCGAGCAGTTCCTGGATCGCCCGCAATTCGCCCTGCCGGGCGAGGAGGTGGGTCGCGAAGGAATGGCGCAGGGCGTGGGGCGTCGCCTCGTCGGGCAGCCCGAGGGCCCCGCGCAGCCGCGCCACCGCGTATTGGATGATCCGGGGCGAGAGCGGCCCGCCCCGGGCACCGACGAAGAGCGGCCCCTCCGGCGGCAGCGGGAACGGGCAGGCGGCGAGATAGGCGGACACCGCCTCCGCGACCACCGGCAGCACCGGCACCATCCGCTCCTTGCCGCCCTTGCCGAGCACCGTCACCTGATCGACCCCCGGCACGGGCGCATCGGCCCGGCGCAGGCCGAGGGCTTCGGAGATGCGCAGGCCCGCCCCGTAGAGGAGGGCGAGGACCGCCGCGTCGCGGGCGAAGATCCAGGGCTCGCGGTCCTCCCCGGCGCGGATGCCGACATCGGTCAGCGCCACCGCCGCATTCACCGGCAGCGGGCGCGGCAGGCGCCGGGGCACCTTGGGCGAGCGCACCCCACCCAGCGCCGAGATCGCGCCGTAGCCCTCGCGCTCCAGGTGGCGCCCGAAGGAGCGCAGGCCGGCGAGCATCCGCATCAGCGAGCGCCCGGAGATGTCGTCCGCCCGCCGGGCCGCCATGAAGGCGCGGATGTCCCGCACCTTCAGGTCGATGAGCATCGCGATGGTGGGCTCGCCGCGCCGGCTTTCGAGATGGACGAGGAACTGCCGCAGGTCGCGGTCATAGGCCTCGACCGTGTTGGCCGACATCCGCCGTTCGCGGGCGAGGGCATCGATCCAGCCCGCGACGGCGGCGCGCAACGGGCCGTCCCCCGGCGGGAGCAGGGATTCGGCGGGGGCGTCGGAGGCGGACGAGGAGGGCATGCCCCCATCAGAGCGCGACGGCGTTAACGCACCGCTTCAGCAGGTGTAATCGCTGTCCGAGACCTGTTCGAGCCAGACGACCGGCGAGCCGTAGAAGGATTCCTGCACGGCGATGTGGCTCATGGACGACGTGGCGCTCGCCCCATGCCAATGCTTCTCATCGGGAGCGAACCACACCACGTCCCCCGTCTGCACCTCCTCCACCGGGCCGCCGAGCGTTTGCACCCATCCGATGCCATCGGTCACGATCAGCGCCTGTCCGAGGGGATGGGTGTGCCAGGCCGTCCGCGCGCCGGGCTGGAACGTGACCCAGGCCCCGCCGGCGCGGGAGGTGTCCGTGGGGCCGAACAAGGGGTCGATCGAGACGCTGCCCGTGAACCACTCCGCCGGGCCTGCCGTGCATGCGCGCGCGCCGATCCGCCTGATCTCCACGAGACCCCCTTCGTTCGCAATCGTTCGGGCAAAGATGCATGAATTGGGATTTGGTTGGCAAGGCGGCTGCGCGATGATTTGATATCTACCTAGAAAATACAGAAATACCGGCACATGAATAACATGGTTTATCTTGGCGCGGCGTTCGCGGAGATCGCGGGATGCTATGCCTTCTGGATGTGGCTGCGGCTCGGCCGCTCCGCATGGTGGGCGGTGCCGGGCGTCGGCTCGCTCATGGCCTTCGCGGCCCTGCTGACCCTCGTCGAGAGCGAGGCGGCGGGCCGCGCCTTCGCGGCCTATGGCGGCGTCTATATCGCCGCCTCGCTGGCCTGGATGTGGTTCGTCGAGGGTGAGCGCCCGGACCTGCGCGACGGGCTCGGCGCTGCGCTCTGTCTGCTCGGCGCCGGCATCATCCTGTACGGGCGCGGCCGGTAGGGACGTTCAGCCCCGGCCCATCCCGAAGAACTCGGCGTTCGGCCGCAGATCCGTGGCGCTGGCGAGGCGGTTCGACAGGGCGAAGAGGCCGGTGATCGCGGCGATGTCCCAGATGTCGTCCTGCGAGAAGCCCAGCTCTTCGAGGATCGCGTGGTCCTCCGCACCGACCGCGCCCGGTTCGAGGGCGAGCTTCACGGCGAAGTCGAGCATCGCCTTCTGGCGCCATGTGATGGAGGCCTTGGCGTAGTTCGTGGCGATCTCGTCGGCGAGCAGGGGGTCCTTCGCCCGCACCCGGAGGATCGCCCCGTGGGCGACGACGCAATAGAGGCAGTGGTTCGCGGCGCTCGTCGCCACCACGATCATCTCCCGTTCCGCCTTGGTGAGGCCACCGGGGCGGTCCATCAGCGCGTCGTGATAGGCGAAGAAGGCGCGGAATTCCTCCGGCCTGTGGGCGAGCGCCAGGAAGATGTTGGGCACGAAGCCCGCCTTCTCCTGCACCTGTTCGATGCGCTGCCGCAGGTCGGCGGGCATCTCCGCCAGCGACGGCACCGAGAAGCGGCTGATCGGACCTTCGTGGCGCATTCTCGTCCTCGTCTGGTGAGAGGCCCGGCTTCGCGGTACGGGTGGCAGCCGGCCTGCGTCCTGACATCGGGCTCACGAGCCCCCCGAGCGAGCACCATGAGCACCGTCATGAAGACCGGCACGAGCGCTCCGATCCGTATCCTCGGGATCGATCCGGGCCTGCGCCGCACCGGCTGGGGCCTGATCACCGCCCAGGGGACCAGCCTGACCTACCACGATTGCGGCGTGATCACCTCCGATGGCGAACTGCCGCTGGCGCTGCGCCTGCGCGAGCTGTTCGAGGGGCTGACCCGGATCTGCCAGACGCTCCAGCCCGACGAAGTCGCCGTGGAGGAGACCTTCGTGAACAAGGACGCGCAGGCGACCCTGAAGCTCGGCCATGCCCGCGCCGTGGCGCTGCTCGTGCCGGCGCTCGCCGGACACCCGGTGTTCGAATACGCCGCCAACCTCATCAAGAAGACGGTGGCGGGCTCCGGCCACGCCGACAAGGCGCAGATCCAGGCGATGGTGCGCTTCCTGCTGCCGAAGGCGGAATTCCGGGTGGCGGACGCGGCGGACGCGCTGGCCATCGCCGTTACCCATGCGAGCCACCGGGATTCCCACGCCCTGCGGGCGCGCCACCTCACCGGCCGGGCGCCGCGCAGCCTGTCCGGCGTCGCGCAGGCGGGCCAGACGCTGGAAGGCAAGGGCTATTCCGCCGCCGCCGCGGCCCGTATCGAGGCCGCCCTGGCGAAATCGCGCTGATGGTGTGGGTGAGGATCTTGGTGGGGGAAGTAGGACTCGAACCTACGAAGCTTACGCAGCGGATTTACAGTCCGCCCCCTTTGCCGCTCGGGACATTCCCCCAAGGTCGGTGAGGCCCCCCTGGGGCCGTCCCGCGCCGCCCTTATGGTGGGGGGGTGGCGCCGTGTCAACGCTTCCCTGGCGCAACCTGCGCAGTTAAACCCTGCCACCCGCGCGGGCAGGCGAATGACGCATCCACCCAGCAACGGTGGCGCAACCGGGTCGTGCGCAAGGATTGCCCCCGGCCCGCAACCGTGGCTGGAAGCAGGCCCTCTGCCGGGGCGCGTCACACGCCGATCGTTCGACGATCCGAGACAAACATAAAGCAGATTTGTACTGCCTGCCGCTCTCATTCGCCGGGTGCAGGCGCTGGAATCGATCACACATTGCACTAGGCGGCTTAACAACCGCAAAGTGAGTATTGACTTCAACACTCCGTGATCGGAATTATCTCACCACGAGGAATATTGCGTATAGATACGTGACTTAGCCAAACGTATCTTCGCAAGTTGCGCTTCCGCGATTATGGAGGCGACGTGTCATCGAGTCTCGCAATAGAAGCTCTCTTGATCGTGATCTGCCTCGGAAGCCTTCTGAGCGGCGTGATTCTCGCTGCCCTGTCGATCCGGGATCCCACGCGCGCCGGTTTCCTCGAGCGCTGGAGCGGGATTTGCCTGATCGTCGGCCTGTGCCTGCTCGGCGTCAGCCTCCGTATTTCCCGCTGAGGCGGCCGCCAGTGGAACGTCACACCAATGCGACATGTTGTCGGTGCATCGCGCCACGACGGTCGCGGCGTAGGACGGAGTAGACCCATGAGCCTTCTCGGCAACATCGTCAGCAAGATCCTCCACCCGTTCGGTGGCGGACAGGCAGAGGCGGCCCCCTCCTCCACGACATCGAGCTCCGGCCAGACCAGCACGCCGGCTCCCACCGGCAGCGCGGGTGGCAGCAGCAGCGGCGGTCCGGTGGATGTCGAGGCCGTCCTCACCGGCATGGCGGAGAAGAACCCGCAGAAGCTCGATTGGCGCCACTCGATCGTGGACTTGATGAAGCTCCTCGACCTCGATTCGGGCCTCGCGTCGCGCAAGCAGCTCGCCGACGAACTGCACTACACCGGTGACAAGGAGGATTCCGCCTCCATGAACATCTGGCTGCACAAGCAGGTAATGCAGAAGGTCGCCGAGAACGGCGGCAAGGTGCCGGACGACCTCAAGCACTAGTTCCGCAACCCTCCCGTGATCTTGGGATCACGGGAGGGCGCCATTGCTCAGCGACCCGTGCGGACCCGCGTCCAGAGCCGGGTGACGAAGCGCTGGGTGCGCTCGTCCCAGGCGGTGTTGACCGAGAGGCGCTGCATCGTCGCCTCGTCCGGGTAAATGCCGGGATTGTTGAGGATGTCCGGCTTCACGTGGGCCTTCGCGGCGAGGTTGCCGCTCGCGTAGGACACGAAATTCGTGTTGGCCGCCGCCACCTCCGGCCGCATCATGTAGTCGAGGAAGGCCAGGGCCTCGTCCGGGTGCGGCGCGTCCTTCGGGATGGCGAAGGAATCGAACCACATCAGCGATCCCTCCTTGGGGACCACGTAGGCGACATCGACGCCGTTGTTGGCCTCGTCCGCCCGCTTCTTGGCCTGCAGCACATCCCCCGAATAGCCGACGGCCATGCAGATATCGCCGTTGGCGAGCGCCTGGATGTATTCCGACGAGTGGAATTTCCGCACGCTGCCGCGCACCTTGTAGAGGGCGTCGGTGACGAGGGTCATGTCGTCCCAGCGCTTGCTGTCGGCCTTGGCGCCGAAGAAGGGCAGCATGCTCGGGATCAGGTCCTCGGGGCTGTCGAGCATCATCAGCCCGCATTCCTTCAGCTTCGCGGCCGAGGACGGGTTGAGCACGACGCTCCACGAATTGACCGGCACGTTCGGCCCAAGCTTCTCCCGGACCATGGCGACGTTGTAGCCAATGCCGGTGGTGCCCCACATGTAGTCGATGGCGTAGACGTTGCCGGGGTCGTAGCCCGCGAGCCGGCTCATGATGTCCGGCCAGAGGTTGCCGAGGTTCTTCAGCTTCGCCTTGTCGAGGGGCCGGAAGGCGCCGGCCCGGATCAGGCGCTGGAGATACGGCCCCGACGGCACGACGATGTCGTAGCCCGAGCGGCCGGCGAGCAGCCGCGTCTCCAGAATCTCGTTGTTGTCGTAGGTGTCGTAGACGACCTTGATACCCGTCTCCCGGGTGAAGGCATCGAGCACCTGCGGGTCGATATAATCCGACCAGTTGTAGATGTTGACGACCTTCTCGTTCGCCGGGCGCGCGGCGCCGGCGAACAGGGCGGTGCCGAGCGCCGCCGCGAGGCAGACGCCGAGGGCGGCGAGCCGCCCCCGCCTCGGAAGACGGAGCGCCACGCTCAGGCCGCCCGCGCGGCGACGACGACGATCTCGACGAGGTATTCCGGCGCGGCGAGCTTCGCCTCGACGGTGGCGCGGGTCGGCGGGTTCTCCTTCGAGACCCAGGCGTCCCAGGCGGCGTTCATCTCGGCGAAGGTCGCGATGTCGGCGAGGTAGATCGTGGCCGTCAGGAGCTGTTCCTTATCGGTGCCGGCGGCGGCCAGCAGGCGATCGATCTGTTCGAGGATGTTCTGGGTCTGCGCGGTGACGCCCCGGCCTACGGGCTCGTCGGCCACCTGCCCGGCGAGGTAGACGGTATCGCCATACACCACGCCCTGGGACATCCGTGCCCCGGGCTCGATCCGCCTGATCGCCATACGCTCTCTCCGTCCATCCTGAGGGGTTCGCCGGACGATGCTCCGGCGGCGGCGTATCTGCCGCCGAGGACGGCTTGGCGTAAAGGGCGGGCGCGGTCACCAGTGTCGCAGAGGGGAACCGCGAAAAAAATCCGCATCGCGATGACGAGTCGGGGCAACCGGTTGGAAAATCCAAACGTTCAGAGGGCGTCAGCGGCCCAAAGCGGGGAGACACATGGGCATTCTCTGGACCATCATCATCGGATTCCTGGCGGGCGTCATCGCCAAGTTCATCATGCCGGGGCCGAACGAGCCCGGCGGCTTCATCCTGACCACGATTCTCGGCATCGTCGGCGCCTTCGTGGCGACCTTCATCGGTCAGGCGGTCGGCTGGTACGGCCCGAATCAAGGCGCGGGCTTCATCGGCGCCATCGTGGGCGCGGTGATCGTGCTCGCCATCTACGGCTTCATCGCCAGCCGCCGCACCACCACCTACTGAGAGGCCCCGCCGCAGCGGGCTAAAGGAAGGGGCGCCCTCGGCGCCCCTTTTTCGTTCTCAGAACTCGTTCGCCATCGACTTCACGGCGCAATGCCCGGTGGCCCCGCGCATGGCAAGGCCGACGCCGACCACCAGGGCCGCGAGGCTCAGCCACTTGTTCGGGCGCGGCTGGGCGGCCGCCGCCGCGATGCCGAGGCCGAGGGCCACGGACACCGCCCGCTCCGTCGTGCTCAGGTTCGGCGTGCCGCTGAAGATGTCGTGGATCATGTCTCGGGCCATCGGGTTCCTCCGCTTCCAATCGCGGGGCGAACGCGGGGGGTGCCGGGGCGTTCCGTGTGGTGCCGCAAACGAAAACGCGGCCCCCGAGGGGACCGCGCTTCGCCGTCACGTCAGATCGTGAGGATGAGGGCGATTACTCGCCCGCCTCGCGGCGGCGCTCGCCACGGTGGCTACGGCCACCTTCGCGACCGCCCTCGCGGCCTTCACGGGGCTCACGCGGCTCGTCGCCACGCTCGGACCGCTCGGAGTCGCGCTGCGCCTTGATCTTGTCGGTGATGTCCTCGCCGGTCTGCTGATCGACGACCTTCATCGACAGGCGGATCTTCCCACGGTCGTCCTGACCGAGGAACTTCACCTTCACCTTGTCGCCTTCCTTGACGACATCCGTCACCTTGGCGACCCGCTGGGCGGCGAGTTCCGAGATGTGGACGAGGCCGTCCTTGGCGCCGAAGAAGTTCACGAAGGCGCCGAACTCCATGCACTTCACGATCGTGCCGTCGTAGATCGTGCCGGCCTCGGGCTCCGCGACGATGGAGCGGATCCAGTTATAGGCCGCCTTGATCGCCTTGCCGTCGGCCGAGGCGATCTTCACCACGCCCGTGTCCTCGATGTTGATCTTGGCGCCGGTCTTCTCGACGATCTCGCGGATCACCTTGCCGCCGGTGCCGATCACGTCGCGGATCTTGTCCGTCGGGATCTGCATGGTCTCGATGCGCGGCGCGTACTCGCCGAGCTCCGGACGCGCGGCGGTGAGGGCCTTGGCCATCTCCACGAGAATATGGGCGCGGCCGTCCTTCGCCTGATCGAGGGCGACCCGCATGATCTCCTCGGTGATGCCGGCGATCTTGATGTCCATCTGGAGCGAGGTCACGCCCTCGTCCGTGCCGGCCACCTTGAAGTCCATGTCGCCGAGGTGATCCTCGTCGCCCAGGATGTCCGACAGGACCGCGAAGCGCTCACCCTCGAGGATGAGGCCCATGGCGATGCCGGCCACCGGACGGCGCAGCGGGACGCCCGCATCCATCAGCGACAGCGAGCCGCCGCAGACCGAGGCCATCGAAGACGAGCCGTTCGACTCGGTGATCTCGGACACGACGCGGATCGTGTACGGGAACTCGTGAGCCGGCGGCAGCACCGGGCGGATGGCGCGCCACGCCAGCTTGCCGTGGCCGATCTCGCGACGGCCCGGCGAGCCCATGCGGCCCGTCTCACCCACCGAATAGGGAGGGAAGTTGTAGTGGAGCAGGAAGCGCTCCTTGTAGGTGCCTTCCAGCGCGTCGATGAACTGCTCGTCCTCGCCGGTGCCCAGCGTCGCAACCACGAGGGCCTGCGTCTCGCCACGGGTGAAGAGCGAGGAGCCGTGGGCGCGGGGCAGCACGCCGACCTCGGAGAGGATCGGGCGGACGGTCTTCACGTCACGGCCGTCGATGCGCGAGCCGGTGTCGAGGATGTTCCAGCGGACCACCTTCGACTGGGCCTCCTTGAAGGCGGCCTTGACCTTCTCGGCCGGGAACTTCTCGGCGCCCTCGGGGCAGAGGGCGGCCATCACCTTCGCCTTCACGGCGTCGACGGCGGCGTAGCGCTCCTGCTTGACGGTCTTGGTGTAGGCGGCGCGCAGCTCGGCCTCGCACACGTCGAGGACGGCCTTCTCGACGTCGGCGTTCTCCGGCGGGGAGAAGTCGCGCGGCTCCTTGGCGGCCTTCTCGGCCAGCCGGACGATCGCCTCGATGACCGGCTGGAAGTGCTTGTGGCCGAACATCACGGCGCCGAGCATCACGTCTTCCGAGAGCTCCTTGGCCTCGGACTCGACCATCAGCACCGCGTCCTGCGTGCCGGCGACGACGAGATCGAGGGAGGATTCTTCCTTGGTCTCGGTGACGAGCGGGTTCAGCTTGTAGCCGCCGTTGATGTAGCCCACGCGGGCCGCACCGATCGGGCCCATGAACGGCACGCCCGAGAGGGTCAGCGCCGCCGAGGCCGCCACCATGCCGACGATGTCCGGATCGTTCTCGAGGTCGTGGGTCAGCACCGTGACCGTGACCTGCGTGTCGTTGCGCCAGCCCTCGACGAAGAGGGGGCGGATCGGACGGTCGATGAGGCGGGAGACCAACGTCTCCTTCTCGGAGGGACGGCCTTCGCGCTTGAAGTAGCCGCCCGGGATGCGGCCGGCGGCGTAGGCGCGCTCCTGGTAGTTCACGGTGAGGGGGAGGAAGTCGATGCCGGCCTTCGGCTCCTTCGCGCCCACGACACAGGCGAGCACCGAGGTCTCGCCGTAGGTGGCGACGACGGCGCCGTCCGCCTGACGGGCCACCTTGCCCGTTTCGAGGACGAGCTTGCGGTCGCCCCACATCAGCTCTTCGCGTTGTACGTCGAACATGGTCTGTCTGTCCTTGCCTTCATGCAGCGGGCTTCGCCCGGCACGGCGGGGGCAAGACGACGGGGGGCTTCACGAAGCCCCCGGCGATCCTGCCCCGATCTCGTGCGAGGGGCGGCCCGTTCGGCCTGCCCGAGCCCCATGCCCGGACCTGCCAAAGTCGAACGCGGCCCCGGAACCCGGAAGCCGCGTCGGGTGAGATTAGCGGCGGATGCCGAGCTTCTCGATGAGCGAACGGTAGCGCGACTCGTCCTTGCGCTTCAGGTAGTCGAGAAGCGAGCGGCGCTGCGACACCAGCTTCAGGAGGCCGCGGCGGGAATGGTTGTCCTTGCCGTGGGTCTTGAAGTGCTGGGTCAGGTTGGAAATCCGCTCGGAGAGGATGGCCACCTGCACCTCGGGGGAGCCGGTGTCCTTCGCGTCCGTGCGGTGCTGCTTGATGAGCGCGGTCTTGCGCTCTGCCGTGATCGACATCGCATACCTTTCGGGTGTTTCGTACGATGGAGCGCCCTGCGGGGCGCCTTGAGCCTGCGGACCGGCCTGAGCCGGGATGTCGTCCAGCACGGTCTGCCGCAAGCGGTTCAAGCCCCGCCCGGTCAACCGGGTCGAGGCTGTGGGATCCATACACGAAACGGGCGCGGATGCCACCCCCGGCCCGGGACTTGCCCTGTCGCCACCGATAGAAGGATCAGGCATGTCAGGATCATCGAGCGCGCCGGCTGGGTCTTCCCGGGATCTGGCAAGGACGCTCACCGCGCCGGGGCTCGTCTGCATCGGGCTCGGCGGCACCATCGGCGCCGGCATCTTCGTCCTCACCGGCACGGCCGCCGCGCATTATGCCGGGCCGGCGCTGATCCTGTCCTTCCTGATCGGCGGTCTCGTCAGCGGGCTTGTCGGGCTGTGCTACGCCGAACTCGCGGCGATGATCCCGGAGGCCGGGTCCACCTACGCCTATACCCGCGTGAGCCTCGGCCTGCTGCCGGCCTGGATCGTCGGCTGGGATCTCGTCCTCGAATTCGCCTTCGCGGCGGCGACCGTCGCCTCGGGCTGGTCGGGCTACGCGCAGTCGCTGCTCGCGGATCTGGGCCTGCGCCTGCCGGCCGCCCTCGCCGCCGCGCCGGGGGCGGGCGGAACCATCGACCTGCCCGCCGTGATCGTCGTCCTGGCGCTGACCGTCCTGCTGACGCGGGGGGTGCGCGAGGCCTCCGGCATCAACGCCGCCCTGGTGGCGCTGAAGGTGGCGATCATCCTGGCCTTCGTCGGCATCGGCGCCGCCCATCTCAGGCCCGAACTCTGGCACCCCTTCGTGCCGGAGAATACAGGCGCCTTCGGCGAGTTCGGGACGAGCGGCATCTTCCGGGGCGCGGCGGTGGTGTTCTTCGCCTTCATCGGCTTCGAGACCGTCTCGACGGCGGCGGGCGAGTGCCGCGACCCGCAATCCGACGCGCCGAAGGGGCTGATCGGCTCGCTCCTCGTCAGCACGCTGCTCTACGTCGCGGTCGCCGCCGTGCTCACCGGCCTCGTGCCCTACCGGGAGCTCGGCGTGCCGGACCCGATCGCGAAGGCGGTCGATTCCATCGGCCATCCCGGCTTCGCGCTGTTCGTGAAGCTCGGCGCCCTCGTCGGGCTCACCACCTCGACGCTCACCGCCCTCTACGGGCAGGGGCGCATCTTCTACGCCATGGCGCGCGACGGCCTGCTGCCCGGAATCTTCGCCCGCATCCACCCGCAGACCCGCGCCCCCGCCACCGGCCAGATGACGATCGGCCTCTGCACCGCCGCCGTCGCGGGGCTGGTGCCCATCGACGTTTTGGGCGAACTCGTGAGCATCGGCACGCTGCTGGCCTTCGGCCTCGTCTGCGCCAGCGTGCCGATCCTGCGCCGCCTGCAGCCGGACCGGCACCGGCCCTTCCGCGTCCCGGCCGCCGACCTCGTCGCGGCCCTCGGGCTTCTCGCCTGCGCGGCCCTGATGGTCTCCCTGCCGCCCGAGACCTGGCTGCGTCTCGCCGCCTGGACCGGCCTGGGCCTCGCGATCTTCTACGGGTACGGGCGCAGGCGCGCGTTGGCCACGACTACCGCAGCGACAGCGTCGCCGCCGCCGCGAGATCGGCCGCATCGGTGAGCCGCAGGCCCCGGCGCTTGAGGTTCGCCAGCATCGCCCGGTCGGGGAAGGGGCAATAGGGCAGGACGTCCGCCATCCGTCCCTCGGGCAGAGCGCCCGTCGCCGCCACCGTGTCGAGGAGCCGGTCGAGCATGGCGCGGCCGTGCTGGTGGAGCAGGATCGCGGCGCGGGTCGCCGTGACGTCGGCGGGCATCCGCACCGCCTCCTGATCGAGGATCGCGCCGGCATCGATGGCGGCGGCGAGCCGGTGCAGGGTCATGCCGAACGCATCCGGCCCCTCCGCGAGGGCGTGGATCGTCGGCACCGGCCCGCGATGGCGGGGGAGCAGCCCCGGATGGCCGTTGATCCCGCCGAGCCGCGCCAAAGCGATGGTCTCCGGCTTCAGGATCTGGTCGAAATGGTAGGTGAGGATCAGGTCCGGCGCAGCCTCGCGGAGGGCGCGGTGCATCTCCGCCCCGTTCACGTCATCGACCTTCACGCTGCGGATGCCCATCCGGCGGCAGAGGGTCGCGAGCGGTGTCGCCTCCGGCACTTCCGCGCTGCCGGCGGCGGCCTGGGTGAGGGGGGCCAGCGGGCGCAGCAGGTCGGGCAGGCCGAAATTCACCGCGAGATAGGGCAGGATCCCCGTGCCCGAGCGGCCGAGATGGCGGCGCAATTGCCCCGTCAGACCGCCGCTCGACGGCCGCTCCGCGTTGGACAGCCCGACGAGGACGATCTCATGCCCGCGATCCGCCACGAGGCGCCGCACGGTCCGGGCATTCGGCAGGGCTTCGAGGACGAGGAGCGCGATCCGCAAGGCCGTCACCGCTGGTTGAACTTGAACGCGGACAAGCTGACCCGCCGCACCCATTCGGGCAGCAGCAGCACGCAGCGGGCCAGCACCGCCAGCGGAAGGGGGAAGGACACCACGTCCCGGTCCTTCGCGAGGCCCTTGGCGATGATCGCGGCGGCCTGCTCGGCGCTCATCTCCAGGGGGCGCCAGCCCTTGAGCTCACTGCCCATGGGGGTCTTCACGTAGCCCGGCGTCACCACGCTGATGCGCACGCCGAGGGGCCAGACCTTCTGGCGCAGGGCGAGGCCGTGGGCGATCAGCGCCGCCTTGGCGCCGCTATAGGTCGGCGCGTCGGCGAGCGGCGCATAGGCCGCGAGCGACGACATGAGCGCGATCTGGCCCCGGCCCCGGGCGAGCATCAGGCTCAGGGTCGGCAGCATCACGTTGAGCGAGCCGGTGTAATTGATGTCGGCGGTCTCGAAGGCCATCTCCTCGGTCTCGACCCGGCCCTCCTTGCCGCCCCCGTTGATGGCCGCGTTGACCACCACGAGGTCGAGGGGCGAGCGGGCATCGACCTCGGTGAGAAGCCGGCGGATCGCCGCCCGGTCGCGGGTATCGCCCCGGGCGACCTCCGCCTCCGCGCCCTTGGCGCGGCAATCCCGCGCCACGGCTTCCAGGCGCGGCGCGTTGCGGGCCACGAGGATGAGGCGGGTTCCGGCGGCGGCGTAATGGCGGGCGAGGGCGGCGCCGATGCCGCTCGAGGCCCCCGTGATCAGAATCGTCCTCACCGGGCGCCGCCCGGCCTGCCGCTGGTCATTTCCGCCATGATCCCCGCCTTCCCTCTCCGCCGTGCAGCCTTGTCCCATCTCGCTTGACGCTGTCGAAACGATGTGGAAGGCCGCGCGCCGTCGCGGGCCTCGTAGAGTGCTCCCCGCCGGAGGGGAAGCCATTTCGGCCTGGCCCCCTGCGGTGCTATGCCCAAACCCTCGCCTTCCGGGCCGTTATCCACGTCGGCGGGTGCGGCTCAACGGTTCCGGTGATGGATGATTCTCGGATGGAAGGTGGCAAGCTCAAGCGCCTGTGGCCCCGGACGCTCTCGGAGATCGAGATGCCCGGCGGCCGCCCGGTTCGGCGCCTCGGCAGCGAGCCGGTCTCGCGCCGGGTCGGCCATGCCGACCGCTGGGACGAGGGCTTCCTGCGCCTGCCCGGCGCCCGCACGCAGCGTCCGCTGAGCTCCATCGTCGACGGTCTTGGCATCTATTACGACGCCACCGCGCGCAGCGAGCTGGAGATCATCCTTCAGGAAGGCGGCTGGGAGAACGACGAGATCCTGGCCCGCGCGGAAGCCGGCATCGCCCTGCTGCGCGAGGCGCGCCTCAGCCTCGACAACGACCCCCGCCGCGCCAACCTCGCGACCCTGCTCGACGGGCGCGACACGGCACGCCCCCTCGTGGTGATCGTGGATCAGGTCCAGAAGGACCCGACCATCGGGTTCGGGCTCGCCAGCGAGACGGGCTTCGCCACCATGCTCGCGACCGCCGCCGCCGAGCACCCGGAGGCCGACCGCGTGGTTATCATGGACCCGGCCGCGCGGCCGGGCACGATGGGCCATCTCGAACGGGCGGCCATCGAGGCCTCCGGCGCGCGGGCCGTCTACGAGCCGGTCGAGGCGTGGTCGGTGATCGAAGCCGCCGCACGGCTCTACGTGGTCACGAGCCATATCGGCTTCGAGGCGGCGCTGGCGGGGCGGCCGGTGAGCTGTTTCGGCGTGCCGTTCTATGCCGGATGGGGCTTCACCGACGACCGGCTCGATCCGATCCGCCGCAGCCGCAGCCGCAGCCCGGCGGAAGTCTTCGCGGCGGTCTACATGATCTGCTCGCGCTACTTCGAGCCCTATGGCGGCGAGACCTGCCGGTTCGAGGAGGCGGCGGCGATCCTGCGTCTGGTCGTGGAGGAGCAGCGCGCCAACGCCGCCCGCACCCTCTGCATCGGCTTCGCCACCTGGAAGCGGCGCTGGCTGTCGCGGGCGCTGGCCTCGCCGGGGCGGATTCCCGCCATCGCCGCCCCCCGGCACGAGCCGAAGCCCGCCGAAATCGCCCGCTACGAGCGGGTCGTCGCCTGGGCGAGCCGCGCGCCGGACAGCCTCGGCGCCGCCTGCCGCGAGGCCGGCGTGCCGCTGTTGCGGATGGAGGACGGGTTCATCCGCTCCATCGGCCTCGGCGTGGCGTTGCGCCCCGGCGCCTCGCACGTCATCGACGCCACCGGCATCTATTACGACGCCAGCGGCCCGAGCGACCTCGAACGCCTGCTGGAAGAAGGTGGCTTCCCCGCCGACGTGCTGGACCGCGCCAAGCGCCTGCGCGCGGCGGTCGTGGAAGCCAAGCTCAGCAAGTACAATGTCGGCGCGGCGCCGATGCCGGCCCTGCCGAAAGGCGCGCGGGTCGTGCTCGTCGCCGGGCAGGTGGAGAACGACGCCTCGATCAAGCTCTGCGGCGCCACCGTCGCCCGCAACGCCGACCTCCTGAAGCTCGCCCGCCAACGCCATCCCGACGCGGTGATCGCCTTCAAGCCGCACCCGGACGTGGAAGCCGGGCTACGGCCGGGCTGGGTGCCGCCGGAGGAAGTCTCCGCCCATGCGGACATCGTCCTGCGCGACGTGTCGGCGGCCGACGCCATCGACGCGGCCGACCATGTCGAGACCATCTCGTCGCTGATCGGGTTCGAGGCGCTGCTGCGCGGCCGGAGCGTCACCACCCACGGGCTGCCGTTCTACGCGGGGTGGGGCCTGACCGAGAGCCCGGCCTGCCCGAGGCGGACGCGGCGCATCACCCTCGACGAGTTGGTCGCGGCCTCGCTCATCGTCTACCCGCATTACGTCGATCCGCGCAGCGGCCTGCCCTGTCCGCCGGAGGTGATCATCCAGCGGCTGTCGGAGGGCGATGCGGGGCTGATGCGGCGCGAGCCGACCGTCGAGGCGGCAATGAAGCAGGTCTGGTCGCTGGCCTCGCGCCACCTGCTGCGGCGGCGCTAGGCGCCGCCGACCGGCTCAGACGTTCTGGAACTCGAAGCCGTGCTCCGGGACGGCCTGGTCCGCCACGGCGGCATTGCGGCGGGCGCGGGAGCGCATTTCGAGCCACGCGCCCTCGGTGAGGTCGAGGCGCGAGGCGGTCGCCTGCACGGCAGCGGCGAGGCCCTCCTTGGCGTAGTACACGCCGCGGATCTGGATATGCCCGACGATGGCCCGCACGAAGGCATGCCAGAGGTCCTGGCGGGGCGGCTTCGCCTCGGTCCAGAATTGGTCGAGGGGGCCTTGGAAGGTCAGGCCCTCGATGTCGTAGACCGCCGTGCCGAGGGTGATCGTCGGCACCGCGACGCGCATCGACCAGAGGCCGACCGTGCTGTTCACGGTGATGCAGCCCTTCGAGGCTTCGAGCATCACGGCGAGGTTGCCACCATCCACGAAATCCACCCGGCCCGCGACGCCGTGCTTGGCGGCCGAGCGGCGGACGATCCGCGCCCAGTTGCGAAGCCCCGGATCGAGGGGATGGGCCTTGATGACGAGGCGGCTGTCGGCCGGTGCGTTCTTGGCGAAGGAGGCGACCACCGCGTGGATCGGCGCCTTGAAGTCGAAATAGGGCGAATAGGCCCGCAGCTGGAAATCGTTCTCCATCTGCAGGGGCAGCACGTAATAGGGCGCCTTCTCGGCCTTCAGCCGGCCGACGAACCGATCGACTTTCGGCGAGCTGAACTTCGCCCGCAGGATGTGCAGGCCCGTGCCGAGATAGACCAGCCCTGGATGGTAGAGCTGGTGCGAGCGGTAGAACGGGTACAGGAACCACAGCCAGTTGGTGAGCATGTGGTAGGCGATGTCCCAGATCACCTGGGTCTTGAAGCTGTCGCCGTAGCGGGGCTCCAGATCCGGCGCGGGCAGGCCCTCGGCCAGCTTCATCACCGCCTCCGGCTCGCGCGGGAAGCAGCTGTCGCCCGACATGCCGTCGCGCTCGAGGGTGATCCAATCCGGCCGGAGATAGCCGAAATCCGTCACGGTAACGTTGAGGTTGCGCGCCTTGGCCGCCGCAATCGCCACCTTGTGGTAGAAGCGTTGCTCGCCGAGCAACATCAGGTCCGTCACGCCCTCGCGGTCGATCAGGTCGGCGATGAAGGCGGGCCAGTTCTCCCGACGGCCCCGGTAATTCACGGCACCCGGACGGCGCCAGAACAGCCAATCGCCGAAGCAGAGGTTCACCCGCAGGCAGCGGTGGCCGCGCGCTTCGAGCTCGTTCGCCGTGTCGGCAAAATAGGGAGTGACCGGGCCCTGCAGGAACAGGAAGACCTGGCGTCCGCCCTGGCGGGAGGCCGCCTTGCCCGTGGTGCCGCGCTCATGAGGGCCGGGGGCGGGGATCAATGCCATGAAAGCCACACTTTCCGATCGCGCACCGTCGGGGCCGGAACGGCGCTCCGTCGCGCCGAATCCCGCCGCGTTCCGTCATCCCGTCCTGCCGCGAAAAACGCGGCAGCATCATGGTCGCGCAGAACACGGCGGTGGGTTGGGGATAAATGTTGCGCAGATGGCACGCCATCGGGCAGCGAAAGATGCGATCCTCGAACCGGCCTCAATTCACCGTTAAGCTGATGGCAGTCCTTCAGCCCCCTTATGGGGCGGCGGGCCGCGTCGACGGGCCCGGCACAGCGGATTTCTGAATGATGCGTTTGGGGAACCTCGCCGTTTCGTCGGCCTGCATCGCCACGCTGGCGATGTCGGGCTGCACGCTGCTGCCCGCGGCGGGGCCGACGGCCACGGCGATCCAGGCCGGCGCCGAGGTGCCCGAGTCCGGGGGCGGCCTGCTCGCCCGCTACGAAATCATCGACATCAACCCCGCCACCATCGAGGCCCTGCGCGGACGGCCCCTCGACAGCCTGCTCGCCTCCTTCGGCGATCACCGCCCCTCCGCCGAACCCCTCATCGGCATCGGCGACATGGTCGCCGTCTCCGTCTGGGAGGCCGGGTCCGGCGGCCTGTTCTCCGGCCCCCTCGTCGCCGACCGCTTCTCCGCCGGCTCGAAATCCGCCCTCATCCCCGAACAGCCGGTCGGGCGCGACGGCGCCATCTCCGTCCCCTATGCCGGCCGCATCGCCGTCGCCGGCCGCCGCCCGCAGGACGTGCAGGCGCTCATCGAGAACGAACTCGCCGGCAAGGCCATCCAGCCGCAGGTGCTCGTCTCCGTCACCAAGCCGATCTCGCAGACCGTCACCGTGACCGGCGAGGCCGTGGCCGGCGCCCGATTGCCGCTGACCGGCCACGGCGACCGCCTGCTCGACGTCATCGCCACGGCCGGCGGCGTGCGCTCGCCGGTCTCCGAGACCTTCGTGCGGCTGTCGCGCGGGCCCGTCACGGCGACGGTGCCGCTGACCACGGTGGTGTCGAACCCCAAGGAGAACATCTACCTGCGGCCCAACGACGTGCTGACGCTGGTGCGCGACCCGCAGACCTTCCTGGCGGTGGGGGCGCTCGGCAACTCCACCGAACTGCCGTTCTCGGCGGACGGGATCACCCTGGCGCAGGCCCTGGCCAAGGCGCGGGGCCTGTCGGACTTCCAGGCCGACCCGGCCGGCACGTTCATCTTCCGGTTCGAGCCGGCGGCGATCGTGCGGCGTCTTTCGCCGGGCTCGAAGCTGACGGGCACGCCGCTGGTGCCGGTGGTGTACCGGATCGACATGCGCGACCCCAACAGCCTGTTCACCGCGCAGGCGTTCCGGATGCGCAACCGCGACCTCGTCTACGTCTCGAACGCGCCGTTCACCGAGATCCAGAAGGTGCTGGGCGTCTTCTCCACCGTCACGGGGCCTGTGGCCTCCGCCGCAGCCGTGTACAGCTATTCGCGATAGGGCCAACCCGAACGACAAAGGCCGCGGACCTCACGGTCCGCGGCCTTTGTCATATCCGATCGTGCCAGTCAGCGCTTGGCGAGAAGCTGCTCGATCAGCGAGCCGCCCTTGTCGATGGCAGCCAACTCCTCGGCGACGGCATTAACCGTATCCGTGATCTGCTCCGGCGTGTGCTCGGAGGTCAGGAAGAAGCGCAGGCGCGAGCCACGCTCCGGCACCGCCGGGTGGATGATCGGCTGCACGTTGATGCCGCGCTTGAACAGCCGGTCCGACAGCGTCACCGCCTTCAGGGAATCGCCCACGATCACCGGGATCACCGCGAGGCCGAGGCTGAAGCCGGTATCGAGGCCGAGCTTGCGCGCGGTGGCAAGGAACAGGTTGCCGTTACGGCGCAGGCGCTCCACGCGCTCCGGCTCGGCCTGCATCACCTCGAGCGCGGCCTCGGCGGCCGCCGCGATCGGCGGCGACATGCCCACGCTGTAGACGAAGCCGCCGGCCGAGTGCTTCAGGTACTCGATGAGCGCGATCGGGCCGCAAATGTAGCCGCCGCAGCCCGAGAGGGTCTTCGACAGGGTGCCCATCCAGATGTCGACCTCCTTCGGGTCGACACCGCAATGCTCGAACAGGCCCGCGCCCGTGCGGCCGGTGACGCCGAGGCCGTGGGCCTCGTCCACCATCAGCCACGCGTCGTAGCGCTTCTTCAGGGCGACGAAGCCGGCGAGGTCCGGGGCATCGCCGTCCATGCTGTAGAGGCCCTCGATCACGATCAGCGCCCGGCGGTGCTCGTGGCGCGTCGCCTGGAGCAGGTTCTCCAGGGCGTCGAGATCGTTGTGAGCGAAGGAGCGGCGCTGTGCCCCCGAGAGCTGCACGCCGGTGACGATGCTGTTGTGCGAGAGCGCATCGTGGAACACGACGTCGCCGGCTTCCAGCAGGGCGCCGATGGTCGTGACGTTGGTGGCGTGCCCGCTCACCATCACCACGCAGCCTTCGGTGCGGTAATGGGCGGCGAGCGCCTGTTCGAGGCTGATATGGCCCGGGCGCTCACCCGCCACCACGCGGCTTGCGGAGGCCGAGGTGCCGTAGGCTTCGATGGCCTCGCGGGCGGCGCCGCTGACCTTCGGGTGTCCGTTCAGCCCGAGATAATCGTAGGACGAGAAGTTCGTGAAGGTCTTCTGGTCGATCCGCGTCGTGGCGCCGGCCTTGGCGTCGTGGACGCGGAAGAACGGGTTGCCGAGGCCGATCAGTTCGGCCGCCGAGCGCTGGAGCTTGAGCTCCCGGTAGCCCGGCAGGTTCTCGAAGTTCTGGGCCGCGCTCGCGCGCGACGCCTCAGGCGCCTTGGCCTGGGCGGGCCGGGGGGTCGCACGCCCGAGGCGGTTCGTCACGAAGCCGGCCAGGGCCGCACGCCCACCGTCGGGCCGCGCAGATTGCGTCATCGCTAGGTCTCTTTGCTCTCGTTCTCGCGCGCCTCGATCAGGTCGCGCAGAGGGGCCATGACGCTCGCACTCACCTCACCGCCGATATGCTTGGCCATGAGGCTCATCGCGACGCCCGCCGTGTCGTCCATGGGCGCGGAAACCGCCTGAATTAAGGAATCCGACAGTTCGTTGACGGTCATGCCCGCCGAAAGCCCCGCAGGCGGCGATTCGAGGCCGAACCGCTCCTGAAGGCTCGCGCCGAGTTCCACGCCCATCAGCGAGTCGAGGCCGATCTCCGAGAGCTGGCGCACGCGGCTGATGTCGTCCTTGGGCAGGCGCAGGATGCGGGCGATGTCGTCCACGATCGCGTCCGACACGGTCTTGCGCACCGTGTCGATGTCGGAGCCCTTGAGCAGCGAGGCGATGTTGATCGTCTGGACCGCGCCGGCCTCCGCCTGCTGGTCGGACCCGAGTTCGGCGTAGCTCGGCGAGCGCATGGTGGCGAGCCGCTCGCGCGCCTTGCCCCAATGCATCGCCGCGATGGCGATCACCGCCTCGTCCGGGGCGGTGCCCTGGTTCGACAGGGCGTCGGCCATCAGGTCGAGGCAGCGGCGGGCCTCCATCGGCGTCACGCCGACGCGACCGGCCAGGGTCTCCATCACGGCCTTGTTGCGGGCGAGCATGCCCACGTCGCCGATGGCACCCCACGCGACGGCCAGAGCCGGAAGGCCCCGGCGGCGGCGCTGGCGGGCGAGGCCTTCCATGAAGCCGTTGGCGGCGACATAGGAGCCCTGGCCCGGGTTGCCGATGAAGGTCGTGGCCGAGGAGAACAGCACGAAGTAGTCGAGCGCCCGGTCGCGGGTCGCCGCGTCGAGGTGCTGGGCGCCGATCACCTTCGGGCCGATCACCGCGTCGAGCGCCGAAACTTCGAGGTTGGCGATGAGGCCGTCCTGAAGCACCGCCGCCGCGTGGATCACGCCCGCGAGCTTGGCGCCGCCGCGCTCGATCTCGGCGAGCATCCGGTCCACCGCCGAGCGGCTGGTGATGTCGACCGCCTTGGCCTCGACCTTGACGCCGCGCTCCGTCAGCTCGGCGAGAAGCGCCTTGGCCTCGTCGGTGGTCGCGCCCTTGCGGCCGGAGAGGACGATGTGCCGGGCGCCGCGATCCGCGAGCCAGCGCGCCGCCTCCAGGCCGAAGCCGCCGAGACCGCCGGTGACGAGGTGCACGCCCTCACCCGAGACGGTGAAGGGCTTGGCGACATCCTTGAGGACCGTGCCGGCCTTGGGCGGGCTGATCACGATCTTCCCGATATGGCCGGATTGCTGCATCAGCCGGAACGCGTCCGAGGTCTCGGCCGCCGTGAAGGGCTGATAGGGCAGGGGCTTCAGGCCGCCGTCGTTGAACAGCGCCATCACCTCGCGGAACATCCGCGCGCCGTCGTCACCCTGGTGCTGGATCACCTGATCGAGATCGACGCCGAAATAGCTGAGGTTCCGGCGGAAGGGCCGCAGGCCGATATGGGTGTTGGCGACGTAGTCGCGCTTGCCCAATTCCACGAAGCGCCCGAAGGGCCGGAGTGCGTTGAGGGAGCGCTCCATCGCCTCGCCGAACAGGCTGTTCAGCACGATGTCGACGCCCTCGCCCGTGATGGCCCGCACGTCGTCCACGAAGGCCAGCGAGCGGGAATCGAGGACGTGCTCGGCGCCGAGCGCCTTCACCAGGGCGCGCTTCTCGCGGGAGCCCGCCGTCGCGATGACGCGGGCGCCCTTGAGCTTGGCGATCTGCAGGGCCGCGAGGCCGACGCCGCCCGCGCCGCCATGAACCAGCACCCACTCCCCGCGCCGCATCCGGGCACAGGAGACGAGGGCGTAGTAGGCGGTGAGGAAGGCCACCGGCACCGTCGCCGCCGCCATCGGATCGACGCCCTGCGGCATCGGCGCGACGACAAGATCAGGCACCACGATATGCGTGGAGAAGCCGGACTGGGCGAAGGCGACGACGGCGTCGCCCACCTTGAAGCCCTTCACCCCCGGCCCGACCGCCGTGACGCGGCCGGCGCATTCGAGGCCCAGGCGCGGGCCGGCGAAGCCGTCCTCCAGGATCTCCTCCGGGAGCATCGAGAGCGCCCAGAGCACGTCACGGAAGTTCAGGCCCGTCGCCTCGACGGCGATCTCCAGTTCGCCGCGACCGGGCGCGACACGCTCGGCCGGGCCCCAGACCATCTCGTTGAGGCCGCCCGTGTTGCTGCGCTCCAGCCGCGCGGCGGGGGCGGGCACGGTATCGGCCGGGTCGCGGTGGCGCGGCCGGCCGGTATGGAAGCGCACGACCTGCGTGCTTTCGTCGTCCAGCACGATCTCCGTCTCCGGCGTGCCGGAAAGGATGAGGTCGCGCAGGCGCTCTGAGGCGCGCTTCGAGGACATCTCGGGCGAGAGGTCGATGCGGCGGATGTCGAGGTTCGGCACCTCGTTCGCCAGGGTGCGGGTGAAGGCCCACACGCCGGATTCGACGTTCGTGGCTTGGCCGCCGCGATCACGGGTGGCGCCGGGCGACACGACCCAGAGGCAGGTCTGGCGGGCGCCGAGATGCTCGACGCAGCGCTTCAGGCTCAGGCAGCGGTCGCGCAGGCGCTCGGCCGCCTCGCCGCCGCGCATGAAGGCGCCGGCCAGGAAGACCACCGTGTCCGGCGTCTCCTTCTCCAGCTCCATCAGCGAGGTCTCGGAATCGAGGATGATCGAGACATGGACGCCGCCCGCGACCAGCAGGGTCGCCAGGGAAGAGGCGGTCTCGGCGGCGAAATCGTCGTCCGAACCGATGATGAAGGCGAAGCTCTGCGCGGCGGCCGGAACCGGACGGGCCGGAGCCTCGGCCACGAGGAGCAGGTCGTCGCCGTTGCCGGAGATCGCCCGGTCGACGGAGACCGAGACGAGGCCCGCCGCGCTCAGGGTGCGCTGCCAGCCGCCGACATCGTCGAGCCGGCCCACGGGCAGGCCACCCATCCCGTCCTCGAACCAATCGGGGGTGAGCCCGAAGACGAGGTCGCGGAACAGGGAGATGCCGGGCTCCACGGCGACCAACAGGCCGCCCGTCGCCAGGGCCGTTGAGAGATTGCCCACGAGGCCGCGCTCGCCCCGGTGGAGGCTGCCGGCGCCGATGATCAGGTCGAACCCGCCGGCCGTGAGCTCGTCGGCCGACTCGATCAGGGTCGCGGCGCGGCCGAAGGAGAGACGCGCCCGCTCGGCGAGCCGCCGGTCGGTCTCGAAGATGGTGAAGCGCGCCTCGGCCGAAGTGGCGAAGGCGGCGGCCTGGGCCGAGAGCGGGCCGTAGCCCACCTGTAGCACCCGCAGCGCCCGCTCCTTCGGAAGCTGCCCGAGGGCCCCGTCGAAGAGGCTTGCCAGGGTGTTGGCCGAGTGGCGGGACGTGGCCGAACGCAGGATGAAGGCATCCACCGCGCTCTGCGGCAGGTTCGGCAGGTCGGTGACGTCGCCCGCCAGGATGCGGTCCACCGTGGCGCCGACATCCGCGATCAGGACCAGTTCGGCCGAGAGGTCGGGATGGTCCGCCGCGATCCAGCGCATGATCTCGTCGGGCGCGGGCAGGGCCGAGCCGTCGCCGAGTCGCCACGCATCGGTCTCGTGCTCGGCGAGGCCGCTGCTTTCGAGGGCGTAGAGGGCGTTGACGAGCCAGGGCCGCAGCGCCGCCGGCAAACGGGGATCGCTCAGGGCCACATGGCCGGACTTCTGCGCCAGTCCCTTGGCGAGGCGGAAGGCGAGCGACGTCGCCCAGCCTTCGAGCAGGAGGTGCCCCGGCGAGAGCGTGGCGTCGGCCGAGCCCTTCACCGGCTGCGTCAGCGGGCGCAGGCGCGCCGCCACGCTCGGGCGGCGCTCCATCGGGATCGCCGTCGGCTCGGTGGCGAGTTCCGCCCGCTGCGTAATCGCGTAGGCCGCGAGTTCGTCGCCGCTTTTGGTGCGCAGCGCCTGGAACCGGCCCTCGCGGATCGTGGCGATGACCTCGCCCTCCGCGTCGAGCAGGGTGAAGTCGGCGAGGATCGAGCGCTCGTTGGCGCGGCGGGTACGAATCACCGACCGCGCGATGACGGCACCCGGCCGCACGAGGCGGATCTCGCCGAAGCGCACGGGGATGTAGGCCTTGCCCGCGCCGTCTCCGAGGAGGTCGGCGAAAAGCAGGATCAGGCCGTGGAAGCAGGCATCGAGCCGCGACGGCACGAGGGTGAAGCGTGAATCGGCCTCGGCGGGCTTCAGGTCGGCGACGATCGTCGCCTCATCGAGGCGCGCCGCCATGGCGACCTGCCGGAAGCTCGGGCCGAAGCCGAGACCCGCCGCCTCGGCGCGGCCGTACAGGGCCTCGCCGGAGAGGACGTGGTCGCCCGCCGTGTCGAAGTCGAACCCGTCGAGGTCCGGCTTGCGCGGGGCCGAAAACGCGCCCTCGACGATCTTCGCCTGGGCATGAAGCTGCCAGGGCGTCTGGGTCAGGCGCGGACGGCTCAGCACCTGAATGCCGTTACCGGAGCCGGCGAGGCGCACCGTCACCTCGCGCAGGGCGTCCTCCGCGAAGATCATCGGCGCGACGATCTCGAACTCGGAGAGCACCACGGAATCGTCGCGCAGCGCGATCTGGGCGGCCGCGAGGGCCATTTCCACGAAGCCCGCGCCGGGCATGATGACCTGCCCCTCGACGCGGTGATCCTCCAGCTCGGGCAGCGTCTCGGGATCGACGTAGCCGTGCCATTCCAGGCCATCCGCCTCGGCCCGCGAGCCGATCAGCGGGTGGTAGGGGCGGGGGCTCAGGGCGCCGACGCTCTCGGTCGTGTCGTTCAGGCGGAAGGGGCGGCGCTGCCAGGGATAGGTCGGCAGGCGCACGTCGCCGCGCGGCGCGGAGCCGAACAGCTTGTCGTCATCGACGGCGGCGCCGAGCACCAGGGCCGCGTTCACCGCCTTGGCGATGGGATCGCTACCGGACGCCTTGCGGTGCATGACGCCGACGGTGGCGATCTCGATGCCCAGCGGCTCCACCGCGTCGCCGACATGCGACATGAGGGTCGCGCGGGGGCCGACTTCCACGAACACGCGGGCGCCCTGGCGGGTCGCCTCCTGCACGGCGTCGCTGAAGCGCACCGGCTCGCGGATGTTGCGCCACCAGTAGGTCGGCCCGACCGTCGAGCCGTCGAGCTTCGTGCCCGTCACGGTGGACATCATCGCCGTGCCGCCCGCCTGCGGGCGCAGGCCGGCGAGGTCACGGAGCAGCGGCTTCTCGGTCGGGTCCATCAGCCTTCCGTGGAAGGCGTAGGCGAGGTCGAGCTTCCGGCCCCGGCGGCGCTTGCGCGACAGGGCCTTGAGCGCGGCGTCGATGTCGGCCACCGGCCCGGCCACCGTCACGGCCTTCGGGCTGTTGGTCGCCGCGAGGTCGAGGCTCGGGAAATCCTTGAGGAAGGCCGGCACCTCTTCCACCGGCATCAGCAGCACCGCCATGGTGCCCTGGCCGTGCGTCGTCTCCTGATGGTGGCTGCGGTAGTAGATGACCTTGACCGCATCCTCGAGGGTGAGGATCCCGGCCGCTTCCGCCGCCGCGATCTCGCCCACGCTGTGGCCGAGCACGTAGGCCGGCACGAGGCCCTTGGCGCGCAGGGAGGTGGTCGAGGCGCTCTCGATGGCGAAGATCAGCGGCTGCGAGACGCTGGTCAGGGCGAGCCGCTCATCGAGGTCGTCGGCGTAGAGGGCGTCCTTGAGCGACCAGTTGGCGTAGGTCTGGAACAGCGTGTCGATCGTGTCGAAGGCCTCGCGGAAGACCGCGTTCAGCTCGTAGGCCTCCCGGCCCATGCCGGCCCACTGGCTGCCGTTGCCGGAATAGACGAAGGCCACCTCGGCGGCGCGGTCCACGGCGGTGCCCGTGTGGGCTACCTCGGAATCCTCGCCCTCGCCCACGGCGCGCAGGGCCGACACCACGCCGGCCGGGCCATCCAGAGAGACGGCGAGGCGCGCGGGCATCCGCTCGCGGCGGTGGGCAATCGCGGCGGCGACCTCGGCCACGGCCTCCGGCTCGGCCTCGAAGCGCTCGGCGTAATCGAGGGCCAGTTCGTTGAGGGCGGCGCGGCTCTGCGCCGAGATCATCAGCACCTGCGGCGCACGCGCCGCCTCGCCCGCCACGGCCGGGACCGGGTCGGCATCGGTGATGACGACGTGGGCGTTGGTGCCGCCGAAGCCGAAGGAGTTCACGCCCGCGAAGCGCTGGCGGCTGCCACGGGTGATCGGCAGCGCCTGCCGCACGACGTGCAGGTTCAGGTCGCCGAAGGGTATTTCGGGGTTCAGTTCGGCGGCGTGCAGCGAGGGCGGCACGAGGTTGTGCTCGAGGGCGAGCGTCGCCTTCATCAGGCCGGCGAGTCCCGAGACCGGCTCGGTATGGCCGATATTGGACTTGATCGAGCCGATGGGCAGCGGGACGCCGCGCCCCTTGCCGAGCTTGGTGCCGATGGCCGACGCCTCGATGGGGTCGCCGACCGGCGTGCCGGTGCCGTGCGCCTCCATGAAGGCGAGGTCATCGACGGCGATGTCCGCCTCGCGATAGACCTGCTCCAGCAGCGCCGCCTGGGCGTAGCCGGAGGGCAGGGAGATGCCGGTGGTGCGGCCGTCGGAGTTCACGCCGGAGGCCGCCACGACCGCGCGCACGGTGGAGCCGGCGCGGCGTGCGGCCTCGGCCGAGCGCAGCACCAGCACCACGCCGCCCTCGGAGCGCACGTAGCCGTCCGCGTTCTTGGAGAACGCCTGGCACAGGCCGGTGCGCGAGAGCATCTGCGCGGCGGAGAAGCAGATGAAGTTGAACGGGCTCGCCAGCACGTTCACGCCCGCCACGATGGCGGTGTCGATCCGGCCGGAGCGAATCGCCTGGACGGCGTTGTCGAAGGCGACGAGGGAGGACGAGCAGGCCGTGTCGACGGTGAAGCTCGGACCCTTCAGGTCGTAGATGTACGAAATACGGTTCGAGAGGATCGAGAGCGTATTGCCGGTGGCGGTGTAGGCGTCGCCCGAGGGCGCATCCATGATGCGCAGGTTGCCGTGATCCAGCGACGAGGCGCCGACGAACACGCCGATCTGGCTGCCCGCGACGGCGGAAGGCCGCAGGCCGGCATCTTCCAGGGCTTCCCAGGTCAGTTCCAGCAGCATCCGCTGCTGCGGATCCATCTGCTCGGCCTCGCGGGGCGAGATGCCGAACACGGTGGGATCGAACGACCACACATCCTCCAGCGCGCCCGCCGCGAAGGTGTAGCTCTTGCCGCGCTCATGGGCGCGGGGATGCAGGAACCGTTCGAGGGAGAAGCGGTCCGGGGGCAGGGTGGTGACCGCGCAGCGGCCCTCCGAAAGCAGCTGCCACAGGCCCTCGACGCTCGGCGCCCCAGGGAGTCGGCAGGCGCGTCCGACGATCGCGATGTCTGTGCGTTGTGTCACGTTCGGTTCGCGGGCGCTCGTGAAGGTAAGGTGGCTCGGCTCTCGACGAGTGAGGACCATCTGGTCCCTTAGTATGGCGTCAATGCGGTGTCCAACCTCGCGCTGGGATAGGACTTCCACCTAGAGAGAATTTGCTCCGCGATGTGACATGTATTCATCAGCGCAATCCACAATCGCTGCCCCATAAAAGCCAATTTCGAATCCAGGGCAGCGGTGTCGTGATGATTGATTCATCATCCGAAGGCGGTACTGCTCTGCTTGGAAGCATTGTGCTGCGACAGTCTATCCGTTGACGGACGGCAAATCACGGCCGCGCCGATCCACGGTCATCGCCAGTATCGCTCGGTCGTACGACGGTGAGAGTCCGTCAGGCTTCGGACGTCGAGCCCGTCCCGGCGCTGCGTCCGACGCCCTGATAGGCAAATCCATGCTGCGCTGCGATAGCGGGGTCGTAGATGTTGCGCAGATCGACCAGAACCGGCGTGCGCATCACCGTATGAAGACGCTTGAGATCGAGGGCGCGGAAGGCGTTCCACTCGGTGACGATCACCACCGCGTCGGCCCCTTCTGCACAGGAATAGGCATCCTCCGCGAAGGAGACGGCCGGCAGGAGCGGGCGCGCCTGCTCGATCCCCTCGGGATCGTAGGCCCGCACCTTGGCTCCGCCATCCTGCAGCCCGGCGGCGATGGCGAGGGAGGGCGCCTCGCGCATGTCGTCCGTGTCCGGCTTGAAGGTGAGGCCGAGGAGGGCGATGGTCTTGCCGCGCACCGATCCGCCGCAGGCGCGGATCACCTTGCGCGCCATCGCGCGCTTGCGCTGGTCGTTGACGGCGACCACCGTCTCCACGATGCGCAGGGGCATCCCGTGGTCCTGCGCGGTCTTGGCCAGCGCCAGCGTGTCCTTGGGGAAGCACGAGCCGCCATAGCCCGGCCCGGCATGGAGGAACTTCGTGCCGATGCGGCCATCGAGGCCGATGCCGCGCGCCACCTGCTGCACGTCGGCGCCGACCGCCTCGCACAGGTCGGCCATCTCGTTGATGAAGGTGATCTTGGCCGCCAGGAACGCATTGGCCGCGTACTTCGTCAGTTCGGCCGTGCGGCGTCCCGTCACGAGGATCGGCGAGGCGTTGAGGTAGAGCGGGCGGTAAACCTCCCGCATCACCGCCTCGGCGCGGGGATCCTCGGTGCCGACGACGATCCGGTCGGGGCGCTTGAAGTCACCGATGGCGGCGCCCTCACGCAGGAATTCCGGGTTCGATACCACGGCGAACTCGGCCTGCGGCACCGTCTCGCGGATGATGCGCTCCACCTCGTCGCCCGTGCCCACCGGCACCGTCGACTTGGTCACGACCACCGTGTAGCCCGATAGCGCCCCGGCGATCTCGCGCGCCGCATCGTGGACGAAGGACAAGTCCGCGAAGCCGTCGCCCCGGCGGGAGGGCGTGCCCACCGCGATGAACACGGCGTCGGCGCCGGCCACCGCCTCACGGAGTTCGGTGCGGAACGAGAGCCGGCCCTGGCGCACGTTGTCGGCGACGAGGGATTCGAGCCCCGGCTCGTAGATCGGCATCCGGCCCTGTTCGAGGGCGGCGATCTTGGCCGGATCGCGGTCGATGCAGACCACGTCGTGGCCGAAATCCGCGAGGCAGGCGCCGGACACCAGCCCGACATAGCCCGCCCCGATCATTGCGATACGCATGCCAATCTCCCGGCAGCCGACCGGGCGGCGTGCCGCATTGCAGCATGTGCCGCGCACGGCGTCGGCGCAACCGGGCCGCCTTCACGCGGCCCGATCTGTAGCCACGCAGCAACACCGCGAAATCACGACGGTTTTTTGACAGCGCACGAATGCGCGCCACGTGCCGAAGGCGGCTTCAACGGCCCGGACAAGTCCTGTAGAAGCACACCGCCCTGAGACCCGAGCCCCCGCCGAACCCGGGCGGGAAAGCAGGCATAGGACCGCGATGACCGAACTGCCGAACGTGCACGTGCGCGCCGAGATCCTCGCCCAGGCGCTGCCGCACATGCAGCGCTACGATCAGGAGATCGTGCTCATCAAGTACGGCGGCCACGCGATGGGCGACGTGGAGGCGGCGCAGACCTTCGCGCAGGACGTGGTCCTCCTCGAACAGTCGGGCCTGAAGCCCCTCGTGGTCCATGGCGGCGGGCCGCAGATCGGACGGATGCTCGACCGGCTCGGCATCCAGTCCGAATTCCGGGGCGGCCTGCGCGTCACCGATGCGGCCACCGTCGAGGTGGTGGAGATGGTGCTCGCCGGCTCCATCAATAAGCAGATCGTCGGCTGGATCTCGGGGCAGGGTGGCCGGGCCATCGGCCTGTGCGGCAAGGACGGCAACATGGTCCGCGCCAAGCGCGCCATGAAGACGTTCCGCGATCCCGAGAGCAACGAGGAGCAGGTGCTCGACCTCGGCCTCGTCGGCGAGCCGGAGCATGTCGAGCGCGGCGTCCTCGACGCGGTGCTGAAGGCGGAACTGATCCCGGTCCTGGCCCCCGTGGCCTACGGCGCCGACGGGCAGACCTATAACGTCAACGCCGACACCTTCGCGGGCGCCATCGCCGGGGCGCTGCGGGCCAAGCGCCTGCTGCTCCTGACCGACGTGCCGGGCGTGCTCGACAAGAACAAGAAGCTCATTCCCGAACTTACCGTCGAGGATTGCCGCCGCCTCATTGCGGACGGCACCATCACCGGCGGCATGATCCCGAAGATCGAAACCTGCATGTACGCCCTCGACCGGGGCGTGGAGGCGGTCGTCATCCTCGACGGCAAGGTGAACCACGCGGTTCTGCTGGAGCTGTTCACGAATTACGGCGCCGGAACGCTGATTCGGCGGGGCTAGCAACCTCGGCCGTCTCCGCGCATTGTCGTCGCCCGGCCTCGGGCCGCCCCTCATTCCTGCGACGGATTCCTTGTATCAGCCGACGCAAGACCACTTCACCGCCCCGGGCGCCCGGGGCTTCGGCGATGTCGACACCTGGGTGTTCGATCTCGACAATACGCTCTACCCGAGCGAAGCGCTGGTCTGGCCACAGGTGGACGAGCGCATCACCCTTTACGTGATGCGCCTCTACGGCCTCGACGCGATCTCGGCGCGGGCGCTGCAGAAGCACTTCTACCACCGCTACGGGACAACCCTGAAGGCGCTGATGGTCGAGGAGGGCGTGGACCCGCACGACTTCCTCGACTTCGCCCACGACATCGACCACTCGACCATCAAGCTCGACGTCCCCCTCGGGGCGGCGATCGAGAAGCTGCCCGGCCGCAAGCTGATCCTCACCAACGGCTCCCGCCGCCACGCGGAGAACGTCGCGGCCAAGCTCGGCATCCTCGACCATTTCGAGGACGTGTTCGACATCGCGGCGGCCGACTTCGTGCCCAAGCCCGAGCGCGTCACCTACGAGCGATTCCTGAAGGCGCATGGCGTCGAGCCGACGCGCTCGGCCCTGTTCGAGGACATCGCCCGCAACCTCGCGGTGCCGCACGACCTCGGCATGGCGACGGTGCTCGTGGTGCCCCGGATCATCGACCCCTATCGCGAGGCGTTCGAGCAGGAGGCGGTGCAGGAGCCGCATATCGACCACATCACCGACGACCTCGCGGGCTTCCTCACCACCTGTGTGCAGCCGGCGGTCGGCACGGCATGAGCGGCCTCTCGGGAATGCGGGCGCCGGACCTCGCCGAGATCGAGGCCCTGGCGCACGACGCCTTCGCCGCCCTGCCGCTGGCCTTCCGCACCCGCTGCGCGGGGGTGACGATCCATGTCGAGGATTTCCCCGACGAGCAGACCCTGGACGAGATGAACTGCGAGAGCGAGTTCGACATCCTCGGCCTGTTCCGGGGCGTCGGGCTCGCGCAGTCCGGCGAGGTCGAGTCGGGCCGGATGCCGAACGCCGTGTGGCTCTACCGCCGGCCGATCCTCGATTACTGGGCCGAGCACGACGAGACGCTGGGCGATCTCGTCACCCACGTGCTGGTCCACGAGATCGGCCACCATTTCGGCCTCTCCGACGAGGACATGGACCGCATCGAAGCCGCCGCCGGCGAAGTCTGACGGGCGCGGGTCCGTTCGCCCTACTCGATGATCTGCTCGTCGCCCGCCAAGGCGAGGGTGCGAAGCTGCCCGAGAGCCCTGGCGAGGTCGTCGCGGCCCGGCGAGGCGAGGGCGATCCGAACGGCGTTCTGCGCATGGCCCGGCGTCACCGCGAAGGCCGAGGCGGGGATGATCGCAATGCCGCGCCGGAGGGCGGCATTGGTGTAGGCCTCCGCGCGCCACTGGTCGGGCAGCCGAAACCACAGGTGATAGGCGCGGGGATCCCCGGCGATCTCGAGATCCGCCAGCACCCGTCGCGCGATGGCCTGCCGCTCCGCCGCGTCCTTGCGCTTGATGGCGGCGAGACGTTCGGCGTCGCCGCTGCTCATCCAGTGAACGCCCGCCGCGAGAGAGAAGCCGGTCGCCGACCAGCCCCCCTGGCGCAGGGACACGCCGAGCCGCTCGCCCAATCCCGGAGGGGCCACGAGCATTCCGATCGTCAGCCCCGGCGCCACCCGCTTCGAGAGGCTGTCGATCAAGATCACGTTCTCCGGCGCCAGAGCCGCCAGCGGCTTCGTATCCGCAAGGAAGCCATAGACGGCATCCTCGATGGCGACGATGCCGGTTCTCCGCAGGACGGCAGCGAGATCCGCCCGGCGCTGCGCGCCCATCGTCGTGCCGAGGGGGTTCTGCAAGCTCGGCTGAAGGTAGAGGCCGCTCAACGGCGTGACACGGTGCGTCTGTAGGACAGCGTCCGGGCAGAGGCCTTCGTCATCCATGGCGAGGGGGATGAGGGCGATCCCGAGGCGGGATGCGATTCCCTTCACCACCGGGTAGGTGAGCGGCTCGCACCCGATCCGCTCGCCCGGCGAGGCGAGGGCCGCCAGGGCGGCGGCGATGCCTTGCCGGCCATTGCCCGCGAAGCGGATGTCGGCCGGCGCCGGCGCGTAGCCCTCCGCCGCGAGGAACAACGCCGCCACCGCCTGCGCATGCGGCGTGCCGGTTGGGCCATGCTGCTGGAGCGCCGCCGCGATCGCGCCGCTGCGTCCGAGCTTGGCCAGCGTCTCGGCGAGAACCGCCTCCTGCTCGGGCAGGTACGTCATGGTTCGCTGCAGGTCGACCGCGCTGGGCGGCGGCTCGGGGGGGACCGCCCGCGACGTACCGAGGTCCGAGCGGACATAGGTCCCGCGCCCGACCTCTCCGATCACGAGTCCCCGGCGCGCCAGCTCGGCATAGACGCGGCTCGCCGTCGAGACCGCGATTCCCCGCGCGTAGGCGAACTCCCGCTGGGGAGGCAACCGATCGCCGGGCCGGAGCCTGCCCGCCGCCATTTCGGCGGCGACCTCATCGGCAACGCCCCGGAAATCCGTCGACGGCATAATTGATCCGAGCACAATGTTCCGATTGATCCGATTCAATTAGCGGAGCACATCGGAGCACGCAATCCCGGCCGGACTGCTTCCTCACCACCGGATCAGTCATCATGTCCGCGCACTTCGTGATCTCCGCCCGCCCGGTCGCCCTGACGGCGCCGAAGGACGGCATCGCATGGCCAAGCCTCTGGCTGCGCCGCCTCCGGAACCGGCGCGCCCTGGCGAGCCTCGACTTGGATCAGATCCGGGAGGTGGGTCTCGATCCGTTCATAATCCGCGATGAGATCCTGAAGCCGCTCTGGCGGCCGTGACGCGCCGAACACCAAACGGTCGACAAGAGCGCCGCGCTGGTGTAGGGACCGCGCCAACTCACAACAGGATCGCCGAAATCCTGGTGCTCGCCACCCTCAGGGCGGTTGGGCGCAACGGCTGGAGCATTGTCATGAACATCATCGAGCAGCTGGAGCGCGAGGAAGTCGCGCGCCTCGCCAAGACCATTCCCGATTTCGAGCCGGGCGACACGGTCATCGTCAACGTTCGCGTGAAGGAAGGCGAGCGGACCCGCGTCCAGGCCTACGAGGGCGTCTGCATCGCCCGTTCCGGCGGCGGCCTCAACGAGAGCTTCACCGTCCGCAAGATCTCCTACGGCGAGGGCGTCGAGCGCGTCTTCCCGGTGCACTCCCCGATGATCGATTCGATCAAGGTGGTCCGTCGCGGCAAGGTGCGTCGCGCCAAGCTGTACTACCTGCGCGACCGTCGCGGTAAGTCGGCCCGTATCGTCGAGCGCAGCGACCGCACCGCGAAGCCCGCCAAGGGCGCTCCGGCCCCGGCTCCCGCCGCCGCCGAGTAATCCCTCGGCGCCAAGGCCGAAACGAAATAGCCCGCCCGGCTTGGCCGAGGCGGGCTTTTTCTTGGGCGGGTTTGTTTGGGGCCGGTCCCGGCGCCGGCTCAGCGGCGCAGGGCTTCGAGCACCTTGCCGCCGGGACGGCCGGTCGCCGGCATGCCGAGCTTGCGCTCGATGTCCTTGATCGCGTCGCGGGTCTTCTGGCCGACCTTCCCGTCCGGCTCGCCGACATCGTAACCCATGCTGGTGAGGCGCACCTGCAGGTCGCGGCGCTCGGCCCGCGACAGGGGCGGATCGTCGGTCGGCCACGCCACCTGCACGCCGGGACGCCCGCGCAGGCGGTCGGACAGGACGGCGATGGCGAGGCCGTAGGATTCGGCGGCGTTGTAGGAATAGATCGCGTCGAAGTTCCGGGTCACGAGGAAGGCCGGGCCGCCGGCACCGGCCGGGGCGATGATGCCCGCCGCGCCCTCACCGGAGAGGGGGCGCCCGTCGAGGCGGGTGACGCCGAGCGACGCCCAGTGCGAGACCGGCTTCTTGTTCTTCCGGCCGGCGGCGGACACGTTGAAGCCGGAGGGCAGGCGCACCTCGTAGCCCCAGGGCTGGCCGTTCTGCCACTTGGCGACGTGCAGGAAGTTCGCCGTCGAGGCGACGGCATCCGCCACCGAATCGACCACGTCCCGGCGCCCGTCGCCGTCGCCATCGACGGCGAGGCGCTGGTAGGTGGTCGGCATGAACTGGGTCTGGCCGAAGGCACCGGCCCAGGAGCCGGTCAGCCGCTCCGGCGCGATGTCGCCCCGGTCGATGATCTTCAGGGTGGCCATCAGCTCGCCCCGGAAGAAGTCCCGGCGGCGGTTGCCCGAGCAGGCGAGGGTGGCGAGCGACTGCACCAGCGGCATCTTGCCGAGGTTCTTGCCGAAGTTCGATTCCACGCCCCACACGGCGGCGATGGTGTAGCGTTCCACGCCGTAGCGCGCCTCGGCGCGGGCGAGGGCGTCGGCGTGCTGGCGCATGGCGGCGCGCCCGTCCTCGACCCGCTCGTCGTCCACGAGGGCGGCCATGTAGTCCCAGATCGGCGTCTTGAACTCGGGCTGGGCCTGAGAGAGCTCGATCACCTTGTCGTCGTAGGCAATGCCGGCGGTGGCCGCCTCGAACGCCCGGCCCGAGATGCCGGCGGCGGAGGCCTGGGCGCGCAGGCCCGCGAGACACCCGTCGAAATCGGCGCGGGCCGGCGCCGCCGAGAGGCCGGCGAGAAGGCTTAGCGCCACGGCGAGCCCCTGTCCGTTGGTCGGCTTCGGCATGGCGGGAATCCTCATGTCGGCGGGCGGAATCTGGGCGCGGATTCAGGCGGCATGAGGGTTAACGAAGGGTGACGAAACGCCCGTCACCCCCACTCGCCCGAGGCCTCAGGCCCATTCACGCGCGGCGAGCTTCTGCTCGTAGGCGTCGATGGCCGAGCCGCGCTCCAGGGTCGTGCCGATCTCGTCCAGCCCGTTCAGCAGGTTGTGCTTGCGGCCGGGCTCGATGTCGAAATGCAGGGTGCCGCCGTCCGGGCCCCGGATCGTCTGGGCGTCGAGATCGACGGTCAGCGTGGCGTTGGCGCCGCGCTCGGCATCCTCGAACAGCTTCTCCAGGTCCTCCGGCGCGACGCGGATCGCCAGGATGCCGTTCTTCGCGCAGTTGTTGAAGAAGATGTCGGCGAAGCTCGTGGAGATCACGCAGCGGATGCCGAAATCGGCCAGCGCCCAGGGCGCGTGCTCGCGGGACGAGCCGCAGCCGAAATTGTCGCCGACCACAAGGATCTTGGACTGGCGGTAGGCCGGCTGGTTCAGGATGAAGTCCGGGTTCTCGGATCCGTCCTCGCGGTAGCGCATCTCCGCGAACAGGCTCTTGCCGAGGCCGGTGCGCTTGATCGTCTTGAGATACTTGGCCGGAATGATCCGGTCGGTATCGACATTGATCGTCCGCATGGGCGCCGCGACGCCCTCCAGGGTCGTGAACTTGTCCATCGTCTCTTTGGTGCCGGTCGGGTTTCTGGAATCCCTCCGGTGTAGCAGCCTCTTGGCCGGGCCGGAAGTTCAGGCGTGCTCCCGCCGCAGGGTGCCGTCGTGGAGGGCCGAGGCGACGAGGGCGCCCGCGATGCCCGCCGCCGCCAGCGCCCGCAGGTCCTCCGGCCCCCGCACCCCGCCCGCCGCGTAGACGCGGCGGCTCGGTGCGCGCGCGCGGATGGCGGCCAGGGCGGGGAGGTCGGGACCGGACCCGGCGCCGACGCTCGCCAGGGTCATGGCGATGACGTCGGCGGGCCACAGGGTCGCATCCTCGTGCAGGCTGTCGGGGCCCATCCGCTCGCCGCCGCGCGTGTCGAGGGACAGCACCGCCCGGTCCCCGAGGGCCGTCACGAGGGCGGTATCCTCCTGGCTCTCGGTGCCGATCACCGGGCGCCCGAGCCCCTCGGCCAGGAACGCCTCCACCCCATCGGCCTGCGCGAATCCGGCATCGACCCACAGGCCGGTGCCGGGGCAGGCGGCGGCGATGGCGCGCAACGCCGCGAGGTCCGGCGCGGCGCCGTCGATGATGGCGTCGAGGTCGGCCACGTAGAGGCACCGCGCCGGCCATGCCCGCAGCAGACCGGACGCCACGGCGCCGGGGTCGGATCCCTTTGCCAAGGGCGTCTCGATCGGGGCATAGGTGGCGCGCTCGCCCCGGCGCGCCCGGACCACGCGGCCCCCGCGCAGGTCCAGCACCGGAATCACCGCGAAGCCGGGAGTCCCGGCCGCGTACCCCACTCTCTCGAAGCTCGTCATCCGCGCATGTCGATTGCCAGCACCATCGTCGGGTGGGACCTCGGCGGGGTCCACGTCAAGGCCTCGCTGATTCGCGACGGGCGCGTGCAGGCCGCCGTGCAGGCGCCCTGTCCCCTATGGCAGGGCATCAAGGCACTCGACGCGACCCTAGCGACGCTGCCCGACTGGACGCGCCAGGAGGCGCACCACGCCGTCACCATGACGGGGGAACTCACAGATTGCTTCGCCGACCGGACGGAGGGCGTCGCGGCGCTCGCCGGCTGGGCCGCCGAGCGGCTCGCGGGTCCGGTGCGGATCTTCGCCGGCCGCGCCGGCTTCGTCGCGCCGGAGGAGGCGGCCGCCGCGTCCTTCGAGATCGCCTCGGCCAATTGGTACGCCACCGCCGCCCTGGTGGGTCGGCTCGCCCCCGATGCCCTCGTCGTGGATATCGGCTCCACCACCGCCGACCTCATCCCCGTCATCGATGGACGCCCGGCCGCCACCGGCTACAGCGACGCCGAACGACTGGAGACCGGCGAACTCGTCTATACCGGCGTGGTGCGCACGGCGCTCATCGGCCTGACGGACCATGCCCCGTTCCTGGGGCGCCGCACCCGGCTGATGACCGAGACCTTCGCCCACGCGGCGGATGTCTACCGCATCCTCGGCGACCTGCCGCCGGAAGCCGACCAGCAGGGCACGGGCGACCGCAAGGGCAAGTCGGTGGCGGAGAGCGAGACGCGCCTCGCCCGCATCGTCGGCCGCGATCGGGGGGAGGGCGATGCCCACGCCTGGGCCGCCCTCGCGGGCCATTTCGCGGAGGCGCAGCTGCGCCTCCTGCACGATGCGGCGGCGACCCTGCTCTCGCGGCCCGACATGCCGGCGGGCGCCCCATTCGTGACCTGCGGCGCCGGAGCCTTCGTCGGCGACCGGCTCGCGGCTCGGCTCGGGCGGTCGCGCACGGGCCTCGCCGACCTCCTCGCCGCGCGGGCGGGGGAGGCTGCGTCCACCTGGATTTCAACCTGTGGCCCGGCCGTGGCGGTCGGCCTTATCGCGGAGGACCTGACTCGATGAGCGCCATCAAGATACTCGCGCGGATGCTGGCGGTCCGCGTCGGGCCGCATATCGAGCTGGCCGTCGAAGCCGAGACCGGCGAAGTGCTGAAGGTGCTCGCCACCGAGGATCAGATCGACCGGCTCATCGACGAGCTGGAGGATCTCCTCAACTCACCCGCCGCGCCGGGCGACGACGAGCCGCCGGAAGCGGCATGAAAAAAGGGCCGTCGCGGGTGCACCGCGACGGCCCTTCTATTTCGTCAAGGGAAGCGCCTCAGGCGGCGGTGCGCTTGCGGGCTTCTTGCTTGGTGTCCACGCCCGAGGCTTTGATCTCGGACAGCTTCTGCGCGACGTTGCGCGAGAACACGAACTCGGCCGGGCGCTGGTTCGCGAGGCTGACGTCGGGGGCCATGTCGCCCTCGGTCTTGATGCCGCGCAGCATCTGCACCACCGGCTTCCAGGGCTTGCGGACGGAATCGACCACCGAGGAGGCCTCGTAGCCCGAGTGGACCATGCAGTCGGCGCACTTCTCGTAGTTGCCGGTGCCGTAGGAATCCCAGTCGGTGCTGTCCATCAGCTCCTTGAAGGTCGCCGCGTAGCCCTCGCCGAGCAGGTAGCAGGGCTTCTGCCAGCCGAACACGGTGCGGGTCGGGTTGCCCCACGGGGTGCAATGGTAGGTCTGGTTGCCGGCCAGGAAGTCGAGGAACAGGCCCGACTGCTGGAAGGTCCACTTCTCGCGGCCCTTCTCCTTGCCGTGCCGGAACACGCCGCGGAACAGGTCCTTCGTCGCCTTACGGTTCAGGAAGTGCTGCTGGTCGGGGGCGCGCTCGTAGGCGTAGCCGGGGGAGACGGTGATGCCGTCGATGCCCATCCGGGTCACGCTGTCGAAGAAGTCGGCGATCTTCTCCGGCTTCGAGTTGTTGAAGAAAGTGCAGTTGATGGTGACGCGGAAGCCCATCTCCTTGGCCTTGGCGATCGCCGCCACGGCCTTGTCGTAGACGCCGCGCTGGCACACCGACTGATCGTGCATCTCCTTGTCGCCATCGAGATGGATCGACCAGGTGAAGTACGGGCTCGGCTTGTACTCCTTGATCTTCTTCTCGAGGAGCAGCGCGTTCGTGCACACGATCGCGAACTTCTTCTGCGCGATGATGCCTTCCACGATCTGCGGCAGATCCTTGTGGAGAAGCGGCTCGCCACCCGCGATCACCACCACCGGGGCGCCGCACTCGCGCACCGACTCAAGCGCCTCGTCCACAGGCAGGCGCTTGTTGAGGATCTCCTCGGGATAGTCGATCTTGCCGCAGCCTGCGCAGGCCAGATTGCAGCGGAAGAGGGGCTCCATCATCATCACGAGCGGGTAGCGTTTGCGGCCCGTCAAATGTTGCTTGAGGATGTAGCCGCCGATCTTCGCGACGTACCGGAGGGGGATACCCAAGTTGCGGCTCCTTAGTTGCGTCGGCCCCGGACAGGCGGGGTGCATAGCGTGAAAAGTTCTCGATTTCCAGCAACGTAGCTTGGAACGACTCTCAAACTACGGTGTAGAGGACTTGTAGGAACTCAATAGTCCGAGGCTGACGCATCGGCGCCACAGGCAGACGCATGGCTGATGCCAGACGCCGTCAACCCGGCGGCCTCAACCCCGGACGGTGCACGACTTCCACGCGCACAATGCGACCGCATTACGGCCATTCCGTCCGCTTGCGCAAACCTCGTCGCGGTTACGGTGCGGCAACGCACGCCTGTGGCCGGAAGGTGACGCAGGCCCGCCTCGCGTTGCAATCCTGATCCCGCCTCTTTACTGAGCCAAGCGACTGCGCCGCAAGAAGGCGCCGGGCGCGGGGGGAACCTCGCACCGGTTGCAGGCTTGCCCCGCGCGTAGTCCCTCGACGACCACGGGTCCGGCGGTTCTCAGAGCCGTTCGGCCCGGCAAGCGTTTCCGGAACGGGCGGGATCTCCCCCTTCGCGCCGGACGAACTGGCAGGATACTCGTGATCGAAGGTCTCGTCGCGTCTTCCGTCCGCTTCCGCTGGACCGTCATCGCACTCATTGCGGTGATGACAGTCGCGAGCCTCGGTGTCGCCGCCCACCTGTTCCGGATCAACACCGATGTGGAACGGCTCATCGACCCGAAGGAGCCCTGGCGGCAGGACGAGATCGCCTTCGAGAAGGCTTTCCCGCAGCGCTCGAACCTGATCGTCGCCGTCATCGACGGGCAGACGCCGGAGGAGACCGAGGAGGCCGCCGCCTCGCTCACCCGCGCCCTCTCCGAGCGCAAGAACCTGATCGAGACCGTCTACCGGCCCGATGGCGGCCCGTTCTTCGACAAGAACGGCCTCCTGCTCATGCCGCCGGCCGAACTCGAAAAGACCCTCGACCAGTTGACCCAGCAGCAGGGCCTCCTCGGCCCGCTCGCCGCCGACCCGTCGCTGCGCGGCATCATGCGCGTGCTCACCCTCGGCGCCCGCGGCGTGAAGTCGGGCGACGCGACACTCCAAGACCTCGACAAGCCGATGGCGCAGATCGACGCCACGCTCCAGAAGGTCCTCAAGGGCGAGCCGGCGCGCCTGTCCTGGCAGTCGCTGCTCGCCAACGGCCAGACCCGCGTCACCGACAAGCTGAAATTCGTGATGATCCAGCCGGTGCTGGACTTCAACGCCTTGGAGCCGGGCTACGAGGCGACGAAGATGATCCGCGAGGTCGCCCGCGACCTCAAGATCGACGCCGCCAACGGCCTGCGGATGCGCCTCACCGGCCCCGTGGCGGTGGCCGACGAGGAATTCGCGACGCTCTCCGAGGATGCGCTGCTCAACAACAGCATCATCGTCGGCGCCATCGTGCTGTTCCTGTGGCTCGCCCTGCGCTCGGGTCCGCTGGTCATCGCCGTCATCATCACGACCTTCGCCGGCCTGATCGTGACGGCGGCCCTGGGGCTGCTGCTCGTCGGCGAGTTGAACCCGATCTCCGTGGCCTTCGCCGCCCTTTTCGTGGGGCTCGGCATCGATTTCGGCATTCAGTTCTCGGTGCGCTACCGCGCCGACCGCTACGAACAGCCGACCCTGCAGGCCGCGATCCGCGCCGCCGCAAGAGGCGTCGGCTGGTCGCTGACGCTCGCGGCGGTGTCCCTGCTCGCCGGCTTCTTCGCCTTCCTCCCGACCGCCTTCCGGGGCGTGTCCGAGCTCGGCCTCATCGCCGGCGTGGGCATGATCGTAGCCTACCTCTTCTCCCTCACCCTGCTGCCGGCCCTCATCGCCGTGTTCCGGCCTAAGGGGGAGAAGGTCGCCGTCGAGACGAAGTGGCTGGTCGGCGTCGATCCGTGGATCATCCAGAACCGCAAGCCGATCCTGATCGGGGTCGGGTTGGTGACGCTCGCCGGCATGCCGCTGCTGTGGTCGCTGCCGTTCGATTCGAACCCGATGCACCTGCGCAGCCCGAAGGTCGAATCGATCGCCACCTATCTCGACCTCATCAAGAATCCCGAGACGAGCCCCAACGTCATCGACGTGCTGGCCCCGAACGTGGCGGCGATTCCTGAAGTTTCGAAGAAGCTGGAGACCCTGCCGGCCGCCGACTTCGTGACCAGCGTCAACACCTTCGTCCCGCCGGACCAGGATAAGAAGCTCGCGCAAGTCGCTGACACGGCACAGCTGCTCGATCCCATCCTCAACCCGGCCCGCAAGCCGCCGCCCCCCACCGACGCCGACAACGTGAAGGCGCTGAAGGACGCGGCGACCGCCCTGAAGGGCGTCGCGGACGAGGCGAAGACCGGCACGCCCGGCGCCGGGACGGCCAAGCACCTCGCGGGCACCTTCGACACCCTCGCGGACGGCCCCGTCCAGAAGCGCGAAGCGGCCTCCGTGGCGCTGACGAAGGATCTCGGACCGCTGCTGTCGCGGCTGCGCGACCTGCTCCACCCGGAGAAGATCACCCTGGAGAACATGCCGCCGCAGCTGAAGGCCGACTGGGTCGCCGCCGACGGACGTGCGCGGGTGGAGGTTCACCCGAAGGGGGATTCGAATAACGATAAGGTCCTGCGCAACTTCGCCGACGAAGTGCTCAAGGTCGCCCCGCACGCGACGGGCGCGCCGGTCTCGACCACCCGGTCGAGCTACACGATCCTCGGCGCCTTCGTGCAGGCCGCCGTCACCGCGCTGGTGCTGATCTTCGTCATCCTCTCGGTCGCCCTGCGCAAGCCGTGGGACGTGGCGATGACGCTGGGCCCGCTGGTGATCGCAACCCTGTGGACGCTGATGGCGATGCGCATCATCGGCATGCCGCTGAACTTCGCCAACATCATCGCCCTCCCATTGATGCTCGCGGTGGGTGTGGCCTTCCACATCTACTACGTGATCGCGTGGCGGGCGGGCGTGACCGACATGCTGGCCTCCAGCCTGACGCGGGCGATCTTCTTCTCCGCGATGACCACAGGCAGCGCCTTCGGCTCGCTGGTGCTGTCGAGCCATCCGGGCACGGCGAGCATGGGCGAGTTGCTGGCCCTGTCGCTGTTCTTCACGCTGCTCGCGGCGTTCTTCGTGGTGCCGGCGACGCTGGGCGAGCCCCCGGCCCAGCCCGACCGCAACCGCCCCGAGGGCGACGCGGCCGGCAAGAGCCCGATCCTCGGCAAGCGCCGCGCGGAGCCGGTGCCGGCGAAGTAGCCGGCGCGTCTCCGCGCGCATCCACCGTCGCGAGCGGGATGGCCTACAGGAAGTCCGAGAACCCGCCTCGAACGGCACCCGACGCCTGCGCGGCGGCGATGCTGGCGGGGGCGATGAGCGCATCGCGCTCCTGCGCGTAGAGGTAGCCCGGCGCCTCGCAGGGGAAGCCGCCGCCGGTGGCCGGGTGCGTGTAAAGCTCCGTCAGGCCATCCGGCAGATGGGCGAGGAGCCCGGCCACACGCGACGGCGTCATCGCGCCGGACCATGCGAGGCCGAGGGTCCGGTCGGGGATCAGCAGGCCGGCCTGACGGGCGCGTACGGCGAGCAGGGCGGCCCAGGGGGCGCTGTCGAGGGCGGCGCGGGGGCGTGCCTCCGGCTCGGCGCGGCGCAGGATCTCACGCGGCTCGCGGGGCACCCGGATCGCGCGCATCCCATGGCGCCGGCCGATGCGCAGCACCGCGCCCGCAATCAGCGGGTGGACGTGGAAATGCTTGTGGGCGTTGACGTGATCGAGGAGCAGGCCGGTCGCCCGGTAGGCCTCGAACTGCGCTTCGATCTCGGCGGCGAGCTGGCGCCGCGCGGCGGGCCGGCGGGCGAAATCGAGACCGAGCTTGGCCATGTCGGCCCGCAGCAGGCCATCCGGCCCGGCGAGATCGGGAAGCGCGGCGGGCGGCAGGGTCGGCCACGCCTCGACCAGCACGAGATGTAGCCCGACCCTGAGTGAGGGCAGACGCTTGGCCCGCGCCACCGCATCGGCGGCGGCGGGAGCGGAGACCATGAGGCTGGCAGCCGTGAGGATCCCCTCACGGTGAGCCTGTTCGACGGCCTCGTTGACCTCGGTGCTGAGCCCGAAATCATCCGCAGTGACAACGAGACGCTTCACCTTGCCCCCGGTCATGGGTGTCGAGAGGGCGAGCCCTCTCGCGGGGGGCGGGGCAGCGCCCCGCACACAGCCGGAGCCGAGGCCCCGGCCCCATTGTCAGCCTTACGCGGCCTTCGCGGTGCCCTGACGCTCCTTGAGGAAGCGATAGAACTCCACGCCCTCGCGCAGGCGGCGCTTCATCATGTCGGGCGAGCGCACCATCTCGCTGACGATGGAGGCGATCTTCGGAGCCCGGAAGTAGAACTTCTTGTAGAACTCCTCCACCGAGGTGAAGATTTCGGTGTGCGACAGGTGCGGGTAGTGCAGCGGGGCGACCTGCACACCGTTCTCATCGACCAGTTCGGCGTTCTCGATATCGAGCCAGCCGTTCTCCACCGCCTGCTTGTACAGGAAGGTGCCCGGGTAGGGCGCCGCCAGGGAGACCTGGATCGTATGCGGGTTGATCCGCTTGGCGAAGGCGATCGTCTCCTGGATCGTCTCCTTCGTCTCGCCCGGCAGGCCGAGGATGAAGGTGCCGTGGATGGCGATGCCGAGGTCGTGGCAATCCTGGGTGAACTTCTCGGCCACCTCGACGCGCATGCCCTTCTTGATGTTGTGAAGGATCTGCTGGTTGCCGGACTCGTAGCCGACGAGGAGGAGGCGCAGGCCGTTCTCCTTGAGGACCTTCAGGGTCTCACGCGGCACGTTCGCCTTGGCGTTGCACGACCACGTGACGCCGAGCTTGCCGAGCTCGCGGGCGATCTCCTCGGCGCGCGGCAGGTTGTCGGTGAAGGTGTCGTCGTCGAAGAAGAACTCCTTGGTCTGGGGGAACTCCTTCAGGCAGTACTTGATCTCCTCGATCACGTGCGCGACCGAGCGGGTGCGGTAGGTGTGCCCGCCGACCGTCTGCGGCCACAGGCAGAAGGTGCAGCGGCTCTTGCAGCCACGGCCCGAATAGAACGAGATGTAGGGGTGCTTCAGGTACCCGATGAAGTACTTCTCCATCTCCAGATCGCGCTTGTACACGCTGGTGACGAAGGGAAGCTGGTCCATATCAGTCATGATCTCGCGGTCCTCGTTATGGACCACGGTGCCGTTGGCATCGCGATAGGACAGACCCTTGATCTGCGCCATCGGCACGCCGTCGGCGACTTCCTTGACCGTGAAGTCGAACTCGTTGCGGGCGCAGAAGTCGACCACCGGGGCCTGGGCCATGGCGCCGGCGGCGTCCACGGCCACCTTGGCGCCGATCAGGCCGGCGATCAGCTTCGGGTTGGCGGCCTTCAGCGCCTCGATCGTCTTCACGTCGGACTTGAAGGACGGGACCGAGGTGTGGAGCACCACGAGGTCGAAGTCGTTGGCCTGGGCCACGATCTCGGACAGCTTGATGTTGTGCGGCGGGGCGTCGATCAGCTTCGAGTTCGGCACGAGGGCGGCCGGCTGGGCGAGCCAAGTCGGGTACCAGAACGATTTGATCTCGCGCTTGGCTTGGTAGCGGGAGCCCGCGCCGCCGTCGAACCCGTCGAAGGTGGGGGCCTGGAGGAAAAGCGTGCGCATGGGGTTCAAGGCCTCAATGCTGAGCCAGTGGCAGGGTCGGGCGGATCAGGCGGTCGGAGCCCCGGCATCGCGGCCGAGGTCTGCGTCGGGGATCAGCGTACCGTCCGCAACCACGTGATAATCGTGACCTTTCCATGTCACCGACCCCGAGAGGAAGGCACAGGAGAAGTTCATGAAGGAGAGGATGTCGCGAATCGGCAACAGCCAGTAGGCGTGCGGCGGCAGGCGGAAGGCCCGCTCGACCTGCCGGCAGAGCAGGATGCGGCTGGCGAGCGCGCTCGCCGCCACCACCAGCGACAGGGTGCCCGCGCCCGGCAGGACGGCGCCGATCAGCGCCAGCGGGAAGGCGTGGGTCACGACCGAGCCGGCATAGCCCGCCGGATCCACGGTGCGGATCGTGCGGTTCCAGCGCAGCTCGTGCTTCCACATGCCGTGAAGCTCGGTATCGACGCAGGTATGCCCGATGGTGAAGGTCGGGATCGTCATCCGCCCGCCGAGGCCGCGCAGGGCGGCGCCGATGGCGTAATCGTCCGCGAGGTCGTTGCGGAAGCGGCGGAAGCCGCCGACCGCGTCCAGGCTCTCGCGGGTGAAGGCGACGGTGGAGCCGAAGCACGGCTTGGCGAGGCCGAGGCTCAGCCCCATCACGACGTTCGGCAGGAACTGCACGTCGATGGCCAGCGCCGAGAGCTGCCCCATGGAGCCGGGGAAGGCCGGCACGCCATGATAGAGGCAAGTCACGCCGCTCACGCCCGGCTGGGCGAGTTCGGCGACGATGCGCTCTAAGTAATCCGGCGCGACGACCATGTCGCTGTCGGCCAGCACGATCACCGGATGGGCGATCGCTTCGGCCATGTTGATGAGGTTCGAGACCTTGCGGTTGGACCCGTGCTGCCGCGCATCGATCACGAGGTCGATCCACGCGTCGGGGTACGCCTCGCGCAACGCCCGGACCACGCCGATGGCGGGGTCGCCCGCGTTCTGCACGCCGAAGACGACCTGCACCGCGCCGGCATAATCCTGGCGCAGCACCGTCTCCAGGTTCTCGTAGAGGTTCGGCTCCAGCCCGCAGAGGGGCTTCAGCACCGTCACCGCCGGCCTCACCTCACCGGGGAGGGCGGGGATGCGGCGGGCGCCAAAGCGGCCCACGAAGAACGACGCCGCGAGCCCGTACAGGCACCCCGCTCCGGCGAGGAGCAGGCAGAGCGGCGATAGCCAGAGCAGCGCCTGCGACGCCAGCGAAGTCAGATCCATCCGTCGGGTCCGTGAATGTCCGGCCGCCGGCTGCGGCGTTGCGGGCGGCGACTACTGGGCGGGCTTGGCGGGGGCGGGCTTGGAGGCGGGCTTCGCGGCGAGCATGCCCTCGGCCCGCTCGTTGAGGAACTTGACCGCCCCGTCCGCGCCGCCGCTCGCCAGCGGCTTCGACAGCAGGGTGCGCTGCGCCGCCAACTCGCTCACGTCGCCGTTCAGGAGCACGTCCTGCACCCTATCGTCCGCATTGACGACGAAGTCGACCTCGGAATCGTCGCCGCCGACCGTCGTGACCTTGGTCGGAACGACGCGCTGCGCGCCGCGCATCTCGATCTTCGGCATCACCTCGAACCGGCCGCCCGCCGCCTGGCTGAGGCGGTTCGCGTAGGTCACGGTGAGGCTGCGCTTGAGCGCCTTGGTCAGCGCCTGCTGCTGCTCGGGGGTGAAGCCCGACCATTTCGAGCCCACGGCGATGCGCGCCATGGCGGGGAAGTCGAAGACCTTGTCGATCACCGGGGTCACGGCCTCGACCCGGGCGGGCAGGGGGCCCGCGCCGTCCTTCACCGCGCCGGAGAAGGCGGCATACAAGTCGCGCACGTTCTGGATCGCGGCCTCGTCGCCCGCCAGGGCGGGGGCGGCGAGGGGCAGGGCCAGGATCGCGGCGACGGCGAAGCGGCGGATCAAGCGCACTTCTTCAGGTCCTTCTCGTCCAGCCGGGCGCCCATGCGCGGCGGGGCATAGCTGTAGAACGGACCGAGGGTCGCCGCATGGGTCGTCGGCTTGGGCCGGCGGGAGAAGCGGATCGCCCCGTCCGGGTCGGATTCGGCTTCGGCCTCCTCCGTCTCGTCCTCGCCCCTGGCGCGGATCGCGGCCTCGGTGCGGTGCCAGAGGAGCAGGCTCGGCAGGCCGACGCCGAGATCGGCGAAGCGCTTCACCAGCGAGAGGGCCAGCGCCGCTTCGGCGGGGATGCCGAACAGGCCGCACAGGGCGATCAGGCCGCCCTCCTGCGCGCCGAGGGCGCCGGGCACGGCGAAGGCCGCGCCACGCACCGCCTGCGCGAGGCTTTCGATCACGAGCGCCTGCATGAAGTCCACGGGATAGCCCATGAAGTGCAGGCACAGATAGACTTCGAGGGTGCCGATGATCCAGCCGCCGAAATGGACGACGATGGCCGCGAAGACCCGCCCCGGCGCGCCGTAGAGCCGGCGCAGGCCGTCATAGAGCTGGTCGACGGCGCCGAGCGCCCGCCATTCGCGCCCGGAGGCGAAGCGGTTGACGAGCGCCTGGATCACCCGGTGCCCGGCCCGGCGCTGGATCAGGTAGAAGGCGGCCAGCGCCGGCACGGCCAGGGCGACGCCCCCCGACACGGTGCGGGCGACCGGCCCGTCCCCGACGAGCCAGATCAGCAGCCCGAGCCCGAGCACGGTGAACACGAGTTGCGTCACCGCCTGGGTCATCAGGTCGACGAACATGCTCGCGCCGGCCAGGGCGCCGCTGACGCCGCGCTTGGCGAGCAGGCGCGCGCCGACGAAGTCGCCGCCCACCGTCGCCACCGGCAACAGCGTGTTGATGCCCTCGCGCACGAAACGCAGGGAGATGCAGTCGCGCAGGAGGGGCGTGGGCGCCTTCGGGAAGACGACGTACCAGCCGAGTCCCGCCCAGGCGACGGCGACGATCCTCGCGAGCACGACGAGGAGGGCGCCCCATCCGGCGCTCGCAACGGCGGCCGACACGTCCTCAAGTCCCGAGGACGCGAACAGGCCCACGACCGTGCAGAGACCGGCAATCGAGGCCAGTGTCGTGAGACGCTTCATCTTCGTCTTTCAAGCTCGCAAATGGCTTGATGCGGGAAATCGGTCACGGTCGCGGCGGAAATAGGTCGGCGCGGCCCCGACAAGCTATTCCGCCACGTTGCAGCATGGATGAGCGCTGTCTATCACCCGTTTGCTACACCGAGGGGCAAAGCGGCGACCGGGCCTGACGTCCCGGACATGAGACCGCGAAACGTCGCAGAAGGGGCACACGTCATGGACCGCGAATCACCCATCACGGCCGCCGAGGCCGTGGATGAATCCGCGCGAGTCGACGGTTACTCGACCCACTCGCGGGAGCCTTCCACGCCCGCGCCGCACTCGCCCGTGATGGCGTGGAACGAGTGGGATCCGCTGGAAGAGGTCATCGTCGGCTCCCTCGACGGGGCGACGATTCCGACCCACCATCTCACGGTCATCTTCAACCTGCCGCGGGCGGCCCAGCCCTTCTACCGGCTGGCTTCGGGCTGGAAGTATCCGAAGTTCATGAAGAAGCTCGCGCAGGCCGAGCTCGACAACTTCATCACCATCCTCGCGGGCGAGGGCGTGAAGGTGCGCCGTCCTGACGCGGTGGATTTCTCGCGCAAGTTCAAGGCGCCGCGCTGGTCCTCGCGCGGGTTCTGCGTGGCCTGCCCGCGCGACCCGTACCTCGTCATCGGCGACGAGATCATCGAGAGCCCGATGTGCTGGCGTTCCCGCTACTTCGAGGGTGACGCCTACCGCTCGCTGTTCAAGGAATACTTCCGCAACGGCGCCCGCTGGACCTCGGCCCCGCGCCCGCAGCTTACGGACGACCTCTACAATTACGACTACCGGGTGCCGAACCTGAAGGCCGGCGAGCCCATGCAGTTCACAGTGAACGAGTTCGAGCCGGTCTTCGACGCCGCCGACTTCGTGCGCTGCGGCCGCGACCTGTTCGTGACCCGCTCCAACGTCACGAACCTGATGGGCATCGAGTGGCTGCGCCGCCACCTGGGCTCGGGCTTCCGCATCCACGAGATCGAGAGCCGCTGCCCGCAGCCGATGCACATCGACTCGTCGTTCATGCCGCTGGCGCCGGGCAAGGTGCTGGTGAACCCGGATTACGTCGATGTCGAGCGGCTGCCGGCCGTGCTCAAGAAATGGGACGTCCTCATCGCCCCGCGCCCCGACCCGGTCGAGGGCTTCATGAGCAAGATCTCGATGTGCTCGCCCTGGACCTCGATCAACGTGCTGGCGATCACCGAGAAGAAGATCGTCGTGGACCAGAGCCAGCCGACGCTCATCAAGGCGCTGAAGGATTGGGGCTTCGACCCGATCCCCGCGCCGTTCCTGAGCTACGGCCCGTTCGGCGGCTCGTTCCACTGCGCCACGCTCGACGTGCGCCGCCGGGGCACGCTGCAATCGTACTTCTAGTCGCCGATCCCCTGGATCAGCGCCCGGTTGAAGGCCTCCGGCTCGGTCATCTGAGGCGCGTGGCCGGACTCGGGAAACTCCACGAGGCGGGCGCCGGGGATAGCCCTGGCGGCCGCGCGGCCGAGTTCGGGGTAATGCCCGAGCGTCGGCCGCACCTCCGGCGGGGCGAGGTCCTTGCCGATGGCGGTGGTGTCCTTCTGGCCGATCATCAGCAGCGTCGGCACCGCGATCTGCGGGAAGCGATAGACCACCGGCTGCGTGACGATCATGTCGTAGAGCAGCGCCGAATCCCAGGCGACGGCCTCCTTGCCGGGGCCCGCGTAGAGCCCGGCCAGCATCTGCACCCAGGGCTCGTACCGCTCATCCCAATGGCCTGAGTAGTACGTCGCGGTCTCATACTTGCGGATCGACTCCGCGCTCGTCTTCAATTCGCGCTCGTACCAGCGGGCGATGGAGACGGGGGGCAGGCCCTTGGCGCTCCAATCCTCCAGGCCGACCGGATTGACCATCACCAGCCGCGCGACCTCCTTCGGGTAGAGCAGGGCGTAGTGGGCGGCGAGCATCCCGCCGGTCGAATGCCCGACGACGATGGGTGTCTCGATGCCGAGCTTCTCGAGAAGGGCGTGGGTGTTCTCCGCCAGTTGCCGGAAGGTGAACTGGTAGGCGCCCGGCTTGCTCGATTTGCAGAAGCCGATCTGGTCCGGCGCGACCACCCGGTAGCCGGCCCCAGTGAGGGCCCGGATCTGCCCCTCCCAGGTCGCGGCGCAGAAGTTCTTGCCGTGCAGCAGCACCACCGTCCGCCCGTTCGGCTTGTCTGGCTTCACGTCGAGATAGGCCATCTGCAGGGGCTGGCGCTGCGAGGTGAAGGCGAACCGCTCGACCGGGAAGGGGTAGTCGAACCCTTCGAGTTCCGGCCCGTAGGCCGTCTCCGCCCGGCAGGGGAGGGCGGCAAGGCTCAGCGCGAGAAGGGCCGGGGCGAGGGCGAAACGGGGCATGAGCACTCCGGAGGGGACCGGCCCATCACATCGCCCTATAAGAGCGGGAGGAAAGCCCCCTCCGGACAGACCCGATGATCCGATTTCTCATGATCGCCGGCCTCCTCGCCGCCACACCGGCTGCGGCGGCCGATGCCTGCGATGTCCTGACGGCCAAGGTCATCCGCGTGACCGGCGCGTCGCTCGCCGGCCGTACCGGCGCCTACGCGGTGTTCCGGGCGCAGGATGCCGAGCGCATGAGCCTCGATTGCCGAGCGCCGGCGCGGATCACCCTCGCCTCCCTCGATCGCGAGCCGGACAAGGCTTACTTCGCGCTCGTCGGCCTCGCCGCCCGGGCGCTGACCGGCGCCGATGCCGAGCGGGCCGAGGTGCTGGCGCTGAACCTCCATCAGGACAGCCTGCTCGCCGACGCCCCCCGCCGGGGCGCCACCGGCCGGGCGCTGATGCTGTGCGAGACCGGCCCCCGCCAGGATGCGCTCGCCGGGGATCTCACCGTCTGCCGGATCGCCCCCGCCGCTCTTTCCCGTCGGCGCCATGCCGGCTAGACCCGCGCCATGTCGAACGTTCTGACCGGCCCCGTCGTCCGCGCCCGCGACGCCGCCTTCGCCAACCACCTGCCCCTGTCGCTGATCGCGGGGCCCTGCCAGCTCGAAGGCCGCCAGCACGGCCTGGAGATCGCCGCCGCCCTCAAGGAGCTGGCGGCGCGGCTCGGGATCGGCCTCGTGTTCAAGGCCTCCTTCGACAAGGCGAACCGCACCTCCGGCGGCGCCGCGCGTGGGATGGGGATGGACGGCGCCCTGCCGGTCTTCGCCGAGATCCGCGAGACCCTGGGGCTCCCGGTCCTCACCGACGTGCACGATGCCGCCCAATGCGCCCCCGTGGCCGAGGCGGTGGACATCCTGCAGATTCCGGCCTTCCTCTGCCGCCAGACCGACCTTCTCCTCGCCGCCGCCGCCACGGGGCGGGTGGTGAACGTGAAGAAGGGCCAGTTCCTCGCCCCCTGGGACATGAAGCACGTCGCCGCCAAGGTGACGCAGGCCGGCAACCCGAACGTCATCGTGACGGAGCGAGGCGCCTCCTTCGGCTACAACACTCTCGTCTCGGACATGCGCAGCCTGCCGATCATGGCTGAGGTCACGGGCGGCGCGCCCGTGGTGTTCGATGCCACCCATTCCGTGCAGCAGCCGGGCGGCCAGGGCGGCAGTTCCGGCGGGCAGCGGGAATTCGTGGCCGTGCTCGCCCGCGCGGCGGTGGCGGTCGGCGTGGCCGGCGTCTTCATCGAGACCCATCCCGATCCGGACCGCGCCCCCTCGGACGGGCCGAACATGGTCGCCCTGAAGGACATGCCGGCCCTGCTCGAACAGCTGATCGCCTTCGACAGGCTCGCGAAGGGCCTCTGATCTAGGCCCTCAGCAGGAGCACGTGGATCCGCAGGGGCTGGACCAGGGCGAAGCGCCCGTCCTCACCCCTGGCGGCGGCGCTTGAGAAGGCCGCCTCGATCACATCGCGCCGCTCCCGGATCGCCCTGGCCCGGTCGGGGTCGACGGCGGTCACGCGGGCGAAAAACGCCTCGCTATCCGCGAAGGATTCCCGCCGCTCGACGGTAAGGTCACGTTCGCAGGCGAAAGCCCCCTCCGAGATGGCTTGCGCGATGGCCGCCTGCGCCGCCGCGCGGATCGCGGTCTCGTCCTCGATGGGCTTCAGCGCGTCGAAGAACGTGCCGGAGGCGAGCGGTTCGATCACCACCAGCCGGCCCCCCGGCCGCAGCACCCGTGCCGCCTCGGCCAGCGCCCCGGCCGGATCGGGGACGTGATGCAGGGAATTCAGCATCACCGCCCCGTCGAACTGCCCCTCTCCGAAGGGCAGGGCCTCGGCGGAGGCCGCCTCGAACCGCGCGGCGGGAACGAGGCCGCGCGCCTTGGCAAGAGCCTCCGCACCGGGATCGATGCCGGTCACGGCCGCGCCGTCCTCGCTGAGCGCGCGGGCGAGGGTGCCCGTCCCGCAGCCGATATCGAGGATCGCCCGGTCGGCGAGGGGCGCGAAGGTCTCGCGGATGAGCGTGAGGGCGTCCATCGGACCCGAACTCCGGCACGCCGATGCCCGGCGCGTCTTAACCTATGCGCCGGTTCGCGTTTCCGCGCACCCCGCCCAGGCCGGATCGGGTTTCGATCAAATCGCCGTGTGCAGGGATCCGTCCGCCGAATGGCGTTTGAGCATCCGTCGGCGCCGGTCCAATGCCGGCAAGTCCCTGCCCCCAACGGCGCAGCTTCCGGTGAGCACGGCGCAGGCATCGCCCCTCGAATTCGCACGTGATCGCGCGATGAACAGGCGTTCATGATTTTGGAGCGTTAAGAAACGCGCCGTGAATCCTTTGGAACCCCCATGCTGCCCCCACGTTATTGGAGCAGCATCGATCAGTGATCGAGAAAGGATACCATGCGCAAGTTTGCTCTCATCACCGCCGCCGCCGCTCTGACTGTCGGCAGCATTGCCGCCACCACCGGCGCCGAGGCGCGCCCCTACGGCTTCCACGGCGGTTACGGGCATCACGGCTACTACGGCGGTCGTCGCGGCATCGGGACCGGCGCGGCTGTCGGCCTGGGCATCGCTGGCCTCGCGGCCGGTGCGATCGCCGCCGGCGCGGCCCGTGACGCCTACGGCTACGGCCGCCCGGCTTATGGCTATGGTTATGGCGCCCCGGCTTACGGCTATGGCTACGGTGCCCCGGCCTACGGCTACGGCTACTAAGTTCCAGCCGCAGAATTGAAGGGGTGGTCGGCGCGAGCCGGCCACCCTTTTTTCATGCGCGCCGTCAGCGTCCGCGATAGGGCGCGACGCCGGTCTCCGGCAGCCAGATATTGGCCGGGGGCGTACCCGTCTGCCAGAACACGTCGATGGGGATGCCGCCGCGCGGGTACCAGTAGCCGCCGATCCTCAGGTAGCGCGGCGCGAGCAGCGCCACGAGGCGCTTCCCGATGGTGACGGTGCAATCCTCATGGAAGGCGCCGTGGTTGCGGAACGAGCCGAGATAAAGCTTCAGCGACTTCGATTCGACGAGCCATTCGTCTGGCACGTAGTCGATCACGAGGATCGCGAAATCCGGCTGGCCCGTCACCGGGCAGATCGAGGTGAATTCCGGCGCGGTGAAGCGGGCGACGTAATCCGTGTCCGCATGGGGATTCGGCACCCGGTCGAGCCGGGCTTCCTCGGGATTCTGGGGGAGGGGGGTCGCCTGCCCCAACTGAAGGTCGGTTGTGCTGGTCATGGCCCCCTATAGCGTGGGGACCGGCTTTGGAAAGCCTTGAGCGGCATTCGCAAAGATTTCGCCGGGAAGCGGGGCGGCGCCGGGTTGCCGGGGGGCCGAGCATGGCGGATAAGCCGCCCGCGACGCGTGGCCGTTGGGCCGACGCGACGAACGGCCCGCGGCCCTCGGGGAGACAACCATGACCGCGATCACCAATATCAGCGCCCGTGAAATCCTCGACAGCCGCGGCAATCCGACCGTCGAGGTCGATGTGCTGCTGGAGGACGGCTCCTTCGGCCGCGCGGCGGTTCCCTCCGGCGCCTCGACCGGCGCCCACGAGGCGATGGAACTGCGCGACGGCGACAAGTCCCGCTTCCTCGGCAAGGGCGTCCTGAAGGCGGTCGAGGCCGCGCAGACCGAAATCCTCGACGCCATCGGCGGCATGGATGCGGAGGATCAGGTCGCCGTCGATGAGGCGATGATCGAGCTCGACGGCACCGCCAACAAGAGCCGGCTCGGTGCCAACGCCATCCTCGGCGTGTCGCTCGCGGTCGCCAAGGCGGCGGCGGAAGCCTCCGGCCTGCCGCTCTACCGCTATGTCGGCGGCGTGCAGGGCCGCGTCCTGCCGGTGCCGATGATGAACATCATCAACGGCGGCGCCCATGCGGACAACCCGATCGACTTCCAGGAATTCATGATCATGCCGGTCGGCGCCGACTCGATCGCCGAGGCGGTGCGGATGGGCTCCGAGGTGTTCCACACCCTGAAGGGCGCCCTCAAGAAGGCCGGGCACAACACCAATGTCGGTGACGAGGGCGGCTTCGCCCCGAACCTCCCCTCCGCCGAGGCTGCCCTGGACTTCGTGATGGAGGCGATCCAGGCCGCCGGCTTCAAGCCGGGCTCCGAGATCGCCCTGGCGCTCGATTGCGCGGCCACCGAGTTCTTCAAGAACGGCGCCTACCTTTACGAGGGCGAGGGCAAGACCCGGGACATCGCCGCCCAGGTCGATTACCTCGCCGAGCTCGTCGGCAAGTACCCGATCGTGTCCATCGAGGACGGCATGTCCGAGGACGATTGGGAGGGCTGGAAGCTGCTCACCGACAAGGTCGGCACCCGCTGCCAGCTGGTGGGGGACGACCTGTTCGTCACCAATGTCGAGCGCCTGTCGCGCGGCATCGCCAACCACACCGCCAACTCGATCCTCATCAAGGTGAACCAGATCGGCTCGCTCACCGAGACGCTGGCCGCCGTCGATATGGCCCAGCGCGCTGGCTACACGGCAGTGATGTCCCACCGCTCGGGCGAGACCGAGGATTCGACCATCGCCGACCTCGCGGTCGCGACGAATTGCGGGCAGATCAAGACCGGCTCGCTGGCCCGCTCGGACAGACTGGCCAAGTACAACCAGCTCATCCGCATCGAGGAGGGCCTCGGCCCGCAGGCGCTCTATGCCGGGCGCGGCGCGATCAAGCAGATCGCGCAGGGCTGACCGCTCCCTCGGCCGAACAGAGGCCCCCGGCGTCCACGCGGCGCCGGGGGCCTTTTCGTTTGGGGGCGGACGGCAACCAGCCGTTAACCTTCCCGCGCCAGTGTTCCCGCATGGTTGTCCGCCGCCGCGTCAGAATGATCGTGCTGCCGCTGGGTCTCTGGACCCTGTCGGCCCTGGTATGCGGCTACTTCATCGTCCAGGCGGAGAGCGGCAATCGCGGCCTCGAAGCCAAGCGGGCGCTGAAGATCCGGGCCTTCGGGCTCAACCAGGAACTCGCGACGGTGAAGGCCGAGCGCGCCGTCTGGGAGCATCGCGTCGCCCTGCTGAAGAGCGACCAGATCGACCGCGACCTGCTGGAGGAACGGGCCAGGATCGTGCTGGGCCGCGTCCACGCCAACGACGTGGTCATCATCGATCCTTGAGAGTTCTTGCCGCACGCGCGGCTGTAGCCGGCAATCCGCTACAGCCCTGTGGATTTGCTGCGCCGCGCTCTGACATCGGCGCTTGCCTGTCAGAGGGGCGGGCCTCGCTTTCGGTCAGTTCCTAGCCTACACCCGCCTCACGACAGCGAGAGTGCGGGAGAAGCGACATGGAAGCTGGCAAGACGGCCAAGATTGAGCCCGCTGCCGGCCCGTCGTCGGCATCGGCGGCCGAGGCCCACAAGCCGGCTCCGAACATGCCGCAATTCACCCGCGACCAAGACCTTCACGCCTACCATGAGATGCTGCTGATCCGCCGTTTCGAGGAGAAGGCCGGCCAGCTTTACGGCATGGGCCTCATCGGCGGGTTCTGCCACCTCTATATCGGCCAGGAAGCCGTGGTGGTCGGGATGCAGATGGCGTCCGAGGTCGGCGATCAGGTCATCACCGGCTACCGCGACCATGGCCACATGCTGGCCACCGGCATGGAGCCGAAGGGCGTGATGGCCGAGCTGACCGGCCGTCGGAGCGGCTACAGCCGCGGCAAGGGCGGCTCGATGCACATGTTCAGCCGCGAGAAGCAGTTCTTCGGCGGCCACGGCATCGTCGGCGCGCAGGTCTCGCTGGGCACCGGCCTCGGCTTCGCGGACCATTACCGCGGCAACGGCAAGGTGAGCCTCACCTACATGGGTGACGGCGCCGCCAACCAGGGCCAGGTCTACGAGAGCTTCAACATGGCGGCCCTCTGGAAGCTGCCGGTCGTCTACGTGATCGAGAACAACCGCTACGCGATGGGCACCTCCGTCGCCCGCGCCTCGGCGCAGACCGACTTCTCGAAGCGCGGCCTCTCCTTCGGCATCCCCGGCGAGTCGGTGGACGGCATGGACGTCCGCACGGTGCACGAGGCCGCCAGCCGCGCCATCGAGCATGCCCGCTCGGGCAAGGGCCCCTTCATCCTCGAGATGCAGACCTACCGCTATCGCGGCCACTCCATGTCCGACCCGGCCAAGTACCGGACGAAGGACGAGGTCTCGAAGATGCGGGACGAGCACGACCCGATCGAGATGGTGCGCAAGCGCCTGCTCGAACTGCACGGCGTGCCGGAGGCCGACATCAAGGCGACGGACGCCAAGGTCCGCGAGACGGTGAACGCGGCGGCCGAGTTCGCCACCAACGATCCGGAGCCGGATCCCTCCGAGCTGTGGACCGACATCCTGCTCGAAGTCGGCGCCTGACCGCGCCGCCGAACCCCTAGGCCGCCCCCGTACGAGAGCGACGCGAAGAACTCACCATGGCGACCGATATCCTCATGCCCGCCCTGTCTCCGACCATGGAGGAGGGCAAGCTCTCGAAATGGCTCAAGAAGGTCGGCGACCCGATCAAGTCCGGCGACGTGCTGGCCGAGATCGAGACCGACAAGGCGACCATGGAGGTCGAGGCGGTGGACGAGGGCGTCCTCGCCAAGATCCTCGTGGACGAGGGGACCGAGGGCGTCGCCGTCAACACCCCGATCGCGATCATCGCGGAGGAGGGTGAGGACGTCGAATCGGCCGCCTCATCGGGCGGGAAGCCGCCGGCCGAGGCGCCGAAGGCGAACGGCCACGACACCTCCGTCGAGCAGGGCGGCGACAAGCCGGCCACGATCGCCAAGACAGAGGACGACGCGCCCCGCGCCCCCGCCGCTCCGGCCACGATCACCGCCAAGGCGAAGGACCCGGTGATGGAGGAATTCCCCGCCGGCACCGAGATGGTCACGATGACCGTCCGCGAGGCCCTGCGGGACGCCATGGCCGAGGAGATGCGCCGCGACGGCGATGTCTTCGTGATGGGCGAGGAGGTCGCCGAGTACCAGGGCGCCTACAAGATCACTCAGGGCCTGCTGCAGGAATTCGGCGCCAAGCGCGTGGTCGACACCCCGATCACCGAGCACGGCTTCGCCGGCATCGGCGTCGGCGCCGCCCTGGCCGGGCTGAAGCCCATCGTGGAGTTCATGACCTTCAACTTCGCCATGCAGGCGATCGACCAGATCATCAACTCGGCGGCCAAGACCCTCTACATGTCCGGCGGCCAGCTCGGCTGCCCGATCGTGTTCCGTGGCCCCAACGGCGCGGCGGCCCGCGTCGCCGCCCAGCACAGCCACGATTATGCCGCGTGGTACTCCAACGTGCCCGGCCTGAAGGTCATCGCGCCCTACACCGCCGCCGATGCCAAGGGCCTGCTCAAGGCCGCGATCCGTGACCCGAACCCGGTGATCTTCCTCGAGAACGAGATCCTTTACGGGCAGTCCTTCCCGGTGCCGAAGCTGGACGACTTCCAGTTGCCGATCGGCAAGGCGCGCGTTCACCGCCAGGGGTCGGACGTGACCATCGTCTCCTTCTCCATCGGCATGACCTACGCCCTGAAGGCCGCGCAGGCGCTGGCCGAGCAGGGCATCGAGGCCGAGGTCATCGACCTGCGCACCATCCGCCCGATGGACACGGACACGGTGCTCGCGTCGGTGAAGAAGACCGGCCGCTGCGTCACCGTCGAGGAAGGCTTCCCGCAATCCGGCGTCGGCGCCGAAATCTCGGCGCGGCTCATGGTCGATGCCTTCGACTACCTCGACGCCCCCGTCCTGCGGGTGACGGGCAAGGACGTGCCGATGCCCTACGCCGCCAACCTCGAAAAGCTCGCCCTCCCGAACGTGGGCGAGGTGATCGAGGCGGCCAAGGCCGTCTGCTACAAGTCGTAGGGCTCGGCCCACCGTCACCCCGTCCTCCCGCCCCGCCGGCGGGACAACGCAACCCGGTCCCGTCCGATGAGCGCGAACTTCGCCGAACTCGCCGCACCGCCCGACGCCCTCGAACAGGGCGGCGTCGAGGTGCTGCGCGCGGCGGTGGTGGACGGCGCGGTGAGCGTCGCCCTGCGCCGCTCCTTCGACGATCCGGCGACCTGGGGCCGGTTGCTGGTCGATCTCGCCCGGCAGGCGGCGCGTGCCTACGCGGTCGATACCGACATGGCGGAGGACGAGGCGTTCGAGCGGATCCGCGCCGCGATCGAGGCGGAATGCCTCGCTCCGGGCGACTTCAACTGACGGGGGCCCGCATGGCCCAGGCGGCTCCGCGCCTCGCCACCTACGCCGACCTCGCAGCGGTGCCGCCGCACCTCGTCGCCGAGATCGTGGATGGAACGCTGGAGACGCATCCGCGCCCGAGGCCGAGGCACGCGTCGCTGTCCGTGAGCCTCGGCGCCGAGTTGCAGATGCCCTTCGGCCGTGGCCGTGGCGGGCCGGGCGGTTGGGTCTTCATGGCCGAGCCGGAACTGCATATCGGTCCGCATGTCGTCGTGCCGGACCTCGCCGGGTGGCGCCGGGAGCGGATGCCCACCGAGCCGGAGGGTGCCTTCATCACGACCCCGCCGGACTGGGCCTGCGAGATCCTCTCACCCTCGACGTTCCGGCTCGACCGCGGGCCGAAGCGCCGGATCTATGCCGAGGCCGGAATCGGCCATCTCTGGCTGCTCGACCCCGACCAGCGCACCCTCGAAGGGTTCGCGCTGACCGGCGGCCGGTGGCTCCTGCTCGGAACGGTGGTCGGCGGCGAGCCCGTCTCGCTGGCGCCCTTCGACGCCGTGTCATTCCCCTTCGACGATCTCTTCCCCTTCGCCGATCCGGCCACGCCCGAGACCTGACCATGCCGATCAACGTCCTGATGCCCGCCCTGTCCCCGACGATGGAGAAGGGCAACCTCGCCAAGTGGCTGAAGAAGGAAGGCGACTCGATCAAGTCCGGCGACGTGCTGGCGGAGATCGAGACCGACAAGGCGACCATGGAGGTCGAGGCCGTCGATGAGGGCGTCCTCGCCAAGATCATCGTGCCCGAGGGCACGAACGACGTGCCGGTGAACGACCTCATCGCCCTCATCGCGGGCGAGGGCGAGGATCCGGGCAGCGTCCAGGCCCCCGGCGGCGACGCCAAGGCCGAGGCCCCGAAGGCGGCCTCCGCCGAGGCGCCGAAGGCCGACGCCAAGACAGACGACGACGCCCAGATGTCCTATGCGCGCTCGAACGAGGCGCCCGACGCCGCCAAGGCGGTGAACCCGGCCGCCGGCCAGCCCTCCGCGCCGCCAGCCTCCGGCGGGGAGGGGGGCCGCGTGTTCTCCTCGCCCCTCGCCCGGCGCCTCGCCAAGATGGACGGCATCGACCTCGGCGCCATCCAGGGGACCGGCCCCCATGGCCGCGTGATCGCCCGTGACGTCCAGGCGGCGAAGGCCGGCGGCGGCCTCAAGGCGCCCGCGCCTCAAGCCGCCCCTGCCGAAGCCCCGAAGGCGGCGGCCCCCGCGCCGAAGGCGGCTCCCGCGGGCGGCGTGCCCGCCGGTCTCACGACGGATCAGGTCAAGGGCTTCTACGCCAAGGATGCCTACGAGGAGGTCCCCCTCGACGGCATGCGCAAGACCATCGCCAAGCGCCTCACCGAGGCGATGCAGGTGGCGCCGCACTTCTACCTGACGGTGGATTGCGAACTCGACGCGCTCATGTCGCTGCGCGAGACGCTGAACGGCTCGGCCGGCAAGGACAAGGACGGCAAGCCCGCCTTCAAGCTCTCGGTGAACGACTTCGTCATCAAGGCGATGGGCCTCGCCCTCACCCGCGTTCCGGCCGCCAACGCGGTCTGGGCCGAGGACCGGATCTTGCGCTTCAAGCACGCCGAGGTCGGCGTCGCGGTGGCCATCGACGGCGGCCTGTTCACCCCGGTGATCCGCCGCGCCGACGAGAAGACGCTCTCGACCATCTCGAAGGAGATGAAGGATTTCGCGGCGCGCGCGCGCGCCAAGAAGCTGAAGCCCGAGGAGTATCAGGGCGGCGTCACCTCGGTGTCGAACCTCGGCATGTTCGGCATCAAGCACTTCACGGCGGTGATCAACCCGCCGCAATCGAGCATCCTGGCGGTGGGCGCGGGCGAGAAGCGCGTCGTCGTGAAGGACGGGGCGCCGGCCGTCGTGCAGGTGATGACCTGCACCCTCTCCTGCGACCATCGCGTCCTCGACGGGGCGCTCGGCGCGGAGTTGGTCTCGGCCTTCAAGGGGCTGATCGAGAACCCGATGGGAATGCTCGTCTGAGGAGAGCCCTTCATGTCTGAGACCTACGACGTCCTCATCATCGGCGCCGGCCCCGGCGGCTACGTCACCGCCATCCGCTCCGCGCAGCTCGGCTTCAAGACCGCCGTGGTGGACCGCGAGCACCTGGGCGGCATCTGCCTGAACTGGGGTTGCATCCCCACCAAGGCTTTGCTGCGCTCGGCCGAGATCTTCCACTACTTCCAGCATCCGGGGGAATACGGCCTCACGGCGGAGAAGGTCGGCTTCGACACCGCCGCCATCGTGAAGCGCTCGCGCGGCGTCTCGGCCCGCCTCAACGGCGGCGTCGGCATGCTGCTGAAGAAGAACAAGGTCGACGTGATCTGGGGCGAGGCCACGGTCGAGTCCGTCGCCAAGGGCAACCAGCCCGGCCAGGTCACGGTGAAGGAGAGCAAGCGCGCCGAACCGCCGAAGGGTGCCAAGGGCGCGGGCTCCTATCAGGCCAAGCACATCATCGTCGCGACGGGCGCCCGGCCCCGCGCCCTGCCGGGCATTGAGCCCGACAAGAAGCAGATCTGGACCTATTACGAGGCCATGGTCCCCGAGACGATGCCCAAGAGCCTGCTCGTGATGGGCTCCGGCGCCATCGGCATCGAGTTCGCCTCGTTCTACAAGACGATGGGCGCCGAGGTGACGGTGGTCGAGGTCCTGCCGCAGATCCTGCCGGTGGAAGATGCCGAGATCGCCGCCATGGCGCGCAAGCGGTTCGAGAAGCAGGGCATCAAGATCCTCACCGGTGCCAAGGTGACGAAGGTCGAGAAGGCCTCCGACTCGATCACCGCCACCATCGAGGGCGGGGACGGCAAGAGCCAGCAGATCATGGCCGAGAAGATGATCTCGGCGGTGGGCGTCGTCGGCAACATCGAGAATCTGGGCCTCGAGAAGCTCGGGGTGAAGACCGACCGGGGCTGCATCGTCACGGACGGGCTCGGCCGCACCAACGTGCCGGGCCTGTACGCCATCGGCGACGTCGCCGGACCACCGATGCTCGCCCACAAGGCCGAGCACGAGGGCGTCATCTGCATCGAGACCATCAAGGGCCTGCACACCCACCCGATGGACAAGGGCAAGATCCCCGGCTGCACCTATTGTCAGCCGCAGATCGCCAGCGTCGGCCTCACCGAGGCCAAGGCGAAGGAGCAGGGCTTCCAGGTGAAGGTCGGCCGTTTCCCCTTCGCGGGCAATGGCAAGGCCATCGCGCTCGGCGAGCCGGACGGGATGATCAAGACCGTCTTCGACGCCAAGACCGGCCAACTCCTCGGCGCGCACATGGTCGGGGCCGAGGTCACGGAGTTGATCCAGGGCTACGTCGTCGCCATGAACCTCGAAAGCACCGAAGAAGAGCTGATGCACACGGTGTTCCCGCACCCCACGCTCAGCGAGATGATGCACGAGAGCGTCCTCGACGCCTACGGCAAGGTGATCCACACCTGACCACCGCACACGGAAACGGCCGCCCCTCGGGGCGGCCGTTTCTTTTTCTACGGTCGAGGGATCAGCGGCCGGTGGCGCCGGAGGTGCCCTGGCCGCCGTTGAAGCCGGAGGCGTTGGGCGAACCGTGCATCTTGCCGTCGCCCTTCATCTCGTGGCCCGGCGCGACGCTCGACGCACCCGGGGTGCTGCCGGTGGTCTCGCCCTTGCCGAAGCCGGCGGCGTTCGGCGAACCCTGCATCCGGCCGACGGCGTTGCCGGTGGTGCTCTGGGTGCTGGGGCCGCTCTCGGCCGCGAACGCGCTGGTGCCGAGGGCAAGCAGGCCGGCGGCGGCGAGGAGGGTGGTGGTCTTCATGGCTGCGTCTCCGTGATATTTATGTAGTCCCTCGAGCGAGGGCTCTGCGGGAGTAACGCCCCCGGGGGCGAGGCCGTTCATTTCCTGGCGGGATCCTCGTCCTTCTCGGACGGGACGTAGGCGCACCATTCGCAGATCCCCCGCTCGGCGCCGCGCGCCGCGTTGCGCTGCGAGCAGAGGGGACAGACGAGGACCAGGAGCCGCGCGCCGAGGCGCAGCCCGAGCCCCCGGCCCCGGAAGGTGACGGGCGTACCGGACAGACGGGTCTCGTCCCGCGTCATGCCGGCATCCATGCGAATGCCTGCTGTCGTTCGACCCGTGCCATTGTGTGCTCCCCCATACGGGAGATAATCCACGGCGACGCTAATGGCTCCGCTCGGGTTCCCGGGGCGGCCAGTCGGTCTACGAGAGTCTCACCATGCCCGTCCCGGCCACGGATACGCCCGCCTTGCCGACCTTCGCGGATGTGAAGCGTGCCGCCGACCGCATCGCGGGTAAAGCGCACCGCACCCCCGTGCTCACCTCCCGCACCGCCGACGCGATGAGCGGGGCAAGCCTGTTCTTTAAGGCGGAGAACCTGCAGCGGGGCGGGGCCTTCAAGTTCCGGGGGGCCTACAACGCGATCAGCGCCCTCCCGGAGGAGGTGCGTCGGCGCGGCGTCATCGCCTTCTCGTCCGGGAACCACGCCCAGGCCATCGCCCTCGCGAGCCGCCTGCTCGGCGTGCCGGCGGTGATCGTGATGCCGGAGGACGCCCCACAGGTGAAGGTCGAGGCCACCCGCGGCTACGGCGCCGAGGTGGTCTCCTACGACCGCTACAGCCAGGACCGCGAGGTGCTGGGCCGGGAGATCGCGCAGGCGCGGGGCCTGACCCTGATCCCGCCCTACGACCATCCCGACGTCATCGCGGGGCAGGGGACCCTGGCCCTCGAACTCATCGAGGAGACCGGCCCCCTCGACATGCTGGTCGCCTGCCTCGGCGGGGGAGGGCAATTGGCCGGCTGCGCCCTGGCGGCGGCGGAACTCTCCCCCGGCATCGCGATCTACGGTGTGGAGCCAGAAGCGGGCGACGACGGGCGCCGCTCGTTCCATGAGGGCAGGGTGGTGACGATCCCGGTGCCGCGCACCATCGCGGACGGGGCGCAGACGACCTATCTTGGCGCCCTCACCTTCCCGATCATCCGCGAACGCGTCACCGACATCGTCACCGTCAGCGATGCCGAACTCGTCGAGACGATGCGTTTCTTCGCCGCCCGGATGAAGCTCGTGGCAGAGCCCACCGGATGCCTCGCGGCGGCGGCAGTGCTGCACGGCAAGCTCGACGTCGCGGGCAAGCGGGTCGGCATCGTCATTAGCGGCGGCAATGTCGACATCGCGTCTTTCGCGCGTCTCGTCTCGCCGCCCGCCTGAGCGTCGGATCGTGTGGACCCGGACGGCGGGGATGCTTATCTTAGGCGGACACGACACCCCACGTCCCACGGGCCTTGAACCCGTTCGGGCCGGAGAGAGAGACGATGATTGCGAACTTCAAGGTTCTCTCGCTGACCGATCGCGCCGCCGATCAGATCAAGGCGATCATGGCCGAGGCCGACAAGCCCGTGGCGGGCCTGCGCGTCGGCGTGCGGAACGGCGGCTGCGCCGGCATGACCTACACGATGGAATATGCCGAGGGGCGCAAGCCCGGCGAGGACGTGGTCGAGGACCGGGGCGTACAGGTCTTCATCGACCCGAAGGCCGTGCTGTTCCTGCTCGGCACCGAAATGGACTTCACCACCACGAAGCTCGCGTCGCAGTTCGTGTTCAACAACCCGAACCAGACCTCGGCCTGCGGCTGCGGCGAGTCCGTGGCCATCACGCCCGTCTCGCCTGAGTTGGTGCCTGCCTCAGCCTGAGGGGCGGGGCCGCCCTCAGGCGGCCTGGGACGGCGCCGAGATCGAGGCGTCGTCCACCACGCGGTTGCGGCCGCCGCGCTTGGCGGCGAACATGCACAGGTCGGCCCGCTCCAGCAGCGAGGCCGGCGTGTCGCCGGATCGGTGCTCGGCCACGCCGAGCGACACCGTCACCTTGCCGAGGGATTCGCCCGTCGAGCGCTTCACGAGCTCCCGGCCGATCATGCTCGACCGGATCGTCTCGGCGATCTGCACGGCGTCGAGGCGGTTGGCACCGGGCAGGATGATCCCGAATTCCTCGCCGCCGAACCGGGCCAGGCGCGCGTTGGGCTGCACGCTCTCGCGCATCACCACGGCCACCAGGCGCAGCACCTGATCGCCGGTCAGATGGCCGAACTGGTCGTTGAAGCGCTTGAAGTAATCGATATCGACGACGATCACGCTGAGGCGGCCGCCGGCCCGCACCTCGGCCACGGCCGCGTGCATCATCTCCTCGAAATGCTTGCGGTTGGAGAGGCCGCTCAACGGGTCGGTCAGGCTCTCGGTGCGGGTGGCTTCGAGCTTTTCCCGCAGGCTCTCGACCTCGTCCCGGCTCTCGCGGATGCGCGCTTCGAGGACGCGGTTGTCGGCCACCACCTCCCGCGTCGCCGCCGCCAGCGAGGCGACCATCTCGGCAAGGCGGGCGCGGCTGAGCTGCGCCTGCGCGAGGTCATGCGTCAGGGTCGAGAGGGATTCGCCGTATTGCTGCGTGGAGCCGAGGGAGAGGTCCAGCACCTCGCTCACCGCCGCCAGCTCGGCGAGCACAGTCTTGCTGACGACGCTCGCATCCGTCGCCCGGCGCTGCCCGTCGAGGTAGCTCTCATGTAAATGATCGACGTCGATCTCGGTCAGATGCCCCCTCTCGGCCGTCATCCGTTTGACGGCGTCGTTGAGCAGCGGCACCTCGCCGGAGACGTAGGTGTACCACACGGCATAGGCTCTCGGCGTGGCCGAGGGACCGTAGTCCCGCATGAGCTCGTTCGTTCGCTTCGCCAAGGCGAAGGACCGGTCACGATCAGGGAAAGCGTCCTGGCTCATCCTCAACCCGCATCGGGGCGAGCTTGCCCGCTCGGGCATCGCCTCATCGGCAGGGTTGTAGCAAAACTTTGTACACGCCCAGTTAAAGGCGCCGGGGCTCGACCGGCTTTGATCGAGCCGCACCGTTTTAGCGCGTTGGACTGATACGGGCGCTCAACAGCACAATTTCGCCGATGACCAAAACAATCTCGGCGGATGCCGCCAAGATTCAGCGCTCGCGCTTCACGCTCGGCCCGCGGAGGAGGAAGGCCGGCACGTGCGAGCCGAGCCCGACCGGCGTGTCGGTGTCGTTCTCCTCGCGGGGGGCGCGCCGGTTCTCCCGGCGGGGGGCCTCCCGGCGGGTCTGCTCGGGCTTCGGCGTGAGGGTCGCCTCGGCGCGGGGAGCGGCACGCTCGCGGGGCTCCGACCGGGGCTCACGCGCCGCGCGCGGCTCACGCGGCTCGCGGGCCTCCTTGCGCTCGCGATCCTCGCGGCCGCCGCGCTCGCCGCCCCGGCTGCTCCGACGGCCCTCGCTCGAACGACCGCGATGGCGGCTGCGCGGCTCGGAATCCGACGGGGTGACGGTCGTCAGGTCGCCGTCGAACCACGGGATCGGCTGGCCGATCAGCGCCTCGATGGCACTGAGCGACCGGTCGTCCTCGGGGCTCACCAGGGTGAAGGCCGCGCCGGCGCGTCCCGCGCGGCCGGTGCGGCCGATGCGGTGGACATAATCCTCCGGGTGCCGGGGGATGTCGAAGTTGAAGACGTGGCTCACGGCCGGAATGTCGAGGCCCCGGGCGGCCACGTCGCTGGCGACGAGCAGGGCCGTCTCGCCATTACGGAACGCGTCGAGGGCGGCGGTGCGGGAGCGCTGGTCCATGTCGCCGTGGAGGGCGGCGGCATCGAAGCCGTGGCTCACCAGGGATTTCTGCAGGATCGCGACATCGCGCTTCCGGTTGCAGAAGATGATGCCGTTGGTCAGCCCGTCCTCGGCGCGGATCAGGCGGCGGAGGCGGTCGCGCTTGGCGTGGTCCTCACCGGAGGTGGCGACGAGGCGCTGGGTGATGGTGGTGGCCGTGGAGGAGGCACGCGCCACCTCGACCCGCTGCGGTGTATGCAGGAACATGTCCGCCAGCCGCTCGATCTCCGGCGGCATGGTTGCCGAGAAGAACAGCGTCTGCCGGGTGAACGGCACCATCTTCACGATGCGCTCGATGTCCGGGATGAAGCCCATGTCGAGCATCCGGTCGGCCTCGTCGATGACGAGGAGTTCGACGCCGGTGAGCAGGAGCTTGCCGCGCTCGAAATGGTCGAGCAGGCGGCCGGGCGTGGCGATGAGCACATCGGTGCCGCGCGTCAGCTTCGCATCCTGATCGGCGAAGGACACGCCGCCGATGATCAGCGCGACGTTGAGCTTGTGATTGGTGCCGTAGCGCTCAAAGCTCTCCTCCACCTGGGCCGCGAGTTCGCGGGTCGGTTCGAGGATGAGCGTGCGCGGCATCCGGGCGCGGGCGCGGCCGGTTTCCAGCAGGGTGAGCATCGGCAGCGTGAACGCCGCCGTCTTGCCGGTGCCGGTCTGGGCGATGCCCAGGACGTCGCGGCGCGCCAGCACGTGGGGAATGGCCTGCGCCTGGATCGGCGTCGGCTCGGTATAACCGGCCGATGTAACGGCCTGCAGGACTTTCTCACTCAGTCCCAGATCGGAGAACGGCATTTCGTGTCGGCAACATTCACGCACCCGGCCGGCGCGATGGACATCGTCGCGGCAACGATCCGGGATTGAGCGGACGCACGGGCACAACCGCGGCCGCCGAGCGATTACCGCATCACCTAGAGCCTTGCGTCGACTTGTCAATCTTGAGGGCGTCGGAAGGGCGGGATGACGCGGGCAGCGCCGCCCGTTTACCCTGTAGAAGCGTGGCATTACGCCGTTTGAGCGGGCGGAGCTCCAGGAGTTAAGCAAATGCTAGCGCCGCGCGCGAGGCCGGGTGCCGCGGCGTCCTAAAATAAAACGTTGCCCCTGCGGCGCTGCGCCTCGACCGAATGAAATGTTCGATCAGGCCCGCCGCGGTTTCGCCTCAATCTCAATTGGAACGGAACGATAGTTCAGGCACCATCACTTCGAATGGTGCCTCTGTGCGGCAGAGCACATTGGTCCTGGGCCAGTGTTACGTCTCCATAACCTTCACCTTTCGTTGACCCGACATGGCTAATCTGACCCTGCTTGTTGCAGGAAAGCGACAGACCCGTTCGCCGCAAGCGCCTAGAAGGCCGCTGGCCTAAGCCAACCCAGGATTTGGTACCCCGATGAAAAAGCTTCTCCTTGCTTCGACCGTTCTCGCCGGCCTGACCGCCGCTGCCTCGGCCGCCGACCTGCCGCGCCGCGCCGCCCCGCCGCCGGTCTTCACCCCGGTTCCGGTCTTCACCTGGACGGGCTTCTACGCCGGTTTCAACGCCGGTTACGGCTTCGACGCCTCCTCCAGCCGCGCCCCGACCGTCGTCGGCGTCTCCCCCGGTAACGCCATCTTCGCGACCGGCAACACCCTCCAGAGCGGCGTCCTCGCCTTCTCGAACTCCAACAACAACGAAGGCTTCGTCGGCGGCGGTCAGATCGGCTACAACTACCAGTTCACCCCGGGCTCGGGCGTGGTCGTCGGTATCGAAGCCGACGCCCAGTACGCCGACTTCGGCCGCCAGCGGAACCGCTTCTCCGCCATCGGCGCCAACGGCTCCGCCATCATCCCGGGCACCCTGGTGTTCAACCCGAACGGCCTCTCGGGCCTCGACTACTTCGGCACCGTGCGCGGCCGCCTCGGCTACGCCTTCGACCGCACCCTCGTCTACGCCACCGGCGGCTTCGCCTACGGCTCGGGCGGCGGCCGTCAGTTCGGCACCGGCGTCAACTCCGATGACTTCCAGACCGGCTACGCCGTCGGCGGCGGTGTCGAGTACGCTCTCCCGACCGACTCGTTCCTGAACTTCTTCCGCTCCTCGGCCGTCACGCTGAAGGTCGAAGGCCTCTACGTGAACCTCGAGCAGAACCGCCGCACCGCCGGCTCGTTCGCCCAGAACATCGGCGGCGCCCTCGTCTCCACCACCACCCCCGGCGTCACCCTCGTCTCCGGCCCGGCCAACACCCGCCGCGACACCGAGTTCGCCGTCGTCCGCGCCGGCGTGAACTACAAGTTCGGCTCGTACTAAGACCTCAACCGCCGCGGCTTCGGCCGCGGCTTCGGGAGCCCGGCCATTCGGCCGGGCTTTTTTCGTTTCAGGGGCACCCGGTGCGACGCCGCGCACAGGAACCCGCGCCGTAACAGGCCGATTGACCGGCGCCCGCGCTCGAGACGGGTATCTAGCCCGGAAGATCACCCATGCTGCGCCCGTCCCGCCTCGCCCTGCTGCCGCTGCTCTGCGCCCTGGGCGCCGCCCCAGCTCTGGCGCAGGACGCCACCGTCATCGGGAAGGACACGGTCTTGCCCGGCACGGGTCCCGGCACCACCACGGGCGGCCAGGGCGGCGGCGGCCTGATGCAGGCGGGCAGCGTCGAGGAGGCGACCAAGCGCCAGAACCTGAAGCCGGCCATCTTCCTGGCCTCGCGCATGATCGGCGTGGAAGTGCGCAACCCGGCCGGAGACAGCGTCGGGAAGATCGAGGATCTGCTCCTCGACGGCGGGACGCTGAAGGCCGTCGTCGTCGATGTCGGCGGGTTTCTCGGGATCGGCAGCAAGCGGATCGCCGTCGGGCCGGACGCGCTGGTGCTGCGGCCGGGCGGGGACCGCTTCTCCGCGATCCTTCAGATGGGCAAGGACACGATCGCGGCCGCCCAGGCCTTCGACCCGGCCAAGGCGATCCCGGCGCACTAGGCCGGATCGGCCTCAGGCGCGACCTCGATCAGATGTCGAGGTCGGCGCCCTCCGCGAAGGCGGCCCGCTCGGTGATGAAGGTGAAGCGGGCCTCGGGCTTGTTGCCCATGAGCCGCTCCACCGTGTCGCCGGTCGATTCCCGCGCCTCGTCCAGGATCGCGACGCGCAGGAGCGTGCGCTTCTTCGGATCCATCGTGGTCTCCTTCAACTGCGCCGGCATCATCTCGCCGAGGCCCTTGAAGCGCCCGATCTCGACCTTGCCGCCCTTGAAGACCGTCTTGGTGATCCGCTCGCGGTCGGCATCGTCGCGGGCATAGGCCACCTTCGAACCCTGCTGGATCCGGTAGAGCGGCGGGATCGCGAGGTAGAGATGACCCTTGTCGATGAGTTTGGGCATCTGCCGGTAGAAGAAGGTGATCAGCAGCGAGGCGATGTGGGCGCCGTCAACATCGGCGTCCGTCATGATGATCACCTTGTCGTAGCGAAGGTCCGCCTCACGGAAATTCGCCCCCGTGCCGCAGCCGAGCGCCAGCGTCAGATCGCCGATCAACTGGTTGGCGCCGAGCTTGTCGCGGCTCGCCGAGGCGACGTTGAGGATCTTGCCGCGCAGCGGCAGGATCGCCTGCGTCGCCCGGTCCCGCGCCTGCTTGGCCGAACCGCCGGCGGAATCGCCCTCCACGATGAAGATCTCGGAGCCCGCCGTGCCGGCCGCCGAGCAATCCGCGAGCTTGCCCGGCAGGCGCAGCTTGCGGGTGGCGCTCTTGCGGGCGACCTCCTTCTCCTGGCGGCGGCGCAGGCGCTCCTCCGCGCGGTCGATCACCCAATCGAGGAGCTTGTTGGCTTGGCCTGGGGAGGCGGCGAGCCAATGGTCGAAGGCGTCGCGCACCGCCGTCTCGACGATGCGCTGCGCCTCGACGGTGGCGAGCTTGTCCTTGGTCTGGCCCTGGAATTCCGGCTCGCGGATGAAGACCGACAGCATGGAGGCGCAGGTCGCCATCACGTCGTCGGTAGTGACGGCCGTCATGCGCTTGGCTTGATTCACCCGTTCGGCATGCTCGCGCAGGCCCCGGAGCAGGGCGACCCGCAGGCCCGCCTCGTGGGTGCCGCCCTCCGGCGTCGGGATCGTGTTGCAGTAGGAATGCGAGACGCCGTCATCGGCGACCGTCCAGGCCACGGCCCATTCCAGCGAACCGTGCGAGCCGGGCTTCGTCATCTTGCCGGAGAACACCGTGTCGAGGACGAGGTCCTTCCCCTCGATGTCCCGGGCCAGATAGTCCGACAGGCCGCCGGGGAAGCGGTGGACCGCCTCGGCCGGCACGTCCTCCTTGCCCTCGACCAGGGAGGGGGCGCATTTCCAGCGGATTTCGACGCCGCCGAACAGGTAGGCCTTCGAGCGGGCCATCTTGAATAGGCGGCGCGGGTCGAACTTCAGCGAGCCGAAGATCTGCGCGTCCGGGTGGAAGCGCACCCGCGTGCCGCGCCGGTTCTGCACCCGCCCGACGATCTCCAGGGCGCCCTGTGAATGCCCGCGCGAGAAGCACTGGCGATAGAGGGTCTGGTTGCGGGCGACCTCGACCTCCAGCACGTCCGAGAGGGCGTTCACCACCGAGATGCCGACGCCGTGCAGGCCGCCGGAGGTCTCGTAGACCTTCGAATCGAACTTACCGCCCGCGTGCAGGGTGGTCATGATGACTTCGAGGGCGGACTTGCCCGGAAACTTCGGATGCGGATCGACGGGAATGCCGCGCCCGTTATCGGTCACGACGAGGGATCCGCCTTCCTCGAGTTCCACCTCGATGAAGCTCGCGTGGCCGGCGACCGCCTCGTCCATGGAATTGTCGATCACCTCCGCGAAGAGGTGGTGCAGGGCGCGCTCGTCCGTGCCGCCGATATACATGCCCGGCCGGCGCCGGACCGGCTCAAGACCCTCCAGCACCTCGATGTCGGATGCGGTGTAGCCCGCCTCCGGGGAGGCCGCCGCCAGCGTGACGGGCGAGGTCGCCTCGGTCAGGCGACGCCTCGGCTCGGCGGCGGGCAGGGGCTTGCCCTTGCCGGCGAAGAGATCGCGGGCCGGATCGCTCACGCGGCCACTCCCACGCGCAGCAGGAGCGACCGAACCGGGGGAAGCTTTGCGTCTGGGAGCATGCGCCTTCATCTCGCCAGCATAACGGAACAAAAAGGAAACATCAAAGCCGCCGGAACGGAATCGGTGGCCTTTCTGCCATGCTGCGCTGCGGCGCGCGAGCGCCTCGCGCCATCACGGCAGCCCGGCAGGGTGAACCGCCGTGGTTAACGTTCCCGGAACGCCGGAACCCGCTTACGGCCAAGGCGTTGCAGGGATGGACAATCCTCCGATCCCAGGAGTGCGCCGATGCTCAGCGACGCGAACGAAGCCCGCCATCTCGACCTCGTCCGGTTCGAGCACGCAGCGGGCGCCGCCTTCGGGTGCATCGACGATGACGAGGGCCGTTCCGCCCCGTTCGTCACCGCCCCCGCCGCCATCGCCGTCGCCACCCTCGCGACGGCCTTCGCCGCCACGATCTCCTACCTGATCTGAGCCCGCCGGGGCGACGGGCCTTAGCCTGCCGCCTTCTTCTTCGGCGCGGCCTTCTTGGCGGCCGGCTTCTTGGCCGGCGCCTTCGCCTTCTCGCCCTCGGCCTTGCGCGGCGTCGCCTTCTTACGGGCGGGCGCCTTCTTGCCGCCGCCCGCTTCGCGCTTCGCCGCGATCAGCTTCAGCGCCTCCTCCAAGGTCAGAGCCTCGGCACTGGTGCTCTTCGGCAGGGTCGCGTTCACGTTGCCGTCGGTGACGTAGGGTCCGTAGCGACCCGCCTTCACCACGATGTCCTTGCCGCTGTCGGCGTCCTTGCCGAGCGAACGGCCGGGATCGCCCGCCGGGCGACCGCGCCCGCCGCCCTGCTCCTTGGCGACGATGAGATCGATGGCCCGGTTGCCGCCGATCTCCAGCACGTCGTCGTCGCGGCCGAGATTGGCGTAGGTCCGGCCGTGCTGCACGTACGGCCCGAACCGGCCAATGCCCGCGAGGATCGGCTCGCCGGTTTCCGGATGTCGTGCGATCTCGCGGGGCAGCGAGAGCAGAGCCAGCGCCTTCTCCAGCGTCACGTCACCAGGGGAGAGCCCCTTGGGCAGGGAGGAGCGCTTCGGTTTCTCCGCGCCCTTCTCGGCGCTGGCCTCGCCCAACTGGATGAACGGCCCGAACCGGCCGTCGCGCACCGTCACCGGCAGGTCGGTGGCGGGGTCGTTGCCGAGCACCCGCACCCCCGGCTGGCCGCCGTCGCCGGAGGAGCCATCGCCCTCGCCGTTGACGCCCGTGGCCGACAATTGCCGCGTGTAGGTGCAGTCGGGGTAGTTCGAGCAGCCGACGAAGGCGCCGAACTTGCCGAGCTTCAGCGAGAGCTGACCCTCGCTGCAATTCGGGCAGGCGCGGGGGTCCTTGCCCTCGCCCCGGTCGGGGAAGATGTGCGGCCCGAGGAGCCCATTCAGGGCTTCCAGCACCTCGGCGACGCGCAACTCCTTGGTCTCGCCGATGGCGGCCGAGAAATCGCGCCAGAAGTCGCGCAGCACCTGCCGCCAGTCGATCTCGGCGTTCGAGACGCGATCGAGCTGCTCTTCGAGATCGGCGGTGAAGTCGTATTCGACGTAGCGGCGGAAGAAGCTTTCGAGGAAGCCCGTCACGAGCCGCCCCTTGTCCTCCGGCTGGAGGCGCTTCTTCTCGATCTTGACGTATTCGCGGTCCCGCAGGGTCTGCAGCACGGCGGCGTAGGTCGAGGGGCGGCCGATGCCGAGTTCCTCCATGCGCTTCACGAGGCTCGCCTCGGAATAGCGCGGCGGCGGCTCGGTGAAGTGCTGGGTGGAGGCGATCTTCTCCCGGCGCAGGGAATCGCCCGCCTCCATCTTCGGCAGGCGGCGGCTCTCCTCGTCCTCCTCGTCGTCCTTGCCCTCTTGATAGAGCGCGAGGAAGCCGTCGAACTTCACCACCTGCCCGGTGGCGCGCAGCTCGATCCGGCGCCCGCCCGCCGTCGCGTGGACATCGACGGTGGTGCGCTCCAGCTCGGCCGATTCCATCTGGCTCGCCATGGTGCGGGTCCAGATCAGATCGTAGAGCTTGGCCTGCTCCGGTTCGAGGTAGCGGGCCACGTCCTTGGGCCGGCGGCCCATGTCGGTGGGGCGCACCGCCTCGTGCGCCTCCTGGGCGTTCTTCGCCTTCACGCTGTATTTGCGCGGGGCGCCCGGCACGTACCGGTCGCCGAACTCGCGAGCGATCACCTTGCGGGCATCGGCGATGGCTTCGGGCGCCATGTCGACGCCGTCCGTCCGCATGTAAGTGATGATGCCGGCCGTCTCACCGCCGACATCGACGCCCTCATAGAGGCGCTGGGCGACGCGCATGGTCTGGGCGGGGGCCATCCCGAGCTTGCGGGAGGCCTCCTGCTGCAGGGTCGAGGTGGTGAAGGGCGGCTGGGGATGGCGCTTGGCGGGCTTCGCCTCGATGCTCGCCACCTGGAACGTCGCCGCCTCGAGGGCGCTCTTGAAGGCGGCGGCCTCCTCGGCATTGCCGACGTCGAGGCGCTGGATGCGCTTGCCGTCCGCGCCGACGAGCCGGGCCTCGAAGGTCGCGCCGTCCTTGGTCGCGAGCGTGGCGATGATCGACCAGTATTCGCGCGGCTTGAACGCCTCGATCTCCATCTCGCGCTCGACCACGAGGCGCAGGGCGACCGACTGCACCCGGCCCGCCGACTTGGCGCCGGGGAGCTTGCGCCAGAGGACCGGCGAGAGGTTGAAGCCGACGAGGTAATCGAGGGCGCGGCGGGCGAGATAGGCATCCACCAGCGCCTGATCGATCTGGCGCGGCTTGCGCATCGCCTGCTCGACGGACGACTTGGTGATGGCGTTGAAGGTCACGCGCTCGACCGGCACGCCCTTCAGCACCTTGCGGGCGTTCAGGGCCTCCAGGACGTGCCAGGAGATGGCCTCGCCCTCGCGATCCGGGTCGGTGGCGAGGATGAGCTTCTCGGCGCCCTTGACCGCCTTGGCGATCTCGCTGACCCGCTTCGAGCCGCGATCCTCAAGCTCCCAGACCATGTGGAAGTCCTGCTCGGGATCGACCGAGCCGTCCTTCGCGGGAAGGTCGCGGATATGGCCGAAGGAGGCGATCACCTCGTAGTCGCGGCCGAGATACTTGTTGATCGTCTTGGCCTTGGCCGGCGACTCGACGACGACGACTTTCATCCAGAACCCTCTGCCCCCTCGAAGGGGCCGCGGCGCGACGGAATGTTCGGAATGCGAACGAACCCGCCGCCAGCCGGGGCCTCGCGGGGCGGAGAAGTGGGTGAGCGGCGGCGGGTTGTCAAATGGCGCCCCGCCGGCCGATCAAATCCCCGCGTACCATTCGTAGCCGCGATCCTCCCAATAGCCGCCCTTGCCGTCACCGAACCCGGCGAGCGACGAGACCATCTCGACCCGCATCACGTACTTCGCGTTCTTGTAGCCGAGCTGGCGCTCCACCCGCAGGCGCAGCGGCGCGCCGTTGGAGACGGGCAGCGCCTTCCCGTTGAGGTCGTAGGCAAGGATCGTCTGCGGGTTGAAGGCGTCGAACAGGTCGATGCTCTCGTAGTAGCGGATCGGGCGGCGCCCATCCGTGGCGTCGGGGTCCTTTTCGCCGTCCGAGGCGGCACCGGTGGGTGAGCCGCCCCAATCGTCCGCCGCCGCAAGCTGGACATAGGCGGCATGCGCCTCGCGCACCGTGTTCGGGTGGCTCGGCTGCATCCAGGCGCCGTCGGCGCTGGCATATTCGAGGGTGTCGGCGCAGTGCAGCACCGCGTAGCGGGCCTGCGGCTTCAGCCCGGCCCGCTTCAGCACCTCGGACAGGGGCACGCCCGACCATTTCCCGATGCAGCTCCACCCCTCGACGCAATCGTGACGGGTGATCTGCGTCCGGGAGGGCAGGGCGCGCAGGTCCGCGAGACTCAAGGAGAGCGGCGTGTCCACGAGGCCGTCGACCTTCAGCTTGAAGTCGGAGAAATTCTTCGCGGCGAGGGCCTTGTAGGCGGTGTCCGGCGGATCGATCGATCCGTTCGGCTTGAACCAGGGCGAGATCATCGATTCGGGGAATTCCCGCGCCGTGGTCATGCCCGTCATCAGCAGACGCTGGACGTAGAGGTTCGCGTCCTCCCCGATGGAGAGGGTGCGGCGGCCGGTCTCGGTCCCGGCGAACCGGTCGCAGCCGCCGAGCAGGGAGGCCCCGGCGAGGCCGGCGGTGGCGGTGAGGAGGCGTCGGCGGTGCAGGATCATCGGGCATCCTCCCCGGCCGGATGGACGCGGCCGATGCTGAACCAGCCGGTGATCATCCCGCGCAGGTTGTTGACGACGCCCGAGACCAGCACGAGCACGATGTGGACCACCACGAACAGGACGAGCAGCCCCGCCGCGATGAAGTGGACGCTGCGGGCCGATTGCCGGCCGCCGAACAGTTCTGTCAGCCAGGGCCACGCGGCATCGACGCCCGGCGACATGGCGAGCCCGGCGAGCACCATCGCGGGCAGCAGCACGAGCACGACGCCGAGATAGGTGAGCTTCTGGATGACGTTGTAGCGCTTGGCTTCCTCGCCCTCGGGGAATTTCAGGAGCAGGTGCTCCTTCACCGACCCGCCGAAATCGCGGATCTGGTCGCCCTCGGGGATCAGCCGGCGGCGCAACTGCCCCGAGAACAGCCCGTAGAGCAGGTAGAGCGCGCCGTTGATGACGAGGAACCACGCGAACAGGAAGTGCCAGCGGCGGCCGGTGGCGAGGTCCTGGTTCGCGGGCAGGGTGATCCAGGACGGGAAGGCCCGCTCGGTCTCGACGCCCGCATCCTTCGACAGGCCGAGCACCCCCGTCGTGTCGAACTTGCGATCCCCCAGATAGACGACACCGCGGTTGGCGCCGCCGCTCTCCTCGCTGGTGATGGCCAGGGCGGGCGTGTCGAAGGTCGAGACCGCGCCCCAATAGAGGGCCGGGTGGGCGTTGAAGATCTGAAGACCGCTCATCAGCAGGACCAGCAGCACGGCCGCATTGATCCAGTGGGTCAGGCGGATCACCAGCGGATGGCGGTAGATCAGCCGGCGCCCGTTGGGACCGACGCGCTCGGGCGCGGCCTTGTCCGGGGCATTGAGGGCGGGCGAGGCGTCCAAGGGGCCATCTCCGAGGCGGGGGTCTGTGCGCGCAATACGTGTAGCGCGACAATGCGGTTACCTGCCGCGACGAAAACGCCGCAGGGTGGCCGGTGCACGGATCGCGGCGGCGCTTGCAGGACTCGCCGCCGGCACCTACACCCGGCACCCGTCATGACAGCCCCGACGCCTGCGCCCGCATTGTTCCCGCACCGGCACCTGCTGGGCATCGAGGGCCTGAGCCGGCCCGACATCGAAGCCCTGCTCGATGCCGCCGACGCCGCCGTGGATATCTCCCGGCAGGTCGAGAAGAAGCGCACAACCCTGCGCGGGCGCACGCAGATCAACCTGTTCTTCGAACCCTCGACGCGGACGCAATCCTCGTTCGAGCTCGCCGGCAAGCGCCTTGGCGCCGACGTCATGAACATGTCGGTCGCCTCGTCCTCGGTGAAGAAGGGCGAGACGCTGATCGACACCGCCGCGACGCTGAACGCCATGCGGCCGGACATCATCGTCGTGCGCCATCAGGCCGCCGGGGCGGTGCATCTCCTGGCGCGCAAGGTCGATTGTGCCGTGGTCAATGCCGGCGACGGGGCGCACGAGCACCCGACGCAGGCGCTTCTCGACGCCCTGACCATCCGCCGCAACAAGGGCCGGATCGAAGGATTGCAGGTCGCCATCTGCGGCGACGTCCTGCATTCGCGGGTGGCCCGCTCGAATCTCATCCTGCTCCAGGCGATGGGCGCGCGGGTGCGCCTCATCGCGCCCTCGACGCTGCTGCCGGCGGGGATCGAACGCTTCGGCGTCGAGACCTTCACCGACATGCGCAAGGGCCTGGAGGGCTGCGACATCGTGATGATGCTGCGCCTGCAGCGGGAGCGCATGAACGGCTCGTTCGTGCCCTCGGTGAAGGAGTATTTCCGCTATCACGGCCTCGACGCCGACAAGCTGGCGCTCGCCAAGCCCGACGCGCTGGTGATGCATCCCGGTCCGATGAATCGCGGCGTCGAGATCTCCTCCGAGATCGCGGACGGGGCGCAGTCGCTGATCCGCGAACAGGTCGAGATGGGCGTCGCCGTGCGCATGGCCGTGCTCGACGCCCTGGCGCGTCACCTGCCCAACGGGTGAGGATCGCCGGATAAACCCTTACCCAACAAAGCGGCTCGCCTCTCACGCGCAGGCGCTTGCCCCCGCACGCGCGCTGGCGCAGTTTCCTGCCGGAAATCGGCCCGTCGCGGGCCGGACAATGCAAGACCGTTCATGAGCAGCTACAGCCTCGCCGATCTCGCTCGCCTCGTGGCGAGCCGCGCCGGCACAGATCCCTCCACCTCCTACACCGCGAAGCTCCTGGCCGGCGGCCCGGCGAAGGCGGCCAAGAAGCTCGGCGAGGAGGCAGTCGAGGCGGCCATCGCCGCCGTGCAGGGCGACCGCGAGGGCCTCAAGAACGAGGCGGCGGACGTGCTCTACCACCTCGTGGTGCTGCTGAAGGCCGGCAATGTCGAGCTTGAGGCGGTGATGGCCGAATTGGAACGACGGACCGCCCAGAGCGGCATCGCCGAGAAGGCTTCGAGGCCGACCGCGTGACTCCGCCGCCCGCTCTCTCGGACGGCACGGACAGCCTCTCCCCCTACCGCCGCTTCAGCCGGGAGGAATGGGCGCATCTGCGCGCCGACGCTCCCCTGACGCTCAACGCGGACGACCTGGAGCGGCTGAAATCCCTCAACGATCCGATCTCCATCGAGGAGGTCGTGGAGATCTACCTGCCGTTGTCGCGGCTGCTCTCCTTCTACGTCGCGGCGACGCAGGGCCTGTTCAAGGCGACGCAGCGTTTCCTCACCGCCGAGCGCGAGACCAAGTTGCCCTACATCATCGGGCTGGCGGGATCGGTGGCGGTGGGCAAGTCCACCACCGCGCGCATCCTGGCGGCGCTCCTCACCCGCTGGCCGAACACCCCGAAGGTCGATCTCGTCACCACGGACGGGTTCCTGCTGCCGAACGCCGAACTGGCCGCCCACGGCCTGATGGAGCGCAAAGGCTTCCCAGAGAGCTACGACACCGCCGCGCTGCTGCGCTTCCTGCACGAGGTGAAGTCCGGCCAGAGGCGGGTGACGGCGCCGCTCTACTCGCACCTCGTCTACGACCGGGTGCCGGGGGAGGAGCGTGTGGTGGAGAGCCCCGACATCCTCATCGTGGAGGGGCTGAACGTCCTGCAGCCCGCCCGCCTGCCGCGCGACGGCACGGCGGTGCCCTTCGTCTCCGACTTCTTCGACTTCTCGATCTACCTCGACGGGCACGAGGACGACCTGCACCGCTGGTACGTGACCCGCTTCATGCGCCTGCGCCAGACCGCCTTCCGCGATCCGCGCTCCTACTTCCGCAAGTACGCGGAGATCCCCGAGGCCGAGGCGCTCGACATCGCCGACCATCTCTGGACGACGATCAACCTGCCGAACCTGCGGGAGAACATCCTGCCGACCCGTCAGCGGGCGAGCCTCATCCTCACAAAGGGGGCAAGCCACCGGATCGACAGTGTGGCGCTCAGGCGCTTGTGATCCGAGAAGACGGGGCCGGCGACGTGGGCAGCGGCCTCTGTTGCACGGAAGGCGCTGCTTCAAGTGCGCCGTGATGCCACAGTGATGTGGTCATCCGAATCGGCGAACCGCCCCATGAAGCGCGAAGAGAGAGCTCTCCTCCAGGAACGGGTGAAGACCCTCGTTCTGGGGCATGCCCTGGAAGCGGTGCTATCGCAATTCGCGAAGGCCGACCAGGCGGCCGGACGAGACGCCGAGGCCGACCTGACGCGGCTCGAGACCCTGCTGCTGAACGCGGCCCAGGGCCTCGCCGACCGCGCCACCGCCCAGAAGCTCTCGGTCCTCGTCGCGGTCGAGGACGTGTCGGCCACCGTCAGGGCGGCCTTCGACGCCGCCCGTCAAACGATCGACCGGATCCGCCCGGCGGACGAGGCAGTCGAGACCGCCATCGCCGCCTGACCGGCGCCTCGCCTATTGCTTGGCGCGGTTGATGATGTCCCACAGGACCCGCGCCACGGGCTCCGTGACCGTGCGCCTGTACTTGCGATGGACCAATTGTCCGTTGTGAAAGACGTCCTGCTCCACATAGAGCCGGTTTCCGTCCCAGCGGACGATGTTGTCGGATTCAACCGTCTCCTCGACCCCGAGCTCGTTGCGCAGGATCGTGCTGCCGGTGTGTGTGAGCATACGCGCGTCCTCAGTCACGCCGGGCTTGACCAGGTCCCGGTTCGGCTCAGCCACCATATTCGGCGCTCACGCCCCACGCCAGACGGAAGGGGTGTTTCGCCCTGTCACTCTTGGCGGAAAGATCGCGAAACGAAACCATGTGCGCTCCGGCACAGCCTTGGCCGTTCGTGCCTGACAGGGTGAGGGTACGCGGGAAGGGCGTGTCGCTCCGGCCGCGGCGGAGGCGTCCATGACCCAGCGCCACACCCCCTCGTCCGACGGCGCGCTCGCCGCCCTGATCCGCATCGTGGAGCGCGTCACGCGCCGCCTCGTCCCGGCCGCCCCTGCGGGCCGCCCGGCCGGCGGCCCGGTCGTCTTCCGGCATTACCTGTAAGGTTCGGTCCTAGCCGCCCCGGCTGAGGATCGCCGGCGCCGGACAGGCCTCCGTGGCGAAGGGGCCGAGGACCACGTCGCCCTGACGCGGGTTGTTCACCGTGAACGGCGCCGTGCCCTGAAGGCCGATGAAGCCGCGCCCGAGCTGCGGGATGAAGGCCTGCCCGCCGAAGCGGATGAAGCAGCGATCGATCACCGCCTCGTAGTCGAAGCTCGCCTCGGTGATCGGCCGCAGGGCGCCGTCGGGCCCGGGGACGGCGCAATAGGCGGCGAAATCCAGCTGGCCCGGATGCGACAGGCGGATCTGCACCGCGCGCCCCGGCAGGATCGTCACCGGCGGGCCGCCGTCCCGCCGTGCCGTCAGCACGTAGGCCGAGCGGTTGACGATCTGGCGCAGGCATTCCGCCGACGCCAGCGAGGCGGTGCAGGCCGTGCCGAGCATGGCCAGGGCGAGGGCTGCGGCCCCGCGCGAAGTTTGTGCCGTCCAGCCACGCTTGACCACTGACCGCTCCCGTTCCGCTTGATCGCTGGACTTGAACAGCGCCAACGCCTCGCGCGCAAGGTGCAATCGTTCAGCGGCGCTCGTAGAGCAGGCGGGCGCGGATCGTGCCGGGGATGGCGCGGATCTCGCCGAGCAGCGACTCCGCATCCGCGTCGGTGGCATCGGTCTCCAGCACGACGTAACCGACCTCGCCGTCCGTCTGGTAGAACTGGGCGGCGATGTTGACGTGGCTGCGGGCGAAGACCTCGTTCAGCCGCCCGAGCATGCCCGGCAAGTTGTGCTGGACATGGATGAAGCGCGTGCCGGTGGCGCGGGTGGGCAATTGCACCTGCGGGAAGTTCACGGCGCCGACCGTCGAGCCGATGTCCGAATAATCCACCAGCTTCTTGGCGACCTCGGCGCCGATGCGCTCCTGCGCCTCTTCGGTGGAGCCGCCGACATGCGGGGTGAGGATCACGTTGTCGAGACCCTGGAGGGGGCTGACGAAGCGCTCGGCATTGGAGCCGGGCTCCTTCGGGAACACGTCCACGGCGGCGCCACGCAGGTGGCCGTCGCGCAGGGCCGAGGCGAGCGCGTCGAGGTCCACGACGGTGCCGCGGGCATTGTTGATGAGGAAGGCGCCGGGCTTCATCGCCCGGATCTCGGCCTCGCCGATCATGTTGAAGGTCGTCTCGGTCTCCGGCACGTGCAGGGAGACCACGTCGCTCTGCCCGAGCAGATCCTTCAGCGAGTCGGTCGGCTCGGTGTTGCCGTGGCGCAGGCGGTCGGTTTGGTCGTAGAAGAGCACCCGCATGCCCATGGCCTCGGCGAGCGTCGAGAGCTGCGTGCCGATATTGCCGTAGCCGACGATGCCCAGCGTCTTGCCGCGCACTTCCATCGAGCCGACGGCGGACTTGTCCCACTGGCCGGCATGGGCGCCCACCGAACGGGGCACGATCCGCCGGAGCAGCATCACGATCTCGCCGATCGTCAGCTCGGCCACCGAACGGGTGTTGGAGAAGGGCGCGTTGAAGACCGGGATGCCCCGGTGCCGGGCGGCTTCGAGGTCCACCTGATTGGTGCCCACCGAGAAGCAGCCCACCGCCAGCAGCCGGTCGGCCGCCTCGAACGCCGCCGCATCCAGCTGGGTGCGCGAGCGGATGCCGAGCATGTGAACGCCCTGGAGCGCCTCGTGCAGCGCCTCCTTGTCGAGCGCCTTCGGGAGGCGGGTGAGGTTGGTGTAGCCGGCGGCCTGCATCAGCGCGACGGCGCTGTCGTTGATCCCTTCCAGGAGCAGGACGCGGATCTTGTCCTTGGGGAGCGAGAGCTTGTCGGCGGGCTGAGAGTCGGCGGCCATGGGATCGGATCGACAGAGAAAAGGTGGCGCAGGGTTAGGCAGGGCGTCATCGCGATGCAACATCGACGGTAACAGCCCAGCCCTGCATGTTTGCACGACCCCCGCCCCGCCTTGCATGATCTTTGTGCATTCGGCGACACGAACAGGGGACCGAAACGCGGAACCAGCCTTACAGTTTGTGGTTGTGGAGCCTGTCATAAGTCTTCGCGGCGCCACGACAGTGATCGCCGCCACGCATCTCGGCCCAGACCATGCAGATCCGCACCGGCTTCACCATCGCGTTCGACACCAACGGTCCGACGCCGATGAACCTGCTCCTCAACATCCGGCCGGAGCGCCGGGACGATCTGATCACCCCGGAGGTGATCATGTTCGATCCGCCGGTCGCTGCACGGCAGCATGTGGACGGGTTCGGCAACGTCTGCACCCGCATCGTCGCGCCAGGCGGCCGGATCACCATGTCGGCCGACTTCGTGATCGCCGACAGCGGCCTGCCGGACGAGGACGCCCCCGACGCCCGGGAAATTCCGGTGCAGGATCTGCCGGACGATGTGCTCGTCTATCTCCTCGGCTCGCGCTACTGCGACACGGACAAGCTCTCCCAGACGGCCTGGGCCCTGTTCGGCGGGATCGCGCCGGGCTGGGGCCGCGTGCAGGCCATTGTGGACTACGCCCACAACCGGCTGCGCTTCGACTACCAGAAGGCCGACGCGACCCGCACCGCCCATGACGGGCACGGCCAGCAGGTCGGCGTGTGCCGCGACTTCGCCCACCTCGCGATTACCCTCTGCCGCTGCATGAACATTCCGGCCCGCTACGCCACCGGCTATCTCGGCGATATCGGCGTGCCGAAGGATCCGGCGCCGATGGACTTCTCCGCGTGGTTCGAGGTCTTCCTCGAAGGCCCCGACGGCCCGCGCTGGTACACGTTCGATGCCCGGCACAACCGCCCGCGCGTCGGCCGCATCGTCATGGCGCGGGGCCGCGACGCCACCGATTGCGCCCTGACCACGAGCTTCGGCACCGCCTACCTCGCCCTGTTCGACGTCCTGACGGACGAGTTGCCGGAGAACGCAGGAGCCTTCGCGCGGGCGGCGTGAGGGCGCTGTTGAACGGCCTTCGCGAATAGAGTATGTGACAGGCGCCTCGCCGTCCGTCGTGATGCTCGCCTTCCTTGGCGGCATATTCGGGCGAGTCGGCCGGGCCGCCCTCGTCATCCGTATCGACGCGTCGGCAAACCGGTCTCCGTTCGGAGGCGGTTGCTTCTCCATAGGGAAGCTGCGGCGGCAAGGGCGTTTGCAACGCGAGCCGCCGACGCACCCGGTCCATCCCAGGATGTGACCGCCCAGGAGAGAGAATGACCGCAGGGACAGCCGTGGCGCGGGATCAGTACCGCGATGATTTCGCCGCGCTTCTGGAGGAGAGCTTCCTCCAACACGAGATCACCGAAGGGTCCGTCGTCAAGGGTCGCGTCGTCGCGATCGAGAAGGACGTGGCCGTCATCGACATCGGCGCCAAGACGGAAGGCCGTGTCGCACTCAAAGAATTCTCCGGCCCCGGTCGGGAAGGCGAGCTGAGCGTCGGCGACGAGGTCGAGGTCTACGTCGACCGGATCGAGAACGCGCTGGGCGAAGCCGTCATCTCGCGCGACAAGGCGCGCCGCGAGGAGAGCTGGGTCAAGCTCGAGAAGGCCTTCGAGGCCAACGAGCGTGTCACCGGCACGATCTTCAACCAGGTCAAGGGCGGCTACACGGTCGACCTCGACGGCGCCGTGGCGTTCCTGCCGCGCTCGCAGGTCGACATCCGTCCGGTCCGCGACGTCACCCCGCTTCTGGGCACGCCGCAGCCGTTCCAGATCCTCAAGATGGATCGCCGCCGGGGCAACATCGTCGTCTCGCGCCGTACGGTCCTCGAAGAGAGCCGCGCCGAGCAGCGCAGCGAGCTGGTGGCCAACCTTGAGGAAGGTCAGGTCATCGACGGCGTGGTCAAGAACATCACCGAATACGGTGCGTTCGTGGACCTCGGCGGCATCGACGGCCTGCTGCACGTCACCGACATGGCGTGGCGCCGCGTGAACCACCCGTCGGAGGTCGTCACCATCGGCCAGACGGTGAAGGTCAAGATCATCAAGATCAACCACGAGACGCACCGCATCTCGCTGGGCATCAAGCAGCTCCTGGCCGATCCGTGGGAGGGCATCGCCGCCCGTTACCCCGAGGGCGCCAAGCTCAAGGGCCGCGTGACCAACATCACCGATTACGGCGCCTTCGTGGAGCTGGAGCCGGGGATCGAGGGCCTGATCCACGTCTCCGAGATGAGCTGGACCAAGAAGAACGTCCATCCGGGCAAGATCGTCTCCACCTCCCAGGAGGTCGAGGTTCAGATCCTGGAAGTCGATCAGGTCAAGCGCCGCATCTCGCTGGGTCTCAAGCAGACCCTGCAGAACCCGTGGGAAGGCTTCTCCGAGAAGCATCCGGTTGGTTCCGAGGTCGAGGGCGAGGTCAAGAACAAGACCGAGTTCGGCCTGTTCATCGGCCTCGAGGGCGATGTCGACGGCATGGTCCACCTGTCGGATCTCGACTGGAACCGTCCCGGCGAGCAGGTCATCGACGAGTTCAAGAAGGGCGACATGGTCCGCGCCCAGGTTCTCGACGTGGACGTCGAGAAGGAGCGCATCTCGCTCGGCATCAAGCAGCTCGCGGGTGATCCCTTCGCCGAGGCCGGCGAAGTCAAGAAGGGTCAGATCGTGACCTGCGAGATCGTCGAGGTGAAGGATTCCGGCCTGGAGGTGCGGCTCGCCGACACCGACATGCAGACCTTCATCCGCCGGGCCGAGCTCGCCCGCGACCGTGCCGACCAGCGCCCCGAGCGCTTCGCCGCCGGCGAGAAGGTCGATGCCCGCGTGGTGCAGTTCGACCGCAAGGCGCGCCGCGTCCAGGTCTCGATCAAGGCCCTGGAAGTGGCCGAGGAAAAGGAAGCCATGGCCCAGTTCGGCTCCGCCGATTCGGGTGCCTCCCTCGGCGACATCCTCGGCGCCGCCTTCAAGAAGGCCCGCCCCGACGAGGAGTAATCCTCATCGCACGCCGCCCGGTTCGCCGGGCGGCGGCATGAATTCGGAAAGCCGCGCGGATGCCCTCCGCGCGGCTTTTCTTTTACGCCACAGAAGGATACAACTGTAAGGCGGCGGTTGACATCGGGAGGCATGGGCCGTCAATTCCGGCGCATGATCCGCTCGTTCCGCAGCAAGGCGTTGCGCCTGTTCATTGAGACCGGAGACGCGCGGAAATTGAGCGTAACGAACGTCAAACGGGTGAGACAGATCCTTTTCGCTCTCGACTCGGCGACATCGCCGGAGGTGATGAACCAGCCCGGTCTCCGCTTCCACGGCCTACGGGGAACCTCCTTGGGTCGTTACGCCGTCGATGCCAGCGCAAACTATCGAATCACGTTCGGTTGGGACGGGCAGGATGCGATCGACGTCGATCTGGAGGATTATCACTGATGGTCAGCAAGTCTCTCCTCACCGGCCTCGAGCCGATGCACCCCGGCGAATGGCTTCGCGAAATGATCATCCCCGCCACCGGCCTGACCAAGACCGAGATCGCTCGTAAGCTCGGCGTGTCGCGGCAGACGCTGCATGATCTCGTGGCCGAGCGGCAGCCCGTCACGGTCGCGATGGCGTTGCGGCTGGGGAAGTTGTTCGGCAACTCGGCCGAGTTCTGGCTGAACCTTCAGCGCAATTACGACCTGCGCATCCTGGAGCGGGAAATGGCCGACGAACTCGCCGCCATCCCGACCCTCGACGCGGCCTGATCGGAGCGAGCGACCCCGCGCGCAAATTCTTCGTCGCGCCCCGTATCCACGTCGGCAAAAAATGCTCTAGAACACCGCCTCGCACGGGCCCCGCCCGGCGGGATGCCAAGGACGCCAAGGACTTGCACGCCGCGAGGCGGGGCCAGGGCGGCGTCGGGCAGGGTGGCCGACCACGGCGTTCGGCCGGGGATGCAAGGGAACGGATCGCATGGCAGCCGACGCCGAACTGCTGATCGACAGGCGGCGACTGCGCCGCAGGCTCGGCCTCTGGCGCGTGCTCGGGATCGGCGGCCTGATCGTGGCCGTCGGCGCCGTGGGCTACCGCGTCCGGGCCGGCGGGAACGGCGCCTTCGCCGTGCGCCCGCAGATCGCGCGCATCTCCGTCTCCGGCTTTATCGCCGGCAGCGAAGCCACCGCGAAGCTCATGAAGCGGGTGGGCGAATCGGATGCCGTGAAGGGCGTCGTCGTCTCGATCAACTCGCCCGGCGGCACCACCACCGGTTCGGAGGAGATCTTCCGCAACCTGCGGGCGCTCGCCGCCAAGAAGCCCATCGTCGCCTTCGTGGACGGCACGGCGGCCTCCGGCGCCTACATCACCGCCATCGCCGCCGACCACATCGTCGCCCGCGAGACGAGCCTCGTCGGCTCCATCGGCGTGCTGTTCCAGTACCCCGACCTGTCGGGCCTCCTCGACAAGGTCGGCGTGAAGGTCGAATCGGTGAAGTCCTCGCCGCTGAAGGCCGAGCCCTCGGGCTTCACGCCGACGTCGCCCGAGGCGCGCGCGGCCCTCGCCGCCGTGGTGGGCGACACCTACGCGTGGTTCAAGGGCCTCGTGGCCGACCGCCGGGGCATGGACCCGCAGCAGCTCGCCGCCGTCTCGGACGGGCGGGTGTTCAGCGGCCGGCAGAGCGTGCCCCTGAAGCTCGTGGACGAACTCGGCGGCGAGCGGCAGGCCGTGGCGTGGCTGGAGAGCGCCCGGGGCGTGCCGAAGGACCTGCCGGTGACAGATTGGAAGCCGCGCTCGGAGAGTGACTTCTCCCTGTGGTCAGCGGCCGGCACGGGGGCGGGGCTCCTCGGCCTCGAAGGCTTCGCGGGCCAGCTCCGGGCGCTCGGCGCCGAGGCGCAGGCCGGCGCGCAGGGCGGGCTCCTCGTCCTGTGGCGGCCGGAGCCCTGAGCGCGATTGCCTCAGCGACCTCCGAACAAAGCCGAACCAACGGGAAGACGAAACGCCATGATCAAGTCGGAGCTTGTCCTCAAGATCGCCGAGCAGAACCCGCATCTCTACCAGCGGGACGTGGAGATCCTGGTCAACGCCATCCTCGACACGATCGCCGACGCCCTGGCGCGGGGAGACCGGGTGGAACTGCGCGGCTTCGGCGCGTTTTCCGTGAAGCGCCGGGAAGCGCGCAAGGGACGCAACCCCCGCACGGGCGCGGCCGTTGCCGTGTCCGAAAAGGCCATTCCCGTCTTCAAGACGGGTAAGGAGATGCGCCTGCGGCTCAATGCGGCCAAGATCGGCGAAGGCGTCGCGGCGGAATAGGCAGGAGTCACACAACGATGATCCGGTTCTTGAAGAGCCTCGTTCTCCTGCCGGTCGCGGCAATCGTGGTCCTGCTGGCCGTCGCCAACCGGACGCCGGTGCCATTGTCGTTCGATCCGGTCAACGTCGATGCGCCGGTCTTCAGCGTGAACCTGCCGCTCTATGCGATCCTGTTCGGCGCCGTGGCGCTGGGCATCGTCGTCGGCGGCGTCTTCACCTGGCTCGGCCAGGGCCGCGTCCGCGCCAATGCCCGCCATCACCGCCGGGAGGCCACCCGCTACGAGCGCGAGGTCAACCGCCTGCGCCCGTACGCCCCCGACGCGCCGGGCCAGACCTATCCCGGCACCTCCGTTCCCGTCCGCACGGCGCTGCCCGCGCCGCGCTGAGGCCCTCCCGCGCGGATCGCCGCGCCCATCCACCCCATGACCGAGATCAAGATCTGCGGCCTGAGCACCCCTGAGACCCTCGACGCCGCCCTCGGCGCGGGGGTCGATTGGGTCGGCTTCGTGCGTTTTACCCGCAGCCCGCGCCATGTGGAGCTCGAGGCGGCGCGCACGCTCTCGCGTCGGGCGAAGGGCAGGGCGGGGCGCGTGGTCCTGCTGGTCGATCCCGACGATGCGGCGCTGGCCGCCGCCATCGAGGCGATCGCGCCGGACCTGATCCAGCTCCACGGGCGGGAAAGCCCGGAGCGGGTCGCGGCCATCCGCGCCGCCACGGGCCTGCCGGTGATGAAGGCGCTCGGCATCGCGGGACCGGCCGATCTCGCCGAGATCCCGGCTTATGCGGCGGTCGCCGACCGCCTCCTCCTCGACGCCAAGGCGCCCCCCGGCGCGGCCCTGCCGGGGGGCAACGGCGCCAGCTTCGACTGGTCGCTGCTGGCGGGGGCGGACCTGCCCGCCGGGCTGATGCTCTCCGGCGGGCTCGGGCCGGAGAACGTGGCCGAGGCCCTGGCGCGGACGGGTCTTCGCGCCGTCGACGTCTCCTCCGGCGTCGAGAGCGCGCCGGGAATCAAGGATCCGGCGCGCATCGCCGCCTTCGTCACGGCTGCGCGAGGCTAGCACTGCGCGGATGCGTCTGGCGCCACCGGCATTGCGGCGGGACGCGCATGGGTCTAGCAACCGGCAACACTTTTCTTGTTCCGCGAAGGACAGATCCGTGACCATCGCCCCCGCCCCGAACTCTTTCCGCACCGGACCCGACGAGCGCGGCCGCTTCGGCATCTTCGGCGGCCGCTTCGTGGCCGAGACGCTGATGCCGCTGATCCTCGACCTGGAGAAGGCCTACGAGGAGGCGAAGCAGGACCCCGCGTTCAAGGCGGACATGGAAAGCTACGGCACGCATTATATCGGCCGGCCGAGCCCGCTCTATTACGCCGAGCGGCTGACCGAGCACATGCGCGCCCAGGCGCCGGCCGGCATGGGGGCGAAGCTCTACTTCAAGCGCGAGGAGCTGAACCACACCGGCTCGCACAAGGTGAACAACGTGCTGGGGCAGATCCTGCTCGCCCGCCGCATGGGCAAGCCGCGGATCATCGCCGAGACCGGCGCCGGCCAGCACGGCGTGGCCACCGCCACCCTCTGCGCCCGGTTCGGCCTGAAATGCGTCGTGTACATGGGCGCCGTGGACGTCGCCCGTCAGGCCCCGAACGTCTTCCGCATGAAGATGCTCGGCGCCGAGGTCATCCCGGTCGAGTCCGGCACGAAGACCCTCAAGGACGCGATGAACGAGGCCCTGCGCGACTGGGTCACGAACGTCGCGGACACGTTCTACTGCATCGGCACCGTCGCCGGCCCGCACCCGTATCCGGCCATGGTCCGCGACTTCCAGTCGGTGATCGGCCGCGAGACCCGCGAGCAGATGCTCGCCCAGGAGGGCCGCCTGCCCGATTCGCTGATCGCCTGCATTGGCGGCGGCTCGAACGCGATGGGCCTGTTCCACCCGTTCCTCGATGACCGCGAGGTCGAGATCTTCGGGGTCGAGGCCGCCGGCCACGGCGTCAAGAGCGGCCTGCACGCCGCCTCCCTCACGGGCGGCAAGCCGGGCGTGCTGCACGGCAACCGCACCTACCTGCTGATGAACGAGGACGGGCAGATCGCCGACGCGCACTCGATCTCGGCGGGCCTCGATTATCCGGGCATCGGGCCCGAGCATTCGTGGCTGCACGAGATGGGCCGCGTCACCTACCTCTCGGCCACGGATACCGAGACGCTGGAGGCGTTCAAGCTGTGCTCGATGCTGGAAGGCATCATCCCGGCCCTGGAGCCCGCCCATGCCCTGGCGAAGGTCACGGAACTCGCCATCGCGCGCCCGACCGACCACCTGATGGTGCTGAGCATGTCGGGGCGCGGCGACAAGGACATCCCGCAGGTCGCGGAACTGTTCGGCACGAAGCTCTGAGACCGGCGTGAGGGGCCCTCCGGCCCCTCACCGCACCGTCACCTGCTCCCTGATCCGCTCGTAGACCGACCGGCTGAGCACCCTCTTGGTGAGCAGGTCGCCCACCTGGGTGTAGGGCCGCTTGGCGACGATGGCCCGGCCGATGGAGCCGCCGCCGCGCAGGCGGTTCAGGTCGGCGACGCTCGCGGTATTGAGATCCACCAAAGCGACGGCCGGCGGACCCTCCGTGGTCTCGGCCTCCGTCACCTCTTCCCTGCCCTCGGGCGCGGCGGAGGGCGGCGGCGCCGGGAAGGCGAGGGCGTCGCTCGGCACCTGCGGCGGCGGAGCCGGGGCCGGCTGAGGCTTGGGGGGAGTCGGGGGCGGCGTGGGGGCCGCGATCACCGTATCGGGCGGGGCCGCCGACGGGATCTTGCGGACGGGAGGCTCGCTCGGAGCCGGCGCGGACGTCGCCGCGGCCGTCTTGGCGGGCGGCTGCGGCGAGGCCGGTATCCAGTATTGTACGAGCGCGGCGAGAGCTCCGGCGAGGAGCAACAGCACCGAGATGCGAAGAATGGCGGGACCGCTGAGCACGCGCTGACTATCGATACACTTTCACTAAAATTAACCCATTCCGCCGTGCCGGCCTACCGGCGCCGCCGCGCTGCGCCGATCTGTCCCCAGGGGAACAGGTCCGCCTACTCTTCCGGGGCCACGCCCCGGCCGAGCGCCCCGCGATAGCCGGTGGCCAGCACGTAGAGTTCGCTCGAATCGGCGCGGCTCGCGGAGGGCTTCACGTGGCGGACCACGGCGAAGTCGCGCTTCAGGTTGGCGAGCAATTCACCTTCGGTGCCGCCCTGCAGCACCTTGGCGAGGTAGGAACCGCCGGGGGCCAGAACCTCGCGGGCGAATTCGGCGGCGGTCTCGGCGAGGCCGATGATCCGCAGGTGGTCGGTCTTCTTGTGGCCTGTCGTGTTGGCGGCCATGTCCGACATCACGAAGTCGGCCGGGCCGCCGAGGAGGTCGGTGAGCTGCCGGGGCGCGTCGTCGTCCAGGAAGTCGAGGGTGATGAACTCCACGCCGGCCATGGGCTCGATGTGCAGGAGATCGATGCCCACCACCTTGCCGGTGGGGCCCACGACGCGCGCCGCCACCTGCGACCAGCCGCCGGGCGCCGCGCCGAGATCCACGACCCGTTGGCCGGGCTTCAGCAGCTTGTAGCGCTCGTCGATCTCCAGGAGCTTGAACGCCGCGCGGGAGCGGTAGCCCTCGCGCTTGGCGCGGGCCACGTAGGGGTCGTTGAGCTGCCGTTCGAGCCAGCGCGTCTGTGAGACGGTGCGCTTGCGCGCGGTCTTCACCCGCTGCTTGAGATCCCCGCGCACGCCCCCGGTGGAGCCTACGCCGCCGCGCCTGTCAGTCATGAACCCGGTGTCCGTCGCCCGTTACCGCACGGGCTTGCGCGACCATACCCCATCTTCGCGCATCATGTTCACGAGAAGCCCCTCGCGCAGGCCACGGTCGGCGATGCGCAGGCGCTCGGAGGGGAAGGCCCGGCGCAGGGCTTCGAGGATCGCGCAGCCGGCGAGGACGAGGTCCGCCCGGTCGCGGCCGATGCAGGGATTGTCGACCCGCTGCTCCAGCCGCGTGTCGAGGAGGTCTTCGATGGCCGCCGAGACCTCGTCGTCGCGCATCCAGAGGCCGTCGACCCGGCGGCGCTCGTAACGGGCGAGGCGCAGGTGCATCGCCGCGATGGTCGTGACCGTGCCCGACGTGCCGAGCAGGTGGAAGCCCCTGGCCGTGGCGGCCGGGGCGGCGCGCAGGGCGAAGGCGGCGAGCTTCTCGGCCACCTCCTCGACCATGCCCTCGAACATCCGCCGCGTGACCTCGGCGCCGCCATGGCGCTCGGCGAGCGTCACGACGCCCACCGGCAGCGAATCCCAGGCGCGGATGCGCAGGGTCGGATCGGTGGAGGGGTTGGTGGCCGCGCCGTCGAGCCACGCCACCTCGGTGGAGCCGCCGCCGATGTCGAAGATGACGACCGACTCGGCCCTCGGGTCGGCCAGGGCCGCGCAGCCGGTGACGGCGAGGTAGGCCTCGGTCTGCCGGTCCACGATCTCGAGGTCGAGCCCCACCGACTGGCGCACCCGCTCCACGAAGTCGGCGCCGTTGACGGCCAGCCGGCAGGCCTCGGTGGCGATGATCTTGGCGCGGCGGACCCTGCGGGATTGCATCTTGGTGCGGCAGATGCGCAGGGCCTCGACCGTGCGCTCGATGGCGGCTTCGCTCAGCCGGTCGGAGGAGCCCAGCCCCTCGCCGAGCCGCACGATGCGCGAGAAGGCATCGATCACCCGGAAGCCGCCATAGGTCGGCTCGGCGATGAGAAGCCGGCAATTGTTCGTGCCGAGATCGAGGGCCGCATAGCTCTGCCGGCGCTCGCGGCCCGCATAAAGGGTCGGCGTCGAGGGCGGCGCGATACCGGTGGCAGGCCGGGCCGGCGCGGCCGCGGCGGTCTCGTCCCTCATCGGCGCGGCCGTCGAATCCTCATCGGCCCGGCTGACAGCCCGGCCTCACTTGCCCAAGAGCCTACAGGCTCGGGCGGGAACTGCAACGGGCGAACGCCCGCCGGGGGTCAGGCAAACACCTTCGCGACGCCGGCCGCGCGGGGAATCGGCCGAAGCAGGCTCTTCACCTGCGAGTAGGGGCGGGGCCGGTTGATGATCTCGTCGAGCCGCGACCACAGGGTCTTGGGCGAGAACGGCTTGGCGATGATCTCGTTGACGCCGAGCCCGACCGCCCGGTCCACGACGTTCCGGCGCGGCTGGGCGAGCATCAGGATGATCGGCAGGGTGGGGCAGGGGGAGGTGGAGGGCGTGCGCGCCAGCCGGATGAACTCCTCGCCAGACAGGATCGAGAGGTCCCAGTCGATGATGGCGATGTCGGGCTTGCTCTCGGCCATGACGCCGAGCGCCTCGGCGCCGTCGGGCGCCTCCAGGACGCGCTTGATGCCCACGCGCATCAGCATGTCCCGGACGATGCGCCGGATGTACAGGCTCTCGTCGACGACGAGGGCGGAGAGGTCGGGGAAGGTCGGTGTGGCAATCATCGGGTGCGTCGTCCCAGCGCGACCGTAGCCGACCGGACTTTGCATTTCGCTAACGCCACTCACCCTCCGCGCGACACTTGCGTCAGGAAAGTGATTGAACCGCCGCGTTTCGGCCTTAAAGGACCTTGCGGTCAAGGCCCGATTGCGTCAGGACTAAGCCATTATTCTTGGTTAGCGTGACCTGGGGTAATGCGCAGTGCGAGCCGCCGATCCTCCGCAATGGTCGGCGTGTATTTTGAATACGGGCGGCGGACGGTTTTTGCGAGCTTCTAATGGGACGTGGTCGTGATTTCAGGGGGCCGCAGAAGCGCGGCTTCGACGAGAGCGGTGAGCCGAGATGGCCTGATCAGGCTCCCTCGGGCGGCTTTGGCGGGGGCTATGGCGGCGGCGGTGGCGGCGGCTATGGCAGCGGTGGCGGTTACGGCGGCGGCGGCTTCGACCGCGGTCCGGCCCGTGGCGCGGCGCCGGCTCCGACGGGCCCTGAGCGCGATGCCACTGTAAAGTGGTTCAACAAGGAGAAGGGCTTCGGCTTCGTCGAACTCGGCGACGGTTCGGGCGATGCCTTCCTCCACATCCGGGCCGTCGAGGCGGCCGGCCATGACGACCTCATGCCCGGCACCAAGCTGATGGTGACGACCGCCCAGGGCCAGAAGGGTCCGCAGGTCACGAGCGTGACCAGCGTCGACACCTCCACGGCCGAGGCTCCGGCGCCCCGCCGTGAGTTCCGTCCGCGCACCGAGGGCTTCGGCGGCGGCGGCGGCGATCGCTTCGGCGGTGGCGGCAGCCGTGGCGGCGACCGATTCGGTGGCGGCGGCGGCGGTGGCGGTCGTGCCCCGTCCGGCCCGTCGACCGAGATGGTCGGCACCGTGAAGTGGTACGATCCGGCCAAGGGCTTCGGCTTCGTCTCGGTGAACGACGGCGGCAAGGACGTGTTCGTCCACCGCTCCGCGCTCGCCCGCGCCGGCCTCGACTCCCTGGCCGAGGGCCAGCAGGTCACGCTCGGCGTCGTCGAGGGCATGAAGGGCCGTGAGGCCTCCTCGATCAGCGTCGACGGCTGAGTTCGGGTCTCGCGGCGCCTCTCTGTCGCCGCGATGCCACGACAGGTTCGAAACGGCGGCCCCCACGGGCCGCCGTTCTCGTTTCACGCGCTGGGTTCCGCATGATCCGCCGCCTGCCGCTGCTTCTCCTCCTCGCCGCCCTTCCGGCCCGGGCCGAGGATTTCACGGGCTTCTATGCGGGCGTGAACGCCGGCTACGCCTCGGGCCGCGAGACGAACACGGGCACCGCCCCCGTCGTCACGCCCGGCGCTCCTTCCGGTGGAAACCCCGCCGCCACGGCCCTGCCGCCCAGCGCCTCGGCCGCCGCCGCCGGGGTCCAGCGCCAGGGGCGCGGCACCAACGGCCGCTGAGCGCGAACCGATTCCTTTGAGACGGGCCAAGTGCTTGGCGTCTTGTTGGAATCGTTCCGAAAGATAGCGATTGCCGAGCGTCGCCGGCCGCTGCTACCCGACGCCATGGCCAGCGACTCGCCACCCCTCGACGCCTCCCGCGATCCGCCGACCCGCAGCGGGTCGGAATGGCGCGGGCGCCTCGCCGTCGCGGGCCGGGTCGCCCTGGCGGCGTTCGGCGGCTACACGGTGGCCGCCCTCGTGACAGCCCTCGGCGCCGTGACGCTGCCCCTGTCGCGGGCGGAGGCGGTGTCGACGGCGATGCTGGCGAGCTTCGCGGTGATGGCCGGTGCCGTCGTCTTCGTCTTCGCCGCCGCGACCCTCCGCCGGGCCGCCTTCGGCATCCTCGGGACGGCGGCAATCCTCGCGGCCTGCCTGTGGCTCGCGGGCGGTTTCTCGGCGGGTGTGCCGGCATGAGCGAGGCCAAGCGCTTCCGCCCCGCCATGGCGTGGCTGCACACCTGGGCCGGGCTCATTGTCGGCTGGGTGCTGTTCGCGGTCTTCGTGACCGGCACGGCGAGTTACTACAAGGACGACATCTCCCGCTGGATGCGGCCCGAATTGCGGGAGACCGTGATCGATCCGGCCCAATCCGCGACAGCGGCGGCGGGCTTCCTCGCCAAGCAGGCCCCCGATTCCGGTGGCTGGCTCGTCATGCTGCCGAAGCCGGATCAGCCGCTGACTGAGGTCTATTGGTGGAAGAGCTTCGCCGGCCCGTTCCACCACGCCCTCCTCGATCCCGTGACCGGCACACCGACGGGCGCCCGCGACACGCAGGCGGGCGAATTCCTCTATCGCTTCCATTTCGAGCTGGCGCTGCCTCCCCTCGTGGGGCGCTGGATCGTCGGCGCCTGCGCGATGGTGCTGCTGATCGCGCTCATTTCCGGCATCGTCACCCATCGGCGGATCTTCGCCGACTTCTTCACCTTCCGGCCGGACCGCTCGCGGCAGCGGGCGTGGCTCGACGCGCACAACCTGTTCGGCGTGCTGGCGCTGCCCTTCCACCTGATGATCACCTACACGGGCCTGATGACCCTTGGGCCGATGCTGATGCCCTGGGGGCTGCAGGCGGCCTACAAGGACGAGGCACCGCATTTTTACGTCGAGGCGGGGCTGATGCCGAAGGGGCGGATGCCGGCCGGCACAGCCGCCGAGGGGCTTCCCCTGGGGGAGATCGTCCGCATCGCCGGAAAGGACGGCGGGGAGTTGCCGGAGGCGCTGATGGTCTCCTCGCCGGGCGACGCCGCCGCGACGGTGAGCGCGGTGTTCGAGGAGCCGCACGGCCTCGCCCATCTCCACCCGCAGATCGCCTACGACGCGGTGACGGGCGCCGAGCTCGCGCGCAACCTGCCGGCCGGGCCGGCGACGCGCACCGCGACCGTGATGTACGGCCTGCACGAGGCGCATTTCGCCCCGCACGCCCTGCGGGTGCTGTTCTTCCTGTGCGGCCTCCTCGGCGCCGCCACCGTGGCCTCCGGCCTCGTGCTCTGGACCGTGGCGCGGGCGCCGAAGGGCGCGGCCCCGGAGGGCTTCGGTCTGCGCCTCGTGCGGATCCTGAATGTCGGGACCATCGCCGGCCTGCCCGCCGGGATTGCCGCGTTCTTCCTGGCCAACCGGCTGCTGCCCCTCGACATCGCGGGGCGGGCCTCGTGGGAGGTCGGGCTGTTCTTCGGCGCCTGGGTCGGCGTCGCGCTCGCGGGCGCCCTGGCGCCGCGCCGCCTCGCGTGGCCGCTGACCCTCGGCCTTGCCGCCGCGACCTTCGTCGCCATCGTCCCGGCCGACCTCGCCCTGATCGGCGAGCCGCGCTTCGTGCCCTTCGACATCGCGATGCTCCTCGTGGGGGCCCTGCTGATCGTCGCGGCACGGACGGCCGCGCGGCCCCCTTCGGCCCTCGCAAAAAGGGCCGCGACGCGGGTGGCCGAGGCATGAGCGCGCCCACCCTCCTCCTGTGCGCCGCCCTGGCCTTCGCCGGGATGGCGGCCCTGGCCCTCAGCCTCGACAGGCATCACCGCGTCGCGCTGCGCGGGCCGGTGCCGCGCGGGCGCGTGCGGCCCCTGCGGGCGGTCGGCTGGGCCGGGATCGTCCTGTCGTTCGCCGCCGCCATCGCCCTCGACGGGTGGAATTTCGGGCCGGTCCAGGCGACGGGCGCCATCACGGCGGCGGCTTTGGGAGTGGCCCTGTGCCTCACCTTCCGGCCGGGCTGGCTGCGGCCGGCGGCTTTGGCCGCTCTGCCCCTCGCGGCGGCCTGCCTGCCCTTCGCCCTGGCGGCGTGAGGGGCGGGGTCGCCAAGGGTTCGCGGCAGGCGTAAGCTCTTGCGTCGGGGAGCATCGGCCAAAAGTCCACCTTGCTTCGAGCAGCCATCTGACATTGGCTAGAGCCCGGAGCCGAGGGACGCGGCACGGACCCCCTCAAGGGGGCCGAATCAATGAGCCGCGGTCCGCGAGGCCGGGCCCAACCCAGGGAGTACGCCCATGAACAAGCCCGAATTCTTCGGCGACAGCCGCACGAAGTCGCCGTTCTCGTCGCGCTACGAGAACTTCATCGGCGGCCAGTGGGTCGCCCCGAATGCCGGCCGCTATTTCGAGAACACCTCGCCGATCACCGGCAAGGTCGTGTGCGAGGTGGCCCGCTCCGATTCGACCGACATCGACCGGGCGCTCGACGCCGCCCACGCCGCGAAGGAAGCCTGGGGCCGCACCGCGCCGGGCGAGCGCGCCCGCATCCTGAACAAGATGGCCGACCGGATGGAGGAGAACCTCGACCTCCTCGCCCTGGCCGAGACCTGGGACAACGGCAAGCCGATCCGCGAGACGACGCACGCCGACATCCCCCTCGCCATCGACCATTTCCGCTACTTCGCCGGCTGCGTGCGGGCGCAGGAAGGCTCGATCTCCGAGATCGACCACGACACCGTCGCCTACCATTTCCACGAGCCGCTGGGCGTCGTCGGCCAGATCATCCCGTGGAACTTCCCCATCCTGATGGCGGTGTGGAAGCTCGCCCCGGCGCTGGCCGCCGGCAATTGCGTGGTGCTGAAGCCCGCCGAACAGACCCCGGCCTCGATCCTGGTGCTGATGGAGATCATCGGCGACCTGCTGCCGCCGGGCGTGCTGAACATCGTGAACGGCTTCGGCCTGGAAGCCGGCAAGCCGCTGGCCTCCTCGCCGCGCATCGCGAAGATCGCCTTCACGGGTGAGACGACCACTGGCCGCCTCATCATGCAGTACGCCTCGCAGAACCTGATCCCGGTGACGCTGGAACTGGGCGGCAAGTCGCCGAACATCTTCTTCGCGGACGTGGCGAACGAGGACGACGACTTCTTCGACAAGGCGCTGGAGGGCTTCACGATGTTCGCCCTCAACCAGGGCGAAGTCTGCACCTGCCCGAGCCGCGCCCTCGTCCACGAATCGATCTACGACCGGTTCATGGAGCGGGCGATCAAGCGCGTCGAGGCGATCACGCAGGGCTCGCCCCTCGATCCGGCCACGATGATCGGCGCCCAGGCATCGAGCGAGCAGCTGGAGAAGATCCTCAGCTACGTCGACATCGGCAAGCAGGAGGGCGCGGAGTGCCTCACCGGCGGTGAGCGCGGCGTGCGCGAGGGCGAGTTGGCCGAGGGCTTCTACATGAAGCCGACCGTGTTCCGCGGCCACAACAAGATGCGCATCTTCCAGGAGGAGATCTTCGGCCCGGTCCTGTCGGTCACGACCTTCAAGGACGACGCCGACGCCCTCTCCATCGCCAACGATACGCTCTACGGCCTCGGCGCCGGCGTCTGGACCCGCGACGGGACCCGCGCCTACCGCTTCGGCCGGGCGATCCAGGCGGGCCGCGTCTGGACGAACTGCTATCACGCCTACCCGGCCCATGCGGCCTTCGGCGGCTACAAGCAGTCCGGCATCGGCCGCGAGACGCACAAGATGATGCTCGACCACTACCAGCAGACGAAGAACATGCTGGTTAGCTACTCGGCGAAGAAGCTCGGATTCTTCTGAGCCTCGCCGAGTCTCCCCCCGAGACTGCCTTGGGCCCCGGTCATTCGGCCGGGGCCTCTTTGCGTCCGGGGGTCGCCGCCCCCACCTGACGGCCATAGATCCCACCGGTACCAACGAACGGGAGGAGCGCATGAGCGCCACGGAGACGGTCGAGGCCACCACCGCCGAACAGACCGGCGCGGACGGGACGCCCCTTCGCGTCACCGCAACGCCCGTGGCCCTGGCGCTGATCGAGGAGTTGAAGGGCGAGTACGGGCCGGTGATGTTCCACCAGTCGGGCGGCTGCTGCGACGGCTCCTCACCGATGTGCTATCCGGTCGGCGACTTCATCGTCGGCGACGGCGACGTCCATCTCGGCCAGGTCGGCGGAGCAGATTTCTTCATCTCGCGCACGCAGTTCGAGGTCTGGAAGCACACCCACATCATGCTCGACGTGGTGCCCGGCCGGGGTGGCATGTTCTCGCTGGAGAACGGCCGCGAGAAGCGCTTCCACATCCGCTCGCGTCTCTTCACCCAAGCCGAGAACGACGCGCTTGGCGGCGCGTGCCGGTTGTGATGTCCTGTCGCTGAGTCCAGCGGGAGGATCAGGTGAGCGAACGAGCCGGCCTCATGGTGGTGCGGGAGGGTGCGCCCTTCCGGGGCAAGCAGGGCCACCTCTACCGCCACGCCATCTCGGCGGAGGCGGTGGGCGCCACGGCGCTGCACATGCAGCTTCTGGAGATCGCCCCCGGCGAGCGCGCCCATGCGCACAAGCACGAGGCGCACGAGACGGCGATCCACGTCCTGAAGGGCGTGTCGGGCTGCTTCTGGGGCGAGCGGCTGGAACACCACGCCATCGCCGGGGCGGGGGAGTTCGTTTACATCGCGGCGAACGTCCCGCACCTGCCCTACAACCGCAGCCGCACGGAGCCGGTGGTGGCGGTGATCGCCCGCACCGATCCGAACGAGCAGGAGAGCGTCGTCCTCCTGCCGGACTTGGAAGCCGGGGTGGATTGGTCGAAGGCCGAAGCCTGACCTACTGGGCCTCGATCCGGTCGTTGCCGAGCCGTTCCGCCCGCGCCTTCTCCTCGGCGGAGAGCCCGGCGACGGCTTGGTCCAGCCACGCATCGGACAGGCCCTGCCCGGCGGCGGCGAGGTTCCAGGCGGCCGCCTCCACGAGGTTCTTCGGCAACCCGCGCCCCGAGGCGTAGAGCCGGGCGACGCGGTTCTGCGCGATGGCGTTGCCGCGCTTAGCCGCGTGCAGGAAGTAGCGGCCCGCCGCCCGCTCGTCCTTCGGCACGCCCGTCCCGTTGAACAGCAGGATCGCGAACTCGACCTCGCCCGCGAGGTCGCCGTTGTCGGCCGAACGACGGAACCACGAGGCCGCCTCGGTCGGGTCCTTGGGCACCCCGCGCCCCTGCAGGTAGAGCACGCCGAGATCGTGCTGCGCCGGCCCGAGTTCCGCGTCGGCGGCCTTGCGGAACTGCTTGGCGGCCTCGGCCTCGTCGGCGGGCAGGCCGGTGCCGATCAGGATCAACCCGAGATTGTAGGATGCGGCCGGCGAGCCGATGGCGGCGGCCTGTTCGAGCCAGCGCCGCCCGGCCTTGGGATCGCGCGCCACGCCACGCCCGTCGAGGGCCATCAGGCCGAGCGAGGACATCGCCGCCGGGTCCTTCTGCGCGGCGGCGAGCTTGTACCAGTCGGCCGCCTTCACCGGGTTCTGCGGAACGCCGAGCCCCTGGTTGTACAATTCCCCGAGCAGCGTCATCGCCGCCGAATCCTTCGGGTCGGCCTCGATGCGCTTGGTCGCCTCGCGGAAGGCGGTCACGTACTGGCCGCGCTGGTAGGCGCCATAGGCGAAATCCGGCGGCTGGCCGCTCACCGGGGGCACGGCGCCGCCGCTGTAGTTCGGCGTGTAGGGCGTCGGCAGTTCCCGCGACGGCTTCTTGTCGGCGGGGGGCACGTCGGTGGCCTTCGGATCGACCACCGAGGCGGCGTGGGCCGGCCCCTGGGCGATCAGGAGGGCGGCGAGGGCGAGGGCGCGCATCCTCATCCGGCCTGCGCTCCGATGAGGGCCTGAGCCCGTGCGACGGCGGCCGGATCGGACAGCCAGAGCGCGCTCTCGAGGCCGACGAACTCGGCGCCGGTCTCCACGAGCGCGGGCAGCTCCATCTCCGTCGCGGCGACGGCGACGCAGGGCGTCTCGAAGATCTCGGCCCACCAGCCGGCCCGCGCCAGCACGGTCTCGGCGTCCGGCGCGGCGCCGTCCGGGTAGAGGCCGCCGAACATGAGGTAATCGACGCCCGCCTCGCCGGCTTCCATGGCGATGTGCTTCGATTCGAGCCCGCCAGTCCCGAGGATGCGCCCGTCCTTCAGGCGGGACCGCAGGTCGCCGAGGTCGCTTGCGGGGTCGCGGGGCTTGTCGAGATGGATTCCATCGGCGCCGCCCCGCGCGGCGACCTGCACGAGGTCTCCCGCGAAGCCGGGGCAGGCGATGACGAGGGCGGCCTCCCGCGCCTGGGTGATGGCGGAGGCGCGCTTCACGAGGGCGGTCAGCGCCCGCTCGTCGGCGGGGGCGAGCCGCAGGATCACCGCCGCGACGTCGCCTGCGGCGCAGGCGGCCTCTAGGGCGGGCAGGAGAGCCTCGGCCCCCGCGGCGTCGAGGCCGTGGGGACCGAGGAGAGCGAGACGTTGATCGACCATGGGCCCTGGATGCGAGGCTGAAACCGCCTTCGCTTACTGCGCCCCGATCTTCGGGTCGAGGGAGCCGTTGGCATAACGCTTGGCCATTTCGGCCACGGAGATCGGACGGATCTTCGAGCCCTGGCCCGCCGTGTTGAACTCCTCGAAGCGCTGCCGGCAGAGCTTCGTCATCGCGTCCATGGCGGGCTTGAGGTACTTGCGCGGGTCGAACTCCGAGGGGTTCTCGGTGAGCACCTTGCGGATCTGGCCGGTCATGGCCATCCGGTTGTCGGTGTCGATGTTGATCTTGCGCACGCCGTGCTTGATGCCGCGCTGAATCTCCTCGACCGGCACGCCCCAGGTCGGCTTCATCTGGCCGCCGTACTGGTTGATGATGTCCTGCAGGTCCTGCGGCACCGAGGAGGAGCCGTGCATGACGAGGTGGGTCGTCGGCAGGCGGCGGTGGATCTCCTCGATCACGTTCATGGCCAGCACGTCGCCATCGGGCTGGCGGGTGAACTTGTAGGCGCCGTGGCTGGTGCCCATCGCGACGGCCAGCGCATCGACCTTGGTCGCCTGCACGAACTTCACCGCCTCCTCCGGGTCGGTGAGGAGCTGGTCGTGGGAGAGGGTGCCCTCGGCGCCGTGGCCGTCCTCGGCCTCGCCCTGGCCGCTCTCCAGCGAGCCGAGCACGCCGAGTTCGCCTTCCACCGAGACGCCGGCCCAATGGGCCATCTGGGTGACGTTGCGGGTGATCTCGACGTTGTAGTTATAGTCGGCAGGGGTCTTGCCGTCGGCCTTGAGCGAGCCGTCCATCATCACGGAGGTGAAGCCGTACTGGATGGCGGTGGCGCAGGTCGCCTCGTTGTTCCCGTGGTCGAGGTGCATGCAGACCGGGATGTGCGGGTAGATCTCGACGAGGCCATCGATCAGCTTGGCCAGCACGATGTCGTTCGCATAGGCGCGGGCGCCCCGGCTCGCCTGCAGGATGACCGGCGAATCGGTGGCATCGGCGGCCGCCATGATGGCGAGCCCCTGTTCCATGTTGTTCAGGTTGAAGGCCGGCACGCCGTATTCATGCTCGGCGGCGTGGTCGAGGAGCTGCCTCAGGGTGATCCGTGCCATATTGTCCGCCTTCCCGTTCGGTGTGTCGCGATGCAAACGCCCGTGAGGGCGTGAAATTCCAGCTCAGCCCTTGGCGCGCAGCGCCTCAACGCCCGGAAGGGCCTTGCCCTCCAGCCATTCGAGGAAGGCGCCGCCTGCCGTCGAGACGTAGGTGAAGGTCTGGCCGACGCCAGCGTGGTTGAGTGCGGCCACGGTGTCGCCGCCGCCCGCCACCGACACCAGCTGGCCCGCCTTCGTGCGCTCGGCCGCGTGCCGGGCCGCCGCGACGGTCGCCGCGTCGAAGGGGGTGAGTTCGAAGGCGCCGAGCGGGCCGTTCCAGACGAGGGTCTTGGCGCCGTCGATGGCGGCGTTGATCTCGGCGACCGATTGCGGGCCGGCATCGAGGATCATGCCGGTCTCCGGCACGGCATCGACCGGGACGGTCTCGTGGGCCGCGTTCGCCTTGAACTCGGAGGCCGAGACGGCATCGACCGGCAGGATGATCCGGCAGCCGGCCTTCTCGGCGGCGGCGAGGATGCGGGTCGCGGTGTCGGCGAGGTCCTTCTCGCAGAGGGACTTGCCTACCGGCCTGCCCTGCGCGTGCAGGAAGGTGTTGGCCATGCCGCCGCCGATCACCAGCATGTCGACCTTGGCGACGAGGTTCTCGAGGAGGTCGATCTTCGACGACACCTTGGCGCCGCCGACGAGGGCGATGACCGGGCGCTGGGGCGATTCCAGGCCCTTGGTGAGGGCGTCGAGCTCGGCCTGCATCTCGCGTCCGGCATAGGCCGGCAGGCGGTGGGCAAGGCCCTCCGTCGAGGCGTGGGCGCGGTGGGCGGCCGAGAACGCCTCGTTGACGTAGACGTCGCCGTTGGCGGCCAACGCGTCGGCGAAGCCCGCCTCGTTCTTCTCCTCGCCCGCATGGTAGCGGGTGTTCTCCAACAGGAGCACGTCGCCGTCCTTCATCGCGGCGACGGCCTGGGCCGCCGGATCGCCGATGCAATCGGCGGCGAAGGCAACCGGCTGGCCCAGCGCCTTCGACAGGGCCGGCACCACCGGCTCAAGGGAATCCTTGGCCTCGCGCTTGCCCTTCGGACGGCCGAAATGCGCGAGCAGCACCACCTTCGCGCCCTTGCCGGCGATCTCGCGGATGGTCGGGACGACCCGCTCGATCCGGGTCGCGTCGGTGACGCGGCCGTTGTCCATGGGCACGTTCAGGTCGACGCGCAGGAGCACGCGCTTCCCCTGAAGCGAGCCGGCATCGTCGAGGGTGCGGAAGGCGCTCATCGGGTCCTTTGAGGGGTCGGACTATCGGGGAAAGGCGGGATCAGCCGGCGCGCGGCGGCAGCAGCTGGTCGAGGTTGAAGCGCTGCAGCGCGACCATCAGCGCGACCGTCAGCACGGCGGTGATGACGGCGGTTAGGACGAGGGCGCCGGTTCCCGGCAGACGGCGGGTGCGCTCGGCGAGGCCGCGCACCTCGTTGCGCAGGGCGGCGAGGTCGGATTGGCGGGCGGCCTCGTTCATCCGGCCGGTGGCGCCCTCGACCTTGTCCTCGACGCGGGACAGCAGCGCCTCGGAGCGGGCGTACTTGTCCTCGATGCGCGAGGCCTTGTCCTCGATCCGCGCGAGCTGGTCGAAGAGTTGGTTGGCGGAAATGGACGTCACCGGGGCCGCGGCGGAGCCGGCGGCGGGAACGGCGGAAGGCGGTGGAGCGGCGGGTGCGGGAGGAGGCGGAGGTGCCGAAGCGGGAGCCTGGGGAATGAAACCCTGTCCGCTCGAAGAGCCCTGCGACGCGTCTGCCATCCCGAGAACCACCCTTCCGAAGGAACGCCGTGTCAAAACAGATCACCCCGCCGCCCATCGGGGGCGGCGGGGTCGGTCGCGGTCGATCAGATCAGCTTGGCCATGGCGACGGCGGTGTCGGCCATGCGGTTCGAGAAGCCCCACTCGTTGTCGTACCAGGTCAGGATGCGGACGAGCACGCCGTCCATCACCTTGGTCTGGTCGAGGTGGAAGGTGGACGAATGGGGATCGTGGTTGAAGTCGATCGAGACGTTCGACTGATCGGTGACGCCGAGGACGCCCTTGAGCGGGCCGGCGGCCGCAGCCTTGATCGCGTCGTTGACCTCCTGAACCGTGGTCTGGCGCTTGGCCGTGAACACGAGGTCGACCGCCGAGACGTTCGGGGTCGGCACGCGGATCGAGGTGCCGTCAAGGAGGCCCTTCAGCTCCGGCAGCACGAGGCCCACGGCCTTGGCGGCGCCGGTGGTGGTCGGGATCATCGACAGCGACGCGGCGCGGGCCCGGTAGAGGTCCTTGTGCATCTGGTCCAGCGACGGCTGGTCGTTGGTGTAGGAGTGGATCGTGGTCATGAAGCCACGCTCGATGCCGATGGCCTCGTGCAGCACCTTCGCGACCGGCGCGAGGCAGTTTGTGGTGCAGGAGGCGTTCGAGACCACGAGGTGGTCGGCCTGGAGCTTGTCGTGGTTCACGCCGTAGACGACCGTCAGGTCGGCGCCGTCGGCGGGGGCCGAGACGAGGACGCGCTTGGCGCCGGCGTCGAGGTGGGCCTTGGCCTTGTCCTTCGAGGTGAAGATGCCGGTGCACTCGAGGGCGATGTCGACGCCGAGGTCGCGGTGCGGCAGCTCGGCCGGGTTGCGGACGGCCGTCACCTTGATGCGGCGGCCATCGACCACGAGGAACTCGCCATCGACCGCGACCTGGCCCGGGAAGCGGCCATGCACGGAATCGAAACGGAGCAGGTGCGCGTTGGTCTCGACCGGGCCGAGATCGTTGATCGCCACGACCTCGATGTCCTTACGGCCGGACTCGGCAATGGCGCGCAGCACGTTGCGGCCGATGCGCCCGAACCCGTTGATGGCAACCTTCGTCACGGCAATGATCCTTCCTGATTCCGGGCAGCCCTGCTGGCGCGGGCTTGAACCGGGGATGAACCGGTGCACCGCCATTCCGGCACCGCCACAACGCTCTCGAATGCGGCGAAGGAAATGCGGTCGCGGGCCCGCCCGGCGGCGGCTCGGTGGTCCACTTCGGGAACGCGCGGCTGTCTAGCATGGCGCCCCGACCTGTCAAACGACGGGAAGTGACAAACCACTGGTTGTCACGAACTTCGGTGAATTGCACCGGTCGAAGACTGCAGAGATTCCTCGGAGAGGCTTTTTCCCTGGAAATCGTGAACCATCCGGTCGACACTTGGGCCTGCCCGCACCATGCCCTCACTCAAGATGACGATGCCGTCCGACGTGCCCGATTCAGATCCCGTGTCCGAAGCCTTGCAACGGCTCGACACCGTCCTTGCGCGCCTGGAGGCGAGCGTGACCCGCCGGCTCGAAGCAGAGGCCGCCCCCGATGACCGCGACGCCGAACTGTCCTTGCTCGGCGAGGACCGGAGCCGGCTCGCCGCCGCCCTCGACGCCGCGAGCGCCCGGCTCGCGCAGGTGGAGGCGACATCGGGGGAGGTCGGAAGCCGGCTCGACAGGGCCATCGCCGCCGTGGCCGGCGTGCTGGAAAGGCACTGACCGGATGCCGATCATCACCGTCACCATCGACAACAAGACCTACCGCATGTCCTGCGGCAAGGACGAGGAGGCGCACCTCACCGGCCTTACCCAGGATTTCAGCGAGCGCGTCGCGCGGATGCGGGAGAGCTTCGGCGAGATCGGCGACATGCGGCTGCATGTAATGGCCGCGCTGACGATCTCGGACGAATTGTCCGACCTGCGCAAGCGCTTCGCGGCCCTGGAGACCGAGGTGGCGCAGTCGCGCAGCGTGGTCGAGGCGGCGGAGCGGAACCGGGACGAGGCGGCCACGCGGGCGGCCGAGGGCATCACCGCCGCCGCCGGCCGGCTCGCCCGCCTCGCGGACGCCCTCAACGCCCCCATCGGCAGCGCGCCGTTCGGGCGGGGCGGGGAGGAGAACTAGCCTCCGCTCACTCGGACCCCGGCCCGGCGATGTAGCGGCCCAGCGCGGCGGCGGCGCGCAGCATGTGCGCGCGCATCCGGCGGGCGGCCCTCTCGCCGTCTCCCTCCGACATCGCGGCCAGGATCTCGCCGTGCTCCTCTCGCGAGCGGTGGATGCGGTCGCCCTGGCGCAATTGCGTGCGCCGGAAGGCGGCGAGGCGTTCGCGCAGGGCCAGCGCCTGCTCCGCGAGGAAGCCGTTATGGGTGCCGGCGTAGAGCGCCTCGTGGAAGGCGCGGTTCAGCCGGTCGTAGGTGTCGACATCCCCCGTCGCGACGGAATCCGCCGACCGGTCGTGCAGGTCGATGAGCGCCCCCCGTTCGAGGGGCGTCATGCGGTAGGTGGCGAGCCGGGCGCACAAGGCCTCGACCTCGGCGGAGGTCTCGAACATGTCGCCGATCCGCTGCGGGGTGAATTGCGCCACCACCACCCCCCGGCGGGGGCGGATCTCCACGAGCCCCGAGGCGGCGAGCTGGCGCAGGGCCTCCCGCACGGGGGTGCGCGAGGCGCCGTAGCGGTCGGCGAGAAGCTGTTCGTCGAGGGTCGTGCCGGCGGCGAAATCCCCCGCCGCGATGGCGTCCGTCAGCGCGTTGCGGATGCGCTCCGACAGGAGCCCCCGCTCCGCACTCTCCACCGCTTCGCCGCCGTACATGCCCAGCCCCTCAGCCGACGAGAGCGCGCACCGTGAGGAAGAAGATCGACGGTCCCACGAGGCACCCGATGCCCGTGTGGAACGTCGCCGTCAGCGCGCCGTAGGGAACGAGCTTCGGATCGGTGGCCGCCAAGCCCCCGGCGACACCGCTCACCGTCCCCATCAGGCCGCCATAGGCCATCGCGGAGCGGGGATTGTCGAGCCCGATCAGCTTGGCGACGAGCGGCGTGCCGACCATCACCATCACCGCCTTGGTCACGCCCGTGGCGATGGAGAGCGCCATCACCGTCGAATCGGCGCCGATGGCCGCCCCCGTCACCGGGCCGACGATGTAGGTGATCGCCCCCGCGCCGATGGTCGTGATCGACACCGCGTCGTGATAGCCGAACGCCACCGCCGTCAGCGTGCCGACGATGAAGGGCAGGATCGTGCCGAGCGCCAGCGCCAGCACGCCCAGCAATCCGGCGCGGCGGGCCTCGATCACGTCCACCTCGAAGGCGGTGGCGACGATGGCGAAGTCGCGCAGCATCGCCCCGCCCATCAGGCCGATGCCGGTGAGCGCCGGGATGTCGGCGACGCCCTTCTTTCCGCCCGTGTAGAGCCCGCCGACATAGGCGAGCACCAGCCCGAGCACGATGGCGATGGCCGAGCCGTGAACCCGGCCGTTGGTCAGGCGTTTCGCCGCGTAGTTGGAGACCAGGATCAGCCCGCCGACGACGGCGAAGGCCGCGACGAGGCTCTGCTCGATGAAGACGTGCTCGATGCCGTGCCAGATGCCGGTGCTGTTCATCGCTCAGACCTCCCGCCGCGGCGCGATCTTGTCGGCGTCGCCCTCGATGACGGCGCCGGCTTGGGCGGCCTCTGCGCCCGTGTGGCCCCGTCCGCCGAAGCGGCTGAGCAGCGCCACCGCGCCGAAGCACAGGACCAGCGAGCCCACCGCCGCGATGATGACGATGGGGCCGCCGGTCAGCGCGGCGACCACGTTCTGCTGCGCCGCCATGGCGACGACGATGGGGATGTACATCCCGGCCCAGAACTCGACGCCGAACTTGACGCCCTTCGACAGCCTCCCCCGCCGGTCGAGCCAGATCCGGGCGGCGATGAGCAGGATCATGGCGATGCCGACACCGCCGACATTGGCCTTCACGCCCAGGGCGATCCCGAGGAGGTCGCCGAGATACACGCCGATCAGCGTGCAGGCGGCGAGCAGGGCGACACCGAAGACGATCATCGCGCGGCCCTCCCGTGACGGAGCGGCGACGGCGCGCTGACGGATTCCGCCGGATGCGGCATGGGGCGTGTCCTTTCCCTGGGTTTGTTAGCCCTAACGTATGCAACATCGTGCCGATTTGGCAATGCGATATACGAGAATGTGAAAATTAACGGTTTGAAAATTCACTTTGGCGCGCTAACCTCATTCTCGCATACAAGGGAGACGAGCGATGGCCGACTGGCGCGGGGAGAGGAAGGCCCGCGACGCGCGCATCGAGGCGGGGCGGGCGCACGCGCGGGGGAAGGTCGTACCGGCGGACGCGGCGGTGGCGCTGCTGGAGGCGGTGCTGAAGCCGGGGGACCGGGTCTGCCTCGAAGGCGACAACCAGAAGCAGGCGGATTGCCTCGCCCGCGCGCTCAGCCAATGCGATCCGGCCAAGGTGAACGGGCTGCACATGGTGCAGTCGGGCATCGTGCTGCCGGAGCATCTCGACGTGTTCGAGACCGGCATCGCCGAGCGGCTGGACTATTCCTATTCGGGTCCGCAGGGCGCCCGCGTCGCCAAGATGCTCTATGGCGGCCAGATCAAGCTCGGGGCGGTGCACACCTACCTCGAACTCTTCGCCCGCTACTTCATCGACCTCACGCCGCACGTGGCGCTGATCGCGGGCGTCTCGGCCGACCGGGAGGGCAACCTCTACACGGGGCCGAACACCGAGGACACGCCGACCATCGTGGAGGCGACGCATTTCAAGAACGGCGTCGTCATCGCGCAGGTCAACGAGATCGTGGACAAGGTGCCCCGCGTCGACATCCCCGGCGACCGGGTGGATTTCGTGGTCGAGGCGGACACACCGTTCTTCGTGGAACCGCTGTTCACCCGCGACCCGGCGGCGATGACCGAGACGCAGATCCTCATCGCCATGATGGCGATCAAGGGGATCTACGCCGAGTACGGCGTGCGCCGGCTCAACCACGGCATCGGCTTCGGCACGGCGGCCATCGAGTTGCTGCTGCCGACCTACGGCGAGAAGCTGGGGCTGAAGGGCGAGATCGCCACCCACTTCGCCCTGAACCCGCACCCGACCCTGATCCCGGCCATCGAATCCGGCTGGGTGAAGCAGGTTCACTGCTTCGGCTCGGAAGTCGGCATGGACCGCTACATCCGCGAGCGGTCGGACGTGTTCTTCACGGGGGCGGACGGGTCGCTGCGCTCGAACCGGGCGCTGTGCCAGACGGCCGGGCTCTACGCCTGCGACATGTTCATCGGCGCGACCCTCCAGATCGACCTGATGGGCCATTCCTCGACCGTCACGCAGTCCCGCGTCGCGGGCTTCGGCGGGGCGCCGAACATGGGCTCGGACCCGCACGGCCGCCGCCACCCCTCCGACGCCTGGATGAAGGCGGGCCGCGAGGCGCAAGTCGTCGGCGATCCGGCGCTGATGCGCGGGCGCAAGCTCGTGGTGCAGCTGGTCGAGACCTTCGGCGACAAGCTGGTGCCGACCTTCGTGGAACGGCTCGACGCGATGGAGCTCGCGAAGAAGATCGGCCTCGAACTGGCGCCGGTCATGATCTACGCCGACGACGTGACCCACATCGTCACAGAGGAGGGGATCGCCAACCTCCTCCTCTGCCGCGACGCGGACGACCGGGAGCAGGCGATCCGCGGGGTCGCGGGCTACACCGAGATCGGTCGGGGACGCGACCGGGCGAAGGTCGAGGAGTTGCGCGCGCGGGGCATCATCCGCCGGCCGGAAGACCTCGGCATCGAGCCCCTGGACGCCGACCGCTCGCTGCTCGCCGCGCGCTCGATCAAGGATCTCGTGCATTGGTCCGGGGGGCTCTACGAGCCGCCGGCCAAGTTCAGGAACTGGTGAGTGTCATGGAATCCCTGACCTTCCGCCACACCACGCAGAAGCCGCTGCCCGGCACCAGGGCCCAGGCGATCACCGGGGTCGTGGCCTCCGGCAACCTCGAAATCCTGCTGGAGCGGGTGCTGCCGCCGGATGCGTTCGAGATCGCCATCGAGACGCCGATCGCCGGCTACGGCCCAGTCTGGGAGGCGGTGGTGGCGGATTTCGTCGCCCGCGCCCAGCCCGGCGGCGTGCGCATCTCGATCAACGACGGCGGCGCCCGGCCGGACACCGTCTCCCTGCGCCTGTTGCAGGGCGCGCGGCTGCTGGAGGCGTAGAGATGGCCGGACCCGACCGCGACCGCCTGAGCTGGTACGAGGCCAGCGCCCGCCAGCGCCTCGACGCGCTCCTCGATTCCGGCAGCTTCCGCGAGGCCATCGGCCCGGCCGAGCGGCGGATGAGCCCGCACCTGCCCCTGTTCGACCTGCCCCGCGCCTTCGATGACGGCATCGTCGTCGGCTCCGGTGCGCTCGACGGCCGGACCGTCTTCGTCGCCGCGCAGGAGGGCCGCTTCATGGGCGGGGCCTTCGGCGAGGTCCATGGCGGCAAGCTCGTGGGGATGCTCCGGGCCGCCGTCGCGGCGAAGCCCGAGGCCGTGCTCCTCCTGTTCGATACCGGCGGCGTCCGCCTGCAGGAGGCCAATGCCGGCGAGACCGCCATCGCCGAGACGATGCGCGCCATCACCGAGGCCCGCGCGGCGGGGGTGCCGGTGATCGGGCTGATCGGCGGCCGGGCCGGCTGCTACGGCGGCGGCGGGCTCATCGCCGGCACCTGCTCGCGGCTGGCCGTCTCGGAGGGCGGGCGTATCTCGGTCTCGGGGCCGGAGGTCATCGAGACCAACAAGGGCGCCGAGGAATTCGATTCCCGCGACCGGGCGCTGGTCTGGCGCACCATGGGCGGCAAGCACCGCCGCTTGATCGGCGGGGCCGACGCCTTCTGCGACGACACCGTGGCGGCCTTCCGCGCCGCCGCCCTCGACCTGATCGGCCGGGCGCCGGCCTTCGACCTCGCGACGTTGGAGGCCGAGCAGGCGCGCCTGCGCGCCCGCATCGAGCGCTTCGGCGATTGCCGGGACGCCACGGAGATCTGGGCGCGGCTCGGCGTCAACGATCCCGAGGCGGTCCCCGCCATGGACACGCGCGCCTTCGAGGAGACCGTCGCCCGCGTGCAGGAGGCCCGCCATGACGCTCGCTGAGATCCTCGCCTCTCTCTTCCCCGAGGGCCATGCGGTCACGGTGGCGGACGGGCTCGTCGCCGGGGACGGCCCCTTCGACGGCGGCCGGATGCGGGTGATCGGCATCGACGGCGACACGCCGCTCGGCGTCGAGGGCGCGCTGACGCTCGCCGGCCACGTCCTCGACGCGGTGCGGGCGGGGGACAAGGCGCCGATCCTCGTGGCGGTCGATTCCGACAGCCAGCGCATGAGCCGGCGGGACGAACTCCTCGGCCTCAACGAATGCCTCGCCCACCTCGCCAAGGCGCTGCTGCTCGCCGACCGGCACGGGCACCCGACCGTCGGCCTGCTCTACGGACATTCGGCGGCCGGCGCCTTCATCGCCACGGCCCTGGCGACGCGGGTGCTCGCGGCGCTCCCCGGCGCCAATCCGAGCGTGATGGACCTGCCCTCCGTCGCCCGCGTCACCAAGCTGCCGCTGGAGAAGCTTCAGGAGATGGCGCAATCGACGCCGGTCTTCGCGCCGGGCCTGGACAACATGCTTGCCACGGGCGCCGTCCACGCGGTGCTCGACCCCGCCACGCCCCTGGGGCCGCAGATCGCGTCCCTGATCGCCGACCGGCCGGAGGGCGACGTCCGCGACCGCCTCGGCCGCGAACGGGGAGGGCGCCCGGTCGCGGAGGAGATCGCGGGCCTCGTCGCCGGGCGGCTCCGTGCCGGCTGAGGCACTCGCCCGCCACGACCTCGTCGCCGCCGCGCCCGCCGCCTGGGACGCGCTGCTCGCCGGGCGGCCCGACCTCGACGGCGTGCCGCACCTGCCCGGTTGGGCGAAGGCGGGCCGCCCGCTCATCGTCCGCCGCCGCGTGCCGGGGGAGGGGGACGACCTCGTGCCGCTCGGCCTGCCCTTGCCGCCTGCCGACGGCAAGCGCCGGATCGGCCTTGCCCTGCCGTCGCAAGCCCTGCGCCCGGTGACGCCGCCGAGCCTCGCCGAGGCCGCGCCCCACGCGCCGGCCGCGTGGCGGGGCGCCATCGACGCCCTGCTGGCACTCGCCGCCGAGCATGGCGTGACGCCCCGGCCCTTCGGTGCCCTGCTGTGGCAGACGGTGACGGGCCTGACCTATCTCTCACCCACGTCCGACCTCGACCTGCTGTGGCCGGGGCCGGTCCCGCGCGCGTTCCTCGACGGCCTCGCCCGCATCGATGCCGAGGCGCCGATGCGCCTCGACGGAGAAATCCTCCTGCCGGATGGCGGCGGGGTGCAGTGGCGGGAGTTGCACGAGGCGCCGCCCGGCGGCACCGTGCTGGTGAAATACCTCGACCGGGTGGCGATGCGATCGGTGGCGCTATGACCCTCGCGATCCTCCTGTCGGGCCAGGGCGGCCAGCACCCGGCCATGTTCGACCTCACCGCCGCGCGGCCGGAGGCGGAAGCCGTCTTCGAGGCGGCCCGCCCGCTCCTCGGCGGCACCGATCCGCGCGACCTCGCGAAGGCCGGGGAGGGGCTGCACGGCAACCGCACGGGGCAGATCCTGTGCTGCGTCGCAGCGCTCGCGGGCTGGAGCGTCATCGCTTCGGGCCAGCCCGGCCGGGCCATCGTGGCGGGCTATTCCATCGGCGACCTCGCCGCCTGGGGCGTCGCGGGCCGGTTCGACGCCGCCACGATCCTGCGGCTGGCCGCCGCCCGCGCGGAGGCGATGGATTTGGCTTCCGGCGAGGGGTTCGGCCTCGCGGGCATTCGCGGTCTCACCCTGCAGGCCCTGGACGACCTCGCCCGGCGGCACGAATGCCACCTCGCCATCCGCAACGGCGCCGATAGCGGCGTGGTCGGCGGACAACGCGACGCCCTCGACGCCCTCTGCACGGACGCCCTGGCGCAGGGCGCCCAGCGGGCCGTGCCGCTGGCCGTCGAGACGCCCTCGCACACGCCCCTGCTTGCCGCCGCCTCGGAGCGTTTCCGGCAGATCCTGGCGGAGGCCGACCTGCACCGGCCGCCGCCTTCCGCGCCGCGTCTGCTGAGCGGCCTCGACGGGGCGGCGGTGTTCCAGCCGCAGGCCGGGCTCGACAAGCTCGCGCGGCAGATCTCCCACACGATCGACTGGGCCGCTTGCCTGGAGGCCTGCGGCGAGTACGGCGCGACCCATGTGCTCGAACTCGGCCCCGGCCACGCACTCGCCACCATGGCTGAGGCCGCCCTGCCCGGTGTCCGGGTCCATGCCCTCGACGCATTCCGCTCGGTGGAGGGCGTGCGCGACTGGATCGGGCGCGGCTGAGGCTGGCCGGGGAGGCCGGCTCCCCCATATCCCGGCAAGCCGCCGCGCCAGGGAACCCGCGCCATGAAGACCTACCAGCACTACATCGACGGCCGGTTCGTCGACCCGGTCGACGGCGAGTGGTTCGACTCGGTCGATCCGTATCGCGGAGAGCCCTGGGCGAAGATCCCGCGCGGCTCGAAGGCGGATGTCGACCGGGCCGTCGCGGCCGCCAAGCGCGCCATGACCGAGGGCCCCTGGTCCACGATGACCGCCTCGGCGCGGGGCAAGGTGCTGCGCAAGATCGGCGACATCGTCGCCCGCGAGGCCAAGCATCTCGCGGAGATCGAGACCCGCGACAACGGCAAGCTCTTCGCCGAGATGCACGGCCAGACCCGCTACCAGCCGGAATGGTGGTATTACTTCGCCGGCCTCGCCGACAAGATCGAGGGCACGCAGGTGCCGATCGACAAGCCGGAGACCTTCGCGTTCACCACCCACGAGCCGGTGGGCGTGGTCGGCGCGCTGACCGCCTGGAACTCGCCGCTGCTCTTCGTGGCCTGGAAATGCGCGCCGGCCCTCGCCGCCGGCTGTGCCGTGGTGATCAAGCCGTCCGAGTTCGCCTCCGCGAGCACGCTGGAATTCGCCGCCCTCCTCAAGGAGGCGGACCTGCCGGACGGGATGCTGAACGTCGTGACCGGCTACGGCGCCGAGACCGGCGCGGCCATCGTGGAGCACCCCGACGTCGCCAAGATCACCTTCACCGGCTCGGATGCGACGGGCGCGCGGATCTACTCGGACGCCGCCAAGCAGGTGAAGCGCGTAGCCCTCGAACTCGGCGGCAAGTCGCCCAACATCGTCTTCGCCGACGCCGACCTGAAGATGGCCGCCGCCGGCGCCATCTCCGGCATCTTCGCCGCCACCGGCCAGACCTGCATCGCGGGCTCACGCCTCCTCGTGCAGAACAGCATCCGCGAGGAATTCACCGCCCGGCTGATCGAACTCGCGAAATCTGCCAAGCTCGGCGATCCGATGGAGGCGGGCACCAATATCGGGCCGATCACCACGCCGCCGCAGTACCAGAAGGTGCTGGACTACATCGCGGTCGCCAAGAAGGAGGGCGCGCGCTGCGTCTTCGGCGGCAACCCGGCGACCGGCGAGGGCGTGAAGGGCGGCCAGTTCGTGGAGCCGACGATCTTCGCCGACGTGACGAACTCCATGCGCATCGCGCAGGAGGAGGTGTTCGGCCCGGTCCTGTCGATCATCGGCTTCGAGGACGAGGCCGAGGCGCTGAAGCTCGGCAACGACGTGATCTACGGCCTCGCGGCCGGCGTCTGGACGCAGGATATCGGCAAGGCGATGCGGATGTCGAAGGGCCTGAAGGCGGGCACGGTCTGGGTGAACACCTACCGGGCGGTCAGCTACATGATGCCGTTTGGCGGCATGAAGCGCTCCGGCCTCGGCCGCGAGAGCGGCATCGAGTCGATCCGCGAGTATCTGGAGACCAAGAGCATCTGGATCTCCACCAGCCGCGACGCGCCGGAGAATCCGTTCGTGATGCGCTGAGGCGCCCTTCGCATCGCAGGTGATCGTCGCCGCCGTGAGACCCGGTTATCGTTACGCCCTGACCGTTCTGATCCTGCTCGCCGCGGCGTGGATCGCATTCCACCTGCGGTGAGGCCCGAGGAGCCACGATGACCGACGAACCGCACGGCCTCGACCGGGGCCTCACCAATTACGGCGACCGGGATTTCGCCCGGTACCTGCGGCGCTCCTTCGCGCGCTCCATGGGGATTTCGCCCCGGCTCCTGAACAAGCCGGTGGTGGGCATCGCCATGACGCCCTCGGGCTTCAACAATTGCCACCGGGGGATGCCGGAACTGGTGGAGGCGGTCTCGCGCGGGGTGCTGGAAGCCGGCGCGCTGCCGCGCCCGTTCCCGACCGTGTCCCTCGGGGAGGTGTTCCTCAACCCGACCAGCATGGTCTACCGCAACCTCATGGCCATGGACACGGAGGAGATGATCCTCGCCCAGCCCATGGACGCGGTGGTGCTGATCGGCGGCTGCGACAAGACCGTGCCGGCCCAGCTCATGGGCGCGGCCTCGGCCGACCTGCCGGCGATCCAGCTCGTCACCGGGCCGATGTCCACCGGCCGCCACCGGGGCCAGCGGCTGGGCGCCTGCACCGATTGCCGGGGGTTTTGGGCGAAGTACCGCGCCGGCACCGTCGATTCCGACGAGATCGCCGAGGTCGAGGGCCGGCTCTCGGTCACGCAGGGCACCTGCGCGGTGATGGGCACCGCCTCCACCATGGCCTGCATCGCGGAGGCGCTGGGCATGTCCCTGCCGGGGACGGCAGCGATCCCGGCCGTCCATTCCGACAGGCTCGTCGCCGCCGAGGAGACCGGCCGCGCCGCCGTGCGCCTCATCGAGACGAAGATCCGCCCGAGCCGGGTCATCACGCCGAAATCGGTCGAGAACGCGATCCGCGTGCTGATGGCGGTGTCGGGCTCCACCAACGCCATCGTGCATCTCACCGCCATCGCCGGCCGGCTCGGCATCCGCATCCCCTACGAGCGGTTCAACGCCATTTCGGACGAGACCCCCGTGCTGGTCGATCTGAAGCCGGTCGGCGACGGCTACATGGAGGATTTCCACGCGGCCGGCGGCATGGGCGCCCTGCTGCGCGAACTCCGCCCGCTCCTGCACCTCGACACCGTGGACATCGAGGGCCGCACCTTGGCCGAGCGGCTGGACGAGCCGGAATCCTGGGTCGACCGCGCGGTGATCCGGCCCTTCGCCGATCCGGTCTCGCCCCAGGGCGGCCTCATCACCCTCGGCGGGAGCCTTGCGCCGGACGGGGCGATCTTCAAGCGCGCCGCCGCGACGCCCGGCCTGTTCGAAACCGAGGGCCGGGCGGTGGTGTTCACCGGGCTCGAAGACCTCTCGGCCCGGATCGACGATCCCGACCTCGACGTCACGCCCGACGACATCCTCGTCCTTCAGAATGCCGGCCCGCACGCCGCCGGCATGCCGGAGGCCGGCTATCTGCCGATCCCGAAGAAGCTCGCCCGCGCCGGGGTGAAGGACATGGTGCGCATCTCGGACGCACGCATGTCCGGCACGGCCTTCGGCACCATCGTGCTGCACGTCGCCCCCGAAGCGGCCATCGGCGGGCCGCTGGCCGCCGTGCGCGACGGCGACCGCATCCGCCTCTCGGTGAAGGACAAGCGCATCGACCTGCTGGTCGCGCCGGAGGAGATCGCCCGGCGCCTCGCCGCGCACGAGCCGCCGCCCTCGCCGAAGCGGGGTTACAAGGCCCTCTACCGGCGCAGCGTCACCCAGGCGCCGGAGGGATGCGATTTCGACTTCCTCGCCGGAGCCGCGCCCGACCGCCCTTGATCCGGGGGATCGGCGGGGCCATCGTCCGCGCAACGGGAGAGAAACGATGACGCGCGCCTGCATCGTGGGCTGGGCCCACACCCCCTTCGGCAAGCTGGAAGACCCGGATGTCGAGAGCCTGATCGCCCGCGTCTCCGGCGAGGCGCTGACCCATGCCGGCGTCGCGGCGTCCGAGGTCGACGGCATCTATGTCGGCGTCATGAACACCGGCTTCTCGAAGCAGGGCTTCGAGGGCTCCCTCGTGGCCCTGAACCAGCCGGACCTCGCTCACGTCCCCTCGACGCATCTGGAAAACGCCTGCGCCACCGGCTCGGCGGCGCTCTACGCGGCCCTCGACTTCGTGGACAGCGGCCGGGGCCGCATCGCCCTCGTGGTCGGCGCGGAGAAGATGACGGCGAAGTCCGTCGCCGAGACCGGAGACATCCTGCTCGGCGCCTCCTACCGGAAGGAGGAGGCCGAGATCGAGGGCGGCTTCGCGGGCGTGTTCGGGCGGATCGCGGCGGGCTACTTTCAGCGCTACGGCGACCGCAGCGAGGAACTGGCCCGCATCGCCGCCAAGAACCACCGCAACGGCGTCGGCAACCCCTACGCGCAGCTGCGCAAGGATCTCGGCTTCGACTTCTGCAACAGGGTCTCCGACAAGAACCCCTACGTCGCCGCGCCGCTGCGGCGCACGGATTGCTCGCTGATCTCGGACGGCGCCGCCGCTATCGTGGTGGCCGATGCCGAGACCGCCGCGCGGTTGGAGCGGGCCATCGGCTTCCCGGCGCGGGCGCAGGTGAACGACATCCTCCCCCTGTCCCGCCGCGACCCCACCGCCTTCGAGGGCGCCCGCCGCGCCTGGGACAAGGCCCGCGCGCAGGCCGGGATCGGCAACGAGGACCTCTCCTTCGTGGAGACCCATGATTGCTTCACCATCGCCGAACTTCTCGAATACGAGGCGATGGGCCTCGCCGCACCGGGCGAAGGCTTTCGGATCGTCCGCGAGGGGATGACGGAGAAGGGCGGCCGCTTGCCGGTGAACCCGTCGGGTGGGCTCAAGGCCAAGGGCCACCCGGTCGGCGCGACCGGCGTCTCGATGCACGTCATGGCCTGCCTGCAACTCATGAACGAGGCCGGCGAGATGCAGGTGCCCGGCGCCGAGCTGGCGGGCGTGTTCAACATGGGCGGCGCGGCGGTCGCGAATTACGTGTCGATCCTGGAGCGGCGGAAGTAGCGCGCGCAGCGCGGTGTGATATCTTCATACCAAGCTGACGGAGTGGGGATCGGATGGGAAGCGTCGAGAAGCGCACATTCAGCCTGCCGCAGGAGCAGGCGGCGTTCATTGACGCGCAGGTGAAGGCCGGCTCGTTCGCGAGTGCCAGCGAGGTGGTGCGCGCCGGCCTTCGCGCCTTGCAGGAGCGCGACGCCGCCGTCGAGCGATGGCTGCGCGAGGACGTGGCGGCAACCTACGACCGGTGGAAGGCCGATCCGGCCGGCGGCCTGACGCCCGAGGACATGGCGGAGCGCATGCGGCGTCGACATGCCCAGAGACTGACGGGCGAGGCGTGAAGCGTCGGCAGGTCATCTTCACGCCTGACGCCGCCGCCGACCTCGAAGCGATCTACGACAGCGTCGCGGACGCCAACAGCGCGGCGGTCGCGGCGCAATATGAGCAACGCCTCCGCGAGTTCTGCGAGGGACTTGCCTACGGCGCGGAGCGCGGAAGCTTGCGCGGCGACATCCGGCCCGATCTCCGTGTCATCGGCTTCGAGCGACGCGTATCGGTTGCCTTCGTCGTCGAGGAAGACCGTGTCGTGGTGCTGCGTCTCTTCTACGGCGGCCGGGATTGGAGCAGCGCCCTGTGATGAGACCGCAGAATCGCTCAACGGGGGCGGTACCCTAGCCTCCCGCCTGCTCCAGCGCCTGCGCGATATCCGCGATCAGGTCCTCGACGTTCTCCAGCCCGATGGAGAGGCGCACCGTCTCCGGCCCGACGAAGGCGATGGCCTTTTCGTTGTCGGGCAATTGGCGGTGGGTCGTGGTGGCCGGGTGGATCGCCAGGGTCTTTATCTCACCGATGTTGACGAGGTGCGAGACGAGGTCCAGCGAGGTGATGAACTTCAGCGCGGCCGGCTCACCGCCCTTGAGGGCGAAGGTGAAGATCGAGCCGGGTCCCTTCGGCGTGTAGCGCGCCGCGTTCGCCTCGCCCGTCTGGCCAGGCAGGCCGGGATAGCTCACCCACTCTACCGCCGGGTGATCCTTGAGGTAGGCGGCGACAATCTTCGCGTTGGAACAGTGGCGCTCCATACGCAGCGGCAGGGTCTCGATGCCGGTGAGCGTCAGGAAGGCGTTCATCGGCGAGAGGCCGGGGCCGAGGTCGCGCAGGCCGAACAGGCGGCAGGCCACCGCGAACGGCGTCTCCGGGAAGCGCTGCGGGATGACGAGCCCATCGTAATCCGGCCAGGGGTCGTTGATCAGGTCGTAGCCGCCGGCCTTCACCCAGTCGAAGGTGCCGCCGTCGCAGATCACGCCGCCGATCACCTGGCCCGAGCCCGCCAGGAACTTCGAGGTCGAGTGCACGACGATGTCGGCGCCGTGCTCGATCGGCCGGATCAGCGCCGGGGAGGCGAGGGTGTTGTCCACGATCAGCGGCAGGCCGTGGCGCTTGGCCACCGCCGCGATCCCCTCGATGTCCATCACGAAGCCGCAAGGGTTCACGATGGACTCGCAGACGATGGCCTTGCAGCCCGGCGTGATCGCCGCCTCGAAATCCGCCGGCTCCATGCCGCGGGCGAAGCGGGGCTTCATGTCGTAGCGGCCGTCCAGGCGGCGCATCAGCCCGAGGGACCCGCCGAACAGACGCGGGGACACGACGTAGGAATCGCCGCTGCGCATCAGCGTCATCAGCACGAGCAGCACCGCGGACTGACCGGAGGCCACGGCGATGGCCGCCTTGGCGCCTTCCAGGGCCGCGACGCGCCGCTCCAGGGCCGCGACGGTCGGGTTCGAGCCGCGCGAGTAGGAGAAGCCGGTCTTGCGCACGGCGAAGATGTCGGCCGCCTGCTCGGTCGAATCGAACACGAAGCCGTTCGTGAAGTAGATCGGTTGCACCCGCGCGCCCGTGGCCGGGTCGGGGGCGGCGCCCGCATGGATCGCCTGGGTCGCGAACCGGTGCTGTCGGGTCTCGTCGGTCATGGGACTCGTCGGGTCAGGCGGCTCGGCACCGCGCGGATCGGCCACGGCCGAAAGGTCGGTCCCTTATGGCTCAGGCCGCGCGGCGAATGAAGGCGCGCAGGGTTCGGACCAGGGTTGTCGGCTCGTAGGGCTTCGGGATGAAGCGGGCCCCGTCGGGCATGTCGTGAGGGCCGGGCGTGCCCATCCCGGACACGACCAGCACCGGAATACCGGGCCAGCGATGCGCCACGAGGCGGGCGAGGGCAAAACCGTCCATGGAGCCCTGCGGCATATCCACGTCGGTCATCAGCACCTCGACGTCGTTCCGGTTCTCCAGGACGGCGAGGGCCTTGTCCGCGTGCGATGCCTCCAGAACCGTGAAGCCGGCATCCGCGAGGGTGTCGGACGCCTCCATCAGGAGGAGGCCGTCGTCTTCGACCAGCAGGACGACCGGTTGCTCGGAGGGGCTATCCGTCATCAGGCGTGGATACGTTCCGCGACAGGGATGGAAGGGGCGCCCTATTCGGAGCGCCCCGCCGCGTCAAGGTGAGGGACGGTAAGCCGACTACCGGCATCCACCCGCATATTGCCTCAGGCGGCCTCTTCCCGCTTGCCCAGACGCTTGTCGAGATAGGTGTCGACGGTCTGCGTCAGCTCATCGACCTTGCCGTCGAAGAAGTGGTTCGCCCCGTCCACGATCTGGTGCTCGATGATGACGCCCTTCTGCGTCTTCACCTTCTCGATCACCGGCATCACCTCGCGGGCCGGCGCGACCCGGTCCTCGGAGCCGTGCACGAACAGGCCGGAGGAAGGGCAGGGGGCCAGGAAGGTGAAATCGTAGCGGTTGGCCATGGCCGCGATGGAGATGAAGCCCTCGATCTCCGGGCGGCGCATCAGCAACTGCATGCCGATCCACGAGCCGAAGGACACGCCCGCGATCCAGCAGGCCTTCGCCTCCGGGTTCACCGCCTGCACCCAATCGAGCGCCGCCGCCGCGTCGGACAATTCGCCCGAGCCGTGATCGAAGGCGCCCTGGCTGCGGCCGACCCCGCGAAAATTGAAGCGCAGGGCTGCGAAGCCGCGATTGGCGAACGTGTAGAAAAGATTGTACACGATTTGATTGTTCATCGTGCCGCCGAACTGCGGGTGCGGGTGCAGCACGATGGCGATGGGAGCGCCGCGCTTCTTGGGGGCCTGATAACGGCCCTCCAGGCGCCCGGCGGGACCGGTGAAGATGACCTCTGGCATGTTCGTCCTCTCGCTCCGTCGCCCTCGGCCGTCCGTTCCCGCACCGCAGCGGACCACCTTGACTCGATGGACCTACGTCATAAAAGCACTCTTAGAACAATTCTAGGTCATTAGAAGCGTTCTAAAGTACGGCGTAAGTCCACCGCAGGGTGGTGTGCCGGGACGATCTCGGCCGGAGGGACCGGTATTTCTCTCGGCGCGCCTTAACACGGCGGGCCACCCTGCGTGCAAGCACTTCGCGCGATTGGAGACGAAGCATTACGGCGATGGACAAGACCCGCGCCTATCTCGACCACAATGCGACCGCCCCGGTTCGTCCGGATGTGGCGGCGGCGGTGGCGCGCGCCCTGACCCTGCCGGGCAACCCCTCCTCGATCCATGCCGAGGGCCGGGCGGCACGGGCGGCGCTCGAAGGCGCGCGGGCGCAAGTGGCGGGTCTCGTCGGCGCGAAGCCAGGGCAGGTCGTGTTCACCAGCGGCGGGACGGAGGCCGCGAACGCGGTCCTCTCTGGCGCCCTGCGCCGCCGGGGCTGGCCGGCCCCCACCCGCCTTCTCCACGGCGCGAGCGAGCACCCCTGCGTCGCCGCCGGCCATCGCTTCCCGGACGAGGCGGTGGAGCACCTTCCGGTGGATGCGGCGGGGGTGATCGATCTCGCCGCCCTCGACGCGCGCCTCGCGGCGCGCGCGGGGGAGTGCGTGCTGATCTCGGTCCATGCCGCGAATAACGAGACCGGCGTAATCCAGCCGCTCGCAGAGATTGTTGCTCGGGCCCGCGCCCATGGCCGCGCCCTCGTCCACAGTGACGCGGTGCAGGCTGTGGGCAAGATCCCTTTGGATTTCGCCGGCCTCGGTCTCGACGCCCTGACCCTCTCCGGCCACAAGTTCGCCGCCCCGAAGGGTGTCGGCGCGCTGGTGATGGCCGACGACGTGACCCTGGACGGGGCCTTTGTCCGGGGGGGCGGCCAGGAAAAGCGCCTGCGCTGCGGTACCGAAAGCCTGCCCTCGCTCGTTGGCATGGGAGAGGCGGCGCGGATCGCGGCCGAATCGCTACGCGCCGAAGCGGCGCGGATCGCCGATCTCCGGGACCGGGCCGAGGCGGGTGTCCGCGCCCTCGCGTCGGACGCGGTGGTGTTCGGGGAGGGCGCGCCGCGCCTGCCGAACACGCTGAGCTTCGCCGTTCCGGGGCTCGATGCCCCGGCGGCGCTGATCGCCCTCGACCTCGCGGGGGTGGCCGTCTCGTCGGGCTCGGCCTGCTCGTCGGGCAAGGTCGCGCGCTCCGCGACACTGGCGGCGATGGGCGTGCCCCCGGCGCTCGCGGGCGGGGCGCTCCGGGTGAGTCTGGGCTGGAATACCGTGGAGGAGGACGTGACCCGCTTCCTCCACGCCTTCGAACGGGTCGTGACATCCCTATATGAGAGGCAAGGGCGGGCGGCCTGAGGGCCGCGTCCCGAGCCACATCCACACGCTTCCCGGCCCTTGACGCCGGGCATGCCAGGAGACGCTGATGCCTGCCGTGCAGGAAACCATCGACCGGGTCCGCTCGATCGACCTCGACCAGTACAAGTACGGGTTCGAGACCACCATCGAGATGGAGAAGTCCGCCAAGGGCATCTCCGAGGACGTCGTCCGCTTCATTTCGGGCAAGAAGAACGAGCCGGCGTGGCTGCTGGAATGGCGCCTCGACGCCTACAAGCGCTGGCTCACGATGAAGGAGCCCGAGTGGGCCCGCGTGTCCTACGACAAGGTCGATTACAACGACATCTATTACTACGCCGCGCCGAAGCGCCCGGCGGCGATGTCCCTCGACGAGATCGACCCCGAGATCCTCAAGACCTACGAGAAGCTCGGCATCCCGCTGCGCGAGGTCGAGGTGCTGGAGGGCATTGCCCCCGAGCGCCGGGTGGCCGTGGATGCGGTGTTCGACTCCGTGTCGGTCGCCACGACCTTCAAGAAGGAGCTGGAGAAGGCCGGCGTGATCTTCATGCCGATCTCCGAGGCGGTGCGCGAGCACCCGGAACTGGTGAAGAAGTATCTCGGCTCGGTCGTGCCGCCGACCGACAACTTCTTCGCGACGCTGAACTCGGCCGTCTTCTCGGATGGGTCGTTCGTCTACATCCCGCCGGGCGTCCGCTGCCCGATGGAGCTGTCGACCTATTTCCGCATCAATGAGCGCGACACCGGCCAGTTCGAGCGCACGCTCATCATCGCCGACAAGGGCTCCTACGTCTCGTACCTGGAGGGCTGCACCGCCCCGAAGCGCGACGACAACCAGCTCCACGCGGCCGTGGTCGAGCTCGTCGCCCTGGATGATGCCGAGATCAAGTACTCGACCGTCCAGAACTGGTACCCGGGCGACAACGACGGCAAGGGCGGCATCTACAACTTCGTGACGAAGCGCGGCGATTGCCGTGGCGACCGCTCGAAGATCTCGTGGACGCAGGTCGAGACCGGCTCGGCGATCACGTGGAAGTACCCGTCCTGCATCCTGCGCGGTGACGACAGCCGGGGCGAGTTCTACTCGATCGCGGTGTCGAACGGCATGCAGCAGGTCGATTCCGGCACCAAGATGATCCATCTCGGCAAGAACACGACGAGCCGGATCATCTCGAAGGGCATCTCGGCCGGGCGTTCGCAGAACACCTACCGGGGCCTCGTCTCGGCCCACAAGAAGGCCAAGGGCGCGCGGAACTTCACGAACTGCGACTCGCTGCTGATCGGCGACCAGTGCGGGGCGCATACCGTGCCCTACATCGAGTCGAAGAACGCCTCCGCCGTGTTCGAGCACGAGGCGACGACTTCGAAGATCTCCGAGGACCAGAAGTTCTACTGCCAGCAGCGCGGCCTCTCCGAGGAGGAGGCGACCGCGCTCATCGTCAACGGCTTCGTCCGGGACGTGCTGCAGCAGCTGCCGATGGAGTTCGCCGTCGAGGCCCAGAAGCTGATCTCGATCAGCCTCGAAGGCTCGGTGGGCTAAGCGACACGCACAACACCTCTCCCTCCCCCGCTGTGGGGGAGGGCAGCGACACTTGTCCCCCCCTGGGCCTCATCCTGAGGTGCCCGCGCCAGCGGGCCTCGAAGGAGGGCTCCAGAAGTCTCGGTGATCCCTGGAAGCCTCCTTCGAGGCTGCTTCGCAGCACCTCAGGATGAGGGCGAGGATGGGATGGGAGACGGCGGAGGGCATCCGCGAACTTCAACAGGACGAACGACCTATGCTCGAAATCAAGAACCTCGTCGTGCAGATCGAGGACAACCGCATCCTCAACGGCCTCAACCTCACCGTGAAGGATGGCGAAGTCGCCGCGATCATGGGGCCGAACGGCTCCGGCAAGTCGACGCTCTCCTACGTCATCGCCGGCAAGGAGGACTATGAAGTCCTCGAAGGCGAGATCCTGCTCGACGGCCAGAACGTGCTGGAGATGGCCCCCGACGAGCGCGCCGCCGCCGGCGTGTTCCTGGCCTTCCAGTATCCGCTGGAGATCCCCGGCGTCGGCACCATGACCTTCCTGAAGGCGTGCCTGAACGCCCAGCGCAAGGCGCGCGGCGAGGCCGAACTCTCCACCCCGGACTTCATCCGCGCGGTGAACGGCGCGGCTGACAAGCTTGAGATCAATAAGGAAATGCTCAAGCGCGCCCTCAATGTCGGGTTCTCCGGCGGCGAGAAGAAGCGCATGGAGATCCTCCAGATGGCGCTGCTTCAGCCGAAGTTCTGCGTCCTCGACGAGACCGATTCCGGCCTCGACATCGATGCCCTGCGCATCGTCTCCGAGGGCGTGAACGCCCTGCGCGCGGAAGGCCGCTCCTTCCTCGTCATCACCCACTACCAGCGGCTCCTGAACTACATCGTCCCCGACGTGGTGCACGTCATGTCCAAGGGACAGATCGTGAAGTCGGGCGGCAAGGAACTGGCGCTGGAACTCGAAGCCTCCGGCTACGCCGAGTACCGCACCGGGGAGGCCGCGTGATGGCCGAGGTCAAGAACCTCCGCACGGGCGCCGAGACCGGCCTGTCGGCGCTGTTCGAAGCCGGGCGCAAGAGCTTCGCCACCGAGGAGGCCATCGGCCGCGAGGAGGCGTTCAAGTTCTTCGAGGCCACCGGCCTGCCGAGCCGCCGGGTCGAGGCGTTCAAGTACACCGACCTGCGTGCCGCGATCACCGACGCCGCCCCGCCCGCCGAGGCTCCCTCGGCGGAGGCCGCCCGCAAGGCGGTCGCCGCCGCGAAGGGCTTTGCCTCGATCGAGGCGGCCCGGCTGACCTTCGTCAACGGCCACCTGATCCGCGCCCTGTCCGACCTGTCCGGCCTGCCGGAGGGCGTGACCGTGACGCCGATCAACGACGCCATGGGCAAGGCCGATCCGCGCCTGAAGCGTCTCGCTCCGGTGGAGCAGGCGCGGGACAACCCGATCTACCAGCTGAACACCGCCTTCCTCGCGGACGGCGTGCTGATCGGCGTCACGGCCGGCGCCAAGCCCGACCTGCCGCTGCACCTGCGCTTCGTGAACACCGGCTCCGAGTCGTTCTCCACCGCGACGCGCGTCCTGGTCGATCTGGCCGACGGCGCCGAACTCTCCATGGTGGAGAGCCACGAGGGGCCGGACGGCCTGACCTACCAGCCGAACGATGCCCTCGACGTGCATATCGGCAAGGGCTCGGTCTTCCGGCACAGCCGCATGAACACGGAAGGCTCGGCCGCCGTCGCCCTCTCGACGATCAGCGTGAAGCTGGACGACGAGGCGGAACTGGAGACCGTCGCCGTGGTGACGGGCGCCGTGCTGTCGCGTCACCAGATCTTCCTGAACATCGCGGGTGAGAACACCAAGGTCGTCGTCAACGGCGCGGCCATGCTGGGCGACGGGCAGCTCGCCGATTCGACCCTGCTGGCCGACCACGCGGCGGTGGGCGGGGTCGGCCGCGAGAAGTTCAAGACGGTGATCGACGGCAACGCCACCGGAGTGTTCCAGGGCAAGATCATCGTCCGCCAAGCGGCCCAGCAGACCGACGGCAAGATGAAGTCCGATTGTCTCCTCCTCACGGACGAGGGGCAGATGATGAACAAGCCGGAGCTGGAAATCTTCGCCGACGACGTCGCCTGCGGCCACGGGGCCACCTGCGGCGCGCCGGACGAAGACCTCCTGTTCTACCTGATGGCCCGCGGCCTGCCGCGCCCCCTCGCCCAGAGCCTTCTCGTCCAGGCCTTCCTCGGCGAGGCCATCGAGACGGTCACGCACGAGGGCGCCCGCGAGGCGCTGATCGGCGAGATCGAGGCGTGGCTCGCGGCGCGGGGCTGACCCCGCTCCGCGACCCGTCCAACCCGGGACCTCATCCTGAGGTGCGGCGAAAGCCGCCTCGAAGGAGGGCTTCAGGGTCCGCAATGATAGCTGGAGGCCTCCTTCGAGGCCTCCGCTTCGCTCCGGCACCTCAGGATGAGGTTTGCGTCAGGGAGCGGCAAAGTCTTCAGAAGGTCGCGCCCATGAACGCACCCGTCCTCACCTCGACCTACGACGTCTCGGAGATCCGCAAGGAGTTCCCGATCCTGGCGGAGACGGTCTACGGCAAACCGCTCGTCTATCTCGACAACGCCGCCTCCGCGCAGAAGCCCCGCGCCGTCATCGACGCGATGGTGAACTGCATGCAGACCGGCTACGCGAACGTGCATCGCGGCCTGCATTACATGGCCAACGCCGCGACCGAGGGGTTCGAGGGTGCCCGCGAGACCACGCGGCAATTCCTCAACGCCGCCTCCACCGACGAGATCATCTTCACCCGCAACGCCACCGAGGCGTACAACCTCGTCGCCTCGTCCATGGGCTGGGCCGGGCTGATCGGGGAGGGTGACGAGATCATCCTCTCGATCATGGAGCACCACTCCAACATCGTGCCCTGGCACTTCCTGCGCGAGCGCCGGGGCGCCGTGATCAAGTGGGCGCCCGTCGATGACGAGGGCAACTTCCTCGTCGAGGAATACGAAAAACTGTTCACGCCGCGCACCAAGATGGTGGCGATCACCCACATGTCGAATGTGCTCGGCACGGTGACGCCGGCCAAGGAGATCGTGCGGATCGCCCATGCCCACGGCGTGCCGGTGCTCCTCGATGGCGCGCAGAGCGCGGTCCACCAGCCGGTGGACGTGCGGGCGCTCGATTGCGACTTCTTCGTCTTCACCGGCCACAAGGTCTACGGGCCGACCGGCATCGGCGTGCTCTACGGCAAGAAGGAATGGCTGGAGCGCCTGCCCCCCTACCAGGGCGGCGGCGAGATGATCCGCGCGGTGAGCCAGGATGCCGTCACCTACAACGATCCGCCCCATCGCTTCGAGGCGGGCACCCCCGCGATCATCGAGGCGGTCGGCCTCGGCGCGGCGCTGGAATTCATGATGACCCTCGGGCGCGAGACCATCGCCGCGCACGAGGCGACGCTCACCGAGTACGCCCACCAGCGCCTCGGCGCGATGAACTCCCTGCGGATCATCGGCACGGCGAAGGGCAAGGGCGGCGTCATCAGCTTCGAGATGAAGGGCGCCCATGCCCACGACATCGCCACCGTGATCGACCGCCAGGGCGTCGCGGTGCGGGCGGGGACCCATTGCGCCATGCCGCTGCTGACGCGGTTCGGCGCCACCTCGACCTGCCGCGCCTCGTTCGGGCTTTACAACACGACCGATGAGATCGATGCGCTTGCCGAGGCGCTGGCGAAGGCCGAAATGCTGTTCGCCTGATTGTATGACACCGGCCGCGCCTTGAACGCGGCGAGGGAAGGGTTGAGACCGATGAGCACCGACGCCACCATCACGGGCGGCAGCAACACGCCCGCCGTCGAAGGCGCCTCGGCGATCCCGCCGGAGGAGATGGACCGGCTGACCGACGCGATCGTCGTCGCCCTCAAGTCCGTCTACGACCCGGAGATCCCGGCCGACATCTACGAGCTCGGCCTGATCTACCGAGTCGACATCGACGACGACCGCAAAGTCGCCATCGACATGACCCTCACCGCTCCGGGCTGCCCCGTGGCCGGCGAGATGCCGGGTTGGGTGGAGAACGCCGTCTCGGCCGTGCCGGGCGTTCAATCCTGCAGCGTGACGATGGTGTTCGATCCCCCGTGGGACCAGAGCCGCATGTCCGACGAGGCCCGCGTCGCCCTCGACATGTGGTAGGCGGCCGCGACCGTTAAGCTTGCGCTAACCATGAGCGGAGACAGTCCCACCTCGGCTGGTATCGGCGCGCGGATCGGTGGGATGGCTTTCGGATACGTTCTCGCGCTCGCCCTCGTCGCGACGGGGCTCCTCGGTCTCGTGATCGGCCTCGTCCGCCTGCGGGCCGAGAGCCGAGCACGGGCGGCGGAACTGCGCGGGCTGCTCCTCACCGGCAACGCCGTGGCCGCCTCGGCGAACCGCAACGCCGCCTCGGGCCGTATCCCCCGGCAGGTCTTCGTGGATTGCGCCCCGCGTACCCTGGCGCAGGACGGGCGCGAGGCCCGGGCGGCCCTCGAACGAGCCCTGGATTCGCTTCGCCGGGTCGAGCGGCAGGCGGCCTGATCCGCTCAGCGCAGGATGATGTCGAGGCCGCTGCCGCAGAGCACGACCGCGCTGAGCGTGAAGAGGAACTTCAGGTCTTCGAGGCGGGCGCTCATCGGTCTCTCCGGTTCGTCGATGGCCTCACGATGCCTGCATTAAGGGTTTGTTCGCGAGTCCTTTCACGCTCCGTTAGCCATTCATTGACGGTTTCCAATCGTAAACCTTGATGAACGGTAAACCTTGCCGGTTGAGGCGGGATCTTCGTTAACCAACTGACCTTGCGGTGCCCTTGCGCACCTTGAGGACAATTGGATTGTGGCCAAACTGTTGGTCGGCGCGTTAGCTCGGCGTGCGACTACGCAGATGCGCGACATCCCCTTCAAGCGTGGCTAGAAGAGCCTCCGGCACCGGGGAGACGCGACTTATGCTGATCCGCACGAAAGCCGATCAATATATGTAAGTTTCCATCGAATGAGACCGGACCACCAATATCAGCGAATAGTTTCAGGACTTGCCCCCTGCTGGCAGGTTGCAAACATCGGCGTCTTATTGAATGTTGTCGCAGTGCTGCGCCACGGGCCGTCGGCCCGGGGTCGCGAGGGTTTCGGACGAACCGGTCGAGTGGGCGGACGACACCATGACTGACGCGGGCGGCTTCCTTCCGACACAGGACACGCAATCCACGGCCGCGCGGGCCCGGCTGCTGCGCCAGATCGCGACCGCCCTGGACATCCCGGTCGGCACCTTCACCCGCGCCCCCCCGGCCGAGCCGGCCCCGGAGCCGTCGAGCAGCGAATGCGCGGCCGTGATCGCCGCCTTCACCCGCATCCGCGATCCGAAGATGCGCGACTTCTGCCTGCGCATGATCGAATCCTTCGCGAAGCGCGGAGAAGCCTGATCCGCCCGGTGTGTGCCCGCGCACGCGGGAGGGGCTAAGGCCGAACGTGGGCGTGCTATAGGCCGCCACCCCGTTGCAGCCCCCGCGCGATGCCCATCATCTCCATTTCGGACCTGTCGAAAACCTACGCGTCCGGGTTCAGCGCCCTGAAGGGCGTGAACCTCGGCATCGAGCGGGGTGAGATCTTCGCCCTGCTCGGGCCGAACGGCGCCGGCAAATCGACCCTCATCAACATCGTCTGCGGCATCGTCACGCCGAGCACCGGCACCGTGACCGTCGATGGCTACGACATCGCCCGGGATTACCGGGCGGCGCGGCGGTCGATCGGGCTCGTGCCGCAGGAACTCACCACCGACGCCTTCGAGACGGTGTGGAACACGGTCAGCTTCTCGCGCGGGCTGTTCGGCATGAAGCCGGACCCGGCCCATATCGAGCGGGTGCTGAAGGCGCTCTCCCTGTGGGACAAGCGCACCAACCGGCTCATGACCCTGTCGGGCGGCATGAAGCGGCGGGTGCTGATCGCCAAAGCGCTTTCGCACCAGCCGCGCGTGCTGTTCCTCGACGAGCCGACGGCCGGCGTCGACGTGGAACTGCGCCAGGACATGTGGCGCCTCGTGCGCGACCTGCGGGACGAGGGCGTCACGGTCATCCTCACCACCCACTACATCGAGGAGGCCGAGGAGATGGCCGACCGGATCGGCGTGATCCGCGGCGGGCAGATCATCCTCGTGGAGGAGAAGGCGGCGCTGATGCACCAGCTCGGGCGCAAGCGCCTGATCCTGCAATTGCAGACGCCCCTCGACGCGGTGCCGGACAGCCTCGCGCATTTCGGCCTGGCCCTGACGGGGGAGGGGCGCGAACTGGTCTACACCTACGACACCAAGGCCGAACGCACCGGCATCACCGGGCTGCTCACCGCCCTGTCCGAGGCGGAGATCCGGTTCAGCGACCTGCGCACGGAGCAATCCTCCCTGGAGGACATCTTCGTCGGATTGGTGCGCGGGGAGGCGGCGTGATGGGCGGCATGAACTGGCCAGCGGTCCTGGCGATCTACCGTTTCGAGATGAGCCGCTTCTGGCGGACCGCCGGGCAGAGCATCCTGGCGCCGGTCATCTCGACCACGCTCTATTTCGTGGTGTTCGGCGCGGCCATCGGCTCGCGGGTCTCGGCCGTGGACGGCGTGCCCTACGGGCTGTTCATCGTGCCGGGGCTGATCATGCTCTCGCTGCTCACGCAGAGCATCGCCAACGCCTCGTTCGGCATCTACTTCCCGCGCTTCGCCGGCACGATCTACGAAATCCTCTCGGCGCCGATCTCCCCCGTGGAGGTGGTGCTCGGCTATGTCGGGGCGGCGGCCTCGAAGTCGATCCTGATCGGGCTGATCATCCTCGCGACCTCGTCACTCTTCGTGCCCCTGCGGATCGACCATCCGTTCTGGATGATCGGCTTCCTCCTCCTCACGGCCACGACGTTCAGCCTGTTCGGCTTCGTCATCGGCCTCTGGGCGGACGGGTTCGAGAAACTGCAGCTGGTGCCGCTCCTCGTGGTGACGCCGCTGACCTTCCTCGGCGGTAGCTTCTACTCGGTGAGCATGCTGCCGCCCTTCTGGCACGCGGTGAGCCTCGCGAACCCGGTCGTCTATCTGATCAGCGGGTTCCGCTGGGCGTTCTTCGGCACCGCCGACGTCGGCATCGCGGTAAGCCTCGCCATGACGGGGCTCTTCCTCGTGATCTGCCTCGGCCTCGTGACCTACATCTTCCGCACGGGCTACCGGCTGAAGAGCTAGGGCTGCACTCAGACGAGTTGGTTCAGCCAGCCTTCTCCATATCTTTCCCTCATCCTGAGGTGCCGTCGCGAAGCGGCGGCCTCGAAGGAGGGCTTCAGCCTGCTGCGCGATCCCTGGAGCCCTCCTTCGAGGCCCGCTGACGCGGGCGCCTCAGGATGAGGTCCAAGGTTGGGGGGCCTCAATGTGATCGGTCGCCGATCTAGGGCTGGGCCGCGAGGAACGCGAGCACGCCGTCGCGGTGGGCCTTGGCGCCCACGGCGGTGGAGTGGTCCTTGCCCTCCAGGTCCAGGGCGCGGGCATCGGGCATCAGGGCGGCGAGCCCCGGGCCCGAACCCGCCACCGTGTCCAGCGTCCCGACCGAGACCAGCACCGGCACCTCGATCTGCGCGAGTTCACTCCGGCTGAGGGTCTGGCGCGAGCCGCGCATGCAGGCCGCCAGCGCCCGCAGATCGCTGCGGGTCTGCTCGGCGAAGGTGCGGAACGCCGCCGCCGTGGGGTTCGGGGCGGGCGTGCCGGCGGGCGCCTCCAGCGCCTCCGCGATGCCGGAGGGCAGGCCGCGCCCCTCCACGAGGTGCATCCCGAGACCGCCGATCAGCGCCGTGCGGACGCGCGCGGTATGGTCGAGGGCGATGTGGGCGGTGATCCGCGCGCCCATCGAGTAGCCCATGATATGCGCACGATCGATGCCGAGATGGTCGAGGAGCCGCACCGCGTCGGAGGCCATCGCCTCGGAGGAATAGGCCTCCGGATCGTAGAGCTTCTCGCTCTCGCCGTGGCCGCGATTGTCCAGGGCGATGGTGCGGTAGCCGGCCTGGGCCAGGGCCCGCACCCATTGGGTGTTGACCCAGTTCACCGCGTGGTTCGACGCGAAGCCGTGGATCAGCAGGATCGCATCGCCACTGCCCGAGGCCGGCGACACGTCGATATAGGCGATCCGCACGCCATCGGAATCGAAACTGTCCATCCCCGAACCCATTCCGCCACAACGGGTCCGGCTTACCGGCAGCGCCGCGCCACGACAACGCGCGCTTGCGACAGAGCGCCCCGGCTGGCATCACCGCCGCGCCATGAGCGATTCACGACCCTACGGGACTTACGCGCCGACCGGCCTCGTCGCCGCGATCACCCGGCGCACCAGCAGCATCGGCACCGAGAACTGGTACGGGCGACGCCTCGCCCTGCTGCTCCGGCGCATCGGCATCTCGCTGCTCGGGGGCAAGCCCCTCGACGTGACGCGCTACGGCGCGAAGATGCGGCTGCACCCGTACAACAACAATTGCGAGAAGAAAGTCCTCTTCACCCCGCAATTCTTCGACCCGCAGGAGCGCGCCCTGCTGAAGGCGCGGCTGCCGCAGGATTGCGTGTTCCTCGACATCGGCGCGAATATCGGCGCCTACGCCCTCTTCGTCGCCGCCTTCGCCGGGCCGCAGGCGCGGATCGTGGCGGTGGAGCCGCAGAAGGACGTGTTCGCCCGGCTGAGCTACAACATCGCGCAGAACCCGTTCCACACGGTGAAGGCCGTGGCCTGCGCCGTCGCCGACAAGACCGGCGAGCTGACCCTGTTCATCGACCCCCGCAACCGGGGCGAATCGAGCCTGCGGATCGTCGGCACCAACGAGGGCGCGCAGGTCACGGTGCCGGCGGTGACGCTCCTCGACCTGCTGCACGGCGAGGGCCTGACCCACGTCGATGCGATCAAGCTCGACGTGGAGGGCGCCGAGGACCTGATCCTCGAACCCTTCCTGCGCGAGGCGCCGGAGAGCCTGCTGCCGCGCCTCCTCCTCATCGAGAACGGCACCGGCCAATGGCAGATCGACCTGCCGAAGCTCCTCAAGGAGCACGGCTACCGCGAACTGCCGCCCTCGCGGCTGAACCTGATGTTCGAACGGGGCTGATTCCCGTCAGGCGGGCGTGACGATGGGGATCTCCGCCACGATCGCCACGCCCTCCGGCCCGACATCGCAGCGATAGGCCCGCGTCTCGACGCCCGCCGCCCGCGCCTCGCGGAAGGCGCGGTCGAAGGCCGGATCGATGTCGCGGGCGACGTCGAAGGACTCGGCCCGCATCTGCACCACGATCACCACCAGGGCCCGCCCACCGGCTTCGACCACCTCCGCGAGGTCGCGCATGTGCCGGGCGCTGCGGGCGGCCTTACAATCGGGGAACTCCGCGAGCCCCTCGCGGCGCATGAGGTGGCAGTTCTTCACCTCGACATGGCACGGTCCCGCCGGCCCGGCCGCCAGGAAGTCGACCCGGCTCGCCTTGGCGTAGCGCACCTCCGGCCGCAGGGACTCGTAGCCGGCGAGCGGCGCGAGGAGCCCGCCGCGAAACGCCTCGGCCACCAGGGCGTTCGGGCGCATCGTGTTGATGCCGACCCATTGCGGGCCGCCCGGCAGGTCGGCCTCCACCGCCTCCCAGGTCAGCGGCAGCTTGCGCGTCGGGTTGGACGAGCGCGACAGGAGCACCCGGCTCCCCGCCGCGTCGAGGCCCATCATCGCGCCGGGGTTCGGGCAATGGACGGTCTCGACGCCCGCCGGGGTCTCGATGTCGGCCAGGAAGCGCTTGTAGCGTCGCAGGAGCCGCCCCTCCGTGAGGGGCGAGGGCCAAAGCATGGGGATCGCTCGGTCTGGGCTGTGGCGTCGGGATCGCAGCGCGCTATCTGCACGGTAATTCAGAATCACGACAGGTCCGATGAACGCCACCCCCGCCACGGTCACCGCCGCGATCCTCGTCATCGGCGACGAGATCCTCTCGGGGCGCACCAAGGACAAGAACATCGGCACCATCGCCGATTACCTGACCGCCGCCGGGATCGACCTGCGCGAGGTCCGCATCGTCCCCGACGAGGAGGACCGGATCGTCGAGGCGGTGAACGCCCTGCGCGAGCGCTACACCTACCTGTTCACCACCGGCGGCATCGGCCCGACCCATGACGACATCACCGCCGATTGCATTGCCAAGGCCTTCGGCGTCGGCATCGACGTGGACGAGCGCGCCCGCGCCATGCTGCTGGAGCGGCACAAGCCGGAGGATCTGAACGAGGCCCGCCTGCGCATGGCACGCATCCCCTTCGGCGCGGACCTCATCGCCAACCCGATCTCGAAGGCGCCGGGATTCCGCATCGGCAACGTGATGGTGATGGCCGGCGTGCCGGCGATCATGCAGGCGATGCTCGACGCCGTGGGCCCGACCCTGACGGGTGGCACCGCCATGCGCTCCGTCACCATCGAGGCCAAGGGCATCCCGGAGGGCAATTACGCGGGCGACCTCGGCGACATCGCCAAGCGCCATGCGGCCGTGTCCATCGGATCCTATCCAATGATGACGCCGGAGGGGTTCCGCAACCGTATCGTCGTGCGCAGCCGCGATGACGCCGCCCTCGCGGCAGCCCAGGCCGAGGTCGAGGCCCTGGTGGCCCGGCTTTCGGCCTGAGGCCCTTCCCATCGTGGGCGTAGCGGAGCGGTGCGGATGACCGAGGACGACAAGTCCGACAGGAAGACGAGACGCCACGAGCTTCTCAAGACCGTGGACGAGATCGCCCGGCCGGACGCCTACGTCCTGCACGAGGCGATCCGGCTGGGTGGCGACGAGGAGTTGCGCCGCCATGGGGGCGCCCTGTTCCTCTCGGCCTTCGCCGCCGGCCTGAGCATCGCGCTCTCGCTGATCGTGCCCGGCGTGCTCAAATCGCACCTGCCGGAGGCCGATTGGAGCAAGGTCATCTCCTCGATGGGCTATTCCGTCGGCTTCCTCGTCGTGGTGCTCGGCCGGCAGCAGCTCTTTACCGAGAACACCATCACCCCGGTCCTGCCCCTCCTGCACGACCGCTCGATCAAGACCACGTGGCGGGTGCTGCGCCTGTGGACCATCGTCCTCGCCGGCAACCTGCTCGGCACGCTGGCCATCGCGACCCTGATCGCCCATGCGGGCGCCTTCGAACCCTCGGTGCAGAAGGCCTTCGCCGAGATCAGCCACGATGCCATCGCCCACGATTTCGCGGCGACCTTCGTGAAGGCGGTGTTCGCCGGCTGGATGATCGCCCTGATGGTGTGGTTCCTGCCCGCCACCGGCAGCGCCGCGCCCTTCATCATCATGCTGATGACGTGGCTCGTCTCGCTGTGCAGCCTCGCCCACGTCGTCGCGGGCTCGGTGGAGGGCTTCTACCTTGTCGTGACGGGCGCGGCCTCCCTGGAGGATTACGTCTTCCGGTTCCTGCTGCCGACACTGGCCGGCAACCTGTTCGGCGGCGTCGCCCTGGTCGCCGTGCTGAATTACGGGCAGGTCGCCCCGGAGGTCGAGGAGACCCGCGAGGTCGAGGGCGAGCGGCCGGACTGAGCGATCAGTCGAGCCGCACGGGCGGGCTCACCCTGCGGTCGAGCTCGTCGGCGGCCCAGGTCGCCAGGGCGAGACCGGGCCCGAACAGCCCGAACTGGTGCTGGCGGTAGAGGAGATCGTGCGCCAGCCGGGCGAAGAGCCCGTTCAGGCGCCCGCCCCCGAACGTGTAGCGCCCGAGCGTCCCCCAGCCGTTGTAATCGGCGAGCGAGACGATGGCGCCGCGCTCCCGGTAATGGAACGGCGGCAGGGGTGCCGCGACGCCGCCCCCGGCCAGGATACGCCGCAACGCCGGAACGAGGTGCTGCGCCTGCTGATGCGCCGCCTGCGCCGTCGCCGGGACCGGCCGCCCGGAGGCCGGATCGGTGAGGCTGGCGCAATCGCCGAGCGCCAGGATCGCCGGATCCCGCGTGGTGCGCAGATCCGGACCCACCACGAGGCCGCCCGTGTGGGCCCGCTCCAGCCCGTCGATCCGCGACAGGACGTCGGGCGCCTTCACCCCCGCGGCCCAGACCTTGAGCGTCGCCTCGACCCGGCCTCCGTCCTTGAGGGCGAAGCCGTGCTCGTCGGCCGCCGTGACCATGGTCCCGGTCCTCACCTCGACGCCGAGACCCGCCAGCGTCCTCGCCGCCGCCGCCGAGACCTTTTCGGGGAAGGCAGGGAGCAGGCGCGGGCCGCTCTCGATCAGGGACAGCCGCAGGCGGCGGGGCAGGTCGGGCGAGCCGTAGCGGGCCAGGAGATCGATGGCGTGCTTCAGTTCGGCGGCCAGTTCGACGCCCGTGGCGCCCCCGCCGACGATGGCCACCGACAAGCCGTCGCCGCCTCGGAAGCTGCGGAGCAGGTGCCGGCGCAGGGCGGCGTGGAAAACCTCGGCCTCGGTGAGGTCGTCGATGGTCGAGCAATGCTCGGCCACGCCCGGCGTCCCGAAATCGTTGGCGCGGCTGCCGATGGCCAGCACGAGCAGATCGTAGGGGAGGGTAAGCGGCGGCCGGGACTCGGCCTCCTCCACCACGAGGGAGATCGTCTTGGCCGCCCGATCCACGGCGGTGAGGGTACCGGGCTGGAAGCGGAAGCCGTTGCGCTTGGCCTGTGCGAAGAAATCGACCGTCTGCCGGTCGGGGCGGGCCGTGCCGGCGGCGAAGGTGTGCAGCATCGGCTTCCAGACATGGGACAGGCCGCGATCCACGAGCGTCACCTCGGCTCGGCTTGCCCGGCCGAGGCCGGTGGCCACTTCCAGCCCCGCGACGCCGCCGCCGACCACGACGATCCTCACCCTGTCCGCCATGAAGCCCCGACCTCCGCCTCCCTCAACGCCCTCGCCAACTCCCCGAGGGGGTGGGCGTTCACCGGAGCGGGGAGGGGCCAAACGAAAAAAGCCGCCCGGAGGCGGCTTTCGTGTCGGCGCTGGCGCGCCAGGTCTCAGGCGCGGAGGCGGGTACGGATCTCGCCGAGGCTCGACCGGATGAGGCCCTGCGCGGAATCGCCCTGCAGGCGCTCCTTGAGGATCGTCTCGGAGACGCGGATCGCCGCCTCTGCCGCCGCCGCGCGGACCTGGGCTTCAGCCTGGGCCTCGGCCTGGGCGATCTTGACGTCGGCCGCCTTGGTGCGGCGGTCGAGGAACTCGTTCAGCTTGCGCTGGCCCTCGTCGGCGGCGCGCTGCGCCTCCTCGCGGGCGCTGGCGATGATCGCCTGCGCTTCCTTCTCGGCCTCGACCTGACGGCGCTTGTAGTCGGCCAGCACGGCGGCGGCCTCCTCGCGCAGGCGCTTGGCCTCGTCGAGTTCGTGGCGGATGCGGTTGGCGCGGCCGTCCAGCCCCTTGGTCATCGTGCTGAAGGCGCCGGCCTTCCACGCGATGGCCATGAAGATGAAGAACGCGACGGCGACCCAGAATTCGGCTTCGAGCAGCATGGCGGTCCTCTTCAGTGGGCCGTGGCGTCGAGCGCCCGGTTGAGGCTCGCCTGATCGGGGGCTTGGCCGGTCAGCCGCTCGACGATGGCCGAGGCGGTCTCGCCGGCGATCGAACGGACGTTGCCCATCGCCGCGTCGGTGCGGCTGCGGATGGTGGTCTCGGCGGCGACGAGCTTGGCGTTCAGGTCGGCTTCCAGCGCCTTGCGCTTGGCATCCGCCTCGGCGTTCAGCTCGTTGCGCGTGGCCTGCGCGATGTCGCGGGCCTTGTTCTGCGCCTCGCGCAGGGAGGTCTCGTAGGCGACCCCGGCCGCGTCGGCCTGGGACTTCATCGCCTGCGCCTGATCGAGATCGGCGCGAAGCCGCTCGGCGCGGTTGTGGAGGATGCCCCGGATGCGGGGCAGGGCCACCTTGTCCATGAGGTAGTAGAGGAGGCCGAAGGCCAGAGCCAGCCAGACGAGCTGGGCTAGGAAGCCCGAGGTCTCGAAGGGCGGGAAGGCGCCGGAATGCGCTTCCGTGTGCTCGACATGGCCCGGCACGACTTGCGTGTCGGCGCCCGGAGGCGGCGTCGTGAGAGGGTTCGGCTGCGCCATCAAACCGGTCCGAGAAAACACCGTCGGGGGGCGCCGGGAGGCGCCGGAGGAGGAGGACGCGGGGCGTCACCCTCCCGTGGAGAAGCGGCGCCGGGGCGCCGCCGAAGCCGGGGCCCGAGGACCCCGGCAAGCGCCGATCAGACGGCGAAGAGCAGCAGCAGCGCGATCAGCAGCGAGAAGATGCCGAGCGCCTCGGTGAGGGCGAAGCCCAGGAGCAGGGTGGCGCGCTGGCCGTCGGCGGCCGAGGGGTTGCGAAGGGCGCCGGCAAGGAACTGACCGAACAGGTTGCCGAGGCCGATGCCCGCGCCCGCCATGCCGAGGCAAGCGAGGCCGGCGCCGATGTACTTCGCAGCGACGGGATCCATGGTAACTCCTGAGGTCTTTCTCGAGAAACGTGCGCGAGGTTCGCGGCGGGGAAGCCGGCCGGTCGTCAGTGGCCGGGGTGAAGAGCGTCGTTCAGGTAGATCGCCGTGAGCGTCGCGAAGACGTAGGCCTGAAGGGCCGCCACGAGGAATTCGAGGGCGGTCAGGGCGATCGTCAGGAACAGCGGGAGGGGCGATAGCACGCTCCAGGCCCCGGCGAGAAGAAGCTGAACCACGAAGAAGGCGAAGATCTTCATCGCGATGTGGCCGGCGAGCATGTTCGCGAAGAGACGAACCGACAGGCTGATCGGACGCGAGATGAACGAGATGATCTCGATCGGCACGAGGATCGCCAGCAGCGGCTTCGGCACGCCCGACGGCACGAAGAGGCCGAAGAAGTGCGTGCCGTGCTTGTACACGCCGTAGCCCACCACCACGCTGATCACCAGGGCGGCGAGGCCGAAGGTGATGATGAGATGGCTCGTCACCGCGAAGGCGTAGGGGATCATGCCGAACAGGTTCAGGATCAGCACGAACATGAACAGCGAGAACACGAGCGGCATGAACTTCCGGCCGCCCTCGCCGGTCGCCTGATACACCGTGTCGTCGATGAATTCGTAGAAGACTTCCGCCAGGGACTGGATGCGGCCCGGCACGATCGACCGCGACGACGTCGCGACGATGGTGATGAGCGCGATCACGCCCACGGCGGCGAACATGTACAGAGCGGATTGGGTGAACGCGAGCTGCTGATGGCCGATATGGCCGAGCGGCACGAGGGACTTCAGTTCGAATTGGTGAATCGGGTCGATCGTGACCGCCATGCCCGCTCCCGCCCTTCTTATCTCTCTCCGGCGCCGACTTCGGCGCCTGTCTCAGCGATCGGATCCGCCGCGCCTTGGAGGGCGCGTACCGCCGAACCCGGAGGCCCGCAACACGTTGTAGAAGCCTGCCACGCATCCGAGCAGCAGGAGGACGATCAGTCCCCAGGGTTTCGTCCCGAAGACGTGGTCGACGATCCAACCGAGGATGCCCCCCGCGATCACACCGGCGACGAACTCCGTGGAGAGCGTCATCGCCTGAGCGAGCGGGGTGCGGCCAGTGTCCTGTGGGCGCGACGACGTGCCGGGAGCAGCCGATGGCCGCTTCCGTTCAATCTGCGCTTCGAGACGCCTGAGCCTCGCGGAGAGGTCGCCCTCCGGTGGCTTGCCGGCATCCCCGTTTCCGTCCCTCGCGTCGTCGCCGTTCACGGCTCTAACCCTCGGGAAATCCGGAGTCGGAATCTGCTGGAAGCCCCCTTCAAGCGGGGCGCACCATAGTTTCGCCTACCTTGGGTGTCAAGGCGACCGCCCATCGTCGCAACTCGTTGTCAGCGTTACGTTTTCGGGCGTTTCGGCAAGCTTTTCCCGCCACCCGTCTTCACGGCCGCGTGTGGCCGAGTGCTCAGGCTCCGATGATCGGCTTGATCACCTTCTCCATTGCGTCGATCGTCTGCTCGCCGGTGTAGCGCGTGCCGTTGATGAAGAAGGTCGGCGTCGAATCGACCTTGAACACGTCCATGCCTCGCTGCTTCACGGCGTTGATGCCGGCATAGATGTTCTCGTTCTTCAGGCAGGCCTCGAACTTGTCCTTCGTGTAGCCCGCCTGCTTGAGCATCTGCTCCAGGTTGTCCACCGGCTTCTGGGTGAAGGCCCAGCCCTGCTGCTGGTCGAAGAGCAGGTCGGTCACGGGATAGTACATCTTGTCGCCCTCGCACCGGGCCAGCATGAACGCGGCGGTGGCCAGGGGATCGAGGGGGAATTCGCGTAGGGTGAACCGCACCTTGCCGGTGTCGATGTAGCGCTTGCGCAACTCCGGCCACGTTTCCTTGTGGAACTTCGCGCAGTGCGGGCAAGTCATCGAGGCGTATTCGATGATCGTGCACTTGGCGTCGGCCGGGCCGAGCCAGACGTCGCCCAGCGGGCCGGGCTGGAGCAGCGCGGCGTTGTCGACCGTGTCGGCGAAGGCCGGGGCCACGAAGCCGGGGAGGGCGAGGCCGGCGGTGACGAGGCCGGTGAGCTTCAATGCGTCGCGTCGGGTGGTCATTGGCGTGATGCCTCCGCCATTTGGCGTGTGTCGTTGTGCAACCGGGTATCTGCGGAAGGCAGGGCTGGCAAGGCGGCGCGACGGCGCTGCCGGCTCACGTCTTCTTCACCGGCCGCCCCGGGCCGGGGGCGGTGGCCACGGTGGCGATGCCGAGGCGGTCGAGGGCGTCGCGCAGGCCGGGATCCTCGATGGCCGAGACCGCCTTCGCCACCTCGCCCCGCCGCGCGGGATCGATCCCCCGCGTGGCCGAGGCGGCGCCCCTTTGCCCGACGCGATCCTGCTTGAGCACGATCTTGCCGACGCAGGCCCAGCCGTAATGGGCGTTGATGCGCTGGATCACGACGGGGGCGAGGTGCTGCAACTCGATGGCGAAGACGCCCTCGACGCGCACCACCAGCGTGCCGGGCTCCGGCCCGCTCCCGTCCTCCGCGCGGCGGCGCCGGGGCCATTCGAGCTTGGCGGGCCGGCAATAGCGGGCAAGACGCTCGCCGACGATCTCCGGCCAGGCGGCGAGGATGTCGGTGGAGGCGAAGCCCTGGGCCGCGAAGGCCGGGCCGATGCAGGAATCGATGAGTTCGGCGAGGGGCTTGGGGCGTGCCATCGGGTGCGTCGCATGGGGTGGCCGAAAACCTGCTCCCGCCGGCGCGAAAAACCGGTTAAGGCCAGCGCATGGTAGCGCCCGCGGCGTCACACTCAAGACAGGACGCCCGGCCCGAGGCGGCCGACCTGCTGGTCTGGTACGACCGCCATCGCCGGGCGCTGCCCTGGCGCGCGCTGCCCGGCGAGGCGCCCGATCCCTATCGGGTCTGGCTGTCGGAGATCATGCTGCAGCAGACCACCGTCACGGCGGTGAAGCCCTATTTCGCCCGCTTCCTCGAACGCTTCCCCGATGTCGCCTCCCTGGCCGCCGCGCCGGAGGAGGCGGTGATGAGCGCCTGGGCGGGGCTCGGCTACTACTCGCGCGCGCGCAACCTCCACGCCTGCGCCCGCGCGGTGGCGGCCGCGGGGGGCACCTTCCCCGATACGGTGGAGGGCTTGCGCAAGCTCCCCGGCATCGGCGCCTACACGGCGGGCGCCATCGCCTCCATCGCCTTCGACAGGCCGGCGGCGGCGGTGGACGGCAATGTCGAGCGGGTCGTCTCGCGGCTCTTCGCGGTGGAGCAGCCCCTGCCCGCCGCCCGCCCGGCCCTGCGCACCCTCGCCGAGACGCTGGTGCCGCAGACGCGGCCGGGGGATTTCGCGCAGGCCGTGATGGATCTCGGCGCGACGCTCTGCACCCCGAAGCGCCCGGCCTGCGCTTTGTGCCCGTGGATGCTGCCTTGCCGATCCCGTAGGGAGGGCACGCAGGAAACCTTCCCGCGCAAGGTGAAGAAGGAGGCCGGCGCCCTGCGGAAGGGCGCGGCCTTCGTGGTGCAGCGGGCAGGGGACGGGGCGATCCTGCTGCGGACGCGCCCGGCGAGCGGCCTCCTCGGCGCCATGGCCGAGCCGCCGACCAGCGAGTGGCGGCCCGATTACGATCCGGCGCAGGCGCTCCTCGACGCGCCCCTCGACGCCCGCTGGAAACGCCTACCCGGCATCGTGCGGCACGTCTTCACGCACTTCCCGCTGGAACTGACGGTGTTCATGGCGCGGGTCGCGGCCGACATGACGGCGCCCGAGGGGATGCGCTTCACCACCCCCGCCGGACTCGGCGAGGAGCCCCTGCCGGGGGCGATGAAGAAGGTGCTGGCCCACGCCCTCGATCAGAAGCTCGCGCTGCCGCCCGCGCCGACGCCCGCGCCGGAGCCGGACCTCGCGACGCCGCCGCCCGCCGAGCCGCCGCCCCGCCGGGCACCACTGCCGAAGGTGCTGTCCCGCCGGCCCGTCGCCGCCGCCCCGCCGCGCAAAGGCGGGCCGAAGGCGCGGTAGGGCTGCTCAGGCCCCCGCCATCGTGGCGCGGATCTCGGTGCGGAACGCGTCGATGCAGGTCTTCCGGCCGCCGCGCTCGGCGTGCCAGAACGTCCAGCCGTTGCAGGCCGGCAGGCCCTGGACGAGGGCGCCGATCTTGTGGATCGAGCCGACGACCAGCCCGTTGTCGAGCTGCCCGTCCGGGCGCACCGTGGCGCGGAAGCGCCCGCGCTCGTCGCAGAGCGTCTCGCCGGCCTGGACCAAGCCGGCCTCGATCACCGACAGGAACGGCACGCGGGGCTCCGCGCGCTTCGTCGGCGCGACGAGGAGGGCGGCCTGCGACAGGGTCTCGACGCCCGCGATCCGCTCCCGCGCGGCGGCGGCGTAGCCGGGATCGCGCTCGATGCCGATGAAGCGGCGGCCCAGGCGCTTGGCCACGGCGCCGGTCGTGCCGGTGCCGAAGAACGGATCGAGCACCACGTCGCCGGGATTGGTGGCGGCGAGCAGGGTGCGCGCGAGCAGTGCCTCCGGCTTCTGCGTCGGGTGGACCTTCCGGCCCTCCTCGTCCTTCAGGCGCTCGTCCCCCGTGCAGAGGGGGATGAACCAGTCCGAGCGCATCTGGAGGTCTTCGTTGCCCCCCTTCAGCGCGTCGTAATGAAAGGTGTAGCCCTTCGAGTCCGCCGAGCGGGAAGCCCAGATCAAGGTCTCGTGCGCATTGGTGAACCGCTTGCCGCGGAAGTTCGGCATCGGGTTCGCCTTGCGCCAGACGATATCGTTGAGGATCCAGTAACCGAGATCCTGAAGCGCGCTGCCGACGCGGAAGATGTTGTGGTATGACCCGATCACCCAGAGGGTCGCATTCGGCTTCATCACCCGGCGGGCGGCGGCGAGCCATTCGCGGGTGAAGGCGTCGTAGGCGGGGAAGCTCGCGAACTTGTCCCAGTCGTCGTCGACGGCGTCGACGCGGCTCTGGTCGGGGCGCAGCAGCCCGGCATCACCCAGCTGGAGATTGTAGGGCGGGTCCGCGAACACGCAGTCGACGCTGGACGCCGGAAGGGCGTTCATGGCGGCGATGCAATCGCCGATCAGCACCGTGTCGAGGGGAAGGTCCTTGGACCTGAGTGGCGACGGCTGGGCAGAGTAACCCATCCGTGGCGCCGACGCGGGCCGCCCGGCACGCGAGACCTGATTCCGGGCGAGAGCGTCGGCTGCCACGGTACGCTGGGAAGCCATGAGACACACCGGTTACGCGACTGACCGGGGGACCATGCGTCGGCTACGGTAAAAACCGCGTTCAGCCTGTTTCGAAAAAAGCGTCCCGTTCTGACCCGGCCCCGCCGGGCGCCGTCCGCGCTCGATTTGCGAGCCTCCGCCTCAGCGGGATGCAGCCCTTCGCCACACGCAGATCTAGGATAATCCTCGCACCCGCGCCGGTCATTCGGCGTCGCGCTTTCATCTATCGCGATACTTCGCCAGCATTCGCACCAAGTATTCTTTACTCTGAGCTAGGAAACTCGGATGTCGACCCGCATGTAATCATTGCGTCCAGCATCAATGGGGCCAAAATGCGGCATCGAAATCACGAAATTTGACGCCATATTGCTGCCCGTTTCCGAAACGACTGGCGCCGTCCCGCTAACAACAAGGGAATGCGCGGACAAATGAAGGTTGGTTTCGGTAAGATCGCTCTCGTCCTCGGAATGTTGGCTGGCGCCGTCGGCGCCGTGTCCCCGGCCGCCGCCCAGGGCGGCAATGCATCCTGGTACGGCAGCGGACATCGCACGGCGAACGGTGAGCGCTTCAATCCCAACGGGCTGACCGCAGCCCATCGCACGCTGCCCTTCGGCACCCGCGTGCGGGTCGAGAACCGCCGTACCGGCCGGGCTGTCGTCGTCCGGATCAACGATCGTGGCCCGTTCGTCCGCGGGCGGATCATCGACCTGTCCCGCGGCTCGGCGCGGGCACTCGGCATGGGTGGGACCTCGTGGGTCTCGCTGCGCGTCGTCGACTGACCTTATTCCAGACTTCAGGCGGCGCCCGCTCCGGCGGGGCCGTCATCCCGGAGGCGGCGCAGGCGCGTCACCTTCGGGCGGCTGGTGCGGAACTGCCCGCGCTCCACCGTCACGAACACCATTACCGCGATGCCGAGCGTCGCGAGCCACCACACCGTGGTGAGGCCGACGCCGAGACAGGCCACCGCGAAGGCGCTGGCGAAGCAGGCCATGGCGCCGGGCACGAGGGCGGGGACGTCCCGGCCCGCCCTGCGGATCGAGGCGTAGAGGGCGAAGGCGGCGGCGAGGGCCCCGACGATGCCGAGCTCGTACCAGAATTCGAACAGGGCCGTGGTCGGCGCATTGGCCGGCACGAGCCCGACCACCCGCCCGCGCAGGGCGGTCTCCAGTCCGTGGCCAGTCACGAGGCGCACCGGCTCGGTGGTCACGACCTTCTGCCAGCTCTTGAGCGACAGCGCGGCCGGGCTCACCGGCCCGAGCACGGCCGAAGCGATGGGGCGCGCGAGGAAGGGCAGGATCGGCGCGGCGGCGAGCAGGATCGCCGCCGTCAGGGCGGTGGCGGCCACGCCCGCCTTCAGGCGAAGGCTTGTGAGCGCGTAGGCGAGGGCGCCGATGGCGAGCGCCGCGATCTGCGTCGCGTCCGGCTGGACGGTCAGGGCCACGGCCACGAGCAGGGCGACGACCAGCGCCTCCCGGTCCCGGCGGCGGGAACGCAGCCACGCCAGGGCGGGCCAGACGAGGAGGATCAGCAGGATCAGGCCCCGGTCGAGGGCCCCGTCATCCTCCATGCCCGGCGCCATCCGCGCCCCCGAGACGCCGAGGGCGATGGCCACGATGGCCCCCGCCGTCACGCCGAGCGGCAGGAGATAGAGGTTCGCGGAGCGCATCCGGTCGGGCAGGACGAGGTAGGCGGCAAGGCCGAGGCCGATGGTCGCCACGAGGTTGGCGAGCCGTTCCCCCGCCGGGCCGAGGAAGGGCGTCCAGGCCAGCGACAGGGCCGACCACAGGACGACGAGGCTGCCGGCCAGGAAGGCGGGCGCCGTGAGCAGCCGCCGGATGGCGGGCACGGCCGGCCGCTGCCGCCTGTCGATGCCGCTGGCGATGAGCAGCAGCACGACGGCAATGGGCGCGAGGATCACCGCCGCGCGCCGGGCGACCTGCGCCAGGACGGGAAGGACCACGAACAGCCCGAAAAACCCGACGCGCCGCAACAGGGCGGCGGCGTCGAGGGCGGGGTCGATCGTCTGTGTCGACGCGCGTGGCATGGTACGCCCCATCCGATCCGGAGCGAGCGGATCCAGGCTCGATAAGCAAGCGGCGGGCACAGGGCTGTAGACGCCCGGCAACACCCCGCCACTGCTCTTCACTCAGGCGGCCGTCGCCGGCTGCCGCGACCGGCGTCTCGCGACCCGCCGGCCGATGTCGGAGACAACGCGCCAGCCGCCCCAGGCGGCCAGGAAACCGACCAGCCCGGCGGTCAGCCCGTCGGCCGTCGTCGGCACGGCGGGCTGGTACGTCCGCAGGGTCGCCCGGGCGATGCCCGTGTCGGGATCGCGGATCACGGCGACCGTCCGCCCGAGGGGGCTCGTCGCCTCGGTCAGGGCCTGTTGCTGCGCCGAGAGGCGGGCGAGCCGGGCGATATCGGCCTGGGCCGCCTCGCCGCGCCGGGCGACCAGCCCGTCCGGGTTACTGCGCAGGCGCTCCACCGCGCCGTCGCGCGTGGTGCCGTTGGCCTGCGCATCCGATTCGAGAGTCGCGATCTCCCGGCGCAATTCGTCCACGGCGCCGCCGAGGCGCTGCGCGTATTGCTGCGCGAATTCGGGGGCCTGCGCCGCGATGGCGCCGCCGAGAAGGCCGAGGGCCAAGCCCAGGGTGCGCAGGATGCCGAACACGAAGCCGCCTCGCGAGAACCATATCCCCGTCAGAAGAGCACGCCCGCGCCGCAGGTTCCAGACGCGCCGCACACGCCGATTTGCCCTTGCGCCCCGCCTCGAACGCACATAAAGATATCTTTATGTCTAGTGAACGCCAGCGAGAGGCGGGGTCGGTCCCCTTTTCCCAAGCCTTGGCCGTCCTGCGCGCCGCGGCGGAGGAGACGCGTCTGCGCATCCTCGCCCTGCTGGCGGAGGGGGAATTGTCGGTCTCGGACCTCACCGACATCCTCGGCCAGTCGCAGCCGCGCATCTCCCGTCACCTCAAGCTTCTCGTGGAAGCGGGGCTGGTGGAGCGGCATCGCGAGGGCGCCTGGGCCTTCTTCCGCCTCGCGGAGAACCGCGCCGACCTCGCCGACCCGCTGGTCGCCGGGCTCGACCGCGCCGCCCCGCCGCTCTCCGAGGACCGCGCGCGGCTCGATGCGGTGCGGACGCAACGGGCCGAGGCGGCGCAGAGCTTCTTTGCCCGGCTGGCGCCGAAATGGGACGAGCTGCGCTCGCTCCATGTGCCGGAGGCCATCGTCGAGGCCGCCGTGCTCGATGCCCTCGGGCCGCGCCCCATCGGCAGCCTGCTCGATCTCGGCACCGGCACTGGCCGAATGCTCGGCCTCCTCGCGCCGCTGGCGGGGAGGGCGGTCGGGCTCGATTCGAACCACGCCATGCTCTCCGTCGCCCGCGCCAATTTCGAGCGACAGGGTCTCGCGCGGGTGGAACTGCGCCAAGGCGACATCCACGCCCCGCCCTTCGCCAAGGCGGGGTTCGATCTTGTGATCGTGCATCAGGTGCTCCACTACCTCGACGACCCGGCCCGCGCGCTGAAAGCCGCCGCGCGCCTCGTCGCGCCGGGAGGACGCCTGCTGGTGGTCGATTTCGCCCCGCACGATCTCGAATTCCTGCGCACCGCCCAGGCGCACCGCCGGCTCGGCTTCTCCACGGAGCAGATCGCCGGCTGGCTCGCCGAGGCCGGCCTGCCTGCCGTCACCGCGCGCGACCTCGCGCCGGCAGCCTCCGGCCAACTCACGGTCACGCTGTGGCTCGCCGAGGAGGAAGGGCAGGGGCGGGACGCCAACGCGGCCTGGGGCGATGGCCGCGCGGTCGCCTGAGATTTCACCAAGGAAATGTCGTCCGAACCGTCGGATCTTGAGGACGAGGAGCAACGAACACCATGGCCCGGACCACACGCGCCAGCCGCGACGGCTACCACCCCATCCGCGTCTCCATCGAGTTCTTCCCGCCCAAGAGCGAGGAGATGGAGAAGGTTCTGTGGAGCTCCATCGAGCGCCTCGCGCCGCTGCAGCCGAAATTCGTCTCCGTGACCTACGGCGCCGGGGGCTCCACCCGTGAGCGCACGCACAACACCGTCGCCCGGATGGTGCGCGAGACCACCCTCAAGCCCGCCGCCCACCTGACCTGCGTCGACGCCACCCGCGAGGAGATCGACGCGGTGGTCCAGTCCTACTGGGATGCCGGCGTGCGCCACATCGTGGCCCTGCGCGGCGACCCGGCCGAGGGCGTCGGCCACGCCTTCCGCCCGCATCCGGGCGGCTACGCCTCCACCGCCGAACTGGTGGCCGGCATCAAGCGGATCGGCGACTTCAAGGTGTCGGTTTCGGCTTATCCCGAGAAGCACCCCGAGGCCGCGAGCCTCGAAGCCGACATCGACGCCCTGAAGGCCAAGGTCGATGCCGGCGCGGATCAGGCGATCACGCAGTTCTTCTTCGATAACGACGTGTTCCTGCGCTACCTGGAGAAGGTGCGGGCGGCCGGGATCACCATCCCGATCCTGCCGGGCATCCTGCCGGTGCAGAACTTCAAGCAGGCGGCGAACTTCGCCCGCCGCACCGGCGCCTCGGTGCCCTACTGGCTCGCCGCCCGGTTCGAGGGCCTGGACGACGACGTCGAGACCCGCCGCCTCGTGGCCGCCGCCGTGGCCGCCGAGCAGGTGCTCGACCTCGTGGACGAGGGCATCAACGACTTCCACTTCTACTCGATGAACCGCTCCGACCTCGTCTACGCGATCTGCCACCTCCTCGGCCTGCGCGCCCAGGCGCCGAAGATCGCCGCCGCGAAGGCCGCCTGACAGGGCACCTCCCTCCCGAGCCCTCATCCTGAGGCGCCCGCGCCAGCGGGCCTCGAAGGACGGCTCCAGGGATCGCACAGCTTTCTGGAGGCCTCCTTCGAGGCCTTCGCTCCGCTTCGGCACCTCAGGATGAGGTAGTCTGCAAGGACTGACGATGACCGATTTCGCCCCCGTCGACGGCACCGCAATCGCCAAGGCCCTGCGGGACCGCGCCTCCGAAAAGATCCTCGTGCTCGACGGGGCCATGGGCACCGTGATCCAGCGCCTGAAATTCTCGGAGGAGGATTTCCGGGGCAATCGCTTCACGGATCACAGCCACGATCAGAAGGGCAACAACGACCTCCTGATCCTCACGCAGCCCGACGCGATCCGGCAGATCCACCTCGACTACTTCCTCGCGGGCGCCGACGTCTGCGAGACCAACACCTTCTCCGGCACGACCATCGCCCAGGCCGATTACGGCATGGAGTCCATCGTCCATGAGCTGAACGAGCAGGGCGCGCGCCTCGCCCGCGAGGCCGCCCGGCTCGCCGAACAGAAGGACGGCCGTCGCCGCTTCGTGGCCGGCGCCATCGGCCCGACGAACCGGACGCTCTCGATCTCGCCCGACGTGAACAACCCCGGCTACCGGGCCGTCACGTTCGATCAGGTGAAGACCGCCTATGTCGAGCAGGTGCGCGGCCTCATCGCGGGCGGCGCCGAACTCATCCTCATCGAGACGATCTTCGACACCCTCAACGCCAAGGCGGCGATCGCCGCCGCGTGGCAGGTCTTTTCCGAACTCGGCGTGCGTCTTCCCATCCAGATCTCGGGGACGATCACCGACCTGTCGGGCCGTACCCTCTCCGGCCAGACCCCGGCGGCGTTCTGGAATGCGCTGCGCCATTCCGACCCGCTGACCTTCGGCCTGAACTGCGCGCTGGGCGCCCGCGAGATGCGCGGCCACATCGCCGAACTCTCGCGGCTCTGCGACACCCTCGTCTGCGCCTATCCGAATGCCGGCCTGCCGAACGAATTCGGCCTCTACGACGAGAGCCCGGAGGCGATGGGCGCCCTCGTCGGCGAGTTCGCGGAAGCGGGCCTCGTCAACATGGTCGGCGGCTGCTGCGGCACCACCCCGGACCATATCCGCGCCATCGCGGAGGCCGTCGCCGGCAAGGCGCCGCGCCAGATCCCCGACGTGCCGCGCCTGATGCGCCTGTCGGGCCTGGAGCCCTTCGTGCTCACGAAGGAGATCCCCTTCGTCAACGTCGGCGAGCGCACGAACGTGACTGGCTCGGCCAAGTTCCGGAAGCTCATCACCAACGGCGACTACGCCGCCGCCCTCGACGTCGCCCGCGATCAGGTCGCGGCCGGCGCCCAGGTGATCGACGTCAACATGGACGAGGGCCTGCTCGATTCGCAGAAGGCGATGGTCGAGTTCCTGAACCTCGTCGCCGCCGAACCCGACATCGCCCGCGTGCCGGTGATGGTCGATTCCTCGAAGTTCGAGGTGATCGAGGCCGGCCTCAAGTGCATCCAGGGCAAGGCCATCGTGAACTCGATCTCCATGAAGGAGGGCGAGGAAAAATTCATCGAGGCCGCCAAAATCTGCCGCTCCTACGGCGCCGCCGTGGTGGTGATGGCCTTCGACGAGCAGGGCCAGGCCGATTCCTACGAGCGCAAGGTCGAGATCTGCACGAAGGCGTACAAGATCCTGACCGAGCAGGTCGGCTTCCCGCCGGAAGACATCATCTTCGACCCGAACATTTTCGCGGTCGCCACCGGCATCGAGGAGCATAACGGCTACGGCGTCGCCTTCATCGAAGCCACGCGCACCATCCGGGAAACCCTGCCCCACGCCCACATCTCGGGCGGCGTCTCGAACCTGAGCTTCGCCTTCCGCGGCAACGAGCCGGTGCGCGAGGCGATGCATGCGGTGTTCCTGTACCACTGCATCCAGGCCGGGATGGACATGGGCATCGTCAATGCCGGCCAGCTCGCAGTCTACAATGAGATTCCCGCCGAACTCCGCGAGCTGTGCGAGGACGTCGTCCTCAACCGTCGCGACGATTCCACCGAGCGCCTGTTGGAATCCGCCGAGCGGTTCAAGACTGGCGCCTCGGCCCAGGCGCGCACCGCCGACCTGACGTGGCGCGAGGCCCCGGTCGCGAAGCGCATCGAGCACGCGCTGGTCAACGGCATCACCGATTACATCATCGCCGACACGGAGGAGGCGCGTCAGGGCGTCGAGCGGCCGCTCCACGTCATCGAAGGTCCGCTCATGGCCGGCATGAACGTGGTCGGCGACCTGTTCGGCGCGGGCAAGATGTTCCTGCCGCAGGTGGTGAAGTCGGCCCGCGTGATGAAGCAGGCGGTCGCCTATCTTGAGCCGTACATGGAGGCCGAGAAGCTCGCCAATGGCGGCGACGGCAAGCGCCAGGCCGCCGGCAAGGTGCTGATGGCCACCGTAAAGGGCGACGTCCACGACATCGGCAAGAACATCGTCGGCGTCGTACTGGCCTGCAACAACTACGAGATCATCGACCTCGGCGTGATGGTGCCGGCCGCCAAGATCCTCGAAACGGCCAAGCGCGAGCAGGTCGACATCGTCGGCCTGTCGGGCCTCATCACGCCCTCGCTCGACGAGATGGTCCATGTGGCCGGCGAGATGGAGCGCGAGGGCTTCGACGTGCCGCTCCTCATCGGCGGCGCCACGACGAGCCGCGTCCACACGGCGGTGAAGATCCACCCGGCCTACGAGCGGGGGCAGGCGGTCTATGTCACCGATGCGAGCCGCGCGGTGGGCGTCGTCTCGAGCCTGATCTCCAAGGAGACCCGCGGCGCCACCATCGAGAAGGTCCGCGCCGAATACGCCAAGGTCGCGGCCGCCCATGCCCGGTCGGAGGCCGACAAGCAGCGCCTGCCCCTCGCCAAGGCCCGCGCCAACCGCTTCAAGGCGGATTGGTCCGCCTACGCGCCGAAGAAGCCGACCTTCACCGATGCCCGCGTCTTCGGCTCCTACGAGGTCGCGGACCTCGTGCCCTACATCGACTGGACGCCGTTCCTGCAGACCTACGAGTTCAAGGGCCGCTTCCCGGCGATCCTCGACGACCCGGAGCAGGGCCCGGCCGCCCGCGCCCTCTACGAGGACGCGCAGGAGATGCTGCAGCAGATCGTGGCGGAGCGCTGGTTCAACCCAAAGGCCGTGCTCGGCTTCTGGCCGGCGAACAGCGTCGGCGACGACATCGTGCTCTGGACGGGCGACTCGCGCAGCGACACGCTCGCCACGTTCCACGGCCTGCGCCAGCAGCTCTCGAAGCGGGACGGGCGCCCGAATCTCTGCCTGTCCGACTTCGTCGCCCCGGCTGAGACGGGCATCGCGGATTACGTCGGCGCCTTCGTGGTGACGGCGGGCCTGGAAGAGGTGCGCATCGCCGAGCGCTTCGAGCGCGCCAACGACGATTACCGGGCGATCCTCGTGAAGGCGCTGGCCGACCGCATCGCGGAGGCCTTCGCCGAGCGGATGCACGAGCGCGTCCGCCGGGAGTTCTGGGGCTACGCCCAGGACGAGACCTTCACGCCGGACCAGCTGACGGGCGAGCCCTATGCGGGCATCCGCCCGGCGCCGGGCTATCCCGCCCAGCCCGACCACACCGAGAAGACGACCCTGTTCGATCTCCTCAAGGCCGAGCGCCGCATCGGCGTGAAGCTCACCGAGTCCTTCGCCATGTGGCCGGGCTCCTCGGTGTCGGGCCTCTACCTCGCCCACCCGGACGCCCACTATTTCGGCGTCGCCAAGGTGGAGCGGGATCAGGTCGAGGACTACGCCGTCCGCAAGGAGATGGATGTGGCGGAGGTGGAGCGCTGGCTCGGCCCGATCCTCAACTACAATCCCGCCTCGTATCTCGCGCAGGCGGCGGAATAGGGGATCCCAAAGGGCCAGCCCTTTGGCAGGGTGCCGGGGCAGAGCCCCGGCGCTTCCGGATCAGATGGCTAAGGGCCAGAATCCCATCCGGCGGACGGTCTGCTGTACGCCCTCAATCGACTGAAGATAGGCGCGCATTGCCTCGTCCGGCGTCCGTTTGGCGTTGGGCGGCAGCGGCAGGTTCAAATCCTCGAAGTGCTTCGAGTAGATCGTCGTGAACGCGACGGTCCTCTTGCGGGTGTAGCACTGCAGGTGTCGCCGATGGCGGATGCCGGTCATGACCACGCGATCGCACCAGGGTGTCAGGATCTTCGGCATCGTAGACCATAACTGGTTCACGTCGAACGCTGCGCTCGACAGCATGATACAGCTCGTGTCCACGTGGTTCAGGGCCAACTCATCGGGCTCGATCACCTCGATCTTCGTGCCGTCTGGACCGAAATAGTCCCTCCAGCAGCAGGCGACGCTCGCCCCAGTCTCTTTGATGGCGTCGAGCATGATCGCGAGGTGCTCGGGATAGTACCAGTTGTCGGCGTCCAGAAAGGCGATGAAGTCGGCACCGTTGGTCTCTGCCACGACGCAGCCCACCGCGCGCGGCGTGTTGCCGTTGTCGCCATGTGCCTTGGGGAGCCTGATGTGTAGGACGTCCCAGCCGTCGATTTCCTCCCGAGGATGCCCGTCCGCGATCATGACATGCGTCAGGCGCGCTTCAACCTGCTGCGCCATCACGCTTTCATGACACCGCCTGAGCACGTTGAGGGATTCGCGGTAATACGGCGTGACAACGAAGATCCGGGGACCGCTCTGTCGCAGATCTTCTGAATAGGCAGTGACTGGCATTTGAGCAATGCTTTCGTAGCTGGTTTTACCGACTTCCATGATGTTTCGCTTCTTCCTATTTTGCGATTTGACCGCAAGATCGGCATTGGTCTGCGAATAGGTGTCGATCTCTTCGTGATCGAGGTGCCCCTTCACCCGGGCAGGGACACCGCAACCGGGGCAGAAGCGGTCGACCTGTCCGTGGAAGCGACTCAACGGGCGCTTCCACCAGCCGGGCGCCACGTCCATGCCGTGCTGCCCCCCCCCGTGCGAGATCGAAGGCGGCTGCGATCTCGCAGAAATAGGCTTTCAGGATCCCGCGGACCTCGACGATGGAGGCGGACCACGTTTGGTTCACATCGCAGCGGCCGATCCGCTCCCACATTTCAACGGGCTCGTGGAGATCCTGGATCGCAGCCAGAACCGAGGAATGCTCGGAATGCCCCCGGTGGTACCACCCGAGATTCTTGAGGGGGCTCAGCGAAGTCTCGCCTCGGGCATCGCCATGCGGATTGAGGTTGAAGACCCCGAAGGTCTCCCTGCACAGCGCTTCGTGCTTGAACACGTTGTTGGTCCAAAGACCACGCTGACGCTTGTCCGGCACCTCCTCCGCGAAGATCCGGCAGAACTCCGCGAACTTCGGATGCATGCATGGATTGCCGCCGATGACGGCGATGATCCCGGGAAACCCCTCCAAGCTCCTGAGGGCGAGCCGGAAATTGTTCGGCGTCATGTCCCAGTGCTTGTCTTGATTGACGAGCAGACGCGTGCAGTTCGAACAGCCGAGATCGCACTTGTTGGTGATGTCGATGCAGATGATCTTCATCTGCGACGGCGCCTTCATCGCGAGAAGAGCCTTCCGGCGCGCCTCCTTCACGGCCGCGTCATCGCAGGGCTTCGTGCGGGCCGGTATGGTGTCCGTCGTCATTCCCCTGTCCACCGTCAGACGGCCAAGCTTCGGAAATAACGGATGGTCTCTTGCAGCCCGTCTGCGAGGGACACTGTCGGCTCCCAGCCCAGGCGTTCACGGGCCAGGCCGATATCCGGTCGGCGCTGCCTTGGATCATCGGAGGGAAGGGGATGGTGGATGATCCGGCTCCGCGAACCGGTCAGCCGGAGCACGCACTCGGCGAGTTCAAGGATGGTGAACTCGCAGGGATTGCCAAGGTTGATCGGACCGCCGAATTCCGGCGGCTGATCCATCACCCGGATCATCGCCTCGATCAGGTCGTCGACATAGCAGAAGCTGCGGGTCTGGGTGCCGTCGCCATAGATCGTGATCGGCTCGCCGCGCAGGGCCTGCAGGATGAAGT